>CAWFNY010000001.1:0-695000 GCA_963817435.1 uncultured Gemmatimonadales bacterium
GGATGCGCGCGGTGGCTTCCCGGGCACCGAGGGGGTGCCGGAACGGTGCCACTGTGCGGAACTCCACGAATTCCACTTCACGCGGGCTCCCGGTGCTCCACATGTCCCCCGCCGTCGGCGCCGGGCCATCGCAGAAGCTGCGAAGCGGGGCCGCGCAGCGCCAGTCCTGCTGGTGTCAGTGGGTGGTCTTGTACGGGTTTCGTGGGCGTGTCGGGATTACGGCTGCCGCAAGTGTTGGCGCGAAGCCGTAAGATCCGGCGGCCGCGTCCCGATTTCGGAAGGGCGTGTTAGGTGCCAGCGCGCCGGAGCGGAACGTAGCGAATACGTAGTGCCCCAACGGAGTCGCGGCGACTGAGGAATGTCACTTCGCTCGTTGAGGCGACTTCGACAGTGTCGGTCCCGAGCCAATGAAGCTGAAGTGTCTCGGCCCACCGGCGGGGGTCCTCCGGGCCGGACCCCGAAAAGATCGTCGTGCCCACCGTGTATTCCGGAGAAACGAGGGCCAGAGCCAGGGCGGTCTCGCTGATGTGGGGGCAGGCCTGAAGTTCGAGGTGGGGTGAGGGCACATGTAACGTGTCGGGGCTCGGAATCGCCGTGACAATGCAGCCCAGGTCTGGGGGGATCTGCGGCTGCCGAAGGTGGGCCCGCACCGCGAGAATTCCCAGGGCTATCGCCAACCCCGTCGGGACCAGGTAGAGCCTCGAGAGTCGGGGTGCTGGATGCGGAATCGGGGGGTCTGTCATCGAATCTCATGGCCGCGGCGAGCGGGCAGCAGTCGAGATAGAGAGCGAATCGGGATCGGGGAAGGGACATGGAGCGTGTCGCGGAACTCGCCCGACCGCGGAACAGGCATCTCAGCATGTGCACTCATCCCACGTCCCGAACCAGGCCGCCGGGATCGGGCGCGCCAGTGTCTGCTCGTCCCACACCATGCGTCAGCGGCAGGTCGTTGTCAGGCGGCGACCGGCGAATGCTGGGGCAACGCGTACTATTGCCTGACGATATCGACGGAGATCTCCACTGCCGGCGTTGTGCCTCTATTCTCAAGCCAGTGTGTAGTGTTCTTGTCCTCGGGCCAGCCCACCCCAGGCCCATACTCCTTGGCTACTCCATCTCGATGGTCAGTGATTGTTCCTTGCAGTATGTAGACCATGCCCGGCCTGTCCTTGTGGTCGTGAATCGGGCCGAAGACCCCTCCGGGTTCGATCGTCACCATGCGCATTCGAAGTTGGCGTCCTGCCATGCCCTCGACTTCAGGGCCAAGGTCAAGGGCTGTTAGTAGCGTCACCGTGACACCGTTCGTCTCAGGTGCCGGCCGTTCGTCGCTCATCGTGGCCTGCTTTCTATGCGTTGTGGCCGCCGAACGTCTGCGCATAAGCTGCGAAGCGCGGCTCACCTGCGCCAGTAGTCCCATTGAAGCCCGCCGCGCTTCGACAGCTTCATGCGCCTGTTAGCCGGCGCGGATTCATAAACTAAGTGCAACACACGTAGGGAAGAGGACGGTGACCTGTCAGTCGGGTATCCTTCTGATCTCCTCCAAGAGAACGAAGGCCCCCATGTACTCACAGATCACCGCGGACGAAAGATATACCCTCGGCCTCCTGCGGCGGCTCGGGCTCCGCCCGGCGGACATCGCCCGGGCGCTGGGCCGCCACCGCAGCACCATCGGCCGGGAACTCGCCCGCAACAGCCGCCTCGATGGGAGCTATCGTCCCGCCGTGGCCCAGGCCAACGCTGGCGCCCGGCGGTGGCGCAGCCGCCGGGGCGAGCGGTTCACCCCGGCCGAGTTTGCCCTCGTGACGGCGCGGCTCGCGCTCAAGTGGAGCCCCGAGCAAATCGCCGGGGAGCTCCGGCGGACCGGCCGGCTGGCGATCAGCCACGAGACGATCTATCGCTACATCTGGGCGGACAAACGCCGCGGGGGCCAGCTGCACACCCATCTTCGCGGGGCGCCGAAGCTCCGTCGCAAGCGCTATGGGAGTTACGAGCGACGGGGCCGTGTGACGGGGAAACGCCCCATCAGCGCCCGGCCGGCCTCGGTCGAGACGCGCCGCCAGGGCGGGCACTGGGAGGTGGATACCGTGCTGGGCACCGGGGATCGGCACTGCGTGCTGAGCCTGGTCGAGCGGACGTCGGGCTACCTCGTCCTCGGCAAGCTCAGCGCGCGCACCACCGCCGCCGTCACCCAGCGGGCGATTCAGCTCATTCGCCAGGAGCGCCAGCCGGTGCGCACCATCACCGCCGACAACGGCACCGAGTTCCACGACTATGCGCGGATCGAGGCCGCCACGGGGACCACGTTCTACTTCGCGACCCCGCATCATGCCTGGGAGCGCGGCACCAACGAGAACACCAATGGCCTGCTGCGCCAGTATCTCCCGAAGGGCCACAGCATGGCGCGCCTCACGCAACGCGACTGCACCCAGATCGCCCGCGCCCTCAACACCCGGCCGCGCAAGCGTCACCACTATCAGACCCCGGAGGCTCGCTATGCGACGCTTACGTGAACGCCCCGACAAGCACTATCGGGGCGAACGTTGCACTTCACGCTTGAATTCACACGGCACCGCTCTCCGTACTAGCGAGTCTTCGGGCAAGGCCAACCGTGTCAAGGCAGCGAGGAGCCCCCCAACGGTCGCCGCCACGAAGGTTACCATGACGGCCCAACCGACCGTCTCCATCAGCGGAGGACAGTAGAAGCACTCAACTGACTGCAAGCGAACCAGGGCCTGTGAAGATCCCAACATAACAGCGACCCCAATCCCGATTATTGCAAGCGCTTCCACGGCAGCCGCTCGGATCGACGCCGCACACTTTCCGACCTGAAGCGAGATGGCGAGGCCAAGAGCGAAGGCAATGCCATCAGTCGCGGCGCCGAGATGGCCGAGCCAGTCGGGGACGCCCGGGAGCACCCCAAGGGCAAGGAATGTGATGAGGGCGAGTAGGCGCTGCCTGAGGGGCATCGGGTCCTTCGGCTGAACCTGCACAATGGCCAACCGGTGCCGTCTAACGTCTGCGCATAAGCTGCGAAGCGCAGCTCACCAGCGCCAGTAGTTCCGGTAAGGCCGGCTGCGCTTCGACAGCTTCATGCGCCGGTTAGACGCCATCGCCGACCGTTGACTCCGGAGTAATGATCCTGAGTGCCGTGGCCTCTGCGTCCTCAAGTGTGGTTGCCAGGGCCACGAAAGTAAGCTTGCTCCACTGCCTTGCCATGGTCATGTCATCTGGGTTGGCAGGTGGTGCGCCATCAAAGACTGATTGAAGCACGAGCACCTGTCCATCAGACATCATGTAGAGGCGGATGGCGACGCGTCGATCAGGCGAGCGATACTCCTTGAGCAACGGAGGAAGCGGGACTGCCGCAGACTCTTCGAACACAGCGGGCCGGAGCGGCGCTAGGAGCAAGAGGACGACGCCGGGTACCAGGCAGAGCAACCCAAGGAGGAGATAGGTCCCCGCAACGACGGCCAGTGGGAGATTACTGTCGAAACCCCCAAAGAGGCGGCTATTCGCAATGGCGATGAGAGCGAACAGCCCTATGCCAGTGGCGCCAAAGAGGCCGAAGCCGGCGGCGGAGCGGAGGCATTGGCGCCGAGTCATGGCGCGGAGGTCAAATCGCGGCCCGACGGGAGCCAGAAGTCGGCGCGCCAGACGTGATCGGGGAAATAGGAGTGCGGCTCCCAGTAGGACGGCCAGAGGGCCCAGAGCGACGCTGAGGCGAAGGAGGCTTGGGTCTTCCATTCCGAGGCTCGTATGGCGTCTAACGTCTGCGCATAAGCTGCGAAGCGCGGGTCACTGGCGCCAGTAGTCCCGGGAAAGCCGGCCGCGCTTCGGCAGCTTCATGCGCCTGTTAGACGCCAACGCCTCCGAAACAAGAGCGGACGTCACGGCAAACGCCGAGGGTCGACCCCGTTGGCCGAGAGCATGATCTCCGCGCCAATGCGGCAGGCAAATGCGAAGCCCGCAACGCCAAGGACTGGTGCCCAGTAGCGTTGAGGAAAGTGCCAAACGTAGAGAGAGATGCCGATGCCGGCGAAGACGGCCAGAACAATCGTCGCGCGGTGCCGCACCAGAATGAGTCGCTCGACCTGCGGACCCCAGGCAGCAGACTCCTGCGGCAGGTAGCCACGGCGTAGGCGAGCTCGGTATATCAGGACTGCCGCAACCAGCACCCCGAGCACGGGGAAAGTGGGAATCATCGACCCGGTCGGTGGTCGTAGAGATGAGGATGAGTCAAGAAAGCGTACCCAGCCAGCTTCCTAACCGATGTGCAGCGCCCCTATGGGAACCGTGCCCAAAGTTGCGCAAATGGTCTGATTGGCGTCTAACGTCTGCGCATAAGCTGCGAAGCGCGGCTCACGGGCGCCAGTAGGATCGATGAACCTGGCCGCGCTTCGGCAGCTTCATGCGCCGGTTAGGCTGCATCTATTCCGAGGGCGGCTTGCGGGGCCGGCCCATATACAGTTGGCGCCCAGTCGCGAAATCGAGCACTACGTCCAGCCCATCTCCGGTCGATAGTGGCAACACCCGTTCATGAAGCTCATCGCCAGCAATGAAAGTAAGCCCCCGCGATTGATCGGGACTCCAGCCCTTTGGGGTAGCTAGTGGTCCGGGCTCGGTGCCCTTCAGCCAGCCGGCTGAGTAGCCGAGAGGGTGGCGGCCGCCGACAAACCAGTCGCAGGGCACAGTGGGACCAGTGATCTGGTCAACGACCAGGATTTGGTTTGCACGACCATTCGCGATGAATACGAGCCCGAGTGACTCGAGATTCGCGACGAAGCGCGCGACATCGGGCGGTGCCATGAAGCCAATACGGGTGAGCCGGCCGTCGGTGCAGAAGGTCCCATTGGGGCACTCGCGATCATAGGCCTCTAGTCCACCTGGAAAGGCGGAGGTGACAGCGTCTACGGGAACAATGACGCTGAGTGCTTCGACGAGAACGGCCAAGTGGGTACCCTCGGGTGCAGCCTAACGTCTGCGCATAAGCTGCGAAGCGCGGTTCGGCCCTTCACCGGGAAGCCGGCCGCGCTTCGACAGCTTCATGCGCCGGTTAGGTGGCACGCAAGCGGTCCCAAAACGCCCGGGGCGTCAGTATGGGAATCGGGGACTGCGCGGCCACCTCGAGGAGGTCAGCGTCTCCGGTGACGAGCAGGTCGGCGCCGCCAGCGACCGCGGAGGCGAGCACCCATACATCGTCCGGATCACGAATGGCGAGTGCGAGAGGAGTATTTGGGCGCTCGATGATGGTCTGACTCTCCAGGACCTGCTTCGCGAGTGCCCACCCACTGGGCGGGAGCAAGAACTTGTCCCGCAAGACGCGTTCGACTTCCAGGAGCACCACCGTGGGAACGATCAGTTCATGCTCCGCGAGCACGACCCGCAACACATCGGCCGCCAGCCCCCGGGTGGCGAAGGCGCTCACCAGGACGTTGCTGTCGAGACAGACTCTCACGAGACGTCGCGGTAGACATCCTCATCGGTGAGGTAGCCCCGGGCCTCGGCGAATGGCATGATCTGACGACGGGCCTGCTCGAATTGCAGGAGGGCGAGCTGCCTGCGCAGGGAATCCCGGATTACGTCGCTTCGAGAGCGCCCGAGTTGCTTGCAGACCCGATCCAGGCGGCGCTGGAGGTCGCGGTCAAGGCGGATTGTCACGGCGTCTTTCATGTACGACAATGTAAGACGCTGGAAGCTGACCCGCAAGCCTGCCGTGCCACCTAACGTCTGCGCATAAGCTGCAAAGCGCGGTTCACCTGCGCCAGTGGTTCCGGTGGAGCTGGCCGCGCTTTGGCAGCTTCATGCGCCTGTTAGGCGGCGTCGCCAGTGATCGCCAATGCTCTGGTTCTTGGTTCTGGAGCTCGGGTGCGACCTTAAGAGTCACCGATCTTGCCAGACGAAGGTTGTGGCTCGCTCGCTTCCGGAACCGAACCACTCCGCCGCAGATGCCCTACACTTGGATCTAGGCTGGATGGCCCCACCACTTCAACACGTACCATACCGCTAGACCGACAAAGCCACCTGCCACAGCCGCGAATCCAGTAGCGCCGCCAATGGAGCCCGGGTCAAGCGTCGCATTACTCGGGTCCGTCGGATCGTAAGCAACATCTACGGTGTTCCCGAGGCGATCGCGCGCGTGGCCAGCCGCGATAAGCTCGGTCGGGAAGGTGTCGTCGAGCTGGCCGTCGATGTTGAAGGAGCCATCCCCAACCCGATACTGACAAAGGTACTGAACGGTGAAGCCGTCGGATGCCGTCCCCATGATCCTGGTGTCGGTCACCTTGCCGTCAACTGTAGGCCAGCGGCGACTTGCCCGCTGGAGGAGCCAGTATCGAAGGGCCGTCCCGAACATGAAGGCGCTAAACAGGCTCGCCGCTATGGACCCCCACCGCGAGTCAAAGTTGAAGCTGAAGCCCACTTAGCCAGACCCTCCCTAGAGCCGCCTAACGTCTGCGCATAAGCTGCGAAGCGCGGCTCATGGGCGCCAGAAGTACCGAGGAAGCCGGCCGCGCTTCGACAGCTTCATGCGCCGGTTAGGCGGCAGTGCCCGGAGTCAGCCCGCCACGCCGCAGTGCCGCCAAACGCGCGTCCTTTGGGGTTCGGGGGTCTCGCGGCGCGAGGTAGAGCAAGAGGCTACCAATCCGAACCTCCTCGCCAGGACCAGCGGCGAACCGATCGACCCACACGCGCGCTGTACTGCGGAGCTCCATGTCGAGGCCGTGAACACGCAGGCGGGCGAGGGGAGTATCCGCGTCTACCCACGATAGGGGCGAAGCCAACCAACGTTCGAAGGTTGCTGGCTCTCTCGCAAGCGCGCCGAGCTCGGATTCCTCAAAACTCACCGGACGGATGTCGTCGCTGCGGTCCCCGAGATAGAAGGTGTCCCATACACTTCTCGCACGCGGCCCAAGGTCGGCGGCGATCCGTTCACCATCCAGCTCGAGCCCAAGATCTCTCACAGCCCAGGTCAGAGGCTCGATGAAACCGAGCGATACCTGGTTCTGGTCGTCGTATTCGGCGAGGAGTATTTCTAGGCTAGGGGCCATGGCCCGGAGCTCAGGAAAGGTACCGTTGCTCCGAGTCTCGACCAACTGGGCAGTGAGCGACGGAAGCGTGTCGGAGAGAGTGTCCTGAGGGTCGGCGAACTCCGCCCACCAGCTGCGGAGCTGGGGGGCATTTGCGAGGAGGAGCGCTATCGGACCTTGAAGTGACATCAATGCCTCATGCCGCCTAACGTCTGCGCATAAGCTGCGGGGTCGCGGCGTGTGTGGGGAACTTACCTGGCGACGTCGGGCCGTGCCAGCCCAGAGAGAACCGACGGCCGCGCCCCGACTGGTGCATGCGCTGGTTAGGCCGCGCGCCGCCTGAGCCCTATGGAGCGGGGGTCACTAGGTGCAGTTGCGCCCGGCGAACCTATCGAGAGTTGCTGCAGGCGCTGTGGTAGCGCTCTCCCGAACAAACGCCCTCCATGACGCTTCGAGCTTCGGAAGGGGAGTACGAGTCACGGCCGCGAGTTGCCGGCTACCGGCGACCCATAGAGTCTTCCAAGTCGCACGCCCATAGCGCGCTTCAAGAAAGTCGGCAAATGAACCGGCGGCCGCGTACCCTTCGCCGAGAGGGAGGCTCGGCAAACTGTCCAGCACGGCCTCGAGGGCAGGAAGGCGGCTCTGTAAGAGCAAACGCTTTGCGACAGCGCGCGCCGGTTGGCCGCCGCATCCATCTATTGCTACAGCGATTCCTTCCGAGATCCACCAGTAGGGCTCTGCGGGCTGGCCCCAAGCGGCGGAGGTAATGGCGTGAACGAGCTCATGCCGAAGAGGGGCAGCCAATGTGTCATTGTCCAGGACCAGAATGGTCCGCTCTGCTCCCCAAGTGAGTCCGCGTACGCGGGCCCCAAGTAGCGTCTCAGTATCCGCTTCGCGCCGGACCACGAATACCGCAAGGCCGCTTGGCAGAGGCAATGTAAGGCGCTTCGCGGCGAGTGCGAGGTCGTGCTCGACGAGTTGAGCAAAGGCCGCTGGCGAGGGCCGAGGGTAGGTTCGCTTGTCAACGTATACGGTGGCGTGCTCGGTCGCGGCGGAATCCCAGAGAAAGCCAGTCGCTGCGAGTAGCCGCTGGCGGCGTGCGAGTGGCGCCTGCGGGGGCGCCGGGTGCGTGATGAGCAAGGCCATGGCACATAGGGTGGTACGAAAGAGACGGTGGGCCACGGTCAGGTGACGGCGTTCGGGGCTGGGCGCAAAGGTCACTCCATGGTTGTCGCGGCCTAACGTCCGCGCATAAGCTGCGAAGCGCGGCTCATTTGCGCCAGTAGTTACGATGAAGCTGGCCGCGCGTCGGCAGCTTCATGCGCCTGTTAGACAGCACCTACCGTCGTGACCGCGTGGGCTTTCCAATTGCACCAAACACGTTGTGGAACGCCAGCCAGGTGTCGTGCAGGGAGTTGATTGCGTGCAGGCAGACGTCCTGCCCCGCTCTGGCTTCGTTGTGCGGCTGCGTAAAGGTTGTCGTCCGAAAGCGCCCGCTTGTGCTACTACGAACGTCGGCAGCAGTAGCCGCAATGGCATGCGTATGCCACGAGAGGTACCCGTAGTTGAAGGCGGCGTTCGGCCCACCGTACTTCGACACCAGCTTCGTCCAGCCCATCCCGCTGCAGTGGCCGAATGGGCGCTTAGCGAACCGTGCCTCAACTATACTGACGAGCGCGGCGTCGGCCTTCCTCGCAAGTGCAAGGGAACTCGTCACCTCCGGGTGCTTGCGACCCGGAGGTGATTGGACCACCAACAGACTCCACACTTGGCTGGCGAAAGCGCGCTCGGAAGACGGGGTAGTCTCGAGGAGGTAGGCTTGCGCGGCCCGGATCTCCAGCATGGAGCGGCAAATGCCGTAGGCCACCTCCGAAAGTCCAATGCCGCTCAGTCGATACACCGCTCGTGCGTACTGCTGCTGGGTCCGGAGAAGTGGCAAGGACGCGCCGAGGAGGGCTCGCAGGTCGTCCGAGATTCCAGGGAATGAGAGGGTATGGCGGCTCGGAGCACGCAAGCGCGCGTGGAGCCAGCCGAGGAGCTGGCGCTCATCGTCAAACGGACGCCCGTGGCGGAAGCTGCGAGGGATTGCTGGAATCACGATTAGTGGTGCTGTCTAACGTCTGCGCATAAGCTGCGAAGCGCGGCTCACGGGCGCCAGTAGTCCCACGGAAGCCCGCCGCGCTTCGACAGCTTCATGCGCCGGTTAGGCTGCACCGCTATGTCCCACTTGCGACGTGCGTGGTCACGTCCGTGAGCTCGATCTCGATGCCACCAATCCACTTAGCGACCACGTTGTATATGACAGCGCCAATGGCAGTGAAAACGAAGCCCATAGCTCCATACACGAGCGGCATGAAGAGAAGGAAGCGGCTACCGAAGGGAAACCCGGGACCTTGGGCCATCGGATTAAGGCGCACCATGGCATAGAACAACGGGACAAACAACAGCCCGAGGACTGCATAGAGGGCGCCAAACATGGTAGCGGTCTGGAGTACCCCAACACGAGCAATGCGGTGTCGCATGAGTGCTCCGTTACTAAGGGGAATGGTGGAGTGCAGCCTAACGTCTGCGCATAAGCTGCGAAGCGCGGCTCACGGGCGCCAGTGGTCGAGGGAAAGCTGGCCGCGCTTCGACAGCTTCATGCGCCTGTTAGGCTGCCCGGGCGGCACCGCGCCGCCAGCGCCTCACCTTGTATAGAATGTCCATGACCCACTTCGGAAGTCCCAGTGCGGAGGCCATTCGGCGCTTACGGCGCTCGATCGCTTCCTCACCCCAATGTACAGCTGCATCGGCTCGAACGCCCGCTTGTACTTCTATTAGCGCCAGAACGTCAGGGGTCGGCGGGAGCGATCGGAGGAAGCGGAGCTGCTCCGACACGCAAGCTTGTTCGATACGGATGCGATGGGGATTGGCATAGAGAATGCCGGCTGCCTCAATGCGGGCGTGTGTGAACTCGTGAATAAGGGTAGAGGCGATGGCGATATCCGTGATCTGCGAGCGGAGAAGATAGTCCGTGTCAAGATCAACCTGCCGGGACTCCCGTTGCCATAAGCCATTTGCCTCGACAACGCGCCTGACCTGAATGCGAAGGACGTAAGACCGCATCCTACGAAGCCATCGGGGCTGTGTTGCCGCGAGAAGGTTGAAGGCACCGTAAAGCCGGGCGCGCACTGGGACAAAGTGCTCATCGTCAAGTGACAGGCCGATCGGATAGCCATGAATTACCTCGCGCTCACTGAGAGCCCAGAGAGCTTGCTGCAGGAGGCGTCCCATGGCTGGCTCTCTCCTAAGGCCGGTGCAGCCTAACGTCTGCGCATAAGCTGCGAAGCGCGGCTCACGGGCGCCAGTAGTTCCGATGAAGCTGGCCGCGCTTCGACAGCTTCATGCGCTGGTTAGGCCGCATACGAGAATATGCGAGAGGCATCGTCTCATGGGGTGAGGCGCGGCATCCGCAATTCAACGCGGAGGCCATGTGAAAGCAAATCGCCAGTTGATTGGCAAAGATGGCTTACCTTGTCGGCAACGCCGGCAGCGCGGGCCGGATCGTCCAACTGGTCGTGGTCGACTTGAGCCATACCTTCTACAAACGTCCTAACGGCGTCATACCCAGCTTGATCTGCAAACAAAGGCGCTTCATTCGCCAGGCCGGCCATGTCCTGAGTCGTCGCTAGGGCCTGGTCGCGCCAGTATCCAAAGCGTGTCTTGTCCTTAGCGGTGGAATAGTGACCTGCAAGCGTATAGGCCATCATGGTCTTCCCAAGGCCTTGGTGCATTCGGACGTACCAAGAAAGGCGGTGCTCGATGGTCTTCTGCTCGCGAAATGCCCGGACACCGAGAACTGCTACAAGAAACGCAGCCAAAAGGGTCGCGAGAGGGCCCGCGAGTGCCTTCGCATATTCAAGAACAAGAGCCCAGTCGATGGAGCATCCCATGACGGCCTATCGACCAAGAGAGTGAGGGCTAGATATCATGCGGCCTAACGTCTGCGCATAAGCTGCGAAGCGCGGCTCACGGGCGCCAGTGACAGCGGGGAAGCCGGCCGCGCTTCGGCAGCTTCATGCGCCGGTTAGACCGCTCGGTTCGCACTGGCCCGCGCTACAACTCGCGGGATGTACCATCGCAGCGTGATAATGCCGAGAATGACTGGAACGCCGACTTGCAGCATAAGCACCGCAACGAGCTGGAGCCAGAATCCCGGCATCGCATGCTCCAAATCCCGTGCGAGACTCTCCAATGGGCGACCGATCAATAGCAGCGGCAGCGAGTCTCGTTGTGCCGCGGTGAGTCGTGTCGGCAGATGCAGTGCGTTCCAGATGCTGTCCCGATGGGCCACGCTCGTGTCACGCAGCAAGCCGATCAGCACGTCTCGCCGGATGGAGTCGGCCAGCCCCTGATGGCCTAGCTGGGATGCTGCGAAGAACAGGAGGACGGCTTGTGAGTCGGAGATCTGGCGGGCAGAACCGAGTTGGAAGATCCCGCTGTCTGCCGGAAACGCGGTAGCCGCTGAACGAGTTGCCGGCCCGTTCGCCCCGCTCCAGGTGATGAGCACAAGCAGGAGGAGTAGCCAGCCCAGCCAAAGGCCGACGATTCGTCGCTGCGACCACTCCCGAATGGGCGTCATGGCTAGTTGGGCTAAGGCCGTGCGGTCTAACGTCTGCGCATAAGCTGCGAAGCGCGGCTCACTTACGCCAGTAGGTACGGTGAAGCCGGCCGCGCTTCGACAGCTTCATGCGCCGGTTAGACGACAGCCAACTCACGACTCCGGGCACGCCGCGCGCGTGAGATAGACCGCCCACCGAGACAGAAGCACGTTAGTTGTCACGGGCACACCGTCCACATATGCCTGCGGACCGCCAGTATCAACGCGAAAGCGCTCGAGTTCGGCCCGGCCGGAGCTCGATGCCTTTGGGAAGAGCAGGAGCGAGGACGGGTACCCGATCGTCGGATCCAGCTCAATTGCGAGAGTGTCTCCAGGCAACTCGCGCCACCCCGGATAGTGCCAAAGGAGCGTGTCGGAACCAAACACGCGAGCGACGGATAGAGAGCGATGGTAGCCCAGGACGGTGAACGGCTCGGAAGTGAGCTGAATGATGCGAGGGAGCTTGAAACTGGGCTGAGCAGATGAGGCCAATGCATAGCAGCCTGCCGTAGGTGTCGTAGCCTGCCCGGTGAGTGGGCCGGCAGGCATGAAGCCAAGAAGAGAGAGTGCTAGGGCGGCGCGATTCTGGAGTGTCATGCTGTCGTCTAACGTCTGCGCATAAGCTGCGAAGCGCGGTTCACTTGCGCCAGTCGTTCCGAAGAAGCCCGCCGCGCTTCGACAGCTTCATGCGCCTGTTAGGCCGCGCGGATTCATAAACTAAGTGCAACACACGTAGGGAAGAGGACGGTGACCTGTCAGTCGGGTATCCTTCTGATCTCCTCCAAGAGAACGAAGGCCCCCATGTACTCACAGATCACCGCGGACGAAAGATATACCCTCGGCCTCCTGCGGCGGCTCGGGCTCCGCCCGGCGGACATCGCCCGGGCGCTGGGCCGCCACCGCAGCACCATCGGCCGGGAACTCGCCCGCAACAGCCGCCTCGATGGGAGCTATCGTCCCGCCGTGGCCCAGGCCAACGCTGGCGCCCGGCGGTGGCGCAGCCGCCGGGGCGAGCGGTTCACCCCGGCCGAGTTTGCCCTCGTGACGGCGCGGCTCGCGCTCAAGTGGAGCCCCGAGCAAATCGCCGGGGAGCTCCGGCGGACCGGCCGGCTGGCGATCAGCCACGAGACGATCTATCGCTACATCTGGGCGGACAAACGCCGCGGGGGCCAGCTGCACACCCATCTTCGCGGGGCGCCGAAGCTCCGTCGCAAGCGCTATGGGAGTTACGAGCGACGGGGCCGTGTGACGGGGAAACGCCCCATCAGCGCCCGGCCGGCCTCGGTCGAGACGCGCCGCCAGGGCGGGCACTGGGAGGTGGATACCGTGCTGGGCACCGGGGATCGGCACTGCGTGCTGAGCCTGGTCGAGCGGACGTCGGGCTACCTCGTCCTCGGCAAGCTCAGCGCGCGCACCACCGCCGCCGTCACCCAGCGGGCGATTCAGCTCATTCGCCAGGAGCGCCAGCCGGTGCGCACCATCACCGCCGACAACGGCACCGAGTTCCACGACTATGCGCGGATCGAGGCCGCCACGGGGACCACGTTCTACTTCGCGACCCCGCATCATGCCTGGGAGCGCGGCACCAACGAGAACACCAATGGCCTGCTGCGCCAGTATCTCCCGAAGGGCCACAGCATGGCGCGCCTCACGCAACGCGACTGCACCCAGATCGCCCGCGCCCTCAACACCCGGCCGCGCAAGCGTCACCACTATCAGACCCCGGAGGCTCGCTATGCGACGCTTACGTGAACGCCCCGACAAGCACTATCGGGGCGAACGTTGCACTTCACGCTTGAATTCACACCGCGGGAAACCGGGGCTCATTCGACCAATCGCCCAGCCGCCCGCTCGCGTGCTCGTAGACCCGCGATCTCGGAGGGGTCGTGAAGGCCATACTCCTCGAAAGCCGCTGGCACTCGGCCGGTCCAGGAGACTTTGAGGCAAAGACCTCCAAGCGCCAGGGCTACCAGGCCCAGTAGGGTACCAGCCAAGGCGAAGCCGGGCGACTCTCTTAGATCCGAGAAACTGAAGCTTATGAACGCAAGGCCTCCGGGCAAGAAGAGAAGTGCCGGAATTGCCGCTGCGAGTCGGAATGGGGCTCTAACTCGATACTCAACCATAGGTAATCACCGGTCCGCGGCCTAACGTCTGCGCATAAGCTGCAAGGCGCGGCGCGCGAGCGCCAGTTCCAATACCACTCGACGGTCGCGCCTTGCCAGCTTCATGCGCCGGTTAGACGGCTCACTGACTGTAGCCAAGGCCGAGACCCACGGAGAGAAGCAAGTCGTGCTGGCGGCGGCTAGGGTCCACAGGGTCGCCCGGGAGCAGAGCGACATCCGATCTATATGTGAAATCGGATGCCGAAACCGTTCCGTACACAACGTGCCCGAGACGTTGCTGAAGTTGGAGAGTGCCGGCCCAGCCCCGACTGTTGTACGAGAACCAATCCGTCTCCGAGGGAAGCGTGCGAGACTTATTCGCGATCCACGCCGGGCCGACCGCCAAGGCGAGGAGTGTACGCGGGCCCAGAGGGACGAAGCCAGCAACCTGGACCGCGACACCTGACACGCGACCGATTGTGTGGCCGGTGAAGAGAGTGCCGCCACTGAAGTTGGGCACCGCATAGTTGAAATTAGGCCTTGCGCCGAAGGCGCGGACGGAAAGGCCTATCTGCCGCACCGGCCGAATCATGAGGACGCCCCCGTAACTCGGAGCCGCCCCAAAGCGTGCCCGATAGTTCGATGAGTTTACGAGGAAGTTGCCGGTGGGTGCGTAGAGCCCCGCGAGAGGCGAAAGGACGACGACTTGCCCGGTGCCCGTGCGTGTAGCTCCGATGCTCAGCACAAAGACGAGGACAAGAGTGGCGCGAGGCATCTGATCACGGGGGCAGGAGAGAGTGTTGGAAGACGAGCCGTCTAACGTCTGCGCATAAGCTGCGAAGCGCGGTTCATGGGCGCCAGTAGTGTCGGGAAAGCCAGCCGCGCTTCGACAGCTTCATGCGCCGGTTAGGCGGCGCGGCGTCACCTGAGGGCAGACAGGAACCACCCTGCCGTAACCAGGACCAGCAGCCCATAGGACAGCAGGTTCGCCCGGTCCACGGCACCTTCCACCACGGCGGGCGATAACGTGACAATGTGGTACTTGGCAACCCTACCCTCGATGTAGCATGAGGCTAGATAGAACGGAATCAGTAGGACCAGGCAAGCCCCCGGCACCATCCAGTATAGGTCGCTTTCGTAAGGGACAAGCCACGGGGCCTGCCACGTGACGGCGAGAAAGCGCCTCCCAATCGTGTTCAGGCCAAGGGCAGCGCCACCACCTGTTACCATCTGGACAACGACGAGTATGAACCAGGTAATAGGGATGCCGACCAGCGTGGAGGTAATGTTAGCGAGGGCCGACACCTTCAGAGCGTTGCCCTTGGGTAGGCTGAGCGCCCGCGCCAAATAGAGGCCCTCGACGACGGTCACCGGGATCAGTGCCGCCACCATGGCTGGGAACGTGACGAAAATCATGGGAACGCCGACATCGGCAAGCGCGGGCGTAGGAAGTGCCACACACAGAACCAGTCCAAGCGCTACGGCCCGCAACGTCTTCATGGGGGTGACCCTTCTAAGGGATGGCCGTTGCCGCCTAACGTCTGCGCATAAGCTGCGAAGCGCGGCTCACGGGCGCTAGTCCTCACGGTGAAGCTGGCCGCGCTTCGCCAGCTTCATGCGCCTGTTAGACGGCCGCCACTCGTCCGGCCTATAGAGTGCCGAACGAGACGGTGCGCGCAATGCGATACACTGACGACCGCTCGTCGCCTCGCAGTACAGAGCCCATTACGACAAGCCAGCGTCGCCCAGGGAGTGGCCAGCGGACTAAGACCTCCGGCCGTCTCGACATTCCGCCGAAGCCTCCGCTAAACAACCCCCATTCCACTTCGGCGTAGTGGCCGTTGATAGACGTAAAGCACGATGTGTACTCTTCAGCCGTGATGCAATCAAAGGCACACCGTGGAACATCCGGACCATCAATGAGGCGGGGAAGATATAGCTCCGATTCCTGCTGTTCCGCTGAGTCTGCCTCATCCGTCGCTATATGGGGAAGCCTAAGAGTGATTCCTAGGTACACGCCACTGTCGGCTGACATCCATCTGTCCTGCGAATTGGTACTCTGGTAGCCTTGAGGCAGGAGGAGATGGACTTTGCCGTCGAGCGCCGCCGCCTCCCGCCAGCCTGTCGTGTCGGTCACAGGGAGGTCGCATTCCGGGCGCACAGGAAGCTGTCCCGACAAAGAGGTTGGGACAGACATAAGAAGCATGAGCCAGGATTTGAGGTAGATGGACGACCTCATCGGGTAGTTCTGGCCGTCTAACGTCTGCGCATAAGCTGCGAAGCGCGGCTCACGGGCGCCAGTAGTCCCGGGGAAGCCGGCCGCGCTTCGACAGCTTCATGCGCCTGTTAGGCCGCATCGGGCATCAGTGCAGGTCAAAGGCCGTCTGGTACAAAGAAGGAACTGCACACCCGTCGGCAACTGCCGGGTGGAAGGTGTACTCGCCGAGGGCATGCAGCAGACGCGCACGATAGTCCGCATTCGTGGTCGTTGGGACGGTGGTGGAATCCACCGCGGCTTTCCCGGATGCCGACACTCTCCAGGCGACGGTGAATGGCTTACCACGAAGATCACCGGGTGGCGACGGCGGCACTATCACCCGCAATGGAGTTGGCCCCTGGATAGTCGGGTGGACCGTGCCAGCCGCAATAGCGTTGGCAAGCGAGTCACATGCCGGCGATGTGCGGGTAGCGGCCGTGGTGGCGACACTAGAGGATCTCGCACAGCACATGAGTGCCAGTGGCATCAGTACTGGAGCGATGGGCCTGATAGTTCTCAGCATCACGCGACCTCTCATAATGCGGCCTAACGTCTGCGCATAAGCTGCAAAGCGCGGTTCACTTTCGCCAGTTGTTACGATGGAGCCGGCCGCGCTTTGGCAGCTTCATGCGCCGGTTAGCCTCCATCGCGGCTCGATCACGGCCTGACCCGCCAGGCAAGACGCTGGCGAATGCGGGCGGCCACGGGGCGGCCGGCTTTCCGCGCCGGGTTGTAGCGCGCCCGATAGATAGCTGGCCGGCCCGCGGCGATGAAAGCGGAGTCAGTCCCGCCAAGCGCGTGGACCGTGCAGGGGAGCACGGTCCCCGTGGAGTCGACCACGAACTCATAGAGCGCGGCCCCATCGGTTCCCTCGGGGTGCTGGGCGGTGGGGTACTCGGGGGCCGCTAGACGGGGGACGGATTGTCGGTGGGACGTCCGGCCGCAAACTATCGGGAGTACCGGCGGTGGAATCGTAGACGATCGACGGTCCGGTCACGCATCCGGGAGGAACTGGGGATCACGTCGGATGCCCGGGGACTGCGCGGTGGCGCCCGCGGCCGACACGGAACTCAGGGCCAGGATCATCACCGGCGGCGGAGATCAGGTGAATCGCGAAGTGGCGCATGTGCGATGAATGGAGGCTAACGACCGCGCATAAGCTGCGAAGCGCGGCTCACGGGCGCCAGTAGTTCTTAGGAAGTCGGCCGCGCTTCGACAGCTTCATGCGCCTGTTAGACCGCGTGCAAGAGAAAGGCGTCTTGGCCGCCTCTCTTGGCGTGGCCGATACTCTTCTCCGCGTCACTAGCAACGGAGACTGCCGAGGGGTCTCGTGGAGCCTCGGGAGGCGGCAACATGCGTGCAACCGCGCTGACCCCGAGAGCAGCGACCAGGCCGGTACCCAGGACCGCCCAGTGAGCCGGCGCGCCTTGGACAGTGTTTAGCCCGAAGGCCAGGTGTACAAGCCACTGAACGAGAGTGCCGGCGCCGAGGCCGATGAACGCGAGCTTGGGGAGGCGCGAACGGAGTCGATGAGCGGTCACGGCCCCCACGCTCAGGGCGAGAACGTCGAGGAGCTCCCGGACTTGCCATCCGAGGTCGAGTCCTTGGGAGAGACGGCTCAGGAGCATCAGGGTAATGACGAAAGCACCGATCACTTTGAAAGGCTGAAGTGCCCGGTGCCAGAAGTCATCGTTCGTCTGGGGCCCTGCGGCAGGAGCTTGGGCCAGCTCAATGACCGCGCGGTCAAAGGCTTCAGGCGCAATGCCAGCCTCAAGCGCGATGACGCGCAATTCACTTAGGGAAAGGTCGCGGTCGTGCCTCGCGTCAAGTTCGGCCGCCCGCGCCAGAAGCCGGTGGGCGACAAGGTCCGTCAAGTGCCGCGGCGGCTCGGCCATAGGGTCTCCCTCATCGGTCAGTCTCGCGTGTCACGCGGTCTAACGTCTGCGCATAAGCTGCGAAGCGCGGCTCACGAGCGCCAGTAGCTACGAGGAAGCTGGCCGCGCTTCGACAGCTTCATGCGCCGGTTAGACAGCTTCGCGAACTCGCTGCCTCAGAAGCACCAAGAGCAGTGGCGGGAGTTGCCCCGCAGCCTCGTAGCGTCTGTTCACCGCGGCCACGTCCGCCGCGAATCCGAGAAGCACGTCCGGAGCCTGAGGCACTGAAGCGACGTCGGTATCCGTGACAGAGATCTGGAGTGTGTCAGTAGTGGCCAGCCGGAAACGAG
Organism: uncultured Gemmatimonadales bacterium; assembly: GCA_963817435.1. Taxonomy (GTDB): domain Bacteria; phylum Gemmatimonadota; class Gemmatimonadetes; order Gemmatimonadales; family GWC2-71-9; genus JADJOM01. The sequence continues at coordinate 18,245 of CAWFNY010000001.1, forward strand.
TGAGCCCATCCCGGTGACGCAAGTCCGAGAAGCAGTCTATCCATGCATCCGCGGTTGTGCCCGTAGAAGTCCGGGAAGCCAACATGATGCAGCGCTCTGCCGATGAAAAGAGGGCCAGTCGGTGATAGCAGCGCCATCGAGGTGTGCGTCTGCGATTGTCGCCTCCGGGACAGCAATCGTGGAAAGCTGTCTAACGTCTGCGCATAAGCTGCGAAGCGCGGCTCAGAGGCGCCAGTAGTCTCAAGGAAAGCATGCCGCGCTTCGACAGCTTCATGCGCCGGTTAGGCCGCACCACCAGATACGCCCTTAGTGGATGCTGTGGCCGCATCGCACAACGCAAGCCAGCGCTCGCGGTCAGCTGCCCCGAGGGTGGAATGGGCTAGCTCATTCCTCAACTCCGCGAGCTGGTCGACTCGACGCTGCTTGAGCTGTGACAGCTCATTAGCCGGCGGCTGGTGGACCCGATTCACGTCCGAGGATGGATCTATCGCCCAGTCCAAGATGGCATCGGAATGAAACCGGGCGCGAAGCATGTCCTCCAACGCGCGTGAATTAGTGGTGGACGCATCCGGTGAGATGCCACAGGTCGTGCAGGCCGATGGGGGCCAAAGCCACTCCGAAGGAGTTCGCACGTACCAACCATTGCAGAGTCCACAATGCAGCAAGGGACTTCGGACGGCAACAGCTCCCGCCAGCGAGGCTATCAGGGCTGTGCCGGCTTGCGTGGCGCTGATCGACGCGCCGCCAAGCCGGAGCAGGATATACGTGGCCGTCGCTATGGCGCCGACGGTTGCGTAGGCGAGGTAGACTCGTGCTTTGATAGTCATAGCGGTGGATGCGGCCTAACGTCTGCGCATAAGCTGCGAAGCGCGGCTCACCTGCGCCAGTAGTCCAGTGGAAGCCGGCCGCGCTTCGACAGCTTCATGCGCCGGTTAGCTGGCAGCTCCCACACGACATCAGTCACTCTCATCCTGTAGGACGAACGTTGCACCCTTTGGCACCAACCTCTGGCTGTCACCACAGCTCATGCAACTTGACCAGTAGACCGCCCCGTCGTGGAGGCGAAGTGCACTGAAGCCCGGGCCATCGCTCGTCGTTTGCACGAATACCGGCCGCCAGGAGGTCTTGCTCGTACGTGAAAGGACGAGCAGGAACCTGCCAGGTCCTCCCGCTCCCGCGAATACACCTGTAAGGACACTGTCCTGAGCTCCATCGTGGTTGAGATCGAGCCCGATGGCCCAAGTGTACCCGCGGACCTCGGCGGAATCCTCCGAAGACATCGAGGGGAAGTCGCGCGGGCTGAGAACCAGAACCTTCGTCCAATCTGACCGAATGGAGCGGACGGGGAGACCGGCCACCAAATCTTGGGACGGCGTCCAGGTGTAGCGCAGGAACCACGCCTCGGAGGCAGCTCCTTGGGCTTGTGCTTCCCGAGCAATAGTTGCCAAGACGCACAGGAGCACGACGATCAATCGCCTAGGCATGGCAGGATGCCTTTGAGATGCCAGCTAACGTCTGCGCATAAGCTGCGAAGCGCGGCTCACTAGCGCCAGTAGTTACGCTAAAGCTGGCCGCGCTTCGACAGCTTCATGCGCCGGTTAGCCAGCGGCGCGGGAAGTGCCGTCCGGCATGATCCGGAAGCTGAGCGGTGGCTGGCCTTTAGCATGAGGAAGCCTAAACCGCACCTCAAGAGGGAAGACCTTCGTGTCGGTCAGAGCAACCGAGGGTTCCCTCTCCTCAGGCTCCAACCAGTCCTCGATGATGGCAGTCCAGCGAGGGGGCCGACCAAGTTCCCTCACCGACCAAGCGGTGTCAGCGGCGAGGAAGACAGACACACCCGTTGCTCGTCCAGCATCGACCTCAATCAAGACGGGCAGTCTGGTCCCGTCGGCTTGGATTGCCTCCCCTGCGGTGAAGACAGCCGAAGGATCGACGATCGAGGTTTCAGAGGAAGGTCGGAGCGTAGTCTCGTCCTGGCCGGGACGATCCTCCTCGTCCAACGCATTCTCCCAGTTGGGGAAGCGCGCCCACAGGCTGGGCGGGGGCCATTCTCCCGTGTAGCGAGGGCTGGAGTCAGACATAGGCTCATTCCGCTGGCTAACGTCTGCGCATAAGCTGCGAAGCGCGGCTCACCGGCGCCAGTAGTCACGGGGAAGCTGGCCGCGCTTCGGCAGCTTCATGCGCCGGTTAGACGGCAAAGTCACTGAGCAACTAGCGTGAAGTCACGCGACGCCGGGCGCCACTGATAGATCTCCCTGAGCGGAGCACCTTGGGCGCGATGACAATCCCCGTCCTGGGAACAGAGAACCTGAAACCGGAGGCCTATACGCGCCAGGCGGCCTCCGCCGAGGACCTTGATGGCCACGCTGTCCACCGTGGCGCCCTTGGTAGCAACACCGTCCATATCCTCATCGGTGACGACGTTCAGGGCCGTGGTCAGGTCATTGGGGCCGACGAGGACAACGGAGGCCGCATGCTGGAGCCAACCCGTGCCCACGCCGCTCCGGTAGAAGAGTATCAGGTCTGGATGGCCTTCTCCGGTGGCGTCAACTGTCTGAAGCGAATCAATCCCGCCAAAGGCGTCCGTCACTGCGAGTTGCCTGCCGTCGCAGTCGAAGAGGACGAGGACACTGCGATTGGGGCCGTACGCGGTCACCGCCGCTAGCAGGCGCTCGCTGGAGTCCGCTCCAAAGGTGAGCCATTGGATGGTCGAGTCAGGCAGCCAAGTGCCTGCAAAGCGGTCACGGGCGTAGTCGAAGGCCCGCGAGGCCATGGAAGCGTTCGGGGTGCAGGCAGCAAGGAGGAGGACGACCTGGAGAAGCATGGAGCCCGCTGGCAGTTCTTGCCGTCTAACGTCTGCGCATAAGCTGCGAAGCGCGGCTCACGGGCGCCAGTAGTCCCGGGGAAGCTGGCCGCGCTTCGACAGCTTCATGCGCCGGTTAGGTGGCTGCCACGTCACGACGGCGGCCCGATCGAAATGAGCGCACTGGCGAGCTCGCAGAGTCCGCACTGCACGACCGACGAGCGCTCGATCCGGCCAGCACGCTGCAGTCGGCGAAGCGAGCGAGCAGCGACGCCAGCCCGTCCACGAGCGGCGCACATGCGGCGCCGAGGTACGGCGAGGCCAGGCACGCGTGGGCGAGTGCGAGGCCGTCCGGCAGACAGTGAACCCAGTGCCCGAGCCGATGCGGGAGCGCGGCGAAGCTGGTCGCCGTAGTCGTGTCCGTCGGGGCGCCGCGGAGAGCGGTGGGGCTCGCGCGGGTCCGCGAGCAATGCCGTAGGCGGCCGCAGATTGGCGGCAGATCAGTGCTCGGCCGCTCGATTCGGGCGCATGGATCGCTGGCGACAGGACTGCATGCCAACCTCGTTCTGCCGGGCGGTGCGCCTAACGTCTGCGCATAAGCTGCGAAGCGCGGCTCACGGGCGCCAGTAGTCTCGGGGAAGCTGGCCGCGCTTCGACAGCTTCATGCGCCTGTTAGGTAGGCGCCGCTCCGAGCTATCGCCTGGAGCAGCCCGCGGGCGCAGGGAGGGTCCCCAACGGCCCGGGCGGAGGATGCCGACGACCGGGCCGGACCTTCCGCGAGCGAGCGTCTCACCCGAACGACCAGGCCACCCAAAAGCCCTCCGCGATGCCTCCCCTGACACGGCCGGTCAGCGCCACCTAACGTCTGCGCATAAGCTGCGAAGCGCGGCTCACCTGCGCCAGTAGTCCCGGGGAAGCTGGCCGCGCTTCGACAGCTTCATGCGCCGGTTAGGCCAGCACCGAGAGGAGCCGCAATTGAAGCCGCCACGGCAAGCATGGGAGAATGCTGCCCGGGCAGCTAGGAAAGCGCTGTCTCCCGCCGGATCATGAACACCAAATCATCGAGGTCATCATCAGGCTCGCCGTCATTGCACGAGTAGCGTCTTGTGATCGGGGGCGAGCTGCTCTACGATCATAGCGGCCCCATTGGCGGACTGAATCACTCCGTCCCCGTGGTCCCAGACATTCTTGACGACGACCGAACCATCAGTAGAGATCACCGTGAGGACCACGGTGTGCGGTGAGGTGTCCTTCCATAGAACAGGCGCCTTCTTGATCGTCTCGCCGTTGACGGCGAAGTACCCCTTGGTGTGAGGGCAACGCCCTGGCGATAGCGTCCGGTCGCCTTCTCGAAGGTGCAGTCGGCCGGTCGAGCTCGTCGAAACTGGAAGCCAGTCCGCGCCCAGAGGGGTTTGCCTGGTACTCGATCGGTTGGCCATTCGAGTCGCGACCACAGCTCTTCGAAGACGGGCATCAAGGTCTCAACTTGCTGGCTAACGTCTGCGCATAAGCTGCGAAGCGCGGCTCACGGGCGCCAGTAGTCTCGTGGAAGCTGGCCGCGCTTCGACAGCTTCATGCGCCGGTTAGGCGCCTGCACGAGCACCGTCACGACGGTTGGCCGGCTGCATCACGGCCAAATAGTACATCGCGGCGCCAAAGATGAATAGGCCATAGAGCGCGACATACCACATTGAAGCAGGTGGACTAGCATCCTGCTTTCGGACTTTGTAGTCCGCGAGCGCGCCCAGCCACGCAGCGAAGAGCAGTGCACCCCAGCTGACCGCAACCAGGCTCAGCAGTGGTCGACTGGACGAGGACTTTATCGCAGCGATAGTGTCGGCAGGGACCACATTCACGGCGATGGTGAGTATGAGAAGGGCGGCCATCAACACGCCCGTATGCCGACGTAGCCAGGGCTGCATGCGGACTCCTTCAGGCGCCTAACGTCTGCGCATAAGCTGCGAAGCGCGGCTCACGGGCGCCAGTAGTCTGCGGTGAAGCCAGCCGCGCTTCGACAGCTTCATGCGCCTGTTAGGTGGCAACGACTTAGTTCCCCGCGCTCCTAGTGACGTCGAACATACTGTTCATCTCCCCGGCGGGGAACACCGGCGAGCTCAAGATTGGGCGCCCTGCCAGCCACTCAAGAAACTCATTCACCGCCTCACGCCCTGCCGCCGCTTGAAGCACAACAATCGCGTGGTTAGAAGGCATACCAGCACTCTCGAGGCGCCCGAGCCCATAAAGCGGATGGTCGGCTCCCCGAGTCTGGCTACCGAGGTCCGTCAACCACTCTTCGGTGGCGGGTCCGTGCCAAATACGTGCACCGCGGCGCCGGTAGGAAGTGTCGGATAGTCCCAGGCGCCCGACTGGCTTGTACTGGCTACGCCACTGAGAGGGATCAAAGGGAACCGAGGCCGGCGGTGAACCAGGAAGAGCGTCCTGCCAAGTGGCGCCGAGCGAGAAGGAACGGAGGTGGGTGAGACAGCGTTCAGCGGCCGAAGTGCCACTGAAGGCCAGACCCCCGTGTTGGGCGCGGTCTAGTCCCAAGCGGATGAACACGGCATCGATTGCCTGGGCCAACTCTGGAGGAAGAGTCACAGGGAGCCTCGGTCGCCACCTAACGTTCATTCGATTGTATGCGAACGCCTCCACTCGCGCCAGCCAGGATCCGGTTGACCCGAACTGGATGGCATAAGATGGAAATCCTGCGACAAACTGCCCCACACACCGCCCCGGCCCCCTCCGTCTCGCCCGACCCACCGCCCTCCGCGCGCCTCCGCGTGAACCCGCCGCCCCCCACCTTTCCGCCCCTCACCCCAACCCCGGCAGCCGGTCCGCCGGGCTCTTCACCCCCCGGCCCCCCTTCAACAGGACGTGGGTGTACACCATCGTCGTGCTCAGGTCCTGATGCCCCAGCAGCTCCTGCACCGTCCGGATATCGTACCCCGCCTCCAGCAGGTGCGTCGCGAACGAATGCCGAAGGGTATGACAGCTCGCCCGCTTGGGGATCCCCGCCGCCCGCACCGCCTTCGCCACCACCCGCTGCACCGCCGACGGATGCAGATGCTGCCGCCGGAGCGCCCCCGTCCCCCGATCGACCTGCACCCGCCTCGCCGGGAAGACCCACTGCCACTCCCACGCCCGCTCCGCCCCCGGATACTTCCGCCCCAGCGCATCCGGCAACGCCACCGCACCACCCCCATTGGCGAGATCCGCCTCATGCCGCGCCCGCACCCGCGCCAGATGATCCCGCAACAACCCCACCCCCGCCTCCGGCAACACCGTCACCCGGTCCTTCTGGCCCTTCCCCCGCCGCACCCGAATCTCCCCCCGCACCAGGTCCACATCCTTCACCCGCAACGTGAGGCACTCGACCAGCCGGAGCCCGCTCCCATACAACAACAGCCCCACCAGGTGATACACCCCCGCCAGCTGCGCCAGCACCCTCCCAACCTCCCCCACATCCAGTACCACCGGGATCCTGGTGACCAGCCGCCCCCTCGGCACCAGCCCCGCCAATCGCAACGGCCGCCCCAGGACCTCCTTGTACAGGAAGACCAGTGCCGCCTGGGCCTGGGCCTGCGTCGACGCCGACACCCGCTGCTCCTCCACCAGCACCCGGAGGAACTCGACCACATCCCGCTCCCCCAGATCCCGCGGATGCCGGTACCGGTGGAACTTCACATACCGCCGCACCCACCCCAGGTAGGCCTGCTCGGTCCGCAGGCTGTAGTGTCCCAAACGCAATTGGCGCCGCATCATCGCGAGGAGACGCATCTTAGGCTGCGAAGGGGCGGGGGGACGTGGCGGCGAGGACATGCCCGAAGCTCTCTCCCTCTTGCCCGCCGCCCACCACCCGGAAAACGCGGCGGCCACCCCGTTGCCACGCGGTGCACACTCCCACGGCACCACGGCTCAACTTCTCCGTCGGTCTACCGACATCCGCCGAGCCGCGGCTTCACCCGAGAGCAGCCCAGGGGCAGCTTGACGCCGGCTCGGCCCGCTCTGAACTCCCCTCGCAACGTCCTTCCGGCCGACCGACAAGCAAATGCGCCGCCCACCTCGACGACGCAGTGTCGACTGCTCCTGTTGTAGCACTCCCATCACCCGCTCCAGTGCCGCACACACCCACCGCACTCCCGCCATCCCGTCCTTCCGCCCTCCCATCACCCGCCGCAGCGCCGCAGTCACACTCCGCACCCCCGCCATCCCGCCCCTCCGCCTTCCCGCCACCCGCCTCAGCATCCTCCGCTGCCGCCGCGTCTCCGCGTGAACCTGCCTCACTGCGCCCGCCACCCGCCCCAGCCCCGCCTCCACCCGCCGCAGCACCGCACCCGCTCTCCGCCCTCCCAACATCCCGTCCTTCCGCCTCCCAGCCACCCGCCTCACCGCACCCCTCACCCGCTACGCCGCCGCCCGCACCCGATACACTCCCGCCTTCCCGGCCTTCCGCCTTATCTCCTCCTGCTTCATCCAGGCCAGCACCTCCGTTGGCACATTCCTCGCATCTTTCCGCCGAATCCGGGTGCCTGACGACACTCCGGTGGACACACGCGCGGGCCCATGACAGGGCCGCCTCACGAACACACCCGCTGCCGGAGCCGCCGGGAGGAGTACGCCATGTTCGCCATCATCGGCAAGAAGCTCAAGGTCGCCGAAGGCGCCCTCGCCTTCTGTCAGGAACACCCCGGCGACGAACTCGGCTACGCCCGCGTGGTCGCGCGGCTCGAGGAACGCGTCCTGCACGCCCGGTCCCTCCTCGAGGAGGAGGAGCGGGCCCATCTGCACGTGCGGAGCGCCGTCGATCGGCTCCCGGTACTCCGCGGCAGCATTCGCGACCAGCTTCTCGCCCTCCGTGCCATGGCCATGTCGGCCCGCGACGACGCCCCCGAGCTGGGGACGCTCCTGCGCCTCCCCGCGCTGCGGGGTCCCTTCCTCGACTTCCTCACCGAGGCGCGCCAAATGCTCGCCACCGCTAGGCCGTACGCGATCCTTCTGTCCTACTACGGCCTCCCCGACGATCTCCTCGAGCAGCTCGCCCGGGACATCGACGCGTTCGATCGCGCCCTCACCGACAAGCAGGTCGCCCGCTACACCCACGTCGGCGCCAGCGCCGATCTCCAGAAGACCACCTCTGAGATCCTGGCGATCATCCACCAGCTCGATGCTCTCCATCGAATCCGCTTCCGCGGCAACACCGAACTCATCGCCGCCTGGAACAGCGCCCGAAACATCCCCTGGCCCCGCCGCCACCGGCAGCCGCACGCGCACAGCGACACTCAATCCGCGCCGACCGACTCACCGCAACACTGAGGCCCCGCCGCCCAACCGCCCAATCGCCCAATCGCCTAATCCCATCCTAATCCCCATACCTCCCCACAAACCACCCCTTCACCCCCTGCGTCAGCACCATGTACCCCACCAGCATCCCCGCCAGCAGCAGCCAGTACCGGCTCGGCAGCGCCACGAACCCCAGCGTCCCCGCCACCGGCGACACCGTGAGCCACACCCCGATCGCCGGAATCAGCACCGACGCCCCGATCAGCGCCCAGCTCGCCCGGCTCTGCACGAACGGAATCTTGTTGGTCCGGATGACATGGATGATCAGCGTCTGCGTGAACAGCGACTCCACGAACCACCCGGTGTGAAACAGCGCCGGATTCTCCCGCGCATGAAACACCGAAAGCATGATCCAGAAGGTGAGATAGTCGAAGATCGAACTGATCGGCCCGATGAACAGGATGAATCGCTGGATCGCCCCGATCGTCCACTTCCTCGGCTGGCTCACCCACTCCGCATCCACCCGGTCGGTCGGAATCGCCGTCTGCGAGAAGTCGTACAGCAGGTTGTTGATCAGCACCTGGATCGGCAGCATCGGCACGAACGGCAGAAAGGCGCTCGCCCCCACCACGCTGAACATGTTACCGAAGCTCGAACTCGCCGCCATCTTGATGTACTTGATGACGTTGCCGAACACCCGCCGCCCTTCCACCACCCCCTTCTCCAGCACCAGCAGGCTGGTCTCCAGCAGGATGATGTCGCTCGACTCCTTCGCGATATCCACCGCCGAATTCACCGAGATCCCCACATCCGCCGCCTTGAGCGCCGGCGCATCGTTGATCCCGTCCCCCAGGAATCCGACCACATGCCCCGCACGCTGCAGCGCATGGATGATCCGCTGCTTGTGCGCCGGCGCCAGCTTCGCGAAGACACTGGTCGCTGCCGCGGCCTCCGCCAGCGCCGTCTCATCCATCCCCTCGATGTCCGCACCCAGCAGCACCCGGTCCACCGGCATCCCCACCTGCTCGCAGATGTACCGGGTGATGATGTCGTTGTCGCCGGTGAGCACCTTCACGGCCACCCGCCGGCTCCCCAGCAGCGTGAGCGCGTCCCGCGCCGTCGCCTTCGGCGGGTCCAGGAACGCCAGAAAGCCGAGCAGCGTGAGCCCCGACTCGTCCTTCACCGCGTACACCGGCTCGTCGGGCGCCCCCGGCATCTCCTTGTAGCCGAGCGCGATGACCCGGAAGCCCTGGGCGTTGAGCCCGTGCACGATCTCCTGGCCCGCCGCGATGTCCTCCGGCGTGAGCGCCCGCACGGCGCCATCCACCTCCGCCTGCACGCAGAGCGTCATCAGCTCCTCGACCGCGCCCTTGCAGATCAGGGTGTTGGTTCCGCTGGCATCCTCCACGATGACCGACATCCGCCGCCGCACGAAGTCGAACGGGATCTCGTCGATCTTCCTGTACTTCTCGTTCGCCTTGAGCCGTTCCTCCAGCTCCTCATGATCGAGGATCGCCTCGTCCATGAGGTTCTTGAGGCCGGTGTGGTGATAGCTGTTGAGGTAGCCGTAGTGCAGCACCCGCTCGCTGACGTGCCCCCGCACGTCCACGTGCCGCTCCAGCACGATCCTCCCCTCGGTGAGCGTGCCGGTCTTGTCGGTGCACAGCACATCCATCGCGCCGAGGTTCTGGATCGAGTTGAGCCGCTTGACGATGACCTTCTCCCGCGCCATCGCGAGCGCGCCCTTGGAGAGGTTCACCGTGACGATCATCGGCAGCATCTCGGGCGTGAGCCCCACCGCGACGGCCACCGCGAACAGGAACGCCTCCACCCAGTTGCCTCGGCTCAGCCCGTTGGCCAGGAACACCGTCGGCACCATCACCCCGATGAATCGGATCATCAGCCAGGTGAAGCCGTTGACCCCCTTGTCGAAGCTGGTGAGCTGCCGGTCCTCGCCGATGCTGCTGGCGAGCGCACCGAAAAAGGTCCGCTCGCCGGTATGCACCACCACCGCCGTCCCCGCGCCGCTCTCGACGTTGGAGCCCAGGAAACAGACATTCGGCAGTTCGAGCGGTGAGTCCACCTGCGGCGGGGCAGGGCCGGCCCGCTTCTCCACCGGCATGGCCTCGCCGGTGAGCGCCGACTGATTGAGGAAGAGATCCTTGGTCGTGAGCAGTCGCACATCGGCTGGCACCATGTCGCCGGCGCCAAGCCGGATCACGTCGCCCGGCACCAGGTCGCCGAGCGGGATCTCCCGCTCCTTGCCGTCGCGAACCACGGTGGCCGTGCTGCTCACCATCGCCTGCAGCCGCGCCGCGGCGTTGTCGGCCCGCATCTCCTGCACGAAGCGCAGCACCACGCCGAGGACCACCATCACCAGCACCACTATCGCCGCCCTGATATCTCCGGTGAGCCAGGAGATCAGGGCGAGAACCAGCAGCAGGATGATGAGGGGGTTCTTGACGTTGTCGTACAGCAGGAGCGGCTTGGAGCGGCGTTTGCTGCGCGCGATCTGGTTCGGTCCGACCTCGATCAGCCGTCCGGCGGCCTCCGCCTCCGTCAGCCCCTCGGCCCGGGATGCGAGCCGGCTGAGCACCGTCGCCTCGTCGCACCGCGCCCGTTCCAGCAGCGCCGCGGTGATCCCGGCCTGCTTCCCGTCGTGACCCTGGTGCGGCTTCGCCGCATGCGCGGGAGCACTCACGCCGCCTTCATCTCCCGGCGCGCCAGCCAGAGCCCCGGAAAGAGCGGCAGCATCAGCGTGAATCCCCGGAACAGCAGTACCGCGCCGACCCCGGCCGTCGTCGAGACGCCCGTCAGGTGCAGCATGGCGAGCATCGTCGCGTCGAAGGTCCCGAGTCCGCTCGGGATGATCGTGAGCGTGGCGACCAGCGAGGCGATCACCAGGGCGGCGAATATTCCGATGATGCCCGCCGTCGTGCCCAGCGCGGCGAGGCAGATGCCGAGTGTGGCGGCATCGAGCACGAAGATACCGAACTGGAGCAGGGTGGTTTCGAGCAGCAGGGGCGGGTTGCGCAGTGTCTCCCGTGGTGCCTCGTGCAGTTCCACCAGAAATCCCCGGACCCCGGGGATTCGCATGAGCCAGTCTCGCACCCGGCCCTTCCGTCCCCGCGCCAGCCACAGCAGCGCAATGATCATCGCGGCGATCAGAAAGGTGGCGACGATCGCGAGCGACAGCAGCCGATGGCTGAGTTCACCGCTCAGCGCGAGCAGCACGATCGCCGTCACCAGCGCCAGCCCGTATGCCAGGTGGAACCCCAGCAGTCCGACCACCACGGCGGAGACGGCCGCGCCGTCCGGCACGCCGCGTCGCTTGAGCGCGCGCACCACGAGCAGTGTGCCGCTGAGTCCGGCGGAAGGGACCACCTGGTCCATGAACAGCTTGGCGAGGCCGAGCGGGATGAGCTGCACAATCGACCGGTGGATGCCCTGATGCGCGAGTATCCGGTGCCACGCGCCGGCGGCGCAGCCGTAGGTGCCGATCTGGAGAATGACCGCGAGGAGGAGCCAGACGGGATGGGCCTGCTTCAGGAGATCCGCGAACCGCAGCTCTTCGCCCCGTCGCGAGATCACGATGCCTATCACGACCAGCAGCAGGATGCCGCTCAGCCATGCCAGCCAGAGTCGACGAGCCTTGGGTGCGGCCTGCGCCATGGCTTCAGAGGCTCCCCAAAGACGAAAACGCCCGACCCCTGTTGGGACCGAGCGCCTTACCACGGCCTGGCATCACCCGGTTGCCGTCTCCGGGGCCCCGAAGGGCTATGTCTCTGACCCGACAAGAATAACCTGGGGTGCCTCCCCGGCGCAACCCCCGACTCGAGTTCCCGCCCCTATAGAGGAAAGGGGCGGCCGCGGACGGCCACCCCCGAGTTTCCCCCACCCGACGGTTCATTGGACCGCCGGCACCACGAGCCTGGCCACCAGTCCCGCATGGTCGCTTGGCCACAGCAGGTACGCCGGGCCGCGCACCCGGTCGATCGGCCGGTAGCCAATCTTGGTGATCTCACCCGCCACGTTCGCCTCACCATATCCAAAGCCCCGCGCGAAGACATAGTCGATCCGCTGGTTGAGGCCGTTCGCCTCATTCGCGAGGTCGCCATCCTGGCAGCAGGTGAAGCCCTCCGACTCCGGCTTCAGACTCCGCCACACGTCGGTGAACCCGCCCTGCATCACCACCTGCCACATCGGCGAGTTCTCGAAATCGTTGAAGTCGCCCATCATGATCGCCCGGGGGGCATCGCCCATCGCGGCGACCAGCTCGGTCGCCTGCGCCGCGCGCAGCATATCGAAGCTGTTGCCGCCCAGGTCCGCTTCAGGATGGGTGCTGGCGATCCGGTACTGCCGCCCCTCGATCGTCGCCTTCACGGTCACGAAGCCGCGAATCAGGTTGACGCCCGGCGCCACGACGCCGGCATTGTACGCGAAGTTCCGCTCCACCTTCCCGCTGGTGGTCACCCGCCGGCTGTCCACCAGCAGCACGTCGTAGTCCACCAGGCTGATCCCGGGAACCGGGCTCGCCACGATGTTCTGCACCCTGGCCGCCACCTGATAGCGCAGCCCGCGGGCCCGGAGCGCCCGCATGATCGTCTCGAGGAAATCGATATTGTAGATGACCGGGGCGCCGAGTTGCGTGAGGTCGATGTCGATCTTGGAGACCTCCTGCAACCCGATCACGTGCGGGCGCGCCGCCGCCACCTCCGCGGCGATCGCCGCCGCGCGGGTCGGGAAGTCGGTCTGCTGCAGCACGGCGATCTGCTGGAGCAGGGTAGGCACGTCGTCGTTCGGATCCGGCGTCGCCAGCGCGATGATGATCTTGTCTACATCAGCGCCCACATACAGGTTCTGCGTCATCACCACCACCCGTGCTCCGCTCTCCCCGGCGGGGCCCACGACGTTGCTGGGGCTGGTCGGCGCGGAGCCGGTCTGATCCGAGCATCCGATGAGCAGAGCACCACAGCCGATCAGCAGGGATTGCGTCAGTCGCCTCATACAGCCTCCTTCATGAAGTACCGGAGCGCAACGGACGTACAACGCGGAGGGGTGCGCCGCCGATCCCCGGCGATCGTCCGCCAAGGTAAGCGACGCAATCGCCAGATACCTCGAATAGCCGGTGAGATGAACTTCATGCCGTCCCTGCTGGTCGCGCTGCTCGCCACGGTCGGGGTCTCCCTTCCTGCCGCGCGAGCCCGCCGCCGCGCCCTCGTCGGTCCGCTCCTGCTCGCCCTCGCCTTCGCGAGCCTCACACTGGCCGCCGGCAGCGACGCCGCAATCGCGACACTTCCGGTTTCCTATACCGCGATCACCGCGGCCCTGCTGCTGATCGCCATCGCGCTGCCGGTCGGCCTGGCCCTCCTCGCTCTCCGCGATGCCACCTGGCCCCTCGCGCCCAAAGCCGTCGCGTTCGCCGCGGCCCTCGCCGCCATCGGCCTCGGCCTCCGTGAGACGCTGCCCCTCGCCTCACAGGCCGGCCTCACCACCCTCACCGCGACAGGCGGGCTGATCCTCCTCGCCGGTCTGCTCCGCCTCACCGGTCCCCGGCTCGCCGCCGGCCTCCGCTGGGCCGATGCGCTGGCCTTTCCGCCGCGCGCCCCCGCCTCCCACCGCTGGGACGGCGTCGCCCGCGGACTCCTCGCCGCCACCCTCGTCGCCGTGGTGCTGGCCTGCCTCTCGCCCCGGCTCGATCTGCTGCTCCTCGCGGTCGCCGTCGGGGTCATCACCGGCCTCCTTCTCGAGCGGCGGCTCGGCCGCCTGACTCGGCTTCCCATCGCGACGCCGAGCGCGCTCGTGGCCCTGGGCGTCGCCGGCTATCTCCTGATCCATGTCGCCGGCGACACCCCGCTCACCCTGCGTGACCTCCTCGAGGCACCCTACAGCAGCGCCTTCGAGGTGCTCACCGTCCTGCTGCTGGGACTCGCCTGCTGGGTCTTTCTCGGGCTCTTCCCCTTCGCCTCCTCACCCCGCGGTCCGCTCAGCGCCCTGCTCGCCGGGGCTCTGCTCGCCCGCGCCGCCGGGCCCCTCCTCGCCGATGGCTGGGTCCACTGGCAGCCGGTCTTCTACCTCATACCCACCGTCGCCGCCTGGCACGCCGCCGCTACCCGGCGCGACGAGGAGACGCTCGTCGCTCTTGGCACCCTCGGTCTCCTGTCGGAGTCCGCGATCGCCGGCTGGTGCGGCATGGCGATCGTCGGAGGAGCGGCGCTCCTCGGCGCCGTCGAATGGCGGGAACTCACCGGCGCCCGTTTCGGCGCCACCGGCGACCTGCTGCTTCGCCTGACAGTCGTCGCCGGCGCGACGCTGCTGCCACCACTCCTGCACGGCGCCCTCGCGGCGCAGACGTTCTACACGGTGCTCACCGTGCTCGGCGTGGCCGGCTCACTCTTTGGGACCAGAGCCGTCCGGCCTCGTTGACCGCGCCCCCTCACGCGATGATATTGCGACCCGGTCGCCGGAGTTTTCCCGGCCGGATGCCATCACCCCGTCAGGAGCACCTTATGGCGCACACTCTGCCGCCGCTTCCCTACGCCTACACCGCCCTGGAGCCGCACATCGACGAGATGACGATGCGCATCCATCACGATAAGCACCACGCCGCCTACGTGAACAACCTCAATGCGGCGCTGGAACCCCATGCCGCACTGCAGGCCAAGTCCATCGACGACCTGATCGCCAATCTCGATGCCGTCCCCGAGGCGATCCGCACCGCTGTCCGCAACAACGGCGGCGGCCATCACAACCACACCCTCTTCTGGGAACTGATGGCCCCCGGCGGCGCCACCGAGCCCCAGGGCGCCCTCGCCGACGCGATCAACAAGACCTTCGGCGATTTCGCCAAGTTCAAGGAAGCCTTCGCCAAGGCCTGCACCACCCGCTTCGGCAGCGGCTGGGGCTGGCTCGCTCTCAAGAAGGACAAGACTCTCGAGATCTACAGCACCGCGAACCAGGATTCGCCGGTCATGGAAGGCAAGGTCCCCCTCCTCGGCTGCGACGTCTGGGAGCATGCCTATTATCTGAAGTACCAGAACCGCCGCCCCGACTACGTCACCGCCTGGTGGAGCGTCGTCAACTGGACCGAAGTGGGCAAGCGCTACGAAAAGGCGATGAAGTGAAGCAGGAGCGTTGAGGAGGGAAGAGGGAAGAGGGAAGGGGGGAGGGGGGAGGGAAGGGAGGGTGACTTGTCATCCCGAGCGTAGCGAGGGATCTCTTCGAGCTCCGAGCCAAACCCCAAGAGATCCCTCGGTCGCTCCGCTTCCTCGGGATGACATGCTCTTCCCTCTTCCCTCTTCCCTCTTCCCTCTCATCTCTTCCCTCTTCCCTCAACACCAGGGCTCTGAGCAATGCCGTTGCCTTCAGTTGGCAGTCCCGCCCCTGACTTCAAGCTTGCGTCGACCTCCGGCACGGACGTGACCCTCTCCTCGCTGCGCGGCAAGAACGTGCTGCTCGCATTCTTCCCGCTCGCCTTCACGGGAACCTGCACGAAGGAGATGTGCGCCTTCACCGAGGATTACGCCCAGTTCCAGAGCGCCAACACCGTCGTGCTCCCGATCAGCGTGGACTCGGTGGCGACGCTCAAGGCATTCAAGGCCAAGGAGCAGATCGGTGTCGACCTCCTCAGCGACTTCAAGCGTGAGGTCAGCCGCCTCTACGATACTCTGCTGGAGGACTACTTCTACTCCAGTCGTTCCTATGTCGTGATCGACCGGCAGGGGATCGTGCGCTGGACCTACACCGAGACCACCCCGGGCACCAGGCGGGAGAACGCCGAACTCCTGGCCCAGCTCAAGCAACTCGCCTGAGCCACCGAGAGCCCGAGACTGCAGGGCGGGCTTCTGCCCGCCCTCATCTTTGTCCCCATGTCTGAACTTCCCATCGCACTCATCTCCGCCGGCCCCGAGGGCGAGGCCGCCGAGTCCTGGCTCGCCGGGCTTGGCGCGGCGGGGGTGCGCCGGCTTCGTTCTGCGGCGGAGGTTCCCCACGCCGGCGTCGAGCGGCTCTGGGTCCACGCCACGACCATCGAGCCCACGCTCGAGCTGATCGCCTGGCTGCGCGCCGGTGGTCGCCTGCTCGCCACCCTCGAGGCCACCGAACTCCCCTATCGCCTCGGCCTCGAGCCGGAGCCGCCCGATGAACGTCGCGAGGGAAGCTGGCGAAACGCCGCCGATGAATTCCGTCCCGACACTGCGAGCGGGACGCCCGAACTCCGTCACGCCCGTGGCCTCGTTGCGTTCGGCCCGCACCCGCTCTTTCGCGGATTCGGCAATGGCGCGTTCACCTGGGCGCCCGTCGAAGGAGAGCCGTTCCACTGGCTCGCCTATCGCGGCCGCCGCCCCGAGCGCGGCGCCGGGGTCGCGGTGGAGCGCGTTGGCCGCGCCATTCACGCCCCCCGCTGGGTGGCCTGGGAGTATCAGGTCGGGGAGGGCGGCATCCTCTGCATCGGCGCCTTTGCGCAGCTCACCGCGTCCGATTCCCGTCTCGCGGATGAGCTGAAGGCGCTGCTCGCCAACGCCCTCCTCGGCGACGCCATCCCGCACAGTACCCGCGACGCGCCGGCCACCCACTGGCCCGGTCTCCTGCCTGACGACGAGGAAAGTGCGGTGGTCGCGGCGGGGCAGGGCTCGCCCGCGCACCTCGACGAGATCTGGGATGAGTGGCCGCCGACCGCATCACCCATTCTCACCGAGTCCGGTGCCCGCGAGGATCGCCCCTGGACGCTTGCCGGTCGCCGCGCGCTGCTCACCGGCAGCGAGCGCGCCGGCCTGCACGAGATCTGGGTGCACCCCTACCGGCTGGTGAAGGACGCCAGGCTGCTCGTTGATGGCCGGGAGCCGGAGGTGGTCGCCGTCCGCATCGCGCCTGACGAAGTCGTGCGCGTGCTGCGTCTCGGCGAGGTCGAACTCACCGAGCGCTTCACCGTGGCACTGGAGCAGGGAGTGGTCTTCTGGAGCGTCGTCGCCGACGGGCCCGTTGCCCTGTCGCTCCGCTGGGAGAGTGATCTCCGCCGGGCCGCGCCCTATCCCGCCCGATCCTCGCAGGCACGGGTGCTGGTCGTGGGCACTGCCGAGATGCGGGTGACGTTGAGTCACGAACCGGCGACCGCGCAAATCATGGCGGCTGCCGGTGCGCTCACCGCCCACGGCACCCGCTTCGAGGTCCGCGGCGAGGGGCTCGCCCGCGTGATCCTCGCCGCCGCCTCCACCGAAGCCGAACTCGGTCGCGCGCTCGATGCCCTCAAGCGCCGGAAGCTCCGTGCTTATCGCCAGGAGCGGCTGCTCCACGCCCGTCGTCTCGAGGAACGGCTCACCGTCTTCGAGGCGCCCGATCCCGCGCTGGTCCGCGCCTTTGCGTGGGCCAAGGTCCGGCTCGATCGCACGCTCGCGGAGACGCCCGGCGTCGGCCGCTCGGTGCTCGCCGCCGATCCACCGGAGCGCGCCCGCTATCTCACGCCCGATGCCTGCCGCGTCGCCGCCGCCTCGCTCGCCGCCGGCGATCGCGAGATCGTTCGCGACGCGCTTCGCTTCCTTGCCCGCGGTCGCGACCGCTCGGGGCGGCCGCCGCACGAGACCACCACCAGCGGCCTCTCGTGGCACGATGCGCCCGCGAGCGAATCGCGCATCGCTGACCTCGCCGCGCACTATCTCGCCTGGACCGGCGATCGCCCGCTGCTCGAGAGGCTCTGGCCGTCTCTCGCGCCGGCGGCATCCGCCGTGCCTTCGATCGTGACGCAGTGGCGTGCAGGAGAGTGGGAGAGCGCGCTGGGCGCTCTGCATCGTGAAACCGATGATGCCGCGCTGCTCCGCGGCGTAATCGAGGGGCTCTGGGGCGTCGTGCCCGATGCGCTGAACGATGCTCTCGTGCTCGAGCCATTCCTTCCCGATCCCTGGCACGAGATGACCCTGCGCCGGCTCCGCATCGGCGCCACTATGCTCGATCTCCGGCTTCGCCGCCGCCCCGGGGCCATCGCACTCCGGGTGGAGAGGATCCAGGGGCCCAGGCTCCGGCTCGCCGTCTCGCTCCGCACCCGCGTCCCGCTCACCGGCCTCACCCTGAACGACGAACCGCTCGGCGGGAGCCGAGCGGTCTTTGATATCGGGGCGGAGGACGAGGTGCGCTGGCTTACTTCGTGAGGTTGAGCACCAGCATCCGCGGTTCGCTCATCTCC
The DNA here is from genome assembly GCA_963817435.1 of uncultured Gemmatimonadales bacterium. Lineage (GTDB taxonomy): Bacteria > Gemmatimonadota > Gemmatimonadetes > Gemmatimonadales > GWC2-71-9 > JADJOM01. Next base: position 36,502 of record CAWFNY010000001.1, read on the forward strand.
TCCATCGCGTAGCGCACTCCCTCGCGCCCGAAGCCGGAGTCCTTCACCCCGCCGTAGGGGTAGTTGTCCACCCGGAGCGTCGGGAAGTCGTTCGCGATCACGCCGCCCGTCTCCAGGGTGTTGAACGCGGCGAAGATCCGGTTCACGTCGTGTGTGAAGACGCCCGCCTGCAGCCCGAAGTCGGAATCGTTCACCAGCGCAAGCGCGTCGCCGAAGTCGCGGTAGGGTGCCACGATGGACACCGGCCCGAAGACCTCCCTGCACGAGGCCTTCGCGTTGCGTGGCACATTCGCGAGCAGACCCGGCGAGAGCACGTTGCCATTCCGCGTCCCGGCCAGCAGCACCTCCGCGCCGGCCGCGACCGCTTCGGCCGTCCACGCCTGCACCCGGTCCGCCGCGCCGCTGTCGATCATCGGACCCACAATCGTTTTCGGGTCCATGGGATCGCCGCACACCAGCGCCGCCGTCGCCGCCACGAACTTCTGCACGAACTTCTCGTAGATCGGCTGGTGCACCAGCACCCGCTGCACCTTGATGCACACCTGGCCGGCATACGCAAAGGCGCCGAGCGCCAGGCGCTGCGCCACCCAGTCGAGGTCGCCGGCATCCTCGTGGACCACCGCCGCCGCGTTTCCGCCGAGTTCCAGGCAGACCTTCTTCTTGCCGGCGACGTTCTTGAGGTGCCACCCGACCGTCGGGCTCCCGGTGAAGGTCAGCATCGCGAAGCGCGGATCGGTCGCGAGCCCTTCAGCCACCGGGATCGGCAGGTGCACCACGTTGTACGCGCCGGCCGGCAGGCCGCATTCCGCCATGATCTGCCCCAGACGGAACGCCATCTGCGGGCACTGCGGCGGCGGCTTCACCACCAGCGCGCTGCCGACCGCGATCGCCGGCGCCACTTTGTGCGCCAGCAGGTTGAGCGGGAAATTGAACGGGGTGATCGCGCTGATCGGACCCACCGGGAAGCGGTGCACCATCCCGGTATAGCCGACGGTACGCGGATCGATGTCCAGCGGAATCATCTCCCCGGCGAAGCGACGCGTCTCATCCGCCGCGAGCGAAAAGGTCATGATCGCCCGGTCCACCTCGCCCAGCGCCTGGCCGATCGGCTTGCCGCAACTTTGTGCCAGCTCTGCACCCAGCGCCGCCCGCTCCCGGGTCATCGCGTCCACGATCCGCACCAGCAGGTCGCGGCGCGCATGGCGCGGCATCGCCTTCATCGCCGCGAAGCCCGCCTCAGCGGCGGCGATCGCGGCGTCGAGGTCGGCGGTGGTGCCCTGGGCCGCCAGGACCGCACGTTCCCTTGTGAACGGAAAGAGCACGGGGTCGGTCGCCCGGCTCCCCGCCGGGACCGCGGCGCCATTGATCCACGGCGTGAGGACTGGAATGTTCGTCATGCGTGGAATCTTGCGCCGGCGCCCAACCTCGGCAACTTACCGGTATCCATGGTCGCTCCCTCCTCCAGTCACTCCGGCAAGGCCACTCCCGTCACGCGCCGACTCCGGTGGCCCGTCGTGGCGGGGCCCTTCCTCGTGCTCATCGCGATCATCGGGCTCTGGTGGAGTTCGGCCCAGGAGGAGCGACGGGTCGTGGACCGGACCGACGCCGCATTGGGGGGGCACATCGCCGCCTTTCTCAGGGTCCTCACCCCGGCCGGTCCCGGCGACAACTACGACGCGCCCCGGCTGCTCTCCACAGCCAACTCTCTCGCCGATGCCTCCTTCTGGCGCGGCGGCCTGCAGGTCAGCATGGGGAGCGTCCCGCTCATTCCCGACACCATCGGGCTGCTTCCGCTTCCCGATTCGCTGACGCTTGCCCTGGAGCAGGGCGCCGCCGCCGTCGTTGCCACGCACGCCCGGCACCGCGCCACCCTCGTCCCCTTTCTCTCCCGCGACCGGCATGCCTTCCTCGGCTGGGTCGCCGCCTGGGACTCCGTCGAACTGCAGGTTCCCCGCGCCCGGCATCTCTTCCTGACCATCGCGGCGGTGCTCGGCCTCGGCGCCGCGACCGTCACCCTCGTGCGCTACACCCGGCCGAACTGGCGGGTCGTCGCCATCCTTGCCGAAATCGGGATGATCGGCCTGCTCGCGCTGACCCTCTGGCTCAGCGTGTACGGCACCGCCAGCACGGCGACCGACACCCGGCTCCTCACCCTCCGTCGCCTGGTCGAGGTCGCCGCCACCGCCTCCGGCGTGCAGCAGTCCCGGCTGCCCGAGATCGGCACCGGGACCTTCAGCCGGAGAGTCTCCGCCCCAGTGGTCCGTCCCGATGACGTGATCCGCAGCGACGACGGTTCCGGCAGCGACACTCCCGTCGCCCGGATCGTCGCGGCCACCCCCCGAACCCAGGGTGGCCTCGAATTCCAGGTGATCCCCGTCGAGTCCGATCTGGATAACCTCGGCGCGGTGCTGCTCGCCTGGCTGGCGCTCGCGGCCGTCGGGCTCGGACTCACCGCGACCGGCGGACAGGGGCCTCCTCCCGGGGAGACCGGCTGAGATTTCGCTAAACCGCTGGCCTTTCGGCGGGCGCGGGAGTATTTCACTATGGTACGGCGCGTCGGCGCGCCGCGGGACTTCGGGGAGACGCGACTGCATGACGGACGAAGGGCAGAAAGTGGACGACGGGCTGGCTCTCATCGGCCGGGTCTCGCGGCTCCTCAACACCGGGCTCGCGGCGGAGGAGACCCTTGGCGCGGTCGCCGATGTGCTGCGGCGCGGGCTCGGTGTCGCGAGCGTGCAGCTCTGGCTCCGTGAACCCAACGCGACCACGCTGCGCGCCATCGGCGCGCCGACGCCGCACGCCGGCCCGCGCACCAGCCGCTCCTTCGCGGTGCTGCCCGAGGCGGCGCCGGACATGGTCCGCCTCCCGCTGCTCCACGAGGGCGAGCGGCTCGGCATGCTCGAGGTGGGGCCCGCGCCCCTCCCCGAGAACGCCGAGACGCTGCTCCCGATCATCGCGGATATCCTGGCACCATTTCTCGCGTCGATCGAGCTGTCGGAGGACCTCGCCTACGAGGTCGCGCTCCGCTCCCGCGAGATCGAGGAGCAGCGCCGGTTCATCACCCTCGTCATCGACTGCCTGCCGGTCGGCCTGTACGTGGTGGACCGCGAGTACCGGATTCAGATCTGGAACCGCAAGCGGGAGATGGGGACCCAGGGCCTGCGCCGGGACGAGGTCGTCGGCCGGCCGGTGTTCGAGGTGCTGACCCGGCAGGATGCCCGGCAGCTCCGGGAGGAGTTCGACGACGTCTTCGCGACCGGCAGGGTGCGGCAGATCGATCTCGAGGTCGCCGTCGGCGGCGACACGAAGTACTACCGCATCAGCAAGATCCCCATGCGCCAGGACGGCGAGACGATCACCCACGTGATCACCATCGGGGAGGACGTCACCGAGACCCACGTCGCCGGCCAGCGCATCCTGCAGAGCGAGAAGCTCGCCGCGATCGGCCAGCTCGCCGCCGGCATCATGCACGAGATCAACAACCCGCTCGCCACCATCGGCGCCTGCGTCGCCGCGCTCGAGAACCGGCTCGATGACGAGGTCCCCGCCCAGCAGCAGAACGGCATGCGGGAGTACCTGCAGATCATCGACAAGGAGGTGCAGCGCTGCGAAGGCATCGTGGACGGCCTGCTCGACTTCAGCCGCCCCAAGGGGAAGGCCAAGGGGCCGGTCAACGTCTCCACGATCCTCGAGGACACCCTCTTCCTGCTCAAGCACCATGAGCGCTTCAGGAAGATCGAGGTCAAGCGGGAGCTGTGCGAGACGCTCCCGATGGTGCACGCCAACGCCGAGCAGCTGATCCAGGTCTTCATGGCGATCATGCTCAACGCGCTCGATGCCATGGACGAGGGCGGCGTGCTGATCGTCCGCTCGCTCCCCGGCACCGTCTTCGACGACGAGGTCGAGGTCCACATCGAGGACACCGGCGTGGGGATTCCCCGCGCTGAGCTGCCCAAGATCTTCGAGCCGTTCTACACCACCAAGCCGCCGGGGCGGGGCACCGGCCTCGGCCTCTCGGTCTGCTACGGCATCGTCGCCGAGCATGGCGGCCGCATCGAGGCCGACAGCCAGCCCGGGCGCGGCTCCGAATTCCGGGTCTATCTCCCGGTCGCCGGACGGCCGGTGAGCCACCCATGAAGATCCTCGTGGTCGAGGACGATCGCACCGTCGGCCAGTACGTCCTCCGCGGACTCGTGGAGCAGGGCTTCCAGGCCGAACTGGTCGGGGACGGCAGCGAGGCGCTCAACGCCGCCTCACAGGCGAGCTACGACCTCATCATCCTCGATCTCCGCCTCCCGGGCATGACCGGCTTCGAGGTGCTGCGCACCCTGCGCGACCGCGGTAATGCGACGCCGGTGCTGGTGCTCACCGCCCAGGACGCGGTGGACTTCAAGGTGCAGGCGCTCCGCGCCGGCGCCGACGACTACGTCACCAAGCCCTTTGCCTTCGAGGAGCTGCTCGCCCGGGTCGAGGCCCTCGGCCGGCGCCCCAAGCAGATCGCCCCCCGGAGCCTTCGCGTCGGCGATCTCGAACTCGATCTCGGTACCCGCGAGGTCACCCGCGCCGGCAAGCGCATCGAGCTGACGCCGAAGGAGTACGCCGTCCTCGAGTACCTCATGCGCCACGTCGGCCGGGTGATGTCCCGGACGCTGATCACCGAGTATGCCTGGGACTATCACTTCGATCCCGGCACCAACATCGTGGATGTGGTGATCAACCGGCTGCGCAAGAAGGTGGACTCCGGCAGCGCCATCAAACTGATCAACACGGTAAGAGGTGTCGGCTACGTCATCAAGCCGTAGTCGTTTCCACTCCCTCTTCCCTCTTCCCTCTTCCGTCGCTCTCGATGCCCTCCATCCGCCGCCGCCTCACGATCTGGTATGCGATCGCGCTGCTCGCATCCGTCGGTGCGTTCGGCGGGGCGCTGTATTTCGAGCGGCGCCGCTCCAGCGTGCGGGAGCTGGATGAGCGGCTGTCGCTGGAGGGGAACGCGGCGGCGCAGTACTTCATCTCCTATCAGCGCTCGATCGGTCGCCGGCTCGCCGCGGGGGAGACGCCCGGGCTCGCCATCAGCGCCGTGGGCGGGTACCTCGACGGCATTCGCGACAACGTGGTCATCTTCGATCCCGACCGCCTCGCGATCTACCGGAACAGCGCCGCCAAGCCGTTCACCACCACGTCGCTTGCGAACGTTCTCGATGCCGGCTCGCCCGACCGCGCCCGGAGCGGCGTCGTGGATCTCCGCGGCGACGGCCAGAACTATCGCTATGCCCAGGTGCCGCTCGCCGGGATCTGGGAACAGCCCCAGCCGGCCAGCATCTTTGTCGCCGCCCCGCTCGATGCGGTCCCCTTCGGCGCCGGCCAGCTCCTCCAGGCGATGCTGGTCATCGCCCCCGTCATTCTGATCGGCAGCATGGGACTCGGCTACGTCCTCGCCGACACCAGCCTCCGGCCCCTCGAGGGGATGGTGGATGAGATCGAGGCCATCACCGACGGCCGAGGTCTCCATCGCCGCGTCGCGGTCCCGGTCTCCGCCGACGAACTCGCCCGCCTTGCCGGCACCATGAACCGGATGCTCTCCCGGCTGGAGGAGAGCTTCGCCACACTGCGCCGCTTCACCGCCGACGCCAGTCACGAACTCAAGACGCCGCTCATGGTGCTTCGGGTCGGCGTCGAGCGCGCCATGATCAATCCCCGGACGCCCACCGATGCGCTGCAGTCGCTCGAGGAGGTGCTGGAGGAGATCCACCGGATGAGCGAGCTGGTCGAGACGCTGCTCACTCTCGCGCGCGCCGATGAGGGCGGCGCCATTCTCGCCGTCGAACCCTGCGATCTGCGCGAGCTCATCAATGAAGCCGCCGAGACCGCCGGCATGCTGGGCGAGGAGCAGGACATCACCATTCGCTCCGAGGTCCCTGCCACGGCCGTCATCCTGCCGGTGGATCGGAGCCGCATCCGCCAGCTCCTGCTCAACCTGGTCACCAACGCCATCAAGTACACGCCGGCCGGAGGCAAGGTCAGCATCGGCCTGGTGGATCAGGGCGAGGCGGCGGCGATCATCATCGGGGACAACGGCATCGGGATTCCGCCCGCCGACCTCCCGCATATCTTCGACCGCTTCTATAGAGTGGACACCGCCCGCTCGCGCACCGGCGCCCGTCCGGGGGCCGGCCTCGGGCTCGCCATCACCAAGTGGATCGCGGAGGCGCACGGCGGCACCATTACCGTGCAGAGCCGCACCGGCCGTGGCACCGTGTTCACCGTGACGCTGCCCAAGGCGGGAGCCCCGCACATCGTCAGCTATCCCGAGATTTCGACCGAGACTCCGCTGCCGCCCCTCTAGCGCAATCATCTGGTGCCCATATATTCGCCCACCTCTCTCGCGCATTCGTGTGCGAGCGGGGCGTTGTCGTGCGTACTCTCGTGCCGGCACGACGGCGCCCGCGGTGACGGCAGAGGTAATCCGACTGTTATCGATTTGTCATCTTCTGGGGCGGTGACCTGCAATGGGCGCCCTGTAGGTTCCCGCATCGCCCTTACATGGGAGGACTCGTACCGTGTTCGAGAACCTCATTGAATCGAACAAGAAGCCGCAGATGTCCCTCGGACAGTCCGTGGTTTCGGTGTTCGTCCACGCCGGCCTGATCCTGGGTGCCATCAAGGCGACCCAGGGCGCCGCCGAGGTCGTCAGGGACATCATGGTGGACACCACCATGGTCTTCCTGAAGCCGCCGGAGGCCCCGCCACCGCCGCCGAAGGTGCCCGAGAACGTGGTGGTGAGCGCCAATCCGCCGCCGCAGGGATTCCAGGTCGTGACCCCGCCGGACAACATTCCGACGGAGATCCCGCCCGTGAATCTCAATGAGCGCTTCGACCCGAAGGACTTCACCGGCAAGGGCGTCGAGGGCGGCATCGCCACCGGTGTCGTCGGCGGCACGGGCGCCGTCCCCACCATCGAGGGCGAGGTCTTCCTCGCGGCGGAAGTGGACGAGACGCCCCAGGTCGAGAACCCTGCGGCCTGTCAGGGGAAGTTCCCGCCGGTCATGATGTCAGCCGGTATCCCCGGCAAGGTCGTCATGCAGTTCGTGGTGAACACCGACGGCAGGGTCGATGCGTCGAGCGTCAAGGTCATCAGCAGCACCCACAAGGCGTTCGAAGAGCCCGCGAAGCAGGGTATCACCAGCTCTAGTTGCACCTTCAAGGTCGGCAAGTCCCGCGGCCAGCCGGTACGGGTGCTGGTGCAGCAGGCGGTGGCGTTCAAGGTCGGCGCGTAGCAGCTCGCTCCGCCGGGCCCGCCTTCGGGGCCCGGCCCCATTACTCACGGAGGTCTCCCAGTCATGCAGCACGGCGTTGATATCCTGAAGCTTTGGGACGCGGCGGGAACGTTCGCCCGGGGCGTCATCGTGGTCATGGCGATCATGTCGCTGTGGTCGCTCTCGGTCGCCATCCAGAAGTTCATCATGATCCGGCGCAGCCAGAGCGCCACCAAGAAGTTCGCGCCTGACTTCTCCCGCGCGATCCAGGAAGAGAACCTCGAGAAGGCGATCTCCCTCGCGGAGAAGAACCAGAAGAGCCACATCGCCCGCGTCCTCGGCGGCGCCCTCGGTGAAGTGAAGAACCTGATCCAGGACCGCGCCACCATCACCTCGGCCGACATCAACTCGGCGGAGCGCGCGGTCGAGCGCCAGATGCTGATCACCCTCGCCGAGTTCAAGCGCGGCATGGGCGTCATGGCCACCGTCGGCGCCACCGCGCCGTTCGTCGGTCTGCTCGGCACCACGATGGGTATCGTCACCGCCTTCACCGGCATGGCCGCCGCGGGCGCCTCCGGTGGTCTGGCCGGCATCTCGGCCGGTATCGCCGAGGCGCTCATCACGACCGCCTTCGGTCTGATGGTCGCGATCCCGGCGGTGTGGTTCTACAACTACTTCACCACCAAGATCGAGAACCTCACGGTCGAGATGACCTACTCCTCGAAGGAACTGATCGACTACCTGATCAAGTCCGTCGGCAGCGAGTTCGGCCGCTCGATCTTCACCAAGGAATTCCAGGCCCAGAAGGCGGTAACTGGTCATGGCCATATCGGCGGGTAGCGCTGGCCGCAGCACCGTCAAAGCTGAGCCGAACGTCATTCCGATGATCGACATCATGCTGGTGCTGCTCATCATTTTCATGATCGTGACGCCGCTCATCGCCGCCGGCTTCAAGGCGACGATGCCCAAGGGCAAGAACCTGGACAAGCGGCCGGAAGGCGAGAACGAAGTCATCCTCGGCGTCGACGCGAGCGGCCAGTACTTCCTGAACGGCAAGGGCCCCGTCGATCCGGTGGTGCTCGAGGAGCAGCTGAAGTCCATCTACGCCGCGCGGTCGGAGGACAAGATCCTCTACTTCAAGGCGGACAATCAGCTCAAGTTCGTGCGGATTCAGGATGCGGTGGAGCTGGCGCGGCGCTCCGGCGCCCGCGTGATGGCGGCGATCACCGAGCCGAAGGTTACCGGCGGCCTGTTCGACGCCGCCGAGAAGGGGAACTGATATGGCGGGCGGATCTTCCGCGGCTCCGGGCGACGTCTCCTCCGAGCCCAACGTGATTCCGATGATCGACATCATGCTCGTGATGCTGATCATCTTCATGGTGTCGCAGCCGCTCTCGCGGATGGCCCTGGACATCCAGGTCCCGCCGCAGGAAACGGCCACCAAGTCCACCGCGGCCTCGAATCAGATCGTCCTCGAGCTCACGGCGGATGGCGGGTACGCGATCAACACCCAGCCGGTCCCCAAGGACCAGCTGGACACCCAGATCCACGCGATCTTCGACAGCCGCCCGGCGAAGCTGCTCTTCATCAAGTCTTCGCCGGACCGGATCTATCAGGACGTCATCGACGCGATGGATGTGGCTCGCGGTGCTGGAGTCCAGGTCATCGGCTTCACCCCGCGCGCGCCATCGTGATCTCGCAGGGCGACCCTCCGTGGTCGCCCCTCGCTCAAAAAACGGGGGGCCGTCACAACGACGGCCCCCCGTTCGTATGTTTCGGTGTGGATCGCCGGAGTCCCGGCGTCCCCCGTCGGTACACCAGGTTGCGAGGCGGGTCTGATTCAGCGCGAGGTTGCTCTGCCTGCTCAGTACGATTTCGGCACTCGGCGCCCGGCGGGCCGGTCACGGTCCGTGGGGCTGCTGCTCTCGATCGTTCTCCACGTGGTACTGGGGCTGCTGCTGCTGGTGCCCCTGCGGAAGGACTTCGAGCGGGTGCTGCTGATCGGCCCGAATCGCCCCGGTGCGGCGGGCGGCGGTGGTGGCGGGGCAGGGCGGGTGGCGTATATTACGCTCCCCGCGCCTGCGGCTTCCACGCGGGTGGCCGTCGAGGTCACCCCGCCCAAGCCCACGCCTCCGGTGACGGTGACGCCGACGCCAGTTCCTCCGTCGGTCATTCCGCCGCCGGTTCCAGAGGAGAAGAGTCCCGCTGCTCCCGTCCCTGCCGCGCCAGCCAGCGCGGCCACGCCGGATTCGCTCGCCGGTGTGGGACCCGGTCAGGGCGGCGGAGTCGGTGGCGGGACGGGCGGCGGGATCGGGCCCGGGAAGGGTCCTGGCTCCGGCCCAGGGACCGGGACCGGTGCGGGTGAAGGCGGTACCGGGAAGCCGCCGGTTCCGCGCCAGTACATCATCCCGCCCAACGACGCGCCGAAGGAGCTGCGCGGCAAGGAAATCCGCGTGACCGCATACGTGGACGTCCGTGGCAAGGTCGAACGGGTGGCGTTTCAGCCCGAGATCAGTGATGGAGGGTATGCTCGCCGACCTGCGGGAGGCGATGCTGAATTACCGCTTCAACCCCGCGACGGATGCTTCGGGGCATGCCGTCGCCAGCACCTTCGAGATCATCGTCACGATTTTCTAGCCCTCTGGCTTCACTTCCCCTCGCTCAATACCTCATGCCCGGTCTCTTCGTCCGTAAGTCCGTCGCCGATTGTGAGCACGATCTCGCGGAGCGCGGCGGCCTCAAGCGCTCGCTCAACAAGTGGCACCTCACGGCGCTTGGTGTCGGGGCCACGATCGGCGCCGGCATCTTCGCGACCACCGGCACGGCGATCGCCGGTGACATGGCCCGTCCCGGCGCCGGTCCCGCGATCATCTTCTCCTTCGTGCTGACGGCGATCGCCTGTGGCTTCGCGGCGCTCTGCTACGCCGAGTTCGCGGCGATGGTGCCGATCGCGGGTTCGGCGTATACCTATGCCTACGCCTCGCTGGGCGAGTTCGTCGCCTGGATCATCGGCTGGGACCTGATCGTCGAGTATGCGGTCGGCAACATCGGCGTTGCCATCGGCTGGTCGGGCTACTTCAGGGAACTCCTGAGCCACCTCGGGCTCGACCTCCCGCCCTGGCTCGCGACCGACATCCGATCGGCGCACGATGCCGCGAAAGCCGTCGCCGCCGGCGCCACCGATCCGCTGAACAACTACCTCGCCTCCGCCATCACCACCGCACCGCACGTCCTCGGTTTCCCCATCATCGCGAATCTCCCGGCCTTCCTGGTCGTCGCCGCGATCACGGTGATCCTGGTGAAGGGCGTGAAGGAGTCCGCCAATTCCAACAACGCGATGGTGCTCCTCAAGATCGGCATCATCCTGTTCTTCCTCGCGGTGGGCGCCTTCTTCGTGAAGCCGCTCAACTGGAACAACCCGGCGACCGGCGGCTTCGCCCCGAACGGGTTCGGGGGCATCAGCGCCGCGGCGGCGATCATCTTCTTCAGCTATATCGGATTCGACGCCGTCTCCACCGCGGCCGAAGAGGCGATCAATCCGGCCAAGGACATGCCGTTCGGCATCATCATGAGCCTCGCCGTGACCACGGTGCTCTATATCGCCCTCTCGGTGGTGATGACCGGTCTCGCGCCGTGGCAGCAGCTCGGCACTCCCGAGCCGATGATCACCGCGCTGCAGTTCGCCGACGGACCGCCGGCGATCCTGCACGCCTCGCGGCTGATCATCGCCATCGGCGCCGTCATCGCAATGGGCAGCGTGCTCCTCGTCTTCCAGCTCGGCCAGCCCCGCATTTTCATGTCGATGGCGCGGGACGGTCTGCTGCCGCCCTTCTTCGCCAGGGTGCACCCGAAGTTCAAGACCCCGTACATCGGCACCATCATCACCGGCATCTTCGTCGCCACCTTCGCCGCCTTTGCGAACATCGCCGAGGTGGTGGATCTCACCAACATCGGGACGCTGTTCGCCTTCATCCTCGTCTCGATCGGCGTCATCGTGCTGCGCCGCACCGATCCCGGGCGGCCCCGTCCCTTCCGGGTACCGTGGGTGCCGTTCACGCCGATGATCTCGGTGGTCGCCTGCTTCTACCTGATGTACAAGCTCCCCGGCATCACCTGGATCCGGTTCGGTATCTGGCTGCTGGTGGGTTTGGTGCTGTACTTCATGTACGGCTCGAAGCACAGCCGGCTGCGGAACCCGGCCTAGCGCGACGCGTCGCGCGGGGAGGGGAAGGGGAGAGGGAGGGAAGAGGGAGGGGGAGGGGAAGGGGGAAGGGAGGGAAGAGGGAAGGGGGAGGGGAAGAGGGAAGGGGGAAGAGGGAGGGGGAAGGGGGAAGAGGGAAGGGGGAAGAGGGAAGAGAAGGGGAAGGGGGAAGGGAAGAGGGAAGAGGGAAGAGAGGGAAGAGGAGCGACGTCGTCGCTTTGTCATCCCGAGCGCAGCGAGGGATCCCTTCGAGGTCCACGCGGCACCCCAAGAGATCCCTCGGTCGCTACGCTTCCTCGGGATGACAAACGGGGCCCTCTTCCCTCCTTTTCTAAGCCTTTCCGGCGAGATGTATCGCCCCCGACGCTGGATCGAGCGGGGCCTCCCGCATCCTGATGCGGGGCTCCTCGCTGAGCCTGGTGCGGAGCATCTTGTGCAGCGGGCCGTCGTGGTAGAGCAGCCCGCCGTTGGTGGCCACCTCCACCGCGGCCCGTTCATCCGCGCCGAAGTGTGGCAGCAGGCGGGTCACCAGCGCGGCCAGCTCTCGCGCCGCGTAGTCCATGATCCCGGCGGCGACGGTGTCCCCCAGGTGTGCCGCGTCGAAGACCGAAGGCGCCAGCGCGGCGACCTCCGGCACGCCCGCGGCCGCAGCCCAGCGAACCAGCCCGTCCATCGTCTGCGCCCGCGTGACCTTGAGGAGCAGCGGCGTCAGTTCGGTGCGGGGGCTCCGGCCATCCGCCGCCCGGCCCACCGCGCCGAGTGCCGCGCGACCGATTGCGTAGCCGCTGCCCTCGTCGCCCATCTGCCAGCCGAAGCCGCCGGAGCGGTGCAGCCGCCCGAAGGGATCGCGCGCGACGCCCATGCTGCCGGTTCCCGCCGTCACGACGATCCCGGGCAGGTCGCCGAAGGCGGCGGCGAGCGCGATCTCCGTGTCCCCGACCACGACGATCTTCTCGGCGATCGCCTCGCTGCGAAGCGCTTCCCGGAGTTCGTTGCGTTCCTCCTCGCGCCCCGCTCCCGCGACGCCCGCGACAATCACATCCGCCCTGAGCTTCCCGATTTCCGCCAGCGCCCGGCGCGACACCTCGCCGATCGTCGTGGCGCAGGCGATGCCCCGGCCGCTCCGCATCTTGGCGCTGCCGCCGGTCGCGCGGGAGCGGACCGCCTCTCCCTCCGCGACGATGGCAACGGTCTTGGTTCCGCCTGCGTCGATTCCGACGATGATGCGGCTCATGGAAGTCTCTCGCGATCCCGCCAGATCAGGCTCAATGCCAGTCCGGTCGCTACGGTGATGGCGCTCCCGAGCGGCACATACCAGGGCCACGCCAGCTTCGAGTCAGTCAAGAAGAGGGTGAGCATCACCGTCACCGCGACCGTGATGCCGGCGATTACGTGCCGCCCAGCCACCCGCGCCGGCATGCCGGCCAGCAGATAGGCGCCCAGCAGACCGCCGTAGGTGATCGAGGCGATCTGCAGCGCGAAGACTACCACCGGCGTCTTCCCGCCGCCCGCGACGACGAAGAAGCCCAGCGCCGCGGCGGTGACCAGCACGCCCCAGAATATCGAGAACAGCTTCCCGACCTTCAACAGCCGCGCCGGATCGCGTTCCCCGGTATAGGAGGCGTAGAGATCGTGCGTCATCGAGGATGCGAGCGCGCTGATGGCCGAGCTGTGTGTCCCCATGGTGGCGGCGAGGATGGCGGCGATCAGCAGCCCCGACAGCCCCATCGGAAGGTGGTCCACGATGAATCGCGGAAAGATCTGGTCGGCCGGCAGCGCCGCCGGCGAGAACCCGCCTGCCCAGATCGCGGTGCCGATCAGCATGAACAACGTGAACTGCGCCAGCACGACCGCGCCGGAGCCGACCAGGGCGCGGCGCGCATCGCGGAGCGAGCCGCTCGCGAGCAGCCGCTGCACGATGACATGGTCGGTGCCGTGCGACGCCGCGGTGAGCATGCCCCCGCCGATGATGCCGCCGAACAGGGTGTAGGGCACGGTGAAATTCAGCCGCAGGTCGATCAGCTTGAGCTTCCCCGCCGCCCCAGCGGCGGCCATCGCCGGCCCCACGCCACCGGCGAGCGAGAAGGCGATTGCCAGCGCCGCGAAGCCGGCCGCGATGTAGACGCACCACTGCACCACGTCGGTCCACACCACTGCCTTGAGCCCGCCATGCCAGGTGTACACCATGGTCACCACGCTCATGACCAGGATCGAGAGCGGGATGCTCCATCCCGTGATCAGCGCCAGCGGCACCGCGCTGGCGTAGACCCGCACCCCATCGGCCAGCATGCGCGTCACCAGGAAGATGAGCGACGTGAGCCGCCGCGTCGTCGGTCCGAAGCGCGACTCCAGCCGCACGTACGCCGTCTCCTGCTCGCCCTGGAAATACCCGGGCAGCAGCCACCAGGCCACGACCAGCCGTCCGATGAGATAGCCCAGCGGGAGCTGCAGGAAGGTGAGATCGCCCTGCGCGGCGATGGACGGCACCGAGATGACGGTGAGGGCGGAGGTCTCGGTCGCGACGATCGAGAGCAGGATCGCCCAGGAGGGGAGGTCGCGCGCGCCGAGGAAATAGTCGCCCGCCGTCTGCTGCCGCCGGGAGACCCACATCCCGACGCCCAGCGTCAGGGCGAAGTACCCGAGGATGACGGCGAGGTCGAGCGTTGCCATGGCTGGATACACGGAGGGGGCGGGTCTTAGACCCGCCCCCTCGGCTTCGGCGTGGTGCTGCTCAGGCGGTGAACGACGATCCGCAACCGCATCCGCCGGTCGCGTTCGGGTTGGTGAAGGTGAAGCCCGAGCCCTGCATCGAGCTGGTGTAGTCCACCGTCACGCCGTTCAGATACTGCATGCTGAAGCCGTCGAGGAAGATCCGGGTGCGGTTGATCTCCATCACCACGTCGTCTTCCAGGGCGCGCTCTTCGATGTTCAGGCTGTACTTGAATCCGGAGCATCCGCCCGGAAGCACGCTCACCCGCAGTCCGGCGGTTTCCACCGGCACCTCTTCCGCGGCGATGAACTTCTGCACCTCTTCCGCGGCGCGATCGGTCAGGACGAGGGTGAACCCGGGTGCGCTCACCTGCTGCTCAGTGCTGTCCATGTCCCTTACTCCCTTTCGATGATGCGAAAGCGCCGGGCGAACGCTCCGGCGCTATGATTTCCTGTCATGCAAGGTAGGGTGTTCACCCTTCCATGTCAATTCCGTTTTACTAACTCGGAAATAGCTAACTCGCGATCAGTCATGGAGTAACCATCGAATCCCCCAGTCCATCCACCACCAGATCCGCCACCCCGGCGCGCACCGCGCCCCAGCGGTTGTTGGCGCGGGTCGGGTGTACCCGATTGCTGAGCAGCACGATCACCAGGCAGTGCGACGGATCGATCCAGATCGAAGTTCCGGTGAATCCGGTGTGCCCGAAGCTCCGGGCCGACAGGAGGTGTCCTGCGCTGCTGCCCTCCGAGGGCGTGTCCCATCCCAGGGCTCGGCTCGAGCCTGGCGGGAGCTCCTGGCGATGGGTGAACTGGTTGAGCGCGCGAGGCGGCGCCAGCGCGGGGCGGGGTCCGGCCGGCCGGCAGGCGGGTGCCGTCCCCGACAGCAGCCAGTCGCCGAAACGCAGCAGGTCGCGCGTGGAGGAGAAGAGTCCGGCATGCCCCGACACGCCGCCGAGTGCCGCCGCATTCTCATCGTGCACCTCGCCGCGGAGCACGTGGCCGCGCCAGGGATCGTTCTCGGTGGGCGCGATGCGCGGGAGCCAGCTCGCCGGAGGCAGATAGCGGGTGTCGCGCATCCCCAGCGGCTGGAACAGTCGTCTCGAGAGCAGCGAATCGATCCGGGTGCCGGAGACCGCCTCGACCGCCTGGGTGAGCACGATCGCGCCAAGATCGGAATAGACGTAGCGCGCGCCGGGCAGGGTATCGAGCGGGGTCGTGTCCACCGCGGCGAGGCCCTCCGCGCGGCTGCTCGCCTCCTTGTAGATCGGGCGCCAGGCGGGGAGTCCGCTCGAGTGGGTGAGCAGATGCCTGAGGGTCACGGTCCTGCGGAGGCTGTCGCCGGTTCCGAACGCGGGGACGTAGCGGACCACGCTGCTGTCCAGTGTCAGGCGGCCTTCGTCCACGGCGAACATCACCGCGGTGGTGAGCCCGATGACCTTGGTGAGGGAGGCGAGGTCGTAGATCGTGGCGCTGTCGGGGCGGGTGGCGTCGTCCTCGCCGAGTCGTCCGCTGCCGTGGAAGAAGTGCCGCCCGCCGGCGCTGATGCCGAGGGCTGCGCCGGGCGCCGCACCAGCGGCGACGGCGGAGTCGAGATAACGCGCCACCGCCTGCCACTCGGCGCGTGGGGCGGGCGCGGCGGCGTTCGGCGCACAGGCCGCGCCGAGGAGGGCGAGGAGTGCGCGAAGCCGTGGGACCCGGATCAGCGCTGACTCCCCGCCCCGACGACACCGCTCGGGACGCCACGATCGAGCCCGGTGCCGAGCGGATAGTGGGGTGGCAGCACGACTGGGAGGCGTCCGGTGATCGGCGCCTCGCCGGTGAGCGCCCGGGCCACGGCCCACTCCGCCATGCCGTTGCCGCTCCAGCCGATGAGATACGACCGGAGATGCGGGATCTGCATCCCGATGTAGGGCGACCCGAACGACACCAGCAGCGTCCGCCGGCGCAGGCTCGTCTCCGAGATGAGGTGCGCGACCGGGTCCGGCAGTCCGACGCTGCCCTTCCAGGCGCTCACCTTCACCGACGCGGCGAAGACCGCATACCCGTTCTTGCGGATGATCCTGCGGGCGGAATCGATGCTGGCCGCGCCGCTCGCGGGCCACAGACGGAAGCTGGTCACCTTGTAGCCGGCATCGCGGAGCCGCCGCGCGAGCACGTTGCCGATCGTGCCGGCATTCTCCTCGCCGAAGGTGATCAGGGTGATGGGCCGTGGCCTCGTGCGGAGGCTGTCCACGGTGCCGGTGCTGTCCGACACCAGCACCAGCGATCGCTGCGCGATGTCCCGCGCGGTCGGGAGGAAGCGGGCGCTGCCGACCACGTCGGGCACGCTGTCGAGCGGGACCGTGCGCCGGGCGAACAGGCCGAGGTGCTGCTTGACGAGGAGCAGCCGGCGGACCGAACGGTCGAGCCGCTCATGGGAGACCCTGCCCGACTCCACCGCCTCGGTGAGGGCGTCGATCGCCTGCTTCGGATCGGCCGGCTGCAGCAGCAGGTCTGCCCCGGCGAGGAAGGCCAGTACGGCCGCCTCGCCCGCGCCGTAGGTGTTGACGATCCCGCCCATGTCGAGCGCGTCGGTGACCACCAGCCCGTGGAAGCCGAGTGAATCGCGGAGCACGCCGGTGAGGATCTGCGGGTCGAGCGTCGCGGGGCGGTGGCGGTCGCTCGCGATCGCCGGCATCGTGATGTGCGCCGACATCACCAGGCTCACATCCGCCTCGATCGCGGCGCGGAAGGGCACCAGTTCGACGCTGCTCAGATGGCTCCACGGCACGCTGATCACCGGCAGTCCCAGGTGCGAATCGATGGAGGTGTCGCCGTGCCCGGGGAAGTGCTTCGCCGTCGCGAGCATGCCGTTGTCCTGGATGCCGCGGACCGCCGCGGCCACCAGTCGCCCGACGAAGTGGGGATCGCTGCCGAAGGAGCGGGTGTTGATGATCGGGTTTGCCGGATTGTTGTTGACGTCGGCATCCGGCGAGAAGGTGAGATGGATGCCGACCGCGCGGCCTTCGAGCGCCGTGATCCGCCCCACTTCGTACGCGTCCTGTTCGCTGCCCGCGGCGGCCACGCCCATATTGGGGGGGAACGGCGTCGCGCCGATGAGCCGGAAGCTCGCGCCGCTCTCGAGATCAGCGCCGACCAGGAGCGGCAGGCCGGAGCGCTGCTGCAGCCGGTTGAGCTTCATCGCCACATCGAGGGGCGACCCGACCGAAACGATGATGCCGCCGACGTGCAGGGAATCCACCCAGCCCTGCATCACCGCGAATACGCTGTCATCAAAGGCGGTGTAGGCGCCGGGGACCCACGGCATGATGATCTGGGCCACCCGGTCGCGAAGCGGCATGGAATCGAGCATTCGTTCGATGACGACTGAGTCGCGCGGGGTCGGCGGGCCGAGTCCGAAGCGGTCAGCCGCCTGCTGCGCCGAGGCGGTGGCGGTGGTGCACAGCAGGAGACCTGCGGAGAGAACTGCTCTATGAGAACGGGCCACTGGGCGCTCGGATTCTGGCTGCTGGCCGCGCCCTGGAACGGCTGCGGCCGGAGTGTTGGCGTGAATGGCGTGGCGACGGCTGCACCGGCCGCCACTCCATCGTCGGGGAACCCCGTGCTCCCCGGTATTGACGTCCTGCTCAGGGACAGTCGTCCAACTGGTGCGCGGCCGCCGGGTCGGGCTGGTGGCCAACCAGTCGAGCGTCGATCGTGCCGGCGTGAGCGACGTCGACCGGCTGCTTGGCGCCGGCATCACGCTCGTGGCGCTGTTCAGCCCGGAGCATGGCTTCCGCGGCACCGCCGATCCCGGCGAGGGCGTCTCCTCGTCCACCGACTCCGCCACCGGCCTCCCAATCTACAGCCTCTATGGCAAGACGTGGGCGCCGACCGACAGCATGCTCGCGGGTGTAGATCTGCTGCTGGTGGACCTCCAGGACGCCGGCGCCCGCTACTTCACTTATCTCTGGACCACCACCGAGGTCATGCGCTCGGCGGCGAGGAGGGGGATCCCGGTCGTCGTCCTCGACCGCCCCAATCCGATCGGCGGCGCGGTCGAGGGGAATGTGCTCGACACCGCCTTCCGCTCCGCGGTCGGTCTCCTCGCCATCCCGATGCGCCACGGCATGACCCTCGGCGAACTCGCGCGGCTCGCCCAGCACGATCTCGGACTCACGGCGGACCTGCGAGTGGTGCCGGTCTCCGGGTGGCGGCGGTCGCAGTACTTCGATGCGACGGGGCTCCCGTTCATCCCGCCGTCGCCCAATCTCAGGAGCCTCGAGTCGTTGATTCACTACCCCGGGCTCTGCCTGTTCGAGGGCACCAACCTCTCGGTGGGGCGGGGGACGGATCACCCCTTCGAGCAGATCGGGGCGCCCTGGCTCGATACCACGGCGGTGCTGGGGGCGCTCAGGGCGGCCGAGCTTCCTGGCGTGTCGTTCAGCGGGGTCCAGTTCACGCCGGTCCGTCCCGGGGACGGGAAGTATGCCGACACGCTGCTGACCGGTATCCGATTTCAGGTCACCGACCGGTCGCTTTACGATCCCACGAGCACCGCAGTCGCGCTGCTGCGCCTTCTCGGACCGCGGCTGGGGTTCACCCCACGCCAGTTCGATCGGCTCGCCGGCGACGGCGGGGCGCTGAGAGCATCGCTCCAGGGCGGCTCTCCTCCCGACTGGACCGGAGCACGGCGCCTCTTCCTGACCCGCCGCCATCCCTTCCTCATCTACCCCGAATAGCGGGGGCCGTTGAGCCTCGCTCCTTCCCCTAAACCGTTCCGCCGGTTATCGTTTGCGCGGTTTTCGGGGGCCCGCAATGCCGGTTCCCCACCCGTCGCACCCCCGAGGGACAGGCGCCAGGTGAAACTGATCACCAAGCCGGTGGAACGGGTCTTCTACTCCGTGACCCGGCCCTTCGTCGACGGCCTGATTCGGGCCGGGATCCGCCCGAACACCATCACCACCGTCGGGACCCTGCTGGTGGTCGCCTCGGCGGTGGCGTTCGGTCTGGGCTCGGTGCGCCTCGGGGGCCTGCTCTATCTGGTCAGCGGGATCGTGGACACGCTGGACGGCGCGGTGGCCCGCGCCAATGCCCAGGTCACCAAGTTCGGGGCGTTCTACGACTCCACCCTCGACCGGGTGGGCGACGGTGCCACCTTCATGGGGATCGGGGTCTACTACCTCCTGGCGCCGGCCGGCAGCGTGGCCAACCGGGAGTGGGCGATCATGATCAGCATGGCGGCGATCATCGCCTCGCTGCTGGTCTCCTACGCGCGGGCCCGCGCCGAAGGATTGGGCATCGACTGCAAGGTGGGCATCGTGCAGCGGGCCGAGCGGATCGTGGGGCTCGGGGTGCCGACGCTGCTGGTCGGCGCCGGTCCCGATGGGCTGGTGTTGTTCTGGATCGTGACGATTCTCGCGATTGCATCGGTCATTACCGTCGTGCAGCGCTTCGTGTACGTCTACCAGGTGACAGAGGGCGCACTCGCGTCCGACGCGCCGAAAGGACAGTCCTAGTGGCAAACGGTACTCCCCGGCCGATCGCGCCGGCCAAGGGCAAGCTCGGTGTTCTCTGCGTCGGACTCGGCGCGGTCGCGACCACCTTCATCGCCGGCGTGGAGCTGATCCGCCGCGGCAAGGCCAAGCCGATCGGGTCACTCACCCAGATGGGCACCATCCGTCTCGGCAAGCGCACTGAAGGGCGCTCACCGCTCATCAAGGAGTTCGTGCCGCTTGCCGACCTGAAGGACCTGGTCTTCGGCGCCTGGGACCCGCTGCCGGACAACGCCTATCAGTCCTGCCTGCACTGCGGCGTGCTCGACAAGCACGAGCATGTCGAGCCGATCAAGGACTTCCTGCAGGCCATCACCCCGATGCCGGCCGCCTTCGACCAGCACTACGTCAAGCGCCTCGAGGGGAAGAACGTCAAGTCGGCGAAGAACAAGAAGGATCTCGCCGAGGCGCTCCGGAAGGACATCCGCGACTTCAAGGCGAAGCAGGGCTGTGACCGGCTGGTGATCGTGTGGTGCGCTTCGACGGAGATCTTCATCTCGCCCGGCCCCGCGCACCAGACGCTGGCCGCCTTCGAGAAGGCGATGGAGACCAACGACGCCTCGATCGCGCCGTCGATGCTGTACGCCTACGCGGCGATCATGGAGGGGGTGCCGTTCGCCAACGGCGCGCCGAACCTCTGCTGCGACATCCCGGCCATCGAGCAGCTCGCCAAGGACAAGGGCGTGGCGATCGGCGGCAAGGACTTCAAGACCGGCCAGACGATGCTCAAGACCGTGCTCTCGCCGATGTTCAAGGCGCGCATGCTCGGCGTGGCCGGCTGGTACTCGACCAACATCCTCGGCAACCGTGACGGCGAAGTGCTCGACGATCCGGAGAGCTTCAAGACCAAGGAAGAGTCGAAGCTCGGCGTGCTGGAAGACATCCTGCAGCCCAAGATCTACCCCGACCTCTACGGCAATCTGTTCCACAAGGTGCGGATCAACTACTACCCGCCGCGTGGAGACAACAAGGAGGGCTGGGACAACATCGACATCTTCGGGTGGTGCGGGTACCCGATGCAGATCAAGGTGGACTTCCTCTGCCGCGACTCCATCCTTGCCGCCCCGCTGGTGCTCGACCTGGCGATCTTCTTCGACCTGGCCCAGCGCGCCAATCTCTCGGGAATCCAGGAGTGGCTGTCATTCTACTTCAAGAGTCCGCAGGTGGCGCCGGGGCTGTATCCGGAGCATGACCTCTTCATCCAGCAGACCAAGATGAAGAACACGCTGCGCTGGCTGATGGGTGAGGCGTCGATCACCCACCTCGGCGTCGAGTATTACGAGTACGGCGAGAAGTAGGCCTCCGGATGAAATATTTCCATAGAACTCACATCGCCCCGGACGCCGTGATGGCGCAGGCGAACGCCTTCTTCGGGCCGCGCCTCGCGCCGACCGAGGAGGCGCCCAGACGCCGGCGCTTCTCCGGCACGCTCGGGCAGATCGCAGTGGACGTTCAGGCGGAGGGCGGGCACTACACGCTGATCACGGTGGAAACCAACCAGCCCGGCGAGAGCGAAGCCGACAAGCTGGCGAAGCGGTTCCTCACGGTGGTGCACACGATGGCAGACCCGTCGCACGAGGCACGCGGCGCATACTGAGCACATCGGGTCGGCCGCAGCGGAAGGGCGGGTCCCAGACCCGCCCTTCCGCTGCGCGACCCGCCATTCATTCACGATTCCGAGGAGAAGGCTCCCCATGAAGAAGACGTTGCCCTGGCTCGTTGCCCTGGCCGTCATGTGCACCCTGGCGCTGACCACCCATCCGGTCTTCGCCCAGGATTCGGTCGCGGTTTCGAACGGCGGCGAAGCGGTACACGCCGGCGGCGAGGCCAACCTCGTGCTGCCCGATCTGGGCTCGGTCAGCTTTCTGGGCGGTACCAGCGGGCGGACGCTGCTGATGCTCGGATCTGCTGGTCTGCGCGCTGGGGCTCGGCTTCGGTCTCTCCATCTACACCCAGCTCAAGAACATGCCCGTGCATCGCACGATGCGCGAAGTGTCCGAGCTGATCTACGAGACCTGCAAGACCTACCTGATCACCCAGGGCAAGTTCCTGATGATCCTGTGGCTCTTCATCGGCGCGATCATCCTCTTCTACTTCGGGTTCCTGCAGCACTTCGCGGGCGTGAAGGTCGGGGTCATCCTGGCCTTCAGCGTCATCGGCATCGCGGGCAGCTACGGCGTCGCCTGGTTCGGCATCCGGGTGAACACCTTCGCGAATTCGCGCACCGCGTTCGCGAGCCTGCGCGGCAAGCCGTACCCGTGCTACGCCATCCCGCTCAAGGCGGGCATGAGCATCGGCATGCTGCTGATCAGCGTCGAGCTGCTGCTGATGCTCTTCATCCTGCTGTTCGTGCCGAGTGACTACGCCGGTTCCTGCTTCATCGGCTTCGCCATCGGCGAGTCGCTGGGCGCCGCGGCGCTGCGGATCGCGGGCGGCATCTTCACCAAGATCGCCGACATCGGCGCCGACCTGATGAAGATCGTCTTCAACGTCAAGGAAGACGACGCGCGCAACCCGGGCGTCATCGCGGACTGCGTCGGCGACAACGCCGGTGACTCGGTCGGCCCCTCGGCGGACGGCTTCGAGACCTACGGCGTCACCGGCGTCGCGCTCATCACCTTCATCCTGCTGGCGGTCAAGGATCCGACGATCCAGGTGCAGCTCCTGGTCTGGATCTTCGCGATGCGCATCATGATGGTCGTCTCGTCGGCGCTGTCGTACTTCATCAACGAGGCGGTCGCCAAGGCCAAGTATGCCCAGGCCGACAAGATGAACTTCGAGGCGCCGCTCACCGTGCTGGTGTGGCTGACCTCCATCGTGTCGGTGGTGCTGACGTACGTCGTGTCCTACATGCTGATCCCGGACCTCGGCGACGGCTCGCTCTGGTGGAAGCTGTCGACGGTCATCACCTGCGGCACGCTCGCCGGCGCGATCATCCCGGAGCTGGTGAAGGTGTTCACCTCCACCGAGTCGCGGCATGTGCGCGAAGTCGTGAGCTCCTCGCGTGAGGGCGGCGCCGTCGCTCAACATCCTGTCCGGCCTCGTCGCGGGCAACTTCAGCGCCTTCTGGATCGGCCTCGCGATGCTGATGCTGATGACCATCGCCTACGGGGTCAGCACCCTCGGCGGCTCGGCCGGCATGGCCAGCCTGATGCTGGCGCCCGCGGTGTTCGCCTTCGGGCTCGTGGCCTTCGGCTTCCTCGGCATGGGCCCGGTGACGATCGCGGTGGACAGCTACGGCCCGGTGACGGACAACGCGCAGTCGGTCTACGAGCTGTCGCTCATCGAGAACGTGCCCAACATCAAGGCGGAGCTCAAGAAGGACTTCGGCTTCGATGCCGACTTCGACCGCGGCAAGCACTTCCTCGAGGAGAACGACGGCGCGGGCAACACCTTCAAGGCGACCGCCAAGCCGGTGCTCATCGGCACCGCGGTCGTCGGCGCCACGACCATGATCTTCTCGATCATCGTGGCCCTGACCCACGGCCTGCAGCCGGAGCTGCTCTCGAACCTCTCGATCCTGCACCCGCCGTTCCTGCTCGGACTCATCACCGGCGGCGCGATCATCTACTGGTTCACCGGCGCCTCGATCCAGGCCGTGACCACCGGCGCCTACCGCGCCGTCGAGTTCATCAAGAAGAACATCAAGCTCGAGGGCGCGACCAAGGCCTCGATGGAAGACAGCAAGAAGGTGGTCGAGATCTGCACCAAGTACGCGCAGAAGGGGATGTTCAACATCTTCCTGACCGTCTTCTTCGCGACGCTCGCCTTTGCCTGCGCCGAGCCGTACTTCTTCATCGGCTACCTGATCTCGATCGCGCTCTTCGGTCTGTACCAGGCCATCTTCATGGCCAACGCGGGTGGCGCCTGGGACAACGCCAAGAAGATCGTCGAGGTCGAGCTCAAGCAGAAAGGCACGCCGCTGCACGAGGCGACCGTGGTCGGCGACATCGTCGGCGATCCGTTCAAGGACACTTCGTCGGTCGCGCTCAACCCGATCATCAAGTTCACCACGCTGTTCGGCCTGCTCGCCGTCGAGCTCGCCGTGAGCCTGCAGCCGGGCCTCAGCCACGCGCTGGCGGCGGTGTTCCTCGTGATCGCGCTGACGTTCGTCTACCGCTCCTTCTACGGGATGCGGATCGAGGCCAGGTAGGCGGCTGCCACGGATTCCGGGGCCCTGCGGGGCCTCAGCACGGGGGGCGGCCGAGCGATCGGTCGCCCCCCGTGGACATTTCCCCCTCACGACGTGAGCCGCATGCGTCCGCTCCTCGCGATCGCCCTCCTGTGCATGGTCGCCGCCGGGCAGAGCCGGGCCCAGGCGCCGGCGGCGCCATATCGGAATGCCTCGCTTCCCGTCAGCGCGCGGGTCGCCGACCTGCTCGGTCGCATGACGCGCGAGGAGAAGTTCTGGCAGCTCTTCCTGCATCCCGCCGATTCTGCCGGCGCGGTGCAGCCGGGCCCTGGACGTTTCGGTATCCAGGTCCGCACGACCGGCTCGACCATTGATGCGGCCCGGCAGCTCAACCGGGTGCAGCGGATGTTTGTCGAGGGCACCCGGCTCGGCATTCCCGTCCTGCTGGTGGACGAAGCGCTCCACGGCGTGACCGAGCCGGGCGCCGTCAGTTATCCGCAGGCCATCGCGCTTGCCGCCACCTGGGACACGGCGCTTGCGGGCCGAGTGGCCACCGCGATCGCCCGCGAGGCGCGCGCCCGGGGGATCCGGCTGGTGCTCTCCCCGGTGCTCAACCTGGCGAGTGACGCGCGCTGGGGCCGGGTAGAGGAGACCTATGGCGAGGACCCGGTCCTCGTCTCCGCGACCGGTCTCGCCTTCGTCCGCGCGTTCGAGCAGGCCGGCATCGTTGCGACTCCCAAGCATCTCGTCGCCAACGTCGGGGAGGGCGGGCGCGACAGCTATCCGATCGAATGGAGCGTACGCCGGCTTCGCGAGGAGTTCCTGCCGCCGTTCGATGCCGCCTTGCGGAGCGGCGGTGCCGGCGCGGTGATGGCCGCGTACAACTCGGTCGACGGCCGCCCCGCCTCGGCCAGCCCGTGGCTCCTCGATACACTGCTCCGGCGCGAATGGGGCTTCCGCGGCGTCACCATCTCCGACGCGGGTGGTGTGGGCGGAGCCAACGTGCTGCATGGCACCGCATCGGGGTACGCGGAAGCAACCGCGCGGGCACTCGCGAGCGGACTCGACGTGGTCTTCCAGGGGAGTGCAGAGAGCGCGCCCCTCTTCGAGGAGGCGGTTCTCCGCGGACTCGTGCCTGACTCGGTGCTCGATACCGCGGTGGCGCGGGTGCTGCGGCTCAAGCTCCAGATGGGGCTCTTCGAGCACCCCTACGCGGACACGGCCGAGGCCCGCGCGGTAGATGCCGATACCAGCGCACACGCCCTGGCCGAAACCGTCGCGGAGCGGTCGGTGGTGCTGCTCCGCAACGAGCGGGAGGTGCTGCCGCTCGCCGGACCGCGCCTCCGGTCGCTCGCCCTGATCGGGGTCGATGCCGCGGAGCCGCGGCTCGGCGGCTACGCCGGGCCCGGGCGCGCGCCGGTGAGCCTCCTCGCCGCCCTGCGGAGGCGCCTGGGCACCGGGCGCGTGCGGTATCGCCCCGGTCCGGGCAGGAATGTCGCTCCCTTTCCCACGATCCCCACCGAATGCCTGCTGCCTGACACGGGGACGGGACACGGTCTGGTGGGAGAATATTTCGCGGGCATCTCGCTGGCCGGTCCGGCTCTGGTGTCCCGCCTCGACCCGGCGGTCGACTTTCACTGGACCATCGTGCCGCCGGCCAAGGGACTCGAGCGTCACTGGTACTCCGTGCGCTGGACGGGGCGGCTCGTCGCTCCGGTGAATGGGCCGGTCCACATCGGCATCGAGGGGGATGACGGCTTCCGGCTCTTCGTCGACGACCGCCTGGTCCTCGATCGCTGGGAGAAGCGGGGCTACTCGTCGGAGAGCGCCGTGCTTCGACTCACCCGGGGGCGCCGCTATGCGCTCCGGCTCGAGTTCCGCGAGCCGACCGGCAACGGCCGGGTCCGGCTCTTCTGGGACGTGGGACGGCGGGATGACGCGCAGGCCCGGATCGCGGAGGCGGTACAGGCCGCGCGCGTGGCCGACGTGGCCGTGGTCGTGGCCGGCCTCGAGGAGGGGGAATTCCGCGACCGCGCCTCACTCGGCCTCCCCGGGCACCAGGCGGAGCTGATCCGCCGGGTGGCGGCGACGGGCCGGCCGGTGATCGTGGTGATCGTCGGCGGTGGCGCGGTGACGATGCAGCCATGGCTCGACCGGGTCGCCGCGGTGCTCGATGCCTGGTATCCCGGTGAGGCGGGCGGAGAGGCGATCGCCGCGATCCTCCTCGGCGAGGCGGCCGCCCGGCGGGCGGCTGCCGATCACCTTTCCGCGATCGGTGGGCCAGCTCCCGCTGGTCTACAACCACAGGCCCACCGGCCGCGGGGACGATTACCTGGATGAAAGCGGACTCCCGCTCTTTCCCTTCGGTTACGGGCTGGGCTACACGACCTTCGAATACACGGGGCTCGGCATCACCCGGGATTCCCTGGCGCCGGGCGATTCCGCGATCGTCCAGCTCACGGTGCGCAACAGCGGCACGCGCGCGGGGGACGAGGTCGTCCAGCTCTACCTCCACCGGCCAGTCGCGTCCCTGGCGCAGCCGGTGATGCAGCTCAAGGCGTTTGCCAGAGTTCACCTCGCGGCAGGCGAGGAGCGGGTGGTGCGCTTCGCGGTGGGCCACGCCGAACTCTCGACGCTGGATGCCGCGCTCCGGCCGGTCGTGGAGCCGGGTGAGGTCGAGGTGATGGTCGGTGCCTCCTCCCGCGATATCCGCCTGCGAGGAGCGTTCACCGTCCGGTAGCCGAACCTCTCCTCCTCGCTTCTCCTGGCCCTGATTCAATCTGCGACGATCGCGGGCGCCGGCGCGCCAGAGTGGAACCGGAGGCAGCCGAC
Source organism: uncultured Gemmatimonadales bacterium (assembly GCA_963817435.1). GTDB lineage: Bacteria > Gemmatimonadota > Gemmatimonadetes > Gemmatimonadales > GWC2-71-9 > JADJOM01. The sequence goes on from CAWFNY010000001.1 coordinate 63,166, forward strand.
CTTCGTACGACGGCGAACCTTCCACTCTCCCCTCTGCTGGAGACCGTATGACTCGCGCCCGCCGGTTCGGAATGCTCGTCCTCACCCTCACCGGGCTGCTGTCCGTCACTGCGCACGCGCAGGACAGCGGCGCCTTCCTGGTCCGGCTCGGCAATGACACGACCAGTGTCGAGCGGTTCACCCTTTCCGCTTCTCGTCTCGAGATCGATCAGGCCAGCCGAGTGCCGCGCACCCTGCTCCGGCATGCCACCGTGCGCTTCGCGCCGAGCGGGGCCATCACCTCGGCGGAGGTGCGCATCACCAGGGCGGGAGCTCCAGCGGAAGCCCCGCCGCTGCAGCGCGTGACGGCGGCGTTCACCAGTGATTCGGTGCATGTCGAGATGCGCGCCGACACCAATGTCCGGAGGATGAGTGCGGCCGTTCCGGCGGGTGCGGCAGTGCCGGTGATCTCCGGCTGGACGATGTACGACATGCTCTCGATGCGGCTGGTGAAGCAGGGGGGCGACTCGCTCCACCTCCCGATGTACTATCTCGGCGCGCCCAATCTGAGCTGGGTGGCGATCCGGCGGCTCGGGAAGGATTCGGTCGACATCGAGACCGAGAACGATCAGTACCACGCGAAGATCGACCGCGCCGGCCGGCTGCAGGGCGCCCGTCCGATCCGTGGCACGCAGCAATTTTCCATCGAGCGGCAGGCGTCGCTCGACGTGAACGCCTATGCCGCCGCCTTTGCCCTCCGCGAACAGCAGGGCGGCCCGGCGGGTCAGCTCTCCCCGCGCGACACCGTGAACACGCCCGCCGCCGGGGCCACACTCTGGGTGGATTATGGGCGCCCTTCGGTGCGCGGCCGGACGATATTCGGCGGGGTGGTGCCGTGGGGTGAGGTCTGGCGCACCGGCGCCAACGCCGCGACCCAGTTCAAGACCGACAAGCCGCTTGTCTTCGGCAACATCGTCGTGCCCGCCGGGATGTACACGCTCTGGACCCTGCCGACCCGGACCGGCTGGACCCTGCTGATCAATTCGCAGACGGGGCAGTGGGGCACCGAACATGATCCGTCGAAGGATCTCTACCGGATCCCGATGAGCGTCCAGACCAATGCGTCGGTCACCGAACACTTCACCATTCACATCGCGCCGAACGACAAGGGGGGACAGATCCATTTCGTCTGGGATCGCACCGTTGCCGCGGTCGATTTCACAGTGCAGCAGTAGTTCGCGTTCGCTCATGACCCGACGGTAGGGCGGTTCCGCGAGGGACCGCCCTTTCGCCTTTTCCCGCCGTCCTCTATCGTAGGTCACCCTCAACAGGATCTTCAATGCGTCCGATCGTCGCGCTGGCACTTCCCGCCCTTCTGGTCGCTGCGCCGCTCGCCGCCCAGACCGACGCCGAGATCGCGGCCGCGACGATCCGGATCGCGCCGCGGATGATCGAGATCCGGGAGGACATCCATCGCAACCCGGAGCTGAGCAATCGGGAGACGCGCACCGCCGCGCTCGTCGCCGCCGAGCTCACCCGGCTCGGCTTCGAGGTCAGGACCGGCGTCGCCCATACCGGCGTGATCGGGATCCTGCGCGGCGCCAAGCCGGGGAAGGTCGTCGCCGTCCGCGCCGACATGGACGCGCTCCCCGTCACCGAGCAGACCGATCTCCCCTTCAAGTCGGTCGCCAGGGCGACCTACCTCGGCCGCGAGGTGGGTGTCTCTCACGCCTGCGGCCACGACATCCACGTCGCCTCCGAACTGGGCGTCGCCAATATTCTCGCGGGGATGAAGCAGCGTCTGGCTGGTACGGTCGAGTTCATCTTCCAGCCGGCGGAGGAAGGTGCACCAGACGGCGAAACCGGCGGGGCCAAGCTGATGGTGGAGGAGGGCGCCCTCGAGAATCCGCGCCCCGATCTCATCCTCGGCTTCCACACCCAGGGCGGGCCGCCCGACGCGCCGGGCAATGACGAGCAGCTCGGCCGTATCTCCTATTCGCCCGGACCGGCACTCGCGTCGGCCACCAAGTGGACGGCCCATGTCGTCGGCCGCCAGGCGCACGGCTCCACGCCGCAGCTCAGCATCGACGCGATCGTGACGGCCTCCCAGGTCGTGCTCGGGCTGCAGACGATTCACTCGCGCAACGTCTCCCCCTTCGCGCCGAGCGTGCTCACGGTCGGCGTCTTTCGCGCGGGGGACCGGAACAACATCATCTCCGGGGATGCCTATCTGGAGGGCACCATCCGCACGTTCGACGACAGCCTCATGGGCTTCTACGAGCAGCGCATGCGGGAGGTCTTCGATGGCGTGACGCGCGCTGCGGGCGCCAGCTACACCATCGACTTCAGCGAGCCCTATCCGGTGACCGTCAACGACAGCGGGCTCAGCGCCCGCTTTGCGCCGGTGCTCTCGCGGGTCGTGGGCGCGGACCACATCCGCCAGGCGCCGCCGCTCACCGGCGCCGAGGACTTCTCCTACTTCGCGCGCGTGGTGCCGGGGTTCTTCTTCTTCGTCGGCGTCGTGCCGGATGGCAAGGTCTCCGGTGGCCACCACACGCCGACCTTCTATGCCGACGATCAGGCGATTCCGGTCGCGATGCGCGCGATGACCGCGCTGGTCATCAACGCGCTGGGCACGCCGGGGAAGTAGGCATCCGATGCGGGCGGGTCGCCTTCTGGTGACCCGCAACGTATCTTGACCCGTCCCGCGCGCCGTCCGATCTTCCCGGGCGCCCAACCCCAGCCCATGGCATGACGTCCCCCGATAGCTCCGCCTCCAGCGTGCCGCTTCCAGCCGGTCTCCAGCGGTGGCAGCTGCTCGAGTTGTACCACTGGATGCGGATGACCCGCTCCCTCGAGGAGCGGCTGGTGCTGCTGCACCGGCAGGGGAAGGTGGTCGGCGGGCTGTTCCGCTCGCTCGGCCAGGAGGCCGATGCCGTCGGGAGTGCCTACGCCCTCCAGCCCGGCGACATCCTCTCGCCGCTCATCCGCAATCTCGGTTCGATGCTGGTGAAGGGGGCGACACCGCTCGAGGTGCTGCGCCAGTACATGGCCAGGGCCGAGAGTCCCACGGCCGGCCGCGAGCTGAACATCCACTTCAACGATCTCGATCGCGGTTTCCTCGGCCAGGTCTCGCCGCTCGGGGCGATGGTGCCGGTCATGGCCGGCATCGCGCTGCATTTCAAGCTGACCAAGCAGCCCCGCGTAGGCATGGTCTACGTCGGCGATGGCGCGATGAGCACCGGCGCGTTCCACGAGGGGATCAATTTTGCCGCCGTGCAGCGGCTCCCCCTGGTGGTCATCTGCGAGAACAACGGTTACGCCTACAGCACGCCGGCCCGGCTGCAGACCGCTGCGGCCCACCTCAGCGACAAGGCGATCGGATACGGCATTCCCGGGTTGCGCGCCGACGGCAACGATGTGATCGCCACCTACGAGACTGCCAGAATCGCCGTGGACCGCGCCCGCGCCGGGGGCGGGCCGACACTGGTGGAGCTGGTCACCTACCGGCGGAAGGGGCACGCCGAGCACGACGATCAGCGTTACGTGCCGGCGGGCGAGATCGAAGGCTGGGAGAAGCACGATCCCATCGATCGCTACCGGGCCCGGCTGCTCGAGTCACGCTGGATCTCCGAGCCGGATCTCGCACTCTCCGACGAGCGGATCGCCGGGGAACTCGACGCCGCCGTGGCGCGTTGTCTCGATGAGCCGTTCCCGGCCGCAGACACCGCGCTGACCGGCGTCTACGCCGATCCTCCCGCGGCGCCCATCGAATGGTACCGCGCGCTGCCCGCCTATCCGGAGTCGCTGAAGGACACCCGCGCCTTCGAGGCGCCGCATGACTGAAGTCACCTATCTCGAGGCGATCCGCCAGGGGATCTGGGAGGAGATGGAGCGCGACCCCTCCGTCTTCCTCATCGGTGAGGACATCGGCGCGCTCGGCGGGCCCTTTCGGGTCACGGAAGGCATGCTGGCGCGGTTCGGCGCGGAGCGGGTCATCGACACGCCGGTCAGCGAGCAGGCGATCATCGGGGCCGCGGCGGGCGCGGCGCACATGGGCCACCGGCCGGTGTGCGAGATGCAGTTCATCGACTTCATCGCCTGCGCCTACGACATGCTGACCAACTACGTCGCGACCGCTCGCTACCGGGCGGGGCTGCGCACCCCGATGGTCGTCCGGGGACCGAGCGGTGGGTATGTCCGGGGCGGGCCGTTCCACAGCCAGAACCCCGAGGCGGCGTTCGTCCATACGCCCGGACTCAAGATCGTCTGCCCGGCGACCGTCCGGGACGCGAAGGGGCTGATCAAGGCGGCCATCCGGGACGAGGATCCGGTGCTCTTCTTCGAGCACAAGTATCTTTATCGCCGGGTCAAGGAGGACCTCCCGGAGGGGGAGGAGATCCTGACGCCCATCGGCTCGGCCAGGGTGGCGCGGGCGGGAACCGCGCTGACCATCATCACCTGGTCCGCGATGGTCTGGAAGGCGCTGGAAGCGGCCGAGCAACTGGAGCGGGAGGACGGAATGCAGGTGGAGGTGCTCGATCTCCGCACCCTCCTCCCGATGGACGACGCCGCGATCATCGAGTCAGTGAAGAAGACCAGCCGCGTCCTGGTGGCCCACGAGGACACCCGCACCGGTGGAGTGGCGGGCGAGATCACCGCCCGGATCAATGAGCACTGCTTCGAGTGGCTGGATGCGCCGGTGCGCAGGGTCTGCGCGCATGACGTGCCGCTGCCGTACGCACCGCCGCTGGAAGACTACGTGTTGCCGCAGAGTGAGGATCTGGTAGCCGCCTCCCGGTGGCTTGCCGCATACTAAGGTTATGGGCTATTGGCCGTGGGTCCGGTGAGACCGCACAGCCCATAGCCCAGAGCCCATAGCCTTTTTCGGAGACTATTCGCATGGCCCGCATTGATGTCATCATGCCCCAGATGGGCGAATCCATCGCCGAGGGGACGCTCTCGAAGTGGCTCAAGAACGTTGGCGATGAAGTGAAGCGCGACGAGCCGATGTTCGAGATCTCCACCGACAAGGTGGACGCGGAGATCCCCGCGCCCAACGCCGGCGTGCTGGCCGAGATCCTGGTGCAGCAGGGCGAGACGGTCGCGGTGAACACCGTGGTAGCCCGCCTCGAGACCGAGAAGGGTGCCGTCACCTCGGCGCCCGCCCCGGCCCCTGCTGCCCCAGCGCCCGCGGCGCCGCCGGCCGCGGCGAAGCCCGTTCCCGCGCCGACCCCCGCACCCGCCCCCGTGGTCGCGGCGCCCGCTCCGTCAGGCAACGGCCCGGAGACCGCCGAGGAGCGGCTGCGGCGGAAGTCCACGCCGCTGGTCCGGAAGATCGCCGCGGAGCATGGGATCGATATCGGCACTGTCGCTGGCAGCGGCATCGCCGGCCGCGTCACCAAGAACGATCTGCTGGGCTTTCTGGAGACCGGCGCGCCGGCGCCGGCGCCTGTGGCCGCACCGATGGCCGCGAAGGCGCCCGCCGCTCCTGCGGTGGCCGCCTCACACGGCCCCGCGGCCGAGGCGTGGGCGGGCGACCGGGTCGAGCCCTGGTCGCGCATCCGGAAGCTCACCGCCGAGCACATGATCATGTCGCGGCGGGTCTCTGCCCATGTGCAGACGCTCTTCGAGATCGACTACACCCGGGTCTCGCAGATCCGCGCCAGGCGGAAGAAGGAATTCTCCGAGCGGGGGGTGAACCTCACCTACCTGGCGTTCATCGCGAAGGCCATCGCCGACAACCTGCGCAAGCATCCCGGCCTCAACGCGGCCGTGTCCGCGGATGCCACGATCTTCCGCCGGGACATCAATCTCGGCATTGCGGTGGCGCTCGACTGGGGACTCATCGTGCCGGTGATCCGGCACGCCGACGAGCTGTCGCTGCTCGGGATGGCGCGGGCCATTGCCGATCTCGGTGAGCGGGCCCGCACCAAGAAGCTGAGCCCGGACGACGTGCAGCGCGGGACGTTCACGATCACCAACCCGGGTGTCTTCGGCTCGCTCGCGGGGCTGCCGATCATCAATCAGCCGCAGGTTGCGATCCTCGGCGTCGGCACGATCGAGAAGCGCGCAGCGGTCGTCACCCTCCCCGACGGGACCGACACGATCGCCGCGCGGCTCAAGGGGCATCTCACGATGTCCTTCGACCATCGGGTGGTGGATGGCGCCGACGCCGATCGTTTCCTCGCCGATGTGAAGAAGATGCTCGAGGCCTTCCCCGAGGACGCCGGCTGAGATGGCACGGCTGCTCTCGATCGCCCGCGCCATGGTTTCGCCGGAACGGGAGGAGGAGTACGTCCGCACCATCCACGCCCTGGCGGAGCTGGGTGCGGGCAGGGGTCAGCACCTCTGGCTCTTCCGGAGCGGTCACGAGCCGGGCGCCTATATCGAGTTCAGCGAGAGCCCGACCGAGCATTCCCATCGCGCCCGCGCGTCGCGCACCGACCTCGAGGCCAGGCTCGAGGCGCGGCTCATGGAGATCGCACGGTACGCTCCCGGCCACCGGGATCTCTGGGAGGAAGTGCCGGTACCGGCGAAGGACGATGCAGCGGAACCAGAGTCATAGCGGGCCGCTGCAGGCGGCCCATAGCTGTTTTCGGATCATGCAGACAGACGAGGTTGGAATGCCACGCCGCACTATCGAAGCCAACGGTCAGGTGTGGGACGTGAGTCCCACGGGCCGCGTAACCCAGTATGCCCGCGATGAATTCGGCGTCATGTTCCGCCGGCGGGGCGGTGGCGCCGCCGACCTGCGGGTGTCGCGCTTCTCACCGCTCGGTGCCCGCAACCCGGAGGACGCGCTTGCGGAACTCTCGCAGGCCAGCCTGCAGGAGCTGTTCGAGCGTTCGCAGCCGTCGTGGACCGCGCCCGAGACGGGATACGTCCGCTGAGCGCCCCCATCGAGGGCGCGCTGCGGCAGGTCGATCTCCACCTTCATTCCACCGCGTCCGACGGCGGCTATCCCCCCGAGGAGGTGGTGGCTCGTGCGGCGCGGGCGGGCCTGACCGCGATTGCGCTGACCGACCACGATACTCTCGACGGTCTGCCGGCCGCGGTCGCGGCCGGGGAACGTCTGGGCGTTCGCGTGGTCAGCGGCTGCGAATTCTCGGTCGCCGCTCCGTGGGGTGAGATGCACCTGCTGGGATATTTCCTTCCTCTCGGCTGGAAGCCGCTCGACGACTTCCTCGCGCGCTGCCGCGCCGATCGGGAACGCCGGGGCGGCGAGATGGTGCGAAAGCTCCAGGGCCTCGGCCTCCAGATCGAACTCCAGGACCTGCTGGCGGAGTCTGGCGGTGGCGCCATCGGCCGGCCGCACGTCGCCCGCGCGCTCCTCAGGCGCGGACAGGTGACCACGATCCAGGAAGCGTTCGATCGCTATATCGGCTGGGGACGGCCCGGGTTCGAGGAGAAGCGGCTGCCCACCTTCCGTGAGGTGGCCGAACTGGTACATGCGGCCGGCGGCATCGTGTCGGCGGCGCACCTGCGCGACCGGGGCACCCGCACGCTCCTCACCAATCTTCGCGCGGAGGGCCTCGACGCCGTCGAGACCCGGCACCCCGTGCACGATGCCGATGCCCGCGCCCGGCTCACCGATATCGCGCTCTCCATCGGCATCGAACGGAGCGGCGGGTCCGACTGGCACAACGACGAGCCGACGATGCTGGCGCACGCCCAGATCGGAGGGCAGGAGGTGCCCGAGGAGTGGCTCGACGCGCTGGAACGGGTTCGTCCCGCGCCCCGGGAACCGATCGCCGCGACTGGGAATTGACTGCCGCCGGGTGGCCACCCGGCGGATGACCTCTTTCAGGACTTGATGATGCCGACGCATTTCGATTTTTCGGGGAAGACCATTCTCGTCACTGGTGTGGCCCGAGCCGGACAAATCGGCCATGCGGTCGCGCGGGCCTTCGGCAAAGCGGGGGCGAGCATCGTGGCGGTCGATCGCAACGCGGTCGCCGTCGCCGAGCGGGTCCGGGAGTTCGCGGCGGAGGGTATCGATGCCCGTCCCGCTGCGGGCGACCTGACCGAGCCGGATGTCGCCGCGCTCACGATCGAGACCGCGATGAAGCACTACCAGCGGCTCGATGCGGTGGTGAACGTCGCCGGTGGGCTGACGACGTTCGGCCCGGTGGGCCAGGCTGGCGCCGATGCGTTCGACCGCGAGATCGCGATCAACCTCAAGACCGCCTTCCTCATGTCCCGCGCCGCGGTCGACGCGCTTGGGCAGACGAAGGGCGCGATGGTCAACTTCGCCTCGGTCGCCTACTACCGCCCCGCGGCCCAGATGGCGGTCTACAGTGCCGCGAAGGCCGGTGTCGCCGCGCTCACGCAGAGCCTCGCGGTCGAACTCTGGCCGATGGGAATTCGGGTGAATGCCGTGGCCCCCGGCATGGTGCGCACGCCCGAGAACGTGGCTTCGGCGGGGCAGAACGCGCACTACGTCGAGATGAGCCAGATCATCGATGCCGTTCTCTTCCTGGCTGGCGACGCCTCTTCCGGCATCACCGGTCATATCCTCCCCGTGACCAACGGGCCCTACTGACATGCTGCTGAGCTCCCGTGTCGCGCTGGTGACTGGCGCGGGACGCCGAGTCGGGCGGGCGCTCGCGCTCGCGCTCGCCGGTCGCGGCATGCGGGTCGCCATCCACTACAATCGATCGCGCGGCGAGGCCGACGAGACCGCCGCCGCCATCCGGGCGCTCGGTGCCGAGTGTGACACCTTCGGCGCCGACCTCGGGGACGCCGAGGCCGCGCGTGCCCTCGGGCCCCGCGTCGCGGAGCGGTTCGGGGGACTCGATGTGCTGGTCAATTCGGCCGGCATCATGACCCGCGCCTCCATCGAGGAGACGACGCCCGCGCTCTGGGATGAAGTCATGCACGTGAATCTGCGCTCCGCCTTCTTCACGGTGCAGGGCGCGCTGCCGAGTCTTCGGGTCGCGAAGGGCAAGGTCGTCAACCTCGCGGATGTCGGCGGCCTGGAGCCGTGGCCGAGCTACGCGGTGCACTGCATCAGCAAGGCCGGTGTCGTGATGCTCACCAAGACGCTCGCCCGCGCGCTCGCGCCTGAGATTACCGTCAATGCGGTCGCACCCGGTGCGGTGCTCCCGCCCGAGGAGTGGAGCGACGCCGCGCGCGAGCACCTGGCCCGCACCACGCCCCTTGGCCGGCTCGGGTCGCCTGCCGACGTCACGGCGGCTGTGCTGTATCTGCTCGAGGGCGGTGATTACGTGACAGGCGAGACCATCGTCGTGGACGGCGGCCGGCTCATCCGGTGAAGTGCGGCGAGATCGTCATCGTGGGCGGCGGCTGCTACGGGACCTTCTACACCCGCCAGCTCGCGCTCGCGAAATCGAAGGGAAAGGCCGAGTTCGACCGGCTGCTCATCGTCGACCGGGACCCCGGCTGCCAGATGATCCTCGAACTCGGCGAAGCCCCGGACCGCCGCCTCGTCGTCAGCGACTGGGATGCCTTCTTCGACGACTACCTCGGCGAGGCCGCGAAGACCCAGGACCGGGCAGGGGCCGAGAATCACATCGTGCCATCCCCGCTGATGCCACACCTGATGTACGGCTGGGTGCTGCGCCGCGCCCGGGCGCGGTGGCCCGGTCGCCCGATCGAAACCCGCGCGCTCCCGGGCCGGGTCGGCACGCCCTACGACACCCCGGCTCCCGACGGCACCCGCTACCTCTCCCACGCCGACTGGCTCTGCCCGACGCACTGCGTGGAGCCCGCGCTTTGCCCCGTGACGAGGGCGCCCCGTACTTGGGAGATGACCGATACCCTCACCGACCTGGCCCGCCGCCTGGATCTACATGGTCCGGCGGTGTTCCGGTGCGAGCACCGTGCCTTCGGGGTCGGCAGTTTCTCGGTGACGGAGGTCATGGCCGGGGACGCGCTCGTGGCCCATGCTGGGGCGTCGGGGGCGGCGGCGGATATCCTGGTCGGCACCGTGTCCTCCTGTCACGGCGCGGCCAATCTGCTGCATCTGGGACGCGGCTGAGTGCGGCGCTTGTCGAAAAGTCTATATTTCGAGCTGATGGCTGACGACGATCGCCACCCATACGACCAGAGCACATGACGAGCCTCAGCGAATTCGAATTCGACACGATCATCATCGGCGGCGGGCCCGCCGGCCTCTGCGCCGGCATGTACGCCGGCCGGGGCATGCTCAAGTCCGTGGTCCTCGAGAGCAAGGTGCCGGGCGGCGAGCTGCTCAACACCGAAAAGATCGAGGATTACCCCGGCTTCGAGTCGATCCTCGGCCGCGAACTCGCCGAGCGGATGACGGCGCATGCCAGGAAGTTCGGCGCCGAGATCCGGCAGACCACCGTCGAGGGGGTCTATCGCCAGCCGGACGGCACCTTCGAGGTGACCACGATCGACGGCGAGCGCTACCATGCCCCGACCGTGATCCTCACCGCGGGCGGCACCCCGACCCGGCTGGAGGTGCCGGGCGAGCTGGAGTACGCCGGGTTCGGCGTCTCCTACTGCGCGGTGTGCGATGGGGCCTTCTTCCGCCAGCAGACCATCGCCGTCGTAGGCGGCGGGGACGCGGCGGTGGAAGAGGCCGACTACCTCACCCGGTATGCGGCGAAGGTGTACCTCATTCACCGCCGCGACGAGCTGCGCGCGTCGAAGATCCTCCAGGAACGGCTGTTCGCGAACCCCAAGATCGAGGTCATCTGGAACAAGCGGGTGCTCGAGGTCGAGGGCAGGGAAGAGAAGGGGATGCGCGAGGTCACCGGGCTCCGGCTCGAGGACACGGTGACCGGCCACGTCTCGAATCTGCCGGTCTCCGGCTGCTTCGTGTTCGTCGGCTTCAAGCCGAACAGCGGCCTCATCAAGGAGCACTTCCAGCACGACGCCAGCGGCTATGTGATCACCGACGACCGGATGATGACCTCGATCCCCGGACTCTTCGCGGCCGGTGACCTGCGTGTCCAGCTCGTCCGCCAGGTCACGACCGCCGTCGGCGACGCGACCACGGCCGCCATCGCGGTCGAGAAGTACCTCGCACACCGGCGGAGCGTCGCCCGTGTCTGAGCTGGAAGTCGTCGCGTTGCCGAACGGCCAGTTTGCGGAGAACTGCTATCTGCTCGCGGATCGCGCGACCCGTCGCGCCGTCATCGTGGATCCCGGCGAGGAACCACAGCTCTTCCTCGCCGAACTCGACACCCGCGGCTGGAGCCTGCAGTCGATCTGGCTCACCCATGCTCACGTCGATCACATCATGGGTGTCGCCGCCGTGAAGGCCGCGACGGGTGTCCCCGTCTTCCTGCACAACGCCGATCGCGCGCTGTACGACGCCCTTCCCCGTCAGGGTGAGTGGATGGGGCTGGCGCTCGAGGTGCCGCCGCCGCCAGATCAGGAACTGTTCGATGGCCAGCTGCTGCACCTCGGCTCCCACGAGTTCGCCGTGCGGCACACACCGGGACACTCGCCGGGGAGCGTGAGCTTCGTCGGCCCCGGCTTCGTGCTGGGTGGCGACGTGCTCTTCAGCGGCAGTGTCGGCCGCACCGACCTCCCCGGTGGCGATCTGGCGACGCTGATGCAGAGCATTCACGGGGTGTTCCTCGCCCTCCCCGATTCGACGGTCGTCTACAGCGGCCACGGCCCGGAAACGACCATCGGTGTCGAGCGCATGACCAACCCGTTCCTCACCGGTGCCTACCGGTATGAGTGATCGCACGGCCGGCTTCGGCCGCGAGCTGGTGCTTCCGCCTGCGGCTGCCGCGCAGGATCAATCCTTGGCGCCCAGCTGCAATCGCTGCGGCTTCCCTGTGATCATCCGCCCCTGGGGCTGCAAGAATCCCTGCCACAACTGCGGCACCGTCTACCCGCTCGGTGACTGCTCCGACTGAGCCGGGGCCGGCTGCCGTCCGGCCGCTCGCGGCCGTCGTCGGCGGTGCGTCCACGGTGGCCGAGCCCGGGCCCGAGATCGATCTCTCCCGCCTCACACTTCCGCCGCCACTTGGCATGGCCGGGGTGCTCACTGTCCTCGACATCACCAAGTATTTCGGCGACGCCACCGGCGGGATCCGGACCTACCTCCTCGAGAAGGCGCGGTACGTCCAGCGGCACGCCGGACTGCGACAGCTGCTCGTCGTCCCGGGCGCCGGCGATGCACTCGGCGAGGAGCGCGGTGTGCGCTGCTACCGGCTCCGCGGCCCGCGGATTCCCTTCGATCCGTCGTACCGGTTTCTGCTCGCGACCCGCACCACGCGACGCATCTTCGAACACGAGCGGCCCGACCTCATCGAAGTGGGCAGCCCGTGGCTCGTGCCCTGGGTGACTCGGTGGGCCAACCGCTCGCTGAGGGCCCCGCTGGTCTGGTTCTATCACACGCATTTCCCCGCGATCATCAATCCCGGACTGGGATGGAGCACTGCGGCACGCCGGATCGCGGGGAATGTCGCCTGGGGCTACGTGCGCCGCCTGGCGGCCGGGTATCGCGCCGTGCTCGTGGCCTCAGAGAGCGTGGCCCGGCAGCTGGAGGCCGAGGGGGTGGAGCGGGTGCACCGGGTCGGCCTGGGTGTCGACCTCGAACGCTTCACGCCGGAGCGGCGGCTGCAAGCCGCGGAAACGCGCCGCCGCTTCGGGCTCCCCGATGCGCCGCTCGCGCTCTTCCTCGGGCGCTTCGCCGAGGAGAAGCAGATCGAAACGGTGCTCTCGGCGTGGGGGGAGGTGGAGCGGCGCACCGATGCCTGGCTGGTGCTCGTCGGTGCCGGACCCCGTGAGGCGCGGCTCCGCGCCATGGCGGAGTCCCATCAGGTGCGCTGGGTGCCGTACCAGCGCGACCGCGACCAGCTCGCGGACCTGCTTGCGGCGGTGGATCTCTACATCGCCCCGGGGCCGGCGGAGACCTTCGGATTGAGCGCACTCGAGGCGATGGCGGCCGGGCTGCCCGTGCTGTCGGTGGATGCGGGCGGAGTGGCCGACCGGGTGCGAGCCTCCGGTGCAGGTGCGCTGTACGCGCCGGGTGATGCGGGCGCGTGCGCGACCGCCGCCACCGAGCTGCTCCGCGGCGATCCTGGCGCGCTCGGCCTGACCGCACGGGCGTTTGCCGAGCGGCATCACTCCTGGGACACCGCGTTCGACGGCATATTCGCCGTCTATCGGGCCCTGCTCACCGCCTGACGGGGATGCCACTCTCCTTTGCGGTCGCCAATCTGATCTGCGGGCTGCTCTGGGCGGGTGACCTCGTCGCCCGGAGCTTCCGGATCCAGTGGCTGCTCCGCGGGCTCGGGCAGCGGGTCAGTTTCCGGGAGGCCTTCCGGCTGAATGCCTGGGGCGAGGCCGGCTGCGCTCTGACTCCCATGCGCGTCGCGGGCGAGCCGATGCGGCTGCTGGGCATGCTGCGATCCGGCGTGCCGGCGACGGCGGCCTTCATGGCGATCGCCATCGAGGTGCTGGCGGCGTGGCCGGTCATCATCGCGCTGGCGGCAGCCGGCCTCTGGCGCTTCGCGCCGGACTGGCTGGCGGAGGCCCGTCCCGCGCTGCTGCTCGGTGTCAGGCAGCGAATCGGGTGGGTGGTGGTCGTGCTGCTGGCGACTGTGGTGGTCGGTGTGGCCGCGGGCCGGGCCCTGCGACGGGCCGGGCGCGGACCCCGCCGGTCCTGGAAACGGATGCTGGTCTACGGCCGGCGGGTCTCGTGGTGGCCGCTCGCGGCCGGTGCGCCGATGACCGCGGTGAACGTGCTCGCCCGCAGCGCCATGCTCCCCGTGCTGGCGCTGACCCTGCCGGCGCATCCGCCGGTCGGGGTCATGCTCGTGGGCTCGTTCGGATTGCTCTACAGCCAGCTGGTATTGCCCACGCCCGCCGGGGCGGGGGTGGTCGAGCTCGGCTTCCTCGCCGGGGCCGCGGGAGATCTCGCGGGGGGAAACGGCACCTCGGCGGCGATGCTGCTGCTCGCGTGGCGGTTCTGGTCGGTGGCCGCGGGGGCCATTCTCGGGCTCCTGCTGGCGGCCCGCAGCGTCGAATGGGGGGAAATCCGGTCGCTCTTCCGCAGGGCCGTGTAGCGAGTCACTGGCTGCGAGGGGGAAGCCTCACAACTTGCTGACCGCGCATGCGAAGCCGTGCCCGCTCAGCGCGGCCCGGGCTTCGCGCGCGGCGGCGGCGCAATGGCGACCAGCAGCGTCGTCCGTTCCAGGACCTCGACCACGCCGTGCGCCACATCGGCGGGCGCCCAGACGAGTTCGCCCGCTTCCACGATACGCGATTCCTCCGCCACGGACAGCCTCGCCTTTCCCGACACGACGAAGTAAAATTTGTCCGCGCCCGCATGGGCGTGAACCGGCTGCGTCTGGCCCGGCTCGAAGCAGTTGAGTCCGACGAACAACTGGCCGCCGGCAAAGAGATCGGCCTTCATGCTCTTCGAAGTGCTGAACGACTCCGCCTCCGCGACCCGCCTGAAATACATGCTCATGCCGCTCCGTCCCCTGGTTCCCGTTCCCTGTTTCCCGCGATAGCCATGACCACCCGCATCGAAAAAGACCCGCTCGGCGAGAAGCCGGTTCCCGCGGAGGCCCTCTACGGCATCCAGACCGTTCGCGCCGTCGAAAACTTTCCCATCTCCGGTCTCCGGCCGCTGCCGGCCTTCGTCGATGCGGTCATCTGGATCAAGCGGTCCGCCGCTCTGACGCACAAGGAAACCGGGCGCCTCGATGCCAGGCTCGCGGACGCCATCGTCACGGCGGCCGATGAGGTGCTGTCCGGCAAGCACCGCGACCAGTTCGTGGTCGATGTCTACCAGGCGGGAGCCGGTACCTCACACAACATGAACTGTAACGAGGTGCTCGCCAACCGGGCCAACGAGCTGCTCGGTGGCGCTCGCGGCACGTATACGCCGGTGCATCCCAACGATCACGTCAACATGGCGCAGAGCACCAACGACGTGATCCCGACGGCGCTGCGCCTTGCGACCCTCGCCACCCTGCCGCTTGTCCTGCAGGGCATGGACCGGCTCGCCGCCGCCTGCCTCGCCAAGGGCCAGGAATTCGACCACGTGATCAAGTCGGGCCGCACGCACCTGCAGGATGCGACCCCGATCCGGCTCGGCCAGGAATTCACGGCATATGGGCACACGGTGCAGCGCCACCGGCAGAAGCTGGCGCAGGCCGCCGACTGGCTCCGTGCCATGGGCATCGGCGGCACGGCCGTGGGGACCGGTCTCAACGCCGAGGCCGCCTATCCCGCCCTCATGGTGAAATACCTGAAGCAGGTGAGCGGTCTCGAGCTGACCGTCGGGGAGGACCGCATCCAGCTCATGCAGTCGATGGGCGATGTCGCCACGCTGAGCGGGGCGCTCCGGGCCTACGTGCTCGACCTCAACAAGATCGCCAACGACATCCGGCTGCTCGCGTCGGGCCCGCGCACCGGCCTCGCCGAGATCATGCTGCCCGCGGTCCAGCCCGGTTCGAGCATCATGCCGGGCAAGGTCAACCCCTCGATCGCCGAAATGGTCAACCAGGTCTGCTATCAGGCGCTGGGGCTGGATACGACGGTCGCCATGGCGGCGGAGGCCGGCCAGCTCGAGCTCAACGTGATGATGCCGGTCATCACACACAACATGGTCTTCGGCCTGACGATCGTCGGCAATGCCACCAGGGTCTTCGCGGAGCGCTGCGTCGCCGGGATCGAAGCCGACGAGAAGCTCTGCGGCTACTGGCTCGAGCGGAGCCCCGCGCTGGTCACGGCCCTCGCCCCGAAGCTCGGGTACGCCGAGTCGGCCAAGCTCGCCAAGGAGGCGATCGCCACCGGCCTGACCGTCAAGGAACTCGTGGTGAAGAAGGCGCTGCTCAAGGGGAAGGAACTGGAGGAGATCCTGGATCTGCGCGCAATGACTGAGATCGGGGTGCCCGGAGGGGTCGGACTTCCCGGAGGCGGTTGAGACGGTTCATGGGGATTTTCGCAAGCGCGGATGAAGCTATTATCAGGCGGTTCTCACTGATTTCACCCGCCGGGTTTCTTGCCTCCGCCGGGTATCGGGAACATATTCTTCCCCATGCGAATCACGACATGGACCGAGTATAGCCTGATCATCTCGCTCCACCTGGCCAAGCGTAGCGCGGCAGGGAGCGGACCTGTTGCTGCTCGTGAGATTGCCGAGCAGGAGCGCCTACCTGGAGACTACGTCGAGCAGATCCTGCTCCGACTCAGGCGTGCCGGCCTGGTTGAGAGCGTGCGCGGCGCGAAGGGCGGGTACTACATCGCCAAGGATCCGGTGGCGATCACGATGCGGGATATCATGACCGCGTCCGAGCACCAGACCTTCGAGATGAACTGCGAGTCGCATCCGGTCGACAGCGAGCGGTGTCAGACCGGCAGCGCCTGCAGCATCCGCCCGGTCTGGCAGGCGCTGCAGATGCGGGTCGATGAACTGCTCGCCAGCATCTCGCTGGCCGACCTCATGAAGCACGAGACCCAGGTGCAGGAACTGGTCAGTATCGTTCCCGCATCGTGAAGTTACGCTGGACCGTCGGCGGTTGACCCTCACGCCCGGCCCAAGTGGCCGGGCGTTGCCGTTGGAGGCCCCATGACTCTCCCTCATCTCTCCCACGAAGAGATCCTTCGTTATTCGCGCCACCTGCTCCTGCCGGAGGTCGGCGTCGAGGGGCAGCGCAAGCTCAAGGGCGCGCGCGTGCTGACGATCGGGGCCGGCGGCCTCGGCTCGCCGATCGCCCTCTACCTCACCGCCGCCGGCGTGGGCACCATCGGTATCGTGGAGTTCGACGTCGTCGATCTGACCAACCTGCAGCGCCAGGTCCTGCACGGTACCAGCCAGGTCGGACGCCCGAAGCTCGACTCGGCGGCGGCGCGGCTCCAGGATCTGAATCCTCATGTGCGGGTGGAGCGCCACCCGGTGCAGCTCAGTTCCGCCAACGCTCTCGAAATTCTCGGCGCGTACGACGTCGTCATCGATGGCAGCGACAATTTTCCCACCCGCTATCTGGTGAATGACGCAGCGGTGCTGCTCGGCAAGCCGCTGGTCTACGGGAGCATCTTCCGGTTCGAGGGCCAGGTCTCGGTGTTCGATGCGACCCGAGGGCCCTGCTACCGCTGCCTCTACAGCGAGCCCCCGCCGCCCGGACTGGTTCCCAGTTGCGCGGAGGGCGGCGTCCTCGGCGTGCTGCCGGGCATCATCGGAAGCATGCAGGCGCTGGAAGCGATCAAGCTGATTCTCGGTGTCGGGGAGCCCCTGATCGGACGACTGCTGCTCTTCGATGCGCTGCGGCTCCGCTTCCGGGAGCTGCAGCTGCGCAAGGATCCCGACTGCCCCCTCTGCGGCGCGCGACCCAGCATCACCGCGCTCATCGACTACGAGGCGTTCTGTGGCATCGGAGCGGCCGCGGCACCGACGGGCGCGGAGATCTCCGCGGCGGAACTGCACGCGGCGCTCGACGCCCAGCGGCGAGTCGCGATTCTGGATGTCCGGGAGCCGCATGAATTCGAGATCGTCCACCTCCCGGGCAGCACCCTGATTCCCCTGCGGGAACTTCCGGGCCGCCTCACGCAACTCGATGCGCGCGCGGAACTGGTCGTCCTGTGTCACCATGGCATGCGGTCCCTGCAGGCCGTCGAGCTGTTGCGCGCCGCCGGATTCCCGCACGCGCGGAGTCTCGCGGGCGGCATCGACGCCTGGGCCGTCGAGGTGGACCCCTCACTCGCGCGCTATTGATCGTCCACGGCGGCGGCCCGGGGCCGATGCGCAATGCGGATCGCGGATCAGCGTGCCGCTTCGCCGGTTGACGCCGCACGCCTCTCGTCGGTACTTTGTCCGCCCACGCCGAAGTGGTGGAACTGGTAGACGCGCTGCGTTCAGGGCGCAGTGGGCGCAAGCCCGTGGGGGTTCGAGTCCCCCCTTCGGCACTCAAATGAATGTGGGGCCAGGGCACGCCTTGGCCCCACATTCATTTGAGTGCCTTCCCCTAGGCCCAACCCCCTGTCTATCTTCGGGTTACATGACGACCCGAGCCGCCCGAGCCGCCGCTGACGAGACGGGCAAGATTTCGGTCGCTCGCAATCCCAAGGCGACCCACGACTACCACATCCTCGAGACGTGGGAGGCGGGGCTGGTGCTCACCGGCACCGAGGTGAAGTCGTTACGGTCGGGCAAGGCGTCCATCAAGGAAGGCTTCGCGCGGCTGGCCAACAACGAGGTCTTCCTCGAGGGCGTCAACATCACGCCCTATGAGCAGGGAAACCGCTACAACCACGATCCGGTGCGGACCCGCAAGCTGCTGCTCAAGCGGCGCGAGATCGAGCGCCTGATCGGCGCGGTGGAGCAGAAGGGGCTCACGCTCGTCCCCTTGGAGCTCTACTTCCGCAACGGGGTGGCCAAGGTGACGCTGGCGCTGGGGCGCGGGAAGAAGTATCACGACCGTCGCGAGGACCTGAAGAAGCGCGATGCCGAGCGCGAGGTCGCGCGCGCGCTCGCCCATCGGGGGCGCGAGTGATCGGCCGGACTCGCCCCCTGCTCCTGCTGCTCGGCGCCGTTCTCACGGCGGCGCCCGCGGTGGCGGCTGTGCCGGCGCAGCTCACGGTCCAGACCCCTCGGGGGACGGCGCGCCTGCCCGTCGTCATGGATCGCCTTGCCGGTCCCGCCGTCCCGGGTGATGCGCTGATCCGGGCACTCAACGGGATGGTGAATCGCGGGGAGCCCTGGGTCGAGGTGACGATCGCCCGGCAATCGTTCCGCTTTCTCGAGGGCGCCCCGCTGTTCGCCTTCAACGATCGTCTGCAGCCACTCGCCGGCTGGGCTTTCCGCCAGCGGGACTCGCTGTACCTCCCCCTCCAGTTCGTCACCGAGGTCCTGCCGCGGGTGCTGGCGGAACGCTACCGGTACGACACCGGCCGTGGCCGGCTGACCGAATCAGGGACCGACGCGACACCGGTGTCATCCCCGCGGCAGTCCGCCGGCCCCAGATTGCCGAATGGACTGCTGCCCGGTCACGTCGTGACGGTCGATGCCGGCCACGGCGGACGGGACCCCGGGAACCCCGGACTGTACTTCCCGCGGGGAATCAGGGAAAAGGACGTCACGCTGGCGGTGTCGCTGCTGCTGCGCGATGAACTGCGGCGGCGCGGGGTCCGGGTGGTGATGACGCGGACCACCGACACCCTGATCAACCGGGTGGACCGCGCGCCGTTCTGCACCAACGAGTGCGATCTCTTCGTCAGCCTGCACGTCGATGCGCTGGATCCCAGGGCCAGGCGCCGCTACGGCGAAGTGAGCGGATTCCACACGATCATCGTCGGGGAGGAGAACACCGAGGACGCGGACCGGATCGCCCGCATGGAGAACGATGCCGTGCGGTATGAGGACCCGAAGCCGGACCGGCCGCGGGACGACCTCGACTTCATTCTGCGCAACCTGCAGATGAACGAATACCTGCGGGAATCGGCGCGCGCCGCCGAGCTGGTGCAGGAACACATCCAGGAAGTGCACACGGGAGAGAATCGCGGGGTGAAGCAGTCCAACCAGCTGGCGGTGCTCAACACCGCCCGGCGCCCGGCGATCCTGGTGGAGATGGGGTACAGTACCAACCCGCGGGACGCCCGCATCCTCACCGGCAGGAAATCCCAGCAGGCGCTCGCGACGGCGATCGCCGACGCCATCGTCGCCTATCTGCTCGAGTATGAGCGGAAGACCGGCAGCGCCGGCGCGGGGAGCGGCCGGTGAAGCGCATCGCCCTCGGCGTCGTTGCCGTGCTCGCGGCCGGGTGCGGCGGCTACTACAACGGGATGTACACGGCCGAACAGCTCGCGAGCCGGGCCCGTCGCGCGGAGAAGGAGGGGCGCACGTTCGACGCAACCAGCCTCTGGGGGCAGGTTTCGGTCCGGGCCGAGTCGGCACTTGTCAGGCATCCCCGCAGTGGATGGGCCGACCGGGCCAGGCTGCTGCAGGGCACCGCCCTGGCGAAACTCAGCGATTGCAGCCGCGCCCTGCCGCCGCTGGAGGCGGTCATGGTCGGCGCCCGCGAGACCGAGGTGGCGGAGCAGGCCGCGCTGCTGGTCGGCAGCTGCCGGGTGGCGGTGGGTGATCCCATCGGGGCCACCAGCGCCTACGCGCGCCTGACGAACAGCCGGGACGCGGGACGCCGCAATCTCGCCCTGCTGGCGCATGGCCGGGCCCTGAGGATGGCGGGCAGCTACGACGAGGCCCTGGCCGAACTCGCCGGGTCCAGGGATCCCCGCGCGCGCGGCGAGCGCGCCGCGACCCTCGCCGCCCTCGGCCGGGTCCCGGAGGCGGAGGCGCTGGCCGACAGCCTCATGCTCGAAGGCGATTCGGCGGCGCCGTACGATTCGCTGCACGCGGGACTTGCCAGGCACGACTCGGCGGCGGCCACCCGCTTCGTGGACCACCTCAGCGCGGCCACCGCGCTCCCGGCGGCGGTGCGGACGGCGGTGCTCCTTCAGGACGCCCGCCGCCTCATCGACACCGATTCCGCCGCCGCCGATCGCCGGCTTGCCGAAGCCCAGACCGTAGGCCGCGGCACCGCGCTGGCGGCGGAAGCCAGGCTCCAGGCCGCCGCGGCACGGATCGCCCGCGCCGACGGCGCAGAATCACTCGATAGCGAGGCGGAACGGCTGGAGGATTTCGGCGAGGCGCCCGGCGCGATCGGGACCCGAGCCCAGCAGCTTGCAGCGGTCGCCCGGCGAGTGGTCCTCGTCGCAGATTCGACGCCGCCGGGCTCCCCCAGCGGCGACCTCCGTCTCTTCATCGCCGGCGAACTCGCCCGGGATTCGCTCGGCGCTCCGCGGTTCGCGGCGCGCCAGTTCCAGCGCATCATCTCGGAGTGGCCCGAGTCGGAATACGCGCCCAAGGCGCTGCTCGCGCTGATCGAGCTCGAGCCGGCCCTCGGTGACAGCCTCCTGGGCGTCGTCCGCGCCCGCTACGCCGGCAGCCCCTATGTGCTCTTCGCCAGCGGGGAAGAGGCTCCGGCCTATGAGGTCCTCGAGGATTCATTGCGGCGGTTCACCGAGACCTTCCGCCCCGAAGGCCGCCGTTCCGTCCCGCGACCGGGGCGCCCCGCCGCGCGCCCTGCTCCGCCCGTGACCCCGCGCGAGCCGAGCGAGCCGCAGTGACCCACGATCTCGCCCGTACGGTCTTCGGCCAGCGGTTCCAGAATCCGGTGCTGCTGGCCGCGGGGACGGCCGGATTCGGGCGTGAAGTCGCCGGCGTGATCGACCTCGAGCGACTGGGCGGCGTGGTCACCAAGGCGGTGTCGACCGAGCCGCGGAAGGGCAATCGGGCACCACGGGTGGCGGAGTTCCCCGCGGGAATGCTCAACTCGATCGGGCTGGCGAACCCGGGTCTCGCGCGGGTGCGCGCGGAGCAGATGCCCTGGTTCGCGACCCATCTCCGCCGCGCCAGGGTGGTCGTGAACGTGGTCGGGTTCGTCGAGGCGGACTTCGCCGCCGTCGTCGCCGGCCTCGATGCGGAGGAGTGTATCGCCGCCTTCGAGATCAACCTCTCCTGTCCCAATACCCACGCCGGGGGCCTCGAATTCGGTTCCGATCCGGCCACCGTCGCCGCCGTCATCGGGCTGTGCCGGGCCCGGACCCGGAGGCCACTGCTGGCCAAGCTCTCCCCGGCGCTGCCCGACATCGCGGCGATGGCGCTGATCGCGCGGGACGCCGGGGCGGATGGGGTTACGGTGGTGAACACGATGCCCGGCTATCTCGCCGATTCGGCGGGAGCGCCGAGGCTTGGAAACGGCAACGGCGGGGTGAGCGGACCGGCGCTCCTGCCGATTGGCGTCCTCGCGGTGCGGAAGATCATGGATCGGAGCGGCGGGATGCCGGTGATCGGTGTCGGTGGGATCCGGTCCGGGGCCGACGCGCGGCAATACCTGCGCGCCGGCGCCGCCCTCGTCGCCATCGGTACCGCGGCGCTCGCCCATCCCCGTATTCCCGAACGCGTCGTCGCCGACCTGGAGCTGCACGGTGTCTGAAGTCGTCATCGCCCTGGACCTGCCGGGGGACGAGGCCCGCCGATTCCTCGACAAGACCCCCGAGGCGCGCTGGGTCAAGGTTGGGTCGATCCTCTTCGCGCGGGAGGGGCCGGCGCTGGTTCGGGAACTGGTGGATCGCGGGCTCCGCGTCTTCCTCGACCTCAAATGGCACGACATACCCAACACCGTGGCCGGCGCGGTTGAGGCCGCCCGGGATCTTGGCGTCAGCATGGCGACGGTGCATACCCTGGGTGGAGAGGCCATGATGGCGGCGGCGGCGCGGGCGGCGGGAGACGGCCTGGGCATTGTCGGCGTGACGGTGCTGACCTCGCACAGCTCCGAGAGCTACGGGGGCGCTGTCGGCCGGGTTGGCGTGACGCTCCTGGACGAAGTGGCCCGGCTGGCCCGGATGGCCGGGGAGGCGGGCCTCCGGGGGGTGGTCTGCTCGCCACTGGAGGTCGCCACGGTCCGGGCCCAGTCCCGGCCGGGGGCCTGGATCGTGGTCCCGGGCATCCGCCGGGCCGGAGATTCCGCGGGCGATCAGGTCAGGACGGCCGCCCCCGGGGAGGCGGCGCGGGCGGGGGCGACCCATCTCGTGGTGGGGCGGCCGATCCTGCAGGCGGCCGATCCGGGGGCGGTGTTTCGGGAGATCGCCGGTGACGCGGGCTAAGCCGCGTGGATCCCTTGCATTACCCACAACCCGCGGATATACTTGCGTGCTCTACAGTAACCCGGTTCCTGGGAGTTGTCCGTGAAGGTTCGCTCGAGCATCAAGCCCATTTGCGAGCACTGCAAAGTGGTCCGGCGTCAGGGGACGCTCCGGATCATCTGCAAGCGCAATCCCAAGCACAAGCAGCGGCAGGGTTAAGCGATGGCACGTATTTCAGGCGTGGACCTTCCGCGCGAGAAGCGGGTCGAAATCGGCCTCACCTACATCTACGGCATCGGCCGTCCCACCTCCAACCGGATCCTTTCAGAGACCGGTGTGAGTCCGGACACCCGGGTGCGTGACCTGTCGGACGCGGAAGTCGCGCGGCTCCGCCAGTTCATCGAGCGCGCGCTGAAGGTCGAGGGCGCCCTCCGCACCGAAGTCGCGATGAACATCAAGCGGCTCATGGACATCGGCAGCTATCGCGGCATTCGGCATCGCCGCGGTCTCCCGGTCCGTGGGCAGCGCACGCATACCAACGCCCGCACCAAGAAGGGCCCACGTCGGGCCATCGCGGGCAAGAAGAAGGTGACGAAGAAGTAAGATGACGACTCCAGTGACGCCTGCAGCGCCGGCCGCTCCGGCCGCGCCCGCGCCGGTCAAGGCCGCGAAGAAGGGCAAGAAGATCGTGGAGAGCGAAGGGGTGGCGCACATTGCCGCCACCTTCAACAACCTGCTCATCACGATCACCGACATGAAGGGGAACACCCTGGTCTGGGGTTCCGCGGGCAAGGCGGGCTTCAAGGGGTCGAAGAAGTCCACCCCCTTTGCCGCCACCGTGGCCGCCGAGAACTGCGGCCGCGAGGCGATGAACCTCGGCCTGCGCCGGGTTCACGTGCGGGTGCAGGGTCCCGGCAGCGGCCGGGAGTCCGCGATCCAGGCCCTGGCATCTGTCGGGCTCAAGGTGGCCTCCATCCGTGACGTGACGCCGATTCCGCACAACGGCTGCCGTCCCCCCAAGAAGCGGCGGGTCTGAGCCATGCGCTACACCGGTCCCAGCTGCCGTCAGTGCCGTCGCGAAGGCACCAAGCTCTTCCTGAAGGGCACGCGCTGTCTCACCGAGAAGTGCGCCGTCGAGCGCCGGGCGTACGCGCCCGGGCAGCACGGGCAGTCCGGTGGTGGCCGTCCGCGCAAGGCGTCGGAATACGCCAAGCAGTTGCGTGAGAAGCAGAAGGTGAAGCGCATTTACGGCCTCACCGAGCGCCAGTTCCGCAACACCTTCGACCGCATTTCCCGGGAGTCGGGCGTCAAGGGCACCAACCTGCTCATCGCGCTGGAATCCCGCCTCGACAATATCGTCTTCCGGATGGGCTTTGCGGCCAGCCGGAAGGCGGCGCGCCAGCTGGTGCGTCACGGCCACGTGAACGTGAACGGGCACAAGGTCGACGTCCCGTCCTTCCACGTGAAGCCGGGCCAGGAGATCCGTCTCGCCACTGCCAGCCGGGAGATCACGGCCGTCAAGGCGGCGCAGGAGTTCGCCGCCCGCGGCCAGCAGGTTTCCTGGATCCAGGTAGACGGCGAGAAAGGTTCCGGCAAGGTGACCGAGCGGCCCACGCGCGACGCGATCCCGCTCAACGCTCAGGAACAGCTCATCGTCGAGCTCTACTCGAAGTGACCATGACCATTGATCTGACTGGACTGGTCCGCCCGCACCTGGTCGAGATGACCAAGCGGGATGACAACCCGAACATCGCTGAGTTCCGGCTGCAGCCGCTGGAGCGCGGGTTCGGCTACACGCTGGGCAACTCCCTGCGCCGCCTGCTGCTGTCCTCGCTCCGGGGCAGCGCGGTCTGGGCCTTCCGTCTCGACGGCGTGGTCCATGAGCACCAGACGATCCCCGGCGTGCACGAGGACGTGCACCAGATCATTCAGCGCCTCAAGGGGCTGACCATCGTGCTCGCCGACGAAGTCGACGAGGCGATCCTGAAGATCAAGAAGGACGGCGCCGGGCCGGTCTATGCTCGCGACATCGTCCCCAGCGGCTCGGTGCGTGTCGTGAACCCGGACCACCTGCTGTTCACCGTCCAGGACGACCGTGAAGTGAACGGCGAACTGTACGTCAACAAGGGCCGCGGCTACGTCGAGTCCGAGCTCCACGCCCGGGACCGCTCGCTGCCGGTCGACCTGATCAGCATCGACGCGATCTACAATCCGGTGCGCCGCGCCAACTTCGCCGTCGCCGAGACCCGCGTGGGCCAGCGGACCGACTACGACCGGTTGACGGTGAGCGTCGAGACCAACGGCACCATCACGCCGGAGGACGCGATCGCCTATGCGGCCGCCCTGGCGCAGGAGCACTTCCGGTACTTCGTCGAGTTCGGCAAGGTCCCGATGGGCCGTCCCGAAGCGCCGGTGGCGGGTCTGGGCAGCGGGGCCCTGCGGGACAAGCTGTCCCGGCTGATCGATGACTTCGGGCTGTCGGTCCGCTCGCTCAACTCGCTCAAGAATTCCAACATCCGCACCCTGCGCGATCTGGTCCAGTACACCGAAGACGATCTGCTCAAGGTGAAGAACGTCGGAGAGAAGGCGCTGAAGGAAATCGCCGATCTGCTCCGGGCACAGGAACTGAACTTCGGCATGCTCTTCGAGGAGGCCGATGACGACCTCCGCGTGGCGCAGGCCGGTACCCCGCCCAGTGCCCGCATGATGCTGCTGGCCGACGGCGAGGAGGGCTGATGCGGCACCAAGCAAAGGGACGGCAGCTTTCGCGCACCTCCGAACACCGGAGCGCGCTGCTGCGGAACCTCGCCACGAGCCTGATGCTGCATGGCGGCATCGAGACCACGGTGGCGAAGGCCAAGGAACTCCGGCCGTACGCCGAGAAGCTCATCACGCTCGCGCGTCGCGGTGATCTGCACGCCCGCCGGCTCGCCGCTCAGAAGATCCGGGAGCGCGAGGCGCTGGCCCGCCTCTTCGCCGAGATCGGTCCGCGGTTCGCGGCTCGTCCGGGTGGCTATACCCGGATCCTCAAGCTGGGCCACCGGCCTGGCGACGGCGCCGAGATGGCGCGGATCGAGTTGCTCGCCGAGTGACGGTGGCGACGATCGGCAGCGATGGAAACGATGAAAGGGGACCGGTTGGTCCCCTTTTTTCTAGTCCTGAGCTGACAGGAGCGGCCAAGGCATGCAGGGCCGCCGAGGCGTGCCTCGGCGGAACAGGATCAGGTCGCCTTCTTGACCCGGTTAGACTTGATGCACTGAGTGCAGACAGCCTGCCGACGGGGGGCGCCATCCACCAGCACGCGCACGGTCTGGAGGTTGGGATACCAGCGGCGCTTCTTGCGATTGTTGGCGTGGCTGACGTTGTTGCCAGTCATCGGCCCCTTCTTGCACACGGTACATACCCGGGCCATACGGGTCTTCCTTCCAGAGATCGGTCGATGAAGACTGCCAAAAGAGCCCAAAATTATAATCCCATCAACCCTGTGGCACAACTCCGGAGGCCCCCAACGCCATGCCCCGGGCGCTGATCACCGGTATCACCGGCCAGGACGGCTCCTATCTCGCGGAGCTCCTTCTCGCGAAGGGCTACGAGGTGGTGGGGATCGTCCGCCGCACCAGCCATCACAGTTACGAGCGGATCGAGCACCTGCTCGGGAAGATCCAGATCCTGCCCGCGGACCTGCTGGATCAGCATTCGCTGACCATGGTGATCAAGGAGACCGAGCCGGACGAGGTCTACAATCTCGCGGCCCAGTCCTACGTTCCGACCTCGTGGAGCCAGCCGGTCCTGACCGGCGAGTTCACGGCGCTCGGCGTCACCCGGATTCTCGAGGCCGTGCGGCTCGCCTGGCCGAAGGCGCGCTTCTACCAGGCCTCGAGCTCGGAGATGTTCGGGCGGGCGATGGAGACGCCGCAGCGGGAGAGCACCCCGTTCTATCCCCGGTCGCCCTACGGAGTGGCCAAGGTGTACGGCCACTGGATCACCGTGAACTACCGCGAGTCCTACGGGATGTACGCGGTCAGCGGCATTCTCTTCAATCACGAGTCACCGCGCCGTGGCATCGAATTCGTCACCCGCAAGGTGACCGACGCCGCCGCGCGCATCAAGCTCGGTCTCGCGACGGAACTCCGGCTCGGCAACCTCGACGCCCGGCGCGACTGGGGCTTCGCGGGTGACTACGTCGACGCGATGTGGCGCATGCTGCAGCAGCCGGAGCCGCAGGACTTCGTGATCGGAACCGGCGAAACCCACACGGTGCGTGAGCTGGTCGAGATCGCGTTCGCCCATCTGGGACTGGAGTGGCAGCGGTACGTGAAGATCGACGAGCGCTTCATCCGGCCCGCCGAGGTCGACATTCTTCTGGCCGATCCCGCGAAGGCCAGCCGCGAGCTGGGCTGGACCCGGACCGTGGACTTCAAGGGACTCGTCACCATGATGGTTGACGCCGATCTCGCCGAGCTGGAGCGTCGTCGATGAAGGTCCTGGTCACCGGGGCGGGTGGGTTCGTGGGCCGCTGGCTGCTGCCGGCACTCGTGGCGGAAGGTCACGAGGTGCTCGGGACCCGGCTCCCCGGTGAGGCGCCGCCGGATTTCCTCGATGAGGGGCAGCGTCGGCATGTTCGCTGGCTGCCGATGGAGCTCCGGGAAACGGACTCGGTGCGCGCCGCGGTGGACGAGATGCCTGATGCCGTGATTCACCTCGCCGCGGTCGCGTCGGGGGCGGACGCGAGACGCGATCCCGGGCTGGCCTGGGACGTCAACGCCGGCGGGACCGCGCGCCTGGCCGACGTTCTCGGGGACCGCCGCGCGGCCGGCACCGGTGATCCGCTGCTGCTGCTGGTCTCGACGGCCGAGGTGTACGGTGCCGTGACGCCGGCGCGGGCGCGAGTCGAGGCGGATCCGGTCGCGCCGATCTCGCCGTACGCGGCGAGCAAGGTGGGCGCCGAAGTCGCGGCGCTCGAGGCGGCCCGGCGGACGGGGCTCCGGGTGGTCATCGCCCGGTCCTTTGCGCACACGGGCCCACACCAGACCGATCGCTACGTCGTCCCCGCATTCGCCCGGCGGCTGAAGGCGGCACGCCGCATCGGGGCGCCGGTCGTGAAGACGGGCAACCTCGAGCCGGTTCGGGACTTTCTCGATGTCCGCGACGTGGTCCGCGCCTATCTCGCGCTGCTTGCCCGCGGGCAGCCGGGCGAGGTCTACAACATCGCCTCGGGCGAGGGGCACTCCCTGGCGTCCATCTTTGCCAGGCTGGCTGAGCTGATCGGTGTGCGGGCCATCCCCGAGGTCGATCCGCAGCTCAGCCGCACGTCCGACCTTCCGCACCTCGTGGGCGACGCCGCTCGGCTCACCGCCGAGACCGGCTGGCGCCCCAGCATCGCTTTCGACCAGACCCTCCAGGACGTCGTCAATGCCCAAACGGACTGACCTTCGCTCGATTCTCCTGCTTGGCTCCGGCCCGATCGTGATCGGGCAGGGCGCCGAATTCGACTACTCGGGCACGCAGGCGGTCCGCGCGCTCAAGGAGGAGGGCTACCGGGTCATTCTGGTGAATTCCAATCCGGCCACCATCATGACCGATCCGGAGATCGCCGACGCGACCTACGTCGAGCCGGTGACACCGGAGTGGGTGACCAAGGTGATCGAGCGGGAGCGCCCCGATGCGCTCCTGCCGACGATGGGGGGCAGACCGCGCTCAACGTCGCGATGGCGCTCACCAAGGACGGGACGCTCGCGAAGTACGGGGTGGAACTGATCGGCGCCAACGAGCGCGCGATCCGGATCGCCGAGGACCGCGAGGAGTTCGCCAAGGCGATGGTGCGGATCGGGCTGGCCACGCCGCGCGGCCGGGTGATCCGCACGCTCGAGGAAGGCCTCGAGGCGGTTGCCGACACCGGCTACCCGGCGATCATCCGGCCCTCCTTCACGCTGGGCGGGACCGGGGGCGGCATCGCCTACAACCGGGATGAGTTCACCGAGATCGTCACCCGCGGGCTCGAGCTGTCGCCGGTCGGATCGGTGCTGGTCGAGAAGAGCATCGTGGGCTGGAAGGAATTCGAGCTGGAAGTCATGCGCGACGGCGCGGACAACGTGGTCATCGTCTGCTCGATCGAGAACCTGGACGCCATGGGCGTCCATACCGGCGACTCGATCACCGTGGCGCCGGCGATGACGCTGACCGACCGCGAATACCAGACGATGCGGGACAGCGCCATCAAGATCATCCGCGAGGTGGGTGTCGCGGCCGGTGGCTGCAACATCCAGTTCGCCGTGAGCCCGACCACCGGTGAACAGCTCGTCATCGAGATGAACCCGCGGGTGTCGCGCTCGTCGGCGCTGGCGTCCAAGGCGACCGGGTTTCCGATCGCGCGGATCGGCGCGAAGGTGGCCGTCGGCTATACGCTCGATGAACTGCCGAACGACATCACCAAGACCACCCCGGCCTCCTTCGAGCCGGTGCTCGATTACGTGGTCGTCAAGATCCCGCGCTTCGCCTTCGAGAAGTTCCCGACGGCCGATCCCCGGCTCGGCACGCAGATGAAGGCCGTCGGGGAGGCCATGGCGATCGGGCGCACCTTCAAGGAGGCGTTTCAGAAGGGATTCCGGGCGCTGGAGATCGATCGCGCCGGCTGGGAGCTCGGCAAGACCCTGGCGGACGACCGCCTGACAGACACCTCCCTCGAGGCGATCAAGGCGGCCATCCGTACCCCGACGCCCGAGCGGATCTTCCAGGTGAAGCGGGCCCTGCTCCTCGGCGTGACCGTCGAGGAAGTCGCGGAACGGACCGGGTACGATCCCTGGTTCGTGGACCAGATGCTGCAGCTCATCGAGGCGGAGCGGACCTGGACCTCGGCGGTCCGGGCTGAGGTGTATGGCGAGGTGACACTGATCCGCCGGATGAAGCAGATGGGCTTCTCCGACCGGCAACTGGCGGATCTGCGCGGCATGCAGGAGCCGGAGATCCGGGGCATCCGCCTCGAACTCGGCGTCCGGCCGGCCTACAAGACGGTCGACACCTGCGCGGGAGAGTTTCCCTCGAAG
Organism: uncultured Gemmatimonadales bacterium; assembly: GCA_963817435.1. Lineage (GTDB taxonomy): Bacteria > Gemmatimonadota > Gemmatimonadetes > Gemmatimonadales > GWC2-71-9 > JADJOM01. Next base: position 92,796 of record CAWFNY010000001.1, read on the forward strand.
ACCCCGTATCTCTACTCCTGCTACGATGAGGAGAACGAGGCCGAGTCCAAGGGCGACAAGACGGTCATCATCCTGGGCAGCGGCCCCAACCGGATCGGGCAGGGGGTGGAGTTCGATTACTGCTGCGTGCGGGCGACCCTCGCATTCCGGGAGATGGGCTACAAGACCGTGATGGTGAACTCCAATCCGGAGACGGTCTCTACCGACTACGACATCTCCGACACGCTCTACTTCGAGCCGCTGACGCTCGAGGATGTGCTGGAGATCATCCACGTCGAGCAGCCGCTCGGAGTGGTGGTACAGCTCGGCGGCCAGACGCCGCTCAAGCTGGCGCGCGGGCTCGAGGCTGCGGGAGTCCGGATTCTGGGAACCTCGCCTGACAACATCGATGCCGCCGAGGACCGCAAGCGGTTCGAGGCGCTGGCGCGCGACCTGGGGGTGACGCAGCCGCCGGCCGGAACCGCCATGTCGCTCGACGAGGCGGTCGCCGTCGCCGAGCGCGTCGGGTACCCCGCGCTGGTCCGTCCCTCCTACGTGCTCGGGGGCCGGGGGATGGAGATCGTCTACGATGAGTCCTCGCTTCGGGACTACTTCACCCGCGCCGTCCGGGTGGCGCCGGGCCATCCCGTCCTCATCGACCGCTTCCTCGAGGATGCCTTCGAGGCGGATGTGGACGCGATCGCCGACGGGAAACGCTGCGTCATCGGTGGCGTCATGCAGCACATCGAGGACGCGGGGATTCACTCGGGGGACTCGGCCTGCGTGCTGCCGCCGTACCTCATCTCCGAGGCGCAGGTGGAGCAGATGCGGAAGTACACCCGCGCGTTTGCCGAGCGCCTCGGCGTGATCGGCCTCATCAACGTGCAGTACGCCATCAAGGATGGGGTGGTCTACGTCCTCGAGGTGAACCCGCGCGCCTCGCGCACCGTGCCCTTCGTCTCGAAGACGACCGGCGTCGCCCTGGCGAGTCTGGCGGCCGCGGTCATGGTCGGCAAGACGCTCGACGAGCTGGGCCTGCAGGACAACGTGGGTCAGCCGTACGTGGCGGTGAAGGAGGCGGTCTTTCCCTTCAACAAGCTGCACGGGGTCGATCTCATCCTCGGACCGGAAATGCGGTCCACGGGCGAGGTGATGGGCATCGCCGAGTCGTTCGGGATGGCCTACGCCAAGGCCCAGCACGCGGCCGACGGGGAACTGCCCATGGAAGGTGGCGTGTTCATCACCGTCAACGATCACGACAAGGTCAGCGTGGTGCCGATCGCGCGGCGGCTGCACGAACTCGGCTTCACGATCTTTGCCACCGAGGGGACCGCGCGCCACCTTCGGGTGCGCGGCATCCCGGCCGAGCGGGTGCTCAAGGTCTACGAGGGGCGCCCGAATCCGATCGATCTGCTGGTGTCGGGGCAGATCGGTCTGCTCATCAACACCCCGCTCGGCAAGCTCACGCAGCAGGACGACTATACCATCCGGGCGGCGGCGCTCGCGCAGCGGGTGGCCTACACGACCACGATGTCGGCCGCGTCCGCGGCCTGCGACGCGATCATCGCGCTGCGCAGCCGCACGCGCGAAGTCTGTTCGCTGCAGGAGTGGCACCAGATCGCCCGCAAGGCCCGCGGCGAGGGATGAGCAGCGCGCGCGACCCCGGCTTCGCCGGCCGCCTGAGCGCGGTGGTGCAGGGGGAGGTCCGCGAGGGCGAGCCGCTGGGGCGCTACTCCACCTACCGGATCGGCGGACCGGCCACGGTGCTGCTGCCGCGCTCGGCGGCCGATGTGGGAGCCGCGCTTCGGCTGTCGAGGGAGGAGGGAGTGCCGTGGTTCGCCCTCGGACTCGGCTCCAACCTCCTGCTGCCTGACGAAGGCCTCGATGCCCTCGTCATCCGGCTCGGCAAGGGCCTCGACGGACTGACGCCGCTCGGCCACGGGCGCTGGCGGGCGGGAGCGGGGCTGCCTCAGCCGCTCGCGGCCCGGAAGACGGCGGAAGCGGGGTTCTCGGGGCTGCACCGCTTCGTCGGCGTGCCCGGCACGGTGGGCGGCGGAGTCTACATGAACGCCGGCTGTCACGGGGGAGACTGGGCCGGCGTCGTCGAAAGCGTCCTGGTGATCGACCTGGAGGGCCGGGAGACGGTGCTGCCACGCAACGCCATTCCGTTCGAGTATCGGCACGCCGGACTCGAGGGGCGGGTGGTGCTGGAGACCACGGTGCAGCTGGCGGAGACCGACCCTGCGGCCATCCAGGCCGAGGTGGCGGAGCTGTTTCGCTGGCGACAGGAAGGCACGCCCTTCAACCAGCCCTGCTGCGGGAGTGTCTTCAAGAATCCCGGCGGCCCGAGCTGGAAGCACGCCGAGGGACCCAGGACGGCGGGGCAGTTAATCGAGGCGGCGGGGCTGAAGGGGAGCCGGCAGGGCGGGGCGGAGATCTCGCCGATGCACGCCAACTACTTTGTGAACACCGGGGGGGCGAGCGCCGGGGATGTCCGCCGGCTGATCGCGCGCGCGCGCGCCGCCGTCCGGGAGCGCTTCCACGTCGAGCTGGAGACCGAAGTGAAGATCGTCAAGCCGGATGGCACCTTCGAGGCAAGTCATGAGTAACGTCTTCGTGCACGAATCTGCGTATGTCGATGACGGCGCCGTCATCGGCAAGGGGAGCAAGGTCTGGCACTTCTGCCATGTCATGCCGGGTGCCATCATTGGCGAGCGCTGCAACCTGGGCCAGAACGTGGTGGTCATGCCGGGCACCCGGCTCGGCAACAACGTGAAGGTGCAGAACAACGTCTCGATCTACGAGGGGGTCACCCTCGAGGATGACGTCTTCTGCGGCCCGAGCTGTGTCTTCACCAACGTCACGAATCCGCGGAGCCACGTCTCGCGCAAGCACGAGTATCGCACCACGCTGGTCCGGCGCGGGACCTCGATCGGCGCGAATGCCACCATTGTCTGCGGGGTGACACTCGGGGAGTACGCCTTCATCGGTGCCGGGGCCGTGGTCACCAGTGACGTCCCGGCCTTTGCCCTGATGGTCGGGGTGCCGGCCCGCCGGGTCGGGTGGATGTGCCAGTGCGGCGAGCGGTTGCACCTGCGCGACAAGGCCGCGACCTGCGGTGACTGTGGCGCCACGTATCGTGAAGAGCAGGGCGCACTTCGGTTGATTGACCCCCCTCAGGACCGCCGCTAGGTTTCGGGCGATTTTCTGGCCCTGATTTTGCCAGAGTCAGGCCCGTCGCATCGCCATGATCTGTCGTCCCCCGCGAGGCCCGAATTGAACGTTCCGCTGCTCGATCTGGTCGCCCAGTACCGGGCGATCAAGGAGGAGGTGCTCCCTGCGCTCATGCGTGTGGTGGAGCGTCAGCACTTCATCCTCGGCGAGGAGGTCGCTGCCCTGGAGCAGGCGATCGCCGGTCTGTCCGGCGTGACATACGGGATCGGCTGCGCCAGCGGGACCGACGCGTTGCTGCTGCCGCTTCGGGCGCTCGGACTGAAGCCGGGGGATGAGGTGATCACGCCGGCCTTCACCTTCTTCGCGACCGCAGGCACGATCCACAATGCGGGCGGCACGCCGGTCTTCGTGGACATCGACGCGGCGACCTTCAACCTGTCGCCTGCGGCGGTCGAAGCGGCGATCACCCCACGCACCCGCGCCATTGTCGTGGTCCACCTGTTCGGCCAGATGGCGGCGATGGAGGACATCCTCGCACTCGCCACGCGGCACGGGCTTCCCGTCATCGAGGACGCGGCCCAGGCCATCGGGGCACGGAGGCAGATCGACGGTGCATGGCGGGCCGCCGGCTCCCTCGGCCAGGTCGGCGCCTTCTCGTTCTTTCCGAGCAAGAACCTCGGCGGCTGGGGGGACGGCGGGATGATGGTCACCCAGGACGAGGCGCTCGCCGAACGGCTGCGCCGGCTGCGGACGCACGGAGGGGCCAAGCAGTACCACCACGAGGAAGTCGGGTACAACAGCCGGCTCGACACCCTGCAGGCGGCGGTACTGCTCGCCAAGCTTCCGCACCTGGCCACGTGGAGCGCGGCACGACGCGAGAAGGCGGCGCGCTACACCGAGGCGTTTGCGGGGCATCCGGGGGTCTGTCCGCCCCGCGTCGATCCGGCGAATGAGCACATCTTCCACCAGTACACCCTCCGGGTGGAGCGGCGCGATGCGCTGGTGGCGCACCTGAAGGCGCGGGGCATCGGCTGCGCGGTCTACTACCCGCTGGCCCTGCATCTGCAGCCCTGTTTCGCGCATCTCGGGTACCGCCGGGGCAGCCTGCCGGTGACCGAGGCCGCGATGGACGCGGTGCTCTCCATTCCGATCTATCCCGAACTGACCGTCGCGCAGCAGGATGCGGTGGTCGGCGCGGTCAACGCATTCTACCAGTGAGCGCAACGAGGCGAGGATGAAAGTCACGGTCGTCGGAAGTGGCTACGTCGGTCTGGTCACCGGAGCCTGTTTCTCGGAAACCGGCAACGATGTGGTCTGTGTCGACATTGATGCGCGCAAGATCGAGCGGTTGCGGGCGAACGATATCCCGATCTACGAGCCGGGACTCGAGGAGATGGTGCGCCGCAACCAGGCGGAGGGCCGCCTCAGTTTCACGACCGACGTCGGCGCCGCGGTGGAGCAGTCACGCGTGGTATTCATTGCGGTGGGCACGCCGCCGGGCGAGGACGGCTCCGCGGACCTGCAGCACGTGCTGGCCGTCGCGAAGACGATCGGGCGTCACATGAACAATCACAAGATCGTCGTCACCAAGTCGACCGTTCCCGTCGGCACCGCCGAGAAGGTGCGGGCGGCGATCGGGTCGGAGACCACGGCCGCCTTCAGCGTCTGCTCCAATCCGGAATTCCTGAAGGAGGGCGCGGCGATCGATGACTTCATGAAGCCGGACCGCATCGTCATCGGTATCGATACTGAGGAAGCCCGGGAGGCGATGGCGGAGCTCTACGGCCCGTTCGTCCGCACCGGCAATCCGGTGCTCTTCATGGACATTCCCTCAGCCGAGGTCACGAAGTACGCCGCGAATGCCATGCTGGCGACCCGGATCTCGTTTATGAATCAGATCGCCATGTTCTGCGAGCGGGTCGGCGCGGACGTGAACGATGTGCGCAAGGGCATCGGCACCGACAAGCGGATCGGGCAGGCGTTTCTCTTCCCAGGCCCCGGCTACGGCGGCTCCTGCTTTCCCAAGGACGTGAAGGCGCTGATCCGGACCGGGCGCGACGTCGGGCTCGGCTTCGAGATCCTCGACGCCGTCGAGAGCGTCAACGAGAAGCAGAAGCTGGTGCTGCTCGAAAAGCTGCGCGGGGCGTTCCCGCAGGGGCTTTCCGGTCGCACGATCGGCGTGTGGGGACTCGCGTTCAAGGCGGAGACCGACGACATGCGTGAGAGCCCGGCGATTCCCCTGATCGAGGGGCTGCTCGCCGCCGGCGCCCGGGTCCAGGCCCACGATCCCAAGGCGATCGAGACGGCGCACGAGGTGTTCGGTGACCGGATCGTCTACACCGCCGATCCCTACAGCGCCGCCAACGGGGCGGATGCGCTGGCGATCGTCACCGAGTGGCTGGTCTACCGCAATCCCGATTTCGAGCGGGTCAAGGCGCTGCTGCGGCAGCCGCTGGTGGTGGACGGCCGCAATCTGTATGATCCCGCGCGCATGCGCGCCCAGGGCTTCACCTATCACGGCATCGGCCGGAAGAAGGCGTCATGAAGGTCCTGATTACGGGTGCCGCGGGATTCCTGGGGTCCCACCTGACCGATCGTTTCCTGGCCGAAGGCCATGAAGTGATCGGCATGGACAACCTGATCACCGGCGCGCGCGAGAACATCGCGCATCTCGAAGGCAACCCGCGATTCCAGTTCGTGCTGCACGACGTCAGCAAGTACATCAGTGTGGAGGGGCCGCTGGATGGAGTCCTGCACTTCGCCTCACCCGCGAGTCCCATCGACTACCTCGAGCTGCCGATCCAGACCCTGAAGGTCGGCTCGCTCGGCACGCACAACGCGCTCGGCCTCGCCAAGGCGAAGGGCGCCCGGTTCTTCCTCGCGTCGACCTCCGAGGTGTACGGTGACCCGCAGGTGCATCCCCAGCCGGAGAGCTACTGGGGCCATGTCAATCCGGTCGGCCCGCGCGGGGTGTACGACGAGGCCAAGCGTTTCGCCGAGGCCATCACGATGGCCTATCACCGGTATCACCACATCGACACCCGGATCATCCGGATCTTCAATACCTACGGTCCCCGGATGCGCGCGCGGGACGGGCGGGTGGTCTCGAATTTCGTGGTGCAGGCGCTCAAGGGTGAGCCGCTCACCGTGTACGGCGAGGGACAGCAGACCCGCTCCTTCTGCTATGTCTCGGACGAAGTCGACGGGATCTACCGGCTTTTCATGAGCGACCTCACCGATCCGACGAATATCGGGAACCCGAACGAGTTCACGGTGCGTCAGCTCGCGGAGCTGGTCCTGAAGCTGACCGGCTCCAAGTCGAAGATCGAGCAGCGCCCGCTGCCGACCGACGATCCCAAGGTGCGCAAGCCCGACATCACCCGCGCCCGGACGCTGCTGGGCTGGGAGCCGCGGGTCTCGCTGGAAGAGGGACTCAAGCACACGATCGCCTACTTCGCGGGCGTCCTCGGCCGATGACGCGCGTCCTCCTGACCGGGGCGGCGGGCTTCATCGGATCGCATCTCGCGGAGCGGCTGCTGGCCCGGGGCGACGTCGTGGTCGGCATCGACAACTTCGACCCGTTCTACGCTCGCCCGGTCAAGGAAGCCAACCTGCAGCGCGCCCGCAGCCATGCGGCGTTCAGCTTCAGCGAGACGGACATCCTCGACACAGGGGCGCTGGCCCCGCTGCTCACGCCCGACACCGTCATCGTGCATCTCGCCGCCAAGGCCGGCGTGCGGCCCTCGCTCCAGGATCCGACCGGGTACGTTCGCGCGAACATCACCGGCACCCAGTCGGTCCTCGAGGCGGCCTGCCGGGCCGGCGTCAGCCGGATGGTGTTCGGCTCCTCCTCCTCAGTCTACGGCGACGACACCACGCCACCGTTTCGCGAGGACGCCGCGGCGGTGCATCCGATCTCTCCCTACGCGGCGACCAAGCGGGCGGGGGAACTGGTGCTGGAGGCCCTCGCGCCGCATCATGGTCTCCGCGTCGCCTCGCTCCGGTTCTTCACCGTCTACGGACCCCGGCAGCGTCCCGACCTCGCGATCCACAGCTTCACCCGGCGGATCAGCGCCGGGGAGCCGATCACCATGTTCGGGGATGGCAGCGAGGCCCGCGACTACACCTATATTGATGACATCGTGAGTGGCGTCGTGTCGGCTCTCGACTGGACCCAGGGGGCGCCGGCCGGCCTCGAGGCCTTCAATCTGGGCGGCAACGAGACCATAGCGCTCTCGCGTATGATCGCCGAGATTTCCGCCGCGCTGGGCATGGAGGCCCGGATCGAGCGGGGGGGACGCCAGCCCGGGGATGTCCGGCTCACCGCGGCCGACCTGACCAAGTCCGGCCGGATGCTGGGGTATCGTCCGGCCACGCCATTCCCCGAAGGGATTCGCCGTTTCGTCGCCTGGTTCCGGGAGACTCATGCGCGTCAGTGACGAACCGCTGATCAATCAGGCCCGCGAGCGCTTCGCGCTGCAGGACTACTACGGCGCGGTGCACCTGCTCCGGGAAATCGTGGAGTCCGGCCGCGACTTCGCCGACTGCCACCACCTCCTCGGGCTCAGCTATGCGATGCTGGGCCAGCCGCAGCGGGCGCTGGAGCACTTCGGCAAGGCACTCGAGCTGAATCCGCGATACATCGAGGCACATATCCACCGCGGCATCCTGCTGAACGACCTCGGGCGCACCGAGGAGGCGGAGGACGCCTTCCGGCACGCCGCGGCGCACAACGCGGCCCAGGAGTCCGGCTTTCCGGCGCACGTCGCGGCCAATCTCGCGAACCATCATGCGCTGCTCGCCGCCGCCTATGCCGAGGCGGGCGCGATGACCATGGCCATCGAGCAGTACCGCCGCGCGGTGGAACTGGGGCCGAACTTCGCCGATCTCCGCTACAAGCTCGCCCGGGTACTGCTCGAGTCGGGGGATGTGCTGTCGGCGCGTGAGGAGCTGGAACGGGTGGTCGGCGATCGCCCCAACTTCGTCGATGCGCTGGCCTCGCTCGGGCTGGCCCGCTATCTCTCGGGCGACGCCGCCGGGGCGCAGCAGGTCTGGCGGGACTGTCTGCTGGCGCGTCCCAAGAATGCCCGCGTCGAGGCCTACCTCGCGATGCTGGAGCGGACCAGCGAGTGAAACGCTGGGCCCTGCCGCTCGTCTTCCTTCTGGCCTGCAACGGCTCCGCCGCCGATCATGAGCGGCTGGGCGACACCGCCTACGGCCAGGGGGAGTATGCCACCGCGCTCGACGAATACCGCACTGCCAGCCGCAACGAGGCTGATGCCCGCCTCTGGGCCAAGCTCGGAGCGGCCGCCCTGAAAGCAGGAGAATATCGTGAGGCGGCGCAGGCCTACGAGCGGCTGGCGAGCGCCGACGCGAGCCGCGTGACCGAGGCCGCGCGCGGGCTGGAGCAGGTGGCCCGCGCCGCGGATCAGGCGGGCGTGGGCCTGGCGCTGGCAGAATCGGTGGAGGATCTGCGCCGCCTCGCGCCGGAGCGGGTGAGTCCGCGGTATACGATCGCCCTCGTGAAAAGCGGCCGGCTGGAGCCGGCCCAGGCGGTGGGGATCGGCCCGAACGCGCTGGCGGCCGCCGGTGACGCATCCGCGGTCGACCAGATGCTGGTCCAGTTCGGGACCGCCCTGCAGAGCACCACCGCGTGTGCCGACGCCGCCGACGTCTATCAGACGGTGCTGCGGCGTAGCCGCGATGCCGCCCTTCGGCAGCGGGCGGCGACGGGACTGGGTGTGTGCGGAATGCAGCTCGGGCTCGAGGCGCTGCTGCTGCAGAAGCCGGAGATCGCGCTGCAGTGGTTCGGCCGGGTCGTCGCCACGGACTCCCTGTCCGAGGCGGGCCGCCGGGCCCTGATCGGCATGGGGGACGCACGGATCGCCCAGGGCGACCTGCTCGGGGCGACGATCGCGTTTCAGGACGCCATGAAGCCGGGGGCGAGCGATTCGATCGCCGCGATGGCCTCGGCGCGGCTCGCGCAACTTGGCGCGAAGGCCGCCTCGGCGGATTCCCAGTGATGAGAGGATGGAAACCAGTGCGCCTGCCTTCTCGCGCGGCCCTCACCGCGCTCGCCCTGCTTGCCGTCGCCTGCGGCCACCGGGGTGCGAAACCCGTGACGGGACCGACGCCGGTCACGACCGGGATTTCCCGGGATGAGGTCGAGGGCCTCTGGGCGCGCGCCAAGCGGGAGTATTCCCAGGGGCACTGGGGCAAGGCGGCGACGCTGCTCGAGCGAGTGACGCTCGAAGTGCCGGACCGGGATACCCTCGCGATCGAGGCCCGCTTCCGGCTCGCCGAGTCCTATCTGGGGCAGAAGAATCAGCTGCAGGCGGCGCGCGAGTTCCGGAAAGTCTCCGACGACACCCCTGACGCGGCCCTCGCCCCGGACGCGCTCCTCCGCGCCGGCGATGCCTACGCCGATCTCTGGCGGCGCCCGGAGCTCGACCCCACGTACGGGCAGACCGCGCTCGCGACGTATCAGGAGTTGCTCAACCGGTATCCCGATTCCCCGGCGACCGCGCGGGGCCGGCTGCGGATCGCCGAGCTCGAGGAGTCCTTCGCCCGCAAGGAGTACAAGGCTGCGGACTACTACTACAAGCTCAAGGCCTACGATTCGGCGATTCTCTACCTGAAGGACATCGCCGCGACCTATCCCCGCGCCGCGGTCACTCCGGTGGCGCTGCTCAAGCTGGTCGAGTCCTATCGCAAGGTCGGGTACGCCGAGGATCTGATGGAGACCTGCAGCTACATCCGGCGGTATCACCCGACCAGCCCGGGCGTGGATCGGTTGTGCCCCGCGCCCCGGGACACGACGGCCCCCGCGCCAGCGGGGACCTAGGCCGGGCGCGACGCGCGGCCCGCATCCGTGCCCTCAGCCCTCCCATGATCGGCATCTTCGGCGGGTCCTTCGATCCGATTCATCACGGACATCTGCTCGCCGCGCAGGCCGTCGTCGAAGCGCTGGGCCTCGAGGAGCTGCGGTTCGTTCCGGCGCGGGAGCAACCCTTCAAGATCGGGCGGCACGCCGCACCGGCCGAAGCGCGGGCGCGGATGGTCTCCCTCGCGATCGCCGGGGAGCCGCGGTTCAGGCTCGAGCGGGCGGAACTCGACCGTGCCGGCCCTTCCTACACTGTTGATACGCTGCGCTCGCTTCGCGCCCGGGAGCCGGGCCGGGAATTCGCCCTCCTGGTCGGTGCCGATGCCGCGCGCGACCTGCCGACGTGGCATCAGGCGGAGGCTTTGCCCGGGCTCGCCACCCTGGTGGTCTTCGCCCGCCCCGGCGTGACCCTGCCGACGCTGCCCTGGCCGGTGCGTGGCGTCACGGTCCCCGCCGTTGACATCTCGGCGACCGAAATCCGCCGACGGGTTGCCGAGGGGCGGCCGATCCGCTACTGGCTGCCTGACCCGGTCGCGGAGTGTATCGCCGCGGACCGGTTATATTTGCCCGATGCTTGATTTCATTCAGAAGCCGCTCACCAAGCTCTTCGGTACCCGGTTCCAGCGGGAAGTCAAAAAGGTCCAGCCGATCGTGGACGCCATCAAGCGCCACGAAGCGGTGCTCAAGGACTACACCGAGGAGCAGCTCAAGGCCCAGACCCCCCGGTTCCGCGGGATCATCGCCGAACGCACCGGCGCGCTCAAGCGCGAACTGGACGAGGTGCGCCAGCTCCGGCATGACTGCGCCGACCCCGTCGAACGCGACAAACTTGAAGAGCGCTTCAACGACCTGGAGCAGCGCTTCAAGAAGGCGCTCGCGGCCGCGCTGAACGAGATTCTCCCCGAGGCGTTCGCCACCGTCCGCGAGGCCTGCCGCCGGCTGGTCGGCACGACGGTCCTGGTCACGGGGCGCGAGCTGATCTGGGACATGGTGCCGTACGATGTGCAGCTCATCGGCGGGATCGTGCTGCATCAGGGACGGATCGCGGAAATGGCGACGGGTGAGGGCAAGACCCTCGTCGCGACGCTGCCCCTCTACCTGAACGCGCTCGCGGGACGCGGCGCGCACCTGGTGACGGTCAACAACTACCTGGCCCGCCGCGACTCCCAGTGGATGGGACACGTCTACGGCTATCTCGGCCTCACCGTGGGCTGCCTCGATGACACCGAGCCCAGTTCGCCGGTGCGCCGGGGCGCGTACAACGCGGACATCACCTACGGCACCAACAACGAGTTCGGCTTCGACTACCTGCGCGACAACATGGTGTTCTCTCTGGACCAGCGGGTGCAGCGGGAGCACGCCTATGCGATCATCGACGAGGTCGACTCGATCCTCATCGACGAGGCGCGGACGCCGCTGATCATCTCCGGCCCGGTCGGAAACGAGAACGACGAGAAGTATGCCCAGTTCAACCGCCAGGTGGTCGAGCTGGTGCGCCGGCAGAACGCGGTGGTGAGCACGCTCATCGCGGAGGGGGAGCCGCTCCTCGCCGACCCGAAGCGGGTGATGGACGCGGCGCGGAAGCTCTACATCGCGCGGCTCGGCATGCCCAAGAACAAGAAGCTGCTGAAGCTGCTGAACGAGCAGGGCGTGAAGGCCGCCGTGCAGCGGGTCGAGCTGGATCACATCGCCGACCGCAAGCTGCCGATGCGCCAGCAGGGGATGCGCGATCTCGAGGAGGCGCTGTTCTTCGTCCTCGACGAGAAGGGCCACTCGGTCCATCTGACCGACCAGGGCGCGGCGGCCATGTCCCCGAACGACCCCGGGCTCTTCCTGGTGCCGGATATCTCGGAGGAAGTCCACCGGATCGATCGCGACCCGTCCCTGACCCCCGCCGAACGGGTGGCGAAGCGGCGCGAGGTCGAGGGCGAGTACGCCATCAAGAGCGAGAAGCTCCACATCATCCACAAGCTGCTGCAGGCCCACGTCCTGTACGAGAAGGAAGTGGACTACCTGGTGCAGGACGGGCAGGTGGTGATCGTCGACGAATTCACCGGCCGCGTGATGTCCGGCCGGCGCTGGTCGGATGGGCTCCACCAGGCGGTGGAGGCGAAGGAAGGCGTGCAGGTGAAGGGCGAGACCCAGACGATGGCCACGATCACCATCCAGAACTACTTCCGGATGTACGACAAGATCGCCGGCATGACGGGTACCGCCGAGACCGAGGAGCAGGAGTTCTTCACCATCTACGGGCTCGAGGTGTCGGTCATTCCCACCAACCGCCCGATCAAGCGGGTGGACGAGGAAGACCGGATCTACAAGAGCCGCCGCGAGAAGGGCAACGCGATCCTCGATGAGGTGGAGCGGTTGCACACCGCCGGGCTGCCGGTGCTGATCGGCACCGTGACGGTCGAAATGTCGGAGACCCTCTCCCGGCAGCTCAAGCGGCGCGGGCTCAAGCACGAGGTCCTCAACGCCAAGTACCACCAGCGCGAGGCGGAGATCGTTGCCAACGCGGGGCAGCGGGGGGCGATCACCATCGCCACCAACATGGCCGGCCGCGGCACCGACATCAAACTCGGGCCCGACGTCGCCAAGGTGGAGGATGTCGACGGGCTCCAGATCATCGGTACCGAGCGCCACGAGTCGCGCCGGATCGACCGCCAGCTGCGCGGCCGGTCGGGACGCCAGGGCGATCCGGGCCGGTCGCTGTTCTTCCTGTCCCTCGAAGACGATCTCATGCGGCTCTTCGGCTCCGACCGCATCGCGGGCTGGATGGACAAGGGCGGCGCCGAAGAGGGCGAAGTCATCTCGCATCCGTGGGTGACGGGCGCCATCAGCCAGGCCCAGAAGCGGGTCGAGCTCCAGAACTTCCAGTCCCGCAAGCGGCTGCTCGAGTACGACGACGTGATGAACCAGCAGCGCGACGTGGTCTACTCGCTTCGGCTCTTCGCCCTCGAGCGTGGCGAGCAGATCAAGGCCGAAGCGACCCGGATGGTCGACCAGGCGCTGGAGCGCGCGGTCAGCATGGCGCTGCTGGAGGCCCAGAGGCCCGAGGAGTACGATCGGGCCGGTCTGCAGCAGTCCCTCATGCAGCAGTTTCTGATCGAAGCGGCCGACATCACCGATGCGGAAAAGACCCCGACCGCGGAGAAGATCGCGGCGGCCGCCAAGGCGGCGGGCCATGAGGCGTTCCACCGGAAGATCGAATACCTGCAGGAGTTCGGGTCTCAGGTCGGTGCGACCGACGTGGACGGGCAGGTCCTGTCGACGGTGATGCTGACCGTGCTGGACGAGAAGTGGAAGGACCACCTCTATGACCTCGATCAGCTGCGGAACGCGATCCAGTACCGCGCCTACGGCCAGCGGGACCCGCTCGTGGAATACAAGAAGGAGGCCTTCGACATGTTCGAAGACCTCATGCGCGACATCCACGCGAGCTTCACCGAGCGCTTCCTGAAGATCCAGGTGTCCGCCGAGCCGCAACGGCCGATGGCCCCGCCGCCGCCCCCCAGGCCGGCGCCCTCGGCGACCGGTGCGGATGATCTCTTTGCCCCCGATGCGAGAGAGCTGCCGTCCGCGCCGCCGCCTTCGGTTGGGCCCCGGCTCCCGGCGCCCCCGGTCGTGACGACCAATCGCGGGCCGCTCGCTGCGGGTTCAGCGGCGGGACAGCCGGACGTGGGCCGCAACGATCCCTGCCCCTGCGGGTCGGGCAAGAAGTACAAGAAGTGCCACGGCGTGGGGAGGTAGGGCCTCATCCTGCCAGTCGGCTGGGCGAGCCGCAGATCGAAACCCCCGGGGATTCCCTCCCGGGGGTTTCGGCGTCAGGGACCCTGCCTGACCGTGAGCGGGCGCGCGTTTTCCGGGTGAGCGGACCGGGGCAGACTGTCCTCATCATGGGGGATGAGTCACCCCGACCCAGCCACTCTGTCCCCCGATCTGCCAAGGGAGCGCCTGTGGGCGCTGGGCGCCTCCGCGTTGACGTCAGGCGAACTTGTCGCCATCCTGCTAGGGACCGGGGATGCCGGCGTGGCCGCTCGAGCGGTCGCGGACACCCTGCTGCAGCGGGGTGGGGGCTCGCTTCGAAGCCTCGCCGCGCGGCCACCGGCCGAGTTGACCCGGACCCGCGGGGTGGGGCCGGCCAAGGCGGCCCGGTTGCTTGCCGCCTTTGAGTTGGCGGCCCGTCTTCTGCAGGAACAACGGCCGTCGCTGCCGCGCGTGGGCGACCCCTCGGATGTCGCGGCGCTGCTCGGGCCGCGGCTGAGGGACCTGGCGGTGGAGGAGTTCCACGTCCTGGCCCTCGACAGCCAGAGCCGGGTGCGACGCGATGTCCTGGTGACGCGCGGCCTGCTCAATAGCGCGCTGGTGCATCCGCGCGAGGTCTTCCGGGCCGCGATCGCGGAGGCTGCCGCGGGGATCATCGTGGTGCACAACCATCCGAGCGGCGATCCCACGCCGTCGCCGGAGGACCGGGCCGTCACCCGCCAGCTGGTCGAGGCGGGGCGGCTGCTTGACCTGCCGGTCTACGATCATGTGATCGTGGCCGGAGACCGTTTCCTGAGCTTCGTGACCGCAGGACTCTTGTGACTGGTACGCTGCCTGACATCGCCCCGGAGTTCCGCACGCTTCTCGAGCGCCACGCCGACCGGCTGGACCTCGAGCAGATCGATCGCGCCCTCCGGTTCAGCGCCTCGGCCCACCGGGGCCAGAAGCGGATGTCGGGCGAGGACTTCATCCAGCATTCGATCGCGGTAGCCAGGACGCTGGTCGAGCAGTTGCTCGATACCACCTCGATCGTGGCCGCCCTCCTGCACGACGTGGTCGAGGACTCGGACATCCGCACCGAGGACATCGCCCGCGAGTTCGGCCCCGAGGTGGCCGGCATCGTGGACGGGCTGACCAAGATCTCGAGCCTCACCTTCCGGTCCACGGCCGAGCAGCAGGTGGAGAACTACCGCAAGCTGCTGCTGTCGATCGCCAAGGACGCCCGCGTCATCATCATCAAGCTGGCCGACCGGCTGCACAACATGCGGACCCTCGATCCGATGCCGCCGGAGAAGCAGGTGCGGATCGCCACCGAGACCCGCGAAATCTACGCGCCGCTGGCCCATCGGTTCGGCATGGCCGGGATCAAGGCCGAACTCGAGGATCTCGCCTTCAAGTACCTCGAGCCGGAAGACTACCGCACGCTGATCCAGGCGATCGTCGCCAAGAAGGCGGAGCGGGAGCAGATGATCCTCAAGCTCCAGGTGCCGCTCGAACACGAGCTCAAGACGGCGGGGATCACCTGGTATGAGGTGACGGGCCGGCCCAAGCACCTCTGGTCGATCTACCAGAAGATGAAGCGGCGCAACAAGCCGTTCGACGAGATCTACGATCTCATGGCGGTCCGGGTCATCGTGAAGTCGGTCCAGGAGTGCTACCACGTGCTCGGGATCATCCATCACAACTGGACCCCGCTGCAGGAGCGCATCAAGGACTACATCGCGTCGCCCAAGTCGAACGCGTATCAATCGCTGCACACCACGATCTTCGGGCCGGGGGGTCACCTGTTCGAGGTGCAGATCCGCACCCAGGACATGCACACGACGGCGGAGTACGGTATCGCCGCGCACTGGCTCTACAAGACCGATGCGAAGAAGGGCGGCGACATCGAGGCCCACTTCGGCTGGTTCCGGCAGCTGCTGGAGCTGCAGCAGGACACCCACACGCCGGAGGAGTTCCTCGAATTCCTGAAGGTCGACCTCTTTCAGGATGAGATCTTCGTCTTCACGCCCAAGGGCGACGTGAAGCAGCTGCCCAAGGGGGCGACGCCGATCGACTTCGCGTTCATGGTTCACAGCGACGTGGGGATGCGCTGCCAGGGGGCCAAGGTCAACGGCCGCATCGCCCCCCTGCATCGCGAGCTCAAGAACGGCGACACGGTCGAGGTATTCACCGGGCCAGCGCCCCGGCCCAGCCGCGACTGGCTCGCGCACGTCAAGACCGCCCGCGCCCGCCACAAGATCAAGGCCTGGATCCGCCATCAGGAGGACCAGGAGGCGCAGGAGCTCGGCCGCGAGCTGCTGGCGCGCGAGACCAAGCGACGCCGCCTCGCCTCGCCCGACAACGATCAGCTCCGCCGGGCCGCGGAGTCCCTCGGACTGGCCGATGGCCGGCTCTTCGAGATCGCGCTCGGCCGCGGCGATGTCAGCGTCATGCAGGGCATCAAGGCGCTCTATCCCGACGTGGCGGCGGACGATCTCCAGGATCCGAAGCCGGGCGTCATCGGTCGGGTCATCGATCGGCTCCGCCTGGGCTCCGGCATCCGGATTCAGGGGCTGTCCGGATTGATGGTCCGCTACGCGCAGTGCTGTCAGCCGGTCCCTGGAGACGCCGTGGTGGGGTACGTGAGCCAGGGCCGGGGGATCTCGATCCACCGGGCCGATTGCCCCAATCTGCTCACGCTCACCGGCGACGGCCGGAGAGTCGAGATCGACTGGCAGGAGTCCAAGGGCGAGGCCTTTGCGGTGCGGCTCGCGGTGAGCGGCGAGGATCGGCGTGGCCTCTACGCCGATGTCATGCAGTCGATCAGCCAGTCCGGTACCAATGTGAAAGCCGCGGAACTGTCCACCAAGGATGGGACCGTCTTCAGCACTATTGTCGTCGAGGTGGACAACCGCGCCCACCTGGCGAAGGTCATCAAGGCGATCCGCAAGGTGAAGGGCATCACCGATGTCGAGCGTCGCGAGGGACCGACTCCGAATCCCTCCAGCTGAGATCCATGACCAGCCACTGGCTCCTCAAGACCGAACCGTCGACCTATTCCTTCGATCGGCTCGTCGCCGACAAGCGCGCGGTGTGGGATGGCGTCCGCAACAACCTCGCGCTCATTCACCTGCGCGCCATGAAGCCGGGTGACCGGGTCCTGATCTACCACTCAGGCGCCGAGAAGGCCGTCGTCGGGACGGCCAGGATCACCGCCGCCGCGTATCCCGACCCCAAAGGCACCGATCCCAAACAGGTCGTGGTCGACGTCTCGCCCGACACGAAACTGGGCTCCCCCGTTCCGCTGGCCGCGATCAAGGCCGATCCCGCGCTGGCCGAGCTTCCGCTGATCCGGAACTCGCGCCTGTCGGTCATGCCGGTGACCGCAGATCAGTGGAAGCGGATCATCGCGCAGGGCTCCCGAACATAGGCCGAAGCCAGTATATTGGGGCCGCCATGTCGAGCCCCGTCTTCCAGGTCATCGCGCCCTTCGAGCCCGCCGGCGATCAGCCCCGGGCCATCGCCCAGCTTTCCGAGGGGCTGCTCCAGGGCGAGCGGTACCAGACCCTCCTCGGCGTCACCGGCTCCGGCAAGACGATGACCCTTGCCCACGTCATCGCCAACTACGGCAAGCCGACGCTCGTGCTGTCCCACAACAAGACGCTGGCGGCCCAGCTCTATGGCGAGCTGCGCCAGTTCCTGCCCAACAACGCGGTCGAGTACTTCGTCTCGTACTACGACTACTACCAGCCCGAGGCGTACGTCCCGACGACGGATGTCTACATCGAGAAGGACGCCTCGATCAACGCGGACATCGAGAGCCTGCGGCTGCGTGCCACCTCGAGCCTCATGGAGCGCGAGGACGTGGTGATCGTCGCGACGGTCAGCGCCATCTACGGCCTTGGCGACCCGGTCGAGTACCGGAAGCTGCTCGTCACGGCGGAGAAGGGGGAACAGAAGGGGCGCGACAGTCTGCTCACCGATCTGGTGCGCATCCAGTATGGCCGCAACGATGTGAGCTTCGAGCAGGGCACCTTCCGGGTCCGTGGCGACACCGTCGAGATCTTTCCGGCCTATGCCGAGCAGGCGGTTCGGGTGGAGTTCTGGGGCGACACGGTGGAGCGCATCACCAGGATCGACCCGCTGACCGGCAAGGCGACGGCGAATCTCGACCGCTGCGCCATCTATCCGGCCAAGCATTTCGTGACCCAGCGTCCCACGATCGAGCGGGCGGTGAAGCTGATCCGCGCCGAACTGGTGGAGCGACTGGCGCTGCTTCGCGGTGCGGGCAAGCTGCTCGAGGCCCAGCGGCTCGAATCGCGCACGACGTTCGATGTCGAGATGATGCTGGAGGTCGGGACCTGCGCCGGCATCGAGAACTACTCGCGCCACTTTTCGGGGCGCCAGGAGGGCGAGCGCCCCGCCTGCCTGTTCGACTATTTCCCGGCCGAGTTTCTCGTCGTCGCGGACGAGTCCCACGTCACGCTGCCGCAGATCGGCGGCATGTTCAACGGCGACCGGGCCCGGAAACAGACCCTGGTCGAATACGGATTCCGGCTGCCCTCGGCGCTCGACAACCGTCCCCTGCACTTCGATGAGTTCATGGCGCTCACACCGCAGCTGCTCGCGGTCTCGGCGACGCCGGGCGAGCTGGAATTGCGGCTGTCGAACGGGCATGTCGTCGAGCAGATCATCCGCCCCACCGGGCTCGTCGACCCCGAGGTGATGATCCGTCCGGTGAAGGGCCAGGTGGACGACCTCCTCGGCGAGATCCGCGAACGCGCCCGGAGGCGGGAGCGCGTGCTCGTCACCACGCTGACCAAGCGGATGGCCGAGGATCTCACCGACTACATGCAGCAGACCGGCGTGCGGGTGAGGTACCTCCATTCGGACATCGATGCGATCGAGCGGATGGAGATTCTCCGCGGGCTGCGCCTCGGGGAGTTCGATGTGCTGGTCGGGATCAACCTGCTTCGCGAGGGCCTCGACCTGCCGGAGGTGTCGCTGGTCGCCATTCTGGATGCCGACCAGGAGGGATTCCTCCGATCCGATCGCTCGCTCATCCAGACGGTGGGTCGAGCCGCGCGCCACATCAACGGCAAGGCGATTCTCTATGCCGACCGGATGACCGGCTCCATGGAACGCGCGCTGGCCGAGATGAATCGGCGGCGCGCAATCCAGGTCGCCTACAATCTGGAGCACGGGATCACGCCCCGGTCGATCATCAAGTCGCTCGAAGAGGTCAAGCTCACGACCCGCGTGGCCGATGCCCGGACCGAGAAGGTCGAGAAGAAGCGGGAGGAGCGGCTCGTCGAACTCGACTTCCGCGATCCGGCCAAGCGGGCGCAGACCATCGCGGCGCTCGAACGGCAGATGAAGGAGGCCGCGGCCAACCTCGAATTCGAGATGGCGGCGCTGCTGCGCGATCAGGTCAACGAGCTGCGCGCACTGGATGCGCCCGATGTGGCGCGGGGCGGCGCCGCTCCGCCCCGGGCCAGAAGGCGGGCATGATCCGCCACCTGACCGAGCCGGAGCTGATCGCCGAAGGCGAATCGCTCGGCCGGCGGCTGGACGCGAAATCGATCGTCGCGCTCGAGGGAGAGCTCGGTGCGGGCAAGACCACCTTCGCCCAGGCGATCGCCCGCGGGCTCGGCGTGCTCGCACCCGCATCGAGCCCGACGTATGGGCTCGTGCACCGGTACGAGGGACGCCGGGGCCCGGTTTTCCACCTCGATTGTTACCGGCTGAAGCATCCGGAGGAAGCGGCTGATCTCGACTGGGAGACGCTGCTCGAGGACGGCGATGCCGTTCTGGTCGAGTGGCCGGAGCGCGCGGGGCCGTGGCTGCCCCGACCCACCCGCCGGATCCGGTTCCTGCACCTCCCCGACGAGCGGCTGCGTGGGGTCGAGGACCTCGTCTGATGTGGCTGGCTCTCGATACCGCGACCGACTCGGCATCCGTGGCCCTCGGCCTGCCGGGGCGCGTGCTCGCGCGCGAGACCATCGCGGGGGCGCGGCGCCACGCGTCCGGCCTGCTGCCGGCCATCGAACGGTGCCTCGCCGAAGTCGGTGCCGGGTTCGCGGAGATCGAAGGCCTCGTGCTTGCGGACGGGCCGGGGAGTTTTACCGGACTCCGGGTCGGGGCCTCGGTGGCCAAGGCCCTCATCCGGGTGCGGCCCATGCCGCTCTGGGTCGCGCCGTCGCTGCTGGTGTGCGCGGCCGGCGCTCCCCGCGTGGAGGGCCAGACGTTACTGGCAGTCAGCAACGCGCTTCGAGGCGAGCTCTTCGTCGCCGCCTACCGGATGTATCCGGGCCGCGTTGAGACGGTGCTGGCGCCGTCGGTCCGGACACCGGACCAGATCCCCGCGCGCGTCGCGGGCGACTGCCGGCTGGTCGGCCCCTCCGCGGCGGTGCTCGGTGGGCAGCCGACCTGGCCCGATGCCGGCGCGCTGCTCGGTCTCGTCGGGGTGGCGGGCGGTGTGCTCGCCGTGTCCGCGGCGGCAGCTTGGGAGCCTGACTACGGCCGACCGGCTGAGGCGCAGGTGAAGTGGGAGCGGGACCATGGCCGGCCCCTGGCAGATCCGGCGCGCGCGCACGGCTGACGGCCGCCGCCTGGTTCCGCTCGAGCGGCGCTGCTTCAGCGATCCGTGGAGCGCCGAGGCGTTCGAGGAGCTGTTCTCCTCGCCCTTCGGCCGCGGCTTCGTGGCGGAGCATCTTGGCGAGGTCGACGGGTACCTTGTCGCTCGGGCCGTCGCCGGCGAAGGAGAGATTCTCAACCTGGCGGTCGCGCCCGAGGTCCGTGGTCAGGGACTGGGAGCCCGGCTGCTGCAGACGGCGCTCGACAGCCTGGTGGAAGCGGGCGCCCGGGAGGTGTTTCTCGAGGTGCGCGAAAGCAACCTGACCGCCCAGTCGCTCTATACCCACCGTGGCTTTCGGCCGATCGGCCGGCGGACGCGCTACTACCGGAATCCGGTGGAGGATGCGATTGTCCTCCGCCTCGCGCTGCCGGGGGGCGCGTGATCCGGGTACGCCGGCACTAGATTTCGGATAACCGGCCGGCACACCCCGTCGTTACTGTAGGGGCGTGTCCGCCCATCATTCTGCTCCCAACAGCAGTGGAGGTTCCCGTGAGTCGCAGCCTGAACAAAGTCATCCTGATCGGCAACCTCGGCCAGGATCCGGAAGTCCGCAGCATCGCCAACGGTGGCCGCGTCGCCAACTTCAGCCTGGCGACGAGCCGGCAGTGGTCCGGTCAGGGCGGTGACAAGCAGGAGAAGACGGAGTGGCACCGTATCGTCGCCTGGAACAACAGCAAGGGTGCCGGGACGGGGCTGGCCGATGTGGTCGAGAAGTACGTCAAGAAGGGCGACAAGCTCTACGTCGAAGGGCGGATCGAGTACCGCTCCTGGCAGGACAAGGAGGGACAGACTCGCTACACGACGGAAATCATCGCGAGCGAGATCATCATGCTCTCCGGCAAGGGCGGGGGCGGGGAAGGCGGCTACACCCCCGCGCGCGCGAGCGCCGGCGCCGCGGCTGGCTCCAGCACGCCGGCCAAGAAGGAGGGCAAGGAGGAAGCCTTCGGGGACTTCCCCGAGGCGCTCGACAGCGAGGATGATGATCTGCCGTTCTGATTGATTGCTCGGCGTTCATTCCCAGCCGCCGGTCACCAGCGTCTCTGCTGGTGGCTGGCGGCTGATGGCTTGGGGCTCACTTCGACATCTCAACGAGAGAGGCAGACGGGACATGGGCGAGCGGATCGTGTTGCGGACGGGAGAAGCGCTGGTGGAAGCGGAGCAGGGCTGGTCCGCGGCAGAGCCCGAGGTTGTCATTGGCGAACTCGATGGGCCCGTCGGACAGGCGCTCGCGACGCTGCTGGGAGATCAGGTGAAGGGACACTCCCGGGTCTTCGCCATTCTCAACAGCGATGTGCAGGTGAAGCCCGCGACGCTCATGGTCAGCAAGGTGACCGTGAACGACAGCCGCTACACCAACATCCTGATGGGGACGGTGCAGGCGGCGACTGCCAACGGCGTGCTCGACGCCGTGCGGAGCGGCGACATTCCCAGGGACCGAGTCAACGACCTGGGCATCATCATCTCGGTGTGGCTCGACCCGGCGGTGCTCGAGGCGGAGGACTTTGATCACGCGATTCTGTTCCAGACCCATCGTGAGGCAACCGCCAGGGCGTTGCGCAAGGCGATGCGGCAGGAGCCAACGATCGACTGGCTGCTTGAACATCAGGACGACATCGTCCACTACTACCATCAGCTTGGTGTGGACGGCCAGCTCTAGGCGCGGCTGAATGGACCACCGGGACGTGGCATGTGGTCCGCCGATGGCGATGTCGCGCTCGCCGGTCATGACGAACGCACCGGTGCGGCGCGGGGACTGTCGCAGGCGCTGCGACACTCGCCGTCCCTCGATTTCTCTTCCGTCGTGAGGGGCGCCGAGTCGTCTCGAACCGCTGTGAGCCCGGTCACTCGCCCCAACGTCTGACCGGGCATACGGTTAGGTTCCCAAATCTCATGTAGTCTCTGAGTGGCGCGTCGGAGCCCCCTGTCATATATTGCTTTACCACGATTCCCACCATCAGAGGGTAGCGTGATGACCTGTTGTGCTCGGATCCGCTTGGCGGCCGTGCTGGTGGCGCTCAGCGTCCCGGTCGGACTCTCGGCGCAGAATGCCCGGCCGGAGTCCCACACCGTCCGTCCCGGTGATACGCTGTGGGATCTTGCCCGGACCTATCTTGGCGATCCCTTCCTGTGGCCGGAGATCTACCGGCTGAACACGACCGTGGTCGAGGATCCGCACTGGATCTACCCCGGCGAAGTCCTGCGGCTGTCTGGCGGCACCGAGGTGAGCGCGGTGCCACCGGGCGATACGCCGCCGCCCGCGGAGCAGGCGCAGCCGGGACAGGTGGCTCAGGCCGAACCGGCTCCTGCTGACAGCGGCCCGCCGGCCGCTGCGGACGAGCAGCCAGCCGCGGCTGGGCTGAATGAGCCGCAGGTGGCCGATCTTGCGGACGAGGCCGCGCCGGATGACCGGGACAGCGTGGATCTCACGCCGCTTGTCGGCGATCGCCGCCGCGTGTCCAGCACCGGGCCGAGCCTCGAACACGCGCTCCAGCGCACCTACCGCCCGTTTCGGCGCACCGAGTTCTTCAGCTCCGGCTTCCTCAGCGAAGGCCAGAAACTTCCCTACGGCACCATTCTCGGCACGGTGACGCCGCTGCAGATCGAGGAAGTCTCCAGCCGGTCCACGGCGCAGATGTACGGCTCGGTGGCGGTGGTTCCGCCGGCAGGCGCCAAGTACCAGGTCGGCGATACGCTCCTCGCGGTATGGATCAGCGAGGAGACTCAGGACTTCGGTACAGTGGTGGTGCCGACCGGACTGCTCAGGGTCACCGACGTGAGCCGCCCCGAGGCTCAGGCCGAAGTCATTGCCGCCTTTGGGGCGATCCGGGATCACCAGAGCGTGCTCCCAGCCGAGAAGTTCGTGGATCCGGGTAACGTCCGTCCGGTGCCCATTTCGGACGGCGTCAAGGCGCGCGTCATTCGCCACCGGGACGATCGGGCGCTCACCGACCCGCAGGCCGTCCTGTTCCTCGATCGCGGCCGCAAGGATGGGGTCGCGCTCGGAGACCTGTTCGAGTTGCGACAGTCGCCGCGGGCGCGGGTTGACGCGGCCACCGTCGTGCGCGAGGTGATGGCCATCGTGCAGGTGGTGCATGTCGGGGAGCAGACCTGCACCGTCCGGATCGTCAAGATCGTGCAGCCCAACATCCCGGCAGGTACCGAGGCCCGGCAGATCGCCAAGCTGCCTTCGTGATCGGGCGTGCGCTTCGGCCACGCCTCCTGCGTCACCCCCGGGCCCTCATCGGTGCCGCTGGCGTATACGCCGGCGCTTCCGTGAGGGCCCGATTCCTGTCTGAGGAGCCTACCTGGTGAGTCTCTTGATGCTGCAGGTCGCCACATCGCTGCCCTCCTCGTCGTGGGACCTCGTGGTGCTGTCGAGTCCGGAAACCAAGGTCGTCCTCGGCATCACGCTCGTGTTCTCGCTGACATCCTGGTTCGTGATTGGCCTCAAGTGGTGGCAGTTCCGCCGGGTGCGGGCCCAGGCGGACCGGTTCTTCGCGGAGCTCGAGCGGACCACCCGGCTGAAGGACGCCTACCACGCCGTGATGAAGCTTCCCCCATCGCCGTATAACCGGCTGTTTCGCGAAGGCCTGAACTTCTTCACCGAACTGCGGCCCGGCTCGCTCAAGGACGAGGGCCAGGCGCCCGCGGCGGGGACGCTCTCCATGACCCAGCTCGAAGCGCTGAAAATGGTGCTCGGCAAGGAGGTCGGCGCCGAGCGCGACATCATGGCCCGGTTCATCTCCTGGCTTGCCACGATCGGTTCGGTGGGGCCCCTGCTCGGATTGCTCGGTACGGTGCTCGGTGTGATGGATGCCTTCATCGGGATTGCGGCGCGCGGCTCCGGCAACATCAGTGCGGTTGCGCCAGGGGTTGCCGAAGCGCTCATCACCACCGTCGCCGGACTGGCCGCGGCCATCCCGGCGGTGATCGCCTACAATCTCTTCGTCAACCGGCTGGGGTTGTTCGCGGGCGAACTCGAAGGCTTCGCCAACGAGCTGATCGGCACGATGGCGCGCGAAGGGCTGCTCTAGTATGAGCTGGGGCGTCGGACGCGGCGGCGGACTGCGGGGCCATGGCGAGCTCCCGCTCAACGCGGATATCAACGTCACCTCGATGGTGGACGTTGCGTTCGTCCTGCTCATCATCTTCATGATCGCCGCGCCGATCATGCAGGGCGGGGTGGATGTGCAGCTCCCCAAGGCCGAGGCCCGCCCCATCACGGCCCAGGAGGGCATGGTGGTGAGCGTGGATCAGCAGGGCCGCATCTTCATCGATGAGACCGCGGTTTCGTACGCGGACTTCCAGATGACCTTTGCCGCGCTGGTGAAGACCCGCAAACCGAAATCGGTGTACCTGCGCGCCGACCGGCGGGTGCCGTACGGAGAGGTCGTGCGCGTGCTGGCGACGATTCGAATCTCCGGTGTCTCCGACGTGGGACTCGTGGCCGAGGAGGAAGAGCGGCCGTGACGGCGCGGCGCGGTACCGGCCGCGAGCGATCGGGAGTCGCCGCTGGCCTGACGGGCACGGTTGTGGTGCACGCCGTGGCCATCGGGCTGCTCTGGACCACGGTGAAGGCCATCGACACGGGCCCGCCGGTCTACGCCGTGGAACTCGTCGCGGCACCCGCTCCGCCCCCGAATACCAGGCCCGCGCCGGAAGCCGCTCCGCGGCCACCCGCCGAGGAGACCGCGCCGCTCAAGCCGACGCCAAAGCCGCCCAAACCCGCACCGGTCAAGCCCAAACCGGTTACCCCGAAGCCCCCGCAGCGGACGGAACCGAATCCACCCTCGACCCCGCGGACTCAGCCGCTGCCGGGCGAGACGCCGAGCACCGGCAATGACGCCGTGACCGTCAGCACGCCGGGGCTGCAGTTTCCCTATCCCGAGTACCTGCGCAACATCGTGCAGGAGGTCTACCGCCGCTGGCAGCGGCCGCTCGGCAACTCGGCGTTGCGTGCGGAGGTGAGTTTCCTGATCATGCGCGATGGCAGCATCCGGGAGATCAAGCTGATCCGTCCCTCCGGGAGTTTCTCGTTCGACATTTCGGCGCAGGGCGCCGTCGAAGCGGCGGGCACATCCAGGGCCTTCGGACAGCTGCCGGACGGCTATCCTTCGGATGTCCTGCCAGTCTCTTTCTACTTCACGCCCCGGACGCAATGATGGCTTCAGGCCGTTCCTGGTTTCTTGGTGCAGCTCTCGTACTGATCCCCTCCCTCCTGGCGGCCCAGGACACACTGCGCCCGCCGGATGGCGTCCGCGTCGGCATCGAGTACCGGCCGGGTGTCCGTCCCGCGCTCGTCGTGCTGCCGGGGCGCGGCCTCGATTCCGCGCGGGCCATCATTGCGCGGGACCTCGATTACAGCGACCGGTTCGATGTCATCGCGCTGAGTCCCCAGGACAGCGGTGCGTTCGCGGCGAATGCCGGGGGTCGCACGGTCAACTATGCGCTGTTCCGGACCCTCGGCGCCGAATACGCGGTGGAGGTCGCGCCGGACGGCCTCGGGGCCATCGTGAGACTGCACGACATCGTCCAGGGAACGGTGCGGCGGGAGCAGCGATTCGTCTTTCCGCCGGGTTTCGATGTGACGTTCCGCATGGCGGTCCATCAGGCCTCGGATGAAGTCGTGCGCTGGATCACGGGTACGCCCGGATATGCTGCGTCCCAGCTGCTCTTTCTCGTCGAGCGCAAGCTCTACCGCGTCGACAGCGATGGCAGTGGGGTGACTCAGCTCTCTCCCGCCGGTGAGGATGTGCTCTCCCCGGTCTGGAGTCCGGATGGCAGCCGCATCGCCTACACGCGGTTTGGCGCCGGGGTGGGGAGTCTCGTGGTGCAGCACGTCGGGACCGGCCAGAAGCTGACCGTCACGGGCACCGGCACGGGGCTCAACATCACGCCGGCGTTCTCGCCGGACGGCCGTCTCCTTGTCTATGCCCGCTCCGATGAAACCGGCACCGACATTTTTACTGCGGATATGGTGCAGAATTGCTGTGTTCAGCGGTTGACCGTGGGGCGGTATGCCGATAATCTTTCCCCCACCTTCGCCCCCGATGGGCGAAGGCTGGCGTTTGTCTCCACCCGCGCTGGCCAGCCACAGATCTACGTGATGGCCGCCGACGGCACCGATCAGGAGCTGCTTGCGCCGTTCGATTTCGGTGCGACCGGGAGTTCCAACGCGCCGGAGTGGTCTCCGGACGGCGCCAGCGTCGCCTTCCACCGCGAAGTCAGTCGTTCACCGCAGGTCTTCATCGTGGATGTCGCGAGCCGGAGAGTCCGCCAGCTTACATCTGCGGGACGCAATGAAGATCCGACGTGGGCGCCCGATGGCCGGCACGTGGCGTTTGTCTCCGACCGCAGTGGTCGGCGCCAGCTTTGGGTGATCGACATCATCACCGGACGTATCCGCCAGCTCACATTCGTCGGACAAGTCCGTCTCCCGGCGTGGTCTCGGCGCTTTGCGGGTCCCGCCCCAGCCACCAACTGACACTCACCGGAGGGTCCATGCGTTCTCCGTTCCGATTCGCCCTGGCTACCGCGGCCATCGTCGTCGTCACGGCCTGCGGCAGCAAGAAGCCGCCCGAGCAGCCGGCGCCACAGCCCGCGCCGGCCCCGGCGCCCGCTCCGGCGCCGGCCCCCGCGCCGGCCCCCGCGCCCGTGACGCCGAGCGGCCCGACTCCGGAAGAGGTGGCGGCTGCCGCGGCTCGGGTGACCGCCTCGGTGCTCGCGGAAGTGGGGTCGATGGTGCATTTCGACTTCGACAAGTCGGACATTCGGGATGAGGACCGGGCCACGCTCGATCGCAAGGCGGCGATCCTCGCGGCCAATCCGAACCTTCGTGTCACCATCAGCGGCCATGCCGACGAGCGAGGCTCCGACGAGTACAACCTCGCCCTCGGCAACCGTCGCGCGGCCGCGGCGAAGACCTATATCGTCAACAAGGGCATCGACGCCGGGCGGCTGACCGTGATTTCCTATGGCGAAGAAAGGCCCCTGGCCACCGGGCACGATGAATCGTCCTGGGCCCAGAATCGGCGGGACGAGTTTGAGGCGACAGCGGGCGCCGTCAACCTCCGCATGCCCTGATGCGCGGCATTCACACACTCGCGCCATGGCTCGTCCTGGTCGCCCTTGGGGGCTGTGCCTCCAAGGGCGACTTGCGCCGGGTGGAGGACCAGCTGCTCCTGAGCCGGGCGGATAACCTGCGGGCCGACTCCGCCCGGGCCAGCCAGCTGGGCGAGATCCTCGCGGCCCAGCGACGGATCATGGACTCACTGGATGCGGTTGGCCGGAACCTCGGCCAGGTCAGCCGGCAGGTCACAACGTTCAAGGGCGATGTCGCGAACGACCTGATCAGCATTCAGCAGCAACTGGTCCAGGTCCAGGCGCTGACGGGGCAGAGCCAGCAGCGGCTCACCGAGCTGCAGACCCAGATCGAGGCGCGCAGCGAACAGCTGAACGCCCCGGCCCCGACGCCCTCGGACTCCGGCGCCGCCGCGCCGGCCGCGCCGCCGCGCAGCCCGGGGCTGGGCCGCCGGCGGGGTCGCCGTCCGCCGAGCAGATGTACTCGGCCTCGCTGCAGCAGCTGCGGCGTGGCAGCCCCGGCACCGCGCGCATGGGCTTCCGCGAACTGCTCCGGCTGTACCCGACCCACGACCGCGCCGCCGACGCGACCTATTTCATCGGGGAAACCTTCGCCGCGGAGGCTCCCGATTCGGCGGCGCAGTACTACGCCAAGGTGGTTGAGAGCTTCCCGCAGTCGCCACGCGCCGCGAGCTCGCTGTACAAGCTCGGCCTGCTCGCCGAGCGGAGGAAGGACCTCGACACGGCGCGCGCCTCCTACCAGCGAGTCGTGCGCGACTATCCCCGCTCGGACGAAGCGGCCCTTGCCCGTGACCGCCTGAAGACGCTCGGCCGCTAACGCGGGTCAAGGGAGTTCGATGACCGGCCCCAGCGCGGAGATGCCCTTCCTCGAACACCTCGAGGAGTTGCGCCAGCGGCTGGTGCGAACCTTGATCGCGCTGGTCGCAGGGTTCCTGGTCGGGTACTGGGTGGTCCAGCGATTTCAGGTCGTCAACCTCCTGAAGGCGCCGATCGCCCAGTATCTGGTCGCCACTGGCGGCAAGCTGGTGGTCACCAGTCCGACCGAAGCGGTCATGATCACGCTCAAGCTCGCGCTGATCGCCGGACTGGTCCTCGTCTCTCCCTACATCATCTTCCAGATCTGGGGTTTTCTCTCCCCGGCCCTCTACGACAAGGAGAAACGCCTCGTCATCCCGGCGCTCCTGGCGGGAACATTCATGTTCCTCGGCGGGGCCGCCTTCGGATTCCTCGTGCTGCTGCCGCAGTCGCTCCCGATCCTGTTCAGCTTCCAGTCCGAAGGACTGGTGAACCTGATCACGTTCGAGAAGTACTTCAGCTTCGTGATGCAGATCGTGCTGGCCATGGGGCTCTCGTTCGAGATCCCGCTGGTGATCATGCTGCTCGCGGCGCTGGGGATCATCACCCCCGCCGGGCTGAACAAGTTCCGTCGCTTCGCGATCGTGCTCTCGGCAATGGCCGGTGCGATTCTCTCGCCCGGCACCGACATCCTGTCGATGATCCTGATGACGGTGCCGATCCTGCTGCTGTACGAGATCGGCTTCGCGGGCTCCTGGCTCATCCACCGGCGCCGGGTCGCCCGCGAAGCCGCCGCCGCGGCGACGGTGCTGCTGCTCTGCCTGCTCGGGTCCGGCACGCTGAGTGCCCAGCAGCCCACCCCGACACCGCGCCGCGCCAAGCCGGGTATGACGAGGCCGGACACCACCCGCCGCGATTCGACGCGGGCCGACTCCACGCGTCCCCGCCCGGGCCAGGCGGTCGACACCGCCACCGCCCGGCGGCTTGGCCTGCCGACCGCGCCACGGCGGAGTTTCGCCCCGGACGACTCCGTGGTCACCGACCTGCTGGGACGCAAAGGCTATCAGGCCACCCGCTTCCGCTCCGACTCCGCCACGGTGTTTGCGGATGAGCGACGGCTGCACCTCCGCGGGGCGGCCAGCACAAAGCGGGGGGAGACGACGCTCGAGGCCGATTCGATCGCCTACCAGGAGTCGGACTGCCTCATCCGCGCGACGGGGGATCCCGCGCTGTTCGACAAGGAGACGGTCCTGACCGGGTTCGGCGGGATCCGCTACAACACCTGCATCCGTCGCGGGGTGGTGTCCGATGCGCTGACCACCTTCAAGCAGGGGTCCACCGACTGGTTCCTCCGCGGCAATCTGGCCCAGGATTCGAGTGCGGCGCGGCTGTACGCCTCCGAGGGGGAAATCACCAGTTGCGACCTGCCCGAGCCGCACTATCACTTCTCGGCCAAGGAAGTGAAGTGGATCTCGAAGACCGTCATGGTCGCCCGGCCGGCGGTCCTGTATGTGCGCGACGTCCCGGTGCTGTGGCTGCCCTTCGTCTTCCAGGATGCGCGGACCGGCCGTCGCTCGGGGATCCTGATTCCCCGGTTCGGCCTCAACGACATTGTCAGGCAGAACCCGGGCTACAACCGGCAGATCACCAACATCGGCTACTACTGGGCGCCCTCTGAGTACCTCGACGTCACCGCCAAGCTCGACTGGTATTCCAATCGCTACGTGGAGTACGGCGGCGCGGCCGAGTACCGCTGGATCAACCGGTTCCTGAGCGGGGCCATCGGGTACCGTCGCACGGTCGAGAGCGGCGGGCGCCGTGCGACGAACATCCGCTGGGACCACCGCCAGAACTTCGATCTCTCGACGTCACTGAACATCAGCTTCAACTACACCAGCAGCGGATTCGTCCAGCGGCGAAACGCGATCGATCCGCTGCAGTCGACCCAGCAGATTCTCAGTGCGGCCAACTTCTCCAAACGCTTCGCGTGGGGCACGGTGGCACTGGGCGGCAACCGGCGGCAGAACCTCTCCGACCGGAGCGTGTCGATGCAGCTCCCGTCGCTGTCGGTGTCGCCGAAGCCGATCGACCTCGCGCGCGACATCACCTGGTCGCCGGGGCTGTCCGTCACCAACAACTTCGAGAACAACTTTCCGGTCACCCAGGTCGCCGTGCTGCCCTCCGGGGTCATCGACACGCTTGGCCTCACCCGCAACAGCCGGACGACCACCGTCGGATTCCAGACCCCGATCCGATTCGGCGGGTTCAACTGGCAGAACACCTTCAACTACAACGACCGCAAGGACGAGGGCCCCCAGGTCATCGGTGGTATCCGCGTTCCCGATCCCACTACGCCGGACCCCACCGACTCCATCACGGTCAGCCAGTTCACCAACGGCGATTTCGAGAGCGGCATCGACTGGCAGACCGGCATCAACCTGCCGACGGTGCTGCGCAGCACCTGGAAACTCCAGCCCACTGTGGGCATCGTGAACTCCACGACCCAGGGCGCCTTCATGATCCGGAATCGGAACACGGGAGGACAGTGGGTCCGGCAGGGGAAGCGCTTCAACTTCGCGCTGAGCGCCTCACCGACGTTCTTCGGGTTCTTTCCCGGGTTCGGGCCGATTCAGCGCATCCGGCACAGCATCTCGCCCAGCATCAGCTGGAGCTACAGCCCGGCGGCGTCGATCGACCAGGCCTATGCGCAGGCGATCGCTCGCCCGGGCGAGACGATCAGGCTCCGGAGTGATCCGACCCAGCTGCTGAGCATCGGCCTGTCACAGAACATCGAGGGAAAGTCGGTCCGGCGCTCCACCTCGGACACGACGGCGGAAGACGCCGCGGGTGCCGATAACGCCAGGCGATTCCGCATCCTGGGGATCCAGACCAGCCCGATGCAGTACGATTTCGAGCAGGCGAAGCAGCCGGGCAAGACCGGGTGGCGCACCAAGTCGATGACCAACCAGTTCCAGAGCGACCTGGTGCCCGGCTTCAACCTGAGCCTGACACACGATCTCTGGGACGGAGACGTGGGTTCCGACACCTCGCACTTCTCGCCGTTCCTGCAGGCGGTAACGGCGAGCTTCGCGATCTCGGGGAACACGGTGAAATCCGTGCTTGGCCTCTTCGGCCTGGGGGGAAAGCATGATACCACCGCCAGCCGGGAGGCCCCGCCGCCGTCCTACGTCGCAAGCCAGAGCCGCTTCGGCCGGCCTCCGTCCTTCTACGGGGCGGGCGCCGAGCAGACGCTGGGGGTCGGCACCAACCACCGGTTCACCGCCAACTTCAACTACAGCCTCTCCCGACAGCGGCCGCTGCGGAATCCCCCCGCCAATACCGTCCCCCAGAAGGCGCAGCAGAGCCTCGGGTTCAGCACCGCCTTCGCGCCGACGCCGTTCTGGAGCGTCTCCTGGTCCACCCAGTACAACATCACCGACAACAAGTTCGAGTCCCAGGTGGTACGGCTTGAACGGGTCCTGCACGAGTGGAGGGCGGGATTCAACTTCGTCCGCAACCCGAACGGCAACTTCGCCTTCTTCTTCTCGGTGTACCTCTCTGACCTGCCGGACATCAAGTTCGACTACAATCAGACGTCCATCGAACGCTGAGGGCCGTCTCGCCGTCCACGATTCCGGACAGTGGAGTGTCCGCGAGTGTACACGTCCGAGGACACTCCGGACCGGGCCCAGTGCCAAGTCATGACCCGGCAATAAGTTGTACGCCAGGATGCCGGTGGCATCGAGCATGCATTGCGGTGCGGCGTTCCCTCTCCGGAGCCGATTCATGCGTTCGTCCTTGTGGGCCGTGCCTCTGCTGCTGCTTGCCGCCTGCAGCGAAACCCAGTTTGTCGGCGGCGGCGGTGCCCAGGTGTCTCCGCCGAGCAATCTGACCTATACCGTTGAACCCAGTGGCACCCCCGGATCCCCGGACGGCGTGCTCCTCACCTGGGACTTCGACAACGATCCCAACCTGGCATCGTGGAACGTCTACTCTCGTGGCAGCACCTCCGAGTCCTACCGGCTCCGTGGCACCACCACGTCGAATTCGTTTCACGACGCGGGGATTCCTCACCTGCAGTACTATGTGACGGCGGAGGATCTCGACGGTAATGAGAGCTCCAGCAGCAACGTGGTCACGGTCGATGAACGGCTGGCGCTCCAGAAGCCCGCGACGCTGACCAGTACCACGCTCAACGGGGCGATCGCGCTGACCTGGTCCGACAACGCATACACGACGGACCCGGCCCACTTCCGCATCTACCGGGTCTACAGCAGTTCCTACGACCTGGACCTCAATCTCTGCGGCACCGCCTGGTCGCTGGAGGGAACCACGGTGGCCCCCGAATTCGTCTCGGGCGCCCTCACCAACGGCGTTCCCCGCTGTTTCGCCGTGTCGGCGGTGAGCCTCGAGGGGTTCGAGAGTCTCTGGTCCCCCCTGCGCAGTGACACGCCGCGTCCCGATGCGCGGAACGTCGTGGTCTACGCGCGGCAGAGTCAGGACGCCGGCAGCGGGTTCCGCTTCTGGCGCGACCTCAACGCGGACGGCCAGGCGGATCCCGCCGAAATCGGCCTGGTGCAGAGCGGTTCGTCGCCCCTCAATGATTTCACCGTCGAGCGGGACGTGGCGGGCGACCTGTACCTGACACCGGTCCGCGTCCGGCACCGGAGTCGCGGTCTACGGGACGTCGCCGGTGGCGGATCTCACCAGCATCGACTACGCGCCGAACATCACCTACGGCACCGCGGGCATCCAGGCGCTCCCGGGCTGGGGATACGTCTTCGAGACCGATGGTGGCGATGGCTTCGCCCGGTACGGTGCCGTACGCGTCACCCACGTCGGCCAGAACTTCCTGATTCTCGACTGGGCGTTCCAGACCGATCACGGCAATCCGGAGCTGCTCCGCGCGCCGTGATCTCGGGGTCAGGCGATGACAGAGGTCGAGGGGTCTACTCCGGCAGCCAGCGGGGTGGACCCCTCGATCCGTGTCGGGGCTCGGGATGACAGTGTCCGGCCCGCCTGTGTACGTTTCCGCCATGACAGACCATATGCTCGTCCTCACGGGCAATTCCCTCACGATCCCCGCCGTCGTGGCGGCGGCCCGGAATCCATCGGCAACGATCGGACTCGATCCGGGCGCGCTGGAGTCCCTGGCCAGGAGTCGCGCGCTGGTCGACGAGGCCATCACGCGTGGCGAGACGATTTACGGCATCAACACCGGCTTCGGCAAGCTGGCGAATGTCCGGATCGCCGCCGATCAGCTCGATCAGTTGCAGATCAACCTGATCCGCAGCCACGCGGCAGGCGTCGGAGCGCCGATGCCCGCCGATGTGGTCCGGGCGGCGATGCTGCTGCGCGCCAACGTGCTGCTCCGTCCCACCAGTGGAGTGCGGCCCGGGCTGGTCGAGGCGCTGGTCGCGTTGTTCAACGCGGGGATTGTTCCGCTGGTCCCCGAGCAGGGGAGTGTGGGCGCCAGCGGCGATCTGGCGCCGCTCAGTCACATCGCGATGGCGCTGATCGGCGAGGGCGACGTGCTCGGTGATGCGCCGGGCAGCGTATGTCCCGCCGCCGTTGCGCTCAAACGCGCGGGCCTCGCGCCGTTCCGTTTCAGCCCGAAGGAAGGCATCAGTTTCATCAACGGGACCCAGGCGCAGACCGCGCTCCTGGCGCTGACGGTGCACGACGCGGAGTCGCTCTGGCGTTCAGCGGTCGGGGCGGCGGCGATGAGCCTGGAGGCACTGCAGGGCACCCCGACGCCGCTCGACCCGCGCATCCACGAGGCTCGGCCCCACCCGGGACAACTGCGGGCGGCGTCGCTGATGCGCGCCCTGCTGACCGACAGCCAGATTCGGGAGTCCCATCGGGAGAACGACCCGCGGGTGCAGGATGCCTACAGTCTGCGCTGTACGCCGCAGGTGCTTGGGGCGGTCGCGGACGCCATCCGGTTCGCCAGGGAGGTCGCGGCGGTGGAGCTGAACGCCTCGACCGACAATCCCCTGGTCTTTCCCAACGGGGATGTGCTTTCCGGCGGCAACTTCCACGGTCAGCCGGTCGCGCAGGCGCTCGATTTTCTCAGCGTGGCGCTCACGACCCTGCAGGCGATCGCCGAGCGGCGGGTGGAGCGGCTGGTCAATCCGGACCTCTCGCAGGGGCTGCCGGCATTCCTGACCCCCGATCCGGGGCTCTGCTCCGGCTTCATGATGGTCCAGATCACCGCCGCCTCGCTCGTGGCCGAATCCCGGTCGATCGCCATGCCCGCCAGCATCGGGTCGATCCCGACTGATGCGAACCAGGAGGATTTCGTGCCCATGGGCATGGCGTCGGCGTACAAGGCACGCCGCATCCTCGCGAACGCGCAGAAGGTGATCGCGTCGGAATTCCTGTGTGGCGCCCAGGGGCTGGATTTTCTGCGTCCGCTCCGCCCGGGGAAGGGCGTGGAGGCACTGTACCAGCGGGTGCGATCCCCGGTGGATGGGGTGGCCACGCTGAGCGCGGATCGGCCGCCTGCGCCCGACCTCGCCCGGCTGGTCAGCCTGGTGGCGGGGGGAGCGCTCGATCCAGCTCCCGGTTTGCCTTGCTAGGGGTTGGAGGGGCCGGTATCTTCTAAGTTGCGGCATTTCATAGGCATTCACCCTTTCACTCGCCCCGCTGGATGAACTTCGAAAAGCTCAAAGAGACCGCCCGGAAGTACGAGCAAAAGGAAGAGTGGCGGCGGGCCATCGAGGTCTATCTTCAGGCAATCCGGGAGTTCGAGGCCGGCAACGATCCTGTGCCGGATCTCTCGGTCTACAACCGGGTGGGGGACCTCTACCTCAAGGCCAACGAGCCTGGGGCGGCGGTTCAGGCCTACGAACGTGCGGCGGACCTCTACGGAGAGCAGGGCTTCTACAACAACGCCATCGCCCTGTGCGGCAAGATCCTGCGGGTGAACCCCGGGCGGATCCAGACCTACCTCAAGCTCGCCCACCTGCACGCCCGCAAGAACGTCGTCATCGAAGCCAAGAAGAACCTGCTCGAGTACCTCGAGCGGATGAACACCCTCAACCAGCTCGATGATGCCTTCAAGTCCGTCAAGGACTTCGCCGATCAGTTCCCAGGGAACAAGGAAATCCGGCTGATGCTCTCCGAGCTGCTCCGGGCCTCCTCGCGCAACGCGGAGGCGCGGGAGCAACTGGAGAAGCTCGCGAGTGACCTCGAGGCCAAGGGCGACACCATCGGGGCGCGCAAGACGCTGATGCGGCTGCAGGCGCTCGATGCCGAGGATGTTCCCGGCGAATCGGCCAAGCCGGCGCCCAAGGGCGGGCGGTCGGGTGACTTGGTGTTCCTCGATACCGGATCGACCGGCGAGCGGCCGGCGAAGCCGGCGGGGCCGCCATCCCGGAAGACCCGGGCGATCACGATGCCGCCCGCTGCGGGGCTCAAGCCGCCGGCGGGGCTGCCGCTGATTGAGGAGGGGCCCACTGCCGCGACCGTGGAACCGCGGGTGCCGGAGCTGCCGCCGCTCGAAATCGAGACGTCGAGGCTGGTGGAGACCACCCTCGAGCTCGAGTCGATCCAGCCGGTTTCCGACGAGGCCCATCTCGAGGCGACCGCTTCGGGGGAGGTCGCCAAGGCGCTGGGCTTCGAGCCGACCTACGCCGAGGGCCTCGACTCGGGGGCGGTCGCGCCGCTCGAGGGCCTCGAGCTGGACCAGCCGACTGCCGACACGGTCGACCTGCACGTGTCGACCGAGGGGCTCGATCTCGAGCGCGCCAGCGAGTCGCCCGACACCGACATCCAGCCGATTGAGGCGGAGCGCTTCCTCGTGCCGGAGCCGCTCGACGATTCGCCGGAACTCGCCGCCGACCTCACGACGGGACTGGGCGAGCCGGACGTGCTGGCGCCCTTCGGACAGCCTGTGGCAGACCTGGGGATGGATCTCATCGATGCGGGCGACACCTCGCCACTGCTCGATTCCATCATCACCGAGTACGGGTCGGAGGAGGAGACGGTCACCTTCCTCGATGTGGATGCATCGGGCGAACTGTCGATCACCGATCTCGAGGACCGCGTCCTCGAGGATCCGGATGATCCCGAAGCGCACCGCGCGCTCGGCGAGGCCCTGCTCGCCGCCGGGGAGCAGCTGCGCGGACAGGAGGAGCTGGAGCTGGCGCTCGCCGGCTACGAGGGGCGCGAAGACTGGCCGCACGCCACCGACCTGATCCACGAGCTGATCCGGCTCGACCCCAACGGGGTCCGCTATCACCAGAAGCGGGTGGAGATCGCGTTCCGCAGCGGGGAGCGCTCGAAGCTGATCGAGGCTTATCTGGAACTGGCCGATGCGCTGCTGCGGGTGGGCGCCCTCGACAAGGCCCTCGCGGTCTACCGGCGGGTGTCAGAGCACGATCCGGGCAATTCCCGCGCGCTCGCCGCGCTCGATGCGCTCTCGTCAGTCGAGGAGACGCTGCCGCCCATTCCGCCGGCCCCCGCCGCGGAGCCGGAATCCCGGCCCAAGCCGCTCGCCGCAATGGCCGATGAGGCGGACGCCGCATTCGATGCCATCGCCGAGGTGCCGCCGCCCGCTCCAGCGGCGCCGGGCGGGCGGAAGTCGCGGAAGTCGGCTGCCGTGCCGAAGCCACCCGAGCCGCAGCCGGCGGGAGACTTCATCGACTTCGGCGCGCTCGTCATGGACGACGAGGCGGTGAAGGACACCCGCATGCGGGTGGAGGGCGAAGAGCCGACCGGGGACGAGCAGAAGGATTTCCAGGACATGCTGCAGCAGTTCAAGCGGGGCATCGACGCCAACATCGACGCCGAGGACTTCCAGGCACACTATGACCTGGGCGTGGCATTCAAGGAGATGGGGCTCTTGGACGAGGCGATCGCCGAGTTCCAGAAGGCGCTCCGCTCCCCCGAAGTCCGGCTCAAGACCACCGAATCGCTCGGCAGCGCCTTCTTCGAGAAACGCCAGTTCGCCATCGCCGAGGCGATTCTCAAGCGGGCGGTCGAAAGCCTCGGGGCCACGGATGACGAACAGATCGGCGTGATCTACTGGCTGGGCCGGTCGCAGGAGGCCCAGGGCAAGGTGGAGCAGGCCATCACGACCTTCGAGCGGGTGCTGGCGGTCGACATCGGCTTCCAGGACGCCGGCGCACGCATGGCGAAGCTCTCCCAGGGGCGGTCGCAGTGACCTCCTCCGCGGCGGGCATCACGCTGGCGGGTCTCCAGGCCAGCCTCAAGCCACGGCTCGAGGCCGTGCAGCGGGAGCTGCGCCGGGCGATCGAAAGCGATTTCGGGCTGATCAGCGAGGTGAACGGCCACCTGCTCCAGATGCAGGGCAAGATGTTCCGGCCCACGCTGCTGCTGCTGAGCGAGGAGGCGTCCGGCGCCCGCGATCCGCGGGCCGAGACCCTGGCGGCGGTGGTGGAGCTGATCCACCTCGCGACCCTGGTCCACGACGACTCGGTCGATCATTCCGTGCTCCGTCGCGGCATGCCCACGATCAACGCGCTGTTCAGTCACCAGGTCAGCGTGATCATGGGGGACTACCTGTATTCGCGCGCGGTCGTTGAGCTGACCCGCCTCGGAGACATCGAGCCGCTGCGCGTCCTGTCGCGGGTCACCAACGAGATGACGGTGGGTGAGATGCGCCAGCTCATGGCGCACGAGCCGCTTGCCTTCACCGAGGAAGAGTACGACCTGCTCATCATCGCGAAGACCGCCTCGCTCCTCTCCGGCGCCTGTGAAGTCGGGGCGCTCCGGGCCGGGCAGGGGGAGCGCGAAGCGCTGCGGCGCTTTGGTGAGTACCTTGGGATGGCCTTCCAGATCGTGGATGACCTGCTGGACTACACCGAGGACGAGGCCGTGACCGGGAAGCCTTCCGGGAACGATCTCCGGGAGCACAAGGTGACACTGCCGCTGATCCATGCCCTGGGCCGGCTTTCGCCGGCGGCCCGGCGACACGTCAGCACCCTGATGGCCACCCCCGAGCCCACCGATGCCCAGATCAGCACGGTGGTCGAGCTGGTGTCCGAAGCCGGGGGGCTTGAATATGCCCGGCAGCGCGCGCATCGTCTTGCCGAACGTGCGGACCACGAACTCGACGCGCTGCCCCCCAGTCGTGCCCGCGATGTGCTCCGCGACAGCATCACCTACGTCCTCGACCGGCGGCGCTGATGGCCAGCGGACCTCGTCGTCCCATGTTCCACCTCGGCGTACTGGTGGCCGGGTTCATTCTTGGCGGCTTCCTGAACGCGCTGGTCAAGACGGTCATGCCGGACAGTGTCGCCAAGCAGGTGTTTACATTTACCGCCAGCGCGAGCCTCGGCCCCGTGTCGCTCAATCTGCTGGTGTTCAGCTTCACCATGGGGCCGTTCGCGGTGAACGTTTCTCCGCTCGCGATCCTGGGCGTCATCATCGCCTATCTGATCGCTCGCTCACTTTTCTAAGGCGGGGCCGCCATGTTCGGCAATCTCGGTTTCGGCGAAATCGTAGGGATTCTGGTCATCTGCCTGCTGCTCTTCGGGTCCAAGCGGCTGCCCGAAATCGGTGCCTCGTTCGGCAAGGGCATCCGGGAATTCAAGCGCAGTCTCACCGACGTGGGAGACGCGGTGGGCGGCGGTGATAACAGCTCGGCGCCCACTTCGCGCCAGCTCGACAACCGTACCGGTCCGACCCCCCCCTCGGGCGGCGAGCCGAAGCGGCTGTCGCAGTAAGACGGCAGGGCACAGGCGAAAAACCCTCCGGTCATCGACCAGAGGGTTTTTTCGTGCCCGGGAACGGGGCCGATCAGCTGCGCTGGCGAGTCTGGTCCTGCTGGGCCTGGGCGTCGGTCCGGAAGATCTGGGCGCGCCGGTCCTCGACCTTCGCGGCGGTCCGGAGCGCATCGAGGTAACTGCGCACCCGGTCCTGCCGGGCGAGCCGGATCTGCTTGGCGCGGAAGTCGTCGATCTGCTTGACGAACTCGGTGGAGTCGGGCGGATCGTGCTTGATCACCCGGAGCACGTACAGCCCATCATCCGTCTCGATGACGCCGCTGGTCTTGCCGACCGCCAGCCCGAACGCCGTGCCCACGACCTGGGGGTTGGGGAAGGGCGGGTTGGTGCGGGTGAACGGCGGGAACTCCTGGTGCGGCAGCTTGAGCGCCGTGGCGGCCTGCGCCAGCGTGCTGCCCTCGCCGATCCGCTTCTCGAGATCGGTGGCCACGGCCCGCGCGCCCTCCCACTTCTTCTTGTCCCGCGCGGCGATGGTGACCGCTCCCTTGACCGATTCGAAGGGCGGCACGCCCTCGTTGTGCAGGCTGTCGAGCCGGAAGAGGAAGTAGGCGTACGAGACTTCGACGATCCGGCCGGTCTCACCGACCTTGGCCTGGAATGCCCAGACGCCGGCGTCGGGAACCACCTGGAGTCCGACCTGCGCCCGAGTGCCCTTCTGGATGGGGTTGGCCTTGCCGACGTGGAGTCCGAGGATCTTCGCGGCGGTGTCCAGCGCGCTCGGATCGAGCTTCTCGGCGCCCAGCGATTCCAGGCTGTCCGCCCGGGCGTCGAGCAGGTCGCGATGGGTCCCGGTGATCTCGATGGGGATCAGGATGTGATGCGCCTGCACCTTGCCCCCGGCACGCTTGTCCACCCGAATCAGGTGGTAACCGAACGCGGAGAGCACCGGTTCGGACACCGTGCCGATCGGGAGGCTGTAGGCCGCCCGTTCGAAGGCCGGGTCCATCGTGCTCTTCCCGAACTCACCCAGGTCGCCGCCCTTCTGCGCCGAGCCGGAGTCCGCCGACTCGCGCTTGGCCACCTCGGCGAAAGGCGAACCGGCGAGGATCTCCTTGCGGAGGTCCTCGGCGCGGTGGAGCGCGGCGGCGGTGTCGCTGGCATCCGGGGCGCGCACGATCTCGACATAACTCAGGTAGGCGGTCGCGGGGCGCTTGAACTCCTCCCGATGGTCGTCGTAGTACTTCCGGATCTCCGCGTCGGTGAGCGGGACGGCGGAATCAGGCACGACGGCGCGCGGCAGGATCGCCGCGAGTTCCACCGAGACCTTCTCGTTGTTGTCGCGCCAGGTCTGCCACAGCGCGGCGTCCGAGAGGTAGACGTCGCTGGTGACGACCCGGAACAGCTTGGACTGCCGGATCTGGTCGGCATACTGGGACTCCAGCAGCGGCACGACCTGCGCTGCCGCGCTCGACCGGAGCCATGCCTGGTACTTGCTGATGTCGAACTTGGCGTCGGTCTGGAACTCCGGCTGCTGGATGAACTCCGGCGGCGGGTTGTCCTGAATCGCGGCGGCGATCTCGTCGGGAGTGACATCGATCCCCCGGTGCGCATACTCGGTCTCCAGACTCTGCTGCTGAATCAATTCCGTCCAGACGGTATTCCGGACGTCCTCGACCTCTTCGGCGCTGAGCGAGTGGCCGACCTGCCGCTGACGCTGCTCGGTCGCGCCCTGGACCATCTGCTGGTAGTTCCGCAGAGGAATCTTCTGGCCGTTGATCTCGCCCACGGTGGTGCGGGACCCGCCTGTGACCTGGCTCCAGTCGACGCTGGTCCAGAGAAAGACCAGCATCAGGACGGCGAAAACCGCGGCGGCAACCTTGCCGGCGATGCTGCGGAAGACTTGCATCATATTGGAACTGCCCTGCGGCTGAGGGGACGGCGGAAAAAGAGGCGTAAGTCTAAGCCCGGCAACGCAGAATCTCAAGCCGATCGGGGCTTCGACCCGTTGACACGATCCCGTGGTGCCTCTAATGTTTATTCAATCGCCACAACAACTTACGCATAGGGCCGGGGATGCCACCAAACAGCGAGATCGAGAAGCTCGAGCGCCGTTGGAAGGAGAATCCCAAGGGGACCGTGTTCGCGCCGTACGCCGAAGTGCTGCGCAAGCATGGAGATCACCTGCTCGCTCGTGACGTCCTCCGTCAGGGGCTTGAGCTGCATCCCGATCATATCCCCGGGAACATCGTGCTGGGGCGCTGCTGCCTCGATCTTCGGGAAGACGGACCCGCCGAAGCCGCGTTCAATCACGTCCTCGACCTCGATCAGGAAAATGTCATCGCGCTGAAGGCGCTGGCCGACATCACCGAGCGCCAGGGTCGTCTCATGGAGGCCGCTGATTGGCTCTCCCGGCTGATCTCGGTCGATCCCAGTAACGACGAGGCCCGCGACCAGCTGGCCCGGGTTGATGCGGCCCGGGAAGCGGCCGCCGCCGCCATGACGGCCCCGCTGACCCAGGAAGCGGGGCAGGCCCCCGCGCCGACCCGCGCCGAGGACGTCACCGAGGCCCTGCCCCTCGTGGCGCGTCACGCGCCGCCGCCACCGCCACCACCGCTCCCCGAAGTGCCCACGGTCGAAGTCGCCACGGGGCAGGTGAGCGAAGACGCCGATGCCCAGCTCGACGCGCGCTTCAGCCTGTTCGACGAATCCCCGGCGAAGACCGTACCGATCGGGCTGCCGTCGCTGCCGCCCTACGAGGCGCCGCCGCCAGCGGCGCCACCGGCTCCAGTCATGGAGATTCTCGAGGCGATCGAGCCGGCCGCTCTGGAACTCGTCGAGCCGGAGATGGTCGCCGAGCCGATGGACGCTGTCGCCCCCACCTCTGCCGCCCCGGAGACCAGTCTCGACGAGATCGATGTCGGCGAGGTGTACTCCATCGGCCACGAGGAGCCAGCGTCGATCGATCTGCGCCCCTCCAGCGCCACGGAATTCCAGACCCCGGACGACAGCGCGGCCCTGCTCGAGCTGGCCCCGACCGGCTCCGAATTCCAGGTGCCGGACGCGTCGTCGGAACTGAAGCTCTCCTCGGCAGGCGGCACGGAGTATCAGACGCCCAGCGGCGCGGATGAGCTGTTGCGCGCCTCGGAGCGCCAGCGGGAACCGGAGCCGGTCCTCGAGCCGGAACCGGCCCCGGAGCCGGAGCCGCTCCCGGGACTGGAGCCGGCGATCTCCTTCGACGAGGTGCCCCGCCCCTACAGCAAGGTCATCACGACCGGGTTCGCTGCGATCGAGCTGATGCCCACCCAGGAGCTTCCCACCGAGCCGACCGACGAGCCGCTGGAAATGCTCGAGCCGGAGCCCGAACCCGAGTCGGTCCAGGTCCCGATCCTCTCCGTGGAGCCCGAAGCTGCTGTCGCAGCGGAAGCGGAGCCCGAGCCCGAGTTCGAGCCCGAGGCAGACGAAAGCTCCCTTGTGGACATGCTCGCCGCGGCGGGCACCGCCACCGTCGTCTCGGAATCGGGGTCCGAGTCCGAGCCGATTGAGCCGACAGAACCGGCGGCACCGGAGTCGAACCTCAAGCTCATTTTCCCCGACGACGTCTCCGAACCGGAGCCGCCGCGCCACCGGCGGATCACCGAGGAGATGGCCGCGGTGGCGGAGCCGGTCACCCCGGAGCCGGCCGTGCCGGAACCGGCGCCCGTGCTCACGGAGAGCATGGCGGATTTGTACCTGCG
Source organism: uncultured Gemmatimonadales bacterium (assembly GCA_963817435.1). GTDB lineage: Bacteria > Gemmatimonadota > Gemmatimonadetes > Gemmatimonadales > GWC2-71-9 > JADJOM01. Next base: position 135,540 of record CAWFNY010000001.1, read on the forward strand.
CCAGGGACACCTGGCCGAGGCGATGAACGTGTACCGGGAACTCGCCGCCCGGCAGCCGGACGATCAGCGGCTGCAACAGAAGGTGCGCGACCTGCAGGCCGCGCTCGCCGCGGGCAGCCGTCGGCACTCGTATGTGGCGATGGATACCGGCGGCGAGTCGGTCGAGTCGTTCTTCCGCTCCCTCGCCGACGCCCGCCCTGCGGGCAGCGCGGCGTCCCGCCCGATGGTGGAGGACGAACAGGGCGGCGGAGCGCCGACTCGGCCCGCGAACGATCCCCTTTCGCTGAGCGCCATCTTCGGCGAGGAGGCGGCGAGCACCTCCTCGGCGTCGGCGGTGGGAGAAACTCCCGCCAAGCCGCAGGCGCCTGATGCGTTCAGCTTCGACCAGTTCTTCGGCGCCGCCTCCTCCGGAGGCGCGAACAGTGCCCAGGGCGGCCGGCCTTCAGGGGGCGAGGACCTCGACCAGTTCCAGCACTGGCTCAAGAGCCTGAAGAAGTGATGCGCATCGCTGTGCTGAACGGGCCGAACCTGAACCTGCTCGGCACCCGTGAGCCCGAAGTGTACGGCCGGACGACCCTGCCGGAGCTGGAAGGGCTGGTACGGGCCGAGGCGGCCCGGCTGGGCGTGACGCTCGACTGGATGCAGACCAACCACGAGGGTGCGTTCGTCGACGCGGTACAGGCGCTCAAGGGCAAGGCCGACGGCGCCCTCGTCAACGCTGCGGCGTTTACCCACACAAGCCTGGCGATCCGGGACGCATTCCTCGCGGTGAAGGTGCCGTTCGTGGAAGTTCACCTGTCGAACATCTTTGCGCGTGAGGCGGAGCGCCGGCATTCCCGGCTCGCCGATCTGGCGGTGGGTATCGTCGCCGGCTTCGGGCCGTCGGGATACCTGCTCGGGCTCCAGGCGCTGGTCGCGAAACTCGGTGGTGATTGATCGCAGGGAAGCCCGGCAGGCCGCGCTCCGGGATCGAATGCTGACGCTGGGGCACGACCTGCTGCTGGTGCAGTCTCTGCCCAACATCCGCTATCTGACCGGCTTCACCGGCTCCTCGGGACTGCTCGCGGTTCGGGCGCACGACGCCATCCTGGTTACCGACTTCCGCTATGCAGCGCAGGCCCCGCGTGAGGCGGGCACCGTAGCGCGAGTCGAGATCGACCAGCTGAACATCTGGGACCGGCTCAAGCGGGTGCTGGGTGAACGGCCGGCGGGCAGCCTCGCCTTCGAGGCGCACATCACCACCGTGCGGGAGCGGGAGCGGCTTGCGGCGCTTCTCCCGCACGCCACGTGGGAGCCGACCAGCGATCTGGTCGAGAAGCTCCGGATAGTGAAGGATGCCGCGGAGGTGGAGGCGATTCGCGCCGCGGCCGCGCTCGCGCAGGACGCGCTGGCCGAAACGCTCCCCGCTGTCCGCGCCGGCGACAGTGAATTCGAGGTCGCCGCCCGGCTGGAATCGGCGCTGCGCCGCCGGGGAAGTGAGTGGCATCCGTTCCCCACAATCGTCGCGTCGGGACCGCGCGCGGCGCTCCCGCATGCGCGCACCAGCGATCGCACCGTGAATCCCGGTGACTGGCTCCTGCTTGACTTCGGCGCGCAGGTGGACGGATACTGTGCCGACCTCACCCGGACCGTCGTGGTGGGCGCGCGGGCTGACGCCAGGCAGCGCGAGATCTACGGAGTCGTGCTGCAGGCGCAGCGGCGGGCGCTCGAGCATGTGCGGGCCGGCATGGCCGGCCGCGAGGCCGATGCCCTCGCTCGCGAGGTGATTGCGAAGGCCGGCTTCGGTGACGCCTTCGGGCACTCCCTCGGCCACGGACTCGGGCTCGAAGTGCATGAGGCGCCGCGGCTTTCGCCGACGGCCGATCAGCCCGTCCCGGTCGGCGCGGTGGTGACGGTGGAGCCCGGGATCTATCTTCACGGCTGGGGTGGTGTCCGGCTGGAGGACGACGTGCATCTGACCGCCTCAGGACCGGAATTGCTGTCCGATAACCGCGTGGAACTGCTCGAGCTGGTCTGAGGGAACAGCGGGCGGGCCGGAGCACGCGGGGCGATGCTGCCCGGGAGCGTGACGCCCGAGCGCTGAGAGCCGAACCCTGAACCCCGATGCCTCAATGAATGCGAAAGACTCGACCGACCTCGCCAAGCTCCTCGGCAAGCTGCCCGGGATCCGCTCGGTGGAACTCAAGGATGTGCGGAAGCTCGCCGAGCTGCTGCACGAGTTCCCGGAGCTGGGTTCCATCGAGGTGAAGGGGTGGTTCGACACCGGCGTGGTGATCACCCGGACCGGCATGCAGAGCTCGGCGCCGATGATGCCCGCGCCGATGGCCTTCGCGCCCGCACCGGTGGCGGCCCATGCGCCGGCGTCCGCTTCCGCACCGGCCACCGCGCCGGCGGCCGCCGCGCCCTCCACGCTGAAGGAGATCAAGTCGCCGATGGTGGGCACCTTCTACAAGGCGCCGGAGCCGGGGGCGGAGGCGTACGTGAAGGTCGGCGGACGGGTGACCGCGGGGCAGACCGTCTGCATCATCGAGGCGATGAAGATCATGAACGAGATCGAGGCGGAGGTGTCAGGCGTGGTCCGCGAAGTTCTCGTCGAGGACATGCAGCCGGTCGAGTTCGGCACCGTGCTGTACCGGGTGGATCCCAATGGCTGAACCGACCGGTCCGGCGGGCCTGCAGCCGCCGTTCAACTTCAAGCAGGCCATCTCGCTGATGGTGCAGCGCAATGGCTCCGACCTGCATCTGAAGGTGGGCCGGCCGCCGACCATCCGGGTGAACGGTGATCTCGCGGGGCTCGAGATGCAGCCGCTCAAGCCGGAGGACCTGAAGCTGCTCGCCGAGCAGATCATGACGCCGCGCCAGGTGAAGGAGTTCGCCGAGAAGAAGGAGGCGGACTTCGCCATCGGCGTCCCTGGCGTCGGCCGCTTCCGCACCAACATCTACCAGCAGCGCGGCACCCTGGCCTTTGCCTTCCGCGCGATTCCCTACGAGGTCAAGACGGTCCGCGAGCTGGAACTTCCCGAGGTGCTCGAGGAGATCTCCATCCGGCCGCGTGGCCTGGTGCTGGTCACCGGAGTGACCGGCTCGGGCAAGTCCACCTCGCTCGCCGCGATGATCAACCACGTCAACCAGAACCGCCGGGTCAACATCATCACGATCGAGGATCCGATCGAGTTCCTGCACCGCGACGTGATGGCGAACATCTCGCAGCGTGAGGTGGGCAGCGATACCCTCGCGTTCGGCACCGCCCTCCGGCACGTGCTGCGGCAGGACCCGGACGTGATCCTCATCGGAGAAATCCGCGACGCCGAGACGCTGGACGTGGCGCTCAAGGCGGCGGACACCGGCCACCTGGTCTTCTCCACCCTGCACACCACCGATGCGACCCAAACGATCAACCGGGTCATCTCGTTCTACCCGCCGCACCAGCACCAGGAGATCCGCTCGCTGCTCTCCACGGCGCTCGCGGCCGTGGTCTGCCTGCGCCTCGTGCCCCGGAAGGACGGGAAGGGCCGCGTGCCGGCGGCGGAGGTGCTGATCAACACGGCGGCGGTGGCCGACAACATCCGCGACATCGAAAAGGCACTCAACATCCCCGACCTGATCTCGGAGGGGACCGAGGCCTACGGCATGCAGAGCTTCGACCAGTCGCTGATGCAGTGGTTCAAGCAGGGCGTGATCAGCTACGAGAGCGCGCTCTTCTACTCGACCAACCCCAGTGAATTTGCGCTCCGGGCCTCGGGCATCAGCTCCGCGTCGGATCGTACCTTCAGCGGCCTCGCCGCCAGTGGCGGCAAGTCCGATCTCTCCCAGGACCTCACGCCCTGATGTTCAAGAAGGTGCTGATCGCCAACCGCGGCGAGATTGCCCTCCGGGTGATCCGCGCCTGCCGGGAGCTTGGCCTCGAAACGGTCGCCGTGTACAGCGAAGCCGACCGCGAATCGCTGCATGTGCGCTTCGCCGACGACGATGTCTGCATCGGCCCGCCGCCCAGCCGCCAGTCTTACCTGCGGATTCCCCACCTGATCGCCGCCGCCGAGATCACCGGCGCCGACGCGATCCATCCGGGCTACGGGTTCCTCGCCGAAAACGCCGAGTTCTCCGACACCTGCAAGGCCTCGGGGATCACCTTCATCGGTCCGTCGGGCGACCAGATCCGGGCGATGGGCGACAAGGCCACCGCCAAGAAGCTGGCGCAGGAGGCCGGCGTGCCGACGGTGCCCGGCACCCCCGGCACGATCCACGAGCTCGAGGAGGCGCTGACCCACCTCGAGGGGATCGGCTTCCCGGTGATCATCAAGGCCACCGCCGGTGGCGGCGGCAAGGGGATGCGCGTCGCGCTCGATGCGGACCAGTTCGCCCAGTCGTTCTCCCTGGCCCAGAACGAAGCCCTGGCCGCCTTCGGCAATGGCGAGGTGTACGTCGAGAAGTACCTGGCGAAACCGCGGCACGTCGAGATCCAGGTCATGGGCGATACCCAGGGCAGGGTGGTCCACCTCGGCGAGCGCGACTGCTCGGTGCAGCGCCGCCACCAGAAGCTGATCGAGGAGAGTCCGAGTCCCGCGCTCACCCCGGAACTGCGGGCCCAGATGGGTGACGCCGCGGTGAAGCTCGCCTCCGCCATCGGCTACGTAGGCGCCGGCACAATCGAGTTCCTGCTCGACGCCGATGGCAGCTTCTACTTCATGGAGATGAACACCCGCATCCAGGTGGAGCATCCGGTGACCGAGATGGTCACCAGCTTCGACCTGGTGAAGGAGCAGATTCGCGTCGCCGCAGGCGAGCCGATCAGCTTCCGCGGCGAGGGCGGCCGGCTGCGCGGGCACGCCATCGAATGCCGGATCAATGCCGAAGACCCATACCGCAACTTCCAGCCTTCGCCGGGGCTGATCACCGCGTATCACCCGCCCGGCGGCCCCGGCGTGCGGCTCGATACGCATGTGTACGCCGGCTACACCGTCCCGCCCTATTACGATTCCCTGCTCGCCAAGGTGATCGTGCACGGAAACACCCGCGCCGAGGCGCTCGCCCGCATGGGGCAGGCGCTCGACAGCTTCATCATCGAGGGTGTGACCACCACGATTCCCTTCCTCGCGCGCATCATCCGGCACCCGGAGTTCGCGGCCGGCGAGGTGGACACCAAGTTCCTCGAGCGACATCCGGAGCTGCTCCGCCCCGACGTATGAAGCTGGACGTCGTCTTCACGCCGACTGGCCTCACCGCCGGTGAGGTCCAGGGCCGTATCGTCTTCGTCATCGATATCCTCCGGGCCGGGACCACGATCTGCGCCGCGCTGCATCACGGCGCACGCGCGGTGGTGCCAGTCGCCGACACCGAAGAGGCGCTCCGCCTGGTCCAGACCCTCGGCAGCGAGGACACCCTCCTGGCGGGTGAGCGCAATTGCCTGCCCATCCCGGGCTTCCACCTCGGCAACTCCCCGCGCGAGATGCTGCCCGAGGTGGTTCGCGGCAAGACGATTATCATGACTACCACGAACGGCACCCACGCCCTGCTGGCCACGGCGGGCGCCGGAGAGGTGTCGCTCGCCGGGGCCGCGAATTTCAGCATTGCCGCCGCGCGCGCGCGCGAGGCGTGGACCACTCGGGAGGATCTGCTCATCATCTGCTCCGGCCGGGAGAACCGATTCGCGCTCGATGACGCCTACGCCGCCGGCCGGCTGGTCGAGGCGGCGCTCGGCGGTGGTCGCGGGCGCAAGGGTCTGAGCGATGCGGCGCTGGTGTCCCTCGACCTGGTGCGGCGCTATGGCCAGCGGTGGGACCGCCCGCTGCTCGCGAGCCGCGGCGGTCGTGATCTATCGGAGCTGGATATGACGGACGATGTGCTGGACGCGGCGCGGGTCGATGCCTATCCGGTCCGCGCCATCTTCCGCGACCGGCGGGTGGTCGCATCATGAGCGACGAGGGCCGTCGTCATCTCGGCGCGATCGTCGCGCTGATCCTCGGCAGCTTCGTCGGGCTGACGCTGCTCCCGGTCCATCTCACCGGGCCGCTCGGCGAGGGCCTCGGACGGTTCCTCTGGTACGCGCTGGGGGCTGGCGCAGTCTGCTTCCCGCTGCTGGGCCTTGGGCTGGGGCTCGCCGGCTTCGACCGGCTTCCGTCGCTGGATATGAAGCGGGTCGCCATTCTCTTCATCGGCCTGGCCGTCCTGATGCCGTTCCTGATCGGTGTCGTGACGGATGTGCAGCCTCAAGCGTACGATTCGGGCGCCCTTGCACCGAGACTCGCGGGTGTCGCCCCGGGCTACCTGGCCTACGCCGTGGTGGGTGCAATCGGGGTCGCGGGCGGCGTGCTGTTCGGGATCCTGCTGCTCTCCGCGCTGACCATCGCCACGATCGCATGGCATCCGTTCCTGCGCCTCGTGAAGTCCGAGGAGCCCGCGCCGGTCAGTGCGGCGAAGAAGAAGGCGGATGCCGTCGCGGCCGGCGCGACCCCGGCGGCGGTGGCCGAGATCGAAGACGACGAGCCGCCGCCGATCTCGCCCCCGAAGCGCGAGAAGAAGCCGAAGAAGCCCGCCAGGCCCGGCGACGTGCCGATCGGCGATCCGACCGACGACACGCTGCTGCCGCCCATCGAGCTGCTCGCGCCGCCACCAGCGCAGGACAAGGACGCCGGGTCTGCCGAGCTCGACCGCCTCGGCCTCGTCCTGCTGGACACGCTCAAGACCTTCAAGGTTGAAGGCAGCATCGCGGGCCGGACCACCGGCCCGGTCGTGACCCAGTTCGAGGTGGTCCCCGCGCCCGGCGTCAAAGTCGGCCGCATCGCGGCACTCGCGGACGACATGGCCATCACCATGCGTGCACAGTCGATTCGCGTCGCGCCGATTCCGGGCAAGGGCGCGGTCGGGGTGGAGATTCCCAACCCCACGGCGCGCATGGTCACCCTTCGCGAACTGCTCGAGGCCCCGGAGTGGGAAGCGTCGCGCGCGGTGCTGCCCATCGCCCTCGGCCGCGACCTCGAGGGCAAGGCGGTCGTCGCCGACCTCGCGAAGATGCCCCACCTGCTCATCGCCGGCGCGACCGGCGCGGGCAAGTCCGTCGCGATCAACACGATCATCACCAGCCTCATCTACCGCTACCATCCGAAGCAGCTGCGATTCCTGATGGTCGACCCCAAGATGGTCGAACTGTCGATGTACAACGCGCTGCCCCACATGCGGCAGAAGGTCGTCACCAACAACAACGATGCCGCCCTGGTCCTCAACTGGGCGGTGGACGAGATGCAGCGGCGCTACGAGCTGCTGCACGCCAACAGCGCCCGCAACCTTGCCGACTTCAACAAGAAGGCGGAGGAGGGGAAGCCGCTGGTGAATCCGGTGAAGCACCAGCGACCCACCCTCGCGACCATCAGCTCGGAGGCCGAGACGACCGCGCCGGAGAGCGAGGACGCCAGCGTCTACAAGGAGGGGCCGCTGCCGCTGATCATCGTGATCGTCGACGAGCTCGCCGACCTCATGATGACAGTGCAGGGGGAGGTCGAGCGCCCGCTGGCGATGCTGGCGCAGAAGGCCCGGGCCATCGGGATTCACCTCATCCTCGCCACCCAGCGGCCGTCGGTGAACGTGCTCACCGGCCTCATCAAGGCCAACTTCCCCAGCCGGATCGCCTTCCGCGTCGCCTCGAAGGTCGACAGCCGCACCGTGCTCGACCAGAACGGTGCCGAGGCGCTGCTGGGCAATGGCGACATGCTCTTCCTGCCGCCTGGCAAGAGCGAGCCGATGCGGCTGCAGGGCGCGTACATCGCGACCGACGAGACCGAGCGCCTCATGGACTGGTTCGAGGAGCGGCGCAGCGCGAGGAAGGCCTCGGGAGTGCCGGAGCGGCGGGAGGCTGACATCGTCGAACTCATGCGTGCCCGGCTGGCCGAGGAGGAGGGCAACGGCGCGACCGGCTACGAGGGGGAGCGCGATCCGCTCTTCCGTGATGCCGCCGAGGCCTGCATTCAGAACCAGGGCGGATCGACCTCGCTGCTCCAGCGCCGGCTGTCGATCGGGTACGGTCGGGCCGCCCGGATTATCGACCAGCTGCACATGGCGGGGATCCTCGGCGCCCAGCCACAGGGGTCCAGCAAGCCGAGGGAAGTGCTGATCGGCATCGATCAGCTCGACGAGTACTGCGGCTGAACCGAGCGGCGCTCCCGTCGGCTGAGGCCACAACCCGGTGCCCGGTAGGCGGGACTCAGGCCCGCTCCGCCGCCACCACCTTCCGCACCACCCCCATGAATGCCTGGATCACTGGTCGCGGGCGGTCCTTGCGCCAGGCCGCCGCGATACGGGTGTCCGTAGACCGGCCCCCGACAGGCCGATAGCGCACGTTCTTCCAGCCGAGCTTTTCGACAGAGGCGGGGAGGATGGAGACGCCGACGCCCGCCTCGACCAGGCTCACGCTGGTGTAGAGCTCGCGGCTCTCTTCCACGACGCGGGGCGAGAACCCCGCCTTCCGGCAGAGGGCCATCACCTGCGCGTATAGGCCCGGAGCGAGCTCTTCCGGAAACAGGACGAACGGCTCGTCGGCCAGGTCGCGCACGCCCAGGCGGGCCCTGCCGGCGAGGGGATGCCCGCGATTGATCGCGATGCGGAGCGGCTCCCGCATCACCGTCACCATCTCCAGCTCGCTGTCCGGACTCGGCTCGCGGACGAAGCCGATATCGATCTCGCCTTGCCTGAGCTGCGACAGCTGCGGGCCGGTGGGCATCTCGCGCAGGTCGAGGTGGACATCCGGAAAGCGCACCCGGAACTCCCGGATGATCTTTGGCAGCGCCAGGAACATCACCGTGGCGGCGAAGGCGACGCGCAGTTTGCCCGACTCCCCCCGTCCCGCCCGGCGTGCTGCCTCGACCGCGGCACGGGCACCGTCGAGCACCCGCTCCGCTTCGGTCAGGAAGGCCCGGCCCGCGTCCGTGAGCTGCACCCGCCGGCTGGTGCGCTCGAGGAGCTGGGTGCCGAGCATCTGTTCCAGGCGCTGGATCTGCTGCGAGAGCGGCGGCTGGGCCATGCCAAGGCGGGCGGCGGCTCGGCCGAAGTGGAGTTCTTCGGCGACGGCGACGAAGTAGCGGAGGTGCCGGAGTTCGAGGTTCTCTGTCATATGTCCATGATATCAGTATTGCCGATCGGTAATATTGGACATATGGGTGAGCGGCCGCTAGTTTCTCAGACAGTTCTGGTCCCCTTGCCCGGAGCCTCTATGGCCACCCAGGTCCTCTCCTCCGCCTCCAGTGCCATCGCCGATCCGTTCCCGATCAATGGCACGGACTACGTCGAGTTCTACGTCGGCAACGCCAAGCAGGCGAGTCACTACTACCGCGCCGCATTCGGTTTCCAGCTGGTCGCCTATCGCGGCCCCGAGACCGGGGTCCGGGATCGCGCGAGCTACCTCCTCCAGCAGGACAAGGTCCGCTTCGTCCTCACCTCCGCGCTCGGTCCCGAGTCGCCGATCGCCGAGCACCACCGGCTGCATGGGGACGGCGTCCGCGACCTGGCCCTCTGGGTGGACGACTGCCGCCAGTCCTTCGACTACGCGATGCGCCACGGCGCGATCGTGGTACAGCAGCCGACGGTGCTCCAGGACGAGCACGGCGAGGTCGTGATCGCCGCCATCCGCACCTACGGCGACACCATCCACAGCCTGGTCGAGCGCCGGAACTACCGCGGGCTCTTCCTGCCGGGCTTCAAGGCCGTTACCGCCCACTATCAGCCGGCCCCCGTCGGGCTCCGCTACGTGGATCACTGCGTGGGCAACGTCGAACTCGGCAAGATGAACGAGTGGGTGGGGTTCTACGAGAAGGTGATGGGATTCAAGAACCTCGTCTCCTTCGACGACAGCGACATCTCCACCGAATACTCGGCGCTGATGTCGAAGGTGATGTCCAACGGCAACGAGCGGATCAAGTTCCCGATCAACGAGCCGGCCTCGGGCAAGAAGAAGTCCCAGATCGAGGAGTATCTCGACTTCTATCGCGGGCCCGGGGTGCAGCACGTCGCCATCACCACCGACAACATCATCGCCACGGTGAGTGCCCTCCGGGAGCGCGGCGTCGAGTTCCTCACCGTGCCGGGGAGCTACTACGACACCGTCCTCGACCGCGTGGGTACCATCGACGAGGACCTGGCCCCCCTGCGGGAACTGGGGATTCTCATCGACCGGGACGACGAGGGCTACCTGCTGCAGATCTTCACCAAGCCGGTGCAGGATCGCCCGACGCTGTTCTACGAGATCATCCAGCGGAAGGGCGCCAGGAGCTTCGGGAAGGGCAACTTCAAGGCGCTGTTCGAGGCCATCGAGCGCGAGCAGGCGGCGCGCGGCAACCTTTGATCGTACGGGCGGCCCTCGCGGTCGCCCGTCTGAGGGCACGATGCCTTTCTACCATTCGCTGGGCCAGATCCCGCGGAAGCGCCACACCGTCTTCCGCCGCCCCGACGGCGGGCTGTACGCGGAGGAGCTGATGGGGCACGAGGGGTTCACCGGAACCTCCTCGCTGCTGTATCACACCCATCCGCCGACGACCGTGAAGTCGGCGCGCAAGCTGCGCGACATCGTCTGGCAGGCGGATGACGATACCAGCCTCCGGCATCGTCACTTCCTCACCAGCCGCATCAGGCGCGGCGGGAGCCCGACCCTGGACCGGATCCCGCTGCTCTTCAACAGCGACATCGGGATGCTGTACGTCGAGCCGGACGAGAACGACGCGCACTGCTACCGGAATTCCCAGGCCGACGAGTGCATCTACGTCGTGGAAGGGAAGGGCGTGCTCGAATCGGTCTTCGGCGACCTGCCGTTCCAGGCCGGTGACTACGTCGTCATCCACCGCAACATTCTCCACCGCTGGCGGCTCGATCTCGCCGCCGGGCCGGCGAAGTTCGTGGTCTTCGAGAGCCGCGGCCACATCCGCTTCCCCAAGCGCTATCACAACGAGTTCGGCCAGCTTCTCGAAGGCGCTCCGTTCAGCGAGCGGGACATCCGCCGCCCGATGGAGCTCCGGCCCCACGACGAGAAGGGGGACTTCCCGCTCCTCGTCAAGCAGTACAACGCCATCAACGAACTGGTCCTCGATCATCATCCCCTCGATGTGGTCGGCTGGGACGGCTACTTCTACCCGTGGATCTTCAACATCCACGACTTCGAGCCGATCGTCGGGCGCATTCACCAGCCGCCGCCGGTCCACCAGACCTTCCAGGGCGACGGCTTCGTGATCTGCTCGTTCTGCCCGCGGCCGTATGACTTCGATCCCAACGCGGTGCCGGCTCCCTACAACCACAGCAACGTGGACTCCGACGAGGTGCTCTTCTATGCCTCGAGCGAATTCATGAGCCGCAAGGGGATCGAGTACGGTTCCATCACGCACCACCCCGATGGCCTGCCGCACGGCCCCCATCCGGGGCGCGCGGAGGCGTCGATCGGCGCCAAGGCCACCAACGAACTCGCGGTGATGATGGACTCCTTCCGCCCGCTCAAGGTTGCCCGGGCCGCGCTCGCGATCGAAGATCCCCACTATCACAAGTCGTGGCTCGACGCGCAGCACGCGCAGTTCAACCCGCCGACGACCTGACGCCCCCGCAGGCGCGCACCCCGGTGCGCGCCCGCGGGGGCGGTGCCCATGACCGCCCCCCTCTGGTCCCCCTCCGTTGAGCGGGTCGCCCGCGCGAACCTGACCCGCTTCATCGCGACCTGCCGCCCCGGGGCGGACTATCGCGCGCTCTGGCAATGGTCGGTGGCCGCGCCTGACGAGTTCTGGCCAGCCGTCTGGAACTTCTGCGGCGTGATCGCCGAGCCGCGTCCCTCGGGCGTTCCGTGGGATGACGTCCTGCTTGGCGCCGGCCGGATGGCGCCGCCCGATCCCGTGCTCGGCCCGCGCTGGTTCGCCGGCGCCCGGCTCAACTTCGCCGAGAATCTGCTCCGCTTCGACGACGAGCACCCCGCGATCGTGTTCTGGAACGAGCTCGGACGGCAGCGTGTGCTGAGTTACGCCGAACTCCGCCGGGAGGTCGCCCGGTTCGCGGCGGCGCTCCGGCGCGAGGGCGTGGTCGCGGGGGACCGCGTTGCCGGCCTGATGCCGAATCTCCCCGAGACCGTCATCGCGATGCTCGCCGCAGCCAGTCTCGGCGCGCTCTGGTCGAGCTGCTCCCCCGACTTCGGCGATCGCGCGGTGCTCGATCGCTTCGGCCAGATCCGCCCGGCCGTGCTCGTGACCGTCGATGGCTATCGCTACGCCGGCAAGCCGATCGACCTGCGCGCGCGGGTGGAGCGCATCGCCGGCGAACTGCCGGAGACCCGGCGCATCGTCGTCGTCCCGTACCTGCACCCCGACGCGGCCGTCACCATTCCGCGGGGCGTGCGGCTCGACGCCTGGCTCGGCCCGGACGAGCCGCTCGCCTTCGTCAGGCTGCCGTTCGATCACCCGCTCTACATCGTCTATTCCAGCGGCACGACCGGACTCCCCAAGTGCATCGTGCACGGCGCGGGCGGCACCCTGCTGCAGCTTCTCAAGGAACACGTGCTGCACACCGATCTGACCCGGGACGACCGGATCTTCTACTTCACCACCTGTGGCTGGATGATGTGGAACTGGCTGGTGTCGAGCCTCGCGGTCGGCGCCACGGTGGTCCTGTACGACGGCGCGCCGCTATCCCCTCGCGCCGACCTGCTCTGGGAGATGGCCGACACCGAGCGCGTGACGGTCTTCGGCACCAGCGCGAAATACCTGGCGCTGTGCGAGAAGGAGGGACTCGCGCCGGGCCGCGATCGGGACCTCTCCGCGCTCCGCGCGATCCTCTCCACCGGCAGCCCCCTCGCCGCCAGCAGCTATGACTACGTCTACCGCGCGATCAAAGCCGACCTGCACCTGGCCAGCATCAGCGGCGGCACCGATCTGCTGAGCTGCTTCGCGCTGGGGAATCCCATCGCGCCGGTCTGGCGCGGCGAACTGCAGACCCGCGGCCTCGGCATGGCGGTGGATGTCTACGATCCCGCGGGCGCCAGCCTCCGTGGCGTGCCCGGCGAGCTGGTCTGCACGCGGCCCTTTCCCAGCATGCCGGTCGCCTTCTGGAATGACCCCGACGGCGCCCGCTACCGCGCCGCGTATTTCGAGCAGTATCCCGACACCTGGCGCCACGGCGACTGGGCCGAGCTCACCGCCCACGACGGCCTCATCATCCATGGCCGGAGCGATGCGACCCTCAATCCCGGCGGCGTCCGGATCGGCACCGCCGAGATCTACCGCCAGGTGGAACAGCTCCCCGAGATTCTCGAGAGCCTCGTGGTCGCGCAGGACTGGCAGGGGGATGTGCGGGTGGTGCTCTTCGTGCGGCTGCGGGAGGGCCGCGAACTCGATGCGGCGCTCGAGGAGCGCATCCGCCGCGAGATCCGCGCCCACGCGAGCCCGCATCACGTGCCGAAGAAGATCGTCCAGGTGAGTGACCTGCCGCGCACCCTCAATGGCAAGCTCTCGGAACTCGCCGTTCGCGCCGCCATCCACGGGAGGCCGGTGGGCAACGTCGATGCCCTCGCGAATCCCCGCTCGCTCGAACTCTTTCGCGACCTCGCGGAGCTGACGACATGAATGCTCCCCTGCCAGCGGGCGGCACTCACGCCGAATTCCACCGGGGGCCGCTCCGGGCGCTGCTCGACGGTCTGATCGACTATGCGGGGCTGTTCCCGCCCGCGGGCCTGCCGATGGAAACCGTCATCGCCAACTATGCCGCCTATCAGCGGCGGCCGGATGCGTGGGCCCTGGGGCGGCTCGTTGTGCCGACCGCCCGGCTCGAGGAGTTCGAGACCGCGTTAGGCGAACTCTCCGATGTCGAGCGGCTCGGCACCCGCTGGCCGCTCTCGGCCCTCGTCGGGCCGGACTGGGCCGCCGACCTGCCGCGGGTCCGGGCGTTCAACGAGCGCCATGTGCATGGCGGCCCGCAGGTGCTCTCCCTGGAAGGACGGACCGCCACCGTGGAACAGGTGCACGGGCTTGCCGGCGCAGCCGGAGCGCACTTCGAACTCTACTGCGAGGTGCCGCTCCAGCCGGGGCTGGACCGCCTGCTGATCGCGGTGCGGGACGCCGGTGCGCGCGCCAAGATCCGCGCGGGTGGCGTCAGGTGCCGGTGACTTCCCCTCTCCCGAACAGGTGCTCGACTTTCTCCGTGGCTGTGCAGAGGCGCGCATTCCGTTCAAGGCCACGGCCGGTCTCCACCATCTGTTGCGGGGGCCGGCGCCGCTGACCTACGATCCGGGCAGCGAATCCGCTACGATGTTCGGGTACCTGAACCTGCTGCTCGCCGCCGCGGTGCTGTGGGCGGGCCGTCCCGAGGCCGAGGCCCGCCGGCTGCTGGTCGCGACGGGAGACGAGGGTCTCGACCTGCGCGGCGATCGTGGGATACGCTACGCCGGCGTCTTCGTGGGAGTCGAGGAGATCCGGCGGGCCCGGCAGGAGTTCGCGCTGGCGATCGGGTCCTGTTCCTTCACCGAGCCCCTGGGCGAGGCCCATCCGTGACGAACCCGCCGCTCGATCGCACTCACGATGCCGCCCGGCGGAGCTGGCTGCCGTCCGCCAATACCGAGGGGGCGGACTTCCCGCTGCAGAACCTGCCATTCGGCGTCTTCCGCAGCTCGCCCGCCGACCGGCCCCGGATCGGCGTCGCGATCGGCGATCGCGTGCTGGACGTGGCCGCGGCCCTCGAGGCCGGATGCCTCGAAGCGCCCGAGCGGGTCGCGACCGCCTGCCACGGTGCCCGCCTGAACGCCCTGATGGCGCTTGCGCCCGAGGCGCGGCAGCCGCTGCGCGTTGCGATCGGCGATCTGCTCGATGCCGACAGCCGGCTCGCCGCGGATCATGCGCTCCAGGACCGGGTGCTGCGCCCGCAGAGAGAGGTGGAGCTGCAGCTCCCGGTAGATGTCGGCGACTACTCCGATTTCTACGCCTCGCTCTTCCACGCGAGCAACGTCGGCTCGATGTTCCGTCCCGACAATCCGCTGCTCCCGAACTACAAGTGGGTGCCGATCGGATATCATGGCCGGGCCTCGTCGGTCGTGGCGAGCGGGGCGCCGATTCGCCGGCCGCGGGGTCAGTCCAAGGCGCCGGATGCCGCCGCGCCGACCTTCGGGCCGTCCCGCCAGATGGACTACGAACTCGAGATCGGTGCCTGGGTCTCCGGTGAGAACCCGCTCGGTCAGCCGGTTCCGATCCAGGAGGCGGAGCGACGGCTCTTCGGCGTGAGCCTGCTGAACGACTGGTCGGCGCGCGATCTCCAGTCCTGGGAATACGCGCCGCTCGGCCCCTTCCTCGCCAAGAATTTCGCGACCACCGTCTCGCCCTGGATCGTGACGATGGAGGCGCTGGCGCCCTTCCGGTTGCCGGCCGCCGAACGGGCGCCCGGTGATCCAGCGCCCCTCGCCTATCTCAGCGACCCGGTGAACCAGGCGACCGGTGCGTTCGGAATCACCCTCGAAGTGGCGATGCAGAGCGCACGCATGCGCGAGATGGGGCTGCCGCCGGCGCGGGTGAGCCACACCGACTTCCGCCGGATGTACTGGACCCTCGGACAGCTTGTCACCCATCATGCCAGCAGCGGCTGCAATCTGCGGCCGGGCGACCTCATCGGCAGCGGCACCGTTTCGGGACCAACGAGGGAAGAACGGGGATGTCTGCTGGAACTCTCCTGGCGCGGGAAGGAGCCGCTGACGCTGCCCTCGGGAGAGACCCGGACCTTTCTCGAGGATGGCGATGACGTGGTGATGACCGGCTGGTGCGAACGGCCGGGTGCGGTGCGCATCGGACTGGGCGAATGCCGGGGCAGGCTGCTGCCGGCAACCGACTGACAAGGAGCCTCTATGGCGGGATCATCCACGGCGGGAGCGGTCGAGGGACTCACCACGACACGCGCACCCTTCATCGAGCAGGCCCAGGCCAACGGCGAGCTGTACATCACGCAGCCCTACGAGCTCTACAGCGCCGACAACCACGCCACCTGGGGACGGCTGCTGGAGCGGATCCGTCCGCGCTGGGAGCGCTACGCCAACCCCCGCTTCCTCGAGGGGATCGAGACGCTGCACCTCGACCCGGACCACGTGCCCCGCTGCATCGACATCAACCGCTTCCTCGAGCCGCGCACCGGCTTCAAGGCCAAGCCGGTCAGCGGCTACGTCCCGGCGTATCTCTTCTTCGATTGTCTCCGGCAGCGGGAGTTTCCGACGACGATCACGATCAGGGACGGCTCCTCGCTCGACTATCTCCCCGAGCCGGACATCTTCCACGATATCGCGGGCCATGTGCCGATGCATACCGACCCGGCCTTCGCCGAGGCGCTGGTGCGCTTCGGCCGGTTCGCGGAGCGCACGGCCGAGCGGGTGTCCGGGATCCAGGATCCGCAGGAACGCATCCGGGTGCTGACCAGCGTGATGAAGGGGCTGTCCCGCTTCTTCTGGTTCACGGTGGAGTTCGGGCTCATGCGGTCGCGCCCCGATGGGGCGATCGCCCCCGGGCAGGTCCGGGTGTACGGCAGCGGGCTCCTCTCCAGCTACGGCGAGATCGCCCACGCGGTGGACTCGACCGCGGTGCAGCGCTTCCCGGCACAGGTGGAGTGGATCGTCAACCAGGCCTTCGAGATCCACCACTACCAGCCGCTGCTCTTCGTGATCGAGGACTTCGAGCACCTGTTCTACCTGGTGCACGACCTCGAGAAGCGGATGGACGCCGGCCTGCTCGACAACCTGCAGCCCGGCGAACCCGAAGTGAACGAGGTCGACCTCAAGAGCTTCCTCGACGCCGCACTCGCCCGCTAGCCGGGCGCGTAGATTCGCCGCTTCCCGCGTTTCCCGGGTGCATGCGCACCCGGGCCCCCCGCCTATCATCGGGCCATGTCGCCACGGCCCCCACTGCCTCCGGAGGAATGGGCGGATCCCCGCCACCGCCTCGGCTTTTCCGGCGAGGAGGACGCGATCGGCTATCTCACCGCGCTCGGCTGGACGGTCGAGGCCCATCGCTTCCGCGTCGGCAGGAATGACATCGATCTCATCGTGCGCAAGGACGCCCTGGTGGCCTTCGTCGAGGTGAAGACCCGCCGCGGCGAGGAGTTCGGGCCCGGGCGCCTCTCGGTCGGCTGGAAGAAACGCCGCGCGATCGAGCGGGTCGCGGAGATCTGGCGCCTCCGCCATGGCCGCCCGGACGACCTCTACCGGTTCGATGTCCTCGAGGTCATCCCCCGGATCTGCCAGCCCAGCGAGATCGAGCATCTGGAGGACGCATGGCGGGGCGGCGGTCGATAGCCGTGATTGATGGAGCAAAATGATCCACAAGTTAACTATTGCTTCGGATCATGTTCGGTTGTAAGTTGGTTCCAGTGAGACAGTGACGCAAAACAATTCACTTCGCAACAGTGAGTCCCAAATGGCCACCGAAGACGTCAAAGAAGCCAAGCTCGACGCCGAGCGCCGCAAGGCACTCAACCTCGCCATCTCGCAGATCGAGAAGCAGCTCGGCAAGGGCTCGATCATGCGGATGGGATCCGAAACGCCGCGGGTAAAGGTGGCCGCGATCCCGACCGGTGCGATCAACCTCGATGCGGCGATCGGCATCGGCGGTGTGCCCCGGGGCCGGATCACCGAGATCTACGGTCCGGAGTCCTCCGGCAAGACCACGCTCTGTCTCCATCTCGTCGCCAACGTGCAGAAGACCGGCGGCGTCGCCGCCTACGTCGATGCCGAGCATGCGCTGGATATCGAATACGCGCGGAAGCTTGGCGTCGATATCGAGAACCTGCTGGTCTCGCAGCCGGACACCGGCGAGCAGGCCCTGGAGATCGTCGAGATCCTGGTGCGCTCCGGTGCCGTCGATCTCATCGTGATCGACTCGGTGGCCGCGCTGGTGCCCAAGGCGGAGATCGAGGGCGAGATGGGCGACAGCCACATGGGTCTGCAGGCCCGGCTCATGAGCCAGGCGCTCCGCAAGCTGGCCGGTGGCATCAACCGCTCCAACGCCGCCGTGGTCTTCATCAACCAGCTGCGCGAGAAGATCGGCGTGATGTTCGGCAATCCGGAGACCACCACCGGCGGCAAGGCGCTCAAGTTCTACGCCTCGCTGCGTCTCGATATCCGCCGAGTGGGGCCGGTGAAGGAGCGCGAGGTCGTCATCGGCAACCACGTGCGGGTCAAGGTGGTGAAGAACAAGTGCGCGCCGCCGTTCAAGCAGGCGGAGTTCGACGTGATGTTCGATGAGGGGATCAGCCACGTGTCGCTGGTGGTCGATATCGCGGCCGAGGCGAACATCATCCAGAAGTCCGGCGCCTGGTATTCCTACGGCGACCAGCGCATCGGTCAGGGCCGCGAGAATGCCAAGCTCTTCCTCAAGGACAACCCGGCTCTCTGCACCGAGGTCGAGGCCAAGGTGAAGGACTTCCTGGGCATGAAGGCCGCCGGCGCCGTCGCCGTCGCCGAGGAAGAGGAGTAGGGCGAGTGGGGGCGGGCGTTCCCGCCCGCCCCCCGCTTCACTCCACGCTACTCCCGCCAACAATGTCCAAGATCACCGGAATCGAACCCGATCCGAAGCGCCCCGGCGCGGTCCGGATCATGGTCGACGGCCGACCGTTCTGCACCGTGCATGAGGACGCCGTGGCCGCGGGCACGCTGGCCGTCGGGGCGGATTGGGAGGCCAGCCGGCTGACCGCGGCAAGCCAGGCCGCCGATGAGGAAGGCGCCTGGCGGTCGCTGCTCCGGGCGCTGGAGCGGCGGAACTTCGCCGTGGTCGAACTCCGGCGGCGGCTGCGGCAGAAGGGACACCCGCCGGAGGCGGTGGAATACGCGATCGGACGGGCGCTCGCCACCCGGCTCCTCGATGACGCCGCCTTCGCCCGGAACTTCGTGGCCACCCGGGCGACACGGGGCCGGGGTCCCGCTCGGCTCCGCCGGGATCTCACGGTGCTCGGCGTCGATCGCGGCCTGATCGAGGCCGCGATTCGGGCCCACTGGCCCGAGCCGGATGACGCGCTGGATCTCGCCCTCGATCTCGCCCGCCGCCGCGTGCGCCAGCTCTCCGCGCTGCCGAGGGAGGTCCAGCGCCGGCGGCTGCTGGCCTACCTGGAGCGCCGGGGGTTCAGCGGCTACCGGGTCGGGGAGCTGGTCGCCCGGGTCCTGCAGGGCGACATCGCCTCCTGACGAGCCGCGATAAGTTGCGGCGTGCCTTGGCTCTAGGCCCGTCCGGCCGGTATATTCCCGGCCTATGAAAGCCGCACAGATCCGCCGACTCTTCCTCGATTTCTTCGCCAGCCACGGGCACCGCGAGGTGCCTTCTTCGTCGCTGCTGCCCGCTGACGACCCGACGCTGCTCTTCACCAACGCCGGGATGAATCAGTTCAAGCGACTCTTCCTCGGGCTGGAGCGGCGCGATTACGTGCGCGCGACCACCTGTCAGAAGTGCGTGCGCGCGGGAGGCAAGCACAACGATCTCGAGCAGGTGGGCCATACCACCCGGCACCACACCTTCTTCGAGATGCTGGGCAACTTCTCCTTTGGCGACTACTTCAAGCGCGATGCGATCGCCTTTGCGTGGGAGTTCGTCACCAGCCCGAAGTACCTCGGCATCGATCCGAACCGGCTTCGCGTCACGGTCCACCACAGCGACGACGAGGCGCGAAAGCTCTGGCGGGAGCTCTCCACCCTTCCCGATCACCGGATCTACGGACTGGGCGACAAGGACAACTTCTGGCAGATGGGCGACACCGGCCCCTGCGGTCCCTGCACCGAGATCTATGTCGACCTGCGGAAGGACCATCCCGCCGATGTGAAGACCGAGGTGATCGGCAAGGAGCAGTTCGAGGAGCTGGCCGAGTCGGGGCAGATGCTCGAGATCTGGAACCTCGTCTTCATGCAGTTCGACCGCTCGGCGGATGGCACGCTCACGCCGCTGCCCAAGCCGTCGGTGGACACCGGCGCCGGCCTCGAGCGTATCGCGTCGGTGCTCCAGGGCGAGGACTCGAACTTCCATACCGATCTGTTCATGCCGCTCATTCAGCGAGTGGCGGAGCTGGTCGGCAAGCCGTACGATCGCGGCCCCGACGGCGGCTCCTTCCGGGTGCTCGCCGATCACGCCCGCGCGGTGACCTTCCTTCTCACCGACGGCGTCTATCCGAGCAACGACGGCCGCGGCTACGTGCTGCGCCGGATTCTTCGCCGCGCGGTGCGCCACGCCTGGCTGCTGGGGCGGAAGGAACCGACCCTCGCGCCGCTCACCGAGGTGGTGGTGCGGGAGATGGGCGATGCCTATCCGGAGATTCGCGCCAAGGCGGCCTACGTGGCGGACGTCACCCGGCAGGAGGAGGAGCGCTTCCTCGAGACCATCGAGGGCGGGCTCAGGCGGCTGGAGGAGCTGGTCGCGGCCGGTGCCACGACCATCACCGGCGCGGAAGCCTTCAAGCTCTACGACACCTTCGGCTTCCCGATCGACCTGACCGAGATCATCGCCGGGGAACGCGGGCTCGCCGTCGACCTCGCGGGCTTCGAAGCGGCGCTGAGCGAGCAGCGGGAGCGCTCCCGCGAGGTGCGCCGCATCCAGAAGGGCGGGCTCGCCTCCGCGGCCGTCGCCGGACAGGAAGGGGAGTGGACCGAACTGTCCTCGGACCGCCCCCGCTTCATCGGCTACGACAAGACCGAGGCGGAGACCGAGGTCGTCGCCTTCCGTCAGGCGGGGACCGCCCTGGAGCTGCTGCTGGCGGACAATCCGTTCTATGCCGAGTCAGGCGGACAGCTCAGCGATACCGGGAGCATCACCGGCGAAGGCTGGAGCATGAAGGTGGAAACCGTCCGCAAGGATCCGCGGGGCCAGGTGCTCGGCGGCACCGTCACCGGCGTGCTGGAGCCGGGCCGGGTGAGGGCCACCGTCGACCGGGCGCGCCGCCGCGACATCGAACGCAACCACAGCGCGACCCATCTGGTGCACTGGGCGCTGCGCAAGCATCTGGGCGAGCACGTGCGGCAGCAGGGCTCGCTGGTGGAGCCGGGGCGGCTCCGCTTCGACTTCTCCCACCACGGCCCGATCGATCCGGCGATGATGGCGGTGATCGAGCGCGAGGTCTACGACCAGGTCCTGGAGAACTGGGCCGTGGACACGCGCGAGATGCCCTATCCCGACGCGCTCGCGCTCGGCGCGATGGCCTTCTTCTCCGAGAAGTACGGCGACCGGGTGCGGGTCGTGAAGATGGGCCCCTCCCTCGAACTCTGCGGCGGTACGCACGTCCGCAGCACCGGGCAGCTCGGGCTCTTCCGGGTCGCGGGGCAGGGCGGCGTGGCCGCCGGCGTCCGCCGCATCGAGGCGATCACCGGCCCCGAGGCCTACGCCAGCGTCGAGCGGGAGGAAAAGGTCCTCGAGCAGGTGGCGGAGTCGCTCAAGGCGCACCCCGACCAGGTGCTCCGCAAGCTGGAACAGGTGCGGCTGGAGAAGGAGAAGCTCGAGGCGCGTATCGAGCAGCTCATGAAGTCCGGCGCCGGCGCGACGGAGGCGCACGGCGAGTCGCTCGAGATTCGCGGCGTCTCCGTGACCCTCGGCGCGACCGATCTCGAGGACCGCGATGAACTCGCCGCCCAGGCCGATCGCTTCCGCGAAGGGAAGCGCCAGGCGGTGCTGGTGCTGCTCTCCGCCGCTGGGCGCGGGGCGGTGCATGTGGCCCTCACCGACGACCTCGTCAAGGCGGGCCGCAAGGCGGGCGACCTCGTGAACCGGCTGGCGGCCGTGAGTGGCGGCAAGGGCGGCGGGCGCCCCGGCTTCGCGTCGGCGGGTGCGGGCGATCCCGCGCGGCTGCCGGCGGTGCGTGAGGCGGCGCCCGGCATCATCGAGGCCTGGCTCGGCGCATGAACCAGCACGAGGGGATTCCCGAAGGCACCATGCGGTGGCTCGAGGCCCACACGGTCCGCGGCCCGACGGTGCTGCGCAACCGGGTGCTCGAGCATGCGCGGGTGCCGAGTGAGGCGGCCACCATCGCGGATCACCTCTCTCTCGTTGCGGAGCGCGTGCTCGCGATCGTCGAGGAGCACCCCGGCGACCGGAGCATCGCGCTCGATCTGCTGGCGGCCGATGCGCTGATCACCCTGGCGCTGCTCGCCCAGTCCGATGCCGCCCCGGAAAAGCTGGAAGCCTTCGCGGAGGGTCTGCTCGCGGCGGAGCGCCTCGCCTGAGTGATCGACCTCCACAGTCATCTCCTCCCCGGCGTTGACGACGGCTCCAGGACCGTGGACCAGTCCGTGGCCGTGCTGCTGCAGCTCAAGGCGCAGGGGGTGACGTCGATCTGCCTCACACCGCATCTGCTGGCGAGTCACGCCAGCGCCGGCGTTCCGCCGAAGCATCAGCAGGCCTGGGAGGCGCTCGCGCCGCAGGTGCCCGCGGGCATCCAGCTCTTCCGCGGCGCCGAGGTCATGCTGGATCGCCCGCTGGAGGCGGTTGTCGCACGGGACCGGCGGATCACCATCAACGGGACCCGCTACATCCTGGTCGAATTCCCGCGACTGGTGGCCGCGCAGACGGTGGAACAGGCGCTGGCGCTCGTCGTCGCGATCGGGCTGGTTCCGCTGCTCGCGCACCCGGAGCGCTACAAGTGCTGCTACCTGGAGTCGGCCAGGCGCTGGAAGTCGCTGGGCGCGCTGCTGCAGGTGGACGGGCCCACGCTGCTGTCGCCGCGTCCGCGCGGCGCCCGCGCGCGGGAGCTGGTCCAGCATGGGCTGGCGGACATCGCGGCGGCCGACAACCACGGGGACGGTCGCAGCCTCCGCACGGCCTGGGACGAGTTCATGTCGCACGAGGGCTCGGCCCAGGCCCAGTTGCTGCTCAACCGGAACCCCCAGGCGATCCTCGATGACCGGCCGGTCGAGCCGGTGCCGCCGCTCATCTGGCGTTTCTCCCTCCTCGAGCGGCTGCGCTCGATTCTCGGTCCACAAGGCGAAGACCGTCCATGATCGATCTGCATGGCAAGACCGCCCTCGTCACCGGCGCCTCCCGTGGCATCGGCCGGGCGGCGGCGCTGCTGCTCGCCCGCGCCGGCGCCGACGTCGCCGTCACCTGCCATAGTCGTCTGGCCGAAGCGGAGGCGGTCGCGGGGGAGATCCGTGCCCTCGGCCGGAAGGCGTACACCGCCGCCGGCGACCTCGGCGACGCGGCCACCGTGGAGCGGGTTTTCGATGGCGCGGTCCGGGCACTCGGGCCGCTCGACTTCTTCGTGGGCAATGCCGGCATCTGGCCGCCTGACGAGACCGCCGTCCGCGACATGGCGGCGGAACGGTGGAGCGCGACGATGCGCGCCAACCTCGACGCGATCTTCCTGACCACGCGCGCCGCGCTCCGGCGCATGCGCCCCGGGGGGCGGGTGGTGCTGGTGGGCAGCACGGCCGGACAGCGGGGCGAGGCATTCCACGCCGATTACGCCGCCACCAAGGGGGCGATGATCTCGTTCGTGAAGTCGCTCTGCATCGAGTGCGCGCCGGGCATCACCGTCAACTGCGTGGCGCCGGGCTGGGTGGACACCGAGATGTGCTGGCCCGCCTTTGCCGGTGGCGGCCGGGAGCGCATCGCCGGTACGATCCCGCTCCAGCGCGTCGCGTCGCCCGACGACATCGCCGGGCCGGTCCTCTTCCTGTGCAGCGATCTCGCGCGCCACGTGACGGGAGAGATTCTCAACGTGAACGGCGGAAGCGTGCTCTGCGGATGATCCACCTCGTCTTCACCGGTGGCACCATCTCCATGCAGCGCGATGAACGCGCGGGCGGCAACGTGCCCAGCCACGGCGGGGCGGCGCTGGTGGGGTTCGCGCCCGAGCTGCCGGGTGTGTCCCCGTTCACCATCGAGGACTGGGGGAAGCAGCCCGCCTGCCACATGGGGCACGACCGGCTCTGGGAACTGCGCAACCGGATCCAGGCGATCAGCCGGACCGAACGGCCCCAGGGCGTGGTGATCACCCACGGGACCGACACCATCGAGGAGACGGCCTACCTGCTCGCCCGCACCCTCGATCCCGACATGCCGGTGGTCATCACCGGCGCCATGCGCACCTCGAGCGATGCGGGGTGGGATGGCCCGCGGAACCTCACCGATGCCGCACGGGTCGCCGCCCACCCCGCGAGCCGGGGACGGGGCACGATGGTCGCCTTTGCCGGCTCCGTCTTCGATGGCCTGGAGACCGCCAAGATCCAGGCGACCGCGCTCGAGGCCTTCGCCGCGCCGCACGGAAGCCCGCTCGCGAGCGTCGGAGCCGAGGGGGTGCGCTATACCGGCGCGCCCAGACGGCGCCGCATCGCGGAGCCGGCGGGCCTCAGCGCGCGGGTCGCGCTGATTCCGGTGACCATCGGCGACCGCGGGGAACTGCTCGAGCTCGCGCGCGCCGGGCACGACGGGGTGGTGGTCGTCGGGTTCGGCAGCGGTAACGTGCCGCCGGGCGCTTTCCCCGCGATCCAGCGCTGGCTCGCGGACCAGAAGCCGGTGGTGCTGGCCAGCCGCTGCCTCTACGGCGAGGTGACGCCGGTCTACGCCTTCGAGGGTGGCGGCGCCACGCTGGTGCGCGCCGGAGTGATCCCCGCCGGGGCGAGGACTCCCGCGCAGGCGCGGCTCGAACTCACGATCGCGCTCTCGGCCGGTGTGGGATACGGCGCATGAAGTTCCCCGAGCGGCTCGCCATCCCCGAGGATGTCCTCGAGATCGCCCGCACCCTTGAAGGGGCGGGGTACGAGGCGTGGTGCGTCGGCGGCGCCATCCGCGACACGCTGCTCGGCGTGGACAACACCGACTACGACATCGCGACCTCGGCGACGCCCGACGTGGTCCAGAAGCTCTTCGCGCACACGGTGAACGTGGGCGAGCGGTTCGGCACCGTCGCGGTCCGCACCCGGCGCCGCCACCACGAGGTCACCACCTTCCGCAAGGATGTGACGACCGACGGCCGCCACGCGGTGGTCGCGTTCGGGGTCTCCCTCGAGGACGATCTCGCCCGGCGCGACTTCACCATCAACGCGATCGCCCATCATCCGCTGCGGCACGAGTGGCGCGACCCGTTCTACGGCGCGCTCGACATCCAGGCCAAGCTGATTCGTGCCGTGGGCGAACCGGAGACCCGCTTCCGCGAGGACTATCTCCGCATCCTCCGCGCGCTCCGCTTCGCGGCCCGATTCGACTTCGAGATCGACCCCCGCACCTGGGCGGCGCTGTGCGCCACCGCGGATGGTCTGGCCCAGCTCTCCGCCGAGCGGGTGCGGGAGGAGTGGTACAAGGGGCTGCGCACCGCGCGCTCGATCCCGCGGCTGATTGAACTGTGGATCACCAGCGGCGGAGCGGCCGTCTGGCTGCCCGAGCTGCTGGCCGATCCGCCGGTCACGCCGACACCGCTGGTCTCCCCGACCGGGTCGCCGCTGGTGCAGCGGCTCGGCAATGTCGGGCGCATGCCGGAGCGCACCGCGGCATGCATCGCGCTGCTGGATGCGCGTGGCGCCGATCTTCCCCGGGATCCGGTGCTGCTCACCACCCTGCTGGCGATCGATCCCGTCGCGGTGCTGAGCCGGCTCAAGGCCCCCAACGCCGAAATCGCCCGCGCGATGGCCGTGATGACGGGGCCGGCCGAGCCCGTGGACAACTCCCCGCTGAGCGTGAGACGCTGGATGGCGGCGGTCGGCGATGCCGCCGACGATCACACCACGCTCTGGCGGGTGCGGCACGGCGCGCTGCCGCTCTGGGAGCCGGTGCTGCGCGGCATCCGGGAACGGAACGAGCCGCTCACCCGGAAGCAGCTCGCGGTGACCGGCAATGATCTGCGCGAGATCGGCCTCGCCCCCGGGCCCCAGATGGGCGCGGTGCTCGACCACCTGCTGTCGCTGGTCGTGGACGATCCCGCACTCAACAGCCGGGAGACGCTGCTTACCCGCGCCCGGGCTCTCGCGTGAGCGCGCTGCTGTTCGCGCTGATCGCCGCGCTGGGCAATCTCGCCGGCGGCTATGCCGTGGTGCGCCACGAGCGGCGCAGCCTCGCCGTCATCGAGCTCTTCGTCGCCTTCGGCGCCGGCTTCATGCTCGCCGTCGCCCTGCTCGAAGTGGCGCCGGAGGCGATCGCCCGGCGCAGCGACGCGGCGGTGTACATCCTCCTCGGCTATCTCGCCGTCCATCTCGCCCAGCATGTCATGGTCCCGCATTTCCATTTCGGCGAGGAGACCCATCACATCAGCGCGCGCCAGGGGCTGTCGGCACTGCTGGGACTCCTGCTGCATACCTTCTTCGATGGCGTGGCGATCGCCAGCGGGTTCCTGGTGTCGGGGCACCTCGGGCTGCTGCTCTTCCTCGCCGTCTTCTTTCACAAGCTGCCCGAAGGTCTCGCCATGTCGAGCGTCATGCTCGCCGGCGGGCAGAGCCGGATGCGCGCGCTGGGCGCCTCCGCGCTGCTCGGCGTCGCCACCATCCTGGGCGTGCTGCTGACCGAAGCGAGTGCGCCACTGGCCGATCACGGCCTGGCGATCTCCGCCGGCGTCACGCTGTACGTCGCCGCCTCCAACCTGGTCCCCGAATTCCAGGCCCGCCGCAACTGGCGGCTCCCCACGAGCTTCTTCGGAGGCGCGGGGATGTTCTTCCTCACCCGGCTCCTGGTCGAGGCGGCGGGGCTCAAGTGAGCGCGCCGTCGCTTTTCGCCGCACCGGAGCCGCTGGCCGCGCGCATGCGGCCGCGCACGCTCGAGGAGTGCCTCGGACAGGAGGAGCTGCTCGGCCCCGGGCGGGCACTCGGCGATGCCATCCGCCGGGGCGACGTCGGGAGCGCCATCTTCTGGGGGCCGCCGGGCACCGGCAAGACCACGATCGCCCGGCTCATCGCCCAGCACACCGATCGCGAATTCGTCGAGCTCTCCGCGGTGCTCGATGGCGTGGCCCGGGTGAAGGAGATCATCAGGGAGGCCGAGCAGCGCCGCGTCATGGGGCGAGGCACCGTGCTCTTCTGCGACGAGATCCACCGCTTCAACAAGGCCCAGCAGGACGCCTTCCTGCCGCATGTGGAGCGGGGGACGGTGACGCTGATCGGCGCCACCACCGAGAACCCGAGCTTCGAGCTGAACGGTGCGCTCCTGTCCCGCTGCCAGGTGTTCGTGCTGCGGCCTCTCTCGGCCGAGACGATCCGCAGGCTGCTGGAACGGGCGGTGGCCGAGCGGGAGCGCGGGCTCGGCCATCTCGAACTCACCGTCGAGCCGGACGCCCTTGCACTGCTGGCCGAGCAGTCCGATGGCGACGCCCGGAGGGCCCTCACCGTGCTCGAGAACGCCGCGCGGATGGTCGGTCCGCGCGGGGCCCTCACCGAAGCGGAGATCGTCCAGGCGCTCGGCCGCCGGGTCGCGGCGTACGACAAGAGCGGTGAGTCCCACTTCAACATCCTGAGCGCCTATCACAAGTCGCTAAGGGGCAGCGACCCCCAGGCCGCGTTGTACTGGATGGCGCGGATGCTGGAGGGCGGGGAAGACCCGATGACGCTCTTCCGGCGGGCGATCGCCATGGCCGCGGAGGACATCGGTCTGGCCGATCCCGAAGCCCTCAAGCTCGCGATCGCCGCTCGCGATGCCTATCACATGCTCGGGCCGCCGGAGGGGTATCTCCCGCTGGCGGAGATGACCATCTACCTGGCGACCGCGCCCAAGTCGAACCGGTCCGCGATGGGGCTGTGGCAGGCGCTCGAGGCGGCGCGCCGGACACCGGCGGAACCGGTGCCGCTGCACATTCGCAATGCTCCGACCGGGCTCATGAAGGAGCTGGGCTACGGCAAGGGGTATCAGTACGCCCACAACTCCGCCACCGGGTACATCCCGCAGGACTACCTCCCCGAGTCGCTCCGCGACCAGAAGTTCTACGATCCGGGCGAACTGGGGTTCGAGAAGCGGATCCGGGAACGGATGGAGTGGTGGGAGAAGCAGAGCGGGAGGCGGCGGGCGGGTAAGTGAACCTGGGATGTCATCCCGAGGGAGTGGAACGACCGAGGGATCTCTTGAGGACCGGCACCCAGCCCGTCCCGCAGAGATCCCTCGCTGCGCTCGGGATGACAAACGGTGCACCCCGCTATATTCCGGCCATGAGAAAACTCCTCCCCCTGGCGCTCGTCGCCCTGGTCGTGGCGTGTGGACCGGGTACGGTCAACCCGCTTTCGGTGCTGCAGCCTGACGTCCGGCTGGACCACCTCTCGCTGCGCAACGTCGGCTTGTCAGGCGGCACCCTCGACCTGGTGCTGGCCTTCCACAATCCCAACAAGATCAATCTGCAGGGCACCCGGGTGCAGGCCGGGCTGGACATCGAGGGGAACCACTTCGGCGACATCGACCTCTCGAATCCCTTCTCGCTGGCGGGCCGCGATACCACCCTGCTGACGCTGCCGCTGACCTTCCGCTGGTCGGGCGTCGCCTCCGCGGCGCGCTCGGTCCTGAGCTACGGCGCCGTCAACTACGCCATCAAGGGCACCGCCACGATCACCGCGCCGAACATTCCGGCGTTCGACGTGCCATTCACGGGGCAGGGCAACGTCCCGCTTCTCAAGCCGTAGGCATACGGAGCCTGACATTCGCAACCTGATCACGATCGAGCCACCCGCCGAGCGCGCCGTGCTGGTTGGCGCGCCGCTCAAGGGCTCGGATGACGCGCGGAACCTGACCGAACATCTCGACGAGCTGGCCCGCCTCGCCGACACCGCCGGCGCCCTCGTCGTGGGCCGCCTCTCCCAGCAGATCGCCTCCCGGAATCCCGCGACCCTCATCGGTGAGGGCAAGGTCGAGGAGCTGCACGCCCTGCTCGAGGCGGAGAAGGGGACCCTCGTCCTGTTCGACGAGGAGCTGACGCCCAATCAGGGCGCCAACCTCGAGAAGGAGCTCAAGGTCCGGGTGATGGACCGCTCCGAGCTCATCCTCGACATCTTCTCGACCCGCGCCCGCACCCACGAGGCCAAGCTGCAGGTCGAGCTGGCGCAGCTCGAGTACCTGCTGCCGCGCCTGGCGCGGATGTGGACCCACCTTTCGCGTATCCGCGGCGGTATCGGTCTCCGGGGCCCTGGCGAAACCCAGCTCGAGACCGACCGGCGGATGATCCGCAAGAAGATCCAGCTCCTCCGCGAGAAGCTGCTGGAGTGGGAACGGCACCGCGACGTGCTCCGTGCCGGGCGGTCGCCGCTCCTCAACGTCGCGCTGGTCGGGTATACCAACGCCGGCAAGTCGAGCGTGCTGCGGATGCTTTCGGGGGAACACGGGATCTTCGTCGAGGACCGGCTCTTCGCCACGCTCGACACCCTGACCCGTGAAATCGATCTCGGCGAGGGCTGCCGGGCGCGGGTCTCCGATACCGTCGGCTTCATCCGCAAGCTGCCGCACCATCTGGTGGCGAGCTTCCGGGCCACGCTGGAAGAGGTGCGGGAGGCCGATCTGCTCCTGCACGTGGTGGACGCCAGCCACCCGGGGTGGGAAGAGCAGATGGTCGTCGTGGACGAGGTGCTGGCCGAGATCGGCATCGGCAGCATGCCGGTGATTCCGCTCTTCAACAAGATGGATGCGGTGCCGGATCCGTCCGCCTTTGCGGCACGGGCCCGGGAGCTGCATCCCGATGCGCTGCTCGGCACCACCCAGCGGATCGACGGACTGGATCAGGTCAAGAACGAGCTGCGCCGCCGGGAGCGCTCGCTCCGGCCGCCGGTCACGGTCTTCGTGCCGCTCGGGGACGGGGCCCGGCTCGCGTCACTGTATCGGCTGGGTGAGGTGCTGCAGCAGACCATCGAGGGGGAGCAGCACGTCGTGAGCGTGCGCCTGGCGCCGTGGCAGGCGGAGCAGCTCCGCCGCGAGGGCCTCGAGGTCTCCGCCGAGACGCCTGCGCCGCGGAGGGCGGTGGGGTAGGAGAGAGCGGGCGCTGCGGCGATCGGACCACAAAGGGAAGAGGGAAGGGGGAAGGGGAACGGCTTCCCTCTTCCCTCTTCCCTCTCTGCCTTACGCCTTCCCGCTGAGCACCGACTCCAGAATCAGCCAGCGGTTCATGCCCGCGAGCTTCTGGTGCATCTTGGTCATCGGCGGGCCGCCCGGCGCTTCGTCCTCTTCGATCTGCAGATCGGCGAGCGCGTCGAGACCCTTCGCGGCGAACTTGCGCAGCCCCTTGTCCAGCGCGAGGCCGGCGGTGCGGAAGTTGAACAGGGTCGAGAACTGGAGCGTGTAGCCCAGGTCGGCGAGCTGCTGGTTGGTGATGAGCGTGCCCGCCTTCTTCGCCTTGCCCCAGTACAGCGAGGGCGAGAGGTTGAAGCCCAGCATCTGGTTCGGATAGTACTTGCGTACCCCCTCGGCGAACGCCCTCGGCTGCTCGAGGTCGACGTTGTTGAACTCGGCCCAGATCACGTCGCAGCCCAGCTCCGCCGCCTCCCACGCATCCTCCACCGCCATCTTCACGCCGCCCGGGCCCTGGCCGGGAAGCGCACCGTCCACCGAGTCGGTCCGCGCGATGATCACCATGTCGGTGCCGTTGCACTCGGCCGCGGCCTTGATGGCCTTGAGCTTGGCCAGCCAGGCGGCGCGCGGCACCAGCACCTTGTCGCGCTTGGCCTTGCCCACGCTCACGATGTGGCCGCAGGTCCGGTCGGCCGGATCCTGGTTCTCGAGGTGGACGCCGCCGACGCGGGCCCGCACCAGCTCGGTCGCGAGCGCGAAGGTCTGGGTCGGGCCGCCGAAGCCGGCTTCCATGTCCACGAACATCGGCGGCACGGAGAGCAGCTCCTTGCCCTCGGTGTCGTAGTAGTGGGTGTGGCGCGCGCCCTCGATGCCCTTCCACAGCTCGAGCGCCAGCTCCACCATCTGCTGCGACTGATACACGCCGATGTCGGGATACATGTTCTTCACCGCGGCGAGCTGCCAGCCGCTGCCGTACAGCGCCTTGAAGCCGAGGCGGGTCATGAGCGCCGCGGTGTAGGCGTCGTAGGCGCCGGCCGTGTGAACGAAGGAGCCCTTGTCGCGCGCCTCATGCAGGATCCGGCGGAGCTTGGTGCCGGGATGCTCCGTCTCCGGTGGGGCGAGCAGCTTGGCGATCTCATCGCGCGGATAGACCGCGTTCTTGCTCACAGGCGGCGTTGCGGTGGCCATGGACGTGTCTCCTAGGGGAGTGACTCAAGACTGCGCTGGCTCGGGGGCTGGAGGCGGACCTCAGTTCCCGAACCGTACCGGACACCGTATAATTATCAAATGTGAAATCTTTCACAAGGGTCTGACAGCTTCACAATCGGCGGCGGTCGGACTCCGGGTCGAGGCTCGGCTCTTGCACTCGCCCGGGTGGCAGGAAGGGCGGGTCTCTGGGTAGCTTCGAAGCATCGCTGCGCATCTCGTTGCAGCACTTTCACTTTCCTCACGGCAGGGAGCAGTCATGGCGGACGGTCTCGACCAATTGCAGGCGCGGATTCAGCGCGGCGAAGCCACAGTCGGCATTGTCGGTCTCGGGTACGTCGGGCTGCCGCTGGCGGTCGAAGTTGCCCGGAGCGGGTTCCGCGTCATCGGCTGCGACATCAGCGAACCGGTCTGCGCGGCGATCAACGCCGGGAAGAGTCATGTCGAGGACGTGCCGACCGAGACCCTGGCCGGCTTCGTCAGCAAGGGGCTGATCCGCGCCACCACCGACTTCGGGCGCCTGGCGGAGTGCGACGCGATCTCGATCTGCGTGCCGACGCCGCTCAACAAGACCAAGGACCCCGATCTCTCCTACGTCGTCGCGGCGGCCGAGTCGTGCAAGGCCGGCCTCCGTCCCGGTCAGCTCATCATCCTCGAGAGCACCACCTATCCCGGCACGACCAGAGAAGTCCTGCTGCCGATCTTCGAGTCCACGGGGCTCAAGGTGGGCGTGGACTTCGCGCTCTGCTTCAGTCCCGAGCGGGTGGACCCGGGGAACCCGGTCTGGCATACCCGCAACACCCCCAAAGTGATCGGCGGCATCACGCCGCGCTGCAACCAGCTCGCGCTGGCGCTGTACGGCAAGGTGTTCGACACCATGGTGCCGGTCGAGAGTCCCGAGGCCGCCGAGCTGGTGAAGGTGTACGAGAACACCTTCCGCATGATCAACATCGCGCTGGCGAACGAACTGGCGCAGGCATGCGACAAGCTGGGGCTCAATGTCTGGGGCGTCATCGAGGCCGCCGCGACCAAGCCCTTCGGCTTCATGAAGTTCACGCCTGGTCCCGGACTGGGCGGGCACTGCATCCCGCTCGATCCGCATTACCTCTCCTGGAAGATGCGGACGCTGCACTTCAAGACCCGGATGATCGAGCTCGCCAGCGAGATCAACGCCGAGATGCCGGCCTACGTCGTCACCAAGGCCATCGACGCGCTCAACGAGCGGCGCAAGGCGATGAAGGGGAGCAAGGTCCTGGTGATCGGCGTCGCCTACAAGAAGAACATCGGCGACCTGCGCGAGAGCCCCGCGCTCGACATCATCAACCTGCTGCAGGAGAAGGGGGCGGAGGTCAGCTTCCACGACCCGCATGTCTCCACCATCCAGGACGACGGCCATACGCCCATCAAGGGGCTGCCGATGCACAGCGTGGCGCTCACCGATGCGGCGCTCCGCGGCAGCGACCTCGCCCTCATCGTGACCGACCACAGCGCGATCGACTACAGCCGGGTGATGCGTGAGGCGCCGCTGGTCCTCGATACCCGCGGCGTGATCCGCGAGGACGGGCATGGCAAGCTGGTGGGGTTGTCGGGGGTGGTGAATACGTAGCCAATGCCGGGGTAGGGGCGGGGCTCTGCCCCGCCCCTCCGAAATCTTGATCGATCGCGTGGCCGGGAAGTCGTATAGCGGGGCGGAGCTAAGCTCCGCCCCTACGTTTTCGCTGCCCCGTTCCGGCTCCTCCGTTTTCCCTGTATACTCCAGCCCATGCCTCTCTCACCGATTCCCATCTCCAATCGCCGCATCCGCTTCGCCCTGGTGGGGTGCGGCCGGATCGCCGGCAAGCACATCGAGGCCTTCGAGCAGCACAAGGAGCGGGCGGAGCTGGTCGCCGTCTGCGACACCAATCCCGAGGCGCTGACGGCCGCGATGGCGCGCACCCAGGTGCCGGGCTTCCGCACCCTCGAGGAGCTGCTTGCCCGGTCGAACGCCGACGTGATCGTGCTGGCGACGTCGAGCGGGATCCATGCGGCGCAGACGATTCAGGCGGCCGAGGCGGGACGGCATGTCGTCACCGAGAAGCCGATGGCCACCAGATGGCACGACGGCAAGGCGATGGTCGCCGCCTGCGACAAGGCGGGGGTGCAGCTCTTCGTCGTCAAGCAGAACCGGCGCAACGCCACCATCCAGTTGCTGAAGCGGGCGATCGACCGGCGGCGCTTCGGCCGGATCTACATGGTCGCGGTGAACGTCTTCTGGTGCCGTCCGCAGGAGTACTACGACAGCGCGCCCTGGCGCGGGACCTGGGAGTTCGACGGCGGCGCCTTCATGAACCAGGCGAGTCACTACGTGGACCTGCTCGACTGGCTGATCGGTCCGGTGGAGAGCGTCCACGCCTTTACCGCCACGCTCGAGCGGCACATCGAGGTCGAGGACACCGGTGTCGCCAACATCCGCTGGCGGAGCGGGGCGCTCGGCTCGGTCAACGTGACCATGCTGACCCACAAGCAGAATTTCGAGGGCTCGCTCACCGTGATCGGGGAGCACGGCACCGTCCGGCTCGGCGGGGTCGCGGTGAACGAGATCCAGAAGTGGGAGTTCGCCGACAAGGATGCGGACGACGACCTGGTGCGCCAGGCCAGTTACGAGACCAGCTCGGTCTACGGCTTCGGTCACCCGCTCTATTACGACAACGTGATCCGCGCGCTCCGGGGCGAGGCGCTGCCCGAGACCGACGGACGGGAGGGGCTTCGCTCCCTGGAGCTGCTGATCGGGATCTATCTCTCCGCGCGCGACGCCAAGACGATCGGGCTGCCGTTGGAGTACTGATGCGGACTCCCGACCATGTGCTTCAGCTGCAGGTGGAGGGTTACCGGGCGATGACGCCGGAGCAGAAGCTCGCGGCGGTCCAATCGATGCTCCGGCTGGCCTGGGCGCTGGTCGAATCGGGAGTTGATCACCGTAATCCACACCTGTCCCCGGAGGAGCGTACGGCCGCCACGCGTGAGGTGTTCCGTCGTGGATCTGCCTGATCTCGTCCCGCTCTTCGCCATCCCGATCGGGCGCGCCGGATTCGGCTACATGGTTACGGGGTCGGTCGCCGCAGCGATCTACGGTGAGCCCCGGTTGACCCGCGGTGTGGATCTCGTTCTTGCACTGCAGGGAAGGGATGCCGGCCGACTCGCTGCAGCGTTTCCCTCGAACGAATTCTACGTGCCGCCAGCAGAGACGGTGATCCTTCGCAAGCTGGAATTCTTCAAGCAGGGCGGCTCGTCGAAGCACTTGCGGGACATCGCCTGGATGCTGCAGGTCAGTGTGGCGGAGATCGACCGGCCGCTGCTCGAGCGGAAGGTGAGCGAGCTCGGCCTCGAGGCGCAGTGGGCAACGGCGCTGGCGACGCCGCTGGACTACTAGGTCCGCCGTGTTACCCGGAGACCCCGGCTCCCCCTCGCCCCGAAACCGAGCTCGCGGCTGAAGCCGCGGCTCGGCTCAGGTCAGTGAACTGACCTTGATCACTTCCATCCCGAAGCCATCGCGAGTCAGGGACACCCAGCAGGCCACCTGAGTACGGCTCCCCCTGGGGTCGCTTCAGCGATATCTGCCGGGCCGAGACCGAGGGCCTTTGGGAGCGCGCAGCGCGACCCGGCTCGAAGTCCCCTGTGGGTCGCTTCAGCGACGGGCTATCCCCGCCTCGGTTCGAGCCGCGGCTGAAGCACGGCCCATACACAAAGAATCAGACACTCCCCGCGGCAGCCATCGGCCCGCGGTCCCCGGGTCCCAGTGCCCCCCTTTGCAGACACCCGGCGACCCACTTGGCGCCCAGGCGTCACTTCTCGGCGCTCGCTGAACACTCCTGCTGGCTCACCCCGTAAGATTGCGCTCGGTATGCACAGCATTCTTGGCCGAGTGCACAGTCCTGGGCTCGCGATGCACAGCCCTGGGCTCGTGATGCAGAGTATTTCTCGGACGATGCACACTGCTTTTGTCGCAATGCACAGTGTTTTTGTCGCCCTGCACACCCTGCGGGTCGAGCTGCGCAGTCCTGGGCTCGGTCTGCGCAGGATTGGGCGCGGGCTGCACCGCCTTGGGCGCGGCCCGCACGGCATTCAAGTCGGACTGCGCCGTCCTTGGGTCGGGCGCTCCGCTCTTCGATCGGCTCTGAACAGTCTTCGGGTCGGCCTGCACACTCCTTGGCTCACCCTGCACAGTATTTGGCGCGATCACACTACTATTTTGCTCGCTCCCGCACGTTGTTTCCAAAGGGAAGGTGGTGTTCTGGTACGCCGGATGCACATCGTGCCGCGTCCGTGTGCTGCCAGACGCTGATTGCCGAGAGGCGAACGGGAATAGCGTATCTCGACGGATTGGGGATTGCTTCGGGCGGCCCGCGCCCTCGAATCGGTGGGCCAGACCCTCCCCGCCACCGACCTAAGTCCTTATAATTTCACGCCATGGCATTCTCCCACCCGACTCTCGTCTAACCATGTGCGGCATTGCGGGTTTCTGGGGCGGGGGAGCCGCCGGGGGCGAGGCCGCGACGACGCTCCGGCGGATGACCGACTCCATCAGGCATCGCGGCCCGGATGATGAGGGGCAGTGGCTTGACTCAGAGTCGGGCATCGCGCTCGGGCACCGCAGGCTCTCCATTCTCGATCTCTCTCCGGAAGGCCACCAGCCGATGACGTCGGCAGGTGGCCGATTCGTCATCGTTTTCAACGGCGAGATCTACAACTTCGCCGAACTGCGCCGAGAGGAAGAGGCACGCGGCACGCGGTTCCGGGGACATTCGGACACCGAGATCATGCTTGCGGTCATCGAGCGGCTCGGGCTCATCGAGGCGACGAAGCGCTTCGCGGGGATGTTCGCGTTCGCGCTGTGGGACCGGGAGCGCCGCGAGCTGAGCCTGGTGCGGGACCGGATCGGGGAGAAGCCGTTGTACTACGGTGTTCAGGGGACGACGCTGCTCTTCGGATCTGAGCTCAAGGCGCTCCGGGCCAATCCGGCGTGTGGCAGGGAGCTCAATCGAGGCGCAATCGCCCTTTTTCTCCGTCACAACTGCATCCCCGCACCCTACTCCATATATCAGGGCATCCAGAAGCTCGAGCCCGGCAGGATCGCCCGCTTCACATCGGTCTCCGCCGCACCGGAGCTCATCCCTTATTGGTCTGCGCTAGACGCGGTGCAGGCTGGGCTTGCGGAGCCATTCCGCGGCGCGGATACCGAGTATCTCGATGCACTCGGGTTGCAGCTTGAGGCGACAGTTCGGGATGAGATGATTGCGGATGTGCCTCTCGGTGCATTCCTGTCCGGTGGCATCGATTCGTCGCTCATCGTGTCGATGATGCAGCGTCAGAGCTCGCGGCCAGTGCGCACCTTCACCATCGGCTTCCACGAGGCCGAGTGGGATGAAGCCAGCTGCGCCCGCGCTGTCGCGCGCCATCTCGGCACGGACCACACGGAAATGATGGTCACGCCGTCCGACCTGCTCGCGGTCGTGCCACGACTCCCCGGGATGTACGACGAGCCGTTCTCCGACAGCTCGCAGGTTCCTACAGCACTGGTGGCCGCATTGGCACGGCGACACGTGACCGTGATCCTCTCCGGGGATGGCGGGGACGAACTCTTCGGCGGTTACTCGCGGTACGCGCTCGGGCAGCGGTTGTGGCGCAGAATGCGGAAGATTCCCCAGCCGATGCGCAATGCGACCGGACGGGCAATTTCCCTCGTGTCCGCGAAAGGGTGGGATCGAGTACTCGCTCCGCTTGGAGCTCCGATGCCACAGGGGTTTCGCGGGCGCATCACGGGTGACCGAGTGCTAAAGGCTGCGGGACTTCTTTCCCGGGAGACGTTCGAACAACTCTACCGGGACCTCGTCTCGCATTGGCCGCATCCGGAACGGGTGGTTCTGGGATCGCAGGAACTCCCCACGGCACTGACCGACGTGACTCGACAGTTGCCGGGTGATGATCCGCTCTCACGAATGATGTACCTCGACAGTGTGAGCTACCTGCCTGATGACATTCTGGTAAAAGTGGATCGCGCGGCGATGGCGGTGGGCCTCGAGTCCAGGGCACCGCTGCTGGACCACCGTGTCTTCGAACTGGCCTGGCGAATGCCGCCCAGACTCCGATCAATGGAGGGCGGTGGGAAGGCGGCGCTGAAGCACCTGCTGGCGAGGTACGTTCCGCCGGAACTCACCGAGCGGCCGAAGATGGGCTTCGGAGTACCGATTCAGAGCTGGCTGCGGGGACCGTTGCGGGAGTGGGGCGAGGCGTTGCTGGATGAGCGGCGACTCAGGGTGGATGGCGTGTTTGAGCCGGAGGCCATTCGGCGGAAGTGGATGGAACACCAGGCGGGTGGCCGGGACTGGCACTACCTGCTGTGGGATGTGCTGATGTTTCAGGCATGGCGGGAATGACTCCGTCCTCTGCGGAAGCACGGTTCGGCTCGTGTTCCTGAAGAACGCCCTGATCTACGCAGCGACCCGGGGCGGTGCCGGCCTTCTGAATTTCCTCGCCGTCGTCCTGTACTCCAGGCTCTTGGGCCCTGAGGAATACGGGCGCTACGCGCTCGTTATTGCCACAGTGGGAATCGGCAGCGCGGCGCTATTCCAGTGGCTCCGCTCTGGCGCACGGCGCTTCCTCACCACCCATGCGGAGCGTCGGGGCGTCTTCCTCGCCACCCTGCGGCGCGGATACCTGGTCATGGTTGGATTGGCAGCCCTGCTGGCGGTCGTGTTGATCGTGGGGGTGCCCGCGAAGCTTCCTCCCTCCATTGTGCTCCTCGGCCTTCTCATCCTATCGGCTCAAGGATGGTACGATCTCTCGCTCGAGCTACTGTTGGTAGACCTCGAGCCGACCAGGTACGGGATGGTCGCGCTGCTCCGCTCGGCACTCGGATTGGCTGTCGGCGCCGCACTGGCCGCAACTGGCTATGGTCCGGTCGGGGTGCTAGTCGGGGTGTTGACGGGGTATGTCGTTTCGCCACTCGTCCTGGCACGTCGGGTCTGGGGGCGCATCTGGCACGAATCGGCTTCTCCGCGCATCCAGCGCGAGTTGCTCCACTACGGGCTCCCTCTGACGGCCACTTTCGCGTTGGAGTACGTGGTGAGCAGTTCGGACCGGTACCTCCTCGGCTTGCTCGCGGGCGTCGGAGAGGTTGGCCGGTACGCGGTGGGATACGACCTGGCGTATCAATCGATCACGGCGCTGCTAATGATCGTGAATCTGGCGGCGTTTCCGCTCACAGTCCGCGCGGTGGAGCAGGCCGAATTCTCGGTGGCAGATCGGCAGCTTCGAATCCACGGGACCATCCTCTACCTTGTCGCAGCGCCGGCGGTTACCGGGCTGCTGCTGCTCGCGGGAAACATTACACACGTCCTCGTGGGCCAGCAGTTCCGCGCATCGGCGGCCACCATTCTCCCCATCATAGGCCTGTCGGCCGTATTCGCCGGTCTCAAGGCGTATTACTTTGACCTCAGCTATCAACTGGGCCGTGCGACGGGGGTCCAGGTGTGGGTGAGTGGCTTGGCTGCCCTGACCAACGTCGGGCTTAATATCTGGTGGATTCCTTCCCTTGGCGCGACGGGTGCGGCTCTAGCGACCTTGGTGGCCTATGCCTCCGGATGTGGGCTCAGCCTCGCGCTCGGATCGCGCGGACGGCAAGTGCCGATTCCGTGGGCTGCTTGGGTGAAGGTGTCGGCAGCCTCGCTCATCATGGCCGCCTGCCTCTGGCCGCTCGCGGGGTTGAGGGGTGCGGCCTCCCTCGGCCTGCAAGTGCTAGTCGGCATCCTCGGCTTCGGGCTCTCGATCTATCTCCTGGATGTGGCTGATGCCCGGACCAGGTTCCGATTTATCTTGCAGACTTTCCGGGCCAAGGTGACATCGCAATGAGAATGGGTATGCTTGCGCTTCGCGTGGCCAGGCGAGTGACCGTGGGGCTACGAGGAATCCCGGGCATGGTGCTCCTACTCGAGCCGCTGCGCCGGGCGATGTCGCACGTGAAGGCGGGTGCAGTCATCCGGTACGACCGCGGTCAGCAACTCGAGGTGCAACTGGGGGAGCACATGGGCAGCCATCTCTTCTGGTATGGCGCCTACAGCCGGGATGTGCTCGCCGTGCTTGACCGGATTGTGCCGACGGGCGGTGTCGCTGTCGATGTCGGCGGCAATATCGGCGAAATTTCTCTCGCGATGGCGTCGAGGGTCGGTCCCGAGGGGAAGGTGTATGCATTCGAACCGTCTGGGCTCATGGCCGAGCGACTGAGGGCCAACGTCCGACGCAATACCGGATTCAATGTCGAGGTGGTCCCGCACGCGCTCGGCGCGACCGCGGGACGGGGTACGCTGTACGATGCAGGAGGAGCGTTCGCGGACGGTACGAGGCACGAGGGCGTCCTGACGCTGTATCCGACCCAGGAACGCCAGCACGCGGTCGGGGAGACCAGCGTCACGACGCTGGACGCCTTTCTCGCTCAGCGTGGGATTTCCCGGCTCGACGTGCTCAAGGTCGACGTGGAGGGTGCCGAGTTGTTCGTGCTGCAGGGGGCCCGCGAGACACTCCTGCGCTTCCGGCCTTACGTCGTGATTGAGGTGCAGGAGGAGACGAGCCGGGCTGCGGGGTACAATGAGCAGGACCTGCTGCGCTTCCTGGGTGAACTGGGCTACACCTTCGAGACTATCGGGCGCCACGGACGTCTGCGATCGCTGACCGTGGCTACTCTGGGTGCATTTCAGAACGTGCTTTGTACCCCAGCGAGATGACCCAGCCGACGAAGCCGCTGCTCGCGTTCTTCGTCCCTTCCCTTAAGGGTGGCGGCGCGGAGCGAGTGGTGGTGAACCTAGCGGCCGTCTTCGCGGAGTGGGGTTATCCGGTGGATGTCGTCGTCTGCCAAGGAGAGGGAGTGCTCCGCGAGGCGATCCCGGCTCGGGTGCGGGTCGTGAATCTCAACGCCTCTGGGGTGCTCACGGCAATCCCCTTCCTCGCTGGGTATCTACGAAGGGCTCGGCCGGCAGCGCTTCTTTCCGTTATGGATCACGCGAATGTCGCAGCTGTGCTGGCGCG
This sequence comes from uncultured Gemmatimonadales bacterium, assembly GCA_963817435.1. GTDB lineage: Bacteria > Gemmatimonadota > Gemmatimonadetes > Gemmatimonadales > GWC2-71-9 > JADJOM01. Next base: position 175,697 of record CAWFNY010000001.1, read on the forward strand.
GATGCTTGGAGGGGTCAGGACCCGCCTCGTGGTGAGCGCCCATGTGGCGCTCCGTACCTCGGGACTCGCGGAACCGGGCTGGAAGGTGCGCCTGCTCCAGCGCCTTCTGTCTCATACGTATAGGCGGGCGGACGGGATTGTCGCGGTTTCGGCCGGCGTGGCGGAGGAGCTTTCGGCGCTCACCTCTATCCCGGTGACGGCCATGGCCGTGATCCACAACCCGATCGTGACTCCGGCGTTGCTGCGTGCTTCCGAATGTCCTGTGAACCACCCCTGGTTCGAGCGAAGCGAAGTGCCCGTCATACTTTCGGTCGGCAGGCTCGAGCCTCAGAAGGACATGCCGACACTCGTCGAGGCGTTCGCGCTGCTGAGGCGTGACCGTAATGCGCGGCTGGCCATCCTCGGCACCGGGAGCCAGGAACCCCAGCTCCGCGATTTTGTCGCCCGCCTCGGGCTTGACGAGGACGTCTGGTTCGGGGGCTTTCAGGCGAATCCATTCCCGTACATGCGTCGCGCCTCATTGCTCGTACTCTCATCGATTTACGAAGGCTTCGGGAATGTGCTCGTGGAGGGGATGGCGTGTGGCACCCCGGTCGTGAGCACGCGCGCACCAAGCGGCCCCTCCGAGATCCTCGCGGACGGACGGTTCGGCCGATTGGTGCCCTGTCGGGCTCCCGTCGAACTCGCGGGTGCGATGGCGGCTACTCTTGACACCCCTGCGGATCGAGAAGCCCTTGTCCGTCGCGCGAGCGAGTTCTCAGCCGAAGCCGCCGGAAGGCGATACCTTTCATTGCTGCAGCCGCAGGCGGACCAGGTCTAGCGCCGCTGGTGGCGCATAGTATCTCTATCAGGCACGAATCCGGGAGGCGATATGTCGGATGCCCTGTCTCGGCGAGGTTTTGCAGGGGCCGTCTTCATGAGTGGGTTGCTCGGCAGTGGAAGGGGTCAGCTGTGGGGCGGAGCGGCGGGAGAGGGTGCGGCTGATCCCACGGATACGTGGGACAATGTGCGTCAGTACGGTGCTAAGGGTGATGGTACGACCGATGATACCGCTGCGATTCGCGCAGCGATAGCGGGAGCGCGTGGCAAGACGCTGTTCTTCCCACCCGGCGTTTATAAGGTGACTCAGCCCCTGGTCCTAGATCAGGGCCAGATCAAGATCATGGGGAGCGGTGCCCAGGGGACAACCACCATCCTGAAGCAACATGCAGGTGATGCGTTCACCGTCAAATTCGCCCAGGTCGAGTTCCATTTCATCGCCATTGAGAGTGCCAGTCCCCCCACCTATATCGGTGGACGGGCGATCCACGTCGTCAAGGGCGAGAACTTCAGGTTCCTCGACTGCTCGATAGCCAATATCGATGTCGGAATCGAGTTCGATGGAGATGCAGGCGCCGGGGCGATGATCGCGAACTGCCGGATCGCGCCTTTCACCACCACACCCGGGAACGAGGGCGTCTCCATCCAGATGGGTGGCCCAGACACGGCGGCTCGGGGCCGCCACGTGGTCAACTTGTCGACGGGTGGAGGAGTAATTCGAGTCCCCGGGTGCGATGATTTCTTCATCACGAACTGTATCGTGCGGAATATCTTCGCCGATGCGGTGACCTTTGGGCTACACGTGGTGAATTGCCGGTATGGAAGTATGGGTCACCCGATCACCCTCAATGGTCGAGGCTGTACTTACATCGGTTGCATGATGGCGGGAGAAATCACGCTGGCGCCGACCCTTATTGCCTCGACGGTGATCGGGAACATGGCGACCCAGTCCAACTATGGCTTTGTCGATAACAGCATTGTCGGCAACAATCTGATCCTCCACGGAGTACATACGGAGGGGAAGTTCCTCAACAAGCATCTGATTCCGAATACCGCGGGGCGCACGCTCCAGGTCTCCAGCGTGTCCCCCGACCGGGGTGACATGGACCTCGCCCTGCGGGCCGACATCGACGCGCCCGTCCAGCGAATGACGGCTCCGTTGCGTTCAGACCGCACCGTTACACTATCGACGGCTGGTGCCTATCCGGGCGCCCGGTTCCGGGTCGTCCGGACGGGTGGCGGTCCAGGCAGATTGCTCGTCGGGGCGCTCAAGACAATCCCTGCCAACACCTCCGCCTTCGTCGACGTCGAATTTGACGGCACTGAGTGGGTGTTGACGGGGTACGGGATGCTCTGAGTCCGTGGGAGTCCGCTGGCAACTCCTGTCTGCCGTCGCTGTGCTTGCGGTGACGATTCTTGGGGTCGAGGCCGCTCGGTGGCGCGCGAGTCGCCCGGTGGACACGCTTAGGTTAATTAGCGCGATCTACTTCCTCGCCTACTGCGTCGCGCCCCTCATGTTTGCCGCGAGCGACTTGCGCGTGTTCCGATGGACGGGGTGGGATTGGATCCTCCAATTCGACCCTGCCGGGACGCAGTGGATCTACGCGGCCCTGCTCGGTCTGCTAAGCTACCTCTGCATCGTGATGGGCTACGGCGTCGCTCGCGTGACCACCGCTACGGGCAGGCTACGCTCGTGGCCGGCGCCACCCCCTGCCCACGCGGTCTATAGTCGGGCCGTGATTCTAGGCATCGTGGGATCCTGCGCGCTTTTCTGGTATACCGTGAGCATCGGTGGGCTGGGTCCACTCATCTTCGAAGCGGCAGCGTTCCGGACTCACCCGCCGGTCATCACCAAGTGGGCGTTTCTCAAGAATATCGCACCGCTTTCAGTGGCGGCGGCGTACGTCATGGCGGGGCTGTCTGCTGAGCGGCCGGTGCGCGGGGCGCTAGTACGGCCTATCGGGGTGGCGTTCCTGCTGATTGCGCTACTTACGATGTTTCACCGGGCGGCGCGCCTCCCGCTGCTGGCCTTCCTTGTGACCATCCCTTTGGCTCGGGCTCTGCGTCGGCGGCGCGTACCGGTCGGACTCGTGGCATTCGCCGGGGCGCTATTTGCGGGAATTATCCTGTTCGGGAAGCAGGTCTTCGCGGGTAGGCAGTCCGAGGCCTCCCTGGGAGAAAGTTGGAGTATTCTCGGGTCCGATCTCAAGTTTGCACTGCAGCGGATCATCGTCGAGGTGGTCTTTCCATTCGTCTCCGGCGGCAACGCCGTGGTCAACGTGCCCCATCTTGTCCCCTATCGCTGGTTCAGCGATTTCGCCGTCGCTCCGTTCTACCTCATTCCGCAGCGGCTCACGGGGATCGCGCCACCCGCGACTGTATCTGCAGTGAACACGGCCCTCCTGCACTCTGACGGTACCATCCCAGCCGACGTCGTCACTTTGGGATATTTCAGCTGCGGTTTGTTCGGCGTAATCTGCGTTGCCTTCCTATATGGGGTATTCGCTTCGATGGTCGATCGGTTGGCCGAACGGGGGATGCCCCCCACCGGCCCCTTCGGGGCCCTGGGCGTGGCATGGATGTTTTTTGCAGCCTTTGCCTCGCTTTACACGGACCCTCAGATGGTACTTGAAGGCGGATTCTACCTCATCACAGCCACAGTCGTGTTCTACCTCCCGCGACTTGCGGACCTTGCCTACGATCGATCCGCAGGCGTGAGCGTCGACCGCCAGCAGTCACCATCTCAGGTGGCGGCTCCCCGCCACCCATGACTACCTGCGGATGAACGTTACCCACATCATCACCGGCCTCTCCACGGGTGGTGCGGAACTGTCTCTCCTGAAATTGCTCGAAGCTTCCCCGGAGCTCCGCGCATCGGGGCGCGTAATCTCACTGCGTGAAATTGGGACGGTCGGGCCCCGTATTGCCGAGCTTGGCATCTCCGTTGAGGCGCTGGGCGTCCACGGCAGCGTGCCCTCCCTCGGCGCGTTCCTGCGGTTGCGGCAGTTGATGCGAGCCAACCCTCCGAGCGTATTACAGGGCTGGATGTATCATGGGAATCTGGCCGCTCTGGCGGCTCGCGGCTGGGCGCCGGGACGCATGCCGGTGGTCTGGAACATCCGGCACTCAGTCTACTCCCTCGCTGCGGAGAAACCACTCACGTCGGTGCTCATTCGTCTCGGTGCGGCACTCTCCCGGCGGCCGGACCGGATCATCTACAACTCCCGTCTCGCGGCGGCGCAGCACGAAGCGCTCGGCTATGCCGCCGACCGAACCGTCGTCATCCCCAACGGCTTCGACACTGAGCGGTTCGCCCCAGACGCCCATCATCGGATCGCCGTTCGGGCCGAGCTGGGGCTGACACCGCTCACGCCCCTTGTTGGTCTGGTGGGCCGCTACCATCCGATGAAGGATCACGCCAACTTCCTCCGCGCTGTCTCGCTGGTACGGCGGGAGTTTCCCGGCGCTCGTTTCGTCATGGCCGGTTCGAACGTGACGACGGAGAATGCCGAGCTGATGGGACTCGCCCGAACACTCGGCGTCAGCGACGTCGTCTTGCCTGTCGGGGAGGTCGCCAACACCGCCCGACTCATGGCGGCATTCGACCTCCTGTGTCTGGCCTCGTCCAGCGAGGGATTCCCTAACGTGGTCGGTGAAGCCATGGCTTGCGCGGTGCCGTGTGTCGCCACGGATGTCGGTGACACCGCCTGGCTCGTGGGTGAGACCGGCATCGTGGTGCCGCCACGGAATGCTGAAGCACTCGGCGCGGGCTTGAGGTCTCTGCTCCAGGAATCGGCTGCTGTCCGCGCCGAGCTTGGCCGAAAGGCGCGCAGGCGCATTGAAGCGTACTTCACCCTCCCTGCCATCACTCGCCTGTATGTTGATCTCTACACCGAGCTCGCTGCTTCATCCGGACCGCGACGAACCTACGAGAGGGCACGACGTTGAATCCATCTAGGTTAGACCTCAGGGGCAAGATGGCCCCGTTACGGGTTCCCCTCGCGAATGGGTCGTGGCACTGTCCCCAGTCGTCCGCCAAATCGCCGGACGCGGCCCCGGTCGTGTCTGAGGCACATCTCGCCATCCCGCCGTGCTGACTTCAGGTATGCCACGCACCCGTCCAACCATCTTGTATCTGGTGACGGAGGACTGGTATTTCGTGTCCCATCGTCTCGCGCTCGCGACGGCGGCGGTGAGGGCAGGCTATAGGGTCGTCGTCGCCTGCCGTGTGCAGGCGCACGGGTCGGTGATCAGCGCGGCCGGCTGCGAGGTGATACCAGTGGGGCTCCGAAGGGAAGGGCGCTCCCCACTCGGCGAAATCAGGGCTATTCTGGAATTGGTGAGATTGTATCGTTCGGTCCGACCGTCGCTCGTGCATCATGTCGCGCTCAAACCGGTGCTATACGGTTCACTTGCCGCTCGGCTGGGCGGCCATCCCAGAGTGGTGAACGCCCTCGCGGGCCTCGGATTCGTCTTCACCGGTACGACACGGCGTGCTCGCTTTCTTCGCCCTTGGGTGCAATTCGCATTCCGGGTCTTGCTCGCGCCGGCTGGGAGTATTGTCCTGTTCCAGAATCCGGATGACCGTGATCTGCTTGTCTCTCGCGGCTTGGTGCCGGCGGAGCAGACGGCGCTGATTCGCGGCTCCGGGGTGGACTTGGCCCGGTTCCGGGTCATGCCGGAGCCTGACGGCGTGCCCATAGTCCTGCTCCCCGCTCGCATGCTTTGGGACAAGGGCGTGGGCGAGTTCGTCGACGCTGCCAGGCAGCTATGTACCGAGGGTATCGTCGCGCGCTTTGTATTGGTGGGAGGGGAGGATCCGGCGAATCCTGCGGCCATTCCGCGTGCACAACTGGAGGCTTGGCAGAGGAACGGGGTGGTTGAGTGGTGGAACCATCAGGAGGACATGCCCGCGGTCCTCGCTCGGGCGAGCATTGTGTGCCTCCCCTCCTACCGTGAAGGACTCCCGAAGTCGCTGCTGGAGGCCGCCGCTGTGGGCCGTGCCCTGGTCACGACCGATGTCCCCGGATGCAAAGAGGTTGTGGTGCAGAGCGTCAACGGTCTCCTTGTACCTGCGCGGGACGCGATTAAGCTCGCGACTGCATTGCGCGAGCTACTGCTGGATCCCGAGCGCCGGCGCTCCATGGGGGCTGCGGCCCGAGCGGTCGCAGAGAAGGAGTTCAGCACCGACCGCGTGATTCACGAAACGCTTGCCCTTTATCGGAATCTCCTCGGATGAGACTGGTGGTGACCGGTGCGAGCGGTTTCGTCGGCTCCGTCATGTGCCGCTCTGCCGAGGCTGAGGGACACGACGTGGTGCGGGTCGTCCGCCGCGCCGCATCGGGCTCGCCAGGGCTGGCAGTCATCGGCGAAATTGGCGGTCGGACCGACTGGCGGGGTGTGCTGGACGGCGCCGATGTCGTCGTTCACCTCGCAGCCCGAGTCCATGTGCTGCGTGAATCTGAGAGTGATCCCCTTAAGGCGTTCCGTGCCGTGAACGTGGAGGGGTCTAGGCGTCTGGCCGAAGCGGCCGCGGCGGGCGGTGTGCGCCGGATGATCCTAGTAAGCAGCATCAAGGCAGTGGATCACCCCTCGCCTCGTGATCCCTATGCCCGGTCGAAACTGGAGGCGGAACTGACGGTGCGGGAGGTGAGTGAGCGTTCTGGTCTCGAGTTGGTGATCGTCCGACCCCCCTTAGTACACGGACCGGGAGTAGGGGGAAATTTGTACCGCTTAATGACTCTAATCCGGCTGGGTATACCACTTCCGCTTGGAGGGGTACGGAATCTCCGGAGCCTGGTTGGTGTGCAGAACCTTGCTGCAATGCTGCTTCGCGCCGCTTCCGTGCCACAGGCCGCTGGCCGGACGCTGCTGGTGGCGGATCAACCGGCACTCTCGACACCAGCCTTGGTGAGGCTGCTCGCGGAATGCATGGGCCGTCCGTCGCGGCTAGTCTTTCTGCCTTCCGCCGCGCTTACCACCTTGGGGCGCCTCATGGGGCGGGCGGCAGAGGTTGAGCGGCTTGTCGGATCGCTTGAGGTTGACGACCAGGATTCCCGACTCCTGCTCGACTGGAAACCTCCGAGGACTCTGGAGGAAGGAATTCGCGACATGGTGAGCGCGTTCGACCGGCAGCGAGCGCGATGAGTCCGTTGACAGCAGGGCCCGCGGTCGCTGCCGGGGTGACGGCGCTTCTCCTTAGGATCGTCGAGCGATATGCGAGGGCGCTTGGCCTGATGGATGTGCCCAACGAGCGCAGCTCCCACTCCCGTCCAACCCCTCGAGGTGGTGGGATCGCGATCGTGGTCGGCGCATTGATGGGCCTGGGCGTATCCGGCTTGATGCAGGGAGCGAGGATCTCCCCCGCCGGTGTCGCGATACTGACTGCGGCCAGCTCGGTCGCACTTGTCAGTCTGATTGACGACCTGCGCTCGCTTTCCCCGGTGCTACGCTTGGTGACCCACCTCGCCGCGGCCATTGCGGTCCTCCATTGGCTGCCGCTGCCGATGGCGGTCGATGTCCCCGGTGTCGGCCCCGTGACGATCGGGCATGCCGCTACTGTGCTCGCATTCCTCTGGATTGTGGCCGTTACTAATATCTACAATTTCATGGACGGCATCGACGGACTCGCCGGCGGCCAGGGGTTGGTAGCGGGTACGCTATGGGGCTCGGCGGGTCTGATCGCTGGTGACTGGTTTCTCGCTTGCATCGGCTTTGCAATCGCGGCAAGCTGCGCCATTTTCCTTGTGCGCAACTGGGCCCCGGCGACGATTTTCATGGGTGATGCCGGGAGTGCGTTCCTGGGGTTCATCTTTGCGGTGCTGCCCCTGCTGGCCTCGAGGGGGGCACTTGGAGCCCGTGCCTGGCCGTTTGGAGTGTTCGTGCTGTGGCTGTTTCTCTTTGACGCTACGCTGACGCTGGCGCGGCGACTGGGGCGGGGAGAGAATCTGTTCCGAGCGCACCGGGATCATCTCTACCAGCGCCTGGCAGTGGGAGAAGTGACGCACGCCCGGGTGAGCCGGCTGTACATCGCCCTGGCCGCCGTTGTCGGGCTGAATGGGCTCGCGTGGGTGCTCGGACGGTGGCCAGGTTGGCTGGGGGTGTCGTCCGCTGTTGCTGCGGCAGTGACACTTGCTGGTGTTGTACGACACCGGGATCGGATCGACACGGCATGAGTCTTCTCGAAGGCGGTGAGCGGCTTTCCGCCGCTAAGGTGACGATGGCCCGATGACCGATTCGCCTCTGCTGCCCACCGAACGGCCGGCCATGCTGCCGCTCGCCAATGCGATATTGCGGCAACGTCGCCTAGTGCTCGGACTGCCCGCTACCCTGGCCGTGGTGGTGGTCGTGGTCGGTCTCGCGCTGCCCCGTTCGTACACTGCGGTCGCATCTTTCGCGCCCCAGAGCAACGGAGGCAGTCTTTCCTCCCTGACTGGGCTTGCGGCACAATTCGGGATTGCGGTTCCGACCGACGACCCCGCAAACTCCCCTGAGTTCTACGCTGACCTGCTTCACTCCGCGCAATTGCGGCGGCAGATGGTTGACTCTAGCTACACTTATGCCGATGGCGCCGACACTGTTCGGGCGACCCTGGTGCAGGTTTACGATATCGCCGAATCGAGTCCGGAGCGCAGCAGGGAGACTGCGGTAAAGCGGTTGGGCCAGCACATGCAGATCACTAGCGATATGAAGACCGGGGTAGTCACTGTGGCGGTTGAGGCCCCTGCGGCGGATCTCGCGGAGCAACTCGTCCGTTACGCGCTGGATCTTGTGAACGAATTTAACCTGCGTACCCGGCAGACGCGGGCGATGGCTGAGCGGCGGTTCGTCGAGGCGCGGGCTGATGAGGCGCAAGGTGCGCTCCGCGATGCGGAGAATCGGCTGCAGGACTTTCTCACCGCTAACCGCACCTTCGAGAATGCGCCCCAACTGCAGTTTCAACACGACCGTCTGCAGCGCGACGTGGGAATGCGGCAGGACGTCTACACCAAGCTAACTCAGGCTTACGAGCAAGCGCGCATCGATGAGGTGCGCAACACACCTGTGATCACGGTTGTCGAGGCACCGATTCGGCCGGTGCGCCCCGATAGTCGCCAACTGGCGCTCAAGGCGCTCCTGGCGTTGTGCATCGGGGGCGGCCTCGGTGTATTGATCGCGGTCTTCCGCCAGGCCGTGGTTCGGACCAGCGATGAGTCGCCGGACCAATATGCGGAATTCGTGCAGTTGCGCTCCGAGCTGGCCGCGGAGCTGAAACGTCCCTGGAGGCTGTTCCGATCCTGATCCAACGGAGAGTGGCATGACGCGGTATCTCGTGACCGGCGGCGCCGGGTTTATCGGTTCGAATGTGGTCTCCGCACTCCTCGCTCGTGGCGACGCCGTGCGTGTGCTCGACAACTTCTCCACTGGCCTCCGCGCGAACCTGCCAGCGCTCGAAGGCGCTGAGGTGCTCGAGGGGGACATCCGGAGCTACCATATCGTCCAGGAAGCGGTCGAAGGCGTGGATTTCGTACTGCACCAGGCGGCGCTTCCCTCTGTGCCGCGCTCGGTGCGTGACCCAATCACCTCGAACGATGTCAACGTCGTTGGCACCCTCAACCTGCTGACGGCAGCTCGCGATGCAGGAGTCAAACGGCTGGTCTACGCGGGTAGCTCGTCAGTGTACGGGAGGACGCCCGGTCTTCCCAAACGGGAATCCATGGAGGCCAGCCCTGTGTCTCCATACGCAGTAAGCAAGCTTGCGGGCGAGCAATACTGCCGCTCGTTTACCGAACTCTACGGCTTCGAAACGGTGATTCTTCGCTACTTCAACGTCTTTGGTCCGCGACAGAATCCCAAGTCGGAGTATGCGGCCGTTGTCCCCAAGTTTATTCACTTGGTGCTGAGTCATTCACGCCCCACGATTAATGGTGACGGCTCTCAAACGCGCGACTTCACGTACGTAGAAAACGTCGTTCAGGCGAACCTTCTCGCTTGTGAGCGGGAAGGGGTGGCGGGCAAGGTGTTCAACATTGCGACGGGCCAGCAGGTGGCGCTGATCGACATGCTGCGCACTGTCGAGCGGATTACGGGCATCGAGGTGGTGCCCGAGTTTCGCCCGCGTCGCATGGGGGATGTCGAGCATTCACTCGCCGCGATCGATGAGGCTCGGCGGGTGCTCGGCTATGAACCGACGGTTACGCTCGAGGAGGGGCTCCGGCGCACAGTACAAGCTGTCCGGGATAGCCTTCTCGAGGGTGCCGTCGCCAGCTGACCGGACTCAGTTCGCCGAAAACACCGCCCGCTCCACCAGCGCGCACAGGATGTGCCCCACGGCGATATGGGTCTCCTGGATGTGCTGGGTATCCGCGCTGGGCACCTTCACTGTCACATCCGCGATCGGCGCGGCCTTGCCGCCCGATTCTCCGGTGAGCGCCACCGTGGCGAGGCCGTCGCGCTTCGCCCGCGCGAGTGCCCGCAGCACGTTGGCCGAGTTGCCGCTCGTGGTGATCCCGATCAGCACGTCCCCCCGCCGGCCCAGCGCCTCCACCTGGCGCTCGAACACCTGCTCGAAGCCGAAGTCGTTCGCATTCGCGGTGAGGAACGAGGTGTCGGTGGTCAGCGCGATCGCGCCCAGCGCCGCCCGGGGCCGGTCGTGATTGAGGGCGCTCACGAATTCCGCCGCGATGTGCTGGCAGTCCGCCGCACTCCCGCCGTTGCCGCACAGCAGGACCTTGCCGCCGCTCCGGAAGGAGGCGATGAGCAGCTCGGCCGCCGCCGTGATCGCGGGCGTGCACGCCGCGATCGCCGCCCGCTTCACCGCCGCGCTGGTTTCGAGGTGCTGCCGGATGAAGTCGCGGTCCGCTGCCGTGTCAGCCATGGAGAGGCGCTCCGCCGCCGTGAACGAGATGGGGCCTGCCGAGACCCGCGGGATGGGCGCAGATCCGCGCCAGCTCCCGGAGGTCCTCCACCAGATAATCGGCCGGTGGGCCGCCGGAACTGAGGGTCGCGCGCCCCTCCCCGGTGAGCATCAGGAAGGTCGGCGCGCCGAGCCGCCGGCCAAGGCCGAGATCGGAATCCTTGTCCCCCGCCACCAGCACCCTCCCGAGATCGATGCCGAGCTGCCGCTCGGCCTGGCGGGCGAGGCCGTCGGCGGGCTTCCGGCAGTCGCAGCCGAGGTCGGGGTGATGGGGGCAACTGAAGATGCCGGCGAGCTGCACGCCCTTCTCGAGGAGCAGGGCACGGAGCCGGGCGTGCACCGCCTCGAGCTCCACCGGTCTGATACGTCCCAATGCGACGCCGCTCTGGTTGGTGACGACGACGAGGCGCATGCCGAGCGCCATGAGCCCCCGCAGCCCCTCGGCGGCGCCCGGCAGCAGGGCGACGCCATCGGGGTCGGAGAGGTAGTGGCGGTCCTCGATGATCGTCCCGTCGCGATCGAGCAGGGCGGTCGTCGGGCGGGCGGCGCCGGGCCACTCGAGGCGCCACGCTGGCGCTTGACCAAGCAGCTCGGCGGTGCCGTGGACGGCGAGCGCCGCGGGAGCCGGGCGACCGGGCGGATGCAGCGCCACCGTCGTGCCGGGACGGGCGCGCGCCGCTGCCAGGAGCGCGGCAAGGTTCAGCGACTCCCATCCGGAGGCGTCGGTCAGCAGCAGGTGGAGATCTGCGTCCCCGGCAGCCGCGAGGCGTGACGGATCGAGCCCAGCGGCGTTCAGGCGGGTGCGGAGGGTGGGATCGGTGTCCGGGAGGCGTGCCGTTCCCGGGGCAAACAGTACGGCGACAGCGGCCGTCGGTCGCGGCATCTGGACTCCCATGACCCCCCGGGGGCGGAAGGCAGACGAAGCATATCGAGGGACTGTAACTCTCGCAATGACTTCCGGTTGACTCCCCGGGTGGGGGTGGTACATTCCCGAAAGTAATACGCCTCCACTGCTGGATCGGCCTTCCACCGAGCGCTCATGGCACATTTCCCAGGGAACGGGATCCGTAACCGGCACCTCTTCGTCGTCGATCTGCTGCTGCTGCCTATCGCGGCGGCATTCGGGTTCGTGCTGCGCTTCGAAGGCCTCCCCCTGCCGGATCCGTACGGCCGAGTGCTGCTCGTCTACCTGCTCTTCGCCCTCCCCATCAAGCTGATCCTGCTGGTCGCGTTCGGGCTGTACAAGCGGCTGTGGCGCTTCGCGAGTGTATCGGAACTCGAGAGCATCCTGCTGGCGACCGGTGTGTCAGGCATCGTCTGCATCTCGCTGGGCGCCGTGCTCCTTCCCGCGACCCACCTGATGCCGGTGCGGGTGCCCCTCGGCATCCTGGTGATCGACACGCTCTTGACCGCGGGCGTCGTGGCGCTGCCGCGGCTGCTGCTGCGCAGCGTGATGTGGCACCGGGCCGGCAGCCCCGAGGGCAAGCGGGTGCTGATCGCCGGTGCCGGCGTCGGCGGCGGGCTGCTGGTCAAGCAGCTCGAAGGGAACCCCCAGCTCGGCATGATGCCCATCGGCTTCGTGGACGACGATCCGCTCAAGCAGCACCACCAGATGTACGGGCTGCCGGTGCTCGGGCCGCTGCGGGACACCGCGCGCATCTGCGGCGATCACTCGGTCGACGAGGTGCTCATCGCGATGCCGACGGCGCCCGGCCGGGTGGTGCGCGAGCTGGTGCGCTCCGCGTCGGACGCAGGCGTACGGACCCGGACCCTGCCGGGGATCTCCGACATCTTCGCGGGGCGGCTGCAGGCCGGGGCGCTGCGCGAGGTGGAGATCCAGGACCTGCTCCGCCGGGAGCCGGTCAAGATCGATCTCCACCAGGTGCAGGAGCTGGCCACCGAACGGGTGGTGCTGGTGACGGGCGCCGGCGGATCGATCGGCGCCGAACTGTGCCGCCAGGTGTGCCGACTCGAGCCCACGCGGCTGATCATGCTGGGGCACGGCGAGAACTCCATCTTCACCATCCAGCAGGAGCTGGCGGAACGGTTTCCGCACGTCCCGCTCCACGCCGTCATCGCCGACGTGAAGGACGAGAATCAGCTCGAGCGCGTCTTCGACCGGTATCATCCCTTCTCGGTGTTCCACGCGGCCGCCCACAAGCATGTGCCGCTCATGGAAGAGAACGTCGCCGAGGCGGTGCTCAACAACGTGCTCGGCACCAGAAACGTGCTGGAGGCCGCGGCGGAGGGATCGGTTGCGCACCTGGTGATGATCTCGACCGACAAGGCGGTGCGTCCCACCAGCATCATGGGCGCGACCAAGCGGGTGGCGGAACAACTGGTGCAGACGGTGGCCGAGGCGCATGACCGGAACTTCGTGGCGGTGCGGTTCGGCAACGTGCTGGGCAGCCGGGGCAGCGTGGTGCCGACCTTCCTGCGGCAGATTCGGGATGGCGGGCCGGTGACGGTGACCCACCCGGAGATGAAGCGCTACTTCATGACGATCCCCGAGGCGGTGCAGCTGGTGCTGCAGGCGGGAGCACTGGGCAAGGGGGGCGAGGTCTTCGTGCTCGACATGGGCGAGCCGGTGAAGATCGCCGATCTGGCCGCCGACCTCATCCGGCTGTCAGGCAAGCAGGTCGGCAAGGACATCGAGATCCGGTTCAGCGGAACCCGGCCGGGCGAGAAGCTCTACGAGGAGCTGTTCTTCGATGCCGAGCACGCCGCTCCGACGGTGCACCCGAAGGTGCTGCGGGCCCGGAACGCGGCGCTGCCGATCGGGGTGACGACGGTGGTGGACGACCTGCTGGCCGGCGCGAAGCGGGGCTGGTCGGAAGAGGAACTGCGGGTCCTGCTCAAGCGGCTGGTGCCGGACTTCGAACCGTCGCTCGCGGGTATGCCGGTCCGCCAGGAGCAGCGGCAGCGGGAGAGCGGGGGCCAGCGGCGGAGCGAGGAGGGATAGGGGCGACCGGCCGGCCGCCCCTACTTCACCCGCCAGATGACGAGCACGGTCGTCGCGAGGCTCGCGAGGATCTGGGCGATCGAGCCGGTCATCGCCAGCCAGTCCTTCTTGTCCGCCGGATCCCGCTCCGGTACGTAGACCGAGCCACCGGCCAGCGGGTCGGGTTTGCCGTCCGGCAGGAAGGACCAGTGCTTGGTCACGCTCTCGACCTTGCCGTTCGGCTGCACCACGTAGCTTCGCCCGCGATCCGCGTCCCGCCGATAGCCGCCCGCCGCCGCCACGTAGTACTCCATCCCCTTGCCAGGCACATAGGTCACCGACATCGGCGCATTCACCGCCCCGCGTACGTAGACCACCGGCACGTACTCCGGGATGACGATCGAGTCGCCGCCGGCGAGGATCAGGTTGTCGCGATACCTGGGATCGGTGATGACCCTCGGCAGATCGACACCGATCCGCCCGCCGCGATCGGCGGAGCGGAAGAACTTGATGCCGGTGGGGTAGGCGTCCTTGGTGAGGCCGCCGGCTCGCTGGATGAGATCCAGCAGCCGGTCCGTACGGGTGACGAGCGAATAGCGGCCCGGATAGCGCACCTGCCCCGTGATGTTCACGGTGCGCTGCAGCTCCCAGTCAGGCTGACGGAAGATCAGCACATTGTCGTAGGGCTCGAGCGGGACCTCGGTGGTGCCGCCGGCGGGTGCGGCCAGTCCCGGCGGCCCGAGGTAACGGCCGTCGGGCCCGCGATCGAAGATGTAGGTGGAGTCGAGCGGCACCCGGATCGTCGTCGCGACCCGTCCCTGGTCCCGGATGCTGTCGACCGGAAGCCGGGCCACCTCGGCCTCGGTGAGCAGGGCGTCTTCGGTCAGACCGTCGACCTGGAGCAGGGCGTCGCGGAGCGTCATCCCCTCGCGGTAGGGTACCCGGCCCGGCTTGCGGACGGCTCCGGTGATCGCGACATACCGGAGAGGACGGAAGTCGGAGCGGGAGAACACCGTGATCTCGTCGTCCTCGAGCAGCGGGATGTCGTTCTCGAAGGTGCCGGTGGAATCCCGGAAGCTGGAGCGGAGCTGCAGCCGGGTCGAGTCGTTCTGCAGCCGGGTGATGAGCACCCGCCCGAGATAGACATCGGGCTTGGGCCCGCCGGCGAGGCGGATCGCGTCCGAGAGCCGCATGCCGGGGTTCCAGCCGATCGCGCCGGGCGTCCAGACGTTGCCGTTGACGGTGACCACGTTGCGGCGGCGGTCCGCCACCTCCAGGACCGTGAGGGAGTCGCCGGGGGCCATCGGGAAGGCGGGGCCGGTGCCGTCGGTGAACTGGTCGCTCGCGAGGTCGATCACCACCCGGTCCCGGCCCCCGGGCTCGCGCTGGGCCGGCGGGAGGATCCGGTCGATCTGCACCCGCCGGCGGAGCGCGGTCGCGTCGAAGCCGCCGGCGGCCTTGATGAGATCGCGCAGCGACTCCGGTTCGCGCAGTTCGTAGATGGCGGGACGAATCACCTTGCCCGCCACCTTCACCTGGGTGCCACGGACCGGGACGAAGACCACGTCACCGTTCTCCAGCCGCGCGTCGTGACTGTTGTCGCCCCGCAGGACGTAGTCGTACACGTCGAGGCTATCGACCAGCTTCCCCGCGCGGCGGATCTCGATCCGGCGGAAGGAGCCGTTCTCGGTGGGACCGCCGGCCGCATAGAGCGCGGTCATCGCGGTGCCCGCGGCGGAGATCTGGAACGACCCCGGCCGGGCCACGTCACCCGCCACGTAGACCTGCACCGTGCGCAGCTTGGAGACGGTGACGGTGAAACGGGTCGTGGCGCCGCTCCCCCGGCGCACCCCGGAGTAGGCCTTGCCCAGCCTGGTGTAGAGCAGGTCTTCGAGTTGCGCGAGCGTCAGATTGGCGACGTTGAGCTGGCCCACCTGCGGGATGGCGATGAACCCTTCGCGGGTTACCTCGAGCTCGTAGGCGAGCTCGACGTCACCGGTGAGAATCAGGACCAGTCCATCACCGGGGCCCAGCCGGTAGCTGGCGTCCACCGGCCCCATGAGGGCGGGGGAGAACAGGTTGTTGGACCGCCGGAAGAGCGAGAGCCCGAAGACCTTCAGGGTCTTGGTCGTGTCGGAGAGCGAATCGGCACGCAGCGAATCGGCGACGTGCAGGGCGGAGTCGGTCATCGCCAGCAGGGTATCCGCGTCTTCTCCACTCACCAGGCCGAGCACCCGGACCGCATCGAGAATATCGGAGCCGGGCCGGAGCTGGGCGGTCGTATCGGCGCCCGCGAGGTAGGGATCCAGCATGTCTTCCGGGTATCCGGCCGCGCGCAGCCGGGCGCGGACCTGATCCTTCGAGAGCCCCGAACTGCCGAGCCGCTGGCGCAACTGTGCGACGAGGTCGGGCCGGGTCCGCAGCAGCTCCTGCGCCTGCGCCGGACTCGGCAACGCCTGTCCGGGGGGCAGGCCGGGTACCTGCGCCAGCAGCGCGGCGCTGGAGGACAGGAGCAGGGCGAGGAGGACGGGGAGCGGTCGGAGGGCGCGGAGCCGGTGTGTAGACATCATCGCGGGAAGATGCCGCGCGGCGGGGGAGGGGTCAATGGGAGCCTGTGGGGGCCGCGATCAAGTGGATCCTGTGGCGGCCGCGATCAATCGCGGCCCCCACAATTAATCGCGGCCCCCACGGGCGATCACCTTCTCCCAGAATTCGAGCGTCCGCCGCGCGACGGCATCATCCACATACTCGCGCATGACGCGGAGCCGGGCCTCTCTGCCGAGACGGACCCGTTCACGCGGGGTGTCGGCGAGGTGCTGCAGCGCCGCCGTCAGCGCCGCCACGTCGTCCTCGGGGACGACCAGGCCCGCGGTATCGATCACCTCGGGGAGCGCTCCGGAGTCGGTGCCGATCACGGTGACGCCATGCCCCATGGCCTCCACCAGTGCGGGATGGAAGGTCTCCACCCAGTGGGCCGTCGTCCGCGAGGGAACGACGAGGCAGTCGAGTTCGGGCCAGAGCCGTTTGAGTTCCTCCGGCGGCAGCGCGCCGCGCCAGGTGATCCGCGAGGCGATGCCGAGCCGCTCGGCGAGCGCCTCGAACATCTCCTGGGAGGGGCCGCTGCCGACGACCGTCAGTTGCCAGCGGCCGAGCAGCTTGACGCAGGCGCGGAACAGGGCATCGAGCCCCTTCTCCGGGACCAGGCGTCCCACGAATCCGATCGCCAGTTCCCCATGATCGGGCCGCTTCGTTTCCAGGGGCGGCATGAGGCCGAGCTGCGGCATCACGGCGACGGGAATGCCGGGACGGTCCCGCTCCAGCAGGCCGGCTGCGAGCCGGTTGCCACCCACCAGCGCCCGTGCCCGGCCGAGGGTGCGGCGCCGCCGCCATCCCTCGAGGAAGGTGAAGTGTCGCGGCACGCTTTCCGAGCCGAAGATGACGATCGGTATCCCGAGCTTTTCGGCGCGGGTACTCGCGGCCGCGGCCGCCGGCGTCGACGGCTCCGCTTCGATCTGCACGATGTCCGGACGGAAGTCGCTGAAGAGCCGATGCAGGTCGGCGCTCTTCCAGCGCACCTCCTCGCCGCGGTCGCCTGACACCGGGATCGGGACGATGCGCACGCCGCCGTCGTTGCCCCAGGAGGCGTGCAGCAGCGGGCTCCGTCCGCCGGCGGACCAGCGGGCCGGGACGGCGACAGTGAGGGTCGCCCCGAGGCCGACGAGGGCCTTGAGCTTCCCCCGGGTGGCAGGGTCGATATAAGTGTGAGAGACGATGACCGCGCGCACGCCGTAGCTCCTGGTTCAGCCCGTTCCGTCGACCAGCGCCTGCACTGCCCGGGCGACCGCCGAGGCAGCGTCGCCATTTCCGTATGCATCACGCGGCCACCGGGCCGCACCGTCCCACCGCCGCACCTGTGCGCTGACTGTCTCGGCCAGCTCGCGAGGCGCGTCCTCCGGGGGCAGCAGCCGGTTGGCGCCGCAATCCACCGTTTCGCTCCACTCGGTCTCGGCGCGCACGGTCACGCACGGGGTGCCGAGCCAGTAGGCCTCCCGCTGCAGGCCGCCGGAATCGGTCACCACCGCGCGCGCCCCGCGGGTGAGGGCGAGGCTTTCGAGGTACCCCACCGCCGGTATGAGGCGGAGGGGCCCGAGGTGATCACCGTTCAGGCCGGCGGCATTGAGCGCCGCGCGGGTACGGGGATGGACCGCGAGCACGGTCGGCGTCCCCATGGCCGCAAGGGTGTGCAGGACGCCGACGAGCCGCGCCGGCATGTCGGTCAGCTCCGCGCGGTGCAGCGTGGCGAAGCAGTACACCGATCCGAGGCCGGGCACGACCGCGCCAGGCGCTGGGAGCCGGTGTTCGACGCCACGCAGGACATCGAAGGCGACGTCGCCGGTCTCGACCACCCGGGCATCGGGGTGCTCCGCGCGCATCCGCGCCGTGGCCACCTGACAGGGGGTGCAGAGGAGGCTCGCGATCGCGTCGACAGCCCGGCGATTGATCTCCTCCGCCATCAGCCGGTCGCGAGCCCGAAGCCCGGCTTCCACATGCACCACCGGAATGCGGAGTTTCGCCGCGGCGAGCGCGACCCCGAGGGTCGAGTTGGTGTCCCCGATGACGACTGCCGCGCTCGGCGCCAGCTCGCGCAGTGCCGACTCGGCGCGGCTCAGGATGAGGCCGGTCTGCTCGGCGTGGCTCCCCGAGCCGACCTCGAGAAAGCGATCCGGCGCGGCGACGCCGAGCTGCTGGTAGAGCAGGGCGTTCAGGGCGTGGTCGTAGTGCTGGCCGGTATCGATGGCGAACACCCCTCCCGGCCCGGTCAGGCTGTGGCGGAGTACACTGGCCTTGATGACCTGGGGACGGGTGCCGTAGCAGAGGGCGATCATCGCGCGGGGAATATATCCGTCACCCTCCGTTGACACACTCCCCGAGGGAGCCCAACTTGCGGCATCTCCGATGCGCATCCTCCATCTTGCCAAGTACTACTGGCCTCGTTCCGGCGGCATGGAACGGGTGGTTCAGGACCTCGCCGAGGGCGCAGCCGCGCTCGGACACGAGGTCTCGGTCGTCGCGGTCGAGAGCCGGGTCGGCGGCCGGGTGGGGCGCGCCAGCAGTCCACGGTCACGCGGGTCTTCTCGTTCGGGGCCCTCGGTTCCGAGGAGATCGCGCCGGGGTACCTCACCGCGGCGCGGCGCCGGGCCGACGTCATCCACCTGCACCATCCGCATCCGCTGGCCGATGTCGCGAGCCTGCTCGCGCAGCCGGCGGACGCCGCTGGTGGTCACCCAGCACATGGACGGCAAGCAGCCCGGCTACGGGCTGCTGGCGCGGGCGGTGCTGCGGCGGGCCGCGGCGATCGTGGTGCCGAGCCGGGCGCACATGGCGCTCTCGCAGGAGCTGCAGGGGTTCGAGAGCAAGACCGAGGTGATTCCGTTCGGGATCGACGAGACCCGCTGGGCGGACCTGCCGCGGCGCCCGATGGACTCGCCGCCGCGCGCGCTGTTCATCGGCCGGCTGGTGAAGTTCAAGGGGCTGGACATCCTGCTGCGGGCGCTGGAGCGGGTGCCGGACCTGCGGCTGGACATCGTCGGGGGCGGCCCGGAGGGGCCGCGGCTCAAGACGCTGACCCAGGCGCTGGCGCTGGCCGACCGGGTGCGCTTCTTCGGGGAGTATCCGGACGAAGACCTCCCCCGGCGCATGGCCGAGGCCGATTTCCTGGTGCTGCCGTCGATCACGGTGGATGAGATGTTCGGCCTGGTGGTGCTCGAGGCGATGGCGGCCGGGCGGCCGGTGGTGACCACGGCGGTGCCGACCGGTGTCCGCGAGGTCAACGTGCCTGGCGAGACCGGCCTCGAAGTGCCGGTGCACGATGTCCGTTCGCTGGCGGAAGCGCTGGACACCCTGGCCCACGACCCCTTCAAGCGGGAGACGATGGGGGAGGCGGGCCGGGCGCGGGTGGAGAAGTATTTTACCCGGCAGCTTGATGGCCGAGCGGCACATCGCGCTGTACGAGCGGGTGCAGGCCTACAATCAGGAAGTGCCGGGCCCTTAGCTCAGTCGGTTAGAGCAGTGGACTCATAATCCATAGGTCGCTGGTTCGAATCCAGCAGGGCCCACTACCCCCATGATCCGTTTCAACCATATCACCGGCAGCCTGGCCGGCACCTCCGCGGAGTACGACAAGCGGTCGATCCGCGTCGGCACCAGCGGCGACTGCGATGTCCGCTACGACCTCGAGCGCGATCCCGAGGTCGGGCGCTATCACGCGGCCGTGGTGATGAAGGAGAACGCCTATCACGTGCTCGACCTCGGCCAGGTGGGCGGGGTGTGGGTCAACGGCGAGCGGGTCCAGAGCCAGCCGCTCCGGGGCGGCGACCGGATCCGCTTCGGCGGCGAGGGGGGCCCCGAGGCGGAGGTGGCGATCGTCTTCGACGCCAACTACGACGCCGCGAAGGACGCCGCCCGGATGGTGGAGGCGTTCAAGGGGAAGACCCGGGAGACGTCCGCGATCCGGCTGGTGACCGCCGCGGCGGAACGGGTGGCGGAAGAGCGGGTCAAGGCGGGCGGCACCAAGTCCCGGCGCACGATGGAGGTGATGGCCAACACGATGCACGAGGTCGGCGACCTCATGCGGACCCAGACCCGCAAGCGCTGGGTGAAGATCGTGACCATCGTCGTGGGCGTGGCGGCGGTGATCATCGCCGGCCTCAGTATCACGCTGTACGTCAAGCAGCGGCAGATCAATCAGCTCCTCGATGCCAAGAGCCACTTCGACGACCAGATCAAGGCCATCCAGGTCCAGATGGATGCGACCCGGGACACCGCCCAGCTCGCGGTGCTCGAGCGGCAACTGAACGAGAAGACGGCCAGCGCGGAGCTGACGCTGTCGAAGATCGCCAGCAAGGACCAGCAGAAGGCGGCGGAGGTGGCGGAGAGCGGTGACGAACTGGACCGCGAGATCCGCAACATCCTGAAGCAGTTCGACGCCGAAACCTATGCGGTGCCACCGATCTTCAAGGAGCGGGTCGCCTATCATATCGAGCAGCTCCGGAAGTCGGGACCGACGGCCCGGATCATCTACCGGCGCAAGGTGAAGTACTGGCCCCAGATCACGGCCGAGTTCAAGGCCCTGGAGCTGCCGGAGGCGATGGCCTACGTGGCGTGGACCGAATCGCAGTTCGATCCGATGGCGAAGAGCGGGGCCGGGGCTCGCGGCATGTGGCAGATGACGCGGACCACCGCCCAGAGTCTCGGACTCAGGGTCGACGGCGCCGTCGACCAGCGCACCGATGTGTCGCTGCAGACCCGGGCCGCGACCAAGTACCTCGCCGGCCTGCTCGCCGAGTTCGGCGAGGATGCCTTCATGCTGGCCATGGCGAGCTACAACAAGGGCGAGAATGGTGTGCGGCGGGTGCTGCGGCAGGTCTCGCGGACCCCGGGCGGCTTCAAGAAGTCCAAGCGCGACTTCTGGCACCTCTACCGCCTGAAGCTCCTCCCCGAGGAGACCCGGGAGTACGTGCCGAAGATCCTCGCCGCCGCCATCGTCTGCAGCAACCCGCAGAAATACGGGCTGGTCGACTCCTCGAAGAGTCCCTGACACGGAGGCCCCGGGCCGGATCCGCCTCCATCCTGCTCCATCAGAGGAGCGAGAGAATGAGGGCGGATGGCGGGGGCAGGGGCTCATGACAGGACTGTCATGTGCCTGTGTGAGTCAGGTCACTTCCGTCTAGATTCCAGCCGTATAGCATTCGTGCACCTTGCGGGCGGTGGTTGTCTTCGCGCCCGCTTGTGCGGGACCATGATGGTGCCCGCGCTCAGGACCCCAGTCGGAGGTGTGGTGATGCGCCGTACCCTGTGGATCGTTCCGCTCGTGCTCGCGATGGCCTGCAACCAGCACAAGGAAGAGCTTACCAAGGCTCTGGCCGACGCGCAGTCGCTGGCAGCGGAGAAGGACAGCCTGATCACCGAGGTTCTCGAGACCTCGAAGTTCGTCAACGGCGTGAACGAGGAGCTGGCCAAGGCGCGCACGGCGCTGGTCACCAACGCCACGACGAGCGATGCCGGGACTCCCGCCGAGCGGGATCGTGCGGCTCGCACCGCCGCGCTCGATCGGGTCCAGGCGCTGGTGTCCCGCCTCAATGAGACCGAGCAGCGCCTCGAGCAGAGCACCCAGCGCGCGCGGTCGCTCTCCGGCCGGAACACCTCCCTGCTGCGCCAGATCGAGGAGTACAAGACCAGCATCGACAGCCTGCAGGCGAGCGCGCAGCGCACCGAGCTCGAGCTCCGCTCGGTGATCGACTCGCAGTCGGTGCAGATCGCCGGGCTCAACCAGCAGCTCGACACCGCCCGCACCGTCAATGCCCAGCTGACGACCGAGAAGACGGCGCTCATCGACACCGTCACCAACCTCACCCAGTACAAGAACACGGTGTACTACATCACCGGCACCGAGCAGGAACTGCTCGCCAAGGGTGTGGTGGTCAAGGAAGGCCACAAGTTCCTGTTCTTCGGCGGCAAGCAGCTCCACCCGGCCCGCAGCCTCGACGCCTCCAAGTTCACGGCGATCGACAAGTCGGCCGCCACGAGCATCGACCTGCCCGCCAACCACGAGTACAAGGTGGTGTCGCGCCAGGATCTTGCCTACGCCGACAGCACTGGCGTCAAGGATGGCAAGCTCGTCGGTCAGTTGCACATCAATCAGCCCGAGGAATTCTGGGCGGGCTCGAAGTTCCTGATCCTGGTCCAGAACTAGGTCACCGACCAGGCATCATCCGCTACCACGCGACGGGCGGCCCTGACGGGCCGCCCGTTTGCCGTTCCACCCCCGGGGCCTCAATCCGCCTTCATGAGAATGGTCATGGTGGGTTCATGCTGTGCGGGATAACCTTCCCCGGCGCGGGTGGATGCCGCGTGCGTGGCGCAGGGCGCCTCGCCGTCAGGCGGCGCATTCCCGGAACCGGAGCCAGTCATGGATCTCTCTCAGGCACATCTGCATCTGATGCTCAACCACATTCCCGTCGTTGGTGCCGGGGTCGTCCTCCTGTTCATGATCGCCGGCATGCTCAGGAAGTCCCGTGACCTGACGAGAACGGCCATGGTACTGGGCGCCCTGGTCGCGGTCTCCGCGCCGATCGTCAAGGAGACGGGGGAGGGCGCGGAGGACCAGGTCAAGCAGGCGGCGTGGTTCCACGACAGCCTGCTCGAGGAGCATGAGGAGCGCGCCGACAAGGCGACGGTGGTACTGGTGCTGGCCGGGGTGATCGGCGCGGTGGGCGTGTTTCTGTCGCGCGGTGGCCGGCCGGAGCAGCCGGTGGTTACCTATGCCTTCACGGTGTTTCTCGCCACAGCGACGGGGCTGATGGCATGGACGGCGCTGGCGGGCGGCGAGATCCGCCACGACGAGATCCGGCCGGGGGTGGTTCTGCCTGCCAACACCGGGGTCCCTGACAAGGAGTGAGCGCAGGGCGCGGTGCCGGTCCGGGTCAGGATGCAGCTTGTCCAAGCCCGGGCGCCGCGCTCCGGTCCAATCTGTGGAGAGTCAGCTATGCGTGCCCTGCATATCGAGAAGCATCGTACCGACCGCATCGGCTGGCTCCGTGCGGCGGTACTCGGCGCGAATGACGGTGTGGTGTCGACCGCCAGTCTGGTGCTCGGTGTGGCCGCCGCGCACGCGACGCATGCCGACATCCTCGTGGCCGGCGTGGCCGGGCTGGTCGCCGGGGCGATGTCGATGGCAGCCGGCGAATACGTCTCGGTCAGCTCGCAGGCGGATACCGAGGGCGCCGACATCAGGCGTGAACGCAGTGAACTCGCGACAGATCCGGTCGGGGAACATGCGGAGCTGGCGGGTATCTACGTCGGGCGCGGGCTGACCCCCGATCTCGCCGCCCAGGTCGCCACCCAGTTGATGGCGCACGACGCCCTCGGCGCGCACACCCGCGATGAACTCGGGATCTCCGAGACCCTCGCCGCGCGCCCGATTCAGGCGGCCCTCGCCTCGGCCGGAAGCTTCGCCGTCGGCGCCGTGCTCCCGCTCGCGGTGGTGTGGCTGACGCCGACGGGTGCACTGATCGGCGTCGTGGCCGGCAGCGCACTCCTCTTCCTGGCGCTGCTGGGCGTGGTGGCCGCGAAGACGGGCGGCGCCCCGGTGCTGCTCGGGGCCTGGCGGGTCACCTTCTGGGGCGCGCTCGCGATGGCGCTGACCTCCGGCGTCGGTGCGCTCTTCGGCGCCGTGGGGTGAGCGAGAAGGATCGTCCGAGACCGTGAGCCAGAATGTCTGCTTGACGTGCACCGGATCTCGCCCCAAGCTGCATGCGCAGGCTCCCGATTCCCCTCACGGAGTAGCCCATGCCCCTCGCGCGCGCGCTTCCGATTTCCGCTTGCTGTCTGACCGCGTTGACCCTCGCTGGATGCCAACCGAAGGAATCGGCCCACCCCGCAACGGATGCGGCCGCCACCACACCGGCGACGGAAGGCCCAACCGTCCTTAGGGTGACGGCATCGGACTATTCCTTCGATGCGCCCGACCAGATCTCCGCCGGTCTCACGACCATTCGGCTCATCAACAAGGGACCCTCGCTGCACCATGTCGAACTGGTCAGACTCGACCAGGGAAAGACGCTGCCCGACTTTCTCGCGGCGCTCAAGGCCGGTGGGCCTCCCCCGAGCTGGGCCAGCATGATCGGCGGCCCGAATGTGCCCGAGTTCGGCGACAGCAGCACGGCGATCATCTCCCTGGATCCCGGCAGCTATGCGATGATCTGCGTGATTCCCGGGGCCGACGGCATGCCGCACGTCATGAAGGGCATGGCGCACCTGATCACCGTGACCGGCCCAGCCCGGGTCTCGCCCGAGCCCACGGCGGACATGTCCGTGAAACTGGTGGATTACGACTTCCAGTTTTCGCAGCCACTCACCGCGGGTCACCACATGATCCGGGTGGAAAATGCGGGGCAGCAGGTGCACGAGATGGTCATCGTGCGCCTGGAAAGCGGGAAGAAGGTCGAGGACGTCGCGGCCTGGGCCGCCAAGATGGCCGGTCCGCCGCCCGGCGCGGTGCACGGCGGCGTCTCCGGGATCATGCCGGGCGAGCACATGTTCATCGAGGCGGATCTGACCCCGGGCGACTACGGGCTGCTCTGCTTCTTTCCCGACATCCACGACGGCAAGCCGCACCTGGCGCACGGCATGATGAAGACGATCAAAGTCTCCTGACGGATGCCACGCCCGGCTGAGCGGGTTCCGGCACGCTCAGCCGTGCGCTGGTGTGGGCATCGGCAGGTAGTGGGCGAACCAGTCGCGCGCCAGGTGGCTGGCGGCCTCGAGCGCCCCCGGCTCCTCGAAGAGATGGGTCGCTCCCGGCACCACGGCCAGCCGCTTCGGGCAGAGGAGCTGGTCGAGCGCGAGGCGGTTCAGCCCGAGGACCGCGGTATCGAGTCCGCCGACGATGAGCAGGGTCGGAGTGCGGACCTCCGCGAGGTAGTCGCGCGCCAGATCCGGCCGGCCGCCGCGCGAGACCACGGCGTGGACGCGGTCCCCCGCCTTGGCGGCAGCGATCAGTGCGGCTCCGGCACCGGTGCTCGCCCCGAAGTATCCCAGCCGCAAGTCCCGGGTATCGGGTTCCTTCGTGAGCCAGCCGGTGGCGGCCAGAAGGCGGTCGGCAAGCAGGCTCATGTCGAACACATTCGCCCGGGTCTCGCTCTCCGCTTCGGTCAGCAAATCGAAGAGCAGTGTGCCGATACCCGCCTGATGCAGGTCCGCCGCAACCATCTGATTCCGCGGACTGAGCCTGCTGCTCCCGCTGCCGTGCGCAAAGGCGACCAGACCGATGGCCTGCTGCGGGAGCGTGAGCTCACCCGGGAGCATCACGCGATCCGCGGGGATCTCCACCTGCCGTACCTGCACCTGGATTGTCTGCATCATGGTCAGCTCCCTTGGTGCACTACCTGCTTCGCTATCGGGGAATTCGGCAGCTCCGCCGGCCCTCGGGGCGGGGTGTTGCCGAGTGAAGTTGTGGCCTCAGCCGCGCCGCTCTGTGCCGGAGCCGGTGCCGGGGTGAGCATGGCCCGCAGCTCCTCGCCGGTCAGGGTCTCGCGCTGGATCAGTTCCCGGCCGATCCGCTCGAGCTCGGCGAGGTGTCCGGTGAGGATCTCGCGGGCGCGGGCATATGCTTCCTCGATGACGCGCCGCGTTTCCATGTCGATCTCGCGGGCGGTTTCTTCGCTGTAGTCGCGCTCCTCACTCCCGAAATCACCGAGGAAACGAAGGCCCGTCGGTCGCCCATAGGCGATCGGGCCCAGTCGCTCGCTCATGCCGAAGCGGGTGACCATCTGGTGGGCCAGCTCCGTCGCCTTCTCGAGGTCATCCGCCGCTCCCGTCGAGACGACGCCGCCAAAGATCGAGCTCCTCGGCGGTCCGGCCGCCGAGCATCACGGCGAGGCGATCCTCGATCTCGTGCGTTGTCATGAGGTAGCGCTCCTCGGTGGGCAACTGGAGCGTGTGGCCGAGCGCCCCGATCGAACGCGGAATGATCGATACCCGGTGGACCGGGCTCGCCTGATCGAGATGGACCGCGACCAGGGCGTGGCCGGTCTCATGGAAGGCCACCCGCTCCTTCTCCCCCGAGGTCATGACCCGGCTCTTCTTCGCGAGACCGAGGATGACGCGGTCGATCGCCTCCTCGAGGTCCCGGGTCGCGACCGCCTCCGCGCCCCGTCGTGCCGCGAGCAGCGCCGCCTCATTGACCACGTTGGCCAGATCGGCGCCGACCATGCCGGGCGTGCGTCCGGCGATCACCTTCCAGTCGACCTCCGGCAGCGACTGCACCTTCCGGGCGTGGACCCGCAGGATGGCTTCCCGGCCCGCGATGTCCGGGCGGTCGATGACGATCTGACGGTCGAATCGTCCCGGGCGCACGAGTGCCGCATCCAGCGTCTCCGGGGCGTTGGTGGCCGCCAGGACGATGACGGCATCGGAATGGGAGAAACCGTCCATCTCGGCCAGGAGCTGCCCGAGCGTCTGCTCCCGCTCCTCGTTGCTGTAGAGGATGCCGCGCCCGGTCGCGCGGCTCTTGCCGATGGCATCGAGCTCGTCGATGAAGATGATGCAGGGGGCGCGCTGCTTGGCCTGCGCGAAGAGGTCTCGCACCCGGGCGGCGCCCACGCCGACGAACATCTCGACGAACTCCGAGCCGGAGATCGAGAAGAACGGGACGCCGGCTTCGCCGGCGACGGCGCGGGCCAGCAGCGTCTTTCCCGTGCCGGGTGGACCGACCAGGAGGACGCCTCGCGGGATGTGCCCACCGAGCTTCTGATACCGTCCGGGATTCTTCAGGAAATCGACCACTTCGACGAGTTCGGCCCGGGCCTCGTCAACGCCGGCGACGTCCGCGAACGTCACCCCGATCTGCGCGGACTGGTCGTAGATCTTCGCCTTGTTGGTGCCGAACGTCAGGGCACCGCCAGGGCCGCGCGCCATGCGCCGGAAGGTCCAGCGATAGAGGAGCGCCAGCACGCCGA
Source organism: uncultured Gemmatimonadales bacterium (assembly GCA_963817435.1). Classification (GTDB taxonomy): domain Bacteria; phylum Gemmatimonadota; class Gemmatimonadetes; order Gemmatimonadales; family GWC2-71-9; genus JADJOM01. The sequence continues at coordinate 202,869 of CAWFNY010000001.1, forward strand.
GCGGCAGCAGCCAGGTCAGGAGCACGTCATACCACGCCGAGGTGTGCTCGAGCGCGCCGGTGACGCTGACTCCGTGGGCGGCGAAGTCGTCCAGCAGCGGCTGGTCGTCCATGCCGGGGATTCTGGTCGCGGCGATGACGCCCGGCGGGTGATCGGTCGCTCCTGGCTGGCGCTTGAGCACGCCGGTCAGCCGAGTCTCGGACACCTGCGCCTCCGCCACGCTGTCGGCGCGGACCAGCGCGACGAAGCTAGTGTATGAAAGCTCCCTGACCTCCGGGCCCGCGAGCAGCAAGCGAAGCAACGACACGATGACCACAGCGCCGACGGCATAAGCGAGGGAGAGGACCCACTGGCGCTTCGTATTCCTGTCCATGCCCTTGCACTATCCTCCAACTCGCGATGCCGGGGTTCTGGCGGCGTTCCGGGCGGCGGCCTGCTCGAGGATGCTGATGACCTCGTCGTCGCTCGTCTGGGAGAAGTCTTCGTACCAGGCTCCGACACCGTAGAACGGCTCGGGGGTCGCCAGCGCGACGCAGGTGTCTGCCTCGCGCTCCAGGTCCGCCAGCGCCTGCTCCGAAAAGACCGGCGCGGCGGCGGTGAGCGTCGCGGGGTGATACTGCCGCAGGGCCCGCACGGCGGCGAGCATCGTCGAGCCAGTCGCCACGCCGTCGTCGACCAGCACGATGGTGGCGCCTGCCAGGGCAGGCAGCGCCCGGTCGCCGCGATAGGCGCGCTCCCGGCGGGCCAGTTCGCGCTGCTGGGTGGCGGTGACTTCGTCCAGCGTCTCGCTGGAGATCCCGAGCATCGTGACGACCTCGGAGTTGATGACGCGCACGCCTCCGCTCGCCACGGCGCCCATCGCCAGCTCTTCCCGCCCCGGCACCCCCAGCTTGCGCACCACGAACACGTCGAGCGGCGCGCCGAGCGCAGCGGCCACCTCGGCGGCGACCGGGACGCCGCCGCGTGGCAGGCCGAGCACGATCAGCTTGTCGTGCCCGGCGAGGTGGGCCAGTCGAGCCGCGAGCTTTCGGCCGGCGTCCACACGGTTCATGAAGAGCGGCATGCTGATCACGGCGCGACCGCCAGTTCGTTCTCCACCGCGGCGACCCCGGGCGCGGCCCAGGCGGCGTGCTCGGCTTCGCGCCGTTCACTCCACGAATGCACCATGCCGTGCAGGGTCACTCTGCGGTCGCGGGCTTCGACCGTGATCTGCTGCGGGTGCAGGGCTGCGCTACGCGAGAGTGCGGCAGCGATCTTGTCCTTCACTTCGGCCGCCTTCACCGCGGGCTCCACCGTGATCTGGTTCGAGATGCCGCGGATTCCCGCCAGATGCCGAAGCGACTCTTCGGCCGCTTCCTTCTGGAACTGCCAGTCGAGTTTGCCCTCGAGTGTCACCCAGCCGCTCTCGACCTGGGCCTTCACCCGCTCGCGGGGAAGGGACGAGCACCACTGCAGCGCGCGAACCACGGCCTCCGCGATCTCCACGTCGCCGTGCGTGAACGCCTTGGTCGGCTCGACCTGCACCTCGTTGGCGATCGCGCGGACACCGGACACCCGCTCCACGGCCCGGATGGCCGCCAGCTTCTGCGGTGTAGCTCTGCACCCGTCCGGTCAGCGTGACGATGCCGCCGTTCACGTTGACGCCGATTTCCTTTTCGTCGAGACTCGGCTCATAGCGAAGTTCGTCCAGCACGTCCTGCTGCAGCAATCTGTCGGGTTTCATGGGATTCCTCCTGGGCCTCGGCGATCGGCCTCGCGTGAGTGCTGGGGTTTCCAGGGGGCGTGCCCCGATGGATTTCCCCTCGATTCAATCGTATCGCCGGTGCGATGAAGCCCCGGTGAAAGGGTACGGAAACACCCCGAAAAGAATGGGGCGGTGTCGCTCGATCTGAGCCGACACCGCCCCAACGCGCCGGTTGCCCGGAGTCGATGGATTTCGCCACCGTTCTTCTTCCGTCGGCTCCCACCGAGTTACATCCAGTGGCTGGCTTCGGGAGCTCCGGATGTGATCCCCGCGAGACGTGGCCACATCGGGCGGTTCACCGGTACGGGCACTGCGAGTCGATCGAATCACGGATCGATCTCTCGCACGGCACACCGGAATGCCGGACCGGTGTGGAGAAGGGCCGTGATGGGCCTTCTCACTCTCCCAACCTACACCGCGCTCCTGATCGCGATGTGAAGTGCGCGTGAAACCTTCCTCCCGCGTTCCTCGAGCACTTCGCCCGCTGCGCATCCAGCGCCCACCGCGCTGCGAGCTCCTCGAGATCGCTAGGGCCGTGCGGCCACTGCCGGTGCCCCTTGTCCCGCCATCGCAGGCGCCGCCGCGGCGAGGTGCGCGGCCAGCTCCGCCGCGAACTTGTCGACCTGCTCCCAGTCGGTGAGGTCCCAGTCCCGGGAGGTGTCGGTAGGGCGCCCCGTCGCCCGGCTGATGAGCCACATGAGCCAGCGGGTCAGCAGGCCGTATTGGGTGTAGGGGAGCCCTCCCGCGAACGAGCGGGTGAACCGGGGTTGCCAGCCGGTTCTGGACAGGAAGGAGTCGACATACTTCCGGGCCTCCTCGGCGCCACGGGCCCAGGAGCCGGCCATGGCCCCGCACACCGACACGAACGCCGTCGGCACGGTGCTGAGCGGCGCGAGATTTCTGCGCACAAGCTCTTTCAGGTAGCGCTGGTGTCTGCCGAACTGCACCGAGCCCGCGACGACGATCGCGTCGAAGCCGGCTAGCGACGGCTGGCTGTCTCCCTTGCGCACCGTGACGCGGTGTCCTGCCGTGCTCAGCCGACTCGCCATCCGCTTCACGATCTTCTCGGTCTGGCCGTGTGACGTACCGTACACCATCAGGATGTCGGCCATGGCTCCACCTCCGAGTGCTTACGCCTTCCCGCTGACCACTGCATGCGCTTCGACCCGCGGAGTCGCCTCGTCCGGCGCTTCCGGCGGGGTTCTCTCGACTTCGATCGTGAGGTCCGCCGCGAGTGCAGCGATCGCTCCGATGGCCACCCACGCAGGGAGCAGCACTGCGCCAACCACACCCACGGTCAGCGGGATTTCAATGATGGTCCGGTCGGCATCGTCCTTGAGGATGATGCGACGGACACTGCCTTCGTGCACCAGACGCTTGACGGTCTGGAGCAGCTTCTCTCCAGTCACCTTGTGCTGCTCGCGATGCATCTCCTCTGGCATGGTTCCCTCCGGGGAAGGGCAGCGAACGGACCAGCGTACCGGACCCGTGCAGTCCTGATTCCGCACTGTTGATCACTCCATTCCTGGTACCGGGCGACCGCCGGCTTCATGCTCGCGCACCGGCTCCGCCGCGAGTCCCAGTTCGTGCACCAGCGCCGCCAGCGCGGGCCGATCCATCTTGCCGAAGATCTCCCGGACGGCGGACAGGGCACCGGGCTGCTCGGCGGTGACATAGGCCTGCGCGATGTGACCCACGAGGAGATCCACAAGAGTCTCGATCGAGTCGACTGCCGCGGCAGACTGATGGGAACGCGGGGGAGCGGAGGTCATGGTAGCTCCTGACGGGGAAGGGCCGCGCCTGGACCGGCGGCCTGGTGCTATCTAACAGGGGGTACCTGAAGCGAGCAGGAAGGGGTGGTGACAGTCGGCTGACCAAGCGGTTGTCCACTGACCCCTTTCACCGCCTGTTCAGCTTCGCTTTACAGCGCCAGGACTACCTTGATCGACACAGTCCGCCTTGAGGACGCGATGTCGGCATGGCCTTCGGATCAGAGGGAGGGATATCACGGGAGCTGAGGTCGGACAGGGAAGGTGGAAGTCCTGCAGGAGGTGTCGCTGCCAAGGGAGGAACTCATGAAGATCCCCGTCCATCTGAGCGGCAAGGGAGTGACGCTCTCGCCTGAGCAGGAGGCGCAGATCCGCGCCGCGGTCACGAGGCTGAATCGGTTCTTTGACCGCCTGGTGGGGTGTCGGGTGACGGTCAGCGTGCCGAACCGGTTTCCCGACAGCGAGCCGATCGCCTGGTCGTTCCGGATCGCACTGACGGTTCCGGGTCATGAACTCGACGTGACTCGTCAGGCGAAGCCGAGCTTTCGTGAGGCGCTGGATGACGCGTTCGATGCCGCTCGCCGCCAGTTGCAGGACTATGCCCGGGAAATCCGGGGGGACGTGAAGGTTCCGGCGGAGGTGACCCGAGGCCGCGTCAGCCGGCTGTTCGGACAAGAGGGATACGGTTTCCTCACCGCGGACGACGGCCACGAGATCTATTTCCACAAGAACTGCGTCCCGAACCACGGCTTCGACCGCCTGTCGCTTGGCGTGGCGGTGCGCTATGTGGAGACCGAAGGGGAGAACGGGCCGCAGGCGAGTACCGTCCTTCCGCTCGAGGCAAGCGCACCCGGCGATTTTGTGTTCTGAGAGAGGTGAGATATGGCCATGACGCATGCAGTCACAGTGACGATCGCCGATGTGATGAGCGATCATCCGCTCACGGTCGGCGTGGACACCACGGCAGCGGAGGCGCACGCCCTCATGGAGCAGCATGGGATCGCCGCCTGCCCGGTGCTCGGCGAGAATGGTGAATTGCGCGGGATGATCAGCCGGGTCGATCTGCTGCGGGCCCTGCGCCCGACCCGGGAACTCTGCCTGGTGGAGGCCGAGGAGGTCGGGCGGCTCCCGGTTCGCGAACTCATGCGACGGGGCGTCGTCACGGTCGAGCCGGGGGACCCGCTGGTCGCGGCGGTGGATCTGTTCGTCGACTCGCGACTCCATGCGCTGCCGGTCGTGCGGCGCGGACCCGGTCAGCCGGTCGTGATCGGCATCGTGACCCAGGGTGATGCACTGCGCCACCTGTTGCGGACTTTCCAGCCCGCACACCCCTGACCATGACCGCCGCGTCCACCCATCGTCCTGAGGGCCTCCCCGCCGATGGGCCGTCGCCCAACCCCGAGGTCGCGGAGCGTCTGGACGAGGTCGGTGCGCTGCTCGCGGAACAGCAGGCGGGCCGATTCCGGGTGCGGGCGTATCACAATGCGGCCGCTGCCGTGCGGGTGCTGCCGGTTTCGGTCGCGGCGCTCTATCGCGACGAAGGGCTCGAAGGCCTGGAGCGGATTCCGGGCGTCGGATCCGGCATCGCACGAGCGATCCGGGAATTGCTGTCCACGGGCCGCCTGCAGATGCTGGACCGGCTGCAGGGTGAGGCGGACCCGATCGAGCTCTTCGCGACGGTCCCGGGCATCGGGCACGGACTGGCCGAGCGCCTGCATGACGAGCTGGGATTGTCGACTCTGGAGGAGCTGGAGGTCGCGGCACATGACGGGCGCCTGGCGTCGCTGCCCGGCGTCGGACCGAAGCGGTTGAGTGCGGTCGTCAGCGGACTCGCGCAGCGGCTGGGTCGGGTGCGCGGCGGTTCCGCGCCGTCCGAGGCGCCCCCGCCGGTGGCGGAGCTGCTGGACGTCGATCGCGAATACCGTGACGCGGCGGAACTCGGCCGCCTGCCGACGATCGCGCCGCGGCGGTTCAATCCCGACCACCGAAGCTGGCTGCCGGTGCTGCACACCACCCGCGGGCGGCGGCACTACACCGCCCTGTTCTCGAACACCGCGCTCGCGCACCGGCTGGAGCGTACCCACGACTGGGTCGTGATCTACGGCGACGGCGACCGGGAGGAACATCAGGCGACCGTGGTGACATCGCGCAGCGGGCCGCTGGCTGGGCGGCGCGTGGTGCGCGGCCGCGAGCCGGAGTGCGCGGAGCTGTACCGCGAGCGCCCCAGGCCTCGCGTTTCGCCGCTGAAAGGAGCTGCAACATGACCGCCACCGCATCAATCGAGCGCGAAACCAAGGCTCACGCCGGTGTTCCATCCCGGGAGGTGTTCGATCGGCTGGCTGCATTGCGCGCGCCCCGGCCGGTCGTTGTCAGCGTCTATGTTCGCCTCGGTGTCGAGGACCGCATACGCAATCGCTACCGGATCGCGGTACGGGAGGCCATTCGCCGGGCCAGCCTGGTCGCGGACAAGCCTGGCGCACTCCATCCGGAACGCCAGGCCATCCACAGGGACCTGGACCGGATCGACAGTTACTTGAGCAACGTTGCCGGGCTGCCGCACTGTCCGGGTCTGGCCATTTTCAGCTGTGAATCGCTAGAGCTCTTCGAGGTCGTTCCCCTGCCGCGGGTGCTGCAGACCCGGCTGCTCCTGGGTGAGCGGCCGCGGCTCGCCGAGGCGCTCGCCGCGGTGGGTGGGTTCGGCCGGGTGATCGTCGCGGTGGTCGACCGCACCCACGCCCGATTCTTCGATGTGACGGCATTCGAGGTCTCGGAACTTCCCGGACTGGCGCTGCCGGCGACGCGTGGAGGAAAATTCCACAGCGATCGCGGCGATGCCCCAGGATGGGGAGAGCACGACTTCCACAACCGGATCCGCGAGGAACGTCACCGCCGGGCCGCGGCAGTTGCCCGACAGCTCGCCGCGCTGGCGGCCGATGGTCCGTGTCAGGGGATCGTGCTCGCCGGCTCCGCGAGGGCGATCGAGGATCAGCTGCGCTTCCTGCCTCGGGGCCTCGCCGACCGTGTCCTGGGAACCGCCCGCCTCAATCCGACCTCGGCGACGGAAGCCGACGTCCATCGGGCCGCGATGGACGCGTGCGCGCGTGCCGCGCATGCGCATGAGGCCGCCTTGCTCGGCGAGATCGAACGCGGCGTCGGAACCGGCTGGGCCGTGAACGGCGCGCGTCCGACACTCCGGGCGCTGGCCCGTGGACAGGTGCGACTGCTGGTCGTGCCGGCCGGCCAGAACGGGGGAGGGCATCGCTGCTCGCTCTCCGGACGGCTGGTCCTTGCGCGCGGTGACTGTCGCGGCGAAGGGGACCCGGTGCCGGTGCCCGATCTCGTCAGCGAAGCGATCGACGAGGCGCTGCGGCAGCGCGCAGAGGTCGCAGTCATCGAAGACTCGAGACGCAGTGCCATCGTGGACGGACTGGCGGGGCTGCTGCGATTTCGCTGAATGCCTTGCGAGCCAGCCGGGCGGGGGCGAGCAGGAGCCGCTGGAGTCCCCGACCGGCATCCGGGCGTGCGGAGCGGACGATTGCTCCGTGCGCTCTTGACTTTTGTTGCCCGGTGTTGAAATATCAGCACCAGCGCGGTGCCCGACCCGGGCGCCGCGGACCCGTGCCGGAGCGCCGCATCCCATGGCCACACGCCGTCCCGCCACCGAAGACCTGAGCCGCCGCGAGCGGCAGGTCATGGAGATTCTGCACCGGCGCGGTGAGTCCACCGTGACCGAGATCATGCAGGCGATGCCGGATCCGCCGACCTATTCCGCCGTGCGCTCGATCCTGCGCATCCTCGGCGAGAAGCAGCTCATCGAATACCGGGAAGATGGCCCGCGTTACGTCTACTTCCCGGCGAAGCCGACCGACCAGGCGCGCGATGACGTGCTCGCGCATGTGGTCCGCACCTATTTCGCGGGATCGACGGAGCAGGCGGTGACCGCGCTGCTCCGGCTGTCCGATGCCGATGTGGATGATGCCGACATCAGTCGCCTGCGCGAGAAGATCCGGCGCGCGCGCCGGAACGAGAAGTAGAGGTCACCATGATCATGCCCGGTTTCGATCTGCTTGCGAGCGCCGTTGCGTCTGCCCCATCGGCGCTGCCCCTGGTGGTGATCCTGCTCAAGGTCACCTGCGTCCTGCTGGTCGCGCTCGCCGTAACGGTCGCCATGCAGCGGACGGCGGCGAGTACCCGCCATCTCGTCTGGCTCATGACGCTGGGAGCGCTGCTGCTGCTGCCGGTCCTCGCCGTGTGGAGCCCGCTGCCGATCCGGATGCTGCCGGAGTCCCTCGCGCCGGTCGCCACTCCGCTGCCGTCACAACAGGCCACACAACCTGACCTGAATGGTGCTGGCTCCGTGGCGGCTCCCTCCGCCGTCGCACCGCTTCCAGGTGACGAGGCCAGCGCCCGGTCCCCCGGCGGCGAGCCGTGGAGCCCGGGCACCATGCTGCTCATGATCTGGGCGCTGGTGGCGCTCGCCCTGAGCGGCCGCCTGGCATACGGTGCGTGGTCGGTGCGGCGGATTGTGCGCCGCGCGCGCCTGCTCGAGGATGCGGCCTGGCAGACTCCGCTGTACGAGATCGCTGACCGGCTCAGCCTGGACAGCGCGCCGGCATTGCTTCGGAGCGACGACGTGAAGATGCCGTTCGCGGCCGGCTTGTTTTCCCCGACCATTGTGCTGCCCTCCGACAGCGACGGCTGGAGCGCCGAGCGGCGGAGCGCCGTGCTGATTCACGAGCTCGGCCACGTGCGCCGGCGGGATCTCATCGGCCACACGCTGAGTCGTATCGCCTGTGCGCTCTACTGGTTCCATCCCCTCGTGTGGACCGCCGCCCGGCGGCTGCGCGCGGAGAGCGAGCGCGCCTGTGACGATCTCGCGCTGGTCTTCGGCGCCAGGCCGAGTGACTATGCCGAGCATCTGCTCGATATCGTGACCTGCGTCCGCGATCACAACACGCCGGCGGTCGCCCTGGCGATGGCACACCGCCGGGAATTCGAGGGCCGGATGCTCGCGATCCTGAACCCGGAACTCCGGCGCCGTGGTCCGAGCCGGATGGAGACGGTGTCGGTGGTGGGCGCACTCGGGGTGCTGGCGCTGGTCGTCGGCGCTGCGGCACCGGTGTCGCGGGCGCCACGAGCGCCGGATCCCGCCCCATCGGGCGAGGCCGCGATGCAGAGCCTCGTTCAGGACACAGTGCAACAGCAGGAGACCCTGCGACAGACGGTGACGCGCGCCGCGACCCGGTCCAGCGCGAATCCCGCACCCAGCCCGATGCCTTTGCCGCTCGCCGAGCCCAGGCCGGCCGTCGATCCGTCAATCGCGCAGCAGCCGGACGACGAGCGCGCCGCAGTGCTCGCGAAGACATTGCGCACCGACTCGAACGCCGGAGTGCGACGGGTCGCGGCCTGGGGACTGCGTCGCTACGCCCAGATCGAAGTGGCGCTGGAGGCACTGGTGGACGCGGTAGGCCACGATAAGGAAGCCTCGGTCCGTGAGATGTCGGCATGGGCGCTGCAGGGAGCGCGGCGCAATTCGGCCGCAAGCGCCGCCCTCGCAAAGGCGATCGGGCAGGAGCAGGACGCCAGCGTGCGCGCCACCGCGGTTTGGGCTGCTGGCGAGATCGGTGACGCCGGGGCGGTGGACGCCCTGACTGGTGCGCTGAAGGATGCCGACCCCGACGTCCGCGAGATGGCGGCCTGGTCGATCGGTGCATGCCGCCCGGAGCACGCGCCGGGACCGCTCGTCAACGCGCTCTCCGACAAGGTGCGCGACGTTCGCCTGTCCGTGGCTTGGGCGCTGTACCAGATCCGGGATCCCGAGACCACGACCGCCATCGATGCCGCATTCCGGCACGAGACTGATGGCGACGTGCGCGATGGTCTGATCAAGGCGCTGGGCCGGATGGGTGACCGCTCGGTGGACGCCCTGCAGCGGCTGGTCAGCTCGCCGGATTCGCAAGTGCGTGCGGTGGCGATCACTGCCCTCGCCGGTGGGGACGCCACCGGACCCTGGCCCTGGCCGAGACCCCAGCCCCGGCCGTTCCCCTGAGTCGTCCGAGCGGGCGCAGCAGCTGAATCAGCGGATTGTCATCCCGCGCGGAATGTGAGTGCCCAGAAGTGCTGAAAAATCAGCAACGCAAACCCCGTCACCTGCCTCACTGGAGCTGATATGCTGCGTTTCATCGGAGTGGGACTCGTCGTCGCTTCCCTGCTGTCGCCGAACGGGTCGAGTCCGTCCCAGGACGTGCGCGCACTCCTTGCGGCGGCCCACGGCGCACCGCCCGCCATCTGTGCGCTGGCGGCGCACGCGGTCGGCAACTACGGGTGGCGTGATGCCCCCGCGACGCCGCTCGCGGCCGCCGAGGCCCCGCGCCCCCGTCGCGGCGGCAGGCAGCCGGCCTCGATCGAGGAGATCCGGTTTCTGCTCGACAACCTCTCGAGCAGCGATCCCTGTGTCCGGGAACTCGCGGTCCGGCTGGTCTCGAACGAAGACAACGACGCAGTCGCCGACGGCCTCCTGCAGCGGCTGACGGCGGCGGATTCGTCGCTACGGATCGTCGCGGCGCTCGGGCTGGGCCTGGTCGAGCCCGCGCGAGCGGTCGAGCCGCTGGTCCGTGCCGTCCGGGATGCATCGACCGGTGTCCGGGCGAATGCCGTGTGGGCACTCGGCCGGATCGGCGATGGCCGCGGGGTGCGCCCCGCAGCCGGCGCGCTGAACGACAGCGACCCGATGGTGCGAGAAGCCGCCGCGGGAGCGCTCGGCCAGCTCGATTCGACGAGCGCCGTGCCGGCGCTGCTCCGGGTGCTTCGTGACGATGCGGTCGCCAGCGTCCGGCGGACCGCGGCCTGGGCACTCGGTCAGCTCGATGCGAAGCAGGGAGGCGACGGGCTCATGACCGCGTTGCGTACCGACAAGGACCCGGCGGTCAGGGAGATGTGCGCGTGGGCGCTGGGCGATGGCGAGGTCCGCGGGGCGACGAGCACCCTGCTCTCGGCAGCGAAGAGCGACAGCGAAGAATCGGTGCGGGAGACAGCGGTATGGGCGCTGGGGCAGCTCAACGACAACTCGGCGGCCGACGGACTCGGCCAGGTGATGGCCGCAGAGCGGAGCAGCCGGGTGCGGAGTACCGCCGCGTGGGCGCTGGGCCAGCTCGACCTGCATGCGGCGCCCCGGGGTTTGATCGACGCCCTCACGGATACGGACGCCGCGCTGCGCCGGACGGCGGCGTGGGCGCTGTCCGAGATCGGTGACGAGGCGGCGCTTCCGGCGTTGCGGACCGCCCTGGCGCGCGAGCAGGACGGGGATGCCCGGCGTGCCGAGGTGCGTGCCCTGATTCACTCGGGGGAGCGGGCGGAGCGGCTCAGCGAACTGCTCGAGAACAAGGACCCGCGGGTGCGGGAGGCGGCGATTCGCGGGATTGCGGGGAGGGGCGGCGTGGATCCCTGGCCCTGGCCTCAGCCCCGTCCTCGTCCGTTCCCCTGAACGGGCCACGCAACCATTTGGTCGGGCACGGTGTCAAACCTCGAAACCTCTCCGCGGGTACCCCGTCGTGATGCACATGCTTGGCATACTTCTGCTGCTGCAGGCCGAGGCGGCAAAGCCGAAAATGGATCCACCGGTTTCCACGTCGGTGCGGGCGACGCGGGCGGCGGTGCCCCCGGTCATCGATGGTCGCGATGATGATGCCGTGTGGGCGCTCGCGCCGCTCGTCGATCAGTTCCAGGAGGCGCGGCCGAGTGAGGGAGCGCCGCCGCGACTGCGGACCGCGGCGCGGGTCGCGTACGATGCGCATGACCTGTACGTCTTCGTGCGGGCGTTCGACCCGCACCCCGACAGCATCGTGAGCCTGTTGTCGCGCCGGGACGATCAGACGGCGTCCGACCATGTCACGCTGATGATCGACTCGTATCACGATCGCCGGACGGGGTACGAATTCTCGGTGAATCCCGCCGGTGTCAAATCCGACTACGCGATCTACAACGATGGCAATGAAGACGTCGCCTGGGACGGGGTATGGGACGCGGCGACGCGAGTCGACTCGCTCGGGTGGACCGTCGAATATCGCATCCCGCTCTCGCAGCTTCGCTATTCGAAGCGCGCGGACGGCACCTTCGGCATCCTCATCTGGCGGATGATCGAGCGGTACACCGAGACGGTCACCTGGCCGCTCTACCGCTCCTCGAAATCCGGCTTCACCTCGCAGTTCGGTGAGCTGACGGGACTCGACAGCCTCGGCAGTCCCGGACATGCGGAGATCACGCCCTACGTGGTCACCAAGAACGTCCAGGGGCCGGCATCGGCGAAGTATGCAAGAGATCAGCAGTTCACCGTTGGCGGCGATCTCAAGTACCGGGTCGCCTCGAACCTGCTCCTCAACGCGACCGTCAATCCGGACTTCGGGCAGGTCGAGGCGGATCCCTCGGTCCTCAATCTCGGCGCGTTCGAGACCTTCTTCGATGAGCGGCGGCCGTTCTTCGTGGAGGGGAAGGGGCTCTTCAACTTCGCCGTGAACTGCGTCGTGGTGGTGGACTGCAGCACCGGCGAGGGGCTGTTCTACTCCCGGCGTATCGGCCGCTCGCCGCAGCTTGCCGACGTCTACGGCGACGATGCCTCCGCCACCTCGACCAGGATTCTCGGTGCCGCCAAGGTCACCGGCCGGCTCCCCGGCGGGTTCTCGCTCGGCCTGCTGGACGCGGTCACCGACAACGTGCGCGGCCCCGGCAGGACGACCCTCGAGCCCACGACCAACTATGGCGTGCTGCGCGGGAATCAGGACTATCACCACGGGGACGGGAGCGTCGGCTTCATCGTGACGGCGGTCAACCGCTCGCTCGACCCGAGCAGTTCGCCCTATCTGCATCAGAGCGCGTATTCCGGCGGGATCGACGCGCGGCGGCGCTTCGCCGGGCGGTTCGAGGTGTCGGGGTCGTTCGATCTGAGCCGGGTGGCGGGCGATGCCGCCGCGATCGCACAGACGCAGCGGGACCCGGTCCATCTGTATCAGCGTCCGGATGGTCCGCTGACCTTCGATTCGACCCGCACCTCGCTGAGCGGCACCAACATGGAGTTTCGATTCGCCAAGGTCGGCGGAAAGCGCCTCCAGTTCGAGACCGCCTACCAGCGGCGCTCGCCCGGCTTCGAAATCAACGATATCGGCTTCCTGCGGCAGGCGGACCAGCAGCAGTGGACCAGCTGGGCGAACCTGGCCTTCCGGACGCCGAACCGGGTGTTTCAGCAGCTCCGCTGGAACTTCAACAACTGGGAGTACTGGACGGCCGCGGGGCTCCCGACCGAGCGCGCCTTCAATACCAACGTGCACACCCAGTTCACGAACAACTGGTGGCTGCACATGGGCGGCACCGTCGGCCAGCTCGGCACGACCTTCTGCGATCGCTGCGCGCGTGGCGGGCCGGCGATCCGGCAGGACCCCTATATCTCGCCGTGGGGCGGCATCCAGGGGGACGACCGCAAGCAGCTCATCCCCTACTTCTGGGTGAACTACTTCCGCGGGGATCAGGGCCGCTCGGAACGGATCAGCCTGCAGCCCGAGCTGGATCTCAAGGTCTCCAGCCGGTTCACCACCTCGGTCAGCGCCAACTGGGAGCACAACCGGAACGACACCCAGTACTTCGGAACGTTCACCGACACGCTGGGCGGCGAGCATTACACCTTCGCGCACCTCAAGCAGCGTACCCTGAGTCTCACCTGGCGGCTGGGGTACACCTTCTCCCCGACGGCCTCACTCCAGGTGTACGCCTCGCCCTTCATCTCGAAGGGGAGCTACAGCAACGTGCGCGAAGTGGCGCAGGCGAGGGCCGCCTCCTACTCAGCGCGCTACGCGCCCTACGCCGATACCACGGTGAGCGCCGATCCGGGAGGATTCAACTTCCAGCAGTTCCGCTCCAACGTGGTGTTCCGCTGGGAGTATCGGCCCGGCTCGGCGCTCTTCCTGGTGTGGAGCCAGGGGAGGCAGGCGAATGCGCCTATCGAAGGGCCGAAGACCTTTGGCGGTAACCTCGGGGATCTCTTCAGCCAGCGGGCCAACGATACGTTCCTCGTCAAGCTCTCGTACTGGTTCGCGCGCTGAGGGCGCTGCCCCCTCTCCCGCTCCTCTCCGCCGCCCGTAACTTGCTGGGATGAACGGAGCCCAGTCAGTTCTCCTCGCCGTCGCCCTCGGGATCGTGAGCATCGTGCTGTCCGCTCTCGGGCGGCGGCTCCCGATCCCCACCGCCATCCTGCAGGTGCTCGGCGGCGTCCTCGTCGGGCTGGCACCGGGCGCCTCGGCGCTCCGTGTCAGCCCCGACCTGGTGTTCTTCGTCTTCCTGCCGCCAGTGCTCTGGGCCGCTGCCTTCTTCACCTCGTTCCGGGACTTCAAGGCGAACCTGCGGCCGATCGGCCTGCTCGCGATCGGGCTCGTCCTGGTGACCACGGCCGCGGTGGCGCTGGTCGTGCGTCAGCTCCTGCCCGGCATCCCCTGGGCCGCCGCGGTGGCACTGGGGGCCATCGTCTCTCCGCCGGACGCCGTCGCCGCCGAAGCCATCCTGAAGCGTCTGCCCATCCCGCGCCGGGTCGTGAGTGTGCTGCTTGGCGAGAGCCTGGTGAACGACGCCTCGGCCCTGATTCTCTATCGGGGCGCGGTAGCTGCGGTGATCACCGGCGCGTTCAGCCTCGGGGAGCTGGTCGTCCGGTTTTTCGTCGATGCGATGGTCGGGGTGCTGCTGGGATTGCTGGTCGGCTGGCTCGTGGTGCAGGCGGCTCGCCGGACAAAGGACTCGCTTGCCGAGACGGCGCTGACCCTGATGGGGCCCTATCTCGCGTGGATTGCCGGCGAGTACCTGCACGTGTCCGCGGTGCTGGCGTGCGTGGCGGGTGGCATCTACGTGCGGCAGCACTTCTCGACGATGGTGGCGCCGGCTTCCCGGATTCAGAGCCGAGCGGTGTGGGACCTGTTTCTCTTCGGCCTCAACTCCCTGGTGTTCATCCTGCTCGGGGCGGAGTTCGGCAATCTGATCGAAGCGGTTCCCCGGGAGACGCTCGTGTCGGTGGGGACGACCGGTCTGCTGATCTCGGGGCTGGTCATCCTGGTGCGCCTGCTCTGGGTTCCGGTCGCGACGATCCTGCCCCGGTTGCTGAGTCCGGCGCTCCGGGCCCGCGATCCAATTCCGTCCGTGGCGGCGATGTTCGTCATTTCCTGGACCAGCATGCGCGGCATGGTCTCGCTCGCATCGGCGCTGGCGCTTCCGCTGGCCACGCCGTTCCGGGCGGAACTCGTGCTCATCACCGTGACGGTGATCATGGTGACGCTGGTGCTGCAGGGCCTGACGCTGCTGCCGCTGTACCGGCGGTTGCCCTTCCGGGCCGACCCGGCGCCGGTGCTGGAGGAGTCCCACGCGCGCGCGGAGGCGCATCGCTCGGCGCTCGAGCATCTCGCCGACCTGGCCGATGAACCCTGGGTGACGCCGGGACCGCTGAAGCGGATGGAGTCGGATCTGCGCAGCGCGCATCACGCCGGCGGGCAGGGCGGGTCGAAGGCCGATGCGGACATCTACCGGCGGATCCGGCTGGGGACCGTGGGCGCCAAGCGCCGTGCCCTGGTGCGGCTCAGGAACGAGGGCGCGATCTCGGACGAGGTGCTGCTCGACCTGGAGAGCGAGCTCGATTACGAAGCGCTCCGGCTCGGCGCGGGGGAGGAGCGCGACGGCTGACGCGGTCAGCCGGGAGTGGCGGCGCCTGACTCGGCGGGGGAAGGCAGCGACGTCGCCCCTTCCGCGAGCCGGTCCACCCGGTCGAGACGGTCCACGTCCACCGTGATGATCGCGTCGGGGGAGTTCACGAACATGTCGGCGAAGCGGACATCCCAGCGGATCTCGTCCCACAGGTAGGAGGTCCGCGCGATGACCCGGGTGGAAAAGGTCTCCTCGTGGGCCACGGCATGCACCAGCAGCTCCGCCTTTGCCTCGCGCATTTCGTCGGGCGTGACGCCAGCCAGAGGGCTGCGCGCGGTCGATCGGGTGAACCACTGTCCAGTGCAGGTTGAAGAACTCGACGCGATCGCGTTCGAGCGTCAGCTGATGAAACCGCCGTTCCCGCCGCTCGCCGGCCCGCTCGTACCAGGCCAGGCTCAGCGTGATCTCGACGTCGCTCAGCTCACTCGGTTCCACGTTGACCAGCCGGAACATCAGGCCCCGGCCTCCTTCATATGGGGCGACGACCGCGCGCTGCGAGAAGCGGATGTTTGCCCGCGGCCGCGCGAGTCGAGCCAGGGTCAGGCCGCCGCCCATCGCGAGGCCGACCAGTCCGCCGATTGATTCGAGAATGGTGAGCCACTGCGCGGTGGAGCCGACGGCCACGATGGGGCCGGCTCCCACGCCGGTGAGGATGGCGACGCTGTAGGTGAAGGCGATGAAGAAGGGGTCGGTCAGTCCGAGCTGGTCGGTGCCCTGCAGCGCACCGGCGCCGAGGCCTCGGTAGCCGATGGCGAAGACCCCGGCGATGAGGAGCGCGAGTCCGACGACCCATGCCAGGAATTGTGTCCAGGACGCGGCGAGTGCACTCAGATAGAGCCGGGACCAGGTCTGGCTGCCGAGACCGTACTTCCGGCTGTTCGGCGTGCCGTCCTTGCGGACGAACCTGCCACGGGCGCGTTCGGTGACGACGCGGCCAAAGCCCAGGTCGTTTTCAGCCATGCACCCCTCGTCGGTGATGAAAGGAGACTGGTTCTGTCCCAGAAAAGCATAATCAGCCGAGGCCGGTTGCGGCGGGGCCACCCGGATGCCTCACCCGGACAGGCCAGCCGCGGCGCCGCCGGTCGGCACCCGCGTATCCGTTAGCTTCCAGCCGATCCATTCGGTACACGCTCCTCTGATGTCCTTCACCGGCAGACGTGGTATGGCTCCGGATTCCGTGACCGCCCCGAGCGCCCCTGACGAGTCCGCGGCGACGGATGGCCCCCTCTGGCACGCCCTCCCGCGGGAGACAGTCGCCACACGGCTGTCCACCTCGCTCGCGGAGGGGCTGTCTCAGGAAGAAGCGGCGACGCGACTGGGGATGCACGGCCCGAACGCCATCACCGAGCGGCGGCGGCGGTCCGTCTTCCGGATTCTGCTGGCGCAGTTCTCCGATTTCATGGTGCTGGTGCTCGCGGCGGCCGCGGTCCTCGCCGGGGTGATCGGCGAGCCTCAGGATACGATCGCCATCGCCGCGATCCTGGTCCTGAACGCGGTACTCGGGTTCGTCCAGGAATATCGCGCCGAGCGCGCGCTCGAGGCGCTGCGGGCGATCGCGGTCTCGGCGGTCAGAGTCCGTCGCGGGAGCCTGACAACTACCCTGCCGGGGACCGCCCTGGTTCCCGGGGATCTGGTGCTGCTCGAGGCCGGGAACCTGGTGCCCGCCGACCTGCGGCTGACGGCGGCCACCCACCTCCGCATCGAAGAGGCGGCGCTCACGGGCGAAGCCTACGCGATCGACAAGAGCACCGCGGCTCTGCCCGAAGCGTTCGCCGTGATCGGGGACCGGCGAAACATGGCCTACCGGGGCAGCACGGTCGTGCACGGCCGCGGCGAGGGACTGGTCGTGGCGACGGGGATGCGCACCGAACTGGGGCGGATCGCGAGTCTGCTGGCACAGGAGCCTGGTGTCAGGACCCCGCTGCAGGTGCGGCTCGCCCGGCTGGGACAGCGACTCGCCGCGGCCGCCCTCGCGATCTGCGCACTGGTGCTGGGCCTCGGCCTGCTGCGTGGCGAGGCGCCGCTGCCCATGCTGCTCACCGCCATCAGCCTGGCGGTCGCGGCGATCCCCGAGGCGCTTCCCGCCGTGGTGACCGTCGCGCTGGCGCTGGGGGCGCGGCGGATGATCCGGGAGCGCGCTCTCGTCCGTCATCTCCCCGCCGTCGAGACTCTCGGCTCGGTGACTTTCGTGTGTGCCGACAAGACCGGGACATTGACGCAGAACCGCATGCGGGTGGAGACCTATCTGGTCGACGGGGCCATGGCGCCCTCGCCCATTGCGGGTTCGCAGCCATGGACCTCGCTGCTCGAGGCGCTCGCCCTGAGCCACGACGTGCACCTCTCTCCGAGTGGCGCGCCCGTCGGCGACCCGACGGAGGTCGCGCTGGTCGAAGCGGCGACCGCGGCCGGGTCTGATCCGGCGGCTGCCGTGCTCAGCCGCCCCCGTGTGGGCGAGCTGCCCTTCACCTCGGAGCGAGCATGCATGACGACGGTGCACCGCTCGGGTGCGGAGTTCGTGGCGTACACCAAGGGGTCCCCCGAGCGGGTGCTCTCCTTCTGTACCCAGCGCCTCGCGGCCGGCGGCCCCGAGGCCCTGGACGCCAGTGCCGTCAGCCGGCAGGCGGCGGAGATGGCCGAGGCCGGACTGCGCGTCATCGCGGTGGCTTCTCGTCGCTTTGTGACGCTACCGGCGGCGCTGTCTCCGGAGACGGTGGAGGTGGGTCAGACGTTCCTGGGTCTCGTCGGGCTCCACGATCCGCCGCGACCCGAGGCCGCCGAGGCGGTTGCCACCTGTCGTTCGGCCGGCATCGCCGTCGTGATGATCACGGGGGACCACCCGGCCACTGCCCGAAGCATCGCCACGCGGCTGGGAATCCTCGATGCGCGGGACCAGGTGCTCACCGGCGCGCAACTCGAATCGCTCACGCCCGAGGCGCTGATTCGACGGGTGGAGGGGGTGCGGGTCTACGCGAGGGTCGCGCCGGAGCAGAAGATCGCGATCATCCGCGCCCTGCAGGCGCATGGCGAGTGTGTGGCCATGACGGGCGACGGGGTGAATGACGCGCCGGCGCTCCGCCGCGCGGACATCGGAATCGCGATGGGGCAGGGTGGGACCGATGTCGCCCGCGAGGCAGCCCACATGGTCCTGCTGGATGACAACTTCGCGACGATCGTCAGTGCGGTCCGGGCGGGCCGCCGGATCTACGACAATATCCGGAAGTTCGTCCGCTATGCGGTCACCTGCAACGCCGCGGAGGTGTGGACCCTGCTTCTCGCTCCGCTCGTCGCCCTGCCGATCCCCCTGCTTCCGATTCAACTGCTCTGGATCAACCTGGTCACCGATGGCTTGCCCGGCATCGCGCTCGCGGCCGAACCGGCCGAGGGGGATGTCATGCGGCGTCCGCCTCGGCCACCCGCCGAGAGCATATTCGCCCACGGACTGTGGCAGCATGTGGTGTGGGTGGGGCTCCTCATGGCCGGCGTGACGCTGGCGATGCAGGGGTGGGCATATCATCACGGCTCGGCGCACTGGCAGACCATGACCTTCACGGTGCTGGCGCTATCCCAGATGGGTCACGTTCTCGCAGTCCGCTCGGAGCGGGAATCGCTGTTCCGGATGGGGATCGGCACCAATCCATCCCTGCTCGCGGCGGTTGCCCTGACCGTGGTCCTGCAACTCGGGACCATCTACCTGCCAGCAGCGGCGGCGGTGTTCAGGACCCAGCCGCTCAGCGGACAGGAGCTTTTGCTCTGCCTCCTGCTTTCGACCATCGTGTTCGTTGCCGTCGAGGGCGAGAAATGGCTGATCCGCCGGGGCTGGCTGTACCGCCGCCAGGCGGAATGACCGCCTGTCACCTCTTGGTCGGCGACCGGGGCTCGCTGGCTGGCCTCCCGCGCCGCCAGTGCAGCCAGCCGAGCAGCAGCAGCCCCCCAAGTGCCAGGGAGAGCAGCACCACATACTGCCCATGGAAAAATGCGGTCCCGAGCAGTACGGTGCCGAGGGCGACCGGGAGTTCCGCGATGGCCAGGGCGCCGAGGTAGATAAGAGGTGGCACCTTGAGCAGGCCGCAGAGGTAGCCGACCGCCTCGGAAGGGAGCGCCAGTTGAGCGAGGAGGATCGGCACGAACCCGTGTGATGACGGGATCCGCGCTTCATAGACCGCAGCGCGTTCCGGAGTAAGCACCCAGCGCACCATCGGCCGGCCAAACTGGCGACCGACGGTGTACGTGAGGACACCGCCGAGGAACCAGCCGATCCATAGCAGGAAGAAGCACCCCGCCTCACCCCACGCCTGAACCCCGAACGGCACCAGGAGCACGGTCGAGAAGAACACGACCGTCGCTGATATCGCTGACAGGCCAACGAAGAGCAGCGCGCCCCCCCAGGGATGGCTGGCGATGACCGGCTCGCTCAGCTTCACCACCCGGAGGATCTGGTGATGCAGGTCCGCCGACCACGCTGCCAGGCCGGCCAGGAGCAGGGTCAGAACCACCAGAATTGCCCGGCGTGCGGGCACGAATTCCTGAGGGGATTTCGTCAACGGGTCCCTTCTCCCTGCGCTGGCGGTGAGCGACCGAAACTGGTGGCTGCTGCTATCGCAAGTTACCCCCTTCGCGGCCTCGGGCCCGCCCGCGCCGGCCAGGTGGCCCGATCCGGGGGGACCGGCCGGATCGCCCTCCCGATTCGAAGTGGAGAAGCTAGTTGATCGCCTGAAGAGGGAGATGAGGGGCGTGATGCCAAATGGGGCGAGCGGCCGCAGCCAGTGCAGCTCGCCCACCGACCTCAGGTACTGGTCTCAGAGGGACCAGACGTACCGCCTACGCCAGGGCCTTGCCCCTTCCCACCTGGCTGTACAGCACGGCACCCAGCTTGAGCCGTTTGGCGACATACATGGCGGTGTCGGCATTCCGGAGCAGGTCCTGAGCCGATTGGCCGTCCTCCGGGTAGATCGCGATCCCGATGCTGGGGGTCACCGCGAGCTGCACGCCCTTCACTTCACAGGCGGCGGAGATGTTCTCGACGATCTTGGTGGCGAAGCCCGCCACGGTATCCTCGTCTTTCGCCTCCAGCATCAGCAGGAGGAACTCGTCGCCGCTCCGGCGGCTGACGGTATCGCCACCCCGGATGAATCGCTCCAGTCGGCGGGCCACCATCTGGAGAAGCCGGTCGCCGACGTCATGTCCGTGGGTGTCGTTGACGGCCTTGAAATTGTCCAGGTCCATGAACATGACGGCCAGTCGCCAGGCGTGCCGCGCCGCCTGGATCAGGGCTGAGTCCAGCCGATCATTGAAGAGCGTCATGTTCGGCAGGCCGGTGACGGCATCGTGCAGTGCGAGGTGCCGAGCCCTTCGCTCCTGCATCCGGCTCTCGATCAGCTCCGCGTCGGTCGTGGAGAGCTGGTCCTCCAGCACGTGCCGCTCATCGATTTCCTCGGCAAGGGCATCATTGACGACCGCGAGGTCGTCCGCGCACTCCTGCACTCTGGCTTCGACCCCCTCGCTCCTTTCGAGTGCCTCCTCGACCACCGCCAGAGGTACTCCGTCCGCGAGCTCCTGCTTGAGTACGCTGTTGACGGACGAGAGATCGGTGGCACACTCCTCCACTTTCACCTTGACCTGCTCGCTCTGGCCCAGCGCTCGCGCGAGCGGGGCCAGTGTGGCGGCGGTCTGTTCCGGGTCCGGATTCATGGCGTGACCATCCCTTGGATTCGCATGCGCAGAATGCTAGCGCAGCGGACGGAAGGGATCGATGGATCGGAGGGACTAGTAGGGATGGAGGCGCGCTACTTCCCGCCGACACCGTAGCGCCGCAACTCCTCCGCGGACATCGTGATGGCGTCGACGTGGAGCCGGATCGGCGTGAGCGGCGCGTCGCTGGAATCCTTCGGCACCGACACGATCGCCTCGACCACGTCCATGCCCTTGAACACCTGGCCGAAGACGGTGTAGTTGCCGTCGAGGCGCGCCAGGCCCTTCGGGTTCGCCACGATGTAGAACTGGCAGCCGGGATCGAGCTTCTCCGGGTTGTCGTCGCGGCCGGCGCCGACGGCGCCGTAGATGTGCTTCAGGCTGTCGCTGAACTCCGGGGCGAGCAGATGGGGTGAGTTTCCGAAGCCCTCCGGCGTGTCCGGGCAGCCGCCCTGCGCGACGAAATTCTTGATGACGCGATTGAAGGTGAGCGAGTCCCAGTAGTGCTCCGCCGCCAACCGGAGAAAGCTCTCCTTGTGGCGGGGCGTCTGGTCATGGAGGACGAAGAGAATCTCCCCCAGGTCCGTGCGGATCCGGCCCACCTCGTAGCTCTTTTCCGCGCTGCTGCCAGCCAGGGCGGGAAGGAAGACGAGCAGCAGCGGCACCAGGGAGCGGCGCATGATGACCTGAGGGGCGGAGGTTCGGGCGCGGGTCTGGGGGAGCACGTGACTGGCGGAAGAGTTGTCCGCCCGACGATGCGGACGCAAGTCCTGCGAGCCGGCCCGGGCAGGGATACCGACTCCTCAGCAGCGGCGGCCTCGGTGTCACCTCTTCCTTCATGCTGATTTCATTGACTGCTCATGGATTGCGGCTACCGTTCACTCCTCGCCACGGCGTGCAATCCGCCGGGGCGAAATTCTTTATGCCCACGTCCCGTTTCTCGCCTGTCCGTGCCGCGCTCGCGGCCCTGCTCGCCATCGCCCAGCCGGCGATGGGGACACTGGCGCATTGTCCGCCAGGACAGGTCGCTTCGGTCGCGACGTGCGAACACGCCGCGCCGCATCAAGCCGATCACGGGCCCGGACCACACCGGCCGCACCGCACCTCGGACTGCGTCAGCTGCTGTTGCGTGCCGAGCGGGGTGCTCGCTTCTTCACCGGTGGATCCGGCGGCCATGCTTGGCCGGGGCCGGATCGAGACGATTGACGACCCGCGGGTGCCGCAGCGCATCCGCAATTCACTTCCCCGCCTTCACCCCTTCGCCACCGCTCCTCCCCGCGCTGTCTGAGCCATGAGTTCTGGCGGTCCCGATTCTCGGGCACGCCTTCCAGACGACTGACAGTCTCTTCGGGAGAGCACCACTGATGAGAAGCTCCAGCCTCGTCCGGGCCAGCCTCGTGCTGGCCGGACTCTCCGCGTACGCTACGCTGACCCTCTCCGCCCAGGAAGGCGGACAGGCGATCAGCGGCACGGTGCGCGACTCTGCAAGCCATGCCGCCGTTGGCGGCGTGGAGATCTCCGCCGGGGGGAGGGTCGTGACCACCGATCCCGCCGGGCGGTTCCGAATCGAAGTCTCGGCCGATTCGGTGAGCCTCTTTCTCCGCCGGATCGGGTACGCACCTCGCCGCCTCCGTGCGGGGGAGGTGCAGGGGGACATCCTGCTCCTGCCTGCCCCCGTGCTCCTGACTGGTATCACGGTGACCGCCGCCTCGTCCCCGCGGATCGGGACCGGGACAGCACTTGGCATGACCACCGTGGGGCAGGAGGACCTCGCTCCACGGGGCGAGACCAGTCTCGCGAGCGCCCTCGGCGGGGTCGAGGGGGTGTCTTCACAGCAGCCGGGTACCTGGGGTGGCAAGGCCTTCCTCCGGGGACTGGGGGGCGAGCGGGTCACCGTCCTGCTCGACGGTGATCGGGTGAATCGCGCCTGCAACTTCGGCATGGACGGGAGCCTGGCCACGATTTCTCCCGGCACCGTTGAACGCGTCGAGGTGCTGTCCGGGCCGGGCTCGGTTCTCTACGGCTCCGGTAATGTGGGAGGCGTGATCAACGTGGTGACCCGCGCGGGGTCGGGTGATCGTCCGGAGGGTGGTGAGATTCGCGCCGGGGCCTCCTCTGCAGTCCCGGGTGGAAGCCTGGGCGGATCCGTCTTCGTCCGGCGGGATCGATTCCGGCTGGATCTCGCGGCCGATGCCGCTGCCTACTCGGATTACCGCTCGGGAGTCGGCACCGTCGCGGGCTCCAGCTATCGCGATGCGACCTTCGACGGCCGGCTGGCTCTGCTTCCCGCGGCGTCCCATCGGGTGGAACTCCACGTGCAGCGCTACCTGGGTCGTGACATCGGCTACCCCGCCATGGCGGGCACCGAGATCCCGTCGGAAGACCGGCTGCTCACCGCCCTCGACTATGGCTGGCAGGTCAGTCGCGGCGTGCTCGACGGCATTTCGGCGAAAGTCTATCGCCAGGGCGTGGATCACGACATGAACATGTCCATGACGATGACCTCAGGCGGCGGCATGCCCATGACCATCCTTACCGAGGCGAAGACCACCTCGGTGACCTACGGAGCCCGGTCCGAAGTCCGGCTCAAACTCGCGCCGGGGGCGCGGATCGATGCGGGGGCCGAAGCCACCCAATGGAACGCGGATGGCACTCGCTGGATCACGCGCGGGGCGGGGATGCCGATGCCGAACACCCTTACCCTGCAATCCTGGCCTGACGTGAAGGTCCTCGATGCAGGCGCCTTTGCCCAGGGCGAATACGTTGTTGTCCCCCAGGTGGCCCTCAGTGCCGGCGCCCGGCTCGATCACATCGCGAATCGGGCTGATGGCAAGCCCACCACCCATGAGTGGGTGCCGACGGGCAACGCGGGGATTCGTGTGTATCCTGCGGCGGGGTTCGTCGTGCGAGGGAGCCTCGGGTACGGCTACCGCATCCCGGACCCCACTGAACTCTATGGCATCGCGCCGAGACCGGATGGCTTCCTGTACCTCGGAAATCCGGCTCTCCAGACCGAGACCAGCCGTAATCTCGAATTCGCGGCCGGGTATACCGGGGGCATGCTCGATGTCGGGGCGACGGTCTACCGGAACGAGTTGTCGGATCTCATCACTCCGGTGCAGTTGACCGATTCGACGATCGCGGGGTACGCGGTGCGGCAGTACGCCAACCTCACCCGGGCGCGGATCGACGGCATCACCGGCCGACTCGGGCTGACACTCCCCGCACGGCTGCAGTTGCGCGGGGTCGTGAGCTATGCGCGGGGTGAGAACCGGGCGACCGGCGCCCCGCTTGCGACGATCCCGCCGTTGGAGGGGACGGCGGCACTGCGCTACACCCGTGGCGGGCTGCTCCAATGGGCGGAGGTGGAAGCCCACATGGCTACGAGGCAGAATCGCATCGCGACCACCGCGGGCGAGATCGTCACCCCCGGGTTCACGCTGCTCAACGCCCGCCTGATGGTGGCGGTGGCCAGGACGGACGTTACGTTCGGGATCGACAACATCTTCGACAAGGCGTATCGCCAGCATCTTGATCCCGCCCGGTTGTTTCGGCCCGGCCGGAATCTGTACCTGCGGGTGCGGCGCTCCGTTTAACGAAGATTGATTCGTCCCAGGCCAGGGGCACAAAGCACGGCGCCTCTCCGATCCGCGGATCGAAGAGGCGCTGGCGGCTTCCGGATGGGCGATGAGGGGCTCGAACCCCCGACCTCGCGCATGTGAGGCGCGCGCTCTAACCAGCTGAGCTAATCGCCCGGTGAAGGGGCCGAAAAGCTAAGCAGGGCGCGGAGTTGGCGCCAGTGGGACGTCCCGTCCATCGTGCCCCGCATCGGCCTCGTCCCTAGCGTGCGGCATGCGCCGCGATCACCTCGGCCGGAGAGACGGTCGCCACCCCCGGCTTCGTGACCTCGACACTCGCGGCGATGTTGGCGACTTCCGCCGCCTCGATGGGCGTGGCGCCGGCGGCCAGCGCCGTTCCCACCCACGCGGTCACCGTGTCACCCGCACCGGATACGTCGTACACGGTCCGCGCCAGACTCTCGATGAGGTGCGGCCGCTGCTCCCCCCTGGTCACCAGCACCATGCCGCCGGCTCCGAGTGTGAGGAGGAGGTTGTCCGCGCCGAGCCGGGTCACGGCCGTCTGCAGGTCCGCGGCCGAGCCGAGGTCGATTCCGGGGATGGCGCTGCTCAGCTCGCGCCGGTTCGGCTTGAAGATCGTCGCCCCGGCATACTCGAAGAAGGAACTGAACTTGGGATCCACCACGGTCGGCAGATTCCTGGTCCTGGCCGCCGCCATGGCGCTCCGGATGAGCACCGGGGCAAGCACGCCCTTGTTGTAGTCCTCGAAGAGCACGACCTCCGCCCACCCGACCGCCTCCGCCGCGAGCGCGATCATCCGGGTGAGCGGCTCGCCCTCCAGCGGCGCATCCTCCTCTTCATCGATCCGGACCACCTGCTGGCCGCGGGCGACGACCCGGGTCTTCGAGGTGGTCGGTCTGTCAGGCAGGGCGAGCAGCCACCGGTCGTCGAGTCCCGAGGCGGACATCGCGCCGCGGAGGGCCTCGCCGTCCCGGTCGGCACCGATGACGCCGACCAGCGCCGCCTCGCCGCCGATGGCGGTGACGTTCGCGGCGACGTTCGCCGCGCCTCCCAGTGCCACGCGTCGCTCGTTGACGCTGACGACCGGCACCGGCGCCTCCGGCGAGATCCGTTCGGTGTCGCCAAGGAGATAACGGTCGAGCATGATGTCGCCGATCACGGCCACGCGCCGCCCGCGCATCTGCTCGAGGAGCTGGGTGAGGCGTCCGCGGGTGATCGGTGGCGCCGGGCGAGGATGTGGCATGCTAGAAGTGCCCTCGGGTTCCGAGTCCGATGGTGGCCTGCACCCGGGCGATGACCCGGGTGCGGCTCGCACCACTGATGTGCCCGGCGTTCTGGACATAGTGAATCCCCGCGTTCCCCTGCAGCGCGAGCCGTCCCTGCTGGCCGCTGACCCCGATCGCCGCGCGCCAGGTGCGCTCCACGGTGCCGATGAAGAGTGTGGGCGTGGCGCCGCGCGCTGCACCCTGCGGGAAGGGATCGGAGATCAGTCCCTGTCCCTGACGGAGCAGGGTGAGTTCCGGCGCCACGAGCCAATGGCGGGTGACAGGCGCGGACACGGTCACCGTAACCTGGTCATTATCGGCATATGCCCGCCCGATCCCGACCCCCGCATCGGTGAAGTCCTGGAACGGATCGGTAGTGCGGAAGGCGAGGCTCGATGCCTGGGTGTAGGCCGCGCGCCAGGAGAGCCGGCGGAGCAGGGGACCGGTGCCCATCACGGTGAAGGCATACCGGTCCGGGGTCCGGGTCGGTCCGGAACGGTGCTGGTACTGGAAGTCGTCGAGGCCGAACTGGCCCATGAGCGTGGTCCGCTGTCCGATCCGCCAGTGCACGTCGAGCCCGACCAGCACGTTGCCGTTGTCGCCGAGTCCGTACTCGTTGGCGAGGAGGAGCAGGGTGACCGGATTGCGATAGCGCCCGTCGAAGGCGCGATCGACGCCGGAGAGGACTACCGTCTCCCACAGCGAGAGCGAGAGCCGGCGGGACACGCGCGCACTGGCCCGATGCGCGAAGAAGTAGCGATGCACCACGGCACCGGTGCTGTCGGTCTCGTCGGCGAGGGAGGCGGCCTGCGAGCTGAGCCGGAAGCGGTCGTTCCCCACCTCGAAGCCGAACTGCGGGCGGGGGTAGCCATAGTTGCTGAGGCCGATGCCCGGGAGGCCGACCGGACCCCAGTTCTGGTCCATCTGGCCGTAGAAGAGCCTGACCCAGCGGAACTGCGCCGAGGCGTACCCCTCGAGGTGGCGGCCGGCCACCTTGATGTCCCGGCGGCCGGGCCAGTCGGGGTCCTTGATGACCCGCCGCTCGATCGCGGGGCGGCTGACCAGCACCACGTTGCCGAACGTCGCCTGCAGCCGGAGATCGCCGTACGGCTGCACCCCGTCGGGGCCGGCGGGGTGCAGCGGGTCGCGCCGCGCCTGGGTATACGCCTGGGCGCCAGCGCGGGCCTCGACCTCCCAGTGTGTCTCGCTGGTGTCCTCGCTCCACGCTCGGCGCAGCTCCGCGATGAGCGCCGTATCCCGCGCCGTGCCGCTCGCGAGCGCTTCATCGAGTACCCGGGTCGCATCGCTGCGACGGAAGGGGCGGAGGAGCGGTGTCGGATCGGACACATCGCCCATGGCGACGAGATGCTCGAAGGCAGGGAGCCGCGGGTCATCGAGCGGCACGTAGGGCGAGGCCTGTGCGGCTGCGGTGGCAGGCAGGGCCAGGAGGAGCAGCGGAAGCCAGCGGTGGCGGAGCGGCATGGGCCAAAAGATAGATGAACCGGGCGCGTGCGCGACTGCTCCTCATCCCCGGACGGTGAAACCGCGCCGGCGCCGTCACCGTAACGCGACCTCAGCCGACTGCCACGCTCACCGCATCCAATCTGCCGCGTGGTGCTCCCACCCCGCCACATCCCCGGAGGTCGCGATGTCCACTCGTCATCGGGCGCGCCGCATCGAGCCCGTGCTCCTGCTGGCCCTGATCACGGGCGTGCCGCTGAGCCGGGTCGTGGTCGCGCAGTCGGCCCCTTCGCTGCCCTTCGGTCCTCACCTATCGGACGGTGAAGGTGGCCGAGGGGGTCTACGCCTTCATCACGCCGGAGGAGCGGTCGGGCTTTCAGTCAGGCAACTCGGTGGTGATCATCGGCGACGACGGAGTGCTGGTGTTCGACACCGGGAACATTCCCTCGTCGACCCGGCGCCAGATCGCCGAGATCCGCCGGCTGACCCCGCAGCCGGTGCGCTACGTGGTGAATTCCCACTGGCATCCCGACCACAATCTTGGCAACAGCGAGTATCGGGCGGCCTTTCCCGGGGTGCGGATCATCGGGACGTCCGCGACGCGGGCCGGGATCGTGGAGCGGGTGCCGGGGTATTTCGACCAGATGAAGGGCTTCGCGCCGACCGACTCCCTGATGCGGCTCAGGCTTTCGACCGGCAAGCTTCGCGATGGCAGCGCGATGCCGGACAACGTTCGCACCATGTGGACGCTGGTCACCCGGGACTATCGCGAATTTCTCCCCGAGGTGCTGACGGCCCGCCCGCTCGCGCCGGACCTCATGTTCGACGACAGCCTGACGGTGCTGCTCGGCAAGCGGGTGGTGAAGATCGTCCGTCCGGGACGGGGCAACACCGCGGGGGATGCCTACGTCTACCTCCCCGGGGACGGCGTGCTGCTGACGGGCGACCTGGTGACCGTCCCCTGTCCCTTTCCGAGCACCGCCTTCTTCAGTGAGTGGATCGCGGCACTCGACCAGCTCGTGGCGCGGGGCGCGACCACGATCGTTCCCGGTCACGGCGATGTGCAGCACGACTACGCCTACGTGAAGCTGGTGCGGGAACTGCTCGAGTTCACCCGCGACCAGGCCCGCATCGCGGTGCGGAACGGCACCTCGCTCGACGATGCCCAGAAGGCGATCGACTTCGCCCCGTTCATCCGCCGGTTCGCCGACGGCGATCCGATCCGGGAGGACGCGTTCAGCAGCTTCTACGCGGCACCCGCCGTGCAGCGGGCCTACGAGGAGGCGAAGTTCGCCTCGGAGGGACCGCTGCCGAACCGCTCCTGAACCCCGGCCGGAAGCGGCCACCCCAGCCCCGTCCGCCCCCGCTACAAACCCGCTCATTCCCCCGGGCCGCTCGGCGGCCCTCATCCGGGGGGCTTCCCTGCTATTATGTCACCCCATGACTCCACAACTCCGGGTCGAGTCCACTCGCGGGGACTGGGTCGAATCGGTCCATCAGGTCTCGGTCGCGGTGGTGGACAGCCAGGGGCGACTCGTCGCCAGCGCCGGTGATCCCGACATGGCCACCTTCTGGCGCTCCGCGGCCAAGCCGTTTCAGGCCATGCCGATGGTGGCCGATGGCGCGGCCGACCGCTTCGGCTTTTCGCCTCGCGAGCTGGCGCTGGCCTGTGCCTCGCATTCGAGTGAGCCCGCTCACCTCGAGATCGCGGAGTCGATGCTTAAGAAGGTGGGGCTCACGGAGCGGGCACTCGCCTGTGGTCCCCACCCGCCGCTCTCGCCGGCGGTGGCGGAATCGGTGCTGCGGCAGGGGATCGTCATGACGCCGCGCTGGAGCAACTGTTCCGGCAAGCACGCCGCCATGCTGGCGATGGTGCTGCACCACGGCTGGCCGGTTGCGGGGTATGAACGCCGCGAGCACCCGTTGCAGCAGCGGGTCCTCGCGGAGGTCGTTCGCTGGAGCGGCTGTGCCGAGGAGTCGCTGCACTTCGGAGTTGATGGCTGCACCGTGGTCTGCTTCGGTCTCCCGCTCCGCGCCATGGCGCTGGCCTATGCCCGATTCGCCACGTCGGAGGAGCCGGCGGCGGTCCGCCTCAGGGAGTCGATGGCGGCCTTTCCGGGGCTCATCGCGGGTCAGGGCAGGCTCGAAACCGAACTGGGGCTGGCGACGGCGGGGCTCGCGATCGCCAAGGTGGGAGCGGATGGGATCTATTGCGCCGCGCTGCCGCACGCGGAGCTGGGCATCGCCCTCAAGGTGCACGATGGCGACATGCGCAGTTCAGGGCCGTTGCTGCTTGCGGTGCTCCGCGCGCTGGGGACCCGCTTCGACCTCGGCTTCGATGCTGAGAAGCTGCCGCCGGAGGTGACTCGGCACGGGGAACTTCCGACGCTGAACACGCGAGGAGCGGTCACCGGAGTCACGAGGGTGCAGGGCGCGCTGCAGTTTTGAGTACCGCCGGGCGTCGGCGGGGTACCAGCACGATCCGGAACAGGAGTTAGCGTCATGTCCAGGCAGGCCCAGCTCGACCTACCGACCCTGAACCTCGTGCGCTTCGCCGCGGCGATCGCGCTGGGTGACGAGCCCGAGCTGCGCGATCGCGCGGGGGGCTGTCGCACCAATCAGGTGCCGGTGCCCTGGGTGGAGGAACTGCTGCTGCAGTCGGTCCTCATGGTCGGCTATCCGCGCACCCTCATCGCCTTCGCGATCTGGCGGAAGGTCGGCCGGGTGCCCGCACCGGTGCGTGACGCCGAGGCCGAGTACGAGCACGTGGGGGAGTGGACGGCGCGGGGGGAGGAGACCTGCGGTATCGTCTACGGCGCCAATTACAAGCGGCTGCGGGAGAACGTGAAGGAGCTGCATCCCGCCCTCGACCTGTGGATGATCACGGAAGGGTATGGCCGGACGATGTCGCGGCCCGGTCTTGATCTATTGCGCCGCGAGCTTTGCACGGTGGCGCAGACCGCGGTGATGGAGGTGCCGCGGCAGTTGCATTCGCACCTGCGGGGCGCGCTGCATGCCGGCGCGACCTTCGGGCAGGTGGACGGGGTGCTTTCGGTGGTGAATCCGCTGCTGTCGTACGATCAGTGGAAGAAGGTGAAGGAGCTGTGGCAGACGGTACGTGATGGATGGGAACCGGAGGAGTAGTCGTCGCGGGGCCAAGGCACGCCTTGGCCGCGCATGTCTGAGATCGGAGCTTCATGTTCGTTGATCAAGTAACCATCCGCGTCACCGCGGGCACCGGCGGGTCCGGTGCCGCGTCGTTCGCGCGATTCAAGTTCCGGCCGAAGGGCGGGCCGGACGGCGGCGACGGCGGTCATGGCGGTTCGGTCTACGTGAAGGTCGATCCCAACCTCTCGACGCTGCTCGACTTCCGGTACCGTACCACCTGGGTCGCGGAGCGTGGCCGCCACGGGAAGGGCAAGAACATGACGGGGGCGACGGGGGATGATCTCTACCTTCCGGTGCCGCCGGGTACCGAGATCCGCGACGCGGCCAGTGGCGAGCTGATCGCCGAGGTGCTGCATGCGGGTGATGTCGTGCGTGTCGCGAAGGGCGGCCGGGGCGGGCGCGGGAATGCGCGCTTCACCTCGCCGACCCATCAGGCTCCACGGGAATGGGAACCGGGGGAAGAGGGCGAGGACCGCGAGATCGAACTGGTCCTCAAGCTCATCGCCGACGTCGGACTGGTCGGCGAGCCGAATGCCGGGAAGAGCACGCTGCTTAGCGTCGTCTCCGCGGCGCGTCCCAAGATCGCCGATTATCCCTTCACCACCCTCGAGCCCAACCTCGGCGTCGTCGGTCTCTCCGGCCACCGGACCTTCGTCGTCGCCGACATCCCCGGCATCATCGAGGGCGCCCACGCGGGCAAGGGGCTCGGGCTCCGGTTTCTCCGTCATGTCGAGCGCACCCGGGTGCTTGCCTTCCTGGTGCCGCTCGACAGCGAAGACCCGCAGGCGGTGTTCGACGGCCTGCGCCACGAGATCCGCGCCTACAGCGAGCCCCTCTTCGAGAAGCCGTATGTGGTGCTCCTCTCCAAGCGGGATCTGCTCGAGGAAGGCGCCGCGATCCCTCAATTGGAGGTGCCCGGCGCCATCGGCAGCCTGGCGTTCTCGTCAGTTTCCGGGGCCGGGCTCGAGGACTTGAAGGAGTATCTCTGGAAGGCGGTGCAGATGATGCGCGCCGATGAGACGGTGCACGAGGAACTGTCCTGGCCTGATGAGGATGGCGAGAGCGGGCAATCCGCCTCCCCCTCGGAGTCCGACGAATGGAGCTAGCGGACGAGCGCGCGGCCTACGTGGCGCTCGCGCTCACCCCGGGGATAGGCACCGTGCGAATGGCCGCTCTCCTCGAACACTGTCAGACCTCACTCGGCGCCCTTTCGGCGCCGTTTGAGTTTTTGCGGACCATTCCCGGAATCTCGCCGGCGGCTGCAACCGCGATCGGGGCGACGTCGCCGGCCGATGGCGCTCGAGTGCTGGAAGCGGTCGAACTGATGGGCGCCACGACTATCCTGCCCGGCGATGCACCCTACCCTGAGGTGCTCCGCCATATCCCCGATTCGCCGACGGTGCTGTTCGCCGCGGGAGACCTGAGTCTGCTCTCGCGGCCGGCCGTCGCGATCGTGGGGAGCCGCGATCACTCCGACTACGGTGCGGAGGTGTGCCGCGAGGTTGCCACGGCGGCCGCGCGGGCCGGACTCGTCATCGTGAGCGGCATGGCACGCGGACTGGACGCCATCGCCCACGCCGCTGCGCTCGATGCGCCAGGGGCGACGATCGGCGTTCTGGGCAATGGTCTCGGAGTGATCTATCCCGCCGCCAATCGCGGACTCTATCAGCGGGTCGTGGCCGAGGGCCTGCTGCTCACCGAGTTCCCGCCTGGTGAGCGTCCGGGGGTCGGATCATTCCCGCGGCGCAACCGGCTGATCAGCGCACTGGCGCAGGTCACCGTGGTCGTCGAGGCGGCCGAGGGGTCGGGGACCCTGATCACGGTGGGAACGGCGCTGGCGCAGGGGAAAGACGTCATGGCAGTGCCGGGGCTGATCACCAGCGCGACGTCGATCGGCACCAACCGGCTCATCCGTGACGGCGCCGAACCGCTGCTCGTCGTGGACGATCTGCTGCGGCATTACCCCGATAGCGCGGCGCCCCCGGCCGGGACGACCCCACGGGGTCCCCCGTCTGGGTCGGCCGGGACCACCGTCGGGTCATCCCCGCGCAGCGGCCGGACCGGCGCTGCGTCGGTGGGAAGCGCCGCGGCGGGTGCGGGGCCTGCCCCGCGGCCGGTTCCGGTCCCGTCAGATCTGACCGGGGTCGTGCGGCAGGTGGCGGAGGCACTGGTGCAGTGTCCGGCGGGGGTCGACGCCCTTACGGTGCGGCTCGGGCTGCCGGTCGCGGCGGTCCTCGGAGGGGTCTCCACCCTGGAACTCCGGGGTCTGGCGACCCAGAACGCCGGAATCGTGAGCTGGGCCGTTGAAGGGGACGGAACTTGTGCTAAATTGAGCTAGCCAACCCACTTCCGCGACCGATGACCGCTCCGACCCGCCCGACCTGCGCCCGCTGCGGTGAGACCGTCACCCCGGGTGCGCGCTTCTGCATGAAGTGCGGCTCGGACGTGTCCGGTGAGCAGGGGAGCGTGGCGACGGCGATGATGCCGGCGGCGCAGGAGAAGGACGCCAGCGACCAGATCCTCGAACTGCTGCGCACGGCGACCATCGGCGAGTACGAGATTCATCGCGAGCTGGGCCGCGGCGGCATGGCAACGGTCTATCTCGCGCACGACATCGCGCTCGACCGGAAGGTCGCGATCAAGGTCATGTCGCCCGCGCTGCTCCTGATGGGCGACGGGATGAGCGAGCGCTTCAAGCGCGAGGCCCGGACCGCGGCCAACCTGAGTCACCCGCACATTATTCCCATCTACACCGTCAAGAGCGCCGGCAAGACGCTTTTCTTCGTGATGAAGTTCATCGCCGGTCGCTCGCTCGAGGCCATCATCAAGGACCTCGGCCCGATGCCGATCCCGATGGCCAAGGCGATCCTGCAGCAGGTCGGCAACGCGCTCGGTTACGCCCACCGGCACGGTATCGTGCACCGGGATGTGAAGCCGGCGAACATCATGATCGATGAGGAGGGGTGGTCGGTCGTCACCGACTTCGGCATCGCCAAGGTCGCCGAGAACCGCGCCCTCACGATGACCGGGATCGCGGTGGGCACGCCGTCGTACATGAGCCCCGAGCAGTGCGCGGCCAAGGACATCACCGGCAAGTCCGACCAGTACTCGCTTGGCGTCGTCGCCTACGAAATGCTGACGGGCAAGCAGCCCTTCGAGGGCGACTCGGCGATGTCGATCATGTTCGCGCACTTCCACGAGCAGCCGAAGCCGGTGATCGACGCGCGCGCCGACTGCCCGCCCGAGCTGGCCGCCGCGGTGATGCGGATGCTGGAGAAGGCGCCTGACAAGCGCTTTCCCTCGATGGAGGAGGCGACCGTCGCCCTGGGCGGGCTCACGCTCGCGCACGACGACCCGATCCGGCTCCGGCTGATCGAGCTCGCCAAGAAGGGCGGCACCCGCGAGATCCTGAAGCAGGTTCCGCCGCCCCCGACCAGCCCGGTTCCGCCGGCGAAGACCCGCGCCGTCGTCGAGGCCGCCACCACGCCGATCCCGGCGCCCCGGGTCATCGGGATCTCGGTCGCGCCTGGCCGGAGCGATCTGCACGTGGGTGACGGCATGCAGCTCACCGCCACCCCGCGCTCGGCCGGCGGCACCGCGGCGGCCGGAAAGGTGGAGTGGAGTTCGAGTGATGCCGCGATCGCGACCGTCTCCCCGACCGGTATGGTGACGGCCATCGCGCCCGGTGCGGCGACCATCACCGCCTCCTGCGAGGGGGTGAGCGGTGCCGCCCAGGTGACGGTCACCCCCGTCCCGGTGGCGGTGGTTCTCGTCGAGCCGGTGGACCCGGTCGTCGCCGAGGGTGAGACGATGCAGCTCCGGGCGACCCTTCGCGACGCGCATGGCGCCACCCTGCATGGACGTGAGATCAGCTGGAAGGCGCTGCCGGCCGGTGTGGCCAGCGTCAGCGCCGCGGGGCTGGTGACCGCGATCCACGAGGGCGTGGTGGAGGTGGTGGCGACCAGCGAGGGAATCAGCGGCAACTCCCGCATAGCTGTCACTGTGGCACCGGTGGCGAACGTGGCCATCACTCCCGCATCGCCCAGCGTCCAGTCCGGTGAGGCCCTCACGCTCGAAGCCACGCTCACCGATCGCCACGGCAAGAAGCTCGCGGGCCGCGAGATCCGGTGGCGCTCGTCGTCGGAACCGATTGCGACCGTCTCCAATCGTGGCGTGGTCACCGGGCACGCCGAGGGAACGGCCGAGATCATCGCGGTGAGCGAGGAGAAGCAGGCGGCGGCCCAGGTGCGGGTCACGGCGGCGCCAGTCACGTCGGTGACGATCATCGAGCCGAAGCCGCTGATCGCCGGCGACACGCTGCAGCTGCAGGCTGTCCTCAAGGATGCCCGCGGCACGGTACTCACCGGGCGCACGGTGAAGTGGACCTCCTCCTCGCCCGGCCTCGCGACCGTCACGCGTGATGGCCACCTCACCGGCATGGCGCCAGGCAGCGCCAAGATCACCGCGGAGAGCGAAGGGAAGAGCTGGACGATCACGGTCACCGTGCTGCCGGTTCCCGCGGCCTCGATCGCCATCGAAGGCAAGACCGACCCGATCCTGATCGGCGCGAGCGCGACGCTGAGTGCGGTGGTCAGGGACGAGAAGGGGAGAGTGCTGCCGGGCCGCGACGTCTCGTGGAGCTCCAGTGTGGCCAAGGTTGCGACCGTCAGTGGTGCCGGTGTGGTCACCGCCAGGGCCGCGGGCGACACGGTGATCACGGCCACCGTCGAGGGGCGGAAGGCCGAGGTGCGGATGTCGGTTGCCGCGCCTGCCCCCGCGCCCGCTCCGAAGCCGGAGCTGTCCGAGGCGGCGACCGGAGTGGTGGCCCGGGACGAAATCGTGCCGCCTCCGGCCGTGCCGCCCAGGGTGGCGGTCGCGGAGGCGAAGACCGAGGTCATCCAGCCGCCGAGGGAACCGGCACCGGTTACCCAACCCGAGGTCGTCGAGCGGGCACCTGCTCCGGCGGCCTCCTCCGGCGGCCTGGGCAAGCTGGTCGGTGGCCTGGTCGGCGTGGCGGTGATCGCCGGGATCGCCTTTGCGGTGCTGCACAAGCGTGGCACTGGGAGTGATGATGTGCCGCCACCACCGGCCCTGCCGCTGGCGGCGACGGCGGTGTCGGCCGTGGAGATCGTCGGCAACGAAGCGACGCTCGGCGTTGGTCGGACGGAGCAGTTCGCGGCCCGCCTGACAGATGCGTCGGGAGCCGAGCTCTCCGGCCGTTCCGTCACCTGGTCATCGACCGATCCGGGTGTCGCCGAGGTGTCCCCGATCGGGGCGGTGACGGCGCGGAAGGCCGGAACCGCGACGATCGTCGCGCTGAGCGAAGGCAAGGCGGACAGCTTCAACGTGGCGGTCGAGGCGAGCGCCGCCGATCAGCCCGCGGCCGTGGCGGGCGTCACCGTCACCGGCGGCGGCAAGGCGCTGGAGGTCGGCGAGACGGTGCAACTGCAGGCCGCACTCAGGGACGCGAAGGGCGCTGCCATCGGGGACCGGACGATCGTCTGGGCCACCAGCGATCCGCAGGTGGTGCTGGTTTCTTCGGCCGGACTGGTGAGTGCGGTCGGTCCCGGCGCCGCGACGGTCTCGGCCAGCAGCGAAGGGAAGAGCGCGGAGGCCCGGCTGTCGGTGAATGCGCCGAAACCGCAGCCCAAGCCGCCGGAACCGAAGCCGGTCGAGCCGCAGCCGGCGGCTGTCGTGGTGGCGAGCATCGCGATCACCCCGAGCACCCTCGCGCTGGTCACCGGCGCCGAGGCCCCGCTCGCGGCCGTCGTGCTGGACGAGAAGCGGCGCCCGCTGGGGGCGCGGGGGCTCACCTGGAAGTCGAGTGACGACCGGATCGCCCGGGTCTCGAGCGACGGCCTGGTCAGCGCGGTAGGGAAGGGCAAGGCGACGATCACGGCCTCCTCCGGGGGCAAGACCGCGAGCGCGACGGTCACGGTGACGGAGGCGACGGTGGCGGTCGAGGCTGTCGTCCTGACTCCCGCGGCGAAGAGCCTCAAGGTGGGCGAGACTTCCGCCTGGAGCGCGATCGCGCGCGACGGGAAGGGGAAGGATCTCGCCGACCGGAGCATTTTATGGACGTCGAGCGCGCCTCAGATCGCCAGCGTGAGCGCCCGGGGCGCGGTGACTGCGGTCGCCGCGGGCAGCGCCGACATCCGCGCTGAAGCCGAAGGCAAGAGCGCCAGCGAGCGAGTCACGGTGTTCGCGCCGCCGCCCCCTCCGGTCGCCTCCAATCCGAAGCCGAATCCGCCTCCGGTCGTGACGCCGGCGGCACCGGCGACGACACCGGCCACCGCGACCGGCAATGCCGCGCTGCTCCCCCGCCGCTCGGTCGAAGCGGGCGGCGCCTTCTCCTGCGGCATCGCCCAGAACGGTGCCGTCTGCTGGGGCGCCGGTGCCCAGGGGCTGACCGCCATCGAGGGAACGAGCGGCATCACCGATCTCACCATGGGCCGCGCGCACGCCTGCGGGCTGTTGTCTGGCGGCCGGGCGGTCTGCTGGGGCGACAACAAGCAGGGCCAGCTCGGCGATGGCACCGTGACCAGCACGACCAGCGCGGTGGCGGTGGCCGGCGGCCTGAGCTTCTCGGCGCTTTCCGCCGGCGGCGCACATACCTGCGGCCTGTCAGGCGGCAAGGTCTACTGCTGGGGCAAGGGCAAGGAAGGGCAGCTCGGCGATGGGTCAGGCAGCGACCGACGGAAGCCGGTGGCGGTGAACAGCCACCAGTCCTTCGTCGCCCTGAGCGCGGGCGGCAGCCACACCTGCGCCCTGACCGCCGCCGGCAAGGCGTTCTGCTGGGGCGACGGGTTCTCCGGGCAGCTCGGCTTCGGCGGGCAGGAGCAGCAGGTCGAGCCGATCGACGTCTCCGGCAGCCAGATCTTCACCCGCATCGCCGCCGGCGGCAAGCATACCTGCGGGCTCACCAACGCGGGCAAGGCCTATTGCTGGGGTTCGAACGAGAGCGGGCAGGTCGGGGACGGCTCGAAGGACGATCGCCCGACACCTCAAGCGGTCGGCACGCCGCTGACCTTCCGCGACATCAGCGCGGGCGGGAATCACAGTTGCGCGCTGACCTCGGCGGGAGAGGCCTACTGCTGGGGCGAGAACCGCGCGGGTCAGCTGGGCGATGGCTCACGCACCGATCGGCCGAAGCCGACCGCGGTGTCAGGCGGTGCTGGTTTCACTTCCCTATCCG
The DNA here is from genome assembly GCA_963817435.1 of uncultured Gemmatimonadales bacterium. Lineage (GTDB taxonomy): Bacteria > Gemmatimonadota > Gemmatimonadetes > Gemmatimonadales > GWC2-71-9 > JADJOM01. Next base: position 240,485 of record CAWFNY010000001.1, read on the forward strand.
CCGGCGACGGCTACACCTGCGGAGTCGGCCGGAATGGCGAGCCCCTCTGCTGGGGCCGGAACGACAGGGGCCAGCTTGGCGATGGCGGTACCACGCCGCGGGCGAATCCGGGACCGGTCCGCGCAGACTGATCCGTGGAGCGCGGTCGGCAAGAGAAAAGCGGGGCGGGTCGTATCGACCCGCCCCGCTCCTGTTCGGCCTGCCCGCCTGACTCAGTGGCTCAGCGAGATCGGGATGCCGAGCGAAACCAGAATGTCGGACTGAAACTTGGAGTTGGTCCCGCCGCCGTTGAACGAATAGAGATAGCTTTCTCCCGTGAAGTTGACGCGGAAGCGGGGAGTGACGTTCGCGCGGAAGCCGAATCCGATGACGCCACCGAAGTCAGTCACGTCGCTGCTCTTTGAGCCCTTCCATGCATCACCGCCACGTTGATGATCCGCAGGGCCAAGCAGGAGGAATAGAGTTGCTCCGTCGCGGAGAGATGACGGCGCTGAGCGCTGCCGAACATGATGTTGCCATTCTGCGACAGGCCGCCGTCGATGCCCGGCGCGAATCCCGTTCTTCTCAGTGACGCTCACACCGCTCGGGGCGTAGGCGAACTCTCCTTCGACTGGCAAGCCGCCCACCGACCGGGATCGTGAGGCGGCGCCCGCGGCAAACGCATTCTTCTGGTCCAGGTAAAGAGCGCGTTGCCCGCTGCCGTGCGAGCCAGTGGCGAGATGGCGTAAGTGGTAGTAGCTGGCCGCAAACGGGGTAAACTCCGTGCGCAGCTGCGCGGCGAGCAGTGACGGCAGCGGCGAGCGCGGCCGCGGCGACGGCCAGCGTCAGGCGCTGGCGGACGGACGACGTGATGAGCACACGACCCCCTTGGAGAGAGCTGGTGGTGGACGACGCATCAGGGCTTCTGGAATGGCTGCACTATGATGTGAGGCGCGGGGACTGTCAACCCGCCTGAGGCAGCGGGCAAGCGGGACGCGGGGATGCTCCTCATCCCTCTTCCCTCTTCCCTCTTCCCTTTTCCATCCTCCTTTCCTCCCCTCTACATTTCGCCGTGCACCTCTATCTCCACGTCCCCTTCTGCGCCCGGCGTTGCTCCTACTGCGATTTCGCCATCGCCGTCCGGCGCGACACGCCCTCGGCCGAATACGCCGACCGGGTGCTCGCGGAATGGCGGCTGTGGCGCGGGCATCCGCGATGGGCCGAGGCACGGGAGATCGCGACGGTCTACTTCGGGGGAGGCACTCCCTCGCGGCTGGAGCCGGGTGCGCTCGCCCGGATCATCGATGACATCAGCGCCGACCTGCCGATCATGCCGGGGGCCGAGGTCACCCTCGAAGCCAATCCCGAGGATGTGACCCCGGAGCGGGCACGCGCGTGGTATCGGGCCGGCATCAACCGGGTGTCCCTCGGGGTCCAATCCTTCGATGCTGCCGTACTCGGCTGGATGCACCGGACCCACACCGCCGCGCAGGTACCGGAGGCGGTCGCGATCCTCAGGGATGCGGGCCTCACCAATCTTTCCCTCGACCTGATCTACGCGCTGCCGCCGAGCCTCGAGCGCGAGTGGGCCGCCGATCTGGAGCGGGTCCTCGCGCTGCATCCTCCGCACCTCTCGCTCTACGGCCTCACGGTGGAGGCCCACACGCCCCTCGGGCGCTGGGTGGATCGGGGAACGGCGAACCCCGCGGGGGAGGAGCGGTACGCGCAGGAGTTCCTGCTCGCCCACCACACGCTGAGCGCCGCGGGCTACCGGCACTACGAGGTCTCCAACTACGGATTGCCGGGCCAGGAGGCCCGGCACAACAGCGCTTACTGGCGCCGGGCGCCCTACCTCGGGCTGGGTCCCTCTGCCCACAGCGCTACGGGGGACCTGCGCTGGTGGAATCTGCGCGACTGGGCCGCCTGGAGCCGCGCCATCGACGCGGGCGGGCCGGCGGTCGCCGGGGAGGAACAGCTCGCCCCGTCGAGCCAGCGACTCGAGGATCTCTATCTGGGCCTTCGCACCGACAGCGGAATCGCGATCGGGGCGGTGCCGGCTGCGATCCGCGCCGCCTGGCAGAGCGCCGGATGGGCGGTGGAAACTAGGGGTCGGCTCCGGCTGACGGCGGAAGGCTGGCTCCGGCTGGACAGCCTGGTGGCCCAGGCCTGTGGCGGCCGCGATTGATCGCGGTTCCCTCCGGACTTTCCTTTAGCCTCAACCCCCGATCCCTGCTAGATTTCTTCCCCATGTCCCTCGAAGGCCTGACCGACCGGGAGTTCCGCGTTCTTGAAGCGGTGATCCAGGTCTATATCGAGACCGCCGAGCCGGCCGGAAGCCAGACCGTCGTCCAGCGGTTTCCGCTCGGCGTCTCCTCCGCCACCATCCGCAACACGATGAGTGAGCTGGAGGAGAAGGGCTTCCTGTATCATCCGCACACCTCCGCCGGGCGTATTCCGACCGACCGCGCCTACCGCTGGTACGTCGACAATCTCATCCGCCTGTCGCCGCCCAGCAGCGAAGACCAGCGAATGCTGAAGGCGGAACTGGTCCCGTCCCGCAGCGCGATGGAAGAAATCCTGCGTCGCGCCGCCCAGGTGCTCGGCGTGCTGACGCAGGAGCTGGGCGTCGCGGTGGCGCCGGCCTTCGATCGGGTGGTGCTCGACAAGCTGGACCTGGTCGCCGTCTCCTCGGAGCGGCTGCTGCTGGTGTTCCACCTGAAGAGCGGCGCGGTGCGCACCATCTTCGTGCAGGTCGCGGGACAGATGCCGGCAGAGGTCGTGCACCGGGTCGCCCAGACGCTGAACGACCGGCTGGGCGGATTGACGCTCATGGAGATCCGCACCACCCTCGCCGAACGGCTGCGCGACGCCGACTCCTCGGCGGGCGAGCGGGAGCTGCTCAACATCTTCATCGAGGAGGGCGAGGAGATCTTCGGACTCCCCTCCGGTCCGGAGGCGGTGGTGCTGGGGAGCGCGCAGATGCTCGCGGGCCAGCCGGAGTTCGCCTCGAGTGGCCGGATCCGCGACCTGCTCGAGCTGACCGAGCGGCGGGATCTCCTGCAGCAGGCGCTGTCGGCCCGCCGGTCGACCGGTCTCACCATTACCATCGGCGGCGAGAACAGCGACAGCCGACTCGCCGGCTTCACGCTGGTCACGTCGTCCTACCGCTCCGGAGACCTGAGCGGCGTCATCGGCGTGATCGGCCCCACGCGCATGCCCTACGATAAAATCGTCGGCCTGGTGGATCACACCAGCCGGCTGGTGGAAGGACTGATGGAGTGAGCGAATACTACGACCTGCTCGGCGTCGCGAAGGACGCCTCCGAGGCCGACATCAAGAAGGCCTACCGGAAGATGGCGATGGAGCTGCACCCGGACCGCAATCGGTCCGACGACGCGGAGGAGCGATTCAAGGAGGTCACAGAGGCGTACGAGGTCCTCAAGGATCCGGACAAGCGGGCCCGCTACGATCGGTATGGGAAGGCGGGGCTGGGCGGCAATGCCGGGTCGCAGGGCTATGGCGGGTTCCACCACGTGGATCTGTCCGAGGCGCTCAACATCTTCATGCGCGACTTCGGCGGGTTTGAGGGGATGTTCGGCCAGGGGCAGCGGCACGAGGCGCGCCGGGGCCAGGACATCCGGGTGTCGGTGAAGATCTCGCTGGCGGAGGTCGCCACCGGCGCCAAGCGGACCATCAAGCTGAAGACCCTTGACCGGTGCGATACCTGCGAAGGCACCGGCGCGAAGAAGGGCACCCGGCCGACCGCCTGCACGACCTGCAGCGGCACCGGGGAAGTGCGCCGGGCGGCGCGCAGCATGTTCGGCCAGTTCGTGCAGGTGAGCCCCTGTCCGACCTGCTCCGGCGAAGGCGTGGTCATCGCGAAACCGTGCGAGGACTGCCGCGGGGAGGGCCGGGTGCGCGCCGACAAGACGGTGCAGGTCGAGATCCCCGCCGGCGTCTCGGAGAACAACTACCTCACGCTCCGCGGTCAGGGCGCGGTGGGGCCGCGCAATTCGCCGCCCGGCGACCTGCTCGTCATGATCGAGGTCAAGGGCGACGAACGCTTCGAGCGCGATGGCGACGACCTGGTGATGGATCTGCCGCTTTCGTTCTCGCAGGCGGCGCTCGGGCTGGCGTTCACGGTTCCCACGCCGCACGGTGACGAACGCATCACCGTACCGCCGGGCACCCAGGCGGGCACCGTCCTGAAGCTGAAGGGCAAGGGATTGCCGCGGCTGGGCCAGGGGGGACGGGGTGATCTGCTGATCCGGGCCCATGTCTGGACGCCGGAGTCCCTGAGCGACGAACAGATCCGGCTCTTCAAGGAACTGGCCAAAGTGGAGGGCGATCCGCCCAAGCGGGCCGCCGGATTCTGGGCCAAGATCAAGGAAGCGCTGGGGGCATGACCTGGTACGCCATTGAAGTGCGTTCCGACATCGCCCGCCACGAGGCCATCGCCGCCTGGCTGGTCGGCCGGACCGGTCATGCCGTGGAGGAACGCGCCGACGGGACGATCGTCTCGTTCGCGCTCAATCTTCCCTCCGCCGAAGCGCTGGCGCGGGACCTGAGCGCCGCTCACGGGCCCGGCATCGAGACCACCCACACGCTGCTGCCCGAGGTCGACTGGGGCACGGCCTGGCGCGCCGGACTCGGCGTACGTCACGTGGGTACGGTCTCGATCGTGCCGTCGTGGATCGACCACGTCCCCGGTCCCGAAGAGGCGATCGTCACCCTCGACCCCGAGATGGCCTTCGGGAGTGGCGAGCACGGTTCGACCCGCGCGGCGCTGCTGCTCCTGCAGCGGCACCTCCGGCCCGGGCGGCTGATGCTCGACCTCGGCAGCGGCAGCGGGATCCTCAGCATCGCCGGCGCGCGGCTCGGTGCCTCGCGGGCGATCGGCGTGGAGGTGGATGACGAATCCCTGCCGGTCGCCGAGCGGAACGCGGAGCGCAATGGCGTGGCCGACAGGGTCACGTTCATTCAGGGCGACGCCGCCGTCGTCGCCCCGCTGCTCGGGCCCGCGCAGATCGTGGTCTCCAATATCCTCCGCCTCGTGAACATCGCGCTGCTGCCGGAGATCCACGCCGCCCTCAGTCCCGATGGGGTGGCCATCTTCTCCGGCATGGAACAGGGCGAAGCCGTGCTCTTCCGCCCCGCGCTCGAGGAGCATGGCTTCCGCATCATCGACGAGCAGCTCGATGAAGGCTGGTGGGCGGTGGCCGCGGTCCGCGCGTGATCACGCTCCTCGCGCGGGCGGGGACTCTCGCCGCGGGGATGGCCGTCGACCTCGATTCCGACGAAGAACATCATCTCGCCGTCCGCAGGGTCACTGCCGGTGAGCGCATCCGCCTCCTCGATGGCGCGGGCCGGCGGGGGGAAGGCTCACTCGTGATGGAGGGCAAACGTCCGCGGGTGGTGGTGGAATCGGTCGCCGAGGAGGGGCCGCCGGTTCCGCTCATTCTCGCGGTCGGTGCCGGCGACCGGGAGCGGTTCCTGCTGCTGGTGGAGCAGGCGGCGCAGCTCGGCGCGACCCTGATCGTCCCACTGGAGACCGCCCGCGCCGGCAGTGTGGCGACGAAGCTGCGTGAAGGCCATCTTGAACGGGCACGCCGCCGGGCGCTGGAGGCGATCAAGCAGTGCGGCAGCGCCTGGGCCCCCACGATCGCTGAACCGGCGACACCCGGAGAGTTCCTCCAGCGGCCGGGCGCCGGCCGACGCTGGCTGGCCGACGCGGAGGGTGCGACGCCTGACACGCTGGGCGCCACCGAGCCGCTGACCGTGGCGGTGGGACCGGAGGGCGGCTTCACCGCCACCGAGCGGGCGGCTTTCCTGGAAGCGGATTTCGTGCCGGTGCGGCTGGGCCCGCATCTGCTCCGGTTCGAAACGGCGGCGCTGGCCGCCCTGGCTATCGCTTGGCGGGCACGGGAGCAAGACCGGCATGGCTGACTGCATCTTCTGCAAGATCGCAAGCGGCGAGATTCCCGCGAAGATCGCCAGGCGCAGCGCGGACGCGGTGGCGTTTCACGACCTGACTCCCCAGGCGCCGGTGCACGTGCTCGTCATTCCGACGAAGCACTTCAGCTCGGCCCGCGATGCCCGCGGCGCCGCTGGTGAGGCGGTGCTCGGCCGGCTCGTCGCGTTCGCGACCGAGGTGGCCACGGAGCTGGGCCTCGACGCCCGCGGCTACCGGCTGGTGACCAACACCGGACCGGACGGCGGACAGTCGGTGTTCCACTTCCACCTGCATCTGCTCGGCGGGCGACCGCTGGGGTGGCCCCCGGGGTAGGGCGACCGGCCGGTCGCCCCCGCTCGCGGTGGGCCACCAGCGCCAATGCCAACCATGGCGAACTCCTTCGGCTCCTACCTCAAGGCCGCGTTCAACGCCCGGCCCTTCGGGATGTTCGTCGCGCCCAACTGGATCGGGCTCGGCGTCTTCGGGCTGCTCGGCCTGACCAATCCCGGCTTCTGGCTGATCGGCGCCGGCGTCGAACTCGCCTATCTCTTCGGCCTCGCCACCAACGGCCGCTTCCAGCGGGCCGTCTCGTCAGGCGTCTCGGCCGGCACCGAGCAGGAATGGAAGGCGAGGCTCGACGCCATGGTCCGCCGCCTCTCCGACGCCGACCAGGCGCGCTATGTCGCCTTCGTCTCCCGCTGTCGCGCCATTCTCGACCAGTTCCAGCAGCAGGATCCGAGCGGCGCGAGCAGCGCGGTGCAGGGGGAGAATCTCGGCAAGCTCACCTGGGTCTACGTCCGGCTCCTGCTGGCGCGCCGCGCCATCAGCCGGGTGCTCAAGGAGCCCGCGCTCGGCGAAACCCAGGAAATCGAGGCCCGGCTCACGGACCTGCAGCTCCGGCTCAAGGATCCCGCCCTGCACGAGGATCTCCGCAAGAGCCTCTCCAGTCAGGCGGACATCCTCGGTCAGCGGGTCGCACAGCGGAAAGAGGGGCGCGAGAAGCTCGACTTCCTCGAGGCGGAGATCCTCAGGATCCAGGAGCAGATCGAACTGCTCCGCGAGCAGGCCGCGCTCTCCACGGACGCCGACGGGATGTCCGCCCGGCTCGACGAAATCACCCACAGTCTCGGTGGCGCCTCGCAATGGCTCAGCGACCAGCAGAAGCTGCTCGGGTCGTTCGACGACCTGCTCGATGAGCCGCCCGCCGCCGCCGCCCGCGCCACGCTCCGGGAGTCCCGATGACCAGCACCCTGCCGCCGTGGGCCACCGAGATGCGGGATCTCTTCCGCGCCGGGGCATCCGCCCAGTTCATCCTCCACGGCAACATCTTCGACGCCGTCCCGCATGAAGGACGGATGCTCGCGGTCCGCTCGTTCCTCGACGAGGTGATGTTCGCGGGCTATGACGTGGTGCTGCACTACGACCGGAGCCGCGGCATCCGCGCGGTGAAGGGCGGCGAGGACTGGGCCGAGTGGCTGCGTGGCGCCCTCGGCGACGACAGCCGCAACCAGACCTACCTGCGCGAGCCGGGCGCCGCGCTGGAACTGATCGACCGCTACCTGCTCCGCACCCTCAACCTGCAGGCGATCAACGATCCCGCCGCCAAGGCCCGCAAGCTCGCCGTCGTGGTCGACTTCGCCGAGTTCGTCGTGCCCCGCGGCGACGCGGTGTCCCTCGGCGGGGCCTTCAGCGCCAACGTCGTGAAGGTGCTCGGCTGGGCGAACGATCCGTCGATCATGCACGCCAACATCATCACGGTCCTGCTCACCGAGGGGCTCAATGACCTGAACGAACTGGTCGCCCAGAATCCGCATGCCGTCACCCTGCATGTGCCGCTGCCGGACGAGACGGAAATGCGGGAGTATCTCGATGCGCTGGTGCAGACGGAGTTTCCCGACCTCCCGTCGCGGAGCGACGTCCCGCTCGACGCGCTCGCGCGCCGGCTGACCGGGATCTCGAGAGTCGGCGCGCGGCGGGTGCTGGCGCTGGCGCTCAAGGGTGGCGAACGCATCACGGTGCAGTGGCTCAGCCGGATGAAGAAGGAGACCATCGAGCGCGAGTGTCAGGGGCTGCTCGAGTTTATCGAGTCGGACTTTACGCTCGACAACGTCGCCGGGCTTGATGCCGTGCGGGCGTGGCTGCGCGAGGATGCCGAGCTGCTCCGGCGCGGGGCGTTCCGCGCTCTGCCGATGGGCTACCTGATCGCCGGGCGGATCGGCACCGGCAAGACCTTTCTCGTCACCTGCTGGGCCGGCGAGCTGGGCATCCCGTGCGTGGTACTGAAGAACTTCCGCGACCGGTGGGTCGGCGCGACGGAGACCAACCTCGAGAAGATCTTCGCGGTGCTGCGGGCCCTGGGACAGGTCGTGGTCTTCGTCGACGAGGCGGACCAGGCCGCGGGCAAGCGCGAGGGTGGCGACGGCGACAGCGGACTCTCCGGCCGGGTCTACTCGATGCTGGCGAAGGAGATGTCCGACACCCGCAACCGGGGCAGGATCATCTGGGTCTTCGCGACCTCGCGCCCCGACCTGCTGGAGGTCGACCTCAAGCGCCAGGGACGCCTCGACGTGCACATCCCGCTCTTCCCGCCGGAGACGGCCGAGGAGCGCCGCGCGCTGCTGCGTGCCGTGGCGAGGAAGGTCGAAGTGCCGCTGGGCGAGAGCGACCTTCCCGAGCTGCCGGAGCATCTGACGCTCGGTGGCAACGAAATCGAAGGTGTCTTCGTACGGGGACTCAGGACCTGGGAGCTGAGCGCCGAGCCCCGGCGCCCGCTCCGCGAAATCCTGGTCGAGGTGTTCCGCGACGTGCGCCCCAGCGCCCACACCAGGAAGCTCGAGTTCATGGATCTGGTGGCGGTCAAGGAATGCACCGACATCCGGTTTCTGCCGGCGCGGTACCGTGATCTGGCGCCGGAAGACATCGAACAGCAGATCGAGGCGTTGCGCCGGTTCATCTAGCGATTGGTCTTTGACAAGCTCCCCGGTGGCTTCGATCTTATCGCAGCATCCGGGGGCTGGCATCTCACGTCAGGAGGAATCATGGGCCTCTTCGCCCGCGTCGGTCGTCTCTTCCGCGGTTTCGTCGGCCTCTTCATCAGTGGACTCGAGGAGTCGAACCCCGAGGCGCTGATGGATTCGGCGCGCCAGGAGTTCCGCGAGAAGATGGCGCAGTACAACCAGGCGCTTGCGCGGATGGCCGGAGTCGCGGAGCGGCTCAAGGGCCAGGTCAAGATGAAGACCCAGAAGGCCCAGGACCTGGAGCGCCGGATCCTCGCCAACCATTCGGCCGGCAACATGGACCTGGCCGGCAGCCTCGCGAGGGAGCTGCAGGAGCTCAAGGCCGATCTCGCCACGGACACCGCCGAACTGTCGGAGTCGGAGGAGGCCTACTCCCAGAATCTCCGTCAGGCGAAGGTGGTCCAGAAGGAGTTCGAGGACAAGATCAAGCGCCTCGAGAAGCAGCTCGACCAGGTCAAGGTGAAGGAGGCCCAGGCGGAAGCGGCCGGTGCCCTCAGCAACGCCACCTTCAAGGTCGGCGATCTCGGCGACACGATGAAGACCGTGGACGACGTCCTGCAGAAGCGCTACGAGCAGGCGGCCGGCAAGGCCCGGGTCGCGAAGGACCTGGTCGACATGGACAAGGTGAGGGAAAAGGAGTCCGAGTCGAAGGCGCTGGAGCAGAACGCCCTCGCGGAGTTCCTCGCCAGCCAGGGGATTCAGGCGGGGCCGACGCCCCAGGGCCAGCCGGCGCAGAAGGAGATCGGGCCCGCGTAGCCGTCAGCCATTCGTCATCAGCCGCCAGAGGTTTCACCCATGGCCGACCAGCCTCCGCGTTTCACCTTTCTGGGGAAGCTCCTTTCCCTCGCGCTCATCGGCGGATTGATCTACGCCGGCACCCTCGTGCTCAACGGGAAGAAGGTGTCGCTTCCCACCCTGCCGGGCGCCAGGGAGGAGCCGGGCGCCGAGGTGAGTACGGTGCAGGTGGAGGTGCCGACGCTCGCGCCGGCGGCCGCCTACCAGCTCCCGGCCGACAGCACCGTCGCCATCGAGATCAGCGAGTACGCGGGCTATGCCGGCCTGATCGCCGCCAACGGCGGGCTGCAGCCGAGCCCAGGGTCGCTGCTTTCCAAGTACTGCGGCTGCAAGGTCCGCCTGACAATCAGCGAGGAGGAGAGCTGGTCGGCGCTCAACAGCGGCAAGCTGGCCGCCTCGGTCACCACCACCGACGTGCTCGCCGTCTACGGACGGCAGTTCAAGGTGAAGGTCCCGGCACAGATCGGGTTCTCCCGCGGTGCCGACGGGCTGGTGGTGCGAACCGCCATCAAGCGGGTCAATGACCTGAAGGGCAAGATCATCGTCGCGGCGCAGTTCACCGAAACCGACTTCTTCATCCGCTATCTCGCCCAGGAAGCCGGGCTGGGCATCACCACGCTGAGCAGCACCGACGCGACCCCCAGTCCCGACCGGCTGAACCTGGTCTACACCGAGGATGGATTCTCCTCCGGTGATCTCTTCCTCAAGGACCTGAAGGGAACTGGCGAGCACCTCGCCGGCGCGATGACCTGGGAGCCGAAGACCTCCGAGGTGCTGAGCCAGAGTGGCGGGAAGGCGCGGCTGCTGACCAGCAACAGGAACCTGCTGATCATCGCGGACATTCTGGTGGTCAATCAGGGCTTCGCGGAGGCGAATCCGAAGATCGTCGAGGGGCTGGTGCGCGGGCTGCTCGAGGGCAACCGGCTGGTGCGGGACACGCCGGAGAGCCAGATCGCGGTGATCGCCCAGGCCTTCAAGTGGACCCCGGACCAGACCCGCGCCGAACTGCAGAAGGTGCACCTCGCCAACCTGCCGGAGAACCTGGCGTTCTTCAATGGTTCGATCGACGCCGCCGGCAGCTTCGGCGGAATTTATCAGTCGGCGATCTACGCCTACGGCAGCGACCTCATCAAGGATCCCGCCGACCCGACGCGGTTCACCGACCTCACGGCGCTCACGGCGCTCGACAAGGCCGGGCTGTTCAAGGACCAGAAGATCGCCATCGCCCCGATCCGGAGCGGCGGTGCGGGCAGCGTCGAGAACGATCCGCTGCTCTCCAAGGACATCCGCTTCCTCTTTCAGCCCAATTCCGCCTCGCTCGACCTCACGTCGACCGACAACCTGAAGAACCTCGAGGCGATCAAGCAGCTGCTCACGGTGAGTCCCGGATCGACGATCCTGCTGCGAGGGCATGTGGACAATTCGCTGGTCGAGGAGTTCCGGAAGAAGGGGGGCGAGGCCTTTGTGCGGCAGATGGCGCTCAAGGCCGTGGAGCTTTCCCGCGACCGTGCGGCGGAGATCCAGCGGCTGCTCGTCCAGAAGTACGCGGTCGATGGCAAACGCATCGAAATCGTGGGCCGCGGCTGGGACGAACCGGCCGGCCCTGACCCGGACCAGAACCGCCGGGTCGAGGTGCAGTGGTTCACCCTCGAGTGAGCGGCCGGCGGCCCGGCAATGGTGCCGGGCCGCCCCCGGTTGCCTTTCCCCTTTTTCCCCTCTAAGTTCCCCGCTGCCAACACCATACGCTTGGTCGGACGATTGGGGTGAGGTTTGGGATGTCGGAAGTCATCATTCACGATGACGAGAGCTTCGAGCGGGCCCTGAAGCGATTCAAGAAGAAGTGCGAAAAGGCGGGGATTCTGGCCGACCTTCGCAGGCACCGCCACTACGAGAAGCCCAGCGAGAAGAAGAAGCGGAAGCTGAGCGCGGCGTTTCGTAATGCACGGCGCAAGAGCTTTCCCCGCGCCCCGCGCGATTAACTCACCCAGAACGGTCTTGCAGATGATCGGTGCCACGCCTCGAGGCGTCCGGCGGGCGCGATGACCGACCCGACCGGCGCCGAACTCCCCGACGGGGTGCTAGTGTCCACGGACGCTGGCACCCCGTCCGCCTTTGAGGGGAACCGGTCACCGGGCGAGTGGACTGCCGGCGCGGACGTCAGGTGGGATGATGCGCTGGAGGCGCTGGAGTTCGGCGCGGTGCTCGCCGTGGTCGCGGAGCGTGCGGCCGGCCCGCTCGGCCGGGCGAGCGTGCTGGCCCGGCGCCCGCTGTTCGACCCCGTGGCCATCCGGGACGAGCTGGCTCGCGTGGAGGAACTCGCCCGGCTGATCCGTGGCGCTCGTGGCATCATCGCGGAAGCGGTCCCGGAACTGGCGCGTACGCTGGCGCGGCTGCGCATTCCGGGCAGTGTGCTCGATGGCGCGGAACTGGTCGCGGTTCGCCGCACCCTGACGGCCGCCCGCCTGGTCAGCGCCGAGATCCGCCGGGTCGCGCTGGACGCGCCGCTGCTGGCGAGTCTCGAGGTGCCGCCGCCGGAGAAGGCGCTCGAGCGGCGGCTCGAGCAGTCGCTCGACGATGATGGCGGCGTGCGCGATTCCGCCAGCCCGGGACTCGCGGCGGCGCGCAGCGACATCCGCACCGCGCGCGACCGGCTGGTCCAGCGGCTCGAATCGCTGCTGCGTGCCGTCGGCGGGGAAGGGGGCGTGACGCTCCGCGACGGCCGCTATGTGATCCCCGTGCCGCGCGATCTCCGCAATCGCCCCGACGGCATCATCCATGACGAGTCCGCCAGCGGCGCCACACTCTACATCGAGCCCTCGGCGGTCATCGCGCTCGGCAACGCCCTGCGTGAGGCGGAGTCGCGCGCGCTGCGGGAGGAGCTGAAGGTCCTCCGCGATCTCTCCGATCTGCTCCGGCCCGCGATTCCCGAGGTGCGCGCGCTGCACGCGATGTGCGTGTCCGTCGACGATCTCGTCGCCCGCGCCAGATGGGCCGTCGAGATCGATGGCCACGCTCCGGGCATGTCGGGTGCCCCGGCCGATCTGGCGATCGTGAACGGCCGCCATCCGCTGCTGCTCGCGCAGGGCCAGCCGGTGGTGCCGTTCGACCTCACCCTGCAGGGCCACGAGAAGTGCATTCTCCTCTCCGGCCCGAACACCGGCGGCAAGTCGGTGCTGCTCAAGGCGGTCGGGTTGCACGTGGCGCTGGCACAGAGCGGGATCGTCCCGCCGGTCGGTCCGGGCAGCGGATTGCCGGTCTTCGCGCGGCTGTTCGCGGATATCGGCGACCGGCAGTCGATCGCCGCCAGCCTGTCGACCTTCAGCGCGCACCTCGCGCAGCTCCGGGTGATCCTGGAAGACGCGGACGACACCTCGCTCATCCTCCTCGATGAAGTCGGCAGCGGCACCGACCCCGCGGAGGGGGCGGCCCTCGCGGGGGCCGCCCTGCAGACGCTCACCCGCCGTGGCGCAGTGACCCTGGCGACCACGCACCTCGGCGCCCTCAAGCGGCTCGCCACCTCGACGCCTGGCATCGTGAACGCCTCGCTGCAGTTCGATGCAGCGACGCTGCGGCCCACCTACCGGCTGATCAAGGGAGTTCCGGGACGCTCCTACGGCATCGCGATTGCACGCCGGCTGGGGATTCGCGAAGACGTGCTCGCCGAGGCCGAGGCCCAGGTGCCTGACGCGGAGCGGAGCCTCGATGCGCTGCTTGCGGCCGTCGAGCAGCGGGAGCGGGATCAGATGATCCGCGAACGGCAGCTCGCCGAGCAGCTCGCGGACGCGGAAAGTCGGGCGGCCGGACTCGCGGCCCAGGCCGAGGCCCAGGCCATTCGCGAGGCCGCGCTCAAGAAGCGGGAGAAGGACGCTGAGCGCACCGCCCGCGAGCAGGCGCGGCAGTTCCTGCTCGAGGCGCGCGAGACGGTCGAAGCCGCCATCGCCAAGGCCGCCGCGGCCGGGGATGGCGCGCGGGAGGCGCGGCGCGCGGTCGAGGACGCGGCCGCGGCCGAAGCGTCGGCGCTCAAGAAGCTCGATGAGGAGTCGAATCGGCGTGCGGGTGTGGCGGCGGGGGGACTCGAGCCGGGCCAGCGGGTGCGGCTGCAGAGCGGCACCACCGGGGAGGTCTTCGAGCTGCGCACCGACGGCAGGGTCGTCGTCCGCATCGGCTCGCTCAAGCTGGTGGTGGAGGCTTCCGCTCTCACCCCGCTCAGCGGGCCGGCCCCGAAGAAGCAGGCCATCGCCGAGCGGGACCCGGCGGAAGTGGCGACCTACGAACTCGATCTGCGCGGTCTCACCGGCGACGAGGCGGAGCAGGTGACGCTGGCTGCGCTCGATGCGGCGGTGCTCTCGGAACAGCCCTACCTGCGCATCATCCACGGCAAGGGCACCGGCGTGGTGCGCGAGCGGGTGCATCAGCTCCTCAAGCGCGACCGCCGGGTGAAGACCTACGGCTTCGCGCCGTCCAATCAGGGCGGCACCGGCGCGACCGTCGCGGAGTTCGCGGGATGAGCATGATCCCGGATGAAGTGATCGAGCAGGTCCGCGATGGCGCCGATCTCCTGTCGGTGATCGGCGAGACCGTCGAACTCAAGCGTACCGGCTCCGACTACCGCGGTCCCTGTCCCTTCCACGGCGGACAGCACCGCAACTTCGCCGTGATTCCCAAGAAGGGGCGCTACTACTGCTTCGTCTGCAAGGAATCGGGCGACGTCTTCTCCTGGTACATGAAGCGGCTCGGCATGGACTATCCCACCGCGGTGCGCGAAGTCGCCCGCAAGGTGGGCATCGTGATTCCGGAGGCGACGCAGCGACAGGGCCCCGATCCGCGCGAACCACTCTTCCAGGCGGTCTCGGTCGCGCACGACTGGTTTGCGAGGCAGCTCAGGGAGCTGCCGGAGGCCGAGGACGCGCGCAAATACCTCGTCGGGCGCGGCTTCGACCCCGAAACCATCGAACCGTTCGAGCTCGGCTTCGCGCCGCGCGGCCCGCAGTTCGGCCAGGCGATGCGCCAGCTCGGCCTCGACGAGACGATCATGCTCGAGGCGGGCCTGCTGGCCCGGCGCGAGGACGGCACGATCATCCCGCGCTTCCGCGGCCGGCTGCTCTTTCCCATTCACGATCTGCGCGGCCGGGTCGTCGGCTTCGGCGGACGGCTGCTCGGTCCGGGCGAGCCCAAGTATCTCAATTCCCCCGAAACGCCGATCTTCAGGAAGGGTCAGACCCTCTACAACCTCCACGCCGCCAAGAACGCGATCCGGAAAGAGGGCAGCGTCATCGTGGTGGAGGGTTACTTCGACGTGCTGCGGCTGGTCGTCGCCGGTTGCGAGCACGTCGTGGCCCCGCTCGGCACTGCGCTCACCGGCGATCAGGCGGCGCTGCTCAAGCGCTACGCCCCCGTCGCCATTCTGCTGCTCGACAGCGACATGGCCGGCCTCAAGGCCACCTTCCGCGCCGGCGACGAAATGCTCCGCCACGAGATGCGGGTCAAGGTGGCCACCATGCCCGCCGGCGAGGATCCCGACACCCTCCTGCAGAAGGGCGGACTCGCGGCGCTCGAGCCGATTCTCAAGGACGCGGTCGACGTGATGGAGCGGAAGATCCAGATTCTCGATCGCCGTGGCTGGTTCACGGGGATCGAGCATCGCCGCGAGGCACTCGACCGGCTGCTGCCGACGATCCGCGCGACGAAGGACCCGATTCAGCGCGAGCTGTACCTCTCGCTGGTGGCGGAGCGCTCGGGGGTGGCCAAGTCGGTGCTCGAGCATGACGTGGAGCAGGCGGCGCGGAAGTCCGAGGCCTTTGCGGCGGCGATGGAGCAGCGGCCGCCCCTGCCGCCGGGCCGGGACTCCGCCGCCGGGGGGCCAGCCACGCCGAGTCCCCGCGGCGGTGGTGCCCGGACCGAACAACAGGTGCTCCGCCTGCTGATCGCGAACGACGAATGGCGCGGGCGCGCCTCGGAACTGCTCCGTCCGGAGTGGTTCGAATCGCCGGCGCACCGCGAGCTCTTCGAAGCGCTGCTCGGCGTGCGGGAGCCGGGCTTTGCCCAGCCCCCGGCCACTCTCTCCGTGCCGCTCTGCGAATTGTGGCAGCGGATCGCGGCGACCGACGTCCCGCTCGACCCGGCGGGACAGGCCAATCTGTTCGAGGCCGCGAGCCGCAAGCTGGAGGCGCGGCCCCAGTTGCGGGCCTGGAAGCAGCTCAATGAACGGATCAAGCGCGCCTCAGGTGCGGAGAAGTCCGCGCTGCTTGCCGAGAAGGACGCGGTTGCGCGTGCACTGCAGCAGAAGTTTCCAGAGGAATTCCGGCTGTTCGGATTCCAGCTGGCGCGGCGGGCTGTCCGCCGCTCCACGACCGACGGCTGACGCTATGTTCATCCAACACCCAAAGGACACCGCATGCACCCAGATATCGTGAAGCTCCTGGAACTCCAGGCAAAGGACGTCGCGCTGCTCGAGGCGGATCAGGCCCTCGATGCGGTGCTGGCGGAGGTTCAGGCGCTTGATCATCAGCTGATTGATGCCGAGAAGGCGAAGGACCAGGCGCATCGGGCGGTCGCCGAGGCGCAGAAGCGGCGGAAGGAATCCGAAGTCAAGGTCGAGAACTACAAGAAGCTCGAGGAGCGCGGCAAGGCCCGCATGGATTCCGTGAAGACCCCGAAGGAGCTTCAGGCGGTGAACGCGGAACTCGACCTCGCCCGGCAGATGCTGGCCAAGGAAGAGGCCGAGTGGCTGAAACTGGCCGAGACGCTGGCGGCGGCCGAAGCGGTGGCGCGGGATGCCGACGCCAGGCTGCAGCAGATGCGCGATGCCCAGGGCGCCGCCCGCGGGGCGCTCGATCTCAAGCGGGTCGACGCGGAGGGGGTCCGCAACAAGGCGCTCGCGGAGCGCGACGCGACGGCCTCCGAGGTGAACCGGGCGCTGCGCACCCGGTACGAGCGGCTCCGAAGCGTGAAGTCGGTCCATGCCGTGGTGGCGCTGAGCGGCCCGACCTGCGGCGCCTGCAATACCGCGATTCCCCTCAATCGCCGGAGCCAGATCCGGGCCGGCACGCTGATCGATGCCTGCGAAAGCTGCGGCGTGATTCTGTTCGCGATGGAAGAAACGGTTGAATAAGCCGTTCCCGGTTCCGCCGCTCCGCTGGAGGGTGGAGCGCGAACCTGCGCCCGATCTCGTCGGCGCGCTCGTCCGGGGGCTCGGCGTCTCCCCCGCACTCGCGGCGCTGCTCGCGCAGCGGGGGCTCACCACGCCGGAACTGGCCCGGCGGTTCATGCGACCATCCCTGGATGAGTTGTCCGACCCCCTGCGCCTAGCGGGGATGGCGGAGGCCGTGGACGTCATCGCCCGCGCGGTGAAGTCCGGCCGGGGCATCCTGGTGCACGGCGACTACGATGTCGACGGCCAGTGCGCGACGGCGGTCCTCACCCGGGCGCTGGGCATCGCGGGCGCGAAGGTGCATGCCTTCGTGCCGCACCGGCTGCGCGACGGCTACGACCTCGGACCGAGCGGCATCGCCCATGCCAGGCAGGTCGGCGCATCCCTGATTCTCACCTGCGATTGCGGCATCACGGCGGTGGACGCGGTGGACGCCGCGCGGGCCGCGGGTCTCGATGTCGTCGTGACCGATCACCACCTGCCTGGGCCGGTGCTGCCGCGGGCCACCGCCGTGATCGATCCTCAGCGGGAGGACGACACCTCCGGCCTGCGGAACCTGTGCGGCACCGGGATCGCGTTCAAGCTGGTGCAGGCGCTGGTGCCGGCGCTCGGACTGCCGGAGAACCTCCCGTACCACTTCCTCGATCTGGTCGCCCTCGCCACCGTCGCCGATATCGTCCCGCTCACGGGCGAAAACCGGGCGCTTGTCAGGCATGGACTCCGGCTCCTGCCGGAGAGCCGCTGGCCCGGGGTCCGGGCCCTGATCCGGGAGAGCGGCCTCGAGGGCAAGGAGATCCGGGCCGGGCAGGTGGGCTTCATCCTCGCGCCCCGGCTCAATGCGGCGGGACGCGTCGGCGATGCCGCCGACGGGCTGCGGTTGCTCCTCACCGACAGCGAGGCGGAGGCCGCGCAGCTCGCGAAGCAGCTCGAGGGGATGAACACCCAGCGGCAGGCGCTCGACCAGCGGATCCTCGAGGAGGCCATCCAGCAGGTGGAGCGGGAACGGGACCCCGACGCCGACGCCGCCCTGGTCCTCGCGTCGGACACCTGGCACGCGGGCGTCGTGGGCATCGTCGCCTCGCGGGTGGTCGAGCGCTTCGGGCGTCCGGCGTTCCTGATCGCCCTGGACGGCGATCTCGGCAAGGGCAGCGGGCGCAGCATCTCACGATTCGACCTGCACGCGGCGCTGCATCGCTGCGGCGACGTGCTGGAGCGGTTCGGCGGGCACCATATGGCGGCGGGGCTGACGATCCGGCGGGACCGGCTCGATGAATTCCGCGAGCGCTTCGCCGCGGTCGCGCGCGAAACGCTCGGTGTGGAGGACCTCGGGCCGGAGCAGCGGGTGGATCTCGTCCTGGGACTGGGCGACGTGAATCCCGAGCTGGAGAAGCTCTGCCGCCACCTCGAGCCCTGCGGCATGGGGAATCCCGGCCCGGTCTTCGGCGCGCGGGGGGTTCGCCTCGACGGGATTCGCCGCGTCGGCAGCAATCACCTCAAGGCCACGCTCGCCACGCCTGACGGACGCCTGCCGGCAATCGGCTTCGGCTGGGCCGATCGGGCCCCGAAGGTGGCCTCGCTGGATGTGGCCTTCCGCCTGGAGCAGAACGAGTGGCAGGGTCAGACCAGCCTGCAGGCGCGCATTGTCTCGCTGTCCCCCCACACCGTTCCCCCATCGCCGCCCGGCGGGGGAGAGGGACAGGGGGAAGAGGCCGGGTTCGGAGTCGCGGAGTGAGAATCGTCGGCGGTGAGTTCCGCGGCCGCCGGCTCCAGCTCCCCGACGACCCCCGCGTCCGGCCGACTGCCGATCGGGTGCGGGAGGCGTGGATGAGCATTCTTCAGCAGGCGCTGCCCGGCGCGCGCGTGCTCGATCTCTACGCCGGCAGCGGCGCCCTCGGCCTCGAGGCGCTGTCCCGCGGCGCGGCGAGCGCCGAGTTCGTCGAGCTCAGCGCCCCATCGCTCTCCGCCCTGAAGGCCAACATCGCCGCCCTCGGCGTCGAATCGCGGACCACGGTCCATCGCGGAGAGGCGCTGCGCTTCGCGGCGCGGCTCCCGCCAGGCGCCTACGACCTGGCCCTGGCCGATCCGCCCTATACCCGCGACGACGCGTCGCGATTGATCGCCCTCTTCCGCGCCGCCCCATTTGCGCGCATTCTGGCGGTGGAGCATCCGGCGAAAACGGAACTCGACGGCGACGACACCCGCCGCTACGGCGACACTGCCATCACCTTCTGCTACGCACCATGAAACGCATCGCGGTCTATCCCGGCTCCTTCGATCCGCCCACGCGCGGCCACACCGACCTGGTCCACCGCAGCCTGGTGCTCGCGGATCAGGTGATCGTCGCGATCGCGAGGAATTCCACCAAGCAGCCGCTCTTCCCGGTCGAGGAGCGGCTCGCCATGCTGCGCGCCAGCCGTGGGGGACGATCCCCGGGTCAGCTACCAGTCGTTCGAGGGGCTGCTGGTGGATTTCGCGAGGCAGGTCGGGGGCACGCTGATCGTCCGCGGGCTCCGCGCCGTCAGCGACTTCGAATACGAATTCCAGATGGCGATGATGAACCGTCACCTGCTGCCCGGCCTCGAAACCGTCTTCCTCGTACCGCCGGAGGACGCGACCTATCTGAGTTCGAGCCTGGTGCGCGAGGTGGCACGCTACGGCGGGGATGTCTCCTCGCTGGTGCACCCCGTCGTCGCGGAGGCGCTGCGACGCCGGTTCGCCAAGTGAGCTTCCGGCCCGAGCTGCTCCGCCGCGCCGCCGCTCGCAAGGCGCGCGTCGTGCTGCCCGAAGCGGGCGACGCGCGCGTGCAGGACGCGGCCCGGCGCCTCTGGCGCGAGGGCATCGCGGAGCCGATTCTCGTCGGACCTGGCGGCATCGATCCCGCCGCCGATCCTCGCCTGACGCGGGTCGCCCAGCACCTGCGCGCCCGCCGCCCCGACAAGGTGGACGATGCGGTCCACGCCCTGGATCTCGCGACCGACCCGCTCCGCTTCGCGGCCTCCCTGGTAGCGCTCGGCGAGGCCGACGCCTGCGTGGCAGGCGCGGTGAACACCACCGCCGATGTGCTCCGCGCCGCGCTCTGGGCCATCGGCCCCGCCGCCGGGGTCCGCACGGTCAGCTCCGCCTTCTACATGGTGCTGCCGGATGACCGGGTGTTCACCTTCACCGATTGCGCCGTCGTGCCGGAGCCCGACCCGATCCGGCTCGCGGAGATCGCGCTCGCCGCGGCCCGCGACCGGACCCGGCTCGTCGGCGACGAGCCCCGGGTCGCCTTCCTTTCGTTCGGCACTCGCGGGAGCGCCGAGAGCCCCAGCGTGCTGCGGGTCCGGGCCGCCCTCGAGTGGTTCCGGCAGATCGCACCCGAGATTCCGGCCGACGGCGAGCTCCAGGTGGACGCTGCCGTGGTGCCGTCCGTGGCCGCCCGGAAGGCGCCCGGCTCACCCCTGGCCGGGGAGGCCAACGTCCTGGTCTTCCCGGACCTCGACAGCGGGAACATCGGCTACAAATTGGTCCAGCGGCTGGGCGGGGCGGTCGCCCTGGGCCCGCTGCTGCAGGGCCTGGCCCGGCCGATGAGCGACCTCTCGCGCGGGGCGAGCTCCGAGGATATTGTGGAGGTTGCCGCGATGGTCATCTTGCAGGGTGGGGGAAGCCACCCGGCGCCGGATCCGGGCCACAAGTAGATTGGCCCGGGGCTGGAGGCGCGGTATCGAAGCCCGGGTCCGCAGGTCTCTATAAAGGAATCCAATGGCATTCACAGCCTCGAGAGACGCCACCGGCGTCTATGTCATCCGGGTCGAGGGTCAGCTCATCGTCGGCAACCGGCAGGAGCTCAAGACCGGGGTCACCGAGGCTCTCGACCACGGCGAGCGCCGCTTCGTGATCGACTTCTCCCGCACCGGCTACATCGACTCCTCCGGCCTCGGCGCGCTGGTCTCGATCTCCAAGAAGGTGCGCGAGCAGGGCGGGGAACTGCGGCTGTCGGGCCTCAACGAGGACCTCCGCTCGCTCTTCGAACTCACCAAGCTCGACACGCTCTTCGCCATCAGCGACACGGCGGAGCGCGCCGTGACGGGGTTCGCCGGTTGACGGCGCCGCTGCCGTCGTCGCTGCGGCTCTGCGTCCGCCGCCGCCGGGTCCCCGGTCCCACCGGGGCCACGGTGCAGCTCTCGCTCCGGGTACCCAGCGACGTGGCCTGCATCGAGGAGGTCGTCGATCTCCTAATGCGCCACTGCTGCACCGACAGCTGGCTCTGCCGCAAGCTGCGCTTCAATCTCCGGGTCGCGATCGCCGAAGCGCTCGCCAACGCGATCGTCGCCGGGAATCAGGAAGACCGCTCTAAGTCGGTTCAGGTTCAGGCGGAGGTCTGTGGGGATCACCTGCGGGTCGAGGTCACCGACGAAGGCCACGGGTTCGATCCCGCGCGCATCAGCGCGCCGATCCGTCCCGAGGAGCTCGACCGCGATTCCGGCCGTGGCCTGTTTCTCATCCGGAATCTGGTGGACGATGTCCGGTTCAACGACCGAGGAAACTCCATCTGCATGACACTGCGCCGCCGCTGACGGGCCTCGAGTCCGTGGCGGACACGCTGGGCGCCCTCGCTGGCGCCCGCGTTCGTCTCTGGCGGTACGATGGTCGGGGGCTCAGGAAATTCGGCTCCGCCCCCGACCCCGGCTTCACGCCCCCCATCCCCCTCACCGCCGGCCTGGTCCCGACCCCCACGGGCAGCTCGTGGCTCGCGCCCGTGCCGTTCACCGAGGGGTTCTGGATCGAGCTCGGCGACTGCCCCGCCGCGCGCGCCGCCGAACTCGCCCCCCAGCTCGCGGGCGTGGTCGGCAGCTTCCTCTCGTCCGAGCGGGAGACGGCGGGGGTCGTCGAGGAACTGACCGGCGTCTACAAGGAAATCGATCTGCTGTACGCGATCAGCGAGATCCTCGGCCACACCACCCGCCTCGAGGAGACCGCGCCGACGATCGTGCAGGAGGTCGCCGATGTGGTCGGCGCCCGGCGGGCCTCGATCATGGTCTACGATGAGGAGACCGGCTTCCTCAGAACCGTCGCCGCGCGCGGCTTCTCCTCCGCAGGGCTCGAACCGGTCCGCAGCGATGACCCGCACTCGGTGGCGGCCCGGGTCTTCCGGGAACAGCGAATCATCGTCTTCGACCCTACCGATCCGCTGGCCCAGAACCCCGGATCGCAGGATCCGAGGAGCTACCTGGGCAAGGCCTTCCTCAGCATTCCGATCTGTTACGGCACCGGCTCCCGCTGCGTCGGCGTCATCAACCTGACCGATCGCCTGGTGGGTGACTGCTTCACGCCGGGCGAGGCCAAGCTGGTCTCCGCCGTCGCGAACCAGATCGGGGCGGCCATCGAGAACGCCAGGCTGGTGCAGCGCGACCTGCGGCGTCAGCGGCTGCAGCGCGAACTGGAGCTGGCCCACGACCTCCAGCTCAAGCTGCTGCCCTCGCCCGGCGTGCTGCAGGGCGACGCGGAAGTGGCCGCGATCTGCCGCCCGGTGGACAGCGTGGGCGGCGACTTCTACACCTTCACCCGCCTCGGCAACGGCCGCGTCGGCGTGATGCTGGGCGACGTCTCCTCGCACGGATTCTCGGCCGCGCTGGTCATGGCGCTGGTGATGTCGGCGGCCGGCATCCACGCCGGTGCGGGCGCCACTCCCGACGAAGTGCTCGCCTCCATGCTGGAGAGCCTGGGCGATGAACTCGCCTCGACCGAGATGTTCCTGTCGGTCTTCTATGGCGTCCTCGATCCGAAGAATGGCCGCCTGGTCTACGCCAACGCCGGGCATCCTCACGCCTATCGCATCCCGCGCGAAGGGGAGCCCGAACGACTCCCCACCACCGCCCCGCCGCTCGGTCTCTCGACCGCGGCGAGCATCCAGCGGCACCAGGTGGCCTGGGTGCCGGGGGACGATCTGCTCTGCCTGTGGACCGATGGCCTCGTCGATGAGGGCGCCGGGGCCGGCCTGACCGCAGGAGCGTCTGCTCGCCGAGATCACTGCACGCCGTCGGGAGCCACCCGAAGCGATCGTCCGCGCGGTGTTCCTCGAAGCCGACAAGGCGTCGTCACGCCCCGCCGATGATCGCACCCTGCTCGTGATGCGGATTTGATCCCCAAGAAACGGCTCGGCCAGCATTTCCTGCATGATCCGAGCATCCTCCGGCGCATCGCCGAGGCGCTCGAGATCACGCCGGAGGACACGGTGCTGGAGATCGGTCCCGGTCCCGGCGGCCTGACGGCCGAGCTGCTCAAGCGCACCACCCGGCTGGTCGCCATCGAGAAGGATCGGGACCTGATACCGGCCCTGCGCGCGCGATTCCCCGCGCTGG
Organism: uncultured Gemmatimonadales bacterium; assembly: GCA_963817435.1. Lineage (GTDB taxonomy): Bacteria > Gemmatimonadota > Gemmatimonadetes > Gemmatimonadales > GWC2-71-9 > JADJOM01. The sequence goes on from CAWFNY010000001.1 coordinate 263,720, forward strand.
TGCTCGCCGAGGGAGATGCGCTCGATCTCGACTGGCGCTCGCTGGTCGGGGCGGGGCCGCTCCGGATCGTCGGCAACATTCCCTACAACATCACCTCCCCACTGCTCGAGAAGGCGCTGCTGCCACCGCGGCCGGCCTGCATCGTCTATCTGGTGCAGAAAGAGGTTGCGCTGCGGGTTGCCGCGCCGCCCGGCGGGAGCGACTACGGCGCCCTGTCCGTCGGCGTCCAGTCGGTGGCAAGGGTCGAGCGGCTCTTTTCGGTCCCCGCCGGCGCCTTTCGCCCACCGCCGAAGGTGGATTCCGCCGTGCTGAGACTCACTCCGCTGGCCCAGCCGCTGATTCCGGACGAGGCGGTGCTTCCCTTCCGCCGGTTCGTGGTGGGGCTCTTCGGCTTCAGGCGGAAGCAGCTGACCCGCGGACTGCGCGAACTCACCGGCGCTCCACCAGCCGAGGTCGCGGCCTGGCTGGCCGCGGCCGGAGTGCCGGAGACTGCCCGGCCGCAAGAGCTGGATCCCCCCTCCTTTGCCCGCCTCTTCCGGATCGTGAAGGGCTGAGGCGCAGGCGGCGCCCTCTCCCCCAGGCCGGGTTCTCCGACTATACTTGTGAAATCTTTCACAAAACCTTGATGCGGAAAATCGCTGAGTCCACCGTCCGACGCCTCTCGCTCTATCTCCGGTTCCTCGAGGAATTCGAGGAGCAGGGGATTGAGACGGTCAGCTCCGAGGCCCTCGCGGCCCGGGGGGGCACTACCTCCGCCCAGGTGCGCAAGGACCTCTCCTTCTTCGGCTCCTTCGGAAAGCGCGGCCTCGGGTACTCGGTCGCCGAGCTGGTCCAGAAGCTTCGCGAGATTCTCGGGCTCGGCCGCACCTACCGGGTGGCGATGATCGGGGCGGGCAAGATCGGCAGCGCGCTGGTACAGTATCGCGGCTTCCTGCAGCGGGGCTTCGAGATCGTGTCGATCTTCGACACCGATCCGGCGAAGATCGGGAAGGGCTGGAACGGGCTTGACGGTGCGGGACGTGAAGGAGCTGGAGGAGGTGCTGCGCCGACAGCCCGTGGACATCGCGGTGGTGGTGACGCCGGCCGACGTCGCGCAGGCGCTGACCGACCGCTGCGTCGCGCTCGGCATCAAGGCGGTCCTCAACTTCGCGCCGGTGCAGCTCAGCGTCCCCGACGATGTCGTGGTGAAGACGGTCAACCTCGCGCTCGAACTCGAGACGCTGAGCTACGCCCTGACCAATCGCTAGGCAGCCCGCCGGTCCGCGCTGCGGCCCGGGCGCTGCATCGCCGCAGCACTCGGGATGACACGCGCCGGATGCCCGGCTACACTTCGCTGAAGTCCATGCCACCCATTCACGTCACCTCCGAAATCGGCACCCTGCAGTCGGTGCTCGTCCACACGCCCGGAGCGGAGCTGCGCGCGGTCACGCCCGGCAACAAGGGCGACTATCTCTACGACGACATCATCCAGGTCGAGATCGCGCAGCGGGAGCATCGGCGGTTCGTCGCTGTGCTGCAGCGCTTCGCGGAGGTGCTGCAGGTCGGGGACCTGCTCGCGGAGGCGCTGGAGCGGCCCGACGCGCGGGAGTTCTTCATCCGCAGCACGCTCGACGTCGTCCCCTCCGAGCTGCTCGGCCGCACCCTCAAGGAACTCGACCCGCGGGCACTGGCCCGGGTGATCATCGAGGGAGTGGAGGAGGAGGGCGGGGCGCTGGCCCGGGCACTCAACTCCGTCGGCTACACCCTGCCCCCGCTTCCGAACCTCTTCTTTCCGCGGGACATCGGCATGGTGCTCGGCGGCCACGCGGTCGTGGGCTCCATGCGGCACGGCGTCCGCTGGACCGAGGAACTGCTGGTCAAGACGCTCTTCGCCTATCACCCGCGCTTCGCGAACGGGGGTCTGCTCTATGACGGCTCGGAGGAACGGCGGAACGACTACACTCTCGAGGGCGGGGACATCCACATCCTCCGTCCGGACCTGCTGGTGGTCGGGTTCAGCCAGCGCACCTCGCCCGCCGCGATCGACAACCTCTGCGAGGTCGCCTTCCAGCGGACCGGGATCACCGACGTGCTCGTCGTGGTGATGCCCAAGGAGCCGACCGCGATTCACCTCGACATGCTCTTCACCCAGGTGGACCGGGAGCTGTGCGTGGTGTATCCGCCGTACTTCGTCGGTCCGGAGCGGCGCGCGGTGCTGCATCGCAAGAAGGGGCGCGACGGCGTCCGGGAAATGCCCGACTTCTTCGCGGCGCTCCGCGAGGTGGGCTCCCCGCTCGAGCCGATCTTCGCCGGCGGCACCCATCGCTCCACCCAGGACCGTGAACAGTGGACCTCGGGCTGCAACTTCCTCGCGCTCAAGCCGGGGATGATCGTCAGCTACCGCCGCAACGAAGGGACCATCGACGCGCTCAAGCAGGCGGGCTTCCGGCCGGTCTCCAGCGTGGACTTCGTGGCCTTCGACGACTGGCTCGACACCAAGCACCGCACCGTGGTCACCATCGACGGTGACGAGCTGGTCCGCGGCGGCGGCGGCCCGCGGTGCATGACCCTGCCGCTCCGCCGGGGGCCGGTGTGATCGGGCTGACCAGCTTTCCGGAGCGGACCCTGGTCGAGCGCGCACTGCTGCTCATGGGCACCGGCCCCGTCGGCGCGGAGCGGCTCGCGCGGGAGGTGCTCGGGCTCGAGCATGCTCCGCTCGCCGTGGCGGAGCGACTGGCGATCGCGCTGTTCGCCTCCGATCCCCGGGTCCACCAGCTCGACGATGGGCGCTGGGCGCTGGTGGCCGAGGTGCAGGGGTCGCCGCTCCTCGAGGAAACCCCGTTCGCGGTGGTGGACGTCGAGACCACGGGGATGCGCGCCTCCGGCCCGGACCGGGTCACCGATGTGGCCGTCGTGGTGGTGCATGGCAGCCGGCGGGAGCTGGTCTTCGAGTCCCTGGTGAATCCCGGCGTCCCGATTCCGACCCGGATCGCGGGGCTCACCGGCATCACCGACGAGCTGGTGCGCTCCGCCCCCGCCTTCGATCAGGTGGCGGACGGGCTGCTCGGCGCGCTGGCCGGCCGGGTGTTCGTCGCGCACAACGCGCGCTTCGACTGGGGCTTTCTCACCGCCGAAGTGCGGCGCGCACGGGCGCTCGGCCTCACCGGTCCCCAGCTCTGCACCGTCCGGCTCGCCCGGCGGCTGCTGCCGCAGCTGGAGAGCCGGAGCCTCGACAGCCTGAGCTATCACTTCGGGCTGGAGAACCGCGCGCGGCACCGCGCCGCCGGCGATGCGCTGGCGACCGCGGAAGTGCTGGAGCGGCTGCTGGTGCTGGCCCGGGAGCGCGGTGCCCGTACGCTCGCCGACCTGGAGAGCATGACCAGAAAGAGCCGCACCCCATGACCCGTTCCCAGCCCATCCGGATCGGCGATCTCCGCGGCCACCTGCTCGAGGGTGGAATGCAGCGCCTCGACGGCGGCGCCATGTTCGGCGTCGTGCCGAAGCCGCTCTGGTCCCGTCGTATCACGCCCGATGACCGCAACCGCATCCCGCTCGCCATGCGGTGTCTGCTCATCGAACACTCCGATGGCCTGGTACTGATCGATACCGCGCTCGGTGACAAGGAGGACGCGAAGTTTCTCGACATCTACGGGGTCGAGAACACCGGTGCGCCCGGGCCGACCTGGATCGAGGATGCCATCCGCGAGGCGGGTCACCAGCCTGCCGAGGTGCGGTGGGTGATCAACACTCACCTGCATTTCGATCATGCCGGCGGGAACACGCTGCGCGACGGCGCGGGGGTGCGGCTCGCCTTTCCCAACGCCACCTACGTGGTCCAGCGGAACGAACTCGAGTTCGCCAGGCACACCAACGAGCGGACACGGGCCAGCTACATGCCCGCCAATTATGAGCCGATCGCCGAGGCAGGCCAGTGGCGGCTCATCGAGGGCGACACCGAGATTCTGCCGGGGATCCGGTCACGGATGACCCCGGGGCACATCCCGTGGCATCAGAGCATCGTCGTGGAAAGCGGGGGCGAAACCGCGGTCTTCCTCGGAGACGTGATCCCGACCCACCATCACCTCCCGCTTCCCTGGATCATGGGCTACGACCTGGAGCCGCTGCGGACGCTCGAGTCGAAGCGCGCGCTGCTCCACGAGGCCGTCGCGGGCGGCTGGTGGCTGATCTTCGAGCATGACGCCGATGTCGCGATGGGCAGGGCCGTCGCGGAAGGAAAGGCCGCGGGACTCGCGGAGGTGCGGAAGCCAGCTTAGCCCCGCCACACCGGCCGGGGCTTCCCGCACCGTCAGGTTCTCACCAACCCACATCGATTTGTGAGGCGGCGTCTGGGCCGTGCCGACGGGCCATTTTGGCGTGCCGTGGCGCGTGGCAGCGCCTGATCGGACATTCGTGGCGGTTTCAGGGAGCCTTCATGGGCCCTCGGTGCGGGTGAGCGGCGCTGGGCTGTCGCCCCAGCACCACAGGGGCGAGAACGTCGGACAGAATCGGGAACCTCTTGACGGCGCCCCGAATTGGTGCCAAAATCGTCACGCCAAAGTCGATCGCGGAGTCGGACCTGGCCCCCGTCGCCCGCGCTCGCGCTTCCTCACGAAATCAACCGTCGTCCGGCTTCGGGAATCTCTCCTCCCAGGACGCTCGCATGCCGCAGTCGGGTTGCCGACACAGATTCGCGACGCACGTGCCGGAATCCATTTCCGCGCCAGACCTTTTTGTCAGGTTCTCGCTGCTCGTGTCCCCTTGGTTCAGACCATTCGTGTGAATCACCCCTAGTGTTCCCACGCGCCGGCGCCCCCTCGGCCGGAGCTCTCTCTAAGCACGGCGCCCCTGAAAGGAAGCAAGAGTATGAGAAGGCTTGGCTACGGTCTTGGTGTGCTCCTGGCAGTTCTCGGAGCCACATCGCTCTACGCTCAAGCGCCCACGGGCACGATCCGCGGAGTCGTCAGTAACGGATCGACCAAGGCCCCGATCTCGGGAGTGACGATCACCTTCGGAAGCCGCGCGACGGTGACCAAGGCGGACGGTCACTACTCGATCTCCGGCGTGCCGGCGGGCAGCGACAGTCTGCGGGCCCGGATGATCGGCTTCGCGCCGACGGCGCAGCTGGTGACCCTGGCGGCGGGTGAGACCGTCGACGTCGATCTGCTCCTCGTCGAGAGGGCCGTGAATCTCTCCGAGATGGTGGTGGTCGGTTACGGCGAGCAGGCGGCGGGCAATATCACCGGCGCGGTGACCAGCGTGACCGCGGAAGAGTTCAACACCGGCCGTATCGTCAGCCCGACCGAGCTCATCCAGAACAAGGCCGCCGGTGTGCAGGTGGTCGAGAACAACGAGCCGGGCGGCAGCACGACGATCCGGATCCGTGGCTCGACCTCGGTCAACGCGAGCAGCGAGCCGCTCATCGTGATGGATGGCGTCCCGCTCGGGACCGGCTCCGGCAGCGGCATCTCCGCCGGTCGCGATCCGCTCAACTTCCTCAACTCCGAGGACATCGAGACCATCACGGTGCTCCGCGACGCCTCCGCCGCGGCGATCTACGGCGCCAACGCCGCCAACGGCGTGGTGATCATCACCGACGAAGAAGGGCCGCGGTGCGCCGAAGTTCGAGTACAGCGGCACGGTATCCTCCTCGGCGGTCACCAGGCTTCCCACAATGCTGAACGCCTCCCAGTTCCGGGCGGCGGTAACGCAGTACGCGCCGACCAAGGTGGGCCAGCTCGGCAACGCGAACACCAACTGGTTCGACCAGGTGGATCGTAGCTCCTTCGGCCAGGAACAGAACTTCGCCGTCTCCGGCTCCGGCAACAGCAACAACTACCGGCTGTCGGCGAACTACCTGAATCAGGACGGCATCCTGCAGGGGACCAATACCCAGCGGGTGACTCTCGGCGTCAACTACAACCAACTGCTCTTCAGCGACCGCATGAACCTGCGCTTCCTTATCAGGGGCTCGCGGGCACGCGATCAGTTCACCCCCGGCGGCGTGCTCTCCAACGCCGCCCAGATGGGGCCGACCCAGCCGGTCCGCGATTCGGCTTCCGCGACAGGCTATGCAAACTGGGCCGGCAACATCCAGTCCGCCGACAACCCGGTGGAGATTCTGAACCTGGCCAAGGACCAGGGGCACCACCTTCCGCGGCATCGGCAATGTGTCGGGGGATTACAGCCTGCCGTTCATTCAAGGGCTTGAAGGTCAACCTCAGCCTCGGTTTCGACGCGACCAAGGCCGAGCGGGTCTCTTTCGATCCGAGCACCCTGCACGCCCAGATTAAGAACGGCAACTACGGCAACCTACTATCCGCGCGCAATCCAACGCGAGCTCAACACGGTGCTCGAGGCTTACCTGAACTACGCCGTGCCGCGTCACGTGGGCCCGGGCACGCTCGACCTCACCGGGGGCTACTCCTACTCGAAGTCCCATGGCGAAGTTTCCCGCCGTCCAGCGCGGACAGTCTCAGCCACCGACATCCTCGGCATCTCCGCGGTCTCCCGGATTCAAGACGATCCAGAACTCCCATTCATCTGCAGGACGCCAAGCTGATCTCATTCTTCGGCCGGGTGAACTACAACATCACGCGACCGTTACCTGATTAACGTGTCCCTCCGCCGCGACGGTTCCTCGCGCTTCGGCACGGGCAACCAGTGGGGTACCTTCCCCTCGGTGGCCGTGGCGTGGCGTCTTTCGGAGGAGCCGTTCCTCAAGGGCATCCCTCGGCCCTCTCCGACCTGAAGCTCCGCGGCTTCGTGGGCCAAGACCGGCAACCAGGCGTTCGGCGAACTACCTCTGGTCTTCGACGTATTCGTGGTCAGCGACGCGCGACCGCAGTACCGGTTGGGCAACGACTTCGTCACCACGATCCGGCCCAGCGCGGTGGACCCGAACATCAAGTGGGAGGCCACCAAGTCGTTCGACATCGGCCTCGACTACGGCTTCGGAACCAGCGCTTCACCGGTGCGATCGACTGGTACGACCAAGAAGACCACCGACCTGATCTTCGCGTGCCGGTCGCCGCCGGCACCATACCGGGCGACTTCGTCACCACCAACATCGGCAGCATGCGGAACCGGGGCATCGAGTTCAGCCTGAGCGCGCAGGTGCTGCGACGGCGGACGGAACGGCTTGAGCTGGACCGCGGACTTCACCGCCGCACGTAACAGCAACGAGCTGCACGACCATCACTCCGTTCGGCGGCGTCGGACAGCAGCTATTCTGGTCGGCGGCATCGCTGGCGGCGTGGGCAATACCATCCAGGTACTCACGGCCGGGCCAGCCGATCAACTCATTCTACGTCTACAAGCAAAGGGATGCGAAGGGAAGCCGGTGGATCGGGCAGCTACGCAGTACGTGACCAGAACAGGGACGGCCAGATAAACATCAACGATCTGCGGCCGTTTCACGATCCGGCACCGAAGTGGATCCTGGGTCACTCCTCGTACCTGGTTTACAATAAGTTTGACTTCGGTTTCACCCTCCGGGCGTATCTCGGGAACTACGTCTACAACAACGTGGCTGCAAACCTGGGGACGTACGCCGAACTCAACCGTGGTTCGCCGTACAACCTGCACAACTCGGTCCTCACGACCGGCTTCCAGAATCCGCAGTACTTCTCCGATTACTATGTCGAGAAGGCGTCGTTCCTTCGGATGGACAACATCACGCTGGGCTACTCGTTCAATCTCCGTGGCCAGCGGCACGCGCCTTCGGCACCGTTCAGAACGTCTTCACCATCACCGGCTACACGGGGTCGACCCGACGGCCGGGCTGAACGGCATCGACAACAACCTCTATCCGCGCTCGCGCACTTTCACGGGCGGCATGAGCCTCCGTTTCTAAGCGTGTGACCATCGGACTCGAACTTTCTAGAAGGGACGGAGACATGAACCGGAACATCCAGCATGGCGCTTACTGGCGCCACCACCCTGTTCACGCTGGGGCTGGTCGGCTGCACCGACCCGACAGTCGCGCCGTCGAGCACGGTGGCGACAGAAGTCGTCTTCAAGGATCAGCGTTCTTACCTGGCCTTCCTCGCCAAGATTTACGCCGGGATGTCGAATACGGGGCAGCTCGGAGGGGCGGGAGACAAGGACATCCAGAGCATCAGCGACGAGGGCTTCTCGCAGTATATGCGCCTCTACTGGGAACACCAGGAGCTGCCGACTGACGAGGCTGTGCTCGCCTGGAACGATGGTGCCGTCCAGGAGTTCAACAGCCAGACCTGGGGGATCGGCAACAACTTCCTCGCGGGCATGTTCGCCCGTGTCTACCTGCAGGTGGGCTGGGCGAATGAGTTCCTGGCGCAGACCACGGACGCCAAGCTCTCGAGCCGTGGGGTCGGCGCCGGGCTCACGGCACAGATCCAGCAGTACCGCGCCGAAGCCCGGTTCCTCCGGGCGCTGGCCTACTGGCACGGCCTAGACCTGTTCGGTCCGATCCCGATGGTGACTAGGCGGACCCGACCCGAGCCCCACCGAAGCAGAACACCCGGCAGGAGGTCTACGACTTCATCGTGAACGAGCTCAACGCCATCCGGCCCGACCTGCCGTCGGCCGGCCCGGGCACCTACGGGCGCGCCACGAAGGAAGCGGACGACATGCTGCTGGCGAAAGTGTACCTGAACGCCGAGGTCTACACCGGCACGCCGCATTACGCGGAGGCGCTGGTCGCGGCACAGTCGGTCATAAACGGACCGTTCAGCCTGGATCCGAGCTACGCGCACGTATTCGAGGCCGACAACAACACTTCGCCGGAAATCATCTTCCCGGTCATCCAGGACGGCGTGCACGCCCAGAGCTATGGCGGCACGAACTTTCTGATCCACGCCGCCTGTGGCGGCTCGATGAACAACGCGAACTACGGCGTGGATGGGTGCTGGTGGGGGCTGCGGCTCAAGCCGGAGGCCTACAACCTGGTCTCGGCGGATCCGCGGGCCACCTATCTGTACACCAGTGGCCAGTCGGTCACGATCAACAGCCTGACCAATTTCAATGACGGGATCGCGGCTCCCAAGTTCACCAACATGACCTCGGGTGGCGCCGCTGGCTCGAATGTGAAATTCGCCGACACCGACTTCCCGCTCTTCCGCCTGGCCGATGCCTATCTGATTTACGCCGAGGCTGCGGTGCGCACCAACACGAACCTGGCGCAGGCTCTGACATACGTGAACCAGATCCGGCAGCGGGCGTACGGGGACAACAGTGGGGACATCACGGCTCCCCAGCTCACCCTCCAGTTCATTCTGGACGAGCGGGGGCGCGAGCTGCTGTGGGAGGCCCAACGCCGGACCGACCTGATCCGTTTCGGCCAGTTCACCGGCAGCGCATACATCTGGTCGTGGAAGGGCAACGTCCAGGCTGGTACGGCGACCGATGCCCATCTCGACTTGTACCCGATTCCGGCGTCACAGATCTCGGCCAATCCGAACCTGACGCAGAATCCGGGTTACTGAGCGGGAGCGTTCACTACCTGACAGGGGTCCGCAGCTCCGTCGCCGTGCTGGCGGCGGAGCTGCGGTTCTATCATGAACCACCTTGAGCGGTCGGCGCCGTTCCGGCACCGTCTCGCGGCCGCGGGCATGCTCGGGTTCGCCGCCGCCGCGTGCGGCAGCCCAACGGAAACTCCGCCACAGGGCGGCCCACCCCCGGGTCGCCCGACGCTTGCCTCCACCTATCGCCCCAGCGGCCACATGGCCGCAGGGGATGTCTTCGTCCACCTGTTCGAGTGGAAGTGGACCGACATCGCCACCGAGTGCGAGACGGTCCTCGGCCCCGCCGGATTCGCGGCGGTCCAGGTCTCGCCGCCCCAGGAGCACAGTCTCACACCCAGTCATGACTGGAGCGAGCGCTACCAGCCGGTGAGCTACAGCATCGCGCAGAGCCGCTCGGGGACCGGGGTGGAGTTCGCGGACATGGTGAACCGCTGCCAGGCGGCGGGTGTCGGCATCTACGTGGATGCCGTCATCAACCACATGACGAACTATCCGAGTCCGGGCGTGGGCAGCAACGGCACGGCGTACACCAAGTACTCCTATCCGGGCCTCTACACGCCCGCCGACTTCCACCCCACCTGCACGGTCAGCAACTACCAGAGCGCCGCGAACGTGCAGGATTGCGAGCTGCTCTCGCTGCCGGATCTCAACACCGGGCTACCCTCGGTGCGGCAGAAGATCGCCGACTACCTGATCATGCTGGCGCGGCTCGGCGTGGCGGGGTTCCGCATCGATGCGGCCAAGCACATCCAGCAGGTGGAGCTCGACGATATCCTGGCGATCGTGGATTCCACGATGACGGCGGAGGCTCGCCCGCTTCCCTACTGGTTCCTCGAGGTGGTCGGCGGGGCGGGCGAGGCGCTCTCCCCGCGCGACTTCTACGGCGAGGCGTACCGTTCCGGCGGCGCCGCTGACATCACCGAATTCACCTTCGTGGGAGTTGGTGACAAGTTCCGCGGGATCGGCGGACAGCATATCTCGCAACTCAACCCGAACGGGCCATCGGGGAGCCAGTTCTCACCCGCCGCCTGGGGGCTGATGCCTTCCGACAAGGCCGTCGCCTTTCTGCAGAACCATGACACGCAGCACCAGTGCGGCATCAGCTACCGCGACGGCAGCGTCTTCCGCCTCGCCAACGTGTGGATGCTCGCTCAGCCGTACGGCTATCCGTCCATTCTCTCGAGCTACGCCTTCAATTGTCCCGGCGGGAACGCGGCGGGCCCCCCGTCCGACGCCAGCGGCAATACCAACGCGGTATCGTGCGCGTCGAGCCTGGAGAGTGCGACGATCGGCCAGTGGGTGTGCGAGCACCGCGATCCCTACCTCCGGAACATGGTGCGCTTTCGGCGCGTCGTCGCGGGGGCGGACGTGAACCACTGGTGGGACGACGGCGACAACGCGATCGCCTTCTCCCGCGGGAATCGGGGCTTCGTGGCGATCAATCGGCAGGATGCCACGGTGGCGACCACGATTTCCACCGGCGTTCCCCCCGGGACATACTGCGATCTGCTGACCGGCGGGCTGAGCGGCACCGCCTGCGTGGGGACCACGATCGTCGTGGACTCGGCCGGCGCGGTCCAGCTCCAGCTCGCGCCGGTGTCGGCATTGGCGATCGACACTTCGGCCAAGATGTAGGGGCTGGGTGGTTAGGCGGTTGGGCGGTTAGGGGATTGGGGTGGGGTCCATCGAGAGGAGCATGAGGATGCGGAATCGTCTCGGAGTGTTGGCGACCTGCCTGCTTCTAGCGGGCGGTGTCTCCACAGTCGTCCGGTCGTCCGCGGCCCAGGTGCCGGAGCGCCTCATGGCCCCGGACACCTCCTGGGTCGCTCGCAGCGCGCTCTATGAGGTCTTCGTCCGCGACTTCTCCCCCCAGGGGAATCTCCGGGGCGTGATCACCGGGCTGGATCGCATCCGGGCGTCCGGCGCGAACACCCTGTGGCTGATGCCGATCCAGCCGGTCGGCGTGGTGAACCGGAAGGGACCGCTCGGCTCGCCCTACGCGCTCCGCGACTACCGCGCGATCGACCCAGCCTACGGCACGCCGGACGATTTCAGGGCGCTGGTCGCGGCCGTGCACGCCCGGGGGATGAAGGTCATCCTCGACTGGGTCCCCGACCACACGTCGCCCGATCATCCCTGGGTCAAGGAGCATCCCGACTTCTATTTCCGCGACGAGCAGGGCGCGCCCAGCGTGCCACGGGACGACAAGGGCAAGCTCACCGACTGGACCGATGTGGTGCAGCTCGACTACGGCAATCCTGATGTCCGGCGCGAGATGATTGCCACCATGCGCTGGTGGCTCAACGAGTACGACATCGACGGATTCCGGATCGATGCGGCCGGGTTCGTCCCCTACCGCTTCTGGAGCGAGGCCGTTCCCGCGCTTCGCGCCACTCTGCCACGGCCGATCATGATCCTCATGGAGTGGGGCGATCTCCAGATGCACCGCGTCGGCGCCGATCTCACGTACGCCTGGGATTCCTATAGCCGGCTCAAGGCGGTCTTCCGGGGCGGGCCCGCCTCCAATTTCGTCGACCGCGAACTCGAAGACATGCAGGCCATGCCGCCCGGCGGCATGCGGATGCGATTCACCACCAACCATGATGAGACGGCCTGGGACAATCCTCCGCTCGCGATCTTCGGGGGCGCGGCGGCTGCACGGGCGGCGTATGTCGCGATGGCGCTGCTCCCGGGACGGCCGCTGCTCTACAACGGGCAGGAGGTCGAGAGCCCCCAGAAGCTCGGCCTCTTCGTGCGGGACAGCGTCGCATGGAACCAGCCCCACGCCATGCGGGCGCGCGCCTTCTACAAGCAGATCATCCAGCTCGCGCTCTCGGAGCCGGCGCTCCTCACCGGTGAGCTCCGCGGGGTGGAGACCAGCGCATCCGATGACGTGATCGCCTATCGCCGCGGCGAACTGCTCGTGCTCGTGAACGCGCGGCCCCGGCCGGTGCGGGTGGCGATCGCGGGCTTCAACCCGAATCGTGCCCGGGATCTGCTCTCGAAGCGCATCCTGGCTGGCCGGACGGTCCTGCTCCCGGGGTACGGAGCGATGGTTCTCAAGCGGGCCGGGAATTGAGCGCCTTCATGGGGATCCGAGGGGATTCCAGGACGCGCCCGATGGTGGCACTCCTGCTCGCCTTCATTGCGCTGGGAACGTCGGCTCGCCCTGCCGCCGGGCAGCGGCAGCGCCTCTCCATGGATCCTGGCTGGCGCTTCACGCTCGGCGATCCTGCCGGAGCCGATCGGCCGAAATTCGATGACCGGCAGTGGCGCACGCTCGATCTGCCGCACGACTGGAGCATCGAGGGGACGCCGACGCAGGACGCCGCCGGCGGGGGCGGGGTGGGCTACTTCCCGGGTGGGACCGGCTGGTATCGGAAGGCGTTCCGGCTGCCTGCCGGCGCGCGAGGCCGCGAGCTGTGGCTCGAGTTCGACGGCGTCTACATGAACAGCGACGTCTGGATCAACGGGGTCCATCTCGGTCGCCGTCCCTACGGCTATATCAGCTTCGCCTACGACATCACGCCGCACCTCGTCAGCGGCATCAACGTCGTGGCTGTGCGCGTCGACAACAGCCATCAGCCCAACTCGCGCTGGTACACGGGCAGCGGCATCTACCGCCATGTCTGGCTGACCGTTGTGGATTCGCTCCACGTGGGCCACTGGGGCACCTCCGTCACCACGCCGCGCGCCGACTCGGCTGCCGCGGAGGTGGCGGTGCGGACCCGGGTGGAGAACGATCGCGCCACGCCGCGCCGCGGGGTCCTCCGCTCGGTGGTGGTGGACAGTGGAGGCCGGGAGATCGTCCGCAGCGAAACGCCCTTCACGCTCGCACCCGGGGCGAGAGTCGAACTGGGGCAGACCCTGCCGGTCGAATCGCCTCGGCTCTGGTCGGTGGAATCGCCGCATCTCTACCAGCTTCGGTCGGAACTGCTCGAGAATGCGCGCGCCACGGACGTCGTCACGACGACGTTCGGAATCCGAAGCATCGCCTACGACAAGGACCGCGGTTTCCTGCTGAACGGCAGGCAGGTCAAGATGCGGGGCATGAACCTCCACCACGAGGCGGGTGGCCTCGGCGCGGCCGTGCCCGAACGGGTCTGGGAGCGCCGGCTGCAGGCGCTCAAGGCGATGGGGGTGAACGCCATTCGCACCTCGCACAATCCCCCCGCGCCGGAATTTCTCGACCTGTGCGATCGGCTCGGCTTCCTGGTCATGGCGGAGGCGTTCGACGAGTGGACCATCGGCAAGGTGCCGGAGGGATACCACAACTACTTCGCCGAGTGGTCCGAGCGGGACGTCACCGATTTCGTCCACCGCGATCGCAATCATCCCTCGATCGTGCTCTGGAGTGCCGGCAACGAGATCGGGGAACAGGGCGCGCCGGACGGCGCGGCGGTGCTCGCGCGGCTCGTCGGCATCTTCCATCGCGAGGATCCGACCCGGCCGGTCACGACCGGCAACGACAACATCGCCGCCGAGGGACATCCCGCGACGCTCGCATTTCTGAACGCGGAGGACGTCGTCGGCTACAACTATGTGGACCGATGGCACGAGCGCCGGGAACTGTTCGCCGAGCAGGACCGGCACGATCACCCCGACTGGAAGATGGTCGGCACCGAGAGCGGCACGCTGTTCCAGTCGATCGACGAGCGCTACTCGCTGGGCGACGATCCCGCCGTCGTCCGGCCGAACTACAACTCCGGGATGATGCAGACCGAGCGGCTCTGGAAGTGGGTCACCCTGCACGACTACTTCGCGGGTGACTTCATGTGGACCGGCTTCGATTACCTCGGCGAGAGCCGGTGGCCCTTCAAGGGATTTGCCTCCGGCGCGATGGACATCACCGGCTTTCCGAAGGACGCGTACTACTTCTACCAGAGCCTGTGGACCGAGCGGCCGGTGCTCCACCTCTTCCCGCACTGGAACTGGCCCGGACGCATCGGGCAAGTCATCCCGGTGCTGGCGTATACCAACTGCAACAGCGTCGAACTGTTTCTCAACGGCCGATCGCTGGGAGAAAAGCGCCTCGAGTTCCCGGCGCAGGGCACCTCCGGCGGCTGGAACAGCTACGCGCTGCCGGTGGTCAGGGCGACGACCAACGACCTGCACCTGAGCTGGGATGTACCCTACGAGCCGGGCGTGCTCCGGGCGGTAGGCAAGCGCCGGGATGGCTCCGTTGCTTGTGAGGCGGAGGTCCGCACCGCGGGCCCGCCGGCCGCCATCCGGCTCACGGTGGACCGCGACACCATCACGAGCGCCCCCGGAGACGTGGCGCACGTCCTGGTGGAAGTCGTCGACTCGGCCGGCACCACGTTCCCCACCGCGGATGACCTGGTACGCTTCACCGTCACCGGCGGGAGCATCCTGCTGCTCGATAACGCGGATCTCCGCGACCTCGAGCCATACCGCACCGACCACCGGCGGGTGTTCAACGGCCGGGGGCTGGTGATCGTGCGGGCGGAGCAGCCGGGGACGATCCGCCTCACGGCGAGCGCTGACGGGCTGCGCTCCGGCAGCGTCGCCGTACAAGCCGTGCGCGGTGCCGTGCTCCCCGCCGTACCGGCGGCGCGCGCGCAATGATCAACGCGGGAACTCGTCGCATGTGCATGACCCCACGATTCACGTTGCTCCTGCTGCTCGCGCCTCTCGCCCTGGCGCCCACGGCCGAGGCGCAACGCGCGCCCGACTTCGCCCCGGCGACCCGGGCCGTCTATCTCGACAAGGACGGGGTGATCCGCTGGCGCGACGACCGTCAGGAAGTCACCCTCTTCGGCGCGAACTACGTGATCACGACCGCGTCCGACTATCGCGCAGCCGGCTACGTGCACGGCGATCGCAAGCGGATGATCGATGAGGACATGGCGCAGTTCGCGCGCATGGGGTGGGACGGCATGCGGCTCACCTTCTGGGGGGACTGGGAGTCCTCGGACAGCGCCGGCAACCTCCTCGCCAGCGATCATCTGGACCTGCTGGACTACCTCGTGGCCCGGGCGCGGGAGCGGGGCATCTACATGCTCTTCAGCCCGATCCAGCTCTACGACTCGAACTGGCCCGATGCGCTCGGCGACACGACCGCGCCGGGCTTCGGGCGGCGCTTCGGCAAGGGCCGCATGGGGACCGACCCCGCCGCGATCGCGGCGCAGGTGAACTACCTGCACCAGATCCTGAATCATGTGAACCCGTACACCGGCGTCGCGCTGAAGGACGAGCCGGCCATTCTGTTCATCGAGCTGGTGAACGAGCCCTGGCATCACCCCGAAGACCTCGCCGGTTCGATCGCCTACATCAACACCCTGACCGACGCGGTGCGCAGCACCGGGTGCCGCAAGCTCATCTTCCACAACGTGAGCCAGGATTTCCGGATCTCTGACGCGATCCGGCGCTCGAAGGCCCAGGGAGTGACGTTCGGCTGGTATCCCTCGGGGCTCAACTCCGGCCACGAGCTGCAGGGCAACTACCTGCGCGCGGTGGACAGCTTTCCCGACATGTTGCGCCCGGAGCTGGCCCGCCTGCCGCGAATCGTGTACGAGTTCGACAGCCCCGATCTGCGCACCGGGACGATGTACCCCGCCATGGCGAGGACCTTTCGGGCGGTGGGCGCCCAGTTCGCCGCCATGTTCGCCTACGACATGCTGCAGACCGCCTCACGGAACCTCGGCTGGCAGACCCATTACCTGAACCTGGTCTACACCCCGCGGAAGGCCATGAGCGCCATCATCGCGGCGGAGGCCATGCACCGCCTGCCGCGGCTCAAGTCCTACGGGCCCTATCCTGGCAACACCCGCTTTGGCGACTTCCACATCTCCGCTGACGAGAACCTCGGCGAACTGGTGGCTCGGGACGCCTTTCTCTACGCCGGGTCGACGAGCGCCACGCCGCCTGACCCCGGCGCACTGCGCCGCATTGCGGGCTACGGCTCCTCTTCCACCGTCGAGTACGGAGGGGAGGGGATCTACTTCCTCGACAAGGTGCGCCCGGGCCTCTGGCGTCTCGAGGTGTACCCCGATGCCGTGCCGGTACGCGACCCCTTCGAGCCGCCCGGCCCGAACAAGATCGTGACCCGCGCCCTGCGCCGCGCCTGGCCCATGACGGTCGCGCTTCCCGACCTGGGCGACTCCTTCACCGTTCAGCCGGTGACGGCCGGCAATCCGCGCACGGAACAGGCGGCCGGTGGTCGCTTCACGGTGACGCCCGGCGTCTACATCCTCAGTGCCGCCGGGCCGGTCGACGTTGTGACGATGCCTCCGAGGGTCGGGCAGATCGGCTTCGCCGAATTCCATGCGCCGCCGGCCGACACCCTGCCGCCATCGGTGCAGTCGCTGGCCGCGCCGAGCTACCTGGCCGGACGTGACGCCGAGATCCGGGCACGCGTCGTGGAAGAGGTGCCGCCTGATTCGGTGAAGCTCTTCCTGCGGCTGGTGGCCGGCGATTTCTACCACGGGTATCGAATGCGGCCAGCGGGCGGTTATGAGTTCGCCGCCACGGTTCCCGGCGCCGACCTCCGCGAAGGGCCGCACCAGTTCGTGATCACACGGTATCGCGGCGATTCCGTGATCACCTATCCCGAAGGGCTGCAGCAGCAGCCCTGGGACTGGAACTACGCCGGTGAGGCCTCCTGGGCGCTCGATGTGGTCGGCACCCGGACTCCGTTGAGCCTGTTCGATCCTGCGACCGATGCGCCGAGACTCGCCTTCACCCGCATCGGCGACGCGGGACGCCGGGGCCTCTTTCGCATGGGGGTGTCGGGGGTCACGGGCCAGCCGCTCTTCCACCTCGAGCTTCCCGTGGATGCAAAGGGGTGGAGCCCACCCGACTACACGGCATCGCTGGTGATCAGGGACAGGGTCAGGGCCCGCCAGCAGACGATTGCCGGTGCCAACGCCCTCCAGCTTCGCGCGCGAGGCCTGGGAACGCGCCAGCTCCTCCACGTCACGCTGATGGAGGATGATGGCACCAGCTGGAGCGCGGCGGTGTCACTGGGCAGCGACTGGAGCGAGCAGTCGCTACCGCTCGCAGTATTCACCGCCAGTCGCGGCGTCCTGCTGCCGCAGGGATTTCCCGGAGAATGGAACTACTGGGTCGGGCCTGCGGCGGGGCGTGCCGGAAGCGCGGATCGTCCCCGGCTCGATCACCTGGAGCGGCTGCAGTTGTCGCTGCGCCCGGAGGAGGGGGTCACCCCTGCGCCGGGCGCCTATGGCGTCGAGGTGGAGTGGGTGCGGCTTGAGCTGGGCGGTACCGGCGCAGCCCGATGATGCGACCACATGGAAGCGTACGGCGTGCCGTACGATCTCATCGGCCTGAGCTACTACCCCTGGTGGCATGGGACCCTGGCGAGTCTTCAATCCAACCTGCGGGCCACGGCGCTGCGCTACGGACGCGACGTCATGCTGGTGGAAACCTCCGATCCATGGCGCGCCGGCGGCTGGGAATCGATGGCTGCCAGCCGAGCCGGCGATGAGCGTGGCCGGTGACGCGAGCAGGGCAGTCGCAGTTCCTGCGGGACGTCCGCGATGCCGTCGCGGCGGTCCCGGACTGGACATGGTGCCGGGGTGGTCTGGTGGTATCCGGAAGCGATTCAGGTGCCCGGCATGTTCAGCTGGGGCGGTGGCTCGCTCACGCTCTTCGACGCTGGCGGCAATCTGCTTCCCGGCGGCGTCAGCACTCCGCACCAACTGACCGACGTCAGGGCCGGATCGTGGC
This sequence comes from uncultured Gemmatimonadales bacterium, assembly GCA_963817435.1. Classification (GTDB taxonomy): domain Bacteria; phylum Gemmatimonadota; class Gemmatimonadetes; order Gemmatimonadales; family GWC2-71-9; genus JADJOM01. Next base: position 281,908 of record CAWFNY010000001.1, read on the forward strand.
GGTGCTGGCGAAGAGCTGCGCAGCGATCACGAAATCCACTACCGCTCCTGGCGAGAGGATCAACGGTCCGGAGCGGGCCACGTCGCGCCAGATCCCAGTCGGATGAGCCTGGAGTTCAGCCGAGCCGCTGTTGGCGATCGGCTGCGGGATCACGAACGCCTTCAGCTCCCCGGGATACACTGTCCCGAGCAGCTGATTCGATCCCCCGCCGTTCGCGTAGACCTCCATCGGGAGCCCGTACTTGTTGCGCACCTCCACGCGGACCGGCGGAGCGTCCGCCAGTGCCGGTTCGGGATTGGGGTCGGTGTCGACCTTGTGGTGGGCGCACGCCACGGCCACCAGCACGAGTCCGGAAATGACCAGGTATCGAAGTTGGTGCAGCACGTGCCGCTCCTTCCCGTCGTTCAGCGAGACGGTGTCGTTCGTCTGGGACGTCAGCGGGCGGCCTTCGATGCACGCAGCGCCAGGCCGAGCATCAGGAGCCCAAACGTGAGCAGCACCAGGCCCCACCAGAGGTTCACGTTGATGCCGAGGGACCGGGCGTAGATCGCGTTGTCCGAGACGACACCGAAGCCGGCGAGCAGGGCTCCGAAGATGGTGAACATCAGCCCCATGGGGAGCCGCAGGTCAAGAGTCATGGTGCGATCACCAGAAGATGATGTTGAGGAGGAGTGTCAGCCCCAGCACGACGACGCCGATCGCAGCCGGTCGCTTGTACCATACCTGCTCGCCGTCCGACACGCGCGGGGTCAGGGCGTAGACCAGCCCTTTGAGCTCGTCGTCGGTCTTGTTGCGCCGGGTCAGGAGTGAAATGACGATCGTCGCCGAGAAGCAGACGCTCCAGGCCACGATCGCGGTCCAGAAGTTCTGGGCCATTTCGCTCGGATAGGTGTGGATCACCGAGCCGAGGAAGCCGCCCTTGAGGCCGGGGACCGCGTCGTGGGGCAGGGTGAGGCCATGATGGGCGGCGGCCGCCGCGGTGCCGATCAGCAGCCCGAAGAACGCCCCGTGGCCGGTGGAGCGTCGCCAGAACATGCCGAGCAGGAAGGTCGCGAAGAGCGGTGCGTTGACGAAGGCGAACACCAGCTGCAGCATGTCCATGATGTTGTTGAACCGCGTCGTCGCGTAGGCCGCGGCCACGCTGAGCACGATTCCGAACACCGTCGCCACATGCCCCATCCGCAGATAGTGCTTGTCCGACTGTCCGGGCCGGATGTACGACTGATAGATGTCGTAGGTCCACACGGCGTTGAACGCCGTAACGTTGCCGGCCATGCCGGACATGAACGAGGCCATCAGCGCAGTGAGGCCGAGGCCGAGCAGGCCCGAGGGCAGGTAATGGGCGAGCAGTACCGGAACGGCGAGGTTGTAGTTCGGCATGCCGTCGCTCCCGAGCGGGAGCAGCCCGCCGCGGGAGTTGTGCAGCGCGATCGCGATCATCCCGGGAAGAATGACCAGGGCGGGGAAGAGCATCTTGGGGATCGCGGCGACGAGCGGCGTGCGCCGCGCGGCGGACATCGACTCGGCGGCCATGGCGCGCTGGATGACGAGGAAGTCGGTGCACCAGTAGCCGAACGACAGCACGAACCCCAGCCCCATGATCATGCCGAACCACTCGACGCCCATCGGATTGGCGCTGGCAGAGCCGAGGTGCGTCCACGAGTGGGACCAGGCGCCGGGCGCGTAGCCGGCGCTGGTGGCGACCGGTTCGAGCTTCTCCTTCAGGCCGGTCCAGCCGCCCACGTCCTTGAGCCCGAGAAGCACCAGCGGAAGGAAGCCCAGCACGATCAGGAAGAACTGCAGCACCTCGTTGTAGATCGCCGAGGTGAGGCCGCCGAGGAAGATGTACACCAGCACGATGATGGCCGACAGAATCACGCTGGTGTGGAAGTTCCAGCCGAGGACCAGTTCGAGCAGCTTCGCCAGCGCGTACATCGAGATGCCGGACGACAGCACCGTCATGGTCGCGAAGGTGATCGCGTTGAGGCCCCGGGTCTTCTCGTCGAAGCGCAGCCGGAGGTATTCCGGCACCGAGCGGGCGCGCGATCCGTAGTAGAACGGCATCATGAAGACGCCGACGAACACCATGGCGGGGATGGCGCCGACCCAGTAGAAATGGCTCGTCATCATCCCGTACTTGGCGCCCGAGGCCGCCATGCCGATGACTTCCTGCGCGCCGAGGTTCGCCGAGAGGAACGCCAGGCCGGCGATCCAGGTCGGGATGGATCGTCCCGAGAGAAAGAAGTCCTCGCTGCTTCTGACGGATCGGCGCAGCACCCAGCCGATGCCGAGGACAAAGGCGAAATAGACGATCAGGATCGCATAGTCGATCGCCCCGAGCTGGATCTGATGCACGGTCGGTGTTCCCGGGAAACGGACTCGAAGAGTGATGCGGGAAGGGGCACGCCCGCCGGCTTTGGTCGTATCGGCACGGCGCGGGGCCCCGCATATGTTCGGCGTCAGAGTCTCCCCGCGCAAGGTCCGCTGGCCGAAGGGCCCTGGCCGCCGTACCTTATTTCCGACGCCAGTTCGTGCCGTCGGCCCGACGGCCGGTGGTCACGCACCGCAGGACCCGATTCCAGATTCCAGGGATTCTTCATGCGCCGCAATTCCGGCTTGCTTGTCGCCGGCCTTGCCGCGGTCGCGCTCGTCGCCGCCCCGCTCCGGGGCCAGGTCAGCGTCGCGTCCCCGGACGGCCGTACCAGAGTCACGGTCGAGGTCACCGACGGTCGGTTGACCTACCGCCTTGCCCGCGACGGGCGCCCGCTCATCCTCCCCTCGGCGCTCGGATTCCAGTTTCGGGGCGCTCCCATGCTTCGCGACGGGCTCCGCATCACCGGTACGACGCGCGACTCCCACGACGAATGGTGGACCCAGCCGTGGGGCGAGGTCGCGCGGGTGCACGACCGCCACACCGAACTGGCTGTGTCGGTGGAGGAGACCGCGCCGCCGGCCCGGCGTTTCACCCTGCGCTTTCGCGCGTTCGATGATGGTGTCGGATTCCGCTACGAATTCCCCCAGCAGCCCGGCATGGGCGCATTCGAGATCACCGACGAGCTGACTGAATTCGCGCTCGCCGACAATTCGCGCGCCTGGTGGATCCCGTCCGACCGGCCGCGGATGGACCGCTCCGAGATGCTGTACTCCTCGGGGCCGGTAAGCCTGCTGCAGCGGGTGCAGACGCCGCTCACCATGGAGAGCCAGGATGGTCACACCTACATGGTGATTCACGAGGCCGACCTCGAAGACTACGCCCGGATGAACCTGCGCGGGTCGTGCATCGAGTGCCGGACCCTGACGGCGGATCTGGCCCTCATGGGCGATGGGGTCGCCGTGCGGGGCCAGACGCCGTTCATGACGCCGTGGCGCACCATCCAGCTCGCCGACCGCGCCACCGAGCTGTCACCCTCCCTCCTCGGCCTCAACCTCAATCCGCCGAACCGGCTCGCCAGCACCGACTGGATCCACCCGATGAAGTACGTCGGCATCTGGTGGGGCATGCATATCGGCAAGATGACCTGGAGCTCGGGGCCGATGCACGGGGCCACGACGGTGAACGCGAAACGCTACATCGACTTCGCCGCGGCCAATGGTTTCGGGGGTGTGCTGGTCGAGGGGTGGAACACCGGCTGGGACGGCGACTGGATCAAGAACCGGGACGCCTTCTCGTTCACCCAGGCCTATCCCGACTACGATCTCGCCGGAGTCGCCGCCTACGCGAAGCAGCACGGCGTGCGCCTCATCGTGCATAACGAGACCTCGGGCGGGATTCAGAACTATGAGCGGCAGCTCGATACCGCCTTTGCGCTCTACAACTCCCTCGGCCTCGACGCCGTGAAGACCGGCTACGTCACCGACACGATCGCCGGAGGGCATTCGCACTGGTCGCAGATCATGGTGCGCCACTACCGTCGGGTCATCGAGACCGCCGCGCGTGACGGTATCATGCTGGACGTCCATGAACCGCTGCACGACACCGGTGAGCGGCGCACCTGGCCCAACATGATGACCCGGGAAGGCGCGCGGGGGCAGGAATACAACGCGTGGAGCGGGGACGGTGGCAATCCGCCGGAGCACGAGACCATCCTGTTCTTCACACGCCTGCTCGCCGGGCCGATGGATTACACCCCCGGCATCTTCGACATCATGAGAGACCGGAGCACCGGGACGGCGCAGCGCCCGGATCAGCCGAGGGTGCGCACCACGCTGGCCAAGCAGCTGGCCCTCTATGTGGTGCTCTATTCTCCGCTGCAGATGGCGGCCGACCTGCCCGAGAACTACGAGCACCAGCCGGCCTTCCAGTTCATCCGTGACGTCGCGGTGGACTGGGACACCACCCGGGTGCTTGACGCGCGCATCGGCGACTACGTGGCGGTCGCGCGGCGCGTCCGCGGCGGCAAGACCTGGTTCGTCGGCGCCATCACCGACGAGGAGCCCCGCACCCTGGATGTGCCGCTTTCGTTCCTGACGCCCGGCACGCGGTACATCGCCGAGATCTACGCCGACGGCCCGAAGGCCGACTGGCTGACCAATCCGCTGCCCGTCACCATCACGCGGCGCCCGGTCACGTCCGCGACGCGGCTGCGCCTCCTGCTGGCGCCCGGCGGCGGTCAGGCCATCCGGATCCGACCCGCCCGATGAGCACACGCTCCAAGGAGCTGACGCCCCTCCGCGCACTTGCCCGCGCGATGGGGGTCGCCACCCGGTATACCGATGGTCTCGGCCGCCGCGTCATCGTGGCCCCAGAGACACTGGTGCGCGTCTCTGCCGCTCTGGGCGCCCCCGTCACGGCTATCAGCGACGCCGCCGAAGCCCTGCGTGCGGTTCGTGCGGGGCGGAGCGCCGGGCTGGTGCCGCCAGTTATCGTCGCGTGGGACGGGAGCTTCGCCCCGGTGGCCGTTGCCGCCCGTGGCGCCGTCCACGCCGAGTTGCAGCTCGAGCAGGGTGGTCAGTCGGGACTGGAGTACCGCGACCGTACCCTCCGGCTGACGGGTCCTCTGCCGCTCGGCTATCATCGCCTGACAGTCGAGGCCGGGGGCAGGCTGGATACCGCGACCGTGATCGCCACGCCGGTGCACGGGTGGCGGCGGCCGGGCGCGCATCGGAGCTGGGGTGTCGGCACCCACCTCGCGGCGCTCCGCTCCCATCGCAGCCGCTCCGTGGGCGACCTTCGTGATCTGCGGTCGCTCTGCGAATGGGTGCGGGAGCGAGGCGGGGACCTGGTTACGGCACTGCCACTGCTTCCCACGTTCAATTCTCCGTGGCCGGAGCCGAGTCCCTACTCGCCGGTGAGCCGGCTCTTCTGGTCCGAGCTGATTCTCGATCTGGGCGAGGCGCATCGGCATGTCCCGGCTCCCGGGACGCTGGACGTGAGCGTTGCCGAGGCCGAGGTGAGGGCCGCCCTCGCGGGCCATTCCTCGCCCGATCCGACGGAGCTCGATGAGGAACTGCTCCGCTATGCCCGCTTCCGCGGCGCGCAGGCCCGGCTCGGCAGGAATTGGCGCGACTGGCCGGCGGCGGCCCGAGGGGGCGAGCTGTCACCAGCACATATCGATGCCGACGAAGAGCGCTTCCACCTCGTGGCCCAGACCCTCGTCCGCCGCCAGCTGCGGGATCTGCGGAAGCATCTTGAACGCGACGGCTTCCGGCTCGGGCTCGACCTCGCCGTGGGCGGCCACCCAGACGGCTATGACCCCTGGTCCCGACAGGATCTGTTCGGCGGAGGGATGTCGGTGGGCGCCCCGCCTGACACCGGCTTTCCGAGCGGCCAGGACTGGGGCTTCTCCCCGGTGCTCCCCGGCAAGTCGCGCCAGGAAGGGCATCGCTACCTCGCGGCATCCATCGCCCATCAGGCGAGTCTTGCTGGCGTCCTCCGGGTCGACCATATCATGGCCTGGACCCGCCTCTACTGGATTCCACACGGGATGGGACTGCATCAGGGGACGTACGTCTCCTACCCCGCGGACGAGCTCTTCGCCATTCTCTCGCTGGAGTCGAACCGGCATCGCTGCGAGGTGGTGGGCGAGAACCTCGGCAACGTGCCACCGGAGATCTTCGAAGCCCTGCCGCGCCACCGGATCTGGGGGATGTACCTGGCGATGTTCCAGGCCTCCGGTGGTCCTGACATCGCGCCACCGACCGCCGCGGACATGGCGCTCGTCGGGACCCATGACACGCCAACCTTCGCGGGGTGGCTCGCCGGCAACGACATCCGGGACCGGGTGAAGTACGGGCTGCTCGCCGAGACGGAGGCGCCGGCCGTCGTCGAGGAGCGGACGCGAGCCAGCGGATGGCTCGCCGACACGCTCGGCGCCAGCGCCGAGGACCGACGGGCCTTCTTCGCCGCGCTGCTGGAGTGGCTCGGCCGGTCGGAGAGCCCGCTGGTGGTGCCGTGGCTCGAGGATCTCTGGCTCGAGGAAGTGGCCGTGAACCTGCCCGGCACCCCGTCCTCGGTCCGCCCCAACTGGCAACGCCCGATGAGCCGGCTGCTCGACGACATCTTTGCTGACCCCGAGATGGACGGCCTCCTCCGCCGCCTCCATCGCGCCCGAAATCCCGAGGCGAGCGCTCCCCCGCACGCCCACTCCTGAGGTCCCGCCCCACCATGGCATCACACGCCGCTACCGCAGATCTCTCCATCGCCGCCCGATCGAAGCCGCGCCTCTCGTTCTGGGAAATCTGGAACATGAGCTTCGGGTTCCTGGGCATCCAGATCGGCTTCGCGCTGCAGAACGCCAACGTGAGCCGCATCTTCGAGACGCTCGGCGCCAAGGTGGAAAACATTCCCATCCTGTGGATCGCGGCCCCGGTCACCGGGCTGGTGATCCAGCCGATCGTTGGCTACTTCAGCGATCGCACCTGGAACCGGCTCGGCCGCCGGCGCCCGTATTTCCTGGGCGGCGCGATCCTCGCTTCACTGGCGCTGCTCGCCATGCCGAACTCCCCCACGCTCTGGGTGGCGGCCGGCATGCTCTGGATCATGGACGCCTCCATCAATATCTCGATGGAGCCGTTCCGCGCGTTCGTGGGGGACAACCTCCCCTCGGAACAGCGCACCACCGGCTTCGCGATGCAAAGCTTCCTGATCGGCACGGGCGCGGTGGCCGCCTCGGTGCTGCCCTGGCTGCTCACCAACAAGTTCGGTGTCAGCAACGAGGCGCCCCCGCACATCATCCCCGACTCGGTGCGCTTCTCGTTCATCTTCGGCGCCGCGGTGTTCTTCGCGGCAGTGCTGTGGACCGTTCTCCGGTCGAAGGAGTATTCCCCGGAAGAGATGGCCGCCTTCTCGGAGAATCAGGTGCGGGAGGTGGCGGTCCGGGAGCGGCGTTCGGCGGCGGAGTTCGCCGAGAACGGCGGCCGCCAGATTCGGGTCGGCTGGATCCTGTTCGCGGTCGGTGCGCTGCTCAGTGCCTGGCTCGCCAGTCAGGCGATCTACCAGGTCATGATCCTGTCGGCGGGGCTGGGCGTGATCGGCCTGCTCCTCGTGCTGAGCGGCATCATGCAGCGGGGCGGCCGCTACGACAACGGCTTCGTCACCATCCTGAACGACTTCCAGGACATGCCGCGCACCATGAAGCAGCTGGCGTCGGTGCAGTTCTTCTCGTGGTTCGCGCTCTTCGCCATGTGGATCTACACCACGCCGGCCGTGACCAGCCATCTCTACGGCACGACCGACACCAGCTCGGCCCTCTACAACGAGGGCGCGAACTGGGTGGGCGTCGGGTTCGGCACCTATAACGGCGTGGCCGCCGTCGTGGCGTTCCTCATTCCGGTGCTGGCGCGGAAGACGAGCCGCAGGATCGCCCACGCGATCTGTCTGGCCTGCGGCGCTGCAGGGCTGCTCTCCATCTTCCTGCTCAAGGACCCCCGCTTCCTGCTGGGCTCCATGGTGGGTGTCGGCATTGCCTGGGCGAGCATCCTCGCCATGCCGTACGCCATTCTCACCGGGTCGCTGCCGCCGTCGAAGATGGGCTACTACATGGGCGTCTTCAATTTCTTCATCGTCATTCCGCAGATCATCGCGGCGGCGCTGCTCGGCTTCCTCGTCGGTCACCTCTTCGGCGGTCAGGCGATCTACGCACTCGCCATTGGCGGCGGGTCCCTCCTGCTCGCCGCGGCACTCACCCTCCGGGTCGAAGACCGGGACGACAGGGAGTCCACGACATGGCATCCAGGCTTTCCTCCCTCGGTCTGATCGGGCTCGGCGCTCTCCTCGCCGGAGGGTGCCACCCGCGCGCGGCCCAGCCGGAAGGGGAGCGGGTCGTGGCCGCGCCGGCCACGAGTCCGGCGCAGGCGCGCTTCTGGAACAGCGCCACGGTCTATTTCCTCCTCACCGATCGTTTCGAGGATGGGGACAGCACCAACGACCGGGCGCTGGGCCGCGCCCACGATGGTGGACTGCTCCGGAACTTCGAGGGTGGCGATCTCGCCGGTGTTCGCGAACGGATCGAAGCGGGCTATTTCGACAGTCTGGGTGTCGATGCGATCTGGATGACGCCCTTCGTGGAACAGATCCACGAGGGCGTGGACGAAGGGACCGGCAGGACCTACGCCTACCACGGCTACTGGACGCGCGACTGGACCGCGGTGGACCCCGCGCTGGGCACGAAGGACGACCTGCGTGCGCTGGTGGATGCGGCTCACCAGCATCACATCCGTGTCATCATGGACGCCGTCATCAATCACACCGGGCCGCCCACCTCCCAGGATCCGGCCTGGCCTGACGAGTGGGTGCGCACCGGCCCCAACTGCAGCTATCGTGATTATGCCACCACCACCGCGTGCACGCTGGTGGCGACCCTGCCCGATATCCGCACCGAGAGGGACGAGCCGGTGGCGCTTCCGCCTGCACTGGCCGAGAAGTGGCGGCAGGAGGGCCGGCTGCAGGCGGAGCAGGCTTCCCTTGACCAGTTCTTCCAGCGCACCGGCTATCCGCGCGCTCCGCGCTATTACATCATCAAGTGGCTCACCGACTGGGTGCGGGAGTTCGGCTTCGACGGCTACCGGATCGACACCGCCAAGCACTTCGGGCCCTCCGTCGCGGCCGAACTGAAGCAGGAAGCCGTGCGGGCATTCGCGGACTGGAAGGCGGCGCATCCGCGTCAGGCGCTCGACGGCCTCCCGTTCTACATGGTGGGAGAGGTCTATGGCTACGGGCCGGGGCAGGGGCGTACCTACGACTTCGGCGACCGGAAAGTGGACTATTTCGCCTACGGCTACGATGCCCTGATCAACTTCAGCTTCAAGGCTGAGGTTGCCGGGCCGCTCGACACGGTCTACACCCATTACTCCGCGGCCCTCCACGGCGGCGCCCTCAATGGCGTCGCGATCCTGAACTACGAGAGTTCGCACGACGACGGTTCCCCCTACGATCCGGACCGCAAGGACCCGCTCGGCGCGGGCACTCGCCTGCTCCTCGCCCCGGGTGGGGCCCAGATCTACTACGGGGATGAGACGGCCCGGGCGCTCCGAGTGGAAGGCGCGAAGGGAGATGCGAACCTCCGTTCGCTGATGAACTGGAGTGACCTCAAGGCTGGGGGGAGCGCCTCGGCGACGCTGGAGCATTGGCGGAAGCTCGGCCGCTTCCGTCAGGCACACCCGGCCGTCGGCGCAGGAGAGCACCACACCCTGCAGGCCTCGCCCTACATCTTCAGCCGAACGCTCGATGCGGGCGGGATCCACGATCGGGTGCTGGTGGCGATGGATCAGGGGCCGGGCGCCAGGACGATCCCGGTCTTCGGCGTCTTCCCCGATGGCACCGAGCTGCTGGATGGTTACTCGGGAGTCAGGGGGCGGGTGGTCAAGGGCGCGGTCACGCTCAGCGCCGGATCGGGGCTGGTGCTGCTGAGTGAGGTGCGGGCGGCGCACTGATCTGCCCGGGGAGGCGACCCCCGCCTGCACCACTTCGTGCCGTCAGGCGCCCACCACGGCGCAGAACCCCCCGCCATCCACCCCCTACTCCCGGATCCACACCCGCGCCGTGCGCGGCGGCAGCCGGGTCACGAGCGTGCCGCCGACCGCCCCGACGGTGCTGCCGGCGGGGTAGGCCTGGCGGTACTGCCCCTCCGCGGCGACCGAGACATCCTGAGGCGCATCGGAATTGTTGAACGCCACGATGGCGCGCTGCTCCCCGAGGACACGCTCGTACGCCAGCAGGTGGCGCGCGTCGTCCGTGAGCAGCCAGCCGACGCTCCCCTCCGCGAACAGGCGCAGGTGCGCCTTTCTGAGTGCGATCAGCTCCTGGTAGACCCGGAACTGGGCGGTGTCCGGCACCACCCGGTCGCGGTGGCGGGCCCGGCCGAAGGGGTGGGTGATCTCGTCCTCGTCGCGGAGATCGCCCCAGACCAGCGGCTTGCGTTCATCCGGGTCATCCGCGCCCCACATCCCCACTTCGTCGCCATTCCAGATGTGTGGCGCGCCGATGTACGTGAACTGCTGCACCAGAATCAGGGTCTCGATCCGCCGGGTGCGCTCGTCGGGGCGGTCGATCTTGTAGGCCGGGTCTTCGCGAGGCGTGGCGTGGTACTTGTTGAAGCCCGGGTTGTAGATCGACGTGCTGAAGCGCGGGGTGTCATGGCTCGCGGTGAGGTTCATCATCGCCCGCTGGTGCGCGGGGCTGATGCCGATGCCCAGGGAGTCGAGGCTCGCGGCGTAGCCGGAGGCGGAGAGGGCGGGGGGGGCGCCCGCGAAGAAGCGCCGGGTGGGGGCGTACCACTGGTAGTGCATCACGGCGTCGAACACGTCGTCGCCGACCCAGGGTGCGGGGTCGTACATCTTGTCAGGCCAGTGCTCCCACCAGATTTCGCCTACGAGGTACGCCTCCGGGTTGATGCTCCGGACGAAGCGGCGGTAGTCGCGCCAGAAGCCGAGGGGGACCACGTCGGCGACATCGAGGCGGAAGCCGTCCACGCCGTCGGATGGATCGCCATCGCCGTTCGGGTCGAGCCAGCGGCGGGTGACGCTGAAGATGAGGTCCCTGACGCCCGGGACCAGGTTCCCCTCGATGGCGCCGTGGGTCGCGCCCGCCGGTCGCCCGATCTTCTTCCACTCCGGCAGTGACTGGGCGCCGGCCCAGCCGCGGTACGCGAACTCGTTGGTGTCAGGCGTGGCGGGATTGTCGAAGCGCTCGATCTCGTACCAGTCGGCGAACCGCGACTGCCGCTGGTGCGCGAGCACGTCGCGCCAGGCCCAGAACGTGGTGCCGGTGTGGTTCCACGAGTAGTCCATGATGATCCGCATGCCCCGGCGATGGACTTCGTGGACCAGCTTCAGGAAGAGACTGTCGGCGGCGGTCCACTTCCACGCGGCGGGATCGGCGGGGTTCTCGGCCGCCATCCGCGCCTCGTCGCCGCGCGGGTCGGGGCCGAAGTTGCGGTCGATGTGGGCATAGTTGCGGGCGTCGTACTTGTGCAGCGAGGGTGCGTCGTTGACAGGGTTGAGAAACAGGGCCGTCACCCCCAGGGTCTGCAGGTAATCGAGCCGGTCGAGCACCCCCTGCAGGTCGCCCCCGTACCGGCGGGCCTGCACCGTCCCGTAGAAGCCCTTGCCGGTCGCCTTCGCCCACGGTTCCTGACGGTACCAGTCCTGCGTCCATGGCGTCGGCGCCCAGCCCGGCGGGATGGGTTCGGGGCTGTAGCCCTCGATATCGTGCGCGGTGGGATCGTTGGTCGGGTCGCCGTTCCGGAACCGCTCGACGAAGATCTGATACCAGACCACATTCTCCGGCCACGCGGGCACGGAGAGATTGGGGGCGGCATTGGCACGTGCCGGGGGCGCGTCCTTCGCGCAGCCAGCCGCGAAGCCGGTGAGAACCACAAGCAGGCCGACCCGATGGCATGCGCTCATGTGTTCGGCTCTCCGAGTAGGATGATCAGTCCGCAGGCGCATCATGGCGCGCGCGCACGGCCGGTGGCCGGTCGTTCCCGGCGCCGCTGCGTCCGCGTCCTGTCAGGCACCCGTGCCGGTCAGTCCGCCGCGGCGCTGCCGGGCGGACGGGACAGCCGCACGGCGAGCAGCAGCGCGCCGACCGTGATCGCGGCGTCGGCGATATTGAAGACCCAGAAGCGCGTCCCGCCCACGCCGACATCGATGAAGTCGACCACGCCGTGTGAGGCGCGGAGCCGGTCCCAGAGATTGCCCGCGGTCCCACCCCAGACCAGGGCCAGCGCCGTGATCAGCAGTCCCGCGGAGGCGCCCGCGCGGCGGTGCCAGGTCCACAGCGCCACCAGGGCCACGATCGAGATCGTGCTCAGGATGAGCGAGGCATAGGGACCGCCGACCAGGCTCATCGCGGAGCCGGGGTTGTAGACGAGGGTGAAGCGGAGCAGATCCCCCAGCACTTCGCGAGGAACATGCCCCGGCTGGAGGCCGCGTTCCGCCACGGCCTTGGTGGCGCAGTCGGTGAGGAAGACGGCCGCGGCGACTGGCCAGAAGTGGCGGGCCTTCCCCGCGCGTGCTACGGTGACAGGCATCAGGTGCCGGTCTCCGCGACGGCCGTCACCATCCGGTCGAGCATGGCGTCATACTCGGCCAGGCGCCTGGCCGCGGCGCGCTTGAAGAGCGGCCGGGCCAGTGCGTAGCTCCCGCAGACGGTGGTGAGCACGCCGGCCACCGAGAGGAGAAGCGAATGGAAGACTCCCATCCCGATCCCGAACCAGATCCCCGCGGTTCCGCCTCCGAGCCCGCCCATGAGCCCGCCGAACACGAAGCCGGCCATCTTCGCGAGAGGCTCGTCTACCCGGATCACGGTGTTCCCGTCGTGTCCCGTGACCGTCACACTCACGTGCCGTTGGGAGCTGGGGCTGCCGGTCTGGGAGAGCGCGGCCCAAGTACGGCTGCGTCCCGCCTTGGAGACGAAGCCGGGGAGGCCCAGCGTCCGTTGCACCTCACCCACGATCGCCTCCCAGCCGTCCTCGGTGAGTTCGCCAGGGATGATGCGCTCGATGCCGACACGTCGCGGTCCGCCGGTGAAGGGGGAGATCTGCCCGGTCTCCCGGAGCGACACCTCGCGCGCCGCCTGGCGCACCAGCTCGGGGCTGAGCCCCGCGTCGCGGGCGAGCGCTTCCATCTCGTCTAGGGTGAGACCGCGGGAGGCGGGCGCCGTGTCGGCGCCGGAGGCGAGCTCCGCCGTCCGGCGGAGGATGGCGTCCGTGTCCGCCTCGGTGAAGCGGCGGACGGGGACTGGATCGTTGGACATGTCCCAATTTCTCCCTCCAGGCCGACCGGAGCAACAGGCCAGTTGACCCGAAGGGGTTGCCGGGGCTAGGTTTGTCGCCGGTTTACTGAAGCGGGAGCCGGTGGCTCCCCACCCCCAGCCCGGCTGGTTGACGGCGCGACAGGGTCCTGCACAGATGATCACGTGGCCGGCGCCCCAGGGGCGGCGGTGCCGTGAGTGCCGGACACCCGGGGAATGCCACGGGTGTCCGTTTTGTTTTCCTATCACGCGGGAGTTAGGCACTGTCCACAAACGAGCGCGAACGGCGGACGCGGGTCAACCGCCAGATCCGGATCAGTCCGGTCCGGGTCATTGGTCCTGACGGCGAGCAGCTGGGGGTTCTCACGATCGACGAGGCCCTGGCCGCCTCTCAGGAGCGCGGACTCGACCTGGTGGAAGTGGCGCCGATGGCTCGGCCCCCCGTGGTCAAGATCATGGACTACGGGAAGTACAAGTTCGAGGAGGCCAAGGCCGCCCGGGCTGCCAAGAAGAAGCAGCACGTGATTCACCTGAAGGAAATCAAGGTGCGTCCCAGCATCGAAGAACACGATTTCGAGTTCAAGAGCCGGCACGCCCGCGAGTTCCTCGGGGAGGGCAACAAGGTGAAGGTGACGATGATGTTCCGCGGCCGGCAGCTCGCGCACATCGAGCTGGGGCGGGCGGTGCTGGACCGGTTCGCCACCGGCCTGGCGGATATCGGCAAGATCGAGCAGGACGCCAAGCTCGAAGGCCGCAACATGGTGATGGTGATGGGCCCCAAGTAGGGCCGGGGACGGGCACAGAGGCCCGCCCCCACCAGCGTAGGATCGGCCACCGTGCCGGTCCACCGACGGAGATCGCAATGCCCAAGCAGAAGACCAAGCGCGCCGCGATGAAGCGCTTCAAGCGGACCGGCACCGGGAAGCTGAAGCGGTGGCACGCCAACCACAGCCACATCCTGACCAAGAAGACCCGCAAGCGGAAGAACCGGCTCAAGAAAGGCGCTCTGGTGGCGTCGGCCGACTTCCCACGGGTAAACCGCCTGCTTCAGGCGTAAGGGAGAGAGACCATGCCTCGCGTAAAGAGCAACGTCGCTCACCACGCCCGCAAGAAGAAGATCATGCGCGCCGCCAAGGGCGCGCGCGGAGCCCGCAGCAAGCTCTACCGCCCCGCCAAGGAGACCGTCGAGCGGGCCATGCAGTACGCCTATCGGGACCGCCGCAAGAAGAAGGGCGAGTTCCGCAGCCTCTGGATCACCCGCATCAACGCGGCGTGCCGGATGCACGGCTTCAACTACAGCGGCTTCATGGCGGCGCTCAAGAAGGCCGGCGTCGAGGTGAACCGGAAGGTCCTCGCCGACCTGGCCGTCAAGGACATGGATGCGTTCGCGAAGATCGCCGAGGTCGCGAAGGCCCACGCGTAGGGCGAGCCCGCAGTGATGTAGTTCGTGGGGTCGCCCGCCCGAGGTGGGTGACCCCATGTTGCGTGTAGTCCCATCTCTATTCCCTGTCGGCCATGTCCGAACGTCCTGACTACTTCGCTGACTTGCAGAGATTCGCATCTCGAATGGATGCGATTCCCTCGATGGATGCGAACCAGTTGGAAGCCGAATACATCGCCCTGCTCGGCAGGAAACAGGGCGAGTTGACCCAGTTTCTCCGCGTGGTTCTGCCGCGCCTGCCGGACGCCGAGAAGCGCGCCCTTGGTCAGAACGCCAATCAGCTGAAAGCCGAACTCGAAGCCGCCTTCGAGGCCCGCAGGGCCGCGCTCGCCGCGGCTGTCGCCGCGAAGAGTGCCGCCGGCACCGACCTCTCCATGCCCGGCCGCCCGCGCTGGCGCGGCGGCCTCCATCCGGTGACCCAGGTGGTCGAGGAGATCCTGTCGATCTTCCACGGGCTCGGTTTCGCCCGAGCGACCGGACCCGAGGTGGAGACCGAGTGGCTCAACTTCGGCGCGCTCAACTTCCCGCCGGACCATCCGGCGATGGACATGCACGACACGCTCTACCTCGACGTTCCCGACCGCCGGGTCAATCGCACCTCCGGCCTGGCCGCCGAGCACGAGCGCCGCGGGCGGAACGAGGGGCGCTTTCTCATGCGGACCCATACCTCGCCGGTGCAGGTCAGGGTCCTGATGGAGACGGCTCCGCCGGTGCGCGTCGTGATTCCCGGTTCGGTCTACCGCAAGGACACCTTCGACGCCTCACACGCGCCGGTGTTCGCCCAGATCGAGGGGCTCGCCGTGGACGAGGGGATCTCCTTCGTGGACCTCAAGGCGACGCTGGCGCATTTCGCCCGCGAGTTCTTCGGCGCGAGCACCGCGGTGCGTTTCCGCCCGTCCTTCTTCCCCTTCACCGAACCATCGGCGGAGATGGATGTGAGCTGCGGGGTCTGCGGCGGCAAGGGCTGCCCCGCCTGCAAGGGCACCGGCTGGATGGAGATTCTCGGTGCGGGGATGGTGCATCCCAACGTGCTCACCAACTGCGGTGTCGACGCCGAGCGCTACACCGGCTTCGCCTTCGGCATGGGCCCGGGGCGGATCGCGATGAATCGCTACGGCATCAGCGACATTCGTCTGCTGTATGAGGGCGACATGCGCTTTCTCGGCCAGTTCCACGGGGGAGCCAGGCCATGAACGTCTCCCGGCTCTGGCTGGAGGGCTTCCTTCGCCGCAAGCTCGACTCGAAGGATCTCGCCGCGCGCCTCGCCATGCTCGGCGTGCCGGTGGACGCGATCGAGCCGCTGCATCCTGGCCTCGACGCCGTCGTCGTCGGTCTCGTGGAATCGGCACGGCCGCATCCCAACGCGGATCGTCTCCGGCTCTGCCTGGTGAACGACGGGACCGATGAGCGGCGCCACGTGGTGTGTGGCGCCCCCAACGTCACCGAGGGGAAGAAGTATCCCTTCGCGCGCGTCGGCGTGACGCTGCCCGGCGGGATCACCCTCGAACGCCGGAAGATCCGGGGCGAGACCTCGGAGGGCATGCTCTGCTCGGCGCGCGAGCTCGGTCTGGGCCAGGATCACGACGGCATTCTCGAACTCACCACCGACGCCGCCCCGGGCACCGCCCTCCTCGACGTGCTGCCGGTCGGCGACGATCGGCTCATCCTCGACGTCACACCCAACCGCCCCGACCTGCTCGGACACAGGGGCGTGGCGCGCGAGCTGGCGCAGGCGTACGGCGTGCCGTTCCGGCTGCCGGAGATTCCCGGCGCTCCAGAGCATGAGCTGGGTTCGCTCCGCCGGGTGGAGGCCCCGAAGGGCACCGTCGCAGGCGTCACGGTCGGCACCGAAGACCCCCACGGCTGTCCCCGCTTCACCGCGACGATCATCCGTGGCGTGAAGATCGGGCCATCGCCCTCGTGGCTCAGCGACCGGCTGCAGGCCGCAGGGGTCCGCAGCATCAACAACGTGGTGGATGCGACCAACTACGTCATGCTCGAGCTCAACCATCCGATGCACGCCTACGACCTGGCGCGGGTGGAGGGCCCGTCGATCGTGGCGCGGCGGGCGAAGGCGGGAGAGACAGTGACCACGCTCGACGGGACGCAGCGCGCGCTCACCGAGGAGATGACGGTCATCGCCGACGGCAGCCGAGTGGTCGGGGTTGGCGGCGTCATGGGCGCCGCGAACACCGAGGTGAGCGAGACCACGACCGATCTGCTGCTGGAGTGCGCATATTTCGACCCGGCCCGGGTGCGGCGCGCGCGCCGCGCGCTCGGACTCTCGACGGATGCCTCGTACCGCTTCGAGCGCGGAGTGGATCTCTGGGGTCTGCCCGACGCGCAGCGCCGCTGCGCCGAGCTGATCCTCGCGACCGCCGGTGGCCGGATCGAGGATGCGATCGACGTCTGGCCCACGCCGGGCAATCCGCCCCGGATCTTCCTCCGCACGGCACGGATCGCCCAGGTGCTCGGTGCCGAACTGGGCATCACCGTGGTCGAGAAGTACCTGGTGGCGATCGGCTGCACGGTGCTCAACAAGCCCGCCGATGCCCGGCTGGCCGTCGATGTCCCCGGCTGGCGGCCCGATCTCACCAGCGAGATCGACCTGATCGAGGAGATCGCCCGGCTGCACGGCTACGACAACTTTCCGGTCGATCTGCAGCCCTATCGCGTCGGGCGGCTCGCCGACCCGCCAATGGAATCTGCAATCGCGCAGGTCCGCGACGGCCTCGTCGGCCTCGGACTGCTGGAAGCCACCATGCTCTCCCTCGGCCCCTCCGAGGGTGAGGGCAGCATCCGGCTGCTCAACCCGCTCTCGGCCGAAGACGCCTGGCTCCGCCAGACCCTCCTGCCGGGTCTCGGCCGGGCGGTGGAAACCAACTGGTCCCGGCAGGTGCGGGAAATCCGGCTGTTCGAGGTCGGGACCGGGTTCCGCACGGCCGGGGCGGGCGGTCGGCCGGTGGAATCCAGCCGGGTGGCAGCGGTGATCTCCGGCGGACGGGTGGCCGGGCACTGGACCGAGGGTGGCAAGGCGCCCGACGTCGATCTGTGGGATCTCAAGTCCCTGTTCGAGGCGACCGTCGCTCTGGCAAATCCCTCCGCCACGGTGCAAGTTGATGCAGGTGGCTGGATTGCGCGGGACCGGGAAGGGCACCCCGTCGGTCATGCACGCCTTCTCGAACTCGATCCGCCCGCATGGGCGGCACCGGTGTTCGGGCTGGAGGTCGTGATCAGCGATGCCCAGCGGCTTCCGGTTCGCTACGCCCCGCTGCCGACCACCCCGTCCTCCTGGCGCGACATCAATCTCCTGCTCAAGCCCGCGACCTCGGCCGCGGACGCCATGCGGGTGATGCGAGCGAGCGGTAAGCTGCTCGAGGCGGTAGAGGTCGTCAGCGAATTTCGTTCGGAGCAGCTCGGCGAGGATCGCCGGGCGGTGCAATTCCGGCTGGTGTTCCGTGCGGCGGACCGCACCATCCGCGACGAGGATGTGGATGCCGCGCTGAGCCGGATTCTCAAAGCGCTGGAGAGGGAACTTGACGCAAGGCTACGAACGTCCTGACGAGCGCGCCGTCCACGACCTGGGGGACCTCCTCCAGTACGTGGGCGAAGAGCTTGCTGCCTGGCGCCGCCGCTCGCTCAAGGCCGAGGCGGAACTCGGCGAGGCGAAGGCAAAGGGCGGGGTCGTGGCCGGACCGGAGCTGGTGCACTCCCGCCAGCGGGTCCTCGAACTCGAAATGGAGAACCAGGCGCTGCGGGAGCGGGTCGATGCCGCGCGCGACAAGCTCCGGATCCTCGCCAACCGGCTGAGCTTCCTGGAGCAGGACGCCGATGAGGGGGCCGCATGAACCAGCCCAAGCACGCGGTACGCGTCACGATCGGCGGCGAGGATTACACCGTCCGCTCGGAACTGCCGCCGGAATACACGCGGGAAGTCGCGGCATACGTGGATGCGGCGCTGCGCCGGATCCGGGACATGTTGCCGCAGGTGGAAACCCACAAGGCCGCGATCCTCGCGGCGCTCGCGATCACCGATGAGCTGTTCCAGGCCAGGCGCGGCGATCGCGAACATGCGGCGCGCCTCAACGCCATGGCCGATGATCTGGCCCGGCTGCTCCCGCCGTCCAAGCGGGGCCGTCGGGCGACTGGACCGCAGGGAGTTTCGGGCTAGGCGCCCGGCCGTCCGGCCGTTGGCGCGCGCGGCCGTGCGCGCATGCCGGGCTATCCCAGTTCCGATGAGCCTATTGAGCGCGCGTCTCACGACGCCGCGCTTTGGAGATAGATCGCATGTCGCCAATCCTTCTGCCCCTCGTCGAGGGGCTCGCCGCCGGGCTTGTCGCCGCCACGGTCATCTTCATCCTCTACAGCCGCGTCCAGCGTCAGAGCGCCGCAAGGACCCTCGTCGCCGCCCGCAAGGAGGCGGAGGCGATGGTCGCCGACGCCGCCAGCAGGGCGCAGGAGGCCCGGGGGCAGATCGTCCTTGAAGGCAAGATGGAGACCCTCCGGCTGCGCGAGGACCTCGACAAGGAGGCGCAGCGCCGGCGCGAGGAGTGGGACCGGTTCGAGCGCCGGGCCGAGGAGCGGGACAAGTCGCTGGAGCGGAAGCTGGAAGAGGTCCGCAAGCAGGAGTCGGGATTCGGGCAGCGGGAATCGACCCTGGCCAGGCGCGAGGAAGCGATCCGCCAGCGGGAGATGGAATCGGAGCGCGCCGCGGGGGAGATCCGTCAGCGCCTCGAGCGGGTCGCGGGGCTGACGGCGGACGAAGCTCGCCGCGAGGTGCTGCAGCGGGCCGAGGATGAGGCCCGCAGCGCCGCGCAGGCGCTGGCCCGCGACATCCGGGAGCAGGCCAAGCGCGCGGCGGACAAGGACGCCCGGAAGATCGTCGCGCTCGCGGTCCAGCGGATCGCCGCCGAACACACGGCCGAGACCACCGTCTCGGCGGTGGCGCTGCCGAGCGACGAGATGAAGGGCCGCATCATCGGCCGCGAGGGCCGGAACATCCGCGCCTTCGAGCAGGCCACCGGCGTCGACGTCATCATCGACGACACTCCCGACACCGTGATCATCAGCTGTTTCGACCCCGTACGCCGCGAAGTCGGCCGCCGGAGCCTCGAGGCACTGATCGTCGATGGCCGCATCCATCCGGGGCGGATCGAGGAGCTGGTCGCCAAGGCCCAGAAGGAGCTCGAAGCCGAGATGCAGGAACTCGGCGACAAGGCGGCCTTCGAGACCGGGGTGCACGGGCTGCATCCGGAACTCATCCGGCTCATCGGCCGGATGCGCTATCGTACCTCGTACGGCCAGAACATCTACGACCATTCCAAGGAAGTCGCCTGGCTCGCCGGCATCATGGCCGCTGAACTCAAGCTGGACGTGAACCTCGCCAGACGCGGGGCGCTGCTGCACGACATCGGCAAGGTGCTCACCCACGACCATGAGGGCACCCACGTCGAGCTGGGCGTCGAGATGGCGCGGAAGTACGGCGAGAGCGCGCTGGTGATCAACTGCATCCAGGCCCACCACGATGACGTGCCGCACGAGACGGCCGAGTCGGTCCTGGTGCAGGCGGCGGACGCGATCAGCGGGTCACGGCCCGGTGCGCGCCGCGAGGCGTTCGAGAGCTACGTGAAGCGCCTCACGAAGCTGGAGGAGATCGCCAACGGATTCCAGGGCGTCGAGAAGTCGAACGTCATTCAGGCGGGGCGCGAGGTCCGGGTCATCGTGACGCCGGAGAAGATCGACGACGGCGCGGCCGTCGCCCTCTCCGACCAGATCGCCCGCCGCATCGAGAACGAACTGCAGTACCCGGGGCAGATCCGGGTCGTCGTCATCCGTGAAACCCGAGCCGTGGACATTGCCCGATGAGTGCACGCATCATCGACGGAGTCGCACTCGGCAAGACCATCCGTCAGGAGGTCGCCGAGGAAATCACCCGCCTCAAGGCCCGGGGGATGGCGCCCGGCCTCGCCGTCGTCCTGGTCGGGGAGGACCCTGCGTCCAGGGCCTACGTGGGCAGCAAGGAGAAGGCGTGCCTCGAGGCGGGGATGAAGTCGGTGAAGATCACCCGCGAGGCGACGCTGCCCGAGGCCGATCTCCTCGCCATCGTCGACCAGCTCAACAACGACCCGACGATCCACGGCATTCTCGTCCAGCTGCCGCTGCCGAAGCACATCAATACCGAGAAGGTGCTGCTGCGCATCGACCCGATGAAGGACGTGGACGGGTTTCACCCGGTGAACGTCGGCAAGCTGGTCATCGGTGACCCGACCGCGCTCCGCCCCTGCACGCCCTGGGGCGTGATCCAGATGCTGATCCGCAACGGCATCGAGACCAGGGGGGCCAACGCCGTGGTGGTCGGCCGCAGCACGATCGTGGGCAAGCCGATGGCCAACCTGCTCATCCAGCAGGGACCCGGCGGCGATGCGACGGTGACCGTCTGCCACTCCAAGACCCGCGATCTTCCGGCCGTCTGCCGCGGCGCCGACATCCTGATCGCGGCGATCGGCAAGGCGGAGTTCGTGCGGGGCAACATGGTGAAGCCTGGGGCGGTCGTCATCGACGTGGGGATCAACCGGGTCGACGACGCGTCGCTGCCCAAGGGCTACCGCCTGACGGGCGACGTGGCCTACGCCGAATGCGCCGAGGTCGCCTCCGCCATCACCCCGGTCCCGGGCGGCGTGGGGCCGATGACGATCGCCATGCTCATGGCCAACACGCTGCAGGCGATGAAGCAGCGGATGTGAGCGGGGAACCGGATCTCTTCACCCAGGGGGACGCCCCCTGGACGCCCTCGCTGCTCGCCAAGGCGGCCCGCCGGGTGCTGGAGGGTGGCATCGGTCCGCTCTGGGTCCGCGGTGAGGTGTCGGGCCTCAAGGCCTACCAGAGCGGGCACTGGTACTTCACCATCCGCGATGCCGAGGCGCAGATCCGCTGCGTCATGTGGCGGACCTACTCCGCCCGGGTGAAGTCCCAGCCGGCGGAGGGCGCCCAGGTCTTCGTGTTCGGCACGCCGACCGTCTGGGAGGAGCGCGGCGAGTTCCGCCTGACGGTGACCGAATTCCTGGTCACCGACCAGGTCGGTCAGGCGCAGCTCGAACTGGAGCGGATCCGGAAGGCGCTGGAGAAGGACGGGCTCTTCGATCCGGGGAGAAAGCGTCCGCTGCCCGCACTGCCGGAGCGAATCGCGGTGGTCACCAGCCTCGACGGCGCGGCGCTTCGCGACATCATCACCGTCACCCGCAAGCGCTGGCCGGCGATCGAATTGTTTGTCGTCGGGACCAAGGTGCAGGGCGCCGAGGCCCCCGCCGAGGTGGTGCGGGCTCTCGGCATCGTGAACCGGCTGGAACGGATCGACCTCTGCATCCTGGCCCGCGGCGGCGGCTCCAAGGAAGACCTCGCGGTCTTCAACACCGAGCCCGTATGCCGCGCGCTCGCGGCGGTGAACGTGCCCACCGTCTCCGCGGTGGGCCATGAGACCGATATCTCCTTCACCGATCTGATCGCCGACGTGCGCGCCGCCACGCCCTCCGCCGCGATCGAACTCGCCGTTCCCGATCGTGCCGACCTCGCCCGCCAGGTCGCCGGCCTCGGCCTCAGGCTCGGCAACGCGCTCGGGCGGGGCACCCGGCTCGCGCGGGAGCGGCTCGCCCGCAGCGCCGACCGGCTCGAAGCGGCCCTGACGCGCCGCCTCGAAGTGCCGCGTCGCGATCTCGAGCGGCTGGCGGCACAGCTCGATGCGCTCTCTCCGCTCAAGGTGCTCGAGCGCGGCTACAGTGTGGCGCAGGATGGCGAGGGACGGGTGCTCCGCCGCCGCGCCGACTTCACTCCCGGTTCGCCCTTCACGCTCCGCGTCACGGACGGAACCGTCCCGGCGCGGGTGGATGATACGCGATGACTCCGCGCAGCAAGGAACCGAAGTACGCCCCCGAGGAACGCGCCTCACTCGCCGAGGACCTGCGACGGCTCGAGGAGATCGTGCGCCAGCTGGAGCGCGAGGATGGCGATCTCGACCAGTCGCTGCTGCTGTTCGAGGAGGGCGTCGGCCGCCTGCGCAGCGCCCGCGGCCGCCTCGGCGAGGCCGAGGCGCGCGTGAAGAAGGTGCTGGAGGATGCGGAAGGCACGCTGCGCGCGGAGGAACTCGACGGTGGGACCTGACGTCGCGCTCATCCTTGCGGAAGCCCGCGAGCGGGTGGACGGGCTGCTGGGCGCCTGGAGTGAGCGGGTGCAGGCCATCGTGCCGGGGCGGACCGGAGAAGCGCTGGGCTATTCGCTCACTACCCCCGGCAAGCGGGTGCGTGCGGCGCTGGTGCTGTCGGCCTATCGCTCGGCCGGCGGAATATCGCCCGCGATCGCCGCGGTGGCCGCCGCCGTGGAGACGGTGCACACCTATTCGCTGGTGCACGACGATCTCCCCTGCATGGACGACGACGATCTCCGCCGGGGCCGGGCCACCACCCACCGGGCCTACGATGTGCCGACCGCGACCCGGGTCGGCTTCCTGCTGGTGCCGGTCGCGGCGCTGGTGCTGGCGCAGGCGGCGAAGGATCTGGTGCTCTCTCCCGCGCTGCTCGGCCGCATGGCCCGGGAGCTGTTCGAGTCAGGCGGCATCGAGGGGATGGTCGGTGGCCAGTGGCTCGATCTCGAGGCCGAGCGAAAGACGCTCGACCACGACGGCCTGATCGCGGTGCACCGGGGCAAGACCGGCGCCCTCATCCGTGCCGCCTGCATGCTCGGCGGGCTCGCCGCGGAGGCGCCGAGGCCCACGATCGAGGCGCTGGCCGGCTACGGTCACGAGATCGGCCTCGCCTTCCAGATCGCCGACGACGTGCTGGACGTCACCGCGACCAGTGCACAACTTGGCAAGACCGCCGGCCGCGACGCCGCGCTGGCGAAATCCACCTACGTCAGCGTCCTGGGCGTGGATCGGGCGCGCTCCGAGGCGGCGGCCCTCGCCAGCCACGCCATCCGCCACCTTGAACAAGCCGGGGTGCCGACGGCGACCCTCGGCGCGCTGGCGCACTATATTGTGAGCAGGAAGTCCTGACTCGGCACGCGCAGCACTGAGGCAACCGCCACCAACCCGGGTTGCACGACCATGAGCCTACTCGACACGATCAAGTCCCCCGCCGACCTCAAACGCATCCCGCGGGAGCAGCTCCCGGAGCTCGCCCAGGAGATGCGCGAGCGGCTGATCGACTGCTGCTCCCGGACCGGCGGCCACATCGGGGCC
Source organism: uncultured Gemmatimonadales bacterium (assembly GCA_963817435.1). GTDB lineage: Bacteria > Gemmatimonadota > Gemmatimonadetes > Gemmatimonadales > GWC2-71-9 > JADJOM01. Next base: position 305,770 of record CAWFNY010000001.1, read on the forward strand.
AGTCTCGGCGTGGTCGAGCTGTCGATCGCGCTGCTGTACGAGTTCGATGTTCCAGCGGACAAGGTCGTCTGGGACGTGGGCCATCAGGCCTACGCCTGGAAACTGCTCACCGGCCGCAACGATCGCTTCCCCACGCTGCGCCAGACCGGCGGCATCTCCGGCTTCCTCAAGACTTCCGAGAGCGAGTACGACGCCTTCGGCGCCGGCCACGCCGGGACCGCCATGTCCGCCGCCCTCGGCATGGCAACCGCGCGCGACCTCCGGGGCGGGACCAACAAGGTCGTCGCGGTCGTCGGCGACGGCGCACTCACCTGCGGCCTGTCCTATGAGGGCATGAACAACGCGGGACACTCGGATCGCGACGTCATTCTGATCGTCAACGACAACGGCATGTCGATCTCGCCCAATGTCGGCGCGATCAGCAAGACCCTCGGCACCATCGCGGCGAGCCCGGCGACCAACCGGCTCCGCGAGCACATCAAGCACTGGACCCTCCGGCTCGGCAAGGTCTTCGGGCCGGAGGTGATCGACTTCGCGAAGAACCTGGAGGAGAGCGCCAAGAACCTCTTCTCCGACGGCATGTTCTTCGAGGAACTCGGCTTCCGCTACTTCGGCCCGATCGACGGCCACGATCTCCGCAAGCTGGTGGACACCTTCCATTTCGTGAAGCCGATGACCGGCCCGCGGGTGATCCATGTGATCACCGAGAAGGGGAAGGGCTTCGCGCTCGCGGAGAACAACAAGGAGAAGTGGCACGGGCTCGCCGCCTACGATCCCGAGACGGGGGAGCCGCGCAAGAAGTCGAGCGGCCCGCCGACCTGGACCCAGGTCTTCGGGGACGCCCTGACGGAACTGGCCGCGGTCCATCCCGACCTCGTCGCCATCACCGCGGCGATGCCGAGCGGCACCGGCACCAGCATCTTCCAGAAGCGGTGGCCGGAGCGCTTCTTCGACGTCGGCATCGCCGAGGGGCACGCCGTGACCTTCGCGGGCGGCCTCGCGACGCAGGGTATCCGTCCGGTGTGCGCCATCTACAGCACCTTCCTGCAGCGGGCCTACGACAACGTCATCCACGACATCGCCGTACAGCACCTGCCGGTGGTTTTCTGCATGGACCGCGCGGGCCTGGTCGGGGAAGACGGGCAGACCCACATGGGGCTCTACGATATCGCCTACATGCTGGCCGTGCCGGAGATGACGGTCACCGCGCCCAAGGACGGCGATGAGCTCATCGGCCTGCTGAAGACGGCGCTGGTCCATGAGGGCGGCCCGTTCTGCACCCGCTATCCGCGCGACAAGGTGCCCTTCGATGTCAGCCCCGTCGCATCGATCAGTCCGGTGCCGTACGGCACCTGGGAGCAGCTTCGCGACGGCAAGGACGTGGCGATTCTCGCGGTCGGCACGATGGTGCAGCCCAGCCTCCAGGCGGCCGAGCAGCTCGCGGCGGAGGGCATCGACGCGACCGTCGTCAACTGCCGGTTCATCAAGCCGATGGATTCGGCGATGCTGCAGATGCTCGCGGCCCAGCACCGGACCCTGGTCACCGTCGAGGAGGGGACGATCGTCAATGGCTTCGGGGCCTACCTCTCCGAGACGCTGCAGACCACCCACCCCGAAGTGCGGGTCATCGCCCTCGGCGTGCCGGACAAACTGGTTGAGCAGGCGCCGCGGACCGAACAGCTCGAGTCCTTCGGCCTCACCGCCGGCGGGATCGCCCGCCGCCTGCGCGCGCTCCACAGCGAGGAGGGCGTCGAAGCACGATGAAGGTCGGGGTTGTCGGAAATCCTCGCTATGCCGACCTCCGGTCGCTGCTGCGTGAGCTGGCGGACCTCTCGCCCTCACGCGGCATTCGACTCCTCACCGAACCCAGCCTCGTCCCCCTGTGGGACGACGTGCTCCCGCTCCTCGACCAGGACGTCCCGGACGTCCTCATCACCTTCGGTGGCGACGGCACCCTGCTCAGGGGCGCCCGCCTCCTTCACGGCCGTGAAGTGCCCATCCTCGGCGTCAATCTCGGCCGCGTCGGGTTCCTCACCACCTCCACCCGCGAGAAGCTCGGCGAAGCCCTCGACGCCGTAATCAGCGGCCGCTACGTCCTCGAGCGGCGGCTCTCGCTCCACGCCACCATCATCAGCGATGAGGGCGGGGTGCGGAACGAGCAGATCGCCCTCAACGACGTCGCCATCCACAAGTCGGGCGTGGCCCGCGTGGTCAGGGTCCGGGTCAGTATCGATGGAGAGGATCTGGGCCCCTACAGCGCCGACGGCATCGTCGTGGCCAGCCCGACCGGATCCACCGCCTACTCGCTCTCTGCCGGCGGCCCCATCGTCGCCCCCGGTGTCGAGGCGATGATCGTGACACCGGTCTGCGCCCACACCCTCGCGGTGCGGCCGGTCGTGGTGCCGCCTGACGCGACGATCTGCGTGGAACCGGTCTCGCCCGGTGCCGATGACCTGCTGGTCTCCTACGACGGCCAGCTCGGCACCACCCTCACGATCGGTGACCGGGTCTACGTCCGGCGCGCGACCTCCTCGGTGCTTTTGATCCGTCTCGGGTCCGAAGGGTACTTCACCCGCATGCGACAGAAGCTCAATTGGGGCGACCTGTCGGAGCGGGAGGTCATCCGATGATCGCAGAACTGCGGGTCCGCGACCTGGTGACGATCGCGGAGGTGACACTGCAACTCGGCCCCGGTCTCAACGTCCTCACCGGCGAGACCGGGGCCGGCAAGTCCATGCTGGTGGATGCCGTCGCGCTGCTGCTCGGCGCCCGGGCCGAGAGCGGCATGGTCCGGCCCGGTGCCCAGCGGGCCATCGTCGAGGGGGCATTCGAACTCGACGACGCATCGCTCCGCCGGCGGTGTGAGGGGCAGGGGCTCGACGCTGAAGAGGGGCGGCTGGTGATCCGGCGCGAGATCGGCGCCGATGGCCGCTCCCGCGCCTGGGTGAATGGCAGCCCGACCACGATCGGCGTGCTGACCCGGCTCGGAAGCCTCCTCGTCGATCTCCACGGTCAGTACGAGACGCAGTCGCTGCTGCACGCCGAGGCGCAGCGGGACATTCTCGACGCCTTCGCGGGGGCCACGGCGGAGCGTACCGCGCTGCTCGAGGCCTATGAGACGCTGCAGGCAGTACGCGAGGAAGAAACGACGCTCACCGCCCGGCGGGACGAAGTCCGCCGCCGCGCCGACTACCTGCGCCATGTGGCGCAGGAGATCGATCAGGCGAAGCTCGTGCCCGGCGAGGACGAGGAGCTCGACATCGAGGCCCGGCGGCTCGGCCATGCCGCCACGCTCGCCGATCAGGCGCGACGGCTCGGCACGCTGCTCGACGGTGACGACAGCGGCGCGCTGCCGATCCTCGGCCAGGCGGACCGGCTGCTCGGCGGCCTCGAGCGCATCGACACCGCGCTTCCCGCCTGGCGCGAACTGTTCGACGGCGCGTACGCCAGCCTGAGCGAGCTCGCCCGCCTCGCCAACGACTACGCCGACTCCCTGCAGGAGGACCCCGCACGGCTGGCCGAGATCGAGCGGCGGCGCGACACGATCTACCGGCTCAAGCAGAAGCATGGCGCCACCCTCGAGGCTGTTCTCGCCGCGCGGGCGGAAGCCGCTGCGGAACTCGACCTCCTCGATTCCGCCGATCTCGATCTCCGCCAGCTCGGCGCGCGTCGGGTCGCCGCCGAAGGGGCGTGCCAGGCGGCGGCGGATGCGCTGAGCGCCAAGCGCCGTGAAGCGGCCGGGCGCATGGGCCGCACCGTCACCCGGCTCCTGCCGCAGCTCGGGCTTGCCGGCGGGAAGCTGGACGCCGAATTGACGGAACTGGGGCGCATCGAATCGGTGGGGCAGGAGAGCGTGACCTTCACGGTGCGGCTCAACGCCGGTCTGGTGGCGCGGCCCATCGCGAAAGCGGCGTCGGGGGGAGAGCTCTCACGCATCATGCTCGCGCTCAAGGTCGTGCTCGCCAGGCATGACGCGGTGCCGACGCTGATCTTCGACGAAGTGGACCAGGGAATCGGCGGGGAGGTCGGTGCCCAGGTGGGCGAGGCGCTGGCCGAGGTGGCGGCCAGACGGCAGGTGCTGGTGATCACCCATCTGCCGCAGATCGCCGCCAAGGCCGAGCGCCATCTCGTCGTCTCCAAGGCCGCGCGGAAGGGCCTCGCCACCAGCGACGTGCAGCAGATCCACGGCGAGGACCGGGTGACCGAACTCGCCCGCATGCTCGGTGATGCCGATGCCGACACCGCCCGGCGTCACGCCGCTGCCATGCTGGGGGCTACCCGCTGATTCACACGTCCGCGTACGCCCCTCTTCCCTCTTCCCTCTTCCCTCTTCCCTCTTCCCTCTTCCCTTCGCACTACCTCCCCAGCATCTCCGCAAATACGGCCAGCCGCTCCGACCGATCGCAGATGATCTTGAGCGTCACCAGAATCGGCACCGAAAGCACCGCGCCGGGTACGCCCCAGATCCACAGCCAGAAGAGGAACCCCAGGAAGATGGCCAGCGGATTCAGCGGCAGCCGCCGTCCGAGCAGGTGGGGCGTGAGCAGGTTCGCCTCGATCGCGTGCAGGGCGAGGTAGCAGAGCGGCGGCAGAAGGGCCGACGCGGCGTCCGGCAGGGTGATCAGCGCGACCATCGCAAGCAGCCCGGCCATGACCACCGGGCCGAAGTAGGGCATGAAGTTGAGCACGGCCGCGACCGCTCCGAGCAGCACCGGCGTCGGCATGCCGAACAGCGCCATGATGATCGCCGTCAGCAGCCCGATGCCGATGTTGATCGCGGTGACCGCGATCAGGTACCGTGAGATCTGCGACTCGGCCTCCGACACGATCCCCAGCAGCCGCTCCGACTGCTCCCGCGGCAGCACCCGCGGCAGCCTCCGCATGAGCGAGCCGCCTGACGAGAGGAAGAAGAACGTCAGCACCATGGTGATGAGCAGCCCCGCCGCGAAGGACCACGCTCCTCCCAGGATGATCTCACTCAGGCTCGGCTCCTTGATCGCCACCTGCGGTGTGTCGGAACTGGTGACATCGGCGATCTGGTTGACCTGCTGGGCGGTGCGGGTGACGCTCTCGATGGAGCGGAGCAGCCGCCGGACCCTGGTGTCGAGCTTCTTGAGATCCTGGGGCGCGCGGGCGACCCAGTCCGCGGCCGGCGTCCACAGTTCGTACCCGGTCACCGAGATGCCGGTCGCCAGGAGAAGCAGCACCAGCGCCGGGGCCGCGGCGCCACGGATATGGATCCGGTGCAGCAGGCGGACGAGCGGCGTCAGCAGCAGCGAGAGGAACAGCGCCAGCACGATCGGCAGGAAGAGGTCGCGCGCGAGGTGGAGGGTGTAGAAGACCGCGAGCACGAAGAGTCCGGTGATCGCCACCGAGCGCAGCTCTGCTGGGCGAAACCGGGAGGGCGGTGCGGCGGGTCGCGGCGTGGTCATCGGATCCCTCAGCGCCAGATGCGCTGATACCAGCGGATCTCGAGGCGGGTGCTACGGAATTTCGGCACCCGATCCCCGGTGCCGCGGACGACGGCGGTGTAGGTCCATGACGCATCGATCGGCCAGCCGCACTTGCGGCCCGGCTCGCATTCGTGCGGCGAGCGTCCGACGTAGGTCACGCCGATCCCCGTCGCGAGCGCGGTGCGGCTCGCCAGGGAGAGGATGTTCGGGTCGAGGCCGGCGATCGCGTCCGACGGCTGGTCGTAGGCGTAGCGGTCCGAGCCGACCCGCTGGTAATCGGCCTGGCCGTGGATCGCGAGATTCCGCGCCAGCCGGAAATACGGCTGAACGCCGAGGGAGAGAATGTCGCCGGCGTTGAAGCGCAGGTTGCTCAGCCGGCTGGCGTCGGGGTACGCCTCACTCGGGGTCGCGAGCCGGCGCACCCGGAGCGCCGCAAAGCGGACCAGGTATCCACCGGTGAAGCGGGCGCCCCAGCGGCTGGTGGAAACGTCGGCGGTGCCTGACATACCCGCCTCGTAGCGGCCGTTGCCAGTGCCGACATCGAGCAGGTTGTTGGGGTTGTCCCGCTGGCCGGTCGGCAGCCGGAGCAGTCCGGAGATCGCGAAGCGGAACCCGCCGGTCTTCCCCGGCCGGTCGAAGTCATCGACGAGGGTGTAGGTGGCGCCCACGTCCATGTCGCCCATCCGCGCGATCTTCGCCTCCGCGAGCGGGAAGGCCGCGATGGGCCCGAGCTGGTCGCCGACGGCAGTCGCGAATTCGGCGTCCGTCAGCCGGCTGGGTGGGAGGAAGGGAGCGGCCGAAAAGCCGGTGACGGCCAGAACGTTGCTGAGCGTGTCCTGGAGTCCCTGAATCCGGGTGAGAATCTGCTGGCCGGCGGCACTCCCTTGCGAGGGCAGAAAGCTGGTGGCGGTACCCGGATCGATGGTCAGGGCCCGCAACTGGTCGCGAAGCGCCGCGGCGCGGGCGGAGATCGACTGCGCCAGCGCGAGTTGCGCGCCCGAGTAGCTTCCGTTGCTGATCCGAGTGTCGAGGGTGGACAGCGCGTTGTCGAAGCTGGTGAAGAAGCCGACCGCGTTCGCGTTGTCGGCATGGCCAGGGAGCGCGGTGTTCAGGCCGGCGTTCGCGGCAGCGGAATCCAGCCTGAAGTGCGCCTGCACCCTGGTCGTCACCAGCGGGATGTTGCCAAAGAGCGTCAGCTTTCGGGTGATGCCGAGGGCGGCGCCGATGGTGCCGGTGCCGATGGTGAGCTGGCCGTTGGCGCGCAGGCTGCCGAGATTGAGGCGGCTGCCCGGCTGGCCCAGGATTGCGCTGAGCAGGGAATCGGCGGTGCGGAGCCCCGGAATGCGGTCGCTGCCCAGGGCCGGGCTCCCGAAATCGGCGAGGTAATCTTCCGGGTGCCCGCCGAAGATCCGCTGGTCGGCGCTCTCGAAGCTGCCGCGGATCTCCACGCGCAGCGTCCCCTTGGGGGCGCCGATCGGAGCGAGTTGGGCCGAGAGCGGTCCGGTCGCCGTCACCAGCAGGACCACGCCGAGCTGCACGTACCGATGCAAGGAACCTCCGGGAAGGATCGCCGACAGTGACTCACGTGTCGCCAGTTCGACAGGCAACATCGCTCTTTGAGGAGCGGTTTGGAAGCGGGCCGACGGTGCTGGTCTCCGCCCCCGGCCGGGTCAATCTGCTCGGGGAGCACACCGACTACAACGGCGGGCCGGTGCTGCCGTTCGCGCTGGACCGGCGCACCGTGGTGGCCGCGGCCCGTGCCGATCGCTGGGAGGTTGTCTCGGCGAGCGACGCGGAGCTTCACCCGCTCGATCCGGAGCGCATCGTCCCCGGTGCCTGGACCGGCTATGTGGTTGGCGTCATCCGCGTGCTCGAGAGACGGGGCATTGCCGTGCCGCCGTCCCGGATCGCCGTCGCCAGCCGGGTGCCGGTTGGCGCTGGGCTCTCCTCTTCCGCGGCACTCACCGTGGCAACGGCGCGTGCGCTCACAGCGCTCGCGGGTCGCCGGGTGCCGCCGGCCCAGCTCGCTGACATCGCATACTACGCGGAACACGACGAAGTCGGCGTCCACTGCGGCCGGATGGACCAGACGATCTCCGCGCGGGCGAAGGCCGGGCATGCCATGCTATTCGAGACCGGCAGCGGGTCGGTGAGTCACCTCCCGCTCCCGGGGCGGGTGTGGGTGTTCGACACGGGAGTGTCGCACCGGCTGACCGGCGGGCACCTCAACGAGCGCCGCAGAGAGTGCGAGGAGGGGCTGCGTCTGGTGAACGAGCAGGGCGCCGGTGTCCGGCACCTCGCTGACATCTCCGAGACGGCACTTCCCGCGCTGCTGCGCGGCATGCCGTCACCGTGGAGTGCGCGGGTCCGGCATGTGGTCACCGAGACGATTCGGACCCGTGCCGCCGCGCAGGCGCTCGCGGCCCGTGACCTCGCCACGCTCGGCCGCCTGATGCTCGAGGGGCACGAATCGCTGCGGGTGGACTACCAGTCGACCTGTCCCGAGGCCGATCTGCTGGTGGAGTCGCTGGCGCGGCATGGGGCGCTGGGCGCCCGGCTCACCGGCGCGGGGTGGGGCGGCGCGGTGATCGCGCTGTTGCCGGCGGACCGAAGTGCCCGCATCGTGGCGGAGGTGCAGGATATCTACCGCGGTGCGCATGGACGGGTTCCGCTTGTGTGGGCGACGCGCGCCGGCGCGGGGGTGCGGAGCGAGAAGTGAGGCAATGAAAACGGACCCGGCTTTCGCCGGGTCCGCTTTCAATTACCCCGTCGGAGTCGTCAGGGCGTGCCGGAGATGAACACCTGATCGATGTCGATGTAATCGTTGCGGGTGCGCGTGCCTCCCTGGCCGCCCCACGTCGGATTCCACTTCCATGAATTGAATCCGTAGGGAGCGGTCGGGGTGATGTAGACCACGTTGGTGTAGTTGTGGGTCTGGGTGCCGTCGATCCACATCTGGAAGGTCCCGTTGGCCGCGCCCATCGTGTTGACCGACATGGTCGCCTCCCAGTGATGCCATCCGCCTGCCGTCATCAGGTGAGCCTTGCTCACGTTCTGAGTGAGATTCCTGGACGTCCATCCATTGGGCTGCAGGATGTTCTGCTCCTTGAACAGTACCTGGAAGTCGCTCTGCAGGCGCTGAACGGCCAGGCCATTGTCGAGGAAGAAGGTGAGCTCGTTCAGGGCTGACTTGGGGTCCCCGACACCGAAAAATCCCGCCTTCGTGCCCACCTTCTGATTCTCGAAGCTCGGCCCTTCGATCTTGATCCACATCGAGAAGTAGATCTTGCGGTAGTTCATCGTCGCGGGGCCGATCCAGCCGCCCATGTTCACGGGCGCGACTCCAGCGTTTTGACCGGCGTAGAACTTGGTGCGAATCACGGAGCCGGCGCTTACCGGGGCCGTCGCATCACTCGCGATCGTCAGGTTCGGATTGGTGGCGGAATAGCTCCACCACGAGCCCACCGTGCCGGTATTGGCGCGGGGCCATGGCGGCTTGGTATCGAACCGGTTGTCGGCCAGGGTGGTGTAGCCGCTCGGCGCATTCACGTTGGCCAGCACGAGCGACGCGGGTGCGGAGGTCACGGGAACCACCGACGGGGTGCTCACGGAATCGGCGAGTGCTGGCGCCATCGGTTCGGAACTGCAGGCGGCGAGCCCGAGGGCGCCCGCAAGCGCGAGAGCGGCGAACCAGCCGCTCCGCCGGGGGGATCGGGGAGACTGACCCGCAGGAGGGAATGCCGAGGGTAGGGAACGAGCGTGGCCGCGCACGGCCAGGTGGTGCGTAGTCAAGAGTGGCTCCACTGCGTAAACTGTTAGCATGAAACGACTCAGCCCCGCGGTATTCCGCGGTCGGAGACGTTCCATCGATTGTCAAGTTGGGAGAGCGAACCGTGGGGGTAAGGAAGGCACCCACTCCCGTGAAAGGTGCGGAGACGACCTGCCTCTACACCCTCAGTCAACCTAGGGACGGCCATCTCATCGCGCGGTGATGCAGGGGAGGTAATTGCTGCGATGCAGGTAGTGCTAGATGCGGACGAGCGACACATTTGTGATCGGATGTCGCCGAACCCGCGGCCCGATTGGCAGGGCTGGACGCCGCTCCGTGGTGGCGCGCGTCGCGAAGCTGGTATCCGATCGGAGCGTGATGAAGCGCCGTCGGCGCTGACCGGGGCTCGTTGACATGAAGTTGAGACGGCCCTGAGATGGGCACGGGCTGGACGGATCGCTCACCGGTATCGATGGGACGACGCCCAGCGGGCGAGCAGTTGAATTAGTCGCGGTGAGGGTTGAGCTTGGAGACACCCGGCTCGGGTGGCGAAACTGGCAGACGCATGGGACTTAAAATCCCAAGAGGCGCAATCCTCATGTGGGTTCGATCCCCACCCCGAGCATTCGCTGTGTCCTTTCCGCCGCTTGAATTTCCCGTCATCCCCCCTTCATCTCCACTTCGCGGCCGCCATGCCACCATGAGCCCGTCCCTCCTCGGGGGCTTCGATTATGCCGCTCCGCACCGCACTGAATCGCAGCAACCTCGCGACCACCGCCGCGGCACTCGCCGTCGTCGTCCTCGCCGCCCTCAACTGCGACCCCGGCACCGAGCCCCGCCGCTCGGCATTCATCACCATGTCCGCCACCATCGACGGCGCCGGGTGGGTGGCCACGACCCCGAAGCACGGCGTGCCACCGTACGCCAACTGGTACCCCTGGGACAGCACGCTCGCCCTCTCCGGCACCCGCACCTACGGCTCCGATTCTTCCCTCGGCATCGTGCTGGTGCTGGGGCCGGTCACTGGCCCGGGCACCTTCAGCCTTGGCGACAGGAACTCGCCCAGCTACGGTACCGTCCTGCTGGCGACGGGCGACATCTACGCCAACACCTACAAGGTGCAGTACTTCTACACCGACGGTATCACGGGAAGCACCGCAACGCTGACCAGCTTCGACCCCGCCACCCGCCACCTCGACGGCACGTTCAGCTTCACCGCCCGCGACAGCGCCGGCCAGTCACGGCAGGTCACGCAGGGAGTCTTTTCAGGAACCTGGATCGCCTCGCCGCCGGATTAGCAGATCCCCTGGACGACGCGACTGACTGAAACCCCACCCGCGTCCGCCCCGTCCGGCGGACGTCCGAGCGCCGTCCCTTCGCGATGCCGCGTCACCTCTCAGTCGCCCCATCGCCATCGGAGCTTCGATCATGACCAGGTGCCCGCGCGCCCGACTCCGCTCCTCGCACTGCTCATGACGGTCGCACCGCTGGCCCTCACGGCCCAGTCGGCGCCCACGACAGGACTCGAGGTGCTCGCGCGGATGCACGACGCCTACGCGACGACCTGGTACCGCACTCTCACCTTCGTGCAGACGACCAAGATCAACCGCCCCGGCCAGCCACCCGCCGACCAGACCTGGTACGAGAGCGTCGCCGCACCGGGACTCCTGCGCATCGACATCGCCGATCCCGACAGCGGCAACGGGGTGATCTACTCCATCGATTCGACCTTCATCTTCCAGGGAGGCAAGCCGGTGCGCCGAGCAGCGGGCGGGAATCCCTTCCTGCCGTTGATCATGGGAGTGTACCTGCAGGACCCGGCCACCACTGCCGCGCAGCTCGGCGCCTATCACATGGACCTGTCAAAGGTCTCGACCGCGATCCTCGACGGGAAGCCGGTCTGGATCGTCGGCACCACGACGCCGGGTGACACGACCTCACCCCAGTTCTGGGTGGAGACCGACCGGCTCATCGTGCTCCGGGTCATCAGCCCGATCGGCACCTCGGGACTCACCTTCGATGCCCACCTCAACGACTATCGTGAGGCGGGGAAGGGGTGGCTCGCGACCCGGGTCGTCATCGGCATCAGCAATGGCACGAAACAGGAAGAGGTCTACACCGACTGGAAGGCCGATCCGCCGATTTCCCTCGATCTCTTCGACCCGGCGAAGTACAGCACCGCGCCTCACTGGGCCCACCCGGCACACTGAACGACGCTGGGGTCGGTGCGGAAGAACCATCGCACCGGCCCCAACGGGTTCCGCAGCTTATTCACGCCACCGTTTCCTTTCCATCCTTCTTCGGTGCCGCCGCCGGCCAGTTCAGATCCTTGGCACGGGCCCAGAGGGCGAGCTGCTCGGGGTTCTTCCGGAATCTGAGCCGGTTGATCCCGTCGAGCCGCTTCACCACCAGATTGATCTGACGCAGCACCTCCCTGAGTTCCACTCGCGCGGCGACATGCAGCGCGGTGGCGGAGTCCTGCGCCGCGTGCGCCGCCTCGTACCGCGCGACCCGCGCCGTCAGGTCCTCGACGAAGGTGGCCGGCATCCCGTCGCGAATGAAGACGTCCTTGTAGGCCGTCGCCTGTTCCACCAGCGCCCGAGTCGTCGCCAGGAAGGTGGGGTGATTGACGTTCGCTCTCGGCAGGCGGAAGCGCTGCGGCAGCTCCGGTTTCTCGCCGCCCGCGCCCCGAGCGATGCGAATCAGCAGCACCAGTTCCTCCTGGATGCCATCATGCTCTTCGGCCTTGCTCGCCGTCGCGGCCTTTGATGCGAGGTACCCGCTCTGTTCCTGCGTCGCGAGTACCTCCACTCTCGCGACCCCCTCCACCAGCGCCTTCGTCAGCTCGGTGTACCCCTCGACCGTGGCGGGATGAGCCAGGCTGTGGTCCCTGACCCGGATGGCCCGGTCGACCTTGTTGAGAGTACGGACTTCCATCTGAGCCTCCACTCGCGAGACGAGTCGCGACTCGGTGCCGGGTGAGGCGGCGGGCCGAGAATGTCGGGTTGAAGTGCGACCGTCACCTGTCCTCACCCGGCGCGGTCGGGAGGCGGGAGAAGCAACCGCTGTGCCAGCGCGCCGACCGCCCTGTGTGAGGCAGTGCCAGGCACCTGACGACGAATGCGAAAGTCGCGACGGGACAAGCAGATGCCCCATCCGCGCGCGATGCGCCCACACCCGCGATGATGGGCGTCGGTGTCTCGCGCCGAGTGTCCTCGATCGGGGAGGCGAGGACACTCCCGAGGACACTCGAGGACACTCACGAGATGGTCGGGGTCGATCGACGATGTGGTCGGAACGCGCTGCGGAGTGGTCGGAACCGCTCGCGATATGGTCGGAACGAATTGCCGGATGGTCGGAGCCGTTTGACGATACGGTCGAGACACCCCGCGGTATGGTCGGAGCCGTCTGACGATACGGTCGGGACACCCCGCGGTGTGGTCGGAGCCGTCTGACGATACGGTCGGGACACCCCGCGGTGTGGTCGGAGCCGTCTGACGATACGGTCGGGACACCCCGCGGTGTGGTCGGAGCCGTTTGACGATACGGTCGGGACGCCCCGCGGTGTGGTCGGAGCCATTCGCCGCCCCGATCGGGGAGGGCGACCGTCACCTCGGGAGAGGTTGCCGGTGAGATCGGGCCGGAGCGCTTTCCTCTATAGGGAGCCTGTCGGCCGATCCGGACGGGCTGCTTGACGGCCCGGGTCACCTGTCGCATCATTCCACTATACGCACAATATGTTCACGATATGAACACTCAGTCGGCGCCCTATCCCGGCACCCAGGCGGTCCTCCGCGCCATCGAGCTCCTCAAGGCCTTCCCGCCCGACACCCCCGAGCGGACCCTCGCGGAACTCGCCGACGCGGTGGGGCTCAACCGCACCACGACCTACCGCCTGCTCAGCGCGCTCGCGAGCGAGGGGATGGTCGAACGCGACGGAACCCGCTACCGGCTCGGCCCCGAGATCGCGGCCCTCGGCGCCCGTGCCTCGGGAAGCGGCGAACTCCGCGCCGCCGCCCGGGCCGAGATGGCCGCCTTGGCCGAGTCGATCGGCGAGACGGTCTCGATCGAAGTCCTCATCGGCCGCGACGTGCTGATTCTCGAGGAGGTGAGCGGCCGTTACGTGGTCGGCACGGTCCCGTCGGTCGGGACCCGCTGGCCCGCCCACGCGACCTCGACAGGGAAGGTGCTGCTCGCCTTTGCGACCGCGGAGACCCTGACCGAGTTCCTGTCCGAGCCAAGGGCACGCCTCACCTCCCGTACCATTGTGGACACCATCGCCTTCGGGCGGGAGCTGGTCCGGGTGCAGGAGCGCGGCTATGCGGTGACCCGGGAAGAGCTGGAGGCGGGATTCGTCGCGGCGGCGGCTCCTGTCCGCGCCGCGAGCGGTGTAGTCGTGGCCTCGCTCAGCGTCGGGGGCCCCAGGTCCCGGCTCACCCCCGAGCGGGTCGCCTCGCTGATACCGTCGCTCACGGAAGCCGCGGGGCGGATCTCGTCGCGGCTCGGATACCGGCCCATTGTGCCGCGCCGCGCCGGCCGCCTCCGTCCCTGACCCCAGGATTCGCATGCGCCCCACGCTCAGCCTGCTCGATCCGTCGCTCCCGGCCCGCATCGTGGATGAGGCGATGGAGGTGCTCGCCCGGGTCGGCGTCTTCATCGAGGATGCCCGGGCGCTCGAGCGGCTGGCGTCGGTCGGCGTCACCGCCGATCTCGCCACCCACCGCGCGATGTTCCCGCGCGAGATCGTGGAACACGCACTCGAGACGACGCCCTCCTCCGTCACCCTTTACAACCGTGACGGCGCGCCGCACGCCACCCTCGCCGGCGACAAGGTGCACTTCACCCCCGGCTCCTCGGCGCTCCGCATCCTCGACCGCCATATCCAGAAGGCCCGCGAGCCTGACTCGGCGGACTTCATCGAATACGTGAAGCTGGCCGACGGCCTCGCACACATCGACTACCTGTCCACCGCGTTCATCCCGAAAGACATCCCCCAGGATATGGCCGATGCCTGGCGGCTCTACCTGGTGGTGGCGCATTCCCGGAAGCCGGTCGTCTCCGGCGCGTTCACCGCCTTCGGCGTGCCGCGGATGGGCGAGATCATGGGCCGGTTCCGCGGCTCCCGTGAGGAACTCATCGCGAAGCCGATGGGGCTCTTCACCTGCTGCCCCAACACGCCGCTCCGCTGGGGGGAGGACCCGATCTGCAACCTCATGGACTGCGCCGAGTGGGGGATTCCGGTGGAGATCGTGCCGGTACTGCTGCTGGGAATGATCTCGCCGGTGACGACGGTCGGCGCGCTGGTACTGCACACCGCCGAGGTGCTGTCGGGGCTCACCATCGCGCAACTGGTGCGGCCGGGGACGCCGGTGGTCTTCGGCGGCGCGCCGGCGGCGTTCCACATGCAGCTCATGACCAACCCGATGACCGCCGTCGAGGCGCTGCAGCTCTACTGCGCCTACGCCGAAGTCGCCAAGTACCTGAAGCTCCCCTGTCAGGCGTACATGGCGCTGTCGGACTCCAAGTTCAACGACCCGCAGGCGGGGATGGAGACGGGGGTCGGCGCCTTCCTCGCCGCGACGGCGGGGATCAACTCGGTCTCGGGGCCGGGGATGCTGGAGTACGTGAACTGCTTCAGCCTCGAGAAGCTGGTCTTCGACGACGAAGTGGTCGCGCACGCGCAGCGCTTCATCCGCCCGGTCGAGGTGCGCGGTGATCTGCCGACGCTCGAACTCATCGAGGAGCTGGTGCGGGAGAAGCACCTGCTGACCGCCGAGCACACCCTCGAACACTGGCCGGAGGAGCTGTACCTGCCCGGGCCCATGGTGGACCGCAGCAACTGGGATCAGTGGGAGGAACAGGGAAGCCGCGACTGGCGGCGCCGCGCCCTCGACACGATCGACGAAACCCTGGGCCGCTACGAGGAGCCGCCGCTCGATCCCGCGCTCGACGCCGACATCAGGGATCTCTTCCTCCGCACCTGCGATGCGCCCGGCCTGGTGCTCCCCACGTTCTGAGGACTCGCCCGTGATCGACTACGCCCTGATGAACCAGCTCCTCTTCGAGGGCAAGCACGAGCCGGTCAGGCAGATGACCGAGCAGGCCCTCGCCGAGGGCCTCGTGCCGATGGACATCCTGGAGCACGGGCTCATCCGCGGCATGCGGGTGGTCGGCGAGGACTTCCGCCACAACCGCATCTTCGTCCCCGAGGTGCTGCTCGCGGCCCGGGCCATGAAGGCGGGGATGGCGGTGCTCAAGCCCCACCTCGTGGACAAGGCGAGCGGCGCCAGCGACGCGAAGGTGATCGTGCTCGGCACCGTGAAGGGGGACCTGCACGACATCGGCAAGAATCTGGTCGGGATGATGGCCGAAGGCGCCGGCTTCACCGTGGTCGACCTCGGCACCGACACTTCGGCCGAACGCTTCATCGAGGCGGTGAAGGCCCACAATGCGGAGCTTATCGGAATGAGCGCGCTGCTCACGACGACGATGATCTACATGCGGACGGTGGTGCAGGCCTTCAAGGCGGCCGGTCTCGGCCATGTGAAGATCTGCATCGGGGGCGCGCCGGTATCGACCGACTATGCGAAGGAGATCGGCGCTGACGGCTACGCCGCCGATGCGGCCACCGCGGTCGAGCTGTTCAAGACATTGCTTGGAGTGAAGGCGGCGTGATGCCGGTGCGTCTCGCGATAAATGGCCTGGCCGTCGTTCCCGGGGCCGGAGAGACGCTCTTCGAATGCGCCGAGCGGGCCGGGGTGCGCGTGCCCACGTCCTGTCAGAAGAAGGGGAAGTGCAGGGAGTGCCTGCTGGAGGTGGAATCGGGGCAGGAACTGCTGAGCGCGCCGGCGCCGCAGGAGCGCCACCTGCGCGGCGCCTTTCGGCTGGCCTGCCGCACCACGCTCCTCGAGGCGGCGACGGGTGAGGTGCGCTGCCATACCCTGCGGCGCGGAGCGCTCCGGATCGAGACCGGCACTCGTGCGCTGCCACTGTCAGCCTGGGCACTGGAGCCGGCGGTCACCCGGCAGGGTGACACGGTGCTGCTCGACGGCGCGCCGATCGCCTCGTCAAAGACCCCGCTTCACGGCATCGCCGTGGACATCGGCACCACCACCGTGGCGCTCCGGCTCTACGACCTCGAGAGCGGTGCGCTCCTCGCGACCGAGTCGTTCGAGAACCCGCAGCGGTTCGGCGGCTCGGATGTGATGGCCCGGATCCGCTACGACGCCGAGCAGCCTGACCGGGTGCTGCAGCGGACGCTGCTCGGGTATCTCGGCCGCGCGATCGAAGCGCTGCCGGTCGATCCCGTGACGATCTACGAGATGGTGGTGGTGGGGAACCCCACCATGCGGGACCTCTTCTTCGGTCTCGACGTGCAGCCGATCGGCGTGCTGCCGTATCGCTCGGTGACCGAGGCGGCGTGGCGTGATGGTGCCGCGAAGACCACGAGCCTGACGAAGACCGGACGCGAGCTCCGGCTCCCTATCCATCCCGCGGCGCGGGTGTACGGCCTCCCGCTCATCGGCAGCCACGTCGGCGCCGATGCGGCGGCGGTGCTGCTCGCCGTGGGGCTCCTCGACGGGCGAGGAGATCGAGATGGTCATGGACGTCGGCACCAACACCGAAGTCCTCATCGGCAACCGCGACCGGCTGCTGGCGGCGTCCTGCCCCGCGGGGCCGGCGTTCGAGGGCGAGCGGAATCAGCTGCGGCATGCCGGCGCTCGAGGGCGCCATCGAGCGGGTACGCCTGCGGGACGACGGCACGGTCGATACCACCGTGATCGGGGGTGCGGACCCGGTGGGGATCTGCGGCTCGGGGCTCGTCGATCTGCTCGCCGAACTCCGGCGTACCGGGCGGATGAATGGCCAGGGCCGCCTGGAGGATGGCGCGTCGTTTGTCGTGGATGCGGCACATCACCTCTCGCTCAGCGAGGCCGATATCAACGAACTGGCCCAGGCCAAGGGCGCCAACGCCGCCGGAGTGCGCATCCTGCTCGATACCTTCGGCGTGCCGCTCGAGCGTGTCTCCCGCTTCTTCCTCGCCGGCGGCTTCTCGGCCCATCTCGACCTGGACGCGGCGCGGCGCATCGGACTCATCCCCAACCTGCCTGACGAACGGCTCGTGAAGGTGGGGAACGCTGCGCTGGAGGGGGCGTCGATCGCGCTGCTTTCCCGCGCCCGCCGGGCGGTGCTCGAGGAGGTGGTGCAGCGCATCGAGCATGTACGGCTCGAGGCCCATCCGCGGTTCTTCGAGCTGTTCGTCGAGGGGTGCCAGTTCGAGCCGTTCGGGCCGGAGGTGCCGGCATGACGGTCGAGACACAGCATCCCGATGCCGGCGAGGTTGTCCGGGGGATCGGCGCCGGGGAGTTCAACCGCGTGCTGGGGCTGCCATCGCATCGGGAACTCGAGGGGGAACTGGCAGAGCGCGCCGCGTCGGCTCGCGCATGGTACGCCGAACATGGCGCGCCATACGTGCGGGTGCACCAGCACGCGATCGAGGACATCGGCACCGACAGCGTCCTCCTCGACGGCGGCCGGCGCCTTTCGGGCCAGCGGATCTCGGAGCACCTGCGCCGGTTCCAGGCGCATGCGCTCGCCGCCATCGCGGTGAGCGCCGGACTGGAGCTGGATGAGGCGAGTGCCGCGCGGTGGCGGGATGCGCGGCCGGACGAGGGTTACTTCCTCGAGCGGCTGGGTGTCGCCGTGGTCGAGCGGCTGCTGTTCCGCACCACGCTCGAGTTCTGTCAGCGCGCAGGGCAGGCGGGGGAGACCCTGACCCCGCATCTCTCTCCAGGCTGCGGCGGCTGGGAACTGTCGGAGCAGCAGGCGCTCTGGGCGCTCGCCTTTCCTGGCGGGGAGCCGGCGCAGATCCGGCTCCTGGCATCTGGCGGACTCGTGCCGAAGAATGCCATCCTGGCGGCGGCGGGAGTCACCCGATCGGCAGTCAGGCACTCGCCGCGTGACGCCTGCTGCTCGTGCAGCCTGTCGCGCTGCAGCTTTCGTCGGGCCCGGTATGGAGGTCGATCGTGAGTCGTCTGTTGCTGGCGCTGAAGGCGCGGGTGCTCCTCGGTGATGGGGCCATGGGCACGCAACTGCAGCGGGCCGGTCTCGAGTCCGGCGGTTGTGGTGAGGCGTGGAACCTCGACCATCCCGATCGTATCGAGGCCATCCAGCGCGCCTACGTCGAGGCGGGGTCGGATTGCCTCCTCACCAACACCTTCGGGGCCTCCCGCATCATGCTGGCGCGCCATGGAGAAGCCGGGCGCACCGTGGCGATCAACCGCGCCGCGGTGGGGATCGCCCGCGCGGCGTTTGGCGGCCGTGAGGGCTTCGTGCTCGGCGACATGGGGCCGTTCGGCGGGCTGATGGAGCCGTACGGCGAGGTAGCGCCGGCGGACGTCGAGGCGGCGTTCCGCGAGCAGGCGCGCGCGCTGGTGGACGGCGGTGCCGATGCGATCATCATCGAGACCCAGACCGCGCTCGAGGAGCTGGAGATCGCGATCGCCGCCGCGAAGGAGGCCGGCGCGCCGGCGGTGATCGGATCGATCGCCTTCGACCGGATGCTCGACGAGGACGACGTCCGCACCATGATGGGCGTCTCCCCGGAGGCCGCGGCCGACTTCATGGCGGCGCGCGGCGTGGATATTCTGGCGCTCAACTGCGGGACCGGGATCGACTCGGCGATGGCGGCGGCGATCGTGCGCCGCTATCGCGCCGTGTCGGGACTGCCGGTCATGGCGCAGCCCAATGCGGGCCAGCCGGTGCTCGAGAACTTCGCCGTCTGCTACAAGGAGACGCCGGAGGAAATGGCCCGGCACCTTCCGGAACTGCTCGATGCCGGCGTGTCCATCGTCGGCGGATGCTGCGGTTCGACCCCGGCGCACATTCGCCGTTTTCGTGAGATCCTCGACTCCCGGCAGGTGCAGGCATGAAGGTGACGATACCGATCGACGAGGCGCAGGTCGACAGCTTCCTGCCCGGCAACAAACTTGACGGGAGCGGGGTCGGCGTGAACTACGTGGATGCCTATCTCAAGGTTTTCAGGGTCACGCTGGAGGATGGCCGGAAGCTGCTCGCCAGGCGCCGCGGCATCCGGATTACCCTTACCATCGGCGAGAGGAAAGGGGAGGGGCTCCTCCGGCGTGTCGTCCACGGTCCCGATCCCAAGGTGCTGATCCGAGAGGCGCTCACCGAGGCGGCGCAGTCCCTCGGTGCCGGATTCCGGTCGGCTCCCGGCACGGCGGAGTTCCAGATCGAGTAGCGTCGATGCTACATTGTCTTTCCCTCGACCCGCGGCGACTCATGTCCCATCCCTCCCGCACCATCCGCTCCCTGCTGCTCAGTGCCGCACTTGCCGTCCCGACCGTGGGCGCGGCGCAGACCTTCACCGTCGAGCGCTTCAGCATCGGCGGCGACGGCGGCACCGATTACCTCACCGCCGAACCAGGCACCGGGCGCGTCTTCATCTCCCGCGGCACCCACGTCATGGTAGTTGATGGCGCGACCGGCAAGGTGCTGGGCGACATCCCCGACACGCCGCGTACCCACGGGATCGCCCTCGTCCCCAGGGCGAACCACGGCTTCATCACGAACGGCGGTGACTCGACCGTCACCATCTTCGACCTGCAGACCCTCGCCGTGATCCGGAAGGTTCCGATTCCGACCGGTGGCCTCGACGGAATCATGTACGACGACTTCTCGGGCCGGATCATCCTTACCAATCACAGCCGCCCCGTCGGCACGGCTGTCGCGCTGGACCCCGTGTCCGGCGAGATCGTCGGCACCGCCCAGCTCGAGGACGATGGTCCGGAGGGCGCGGCGAGTGACGGGAAGGGCAGGCTCTACGTGAACAACGAGGGGAAGAGCACGATTCAGGTGCTCGAAGCGAAGACGATGAAGGTGCTCGCCTCCTGGCCGCTCGCGCCCTGCGAGGGGCCAACGGGGATCGCCTACGACCGGCGCAGCGACCGGATCATCTCCGGCTGCGGCCGCACGTCGGTCGTGGTCGACCCCGCCTCTGGCAAGGTCGTCGCGACGATTCCGAACGGCGACGGCGTCGACGCCCTCGGTTTCGACCCGGCCGAGCAGCTGATCTACATTCCCGCCGGCCGTGACAGCAGCGTCACGATTGCGCGTGAGGAGGGACCGGACACCTACACGGTCCTCGCGACGGTGCCCACCATGACGGGCGCCAAGACCATCGCCGTCGATCCGGTACGGCACATCGCCTATCTCTTCCAGCCGCAGTATGGCCCCGCGCCGGCGCCGGACCCCAATGCGCCACCCCCCTCGCCGGGCCGGCGTGGTCCACGCGGCCCGGTGATCGCGGCCTGGTTCTTCGCGATCCACCACTGATATCGAGTCGTTGCACGCGCTGGCTCTCGCAGCACGCGCCGGGGCGTATCGCTCCGGCGCCTCTTCATCTCCCTCCCCCGCGAATCTTCATTCAATCAGCGCCTCACTGCCGCAGATTGGATCCGTCCCGGCTGTGGGGAGCAGACGTGAGGATTGCGGGTCGAACCTTTCTGTGCTGGTGTCTGGGCTGGCTGCCGCTCACGGCCGCCGCGTCCGGAGCGCTCCCGGCGCAGAGCGCGCCTCCTCTCTTCGATTCGCTCCGCCCGATCCCCGCCCTTGGCCTGCCCCGGAATTCGCGGTTCTACGCCGTCCTGGGAGGCGGGATCGCGCACCTCGGAGACGGCAACGCGGTGTCCGCCACAGCCGCGGCTGGTCTCCATCGCGATCTGCTCAACCCCGTCCATGGGGCGCTCGCCGTCGAATTCGAAGGGTTCGCCGGGATGGAGGCGCACCAGGCGGCCGTCGGCGGTCGCCTGACGGCACAGGTTCCCTTCTTCCAGATAGGCGGGGGGCTGGAGCTGTCGACGGTCCAGCGGCATCCCGCCTTCGTGCTCACCCTCTTCGAACCGGTGCGTCGAGGCGGCCTTCTCTTTCCCGGCGCGGGCGTCCGGGTGGACTGGGTGCCGGCACGTGGCGCCGTCACTGCCGGGGTACGGCTCCCGCTCAACGACCCGCACGCCGGACGGACGCGTCCGAGACACATCGAGGTTCGCCTGCCCGGCGAAGGCGCTCGTCCCGCCGCGGACCGGTCGCTCCCGGCTCCGGTAGCGCCGGAAACTCTCGCGCGGCTCAGCGATCTGGCGGAATGGAGCGCTCGTCTCACCCTCCCGCTCTTCGTCGAAGGTGCACCGGCGCGCACCCTGTCCGAGGACTCGCTGCTCCGCGCCCGGCTGCGCGGTGCCATCGGGACGATCACCACCCCGCATACGGTGGCGGAGGAGTTCGGCGCCTTTCACGAGACCCTCGAAGCGGCCTTCCACGAGGCCCTCGGCCCCGGTCAGGACGATACCCTGTCCGTGGAGCTGACCCGTGCCATCGCCGATTCGGCGAGGAGCGTGCTGCTGCGGGAGGTGCTGATGCCCTATGATCGCGATCTCGGGCAGCGGCGCGGGCCCGAGGTCGTGCGGTCGCTCTCCGCCCATGCCATGGCGGTGTTCACGACGGCGCTCGCGACCGATGCGCGGCTGAGTGCGGTCGCGGTGCGGCGCGTCGCTGCTGTCTACGGCGGTCTGCTGACAATCGTCGCTGACGTCGCGGAGTCGGGATCGCGCCGGTGGCGGGACAGCCGGATGGGATGGGTGCCGCTGCAATTCGGGCTGAGGCCGGAGCAGTATGACGAGCAGTCGGAACTTGACGACCTGCTCGCCCGGATCTCCGGCGAGCAGTTCCGGGACGGCAACGATCTGATCTACGCGACCGATGAACGCTTCGAGGTCGCGCTCCGCCGGTCGATTCTCGAGACCCGCCGATATCATGTCCTCTGGGTCCACGACATCGCGGGCCGCAACGCGCGCGGGGCGGCCGATTCCGTCACCAGGGACTTCGCCGTCGAGCCCTATCTCCGGGCACTTACCGCCGCGGTGCGGACGGTGGACCGGGGGGGCTCCATTCCCGCGTTCCTCATCCTGCTCGACCAGTACTACTACAAGCGGAGCTCGAGCGGCTTCTGGCTGGCGCTGTTGCGGGATCCGATCGGGTACCGGCTCCACCCGGGACATGGCGACGCGGGGATCGTCGCCGAGGTCACCGCGCTGCAGGACACGCTGCGGGAGGCGGTCGCGGGCTCCGCGCGGCTGCAGGCGCTCGCCCGTGTGCACGGGACGCGGTGGCTCCACGACCTCGTGAGTATCCGGGTGAACGTGACCAACCCGCCGGATCCCTCCTTCCGGAGCGTCACGTCCTTCGGCCCGCTCACGCTTTCGGTGCCTGACGACGTCATGCGCGACCATCGCAAGATTGCGTTCGCCGATCTGTCGGAGGCCGCGCCCAACGAGGGCATCGCGATCCTGACCGGGCTGGGGGTGGGGGAGTCGTACGCCCGGTACCAGTGGTTCGACCGCACCATCGTGCTGCGCGGTCCGGCCGCGCTCTCGCTCAAGAGCGCAGCCCGGCGCCTGCTGCGCCGGCAGGGATTCGCCGACAGCGATCTGCCCGACGCCCTGCGTCCGCTGCCCGGCGTGGACAGCGCCGGTGTGGATCCGGGCCTATCGCCCGAGGGGTGGATCGCCCGGGCCGCGATCGTGATGAACGAGACGGGCTATGGAGAGAAGCGCGCGACCGCCTCCAAGGCGGTCCTCTACTCTCTCATGCCGCCAGGCAGCACCATCATCGCGTCCGACCCGCAATGGCTGAGCCGCTTCTGGGGAGGCATGCTGGTCGGGAGCGCGCTTCGGGGCTGTCGGGTGCTGGTGGTCGCGCCCGGGCCGCTCAATTCACCGATGGGATCCGGCTCGGTGCAACTCGCGCTGCAGCGCGATCTCCTGCGACGGATGCTCGAGGCGAGAGCCGTGCTCGCCGACGAGCTTCAGTCGAGCGGCGGCATGCTGCAGGCCGGATTGTTCGGCATCGGGCTGGGCACCTACAACGTGGTCGGCGGAGTGCTCGGCGTGCGCGACGGGCTGCGAGCCAACCCCTTCCTGCGCGAGGTGCTGCCCTTCGATCAGAGCGTGTGGGATCTCTTCGAGAGCGCCGACAGCCTGCTGGAGCGCCTCGGCGTGTCAGGGCCGCCCGATACGATCGCGACCTACCACCCGAAGTTCCACCTGAAGACGCAGTTCTTCGGAACCCGGCGTGCCATGCTGGAGGCGGTGGGCCGTCCCGAGTGGCGGCAATTCTTCACCCGGCGGATCGGGGAGCGCCTGCACGAACCTCCCGCCGGAACCGACATCATCCTTGACGCGCTGACGCCGGTGCTGCCCTACCTCGCCTCCCGCTCGGCCCGAGAGCGGGAACAACAGATGCTGTATCTGTTGGTGGGCTCGCACAACCAGGATTCGCGTTCGTTCATGCTGGACGGGGAAGCGGTCTGCGTGGTCGCGGGAGAGGCCAGTCTCATCAGCATCGGCGACATGCTGGTCGTCACCACGGTCGGAGTGACCTGGCTCCGTGATCCTGGGGAGATCGATACCCTGCTTCCCGCGCCGGGCCGACTCAAGCAGGAGGCTGCCCGGCTGGTGGAGGGAATCTTCTGAGGATGGGGTCGGCGCAGCAGCTCCCGATCGGCTCTCGAGGCCGCCCCTACTCCACATCCGTCCCGATGTCGGCATCGACCTTCCAGCTTCCGTCCGGCTGTTTCCGCCATACCGTCAGATAGCGGGACCGCCCCACGACCACGCTGCTGTCGCCCTGCCGCTTCCAGGTCTGCGATCGCCCCATGGTGTAGCCGAGCGTCCCATCATCGGAGACGCGGGCGTGGTCTGGCTGCCAGCGGAGCTGGTAGGTGGTGTCGGTCAGGAACCCGCGCATGTGGGCCCGGATCGCATCATGCCCGATGATGAAGTCCCCATGGCGATCGGTCTGCCTGCCGGAGTCGGCAAAGAAGCTCACCCACCCTTCGAGTCTCGAGGCGGCGGTCGCGGAGTCAAAGGCGCGGTCCGCCGTCATGAGGGCGGTCTGAGCGGCCGCCGGATCGGCGGGGCGGGGAGCACAGGCGGCGAGCAGGCAGAGTGTGGCCATGCAGGGCAGGCGCATCGGGATCTCCGTCAGAGTTAGCGGTTCGACTCGCCGCGGGGAGCGGCGACCGGCATATTCCTACGATCCCAGGCGTTCAAGGATTCCAGCGAGGCCCCCATGACCCTGAAACCCGTCAAGCCCGGCGCGAAGGTCCAGCTCACCGACGACTCCGCGATCGACAGCCGCGAGCCGCACGGCAAGACGGTCGACGATGAGCTGCAGCCGCTCCTCGAGAAGCTTCCCGCGCTGCAGACCGCGCTCTACGCTGAGGCGAAACAGGCGCTGCTGGTGGTCCTGCAGGGACGCGACGCCGCGGGGAAGGACGGCCTGACACGGGTGGTCTTCGGCCCGCTGAACTCGCAGGGCTGCGTCGTCAGCAACTTCAAGCGTCCTACCGAGTATGAACTCGCGCGCGACTACCTCTGGCGGGTCCATCAGGTCGTTCCGCCCAAGGGGACGATCGGCATCTTCAACCGCTCGCACTACGAGGATGTGCTGGTCGTCCGGGTGCACGACCTCGTGCCCAAGTCCGCCTGGTCGATGCGTTACGACCAGATCAACGACTTCGAGCGGATGCTGACCGAGAACGGCGTCACGATCCTGAAATTCTTTCTGCACATCTCGAAGGACGAGCAGAAGGGGCGGCTGCTCGAACGGCTGAACGATCCGCTCAAGAACTGGAAGTTCGAAGTCGGGGATCTCGAGGAGCGGAAGCGCTGGGATGATTACACCGAAGCCTACGAGGATGCGCTCGAGAAGTGCAGCACCGAGTGGGCGCCCTGGTACATCGTGCCGTCAGACCGGAAGACCACCCGGAATCTGCTGGTGGCCAAGGTGGTGGTGGACACCCTGGAGCGGATGAAGCCGGTGTTCCCGAGGGTGGACCCCGAGGTGCTGAAGATCGCCCGGCAGTGGGAGCGGGAGACGACGTCCCTCAAGCGGATCGAGGAGTGAGCCGCGGTTCCGGGTCTTGGGGATGCCTTTCACGCGCAATCCGGACCTGGGGACTCAGTAGTTCCCGGACCTGTCGACAATGACGTAGGTCAGCCGGTTCCCGGCGAAGAAATAGGGCGCGTTGTTGCCGAGATTCTGGGCCAGCGCGTTCATCAGCTTGGCGTCGCTGGACGTCAGCGAGATCGCCAGCATGTAGGGATCGGTGCTGGGGGCGCGGTTGTCCCAGTCGAGGGTGTAGGACGGCGTGACGAAGCTGAAGCCGTCGGGCAGGTACGGTCTCATCTCGCCGGGCACGACCCCGGCGGGTGCCCCGCCCGGCCAGTGGTTGTTGTGGTCGGCTTCGTAGTTGTAGGCGGCCAGCCGCACCGTCGTGAATTCGCCGACGACCTTCGCCGCATAGGCCGTACGAGTCAGATCGATGTACTTGAGGGTGACGATCGAGGCGAGCAGCCCGATCACCACCACCACGACCATCATCTCCACCAGGGTGAAACCGCGACGCAGGTTCATCGCCGCCTCCGCTGTGCCAGTAACTGATAGCTGTTGCCCAGGAAGTCCTTCGCCGACTGGCTCGAGGTGTAGGTCAGGGTCACGCCCCGATTCACCCCTTCGAGCGAATAGGCGTCCCCGCCCACACTGTACCTGAGGCCGGTCGTGTCGGCCCCCGCCTCGATCAGGGTCGCCGGCAGCCGCCCGTTCTCGTTCCGGAACTGATCGATCCGGTCGATCTCCACGAACATCCGCACTCGAAGGCTGGCCGTGCGCAGCTCGATGCTTTCTTCCGGCGCCTTCGGGAAGAGCCAGCCAGGCTGCAACACCAGAATGCCGGCCAGCACCGCGATGAGCAAGCCCATCGAGGCCCAGAAGGGCGCGCGACTCGGCGGCTGGACGGGGACGGGCTGGGTGGTGCGCTTGTCGTGCTCGGTACGGACGACGTCCTGATAGGCCTGGAGCAGCGCCCGGCGGTCGTGGGAGCCGGGCGGTTGGGCGGGTGGTGGGGGCGGCGTGGCGTCGGCCATCAGTTGGTCACTCGTTCTCCTTCGAGCGCCCGGGCCACCTGGTCCGGGAAGCTCCGAATGTCAATCGGTTTCGTAATATAGCCGTCGAACCCGGCTGCGAGAGCCCGCTCGCGGTCGCCGGCCATCGCGTGGGCGGTCAGGGCCACCACCCGCAGGGCGCGGTGGGGGGATTCCCTGATCTCGCCCAGCAGCGCGAATCCGTCCTTGCCAGGGAGCTGAATGTCCATCAGGACCAGTGCCGGCTGGGCCTCCTCGATCGTCCCGAGCAGGCCCTCCCCGCTCGTCAGGCCGACGACGGCGTGCTTCCGCAGCGTGAGCAGGGTGCGGAACAGCTTCATGTTGTCCGGGCTGTCTTCTACGACGAGAATCGTGGCCATCGGCTACACCTTCATCCGTCGGAGGACCGCGCGGACCCGCGCGGAAAGCGCCGTGGGCCGCACGGGCTTGGTCATGTAGTCCTGCGCGCCCAGGTCGAGCGCGAGGGATTCGGTGTCGTCGGAACGGGCGGTGAGAACGATGACGGGAATCTGCGCGGTTGCGACGCTGGCGCCAAGCTCCTCCAGCACCCCCAGTCCGCCCATGCGCGGCATGTCCATGTCGAGCACGATGAGGTCGAACTGATGCTGCAGCACCAGGTCGATGGCGTCCAGGCCGTCCGCCGCCTCGAAAACCTGGGCGCCGTCGCGCTCGAGCACTGCCCGCACCAGCCGCCGCATCTGCGCGTCGTCGTCCGCCACAAGGACCTTCGGCTTGAGGTTCTCGGTGCGGCCCGGCTCCCGCTCGCGCGCCGGCGCCTGCCCGGCATCAGCCATGGCCACCGCAGCGCGCACCTCTTCCGGCACCAGCGTGACGCTGGGCCGGTTCGGCAGCGTCGAGCCGTCCTCCTGCACCCGTTCCCCGAGCACCCGGACCAGCTCGTCGAGGGTCGTCTGGCCCTGCCACATCCGGTCGAGGCCGCTCTCCCAGAGCGACTGCATTCCCGCCTTCCGCGCCTGCTGCGCGATGACGTCCGGCGTCGCACCGGCATCAATCAGCCGGGAGACGGATTCGTCCACGGGCATGATCTCGACGACGCCGAGCCGTCCACGATACCCCGTACCACCGCACCGCTTGCACCCGTTCGCCTGATGCAGCAGCAGGGTGCCCGGCCAGTCCGCCGTGGGGCGGGCATCGGGCGGAAGTGCCTCGGCCGTGATCGGCGTGGCGCAGTGGGCGCAGACCCGCCGGACCAGCCGCTGCGCCAGGACGCCGCGCAGCACCGAGGCCACCTTGAAGCTGTCGACGCCCATGTCGCGGAGCCTGACAACCGCGCTCGGCGCGTCATTGGTGTGCAGCGTCGAGAGCACGAAGTGCCCCGACAAGCCGGCCTGGATCGCGGTCCTGGCGGTCTCGACGTCGCGGACTTCGCCGACCAGCACGATGTCCGGATCCTGCCGCAGCACCGAGCGCAGCGCGGACGCAAAGGTGAGCCCCTGGGCCTCGTTCACCTGGATCTGCGAGACGCCGGGGAGGTCGTATTCGACGGGATCTTCGACGGTGACGATGTTCACGCGCCCCGTCTTGAGCTGGTTGAGTGCGGCGTAGAGGGTGGTCGTCTTGCCGCTGCCAGTCGGTCCGGTGACCAGGAGCAGTCCCTCGCGATACCCCAGCAGGCGCGTGAGCAGGAGGCGCTCCCGCTCGCTCAAGCCGAGCTCGTCGATGGACGCGCGGAGATTGGTCTTGTCAAGAATCCGGATGACGACCTTCTCGCCCCGCCGGGCGATCGGCACCGTCGAGACGCGCAGGTCCACCTGCTGGCCGTCGACCTTGATCGTGGCGCGGCCGTCCTGCGGGTGCAGCGGATCGGTCACGTCGAGGCGGGCGAAGATCTTGGCCCGCCGCACCAGCGATGATCCGGCTGAGCCGGGCAGGCGCATCACTTCGCGGAGGACGCCATCCACCCGGTAGCGAACGACGGTGGCGCCCTCTTCCGGCTCCGCGTGGATGTCGCTCGCGCCCTGGCGCACGCCCTCCGAGATCATGGCGTCGACCAGCTTGGCGACCGGTCCATCGAGCACAGGGTCGCGGGCATCCTGCGTCTCGTCCTCGATCACCGTCTCGACATGCGATGGTTCCAGCCGGCCCAGCAGCCGCTCGATGCTCTTCTCCGGCCGGTAGACCGCGTCGATCTTCTCCAGCAGTCTGGCGGGGCTGGTCACCTGGAACTCGACATCCCGTCCCGTCATGAAGCCGATCACCTGCTCGGCGTCGAGGTCGCGGGGATCGGATGTCGCGAGACGGATGCGGCGGTCGTCCGCCCACAGCGGCAGCACCAGATGCTTGCGGGCAAGCGATTCGGGGACCAGCAGTGCGGCACGGGGATCGGCCTGCGCGAGATCGGCGATCTGTATCTTGTACTGGGTCGCGATGGCGCGCAGGATCGCGTCATCGGTGCCGTGCCCGAGCGCAACGACCGCGTCCCACACCGAGTCACCGTCCGTCCCGGACAGCGCGCGCTCCGCCTGCGGGCGCGTGAGCAGCCCCGCATCTTCGAGTGCCCGCGCCAGCCAGCCGTCCGCCGGAAGTGGTCTCCGAGCCGCTTGCTCGATCACAATGATCCTTGGAGGGCACCCGGCGTCCGATCCGGGTCCATCCGGTTCGGTTGAGGGGGTCTGGCCTCTGGACTGGGAATGGGCCAGAATTCGCGCAACCTGATTCGCAGTCCTACTATCGGCAGCCGACGCCCGTAACTGTATGCGCCCCCAATCTCTTGCGGTGATCGGTCTCGGTGCGATCGGCGGCTCGCTCGCCTGGCAGTCCCGTCGCGCGGGGATCCCCTCGGTGATCGGCTACAGTCCGGACCGCGGGGACAGCGTGCAGGCGCTCCGTGCCGGCGCCGTACATGACATCGCGGACAGCCCGGCCCGCGCGGTGCGGGGCGCCGAGCTGGTCGTGCTCGCCGCGCCGCCGCAGGCCATCCTCGATCTGCTCGCCGTCATCGCCCCGCACCTTGCCCCAGGGGCCCTCGTGACTGACGTGGCGAGCATCAAGTACCCGATGGTCAGCCGAGCCAATGAATTGGGGCTTGGGGCGCGATTCGCCGGGAGTCACCCCTTCACCGGAACCCACGTCGCCGGGTGGGCGGGCGCAACCCAGGATCGCTTCACCGGCGCGATCGTGTACGTCTCCTCTACCGGCAAGTCCGGCGATGCGGCGGCGCGGGAGGTGATGAACTTCTGGGAGGAAGTGCTGGGCAGTCACCCGGTCCTGATCGATGCGCTCGCGCACGACACTCAGCTCGCCTGGACCAGTCACCTGCCTCAGGCTGTCGCGAGTGCCCTCGGCCACGCCCTGGCGCGCGAGCCGTCACTCCGCGGCGCGTCGTGGGGCACCGGCGCACGGGACACCACCCGCCTCGCTGCGAGTCCCGCCGAGATGTGGGTGGACATCTTCCTGATGAACCGGGAGCCGGTCTGCCGCGCGCTGGAGCGGACCGGGCGTGAACTCGCCGAGCTTCGGGCGCTCATCGAGGCCGGCGATCGCGCGGCGCTCTATGCCTATCTGGAAGAGGCTGCGCTCTTCCGCCGGCACCTGGACGATGCCGGCACGGTCGCCGGTCCCTCCCGGCGCCGCGCGACCGAGCCCGCCGAGGGCTGAGCCACCCCTAGGTCTCCACGTACAGCGTCACGACGCCGGTCTGGCCATCACACGAAGCCAGCAGTTCCCGGTTGCCCGCCCCGCCCATGAGATGTTCCAGCGCGTCGCAGACGTAGGGGTCGTGGGTGTACACCTGCACCATCTGGGCGGACACTTCGAGGCCGGCGCTGAGCCAGGTGGTGTGGCGCCAGGCCAGGTCGAAGTCAGGCTGACGGAAGCTGAAGCCATTCGGCAGGTAGCTGGCGAGCTCGGGGGGGACCTGGCCGGTGATCTCACCAGGTGCCCACTGGCCGGTTGCCTCGTTGTAGGCAAAGGCGGCGTGACGGATGACGCTGATTGCGCCCACGGCCTGCGCCGCCCGGGCCCGCTTCCGGACCTGCTGGTACTGCGGCATCGCCAGGCCGAGCAGCAGCGAGAGCAGGGTCAGCACCACCAGCAGTTCGATGAAGGTGAAGCCCCGCTGGTTGCGCTTCATGGGGTGCCCCCGGTCTGGATCCGGGGCTCGATGCCCGGGCCACCGAGATAGTAGAGCGAGTGCGGACCGCGGCCGAGTCGCAGCTCATAGCGCATGTCAGGCAGGGCGCTGAAGGAGATATGCGGTACGCTGAGCCCCAGTTCGCCGAGGTCTCGCGGAAGGCGGCCCGTGGACCTTCGGAAATCGTCGATCTCCAGCGCGACCGCGACCAGCTGGCGCTGTCCCGAGAGCGGCGTGACCGGCGGAGTCAGTGCGACGTGGGGCGGTGGCGCCAGCCATTCCGGGTTGCCGAACCAGACGTAGGCGGAGGCGGAGACAAGCAGCAGGAGCATGCCCGGCATCAGGAGCCGCCGCCAGAGGGGCAGGGGAGCGTCCAGCCCGGCGGCCGCCTTCTCCGATTCATGCTTCAGGACGCCGGCGTACGCCACGCGAAGTGCCTCCGACTCCTCCAGTGGAAGAGCGGGGCGGGCCTGGCGGACGGAGGCTCGCGCCGCAGCCTGGACCTTCGGCCCAGCTGCTGACGGCCTGCCCTGGCTCGGCTGCGTCTCGAGGAACTCCTTCACCGCCTGGTCCAGAGCACCCTGGCCGGAGCGGGTGGGCGTGGGCATGATAGGCACAGCCTCGGCGGCGGTACTGGTTGAGGAAGTTCCGTTCGGCCGATAGTCTTCAGCGCCCGCACCAGCGACCGACCGGCCAGAATCGTCCGCTCCAGTATCGGCGCCGACGGCCTGGCAGTTGAATCCGGTCCGTGTTCCAGCTTTCCGAGGTCCCGATGCACGTCCGTGGCACCATCCGCGTCCCAGGGGACAAGAGCCTCTCGCATCGTGCACTCCTGTTCGCCGCGATGGCGAAGGGCACCAGCCATGTGGGAGGCATGCTCACTTCCCTCGACGCACGCTCCTCCGCACGCGTGCTTCGCCAGATGGGCGTCGCGGTCTCGCCACTCAGCGATGAACGGGTGGTGACCATCACCGGCCGCGGCCGTCTGCGGAAGCCGGCGGCGGTGCTGAACTGCGGCAACTCCGGCACCACCACCCGCCTGCTGCTGGGATTGCTCGCCGCCCACCCCTTCAGGGCGACGCTCACCGGCGATCGCTCGCTGCGCCGCCGGCCGATGCGGCGTGTCACCGTGCCGCTCGCCGAGATGGGTGCGACCATCACCGAGCAGAATGAGAAGGGCACCTTGCCGCTCTCCATTCGTGGCGGGAAGCTGCGCGCGCTGAGCCACGAGATGCCGGTCTCGAGTGCCCAGATCAAGGGCTCGTTGCTGCTGGCGGGTGTGGCCGGCGGTGTACCGGTGTCGCTCAAGGAGCCGCATGGACGGTCCCGCGACCACACCGAACGGCTGCTCCGCGCCTTCGGGTATGCCGTCGATGAGCGGGATGGCTGGATCCACTTCCAGCCCACGGGGACCATCACACCCTTCGACATGCAGATCCCCGGCGATCCGTCCTCCGCCGCCTTCCCGGTGGGCGCCGCCGTCCTCGCGGAGGGTGGGGAGCTGCGGATCACCGGGGTATGCGTGAATCCGACCCGCATCGGATTCCTCGCCGTCCTCGAGCGGATGGGTGCCCCAGTGGAGGTCGACAACATCGGGGACGCCTTCGGCGAGCCGGTGGCGGACCTGGTTGCGCGTCCGGGCCAGCTCAGGGCGACCGAGGTAGTGGCGGGCGAGATTCCCGGCCTGATCGATGAGATCCCGATGCTCGCGGCGATCGCCACCCGCGCGAGAGGCACCACGATTTTCCGGGACGTCGGAGAGCTCCGGGTGAAGGAGAGCGACCGTCTCGGGCTCATCGCCCGGAACATCCGCGTCGTGGGCGGGAAGGCGGAGGTCATCGGGGATGACCTGCACGTCACCGGGACCACCGCTCCGCCGCGGGGCCGGGTCGTCACCGAGGCGGACCATCGCATCGCCATGGCCTTCGCGGTGCTCGGCACCGTGCCGGGGGCGGCCATCCGGGTCGACAACATGGCCTGCACCGCGGTGAGTTTCCCGGGATTCTCGCAGCTGCTCCGGAAGATCCGGGGCTGATGCCCGCCCACGTCATCGCCATCGACGGACCAGCCGCGAGTGGCAAGTCCTCCACCGCCGACGCGGTGGCGCGGGCGCTGGGCTTCGCCCACCTCGATTCCGGTGCCCTGTACCGTGGCGTCACCCTCGTGGCACTTCGCCACTGTGGAGCGACTGCCGGCGGCCCGCTCGACGCCAATGCCCTCCTGCTCGAGGCCGAGCGGCGAGGCCTCGCGCTGCACTTCGACGGCACGGGCTACGCCGTCTACCTGAATGGGGAGCCGGCTGACGAGGCGATCAGGACCCCGGAGGTGACCGCCCTGGTCTCGCCCGTCTCCGCCATCCCGGAGGTCCGGGAGTGGGTCAATGAGCGGCTCCGCGGCCTCAAGCGGGCAGGGCAGTCGGTGGTGGTGGACGGGCGGGACATCGGGACCATCGTCTTTCCCGATGCGGAGCTGAAGGTCTTCCTCACCGCCTCCCCGAGGACCCGGGCGTCGCGGCGGCTGGCCCAGCGGGGGCAGGCACAGGACGCCGCCCTCGTCGACCGGGAGGCCGCCACCCTGGAGGCCCGGGACCGGGCCGATTCCACCCGCGCCGTCGCCCCGCTCCGCATGGCCGCCGACGCGGTTCCGCTCGATGGCACCAGCCTGAGCTTCGACGAGCAGGTCGCCCAGATCGTCCAGCTGGCCCGGCAGCGCCTTGGAGCCGGCCACTGACGTCCCATTCTCTTGTTCTAACTCCGCCTCCTGGCTAGGTTTTCAGGCTCCCCAGCCCGGCAATTCCGCCGGTCGGGGACCCTGACCGTCTGCCCGCGGCCCCCATGGCGCGGCCACTCTGAGGTACGCTGTGGCCACCGAACGATCCACCTCCACCGTTGACCGCATCCAGTCAGCCACCGGTCTGCGCGTCCGTCCCGACCTGTACGATGAGGAGTATTCCGAGGACGAATACGAGCAGATGCTCTCGATGTACGAAGGGACGATGTCCCAGATCGTCGAGGGCGAAATCGTCAAGTCCAAAGTTCTCCGCGTTACCGACAGCGCCGTCATTCTCGACGTGGGCTTCAAGTCGGAGGGCTCCGTGCCCCTCGACGAGTTCAAGGAGCCGCCGCAGCCGGGTGACGAGGTTGAGGTCTTCCTCGAGCATCTCGAGGACCAGGAGGGCGCGGTCGTGCTCTCCAAGAAGAAGGCCGACTTCATGCGGGTGTGGGAGAAGATCAAGCTCGCCCACGAGTCGGATCAGCCGGTGATGGGTACCCTGGTCAAGAAGATCAAGGGTGGCGTGGTCGTGAACCTGATGGGGGTGGATGCCTTCCTGCCGGGAAGCCAGATCGCGCTCCGCCGGGTGCCGAACATCGACGAACTCCTCGGCCAGTCCTACGAGTTCAAGATCATCAAGCTCAACAAGCGCCGGCGCAACATCGTCGTCAGCCGCCGCGTGATCCTCGAGAACGAGCGGGCGCATAAGCGCGAGCATCTGATGAAGGAGCTCGCCGTTGGTCAGGTGCGGAAGGGCATCGTCAAGAACATCACCGACTTCGGGGCGTTCATCGACCTCGGTGGCGTCGACGGCCTCCTGCACATCACGGACATGTCCTATGGCCGGGTCTCGCACCCGACCGAGATGGTGGGCATCGGCCGCGAAGTCGAGGTCAAGATCCTCGACATCGACTGGCAGCGCGAGCGCATCAGCCTCGGCATGAAGCAGCTGCAGCCGTATCCGTGGCAGAAGGTGGCCGAGCGCTATCCGGTCGGCACCCGGGTGCAGGGCAAGGTCGTCTCGATCACCAACTACGGCGCCTTTGTCGAACTCGAGCCCGGCATCGAAGGCCTGGTGCACATCTCGGAGATGTCGTGGACGCGCAACGTGCGTCACCCGTCGAAGATCGTGTCCATCGGCGAGACCATAGAGGCCGTGGTCCTGAAGGTCGACGAGAGCGAAGAGAAGATCTCGCTCGGCATGAAGCAGACCGAGCAGGATCCCTGGACCGTGCTGCCGCTCAAGTACCCGGTGGGCACCCGCATCAGCGGCAAGGTGCGGAACCTGACCAGCTTCGGCGCCTTCGTGGAGATCGAGCCCGGCATCGACGGCCTGATCCACATCTCCGACATGTCCTGGACCAAGCGGGTCCAGCATCCGTCCGAGGTCGTCAAGAAGGGCGACGGCGTCAACGTGGTCATCCTGAATATCGACGCCGACAACAAGCGGATCTCCCTCGGCCTCAAGCAGGCGGAAGAGGATCCGTGGCTCACGATCGGTGAGACCTTCCCGATCGGCAGGGAGATTCAGGGCCGGGTCGCCCGCCTGATGGACAAGGGCGTGGTGGTCGATCTCGGCAACGATATCGAGGGCTTCGTCCCGATGTCCCAGCTCGGCATTGCAAACATCGAGGAGCCGGGTCAGGCCGTGAAGGAAGGGCAGGCGGTGGACATGAAGGTGCTCGAGGTCGATCCCATTCACCACCGGATCGTGCTGGCGGTCGTGGGCTACCCCGATCTGCCCATCATTCCGCCGAAGAAGGTCATCATCGACGAGACCCCCGCCGAGGAGTAGTTCGGGGCGGGAGGTCAGGGCAGCGGCCGGGGATCGTGATTCAGTTCACGGTCCCCGGTCTTTTTTACGGCTGCACTCCCGCGTCCTGCACGGGAGATTCCTCGACTGTCACGATTATAGGTATCGTAAGTCGTTGAGCGGCTGTCGGTTGCGATCGTGGCACGGGTCTTCCTTTACAGCGGGGCGACCCTTTACGCTGAGATTGCTGATGGACACGCCACGAAACGACGCTGAACGGATCGCGCGAGCGCGTCGCTCAGGCCAGGCCGGCATGACCATCATCGAGTTGCTGGCCACGCTGGCCATCGCCAGCTCGCTCGCCAGCATCGCGATTCCCAAGTACCACCAGTTCGCTCAGACGGCCCGGACCACGCAGGCGATCGGCGACATCCAGGCGATTCAGACGACGCTCGATACCCGCGACTCCCTGCCGGACGATCTGTCGACCATCGGGCAGAACCTCACTGATCCGTGGGGCAACCCCTACGTCTACGTCAAGTTCCCGAGCGGCGCCCCGCGGGTGGACCGGTTCGGCGTGCAGGTGAATACCACGTACGATCTCTACAGTGTCGGGCCGGACGGGGTGACGTCCAGTTCGCTCAATGCCGGTTCGAGCTTCGACGATGTGGTGCGCGCCAATGATGGCGGCTTCATCGGCCTCGGCTCCAAGTACTGATCGCACCACGGAGATCCTATGAGTCAGGCACCCGATTCGAAGCCCGAGCCCTCGGCGCATGAGGCTCCTGCCGCCGCAGACGTGGCGCCCCGGCACCGCTCGGTGGCGGACGGCGAGCTGCTGACGACGTGGACGCTGGGCGATTTCTTCTCCTCGCTCAACAGCGTGATGCGGCTCCCGGCCCGCGCCCGGCGGAAGGCGGCGGAGGAAGCGGCGGCGAAGGCCGCCAAGAAGCTCGGCCTCGGCGCGCTCGAGAATATTCGGGTCCCGAAGGGGCTGGTCGCGGCCTCGGCTGTGCTGCTGCTGATCGTGTTCGTGGTGAGGCCGCTGGTCCTCTCCGCCTCCGGCTCCGGTGACACGCGGGACCTCTCGAAGGCCTACGGGGTCTGGCAGGCGACCACGGGCAAATATGCCGGGCGGATGTTCGAGGTCGGACAGTACAGCATCGCCTTCCGCACCAGCTCCGATTCGCCCGACTATACCTGGCACAAGATTGACCAGGTGAAGGTCTCGGGCCCGGCCGACTCCACCCTCTACACTGTGGTGTATGAGGAGGAGGGCAAGACGGCGGAGTTCGCGTTCTGGTTCGTCACCCGTGACAAGCCGATGATCCGCTTCCTGCATCAGCCGGAGACGGTCTGGAACAAGACGCCCTACGAGCCGATCGCGCGTCCCAAGGTCTGAGCGCTTCGCCATGATGCAGCGCGGGCCGGGCCCCCCACGGGACTCCGGCCCGCCATCGTTTCTTCCGGCGCGGTCGGGCCACCCTTCCGCGCCGTTCTCCCCGCCTTACCTTCCAGCGCATGACCAATCCACGCCAGCGGCTCGACGAACTGCACCACAAACAGGCCCTCGGCGAGCAGGGGGGCGGCCCCGATCGCCTGGCCCAGCAGCACAGGAAGGGCAAGCTCTCGGCGCGTGAACGTCTCGACCTGCTCCTCGATCCCGACAGCTTCATCGAACTCGACCGGTTTGTGACCCATCGCTGCACCGACTTCGGTCTGGAACAACAGCGGGTCCTCGGCGATGGCGTCGTCACCGGCTATGGCCGGGTGAACGGGCGGCTGGTGTACGTCTTTTCGCAGGACTTCACGGTGCTGGGGGGATCGCTGTCTGAGACCTTTGCGCAGAAGATCTGCAAGGTCATGGACCTCGCCGTGAGAAATGGCGCTCCGGTCATCGGGCTCAACGACTCCGGCGGGGCCCGGATCCAGGAGGGCGTGGCCTCACTCGGCGGGTACGCCGACATCTTCCTCCGGAACACGCTGGCCTCCGGCGTCATCCCGCAGATCTCGGTGATCCTGGGGCCGTGCGCCGGCGGGGCGGTCTACAGCCCGGCGATCACCGACTTCGTCTTCATGGTTCGCGGCGTGAGCTACATGTTCGTCACCGGGCCGAACGTCGTGAAGACGGTGACCCACGAGGAAGTCAGCTTCGATGAACTGGGCGGGGCGGATGTACACGGGGGCACCAGCGGGGTCGCGCATTTCGTGCACGCTTCCGAACCGGAGTCGCTCGCGGCGGTCCGCGAGCTGATGACGTACCTCCCCCAGAACAACCTCGATGAGCCTCCGCGTGCCGCGGGAGCGGAGGATCCGGCGGATCGCAGGGAAGAACGGCTGCTGGACCTCATTCCCGACAGCCCGAACAAGCCCTACGACATGCAGGAGGTGCTGCGGCTGGTGGTGGACGGCGGCTCCTTCTTCGAGGCGCAGCCGGACTACGCCGGGAACATCCTTACCGGGTTTGCCCGCCTCGGGGGGCGCTCGGTGGGGGTCATCGCCAACCAGCCGGCGGTGCTGGCCGGGGTGCTCGACATCAGTGCATCCCTCAAGGCGGCGCGGTTCATCCGCTTCTGCGACTGCTTCAACCTCCCGATCGTGACCTTCGTCGACGTGCCGGGGTTCCTCCCCGGCGTGGCGCAGGAGCATGGGGGCATCATCAAGCACGGCGCGAAGCTGCTCTACGCCTATTGTGAGGCGACTGTCCCCAAGCTGACCGTGATCACCCGAAAGGCCTACGGCGGCGCCTATGACGTCATGAGCTCCAAGCACATCCGTGGCGACGTCAACCTGGCCTGGCCGACGGCCGAGATCGCCGTCATGGGGCCCAAGGGGGCGGTGGAGATCCTGTTCAAGAAGGAGATCGAGCAAGCCGCCGATCGGGAGGCCGAGACGGCCCGGCGGATCGCGGAGTACACGGCGACGTTCGCCAACCCCTACATGGCCGCGTCCCGGGGGTACGTCGATGACGTCATCGACCCCCGTGACACCCGTCCCCGTCTCATCGATGCGCTGCGTACCCTCGCGACCAAGCGGGACCGGAACCCCCCGAAAAAGCACGGAAACATCCCGCTCTAGCGGGCCGTCACCCTAGCGCATCCCTGCACCCCGCCCTAGTTTACCCCGCGATGGTCACCCCCTGGACTCGTCCGCTCCTCGCCCTCGTCGGGATCATCGCGCTACCCGGTCTTGCTGCCGGGCAGGCCGCGGTCGATCCGTCGGTCGCGCCCCGGGCGGCACAGATGGCCGTCGCCGGCCGGCGCATGGACGCTACCGAGATGCTGGGTCGCTACCTCGCGACCGCTCCGGACGATGGCGGCGCCTGGCTGGAACTTGGTCGGTTCTACATCCTCGACAGCCGTGAGTGGCACCGCCGCGGACACTCGGGGGAACCCTCCAGCTCCTTCTTCCTCGATTTCGCCGCGACCGCGCTCGACGCCTCCCTGCGGGTTCCCACCGATTCCGCCCTCTATCTGCGGGCCATGGTGGAGATGGATCGCGCCGCCATGCAGATCGAGGAGGACGGCTGGGTGGCCGTCCGGGCTGGCTTCGTGATGCCGACGGACGTCAGTCCGCCGTCCTACGTGCTTGAGGCCGGGCGCAATCTGATCAACTCCTGTCCGGTGGGTGGGGTGCTGGTGACCGGAACGGAACTCGAGTCGGTCGGCGCGTGGACCGCCGTGCTCGGTGATCGCAGCCGGGGCGACCTGGTCCTGATCCTGCCAGCCCGCTACGACGAGGATTCGCTCTACCGCAATCGCATGGCCGAGGCCCTCGAGATCCGGCCGGTCGTTCCGGTCGCGCAGGCGCTCACCGCGGTCGCCACCCGGCGTCCGGTGTGTCTCTCGCCAAGCGTGGACTCCGCGACGGCGCCGCATGGGCCGACGATCGCATTCCGGCTCGTGCGCATCGTGGGTCCCGAGGCTCCCGAGGTCCCTGATCCGCTCGGTATCATCGAACTCACGGCCGTGGAACGCTCCCGCTCCAGCCTGCTCAGCCGCCAGATCGTGGAACTCTACTCTCAGGCCGCCCGATTCAATCCGGTGCTCTGCGCCTCCCTCCTCGCTCCCCTCGGCGCGCGCCAGCGCAGTACCTGCGGCCGCTGACCGTCCGCCCCACGACGCCTCCGATGTCCTCGTTTCACCGGGTCCTGATCGCGAATCGGGGCGAGATCGCCCTGCGTGTGATCCGCGCCTGCCACGAGGAGGGACTCGAGGCGGTCGCCGTCTACTCCGAAGCAGACCGGCTCTCCCCTCACGTCCGCGCCGCCGATTTTGCGGTGCCGATCGGTCCGCCGCCCCCCTCGGAGAGTTACCTGCGCATCGACAAGCTGCTCGCGGCGGCTGCCGCCACGGGAGCCGGCGCGATCCATCCGGGCTACGGCTTTCTCGCCGAGCGCGCCGCCTTTGCCCAGGCGGTGGTCGACGCCGGCCTCG
This sequence comes from uncultured Gemmatimonadales bacterium, assembly GCA_963817435.1. Taxonomy (GTDB): domain Bacteria; phylum Gemmatimonadota; class Gemmatimonadetes; order Gemmatimonadales; family GWC2-71-9; genus JADJOM01. The sequence continues at coordinate 345,064 of CAWFNY010000001.1, forward strand.
TCTTCGTCGGACCGCCGGCCAGCGCGATCTCCGCCATGGGCGACAAGACGGAAGCGCGGCGCCGCATGGCGGCGGCCGGCGTCCCGATCGTGCCCGGACTCACGCTCCCGGTCACCGATCCCGGACTCGCGCGTGAGGCGGCCGGGGAAATCGGCTATCCCGTGCTGGTCAAGGCTTCGGCGGGCGGCGGTGGCAAGGGAATGCGGGTGGTGCGCCGGGCGGAAGATCTCGAGGGGGCGCTCGCCACGGCTGCGTCCGAGGCGCAGAAGGCATTCGGTGACCCGAGCGTCTATCTCGAGAAGTACGTGGAGCGGCCCAGGCACGTCGAGATCCAGGTGCTCGCCGATCACGAGCGCACGGTGCATCTCGGTGAGCGGGAGTGCTCGATCCAGCGCCGGCATCAGAAGCTGGTCGAGGAAGCGCCCTCAGCCGCCGTGAGTCCCGACCTGCGGGAGCGCATGGGCGCGGCGGCGGTGGCGGCGGCGGCGGCGGTCGGGTATCGCAGCGCGGGCACCTGCGAGTTCCTCCTCGCCGCCGATGGATCGTTCTATTTCCTCGAAATGAACACCCGGATCCAGGTGGAGCACCCGGTGACCGAACTGGTCTACGGGGTCGACCTGGTGCGTGAGCAACTGCGGATCGCCCGGGGACTTCCCATGGGCCTGCCGCGCGCACCGCTCGCTCCCCGTGGCTGGGCGATGGAGTGCCGGATCACGAGCGAGGATTCCGCGAACGGTTTCCTGCCTTCCACGGGCAGGCTGGACTACCTGCGGATCCCCGCGGGCCCGGGCGTGCGCTGGGACGGCGGATTCGAGGTCGGCAACGATGTCACGCTCTTCTATGACTCGCTGCTCGGCAAGGTGATCACCTGGGGCGCCACGAGGGACGACGCGATCGCGCGGATGCGCCGCGCGCTGGGTGAACTGGTCGTGAGCGGCGTCGCCACCAATCAGGCGTTCCATCTCCGGCTGCTCCAGGATGAAGCGTTTCTCCGGTCCGAAATCGACAGCCAGTTCCTCGACCGGCGCGCCGATCTGCTGGAGCCGCTGCCTGACACTGCGCGCACGACCGCTCTCGCCATCGCCGCGGCGCTCGCGGAGGACGAGGCGCGGCAGCACCGTCGGCCCGCGGTGGCGGACGATGCCGCGGATGCCGGCCACTGGCTGAGTGCGGCGCGCAGGGAGGGGCTACGCTGACCCGGATCCTGCGCCTGGCGAGCGGGGGCGACGGGGTGGGGAAGCTCGAGGATGGGCGCACGGTATTCGTCCCTCGAACCGCCCCGGGCGATCTGGTGGAGCTTGCCGGAGTCCGGCTGCATGCCCGGTTTGCCCGCGCCCGCGTGGGGCAGGTGGTCGAGCCCGGCCCGGGGCGGGTCGTGCCCCGGTGCCGGCACTACCTCCGGGACGACTGTGGTGGCTGCCAACTGCAGCATCTGGAGTACCCGCAACAGCTTGCGCTCAAGCGCGCGATCGTTGAGGATGCGCTGGCGCGGATCGGCAAGCTTGACGTGACCGTCCCGGCGGTGATCCCCGCGCCGGATCCGTGGGGCTACCGGAGCCGGATCACCCTGGCGATCGCTCCCGGGCGGCGTCACGCCGGACTGCATCCGCTCGAGCAGGCTGGCAGGGTCTTCCCGCTCGAGCACTGCGAGATCGCTGCGCCGGTGCTGATGCGGCTCTGGGACGCGCTCCGGCACGGCCTGCACCTCCTTCCTCCCGATGCGGAGCAGCTGGTCTTGCGAGCCGATCGGGAGGGCGGGCTTCACGCCGTCGTCAGAGCAACCGGGGAGCAGGCGTGGAGCGGGGGCAGGCGCCTCGCCGAGGCAACGAAGGCTCGCGGGGTCGCGGTGACGGTGTGGTGGCAGCCCGAGCAGGGCGCGCCCCGGGTCGTGGCCGGCGACCGTGAAGCCTTTCCCGCGACGGTCTTCGAGCAGGTGCATCCCGGGTTCGGCGACCGGATCCGCATGGACGCGATCGCCCTCCTCGGAGCGTGCAGGAACGTGCATGTCTGGGATCTCTACGCCGGTGTGGGGGAGACGACCGAGCGGCTCTACGGTCTGGGCGCGAGCATCGAGAGTGTCGAGGTCGATCGCCGGGCCGTCGAGGCCGGTGAGCGGCTGTGGCGGGAGTCGCTGCATGAGCGCGAGGAATCCCAGCGCCCGGAACCCGCTGGGGTCATCCGGCACGTCGGTCGGGTGGAGGAGATCCTCGGCCGGATGCGTGACCCGGGCGCTGTGATCGCCAATCCGCCGAGAGGAGGCATGGAGCCGGCGGTGACCGATGAGCTGCTCAGGCGCCGGCCCCGGCGGATCGTCTATGTCTCCTGCGATCCGGCCACGCTGGCGCGCGACCTTCGGCCGGCTTTGCGGCGGTACGGACGGTGCGGAGACGCCGCGTGCGGACAGGTCGCCCTACCGGGTCGCCACCGTTCAGTCATACGATCTGTTCCCTCAGACGGCCCACGTGGAGACCGTCGTCCTGCTGGAGGGCTGAGTGAAGTACTTCGTGACGATCGGCGGACGGGAGGTCCCGGTCGAGGTCGATGGGGATCGCGTCAGGGTGGAGGGGCAGGAGTTCCGGGCGCACCTCACCGTGGTGCCCGGAACCGCCGTCCGGCACCTTCTGGTCGACGCGGATTCGCTCGCACTGGTCGTTGAACAGCAGGGGCGGGGCGAGTGGCGGCTCGCGGTCGAGGGGACGGCATGCGTCGCGACGGTGGTGGACGAACGCACCCGGCACATCCGGAGCCTCACCGGCGATTCCGGCCAGGCGGCGGCACCATCCCATCTCAAGGCGCCGATGCCTGGACTGGTGGTCCGGCTCCTGGCGCGGGAGGGTGAGGCGGTGGTGGCCGGTCAGGGGCTGGTGGTGCTTGAGGCGATGAAGATGGAGAACGAGCTCCGGGCGGGCGCGCCGGGGGTCGTGGCGTCCATCCGGGTCGCCCCGGGGCAGGCGGTGGAAAAGGGCCAGGTGCTGCTGGAGTTCTCCTGATGAGGCGGATGGGGCTCCACCCTTGACCTAACCCATTTCAGGTAGCTAGTTTTCAAGTCTGTGCAGTTTCAGGGACTTCACTTCGGGGCATCAGGTCCGATGAACACGTTTTCAGCCAAGCCGACCGATATCACGCACGACTGGCACGTCGTGGACGCCGAAGGCGTCCCGCTCGGCCGTCTCGCCAGCCAGGTGGCGCAGCTCATCCGGGGCAAACACAAGCCCACCTTCACTCCGCACATGGATGGCGGTGACTTCGTCGTCGTCGTCAATGCGGACAAGGTGAAGCTGACCGGACGGAAGCTGGAGCAGAAGCGGCATTTCCGGCATACCGGCTACATGGGGCACGAGCGGTACACCCCGGTCAAGAACCTGCTGCAGGGGAAGTTCCCCGAGCGCGTGATCGAACACGCGGTCTTCGGGATGCTGCCGAAGAACTCGCTCACCAAGCAGAAGCTCCGCACGAAGCTCAAGGTGTACGGCGGGGCGGAACACCCCCACGTCGCCCAGCAGCCCGTGCCCTACTCCGTCATCCCGAAGGCGAAGTGACATGAGCGGGAAGCCTGAATTCCGCTGGCAGGCCGTTGGCCGCCGTAAGACGAGCGTTGCACGGGTGTACATCACCCCGGGCACCGGCAAGTGGGACATCAACGGTCGTACCCTGGGTGACTATTTCCCCCGGCCGTCGCTGGTCCAGCATATCCAGCAGTCGTTTTCCTCGACCGACACCCTCGGCGCGTTCGATGTCCGGGCGCACGTCGAAGGTGGCGGGCAGTCGGGCCAGGCCGGCGCGCTTCGCCTCGCGATCGCCCGGGCTCTGGTCGAGGCCGATGCGCAGCACCGGACCAAGCTGCGGGCGGGCGGGCTGCTGACCCGGGACCCGCGCGCGGTCGAGCGGAAGAAGCCGGGCCGGGCCGGTGCCCGCAAGCGGTTCCAGTTCTCCAAGCGGTAGCATCAACCTGCGCCGGGCGGGTCGACGACCTGCTCCGGCGCCTGGACAATACGCAGGACCCGGACACCCCATCGGGCGCCGGAACCACGCACGTCGCGGGATCGTTACCGGGGTGCCCCCCAGCGGGGTTCGGTGGCGAGACGAACGCGGCGGACGATCAACCCCTCAGACGACGAAGGACACATCTTTCAGATGGCTCAGCCGCAGATTCAGGATCTTCTCGAGGCCGGCGTTCATTTCGGCCACCAGACCCGCCGTTGGAATCCCAAGATGCGCCGGTTCATTTTCGCCGAGCGTTCCGGGATCTACATCATCGACCTGCAGAAGACCCTCAAGCAGATCCAGCAGGCCCAGGATCTGTTGAAGAATGTCGTCCTCAAGGGCGAGGGCGTGCTGTTCGTGTGCACCAAGAAGCAGCTCAAGGGGACCGTGCAGGCGGAGGCGGCGAACTCCGGCTCCTTCTGGGTCACCGAACGCTGGCTCGGCGGCATGCTGACGAACTTCCAGACCATCAAGAAGCAGATCAAGCGCCTCCGCGATCTGGAGCAGGGTTCGGAAGAGGGCGATTTCGAGAATTACACCAAGAAGGAACGGCTGATGTTCGAACGGGAGCGCGAGAAGCTGCTGCGCAACCTCGAGGGCATCAAGCAGATGGGCCGCCTGCCGGGCGCGCTCTTCGTGGTGGACGCGAAGAAGGAAAAGATCGCAGTCCAGGAAGCCAACAAGCTCGGCATCCCGGTGGTGGCGATTGTCGATACCAACGCGGATCCTGACGTCATCAGCGTGCCGATCCCGGGCAACGATGATGCGATCCGCTCAGTCGCGCTTATCACAGGCGCGCTGGCCGAGGTGATTCGTGAGGCTCGGGCCCAGAGCCCGATCCGTGGTGAAGCGACCGAGGATGCGGACGGCGAGACCTACAGCACCGACGGCGGTTCCGAAGGCGATCCGGACGCCGATCGCAAGAAGCGCCGGCCCCGCCGCAAGCGGCGGCCGAAGACCGAAGCGATCACGGCGCGTATCAAGACCGGCGATGAGCCGGCGGGTGACGCTGAGCCGGCGGGAGAGCCGGAAGCGTAACCGGGGGCCGATCGGCCGATACGAGCACCGCCGCCGTCCTGGCCCGCTGGGCTGGACGGCGGCTTACTATGCGGGGCGACCACACGGGCCGCCCATACAGTCGCGAGGGGGTCACCGCCGCCAATGGGCGGTACCGGGGCCGCCCGCCTGGATCAGTGAAAGAGGAAATCAGATGAGTCTGCCGATTACGGCGAAGATGGTCGCGGAGCTTCGGGCACGCACCGGCGCGGGCATGATGGACTGCAAGGCGGCACTCCAGGAGGCTGAGGGCGACATGGACCGGGCCGTGGAGATCCTGCGGAAGAAGGGTATGGCCAAGGCCGACAAGCGCGGCGACCGCAGCGCGTCGCAGGGACTGGTGGTCATCGAGGCGGCCAGCAGCGGTCGCGACGCCGCCATGATCGAGCTGAACTGCGAGACCGACTTCGTGGCCAAGAATGAGGACTTCGTCCTGCTGGCGCGCGACCTCGCGAAGCACGCCCTGCAGCATGCACCCGAGGGGAATCACCCGGGCAGCGCCATTGAAGGCCAGCCCTTCCGGGGCGGGACGGTGGGCGAGGCCGTGAAGCATATCTCCGGCAAGACCGGTGAGGCGATGGCACTCAAGCGGGTGGCGCGATTCCACATCGCGGACGGCACCGTGGGCCACTACCTGCACCACAACGCCCAGAGCGGTGCGCTGGTCGAGCTGGCCGGCGTTAGGGGTGAGGCCGTCACGCACCTCGGCCGCGAGCTGGCGCTGCACATCACATCGACCGATCCGCTCGGCGTGAGTGAGGCGGACATCGCACCGGCGCTGCTCGCGACCGAGCGCCGGATCGCCGAGGAGCAGGTGGCCCAGGAGGGCAAGCCGGAGAACATCCGGGCCAAGATCGTGGACGGGAAGCTCAAGAAGTTCGTAGCGGAGCGCACGCTGCTCGGTCAGCTGTTCGTCAAGGACGACAGCAAGAGCGTGGGTGACCTGGTGAAGGATGTCGCCAAGCAGGCGGGCGGCCCGCTCACCGTTACCCGGCTCGCCCGATTCAAGGTCGGAGAGGGCTGATGCGCCGCGGGTACACCCGGGCGCTGCTCAAGCTGTCCGGTGAGGCGCTCGCCGGCGAGAAGGGCTACGGGCTCGACTACAAGGTCGTGGACGCGTTCGCGGAGGAGCTGCTGCGCGTCCACGCGCGCGGTGTGCAGCTCTCGCTGGTCGTTGGCGGCGGAAACATCCTCCGTGGCGCGACCGCGAGCCAGCAGGGTCTCGACCGCGTGTCGGCGGATTACATGGGGATGCTCGCCACCGTCATCAACGCCCTGGCGGTCCAGGACATCCTGGAGCGCAAGGGCGTGCAGACGCGCGTCATGACCGCCATCCGCATGGAGTCGCTCGCGGAGCCTTACATCCGGCGCCGCGCGCTCCGGCACATGGAGAAGGGACGTCTCGTTATCTTTGCGGGAGGCACGGGCAATCCCTACTTCTCCACTGATACCGCCGCGGTCCTGCGGGCGCTTGAGGTGGAGTCGGAGGTGATTCTCAAGGGCACCAACGTGGAGGGCATCTTCACGGCGGACCCCCGCAAGGACCCACAGGCCAGGCTCATTCCCGAGCTGACCTTCCAGGACGCGCTGGTCAACGGCTACGAGGTCATGGATCGCAGCGCCTTCGGGCTCTGCCAGACCAACAAGCTGCCCATCGTCGTCTTCAACATGAACATTCCGGGGAATCTGGACCGGGTGCTCCAGGGTGCTCCGGTCGGAACCATCGTCCAATGACCACGATTCCGGAACTGATCAAGCAGGCGAAGGATCTGATGCACAAGGCCGTCGAGAACACCCGCAAGGAGTTTTCGGCGATCCGGACCGGGAAGGCCACGATCTCGCTGCTCGATATCGTGCGGGTCGAGGCGTACGGGAACTCCATGCCGCTCAACCAGGTGGCCATGGTCGCGGCGCCGGAGCCGAGGATGCTCACGGTCCAGCCCTTCGACAAGGGGCTTTCGCAGGTCATTGAGAAGGCGATTCGCGACTCCAACCTGGGACTCAATCCGGCCAGTCAGGGCGGCCTGATCCGGGTGCCGATTCCGGCCCTCACGGAGGAGCGGCGGCGGGACCTGGTGAAGGTCATGCACAAGCTGGGCGAGGAGGGCCGGGTGGCCGTGCGGCACGCTCGCGGCGATGCGCACGGGAAGATCAAGAAGGTCGAAAAGATCTCCGAGGACGACCGGACCCGTGGCGAGAAGGAGCTCCAGAAGATCACCGACGAGCATATCAAGCAGATCGATCAGCTGATCGCCGCCAAAGAGGCGGAGATCATGGAAGTCTGAACGGATGAGCGACGAGCTGCTCCGGCAGGTGAAGCTCAACGGGAGGCGACCGGCCCACATCGCAATCATCATGGACGGTAACGGCCGCTGGGCGCGCGGGCGCGCGCTGCCGCGGCCGTTCGGCCACAAAGCGGGGATGAAAGCGGTCCGCGAGGTGGTCGAAGGGGCCCTGGCCGCCGGGGTGGAGGTACTGACGCTCTTCGCCTTCAGCCAGGAGAACTGGCAGCGGCCGGCCGACGAGATCGGCGCGCTGATGGGGCTGCTCGAGGAATACATCGCGCGGGAGATGGCGGAACTCGAGACGCAGGGCGTCCGGGTCCGGTTCCTCGGCGACCTGGACCGGCTGCCGCCTTCGCAGCGCGGGGCGGTTGATCGCCTCATGGCGCACACCGCCCGCGGGGACAAGCTCGCGCTCAACATCTGCATCTCCTACGGCGCCCGCGCCGAGCTGACCCGGGCGGCGCGCCAGCTCGCCGAGGAGGCGGTGGCCGGTCGTCTCGATCCCGCGGACATCGATGAGGAGGCGATCGCCTCCCGGCTGTACACCGCGGCCTTCCCGGATCCGGACCTGCTGATCCGTACCTCCGGGGAGCTGCGGATCTCGAACTTCCTTCTCTGGCAGCTGGCCTACGCCGAGCTGTTCGTCACCCCGGTGCTGTGGCCCGATTTCGGCCGGGAGCAGCTTTACGAGGCCATCCTCGAATACCAGCGGCGTGACCGGCGGTTCGGGAAGGTCTCGGTCTAGCCTACGCAATGGCTTCCAATCTCGCACAGCGCATCGGCTTTGCGGTGGTCGCCATCCCCGCGGCGCTGGGTGTGGTGTATCTCGGTGGCTGGCCCCTGGTGGCCGCCGTCTCGGTGGCGGCCACGCTGGGCGCGCGCGAGCTGTATGATTTCGCCCGACGGCAGGGCACGGAGCCGCTCACCCGTACCGGGCTCGTTTCCGCGGCACTCCTGCCGGCGCTCGCCTATCTGAACGTCACCCGGATGATGGACCTCGCCGAATGGGGCTGGTTCATCGGCGGCCTCTGGCTGGTCGGGGTGCTGACGATCGTCCTGGTTCGCCGTACGCCCGACCGGAGGCCCTTCGCCAGCGCGTCCGCCACACTTTTCGGCGTCCTCTATCCCGCCGGCCTCGCCACCTTTCTCATCCCCATCCGGCATGCGCAGTATCCGACGATGTCGTGGGCGGGGGCATGGATGGTGTTCTTCCCGCTGGTGATTACCTGGGTCTGCGATACCGCGGCGATGTTCGGCGGCAAGGCGATCGGCGGGCGGAAGCTGTGGCCCGCGATCAGCCCGGGAAAGACCTGGGCGGGTTCGATCGCCGGCGTCGTCGGCGCGCTGGCGACGGTGCCGCTGATGAACCTGCTGGTCCTCGACCGGGTCGGCGTGGCGCTGCCGCTGTGGCAGGGGCTGGTGTTCGCGGCGGTGCTCAGCATCGTGGGGCAGGTGGGCGACCTCGCGGAGTCGCTCTACAAGCGCGAAGTCGGCGTCAAGGATTCCTCGGCGCTGATTCCCGGGCACGGCGGGGTCCTCGACCGGTTCGATTCGCTCTACTTCGTCCTTCCGGTGTCCGCGGCGCTGTACCGGCTGTTCGGCGTGCTCTGATGCGCGGTGTCACGATCCTGGGATCCACCGGCTCCATCGGGAAGAGCGCGCTCGCGGTGCTGGCGCGCCAGCGGGACGACTTCCGGGTCGTGGCGCTCACGGCCCATGAGAACGCGTCCGCGCTCGCACGGCAGGTGTCCGAGTGGCGGCCGGCGCTGAGCGGCCTGGTGAGGGAATCGGGTCCCGCGCTGCTGGTCGAGGCGGCGACGCACCCCGATGTCTCGATTGTGATCAACGCGGTCGTCGGCGCGGCCGGGCTGGATGCGACGCTCGCGGCGCTCCGGGCCGGCAAGCGGGTCGCGCTCGCGAACAAGGAGACGCTGGTGATGGCCGGCGACCTGGTGCGCGCGGCCTCCCGCGAGGGCGGCGGTGAACTGATCCCGGTGGATTCGGAGCACAGCGCGGTACTGCAGTGCCTGGCCGGAAGCGAGGCCGGCCTGGCGCGGCTCATCCTGACGGCCTCGGGAGGACCATTCCGGGAGTGGCCCGAGGCGCGGATCGCGGCGGCGACGGTCGAGGAGGCGCTCAACCATCCCACCTGGCGGATGGGCAGCAAAGTCACCGTGGACAGCGCCACCCTCGCCAACAAGGCGCTCGAAGTCATCGAGGCGCATCACCTCTTCGGCGTCGGCTACGACGCGCTCGAAGTCGTGGTGCATCCGCAGAGCATCATCCACGCGTTCGTGGAGTTCTGTGACGGGAGCGTCATCGCACAACTTGGATTTCCCACGATGGAACTGCCGATCCTCTACGCCCTGACGCACCCCGCGCGGATGACCGACGGGGGAACCCGCCGGTTCGATCCGGTGGCCGCGGGCAGCCTCACCTTCGAGCCGGTGCGCACGGAGGTGTTCCGGGCGTTCCGGGCCGGTGTCGACGCGGGCCGGGCCGGAGGCACGGCGCCAGCGGCGTTCAACGCGGCCAATGAGGTCGCCGTGGCGGCCTTCCTGTCAGGCGCGATTTCCTTCGGACGGATTGCCGAGACCATCGAGCGGGTCCTGGAGGCGCACCGGATCGAGCCGGTGCGCGATCTCGAGACGGTACGCGCGGCGGACCAGTGGGCCCGCGGGCGCGCGCGTGAGGTGCTGGCGTGACCATCCTGAATAGCATCTGGCCCCTCGCCGTCACCCTCGGCGTCCTCATCTTCGTGCACGAGCTCGGGCATTTCCTCGCGGCGAAGTGGGCCGGGATCCGGGTGCACCGATTCGCCGTCGGCATGGGCAACCCGGTGCCGTGGCTGTCGTTCCGCCGGGGCGACACGGAGTATGCGATCTGCTGGCTCCCGCTCGGTGGCTACGTCAAGATGGCGACCCGCGAGGAGGGCAGCACCTCGAGCGCGCTGGAGGGCGGTGCGCCTGACGACGGGCTCCTTCCCGGCGAGTCGCCGGTGCGCGAGGACGAGTTCTTCGAGGCAAAGCCGGTGTGGAAGCGGATGATCGTGATCATGGCCGGCGTGACCATGAACGTGCTCTTCGCGTGGTTCGCGTTCACCTATCTGAGCGCCAAGACCGGCGAACAGCTCGAGCCGACCACGACGATCGGCCGGGTGAACACAGACAGTCTGCCGGCGGGCGCCGAGGCGCTCGCTCAGCTCAAGACCGGTGACCGCGTGGTGCTCATCAACGGCGATACGGCGCGGTCCTGGGAGGATGTGACCCTGGGGCTCGCCTCGGGCTCGCGTGACACGGTCACCCTGAATCTCGCTGACGGCCGGGAGCTCCGTCTCCCCATCCATCCGGCCGCGCTCGAAGAGCGCTACCGCGCATCGCAGGCCCTGCTGCCGTTCCGCGCGCCGGTCATCGGCCAGATTCTGCCCGGGCGGCCGGCGGAAAAGGCCGGCCTGACGACCGGCGACACCGTGCGCGCGGTGAATGGCGATACGATCGTCCAGTGGTACGATCTCGTGGAGCACATCCGGGAGGGCGCGGGCCGGGAACTCACGCTGCGCGTGACGGGCAAGGCCGGGCCGAGAGAGATCCGCGTCACGCCGGAGGCCGAGCAGGAGCCCCAGGCAGGCGGCGGGACGCGAGCGGTCGGCAAGATCGGGGCGGGGCCGCTCGTGAGCCTGACCACCCGTCCATATACGGGGCTCCAGGCACTCGGTGCGGGGTGGCACGCGACCCGCGCCGCCTCCACGCAGATCTTCCGCACGGTGCAGGGTCTGCTCTCCGCCAGGATCTCGAGCCGGGAGGTCGGCGGACCGATTCTCATCGGGCAGATGGCGGCGCAGAGCGCGCGCCTCGGCTTCGATGCGTTGCTGGCACTGATGGCGCTCGTCTCGGTGAACCTGGCGGTGCTCAACCTGCTGCCGGTGCCGGTCCTCGACGGCGGCCAGTTCATGTTCCTCCTCGCCGAGGGCGTGCTGCGCCGGCCGCTGTCGCTCAAGCTGCGGGAGCGCCTGACCCTGGTGGGCCTGGTGCTCATCATCATGCTGATGGTGCTCGCGTTCTCCAATGACTTCGTCCGCAACTGGGACAGCATCACCGGGTTCGTCCGGGGCATCTTCCCGAGCTAGCAGCGCCCGGGCTGGCACGCCTGCTGCACAGGCCCGGCCCGGGCCGCAGAACCCGGTGCGGGTTCCCCGGGTCGAGTTCCCGAAGGACAGGTCTGGCGGGTCATCCTGTCCCCGACGACATTCTGTCCCCTGTATTCTCTCCGTCGAATCGTGCACACATAGCCATGACACTTCTTGCGCTCGAGGCAGTCACCAAACGCTACGGCAGCGTGACCGCGGTGGATGGTGTGACCTTCTCCGTGGACCGGGGTCAGGTGGTCGGTTTCCTGGGCCCGAACGGGGCGGGGAAGTCGACCACCATGCGTATGATCACCCAGTATCACGAGCCGGACGCCGGCCGGATTCTCTTCGATGGCGTGCCGCTGGCGGAGGCCGGACGTGAGGCCAAGCGCCGGGTCGGGTATCTCCCGGAGAACAACCCGCTCTATACCGACATGCTGGTGTCGGAGTATGTCGGCTTCGTCGGGAAGCTCCGGGACCTGGCAGGCCAGACGCTCGCCGTGGCGACGGACGAAGCCGTCGCGGCCACCGGGATCGAGCCGGTGTACAACCGGCCGATCGGTGAGCTGTCGAAGGGATACCGCCAGCGGGTCGGGCTGGCCGCCGCGATCCTGCACAAGCCCGATCTGCTGGTGCTCGACGAGCCGACCGAAGGTCTCGATCCCAATCAGCGGGTCGAGATCCGGAAGCTGATCAACGATCTCGGCCGCGACCGCACTGTCATTCTCTCGACCCACATCCTCTCCGAGGTTCAGCATGTCGCGTCGCGGCTGCTGATCATCAATCGGGGGAAGCTGGCCGCCGACGGTCCCGTGGCGGATCTCATCGCGCAGGCGGGCGGGAGTGTGCACCTCTCCGTCGAGGCGGAAGGGGCGGGCGTGGTCGAGCGGTTGCGCGGGCTTGCAGGTGTGGTGGCTGCGGAGCCGGCAGAACCGGTTGCCGGACGGGTGAAGGTCCGCCTGACAGCCTCAGCCGCGAAGGATCTGCGCCCGGAGATCTTCCGTCTGGCGGCGCAGTCGGGATGGACCCTCTACGAACTGCACCAGGAGGCGGGCAGCCTCGAGGATCTCTTCCGGCAGCTCACCGGAAAGGCGGAGACCGCATGAAGGCCATCATGACCATCGCGCGCCGGGAGCTCAAGGCGCTGTTCGACAATCCTGCCGGCTACGTGCTGCTGGTGGTGTTTCTCGTCATCAACGATTTCCTGTTCTTCCGGCAGGTCTACCTGACCAACTCGGCGACGCTCCGTCCGATGATGGATACGCTGCCGTGGCTGATGCTCTTCTTCGTGCCCGCCGTCGCGATGCGCACGCTGGCCGAGGACACGCGTACCGGGCAGCTGGAAGTGCTGCTCTCGCAGCCCATCACCGAGTTCGAGCTGCTGGTCGGCAAATACCTCGGTGCCGTGTTCTTCCTCTGGACTGGGCTGCTGCTGACGCTGCCCATCCCGCTCGGACTTTCCCTGGGCGCGGAACTGCCCTGGGGTCCCGTCGTCGCGCAGTATGTCGGCGCCATGCTGTTCGCCGCAGGCTTCGCGGGCGTGGGTGTCTGGGCTTCGTGCATCACCCGGAGCCAGATCACGGCCTTCATCGTCGCCGTCGCCGTGATGTTCCTGCTGGTGCTGGTCGGGCTCAACCCGCTCGTGGTGGGGCTCCCGCCGCAACTCGGCCTCATCGCGGCCCGTCTCGGGGTCCTCGCACATTTCGACAGCATTGGCCGAGGGGTGATCGACCTCCGGGATGCGGTCTACTTCGTCTCGCTCGCGGCCATCTTTCTCACCCTCGCGTACGGCTCGCTGCTCGCCCGCAAGCTTGCGGTCGGGCAGGGCGCGGTGCGCCGGCTCCGCGTCGGCGTGCTGCTGCTCGCGGCTGTGCTGGTGGTGGTGAACCTGCTGGGCAGCTACATCAGCGGCCGCATCGACCTCACGCCTGGACATGCCTATACGCTCGCCCCGGCGACCCGGACGCTGGTGTCGTCGCTGGATGACATCGTCACCATCAAGCTGTTCGCCTCCAGTGAACTGCCGGCGGAAGTCGCGCTCATGAAGCGCGACCTGGACGATCTGCTCGGGGACCTGCGTTCGGCCGGGAAGGGCAAGATCAAGGTGGTCGAGAAGGATCCGGCGGAGGACCCTGCGGCCAGGCAGGACGCGCAATCCTTCGGCGTGCAGCCGGTGCAGTTCAACGTGGTCGGGAAGTCGGAGCTGCAGGTCAAGGAAGGGTATCTCGGTCTGGTCATTCAGTACGCCGACGCCAACGAGGCCATTCCGTTCGTGCGGCGCACCGACGATCTCGAGTACCGGATCGCCGCGGCGATCCGTGGCCTGACCCGCAGGCAGAAGCCCGTCGTCGGGCTGATTGCCGCGATGGATGACTGGGGCCGGGATGGCAGGGTCTTCGGCATTCTGCAGGAGCAGCTCGCGAAGAGTTATACCGTGCGGCCGATCTCGCTCGGGGACTCCACGGCGCCGAGCGATTCGATCCGGACGCTCATCATCGCCGGCCAGCCGGACAGTCTGAGCGGCGCGGTGCGGCAGTGGTTCGAGCGGTTCTTCGCCCGCGGCGGCAGCGCGCTCATCATGACGACCGGCGCGCCGATCGAGGGCCGGGCGCCCAAGGCGAGCGGCCGGGAACCGGTCTGGAATTCCCTGATCGCGCAGTTCGGCGTGAAGGTGCGCCCGGATCTGGTGTACGACCTGTCATCCAATCAGCTGGTGCCGGTGCCAGGGCCGGGCGGCGGACAGGTGTTCCAGCCGTATCCGTTCTGGGTTCGCGCCCAGCCAGGTGGCGAAACGGTCGTCACCGACGGGGTCGGCGAGATCTTCCTGCCGTGGGTGAGCAGCATCGAGATGCTGAAGAACGCGCGCACCATCGTGCGCCCGATTCTCAGGACCAGCCGGATGGGCGGAATCGCCGAGGGGGACATCGACCTGACGCCGACGAGAGACTTCCCGTCGTTCGATCTCAAGCCGCGCGTCGTCGGCGCCATGGTCCAGCCCGCGCCGGGTGACTCGACCGGACCACGGGGCCGGCTGGTGCTGGTGGGCAACATGGAATTCGCCACGGACCGGTACGCCGGCAGCGCGCAGGAGAACGCCGTTCTCGCGCTGAACGCCGTGGACTGGCTCTCGCAGGACGAATCGCTGATCTCCATCCGCAGCCGGGATCGCAGGCCGCCGCGGCTGCTGTTCGCGACGCCCACGGTCCAGGAGGGCGTCAAGTACGTCAACATCATCGGGGTGCCGCTGCTGATCGCGGTCTTCGGCGCGCTCCGCCTGCTCAACCGCCGCCGGCGGGCGCTGACCCCGTGGGCGCCGCTCGCGGGCGCTCGTGGGGAGGTCGCATGAGTCCCAAGGTGCTCCAGCGGATCGCGCTGGTCCTCGTCTTCGCCCTCGGTCTCTGGCTGGCCCTCAATTTCTTTGGCGCCGGCAAGCGGGATGACGCCGGGCGCCTGACACTGCCCGCGCTGACGGCGGGCGCGGTGGAGCGGATCAGCCTGGCGGAGACGTCCGACTCGCTGACCCTCGTGAAGCAGGGCGACGGATGGCAGGTGAACGGAGCCCCGGCGTCGAGCAAGGCCGTCCAGGAATTCCTCGATGCCTCGGGGGACACCACCGCCGAGAGCGAACTCACCGCGCAGAGCACGGCCTCGCACGCGCGGCTCGGCGTCGATTCCGTGGCTGGCAGACGGCTGACCATTGTGGGGGGAGGGAAGCCGCTGGTCGACCTCGTTGTGGGGAATCGCGGTCCCGATCTCAACGGGTTCTATGTCCGCCGCGCCGGCGCGCCCGATGTGTATCTGCTGCGGGGCCGATTCGCGGAAATGCTCTCGCGGGGTGAGGGCGAATGGCGGGAACGGCAACTGGCGGACGTGAAGCCGGACAGCATCGCGAAGGTCGAGGTTCGGCGCGGCAAGACGCACTGGACGATGACCCGAACGGGCGCCTCCTGGTCGCTTGGCAGCCACTCCGCCGATTCGACGAAGGTCGCGCGGTTTCTCTCGGTATTTGGCGACTTGCGCGCCGCAGGGTTCCCTGATCGCACGGAACGCGATTCCATCTCCTTCGCGGCGCCAGAGCGCACGGTCACGCTGTCCGGCCCCAACGGGCAGCCGATTCTGGCCCTGGTGTTCGATTCCACACCCTCCGGGGCCTTCTGGGTGCGCCCGGCGACGGGCGGGCCGATCTATCGTCTCGACGGGAAGACCACCTCGCTGGTGACGCCTGACGAGAGTTCCCTGCAGAAGTAGGCACTGCGGAGCGCGTGTCGGAGGCAGCGGTGGGGCCGGAACGGCGATGCGTCGCTGCTCCGGCCCCTTACCACACCTTCCACCAGCCTTTCTTCTTCTTTTCCTCCTCCTCGCTCCTCACTGTCTTCGAGTCCCGCAGATACCCATCGGGCACCGGAATGTCCCCGGTGGCCCGGCCATGCGCGGAGGCATCTGCAAGGTCATCGAGAAGGGCGGCCGCGGATGGGTAACGATCGTCCGGATGCTTGGCGAGCAGGCGGAGGACGACCCGTTCCATCCGCTTCGAGATTCCGGCGTCGCGGTTGCGCAGTGGTTCGGGGGTGTCCTCGACGTGCATCCGCGCGAGTTCGAACCAATCCCGCGACTTGAACGGCACTTCACCGGTCAGCATCCGGTAGAGCATGATGCCGAGAGAATACAGGTCCGAGCGCCCGTCAATGGGGCGCCCCTGGGCCTGTTCCGGCGAGATGTAGGCGGGAGTCCCGATCGTCATCATGAATCCCGTGGCCGCAACGTACCCGCTGACGGCCCGCGCGATCCCGAAGTCCGTGATCACAGGGCGGAGGTCGCCGGCGAGCAGGATGTTATCGGGCTTGATGTCGCGGTGGAGGATGTTGCGCTCGTGGGCAAAGGCCAGCGCCTGAGTCACCCCCACGCCAAGCCGGACGGCCTCGGGCTCCGTGAGTCGACTCTCGCGGGTCAGCCGTGCATTCAGGTTGTCGGGATGGAGTTCCATGGAGAAGAAGGCGACACCGGGGTCGGTTCCCACCTCCTCGATGTGGACGATGTTGGGGTGCACCAGCCCCGCGGCGAAGGCTGCTTCCTGGCGGAACCGGCTCTCGAAGGCAGGGTCGCTTCCGTACCTTGGCTTCAAGACCTTGAGGGCAAAGGACTTGCCATCATCCCGGTCGGCCGAGTAGACCCAGGCAAAGCCGCCTTGACCGAGCAGGGCGGTCAGGGTGTAGCGGCCGAACCGGGAGCCGGGGAGCGGCGCGTCGCTGCTCATTGCGGGGTTGCCCGAGAGGGGAGCGTGGGGTTAGTTTGTTGAGCTATCGACGATTACGTTTCGCGGGGCCTCGCCCCACCGCACGTGCCAAGAGGATACACGCAGCATGGGTTTTGACAAGCAGGCGATCATCGCCAAGCAGCGGTTGCACGAGACGGACACCGGTTCGGCCAAGGTCCAGATCTCTCTCCTGACTGAGCGGATCAACTCGCTCACCGACCACTTTCGGACTCACGCCAAGGATCACCACGGTCGCCGTGGGCTCCTCAAGATGGTGGGGACCCGTCGTCGGTTGCTGAATTATCTGAAGCAAAACGACCTGGCGACCTACCGGGCGTTGATCGATCAGCTCGGGCTTCGCCACTAACCAGCCCGCACGAGCCAGGGCGTCTCAGCCATCACGGCCGGGACGCCCTTCAACCTATTGGGGCCCCAGAGACAGGAACAGGTCGTGACCGTACATCGCATCGAGACGCAGTTCGCCGGCCGCCCGCTCATCCTCGAGTCCGGCCGCTTCGCCAAGCAGGCCTCCGGATCGGCCTACCTCCAATTCGGTGACACCGCGGTCCTCGCCGCGATCACCGTCTCCCCGAATCAGTCGACGCTGCCCTTCTTCCCGCTCACGGTCGAATACCGCGAGAAGACCTACGCTGCCGGCAAGATCCCGGGTGGCTTCCTCAAGCGCGAGGGCCGCCCGAGCGACAAGGAGATCCTCGCCTCGCGGGTCATCGACCGGTCGATCCGTCCGCTCTTCCCCGAGGGTTTCAAGAACGAAGTCCAGGTGTTCGTGACCGTGGTGTCCGCCGACCAGGAAAACGACGCCGACGTCCTCGGCGTGGTCGCGGCTTCGATCGCCCTGTCGGCCTCGACGGTGCCGTGGAACGGTCCGATCGCGGCGGTGCGCGTCGGCAAGGTTGATGGCAACTGGATTCTGAACCCGACCTTCCAGCAGCTCGAGTTCTCCTCGCTCGATTTCACGGTGAGTGGCAGCGCCGATTCGATCATGATGGTCGAGGGTGGCGCGCTCGAAATCTCCGAGGCGGAGGTGCTCGAAGCGCTCAAGGTCGCGCAGAAGGGCCTCAAGGAGATCCTGGGACATGCCGACAAGGTGGTCGCCAAGGTCCGGAAGCCGAAGCTCGAGTGGGTCAAGGACGAGCCGGATGCCAAGCTGGTGAAGAAGGTGCGCGAGCTCGCCGAGGCCGATTTCGCCAAGGCGATCAACGCCAAGGACAAGCATGCGCGCGCGGCCAATGCCGAAGCGCTCAAGAAGAAGGTCAAGGAGGCGCTGGCCGAGGCGTATCCCGACGCGGGCAAGCAGATCTCCGCACTGCTCGAGGATATCGAGTACAAGGTGATGCGCGCGCAGGTGCTGGAGAAGGGCGAGCGGGTGGACGGCCGTGACTGCGACACGATCCGTCCGATCAGCATCGAGGCGGGACTCCTGCCCCGTACGCACGGCTCGGCGCTATTCCAGCGCGGCGAGACCCAGGCCCTAGTGGCGGTGACCCTCGGCACCCAGGACGACGAGCAGCGGATCGACAGCATCGATACCGCCGCCGAGTCCACCAAGTCGTTCATGCTGCACTACAATTTCCCGCCCTACTCCACTGGCGAAGTGAAGCCGATGCGCGGCACCAGCCGGCGCGAGATCGGCCACGGCGCGCTGGCGGAACGCGCGCTGCAGCCGCTGCTGCCTGACTACGAGAAGTTCCCCTATACTGTCCGCGTGGTGTCGGAGATCCTCGAGTCGAACGGCTCGTCCTCGATGGCGACGGTCTGCGGCGGTTCGCTGTCGCTGATGGATGCCGGCGTGCCGATGAAGGCCGCCTGTGCGGGCGTCGCGATGGGCCTCATCAAGGAAGGCAAGAAGATCGCCATCCTCACCGACATCCTCGGTTCCGAGGACGCGCTCGGCGACATGGACTTCAAGGTTGCCGGCACCACCAGCGGCATCACCTCGATCCAGATGGACATCAAGATCGAGGGCATGGATCTCAAGATCATGGAGCAGGCGCTGGAGAACGCCCGGAAGGGCCGGCTGCACATCCTGAAGGAGATGGCCAAGGCCCTCGATGCGCCGCGCCCGGAGATGTCGAAGTACGCGCCGCGGATCATCACGATCATGATCAACCCGTCGAAGATCGGTGATGTGATCGGGCCGAAGGGCAAGACGATCCGCGGCATCCAGGACGCGACCGGCGCGAAGATCAGCATCGATGACACCGGCCTGATCACGATCGCGGCGGTCGGCGGTGAAGCGGGTGAGAAGGCCCGCCAGATGATCGCGTCGATGGTGGCCGAGCCGGAAGTCGGCAAGATCTACGAGGGCCCGGTGAAGAGCACCACCGCGTTCGGCGCCTTTGTCGAGATCATGCCCGGCGTGGAAGGACTTCTCCACATCAGCGAGCTGCAGCACGGCCGCACCGAGAAGACCGAGGATGTCGTCAAGAAGGGCGACGTCGTGAAGGTCAAGCTGCTCGAGGTGGACGAAAAGGGCCGCATGAAGCTGTCCCGGAAGGCTCTCATCCCGAAGGAGTAAGGCCGTCCCCCGTGGAGACGATCCGCCTCGATCAGGGCCTCTTCCGGACCGTCGCCCCGAACGGCCTTACCATTCTCACCGAACTCCTCCCCGGCGTGCGATCCGTCGCAGTCGGGGTGTGGGTCCGGACCGCCAGTGCCCATGAGCCCCGCGGCAAGATGGGCGTGTCGCATCTCCTCGAGCATATGGTCTTCAAGGGCACCGAGCGGCGCACCGCCCGGCAACTCGCCCTCGAGCTGGAGGTACGGGGCGGCAGCCTCGACGCCTACACCAGCCGCGACCACACCAATTATCAGGCCCATATCCTCGACGAGGACCTGCCCCGGGCCCTGGATGTCCTGACCGATCTGGTCCGGCGTCCGCTGCTGCGTGACGAAGACCTGGCGCTCGAGCGCAACGTGGTGCTCGAGGAGATCGCCACCGTTGACGACACTCCCGACGACATCGTCTTCGAGCTGTTCAGCGACCGGCTCTGGCCGGAGCATCCGTACGGGTATTCGATTCTCGGGACGCGCGAGACGGTGGGCAGCCTGTCGGCCACGGATCTCCAGGCGGTGCACCGCAGGGGGTACTACCCTGGCAATTGCGTCATCGCGGCTGCGGGGCGGGTGGACCACGAGCAGATCGTCGCCCTGCTGGCCAAGGAAGGCTGGTTCGACTCGTTCGGCCGGATGGAGCCGCTGCCGCCCGTCGGTCCCCTTCCGGCCAGGCGCGGCGGGCAGCATCGTATCGAGCGCGATTCCGCCCAGGTCCACATGGTCTTCGGTACCGATACCTTCGCGTATCGCGACCGGCGCAGGTTTGCGCTCTCGATCATCACCAACGCCTTTGGCGGGGGCATGTCGAGCCGTCTGTTCCAGCGGATTCGCGAGGAGCTGGGTCTCGCCTACGCCGTCTACGCGTATCAGCAGCTGTTCCGCGCGGCCGGCGTCTCCGCCGTGTACGTGGGGACTCAGCCGTCGACCGCCGATCAGGCGGCGGAGGCGATCCGCGCGGAGTATGCGCTCCTCGCCCGGGACGGGCTGTCGGATGACGACGTGGCGTCGGGGCGGCAGCAGCTCAAGGGGCAGGTGATGCTGTCGCTGGAGAGCCCGGTCAGCCGCATGAACCGGCTCGCGACGCTGGTGCTCCACGGCGAGGAGTACCGCCCGCTCGATGCAATTCTGGCGGAGATCGATGCTGTGACTCACGGTGAGATCGCCGCCATCGCCAGGGAATTTTTCGATCCGGACCGGCAGACTGTCGTCCGCCTGGGGCCAGCGGCGTAGGTGCACACGGAAGTGTGTGCCTGCGTCGCTGGTCCGAGCGCTGACCCGGCACGGACACAACCAACCGAACAGGTCGACTCATGATCATCGGCGTCCCGAAGGAAATCAAAACCAACGAGAATCGCGTCGCGCTCGTCCCGGCCGGCGCCGAGGCGTTCGTCACCCGTGGAAACACGGTGTACATCGAGAAGGGGGCCGGGGTCGGCAGCGGCTTCCCCGACGATGCGTACATCGCGGCGGGCGCCAGCATTCTGGCGACGGCGGATGAGGTCTGGGCCAAGTCCGACATGATCATGAAGGTGAAGGAGCCGATCGCCGTGGAATGGCCGCGGATGCGCGCGGGCCAGGTGATCTACACCTACTTCCACTTTGCGGCCGCCGAGGAGCTGACCCGGGCGGTCATCAAGTCGGGGGCCGTTGCCGTCGCCTACGAGACGGTGCAACTGCCCCACGGGGAGCTGCCGCTGCTCACGCCGATGTCCGAAGTGGCGGGGCGGATGGCGGTGCAGGAGGGGGCCAAGTATCTCGAGAAGGTGTTCGGGGGCAGCGGCGTCCTGCTGGGCGGCGTGCCGGGCGTCGCCCCGGCCGAAGTGGTGATCGTGGGCGGTGGTGTCGTGGGCATCAACGCGGCAAAGATGGCGGCGGGCCTGGGCGCGCGGGTGACGATCCTCGATATCTCGCTGGAACGGCTCCGCTACCTCGACGATGTGCTGCCAGCCAATGTGACGACGCTCTACTCCAACCGCCACAACATTCTTGATGCGATCCGGAAGGCCGACCTGGTCGTGGGCGCCGTCCTGCTGCCGGGCGCCAAGGCACCGCACCTGATCAAGCGGGCCGACCTCAAGGTGATGAAGCCCGGTTCGGTGATCGTGGATGTGGCGGTGGACCAGGGCGGTTGCGTGGAGACGATCAAGCCGACGACGCACGAGAATCCGACCTATTTCGTGGACGGGATCCTGCATTACGCGGTCGCGAACATGCCGGGCGGGGTGCCGCGGACCTCGACGCTCGCGCTCACCAACGCGACCCTCTCCTACGGCCTGCGTCTGGCCCGGGACGGGTGGAAGAAGGCCTGCAAGGACGATCGCGCCCTGCAGCTTGGTCTCAACGTGGTCGAGGGCAAGGTGGTCTATCCGGGCGTCGCGGAGGCGTTCAACCTGCCGCTCGTCAAGGTCGAGTCGGTGCTTTGATCGAGGTCCAGTTCGTCCGGCTGCCCCATGGGGAGGGGCTGCCGGTGCCGACGCTCGCCACGCCCGGGTCGGCCGGGCACGATCTGGCGAGCGCCGACGCGGGGGTCCTGGAGTCGCTCGAGCGCCGGCTCTTCCGCACCGGGTTCTCGATTGCGGTGCCGGCCGGGCATGAGTGCCAGATCCGGCCCCGTTCCGGCCTGGCACTCAAGCATGGCATCACCCTCCCCAACAGTCCGGCGACCATCGACAGCGACTACCGGGGCGAACTGATGGTGGCCCTCGTCAACCTGGGCCGGGAATCGTTCGAGGTGACCCGCGGAATGCGGATCGCGCAGCTGGTGTTCGCCCGAGTGGAGCCGGCGGCCTTCTCGCGAGGTGGCCGCCCTGCCGCCCACGGACCGGGGTCAGGGCGGGTTCGGGAGCACGGGAACGGGCCGGCTCGGTGGCTGAGCCACGGGCCCCCCGGGTGACGCCCATCACCGGTCGCCAAGTCGTCTAAATATCAGTCTTGTCCCATCTTAGGCCCACCGTTAGCTTTTGGCCCAATTCGCTAGCCTGGCTCCGGTGATGAAGTTTCCGTCCTTAAAACTCGGTTCGTTTATCCCTGCGAATGAAATCGCGGTGGATCTCGGCACAGCCAACACCCTCATCTACGTGAAGGGTGAAGGCATCGTGCTGAACGAGCCTTCGGTGGTGGCCATCGAGAAGGCCACCGGCAAGATCAAGGGCATCGGTCTCGAGGCGAAGCGGATGCTGGGCCGCACGCCGGACGGCATTCTCGCCGTGCGTCCGCTGAAGGACGGCGTGATCGCCGACTTCGACGTGACCGAGAAGATGCTGCGGTACTTCCTGAAGACCATCATCGACAAGCATGTGTTCCGGGTCCGCCCGAAGGTGATCGTCTGCGTTCCGTCAGGCATCACCGAGGTGGAGCGCCGCGCCGTGCGCGACTCGGCGGAGACCGCCGGCGCGAAGCAGGTCGACATGGTGGCCGAGCCGATGGCCGCGGCGATCGGCGTGGGGCTGCCGGTCGAGACGCCGACGGGCAACATGGTGATCGACATCGGCGGCGGCACCACGGAGATCGCGGTCATCGCGCTGTCGGGCATCGTCTCGGACACCTCGATCCGGGTCGGCGGCGACGAGCTCGACCAGGCGATCGTGCAGTTCATGCGCAAGAACTACAACCTGCTCGTCGGCGAGCCGACGGCGGAGTCGATCAAGATCAAGATCGGCTCCGCGGCGCCCACCGGCGACGAGCGGGAGATGGAAGTGAAGGGGCGGGACCTCGTGTCAGGCATCCCCAAGACGGTGCGGGTGCATTCGAGCGAGATCCGCGAGGCGGTGCAGGAGCCGATCCAGCAGATCGTGGACGCGGTGCGTCGCGCGCTGGAGATCACGCCCCCGGAACTCGCCAGCGATATCGTCGACCGGGGCATCATCATGACGGGCGGCGGGGCGCTGATCCGCGGGCTCGACATCCTGCTCGCCCAGGAAACCGGCCTGCCGATTCATGTGGACGAGGACCCGCTCACCTGTGTCGTGCGAGGCGCCGGCCGGATCCTCGACGACTACGAGAAGTACCAAAGCGTCCTCTACCGGTAATGGCGACCGGGTCGGACCGCTCCCTCTCCCGGCGGGACTCCGCCCTCTTCTTCGCCTGCGTTGTCCTCTCGCTCATGATGCTGGCCCGCCCCGACTGGGGCGCGGCAGTCACGGGCGCCATTCGCGTCTCGGTGCTCCGCCCCTTCCTGTGGATGCAGACCCGGGCGGAAGAGTCCCGCACCAGCCGCGCCGCCTTCGACGCCCTCCGCGCGGAACGTGATTCCGCCTCCCACGCGGCCGAGTTCCTGCCTTCCCTCCGCGATGAGAATCAGCGGCTCCGCCGGCTGCTTGGCCTGGGGGCGAGGCTGCCGGCCAAGTACATCGCCGCGGAAGTCCTGCACCAGAGCTACCCGACCGATGGGCGGACCTTGGTGCTGTCGGCCGGCAAGCGCGCCGGCGTGGCGGTATTCGACCCCGTTGTCTCCGCCGAAGGGCTCATCGGGGTGGTGCGGATCGTGGAGCAGGAGCGGAGTGTTGCGATGACCTGGATCCATCCCGAATTTCGGGCGAGCGCCTTCACACTGCCGGGCAATGTGTTCGGCGTGATCTGGCCGGGAGCGCAGGTGACGGGCACCGAGCAGCTGCTGCAGCTTCGCGGCGTGGCCATCCGCGACTCGATTCCGGAAGGGACTCTGGTGGTCACCTCCGGGCTTGGGGGCGTGTATCCGCCGGGGATTCCGATCGGGACGGTGATCGGCCAGGCCAGCGAGGAAACCGGCTGGGAGCGGATCTACGTCGTCCGGCCTTCGGGCAATCCCGCGAGCGCCAGCCAGGTACTGATCCTCAAGACGACGGACACCAGCCTGGTCCGCGCCTTCCAGGGGGACACCGCCCCATGATCGCGATCCGGGCGGATCGCGGCCGGCTCTGGGCCGTGCTCGGGCTGCTGGCCGTGCTGCAGTTCGCTGTGCGCCCGCGACTGGGGTACCCCATGATCGCGCCGGACTTCCTGCTCCTCGCGCTCATGCTCTACGCCATCCGCAGCCGGCCCGGCACCGCGGCCGTGGCGGGTTTCCTGGTCGGGCTTGCGGGAGACGCAGTGACTCCGGCGCGGGTCGGGGCGGGGGCGCTCGCGCACACGCTGGTCGGCTATCTGGCCGCGTGGGGCAGGGCGGTCTTCTTCCCCGACAACCTGTTCATCAACGGGCTGGTGATCGCGCTCGGCGTCTGGATCCGCAATGCGGTGCAGCTCATAGCGAGCGGCCCCGGGACCGGCGGGCTTACGGTTCAGCTATTCGTCTGGGCGCCTCTCCAGGCCATCACCACCGCCCTGATGGCAGCCCTGGTGCTGGTAGTCTTTCAGCGCTGGCTCGATATCCGGCTCGAGGCATGAACGAGTTCCATCCTTCCCGCCTGCGGGAACGCTCCGTCCGGGCGCAGTGGGTGCTCGCCGTCGCCTTCCTCGTCCTCGTTGGGGCGTTCTTCCGGACCCAGATCCTGCAGTTCGACCAGTATCGGCTCCGCGCCCAGAACAACCGGCTCCGCCCGGTGCCGCTGCAGCCGGCGCGGGGGACCGTGTACGACCGGACCGGCAAGGTGATCGCGGAGACCGTTCCCGGGTTCTCAGTGGCGCTGCTCGCCTCGTCGACCGACTCGCTGCGGCAGGTGCTGCGCCGCTTCCGCCAGGTCGTGCCCATCGATTCGGCCGATGCGGAGGAGGTGGTCAACCGCTACCTGCAGGCACGCTACCAGCCGGCGATGGTGCTGGGAAGCGCGACCAGGGAGCAGGTGGCCCGGCTCGAGGAGCATCGAACCGATCTGCCGGGGCTCGTGATCCAGTCGGAGCCCAGGCGGATCTATCCCCGCGGCACCGCGGTGGCGCACCTGGTGGGCTACGTGGGTGAGGTCACTCAGAGCGACCTCGACCAGTCGCGGTACGCGGGGGCTCGATTGGGCTCGGTAGTGGGCCGCTCCGGCATCGAGCAGGAATACGACGACACCCTGCGCGGCACCCCGGGGATGCGGTACATCGAGGTGGATGCCCGCGGCCGCCTGGTGCGGGAGCAGGGTGCGGCACCCCCACTCCCCTCCGTCGCGGGGAAGAACCTGCGGACGACCATCGACCTCGACCTGCAGCTCTTCGTCGACAGCATCTGGCCCAAGGGCCAGCTCGGCGCCCTCGTCGCGATGACCCCCAAAGGGGAGATCCGGGCGCTCTACTCGACGCCCGCGTACGATCCCAACGATTTCATCGGCGGCATCTCCACCGCAGAGTGGCGGAGGCTGAACAGCGACCCCACGCTGCCGCTCCTCAACCGCGCGCTGCAGGTCAAGTATCCTCCCGGCTCGCCGTTCAAGCTCGCCACCGCGATCATGGGGCTCCGGCGCGGGCTGGTCGGCTTCGACAGCCATATGCCCCAGCCGTGCACCGGCGGCATGCAGTACGGGAATCGCTACTTCAAGTGCTGGGACAAGCGCGGCCATGGGTCGCTCGACCTGACCCGCGCGATTGCGCTGAGCTGCGATGTCTACTTCTACCAACTCGGGCTCCGGGTGCAGCTCGCCAACCTGCTGGCCGACGGCGTATCGATGGGCTTCGGGGACCGGACTCACGTGGATCTCGCGAACGAGACCACGCCGATCTGGCCCACTTCAACGCAGTGGTTCGACAAGCGCTACGGGCCGCGGGGGTGGAGTGGAGCGGCGATGCTCAATCTCGCCATCGGTCAGGGAGAGAACACCCAGACCCTCATGAACATGGTGCGGTTCTATGCCGCGCTGGCCGGGGATGGCAAGACGCCGACGCCCTATCTGGTGCGGCCCGACACCGCGGCTCCCCACGATCTGCACCTCACGGCCGAGCAGCTGAGCGGGCTGCGCAAGGCACTGATCGCCGTGGTCGAGGGCGGCACCGCCGCGCGCAGTCGCATCAAGGAATTCACGGTCGCGGGCAAGACGGGGACCGCCCAGAACGCGGGCAAGGATCACGGCTGGTTCATCGGCTTCGCGCCGGCGGAGAAGCCCGAGATCGTCATCGGCGCGATCTTCGAGTTCGGTGGGCATGGCAGCGCCGTCGCCCCCTACGTCGTGCAGGCGATCCGGCGATATGTCCTCGGCCCGGACTCCACCGACACCCGTATTCCCCGGAAGCTCGATCTGCCGGGGGATGCCCCGTCCGGGCAGCGCCAGGACACGCCGATCGGTCCGGAGCAGCCTGCGGCGAATCCCGCGGAGACACCCTGATGGTGCGCTCGCGGAATCTCGGCATGGACCGGCCGTTTCTGCTGGTCATCGGGCTGCTGCTGCTGTACGGCGTGATCGTGCTCTACTCCGCCGGCCAGACCGATGTGCCGAGCTTCAGCGCGGCCGGTGCATGGCGGCGGCAGATCATCTGGATCGGCGGAGGAGCGATCGTCGCGTACCTCGCCTTCCGGCTTTCACCACGACTGCTCGAATGGGCCGCGCTGCCCGTCTACGTCGTCGGCCTTCTGCTGCTGGGGATCACCCTGGTCATCGGCCGAGGCGCAGGCACCGCAGCCAGCAGCAAGAGCTGGATCTTCATCGGTGGCCACGCGATCGGACAGCCGTCCGAATTCGCCAAACTGGCGGTGGTGCTCATGCTGGCCCGCCATCTTTCGGGCCGGCGCGAGGCGCCGGAGACGATGATGGATCTGTTGCCAGCGGTGCTGATCGCCGGCGTACCGGCGCTGCTGGTCCTGGCTCAGCCGGACTTGGGGAGCGCCCTGGTGTTCGCCGGGGTCCTCTTCGCCATGCTCTTCTGGGCCGGCACCCCTCCAACACTGCTTCTCATGCTCGCCTCACCGGTGGCGAGCCTGCTGCTGGCGTTCAATCTCTGGACCTGGCTGGTCTGGATGGTGATGCTCGGCGTCCTGATCGCGATCTGGCGGCCCTATTTCTGGGAAGGGGTGGCGGTGTTCGCGGGCAACTCGGCGATGGGGTTCCTCGCCCTGCCGGTGTGGCGCAAGCTTGCTCCCTACCAGCAGAATCGGCTGCTCACCTTTCTCAACCCCGAAGTCGATCCCCAGAAGGCCGGGTACCACGCCATCCAGTCCAAGGTCGCGATCGGCTCCGGTGGATGGTTCGGCAACGGCTACCTCGAAGGGCCCCAGAAGCGGCTGGCATTCCTGCCCGAGCAGCACACGGACTTCATCTTCGCCGTGGTCGGTGAGGAGCTGGGATTCTTCGGGGTGCTGGTCGCGCTCATCCTGTTTCTGTCACTGTTCCTGGTGCTGGTCCGGATCGCCCGCCGAGCCACGGATCCGTTCTCAGGACTGATGGTCTTCGGCATCCTGGGGCTGCTGTTCACCCACGTGTTCGAGAATGTCGGGATGACGGTGAACGTGATGCCGATCACGGGGATCCCGCTGCCATTCTTCTCGTATGGCGGCTCGTTCCTGCTGTCCACGGCGGTGGGGGTTGGGCTCTGCCTGCGGACGGCGTGGGACTCCAGGCTTGGTGGCTATCTCGATGTATGACAACGGGTTACGTAGAAGGGTCTAGCGCTGGTGGCTGCACCTCCCCAAATTGTGTGATCCTGAAGTGGCCCTGAAGTCAGCCTCACATCTCTCCCTGAACCCATATGGCCGTCATGGCATGGTTCAAAAAAGAGAGGAAGCCCCGCTCGTCAGTGCGGGAGCGCCTCGAGATACCCCCGGACGCATGGGAGAAGTGCGACACGTGCGGGCACGTCGATATCCGGGAGAAGTTCGAGCGGGTGCTCAACGTGTGCCCCGAGTGCGGGCATCACCGCCGGTTTACTGCGGAAGAGTACATCGAGCTGTTGTCGGACGACGGGTCGTGGCGGGAACTCTACGCGAATCTGCGTTCCGCCGATCCCCTGAATTTCGAGCACTACCCCCAGCGCCTGGCCGCTTCGCAGAAGAAGGTTGGCACCTCGGACGCCATTTTCACCGGTGCCGCCAAGCTGGAAGGCGCTCCGCTTCATCTCGGCGTGATGAATTTCGCGTTCATGGGTGGCTCGATGGGGTCGGTCGTGGGTGAGAAGATCGCGCGACTCGCGCGGCGGTCTGCCGAGAAGCGAATTCCGATGGTACTGGTCTGTACTTCGGGCGGGGCGCGAATGCAGGAGGGGGTGTTCTCGCTTATGCAGATGGCCAAGACCTCCGCCGCCATCGCCCAGCTCTACCATCTCTCCGTTCCGTACATCTCCATCCTCACCAATCCCACCACTGGCGGCGTCTCCGCATCCTTCGCGATGCAGGGCGACGTGATCCTTGCCGAGCCGGGCGCGGTCATCGGATTCGCAGGCCAGCGGGTGATCAAGCAGACGATCGGCCAGGATCTTCCCGAGGGCTTCCAGACCGCGGAGTTCCTGCTGGAAAAGGGGCAGATTGACGACGTCGTCCCGCGGGCGTCACTCCGGGAAACGACGGCCCGGCTGCTCCGGCACATGCGCGGCCAGCGGCTGGCGGAGGAGCCAGCGGAATAGACCGCTGCCGGATGGACAGGAGAGGAGCCCCGCCGAGTGTCTGGCGGGGCTCTTTCGTCTGTGGCTGGGGAGCCGTCTCCCCGGCGCGCGTCGTCAGGCGCCAGGGGAGAGGGGGAGCAGGTAATGGATGGGGTGGTCGTAGAAGACCGGCTCGAACACCGCGGCGTCCGCATCCGCCATGAAGGACCGGCGCAATTCGTCAGGCATGCGGCGGTCGATCTCGCGGGCAAGCGCCCGGGCTTCTTCGACGCGTCCCACCAGCTTGCCACGGGCCACTTCCTCGCAGGCGCCGAAGAGCACCCACCAGTAGGTCTCGTCTTCCTCGTGCTCGATGATGTCGAGCGGAAAGAGATGACAGATCAGCGGCCGGTCCTGGTAGATTCTGCAGCCCGAAGCGGCGCCCTCGTAGAAGGGGCACTTGCAGCCCTTCCGGTTGAGCCGCGTCGCCGACCCCTTGCCGTAGAGCGGCATCTCAAGCGAGCGAGCGGCGTCCTGTTCGGCGGGGGTCAGGTAGACGAGGCTCCGCTCGCAGCGCTCGCACTCAGGGCAGAGCGAGAAGCCTTCGGTCAGTTCACGGAAGCCGGGGATGGCCAGCAGCTCGTGAACGAATGGGTCGGGGAGTGTGGTGTAGCGGCCCATGAGTGGAGTCGGTAGGTTGCTCGGTGTTGTGCTGGCCCGAGGGTTAAACCTACCACACCCCTGACACTCACGCAGCGATCCAGCCCTTGGCACTCAGCTACGACGCGGCACTCGAGTTTCTCTACCCCCGGACCACGACGATCAAGTTCGGGCTGGAAACGACACGCGCGCTGCTCGCGGAGGTCGGCGACCCGCAGAACGTCTACCCGTCGATCCATGTCGGCGGAACCAACGGCAAGGGGAGCGTCTCCACGCTGATCGCCGAGGCACTGCGGGAGATGGGCCTCCGGGTGGGGCTGTACACCTCGCCGCACCTGGTGTCCTTCCGCGAGCGCATGCTGGTCAACGGGGTCCCGATCTCGGAGACGGCGGTGGCCGCCTGGACCGAACGACTGCAGCCGCTCATCCGCGCCCGGAACGCCACTTTTTTCGAGGCGACCACCGTGATCGCCCTGGCGGACTTCGCCGCACGCGGGGTGGACATCGCGGTGGTCGAGGTGGGGCTTGGCGGCCGGCTGGACAGCACCAATGTGCTCACGCCGCTGGTGAGCGGCGTGACGAAGATCGCACGTGACCACATGAAGTATCTGGGCGACAGCCTCGAGCTGATCGCCAGGGAGAAGGCGGGGATCGCGAAACGGGGCGTGCCGTTCATCATCGGGGAGACCCAGCCCGGGCTGATCGCCGAGATCCGTGCCGTGGCCCGGGCCGCGGGAGCGAAGATCGGCGTGCTGCCCGCCGACTATCGCTGGCCTGGCCCACTCGGCCTGATGGGTCCCTTCCAGCGCCGCAATGCGGCGGTTGCGCATGGCATTCTCATGGCGCTTCCTCCACGCTATCGGCCCGATCACCCCAGCATCGAGCGGGGATTCGAACGCGCCAGAATCGCCGGGCGCTTCGATCGCCGGGGCAAGTGGCTCTTCGACGTGGCGCACAATCCCGACGGGATGGCGGCACTCCGTGAGGCGCTCGAGGTAACCAGCGTCCCCCGCCCGGTACACGCACTGGTTTCGATCCTGGGCGACAAGGCCTGGCCCGAAATGCTGGTGCGGCTCGATGCCGCGGTGGACCGGGGCGTCCTGACGGTGGCGCCGACGGCAGCCGGCCGCAAATGGGACATGACCTGGCTGGATGAATGGCTCCGCAATCCGAATCGCACCCCAGCCAGAGCCCAGTGGACCCTGACCCCGGACTTTGAAGCGGCGATTCGTGAGGTGCAGGAGGGGGCGGGGACGGTTCTGGTCACCGGATCCTTCCATACCGTCGGCGATGTGATGGCCGCCCTCGGGATGGAGCCATAGTCGGTGCATCCGGGGTAGTCTGGGGTGCTGGGGTGGGCTATTTTCCGCCCCTATGAACACCCAGCCCCTGCCGGGCTTTCGGGACTTCTATCCCGCCGAACTCGCCTTCCGGAACTACATCTTCGAAGCCTGGCGCCGCGTGGCGGGCCGCTACGGCTTCGAGGAATTCGACGGCCCTCCCCTCGAACCGCTGGAACTCTACACCGCGAAGAGCGGGGACGAGATCGTCGGCCAGTTGTACAACTTCACCGACAAGGGCGGGCGCGAGATCTCGCTTCGGCCGGAACTCACCCCGACCGTGGCCCGCATGGTGGCGGCCCGCGCGGGGGGAATGAAGAAGCCGATTCGCTGGTTCTCGATCGGGCAGATGTTCCGCTACGAACGGCAGCAGAAGGGCCGCCTGAAGGAGTTCTACCAGCTCAACTGCGATCTCATCGGTGAGCCGGGGCCGCTGGCCGATGCCGAGATGATCGCGCTGGCGATCGACATGATGCGCGGGTTCGGTCTGGGACCGGATGCGGTGCGGCTGCGGCTGTCGGACCGCCGGGTGCTGATCGCCCTCCTGGAGGCGACGGGCGTTTCCGAAAGCTGGCGTGCGCTCCAGCTGGCCGCGATCGATCGCCTCGAGAAGTCTGGCAGGGAGAAGACATCGAAGTGGCTTCTGGAAGATAAGTCTGCGGACCTCACAATGGAGCAGGTGGCGCGCACACTCGATATCGGCGCGATCAGGGGCATCGAGCCTGTCGAGGCGGCCTGCGCGGATGTCCCGCGGGCAACCGCCGGCCTCGATTCACTCAGATCCGTCCTCAGGTCGCTTGAGGCCATGGGACTTGCCGAGTTCGTGGACGTCGACCTGGGGATCGTGCGCGGTCTCGCGTATTACACCGGCACGGTCTTCGAGCTGTTCGACAAGGGGCGAACCCTCCGTGCCATCGCTGGCGGAGGCCGCTACGACGGGTTGCTCAACCAGCTTGGTGGCGTGGACCTGCCCGCCGTCGGCTTCGCCATCGGCGACGTGGTCCTCGGTGAACTGCTGAGGGAGCGGGGGCTCGCCCCCGTCCCCGAGGCCTCGATCGATGCGTTCGTGGCGGGCGTGACTGACGACGATCTGCCCTACGTGCTCCATGTCGCGCACGACCTCCGCGACGCCGGCATCCGGGTGGAATTCGCGCTGCGTGCCGATGGCGTGGGCAAGCAGCTCAAGCTGGCGGACGCCAGGCAGGCGGCGTTCGCGATCGTCATCGGCCCGGACGACCGGGCCCGTGGTGAAGTGCAGCTGAAGGATCTCCGCGCCAAGACTCAGCGGGCCGTCCCGGCCGCGGCCCTCGGGGCCGAGCTGACGGCGGCGCTCGCATCATGACCTCTGACCGGCTGGCATCCGATGGCTGACGACAAGGCACTCACGACCCGCGCCCAGGACTTCAGTGCCTGGTACAACGAAGTCATCATGCGCGCGGAACTCGCCGACTACAGCCCGGTGCGCGGCTGCATGGTCATCCGTCCCAACGGGTACGCCATCTGGGAGCAGATGCAGCGCGCGCTTGACGACATGTTCAAGGAGCACGGCGTCCAGAACGCCTACTTCCCACTGCTGATCCCGCAGAGCTTCCTTGCCAAGGAGGCGGAGCACGTCGAGGGGTTCGCGCCCGAGCTGGCCGTGGTCACCATCGGCGGCGGCAAGGTGCTCGAGGAGCCACTGGTGATTCGTCCCACGTCGGAGACGATCATCTACTCGATGTACGCCAAGTGGATTCAGAGCTACCGCGACCTGCCTCTGCTGATGAATCAATGGTGCAACGTCCTCCGCTGGGAGATGCGTACCCGGCTCTTCCTGCGTACGGCGGAGTTTCTCTGGCAGGAGGGCCACACAGCCCACGTGGACGAGGCGGACGCCGAGGCCTTCACGCTCAAGATCTTGAAGACCTACCGGACCTTCGCCGAGGAGTGGATGGCGATGCCGGTACTCACGGGGCGCAAGACCGACAGCGAACGCTTCGCCGGCGCGCTCCGGACCTACTGCATCGAAGCGCTGATGCAGGACAACAAGGCGCTGCAGGCCGGCACCAGCCACAACCTCGGTCAGAACTTCGCCAAGGCCTTCCAGGTCAACTTCCAGAGCGCCGAGGGCACGCTGGAATACGTCTGGAACACCTCATGGGGCGTCTCCACCCGCCTGGTCGGCGCGCTGGTCATGATGCACGGCGATGACAGCGGGATCATCACGCCGCCGCGGCTCGCGCAGTATCAGTGCGTCATCGTGCCCATCTATAAGAGCGACGCGGAGCGCGCCACGGTGCTGGAGGCGGCGGGACACGTGCTCCGTGAGCTCAAGAACGGCGGAATCCGCGCGCATCTGGATGCGAGGGACGGCATCAAGCCGGGCGCCAAGTACTACGAGTGGGAGGGACGCGGCGTCCCCTTCCGCCTCGAGATCGGGCCCAGGGACGTCGCGGCGGGGACGGTGATGCTGGCGCGCCGGACGGGCGGCAAGAAGATGCCGTTTCCCACGCAGGGGCTCGTGCACTCGCTGCGCATCGAGATGGACGCGATGCAGCTCGAGCTGCTCGAGGCGGCGCGGGCCCGCCGCGAGCGGAACAGCATCCGGGGCATTACCAAGGCGTCGTTCCTCGATTTCCTGGAACGGGACGGCGGATTCGCGTACGGCGGCTGGTGTGGCGATGCCAGGTGTGAGGCGGACATCAAGGAGCAGACCAAGGCCACGATCCGCTGCCTCCCGGACGAGGAATTCCGCTCGCCGGAGGCTCCGACGACCTGCATGTGGTGCGGGCGTCCCTCCGTCGCGGAGGCCGTGTGGGCCAGGGCGTATTGACGGGCGGCCGGGTGGCCGATCAGGGTCTGCTGTTCACCGACGCGGGGCTGGAGCGACGCGGCGGCTCGCTCTACTTCGGTGGCGTACGGCTGTCCGACGTCGCGGCTGTGGCGGGGACGCCCACTTACGTCTACAACGCCGACACGATCCGCCGGCAGTACCGCGAGCTCGACGCCGCGTTGGGCGCGGTGCCGCACAAGATCTGCTTCGCGGTCAAGGCCAACAGCAACCTCGCCGTGCTCCGGGTGTTCCGGGACCTTGGCGCGGGGGCGGACATCGTCTCGGGCGGGGAGATGCACCGGGTGCTCGCCGCCGGATATCCGGCGGCGCGGATCGTCTTCAGCGGCGTGGGCAAGTCGCCCGCGGAGCTTGAGGCGGCGCTGGTCGCCGGGGTGGGGCACATCCATCTCGAATCGGCCGACGAACTCACCAAGCTCGGTGCCATCGCCGAGCGGCTGGGCCGGCAGGTGTCGATCGGCATCCGGGTCAATCCGGACGTAACGGCGGACACCCATCCCTACATCGCGACCGGGCAGGGCGGCATCAAGTTCGGAGTACCGTTCGATCAGGTGATCGACCTCGCGCTCGCCGTCCATCGGCACCCGCGGCTCCGGCTCGACAGCATCGCCATGCACATCGGCAGCCAGATTCTCGATACCGCCCCCTACCGGGAGGGCGTGATGAAGCTGATCGGGCTGGTGCAGCGGGTGCGCGCCGCGGGTGTCGATACGCTGGAGAACCTCGACATCGGCGGCGGTCTCGGCATCCGCTATCGCGACGAGCAGCCGCTCTCGCCGGCGCGCTTCGCCCAGGCGGTGCTGCCGCTCGCGCGCGAGACCGGACTCACCCTGGTGCTCGAGCCTGGCCGCTACCTGGTGGGCAGCGCGGGACTGCTGCTCACCACCGTCTTCTCGAGAAAGCACTCTGGCGGTAAGGAACTGGTCCTGGTGGATGCCGGCATGAACGACCTGGTCCGGCCCAGCCACTACATGGCCTATCACGAGATCGTGGAACTCGAGGCCCGGCATCGTCCCGAGTCAGTCGTCGACATCGTCGGACCGGTGTGCGAGACGGGGGACTTCCTCGCCCGCGACCGGATCCTGCCTGGAGTCGCCGCTGGGGACCAACTCGCCGTCCTCGGCGCCGGGGCGTACGGCTTCGTGATGGCTTCGACGTACAACGGGAGGCCGCGACCTGCCGAGGCGATGGTGGACGACGGTCGCTGGGCCGTGGTCCGCCCGCGCGAGCGGGTCGAGGACCTCTATGCCGGGGAAACCCCGGAGCCGCGCTGGGAGGCGTGAACTTCCTTCGCGCAAGTACGCGCACCCGAGGGTGCGCGCCAACGCTCAGCAGGAGAGAGGGCCACGCGTGACCAAGCACCACGACGGTATCCTGATCATCGACTTCGGTTCGCAGTATACGCAGCTGATCGCGCGCCGGGTGCGCGAGGCACACGTCTACTGTGAAATCCATCCCCCGTCCCGAACGGTCGAGTGGATCCGCGAGTGGAAGCCCAAGGGGATCATCCTCTCCGGCGGCCCGAATTCGGTCTACGGAGAGAACGTCCCCACCGCCGAGCCGGCATTGCTGGATCTGGGCACGCCAGTGCTGGGTCTCTGCTACGGCATGCAGCTGCTGGCGCAGATGTCCGGTGGCAAGGTGGAGCGCGCCGACCGGCGGGAGTATGGCCGGGCGATGGTCCGGGTGGACGGCGGACGGCTCTTCCACGGCTTCGGCCTTGGAGAGGAGACGCCGGTCTGGATGAGTCATGGTGACCACGTGGACACCGCCCCGGCGGGCTACACGGTGACCGCTTCGAGCCTGAACGCCCCGGTCGCGGCGATGGAGCACGACACCCGCCCGCTGTTCGGGGTGCAGTTCCATCCGGAAGTCGCCCACACGCCGCGCGGCGCAGAAATGCTGCACAACTTCCTGTTCGAAGTCTGCGGCTGCGTGCCGGACTGGACGCCGGGGCATTTCATTGATGGCGAGATCGCGCGGATCCAGGCGCTTGTCGGGTCCCGGACGCGGGTGATCTGCGGGTTGTCAGGCGGTGTCGACAGCTCGGTGGCTGCCGTCCTGGTGCATCGCGCCGTCGGCGACCGCCTCACCTGCATCTTCGTGGACCACGGCCTGCTCCGCCTGCACGAGCGGGAACAGGTGGAGCACACCTTCCGCCGGCACTACGGCATCGACCTCCGGGTGGTGGACGCGAGCGACCGCTTTCTGGCCGACCTGAGGGACGTGACCGACCCTGAGACCAAGCGGAAGCGGATCGGGCACGCATTCATCGATGTCTTCGAGCAGGAGGCTCGCAAGGTCGGCGACGACATCGGCTTCCTCGTCCAGGGAACGCTCTACCCCGATGTGATCGAATCGATGTCGCCGCTTGGCGGCCCCTCGGTTACCATCAAAACCCACCATAACGTCGGCGGGCTGCCGGAGAAGCTGCCGTTCAAGCTCATCGAGCCGCTGCGCGAGCTGTTCAAGGACGAAGTCCGGCAGGTCGGGCGCGAACTCGGGCTTCCCGAGGAGATGGTCGGGCGGCACCCTTTCCCGGGCCCCGGCCTCGCCATCCGGATTCTCGGCGACGTCAACCGGAGCCAGCTTGATGTCCTGCAGAAGGCGGATCACATCTACATCGAGGAGATCCGGGCGGCTGGGCTGTACGACGACATCTGGCAGGCGTTCGCCGTGCTCCTCCCCATCCGCTCGGTCGGCGTACAGGGCGATGAGCGAAGCTACGATCAGGTGATCGGGCTCAGGGCCGTCACCAGCCGCGATGGCATGACGGCGGACTGGTATCCATTCCCGCCCGAGGTGCTCGCGCGGATATCGAACCGGATCGCCAACGAAGTCGAGGGGGTCAATCGGGTGGTCTACGACGTCAGCTCGAAACCGCCGGCGACGATCGAGTGGGAATAGCAGACGGGGCCCGAAGGGCCCCGTCTTCGTCATCTCGGGCCGGCTGGGGCGTCAGACGCCCTTCTCCTCCAGCAGCGCGAAGAACTCCTCCGGCGACCTCACCCGGGACAGCCGGTCGGGTACGTCCGGCTCCTTGGCGAACGTCGCGATCTTTCCCAGGATTGGCAAATACTGATTGCTGACTTCGATTGGGGGAGCCGCGATCAGAAAGAAATGGTGCACCGGGCGGTCATCGATTGCCCGCCAGCTGATGCCTGCGGGCGAATGCGCGTAGGCCAGGCGAACGCGATTGACCACGAGCGATCGGGAATGCGGAATCGCGATGCCGCGGCCGACGCCGGTCGAGCCAAGCTCCTCGCGGCGCGCCAGGACCTTCAGGAGCGTGGCGCTCGAGCGCTCGTCCAGTCGCAGGAGACCGACCAGTTCGGGCAGGACCTGCTCGGCGCTGGTCGCGCGGAGCGGCAGCGCGAGGGACTCAGCTTCGAAAAAATCGCGGAGGGGCATGGAGGGGGAAGATTACTTGTGATCGCCCCCGCTCGCAAGTATTTTGTTGCCATGCGGTTACCGTATCACTCCGGCGCGAACATCCCGCTCCTCCTCGCTCCGATGGCTGGCGTCTCGGAAGCCCCGTTCCGGCAGATCTGCCGGAGCATGGGTGCGGACGTCGTCGTGTCGGAGTTCCTGAGTTCCGAGGCCATCCGCCGGCGGATCAGAAACACCCTCGAAGGGGCGGAATTCGAGGGGCATGAGCGTCCGATCGGCATCCAGATCTACGGGGCCGACCCGCAGGCGATGGCCGAGGCGACCGCGCTCATCACGGAGCACTATCAGCCGGAATTCATCGACATCAACTTCGGCTGCCCGGTAAAGAAGGTGGTGCAGCGCAATGGTGGCTCGGGGTGTCTCCGCGACATGGCGCTCGTCGAACGGATCATCCGCGGCTGCGTCGCCGCGACCCATCTGCCGGTCACGGTGAAGACGCGCAGCGGCTGGAACGATGAACTGCGTGACCCCGTCGGCATCGCCCGCCGGATGCAGGATGCGGGAGCGACGGCATTCACCCTCCATGCCCGCACCCGCACCCAGATGTTCAGCGGCAAGGCGAACTGGGACGAGATCGCGCGGGTCGTCGACGCACTGGACATCCCGGTCATCGGCAACGGGGATGTCCAGACGGCGGAAGACGTCGTGCGCATGG
Source organism: uncultured Gemmatimonadales bacterium (assembly GCA_963817435.1). Taxonomy (GTDB): domain Bacteria; phylum Gemmatimonadota; class Gemmatimonadetes; order Gemmatimonadales; family GWC2-71-9; genus JADJOM01. The sequence goes on from CAWFNY010000001.1 coordinate 382,677, forward strand.
TTCGTCACACCGGCTGCGCGGGCGTGATGATCGGCCGGGGTGCCTTCGGCAACCCGTGGCTGTTCCGGGACGCCAGGGCGCTCCTTGCAGGCGCGGAGCGTCCGGCACCGCCTGGCGCCACTGAACGTTTCCGGGTAGCCCTCGAGCACGCCCGGCTCGCGATCCGTCTGCAGGGCGACAGCCGCAAGACGGTGATCGAGTTCCGCAAGCATTTCGGCTGGTACACCAAGGGATTGCATGGAGCGAGCGACCTTCGGGCCCGGCTCTTCCAGGTGGAGACCATGGCAGAGGCAGAGGCAATCTTTGCGAGTTATCACTCTGCCGTGCGGCCTGTCGCCGAGGTGGCGTGAACCCCGAGCAACTCGAGCGCCTGCTGGCGGAGGTTGCCGCGGGTTCGCTCAGTCCGGTGCACGCCTTGGACCGTCTGCGCCACTTTCCCACCGAACAGCTCAGCTTCGCACAGATTGATCATCACCGGACCTTGCGGCAGGGCCATCCCGAGGTGGTCTTCTGCGCCGGCAAGACCACCGATCAGGTGGTGACGATCTGCCAGCGGCTCGCCGAGGCTGGTGGTGGATTCCTCGGGACCCGGGCGACTCCGGAGCAGGCGCTGGCGCTGTCAAAGCGGTTTGAGCGGCTGGAATGGAATGCGGTGGGCCGAACGGTGGCGCTGCGGCCCGAGGTCAATCGTGCGCCCGCCGTCGGCAGCGTCCTCGTGGTCTGCGCCGGCACCAGCGACCTGCCGGTGGCCGAGGAGGCCGCGGTCACCGCGAGTGTCATGGGGTGCACGGTAGAGCGGCTGACGGATGTCGGGGTGGCTGGCCTTCACCGTCTGCTTACCGCAGGGGATGCACTCCGGGCCGCCGATGTGCTGATCGTGGTCGCCGGCATGGAAGGGGCGCTTCCGAGCGTGGTGGGCGGCCTGGTGCGCTCGCCGGTGATCGCGGTGCCGACGAGTGTCGGCTACGGCGCCTCCTTCGGGGGTGTGGCCGCGTTGCTCGCGATGCTCAACTCGTGTGCGGCAGGGATCAGCGTCGTGAACATCGACAACGGTTTTGGAGCGGCGATGGCCGCCGTCCGGATTCTCGCCTCCAGGGCTCCCGTGCCTGAAGCGGACGCGGGGGGCATCCGCTAGATGCTCCGCACGGTGTACCAGTCCTCGGCCCCGGCGTTCCGCTGGCTCGACCTGGTGGAACCCACGCTGGCCGACCTGGAATCGGTCGCCAGGGAGTACGGTCTCACGACTACCGCGGTGCAGGATTGCCTCGATCCGGAGCACCTCCCCAAGTTCGAGAGGTTCAATGGCACGAGCTTCGTCATCTTGCGCGCGGCGGACGAACGGGCCGAGGCGGGCGCTGACACCGTGCAGGCGTTCACCCGGAAAGTGGCGGTCTTCTGGGGCACGGAGTTCCTGATCACGATCCATCGCAAGGAACAACCGTACCTGAGCGCGGTGATGCACCAGTGGCAGCAGCGGACTCCGCTCGCCGAGGACGCGCGGGGAGGCCTGGCCGAGCTGCTGGTCGACATCACCAACGCGGTGGTGCTGAGCTATGAGGCGCCGCTGGTCGACGCGGAGGCGCGGCTGGATACCTTCGAGGCGCAGCTGCTCAGCGACCACGACGTCACCGCGCTGCTGCGTGGCATGTATCTCATCAAGCGGCGAGTGACCCTGGCCAAGCGGCTCCTCTGGCGCACACTGAGCATTGCGACCCGCCTGCAGGGGGCGGGGGAACGCACGGGGCCGCTGATGCAGGACCTGCGCGAGAACGCCGAAAGCATGCACTTCTACGCCGATGAACTGCTCGAGGACGTGACCAACCTGCTGAACATGCAGCTGGCGCTTGCCGCGCACCGGACCAACGAGGTGGTGCAGGTCCTGACGATCTTCTCCGCCTTCTTTCTGCCGCTCACGTTCATCGTCGGCGTGTACGGCATGAACTTCGAGCACATGCCGGAGATTGGCCATCCGCTGGGTTATCCGGCCATCTGGGGTGTCATGATCGCGGTGAGCGCCGCGATCTGGAGCTGGTTCCGCCGAAGGGGGTGGATGTGATGAGCGCCATCGGCTGGCTGTTCGGAGGCGTAGTGGCAGGAGCGGTGGGAGGTCTCCTCTGGAGACGCGATCCCGTCGCGCATTCGTCCGGTGCCGGCGTGGACCCGGTGCTCCTCCCCGATCCGGCCCTCGGCTGGCTCGCGTCAGCGCGAGGGGCCCTCGGCGTCTGGGTGTCGGCGCCCGCGCAGGAAGGCCAGGACGTGCCCCGGTGGCACCGGATCACCCCGGGCGGCGCGCTGTCCTCCGGCGTACTCGCGTCGGTGGAGGAGCGACTCGGTGCGCTCCGCCAGCAGTCCGCCTCGGGCGCAGAGCGGCTCGAGGTCGGCTCGTTGCTCTACGCCTCGGCGGGCGGGATCATCGCGGGGATGCTGTTCAGCGCCGAGGCCTCGGCCGAAGCGCTCCGCGAGGCGGGCAACGATCTCGTGGCGCTGCTGGATGGCCTCGGACGCAAGCCAATGCTCGACCGGGCGCTGGCGGAGGAGGAGGGCAGCGCCCACGAATCGCTCGGCAGCATCGGGCTTCGGCTGGCGTACCAGATGGAGCGCATTCTCGACGCGGAAGTCATCGTTGCGGTCGAGATGCAGGGACAGGTGAAGGTGGTCGGCACCTCGGGCCGCGCCGACCGCCGCCTGCTGGACCTCTTCGCGCAGCCCGGCAGCCCGCTGCACCAGGTCGCCACCGGCGAGGTCGCTTCGCTCACCAGCATCGCCGACCCACTCGGCGGTATCGTGCACGATCGGCGGACCCACTTCACGCCGGCCATCATCCTGCCCATCCGGGACCGCGAGCAGACCGTCGGGGCGGTGGCATTCTGGACCGATGATGACGGCGATCCGATCGGGCCGGTGATCGCCGAGGTGCAGGAGGCGCTCCGCAACGCGGGGCCGCGCATGGCGCGCTCGCGGGTCATGGAGGAGAAGGGGAACGCCGCCATCACCGATCCGCTGACCGGCCTCAAGAATCGCCGCGGGCTGGATGAGGCGATGCACAAGGTCGGGCTCTCCCAGGGCACTCTGATCTATGCCGACTTCGACAAGTTCAAGCTGCTGAACGACACCATGGGCCACCATGCCGGCGACGCGGCGCTGGTGCATTTCGCCCGCCTGGTTCACGAACAGATCCGTGGGGGGGACACTGCAGCGCGGATTGGCGGGGAGGAGTTCGCCATCTGGCTCCCCGGCGCCAATCTCCACTATGGAGCCAAGGCGGCCGACCGGATCAGGATCAAGCTGGGGACGACTACGTGGGACTGGCAGGGGCGCACCTGGCCGCTCAGCGCGAGTTTCGGGGTTGCGGCGATGCCGGACACCACCCGGAGCCTGGAGAACCTCCCCGCGCAAGCCGACGCGGCGCTGATGGAAGCCAAACGTTCCGGCCGGAACCGGGTGGAGACCGCGCGGCCGCTGGTGGGGTAGGGGAAGGCGACCGGGAGGGTCGTATGAGCAGGGCGGACCGCCCCCCTGGGGCGGTCCGCCCTGTTATATTGATGTACCTATCGGGGGCGACTGGCTTCGACGGGTTTGGTGAAGGAAACACTGCGTGCCCAGGTCCAGGTTCCTGGTAAAACTGTCTGGACTGATTCAACTGCCAACTCTGAACTGGCAATGGCTGCGTAAGCTGAGCCTCAGGCTCGCTTAACGCTCCACCGATGCGCAGAGCCTGTCCGGGGCGCTGACATTGGTTCGCAAAGCCGGGCTGGTGGGCGCCGCCGCTCCGACGGCGACCACGAGAACACAGGGGATAGAGCCCGGGAAGGCTGGCGCAGCGCCGGTCCGGGTCGACGCAAAGAGATGCGCCTACGCACGTAGGGGTGGTTCTGGAAGCTCACTCGGACGAGGGTTCGATTCCCTCCGCCTCCATTCCGTTGGCCGCTACAGTCGGCCGCATCACGCAACACGACCCCCCGACGCTTGTCGGGGGGTCGTTGCTTTGCGCTGCGTCGATATCGTGGCCGGGCACTCATCCAACGAGTCCCCTGCCACAGCTACCGAGGAGTGCGCACTGTCGCCCCTCCATTGGCCAGGCACTGGCCGACCCCGTTCCGGGTCCGGTAGGCCTCTCGGTTGGACAGGCACTCGCCGAAGCGCCCCGCGGCTGCAATCGGGCTCCCGGGCCGGGCGACCAGAGCGGCTGCCGTTGGCGTTCCGGTGGGACGGGTCCAGACAACGGCATGCCAGTTTCCCGACGGCTTCAGCGCTGTCCCCGCGATCTGGCCGTACAGATTGATGCCTCCGGGACTGGTCAGGCCGCCGTCGAAGCCCGGCAGCCGTACCATGCCCAGCTTCTCGGACCAGTAGAATCCCGTCGACGGTGACTCTTCGTTGAAGGGAATCGTGCTGCTCCAGCCAATGATCTCTCCGCCATTGTTGATGGCGACTGGCTGACCGTTCCAACCACCGAGCGTGCCGAGGTAGGTGAAGCCCGTTCTCGGGGTCCAGAGGAATGGTGCGGTCCAATAATCCGGGTACAGGCCGATGCCGCTCGGCCCAGACTCGTCAAAGCCGATTACCTGGTGGCGGTCGTTCATCCCAGTGGCCCAACCGTTGTTGCCCGTTGGGGTGCCGATTACGACGAATTCCGTAGCCCTGGGCTTGAAGAACCAGCCATACACGCCACCCAGCCCGCCCCCCGTTCCAGCAATGCTGCCGTCGTTGTCGATGGCCGAGACCCACAATTCCGAGGTTCCGTCCGAGATGCTTACGTAGCCGGTTTCCTTGTTCCAGCTGAAGAGATGGGGAAGTCCCTCCGGATACCCATACAGGCCCCCCACGATCGTGTTCTTATCGTTGAATCCCGCTACGTAGAAGCCCTCAGTGCCGGGCGGCCGCCCGAGATCCATCAGCTTGTTGTCCGGCGTCCAAATGACGATGTGCAGGTTCTGCTCGCGATCGCGGCTGTAGCCCAGCACATAGCCCTTCTGGTTGATCTGTAGAGCCTCGCTGAATCCGCCCCCCAGCTCCCCGAGGTTGACGAGACCCCGCGCGCGCGTCCAGCGGAAGGCGTGGGTGCCATCGGCCACATCGCTCGAGCCGACGACCACGCCAGCATCGTTGATGTCCGCGGCTGAGCTGTTGGGCCCGCCTAGTGTACCGAGATCCATCGGTCTGCCACCAATGACCATCGCGGCTTGAGCGGGAGCTCGGGATTCGCCGAGCCCGGCCGGATCCGCACATCCGGCAACAACAACGATGGCCCCGCAGAGCAGTACAGGTCCTGCACGCCACTTTTTCATGGGAACCTCTCGAGCTACCTGGAAGAATCGTCTCGCAGGCACGTGGTACCGAGGCGACGATTGAACCTAGCCTAGCGAGGCGTGCATAAGCGGAGGGTGAAGATGGGCCGAAGAAGCGTGCATGGCGGATTCCGGGCGATGGTGGGTTCCAGGCCAACAGAAAGCGACCCCCGAGAGGGTTCGAGGGGCCGCTCTGATTCCGCTCCCGCGAGGGCGCGAATCGGGCTGCTGTTGCCTACTTCCCCGCCGTGATCGGAATCGTCACCCGGGTCTTCTCCCACTCCAGCAGCAGATTCACCGCACCGCCCGCGCCGGCCTCGGTTCGGAAGGTGAAGGTCTCCACCGGAGTGCTGAGCGCCGAACTCTCCGCCATGCCGTGGGCGACCTCCTGGGCCTTCACCGCGTCGGTGTACCCGTGCTCCTCGCCCCACTGGGTGATCGAGCGGTTGACGATGACGTGCCACGTCTTCGGATCGGGGATGGTGTAGATCGAATAGGTGCCGGCCGGGACGGCGACGCCCGCGATCACGATCGGGCCGGTGGTATGGATCATCGTCGGCTCATTGGCCCCGGTGCGCCACAGCTTGCCATACGGGACGCTCTCGCCGCCGATCATGGTCCGGCCCCTCGCGGACGGCCGGCCGTAGCACAGCTTCACCTCCGCGCTGCCGACCCTGAATGAGAGCGAGTCGAGCGGACTCTTCCGCGTTGCCAGCGGAAGGTTCTTGGTGTTCATCGTGATGCAGGCGAGATCCGCCTGGACAGGGAGCGGAGCCACCGGGGCGAAGAGCATCGCGGTGGAGAGCAGGGTCGTCAGCATGGCACTACCTCACTACGGAGTGACGAGTGATGTGCGGGCCGAGAGGGCGGCCGCGAGCGATTCCTCGGCGGTCGGCGCCAGCACATTGATGTGGCCCATCTTGCGCCCGGGCCTGGGCTCGGTCTTGCCGTACAAGTGCAGGTGCACGCGCGGATCGGCGAGGGCGCGGTCCCAGTGGGGCTCGCCGCGCACCCAGAGATCGCCGAGCAGGTTGACCATCGTCACCGGAGACAGCAATCCGGTGTCGCCGAGCGGCAGTCCGGCCAGGGCGCGGACCTGCTGCTCGAATTGATCGGTGGCACAGGCATCAAGTGTATAATGGCCACTGTTGTGCGGCCGAGGTGCCATCTCGTTGACGAGGAGCCGGTCGCCTTCGACCACGAAGAATTCGACCGCCATCGTGCCGACGTAGTTCATCGCCGTGGCCAGCGCGGTCGCGGCCGCACGCGCCTCGGACGCGAGCGCGGGGCTGACGCGGGCCGGCACGATCGAGGTATCAAGGATGCCGTCCACATGCCGGTTTTCGGCGACCGGAAAGGTGACCATTGCTCCGTCGGCTGCCCGCGCCAGCACCACGGAGATCTCCAGTTCGAGCTTCAAGCGGCCCTCGAGGATACAGGGCTGCCGGCCAAACCGCTCAAACGCCTGTCGCACCGCATCCGCAGAATCGACGCTCGCCTGCCCCTTGCCGTCATACCCCAGCCGGGCCGTCTTGAGCAGGGCGGGTGCCCCGATCGCGGCGAACCCGGTCGCGCACTCGGCCACGCTCACCACCGGATGGAAGGGGGCCGTGCCGAGCCCCTGCTCCCGAGCGAAGTTCTTTTCCACCACCCGGTCCTGGGTCAGCATGACGGCTTCGGCACCAGGCCGTACCGGGACGAACTGGCGCAGGAAGGAGAGCGAGGTGGCGGGGACGTTTTCGAATTCGGTGGTGACCGCCTCGGTGCTGTTTCCGAGATCCCCCAGCGCTTCCTGGTCGGTGTAGGCGGCCCTGATGTGACGGGAGGCGATCCGCCCCGCGGGGCTCATCGGATCGGGATCGAGGACGATGACCTCAAACCCCAGCCGCTGCGCCGCCTGCGTGAACATCCGTCCGAGTTGTCCCCCGCCGAGGAGGCCGAGGGTGGCGCCGGGGTGGATCACGTCGGCTCCGGGAGAGTGATTCCCAGAACGCGATCCGTCTGGGTCTGCCGGAAGGCGTCCAGCTTGGCGCCGAGGGCGGGGTCGGTGCGGGCGATGATCGAGACTGCGAAGAGTCCGGCGTTCTTCGCTCCGGCTTCGCCGATCGCGAAGGTCGCGACGGGGATGCCGCCGGGCATCTGCACGATCGACAGCAGCGAGTCGAGTCCGTTGAGGTGCCTGGACGGCACCGGTACCCCGAGGATCGGCACCGGGGTCTTGGCGGCGAGCATGCCGGGGAGGTGCGCGGCCCCGCCTGCGCCGGCGATGATGCAGCGAAGCCCGCGGCCCGCCGCCTCGGCCGCATAGCTGTAGAGGAGATCCGGAGTGCGATGGGCGGAGACGACGCGGGACTCGTGGGGTACCCCGAAGAAGGCGAGCTGCTTCGCGGCGTGCTGCATGACCTCCCAGTCCGAGTCGCTGCCCATCACGATGCCGACCAGGGGTTGGGTCATCTGCACCTCGGAAAACGGGGTGGAACCGGCTCAGCGGCTGGCAGTAGGATAACCGTCATTCTGCCGTCATCCAACCCGCCTAGATTGCACGGTCATGCGGCTGCTCATCGTCGAGGACGACCCCGGACTGGGAGAGCTACTCTTGCGGGTGATCCGGGAGGCGGCGTGGGCGGCCGACCTGGTCACGACCGGCCCCGCGGCGCTCACCGCGCTCGCGATCACCCCCTACGACCTGGCGATTCTCGACGTCGGTCTCCCGGCGATGGACGGCTACGAGGTCGCCCGTCGCTTCCGGGCGCAGGGTGGCAGCACCCCGATCCTGATGCTGACCGCCCGGAATGGCCTCGCCGACCGGGTGACCGGACTGGATGCCGGCGCGGACGACTACCTTGCCAAGCCGTTCGCGGTGGAAGAGCTGCTGGCGCGCTGCCGCGCCCTCACCCGCCGCCCCGCCCCGACGCTCGATGTGACCCTCCGGCTGGCCGACCTCGAACTGGACACTGCGGCCCGCGTGGCGCGGCGGGCGGGAACCGCCCTGCGGCTCTCCCAGCGCGAGTACGCCCTGCTCGAGTTCCTGCTCCGGAACCCCAGGCGGGTCCAGAGCCGCGCCCGCATCCTCGAGAACGTGTGGGACGACAACTTCGACCCGGTCGGCAACGTGATCGAGGTGCTGATCGCGCGGCTCCGGCGCAAGGTGGACCGTCCGGGGCTCCCGCCGCTCCTCCATACGGTCCGTGGCGCCGGCTATCTCCTCACCGACCAGCCCGCTCCTGATGCGCTATAGCCGTCTCCGTCTCCGGCTCGCCGGCTGGTTTGCACTCGGCATGCTGCTCGGGCTCGCCCTGCTCGATGTGAGTCTCTTCGGGCTGCTGCGCCGTCGCGCCGATGGGCGTCTGGACCTCCAGATCACTGCTTCGGCGTCGGCACTCGCGGCGGCCGTGTCCCGCGAGGCGGCGGAGGTGCCTGCGCCGACCCTGCGTCAGGCGGTGCACGATGCCCTGGACGAGTGGCCGCCCGGCATCGCCGCGCTCTCGATTCGCTCGCCGGATGGCGCCGTCCTCGGCGAGCGGGGCGCGCCGGCATGGCTCGCCGCGCTCGCGCGGTCCAGCGTACGGCCGGCACCCGGCGCACTCCTGGATGTGCCGCTGGATGATGAGGGAGATCTCCGCATCGCGACCGCGACCGGCAGTGATGGCGGCGGCTTCGTGGTTACCGTCGCCCAGTCGACCGCACCGCTTACCGAAGACTTGGAGACTCTCGCCAGGTGGCTCGCGCTCAGTGTACCGCTGGTGCTGCTCGTTTCACTCCCCGCGGGCTATCTCCTGGCCCGCCGGGCGCTCGCGCCGTTCCACTCCCTCGCGCAACAACTCGAGGGCATCACTCCCGGCGCGCTGGACCACCGGCTCCCGGTTGCCGACCCGCCGGATGAACTCGATCGCCTCGCCGACCAGGTCAATCGGCTCCTCGACCGGCTGGCTGATGCACAACGGCAGACCCAGCGCTTCCTGGGGCAGGCGGCGCACCAGCTCCGCACGCCCCTGACGCTGATTCGCGGCGAGAGCGATCTCGCGATCGGGCACGAGCGGCCAGCGGAAGGCTACCGCGCGGCGCTCGATCGGATCAGCCGGGCCTCGGCGCAGATGAGCCGGCGGGTGGATGAGCTTTTCCTGCTGGCGCGGGCCGAGGCGGGGGAACAGGTGCCACGCCCTGCGGTGGTCGAGCTTGATGCGGTCGCGCTCGAGGCGGCGGACTTGATGCGGGGCCGGGCGCAGGCGCTTGGTCATCGACTCGAACTTGGAGCGATGACCGGCATCGAGATCATGGGGGACGAAGGACTGTTGCGCGAGGCGGCGCTCGAGCTATTGGAGAACGCCTGCCGTCACGGCTCGGCCGAGGCACCGATCGTGATTACTGTCCGGCGAGACGCCGACAGTGCGACGCTCGAGGTGGCCAGCGCGGGGCCCGCAGCGGCAGATCGGACCGATGAGCGCGGCGACGCGCGACTCGGCCTCACGATCGTGCGCTGGATCGCCAAGGCGCACGGCGGCAGCCTCGGCACGATCCATCACGAGGGAAGAAATCTCTACGCCATCTCGATTCCGCTGTCGCCTGAACCGGAGAGTTGAACTGCCGGTGCTGTCATCGCCCTGTCAGCCAGCGGCGCTAGTCTAGGGGGAGGCCAGCATCCCGGTCCACTCTCACGAGGAAGTTGCCATGCGGTTCATCGTTCTCCCGCTCGCCGTGATGCTCGCTGGCTCCACCATGCAGCTCGCCGCCCAGCAGCCTGGCGTCACGATCAAGGAGGGCGAGCCGGGCCTTCTCGCCAGCGCGAAGCTCAGCCCCGATTCCGCCATCAGGCTGGCTCAGGCGCGAATCCCCGGCGCCACCATTGAGAGCGCCGAGATCGAGAACGAGGATGGCCGGCTGATCTACTCCTTCGACCTGAAGACCGTTGGGCGCCCCGGCATCGACGAGGTGAACGTCGATGCCAGGACCGGCAAGGTCTTGCCGGTGCAGCACGAGGGACCGAGGGCCGAGGCGCGGGAGCGGGCCGTGGACACTCTCAAGACCAGGCGGAGACCGTAACACCGTGGCACCGGACTGGGGGAGAGGCTATCGTCCACGGCGACCCGAATGATTCCACTCCTTCTCGCCTCGCTTCTGCTGAGCCAGTCTCCGGGGGATTCACTCACCCTGGAGGCGGCGCTGGTCCACGCACGGGCGCATCGCGGACAGGTGCGAGTGTCCGCCGCCGCGGTGGACGCCGCGCGAGCCGGCGTGCGAGTCGCCGGCACCCTCCCGAATCCAGTCGCCAGTTACAGCTATACCGAGGATCCCCCGCGGCAGCACGCCTCGCTCGATCAGTCCTTCGACTGGCTGCTCACCCGCCCGGCCGACCGCGCGGCTGCCGCTTCCGGCGTGCGCCGGGCCGTCGCCGACTCACAGCAGGCCGCCGCCGACCTGGCCGCGGACGTCCGCCTGGCCTTCTACGGCGCCGTCGCCGCGGCCGAGATCGAGCGGGTCACGGAGGCGCAGGCTGTCGTTGCCGATTCGCTCGCCTCACTGGGGGCCCGACGGGTCGCCAGTGGGGACATTGCCGAAGCGGAGCGGGACCAGCTCGTGCTTGAAGCGGTGCGGGCCGGACAGCGAAGCTCGAGGGCCCGTGAAGCCTCGGTCATCGCCCGGGCGCGGCTGGCCCGCGCGATCGGATGGAGCGCGGCTGAGATAATGCAGCCGATACCGGCCGGGCGTCTGGATGACGGGTTGTCCTTCGCCGCAGGGACGACCGGTCCCGAGACGCCAGAGGCAGCCGGACCGCTCGTTCTGGCCGCAGTCGCGGACTCGTCGGCGGCCGCGCAACGGGCGCGGCGCGCCTCGCTGGCTCGGATGCCGCTGCCCAGTCTTACGGCCGGGGCGGATTGGGACGATCCCTCGGGCAAGGGTGGAGCCCTCGCGGTATTCGGGATCTCGATTCCGCTACCGCTGTGGCAGCGCGGCGGCGGGACCCTGGCGCTGGCGCAGGCCGAAGCGGCACGGGCCGCCGCTGCCACCGGGGAGGTGCGCCTCGAGACGGCGCGGCGGCTGGGCGAGGCGCGGGCACGGCTCGCCGGGGCGGCGGGGCGTGCCCGCGTCGCGAGGGACTCGTTGCTGCCGGTCGCGCGCCGGCTTCGCGAGCGGGCCACGGTGGCCTATCGTGCCGGAGAGACCGGGATCATCCCATTGCTGGAGGCGCTGCGCGCGGAGCGCGACGTGAGCGCAGAGGCGGTGGATGACCTGCTGGGCTTCCAGGAGGCCATGGCGGAATGGAACCGCGCACTCGGCGAGGCAGAATGAGCGGACGGCAATTGGGCACGCTGATGTTGCTGGTGACTGCCTGTGGCAGCGGCGATCAGGACGTGGCCCCGGCGACGACCGCGGTGCCGGTCGGCATCGCCATCGTCAGGGAAGACACGCTCACCGAAACACTGCAATTGTCAGGCGGGCTTGTCCCGCTTCCCGGGGCGAGTGCCCAGCTCGCCGCGCCGACCGACGCGGTGGTGCGCGCGATCCATGCGCAGGTCGGCGATCGCGTCGGGGCTGGAGCGCTCCTCGTGGAGCTGGATGCGCCCGAGCTCGTGACCCAGGCCCGATCACTCGGGGCGGCGGCTGACGCGGCGGAGGCGGACCTCGCGCGCCAGCGGGACCTGTTCCAGCAGGGGATCACCGCCCGTCGGCAACTCGAGGAGCGAGAGGCGGCGGCGACCAGCGCCCGCTCCGCGGCGGTGGCCGCCGAGCGCCTGCTGGCCCGGACCCGGATCACGAGTCCGCTTGCGGGCGGAATCCAGCGGGTGCTGGTTCAGCCCGGCGAGCGGGTGAGCGCGGGTCAGCCGCTGGTCGAGATCGTGAATGGCATCGGCCTGGACCTGCTGGCAAGTGCGGGGCCGGCTGAACTCGCCCGGCTGGCGGTCGGTCAGATGGCCGTGGTGACAGGTGAAGGTGGTGGCGCCCCGCGCGCAGGGCGGGTGCACGCGATCGCGCCCGGGGTGGATTCCCTGACAGGAGCGGGCGCGGTCGTCGTCCGGGTGGCGTCGGCCGGGAGCATGCTTCGCCCGGGTGGGGCTGCGACGGCCCGGGTGATCCTCCCAGCGCTCCGGCGCGCGCTGATCGTCCCCGACTCGGCCATCGTGCTGGTCGGTGGCTCCACAATGGTCTTCGTCATCGGTCCGGACTCGGTCGCTCACGGACATCCGGTCGAGGTGCAGGCCGAGAGCGGCGGGCGCAGCGCGATCAGCGGTGACATCGTTGCCGGCGCTCGGGTGGCGACGTCGGGCGCCTATGGGCTGGCGGACGGGATGCACGTCGTCCCGACGATCCCTCGACCGGAATGAGCATCGCGCGGTTCGCGGCGCGCCACCGGGCGCCGATCCTGCTGGCCACCGTGCTGTTCACCGCTGCGGGTGTCTACGCACTCGCGACGCTGCCTGCCGGTATCTATCCCGAGGCAACCTTTCCGCGCATCGCGGTCGTCGCGGAGGGCGGAACCTTCGAGCCCCGCGACATGGTCGTCGCCGTCACCCGTCCGCTGGAGGAGGCGGTCAGCGGGGTCATCGACCTGCGGCAGATCCGTACGCGTACGGTCCGGGGCGCAACGGAACTCAGCCTGAATTTCCGGCCCGGCGCCGACATGCCGTTCGCGCTGCAGCAGGTGCAGGGCCGCATCGCGGCGCTGCAGCCGTCCCTTCCGGCCGGGCTCACGATTCTCGCCGAACGACTCACACCGTCGGTATTCCCGATGCTGCAGTACGAGCTGACCGGCGGCGACCCGGTGCTGCTCCGGGACCTGGCCCAGTTCACCATCCGTCCCCGCCTGGCACGGCTCGCGGATGTCGGCGCGGTGGAGGTGCAGGGCGGGCTGGTGCGCGAGGTCTCGGTGGAACTCGATCCAGCCCGGCTGGCTGCCCGGCGGATCAGCGTCAGCCAGGTCGCCGACCAGATCGCGGCCACCAACATCGTCACGGCGGCGGGCCGGCTGGACCGCCGCTATCTGCAGTACAGCATCATGGTCTCCGCGCTGACCGCGACACCGGATGCGGTCGCCGCCACGATCGTACGCCGGCAGGGAGACGCCCTGCTTCGGGTCGGGGACCTCGGCCGGGTGCGCTACGGCGTCGAGGATCGGTTCCAGCTCACCGCCGGCAATGGCGCGCCGGCCGCGCTCATCAACGTCTCGCGCCAGCCACGGGGCAACATCCTCAGGGTCGCGGAGGCGGTGCAGGCGGCAGTGGATTCGATCCGGCCGCTCCTTCCCGCCGGCGTGAAGCTCGAGTCGGTCTACAACCAGGGTGTCCTGGTGCGCGATTCGATCGCCAGCGTCCGCGACGCGATGCTCATCGGGAGCCTGCTCGCGATCGCGATCCTCTTCCTGTTTCTGGGCCGGATCGATCTCACCGTCACCGCCGCGATCACGCTGCCATTGGCCGTCATCGGCACCTTCGCCGGGCTCGCCGCCGCTCGCGATTCGCTCAACCTGATGTCGCTCGGCGGCCTCGCTGTCGCGATCGGACTGGTGATTGACGATGCCGTCGTCGTGGTCGAGAATATCGCCCGCAAGGCGGCGGGGCGCGCCGGCGATGCCGAGAGCGTGCTCGCTGCAACCGATGAGATCCTGGCGCCAGTCGCGAGCTCCACCCTCACCACGGTCGTGGTCTTCGCCCCGCTCGCGCTGCTCGAGGGGGTCGTCGGGCAGTTCTTCCAGTCGTTCTCACTGGCCCTCGCGGTGGCGGTGCTGCTCTCACTCGTCTACGCGGTCACCGTCATTCCGATTCTGGCCGCGCGACAGCGGCGCCATGCGGGCGATCTCGAACCCGGTGTGTCACTCGCGCGGATCGAGGCCTGGTACACCGGCCTGGTGCGCCGGGTGCTCGGCCGCCGGGTGCTGGCTCTCGCGATCGTGGCCGGCATGGTGGCGCTGGCGGTACTTGCCTGGCGGTCGATCGGGACCGGCTTTCTCCCGCAGATGGACGAGGGCGGATTCATTCTCGACTACTGGACCGCCACCGGGACGTCGCTTGCCGAGACCGATCGCGAAGTCGGGAAGATCGAGGCGGTGCTCCGGGAGGATCCCGCGATCGAGGCCTTCACCCGGCGGACCGGCGTGGAGCTGGGCCTCTTTGCGACCGCCCCCAATCGCGGCGACATGACGGTGCTGCTCAAGCCGCGGAGCAGGCGGGGCGAGTCGGTCTACGCGGTCATGAACCGGCTGCGCGATCGCTTCGATCGGGAGCTGCCCGCAGTCCGGATCGAATACCACCAGATTCTCGAGGACCTGCTCGGCGACCTCACCGGGGCACCCGAACCCGTCGAACTCAAATTGTTCCATCCGGATGTGACCGTGGCGCGGGGGGCGGCCAGGCAGGTCGCCGGGGCCATCGAGGACGTGCCCGGCCTGGAGGATCTGTTCGACGGTGATGCCGGGCAGCTCCCCGAGATCAAGGTGGTGCTGGATCCGGTGCGCCTCTCGCGCCTCGGCGTGTCGGCGGCGGATGCCTCAAAACAGGCCCGCGCCGCCCTGTTCGGTGCGGACGCCGGCGCGGTGCGGGAGCCGGATCGCCTGGTGCCGATCCGGGTGCGCCTGCCCGACAGCGTGCGCTATTCCCCCGCGGTGGTGGGCCGGGTGCCGATCATCGGCGCCGGGGGCTGGGCTCCGCTCGGAAGCCTGGGAGATGTCCGCGACACGAGTGATGCGTCCGAACTGTTGCGGGAGAATCTCCGCCCCGTCGTCATGGTGACTGGAGCCGTGGATCCAGAACGGGCGAGCCTCGGCGAGGTGATGGCCGGCATCCGACAGCGGCTCGGCAAGCTGTCGCTGCCTGCGGGGGTGTCGCTTGAGTACGGTGGTCAGTCGGTGGGACAGCGGGAGTCGTTCCGCCAGCTCCTGCTGGTGCTCGGGCTGGCTGCCGGGGCGGTGCTGCTCGTGATGGTGGCGCAGTTCGGGAGCTTTCGTGGCCCCATCATGATCCTGCTGGCCGCATCGCTCGGGCTCACCGGTGCGCTCGGCGGTCTCGCCATCACCGGAGTGCCGTTCAACGTCTCGAGCTTCATGGGGCTGATTCTGCTGGTCGGGCTGGTCGTCAAGAACGGCATCATTCTCCTTGATGCCGCACGCGCGCTCCGGGCAACGGGGCTCTCCCCGGATGAGGCCCTCGCCGAGGCGGGGCGCATCCGGCTGCGACCGATCCTGATGACGACGGTCTGCACGCTTGCTGGTCTGCTCCCGCTGGCTTTCGGCCTGGGCTCCGGCGCGGAGCTGCAGCGGCCACTCGCGATCGCGGTCATCGGCGGGCTGACGCTTTCCACGCTGGTCACGCTGGTTCTGCTTCCTGTGGGGCTCTCGGCCAGCGGAGCGCTGGGCCCGGTCACCCCTTCGGATCGCGGAAGATGAAGTAGACGGCGCCCAGAATGCACACGCCGGCGTAGAGGTAGTCGACCTTGAACGGCTGCTTCATGTAGAAGACGGCGAAGGGTACGAACACGCTGAGCGTGATCGCCTCCTGCAGGATCTTGAGCTGGCCCAGCGACATCGCGGTGTAGCCGATACGGTTCGCCGGGACCTGCAGCAGGTACTCGAAGAGGGCGATCCCCCAGCTCAGCAGGGCGGCGACGTACCAGGGGCGATCCGCCAGGTTTCGCAGGTGGGCGTACCAGGCGAACGTCATGAAGACATTGGAGAGAATCAGCAGACCGGTGGTCTGGAAGAACACGGTATTGATATGGCCTCCCCGGGTGATCACCACGACCTCGCGTGACCGGCAAAAGAGAGAACGGGCCACCCTCGAACGCAAGGGTGGCCCGTCGTGCATTCCGGGGATCATGCGACTCAGGTCACCTGCTCCTGCGTCCTGGAGACGGCCGCGGCGCGGCATCGGCCGGCGAAGGGGTTGACCAGGCAGAGCCGGGATGGAGAACGCGCTGGCGCGGGCCGGGGGCGCTTGCTACCTTCGCCTCGGCGGTCGTCCCCCACACCTGGAGTGCCGATGGGAGCGAAGGAATTTTCCTGGAGCGGTCTGCTGGGCCGGCTGGCTGCCGCCCTGGTTCTCGTGTACGTGACGTACAACCCCGAAGGGGTATCGTTCTTCCACTGGACCTTCCAGCCGAAGCCCGGCGAGAGCGGGCTCATGGCGTACATCCACTCCTTCACGCCGCTCAAGGCCTTCGCAGGCCTGGCACTGATCGCGGCATGGGCGGTGTTCCTGCAGGCTACGCGGCGCTCGCTCGGCGCTGGCGGCGCGTTGCTGGTGCTTGGCCTCTTCGGCTGTACCATCTGGGCGATGATCTACTACGGCGTCATCTCGCCCACCAGCAGCAAGGCGATCGCCCATCTTATCCTGATCGCGGTGAGCCTGGTGCTGGCCATCGGTCTCTCCTGGTCGCACATCAGCCGCCGCCTCAGCGGTCAACTGGACACCGATAACGTGGCCTAGCGGCGCCGCTTCTCGTAGGTCCCCATCAGTTCCGCGTTTCCGATCACATGCCCGGCCATCGCCTTCTCGAGGATGGCCCGGGCAGGGTGCTTCAGGTCGGGCAGAACCGCGTCCAGCGCATAGAGCCGGAAGAAGTACCGGTGCCGCCCGATGGGGGGGCAGGGGCCACCCCATCCCGTACGCTTGAAGTCGGTGAAGCCCTCCAGTGAACCACTCGGCAGATCGCCTGGCGAGATTCCTTCCTGCAGGCCCGTCGAGTGCACAGGGAGGTTGTAGATCACCCAGTGCACCCAGGTCATCTTCGGAGCCTTCGGGTCGGGGGCATCCGGGTCGTCCACGATCAGGACGAGGCTCCGGGCGCCGGTGGGGATGCCGTGCCATGCGAGGGCAGGCGAACTGTTCTTGCCCTCGCAAGTGAAGGTGCTGGGAATCGCGCCGCCGTCCGCGAACGCCGGGGAGCTGATCGAGAGGGTCATGGTGACTGCGCCGGAGGGTGCATGGTGGAATGATCCATGCCTTCGTGGCCGGCGGCGCGATGGTCCATCCGCTGAAAGGCGAGGAAGTCGTGGATCGCCCCGACTGCTTCGGGATCTCGTGTCGTGATGCGCATTTCGCCGCCGCCCGGCTGGTCGGACACGGAGTAGCCGATCCGGTCGCGCAGCCGGGCCATCGTCTCGGTACCGGGGACGGTCATGGCGTGGACCGCGGCGGGGCTGGAGAAGATCCCCCTGCCGAAGCTGTCGGCGATCGCCCGCAGATGGGCGCGGATCGTCGCCGTGCCTTCGGTGTCGCTGGTATCCTGACGCACGAGCAGAATTCTCCCGCCGTCCGCCAGATCCTCGAACACGTGCGTGGAAGTGTACTGATCGACGCCCATCACCTCGGCGCCGCGGGCCTGGACGGCCGCGAAGCGCGAATCGGGCGTTGTCCTTGCCGGGGGCTGGTGCGCGCAGGCGAGCGTCAGTAGCAGGAGGCCGGCGCAGGTGGTCCGATTCATGGGGCACGTCCGTTTCCGAGCAGGGCGTCGTGAATGGTGCCGACGCGCGCACCGTGACGAAGCAGGCGGCGACGCATGACGGCGATGGCGGTGCGGCTCTTGTCGACGAGGAGGAATTCGCGGTCTCCCTCGGCAGCGGCCACCCCTGTCGTTCCGCTGCCGGCGAAGAGGTCGATCACCAGCTCCCCGGGGAGGGAGTGCACCGCCACGATACGTCGCAGGATGCCGAGCGGTTTCTGGGTCGGGTATCCGGTCTTCTCGCGTCCCGTCGGACTCACAATCGTATGCCACCACACGTCGGTGGGCGTCTTGCCACGTTGCGCCTTGTCGGTGCCGGCCAGCCCGGGCGCCAGATACGGGATCCGGTCCATCGCGCTGTAGTTGAAGGTGAACCGACGAGGGTGGCGGGCATACCAGAGCAGGGTGTCGTGCTTCCCCGGCCAGCGCGTGCGGGTGCGGGCACCGTAGTCCCACGCCCAGATGATTTCGTTGATGAACGACTCGCGGCCGAAGATCGTATCGAGGAGCACCTTGGCGTAGTGCGCCTCCCGCGGGTTCAAGTGCAGGAAGAGGGAGCCGTGCGGAGTCAGCAGGCGGTGCGCCTCGCGCAGACGCGGCTCGAGGAAGCCGAGATAGTCATCGAACGAGTCCGCAAAGCTCCGGTGCCCGAGAATTTCGGTGCGGTAGCGCTTACCCTGGAAGCCGAGCCGGTCGCCATCGGCGTCGAGGGGCGTGCGAACCTGAGTGCGTACGCGCCGGCGTCCGGTGTTGAAGGGGGGGTCGAGGTAGATGAGCGCGGCGCAGCCATCGGGCAACTGTCGGGCGATCTCGAGATTGTCTCCCTGGAGGATGAGACGCATGGCGGGAGTCGATCGTCGCCGGCGGCGGTCGCTCAGCCGGTGGGGGCGTGCCGGCGCCCGAAGAACAGCCGACCGGTCGCCCGGAACACGGCGACCAGCAGCACGATGACCAGCGCCAGGCAGACGAGCGGCAGGAGGATTGCCAGCAGCGCCGTCGTACCGGCGCCCACCAGTTCCGCGGTGGAGACGAACGGGTTGGCGAGTCCGCCGGTCAGCGTCCCCGCTTTCAGGCGGAGCAGCACGGACGCACCCTGAATCAGGCCGGCGGCCGCTCCGCCGCCGACGATCACCGTGCTCCACTTGAGCAGCGGCGGGAGGTCGGTGACGACCGAGGCGGCGGCGAGCATCCCCGCCAGGACGGCGGCTGGTGTCGCCACGACATCGAGCGCGTGATCGACCCAAGGGACGTAATAGGCGCCCACCTCGAGAACGGTGGCCGTTCCCAGGGCCACGAGGGCCGGGACGGTCGCGAGCCATTCAAAGCCTCCGGCGAGCGGCAGGTGGCCGAAGTGGGCGGCGAGGCTGGCGATGAGGAGGGGGACGAAGACCCTGAACCCGCAGGCGGCGGCGAGCCCGAGGCCGACCGCCGCGCTGACCAGCCCTGGCCAGAGGCCAAGGCCGGTCCCGAATTCACCCACCGCCCTGACTCCGGAGTTTCCCGATTCGCTCGTTGATCTGCTGCAGCAGGATCTGCATCTCCGAGTGTTCCGGGTGAATCGTCTTGCCGACATCCGAGTCCAGGTCGTTCTGTACCGCCTTCAGGATGTCGATGCAGCGCCGCAGCCGAAACCGCGCGATGAACCCGGGGTAGTTGTTGGAGCGGGATGCCGAGAGGACAGCCCACACGCTGGTGCGGACATTGTCGACCGCTGTCTTCAGGTCCTCGAGGCCCTCGGGGGCTCCCTCACTCTTGGCGAGCTGGGCGTCCACGAGGGTGAGCTGACTGCGCAACTGGGCGATCTGACTGGAAAGGGCCTGCTCGGACATGGGCTCAGACTGGGTTGGAGGTCGGTGTCAGGCTGGCAGTCACAGCGTCTTTCGCACCCGGTCGATACCGGCCCGGATTTCCGCGGTGAGCTTCTTGGTCGCCTCACCGATATCGCCCATCGCGCCCTTCGCTTCGGAACCCGCCGCATCGGCGCGCATCCGCAGCTCCGCGATGCGATCGTCGAGTTTCGCGAATTCCTCCCGGCCTTCGGCCTTGGCGAGGTGCAGTTTGAGCTTGAGCTCATCCCGCTCACGCTCCAGATCGGCCAGCACCTTCTGCCAGGTCGCACGTAGATCCGTCATAGTTCCTCCAGGTTGCGGGCGGCGTCCGCCGTCCTGCCGTCAAAGCTATATCGTCCGGCGCGAAGGTCGAGGTGCATGATCACTCCTTCATGCCCGCTTACGGGAATCGGCCGGAATACCTGCCAGCCGCGGGTCTCGTAGTACCGGCGCGCGCCGGACGTGAAGAGATACAACCGTCCCACTCCCTGTGCACCGGCTTCCTCGATGATCCGGTCGACGAGGCGCCCGCCGATGCCCCTGCCGCGGCAGCCCGGCGCGACGTAGACGCTGGCCAGCCACGGGCCGATCGGAGGGAATTCCGGCATGTCCTCCTCGAGCAGGCTGGCCGAACCGACCGGCGTCCCATCTTCCAGCGCGACGATGGTCGTCGACGGCGCCCGTCGGGCGGTATGGCTCCGCAGCTCGGACTCGGCGAGCTCGAGCGGCCAGTCGGGGATCAACTGTCGCCATTCCGCGTGGTGCCAGCGGGCGAGAATCGGGATGACCTCGCGATGGTCGGCGAGATAGGCCAGTTCGAGCATGGGGGCGTGTCCGGCCGCGGCGTCAGACGCCGTCAGGTCCGGGGGAGGGGAAGGCAAGCACGGTCCGCACCGACCGGCTGGCATCGAAACGGCCGGTGTATCGATCGGCATGCGCCTTCTGCAGGGCCGTCGCGTGGCGGGTCCGATAGGCGTCGAGCGTCTCGAGTGAAGGGACCCGGTAGTCGAGCACGAACGTGACCCGGTTGCCGGTCGGGGACGGGGCGATCTCGCGGGTGATGGTGCAACCCAGGAAGCCGCCGGTCTTGAGCACCTCGGGGACATGCACGGCACGCATCCAGGACACCCACTCATCCGCGATCACGGCATCGACGTGAATGGTGACGGAGTAGAGGATTTCGCTGAGGCCACCTTCCGCGGTCCTGCGCTGCAGGTGTCGCAGAATCGCGATGGCGCGATCGGCGTCCTGTTCGGGAACGAAGAGATGGTCGTGGTAGGCGGCGGAAACGGCGTTCGAGGGAATGCCGGCCGCCGCGAGGGCGGCACTCACCCGGGCGAGAAAGCCGACCGCCCCGAGATCCGAGTGAATCGTCAGGACGATGCGCCGCGCGAGGAAGTCCGCGGGGTAGCCGAGGCGTTCGGCGGTGGCCGCATCAATGATGAGCGTGACGCCCTCGGTTTCTCGGAAGCTGCCGAGGGCGATGATCCCAGGGGGCAGCAGGGCATCGGGGCGGCGGCAGAAGGCGTATCGTGCCGGGTCGAGCACCGGCTCCATCGTGGCGAGCAGCCGGTCGAGATCGCGCTCGCCACTGAGGGGCCGGTGTGGTTCGCCGATCATGTACCGCGGATGGCGAGCAGCCGCCCGACGACGCCACCGATCGCGCCCGCCCCGCCGGAGGCTGCGGTGCCGATCGCGATGATCGAGGTCGGTACGTCGCCGAGCAGATGCGAGATCACCGTCCCGATGAGCGCGCCCGACCCGCCGGCGATGAGCCCCTCCCCCACGGCCGTCCCCACGCCTCGCCTGGGGCCCAAGCGCCCGGCGAGAACCCCGGCGATTCCACCGAGACCAGTGCCGACGATCGGGAAGAGCCCGGCAATGGCCGGGCTGAAGTGGCCTGCCACCACCATCAAGACCTGCAGGACCGTGCCCAGGACGGCCGCGCGGACCAGGGGATTACCCGATGGAGCGGACATGCGTGTGGCCTCTGCTGATAGCGTGGGAGAGCTTTGCGGGATGTCCGGGCACGACGAAAGGTGCCCCCGCGGGTTTCAGGGGGAGGGACACGGCACCCGGGCGTAGTGGAACTCGATCGCCCGCTGCCGGTCGTGGATCGTTCCGCTCACCACGGCGATGAGGGAATCGGCGCCATGCCGTGCGTACCGGATCACCTGCGGATAGTCCCTGGTAAGGTTCTCGAACGCCACGGTGCTGTCGGTGATGGTGCTGGACAGAAAGACCGCCATCGACTGACCGGAGGCTGTCACCTCGAAAGCCAGGCCGTTGGCTCCTTCCCGGATCACCATCAATTCCCAGGTGCGAAGGCTGTCGTTCTCGACGGTCCGGCTCATGCCGACCAGCGCCCCACCCGCGCGCGAGAGCCAAACCTCATCGGTGATCTGGCCCGCCTCCACCTGGCGCCAGCACCCCGCGAGCCACGGCGGCGCCTGCTGGGCGCTGAGTCCGCCGCTCACCCCCGCGAGGGCGAGGAGCACCAGCCGCCACGGCGCGGGCGCGCTGCGCCGCCGCGCTGACCGCGCGGATTCAGCGATTGTCGTAGACGAAGCTGTTGAGCTGCGCAATCGTGACGGCCTGTTCTGCTACCTGCCATGCCAGGAGGTCGCCAATGGTGATGACGCCGGCTAGCCCCGTATCACCGATGACGGGAAGGTGCCTGATCCGCCTCGAGGTCATCTGGGAGGCACATTCCTCTACGGTGATGTCGGCGCGCGTGGTCACCAGGTGGCGGGTCATCACATCGCCCACCGGAGTGCTGTCGGGATCGCGCTGTTCGGCGACAACCCGGCGCATGAGGTCGCGCTCGGTGAAGATGCCGACGAGTTCACCCTCGGCGAGCACCAGCACGGCACCGATTCCGCGCGCATTCATGATCTGGGCGGCTTCGAGGACGCTGACGGTCGGGGCTACGGTGACCGTCTCGACCCCCTTGCGGGCGAGGATATCGCGAACGACCGGCATGTGGCACCTCCCTGATAGGGAATGAGCCGATACTACTGGACGGTACCGCATCCCGCCAGCCGCCCGGGGAAGTCAGACCCTGCAGGTCATCAGCCAATCCACCTGCGGGTCGCCACCGAGCACGAAGGTGGTCTCGCCAGCCACCACGAAACCGCACTTCCGGTAGAACGCCACCGCCCGGGGATTCTCCTGCCACACGGTGAGCCAGAGATAGCTGGCCCCACTCTGGCGTGCGGCGTCCAGCACGGCCGTCATGAGTGGCTGAGCGATGCCGCGCCCGATCCACTCCTGCTCGAGGTAGAATCGCGAGAGGAAGCGCCCGCCTTCCGCCGACAGCCCGGGCGGCGGCAGCCGAGCGCTCACCTGCGCGAAGCCTGCCGGGACTCCGCCGACCTCCGCGATCAGCGTCGTCATGCCCGGCTCGGCGAGCTCCGCCGCCTGGAGGGCTGGGCTGTAATGGGCCGCCAGATACTGCCCGAGATTGTCTGGTGTATTCTGCGCGCCGTAGGTGTCACGGAAGGTGCGCGCCGCGAGGTCGGCGAGCATCGCGGCGTCCCTGGATTCTCCGTGCCGGATCACGAGGCCCTGGGGCGGAGTCACGCGCGAGCCTCCCCTTCAACAACCGTCGTCCCCCAGCCGTCGTAGGCCCCGCCGGTGCGCTCGGCGAGCGCGGTGAAGCGGGCACGCAACTGTCGCAGCTCGGCCAGCTCCGGCCGCATCACGCGGGTGGCGAGGCAGAGCCAGCAGCTATCGGTCTCGGTCGGGCGCACCTCTGCGGTAAACCCGTCCCTGCCGAGTTCGGCTGCAATCGCGGCCGCCTGGGCACTGGTTTCCACATAGAGGAAGAACTCGATCACATGCGGTTCGGAAAGACTGGAGCCGGCACGCACCAGTTCCTCGAGCGTCTCCGCGTCGGGATCCTCGGATACCCGCGCGCCGCGCGAGCCGCGCACCAGAAGGTAGATACCGACAAGGCCGAGCACGACGAGGAGGGAGAGTGGCATGACTCAGGCTGGCTCCGCGAGGAGCCGGTTGGCGGAGTGACTGCGGTCATCCTCGACCGCCGCGCAGAGCGCTTGGACCTTGCGCCCGTAACTGCTCATCGGCGGCTCCGCGGGCGCCACTGATACCGGGCGAGGGAGACCCGTCCCTGCTCGTCCACCGGGACTCCATCGTCGATGAGCCGGAACCGCTGTTCCAGCCCGCCGGCGTCGGGCGGCAGACTGATGCGACCGGCGGAGTTGATCACCCGCTGCCAGGGAAGCGCGGAGCTGCCAGACAAAGCATGGAGCGCGTAGCCGACCTGGCGGGCCGCCCGGGTGAGCCCCGCCAGTGCCGCCACCTGTCCGTAGGTGGCCACCCGCCCGCGCGGAATTCGCCGCACCACGGCGTAGATCCGCGCGTAGCTATCGGAGCCCGGTCTGCCCATCGCCGCTGGCCCGTTCCGCGATCCGCCGGAGATGGTGCGCCGTGTGATACACCGTGAACGAAAGCATTTCACGAACTGTCAGCAGACCGAGGATCGGGTGCGGCAGGCGGTGCCGGTCGAGAGACTCCTCCGGCCAGCGCTGCAGCGCGTTCTGCAGGCCCACCGTCGCGGCGGCCCACGCCGCCATGATCTCGGCACGGCGTGCGGCGGGATCGCCGGGGGGCGCTTCGGCATCTGGAGTGAAGCGGCCCGCATCGGCACCCTGCGCCAGGTGCCCCAGATAGACCGCCCGGATATCGGCGAAGGATCGAGAGGGACCATGATGGTGACCGAACCGGAGTCCGACCATCCAGCGCGGCAGCTTGAGCGCGAGAACCAGCGGCTCGGTAGATCCCTGCAGGTGCCGCACATGGCGCTCGGGTGACCAGGCGGCCCCCTGTGGTGCAAAGAAGACGGAATCGGACAGTGTCGAGAGGTAGGCCGTGCCCGAGGCCAGCAGGGCACCGAGCGCATGATCGACGTCGGCACCGGTGACTGGCGTGCCGGTCTCGAAAGCGGGAATCATGCCCGCAAACTTAGGGGCGCACCGTTCGGTGAGCCAGTCGAGTGCGCCAGCGGGAGGAAACGCTCGCGGTGACTCCGGTCGCACCATGGGCGGCGTGAACCTGCCGTGCGCGATTCACGACGAGGCCGTGCCAGGCCGCTGGAGATCGAGCTCGTAGACCAGAAAATGATCGTCGCGACGATAACCCAGGGATTCGTAGAGCCGCTGCGCGAGGGTATTGTCCCGCGCGGTCTGCAGGAAGATTCCCCGGGCGCCGGTCGCGAGGCCCAGTTCTCGCGCACGCTCCATCAGTGCGTGACCGACACGCCGGCCTCGTGCGGCCGGGACGACGTAGAGGTCGTTGAGGAGCCAGAGGCGCCCAGGCACCGCCGCGGTCGAGGAGAACACCGGGTAGAGCTGCACGAAGCCAAGCCCGGTGCGGTCCTCTTCGGCCAGAAAGATCGTGGAGTCCCCCTGCTGCAGCCGCTCGGCGATGAATGCGCGTGCGAGTGGAAGGCTCGGTGGCAGGTGGTAGAATTGCCGGTAGGCGTCGAAGAGCGGCGCAACCTGGTCGAGGTCGGCGCTGGTGGCCTGTCGGATCTGCATGCGATGCCCCCGTCTGTGGTTCGGAGCGTGCTCCAGGCTTTCGGGTGCGACCCGCCCCCTGGGTTCGCCGCGCAGAGCCATGCCCGGGGGGCCGTCAGGCGAGCGTCGCGAGCGCGGTCGCCGCGATGAGGCCGTCCTCGGCGGAAGTCATCCCGCTGATGCCGATGGCCCCGAGCAGATGCCCCTCGACGATGATGGGTACTCCCCCCTCCAGCGACAGCGCGCCGGGGACGCTCAGCAGCGCGTGTCGCCCGCCGGCGATGCCATCCTCCATCGCCTTCGTCGGCCGCTTCAAGCGGGCGGCGGTCCGTGCCTTGGCGATCGCAATATCCTGACTCGCGGGCTGCGTCCCGTCGATGCAGTGAAAGAGGATCAGCCCGCCGCTGGGATCGACCAGCGCGATGGCCACCGTCCAGTTGCGCCGGAGGGCTTCGGCCTCGGCGGCCTCGGCGAGCCGCTTCGCGCCCTCGAGGGTGAGCACGCGGGTGTGCCGGAACAGCGTCATGAGGTGGTGGGCTGGAGGTTGTGGTCTCGGGACGCCTGCAAGCTAATCGGCCCCCGGCCCGGGGACGACCGACGGACTTGAGGCCGGCGTTCAGTCGTTCGGGTCCGGGAGCGCGGGAATGGCGGAGCGAGCGGGGGGATAGACCTCGCAGTGCGCGCCATGATCGCTGTACAGCAGGCAGAACGCCCCCCGGCTCCTCCACTTCTCCGACCACACCGACATCACCACCCGGTCGCTCCCGCTGAAGCGAGGGGCCGGGCTCGGGTCATCGGTCGAGCGAACGTGGGAATGCACCGTGCCAATCCAGCGCGGAGGACCGCAGGTTGCGAGCGAAGGCTCCGCGGGGGCGTTCAGGGAGTCGCCTGGCGCGTCGTCGAGGAGGATGACCTGGCTGACGCGGACCGTATCGAGTCCGATGGCCCCACCGAGGCAGCCGACGTGCTCGCGGTTGGTGGCGATGCTCTCCGCCCAGAGTTGCCGAAGACTGTCCTTCGCCTCGGGCGCAATCAGCCACCTGGGGAGGCTCTGCGCCGGCAGGACCGATGGAAGGGTGACGAGGAGGAGCAGGGCCGCGATCGGGCACCGTCGCCCCGAATCAGGCCGCACGCGCCGGCGCGGAGGGAATCAGCAGCCCGGCCGCGACGGCCGCGACGGGCGCGACAAACGCCAGTATCAGGCCCGTTCCACCGAAGCCGAACGAGAGCCCCGCGAGCGCGGCCGCGCCGGCGGGGACCGCGCTGAAGACGAGCACGATGCCGAGGAGAAACGCCACCGTCGCGAGAGCGGTCAGGACCCTGGTGAGCCGTGATGCCTGCGGACCCGCCAGCGTCAGGACGAGCATCGCGAGGAAGCTCAGCCATGCGCCAGATTGCAGGGCGGGATAGGCGTAGGTCAGTCGCTGAAAGCGCGGCTCGGCACCCGCCGCTGCCTGACAGAGGGGATCGGTGCCCTGCAGCGGGAACCAGCGGCAGGTGGCGAGCGTCGAGCCGTCGGTGGCGAGATGGGTGATCCCGTTGGGGGCGAGCCGGTACCGCGTGGAGTCTGCTCCGGTGGCGTCGCCCCAACTCCGCGTGGAGGCCTGATGCGCGCAGAGGGCGGCGGTCAGGAGGAGCAGGATCGCCGACAGTCGGGTGCTCGATGGGCTCATGAGGCTGGTGGCCTCAGAACTCACGCTTCTTCATGTCCTTGAAGAGGCGCGTCGTCTCGTTGTCCTGCTCCGGTGGCCGCTGCCGCAGCGTGCTGTCGTATTGGGCGTCGCGGTCCTTTCTCGGGGGCGCGACCTTGCCTGCATGCTTCTTGAGCAGTTTGGCCAGCTTCTGCTCTTCGCGCTTCGACATGAGTGCTCCGGCAGAAAATGGGTCTCGCGCCGGGACTCCTCCCGGACGTGTCACGCCGAAAAGTTAGACCGCTGTCCCGCGGGGTGGAAGTCTGTCTCGGCGGGCGGGCCCGGAGGTCGGACCGGGAGCTCAGGCGAAGGCGTTGGTGTCGAGCCACCGGCGAAGCCGGGCGTCGAGGGTCGGTTCGTCCTGATCCGGCACTTGGCGGATCGCCTCACAACGGCGCAGGCCGCTCATGAGATACCACATCGGAGCACCGCCGGAGTTTTCCGGATCGGTATCGCCATCATAGGTGACGAAATGGAATTCACGGCCACGGTGGAACACTCGGTGCTGATCGATTCGGAGCCGGGTCATCGATGCTCGCTCAGGGAAAGTCCGCCGGCGGAAGGCCGGGGCTGCGCACAGGGGAGTACCCTGTGCGATGTCGCGCAATATAGCCGAGTGGCGTGCTGGTCGGTGCCTCGGCGAACGCCGTGAGTGCGATCAGCCCGGCTTCCGGCCGCCGGAGGATCCGCCACTCCCGCTTCCGCCGCCGGGCCTCCGGGGCGGCTGCCCCCGTCCTCGGTTGCGTGCACCACCCTCGCCGGGGCGGGAGGACGGCGGGGCGCCCGCGCGGCGCGCGTGGGGCTGGGACTCCTGGCCCGCGCGGCGCTCCTGCTTGACCTTGGCCCGCGCACGCTCCTCCGCCTTGCGGGCACGGATCGCGGCGATCCGCTCGGCCTGGGGCACTTCGAGCTGACCCTCGGGCTTGGCGGAGTAATCGAAGTCGGGCACCGTGACGCGCGGCAGTCGCTTGCCGATGGCGCGCTCGATGTTGCGGAGGTCACCCTCCTCCTGCTGCGAGACGAAGGTGAAGGCGTCGCCCGTCGCCTCGGCCCGCGCCGTGCGGCCGACCCGGTGGATGTAGTCCTCGGGCACCGCGGGCACGTCGAAGTTCACGACGTGTCCGAGCTCCTCGACGTCGATGCCGCGCGCCGCGATGTCGGTCGCGACCAGCACCCGATACTTGCCGCTCTTGAAGCCGGCGAGCGCCTCGGTACGCTGCGGCATCGAGCGGTTGCCGTGAATGCGCTCCGCCTTGATGCCGTTGCGGACCAGGTACTTCATCAGCCGGTCGGCGCGATGCTTGGTCCGGGTGAAGACCAGGGCCTCCTTCATCTCCCCGCGGTTGAGCAGGGCCAGGAAGAGCGCGGACTTGAGCTCCTGCGATACCGGGTACACCGCCTGGGTGATGCCGACCGCCGGCGCCGCCTGACGGGCGAGGTTGATCGTGACCGGATCGCGCAGCATCTCGCGGGTGAGCGCCGCGATCGGCGGCGGCATCGTCGCGCTGAAGAAGAGGGTCTGACGCCTGGCGGGCAGGTGGCGGAGGATCTTCTTGATCTCCGGCAGGAAGCCCATGTCCAGCATGCGGTCGGCCTCGTCGAGCACCAGGAACTCGATACCCGGGAGTTTCGCATAGGGAGAACGGAAGTGATCGAGCAGCCGGCCCGGCGTCGCGATCAGCACGTCGACCCCTACCCGGAAGGCGTGTTCCTGCGGCCCCATGCCCAGGCCGCCGACCACAACCGCTCCGGTGATCGGCGTATGCATCGCCAGGTCGCGGAGCACCTCGTGGATCTGCGAGGCAAGCTCCCGCGTCGGCGTCAGGATGAGTGCCCGCGTCGTGCCGCGGGGCCGGCCGATCAGCTTGTGGATGATCGGCAACAGGAAGGCGGCGGTCTTGCCGCTTCCGGTCATGGCGCAGGCGAGCACGTCCCGGCCTTCGAGGGCCGGAGGAATGGCGTCGGCCTGGATCGGTGTCGGGCGGGCGAAGCCCAGTTCCTTGAGGCCGGTGAGGAGATTGGGATGGAGCTTCAGACTGCTGAAAGGCACGCGGGATCCTTGCTGGATGAACACGAAGCGCCCCGGAGAGAATCCGGGGCGCCGGAACAGCTGCAAGATAGCCGGTTGGACCGGGGGCCGCCTCTCGAACTCAGTCTCGCCGGCTGGCGGGCGCCCCGCCGCGCAGGCTGGCGCCCGGCGCGAGGAAGCGGGCGAGGAGCGCGCTGAGCGCCTCTTCCTGCGTCGGGACGTGCTCGACGGGCACGATGTGCACCCGCTCCTGTACGTCACGGAAGACGCCGAGGATGCGGCGCTCCCGGATGCGGACTTCGAGGCGCAATTGCCTGCCGGTGCGGTCGTAGGCCGTCCGATAGACGCCGCTGCGCACGTCGTCCGGGGTGAGTTCACGCTCGGCCGCCCCCAGGCTCGCAAAGACCAGGAGGTCGCCGCTGGCGTCAATGATGATCGGCGTGTTGATCACGGCTGGGGATCCCGTTGGTGGTCGGCGCTCTCAAGCTACGGTCCCGGGGCGGCCGCCGGGAGGGGGATCCGGGGGAGTGGCCAGGTTGAGCATTGCGTAAACCGGGAGAATGTCTTAGCTTGTTCCCGCGATCGATGCGCCAGTTGCGCGGACAAGTTCCGAGTAAACGTGAGGGGCCGAGCTTCGCTTCGGCTCCTTTGTTGTTTACAGGATCGCAGACAGTGGTGGGGAAGTGCCTCGTCCTGTCGGAGCAAGCCTATCGTGAGGGCTAAGTTCACGAACACATGCGTAGTCGGTCTGTGCGGCATTGCCGGACTCCCCGATTACAACTCTCTAGGAGTACTGCAATGGCTCGTACGACCGGAACCGTGAAGTGGTTCAACGATGCGAAGGGCTTTGGTTTCATCACCCCCGAGAACGGCGAGAAGGACTGCTTCGTCCATCACTCCGCCATCATGGGTGAGGGCTTCAAGTCCCTGGCCGAAGGTGAGCGCGTCGAGTTCGACGTGGTGCAGGGCCCCAAGGGCCCGGCCGCCGAGAAGGTCTCAAAGGTCGGCGCTCGCTAACCACGCGATCGCGGTAACAGTCTGAGGGCGCAGCCGGCTCGACACCCGTCGAGCCGGCTGTTCCATTCACGGTGTCCATGAACGAGTGGACCCCGCCGGTCTCATCCCCGGCAGCAATCAGCGCCCGTACCGGCTCGAAGCTCGCGTGGGAGGCGGCCCGCAGTTCGTCGTGTCTCGGACTGGGCGGTGCGGTCACGCGCGGCCATTGTCAGGCGATCGGGGTTCGTTCCAGCTCGCTGCTGAACGTGGTGCCGCCGATGGTGAGGTAGAGGTGCCCATCCGACACCGAGAGGTCGAAGGCCGTCCGCCGTTCCATGCGCTCGACGAGCCCCGCAAGCAGATCACCGCCGAGACCGTACAGTTCCAGCGCCTCGACGCGGTGGATCCGTTCGCCGGCGAGTTGCCGGACCAGGAAGGCGGGGTCGCGATGGGTGTAGATCACCACCCTCGGCACCGCCTTGCTCGCTTTATGCAGGCGCGCCGCATCGGGGGCGCCCACCTCGACCCAGAGCTGTAGCGTGCCGGTCAGATCACGGACGGACAGCGCCGGTTCGTTCGGCTCGGCGAGGCCCTTCGAGAAGCTGATACCTTCGACATATTCCAGGCAGTACGCCAGCACCCGGGTCGCGAGGTATTCCTCGCTCTCGGAGGGGTGCCGGGCGACCCGAAGGGCAAGAGTCTCGTAGATATTGCGATCGACGTGGGACAGCTGGACGTCGAAATTGTAGATAGTTGCGGTCTGGGCCACGGCGATCCTGGTGGATGGTCGAAGAGTCAGGAACTCTGCGGGACGGTCGCGACGACCTGCACCGGGGCACCGAGCGCAATGGTGCCG
Source organism: uncultured Gemmatimonadales bacterium (assembly GCA_963817435.1). Lineage (GTDB taxonomy): Bacteria > Gemmatimonadota > Gemmatimonadetes > Gemmatimonadales > GWC2-71-9 > JADJOM01. The sequence continues at coordinate 413,335 of CAWFNY010000001.1, forward strand.
CCCGTCAGGACTCGGGCATACCACCCCCGCCTGTCCACCATGGTCTTCACGAATTCGGCGCCGCGCGTCGCGCCGACATAGGGCAGCGAATGGAGTTCCGTGCAGGGCTCGCACGGCTTGGTGATTTCCAGGCGCACATCGCCGATCGCGAGCCGCACGCCCGGCAGCAGACCTCGCCTCGGCGATGCCGCCGAGCGTCAGGTTCTCGCCGAGGTCACCCGCCTCCACCGGCCACCCTTCCGCGTTCAGGTCATCCAGCACTTCCCGGGTCAGCACGAGGATGGCCTGATCGGGATCGCCGGCCAGCGTGGTCGCCCGATAGTGATTGTAATCGCCGTCCGCGCCGGGGGCGGTGATGGTCAGGATGGGGACGGCGCGCTTGGGGAGACCGTACTCTCCCGGGATGCCCGGCTTGACGCTGAGGCGAAGGATATGACCCGTCATGTGAAGCTCCTTACGGATGATGCTGGCGGCCGAAGCGGAGACTGTGTATCGCGAGGAAGATCTCGCGCAGGAAGCAGAGATACCCGCCGATCAGCGCGAGCATGCTGGTGATGAACAGGCCCGCCAGCAGCGCGACGAGGCCGAGCCCGAGCAGGGCCCCCACGAACAGGGTCGCGATGAGCAGGCAGACACAGAGCGCGCAGGCCACGCAAAGGGTGATCGACTGATTGATCAGATGAGCCCGCCGGGACAGGCCGCTCAGCTCGTCCGTGATGCTCTCGTGTGCCGCACCGGTGGTCCCGGGCAGCCGCTGTTCGAGGAGACGCGCGCGGTCGATGATGCGGCCCAGCCGGGTCGCGAGCACGCCGAGTGTGACGCCGACGCCCGACAGCAGGAAGACTGGCGCGACCGAGAGCTGGATGACGTGCGGAATGTCGCCGGCCGCAGAGGGAACTTGCATCAGCCGCCCCGGGGTACAGCGCCGCTGGCGCGACCGGTGAGGCAGTCGACTCGCAGCAGCTCATCGGCTCCGACGCCGTAGCGGCCGGCCGGCGCGACCCGGTAGTCGCCGATGATGCCCTCGCGACCGTTGTCGGTGGAGCGGACCAGCGTCAGCCGGGTGCCGCCGTCGGGCGCCTTGAGGTGGACCAGGCAGGTGCGGCCCGTTCCGGAGGGCACCGGGCCATCCACCACGAACTGATCCGGCAGCGCCGCCACCGGCCGGGGCACCGCGTTCCAGGACTGGCTCGCGCCACACGCAATCGTGAGTGAGGCCACCAGCGCGCTGCGCATTCGGGCCGGGTTCGTGAGTGTGCTGAACATGGTTCTGTGCGATCGTCAGAGATAGAAGTCCCGGGCCCATGCCCGGGTGACCATGGCGCCGAGACCCACGCCCGCCATGGCGCAGATGAAGGCGGCCATGAAGCCGCCCCAGACCATGCCGAGGCCGTACCCGACGAGCGCGCAGGCGACAGGAGCCATGAAGCCGACCATCTCACGGAGCGTCGGCAGGATCGGATCATTCTCGGGGCCCGACCGGGGGGCTCTGCGCAGACGCTTCACCGGGCGAGTCCCTCGACGGCGTCTGCCGCTCTCGTGGCGGTTGGCGAGGCCGGCGTCCACCTCATCCGTGCCGACCGCCGACCGGCCGCGGGACCCAGGTTCCCCAGGCGGGATCCCATCCACGCGAGCGCGGCGCAGAAACCAATGAGCAGCAGGGTCATCGCGTGAGTCTCCCGATCCGGCCGGTCAGCGGCCATCGCACCACTCGCGGCGTGTCGCCCCATTCCGGCGCCAGGGCGGAGAGCAATGGCCTGACCGGGTCGGTACTGTTTGCCTTGTGGAAGCGCTCGACAGCGGACCAGCTCCCCAGATAGGCACCAAACTCCGCAAGCGTCCAACGCCGTTCCATCACATGCGGCGGAAAGGTTGCTTCGGCGAACGGGAATGGGAGGGAACGGTACCCGTCCTCGACGTGGCACCGCTCGGCTGGCCAGTAGCTCCCGACCCCGTCACGATAGAATCCTGCCACCAGCCGATCGATCTCCGGCGAGATTTCGCACAGGCCGTAGCACCAGATCGCGAGCACGCCGCCCGTTCGCAGCACCCGGCGGACTTCGGCGTAAAACCGTGACGGATCGAACCAGTGGGCGGCCTGCGCGGCAGTGACGAGATCCACACTCTCTGCCGGCAGTCCGCTGGCGGCTTCCGCGGCGAGCCGGTACTCAACCCGCGGATGCGGCTCCGCTCGGGCGAGCTGCGCCGTGCTCGGATCGGTCGCGATGACACTCTCGAAACAGGATGCCAGGCCGACGGCGGCCTGGCCATTCCCCGTGCCGCAGTCCCACGCGCAGCGCGTTCCGGGCGCGAACCGGGCGAGGTCCGCGAAGAGCGCCGCGGGATAGCTCGGGCGTGCCCTGGCGTACAGCTCGGCCCGCGCCGAGAAATGATCCTGGAAGCCCAATCGCTCAGGACTCCATGCTGCGGGCGAGGCCGCGGGCGGCGGTGCCGCGGATCGCGCGCTGAATCGGCGGGGCCCAGCCCAGGAGGATCCCCTTCAGGCCCAGGGCCTGTCGGGTCCAGCGGTAGAGACCGAACCGGTCCCGGTGGGTCGCGATCAGCCCCGCCTCGAACGTGAAGGAGGCCTCGATGATGTTGTGAACCGGGCGACCGGTGGCGCTGTAGCGGTACCAGGCCTCCCAGTGGGCGCTGCCACGCTGGTCGTCGGCCACGATGCGACTGGCCTCGACCCGCAGGTCGGTGGCCCGGGAGCAGAGCATCCGCCACATCGCGGAAATCTGCGGGCCCTGGAGATCGGTGAAGACGGGATCGGAGAAGTGCGCCTCGGGGCGATAACAGGCGGCCATGGCGGCGTGGTCCCGGCGCCCGAACGCCTCGTAGAAGCGGGTGAGCAGCGCCGTGTTCGGATGCATGCCTAAGCGTCTGCGGCGGCGATCAGGTCCCGGGCGCGGGCGATGAGCGCATCATAGGCCTTGCCCCAGAGCCCGGACGTCCGCGACTTCTTGGGGATGTTTTCGATCAGTTCGAGCAGGGGACGCAGCTTCGGGTCCGCGTAATCCGCCGCCTCGAGGCCTTCGAGAACGCTGCTTCGCGGGATGAGTCCTTCCAGGTAGGCGCGCGCGCGTACCGCGATCTCATGGCGGCGTTCGCGTCGGGAGTCAGGGGGCATGGCGACGTTCCGTTCCGGGGCGGGCCTGCTCAGCAGTGCCAGCCCCAAGATAGCAGGGCGGGGCGCCGCTGCCGAGCGCGGTGACCGGGACTACGGCGCCGGGGCCGGGGGGTGGCGGAGTGCCTCCGAGAGCCCCGAGACGATCTCCACAGCCCCCAGGACCCGCAACTGGCTTTCGACACTCGAGTCGGTCGGTTCCACCTCCGGGGCACTCACGCGACACAGCACCTCACTCGATACGCTGAGCCGGGTCGAGTCGTGTGCGGTGAAGGCGGAGAAGGTGATCACCAGACCCGGCGACTCGGTGCCATGCCACGGTTCGTTCTCCGACCCCGCCGGCCAAGTGAATCTCGGCGCGGTGACCCGGGCGGAAACCGGACTCGCCGCGGTCCACTGGAATCCATGGGCGGCGAGGACGCTGTCGCCCAGGTGGTAGACTGTCGAGAGCGGGACGGCGACGGTCGCATCGATCCGGATGCTCTTGTCGTCGGCCGGCCCCCTGGGGCAGGTGGCGGCCGTCTGCGCGACGAGCGGCATGACGAGCAGCAGGACTGGCAGGGGCAGCAGGCGGAGAGGGCGGGCGGCGATCATGGTCCCCACGACAGATTGGTGCGAGGCTTCCGGTTCGTTCGCATGCGTGGATCGTAGCGAGGATCGCCCCAGCGGTTCAACTGGGCGGGGAATCGCTGGCCCGCGGGGCGGATCGCCGGGGGAGCTGTCCGAGGTGGTGGCGGGCATGCAGTTCCAGCAGGCGGAGCGCGGTCGGCAGCGGCAGCCGCCCGAAGTAGGGATGGGTGATCTCGCATCGATCGGCGTTGGGGTGGGCGCCGATCGTCACTTCGAGGTCGCTCACCGCGCGATCGAGCGCCGCCAGCGCATCGGCCTGCTGGGGAGGGGATGATGACGGTCTGGTCTCGCGGGGGGCGATGGCTCGGTTGGGGAACTCCCCGGTCCGCAGCAGGCGGCGCAGGAAGAGCGTCCTCGCGACGAAGCGCTTCCACGGTCCGAAGACCTCAGCCATGTGGGCCCGGCCCGCCGCGTCGGCGGTGAACGCACCGATCGCGAGCGCGACATGCTCCGTGATCAGCGCCGGTGACCAGCGCGACGGTCCGAGCGGCCGCAGCCAGGTCTGCGTATCCAGGCGACTGGCTGCCGCCGAGTATTCGCGAATGGCTTTCCGGTGATCTGCGAGCGGGACCGCGTGCGCCGCCGGCTTTCTGCTCATGACTGGTTTCTCCCCCGGGCTGAATGTCACGGTCCGGATACCCCGCCGCCACTCCGATGATCCGATGTCACCGGGCTTCATGGCGGGGGACGGAACCCGCCGCACGGCACCGGCCGAAAAATTCTGCCCTTCGCCCCACGCCTCACGCGCCGATTACCGGGCTGCGCCGCTCGAGCAGCACCGTGTCGCGCCATCGGTCTCCGAGCCGTGCAATGCGCTCGCGCCGTCCGACGAAGCGGAATCCGCACGACTCGTGCAGTCGAAGGCTTGCGACATTTTCCTCGAAGATCCCCGCCTGCAGCGTCCAGAGGCCAGCCGCTTCCGCGCTCTCGATGAGCGCCCAGAGCAGCCGGCGTCCGATCCCCTCACCTCTTGCTCTCGCCGAGACATAGACGCTGATCTCGGCGACCCCGGCGTAGCAGGCGCGGCGCGAGACCGGGGCGAGAGCCGCCCAGCCGAGCAGCCCATCGGTGCCTTCGGCGACCCAGCGACTATGCCCGAGATGGCCGGCGTCCCACGTTGTCCAGGCGGGGACCTCCGCCTCGAAGGTTGCGACGCCTGTGGCGATGCCTTCGCCGTAGATCCGTGCCACCTCGGGCCAGTCGCCGGCTGCCATTGAGCGATACGTCGCGGACGCAGTCCGCCCAGCCTGGGTCACGGCTGCCGTGGCGCGTAGAGGATGACGAGCGCGCCGACCAGACCGAGGGCCGCTCCGAGCAGATCCCATCGGTCGGGTCGGCCCCGATCGAGGAGCAGGAACCAGGTGAGGGCGCCGACGAGATATACCCCGGCATACGCGGCGAACGCTCGACCGGCGAACGCTGCCGGCGCGCGGGTCAACGACCAGGCGAACACGAACAGCAAACCGAGGCCCACGACGATCCACCAGGCAGGCTGCTGGTCGCGAGCCCAGCGCCAGACCGCGAAGCAGCCCAGGAGTTCACAGACGGCGGCCAGAATGAGCCAGAGCAAGCAACCCTCGCAGGACCAGGGAAGAGGCGCGGGTCAATTTTTCACCGTCGTGGCTGAGAAGCCAGTCCGGTGTTGCCCTCGCAGGTGTGTGCGCCTCCGGCGTCCTGAGTCCGCTGGATGGTGCGCCTTGAAACATTGGATATGTCCGGGCGTAATGGGCGAGTCTCTGCAGCCCGACTCCCTGCCCGGAGGCTGACATGGAGCCACGCACCCGAGCTCGCCTGGCGAAGATCCACCGACTCCTTGCCGTCCTGCTGGCGCCCGTCTTCCTCGTGATTCTGGTTTCAGGCGCCGTGCTTGCGCTCCGGCCAATCCTCGGTGAGGCCGCCGACCGGGGGCGAGATGAAAGCACCAGCGCTCGAGTCGACGCATCGGGCCTGGTCGCCCTCCTGCATCGTGTCGATTCGGCTGGCACTGCTCCTTATCTCTTCGTGACGCGCGACGGACGCGCCGTTGGGGTGATCAACCCCCGGAGCGGGGAGCCCGTGTACTACGACCTGGCGACCGGCGAGCCCGCCACGGAGCCGGCGCCCCCGAAGCCCGGTGTCTACGATGTCGCGCTCCGGCTTCACAAGGACCTCTGGTTTGGCGCCGGCGGACTCGTGGGCTTTGCGACCCTCGCCATGCTCGTCCTGGTGATACTCGGGCCCGTCCTCTCACGGCCGCGGCAGAACCCCGCCACCGCGCTCGGGCGCCACATCTGGATGGGATGGGTGCTGTGGCCGGTGCTCGCTCTGCTCCCCGTCTCGGTTGTCCTGATGAAGCTGCATGCGCCGGTGGTCACCCAGCGGAGCGGAGCGCCGATGCCACTAGCGCAAGCCATCGGAATCGCCGCCCGGACGGTGGACCTCACACGGCTCCGCGCCGCGCAGGCGCTCCCGGGCGGAAGTGCGATGCTGTTCACCGAGAGCGTCGGCGGCGGTCCGTCGCGGTTCGTGATTCATCCGGACGGCCTCCATGCGTTCGAGAGCCCGGTGTCGAGGCTCGGCCGCGCGCTCCACGCCGGCACCTGGGCCGGGCGGTGGTCGGGGGTGGTGAACCTGGTCTCGGCGCTGCTGCTGATCCTGATGATGGGCCTTGGCCTGGCCTCGTGGAGCCGGACCTTTCGCGCGACCCGCCAGGCGGCGGCGCGGGTGACACGCCGTGCGAACCGACAGGAGCCCGAGGCCGCACACCGCTAACCTCTGATCGCTGTGTGTCAGGCGGTCTTCGGTGGAGTCCGGCGGATGAGCAGCGCCACGCCAACCAGCGCCAGCACCCCCCCGATCAGCCCGACCCGGGAGCGCTCCCGTCGTTGCCCGCTCAGCACCACCGTCGAGTCGAGGATGACCGCGCCGTTTCGCACGATTCGCAAGGCGGTCGCGGTGTCCGCCTCGGAGCGCCAGCCGAGCAGGGCCTGCAGGGTATCGGTAGCGTGCAGCGACTCTGCGAGCGAAGCCGCCTCCGGCGGCAGCCGGAACACCCTCGCCGAGGGTGCCTTGGGGAGATAGACCGCGATTGCCCTGGTCGGGATTCGGCCGCCGAACAGCCCGGCGGCGCCCGAGGGTACGACGAGCACCGAGTCGATGACCCCACTCATTACCGCGCTCGGTGACATCGGAGCGCGAGCGATCATGCCGAATGCGAAGACTCCCAGTCCTGCCACCAGCAGCGTAATCGCCAGCCGGGGCGACCTCGCCGGCAGGACGGGGTCGGGGCTGATCACCGGGGCCGGTGGCGGACTCGCGGAGCGGGAGGGGCGGGGACCGGGAGGGCCTCCGGTCACTGGTGCGCCGAGTCCGCGGCCTCGGCAGGCTTGGAGCCTGACCCGGCGCGCTTCACCGCGAACTTGATCTTCGCGACCACGTTCACCGATGTGCCCTGCTTCACCTTGAAGACGACCCCCTCGGCCGTGGTCGCGGATTCGGAGGTGATCTGCACGAACTCCTGCTTCCGTGAACCCGCCAGGCCGCCGAAGAGCAGTTTCTTTCCTACGCTTGCATCACGCACCTGGACGTCCTGGGTCACCTCCGTAATGGAGGCGACCGGGATGGCGAAGATCAGGTTGCCGTCCTTGTTGACGAACCGGAGCTCTTCCGGGCCGAGAACGAGCGTCCCCTTGGCCTTGTCGGCGAAGCCATCCTTGCCGGCCACGTACTCGACGTCCGGAAACATCTCCTGGGCGTGGAGCGAAGCCGCGGTGACGAGGCACAGCACGGTGAGCGAGGACAGGAACTGTGGGCGCCGCATGAACACTCCTTTCAGCAGATGGCCGGCCGATACCGCCGCGACCGGGCTAACCTACCACGGATGAAACGAGATGTCGAAGGGGTCAGAGACTCTCGAGCAGCGCCCGGCCGTGGGGCCAGTCGCCGAGGCCGCTGGCCGAGTTGATATGACCGAGGGCGCCGGCGTTCACGAAGTGGCTTCCCCATGCCCGCGCGAAGTGCTCCGCCCGCGCGAGCGTCACGTATTCGTCGTTGCTGCTCGCCACGACGATCGATGGGAACGGCAGCCGCTGGAGGGGCACGGGCTGCCATCCCGTCGGTCCGGCAGGGTAGGTGGGAGCCTCGGTGTCGCTCGGACCCACGAGCAGCGCGCCGCGGATCGGCCTGGGTGACGAGGAGGCCCAGAACGCGACGAGGGCACAGGCCGTACTGTGAGCGACCAGCAGGATGTCGCCGGTCGCCTCCGCGATGGCGGCATCAAGGGTCGCTACCCAATCCGCGCGAGAGGGTGTCTCCCAGTCGCGATGCCGTACCCGCCTGAACGATGGCCCGCTGCGTTCCCAGTGGGACTGCCAGTGCTCCGGTCCGGAGTCGTAGAGACCCGGGAGGATCAGGGTTGTTCGCGCGTTCCCCTGCGGGACTCGGTGCGGGGCGGTCATCGGCAGGAGGGTGCCGCTTCGGGCCGCGCGATGAGCCGGGTCGTCAGGTCGGCCACTCTGCCGCTGCTTGCCATATGGGACACTCGGGTATGATGGAGGAGCACGGATTGTTCGAGTCCCGGGCCTAGTGTGCTGCGGGCACCAGCCCGCTGGGACAGTCCACCCGCCGGCCAGCCACCGTCCAGGCCATCACGATCGAATCCGCCCACCCAGTCAGGCGGCCCTGCCAGTCCGACCCCGAATTGGTGAGACCGAGCCGATAGCCCTGGCCTGGCGCGATGGCGTTCACGACGACCGAGTCCTGGCGACCGACCCACGACCAGGACCCGGCACGCCGGGAGAGGTCGTCGCGGGGGAGGAGGACTTGCCGTCCCGGGACTGCCGCGTCAGGCACCGCCACCGAATCGAGCAAGAAGAATCCTGGAAAGAGGAAGTCGACCGTCGGTCCCTCGGTCTGCTGTACCTGCAGCACGACGTAGCATCCCACGGTGCCCCGCATCGGCGAGGCGCCATCGCCCGGCCGAACAGCAGCACAGCCCGCGACCAGCAGCATCCCGGCCCACGACCGATCGCGGATGGCCCCATGGATCGCGTTCACGACAACGCGGCCCGGAGGTCGGGCACCTACTGCGCCGTCGCGACGGAGTCCTCGGCGGCGGCCCTGGCCCGGGCGCTGTCCGCTGCCTCAAGCGCCTTCTTCACCACCGGCGCACCGGGCACCTGCGACTGCCCGATGACGCTGTCGGTCTCGCGCTCGGTTCGGCCGGTGCTGGTCCTGGTCCCTGAGGAGCAGGCCATCAGCAGCACCGGCAGCAGGACGGCTCGAAGCAGTCGGCTCATGCGGTCACCGTTCGTGGGGGCTCGTACTGTGCCGAGGGTCAAAAGCGCACGGGCTCGTGGCCGGTGCGCGTCACGATCTCCAGCCACGCTTCCGCCGCCGCCAGCGCCCGGGCCTTGCTGCCGTACTTTGCATCGCCGAAGTAGCAGTTGAAGCGCGGCCGGTACCCGCTCTTTGTCAGGTGATGCCCGAGCCGGACGACGTAGCCCTTGGCGCGCGGATAGTCGAGGCGGACAATGCCTGGCGAGAGTCGGCGCCCCCGCCGTGGCCGAGGGAGCGGAACCTTGAGCTTCGGCGGGCGCCGTGCGGCCGTCTTGGCCCTGGGTGGCTTCCGGGGCTTCGGCTTCGTCGTGGCATCGGGCCGGGGTCGGACTGGCTTGCGAGGTGGCATGCGACGGCTCCATCTCTTGTGGAGGCGGCAGAAGTATGCGCTCGCCGAGTGGTTCACGGAAGGCGGGCATCGCCGGTCTCCCGGGGGCACGATCCCGTCGAGGGGTGACTCTGGTTAGCCGGGCAGGCCGTCGGCGGCCGGCGGGTCGTCCAGGCTAAGGACGGTGCCTCCGGGCAGCGCCCGCTCGAGTGCTTTGAGCGACGGGGCATTCCTGAACACGAGCCCGACGGCGGACCGGCTCGTATCCGGGGACGCGAGCTTCTGGACGGCTACGACTTCCAGTCGCCTTGCCGGCCCATCACCGAACTCGAGCGGGGGCGTGCGCTGGCCCGCGCGCGCAACCCCTGACTGCACGAATCCGATCAGCACCGCCCCGCGGCCGGCGATCGTGACTCCGTTTCGCACCTCAAGCCGTGCGCTCATCCGTAGCCCTCCGTGACGGTGCAGCGGCGGTGATTGGCTGCAGGGGCTCTGGATCCTCGGCGGGTCTCAGACTCGTCGTCGGACCGGTCGGCAGGCTAGACGGAGAGCCGCTCGTCGTACGCCACCACCTCGCCATGCTCGAGATGCCGTTTGAGGATCCGAAGATACATCGCCCAGCAGTACGAGGAGATGCGATAATGGTCGCTGGCGCCGGCCCAGCCCGAGTGGGAGAATTGCACTGTGGTTTCGCCGCCGCCGCCTTCCAGAAGGAAGCCGACGCGCGTGCCGATCCAGTCCGGTGTCGCCGCCGTGAGCCGCAGTTCGAAGGCGCGATCTGTCAGGCACTGCGTCACGTCCGCTCGCCAGTCGTACTCAGGCCCGAACCAGAGCTGGTAGGTCGAGTTCAGGAGTGGCCTGCCGGCGGACCGTGCGGTCCACCACTGATCGAGCCCGGCCGGGGTCGTGATCGCCTCGAATACGCGGGACGCGGGTGCGCGGATGGGAAACTGGTGCAGGATATCCATGATGCTCCTCGTGTCGATCGGCCACGCGCATACTGCAGAGGTAGGGGCGGCTCAGCCCTACGGGAAACGCCAGGATCGTGTGCTGTGGTTCGGGATAGAGCGGCCGCGTTCAGGGCGCGACGGGGGCGGCGCTACCCGGCCCGATCACCGTCGTCCAGGGCCGGACCCGCCAGCGAGTGACGAGGCCCTTCACCACGTACGGGTCCGATGCCGCGAAGCGCTCGGCCACGGATGGAGTGTCGCCCAGGAACAGCAGCACGGCTCCGTCGACCGGTTCTGCGAGCGCGCCGCCGAGCAGCAGCTCCCCACGTTCGACGGCCTGCCGGGCGTAGGCGAGGTGTGCCGCGCGGAACGCGACCCGGCGGGCGACGTAGTCCTCGGCCACCTCGTACATGAGGAGATAGTGCATCGGCTTGTTCCCCGCGATCGGAAGATCGTTGCGCCCCGCCGTGTGGCGGGAGTGGGTCAGAGGCGCGGCAGGTCGGCGACCCGCCAGAGGGCCAGGGACTTGTCGGTGAACCGGCCCTCTCCCTCAGTGCAGCCTTCGTTCACCAGCTCGAGTGGTGGCGGAAAGTCGAAGGGCGCCCGTTCCAGGTTCAGCGGGCGCCAGTCGCCCGTCGTGATGTCGTGGTTGGCCGGTTCTGCGGTGAATGTCGTCGTCAGCAGGTACCGGATGGCCGAGCCGCGGATGTTCCTGATCGCCGCAACGATGTCGGGGAGCGACAGGTGGACCAGCGCATCGCGGCAGAGCAGGAGGTCGGCGGCGGGCAGCGGAGAGCGGGTAACATCCAGCTGCAGAAAACGCCGCAGGGTGCCGGCGAATCGGGCGGTGTTGCGTTCCACGATTTCCGGGAGCAGGTCGCCGCCGGTGTATTGCACTTCGGGGAGCGGCACCCGCGAGATCCAGTGGCAGTCGCCGCAGGGAAGATCGAGCAGCGCCCGCACTCCGTACCGGTGCACGATGGCGGGCAGCGCCGCACGGATCTGCGCGGTCTGCTCGAGGCTCGCACCCTGACCGGACGGTGACTCCGGTCCGCTCCAGAAGTTGGTCTGCCAGGCACGGCGAAAGGCGTCGACCGGGGCAAGCGGTTCGCCCGAGGCGGCGCGCCGGGCGAAGTCCGCGGGGTCGAACGGCACGCTCAATCGGCGGTCGCTCATCGGGTGGAGGCTTCCGTGTCCCTCAATTTCAATCCTGCGCCTCGGGAGGCCGTTGCGGGCGATGCTCCCCGAACGCCAGCCAGGCGAGGGTCGCCCCGACCGGCAGTGCGACGCCGATCACGTCCGCGCTGCTCAGGAAGACCGACCCTTTCAGCCGCGCGAGGACGGGGATATGCGCACGCAGGGCGAGCAGCACCAGCGGACACCAGGCGCCAGCCGCCACGCCGAGGGCGATGAGAGCCAGCGCGGGCTCCCGGCGCCAGCGCCGGACCAGCGGCGCGATGCAGGCGAAGGCCAGGCTGGCGCCGCCGAACATCCACAGCCCGTCGTACAGCCTGAGGACCGGGTCGATCTCCGAGATGGCGACGTAGCCGGCCAGTGCAAGGGCCGCGAACGCCGCGATGCCGGCGGCGATGCGGCCGGTGCGTCGCGAGCCAAGCTGCAGTTCGCCGTTCATGATGCTACCGTGTCGAGCGGTGACCGGGGATTCACGCGGAGGGTCGTCATTGCGGGAGCGCGAACGCCATCACCATGTCGCCCTGGGTGAAGCCGAAGAGCGCATTGCCACCCACCGCCACGGCCACGTACTGTCTGCCGCGCACCGCATAGGTGATCGGCGGTGCGTTGACGCCGGCGGCACATTGATAGCTCCAGAGCTGCTCGCCGGTCCCGCCGTCGTAGGCCGCGAAGCGGCCCTTGCCGGCCCCAGAGAAGACGAGCCCGCCCGCGGTCGCGAGCACGCCACCGATCAGCGGCTCGTCCACCCGGACCTGCCAGCGGATGTGCCCGTCGTGGGCGAGATCCAGCGCGGTCAATGTGCCCCATTTCTCTTCGGTGTTCTGGGTGCTGGCATACTGCAGGGTGGAGCCGTCCGGCCGCTGCACCTCGTGCGCGATGTACACGGTCGGCAGATGGAGTGCTCCGACGAAGAAGAGCTGGCGATCCGAATCGTAGGCCGACGGGGACCAGTTCGCACCGCCCGCGATCCCGGGCGCGATCACCACGCCTGCGCCCGGCTGCGGGGGCGTGAACAGGTTGCGCTGAGGGACGAACGGCTCGGACTTGAAGAGCAGGTGGCCGTTGCGCCGGTCATGCACGAAGACCCATCCGGTCTTGCTCGCGTGCGCCACGGCCGGGATGCGTCGTCCGTCCCGCACGACGTCGAGCAGCACCGGTGAACTCGCGGCGTCGTATCCCCACTGATCGTGCGGGGTCTGCTGGTAATACCAGACCCTCTTGCCGCTGCGGAGATCGAGCGCGATCAGCGAGGAGGTGAAGAGATTGTCCCCGGGCCGGGATGCGTCCGCCATCTGCGGCGAGGGATTGCCGGTGCCGAAAATGAGCAGGTGCCGCTTGGCGTCCACGACCGGTGTGGCATAGATGGACCCACCGCCGTAGCGCCAGGCGTCCCGGTGCTGCGGTGCCTCCGCGCGTTCGCGGGCGATGTCGCGGTGCATGGGGACGCCGTCAGGCGTTGAGGCGCGGAAGTCTCCCTCCCACCCCGGGCCGGTGACGTCGAACCGCCAGACCGGCTTTCCGGTCTTCGCGTCGAACGCCGCCATCAGGCCGGGACGCCCGTACTGCCCGGAGACGCCCACCACGGCGAGTCCCTGATCCGGATGCAGCCCGTAGCCCACGCCGGCGATGCCGACGAACACCTTGCCGTCATAGACCAGGGGCGCCATCCCGATGCCGACGCCGGTCGAGCCGGTGGCCCCGACCTGAGACAGCGGATCGTCGCTGCGCAGCTGACTCGTCGCCTCGGTCGTCCCCTGGTATTCGGCCACCGTGACATCCCACAGTCTGGCGCCGCTCCCGGCGTCCAGCGCGATCAGCCGTCCGTCGACGGTGCCGACAAACACCCGTCCGTCCGACACCGCGACCCCGCGGTTGGCGGGACCGCAGCAGAGCTTCCTGGTTCGGGATTCGTGGGTGTATCGCCAGAGCTCGTGACCGTCACGCGCGTCGAGCGCCACCACGCTGCTGAACGGGAGCGAGACATACATCACCGTGTCGGAGACGATGGGCGTCGTCTGGAAGGTGGCGGTCACGCCGCTGTGGTAGGTCCACGCCGGCACAAGCCGTTGCACGTTCCCGGTATTGATGCCGGTGAGCGGAGAGAACCGCTGGCCGCCGACGTCGTGGCCATGCAGCGGCCAGCTGTCGGCGGCCTGGGCGGAGAGCGCCGATGGGGACAGCGCGAGGAGCGCCCAGGCCGCGGCGCCTGCTATTCCGCTCCGTCCGGCCGAACCCCACCGCCCCCACACGATGTGCCGGTACCCCTCTCCGTGACGATGCCGGGTCTCGATCCGGCGGCGATCGCTCCTGCGGGATGGAATCGTCATCTCAGAGCCGCTGCCACTCGGTGACGGTCCGGGCGTCCTGCACACCACCCGTGTGCTTGATGCCCCTGGGTTCGATCAGCAGGAGGTGGACCTCCTGCTCGGCGACGGGCCGGTGGTCGACTCCCCTGGGAATCACGACGAAGTCACCCGGCTCCAGCGTGAGGCTGCCATCGCGCAATTCGATCGTCAGGCGGCCGTGGAGGATCAGGAACAACTCGTCCTCATCGGCATGATTGTGCCAGACGAATGTGCCCTCGACCTTCGCGACCTTCACGTGGCTGTCGTTCAGATCAGCGACGATCTTGGGACTCCACTGATCGCTGAAGAGGGCCAGCTTCTCGCGCAGGTTGACCTTGGTGACCATGGTGTCCTCGCGGGGGGAGGAGAAGCGGCAATGGGTTTCGTGCCCAGCGGCCGGTGCGACTCAGCTCGTGGCCTGCAGCTGGGCCACCAGCTCCCGTGCGACTGCGAGCAGCTCGGCGTGTTCCGGATGCCGGGCCATGCCGGGAGCCGCCGCCAGCGCTTCCTGGATGACACGGAGCCCCTCGATGGCGCGCCGGAGCTTCAGGCGCTCCACGCGCACCGGGGCGGTGAGTCCGTTGCCGGCGGAGAGGACCGCCCACATGCTCGTCCGCAGGCTGTCCACCGATCGCTTCAGGTGCTCGAGGCCGGCCGGAGCGGCGGGTGAGCGGGCCAGCCGGGCATCCACTTCGGACAGCAGCGAGGCAAGTGTGGCGAGCTGCTGCGCGAGAGGTTCCTCATCCATGACGATCACTCCTCCGCGATGGGTCGTTCAGTCGGTCGCCTGCATGCGGGCGAGCCGCCGCCTGGCCTGGAAATCCTCGAAGATCGGCCGGGTGGCCAGCAGCGCAAGCAGCATCGCGAGCGGGATCGTCGCGGAGTACCCGAGGCTCTTGAATCCGAGCGCACCGCAGATGCCTCCGCCGAAGAAGCAGCCGATCAGCAGGAGGTGCACGCGAAGCTTCTCGCGGTTGGCGAGGACCGGAGCCCGGTTCCGGGTCCGGTTCAGGTAGATGAGCTTACCCAGCTCGATCCCCATGTCGGTGACCAGCCCGGTGACGTGCGTCGTGCGAATCTCCGCCCGGCTCACCTTGGTGATCACGGCGTTCTGCAGGCCCATCAGGAAGCACAGCAGCAGGACCGTGGCGGGCACCAGCAGGGCAGTGTGCTGGCCGATGGTCGAACCCATGAGGCCGAAGCAGAGCAGCAGGGCCGCTTCCAGGAGCAGCGGCAGGGCGAACTGGCTGCGCAGGTTCCGGCGCCGGGCCCAGTTGACGGTGATCGCCGTGGTGAGGGCGCCGATCAGAAAGGCGCCGAAGGCGGCGAATCCCGCCGCGGCCAGCGTGAAATCCCCGAGGGCGATATCGTCCGCCATCGACGAGACCACCCCCGTCATATGCGAGGTGTACCGCCCCACGGCGAGAAACCCGCCGGCGTTGGTGGCCCCGGCGACGAAGGCCAGCGTGGCGCCCAGTCGGAGGTTGGTGGCAGCCGTCCGGTGCTGGGCGGTGAGGCGGCGAACGATCGGTAGCATGGCAGAAGGATAACCGGGGCGTGGTCAGAGTTCTCTCGCCATGAGCCGCAGCGATTCCCCGGATGCCGGCGGCGTGATCAGCCCCGCGAACCGGAAGTCGAGCCGCTCGAGCAGCCGGATCGAGCTCCGGTTGTCGAGGCTGGTAACTGCGAGCAGGCGGGAGAGTCCGAACAGGTCCCGCCCCTGGGCGATGACCGCGCCGGCTGATTCGCGGGCGAACCCCTTCCCGCAGTAGTCAGGCAGGAACGCGAATCCGATGTCGGGGTCAGGCAGGTAGTCCCGCCGAAGGAGGCCGCACATGCCGAGCGGCATGCTATCGGACTTCCGCAGTGTCAGGTACAGGCCGAATCCCAGCCGGGCGTAGCTCGCGATCGGGCCGTTCGTGAGATAGGCTTGGGCGTCGTCGAGTGTCCTGACGCCCTTGTCGCCGATGAACCGGAGGAAGGATGGGTCGTTCAGGAGGCCGAGGATGAATTCTGCGTCCGTGAGGCGGAACTGCCGGAGGAGCAGGCGCTCGGTCTCGAGTACGATCGCGGGATCCCGGCCTTCCCCGGGAGCCTGGGGGAGCAGCATGCCATCCATGGTCCGTGTCGAATTCCGCCGACTAGTGGGTCGCCCTGGTGGCGTAATGGAGCACGGCGGCGTAGTGGCAGCCGCTGCCGGTGAGGACGAAGAGATGCCAGATGGCGTGCCGGTACCGGCGCCAGTCCTGCACGTAGAATACGACTCCTACTGTGTAGCAGAGCCCGCCGAGTACCAGCCACATCAGCCCCGCAGGCGGGAGCGCGGCCGCCAGAGGGCGGATCGCGAAGACGACCAGCCACCCCATGCCCAGATACATCGCGGTCGAGATCTTCGGGTAGCGGTGCCCGAAATGGATCTTGGAGAAGATGCCGACCGCGGCCAGCGCCCAGATCAGAGCCAGCAGCGTCCATCCCCAGGCTCCCCGGAGCACTCCCAGGGCGAACGGCGTGTAGGTACCGGCGATGAGCAGGTAGATCGCGATGTGGTCCAGCAGGCGCAACGTATGCTTGGCCGGCGAGACCGGCAGCGCGTGGTACAGCGTCGACGCCCCGTACAGGAGCACCAGCGTGACGGCGAACACCGCGCTGCCGAGGATCTGCAGCGGGTCGCCGCTCCGGGTGGCGACCAGAATGAGCAGGGGGAACCCCAGCAGGCTGGCGCCAAGTCCGGAGCCGTGGGTCAGAGCATTGAGGAGCTCCTCCCGGCGCGACTGGGGGCGGTGAGTCGTCATGCAGGGAAGATAACAGCCCCGTCATCCGAGGCGTCGCTGCGGGCGGATGGTGGCGGTGGCATCAGGACGCGCCCAGATCGTACTTGTCGATGAGCCGCGCCATCGTATTGAAATTGCGGAAGGTCGCGGCGGTTCCGAGTGCCCGCTCCAGCCTCGCGTTGGTGAGAGCCGGGTCACTCTCTCTGGTCCTTCGCAGCCAGTAGACCTCGCGGCCGTTCACCTGGAATCGGTCGTTCGCACTCGCAAGTGCCTGTAGCTCGCGCGCGGCGGCCGCACCTATGGGCACGGCCACCAGCCCCACCATCACCGCGTGGGCCGTCCGCGACTCGGGCTCCGGGAAGGGCCGGTGCCTGTGCAGCGCCGTGAGTTGCGCCTCGGTACGGATGAACGTCGGCACGGGGTAGCCCAGGGCCGCCTCGAGCCCCGCTGCAATTCGTGCCTCCAGTGCGGGAATGGCAGTGGCGCGAGAAGAGAAGATCACGTTGCCACTCGCGATGAAGGTCTCCGCATCGCGGAGTCCGAAGGAGCTGAAATGCGCCTTCAGGTCCTGCATCGTCACGGTGTGGCCGCCGACGTTGATCGCGCGGAGGAATGCAAAGAGCCGGGGCATGTGACCACCCTTTCTCAGGCGGGTGTCCCGGGCGGCGCCGGCGGGACGGCGAGGTTCGCAATCGCGGCGCCCATCCGGACCACGGGCACCCTGGTGGAATCGGGCAGGGTGTCCTCGAACCGCTCCAGCTCCGCGAAGCCGAATTTTCGGTAGAGCGGCTCGCCGGGCAGCGTCGCCACCAGTTCCAGCCGCTGGAAGCCCGCGGCGTGCGCGGCGGCGATGCAGGCGCGCATCAGCATGGAGCCGATGCCTCGCCGGGCGTGACCGGGGTGGACGAAGAACGCCCGGATCCGCGCGGCGTCGGTGGTCGGGTCGAGGAGGGGGTCTGGCCCCGTCTTCATCTGGTCGCCGCCGTAAAGGCTGCGCCGGCGGCTCCACCCCCCACAGCCGAGGAGCGAATGCCCGTCCTCCACCACAAAGTAGGTCTGGTCCGCCACGAGCTGCGTGTCCACGCCGAAGATGTAGCGGATCGCCGCCTCGACCTCGCGCTCGCTGTAGAACCCCTCACTCAGTGCGCGGGCCGCCAGCGGGATGAGGGCGTTGAGTTCGGGAATATCAGCAGGGATGGCGAGGCGAATGCGCATGCGGTCGTGACCGGGATGGCGGTCTGGCCTGATAATGTATGAGTGCCCGGGCGGCACGGCCAACCGGCCGGACGAGCTCGATCCGGGCTGCGCCTCAAAGCAGCGAGGCTAGCGTGCTGGCGAGGGCGTCGGGCCCCTCGTAAAGGATGCCGCGAAGGCCGGCGGCGATCGCTCCTGCGACATTGCGCTCGTCGTCGTCGATGAAGAGAGCCGCCGCCGGGTCCACGCCGTGATGCGCGACGAGGCGGCGGTAGACGGCGGGATCCGGCTTCCGGGCGCCGAACTGGGCGGTCGCGTGGCAGGCGGCCCCGAACACCTCGTGGAGCGCAGGCGCCAGCACGGGCAGCGATTCGCCGAGCAGCGCGCCGTTGTTGGTCAGCAGGGCCAGCCTGACCCGGCTCCGCAGCCCGCGCAGCAGCGCTACCATCTCCGGGCGAATGGTCATGGCCTCCCCGCGCGCGGCAATCCACTCCTCCCTGGTCAGTGGATAGCCCAGCCGTTCGTTGAAGGCCGCGAGGTACTCGGCCCCAGTGCGATAGGCGCCCGCCTCAGCCTGCCGCTCGAACTCCGACCCCCAGATCGACGCGTGGATGACCGCCGGATCCTTCCCGGAGAGACGTGCGAGGTACTGAAGCCGCCGTTCCGGGTGAAAATCGATCAGGACGCCGTCGAGATCGAAGGCGACCAGTGCGATCGGACCAGATGCCGGCGATGATGTGCTCACGCCCATTCACTCCACACTGATGACCGACGCCGGCTGGAGATCCGCCGGGCGGGGCAGGGTGACGGTGGTGGCATCGCCGAGGTCGTAGACCTCGAGTCCGGAGAGCCTGCCGGCCCGTGCCCAGAGGATCACGCCGACCGGAATCCCCTCCGGACTCCTGCCGCCGGCTTCCGCCACAATCGACGCCGTGGCGCTCAGCCCCTCGACGAGAAAGTCGACGCTCGGACAGCCGCAGTCGCAGCGCTCCGCGACCAGGAGCCTCTCCACCTGCTCGCATAGCGCGTCGGCTCCCTCGATTCGTGCGGCTCGAGCGAGGAGCCAGTGTACCAGCTCGGCTTCCGCGGCGGAGATCGGTCGTGGCTTCAGGCTCATGACCAGGTTACGCCGGAACGATGCCGGCGTCCCCCGCCCGGACCGAGAGGTAGTGGTGCCAGAGGATGCGTGCCGCCACCGATCTCCATGGCGCCCATGCGGCGGCGAGCCGTGTCAGGCGCGATGCGTCGGGGCGTGCGCGAAGGCGCTTGGTCCTGAACACGGCCTCCGCGAGTGCGAGGTCGCCGTGCGGCCAGACGTCGGGCCGACGAAGGGCCATGAGGTAGTAGATGTCCACGCTCCAGGGCCCGAGGCCGCGCACCGCCAGGAGCGCCTGGCGGCCGACGTCGTCCGGGGCGCGGGCGATGGCACTGAGATCGAGGTGCCCGCGCAGCAGGCGGGCCGCGAGTTCATGACAGTAGCCGGCCTTCTGCCCGGTGAAGCCGAGCTCGCGGAGCCCAGGGACCCCCAGCGCCACGATCGACTGCGGCGAGACCGTGCCCACCCGCTGCATCAGCCGAAGGTACATCGTGCGCGCCGCTGCGAGGGACACCTGCTGCTCGAGAATGATGCGGACCAGCGTCGGGAACCCGGGGCGCCGGCCCCACAGCGGCGGCGTCCCGAACCGGCGCACGCTCGCGGCCAGGTCCGCGTCTCTCGCGCTCAGCTCGGCGGTCGCGAATCGTAGCGTCGCGTTCGTAAGCCGTCGGCCGGCCGGCGCCATCGTGGCAGTTCGGGTCCCGTTCATGCGGTGGTTTTCAGCCTCAGTTGAGCTCGGCGACCATTACGCTCTCCAGCACCACCACCGACACGCCTGCCGCCTCGAGAAGGGCCGATGCGTCGGACGGTGGTGTCGGGCGGTCGTCCCGGCGGTGCGGGCGGTGGATGCCGAGAAGGAGGTGGAGCGGTGTGATCGAGCGTTCGTGCCGCATACTCGCGGCTCGGTACGCACCCGCAACCGCAGCAATCGCTTCGTCCGAGTAGGTGACGTCGTCGGCGGAGACGGGTGCAGCGGGGACTTCGGCTCCGAGCGAACGGCAGAGGGCCGCGAACCGCCCGGCGTCGGGGAAGAGTCGCTCGAGCACGGGCTGCGCGATCGCCTTGGTGACGCCCAGCATGAGGTGGGCCGGCTGGATCACGCGGCTGCCCAGTCGGAGCGCCTCGAATCGCGCCTGTACGATGCACAGGCGGGACTCATCGGTGAAGTTGTACTCGTACGCCGCTGTCATGGGGGCGATTCCAGGCTAGCGGGCCGACGGGGCCACGACCGATCCGCCCCTCAGGTGCTCCGCGACGAAGCGCCCGCTGAAGGTGGCGGCTACTCCGTGATCATCCGCGATCTCGACGTCGAGACGCATCCGCCCGCGGCCAGAACGATGGTAGGTGGCCAGACAGCTCGGCGATCGTGGCCATGTCCGGCGCCTCACAGGTGGCCGTGAAGTTGGTGGTCACCGGACGGTTGTAATGGATGGTGCTGTCCTGGACGACCACCTGCGCGACTTCTTCGCGGGAGTCGAGCAGCAGCCAGAACCAGGACCACGCGGCCAGAGTGGCGACCGCGTTGAGGCTGCCCGCGAATGCGGTGCCCTTGTGATTCCGGTTCGCCACGAGCGGGGCGGTGAGGCTCACCCGCTCCAGCTGGGCGAGAACCACGTGGACACCGAGATGGCGGGTGATCGGAAACTCGTCATGCAGCGTCCGCTGGAGCACGGCAATCATGTGGTCTCGAGTGGGGTGATCATCAGGACGTGCCGCTGGCCCGATTCGTCTGCGAGCGGGTGGGTTCCGGCACCAGTCCCGAATTGACGAGGGCCGGATGGGATTGAGGAATGCTACTGCCCCCGGGCCAGCCTGTCAGTGCCTGGCTGCGGGGGCAGTGCAGGGTCCGGCCGAGAGTCTAGGCGCCGAGCTTGTGGACCGTCAGCAGCATCTCGCTGGCGATCCCGGGCGCGCACGCCGTGCGGGACGCCGGGGCCGAAGGCGATGACGGCACCCGCGCTCAAGGCATGATCCACGCCCTCGGCGCTCACGATCAGTTGTCCCGCCAGAACGTGAATGGTTACCACACCGTCCGCCCGGTGCTCCTTCAGTTCCCCATCAGCATCGAACAGGAAATGCACCAGGGTCACCGGGCCTGAACGGAAGACTGCGATCTGCCGGTGCCCAGCGACGGCGGGATGGGACTCTCCCCGCAGTCGGGCTGCGCTCTCGGCAAGATTGATGACTTGGATGGGAGGGGAGAGCCGGTCCTCGGGGTGTTCACGGAGGCGCTCGGGTGAGTTCATCGGATTCATCCTGGTTGGGAATTCCTGCAATCTAGCCGCCAGTGGAGGCGGTGAGCGCCGCGGTCGGGAAGGGGCTGGCGAGTGGGGTGGACGTCATTGACCCCCAAGCGCCATCTCGACATGCATCACCCGCTCCCGAATGACCTCCTTGATCGGAAGCGTGCTGTGCTCGAACACTTCGAGCATCGGGCGATTTTCCGGCAACACCTCCGCAACGAACGAGTGGTAGCCGAGCTCCCGCGCGATCCCCGTGAGATGCGAAAGCAGCAGCGTCGCGACGCCGCGCCCATGGAACTCATCCCCGACGGTGAAGGCGACTTCGGCGCTGTCCTGGGGCGCAGGTGGCGGCTGGCGGATGAACCTGCCCACGCCGATCAGGCGCTGCACGCCGTCGACCTCGACCAGCATGACGAGGGCGACATGATTCACGAAGTCGAGCTCCGTCAGGTAGTGGAGGTCGGCGTCCGTGAGTTCCCGTTTGGTCTGGAAGAAGCGATGGTAGATGGCGTCTGCGGAGAGCTGATTGAAACCCCAGACGATGGCGTCCTTGTCATCGGGACGGATCGCCCGGATCACCCCGGGCGTTCCATCCCGCAGCACCACGTCGGCTCGATAGGCACGCAGCTCCATGGTGCGGCAATCTAGGCAGTTACCGCGTCCCCGACAGCTGCCCTGAGAGCATCAGTTGTCCGGGATCACCATCGTGGTGAAGCCGCCCGCGGCCGAGCTGTCGAGTACGATGACCGTGACCAGCTTGCCGGCCGCGACCGTGATGGCCGGCGAGCGATAGAGTGTATCCACCACGTTGGCGTGACTCACCGCGACCGTCCAATCCCCCGGGTCGCTCTGCAGGTAGGGCGACTCCTCGCGGTACCCGAACGGGAACATCACCCGGATGAGGGTGTCGTAGTCCGGCTGCGAGCGCCAGATGTCGATCGGCGGCGCCAGCGCGGCGGAATGCACCACCCGCAACTTGCTCTTGCCCGGAACGGGCGCGGCGCCGGTGTCCGCTAGCACCGAAGGCACGACGACTCCGAGGGAGTCCTGGGTGACGATGAGGTACTGCCTGCCCACTTCGAAGGTGATCTGCTGAGTCGATCCGGCCGCGGTACCCCCGAGCGGCTCGACGACCACTGACTGGGTGCCGACCGGCACCTTCATCACCGTCGACAAATTGCCAGGCAGCAGCTGCGCGGACCATGTCGTGCCGACCCGCACCCGAACCGATGCAGCACTCCGGACCGTCTGAGCGATCCGAAGATTGGCGGTCAGCCCTCCCGACGAGTTGGATGTCGAGTCGCTGCAACCCACGATTCCACCGATGGCGAGTCCGACCACCAGAAACTTCCAGGCTCGAGTCTGCATGCTCGGCCTCCAGATAGATGACGTTTCCACCTGCAACCACGGACGATTGCTTCGCGACGGAATTCTAGCACGGCGCATCGGTGGAGAACCACAACATGGTATGAAAACAATCACAAGCCTTGCTTGTCGCCCGGAGGGTCCGGATGCGAATGCCAGCCGTACTTATCTCCTCACTCCTGGCCCTGTCGAGCGGTGTGGGTGTCCCTCTGCGGCCGCCGTCGCTCGCCTCCTCGACCGCAGGCTGGGGAACGCACACGGCTGATACGGGTGATACCGTCCGCGGGAGCCTGATGCTGCGGTCGGCTGTCCGCCTATTGCGAACCGACTCGCTGGCGAGGCCGCTGAATGAGTGCCCGATGCCGGTCGATCGTCCCGAGCCCGGGTCGACCGTTCCGATGCCGACCAGCCGCCGCCTCATGCCAGGGATTCCTCCAATCGTATCCGGCATGGCGGACGCTCAGGCGGGGGAGATGCCGGTGATCCGCTCCGGCTGCTGGAATCCGCTGGATCGCCCCAGCAGCTATCGTGACTCGGTCCGGATCGACCTCAATCCCCGGCGGCGGTAGGGACGATCGCCACCTGTCGCTGAAACGGATCGAGGGACCCTGGAGTGTGACCACCCACCTCGGGCGGCGCAGCTGCAGGGTCCCTCTTCCGGACTTCCCGGGATCGTTGGTGCGACGGCAATTTGCCCCTACACAGTCGCCCGCGTCCGGTCCATGGTCCCCCGTTCCGCCAGCGACGATTGCGCCGCCGCGAGCCGCGCGATCGGCACCCGGTACGGTGAGCAGCTCACGTAGTTCATTCCCAGCGCATCACAGAAGGCCACCGACTTCGGCTCCCCGCCGTGCTCGCCGCAGATGCCCAGCTTGAGATCCTGGCGGGTCTTGCGGCCCAGCTGACAGGCCATCTCGATCAGCTTGCCGACGCCGTTGACGTCGAGCACCTGGAAGGGATCGTCCTCGAAGATGCCGTGCTCCAGGTAATACGGCAGGAACCGTCCCGCATCGTCGCGGGAGAGGCCCATTGTCGTCTGTGTCAGGTCGTTGGTGCCGAAGGAGAAGAACTGCGCTTCCCTCGCGATCTCGTCCGCGGTCAGCGCCGCCCGCGGCAGCTCGATCATCGTGCCGAGCAGGTAGGGCACCGTGATCTGCCGCTCGCGGAAGACTTCTTCCGCCACCTGCCGGACGATGAGCGCCTGCTTCCGGAATTCCACGACGTTGGCCACCAGCGGAATCATGACTTCCGGCTGGACCCGGCCCTTGCGCAGTGCCACGGTGCAGGCGGCCTCGAAGATGGCCCGCGCCTGCATGGCGGTGATCTCGGGGTAGATGATGCCCAGCCGGCAGCCGCGGAGGCCGAGCATGGGATTCGCCTCCTCCATGCCGTGGATGATCCGCTGGATCTCCTCGACCGGCTTGCCCAGCGCCTTGGCGAGATGCTCGGTCTCGGCCTTGTCTTTCGGCAGGAACTCGTGCAGCGGCGGATCGAGCAGCCGGATCGTGACCGGGAACCCCTCCATCGCGCGGAAGATCGCCTCGAAGTCACCGCGCTGCATCGGCAGCAGCTTGGCCAGCGCCTTCTTCCGGCCTTCGACGTCCTGCGCGAGGATCATCTCGCGCATGGCGGTGAGGCGGTCTCCCTCGAAGAACATGTGCTCGGTGCGGCAGAGCCCGATGCCTTCCGCCCCGAAGTCCCGGCCGCGGTGCGCATCCGCCGGGGTGTCCGCGTTCACGCGCACCCGCAGGTGGCGCACCTTGTCAGACCACTCCATCAGCCGGTTGAAGTCGCCGGAGAGCTCAGGGGCCTTGAGGGTGGCCTGGCCCGCGTACACCCGGCCGGTGCCGCCATCGATGGTGATCCACTCGCCCTGCTTGATCCTGCGGCCATTCACGGAGAACTGGGTGGCGGCCTCGTCGACCACCAGCGCCTGGGCGCTGGACACGCACGGTTTTCCCAGGCCGCGGGCGACCACCGCCGCGTGGCTGGTCATGCCGCCGCGCGCGGTGAGGATGCCCTTCGCGGCCACCATGCCGTGGAAGTCCTCCGGGCTCGTCTCGCGCCGTACCAGGATCACCGACTCGTTGCGGCGGGCCATCTGCTCGGCGAGGTCGGCGTCGAACACCGCCGCGCCCGACGCGGCGCCGGGTGAGGCCGGCAGCCCGCTGGTGAGCAGATCGACCTTGCTGTCCTGGTCGATGGTCGGGTGCAGCAACTGGTCCAGGTCGTTGGGAGGGATGCGCGCGACCGCTTCGTCGCGGTCGATGAGGCCCTCGTCCACCATCTCGCAGGCGACGCGCACCGCCGCCTGGCCCGAACGCTGGCCCCGGCGAGTCTGCAGCATGTAGAGCTTGCCGCGCTCGATGGTGAACTCCATGTCCTGAACGTCGCGGAAGTGCCGTTCGAGCACCCGGCTGATCCGGTCCAGTTCCGCGTACGCCGCGGGCATCTGGTCCCTGAGGCGCAGGATATCCTCGACATGCCGCGTCCCGGAGACGACGTCCTCGCCCTGGGCGTTGATCAGGTATTCCCCGTACAGCTTTCGCTCGCCAGTGGACGGGTCGCGCGTGAAGGCGACGCCGGTGCCCGAGTCGTCGCCCAGATTGCCGAACACCATGGTGACGATGTTGACGGCGGTACCCATCGAGTCCGGGATGTCGTGGAGCTTCCGGTAGTCGATCGCGCGCCGGGTGTTCCAGCTCTCGAAGACCGCCGCGATCGCGCCCCAGAGCTGCTCCATCGGCTCGTTGGGGAAGGGGCGCCCGGAGGTGCTCTCGATGTGCGCCTTGTAGTCGGCGACGAGCGCCTTCATCTGGTCGGCCGGCAGGTCGATGTCGCGCTCCACTTTGGAGGCGTGCTTCCGCGCTTCGAGCAGCGCCTCGAACGGCGCCTTCGGCAGATCGAACACCACCACGCCATACATCTGCACGAACCGTCGGTACGAGTCGTACGCGAACTGCGCGTTGCCGCTCTCCGCCTTGAGCCCCTCGACCGTCACGTCGTTGAGGCCAAGGTTGAGGATCGTCTCCATCATGCCGGGCATCGAAACCGCGGCGCCGGAGCGCACCGAGACGAGCAGCGGGTGCTCCTTGCCGCCGAAGTGCCGGTTGGTCGCCGCTTCCAGCCGCTGCAGGCTGGTCTCGACCTGCGAGCGCAGCCAGGGCGGGAACTGCCGGGTTTCGAGGTACGTGATGCAGAGATTGGCGGAAATCGTGAATCCGGGAGGGACGGGGATGCCGAGATTGGTCATCTCGGCGAGCCCAGCCCCTTTGCCGCCCAGGGTGTCCTTCATGGTGGCCGTGCCGTCGGCGCGGCCCTGCCCGAAGAAGTAGACCGAAGGCTGCGAGTAGGCTCCGCTCATGAGATCGTGGCCAGTGGGAGGGCGGCGTGACGCAGGGTCACGAGGTCGTTGGTGATGTCGGTCGGATACTGACCCGAGAAGCAGGCGTGGCAGAACTGGCTGCGCGAGCCCGCGGCCTTGAGCATGCCGTCGAGGGAGAGATAGCCAAGGCTGTCGACGCCGAGGTACTGGCGGATCTCTTCGATCGAGTGGGTGGCGCCGATGAGCTCTTCCTTGGTCGGCGTGTCGATGCCGTAGTGGCACGGCCCGGTGATCGGCGGGCTGCCGAGCCGAAGGTGGACTTCCCGCGCGCCGGCGGCGCGGATCATCTGCACCAGGCCCTTGCTCGTGGTGCCACGCACAAGACTGTCGTCGACCATCACCACGGATTTCCCGTCGATCACGCCGCGGACCGGATTGAACTTGATCTTCACCTTGGCGACCCGGAGCGCCTGGGTCGGGTTGATGAACGTGCGCCCGACGTAATGGTTCCGGATCAGGCCGTTCTCCAGCTTGACGCCGGACGCCTCCGCGAAGCCGAGCGCCATCGCGTTGGAGCTGTCCGGAACGCTGAAGACGACCTCGGCGCCCGGGGCGGGGTGCTGGACCGCCAGCTGGCGCCCCAGTTCGCGGCGTACCCGGTCGACCGACTCACCGAAGATCCGGCTGTCGGGGCGGGCGAAGTAGACCAGTTCGAAGATGCAGCGGCTCTCGGGCCGGGTGCTGAGCCGCGGCAGCTCGGTGATATGGCCGTCCTCGATCTTGAGAAACTGGCCTGGCTGCAGTTCGCAGACCATCGAGGCGCCCACGAGGTCGAGCGCACAGGTCTCGGAGGCGACGATGACGCCGCCTGTGATGCGGCCCAGTACGAGCGGGCGGAAACCGCGCGGGTCGACCACCGCGTAGATGGTGCGCCCGGCGCTCACCAGCAGCGTGAAGGCGCCCTCGCACTTCTCCAGCGCCTCGCGAATCTGGCCTTCCAGGGTGGGCTGACGGGAGCGGGCGATGAGATGGAGGATGACTTCGGTGTCGGCCGTCGTGTCGAAGAGCGCGCCCTGCTGCTCCAGTTCGTGCTTCAGTGCCGGGGCATTGGTCAGATTGCCGTTGTGGGCGATCGAGAGCGGCACGCCGCGCAGGTCCTTGAGCAGCGGCTGGGCGTTGGTCAGGATGGAGCCCCCTGCGGTGGAGTAGCGGGTGTGCCCGACCGCGACATCGCCGAAGAGCTTGGAGAGATTGGCCTCGTTGAAGTTTTCCGACACGAGCCCCATGCCCCGGTGGGATCGCGCCTGACCCTGCTCGTCCACCGCGACGATGCCGGCGCTCTCCTGGCCCCGGTGCTGCAGGGCGTAGAGACCGAGATAGGTGAGGCGCGCCGCGTCCGGGACGCCGGACACTCCAAAGACTCCGCACATACGTTCTATCCTCTCATGGGAGCGGCGGCGTACGGGCGACCGTCCGGTCGCCCCTAGACCGCGGCCCGATCCTCGTCTACATGACTCATCCGGCGCGGGATCGCATTGAAGTAGATCGCGCGCAGCGTCTCGGTCGACCACTTGTACCTGACCGTCCCGGTTGCGATCACCAGGGCGTCGTTCGGCGCTCCTACCACGCCGGCCGCAAAGACCTGGACGCCGAACTCCTTCGCCAGCGCGACCAGCGGCACTTCGTTGGACGGATCGCAGGACACCACCACGCGCCCCTGGTCCTCGCCGTACAGGAGTGCCACATCATCCGCGGCGGTGCCGTATCCCTGGAGTCCAAGCCCCGCGCCGAAGCTTCCCGTCGCATACGGCCCGCCGATCGCCGCCTCCGCCACGGCAACAGCGAGGCCGCCGGTGGAGCAGTCATGCGCGGAGCGCAGCAGTTTCCGCTTCGCGGCCTCGACCAGCAGCTTCTGCAGTGCGGCCTCCGCCTTGAGGTCCACGGGCGCCGGCGTGCCACCAGTGAAGTCGCAGACATGGGTCCAGTATGCCGAGCCGCCGAGGACGCCCGCAGTCGAGCCGAGGAGCAGAATCCGGTCGCCGGTCTTCTGGAAGTGGCTGCCGACCTTCTGGTCGAGCTTCTCCAGCAGGCCGACCATCCCCACCGTCGGTGTCGGGTCGATCGCGCCGGTCGGGCTCTGATTGTAGAAGCTGACGTTGCCCCCGGTGACCGGCGTGTTGAAAGCGACGCAGGCTTCGGAGATGCCGCGGCAGGCTTCCCGGAACTGGAAGAAGACCTCCGGCCGCTCCGGGTTGCCGAAGTTGAGGCAGTCGGTAATGCCAAGCGGCGTGGCACCGGTGCAGGCGATGTTGCGCGCCGCCTCGGCGACAGTGGCCTTGCCGCCCTCGTATGGGTCGAGGGCGAGCAGCCTGCTGTTGCAGTCGACCGTGACCGCGAGTCCGAAGTCGGTGTCCGCCACACGCAGCACGCCGGCGTCCCCGCCCGGGCCGATGAGGGTCGAGGCCTGCACCGTCGAATCGTACTGCTCGAACACCCAGCGCTTGCTCGCGATGCTGGGTTCGTCCAGCAGCAGTTCAAGCGTGGCCCGAACATCCGCGCGCGCCGTGGCGGTCGGCTTCCGGCTCCGGAGCTTCGCGACCGCGGGGGACTCCGCCGCCTCGGGGTAGTAGATCGGCGCGTCGTCCACCAGCCGCTGACCGGGAATCTCCGCCACGGTCACCCCGTGGTGCCGGATCCGGAAGAGCCCGTCATCCGTGACCCGGCCGACGGCGGTCGCGCGCAGCTCCCACTTCTCGCACACCGCCTGAATGTCCGCCACCCGGTGAGGTTCGGCCACGACCAGCATCCGCTCCTGGGTCTCGCTGAGCATGATCTCGTATGGCGTCATGCCGGCTTCTCGGGTGGGGACCTTGTCGGTCTCCATCTCGACGCCTACTCCGCCGCGGGCCGCCATCTCGGCGGACGAACTCGTCAGGCCGGCGGCGCCCATGTCCTGGATCGCCACCACCAGCTGCTTCTCGATGAGTTCCAGCGTCGCCTCGAGCAGCAGCTTCTCCGTGAACGGGTCGCCGACCTGCACCTGCGGCCGCCGCGCCTCGCTCTTCTCGGAGAGGTCCTCGGAGGCGAAGCTCGCCCCGTGGATGCCGTCGCGGCCGGTGCTCGAGCCCATCGCGAGGATGATGTTGCCGACACCGTGCGCCTTGGCGAGGGTCAGGTCCTTCTCGCGCAGCAGTCCCACGCACATCGCGTTGACCAGCGGGTTGCCGCTGTACCCGGGGGCGAAGTCCACCTCGCCCCCGAGGGTGGGCACGCCCACGCAGTTGCCGTAGTCGCCCACGCCCTTGACCACGCCGGCGAAGAGGTAGCGGTTCCGCGGGTTGTCGAGCGGGCCGAAGCGGAGGCTGTTCAGGACTGCGACCGGGCGCGCGCCCATCGTGAACACGTCGCGGAGGATGCCGCCGACTCCGGTCGCCGCCCCCTGGTACGGCTCGACCGCGGAGGGGTGGTTGTGCGACTCGATCTTGAACGCGACCGCCCAGCCCTGCGGCAGGCGGAGCACACCGGCGTTCTCGCCCGGACCCTGCACCACCTGTGGTCCCTGGGTCGGGAACTTCTTCAGGATCGGTTTCGAGTGCTTGTAGGAGCAGTGCTCCGACCAGAGCGCGCTGAAGATGCCGAGTTCGGTGAGCGTCGGTTCGCGTCCCAGCAGTTCGAGGATCTTGCCATGCTCGAACGGCGTGAGGTTGTGCTCCCTGACGACCTCCGCCGTGACGGGGCGCTCGCCGGGGAAGGGGAATGCCTGGGTCACTTCTTCCCCTTCAGGCTGCCCATGAAATCCCCGAGTGCCCGCCCCAGCAATCCCTTGTCCTCATGCTTGAGGACGACATCGATCTCGCCCGCATCGAGCCAGAGCCCGTGGCATTCCGGGCAGCGATCCACCTGGACCCGGTTGAACTCCTCGGTCACCAGTGAAGCGCCGCACTTCGGGCACCGCATGTAGTGGCCTTTCCGCTCCGAGTCCTGGGCCAGCCTGGCCAGCTCCAGGCGCTTCCGCTCGAGTCGTTCGGCCTCGAGCTTGGCGAAGTACTCGTCCTCATTGCGGCTGGGCTTGTCGATCGTGCTCATCAGGTTCCTCGTCGAATCGATGGTCGGGGCGCGTGCCGCTGCGCCTTATGGGCGAATCGTGGGTTGCGGCTTTCGCTCCACGGGGGACGATGCGATCCCGTCGTAGCGCCGGTGCCGGTCGCGGACGATGGCGTCCACCACCTGGCCGTGCTCAAGGAAAACGATATCGTAGGTGCCGCAGCGCTTGAGACAGTCATTCCGGTAGTAGAGGTAGCTCATCACCCCGATCTTCCGGACGGTGAGGGGCTCGCCCCAGACGCTCCGTACCGCGGCCTCGGACATCCCGGGCTTGATGGAGGTCACCTCCTGGGCGGCGGCGCTCGCCGCGCTGGCGAGCACCAGGATCAGGAGTGCCCCGAGGGCGAGGAGGGAGCGAGGGCGCGCGCTCACCGCGCCGCCTTTGCCGGCGACCAGCTCAGCATGGACGTGAAGAAGGCGGCGCCGTCCATGTTGCCGATCGCGGGATCGGCAGCACGGTCGGGATGCGGCATCAGGCCCACGACGTTGCCCTCGGCATTGCAGATCCCGGCGATATCGTTGAGGGAGCCGTTGATCGCGGCACCCTTGAGTGGCGAACCGTCGAGCTCGACATACCGCACCACGACCCGTCCCTCGCCCTCGATCGTGCGGAGGGTCGCCTCGTCCGCGGCGAACCGCCCCTCGCCGTGCGCGACCGGCATGCGGAGCAGATCGCCCCGCGTATAGCGGTTGGTGAAGGCGGTGTCGGTCTGCTCCACGCGGAGGCCGACCGGCCGCGAGACGAAGCTGAGACGCGCGTTGCGCATGAGCGCGCCGGGCAGCAGACCCGCCTCACACAGGATCTGGAACCCGTTGCAGATGCCGAGCACCGGGCCGCCAGCCTGGGCGAAGCGCTGCACGGCGGGCATGATCGGGCTGAACCTGGCGATGGCGCCGGAGCGGAGGTAGTCACCGTAGCTGAACCCGCCCGGAAGCAGCACCGCGTCGGCGCCCTTCAGGTCGGTGTCGCGGTGCCACACGAAGTACGCCTCGGTCCCCGCGCGCTGGGCGCTGTGCAGGGTGTCGAAGTCGCAGTTGCTGCCGGGAAACCGGACGACCGCCACCTTGAGCATCAGCCCTCCACGTCGACGAGGTAATCCTCGGTCACCGGATTGGCGAGCAGCTTGTCGCACATCGCCCGGGCGCGGTTCCTGGCCTCGTCGGCCGACCTGGCATCGATCGAGAGCTCGATCGCCTTGCCCACCCGGACGCTGGACGCCTCGCCGAAGCCGAGGGCGCCGAGCGCGTGCTCCACCGCCTGGCCCTGCGGGTCGAGCAGGCCCGCACGGGGAACGACGCGGACGTGAACCTTGTAGTGCATGACACTCTCCCTGAACTGTGTAAGGCCATCACTCCGGGCCGCGACGACCCGCCCTCCGCGTCCGCTACTCCTGTCCACTCCGCTTCACGGTCGGCCGTGGCATGGTATGCCGGCCGTCGTCGTCGGGTTCGCCGCCCTCCACGACCGACAGGCTGCCCTCATTCCGCTCGAGCCCGGAGAGCACGACGTGGCGCACCAGACCGAACGCCAGGTAGGTCACGCCGAGGGGGAAAAGGAAATACTGCGGCACCCAGAGACTGCAGACCAGGATGCCGACGTGCGCCAGCAGTCCCGCGATGCCCTTCACCGAGCGGAACCCCATGGCGGGGAGCCGCGGATATTTCACGGTGCTCACCATGAGCAGCGCCAGCAGCACGATGAGAATCGTGAGGCCCTCACGCTGGAAGTCGAGATACGCCAGCGACCGCCGGTACCATTCGGTCTGGCTGAACGGATAGAACACCGCGAGCGTCATCCCCGCCGACGGCGAGGGCATCCCGGTGAACCATCCCGGCTTGCCGGTGCCGTGCTGCACGTTGTACCGCGCCAGCCGGACCGCGACGGCGACGACGTACATGTAGCAGATGAGCCACCCGAACTTCCCCGCCGACTGGAATTCGAGGAAGAACATGATCATCGCCGGCGCCACGCCGAAGCTGATCACGTCCACGAGACTGTCCAGCTCCGCGCCGAATCTGGTGCCCGTCCCGGAGAGCCGCGCCACCCGGCCGTCCAGCATGTCGAGCACGCCGGCGAAGACGATGAACCACGCCGCCCAGGTGAAGTTGCCGCGATAGGCGCTGATGATAGCCCAGACGCCGAAGAACATGTTGCCGAGCGTGAAGGCGCTCGGAATGACCACCACGACCTGCCGCATGTCGGGGCGCCGCAGTCCACCCCTGGTAGGAATCATTCCCATTTGGCCACCACCGTTGCGCCGGCCTGGGTCTTGTCCCCGGTATGCACGAGAACCGTAGCCGTGACCGGCAGGAAGATGTCCACCCGCGAACCGAACCGAATCAGCCCCATCCGCTCCGCCTGCACCGCGACGGCGCCGACCGCATGGTCGGTGACGATCCGTCGCGCGACCAGGCCGGCGATCTGCCGTACCAGCACCTTGCCCCTGGCGGTGAGGAGCCCGACGCTGCTCTGCTCGTTCTCGAGGCTCGCCTTCTCGGTGCCGGCGTGTCCGAAGCTGCCCTTGTTGTAGTGACGGTACTCGATCGTGCCGCTCATCGGGTAGCGGTTCACGTGGACGTTGAACACGTTCATGAAGATCGACACCCGGATGGTGCGGTCCTTCACGTACGACGGCTCATCCACGTGGACCACGCTGACCACGACGCCGTCCGCCGGCGCGATGCAGACATTCTCCCCGCGCGGACCGGTGCGGAGCGGATCGCGGAAGAAGGCGACAACCCAGATCGCGATCACGAGCCACGCGAGCGCCGCCCAGACCGGGGCAAACACACCGAGCACCACGGCAATGGCCCACGCGCCGATGATGAACGGCCAGCCCTCAGGGGCGATACGCATCAGGCATCCTCCGGCAGGTCGAATCCGGTGAGCATCCGGAACGCGTCAAGGTAGCGCTTGCTCGTCGCGGCGACGACTTCCTTCGGCAGCGTCGGCGGGGGGGCCTCGCCATTCCAGGTTCCGGCCTTGCGGAGCCCGGTCAGGTAGTCCCGGAGCGGTTGCTTGTCGAAGCTCGGCTGGCTGCGGCCAGGCTGATACTGGTCCGCAGGCCAGAACCGCGAAGAGTCCGGCGTCAAGACCTCGTCGATCAGCCGCAGCGTGCCCTGGCTGTCGGTCCCGAACTCGAACTTGGTGTCGGCGATGATGATCCCGCGGGTCGCCGCGTGATCCCGTCCCGCGCCGTAGACCGCGAAGCTTGCGTCGCGGAGCTTCGCCGCTGGGCCCTTGCCCAGTGCCGCTTCCATGGCGCCGAAGGTGACGTTGATGTCGTGGCCGGTCTCTTCCTTCGTCGCCGGGGAGAAGATCGGCGGTTCGAGGCGGGCGCTCTCGGTCAGGCCACCGGGCAGCGGCTCGCCGGCCAGCGTGCCGCGGTCGTGGTACTCCTTCCAGGCGGAGCCCGAAAGGTACCCCCGCACCACGCACTCGAAGGCGACCGGTCTGGTGCGGCGCACCAGCATCGTGCGGCCGCTCATTTCGGCGCGGTGTGGCTGCAGCTGCGGAAACCGGCGCAGGATTTCGCTGGTGCGCGCGGTGATGAAGTGGCTCGGCACCACCGCCCCGAGCTTCTCGAACCAGAAGGCGCTGATCTGCGTGAGGACCGCGCCCTTCCGGGGAATCGCCTCGCGCATCACGATGTCGAACGCGCTGACCCGGTCGCTTGCCACCAGCAGCAGGTGCTCGGCGTCGGCCTCGTAGACCTCGCGGACCTTGCCCTTGCGCAGCAGGGGAAGGGGGAGCTTGCTCTCGGTCAGCACTTCAGACATGGCAGGTCTCCGCGGCTGTCAGCCCGAGCGGAGCGAGGGATCGCATGGGCATCGCACCTTCTCTCATACGGTGATCTCCGCCTTCCCGGCTTCGGCCGCCAGCGGGCGGACGCGCGCGAGGAGCGGCGTCAGGTATTCCTCGAGGAACTCGCCGACCTGCTCGGCCGATCGCCCGGTGTACTTCGCCGGGTCCAGTTCGCCCTGCAACCTGCCGGTCGGGATCTTCGCGAAGGTGTGGTCCGCCGCCAGCCTCTCCAGCAGCCGGTTCGGTTCGCCGCGGCTCACCTCGTCCGCCGTGGTCAGGCTGTTCTGCCGGATCACTTCATGGATCGCCTGCCGGTCGCCGCCGGATTCGACGCCGAGCATGATCCACCGCTCGGTCGCCATGAAGGGCATCTGTTCGGCCACATGGCGCTGGATCACCGGCACCCGCACCTCGATGCCGGCGGCGATGTTGCCGGCGAGGATCAGGATCGCGTCGGTCGCGAGGAACGCCTCCGGCAGTGTCAGGCGCCGGTTGGCGGAGTCGTCGAGGGTCCGCTCCAGCCACTGGTTGGCCGCCGTGTTGGCGGTGTTGCCCTGGAGGCTGATGACGAAGCGGGCCAGGCCGCAGATCCGTTCCGCCCGCATCGGGTTGCGCTTGTAGGCCATCGCGCTGGAGCCGATCTGGTCCTTCTCGAACGGCTCCAGCAGCTCGCCCTCGTGCTGCAGCAGCCGCAGGTCGCTCGCCATCTTGGCCGAGGACTGCGCGATGCCGCTCAAGGCGTCCACGATCACGCTGTCGCCCTTCCGGCTGTAGGTCTGCCCGGTGACCGGGAAGACCCGGGGGATGCCGAGCTTCGCCGCAATGCGGCGCTCCAGCTCCCGCACCTTGGCGTGGTCACCCTTGAACAGCTCGAGGAAGCTGGCTTGAGTCCCCGTCGTACCCTTGCAGCCGCGCAGCCGGATCGTCTCCAGCCGGTGCGCCAGCTCCTCGACATCCAGCGCGTAGTCCTGCATCCACAGCGCGGCGCGCTTGCCCACCGTGGTGAGCTGCGCCGGCTGGAAGTGGGTGTAGGCGAGGCAGGGCAGGGTGGCGTGCGTCCTGGCGAACGCCGCCAGCGAATCCAGGACGCCCAGCAGGCGGCCGAGCAGCAGCCGCAGGCCCTCGCGCAGCACCAGGACGTCGGCGTTGTCGGTGACGAAGGCGCTGGTCGCCCCCAGGTGGAGGAAGGCGCGGGCCGCCGGAGCCTGGTCGCCAAACTGATGCACGTGCGCCATCACGTCGTGCCGGAACTTCTTCTCGTAGGCCGCCGCCGCATCGAGATCCGCGTCATCGAGGTGCGCGCGCATCTCGGTCAGCGCCGCGTCGGGAATCTCGAGCCCGAGTTCCCGCTCGCTCTCGGCCAGCGCGAGCCACACCCGGCGCCACAGCCCGATGCGGTACCGCTCGCCCCACAGCCGCTGCATGGCGGGGGAGGAGTAGCGGGTGCCGAGCGGGGAGCGATAGCGATCGTCGGTCATTGGAATTGGAGATCGGTGTAGGCGATCGAGCCCTCGCGCTCGAAGAAGACCCGGACCGGCTGCCGGGAGCGAAGCCGCTCGATCACCTGGCGGACGTCGTCGGCGGTGTTGATCCTGCCGCGGTTGATCCCCACGATCACATCCCCTTCGACGAGCCCCGTCGCCTGGGAGAGTTCGCGCGAGATGCGGAATATCAGCGCGCCGCGCTCCGACTGGACCGCCCGCTCGGCGCGCACCTGGCTGGTGAGCGTCACCAGTTGCAGGTCCTTGAGAACGGTGACCTTCTCGGCCGTCGCCGTCGGCAGATCCCCGCTGGTGAGTGAGATGCTCTGTTCGCCGCCGAGTCGCTTCGCGGTGAGGCGGGCCACGTCGCCCACGCGGAGATCGAGCTTCACCGCCTCCCAGTCCAGGTAGTTGTGGAGCGGCCGGTCGTTGGCGCGGGTGAGCACGTCGCCGCGCCGGAGCCCTGCCTTCTCGGCCGGACCGCCAGGGGCCACCGCGGTCACCAGCACGCCGCCCTGCGACTTCCAGTCCCGGAGACTCTCCGCGCCGGCGACATCGAAGCCCACCCAGGCCCGGCGCACCTGGCCGTTGCGGATGATTTCGTCCGCCACCCGCAGCGCGCGCTCGATCGGAATCGCGAAGCCGAGCCCGATGGAGCCACCGTTCTGAGTGAAGATGGAGCTGTTGACGCCGATCACCTCGCCCAGCGCATTCGCCAGCGGCCCGCCCGAATTGCCCGGATTGATCGAGGCGTCCGTCTGGATCATGTCGAGGTAGAGCCCGGACTGGTCACGCCCCGGCAGAATGTTGCGGTGCACCGCACTGATGACGCCGGCGGTGACTGTCGGCTCCGCGTTGCCGAGCAGGTAGGCGAACGGATTGCCCAGCGCTACCACCCATTCGCCGATCATCAGATCGGTGCTCTTCCCGGTTACCGCAGTCGGCAGGTTCTTCTTGGGCACCCGGATGATCGCGATGTCGGTGAGGCCGTCCTCGCCGAGCAGCTCCGCCGGCTGGTCGGTGCCGTCCGCGAGGCTGACGATGATCTTCTCCGCGCCATTCACCACATGCTGGTTGGTGATGATGATGCCGTCGGGCCGGATGATGAAGCCGGTGCCGAAGCTCTGCTGCTCCCGCGGCGACTGGGGGACGAAGAAGAAATCGAACGGCGTCTGCGGCTCGGCCTGCCGGGTGCTTGTGACGGTGATCGACACGACGGCGGGCGACACCCGCGACGCCGCCTCGACGATCGCCGTGCGTCGCGAACTGCCCAGCGTCTCCGAAACGGCCGGGCGGGACGGGCGCTGTGCCTGCAGGGTCTCGATGAACTGCGGCGCGCGGTCACCACCGCTGCAGCCGGGCAGCAGCAGGATCCCGGCGAGGAGGCTCAGTCGCGCGCTCATGACGTCGCCTCCAGGTAGCACGCGTCGGGATACTCGGCGGCGATGAAATACAGTCCCTGCGGCGGTGCCGGCGGACTTGCCGCCTGATTGTCGGTGCTGGTAAGCAGCGTGGCCATGTCCTCTAGGGGGCGTCGGCCGAGGCCGATGTCTACCATCGTGCCAACAAGAAACCGGACCATGTGGTGCAGGAAGCGGTCGGCGGCTACGTGAAAGCGGAAGCCCCGGTCATGATCCCGGGGCTCCCAGTGTGCCATTCGGACCGTGCATTCGTAGGGGCGTCCCGGGTGCGCGCCCGATGTAGCCTGCACGCTGTCTTCCGTCACCGTCTTTCGAACCGCGAATCCATGGAACAGGTGCGTCCCGAGGACCAGGGCCGCCGCCGCGTCCAGCGCGGATCGGTCAACCGGACGGCCCAGCGCCCACTCGTACGGTCGCCGGAAGGGCGAGGCACAGGCCTCATCGGTGCCGACTTCGTACCGGTAGCGCCTGCCAGTCGCGCTCTTCCGCGCATGGAATCCGTTGATCATCGGGGTGATCCGCTCCACCCAGCAGTCGCGTGGGAGCAGGGCGTTTACCGCGCGCCTGAGTCCGTCGGCCGTCCACTTCATCGGTACCACGAAGCTGACTCCCATGCCGACGGCGTGCACGCCCGCGTCAGTCCGGCCCGCCCCGTGGGCGACGACCCGGCGCCCGCACAATCGCTCCAGCACCACTTCGAACTCGGCCTGCACCGTGCGGCTGTCCGGCTGTCGCTGCCAGCCGGCGAAATTGCCGCCATCGTAATGCAGGAGGGCCAGATAGGTCCGGCTCATGAGGCCGTAAATATAGCCGGGGGGGAAGGGTTTGTGCTTCACCCCGGTGGCCGTAGCTTTGGGCCATGAATTCACCCCTGACCCGCGCGCTCGAGGCCGTCGCCGAAGGCCGCCAGCTCACCGCCGAGGAGTCCGCGGACGCCTTTCGCGTGATCATGCGCGGCGAGGCCACCCCGGCACAGATCGGCGCCCTGCTGCTCGGACTGCGAGCCCGGGGTGAGACGGCCGATGAGGTCGCAGGGGCGGCGACTGCCCTTCGGGAAGCCATGATTCCCGTGGTCGCGGCGGCCGGCTCGCCCCTGGTGGACACCTGCGGAACCGGTGGCGGGGAGGTCAGCACGTTCAATATCTCCACCGCTGCCGCCCTCGTAGCGGCGGCGGCCGGGGCCAGGGTGCCCAAGCACGGCAACCGGAGCTACACCTCCCGCAGCGGCAGTGCGGACGTCCTTGAAGCTCTCGGTGTGGACATCGGTGCCGGCCCCGAGGCTGCAGCCGTCCGCCTCGAAGAGGCAGGCATGGTCTTTCTCTTCGCCCCCAACTTTCATCCGGCGATGCGCCACGTCGGCCCTACCCGCAAGGAACTGGGGGTGGCGACCATCATGAATCTGCTCGGCCCGCTTGCCAACCCCGCGGGGGTACGGCGCCAGGTGATCGGGGTGGCTGACGAGAGCCGGGGCCCGCTGATGGCCGAGGCGCTGCTCCGGCTCGGCGCGGAGCACGCGCTGGTCGTACACGGAGAGGTGGGGATGGACGAGATCAGCCCGGCGGGAGCCACCCTGGTGTGGGAAATCCGCGATGGCCAGGTAACTCGCTGGGAGATCGTACCGGAGGAAGTCGGACTCGGCTGGGACCGGCTGGAGGATCTGGCTGGAGGCGACCCCGCGGAGAACGCGCGCCGAATCGAGGCACTCGTCTCTGGCGCGAAGGACGAAGCGGCGCGGCGGGCCGTGGTACTCAACGCAGGCGCCGCAATCTACGTCGCGGGGCTCGCCCCGACGATCCGCGCCGCGCTGATCATGGCCGCGGAGGTCCTCGAATCTCGCGCCGCGTCTGGCGTGCTCAGCCGGCTTCGGCGTCCGGCATCACGCTGACAGAATCCGAGACCCGGTCGCCGTGAGCCCAGAGCAGTATGAGGCCGACCAGCGCCCAGACCAGTTCCCGCAGTCGGGTGACCACCGCCGCGAACACGCCGTGACTCGCGCCGAAGCCCAGCAGCGAGAACACCAGGAATAATCCGCCCTCTCTCGCGCCGAGTTCGAACGGGAGGAAGAAGAGCAGGTTCAGGATGGTGGTGCTGAGGGCCGTCGCGATGATCGCCTCGGGAATGCGGACACCGAGACCGAGACCCCAGAAGATGATCGCGAGTTCCAGCGACATCGTGAAGCGGGAGAAGAACTCGAGCCCGATCGCCCGCCAGAAGACGCCGGGATGTTCGTGGTAGAGCGTGGTGATCTGGAGGTCCAGCTCGCGCAATTTCGCCCGCCTGCCTTCGAGCCGCCGCGCGAGCCGCCGGAGTCCGGGAATCAGGAGCAGCAGGTCGAGACCCGCTTCCAGGATGCCCTCATGATGCCGGCGGATCAGGAACCAGATCACCAGGGCGACTCCCAGCGCCGTGGCGATGAGGAGGCTGAGGATCGGTAGGGTGTGCGGCATGATGAAGATCGCGGGGATTACCGCCGCGATCACGAATAGCATGTGGGCGAGCGAGAAGAGCAGCCGATACTGGACGACGGAACCGATGGCCCGCTGGCGTCCCAGCCACGGCGCCACGGCGATCGCCCGGTACCCCTCGCCCGCCAGGCCCGCCGCCGGGGCGATGTAATTGAGGGCGAACGTGGACACGCTGATCGCCCAGGCGCGCAGCGGGCCCGGGCGGTTGGGTTCGATGCCGAGCATCGTGTACCACGACGCCGTGTTCAGGGTGTAGACCACCCCCCAGACCAGCACCACCGGGAGTAGCAGCCAGCCGGTCTGTCGCAGGTGGACCAGAATCACCGCGGGGCCGACGTGCCAGACCACGATGCCGGCGAGGGCGAGGCCCAT
The DNA here is from genome assembly GCA_963817435.1 of uncultured Gemmatimonadales bacterium. Taxonomy (GTDB): domain Bacteria; phylum Gemmatimonadota; class Gemmatimonadetes; order Gemmatimonadales; family GWC2-71-9; genus JADJOM01. The sequence goes on from CAWFNY010000001.1 coordinate 452,870, forward strand.
GACGAAGAGGGCGAACCGCAATTTCAGACTCACGGTTCGCCCTCAACAGTGGAAGAAACCGGGAAGCGACTCAGTATTTGCGAATCACTCCGACGACGACGCCCTGAATGAGGACGTCGCGCTCCTGGAACCGCATGGGCTGCATCGTCGGATTGGCGGGTTGGAGTCGGATCCAGCCGCCCTGCTCCCGGTAAAATCGCTTGACCGTGGCTTCCGCGCCATTGACCAGGGCGATGACCATCTCGCCATTGTCCGCGGCCTGCTTGCCGTGTACCACCACGAAGTCCCCATCCATGATGTGTTCGTCGATCATGGACTCACCCTGCACCTTGAGCGCGTAGTTCGGGCCGCGTCGTGGGAGCAGCTGATCGGGGACCGCGAGGGTTTCACCGCCCGTGATCGATTCGATCGGGGCACCGGCGGCGACCTTGCCGAGGAGCGGAATCTCGGTCGCGCCCGACATGCCCTTGGGAGGCAGCACCTCGATGGCCCGGCTCTCGTTATGAGTGCGGTGGATGTAGCCCTTGCGTTCCAGGTTGGTCAGGTGCTCGTGCACCGTGGCCAGCGACTGAAAACTGAAGTGCTCGGCGATTTCCTCGAAGCTTGGCGCATACCCCCTGTCACGGATATGCTCCTGCAGGTACTTGAGGATTTCGCTCTGGCGCTTCGTGAGCGGCATGATGCCTCCGGGTTCGTGACCGAACGGACTCCGAATCAAGCTACCCGAATAGCAACCGAAGGGCAAGATGCCAACCACGCTGGACCAGATTCTGGCCACGACCCGGGCCCGCCTGCCCGCATTGCACGCCCGCCGGGCCGAGGTCGAGCGGCTCGCCGTCGCCTCCGCCGCCCGGATGGAGTTTCTCGGCGGCTGGGATCGCGGGAGGATCGCGCTGATCGCCGAGGTGAAGCGCCGCTCGCCGTCGCAGGGAACCATTCGGGCCGACCTGGACCCGGTCACCCACGCCGCGGCCTACGCTGCCGCGGGCGCGCAGGCGATCTCGGTGCTGACCGACGGTCCGTACTTCGGCGGTTCGCTCGATGATCTGCAGGCGGTGGCGGCCCGGGTGCGTGTGCCACTTCTCCGGAAGGATTTCATCCTGGATGAGCTCCAGGTGGCGGAGGCGAGGGCCGCCGGGGCCTCGGCGGTTCTTCTGATCGTGCGGGCTCTCACCCCGGCGCGGCTCGCCGACCTCGCCCGGGCCGCGCGCGATTGGGGGCTCGCCACGCTGGTCGAGGTGCACGACGCCAGAGAACTCGAGATTGCGCTCGCCTCCGAGGCGCCGATCATCGGGGTGAACAGCCGCAATCTCGACACCTTCGAGATCGACGTGGCGGCCGCCTGGGGCCTGATCTCCCGCATCCCGTCAGACCGGATCGTCGTCGCGGAGAGCGGGATGGCGAGCGAAGCGGACGTCCGCCAGGCTGCGGAGGCCGGTGCGGACGCCGTCCTCATCGGCACCGCGCTCTCGGGTGCCCCCGATCCCTCCGTCCTGGTTCGCTCGGTGACCAGCGTACCGCGCCGCGGGCGATGACTCCCGCGAAGATCTGTGGACTGACCCGCCCGGAGGATGCGGCGGCAGCCGTGAACCTCGGGGCCCGCTACCTCGGGGTGATTTTCGCGGGAGGGCCAAGGCAGGTTGGTGCCGGGCAGGCGCGGTCGATCGTCGAGGCCGCGGGCGACATTCCCGTCATCGGGGTCTTTGGATCGCAGGGCCATGCACAGATATTAGAGGTAAGGGATGCGGCGGGCCTTGCCGGGGCTCAGCTGCACAGCGGTGCCACTCCGGAACTCGTCGCTCACCTCCAGCGTGAGGGGCTGCTCGTTGTGGCCGTGGTAAGGCTGGCGGGGACTTCCGACCTCGACCGCCTGGCGGAAATGACTGGGCTCGGCTGTCCTCTCCTCATCGAACCCCGCGTTGCAGGCAAGCTCGGAGGGACCGGAGTGGCGTTGCCGCTGGCACTCGCGGCGGAGGCCAGAACCCGGCTGGCAGGGTGTCCCATGTGGCTCGCGGGCGGACTCACACCCGACAACGTGGCCGAGGCGGTTCGCGTCGTTCAGCCCGATGTGGTAGACGTATCATCCGGGGTCGAACAGATTCCGGGGATCAAGGATCATCAGCGGATGGCTCGCTTCCTGGAGGTACTGGCGTGACAGTCACCTTGCCGCCCGAGCGCGCGGTGGACGGGCGCTTCGGCGTCTATGGCGGCCGGTACGTGCCCGAGACGCTGATGGCGGCACTGCAGGAACTGGCTGTGCTGTACGATGCGGCCCGCCAGGATGCGTCGTTCTGGGCGGAGCACAATCTGCTGCTGAAGGAGTTCGTGGGTCGCCCGTCGCTCCTCAGTCCGGCGCCGCGATTCTCGGAGCTGGTCGGGGCCACGGTGCTGCTCAAGCGCGAGGACCTCAATCACACCGGCGCGCACAAGATCAACAACACCATCGGTCAGGCACTGCTGGCCCGTCGCATGGGCAAGCGGCGGATCATCGCCGAGACCGGGGCGGGCCAGCATGGCGTGGCGACCGCGACGATCTGTGCCCGGTTCGGCCTGGAGTGCGTGGTCTACATGGGGCAGGAGGACGTGGAGCGTCAGGCGCTCAACGTCTACCGGATGCGGCTGCTCGGCGCGACGGTCGTCCCGGTCACCTCCGGTACCCGCACCCTCAAGGATGCGACCAACGAGGCGCTGCGGGACTGGGTGACCAACGTCCCCACGACCCACTATATCATCGGGTCCGTGGTCGGACCGGACCCGTTCCCGCGGATGGTGCGCGACTTCCAGTCGGTCATCGGCCTCGAGTCGCGTGTGCAGATGCTCGAGCGCACCGGCCGGCTGCCGAAGACGGTCGTCGCCTGTGTCGGAGGCGGCTCCAACGCCATCGGCATGTTTTCCGGCTTCATCGACGACGCGGCCGTGGAGCTGGTGGGCGTCGAGGCGGCGGGCGAGGGCGTGGCCACCGGCCAGCACAGCGCCACGCTGACCGCCGGAGTGCCGGGAGTGCTGCACGGCTGCCTGAGCTATCTGCTGCAGGATGACGATGGCCAGGTGATGCCCGCGCATTCCGTCTCCGCCGGGCTCGACTATCCCGGTGTCGGGCCGGAGCACAGCTGGTTGCGGGACACCGGCCGGGTGCGCTACGAGTCGGTTACCGATGACGAGGCGCTGGCGGCGTTCCAGACCGTGTGCCGGCTGGAAGGCATCATTCCCGCGCTCGAGACGGCGCACGCCTTTGCCTGGATCCAACGGAATCGCGGCCGCTGGGCGGCCGACGAGCTGGTGCTCGTCTGTCTCAGTGGCCGTGGCGACAAGGACGTCGCGCACGTGGCCAAACTGCTCGGAAACGCCTAAGTGACCCAGGGCATGCCGGCGGCGGTCGTCCTGCCGCCCTCTCAGATCGAAGAACTGCTCCGGACCCTGGTGAAGGGGCTCCGGGCGTTTCAGATGTACCTGCCGAACAACCCGATCTACCAGCGCGCCATCCAGAACGTCCGTGCGTCCTTCCAGCCCCTCTGGTCCGGGGGGCTCGACCGCATCGTCCTGCAGATCGTGGAGACCGACATCGTCTGGGAGGAGCAGGTCGTCTATCACCAGCCGAACAAGTCGGACAGCCTGGCCTGGTCGCTGTTCAAGGACGGCATGCGGGTGCTGACGCTGTTTCCAGGCGTGGAGGACGAGGAAATCATTCGCTTCCTGGAGATCGTGCAGCGCGCCCGCACCCTCTCCACCGACGCGGGTGACGACCTGCTCACGCTGCTGTGGGAGCAGGAATTCACGCTGGTCCAGTATCACTTCACCGAGTTCGTGACGGACAGCGGCGTCCCCGGGCTCTCGGGCGAAGGGGCGTACAGTCAGGCGGCACCGTCCGATCCCAACGTGGCGGCGGCGCAGGCCCGGGAAACGCGCGGCAAGGTGGAGGAGGAGGCCCCCCGCAAACCCGCCGTGGTCGACCTCGAGGAATTCGACTCCACCCTCTACTGGCTCGAGGAGGGAGAGATCCGGGCGATCGCGCAGGCGGTGGAGCGGGAGTATGCCCAGGACCTGCGCGCCAACGTACTCAATATCGTCTTCGATATTCTGGAGCAGCGGCAGGAGGACTGGGCCCGCAACGACGTGCTGGGCACCATGGAGGCGTATCTCCCCCACGTGCTCAACGCCGGCGACTTCCGCGCGGTGGCGCAGATCCTCCGCGAGACCCGCCTGCTGGTGCGGCGTCCCGAGCAGTTCACGGCCGAGGAGCGCGCACGTCTCGATGCGTTCACGGGCCGGCTCTCCGACCCGGGAGTCCTGCAGCAGATCCTCCAGTCGGTGACCGAGGCACAGACGCCACCGTCAGAGGATGACCTGGGCGAGCTCTTCCGCGAGCTCCGGCCCTCCGGCCTCGAGACGGTGCTGGTCTGGCTGCCGAAGCTCCCGGCTGCGTCACCGGTGCATACGCTGCTCGCGTCCGCGGTAGACCGGCTCGCGGAGAACAGTCCGCAGGAGGTGCTGCGGCTTCTGCGCCTGCCTGACTCGGAGGCTCTGTCCTCGGTCATCGCGCTCTGTGGACGCCTCCGCCTGCAGGCGGCGGTCCCCGGGCTTGCCGACATCCTCGGCCATCCGCAGGCCGCGATCCGGCTGGCGGGAGCCCAATCGCTGGATGCGGTCGGTACGCCGGGCGCGCTGCAGGCGCTCGAGAAGGCGGTCGAGGATACCGATCGGGAGGTCCGCATCGCGGCGGTCCAGGCGCTCGGCAAGCGCGGTTACAAGGGCGTGCTCAGACGGATCGAGCCGGTAGTGCAGGGGAAGCTGCAGCGCGAAATCGACCTGACCGAGCGGATGCGCTTCTTCGAGGCCTACGCGATGATCGCGGGGCCGGGCTCCCTCGACATCCTTGCCGCGATGCTGTCGCCGGGTGGACTGTTTCGCCGCAAGGAGACTCCCGAGGTCCGCGCCTGCGCTGCGCTGGCCATCGGGCGGCTCAAGACCGCCGAAGCGCGGGAACTGCTGCAGAAGTACCGGGACGACAAGGAACTGGTGGTGCGGAACGCGGTGAGCCGCGCCCTGCGTGAGGCGGGCACGTGAACCGCGAAGCCGACGCGCACGGGCACGGGGGGGAGGAGAAGGTCGCGGACGATGCCTTCCTCCGCTCGGCGGGCCGCGCCTTCCTGCTGGCGATGTACGCCGCGCTGCGAAGTCTCAAGCTGTATCCGATCGAGAACGCCACTGCCCAGAAGTCGCTCGACGATCTGCAGGCCGCGGCGAACGCCATTCTCGGGCCGATGACCGAACTGGAATTGCGGCTCTCCGGCGATTTTCTCTTCGTCAACGGCACGCGGCTGCGTCTCGAGCTCGACAACTACGCCTCGTTCTCCAACACCCTCGCCGCCCTGCGGGCGATCGACGTGGGCGAGATCCGGGTGAGCTCCGGGGTCGAGCGGCGCGAGTGGCAGGTGTTCATCAGCCTGGTGCTTTCGCTTTCGGGCAAGGCCGGGGTCGAGCCCGATCCCGAGAAGCTGCTGGAATTGCGCGACAAGCTCGCCATCGCCGACGTCACGCACATCGATGTCGAGCCGCCGGTCGAGTCCGAGGAGAAGGTCGCCGATGCGGAAAAGGCGCGCGAGGTCGCGAAGCGCACCTACTCGCACGGGGTCGCCGTCACCAAGGATCTGATCAACAGCGTCCGGCTCGGGCGGACGACCTCGGTGGCCAAGGTCAAGAGGGCGGTGCAGGCCATCGTGGACCAGGTCCTGAACAACGAGACCTCGCTGCTCGGCCTCACCACCATCCGTGACTACGACGAGTACACCTTCACCCACTCGGTGAATGTCTGCATCCTTGCCGTCGCCATCGGCAAGAAGCTGGGCCTCACCAGGCTGCAGCTCTACGACCTCGGGCTGGCCGCGCTGCTGCATGATGTCGGCAAGGCGCGGATCCCCGTCGAGGTCCTCAACAAGACCACCGGCCTCACCGAGGACGAGTGGAAGCTGATGCAGACGCATCCCTGGCAGGGGGTGCTGACGCTGTTCAACATGCGGGGCTACGGCGAGATTCCCTACCGGCAGATCGTGGTCGCGCAGGAACACCACATGAAGTCCGATCTGACCGGCTACCCCAAGGCGATCCGGCCACGGGAGCAGGGGATCTACTCCCGCATCGTCGCCGTCGCCGACGGCTACGATGCGGCGACGACCCGCCGGAGCTACCAGACGGTGCCGATCCAGCCCGACCAGGTGCTGCGCGAGATGTGGGAGAATCCGCGGCGTGGCTACGATCCGATGCTGGTCAAGGCGCTCATCAACCTGATCGGCATCTATCCGGTAGGCACCTGCGTCATTCTGGATACCTTTGAGGTGGCCGTCGTGGCCGCGGCCAATCCGGACCAGAGCGTCCTCAACCGCCCGATCGTGCGGCTGTGCATCGACCAGGATGGTGCGCTGGTCGGGCCGCCGGGCCGGGAGGAGAATCTCGCCGAGCAGGACGCGAGCGGCGCGTACCTTCGTTCGATCGTGAAGGTCACCAACCCTGACCGCTACGGGATCATTGTCGGTGACTACTTTGTCTGAGTCGCGGCTCGACAGCGCGTGGGCGGATCTCAGGCGCCAGGGACGCACGGCGCTGATCCCCTACCTGACTGCGGGACACCCCGACCGCGCCGCGAGCCTGTCCGCGCTCCGCTACGCCGATGAACACGCCGACATCCTTGAGGTCGGCGTCGCCTTCAGCGATCCGCTCGCCGATGGGCCGACCATCCAGCGCTCGACCTTCGACGCGCTGCGGGAAGGTATCACGCTCCCGCGCACCCTCGACCTGATTGCCGAGGCCAGGCTGTCCAGACCCGTCGTGGTGTTCAGCTACCTCAATCCCGTGATCCGATACGGGATCGACCGTTTCCTCCGGGACGCGGCCGACCTCGGCATCGCCGGGCTGCTGCTCACCGATCTCCCCGCCGGCAGCGATCCGGTCGTGGAGCGTGCGGTGTGCGAGAGTCCGCTCGACCTGATCCGGCTGATCGCGCCCACCACCACCGGGACGCGCCTCGCGGAGGTCGTGAGGGATGCCGAGGGGTTCCTCTATCTCGTCGCGCGGCTCGGGGTCACCGGCGCGAGCACCGAACTCGCCAGTGGACTCGAGGCCTACATCGCCCGGGTGCGGGCCGCGAGTGCGCTGCCGCTCGCGGTCGGCTTCGGGATCAGCACCCCCGAGCAGGCGCGGACCGTGGCGCATCTCGCCGATGGCGTGGTCGTCGGGAGCGCGCTGGTGGACCGGCTGGGGCGCGAGGGCCCGGTTGCCGCGGGACGGATGCTTGCCGAGCTCCGCGCCGCCCTGGACGCGGCAGACCGGGAGCGGGAGAGATGAGCCAGGTCACGCGACGCATCCTCGATGGTTACGCGCGGACCATCGCGTGGGGCGGTGTCATCGCCGGGCTCGGTGCGCTGGCACAGGACCGTCGCTGGCTCGAACAGCCGTGGGTCGCGGTCGGCCTGCTGGTCCTCGTCGTAGTGCTGCGCCGCGGCCAGATCCAGCTCTCCAAGTTCTCCTCGCTGTCGCAGATCGGGGTGGTGGCGCTGGTAGGGTCGGTCATCACCGGTCCGGGGATTGTCGTGTTCGCGCTTGGCCTCGGCGTCTTCATCGCGGACGCCTTCTGGCTGCGGAAACTGCTTCGCGCCGCATGGATCAATGCCGGGCGCGAAGTCCTCGGGTTCATGGCGGCGTACGGACTCTACGTCGCGGTCTATCTCCAGATCGAGCCCGCCGGCCTGACCCTCGAATTCCTGCCCCCGGCGCTGACGCTTGCCGGCTTCTACTTCTTCTTCACCCGCGCGCTGCAGTACTTCACGCTGCTGGTCCGCAACAAGCTCGAGCCGCATGAGCGGCTCATGATTCTCCGCTACGAAGTGCTCTCCTATCTCCTCACGATCATCGGGGCGGTGATCGCCGCCGCCGCGATCCGGACGCTGCCGCTCGAAGGATGGCTCGCGGTGCTGGTGGTGCTCGGCGTTCTGGGCATGCTGACCACCCGCATCCTCGAGGAGGCGATCGGCGCCGAGGAGCTGAACAAGATCCATGCGCGCGAGCGGGTGATCACCAGCAACATCTCGCTGAAGGACGCCTTCACGCAGCTCGAGGAGATGGCCAACCGGGTCCTGGACTGGAGTGACTTCCGGATCTACCGCGTCAACGACGGTACCGAATCCCTGCTGTACCGCGGCGTCCTCGGCTGGCCGAACCGGGGGGATCCGCCGTTCGACAGCCCGAAGCTCCGGGAACTGGCCGTCGTCGGCGGAGAGCCGGTCGTGGTCGGCGATGCGCGCAAGGACGAGCGCATGCTGGCACCCACCCCCGACGCGATCAGTATGCTGCTCCTGCCGCTCCGGTTCGGCAACGAGATCATCGGGACCTTCGAGCTCGATCATCACAAGCCGCATACCTACGGAAAGAAGGAGGTCGCGGCCGCGGCCACCTTCGCGAGCCAGCTGGCCACCGCCATCCACATCGCCGACCTGCGCCGGCCGCTGACGGAGACGGTCGAGCGGGTGGGGGTGCAGGTGAAGGCGCTCGCCGCGACCGCGGACATTCTGCGCTCCTCGTCAGGCGCTGTCGCGCAGACGGCGCAGGCGATCCGTGCCGGCGCGGCGGAGCAGGAGCAGCTCGTGGCCCAGGGGCGCGAGGCGATGGCGGGCCTCGCGCGCCAGGCGAGGGAGGTGGCGGCTGACGGTGCGGCCGCCGCGCGCTCGTCGGGCATCGCCAGTGAGACCGCCGCGCTCAACCGCGAGGCGATTCAGGACGCGATCGGGCGGCTGGTGCAGCTGCAGCAGTTCGTGGATGCGACATCGCGGCAGGTCGGGGACCTCTACCAGGTCACCAACCGGCTCATCGGGTTCATCGGCACCATCCGGGAGATCGCCGATCTCACCAACCTGATCGCGCTCAACGCCGCGATCGAGGCGGCGCGCGCCGGGCAGCAGGGCCGGGGATTCGCGGTGGTGGCGGAGGAGGTGCGGCAGCTCGCCTCACAGAGCGGCCAGGCCTCCCGGGAAGCGGGGGGCCTGATCGCCGCGATTCTGGGGCAGGTGTCGCAGATCTCCGAGGAGATGGACCGGGGCACCGCGACGGTGCGCGGTGTCGAGCAGCTGTCCGCCAACGCCGCCCAGGCGCTGGCCGACATCGTCACCGGGACGATCGACGCCGGCCAGCACGCCCACCGGATCGCGGAGACCGCCGCGCGCCAGGAGGATGCCGCGCTCCGGCTGCGGGAACAGATGGACCGGGTGGCGGAGGTCTCGGCGCGCACGCTGGAGGACGCCAACGGCACCGCGCGCCGAGCCTCGGAGACCGCACGCAGTCACGCCGACCTCGAGCGCGCGATCCGCGAACTCGCCGCCGTCGCCGAGCGACTCGAAACGATCGCTCGCCACTTCTCCCACGAGCTATGAATCCCCGCGAACGCGTGTACGTGGCCCTGGGCAGCAACGAAGGGGACCGCGAGACCTATCTTGCGCGCGCCCGCGAGGCCCTGGCAAAGATACCGCTCACCACGGTGCTGGGTGTCTCCTCGGTGGAGGAAACCGACCCGGTCGGGCCGGAAGGACAGGGGAAGTATCTCAATCAGATGGTGCTGGTCGAGACCTCACTCGATCCGGGGCGGTTCCTGAAGCTGTTGCACAAGATCGAGGACGAGAACGGCCGGATCCGCGCGGAGCGCTGGGGACCGCGCACCCTCGACCTGGACATCGTCCGCTTCGGGACGCGCAGGCTCCGTGATCCCGATCTCCGGATTCCGCACGCCGAGCTGCCCCACCGCGACTGGTGGCAGCGGGAGATCGAGGAACTCGATGCGGCGGTCCCGGTCCGCAAGGACGAGGACCCGTAGGCCCGGCATGAGGAGTGGTCCGCAGGCGATGGCGCCCGCGCACCGTGGTTCCAGCGTATCCCGAGGAATGGCAATGCCAGACGACACCCGGCCCCTGACGATTCCCGATCTCCGCGACATGAAGGCCGCGGCCCGGAAGGTCACCGTACTCACCTGCTACGACGCGCTCTTCGCGCGGCTGCTCGACGGGGTGGTGGATGTGCTCCTGGTCGGGGACTCGCTCAACCAGGTGCTCGCCGGCCACGACACCACGCTGAGCGCCACCCTGGATCAGATGATCTACCACGCGGCCTCGGTACGGCGGGGCGCGCACCAGTCCCTGGTCTTCGTCGACCTTCCCTTTCTCACCTACCAGGTGACGGTCGAGGAAGCACTCCGAAACGCTGGTCGCGTGATGAAGGAGACCGGCGCCCACGGCGTCAAGCTCGAAGGCGGTGAACACATGGCCGAAACCATCCGCGCCATGGTGCAGGTCGGTATCCCGGTGATGGGGCATATCGGGCTGACGCCGCAATCGGTCCACCAGCTCGGCGGCTATCGGGTGCAGGGACGGGATCGTCCCGCCGCCGACCGCCTCCGTTCCGACGCGAAGTTCGTGGAGGAGGCCGGTGCCTGTGCCCTGGTGCTCGAACTGGTGCCGTGCGAGCTCGCGGGTGAAGTCAGCGCCTCCCTCAGCATCCCCACGATCGGCATCGGCGCCGGCCCCGGCTGCGATGGCCAGGTGCTGGTGCTGCACGACATGCTCGGACTCAACGAAGGGTTCGCGCCCAAGTTCCTGCGGAAATACGCCGAGCTGGCTGGAACCGTCCGTGAGGCCGTGCGCCACTACAGCGAAGACGTGCGCACCGGACGGTACCCCGGGCGGGAACACAGCTTCGACTGATGGACGAATTCAGCGCCACCGCCGGCCTCCGCGCCTGGCGCGCGCAGCAGCGGCGTGCCGGAGCCCGTGTGGGGCTGGTGCCCACCATGGGTGCGCTTCACGAGGGGCACCTTGCGCTGGTCGACGCGGCTCGGGCACGGGCGGATGCCGTGGTGATGAGCATCTTCGTCAATCCGCTGCAGTTCGGTCCGGGGGAGGATTACCAGCGGTATCCGCGTACCCTCGAGCGCGACCGGGTGCTCGCCGCCGATCGTGAGGTGGGGGCCCTCTTCGTGCCCGCCGTCGAGACCATGTACCCGCCGGGATCCGAGACCCGGGTGATTCCAGGACGGGCCGCGGAGCGATGGGAAGGTGCGGTGCGGCCAGGCCACTTCGATGGCGTGCTGACGGTGGTGGCGAAGCTGTTCCACCTCGTGGAGCCCGAGCTGGCTGTCTTCGGCCAGAAGGACATCCAGCAGGCCACCCTGATCCGCCAAATGGTCCGGGATCTAGATTTTCCCGTGGAGCTGGTCATCGTCCCGACTGTGCGGGAATCCGACGGCGTGGCGTTGAGCAGCCGCAACGCTTATCTGGATGCCGGGCAGCGACAGCAGGCTCAGGCCCTCAGCAGGTCCCTTCGGGCCGCCGATGCGGCTTGGCGCGCGGGCATGGACGATCCCGCTCTGATCGAGCAGCTGGTGCGGGAGCAATTCCGTATCTCTTCAGGAGTTACGGTAGACTATATTGCCGTCGTGGATCCGGAGAATCTCGCCCCCGTCACCCGCGCTACCCGTGGCACGATCGTCGCGGTAGCAGGTCGCGTCGGCCCGACCCGGCTGCTCGATAACCACATCCTCGGTACGGAGTTCCGTTGAACCTCCTCGGTGAAGCGCGTCCCACCCCATCGGGCCTGCGTCCGACGCTGCCAGTCTGGTCGGTCGTGTCACCCGGGCGGTTGGCGCATATCGAGCGCGTCGCCGGGCTGGTCGCGCACTGGGCCGAAGAGATGGGGGTGCCGGACAGCGAACGAAACCGGTGGCTGCGCGCGGTCTGGCTTCACGATGCGCTGCGCGACGCGCCGCCTGAGGAGCTCGAGCGCTGGGCACCATCGATCACCGGACCGGCCTCCATGCGGCACGGGCCGGCCAGCGCGGCACGCGCGAAGGCCGATGGGGAGACCGATCGTGGGGTCCTCGATGCCGTACGCTATCACACCGTCGGCCTGGCGGAGTGGGACATGGTAGGCCGGGTCCTGTACTGCGCGGACTTTCTGGAGCCGGGACGGGAGCACTTGCGGGCGGAACGTGAGGCCATGGCCCGCCGCTTCTCCCAGGATCCGAGCGGAGTGCTGCGTGAGGTCACGCGCGCGCGTCTCGCGCACGCAGTGGCGTCCGGCTGGCCTCTACCCGAGCCTACGGTGCGGTTGTGGAACTCTCTGCTGGGGCGCGCCGCTGGCTGATCGCTGGCGGGCTGATTCTCTCCACAGTCCTGCTCGTCCTGCTCGCCCGGTCGCTGCGTCGCGACCGGGTGGAGGGGCACGCCTTCGATATCCCCACCGGTGACCATCGCATCATCGTCGAAGTCCTGAACGGCAGCGGCCGCAACGGGCTCGCGCGACTCGGCGCACGCCGCCTCCGGCGTCATGGCATCGATGTCGTCCTGTTCGGTACGGCTGATTCGACGGTGGACTCGACGCAGGTGATCATCCGCCGTGGCGACAAGGCGAGGGCGGATCGGGTGCAGGACGCGCTCGGGGTCGGGCGCATCCGGGAGGCACGCGACTCACTGCGACTGGTCGACGTGACTGTCATTCTCGGTCCCGACTTCATACCCGACGAGAACGGGCGCCCGTGACGGCGCGGCGCACTTCCTCGATCAGCTCCGCCGGCAGATAGGGCTTCGGCAGGAACGCGGAGATCTGCGCACCGGCGCAGCGGCGCCCCACCTCCTCTTCGCTGTACCCGCTGGTGACGATCACCGGCAAATCGGGATCGAGGGCCCGGATCGCGAGCAGGGCGGCGTCCCCCCCCATCCCGGGCATGTTCAGATCGAGAATCACCGCCGAGAGCGTTCCCCGGCTCTCACGGAAGCGCGCCAGCCCCTCCTCGCCGCTCGAGGCGGTGCGCACAGTGTACCCTGCGCGCTCGAGAAATCTCCGCATCAGCGTCAGCACCCCCGCCTCGTCATCCACCAGTAGCACCTCGGCGCGGACCTCCGGGACCGCGACACCGACCTGCTGCGCCCCGCCGGGGCGGGGTGCCCCGCCGGCCACCGGAAAGAGCACGCGCACCGTGGTGCCCGCGTCAGGCCGGCTCACCACGGCCACCGTCCCGTGGTGACGGCGGACGATCCCGAGGACAGCAGCGAGCCCCAGCCCCCGCCCTGAGAAGCGGGTGGAATAGAAGGGCTCGAACATACGCTGCTGTACTTCAGCGTTCATGCCCGTGCCGTCGTCGGCTACCTCCAGATAGACGAAGGTGCCCTCGACCTGGTCCTTCGGGAGCACGGTCGATGCGAGGTAGGTCCGGTCCGCGTGGAATACTCCCGTTCGGATCGTGACGCTGCGCTGCCCGTGCGACAGCGCCTCCCCGGCGTTGGTGACGAGGTTCACGAGCACCTGCTGCAGCTGCGCAGGATCCGCCTCGATCACCGGGAGATCCTGCGCCAGTTCGATGCGGAGACGGGCACCGCCGGGAAGTGCGGCTTCGAGCAGCGGCGCGGAACTGCGGAGGACGGTGGTGAGGTCCACCGGTCCGATCACGAATCGGCCCTTGCCGGCATACGCGAGCATCTGGGACGTCAGTTCCGAAGCCCGCAAGGTGGCCAGCTCGACCTGCTGGAGCGATTCGAACGCCGACGACCGGGGCGAGAGTTCGGCACGAGCCAGGTGGGTGTTGCCGAGAATGAGCGTGAGCAGGTTGTTGAAGTCGTGGGCGATGCCGCCGGCGAGGACGCCGAGACTCTCGAGCTTCTGGGACTCGAGCATCCGGTCCTGCAACTGCCGGTTCATCTCCTCGACCACTCGCTTCTCGGTGACATCCTCGTAGATCGCCATGAGCTCGATGATCCGTCCATCCGGGCCGCGCAACGGCGCCGTCGAGATCACCACATCCAGATCGATCCCGTTGCGGTGACGCCGGCGTGACTGGCGGCCCATGAAGGCACCACCGGCGAAGACCTCCTTCAGGAACGCGCGGTACTCCTGGTCCTGCTCCGGGGAAACGATCGGCAGGTACTGGCCGACCGCCTCGCCTTCGGTGTAACCGAAGACGCGCTCCGCCGCCGGGTTCCAGCCGGTGACGACGCCCATCTCCGCCAGGGTGATGATGGGCAGCGGCGAGGCCTCGATCAGCGCCGCCATGCGCTGGTGCATCCCGCGCTCGGCGGCCTCCGATCTCCTGCGGTCGGTCACGTCACCCGCGACCCCGCTCACGAGGGCGGGCCTGCCGTCCTCGTCGCGAATCAGCGTCGCGCGATCGTGAATCCAGCGCAGGCTGCCATCCGGCCGGCAGATCCGGTATTCGATGTCATAGGCGGAGCGACCGTCGCTCGCGATCAGCTCTTCCCGTGCGCGCTGGACTGCTGCCCGGTCCTCGGCGTGCACCGCCGCCATCCACGCATGCGGCTCCGCCTGGAGCCGTTTCGCGTCGAGGCCCCAGATCCGCTCGAACGACGGACTGATGTAGAGCACCTGCTCCGGGGCCAGCTGGGTCAGCCAGAAGACCTCGGCACTGCCCTCGGCCAGTTGCCGGAATCGCTCCTCCATCGCCCGGAGGGCGTGCTCCGCCTGTTTCTGGGCCGTGATGTCGATCATCGACCCCGCCATGCGCACCGGACGTCCCTGCTCATCCCAGCGGGCCTGCCCGTGCACCAGGAACCAGCGCCAGCCGCCGTCCCTGGCCCGCATCCGGCACTCGATCACGTACGGTTGCCGGTGCTCGAAGTGCTGGCGCACGAGTTCACGCGCGCCCGCGCGGTCATCGGGATGGAGCAGCTGCTCCCAGGTGGAGATGTGATTCGTGAGTTCATGATCCGCATAGCCGAGCAGGGCTTTCCACTCGGGGGAGAGCATCGTCTCGCCCGTGACCACGTTCCAGTCCCAGATGCCGGCCCTGGTGCCGGCCACCGCGAGGGCGTAGCGGTCTTCGTTCTCCCGGAGCGCCTCGAGGGCGGCGCGCCGGGCGCTGATGTCCCGGCACAGCGCGATGATGGAGCCGTCGGCGACTTGGGCTGCGTTGATCTCGACCGGCACGATGTCGCCACCGGGCCGGACATAGTCGATCTCCAGCCCTTCCGTCGAACCCGTCGCGAGACACCGGCGCACCTCCGCTGCATTCCGCTCGATGTCGTAGGGCGCCGTCCACTCCGTGACCGGCCGGCCCATGATCTCACCCAGCGCTCGCCGGCCCGTCAAGCGAAGGTATTCGTCGTTCGCGTCGAGGACGCGGCCCTCGCCATCCACGATGACGAAGCCGGTGTGCGTGATCTCGACGAGGGAGCGGTAGCGGAGTTCGCTCTCCTGCAGGGCGCGCTCGACCTCCTTCCGGGCGTCGATGTTCGTGACGATCGCCAGCGCGCCCCGATAGGCACCCCTCTCGTCGTGCAGCGGGTTGGTGGACATCAGCGTCCAGACGCCGTGCCCGTCACGGTGCCGTAACCTGAAATCATGATGCTCGGCCATGCCACGGGCACGGCGCTCCAGGTTCGCGGTGGCCGCGGCCCGGTCATCCTCATCCATGTACTCGAAGAGGTGCCGCCCCAGCATCTCCTCCGGGGTATAGCCCAGCATGGTGGCCATCTGCCGGTTGACGAAGGTGGTGCGCGCGTCCCCGTCGATCATCCAGACGCCGTCGACCATGGTCTCGATGATCTGGCGGTAGCGTATTTCGAGCTCCGCGATGCGCCGCTCGGCAGCCAGGACGCGGGTGAGCTCGACGTGGCTGACCACGGCGCCGCGCTCGGTGCCCTCCAGCGGGACCACACGCAGCAGGAACGTCCGTGGCCCGCCGGGGAAGTCCATGAGGTAGGTCATCTCGAAGGCAGGGCTCTCCCGGGCCAGCACCGCCCGGATGCCCTCGCCGATCGGACCCGCCTCGGGGCATTCCCGTGCGGCCTTCCGGCAGACGTCGAGGTAGTTCCAGTCGAGGAAAGTCTGAGAGGGTCGGCGGCCCTCAGCCGGGACGAATTCCGCCCAGGCCCGGTTCACCCCGATGATCCGGCCTCGCGAGTCGACGACCGCGATCTCGGCCTGGGCCGCGTCGAAGACCGCGCTCCGAAGCCGCGCGGCGTCTTCGGCGGCCGCCGACCAGCGGCCGATGAGGGGTCGCATCGCCAGCAGGCCGAGCAGCAGGAGGATGGAGATGCAGAGGGCGATCGACTCGGCGGTGACGTCGATGGGCGTGTGGTGTGAGCCGGCGGCCTGGAAGAGCGTGAAGACCCTGCGGAGCACCATGAGCGCGATTGCGCCCGCGACCAGGGTCCAGGCAAGGGCGCGACCGGTGCGGCTGGCGAGGCGGATGGCCACGGCGGCGGCCGCGATCTGGAACAGCAGCGAGAGTGCGACCAGCAGCATCGTTCCGTCCTCCGTAGGCGGAGGTCAGCACCCGCCGAGGGACCGCCGCGATGGGGCGGGGAACTGCTGTGAGGGGGCCCGCTCCGCCTCTTCCACCCCTGGAGCATCGGCCGGACGCCGGCTGGATATGAGACTGGGCCCAGGCTAACCCGGCGTACGGAGCCGCGCCATGGGGAACGACGGGCGCTGATCGCGGTGTCAGCGCGCCGGGATGTATCCGAGGACGAGATCCATGACGTTGGTGCCGGTCATCCCGGTCTTGAAGATCGCTCCGCCGGCCGACAGAGCGTCGTAGCCGTGGTGGGTGGCCAGGTCTCGCGCAGGGTCCCGGCCGGCGGCCCGAATCATGGGCCACGTGTGCCGGTCGGCGAATCCCCCGGCCGCGTCCGTGGGCCCGTCCCGCCCATCGGTCCCGGCCGCGAGTAGCACGACCGGCCGGACCGCCGTCTCGAGCACTCCGGCGGCCGCGAGCGCGAGTTCCTGGGATCGGCCCCCCAAGCCCGCGTCGGAAGTGAGGGTCACCGTGGTCTCGCCTCCCCAGACCAGAATTGCATCTTTATTCATCGTTCCGACTTGCGCTCCCGCGACATTTGTGGCATCATAGTCGAGCAGCCGGCGGGCGAGACGCCTGCCGGCATCGGCCGCCTCGCCTGCCAGGGCACTGTCAACCAGGGTGGCTTCGAGCCCGAACTCACGAGCCCGGGCACACGCAGCCTCGAGGGCCAGGCGATTGCTGGCGACGAGGCAGGTGGTGGTTGTCCGAAACGCAGGATCATCGGGTTTGGGGGTTTCCGGCGCTTCACCCCGCTGTACCGCTTCGAGGTGATGGCGGAGCGGAGCGGGAGTTGTTCCCACAGGCCGGCCGAGGTCAAAGCCGCACGCACCTCGGTCGCGTTGGACGAATCCGGAACGCAGGGACCTGAGCCGATCGACCCCAAGTCGTCCCCGATGACGTCGGAGATTGTGAAATTTTTCACGTGTGCTGGAGCGAGGGCCGTTGCCAGTCGTCCCGCGGCCCAGCGCGCGAAGCGTTTGCGGATCTGGTTCATCGCCGTAATATCGAGGCCGGAGCCCAGCAGCAGACGATAAAGTTCCGTCAGATCGGCCGCCGCGAGTCCCTCGATGGGCGCGCCGATGAGGCTGGTCGTCCCTCCGGAAAGCAGTACCCAGACCTCGTCTTCAGGGCGGACTGCACGGACCGCAGAGGCGAGCGCATCGGCGGCGGCCAGGGAGCCGGCACCGGGCTGAGGATGGTCGCCAACGGCGACGCGGAGTGCCGGGTGCGGTGAGGGAGCAGGCTCCGGCACGACCAGGAGTCCACCGGCTGGCGCCCGTCCCAGGGCACTGAGTGTCTCGACCGCGGCGGTCGCCATCGGCTGGGCGGCCTTGCCGAGGGACAGGATATGGATCGCTCTCCCCGGCGCGGGCGGATGCGCGGCGAGTGCGGAGCGGAGGGCAGGGCCAGGGGCGGCGGCGGTGACCGCGGCCCAGTAGAGGTCGGTCAGCAGTGCCCGCGCATCCGCGGGTCGTGGGTGAGTCGCCATAGCGGTCCGGAGGTCGAAGGTGCGGTCGTCTCGTATGAACATACAGCGGCCCGCAAGCATTCGCGCGTGAGCCCAGAGCTCCCGCTCCGTGTTGTCTCCAGCGTAGAGGATGGTCCCATGTCAGGCCGCAACTTTCTGTTCGTCCCGGGTCCCACGAATACTCCCGATCGTATCCTCCGCGCGATGCACGTGCCGATGGAAGATCATCGCTCGTCGTCGTTCCCCGATCTCGCGGGCCCGCTCCTGAAGGATCTGCGCAAGATCTTCAAGACCGAGGAGGGCCAGGTCATCGTGTTTCCGGGCACCGGAACCGGCGGCTGGGAATCCGCGCTCGTGAACACCCTCTCGCCGGGCGACAAGGTCCTGTCGTTCCGCTATGGCCAGTTCAGCCATCTGTGGATCGACATGATGCAGCGGCTCGGCCTGAACGTGACCGCCATCGACGTCGAGTGGGGCGCGGGCGCGCCGCCCGAGACGATTCATGAGCTGCTGAGCAAGGACGCCAGGCACGAATACAAGGCCGTCTGCGTGGTCCACAACGAGACCGCGACCGGTGTCACCAGCGACATCGCCGCCGTGCGCAAGGCCATCGACGCCGCCAAGCACCCCGCGCTGCTCTTCGTGGACAGCGTGAGCGGGCTGGGGAGTCTCGATTTCCGCATGGACGAGTGGAAGGTCGACATCACCGTGACCGGATCGCAGAAGGGCTTCATGCTTCCGGCCGGCGCGGGGATCGTCGCCGCCGGGCCGCGCGCGATCGAAGCGGGCAAGACCGCGAAGCTCTCGCGCTGCTACTGGAGCTACGAGGACATGCTCAAGGCCAACGCGACCGGCTACTTCCCCTACACGCCGTCGATCCCGATGCTCTACGGCATGCGGGAAGCCGTCAACATGCTGTTCGAGGAAGGACTGGAAAATGTCTTCGCCCGCCATCACCGGCTGGCTGAAGGCTGCCGGCGCGCGGTCTCGGCGTGGGGGCTGTCACTCTGCGCGAAGGACCCGAAGTGGTACTCCGACACGGTCAGCGCGATCATGGTGCCGTCCGGCTTCAACGGCGCGGACGTCATCGACGTGGCGTATCGCCGCTACAACTTTGCGCTCGGTGCCGGCCTGAACAAGGTCGCGGGGAAGCTGTTCCGTATCGGGCACCTGGGCGACCTGAACGAGATCACCCTCCTCGCGGGAATCGCCGGCGCGGAGATGGCGATGCGCGACGTCGGGATCAAGGTCGAGCTTGGCAAGGGCGTCGCCGCCGCCCAGCAGTACTGGCTCGACACCCAGACGCCGCTGCCGCCCAAGAAGGGTGCTGCGCCGGCGGAGGCTGCCGTCGCGAAGAAGCCGGCGGGGATCGCGTGAGTCACACCCGCTACGAGCCGGCACGTCCGCGTCTGCAGCGGAGCGAGCTGGCCGTCCCGGGGTCGAACCCCGCGATGTTCGAGAAGGCGCTCACCTGCGCGGCCGACTATGTCTTCCTCGACCTCGAGGACGCCGTGGCGCCGGCCGACAAGGAGCAGGCGCGCATCAATGTCATCGAGGCGCTGAACAAGTACGACTGGCGCGGCCATGGCAAGACGATCTGTGTCCGGGTCAACGGCATCGACACGCATTACTTCTACCGTGACATGGTGGATGTGGTGGAGCAGGCGGGGGACAAGCTGGATGTCGTGCTGGTCCCGAAGGTCGGGGTCCCGGGCGACGTCTACCTCACCGACGCCCTGCTGACGCAGATCGAGATCGCGAAGAAGATTCCGCATCGCATCGGGATCGACGTGCTGATCGAGACGGCCCTCGGCATGGCGAACGTCGAGGCGATCGCCACCAGCTCGAAGCGGCTGGAGGCGATGCATTTCGGCGTGGCGGATTACGCCGCCAGCATGCGGGCGCGCACGGTGAACATCGGAGGGCTGAATCCCGACTATCCCGGTGACCAGTGGCACGCCTCGCTCACCCGGATGATCGTCGCCTGCCGCGCCTATGGCCTGCGTCCGATCGACGGCCCGTTCGGCGACTTCAAGGACCCCGAGGGTTTCCTCCTCGCCGCCCGCCGCGGTGCGGCGCTCGGCATCGAGGGGAAGTGGGCCATCCATCCTTCCCAGATCGAGCTGGCGAACCAGGTGTTCACCCCGCCCGAGGCGGAAGTCAGCCGGGCGAAGCGGATTTTGGAGGCGCTGGAGCAGGCCGCGCGCGAGGGCAGGGGCGCGGCGCAGCTCGACGGGCGGATGATCGATGCCGCAAGCGCGCGCATGGCACAGAACGTCGTCGACATGGACAAGGCGATCGGTTCCAAGCGGTAACCGCCAACCACACCGTACGCGCGCACCGCGGTGCGCGTCAACGCTGCACGAGGGGGATTGCGTGGATATCCACGAATACCAGGCCAAGGAGTTGCTGGCGAATTTCGGCGTCGCCGTTCCGCGGGGCGGGGTGGCCTACAGCGCCGAGCAGGCGGTCTACCGTGCCGCGGAGATCGGAGGGACGCGCTGGGCAGTAAAGGCCCAGATCCACTCCGGGGCACGAGGCAAGGCGGGGGGCATCAAGCTGTGCAGCACGGAGGACGAGGTGCGGAAGGCCGCGACCGAACTGCTGGGCAAGCGGCTGGTGACCCACCAGACGGGTCCCGAAGGCAAGGTGGTGCACCGGCTCTATATCGAGGCCGCGGTGCCGATCGAGCGCGAGCTGTACATCGGCCTCGTGCTCGACCGCAAGAGCGAGCGCATCATGCTGGTGGCGCATCCGCACGGCGGCATGGAGATCGAGGAGATCGCCCACAGCGAGCCCGAGACGATCCTGCGCCAGACTATGGAGCCCGCCGTCGGGATGCAGGGGTTTCAGGCTCGCGAGATCGCCTTCGGCCTCGGCGTCCCCTCGGGCTCGGTGAACCGGATGGCGACCGTGCTGCTCGGCTGCTACCGCGCCTTCCGCGACCTCGACGCGACGATGGTGGAGATCAACCCGCTGGTGCTGACCAAGGACGGCCAGCTGCTGGCGCTCGATGCCAAGATGTCCTTCGACGACAACGCGCTCTTCCGCCGTCCCAACGTGAGCGAACTGCGGGACCACGCGGAGGAGGATCCGCGTGAGGCGCAGGCAAACGAGGCGGGTCTCAACTACGTGGCACTCGACGGTGAGATCGGCTGCATCATCAACGGCGCCGGGCTGGCCATGGCCACCATGGACATGATCAAGCACGCCGGCGGGTCGCCCGCGAACTTCCTCGATGTCGGCGGCGGGGCGTCGCCGGAGCGGGTGGCGATGGCGTTCAAGCTGGTCCTGCAGGACCGGAAGGTCGGCGCGATGCTGGTGAACATCTTCGCGGGCATCAACCGCTGCGACTGGGTGGCGAAGGGCGTCATCCAGGCGGTGAAGGAGGTCGGCGTGAACGTCCCGCTGGTCCTGCGGCTCGCCGGCACCAACGTCGAAGAAGGCAACCGGATCATCGCCGAATCGAAGCTGCCCATCATCACCGCCGACTCGCTGGCGGACGCGGCCGAGAAGGTCGTCGCGGCGTGGAAGAAAGCGAAGGGGAACTGACCATGGCCATCATGATCAATGAACTGAGCCGGATCATCGTCCAGGGATTCACGGGCGACAAGGCGACGTTTCACGCCCAGAAGATGATCGAGTACGGTTCGAAGGTCGTCGGCGGCGTCACACCCGGGAAGGGCGGGCAGACGCATATCGGGCTGCCGGTCTTCAATACGGTCAAGGAAGCCGTCGACTCGGTGTATCCGGATGCCAGCCTGATCTTCGTGCCGGCGGCCTTCTGCGCCGATGCGATCATGGAGGCCGCCGACGCCGGAATCAAGCTGGTCTGCTGCATCACCGACGGGATCCCGGCGCAGGACATGATGATGGTGAAGCGCTACCTCCGGCGATACCCGAAGGAGAAGCGCACGACGCTTGTCGGCCCCAATTGCGCCGGTCTCATCAGTCCCGGCAAGTCGATGCTCGGCATCATGCCCGGCCACATCTACATGCCCGGCAAGGTCGGACTGGTCACCCGCTCCGGCACGCTCGGCTACGAGGCGGCCGCCCAGATGAAGGATCTCGGCATCGGCGTCTCCTCCAGCATCGGCATCGGTGGCGACCCGATCAACGGGTCCAGCTTCCTCGACGTGCTCGCCCTGTTCGAGCAGGATCCCGAGACGGAAGCCGTCATGATGATCGGCGAGATCGGCGGTCCCCAGGAGGCCGAGGCGGCGATGTGGGTGAAGGAGCACATGACCAAGCCGGTGATCGGGTATGTCGCGGGCCTGACCGCGCCGAAGGGGCGCCGTATGGGCCACGCCGGCGCGATCATCTCCGCCTTCGGCGACACCGCGGCGGAAAAGGCCGAAATCATGCGCTCGCTCGGGCTCACGGTGGCGAAGAGCCCCGCGCACCTCGGTGAGGCGGTCGCGGAGGCACTGGCGAAGAAGCCGGCCAGGAAGCGGATGGTGACCCGGTGAGCGCAAGACCGCGGGTCATCATCACCCGCAAGATCCCGGCGGCGTGTGAGGCCGAGGCGCAGAAGCTGTTCGACGCGGTGATCAATCGGGACGACGTTCCGCTCACGGCCGCGGAGCTGCAGGACGCGCTGCGAAACGCCGACGCCCTGCTGCCGACGGTGACCGACAAGATCACGGCCGAGGTGCTGGCCGCGGCCCCGCGCCGGGCGAAGATCATCGCGAACTTCGGGGTCGGCTTCAACAACATCGACATCACCGCCGCCAAGGCGCAGGGGCTGACGGTGACGAACACCCCCGATGTCCTGACGGATGACACGGCGGACATCGCCCTGACCCTGCTGCTGATGGTGGCGCGGCGGGCGGGCGAGGGCGAGCGCCACGTCCGCAACGGGCAGTGGACGGGATGGCGGCCGACCCACATGCTCGGCGCGAAGGTGAGCGGCAAGACTCTCGGGCTGGTGGGCTTCGGCCGGATCGCGAAGGCGGTCGCCCGCCGGGCGCATCACGGCTTCGGCATGAAGATCATCTTCAGCGATCCCTATCCGCCGTCCGCGGACGAGGCGAAGTCGCTCGGCGCCGAGCTGCGGCCAAGCGTCGAGGCGGTGCTGGGTGAGGCGGATTTCGTCTCCCTGCATTGTCCCGCCACGCCGGAGACGCGGCACCTGATCAATGCGGAGCGCCTCAGGCAGATGCGCCCGGAGGCGTTCCTGATCAACACCGCACGGGGCGACGTGGTCGATGAGGCCGCCCTGGTGCAGGCGCTGAAGGCCGGGACGATCGCCGGTGCCGGCCTCGATGTGTTCGAGAAGGAGCCCGCGGTGAGCGCCGAGCTGCTGCCCATGGAGAACGTGGTGCTGCTGCCGCATCTCGGCAGTGCCACGATGGAGACCCGGGTCGCGATGGGGATGCGTGCCATCGAGAATCTCAAACTCTTCTTTGCGGGCCAGCCGGTTCGCGATCGGGTCGTGTGACCCAGGACGCCGCGGCGCCGTTTCCCGCCGATTCGCTCCCCACCTCCGCCGATCCGCTCGCGGCGAGCGCCGCGCAGTATGCGACGGAGGTGGCCGAGCATCTCTTCCAGCTGCTGATCGACGTGGTGCGGGTTCGGCATCCCTATCTCGAGCCGGTGCTCGAGGGCGGGGAGATGGATCCGGCCTGGACCACCGAGCAGCTCGAGGCCTGCCTGCGGGCGCAGGGCATCTGGTTCCAGCTGCTGGCGATCGCCGAACAGAATGCCGGCATGCGGCGGCGGCGGCAGACGGAGACCGAGCGGGGACAGGAGCAGGTGCGCGGGACGCTCGCCTCGGTGCTGCACGGCCTGTCGGCGCAGCAGCTCGCGGGCCCGGAGGAGGTGCGGGCCCTGCTGCGCGACCTGCGCATCCGCCCGACGATCACGGCGCATCCCACCGAGGCCAAGCGGGTGACGGTGCTCGAGAAGCATCGCCGCATCTACCGCAAGCTGGTGGATCTGGAGTCACCGCGCTGGACCCCGCGGGAGCGGACCCAGCTGATCGAAGCGCTCCGCCAGGATATCGAGCTGCTGTGGATGACGGGGGAACTCCGGCTCGAGAAGCCGACGGTGCCGCAGGAGGTCTACTGGGGCCTCCACTTCTTCAGCGAGACGCTGTTCGAGGCGACCACCGAGACACTCGAGAAACTCGACCGGGTGCTCGCGCAGTCGTTTCCCGGCGAGCGCTTCGAGATTCCCCCGTTCTTCCAGTTCGGCTCGTGGATCGGCGGGGATCGAGACGGGAACCCGTTCGTCACCAACGAGGTCACCCGGCGCACGCTCGGAGAGAACCGGCTGGCGAGCCTCTACCGCTACCGGCAGCGGCTGGTCGAACTGCTCCGGACCCTCAGCATCACCGAGCGGGCCCTGGAGATCTCGCCGGGCTTCCGGGCCGCGCTCGAGCGCGCCCTCGCGCTCTCCGGTGACGGGCCGGGCATCGTGAGCCGCAATCCGGGCGAAGTCTTCCGGCAGTATCTGGCCTGCATGACCAAGCGGCTGGACGGCGCGATTCACCATGGCGAGCAGGGGCGGACCGCGCAGGGCACGGAGGGTTACTCGTCGGCGGATGAGCTGCTGGCCGACCTGCGGCTGGTCGAGGTGGCGCTCCGCGACGGGGGCAGCGGCAACCTCGCCGACGCCCTGGTGCGCCCGGTCCGCCGCGAAGTCGAAACCTTCCGGTTCAGCACGGTGCGACTCGACCTGCGCGAGAACACGGCGCGCCTGACACAGGCCCTGGTGGAGCTGTGGCGGATCACGACCGGCGAAACCGGCGATCCGCCGCCGGTCGCGTCCGAGGCCTGGCGTGCCTGGCTGCTTGCCGAGCTGGCGCGCCCCCGCCGGGGCGACCGGCCGCTGGAGAGCTTCCCCGAAGCGGTGCGGGAGACGGTCGGCATGTTCCGCGTGGTGCGGGAGATGCGGTCCGACCTCGACCGGGAGGCGTTCGGAAGCTTCGTCCTCAGCATGACCCGGGAGGTCGCCGACGTGCTGGGGGCCTATCTGCTCGCCAAGGAGGCCGGGCTCTTCGCCGACGAGGCCGGGACCGAGAGCTGCACCCTGCCGATCGTGCCGCTGTTCGAAACGATCGAGGACCTTCATCGCGCCCCGCACATCATGCGCGAACTGCTGACGATTCCGGTGGTGCGCCGCTCGGTGCGCGCCCTGGGGGGCACGCAGGAAGTGATGATCGGCTACTCCGACAGCAACAAGGACGGCGGCTTCCTGTCGTCCAACTGGGAGCTTTCCAAGGCCCAGGCGCGCCTGACGAGGCTCGGCGAGGAGCTCGGCGTTCCGATCTCCTTCTTCCATGGACGCGGCGGCTCGGTGAGCCGGGGCGGGGCTCCCCTCGGTCGCGCCATCGCCGCGCAGCCCGCTGGCTCGATCAAGGGCCGGATGCGGCTCACCGAGCAGGGCGAGGTGGTTTCGCTCAAGTACGCCAACCGCGGCACCGCCCAGTACCAGGTCGAGATGCTCGCGGCGAGCGTGATCGAGCACTCCCTGCGCTCCGAACACGAAGCCGCACTCGTCCCGACCAGCGAATTCGACGAGGCCATGGAGGCGCTCTCGGGTGCCGCCCAGGCGGCCTACCGGCGCTTCGTGGAGCGGCCCGCTCTCATCACCTACCTCGGCGCGGCCAGCCCGCTCGAGGAGCTCACCCTCCTCAACATCGGCTCGCGGCCGGCGCGCCGGACTGGCGCCAGGACGCTCGCCGACCTCCGGGCGATCCCATGGGTGTTCGCCTGGTCCCAGAACCGGCACTTCATCACCGGCTGGTACGGGCTCGGCAGCGGACTCGAGACGTTCATGCAGATCCGCGGCGAGCGGGGTGTGAAACTCCTCAAGCGCATGTACGAGGACTCCCGGCTCTTCCAGCTCGTGCTCGATGAACTGGAGAAGACCCTCTCGTACGTGGATCTCGATCTCGCGCGGCTGTACGCCGATCTCGTGCCCGACCCGACGACCCGCGAGGAGATCTTCTCGATGGTCGAGACCGAATACCGGCGCACGGTCGCGATGGTGCTGCGGGTCACGGGGGGGACGGAGCTGGCCGAGCGATTCCCGCGCTTCCGGCGCCGGTTGCAGCGGCGCCTCGCCACGATCAATCAGGTCAGCCGGCAGCAGGTCGAACTGTTGCGCCGGTTCCGGGCATCGGCCGGCGAGCAGGAGCGACAGCAGTATCTCTCCGCCCTGCTGCTCTCCATCAATTGCATCTCGGGCGGTTTCGGCGCCACCGGCTAGGGATGATCCGGCGGCCGGGAGCACGGCACGACCCTCCGGCGCTGAGCGGGAGGGTCGTTTCGCATCCTCCAGTCAGGGCGTGCTCGGCTCGCGCCGCTTCCCCTTCGTGGCCTCGACCTCCACGCGCAACTGACCGCATGCCGCACTGATATCGAGCCCGCGGCTCCGCCTGACAACCGCCTCGATGCCCTGATTCTTCAGCCGGTCGGCGAACTCCCGGATCCGGTGCGGGGAGGCCGGGGTGAGTCCCGGGGCGCCGCCGGGGTGCAGCGGGAGGAGATTGACGAGCGCGCCCATGCGCCGGGCGAGCCGGGCGAGGTCGTCCGCATCCCGGTCGGTGTCGTTCTTCCCGGCGATGAGCACGAACTCGAAGGTGATCCGCTTGCGGAACGCCCTCGCCGCCTCGAGCACTTCGTTGAGGTGGTACTTCTTCTCGATCGGCATGAGGGGCTGGCGCCGCTCCGCGTCAGGCGAGTGGAGCGAGATGGCCAGCCGGAACTGCTCGGGCCGCGCGGCCAGCTTCTCCATGCCGGGAATGATGCCGACGGTGGAGACGGTGATGTGCCGGGCCCCGATCCCAAGGCCTTCAGGGCTGTTGAGGATGGTGAGGGTCGTGTCGACCGCGGGCCAGTTGAGCAGCGGCTCTCCCATCCCCATGAAGACGATGTTGGTCGGCTTGTCCGACGGGTCGCGGAGCAGCAGCTCCCGGATCTGACCGGCGATTTCGAAGGGCGAGAGGTTGCGGCGAAACCCCATTCTTCCGGTCGCACAGAAGACGCAGCCAAGGGCGCAGCCCGCCTGCGACGAGATGCAGAGCGTGCGTCGCGCGCCCGAGGGAATCAGCACCGACTCGACCAGCTCACCGTCCCGGAGGCGCCAGAGGTATTTCCGCGTCCCGTCCGCGCTGGTCTGCATGGTCGCGAGCTCCAGCCGGGGCAGGGGCCATTCCTGCTGCAGGCGCTCGCGAAGCTCGGCCGGAATGTCCGACGCCTCACTCCACGCTCCGATCGGGCGCTGCCACAGCCGGGGGAGGAGCTGCCGGGTCCGATAACCGGGCAGTCCCGACTGAACCACCCATTCCGCCAATCGTGAGGCAGCCACGGCTGGAGGGAGGTCGAGCAAGGTCGGGGGGCTGAATATCGCCGGCATGGGGACAAGATAACCTCGCATGGGACGGGTCGAGGTCACGCCACGCCGTGTGGCCAGCCCGGCACGAGAGTGCCGATTCGAGGCGAGGCTGTTGACCGATTCATGGATTCTTCACATCTTCGGCTGTCCTCCCGCAATACCAGCACGAGACTCCCCTCGGTGCCCGGCCGCCCTTCAGTTGGGCACCTGGCATCTGCCTTTCCCAAGTTCCCCGCCGGAGGCATGCATGCGGAAGAAGTGGCTCATCCTCTCCTCGTTGGGTTTCGTGGTAGCGGCCTGTTCGGACAATTCGACGGCTCCGACACAACCAGTCGAGATGCGCGCACCGGCGAGCATCCTCGGGGTGCTTCCCGGCCGGACCAGGATCATGGCGTTGCGTGGGGCACCGTCGGCATTCAGCGGGGTGACCGGTCAGGCCACGGGCATCAACTACCATGGCGGGCCGATTGTTCCTTCCATGAAGGTCCAGGCGATGTACTGGGCGACCACGGCGGTGTACGCCGGCGGTCCGACTCCCGGGACCACGGGAACCGGGGCGCAGGACGGCTCGCTGATCGGGCACTTCCTCCGAAACCTGGGAGGCTCGCCGTACTACAACATCAACACGACATACACCGACCAGGTGGGCGGCGGGCACACCGTGGCGAACAGCGTGACCTACACCGGATTCTGGGCCGACAACCAGAACGTCCCACCGGCCAACGGCACGACGGTGTCGGATGCGACCATTCAGGCCGAGATCGTTCGCGGCTTCACCACCGGCGCGCTGACCTATGATCCGCAGACGATCTACACGATCTTCACCAAGGGCAACACCAACCTGGGTGGCGGATTCGGCAGCCAGTACTGCGCCTACCACGGTGACTTCACCTGGAACGGGAACGTGGTGCTCTACTCGGCGCAGCCGTACGTAGGCCAGTTCCTCAACGGGTGCAGCAACGGTACTGCGGCGCCCAACGGCGATGCCGCGGCCGATGCCGAAGTGAACGTGCTGGCGCACGAGATCGAGGAGGCCAACACCGACCCGCAGCTCAACGCCTGGTGGGATACGATCACGGGCATGGAGAACGCGGACAAGTGCGCCTGGACCTGGGGCACCATGTACAACAACGGCACCGGCGTCGCCAACATGAACCTGGGCGGCAAGGACTTCCTGGTTCAGCAGAACTGGGTCAACGCGGGAACCGGCGGCTGTCTCAAGTCCTACACCCCTGGAGCAAACCAGCCACCGGTCGCGGCCTTCACCTCCAGCTGCAACAACACCACCCGGGCCTGCACTTTCAACGGCAGCGGCTCGACGGACGACGTCGGAATCGTCTCATACAGCTGGGCCTTCGGGGACGGCTCCACGGGCACCGGCGTGTCACCCTCGCACACCTACGCCGCGGCCGATTCCTATCGGGTGACGCTGACGGTGACCGATGGCGGCGGGCTCACAAACTCCCTGTCCAAGACGGTGTCCCTGACTTCCGGCACCAATAAGGCGCCGGTCGCGGCCTGGACCGTGAGCTGCCAGCCGGCGCCGGCGCATGTCTGCACCGTCGACGGGTCCGGCTCGCACGATCCGGACGGCACCATCGTCGCCTACAAATGGACGAACGGCACCAAGCTGTTGTCGAACGCCGTGTCCTTCACCAGGACCTTCTCCAAGTCCGTCAAGGTCACCTGGACGCTGACGGTGACCGACAACGGCGGGAAGACGGGCAAACTGACCAAGAGCTTCACCGTGCCCTGATCGACTGCGGGGACGGGTGGTCCGGCCGCCGGGGCCCGCGAGGGCGCCGGCGGCGCTGTTTCTATCCCAATCCGTCTTTCCTAACTCCTCACCCCTGAATCGGTTGCCCGCCCCCTGCAGGCGGGTTAGGTTACCCCAATCTCGTGCCAGATCCCGGATTGCTGCTCACCGAACTCCTGACCCCCGAACGCATCAAGGTGCCCCTCGCGGCCGCCGACAAGCCCGGCGTCCTTCGCGAACTCACCCAGCTCCTCGCCGAGCGGGTCGGGGTCGATGTTGAACCGCTGCTGGCCGCCGTGCTGGAGCGGGAGCAGGTGCTGTCCACCGGCATCGGGCATGGCATTGCGATCCCCCACGCCAAGTTTCCCGCGGTGGCCGAACTCAGTCTGGTGGCGGGAAGCGCCCCCCATGGCGTACCGTTCGAGGCGCTGGATGGAGAACCGGTCCGCCTGTTCTTTCTGCTGATCGGGCCGGACAGCGCGGCGGGGCAGCACGTGAAGGCGCTTTCCCGGATTGCGCGACTGGTGCGGCGAGAGAGCGTCCGTGAATCGCTCCTGCTGGCGCAGGACCCGATCGCCTTTCACCAGATTCTTGTCGAAGCCGAGGAACGATGACCGCCGCCACAGCCCTCCGCACCCATCGCGCGGGAAGTCTCCGTCGTGAGCATGCCGGCCTTGCCGTTCGGTTGGGCGGCTGGGTTCACCGGGTGCGCGATCTCGGTGGACTGCTGTTCATGGATCTGCGCGACCGGGATGGGCTGGTACAGCTCTCCTTCGATCCGCGCTGGACGCCGCGAGACGTCCTCGCGCTGGCCGGTACGGTCGGGGCGGAATCGGTGATCCTGGTGGAGGGAACGGTCGATCTCCGTCCGGACGGAGCCCGGGACTCCCAGCTGGCCTCGCGGGAGATCGAGGTGCACGTGACCCGGCTCGAGGTGGTGGGCCCGGCCCAGACCCCGGCGATCCCGGTGGCACGCAAGGAGGGGGAGGAGCTCCCGGCGGAGGAGCTGCGCCTCAAGTACCGGGTGCTGGATCTCCGTCGGCCGGAGCTGCAGCAGAACATCATGTTGCGGCATCGGCTGCTGCAGCGCGCCCGGCGCACGCTCTCCGATCTTGGGTTCCTCGAGATCGAGACGCCGATCCTGACCAAGCCGACGCCGGAAGGCGCGCGCGACTACCTGGTGCCGAGCCGGGTGCATGCCGGGGAGTTCTACGCCCTGCCGCAGTCGCCGCAGATCTACAAGCAGCTGCTCATGGTGGCCGGATTCGACCGGTACTTCCAGATCGCCCGCTGCTTTCGCGACGAGGATCTTCGGGCCGACCGGCAGCCGGAGTTCACGCAGATCGACATCGAGTCCTCCTTCGTGAGCCAGGAGGATGTTCAGCGCTATATCGAGACCGTGCTGGTGGCGCTGTGGGATGAGGCGGGAGAGCGGGTCGAGGCGCCGTTCCGTCGCCTGGCCTATCGGGATGCGATGGAGCGCTACGGCATCGACAAGCCGGACCTGCGCTTCGGATTCGAAATCCGCGACCTGAGCGCGCTCGTGAAGCCGGACGCTGCGGATTTCATCCGGACGGCACTTGCGGAGGGCGGGCGACTGCGCGGCATCGTCGCCACGGGTGCTGGGACGGCGAGCCGCAAGGAGCTGGACGCGCTCACCGCCGCAGCCAGGGGCGCCAGGGCTGGTGGCCTCATCTGGGCCCGCCGCACCGCCGCGGGGTGGGAAGGGCAGGGCGTGAAGGCCTTCGGCGCCGAGGGTCTCGCCGCCGTGCCGGGCGCTGAGGGAGACCTGCTCCTCGCGGTGGTGGGCAAGGATGAGGTGACGAGTCCGGCCCTGCATGCGGTGCGAGGCGAGCTGACCCGGCGGCCGGGA
Organism: uncultured Gemmatimonadales bacterium; assembly: GCA_963817435.1. Lineage (GTDB taxonomy): Bacteria > Gemmatimonadota > Gemmatimonadetes > Gemmatimonadales > GWC2-71-9 > JADJOM01. The sequence continues at coordinate 483,651 of CAWFNY010000001.1, forward strand.
GTCGTGCCATCCCTGAAGCACGCCTTCTGCTGGATCGTCGACTTCCCGCTCTTCGAGCAGGACCCCGCGACCGGGCAGTGGATCTTCGTCCACCATCCCTTCACCTCGCCGCATCCGGATGATTTCGGGCGGCTCGAGTCCGACCCCTGGCACTGCACGGCAATGCACTACGACGCCGTCTACAACGGCAACGAACTTGGCAGTGGCTCGATCCGGATCACCAATCCGGAGGTGCAGCGCAGCATCTTCAGGCTGTTAGGCATCTCGCCGGAGGAGACCCGCCGCCGCTTCGGGTTTCTGCTGGACGGGCTGGCGGCGGGAGCCCCCCCGCATGGGGGCTTCGCGCTCGGCTTCGACCGGATCGCGATGCTGCTCGCCGGCGCCACCAGCCTGCGCGACGTGATCGCCTTCCCGAAGACGACAGCCGCCCGGGCGCTCTTCGAGGGGGCGCCGACGCTCGTGAATCCGGAAGACCTGCGCGCGCTGCACATCGCCGTGACGCCGTGAAACGGTGCTTCCCTGTGGCGCTCCGGCGCCGTGATCCTCTGCGGGTGACCGGCGCAGCCGCCCCCGCCTCGTGCCGCCTGGAGCCGACCGCATGACCGACGACGTGCAGCACCGGCTCTCGACTGAGGGCGCGGATCCCCTGCTGCTGGCAGGCGTGAGCGAGGGCAACCTCATCGAATTGAGCCGGGCCACGGGCGTGCGCGTGACCTTGCGGGGAGACACCCTGACTCTGGGCGGCTCCCTGGAGCAGGTGGAGCGCGCGGCGCCGGTGGTGCAGGGGATGCTCGAGCTCGCCCGGATGGGCGAGACGGTGACCCCCGAGGATGTCTCGCGCCTGGTCGCAGCCGGCCCGTCGCCGGAGCCGCTGGGGCACGCCGACCACAAGATCATCCTGCCGGGACTCCGCCGGGTGATCGTGCCGAAGACCCAGGGCCAGAAGGAATACCTGCAGGCGGTCGCAACCCACGACATCGTGATCGGCATCGGTCCGGCGGGAACCGGAAAGACCTATCTCGCGGTCGCGAAGGCGGTCGAGGCGCTGGCCCGCAAGCGGGTGAAGCGCATCGTCCTGGCGCGCCCCGCCGTGGAGGCGGGCGAGTCGCTCGGCTTCCTCCCGGGCGACCTCCAGGCGAAGGTCGATCCGTACCTGCGTCCGCTCTACGATGCGCTCGAGGACATGATGCCGCATGACCGGGTGCAGAAGGCGCTCGAGACCCGGACCATCGAGATCGCACCGCTCGCCTACATGCGGGGCCGCACGCTCGCCGATGCCTTCATCATCCTGGACGAGGCACAGAACGCGACCGGCGCGCAGATGAAGATGTTTCTCACCCGCCTCGGCGTGAACAGCAAGGTCGTGGTCACCGGCGACAAGACCCAGATCGACCTGCCCAAGCGCGAGGACTCCGGGCTGGTCCAGGTGGAGCGGGTGCTCCCCGGGATCGACGGCATCGCCTTCTGCTACCTGGACGAGACCGACGTCGTCCGGCACAAGCTGGTACGGGAGATCATCAAGGCCTATGCGGAGGACGCGAACGGCTAGCCGTCCGCGCCCGGGGCTGCCGGAGCGCACGGTCGCCCGTCTCGTCCGGGCGGTGCTCACGGGCGAGCGGCAATCCGCCGACGTGACCGTCACGTTCCTCGGCCCTTCGCGGATCCGGGCGCTGAACCGGGAATGGAAGGGCCATGATTATCCAACCGACGTGCTCTCCTTCGCGCTCCGTCCGCCTGACGGAGGTCTCACCGGCGACATCTACATCTGCCCCGCGGTCGCCCGCGCGCAGGCCCGCGCGCTCGGCGTGCGGGAACGGGAGGAGCTGGTGCGCCTGGTGGTGCACGGGACGCTCCACGTGCTCGGGCACGACCACCCCGAGGGCGCTCAACGCACCCGCTCCCCGATGTGGCGGAAGCAGGAACGCTACGTGAAGGCGCTCGCGTGATCGAGACACTGCACCTGCTGATCACTCCCGCCGCCACGGTGCTGTTCGCGCTCTGGGCGGCCTGGCTCTCGCTGGCCGGTGAGGCCGACGCCGAGGTGCCCCGTATTCTGACCGACCAGCAGCAGGGCGACGAGCGCCGGCTCCCTCCGGCGCGCGCCCTCTACGTCGGCCATCTCGCCCTTCTCATTCTTGCGGGAGCTTCGGCGGGTATCGCGGAGAGCTGGTGGGCCTGGGCTCCGGCCGGCGCACTGAGCCGGCTGCTGCTTTCGGTGCTGCTTGTCTGGGTCGTGGGCAGCGTGCTGCCGCGGGTTCTCGCGGCGGTCGCCCCGGAGCTGCCGCCGCTGGTTCGGCCCGCCGCCCTCAGGAGCCTCGGCGGTTTCTCGCTGCTCTTCCGGATCATCGCCTGGGCGGACAGCGGGCTGCGTCCCCCGATCGCCCCCGTGAACCGGGAGCGCGGCACGGTGCGCCGGGACATGCTCCTCGGGCTGTTCTCACTCGCGGATATGACCGTCGACGAGGTCATGACACCGCGGATCGACATTGTCGCGGTCGACTCCGCCGCCGGCCGCGAGGAAGTCATCGCGACGCTGCGGCGTTCGGAGCACGCGCGCATCCTGGTCTACGACGACCATCCCGACGCGGTGGTGGGGGTCCTCTACGCCAAGGACATGCTCGCGACCCTGCCTCGGCATCAGGAAGCCGAAGACTGGCACACGCTGATCCGTCCGGCAGCGTTCGTGCCGGAAGGGAAGACGCTGGACCGGCAGCTGCGCGATTTCCAGCGCGGGCCCAGCCATCTGGCCGTCGTGGTCGATGAGTTTGGCGGAACGGCCGGCATCGTGACCCTCGAGGACATCCTCGAGGAAGTGGTGGGTGAGATCCAGGATGAGCATGACACCGACGAGGCCAAGCCGGTGGTCGAGGACGGGGAGGGGCGTCTTTCGGTCGAAGGCGGCGTCCCGCTCTCTGAACTGGAATCCCTTCTTGGCCACAGCTTCAATCGCGAGGACCTGACCACCGTCGGCGGGCTGGTGCTCGATGCCTTCGGCCGTGTTCCCCGCAGCGGCGAGCGCACCGAAGTTGACGGGATAGACCTGCTGGTGGAGCAGGTGGCACGCCGGCGCGTGCGGCGGGTGCTGGTCAGCCGGCCGCTCCGGGCCGAATCGACGGCGGAGGAGGCGGCCCAATGATCTGGACCGTGCTGCTGATCGGCCTCGGCCTCGCGATTTTCGGTGCGATGGCCGGCACGGCGCTGGTGTCGCTGAGCCGGCTGGAGCTCACCCGCGCGGTGGCGACCCAGCTCAAGGGCGGCACCGGTTCGTTGCCCTGGCTCGCCGAGATGGAGGAGTATCTCGGCGTCACCGCCACACTCACGGCGCTCGGCGTCATCGTCATCGGCGCCGCGATCCCCGCGTTCTTCTCCGGATTCACCCTGGCGGCGCTGGCGTTGCTGCTGGTGCTCGTCGCGGTGCCGCTGGTACTGCTGGCGGGCTACCTGATTCCGCGCTGGGTGGCCCGACCGCGTGCCGGGGCGCTCCGCAACCTGGTCGTCCCTGCGTTGCGTCCCCTCGCACGCCTCGTCGGCGTCGTCCTGCCGGCCCGGACCCTGCCCGGCCCGAGCGAACTCCGCGCGGTCTGGCGGGAAGGGGCCGCGGCCGGCCTCACTGCGGATGACGAACTCATCATGGTCGGTGGAGTGATGACGTTCACCGACCGCCCGGCGCGTGAGGTGATGACGCCGCGCACCGACCTCGTCGCGGTATCCGAAGAGGACTCGCTCGAGGACATCGCGGCGGTGTTCGCGCAGAGCGGATACAGCCGGCTCCCGGTGTATCGCGGCACGCTGGACGAGATCGTCGGCATGCTGCACGCCTTCGATCTCTTCAAGCTGCGTCCGGGCGACCGGCTGCCCATCCGTCCGGTCGCGAACGCGCCCGCCGGCCGGACCTGCGGGGACCTGCTGCTCGACATGCAGCGCGAGCGCCGTCACCTCGCTGTCGTGCTGGACGAGTTTGGCGGAACGCTCGGGATCGTCACGCTGGAAGACCTGCTCGAGGAACTGGTGGGGGAGATCTTCGACGAATCCGACGCCGCCGCGCCGATCGCTTCCGGGCCGGCGCTGTTCGAGGTCGATGGCGCGACGCCGATCGCCGCCATCGAGGAACACTTCGAAGTGGCGTTGCCCTCCGCCAGGAAGAGCACCGCCGGCGGACTCCTGGTCGAGCTGGCGGGGCGCATTCCCCAGGCGGGCGAACGCTTCCTGGTGCGCGGGCTGGAGTTCGATGTGCTGCAGGCCAGCCCCACGCGGGTCGAGCGGGTGCTGATACGGCGCGGCGCCCCGGCGCCCGTGGTGCTGGCACCGCCCGTCACCGGAGGAGGCAGCGCATGAGTCGCGCGACCACGATTGTGCGCGCCATGCTCGACCTGATCGAGCGCGGCAACTTGCGCGGCTTCCTCGCGCTCGCCGAAAAGGCGGAACCGGCCGACCTCGGCGACGTGCTCTCCTCGCTCGGTGATGAGGAGCGCCTCGAAGTGGTCAAGGCGCTGCCGCGCCGGTTGTCAGGCGCGGCGCTGATGGAAATGCCGGATGAGGCCCAGGCCGGTGAGACCATGGAGAGCCTCGCGACCGAGGCCCCCGAAGCCGCCGGCGAGATCATCGAGGGACTCCCCGACGACGAGGCGGCCGACCTCGTCGGCGGCCTGGACCCGGAGGACCAGGAGCGGGTGCTGGCCGAGGTCGAGGATCGCCAGGACATCGAGGACCTGCTGCGGTACGACCCGGAGACCGCCGGCGGTCTGATGACCGCCCAGGTGGTCACCGTGCGGGCCGAGAGCACCGCGGGCGAGGCGATCGAGTCGCTCCGGAGGCAGGCGGAGGAAATCGAAGATTTCAGTCAGGTCTACGTGGTCGATGACAGCGACCACCTGCTGGGGGTGCTCCCGATCAAGCGGCTGGTCACCAGCCCGGCGGGTCGGCCGGTCTCCGAGTTCATGGAAGACACCGAAATCCGGGTCGCGCCTGAGCTGGACCAGGAGGAAGTCGCCCGGGTGATGAGCCGCTACAACGTGCCGGCCGTGCCGGTCGTGGATGGCGGCGGCCGGCTGCTCGGTCAGGTGACCTTCGATGACGTGATCGACGTCGTCGAGGCGGAACAGACCGAGGACCTGCTGAAATTCGGCGGTACCTCCGCCGACGAAGAGCTCGCCGCTACCTGGACCGGCGCGGTCCAGAGTCGGCTGCCGTGGTTGTTGCTGAACCTGCTCACCGCGTTTCTCGCCGGCTGGGTAGCCTCCCGGTTCCAGAACGAGGTGAGCAAGGTGCTCGCGCTGGTCTTCTGGATGCCGGTCATCGCCGGGATGGGGGGCAACGGTGGCACCCAGGCTCTCGCGGTCACGGTCCGGCGCGTGGCGCTTGGCCTCATTCCGGCGGGCCGGGCGATGAGCGTCATCGGCAAGGAGGTGCTCGTCGGCCTCGCGAACGGGATGGCCAATGGCGCCGCCGCGGCGCTCGTGGCGCTGCTGCTGGGCCACGGTGCACGGCTCGGGCTGGTGGTTTTCCTGGCGATGACGGGGAACCTGTTTGTGGCCGGGTTTGCGGGCGCGTTCATCCCGCTGCTCCTGGCGCGCTTTGATATCGACCCTGCGGTCGCCTCATCGATCTTCGTGACGACCTTCACCGACGTCTGCGGCTTCCTCCTCCTGTTCGGCCTGACCAGCCTGATCCTGGGCGTCTAGTTCAGGGTCCGGAAAGCGAAGCGGGGACGGGCAGCTGCCCGTCCCCGCTCCTTGTCATTCCCCCTCTCCCTGTGTCTGAGGGGAGGAATTCCCCGCCTTACCAGCCGAGCACGACCTCAGCTCGGGAGTAGAGGTAGCGACCGTTGTATCCGAAGGGCGACGCGACGGCCCAGGGGAAGGTGTAATTGTTGTTGTTGTCGATGTCCTTCATCCTGGACGGGTACGTGTCGAAGAGATTCTTCGCGCCGATGGAGAGATTCACCTGGTTGAACTGGTAGCCGATCTCCGCGTCGAACAGGGTCTTGGCGGCAAACCGCTCTGCGACCACGCCGCCGAACTCGGCGGAGCGGCCGGAGCCGTAGTAGAGGCCGCGGCCCATCGCGTGGAAGCGCCCGGTGCTCCAGGTGGCGGTGAAGGTGCCGCGCCAGTCCGGGCGCTCCTCGGTGATCGCCAGCGTGGTGAGCAGGTCCAGCGCCCCGGTGAACGAGGTTCCGGTGTTCTGCAGGATCGGCGGCAGGCCATCCACGTGGGTGATCTTGTTCTTGGTGTAGTTGGCCGACGCGTTCAGGTCCAGCGTCCCGTTCCCGGCAGGAAGCCGCAGATCGGCGGTGAGGTCGATGCCGTCGGTCTTGGTGTCGAGGCCGTTGGTCGGGAACTGCACGCCGCCGATGGTCGTGAGGCCTGAGTCGGCCAGGATGCGGGCGACCACCGAGTCGCCGGCGTCGAAGGTGGCGCCGAGGATGATGCGGTTGCTGATCTTGATGTGGAAGACGTCCACCGTCAGCGAGAAGTTGTCCGTCGGCGAGATCACGATGCCGCCGCTCAGGTTCACCGACGTCTCGTCCCGCAGGGGCTTCGCCCCGAAGATCCGCGACGCCCGGTTGCTGACCGGGAAGTTGCCGACCTCCACCAGGTTGCCGGCGATGAAGTTGGTGGTGACGTGGCTGAAATAGCTCTGGGCCAGGCCGGGCGCCCGGAAGCCGGTGCTCGCGGCACCGCGAATGACCACCGCCTTGCTCGGCTGGACGCGGAGCGCCGCCTTGCCGGTCACCCGCGAGCCGAAGTCGCTGTAATGCTCGTACCGGCCGGCGACGTTCAGCAGGACCTGCCTGGTGAGATCCGATTCGAGTTCCAGATAGGCGCCGATGTTGTTGCGCGAGTTGTTGCTGGCGTCGGTGGGCGAGAAGCCGGAGAAGACCGACGAGCCGGCCGGTGCGGCGCCCGGATTGGCGACGCTGTCCTGCGACTGGTGATTGCCATTGATCCAGGAGGCCCGCTCGCCGGCGACGATCTCGTAGGTCTCCCGGCGATAGGCGCCGCCCACGGCCACGTTGACCGGATTGGGCAGGCCGAGCTTGACCGGCTTGGAGAGGTTGAGGCCGAGCAGGAACTCGCCCCGCTTGAGGCTGCCCGCGTCGAAGCTGGTCTGGTTCGGAATGCCGGGGTCGTCCGCGGTGCCGAGGACCCCGTCGGCGCCGGGAGCGCAGGCGACATCCAGGCAGGGACCGAGCGACGGGTTCAGGGTGTTGCGCAGCCTGTAGTCGAAGCTGTTCCGGCCGTACGACCCGCCGAAGTCGAGCGCCCACCCCGAGAACCCGGTGCGGATGCCGGCGACCGCGGAGTAGTCGTTCACGTTCGGATGGAACTCCGGCAGGAACCCATACGGGTAGATCTCGGGCCAGTTGCGGTCGTTGAGCGGCTTGCGGTAGTACCCGTTGCCGGTGCCGATCCGGTTGCTGTACCCGCCAAAGGCGTAGAACTCGCTGCTGCCGCTGGCATTCAGCGGCATCCGCAGGTTGGCGAATGAGAGCAAGTCGCGCTCGAGGCCGTCGCCGAGGTGATTGACAGGCTGGGGAAGACCGGTGCGCTTGATGATGATCTGGCCGGTGTTCACATCCACCGAGTCGGTGAGCCCGTTCAGGTCCGTGAAGCTGCCGTCGGGGAAGGCCCGGTTGGTCGGCTGGCGGTCCTGGAGTTCGCCGAACAGTCCAAGCGAACCGCGGCCAAGCTTGATGCCGACGCCGCCATTCACGTCGGTGGTCGTGCCGTCGTCCTTGTACCCCTTGCCGGTGAAGTACCGGCCGGCGCTGGCGTTGATGAACGGAGAGAAGTGACCCTCCTTCATCACGATGTTGACCACGCCGGCGATCGCGTCCGAGCCGTACTGCGAGGAGGCGCCGTCGCGGAGGACTTCCACCCGCTCGATGGCGCTGCCGGGTATCGCGTTCAGGTCGACGCCGCTCGAGCCCGCGGGCGATCCCAGGGGAAAGGTGTTGAGCAGCGCCGTCTGATGGCGGCGCCAGCCATTCACCAGCACCAGGGTGTGGTCCGGCGAGAGCCCGCGCATCGTGAACGGACGCACGATGTCGGTGCCGTCGGTGACCGTCTGGTGGGGGAAGTTCACGGAGGGAGAGAGGGCCGCGAGAATCTGGCTGGTCTCGGTGCTCCCCTGAGCCTTGATGTCCTCGGAGGTGTACACGTCCACCGGCACCGCGAGTTCCTCGGCCGCGGTGTGCCGTCCGCGGGAACCGATGACGACGTCGATCGGGGCCAGCTCCACCGCCGAACGGGCGAGGATGATGTCCTGGTCGACCACGTCCGACCCCATGACCGTCACCCCGACTGAATTCGGCGAAAAGCCGATTGCCCGCACCTGCAGCGTCTGCCCGCCCTTCGGGACGCCGCGGATGACGTACTTGCCGGCGCCCGATGTCGCGACCCGCAGGCCGGTATGGTCCACGGTGACGATTGCACCGGCGATGGCGGCGCCTGTGCTGTCAGTGACCTTGCCCTGCACGGTGCCCGATTGCGCGGCGAGGGAAGCTGGTCCGCCGAGCAGCACGGTGGCCAGGAAAGCACAAGCAACGACAGTTTTTACCACGAATCGTGGCATCAATTCCTCCTGAGATCGTGAGTTCGGGCGGGCAGGCAGGAACAGCCTGGAATCAGCTTACGCCCCGGTTGTCACGTCGTCAAGGAAGGAAGAGGTGGGCAGAAAAGGGAAACCGCCTGCCGGGACATTCCCGACAGGCGGCTAAACGCGGGACTTGGGAGGTAGGTTGCCGTGTACGCCCCGCGGGAGGCCTGCTGTGAACCCTTGGTCCTAGTTGCTGCGCTTCGCGATCACCAGCGTGCGGATCTTCTTGTACGTCGCTGCCGGCACGATCTTCTTGCTGACGAGTTCATCCTTGGTCCGGAACGGACGGGACTTGATGATCGCATCGGCGTAGGTCTCTCCGATGCCGGGCAGGGCGACCAGCTGGTCACGGGTCGCGGTGTTCAGGTCGAGCAAGTGCGCCTTCGCGCCTGCCTTCGTGGTGGTCGTCTTCGCGACCCGCTTTGCGGCGGGTGCCGGCTTGGTGGTCGAAGCCACCGCGGCAGTCGGTGCCGGCTTGGCGCCGGGCTGTTGCGTGCTCGCCTTGGTGGCCGGGGTCGTCGCCGCGGCCGACTGAGCCTGCACGGCCGATACGGTCAGCAGGCCGAGCGCGGCGAGAGCGGCAAACGTGAGCGAACGCTTCATCAGATCCTCCGAAACGGTGAACTGCAGCTGCGTGGTGTAGCGGGTCCAGAATCCTCTGTACCTGTTCAAGGCAATCGGTGTGCCGGAGGAATCGGCGTCCGAAATGCCTGGTTCGACCGGGAATCAGGCCCGAAGGCGCCGGAGATGATGCCCCGGATGACAGACTGGCCCGGTGCGGGACAGAGTGGCGAGCCGAGTTGTCATCCGGGCTGGGCGGAAACGATCGAGGGATCCATGTCCCGAACGCGGACCGGATCCCTCGTGGCGAGCCGATGGTGGCGCAGTCTAGACTGCGCCGGGTTTCCACTGCCAGCGCTGAATCATGCGGGTCAGCGTCCGCCGGGAGATCCCGAGCACACGGGCGGAGTCTTCGCGATTGCCGTTCATCGCGGCCAGCACCCGGAAGACGTGGCGCCGGTCGAGTTCATCGAGCGTGACCAGCTCCACGACGGGCTCTGCCGCCGGGGCCTCTCCGGGGCGGGTGGCGGGCGCGGGTTGCGGCTGCAGGCATGCGCGGATCGCTTCCGGCAGATGCTCCGGCCCGATGACGTCGAGCTCGGCGAGCACCAGCGCGCGCTCGAGGACATTCTCGAGTTCGCGAACGTTGCCTGGCCAATCCCACGCGAGCAGGGCCGCCTGCGCCTTCGGATCGATCGCCAGGGGACCGCGGCCGTGGCGCAGGGCGAGCGTGGTAAGGAAGTGGTCGATCAGCAGCGGAATATCCTGCCTCCGCTCGCGCAGTGGCGGAAGCTGGATCGTGACCACGTTCAGTCGATAGTACAGGTCTTCGCGGAACTTCTTGTCGCGCACCATCTGCGCGAGGTCGCGGTGGGTCGCCGCGATGATGCGCACGTCCACCTTGATCGGCGTCTCGGCGCCCACCGGCACGATCTCCTGCTCCTGCAGCACCCGGAGCAGCCGCGCCTGCAGGCCCGGCGAGATGTCACCGATCTCGTCGAGGAACGCGGTGCCCTTGTCAGCCTCACGAAAGAGACCGGGCCGGCTGCCGACGGCGCCGGTGAACGCCCCCTTCACATGGCCGAAGAGTTCGCTCTCGAGCAACCCCTCGGCGAGGGCCGAGCAATTGACCGCCACCATCCGCTTGTCCGCGCGATCCGAAAACCGGTGGATGGTCCGCGCGACCAGCTCCTTGCCGGTGCCGGTGTCCCCGAGCAGGAGCACCGAAGCCTGGGTGGACGCCACCCGGGCCACCTGTTTCATGACCGCGATGATGCCGGGGCTGTGGCCGACCAGCACGCCTTTCTCGGCCACCGGAGCTGGGCCGTCGCGCCTGAGCGTGGCCGCGGCGCTTTCCTGGCGTGCGGTCGCAAGCTCGCGCCGCTCGAGCGCGCGGGAGAGCGTCGAGCGAAGCTCCGTCAGGTCGTAGGGCTTGCTGATGAAATCATAGGCACCGGCCCGGATCGCCTCGGCCGCCGCCCCGGCGTCGCCGAAGGCGGTGAGCACCAGGACCAGCGCTTCCGGAGTGCGCTGCCGGATTGCGGCGAGCAGGTCGAGCCCGCTTGCCTCCGGCATCCGGAGGTCGGTGAGCACCGCGTCGAACGGGCCCTCACGATCATAGATCGCAAGGGCATCCCTGACTGAGAGTGCGCGATGCACGGCGTACGACTCGCGCTCGAGCACCTCGCCGAGCATGCGGCAGGCGGCCTCGTCATCATCGACGAGCAGCAGTCGAGCGTGGTCGGTTTCGGCGCTCATCTCGGGTCTGCGGGTGGCAGCGTAAGTCGCCATGAGGTCCCCTTCTCGGAATCTACGTAGGCCAGCTCTCCGCCCAGGGCACGGGCGAGGCGCCGGCTAACGGCAAGTCCGAGGCCAGTCCCGCCGGGCCCTTTCGAAGTGACGAATGGCTGGAACAGCTGGCTGCGGGCCTCGGCCGGGAGCCCGGGGCCGTCGTCCGAGACGTCGATGTGCGCCATCTCCCCGTTCCGGCCGGCCGAAAGCGTGAAGCGTCCGCCGCGCGGCAGGGCCTCGATGGCGTTCTTGAGAAGATTGAGGAGGATCTGCTCGACCAGGTCGGGGTCGGTGGCGGCGATCGCCCCCTCGGCGCCCGGCTTCAGCTCCGCCAGGACGCCGGCCTCATCGAGGGACGGCTCCAGGAAGCGCACCATGCGTGCCGCCAGCTGGCGGAGGTCGGTGGGGACCCGGCGTGGCGCGGGCCAGCTGCCGCGGGTGAGGCCACCACGTACGATCTTCGCGACCCGCTCGAGCTGGGAGAGCATCAGCGCGACCCGTTCCTCACCCCCCGCGTCGCGCGCCTGGCGCATGTCCTCACGCAGCAGCTGCAGGTGCCCGTTCATCGTATTGAGCGGGGTGCCGATCTCATGCGCGAAGCTGCCGGCGATCTCCTCCGCCTGCGCCAGCCGGTCGTAGGCCTTGGCGCGGTCTTCAAGCGACAGCAGGGCCGCTCGGGAGGCGCTCTCCCGCTCCCGATAGGCGAGGGCGTTCCTCATCTCATTGTAGCGCCGGGCCAGCTCCCGGAACTCCGGCGGCCCGATCTCGGCTGCCTCCGGCGCTCCCGTTGCCCCCTGGTGGGCGCCTGCCATCGCCCGCGTGAGCGACCGGAGCGGCAAACCCACCCAGCGGCTGGTCAGCAAGCCGACCCCGATGGAGAGCAGCAGCGCGGCCACGATCGCGAATACATAGGCTCGCTTCCGCTCCAGTCTGGCCCAGCTGGCGAGACGGCCGGTGGAGACCTGCACGTCCAGGACTCCATAGATCCGCCGCCCGCCGAGCGGGACCACGACCTGCCACGCCGGCTGCGGTTCGTCGCGAAACCGCACCCCGGTCGCCCGGCGCACCAGCGCCTCGGCATCGAGGTCATCGGGCTCGCGGGTCACGGTGCTGTCGCTCGCCGCGGCGGGGACGAGCGCGTTCGCCTGCGCGAGGAACACGATCGCGGTCGTCTCGGTGATATGGCGACGGCTCCACCCCGCGATGCCGACGCCAAGCGCGCTAGGTTCGCCGGTGGGGGCGATGCGGGTCAGATAGGCGGCGAGGGTGTTGGCGAGATCGACGGATTCCGCGCGCAGATCCTCCAGTCGCGAGCGCTCCGCGAGCGACAGGCCGACTTCCGTCGCGCCGATGACCAGCAGGATGGCGAGCGCGGCGGTAATGAGCGCGAGTCGACGCGGCAGGCCGAGGCGACCCATCGGCGGGGAAGTGGACACGGGGGAAGTATACTTCCGGGGTCTTCCACCCCTGTCAATCGTCCATGGCACAGCGGTCAGACTCCGCTCATGAATACGCGACCCCCCTCGCCGGGCTCGCCACGCTGTTTCTTCGGCTTGGGGCGACCAGCTTCGGCGGGCCTGCCGCGCACATCGCGCTCATGGAGGACGCGGTCGTCACCCGGCGTGCGTGGATGACTCGTGCGGAGTTCCTCGACCTGCTGGGCGCGGCCAATCTCATCCCCGGGCCGAACTCCAGCGAACTGGCGATGCATCTCGGCTGGCGGCGTGCCGGCGGGGCCGGGCTCCTGGTCGCCGGCTTCGCCTTCATTCTCCCCGCCGTCCTGATCACCGGCGTGCTGGCGTGGATCTATGTCCGCTTCGGGAATCTTCCGGCGATGGCGGGTCCGCTCGCCGGTGTGCGAGCGGCGGTGCTGGCGGTGATCACCGCGGCGATCTGGCGGCTGGGAACGACGGCGGTCAAGTCGCGCGTCCTCGCCATCGCCGGCGCGCTGGTGCTGATCGCCGCGCTGCTCGGCGGCAATGAACTGCTGCTGCTGCTCGGCGGCGGGGTGCTCGGCGCCTGCTGGATCGCCGGGATTCCCCGCTTCGGCCGAGGCGTGGCGCTCGGCGCGATCGAGCCGACTCTGCTCGCCCTGGGACTCTTCTTCCTCAAGATCGGCAGCATACTGTACGGCAGCGGGTATGTGCTGTTCGCCTTTCTGGAAGGCGGCCTGGTGGAAAAGCTCGGCTGGCTGACTCGACCGCAACTGGTCGACGCCATTGCGGCCGGGCAATTCACGCCCGGCCCCGTGCTCTCCACCGCGACGTTCGTCGGCTACCTCGTCCTGGGCTGGCCCGGGGCTGTGATCGCCACCCTCGGCATCTTCCTGCCCTCATTCGTGTTCGTGGCGCTGACGTCGCGGCTCGTCGGGCGGCTGCGCCGATCGCCCTGGAGCGCCGCGTTCCTGGACGCCGTGAACGTGGCGGCGCTCGCGCTGATGGTTTCGGTGACGCTGCACCTCGCGACCACCGCACTGGCCGGCCCCGCGACCTGGGCCATCGCGGCGCTGGCGTTCCTCGTCCTCGCCCGCACCACGATCAACCCGGGGTGGATCGTCCTCGGCGGACTGCTGCTGGGGGGATTGCTGGCATGACCTCGATCGAAAGCTTCCTGTCGCAATACGGCCTCATCGCCCTGTTCCTGCTGGCCACGGTCGAGGGAGATGTGAGTCTCATCGTGGGTGGTGTGCTGGCCCACCTGGGCATCCTGCCGCTCGCTGGCGTGATGGTCGCCGGTGCCCTCGGCAACCTCGGGGGTGATCTGGTGTGGTTCTGGATGGGGCGCCGGCACAGCGAGCGGATCCAGGCCACGAAGTTCTATCGCGCAGTGGGCCCGCGCATCGCCCGGCTCACGCGCCGGCTCGGGGCCTGGCAACTGCTCGTCTCCCGCGTCATCTACGGCACCCGGAACGCGAGCATGCTCTACTGGGGCCAGGCCGGACTGGCCCCGCTCCGCTTCGTGCTGATCGACGGCCTGGGCTGCGCCCTCGCCGCGATCGGATTCAGCCTCCTGGGCTACCTCGTCGGTCATGGTACCAGCGTGCTGACCGGTGAAGTGAAGCGGGTGGAGCAGTGGCTCCTGGTCGCGGTGGTCGCGGGCGGACTGATCGTTTGGGGTGTGACCCGGGTGATGCGCCGGGAACTCCACGACCAGGTTTGAATCCCGAGCCGCCGCCTCTGAGACGGCGGACCGTCCCAGACCCGGGGGACCGGACCGCGGGGTGGAGAATCACGAAAAGTTGCATAGCCCCTTCCGCCATGCGAAGTTACAGCCATGCAACTCGCCCCCCTCGTGGCCGACCTTCGGGCCAGGAAGGTGCCCGCGATCGCTCGCGCGATCTCACTGGTTGAGAACGCCCGACCCGGTTTCGAGGAACTCCTTTCCTCCATTCATTCCGCACTCGGGCACGCCCGGCGCATCGGTATCACCGGGCCGCCGGGCGCTGGGAAGTCCACGCTCACGGAGCGTCTGGTCCAGGCCTACCGGGCCGAAGGGCTGAAGGTGGCGGTGGTGGCGGTGGATCCCACCAGTCCGTTCACCGGCGGGGCCCTGCTGGGCGACCGCATCCGCATGGAGTCGGTGGCGCTGGATCCCGGCGTCTTCATCCGCTCCATGGCGACCCGCGGGTCGCTGGGCGGACTCGCGACGACCACGCGCGAGGTGTGCGACGTGCTCGACGCGGGCGGGTTCGATCGCATCCTGGTCGAGACCGTCGGCGTTGGGCAGACCGAACTCGACGTCGCCAGGAGCACCGACACGACGGTGCTGGTCCTGGTGCCCGAATCGGGTGACGGTATCCAGACGCTCAAGTCAGGCATCATGGAGATCGGCGACATCTTCGTGGTGAACAAGGCGGACCGGCCCGGCGCGGACCGCCTGCGGCAGGAGATCGAGATCACGCTCGGCATCCGGAGCGGGAACGCGATGCGGCATGTCCGGGCGCACCATGGTCCGGCGTCGACGGCTGCAGTGGCGCCGGTCGAGCACCCGGCGACAAGCTGGAAGCAGCCGGTGCTCGCGACGGTCGCGGCGAAGGGCGACGGCGTGGAGGATCTGGTCGCGGCGATTGACGCGCACTTCGCGATGCTGTCGCAGGCTGGGCTGCTGGAGGAACGGCGCCGGCGAAGGCTGTATGACCGGACGCGCGAGGTGGTCGATCGCGCCGCCCGGCAATGGGTGTGGCAGGAAACCGGGGTGGAGCAGATGATCCGCGATCGGATGGACGATGTGGCAACCGGGCGCATGAGCCCCTACGAAGTGGCCGCCGAGGTGCTGGACGGACTCAAGCAGGGAATGCGTCTATGACCGTGTCGAAGCCGGATCCCGCCGCACACTCGCTGGAGGAACGTCTCGCCGCCCAGGCCCGCGAGCTGGATCAGCTGCGCGCCGAGGTGGCGGCCTGGCGGGAGCGCGCGGCGGCGCTGCCCAGGCGCCAGGACACCGACTTCACCTCCATCTCGGGGCGGAGCGTCGCGCCGGTCTACACGCCACTCGATGTGCGCGGCGACCAGTTCGCGGCCTCGGGGCTGCCCGGCGAGTACCCGTATCTCCGCGGCATTCATCCGACGATGTACCGCGGTCGCCTCTGGACGATGCGCCAGTTCGCGGGCTTCGGGACCGCTGAGGACACCAACGAGCGCTACAAGTTCCTGCTCGCCCGTGGACAGACCGGGCTTTCGGTGGCGTTCGACTTCCCGACGCTGATGGGCTACGACTCCGACCACCCGCGTTCCGAGGGGGAAGTCGGCAAGTGCGGCGTAGCGATCTCCAGTCTCCGGGACATGGAGGATCTCTTTGCGGGAATTCCGCTCGACCGCGTCTCCACCTCGATGACGATCAACGGCCCCGCTGCCATGCTGTTCTGCTTCTACGTGGCCGCCGCGGAGCGACAGGGCGCCGACATCAGCAAGCTGCAGGGCACGATCCAGAACGACATGCTGAAGGAGTACATGGCCCAGCACGCCTGGATCTTCCCGGTGGAGCCGGCGCTCAAGGTGATCGTGGACCTGTTCGAGTGGGCCGCGCAGCATACCCCGAGCTGGAACACGATCTCGATCTCCGGCTACCACATCCGCGAGGCGGGTGCCACCGCCGCCCAGGAACTGGCATTCACCCTGGCCAACGGCTTCTGCTATGTGGAGCATGGCCTCGCGCGCGGGCTGGACGTCGACAGTTTCGCGCCGCGGCTTTCGTTCTTCTGGGATGTGCACAACGATTTCTTCGAGGAGATCGCCAAGATGCGCGCCGCCCGGCGCATCTGGGCGCGCACCATGCGCGAGAAGTTCGGTGCCACGAAGCCGCGCAGCTGGCAGATGCGGTTCCACTGCCAGACGGCGGGCGTGTCGCTCACCGCGCAGCAGCCATACAACAACATCGTCCGCGTTTCCTACCAGGCTCTCGCCGCGGTGCTGGGCGGCACCCAGTCGCTGCATACCAACGCGCTCGACGAGACGCTCGCGCTGCCCACCGAGGAGTCGGTGCGGATCGCGCTTCGCACCCAGCAGATCCTCGCCTACGAGACTGGCGTCCCCAACGTCGCCGACCCGCTGGGCGGCTCCTACTACGTCGAGGCCCTGACGGACGGGCTCGAGCGCGAGGCGGCGGGGCTCTTTGCGGAGATCGAGGCACAGGGTGGCGTGGTCCGCGCCATCGAAGGGGGCTGGTTTCAGCGGCAGATCGCCGAGTCGGCATCGCGCTTCCAGGCCGAGGTCGAGCAGCGCCGCCGGCTGATCGTCGGGCTGAACGAAGGCGTGGAAGACGACGAGGGACCGGTCGACATCCTCAAGGTCGGTGAGGACGCCGAGCGGGCGCAGCGCGAGCGGATGGCGGCCCTGCGCGCCACCCGCGATCAGGCGGCGGTCGAGGCGCGGCTGGCCGAACTGCGGCGCGCGGCGTCGGAGGGCCGGAACGTCATCCCCGCGATGCTCGACTGTGCCCGGGCCTACTGCACGCTCTTTGAAATCCGGCATGTGATGGAAACCGTCTACGGCACCTATCGGGAGCCGGTATTCTTCTAATCGGAGTCGCGGCACTCCGGTCCCGCACCTCGGCGCTGATGCCGATGGCCGGGACCGGCCGTCCGCGGCTGGTAATCTCATGGCAAACGACATCCAGAAGCTTCTCGCGCGGCTGACCAAGCTCCGCACCGACGATCATCGCATCGTGACCTGCTATCTGAAGGTGGAGCCACGGGACCGGTCCCGCGGCAAGTACCTCATCAAACTCAAGAACCGCATCCGCGAAGTCGAAGGCGCCCTGGAGGGACTCGGCCTCACGCGGCAGCAGCGGGAGGAAGTCAGCGCCGATCTCAAGCGGATCCAGGATCAGCTCAAGGACGCAGCCCGTCTGCCGGCAACGCAGGGGCTGGCCATCTTCGCCTGCGGACCGCTCAAGCTGTTCGAGCTCGTGGGGCTTCCGAGCGTGCACCGCTCGCGCCTCGCCGTCGAGCGGACGGCGCTGGTGCGGGAGCTCGCGTCCGTCGAGGACGAGATCGGTACCCTGCTCACGGTAGTCCTGGACCGTACCGCGGCCCGGTTCTTCGAGGTCACGGCCTTCGGCGCCGGGGAGGTCGAGGATCTGCGCGCGGACACGACGCGCGGCGGCCGCTTCCACAGCGACCGGGCGGACTCGCCCGGCAAGGGCGAGCATCAGTACAACAACCGGATTCGCGAGGAGAAACAGCGTCATTACGCCGCGATCGCCGAACGGCTCTTCGCGCTGCACCGGAAGCGCCCGGTGCATGGTGTGGTCCTCGCGGGGCCGGGGAATGACGCGGGCGCCGTCGCGGCGTTCCTGCACCCCTATCTCGCGGAGCGGCTGATGGGCGTGGTCAGCCTGAATCCGAAGGAGGCGACTCCCGCGGTGGTCTACGAGGCGACGCTCGCCACCCGCGCCGAATACGAGCGCGAGTCGGAGCGGACCATCGCGCATGGACTCGAGGACGCCCTCGGCGCGGGGTGGGCTTCGGACGGGCCCGACGCGACGCTGCGCGCGCTGGGTCGCGGTCAGGTGCGCACGCTGCTGGTGGACGCCGACGCCCAGGGTCCGGGCTTCCGCTCGGGCAAGACCGGCCGCCTCGCGATGGCCGAGCGCGATCTCCGCAACGACGGCGACGTGCATCCGGTCCTGGATCTCGTCGATGAAGCGATCGAAGAGGCGCTTCGTCAGCGGGTGGAGGTCGAGGTGCTCTACGACCCGGAAGCGGTGGCCGCGGTCAGCGGGATCGCGGGATTGTACCGGTTCCGGTGACGCGAAAAGCGGTTCTCTTCGACGCGGGCAACACGCTCCTGTTCCTGGACTACCCCCGGCTCGCGCCAGCGGTGGCCCGGGCGACCGGTGTCCCGCTGACGGCGGAATCGCTGGCGATGCAGGCGCGGCCGGCCGCACTCTCGCTCGAGCGCGGAGACACCACCGACCGGGAACGGGCCTCGCGCTACCTCGAGACGCTCTTTCGCCTCGCCGGCGTGCCGGAGACCCAGATGCCGGTGGTCCGCGAGACGCTGCTGGCACTGCACCTCGAGAAGCACCTGTGGGGCGGTGTGCTGGCGGGGACCACCGAAGCGCTCGACCGGCTGCGCTCCGCCGGCTACCGTCTCGGCGTCGTCTCGAACAGCGACGGGCGCGCCGAGGAGGGACTCGAGGCGGCGGGGCTCCGTGGATACTTCGAGGTGGTGATCGACTCGCAGCTGGTGGGTTTCGAGAAGCCGGATCCGCGGATCTTCGAGGCCGCGCTGCGCCGGATGGCGCTCGCCCCGGAGGAGGCCTTGTACGTGGGCGACATCTACGAGGTCGACGTGGTGGGCGCGAGGCGCGCCCGCATGGACGTGGTGCTGCTTGATCCGCTCGGGAACCACGCGGGGCGCGACGTCCCGATCGCGGCGAGTCTGGCCGAGGTCGCCGAACTGGTCCTGGCGCCAACGGGCAGCCTGACGGCCGCCCCGGGACGATCCTAACAACCCTCTGACCGACTGACTCTCATGGTTGCCGCACTCGACAGGAAACCGCTCGCCCGTCCCATCCGCGTGCTCGTGGCCAAGCCGGGGCTGGACGGTCATGACCGCGGCGCCAAGGTGGTGGCGGCCGCGCTGCGCGACGCGGGCATGGAAGTGATCTACACCGGGCTGCACCAGACCCCGGAGATGATCGCCACGGCGGCCGTCCAGGAGGACGTCGACGTGGTCGGTCTCTCGATTCTCTCCGGCGCGCACATGACCCTCTTCCCCCGGGTGCGGACGCTGCTCACCGAGGCTGGCCGTCCGGACATCCTGCTCACCGGGGGCGGCATCATCCCGAAGGAGGACATGGAGGCACTGGAGCAGCTCGGTGTGGGCAGGCTCTTCGGCCCGGGCACGCCCACGTCGGACCTGATCCAGTACATCGAGGTCTGGGTCGGCGAGCATCTCCCGGGCTGATCCCGATCCCTCGTGCCAACCGTGATCCCCACGTGACCACCACGCCCGTGACCGCCCGCCCGCCGCGTCTGCGCGCCCTGACCGACGAATACCTCGCCCTCGCCGCGAAGCTGCGCGAGGGTGGCGGCGCCAGGCGCGTCGCGAAGATGCACGAGAAGGGACAGCTTGCGCCGCGCGAGCGCGTCCAGGCGCTGCTCGATCCCGGTTCGCCCTGGCTCGAGCTCGGCCTGCTGGTGGCCTACGACCAGTATGACGGTCAGGCCCCGGGCGCGGGCGTCATCACCGGCGTGGGCATGGTCGAGGGCCGCGAAGTTGTCGTCGTCGCCAACGACGCCACCGTCAAGGCGGGTTCCTGGTGGCCGGAGACGATCACCAAGATTCTTCGCGCCCAGGAAGTGGCGATGCGGCAGCGGATCCCGATCGTCTACCTGGTCGACTCCGCCGGCGTGAACCTGCCCTACCAGGGCGGGGTCTTTCCCGGACAGTATGGCGCCGCGCGCATCTTCTACTACAACTCGATCATGCGGCGCTACCTCTTCGTGCCGCAGGTGAGTGCGGTGATGGGAAGCTGCATCGCCGGCGGCGCGTATCTCCCCGCACTCTCCGACGTGATCTTCATGGTCGACGGCACCAGCTTCATGGGACTCGGGGGCCCCAATCTGGTGAAGGGAGCGACCGGGCAGGTGGTGGACGCCGAATCGCTCGGGGGCGCGGCGATGCACACCTCCCGCTCCGCCGTCGCGCACTATCGTGCGGCGACCGATCGGGAGTGCGTGACGATGGTGCGCGGCTACATCGCCCGGCTGCCCCGGATGCACCAGGTGCAGCATCAGGTGGAGCCTCCCCGCCCGCCCAGCCGTCCGGTCACCGACCTGTACGACATCCTTCCCGCCGATCACCGGCTCTCCTACGACATGCACGCCCTGCTGGCCTGCCTGCTCGATGACGGCCGGCTCGACGAATTCCAGCCCGACTTCGCGAAGGAAATGCTCTGCGGTCATGCCCGGATTGAAGGGCAGCCGGTGGCGATTCTCGCAAACGCCCGCACCGTCATCAAGGGCAAGGCCGGACAGATGCCGCGGATCGGCGGCATCATCTACACCGAGAGCGCCGAGAAGGCCGCGTACTTCATCGAGACTGCCAGCCGGGAACGGATCCCGCTGCTCTTCCTGCAGGATGTCAGCGGATTCATGGTGGGTACCGAGGCAGAGCAGTCGGGCATCATCCGCGCGGGGGCGCGCTTCGTGGAGGCGATGTCGACCGCGGTGGTGCCGAAGATCGTGCTCACCCTCAATCACGCCTCCGGCGCGGGCTACTATGCCATGGCGGGGCAGGGGTTCGACCCTGACTTCATCCTGAGCTGGCCCACCGGCCGGATGGCCGTCATGGAGGGAGAGTCGGCGGTGGAAGCGGTGCACGGTGTCGAGCTGGCGAAGGCGCGCGCGGAAAAGCGTCCGCCCGCGCCTGAGGTGCAGGCCGCCGCCGCCGCGATGCGCGCCGACTACGAGCATCAGCTCGATGCCAAGTACGCCGCCGCGCGCGGGCACGTCGATGCCCTGGTCACGGTCGAGGAAACCCGGGACCAGCTGGCGTTCCTGCTCCGGGTGACCAGCAATTTTGCCGGCCCGCACATCGGGCCCTTCGTGCTTCCCCCAATCGGGTGAACGGACCCCCCGCATGATGCCGCTCGGGCCCTTCAGGGTCTCGTACCGTGCCGTGCTCTCGGCCGCAGGTCTGCTCCTGGGCTGCGGACGGACGCCGCCGGCCGTCGTCCCCGATGCGGTGCCTGCCGACCGCGCTGCCGCCCCCGGAGTTCAGGACCTCGGTGCCGAGCCCAAGCCGGTGATTCCCCCGAAGGAGGCGTTCGCGCGCGGCTGGATGCCCCTCCGCGCCACCGGCGTCGAGGATTTTCTCCGGGCCCACCCGACGTATGACGGTCGTGGGGTGCTGATCGGCATCCTGGACAGCGGCATCGATCCCTCGATTCCGGGCCTCGCCACCACCACCACAGGCGAGCGGAAGATTCTCGATCTGCGGGATTTCTCCGGGGAAGGAGTGGTGCCGCTGGATCCGGTCATTCCGGTGGGTGACCAGGTCACGATCGGTGGCAAGGTGCTGCAGGGCATCTCACGCGTGCGCGCGCTGGCGGCTGGCGGCGCACTCTACGGCGGGACCATCGCGGAAATTCCGCTCGGTGAGATGCCCGCGGCCGACCTGAACGGCGACCGTGACGACGCCGACACCCTCCCGGTGCTCGTCGCTCGCGCGAGCGATGGCTGGGTGCTCTTCGCCGACACCGATGGCGACGGCTCGCTCGCCAACGAGGCGCCCGTGCACGACTACCTGGCCTCGAAGGAGACATTCGCCTGGCACACCGGTTCGCGGGCGCCCAACCTCGCGCTCGCAGTCAATCTGCGGGAAGAAAAGGGGCAGCCGCGGCTCGATCTCTACTTCGACACCAGCGCGCACGGCTCGCACGTCGCCGGGATCGCGGCTGGGCATGATATCTACGGCGTCACCGGTTTCAACGGTGTCGCTCCCGGCGCCTGGATCCTCGGTCTCAAGATCGCGAACAATGCGCAGGGCGGGATCTCGACCAGCGGCAGCATGGTCGCGGCCATCGCCTACGCCATCCGCTTCGCGCAGGATCGCCGGCTGCCACTGGTGCTCAACATGAGCTTCGGCGTCGGCAACGAGGGCGAAGGCATGGCCAGGATCGACCGGATCATCGACTCGGTCCTGGCGGCGCATCCGGACGTGATCATGGCCATCAGCGCCGGCAACGACGGCCCAGGGCTCTCCACCATGGGCTACCCCGGCTCGGCCAGCCGGGCCCTCACCGTCGGGGCGACGTTTCCTGACGTTTTCATCGGTGCGAGCGGACAGGGCGGAGATCCGATCGCCTACTTCTCCTCGCGGGGCGGGGAGCTGGCCAAGCCGGACATCGTCACCCCGGGCCTCGCGTTCTCGACAGTGCCTCACTGGAACGTCGGCGATGAACGGAAGGCCGGCACCAGCATGGCCTCGCCGCATGCCGCCGGTCTCGCGGCGCTCCTGGCGAGCGGACTCGTCCAGGAGAAGCGGCCGGTGGACGCGCGGCAGGTCCGTCAGGCGCTGATGGTCACGGCCCGCCCGATGGCCGCGGGCACCTATCTGGATGACGGTACCGGACAGCCGGAGGTCGGCGCGGCGTGGCGCTGGCTCGCCGGCGCCCACGCGCTGCCTGACATCGCGGTGCGTGCGGTTGGCAATGGCGTGACCGCTGCGTTTCGGCATCGGCTGGTCGGAGTTCGCGGCGATACGGTGCAGGCCTTCCAGTTCGTGCTTCCCGACGGCAGCCCCGAGACCGCGGTCACGCTGCGCTCTTCGGCCGCCTGGCTGCGCGCCCCTCGTGAGACAAGGCTCCAGGCCGGCACCAACACGGTCACCGTGAGTTATGCCGCCGATTCGATCGCCATGCCCGGCCTCCACTCGGCGGTCGTCACCGGCTGGACCGCCGACACCCTCGCCGGGCCGGTCTTCCGCCTGGTGAACACGGTTGCGGTCGCCGACACCGGTGAGACCGTCGTCGCCGACCTCGGGCGCCTGCCCGCAGGCAACGAGGGGCGGGTCTACTTCCAAGCCACGGCTGCTCGCCCCTTCGCGGTCGCATTTGCCACCCACCAGGCCGGCGAGCAGGTGGTGGCCTACCTCCATGAGCCGGGTGGCCAGCCATACCGGGAAGAGAACGGCATCGGGGCGGGGTATGGCGAAGAGACGGGGCTCTACGTCGTGGACGGGCGGGATGTCGTTCCCGGGTTCTATGAGGCCGTGGCGGTGGCGCCCCCGCTCGACGGTGCTTCCGCCGCAATCATCGTCCAGCACAGCCCCGTGACCATCGGTGCCGTACGCCAGGCGCGGGATGTTGCCGTGACGCTTGGCAATGTGACAGCCGATCCCGTCACCAGCGTGCCGTTCGTCGTGCTGGTCGGTGCTGAGCGGAGCGTGACGATCGCCGCCGCCGGCGGGGTCGCCCGCCATGTGCGGTTCACCCTGCCTGAGTGGGCGGTGCATGCCGCCGTGGACGTGAGCATGGACCGCGCGCAGTGGCCCATCTTCACCGACTTCGGCGTGACGATGCTCGACGGCGAGGGTCGCCAGCTGGGCAAATCACCGCTCAACTACGCCTTCGGGCGGCTCCATGTGGACCTGCCGAAGCGCGGTGCCGGGCCCGTCGATGTGGAACTCTTCCCCGGACTCGCCGATACCGCTGCGGCAGAGCGCTGGTCGGTGACCGTGTCCGTCCGCCTCTACACCGATTCGGCCCGCGTCTCGCGGCTCGTCGGAAGCCGGGTCACCGTGGCGCCACGGAGTTCCTCCACCATCCATATTCCGATGGAGCCGCCGGCCTTGCCGATAGGTGAGGGGTTCGTGCCCCTCGGAATCGTCGTCGTGCCGGAGCAGGATCGCACCTGGACCCGAGAGGTGCCGCTCCCGGCACCTGCCACCGCGAGTACTCAATGACCGCCAAGACCGTCCGCGTCGCCGCCGGCCAGGGATTCTGGGGCGACTGGCTCGAAGCCCCGGTGCGCCAGGTGAAGGGTGGCCCCATCGACTATCTCATGATGGATTACCTCGCCGAGGTGACCATGTCCATCATGCAGAAGCAGAAGTCGCGGGACCCGCGCTACGGCTATGCGCGCGACTTCGTGCCGCTCATGGAGCGCATCCTGCCTGACATCGCCGCGAAGGGCATCAAGGTGACCAGCAACGCCGGCGGCGTGAATCCCCGCGCCTGTGCCGAGGCGGTCCGCGAGGTCGCCAGGAAGCTGGGCCTGTCGGACAGGGTGAAGATCGCCCTGGTGAGCGGCGACGACATCCTGCCGAGACTCGACGAGCTGCTGGCCAAGGGGCATGCGCTGCGCGACCTCGACACCGGCCGCCCGCTCACCGACGTGCGGGACAAGGTCCTCTCCGCGAACGCCTATCTCGGCATGGCGCCGATGGTCGAGGCGCTGCGGCGGGGCGCCCAGGTGGTCATCACCGGCCGGGTGACCGACACCGGGCTCACGCTCGGTCCCCTCTTCCACGAGTTTGGCTGGGATGTGAACGACTGGGACAAGGTCGCGGCGGGCACCGTGGCGGGACACATCATCGAGTGCGGCGCCCAGTCGAGCGGTGGCAACCTGCTCAAGGGATGGCGCAAGGTGAAGGGCCTCGAGAACCCGGGCTTCCCGATCGCCGAGGCAAGCGCCGACGGAAGCTTCGTCGTGACCAAGCACCCGAACACCGGCGGCGTCGTGAACGTGGCAAGCGTCACGGAGCAGCTGGTCTACGAGATGGGAGATCCGCACACCTACATCACCCCGGATGGCGTCGCCGACTTCACCTCGATCCAGCTCAAGCAGGCCGGCAAGGACCGCGTCAGGGTGAGCGGCATCCGCGGCCGCGAGAAGACCGACAAGCTCAAGGTGTCGATCGCCTATTTCTACGGCTACAAGGCGGTCGGCACCCTGGTGTACAGCTGGCCCGAGGCGTACGACAAGGCGAAGGCGGCCGATCGGATCCTCCGGGCCCGCCTCAAGGATCTCGGCCTCCAGTTCGAGCAGATCCTGACGGAGTTCGTGGGCGTTGATTCCACCCATGGGCCGCTGGCGGGTCCGGCGGATCCGGAGGCGCCGGAGGTGCAGCTTCGCATCGGAGTTCGCTCCAGGGACAAGGCGGCCGTCGAGCGCTTCACGCGCGAGATCGCACCGCTGGTGCTGACCGGACCGCCGAGCGTGACCGGATTCGCCGGTGGGCGTCCCGAGGTGCAGGAAGTCGTGGCCTACTGGCCGGCGCTGATCGACCGGACAGAGATCGAGCCGTTCGTGCAGGTGGAGGTTCTCGATGCCTGAGACACGCAAATCCCGCCGCGTCGTGGCGGCGAAGCGCCCGGTTCAGCTCCGGTACCTCGCCCACGCGCGTTCGGGGGACAAGGGCGACACCGCGAATGTCGGGCTCGTGGCGCTGGAGCCGGAGTACTACCCGCTCCTCGTCAAGGAAGTCACGCTCGCACGGGTCAAACGCCACTTCAGGGGAATGGTCAAAGGCGTCGAGCGATTCGAGCTCCCCAACCTGAAGGCGCTGAACTTCCTGCTGCACGGCGCCCTCGACGGCGGCGGCACCATCTCGCTCAAGACCGATGCGCAGGGAAAGGTCTATTCCACCGCCCTGCTGCGGATGGAGATTCCCGTGCCGGTCGCCCTCGCCCGGCGGGTCGCGCCGAAGACCTGAGATGACTCTCCTCACCGCGCTCGACGGGGGTGTGCTCACGCTCACCCTGAACCGCCCCGAGAAGCGCAACGCCCTCGACGCGGCGCTGATCGACGCGCTGCATGCGGCGCTCGATCGCGCCGATCTCGATGCCGAGGTGCGGGTGGTCGTACTGCGCGGCGCGGGCAAGGATTTCTGCGCCGGGGCCGACCTCGAGGAGCTCCTCGATTCCGCGCTGCGCACGATGGAAGACAACGAGCGCTCGGCGCTCCGCCTGGGGCGGCTCTTCCTCCGGATCCGCGAGCTGCCCAAGCCGGTGGTCGCCGTGGTGCAGGGGCGTGCCCTCGCCGGCGGCGCCGGGCTCGCCACCGGATGCGATCTGGTGCTCGCCAGCGAGCGCGCCCAGTTCGGCTATCCCGAGATCCAGCGAGGCTTTGTCCCCGCGATGGTGATGACGATGCTCCGCCGCCTGGTCGGGGAACGCCGGGCATTCGATCTCGTCGCGACCGGCCGGGTGCTCGCCGCAGCCGAAGCCCTGGAGCTGGGGCTGGTCTCCCGCGTCCTCCCGGAGGCGGGCTTCGAGTCAGCCTCAGGTGCAGTGATCGCCGGGCTTGCCAGGAGCAGCGCCTCGGCGCTCGCCCTGACCAAGCGGCTGCTGTACGAGCTCGATGGCCAGACCTTCAGCGACGGCATCGCGCTCGGGGCACGAGTGAACGCGCTCGCCCGCGCCCATCCCGATTTCCGGACTGCCATCTCCGCCTTCCTGAAAAAGTGAGACGGCTCAAACTCTTCTTGGCCATCCTCGGCTTTCTCCTCGCGGCGGCCGGCATCGGCCTCGACCGCCAGCCGCTCGTGTGGGCTGCGATGGCGGTCCTGGCGGCGGCCCTCGCGCTGCGCCTCTGGCTCCGCCGAACGCCCTGAACTGCGCCGGGCTGCGCGGTGCGGCTCGCGCGATGTTTCCCGCGCCTTCTCCCGTCGTTCCGTACCACGCCATTCGTGAGACTCCCGGTACCTTCGCCGGGTGACCCCACTCGCTGATCGCATCGCCGAGGCCCGTCGCCTCCTCCACGGCCACTACGGCTTTCAGGACTTCCGCCCCCTGCAGCGGCGAGTCGTCCAGTCGGTGCTCGCCGGCCGCGACGTGCTCGCGGTGCTGCCGACGGGGGGCGGCAAGTCCATCTGCTTCCAGGTCCCTGGGCTCGTGCTTGGCGGCCTGACTGTCGTCATCTCCCCGCTGCTGGCGCTGATGCAGGATCAGGTTGCCGCGTTGCAGCACCGCGGCATTGCGGCCGACACGCTCAACTCGCTCAAGTCACCGGCGGATCAGGAGGCGACGCTCGCTCGCGTGGCCGACGGCTCGATGCGTCTGCTCTACGTTTCTCCCGAGCGGGCGCCGCGGCTGGCCCTGGACCTTGCCCGCCTCAGACAGCGCGCTTCGCTCCTCGCCATCGATGAGGCTCACTGCATCAGCGAGTGGGGGCATGACTTCCGGCCCGGGTACAGGCAGCTCGCGATCTTCCGCGAGGAGTTGCATCGCCCCCCCACGGTCGCGCTGACAGGCAGCGCCACGCCGGAGGTCCGCACCGACATCGCCCGTTCGCTCAGCTACACGAAGCACGATCTCCACCTCGGTTCGTTCGATCGGCCCAATCTGCGCTTCGAAGTGCAGCGGATTCGGGGTAGTGCCGAGCGATTGCCTCGGCTGCGCGCGATGCTGGCGCCGCGGCCGGGACTCGCCATCGTCTACGTCCCGACGCGCAACAGCGCCGATGCGGTGGCACAGGCGCTCTGGTTTGCCGGACACCGGTCCGCGTCCTACCATGCCGGACTCACGCGGGAGCGCCGTGCGGAGGTGCTGGCGCGCTTCACCGCGGAAGAGCTCGATGTCGTCGTGGCGACTTCCGCATTCGGGATGGGGATCGACGCGCCGCGGGTGCGGCTGGTGGTGCACTGGGGAATGCCCCCCACGCCTGAGGCGTACTATCAGGAGGCCGGTCGCGCCGGGCGCGACGGGCAACCGGGGCGGTGTGTGCTCTTCCATCATGTCGCGGACGCCGAAATCCATCGCCGCCAGCTCGAGGTGACCTTTCCTGCCCGGAAGGTGCTCGAGGAGCTGTGGGCCGATCCAAGCCGGCGGGCGCGGCACGCTGCAGGAGTGGTCGCCTCTGCCGACCGCCTCGCGGCCGAGCTCTGCCCTGAGCGGGGAGCGGTGGATTGGGATCGCGTGACGCGGCGTCGCGCGGCGGCCGCGGAACGGCTGCAGGTGGTCGAGCGCTACGCCGCGATGGCGCGCTGCCGGCGACAGGCGCTGCTCGCCTACTTCGGTGAAGAGGCCCGGCCCTGCGGCAACTGCGACGTCTGCTCGGGGGCGCAGGCTCCGCTGCGGCGCATCGTTGCCGCGTTCCGCCGGTAGCCGGTCTCTGGCGCGCCGGCTGCCCTAATTCACCAGCGCGATCCGGTACACCCGGCCCGAGGCCATCACGGCGTAGACCTCTCCGTCTGCGTCTTCGCCGAATGAGACGATGTTGTCATTGGTGAGCGGCGGGGAGAGCGGAGTGTACGCAGGCACCGGTGTGCCGGCGACGATGCGGACGCTGCGGATGAAGCCAGTGCAGTAGTCGCCGTAGAGATAGGTGCCCCGGAGGTCCGGATACTTCTTGCCACGATAGACGTAGCCTCCGCTGACGGCGCAGGACGGGCCATGCGGATACTCGATGACGGGAGCCACCAGGCCCGCGGTGACGCATCCGACGGCTGGTGAGAAGCAGTGGTTTCCTTCGACAAACGGCCAGCCGAAGTTGTTCCCGCCCACGACCGGGTTCGGCAGGTAGTCGATCTCCTCCCAGAGATCTTCCCCCACATCGCCGATCCACAGCTCGCCGGTCGTCCGGTCGAAGCTCCAGCGCCACGGATTGCGGAGCCCGAGCTGCCAGATCTCTCCCCGCCAGCCCGGCCGGCCCACGTAGGGGTTGTCGGCCGGAATCGTGTAAGGTGCCGCCCCGTCCACATCGAGGCGCAGGATCTTGCCGAGCAGCGAGGCGCTGTCCTGCGCCGTGAATAGCACCGAGTCGGTCGGGCTGCCGTCGCCCAGGCCGAGGTACAGTTTTCCGTCAGGACCGAAGGTGATCAGTCCGCCATACAGCACGCTCTCCGAATCCTGGGTCTGGCTCAGGATCGTGGTGCGGCTCGAGGGGATGGCGTGATCGAAGCTCGCATCGGCCTGGAACTCCGCCAGCTGGCTGTCGCCGTTGAGGTCGGCGTAATAGACGAACAGACGCCGGTTGGTCGCGTAATTGGGGTGGAAGGCGATGCTGTAGACGCCATACTCGCCGGTGGAGGGATTCGTGAGGCTGGTGAGATTGAGGAAGGCCGAGTCCTGGCGCACCCCATTCTTGCGCAGGAGAATCCGGCCGCCCCGCTCCACGATCATCAGCCGTGACGGATCGCCTGGCGGGCTCGCCACGAAGACCGAGAAATCGAACCCGCTATCGACCGGTACCAGCGCCAGCGCACTGATCGGGGAGAGAGGCGCGGTCGAATCGCCGCAGGCGGCAAGGAGGACGGCGATACCGGCGAGACCAAGTCGTCGAGCCGCCGGACTCCCGAACAGGTCTGTCATGGCGAATGTCCCGGGTGCGCTGAAAGGTGCATAAAGATAAACGGGGTGACGGCCGAAACCGGCCGGTTATATTCTCGGCCACGCTTCACAACCCCTCGATCGAGCCTTGACCATGGATCTCTCGCTCTACTTCTCCGAGCAGCATCTTCAGGTCCGCGACATGGTGCGTGAGTTTGCCCGGACCGAGGTCGCTCCGGTTGCCCGCGAACTCGACCGGACCTCCGCCTTCCCCTGGGAGAACATCCGCAAGATGGGGGAACTCGGCCTCCTGGGCGTGCCGTGGCCGGAGGAACTCGGTGGCGCGGGCATGGACCAGCTTTCCTACTATATCACCATCCACGAACTGGCCAAGACCGACGCCAGCCACGCGCTCACCATCAGCGCACACACCAACCTCGGCACCTCGCCGATCGTGGACTTCGGAACCGCCGAGCAGAAGCAGCGGTATGTTCCGCTGCTTGCCTCCGGCAAGGTGCTCGGCGGCTTCGGCCTGACGGAACCAGGGGCAGGCAGCGATGCGGGGGGCACAGCCACGACCGCCGTCGACAAGGGCGATCACTACCTCCTCAATGGTGCCAAGATCTTCATCACCCACGCCGGGGTCGGCGAGATCTTCGTGGCCACCGCCCGGACCGAGCCCGGGAAGGGGAACAAGGGGATCACGAGCTTCATCCTGACCAAGGAGACCTGTGACCTCGAGGCCTGCCGTGCAGTCGGGGTCGGCCACGAAGCGAGCCTGCCGCGGATCAAGGGATTCCGCGCGGGCAAGAAGGAAGACAAGATGGGATGGCGCGCGAGCGACACCCGGGAACTCATCTTCGAGGACGCGGTCGTGCCCAAGGAGAACATGCTCGGCGCGCCCGGGCAGGGCTTCATCAATTTCCTCAAGACCCTCGACGGCGGGCGGATCGGAATCGCCGCCCTCTCGCTCGGCATTGCGGAAGGTGCCTACGAAGAGGCCCTCCGGTATGCCGGCATCCGCAAGCAGTTCGGCAAGGCGATCGGCAGCTTCCAGGGCGTGCATTTCCAGCTGGCCGACATGGCCCTCGAGATCGAGGCGGGCACGCATCTGCTCTACCACGCCGCGTGGCTCAAGCAGAATGGCAAGCCGTTCAAGAAGGAAGCCGCCATGGCGAAGCTCTACTGCTCCGAACTGGCGATGCGGGTCACGACCAAGGCGGTCCAGATCTTCGGCGGATACGGCTACACCACGGAGTACCCGGTGGAGCGGATGATGCGGGACGCGAAGGTCTGCGAAATCGGGGAAGGAACCAGCGAAATCCAGCGAATCGTCATCGCCCGCCAGATCCTGGGCGACATCGTCAGCTAAAGCAACCCCGGGGGTGGTGATTCGGAACCGCCCCCTGACGCTTCGGCTGTTGCCCTAACCCCCAGCCAATCCTATCTTTAGCCCATGCCTTCAAATTGGCTGGGCAATCGGTTCGCTCCCGTGGCGGCCGTCCTCCTTCTGGGGGGACGGCTCCTCGGCGCCCGGCCGCGTATCGTGGGACGACGCGCATCTGCGGTCGTCCCGCCAGCAGTGCATCAGCTTCGCCGCAGGAAGACCGGAAGCGCCGGGTGCTCAAGCGCCCTTCGCGCCGGGGCCAAACGGCATTCCGTAGGACCGTATCCCAATTCCACGTCCCAGGCGACCGAATTGCCGGTCGCGGGGCAGTCCCGGTGGTCGCGGCGCGGGTCCCTTACCCGCGCCAATCCGATCGTCGGGCTCCAGACTTTTTTGACCGGACACGCGGATCTCCGACGCACAGGCGTCGGCGGGGTCCTGTCGCCTCCGGCCGAGGTTCGCACGCGTGAAGCGCGAAATTCTGATCAACGGGAGCCAGCGGGAAACCCGCGTGGCAATTCTCGAGGACGACCGCCTCGTAGAGCTCTTGGTGGACCGCCAGGATCATCGCCGCATCGTCGGCGACATCTATCTGGGCAAGGTCGAAGCCGTCCTTCCGGGAATCCAGGCCGCATTCGTTGACATCGGGCTGGAGAAGAGCGCCTTTCTCCATGCCTCCGATCTCCTCGAGCCTGAGGAGGATGAGGAGCCGACCGGCGAAGAGGGCGACGACGCCTTCGAGGAAGCGGCCGAGATCGAGGGCGCCGAGGAAGGCGAAGGCAAGGGCCGGGGCCGGGGTCGCCGAGGTGGCGACGCCGCGGTGGCGAGCGAGCCACGTCAGCGGGAGGTGCGGTCGCGGCGGGCGCTTCCCGATATCTCGGACATCGTCAAGAAGGGGCAGACCCTCCTCGTGCAGGTGACCAAGGAGCCCATCTCCACCAAGGGCTGCCGGGTCACGGCGCAGATCTCCCTCCCGGGCCGCTTCCTGGTCTACATGCCCTACGCCTCCAAGGTGGGCGTGAGCCGGAAGATCGAGAGCAAGGAACTCCGCAGCAAACTCCGCGAAATGGTGGCGACCTACCTGCCGAAGGATGCCGGCGGCATGATCGTCCGCACCGTGGCCGAAGGGGTCACCGAGGAGCATTTCCAGCGGGAGGTCGAGGGACTCCTCGGCCTCTGGAAGAAGATCAACAGGAAGAAGACCTTCGTCCGCGCCCCCGCGCTGGTGCAGCGGGAGACCTCACTGACGCGCGGCATCATCCGCGACCTCTTCAGCGCCAAGGTTGATTCGCTCCAGGTTGACTCGAAGGAGCTGTTCAACGAAATCGATCTGTACCTCAAGCAGGTGGATCCTGAACTCGTCGATCGGGTCAATCTGTACAGCGACAACGTCCCGGTGTTCGACAAGTTCGACATCGAGAACGAGATCCGCGACCTCTTCAAGGCACGGTGCGACCTGCCGACCGGCGGCTACATCATCATCCAGCCGACCGAGGCGCTGGTCTCGATCGACGTCAACACCGGCCGGTACACCGGCAAGCGGGATCCCGAGAAGACGATCCTCAAGACCAATCTGGAGGCCGCGCGGGAGATCGCCCGGCAGATCCGCCTCCGCGATATCGGGGGCATCATCGTCTGCGACTTCATCGACATGGAGACCCGCCAGAATCGCGAGCGGGTGCTTCAGGAACTGAGAGCGCATCTCGGCCGCGACCGCGCCCGCACCAAGGCTTTCGCCGTGTCGGAACTGGGCCTGATCGAGATGACCCGGCAGCGGGTCCGGCCCTCGCTATGGCACTCGATGACCGCCGAGTGCCCCGCCTGCGGAGGCACCGGGCGGGTCTTCACGCCTGAGGTCATTGCGCGCCGCCTGGAACGGACTCTGAAGCGGGCGGGGCGGGAGCGGCGGGAGCGGCAGCTCGCGGTCCGGGTGCACCCAGAAGTGGCGCTCTACCTCCTCGAGGAGGAACCGAAGCTGATTCACACCCTCGGCAAGATGACCGGGCTCGAACTGGAGCTCCGGGATGATCCGATGATGCGGGTCGACGAGTTCCGGCTCATGAGCCGTCCGGGGGGCCGGGACGTCACCGACCTGTACGCGGTCGCCTAGGCCTCAGGGCCCCTTGCCGAAACTCCTGCCCGCCGCTACACTTACGGGCTCTTGAGGCTAGTCTTTTCGACCACGAGTCCGATATGTACGCGATTATCCGCGCAGGCGGGAAGCAGTTCCGAGCCGAGAAGGGAATGACTCTCCAGGTCCCGCTGATGGACGATGCGGTGCCGGGCAGCACTCTGACCTTCGATGAGGTGCTGCTGTCTTCTGACGGCACCACGGTGAAGGCCGGCACCCCGCTGGTGAAGGGCGCCAAGGTCACCGCCGAGGTCATCGGCCTGGCCAAGGGCATCAAGATCTATGTCTGGAAGTTCAAGCGCCGGAAGAACTACCGCCGGAAGACCGGCCACCGCCAGAAGTACACCGCGGTGCGTATCACCGAAGTGACGGTCTGAGGATACCATGGCTCACAAAAAGGGCGTCGGCTCCAGCCGCAACGGCCGCGATTCGAATCCGCAGTACCTTGGCGTGAAGCGCTACGGCGGCGAGCAGGTGATCGCCGGCAACATCATCGTGCGCCAGCGCGGAACCAAGTTCCATCCGGGCAAGAACGTGGGTCTCGGCAACGACCACACGCTCTTCGCACTGGTGGATGGCGTGGTCAAGTTCGAGCACAAGGACAAGAAGCGGATGAAGGTTTCCGTCTACCCCGCCGAGGCCGCTGCAGCCGCGAGCTGAGCATCGGACAGGTTTCGGAATGCGGGGCCGGAGAACTTCTCCGGCCCTTTTCTTTTTCCCCTCCGAGCTGCCAGAGTGAAACATGGCCAGGCACGACTGCGTTAGATTCAGCTGACCTGATGCCAAGGGGAGTGTATGGCCGGAATCTTCGATACTCTGAACCGCGAACTCGAGACCTTCGGGAAGCGGGCCCAGCAGGCGCTCGACGAGGGCAAACTCCAGCTGGAGCGCTTCAGGCTGCAGCGCGAACGGGACGAGGCCGCCAGGAAGCTCGGCTACCTGTTCCACCAGCGCGAGCGCGGCCGGACCGTCGAGCAACCTGAAGTGGACGCGTGGCTGCAGCGAATGGATGCCCACGACGCGGCGATCGCGCGAGTCGAGCGGGAGATGGCCGCGACCAAGGGGGAGTCGGTGACGGTGAGTGAAGCCCCGCCCCCGGCGAGCGCCCAGACTGGAGAGTCGGAGGTAGTGAAGTAGTCGTTCGCGGGCCCAGCAGCTCATGTGAGAACGCCCCCCAGGTCATCGACCCGGGGGGCGTTTCGTCTGCCTCAGGGGCTGCGATGGACCTAGTAGGTCGGCGGCAGCTTCCGGTATCGGTCCAGCAAGTCGGTCTGACGGCTGGTATAGGGAATCTCGGTTCCCCGGATGAAGACGTGGTCGGCATGACTCGCGAAGTCCAGCGGGTCGGCAGACCAGACCACGACGTCGGCGACCTTGCCACGCTCCAGCGATCCGTAGCGATCGTCCACGCCGAAGGCGCGGGCCGGGGCCAGCGTGATCGCCGCGAGGGCGGCATCCCATGACATGCCGAACCGGACGGCGTGTCCCGCGGACCAGCGCAGGTTTCTCGGGCCCCCGCTCT
Organism: uncultured Gemmatimonadales bacterium; assembly: GCA_963817435.1. Lineage (GTDB taxonomy): Bacteria > Gemmatimonadota > Gemmatimonadetes > Gemmatimonadales > GWC2-71-9 > JADJOM01. Next base: position 517,863 of record CAWFNY010000001.1, read on the forward strand.
GGCTCTCCGTCAGGATCACCGATACGCCGGCGCGCTGCAGCAGCGTCGCCGCGTCGAAGCGGGCGCCGGGCCCGTCGAACGTCGGAATGTCGTCGATCGGATTGAGGATGACTGGCACTCTGGCCGCCGCCAGCTCCGCGGCCAGCTTCCAGGCTTCCACGCCACCGCGAATGATGATCTTGAGCCGGAACTCGCGGGCCAGGCGAAGCGCACTGGCGATGTCGCTCTGCCGATTGGCATCGAACACCACCGGCAGCTCCCCCCGCAGCACCGGGCCCAGCGCCTCGAGGTCGGCCGCGGGCGCGGACAGCGCCTGCATCTGGTTCTTGCGGAAGTCCGCTTTCCTCCGGTCGTACTCCTGCGCGTCGGCGAAGAGCCGCCGGAGCGCCTCCAGCACACCCGCCCGGCTGCCGCCTCCCGCGCCCTTGCTCGATTCGCTCACGTTGATGACCATCGCGAGCGGGGAGCGGGTCACCAGCGTCTCGATCCGGTCGCCCAGCAGCTCGATCAGGACCGACTGCCCCGCGACCAGCCCGGATGACGGACCGGTGACCGCGGTGGTCACCCCCTCCAGCCGCGCGATCGCGATCAGCGGCGTCGCGGGGTCGATTCCCTCGGCCACGTTGAATGCGGCGTTGATGTCGCCGGAGTGATTCGCCTCGTTCGTCGCGTCCACGGAGCCGACCTGCTGCAGTCCGAGCGTCGTATTCGCGTGCATGAGGCCGGGGGTCACCCATTTGCCGGTCGCATCGATCCGGGTGGCGTCGGCGGGAATCGCGACGTCGGTGCCGACGTCCACGATGCGGCCGTCACGAATCAGGACGGTGGCGTGCTCGAGTTTCGGGCCGGAGACGGGGTAGACCGTGCCACCGGTGATGGCGATCGTCTGCGCCGCGGCCACTCCAGGCCAGCAGGCGATCAGCGCCGCCGAGACCACTGCGCGTCCGCGGGCGATCATCGTCCCACTCCCGGCTCGGTGATACCCAGGTTGAAATCGGTGGACGGCTGATGTTTGGGGTCGTGCCGGTCGAAGACCAGCCAGCCGTCGTTGTAGACCTGATCCGCGGTGCTGTAGATCGAGAATGGGTCGCCCGACCAGAGTACCACGTCCGCCATCTTGCCGACCTCGAGCGTCCCGGTCACCGAGTCGATGCCGAGTGCCCAGGCGGGGTTCGCGGTGATCCAGCGGATCGCCTGTTCGCGTGTTACCGCGATCCCGGCCTGTTGCCCGGCGTACATCGCCTTGGCTGCGTCCTGATTCAGCCGCTGAATCCCGATGGCGTCGTCCGAGTGGATGATGGCGCGGGCGCCTGCCTGGGTGATCAGCGCCGCGTTCTGGGGCACGGCATCATACGATTCCATCTTGAAGCAGCACCAGTCGGACCACACCGACGCCGCGATGCCCTCCCGCGCGAGCAGGTCGGCCACCTTGTACCCCTCGACCACGTGATGGAAGGCCCGGATCTTGAACCCGAACTCGTGCGAGAGGTCGATCATCTGCGCCATTTCGTCGGCGCGATAGCAATGATTGTGTACCAGGATCCGTCCCCGCAGCACGTCGGCCAGCGTCTCGAGCTGCAGGTCGCGGTCGGGGGGATTGCCTTTTCTGTTCTTGAGCCACTCATCCCATTTCTGCCGGTACTGTTCCGCGCGAATGAATGCCTCACGATAGCCCGCCATGTTGCCCATCCGGGTCGACGGGCCGCGACTCTGGTAGACCCGCTTCGGGTTCTCGCCGCACGCCATCTTCAGGCCGTAGGGTGCGCCCGGGAATTTCATCTCCTGGACGGTGCGCGCCGGGATCAGTCGGAGTGTCGCCGACCGGCCGCCGATGAGGTTCGCGGATCCAGGAAGCGCCTGAATGGTCGTGACGCCGCCCGCGATTGCGAGGGGAATCTGGGGATCCTGGGGCCAGAAGCTGTGTTCCGCCCAGACCTGGGCGGTCACCGGATTGGTGGCCTCATTGCCGTCGCTTTCCGCGAAGGTGCCGGGGGCCGAGTAGACGCCGAGGTGGCTGTGGGTATCGATGAGGCCCGGGGTGACGAACTTCCCGGTACCGTCGACAACCGTCGCATCCGGCGGGGGCTCGAGATTCGTGCCCACGGAGACGATCCGCCCATCGCGGAAGAGAATTGAGGCGCCGGACATCTCGGCGCCGACGCCGGTCATGATCGTCGCGTTGCGGATGAATACCGGTGGGTACGGTTTCCGCTGGTAGGTGGAGGGATACTGACTCCGCTCCCAGCTCTGGGTGGCTCTCGACGACGAGGACGCCGCCGCCGCCGGAGCCGGGCCCGCCGTCTGCGCGGTGGTGGCGCATGCGGCCAGTGCCAGCGGAAGCAGTCCGAGGATTGATGAGCGAGGCATCGCGCGGTTCCTTTGCACCAGCGGGGTCAGGGGTTCACGGCGACGAAGACCACGGGCGAATTGGCAAGTTCGACCCGGACGACCCGGTGGGGAAGTGCGGTCGTCACAAAGAAGGAGACCCGCTGCTGGCCCCCTTCGAGATCGGCGCGATAGCACTCGAAGCTGCCGGCGGGAGTGTTGACCTGGGTGATATCCGCGGCAGTGAGGGTCAGGCCGCGAATGGCGTTCTCGCCGGAGACGAACACCTGGAACGACCAGCGGGTGTTCATCGCCCACGGGAGCAGCGGCAGGATCGCCTGGACCGCGTTGTCGTCGAGCACGGTGGACGCGACGGCGGTGTCCACCGTGAAATGCTCCGGGCCGTTGGGGCCGACGACCTGCACCTCACCCCGCACCCGCCCGCCGCTGTATCCGAGCCGAATCCGGGTGTCCTGGCCGCGGACGACGCCGGCCTGATCCAGGTGGCGCATGTGGCCGACGGTGTCGAACGTCAGCGTCGTCGTCTGGTTGAGCGCCTGCCCGAGTTGGGTGCGCTCGGAGTAGACCAGGCTGTCGCCGTCCCGCGCCAGCCGGGTCACCTGCAGGCCGATCGTCTGCCCCTGGGCGAGAATGGCGAGCGTATCGGTCCGCGGCGCCACCGACGCGAGATTGAGGACCAGCGCTCCGGCATGCGGCTCGATTTCCGCGGGGGTGAGCGGATGGCCATCGTTGGCGAAGAGCTGCACCGGGGCGATACGGCTGAGTGGCCCATACAGGCGGGCGCCATCGCCCACGACCACGGTGACGAGGGCGTTCGCCGGAAATGCGCGTCGGGCGACGGCGCGAACCTGGGCCGCGGTGATGCCCGCGACTTTCATCCGGTATCCGGCGACATAGCTCGCGGGAAGTCCAAGCACGCTGGTCTCGGTGATCCCGCCAGCGAGCTGACTGGCACTCTGCAGCCGCAGGGCGAATGCGCCAGCGACGTTTTCCCTCGCGCGGGCAAGTTCCCGCGCGGGGGCGAGCTCGTTTCTGAGGAGATCCAGCTGCGCGTACATCTCGCGCAGCGCGGAGTCGGTGGCCTCGGCCGGCACGGCCGCCGTCGCCTGGAACAGTCCGAGCCGCGACGTCCGGAGGAAGGAGGCCCCCGTCGCCGAGGTCCATGCATGGTCGCGTCCGAGTGCGCGAACGAGCCGGCCGTTGCGTTCATCGCCGATGATGCGATTCAGGACGGCCGCCGCGTAGTAGGCCGTGTCGGTGCCGGCGAAGGTCGTGCCGCCGACCAGGATGCTCGCGTCTCGCGCACCGGGCACGTGCACCAGCACGATGCCGCGGGGCGGGGCACTCTTCACCGGCACCGGCAGCGGCGCCGGCTTCACGCCCTTCCACGCGCCGAATGCCTTTGTCGCAAGGCGCCGTGCCTCGGGCAAGGTGATGTCGCCGACGACGACGAGAATCGCACCGGCCGGCCGGACCCGCGCCTTGTGGAAGGCCAGAAGATCCTCCCGGGTGATCGCGGTAACAGAGGCGGGTGTCGCCCGCCGCGCGTACGGAAAGCGCTGGTAGGCGCCGATCAGGAAGATCCGGGCGGCCAGAGTGCCCGGATCCGCGAGACCGCCCTGCAACGCGTCGGCGGTCTGGCCGCGGAGGAGCTCCAGCTCGTCGCGCGCGAGCGCGGGCCGCAGCAGCCCGTCGGCGATGAGCTCGAAGGCGAGCGCGGCATGCGCTGAAACGACGTCGGCCTGGACGGTGAGAAAATCGGGATCGGCGGCGGCGCTCAGCGAACCGCCCACGCCTTCAATCGCCGCTGCCACCTGGGACGCGGTGCGGGTGCCGCCGCCGCGCGTGACCAGCCCGGCCAGCATCTCGGCGAGGCCTTCCCGGTCCGGTGGGTCGAACGCGCTCCCAGCCGGCACCGAGAGGGTCAGCGACAGCACCGGCTGCCGATGCTGCTCCAGCAGGATCATTCGCAGCCCGTTGGCCAGCACCGCCTCCTGGGCGCGGGGCAGGGATGGAGCGATAATCGGGGCCGGTTCGGGGGGGCCGGCCGGCACCTGCTGTGCGGCCAGTGGCAGCACGGGAGCCAGCAGGGCGCCCACCAGCATGGTGCGGTTCATGGCGCGGCCTCCGGGACGACGGTGACCGTGAGCGCCCGGTCAGGAGCGAGCAACCCCTCCGCCGCATGACGGACGTCGGCGAGTGTGACCGCCATGACGCTGGGCAGTTCGCCGTTCACCGCCTCGATGGCTCCGTGCAGCCCGACCGCGTGGTGCAGCCCTTCCGCGATATCGGCGGGCCGCTCCCGCCCGCTCACCACCGTCGCCAGGTAGATGTTCCGTGCGCGCACGAGGTCTGCCTCCGTCAGGCCAGGCCCGCCCGCCCAGGCCGCCTGTGCCGCCAGCTCAGCGCCTAACGAATCGGCGCTCACGCCTGCCGCGGCCACGCCGAACAGGCCGAAGACGCCGGGCCCCGACCGGTCCGTGAGGATTCCGCCCTGGGTGGCATCCGCCGTGCGGGTCTCGCGCACCAGCCGGGTGGTGAGCCGGGAGCCGGGCCCCTGGCTGAGGATGATCCCCAGCAATTCGAGCGCAGACGTGTCCGGGTCCCGATGGGCCGGGATGGGATAGAACCGGCCGACCGCCACGCGGCCCGCGAGGCGGTCGCTCAGCGTCTTGCTGCGAGCGCCCGACGCGGTCGCGGGAGTACAGCCGACGTCTGGCGTCTCGCTTCCCCTCGGAATGTCGCCGAAATAGCTCTCGATCTGCTGCCGGGTTGCCGCGGGGTCGAAATCACCGGTGACGACGAGCCGTGCGTTGTTGGGCCGGTAGAATTGCTGATAGAAGCCGCGCGCGTCGGCCGTCGTGAGGGACTGGATCGTGCTGACGCGACCGATCGACGGGTGGGCATATCCCGGGCAGCCGGCCGAGTCGTAGACCGACGCGATCGCATCCAGGATCGCGCCGGTATAGGCCTCGCCGCCGACACGCGCGTCGAGGTCGCCGAGGAGGCCGTTCTGACTTTGTCTGACGGTGGTGTCGTTGATGGCGAGGGAACGCATCCGCTCTGCTTCGAGCCACAGGCCCAGATTGAGCCGGTTGGAGGGCAGCGTCTCGCTGTAGCGGGAGAACTCCTCGTCGACGGCGGCGCTGAGCTGGCCCCCCGCATCCTCGACAATCGCGCCGTGGCCGCCGGCGGGGACGTTGGCCGAGCCAGTGAACATCAGCCGCTCGAAGAGTCGCGCCAGCCCCGCCTTGGAGGCGGGCTCGTTGCGCGAGCCCGCGTGGTACCAGACGCTCACCGCCACGACCTGGCTGGTGTGATCCGGAGCCAGCAGGACATCGAGCCCGTTCGCCAGCGAGAAACGATCGTAGCTGATGCGGCCTGCATCCTGGGCGCGCAGCATCGTGACGCCGGACAGAGCGAGCAGGAACACCACGATGGGAATGATGGGCCACGCCCGGGCGGGCGGCGGCGATGTCAGACGATGAGTCACGCGGGGCCTACGGTAGAGTCGGGAGTGCGGTTTCGTCGCCCGGCGCGCCGGACGCGATGGGAGAAGGTAGCGGCTCGCTGCGTGCTTGGCGACTCTGGCCGCGAGGTCAGGCCAGCGCAGCCCGGATCCGCTCCGGAAAGTTGCCGCAGATCCCGTCCACCCCCAGCCCGATCAGCCGCCGGATGTCGCGCGCTTCGTTCACCGTCCACGCAATGATCCGCAAGCCGTCGGTGTGCAGGTCGGTCACGAGGACCTCATCGATGAGATGGGCCTCCATCCAGAGCGTATCCGCCCCGGTACCGTGCAGCACCGGGAGCGTGTCGAGCAGATAGGAGGAGAGCAGCGCTCCGCGACGCAGTTCGGGGCGCTGGTCTCCCAGCCGGGCGACGATCCGGTGATCGAATCCATGGACGGCATACCCTCCGGGCGTCGGACCGGCGTCGAGAGTTTCGAGCAGTCGCGCATCGGCGGCGGGTGGAAGCGTCTTGACCTCGACCCATACATCCAGACCATCCAGCACCTGCAGGGCTTCTTCGAGCGTCGGGATCGGCTCGCCGTTGGGCAGCCGGTAGTCCGCGAACGCGGCACGCGGCAACTCCCCGATGACCCCGACGCCCTGGACGTGGGCATCGTGGTGCACCAGGAAGCAGCCATCGGTGGTCGTGTGGATGTCGAGCTCGACCGCATCCGCCCCCAGGGCGGCGGCGCGCCGGAACGCGCTGGGTGAGTTCTCGTGGGCATGCCCCGAGGCGCCCCGGTGCGCGATGACCTGCGGCATCAGTCCATCCGCTCCACGATCAGTGCGATCCCCTGGCCCACGCCGATGCACATCGAGGCGAGCCCATAGCGCCCGCCGGTGCGTCTCAGTGCGTGCACCAGAGTCGCGACGATCTTCGCGCCACTCGCCCCGAGCGGGTGGCCCAGAGCGATGGCACCGCCGTAGACGTTGACCCTGGCAGGATCGAGTCCGAGCTCGCGAATGCAGGCGATGGACTGCGACGCGAACGCTTCATTCAGCTCGACCAGGTCGAGCTGTGCGACCGTGAGGCCCGCACGCGCCAGGGCCTTGCGCGTCGCCGGGATCGGCCCGAGCCCCATGACGGAGGGATCGAGCCCGGCGACGGCACTCGCGACAATCCGGGCCAGCGGTTTCTTCCCGAGTTCCCGCGCCGCGTCCGCGCTGAGTACACTGACGGCTGCCGCGCCGTCGTTGATGCCGCTCGAGGTCCCTGCGGTGACGGTCCCGTCCTTGAGAAAGGCGGGCTTCATCTTGCCGAGGGCCTCCATGGTGACGCCGGCGCGCGGGTGCTCGTCGGTCGCGAACAGGCTGGTTCCGCCCTTGCCGTCCGGCACCGGGACCGGCACCAGTTCGTCGCCGAACACCCCGTTCGCCAGCGCTTCCTGGGTACGCCGCTGGCTTTCCACCGCGAAGCGGTCCTGGTCGTCCCTGGTGATGCCATAGCGCTGCGCCACCCGCTCGGCGGTCTCACCGAGGGCGATGGTCCACTCCTTCGGCATCTTCGGGTTGACGAAGCGCCATCCGACCGTGGTGTCCGCCATCGGCGGCGGCGTGCGGTTCCAGGCCGAGCCACTCTTCAGCATGACATACGGCGCGCGCGTCATGCTCTCGACTCCCCCCGCGACGAAGATCTCGCCTTCGCTGGAGCGAACCGCCTGCGCGGCACTCACGATGGCCTGCAGCCCCGAGCCGCAGAGCCGGTTGACCGTCTGCCCGGGGATGTCGACGGGGAGGCCGGCGAGCAGCGTCGCCATCCGGGCGATATTCCGGTTGTCCTCGCCCGCCTGGTTGCTGCAGCCGAGGATCACGTCTTCGATCCGTTCCGGGGGAAGCCCTGCTCGCTCGACGAGCGCCTTGACCGCGACGGCCGCGAGGTCGTCGGCCCGGACGTCGGCGAGGGCGCCACCGGCCCGGCCCACCGGGGTCCGCACCGCGGCGGTAATGACGGCGTCACGCACTGGGGATCCTGGGTTCGAGTTCGAGAGAATCTAGCGAGGGGCGGCTTGCGGCGGGCGTGGGGCCAGCCCATCCTCCGGTATCAAACCGACTTAACAACCGCCGCCCGGAGCCGTCTACCCGCCGACGATGACAGTGCCGGCTGCCTCCTCCAGTACCGACCCGACCGATGCTGCCCTGGTCCTGGCCTATCGTGGCGGGGACGAGCGAAGCGCCTCGGCGCTTGTGGGTCGCCACGCGGCGGCACTCGCCCGGTTTCTCGGGGGTTCCGGAGCGGATCACGGGGACCTCGAGGATCTCGTCCAGGAAACCTTCATCCGGGCGTTCCGGGCGCTGGACGGGTGGCGGGGCGAGGCGGCATTCCGAAGCTGGCTGCTCAGCATTGCCAGCAATCTCGTGAAGGACCAGTACCGGCGACGACGGGGCCGCGTCCATGTCTCGCTCGAGGACAGCGACCTGGCGGCCGCCGACGACCCCGCCGCGACGCTTGATGCCTCGGAAGCCGAAGCCCGGATGCGGCAGGGACTGGGGACCCTCCCGCGGCTGCAGCGCGAGGTCTTCCTGTTGCGAGCCCAGCAGGGCATGGAGTACGGGGCGATCGCGGAGACACTGGGAACGACGCCGGGGGCGGCCCGGGTGCACTACCACCACGCCGTGAAGAAACTGAAGGAGCTGGTCGAATGACCCACTGCGAATCGATCCAGGACCGCATACCGCTGGTGGCGAACGGCCTCGCGGAGTGGGATACCGCGGAGGCGGCGCATGTCGCTTCGTGCCCGGAGTGCAGCGCGGAGTGGCGGACGGTCATGCTGGCCCGGCAACTCGGTGACGCGGCCGCCCGCCGCATCGATCCCGCCCGGGTGAGCAGCGCGGTGCTGCTCCGCCTCGCCTCCCAGCGCCGTGCCACTCGGTGGAAGCGGGGCGGCTGGCTCGCCGGCCTTGCCGCTGCCGCGGCCCTGGTGCTCATGGTCAGGGCCGGTTCGCGGCACCCGAGTGAAGCCGCGGACACCAGCCAGACCGTTACGGCGGCGCTGCACGTACCCCTCGCGGAACTCGAGACGCTCGATGCCGAGGAACTGGAATCTGTGCTGAACGGATTGGATGAACCCCTCGGGTCTGGCGCCGCGCCGGACACGCCGCACCTCGGCGACCTGGATGATCAACAACTTGAGCGCGTGCTGCGCTCGCTGGAGGGCTGATGCGTACGACACGATGGTTGCTCGTCTTCGGTGCGCTGCTCGCGGCCCCGCTCGCTGGCCAGGAGCCCGGCCCCCCGGATCAGGCGCGTGCGGGGGAGCTTCGCCGGCTGATCGAGGAGCGGTTCACCGCCCGGGTCCAGGAAGAGCTCGGCCTCACCGACCAGCAGTCGTCGCGACTGCGCGAGGTCGTGTGGCAGTACTTCGCCAAGCGCCGCACGATGGAAGCGGAGGAGCGCCAGCTCCGGCAGGGCCTCGCCGCAGAACTGCGCCCGGGGGTGGCCGCCAACAGCGACAACGTGGCCCGGCTGACGGATCAGCTGCTCGACGTCAAGCTCCGCTATGTGCAGTCCTACAAAGACGAACTTCGCGATCAGTCTGCGTTCCTGAATCCGGTGCAGCGCGCGCAGTATCTCATCCTGCGCGAGCGGCTGCTCGACCGCATCAAGGAGGCGCAAGACCTGCGCGGGTCCGACAGCACACTCACTCCCATGCGCCGGCGCAGACTCCGGCCTTAGGCTCGGCGTTACAGTTGTAGTCTCACGGGGGCGGGGGTCGGGAGCGGGGTCATTCCGCTGCCCGGCCTCCGCCCCATGCATTTTCAGTCGGCGGGCGCTACCATTCTTCCAAGCTCCCTGGAGTCAGAAATGCGCTTCACCGCTGTGCTGCTCAGTCTTCCCCTGGTCCTGGCGGGCTTCGCTCCCGCCGCCGCGCAGGCGCCATCCGGTGCCGTCTATCGCCTCGATATTCACGGTACGATCGAGAACGGCCTCGCGCCCTATGTGGTTCGCGGGCTCCGTCAGGCGAACGCGTCGAACGCCTCCGCGGTCCTGCTCGATCTGGACACCCCGGGCGGCAGGGTTGATGCCGCCGAGCGCATCGCCGATGCGGTACGGGCCTCGAAGGTTCCGGTGTACGCATTCGTGAATCCGCGTGCCTACAGCGCGGGCGCCCTCATCGCCCTGTCGACCTCGGGAATCTTCATGCGGAGCGGAGCGGTGCTCGGGGCCGCCACGCCGGTGGACGGGCAGGGGACCAAGATGCCTGAGAAGTACGTCTCGGCCATGCGCGCCGAGTTCCGGGCCCTCGCCGAGGCGCGGGGTCTCGAGCCGCGCATTGCGGAAGCCATGGTGGACGAGAGTCTCGGCGTCGCCGGTCTCGCGGAGCGGGGGCAGCTGGTCACGCTGAGCACCAGCGAGGCGCTTCGGGTGAAGTACGCCCGCGCCCAGGTCGAGAGCGAAGCCGAGCTGCTCGCCCAGGTCGGTCTCGCGGGCGCGAACGTGATGGCGATTGATCTCAACTGGGCTGAGATCGTGGTCCGCTTCCTCACCAACCCGGTGGTTGCCCCGCTGCTGCTCTCGCTTGGTGTGCTGGCGCTACTCGCGGAGATCAAGGCCGGGGCGCATGGCCTCGGTCTGCTGATCGGGTTCGTCTGCCTCGGCCTGTTCTTCGGATCGAGCCTCATCGTCGGCCTCGCCGGCCTCGAGGAGGTCATCCTCCTCGGACTGGGCGTCGTCGCGGTGGCGGTCGAGGTCTTCCTGCTACCGGGATTCGGCGTTGCCGGAGTGCTCGGTGCCCTGCTGATCGGCGCGGCGATCGTGCTGGCGATGCTCGGCAATTTCCCGACGGGGGGCGATGTCTTCCAGGCGCTGGCCGTGCTCGGCGCGAGCGTCGTGATCACCCTGTCGGTCGCCTTCGCGTGGCTCAGGCACTTGCCGAACAGCGGCCGCTTCTCCGGACTGATCCACCAGAGCGCGGTGCAGTCCGCCGAGGGGTACGTCGCGGCGCTGCCGCGCGGTGATCTGATCGGACAGACCGGCGTGGCGGTGACCGACCTCCGGCCGGCGGGCGTGGCCACCGTCGGTGGAGAGCGGATCGATGTCGTCACCCAGGGAGAATACATCAGCAGCGGTGCGCCGGTGGTGGTGGTGCGCGCCGAGGGGTACCGGCACGTCGTCAGGCAGGCCCAGACCTAACCAGGAGATCGCCACGTGGAGGACATCAGTTCAGTCGCGCCGGGGTTGCTGATCGCCCTGGTTTTCATCGGATTCATCTTCCTTGTCATCGTCTTCCGGTTCATCCCGCTCCCGCTCTGGATCCAGGCGCTCACGTCGGGGGTCCGGGTCTCATTCATGACGCTGTTCGGGATGCGATTCCGCAAGGTGAACCCGAGCGACATCGTGCTGCCGCTGATCAATGCCCACAAGGCGGGGTTGCAGACGGTGGGGCTGCAGGACCTGGAGTCGCACTATCTCTCCGGTGGCAATGTGAGCCGGGTAGTCAACGCGCTGATTTCAGCGGACAAGGCAGGCATTCCGCTGAACCTGAAGCAGGCGTGTGCGATCGACCTCGCCGGCCGCGACGTCTTCGAGGCGGTCCAGGTCAGCGTGAACCCCAAGGTCATAACGACCCCGAAGGTGGCGGCGATGGCCAAGAACGGCATTCAGCTGCTGGCGATCGCGCGGGTGACGGTGCGGGCCAACATCAACCGGCTGGTCGGCGGCGCGGGCGAGGAGACGATTCTCGCGCGGGTCGGGGAAGGCATCGTGTCCGCCATCGGTTCGGCCGACACCCATAACGCAGTGCTCCAGAATCCCGACATGATCTCCAAGACCGTCCTCGCCAAGGGGCTCGATGCCGGCACCGCATTCGAGATCCTCTCGATCGACATCGCGGACGTGGACGTCGGCAAGAACATCGGCGCCGAGCTGCAAACGGACCAGGCCGAGGCGGACAAGCGGATCGCGCAGGCCAAGGCGGAAGAGCGGCGCGCGATGGCGGTCGCGATGGAGCAGGAATACAAGGCAGAAGCGCAGAAGCAGCGGGCGGCGGTGATCGCGGCCGAGGCACAGATTCCGCTCGCGATGGCCGATGCCTTCCGCAGCGGCAACTTCGGCGTGATGGATTATCAGCGCTACCGGAACCTGCAGGCCGATACCACGATGCGGCAGTCGATCGCGGGACAGTCCGAGACCTCCACCGGCGGAGCCTCCTGAGTGGAGGGCATCCGGTCGGCCGCCGGCTTCGAGGGGCTCGTCGTCCTCGCGGTCATCTATTTCGTCCTGAACCTGCTCTCGAGGGCGGGGAAGAAGGCGGGGGCATCCCCGAAGCCCACGCCGGTGTCGGGCACGGGTGAAGACGCGACTCCGACTCAACTGGAAGCAGTGTCGCTCGAATCGATCCTGCGGCAGATCGAGGCGGTGAAGCAGCAGAAGGCGCGGGGCACAGTGCCGGGGCGGAGCCCGGCCCAGGCGGCGCCGCGGTTCAAGCCCAGACCTGCACCGCCGCGGATGGGCGAAGTCGTGCAGGATGCGCGTGGGCCGATGGGCCGGATTTCCAGGACCAGCCTCGAGAGCGCGGAGGAGGTCGAGGACCGGACCTCGCTGGAGGAGGAGGGACGGCAGCTCGAGGAGCGCCGGCTTCAGAACATCGAAGTCTTCACGAAGCGTCCGCAGCGGGTGCTCCAGAACCGCGACGAGGAGGCAGAGGCCGTCGCGCAGCGGCGGATCAAGTCGGCCGAGGCCCGCAACCGGCCGCACGCCGCGGCGGATCATCAGAGCTTCGATCAGGCCATCCGGGCCCCCGCCGAGCCGGTGGCGGTGCGGCAGCGACTGACCGCGCAGGGTCTGCGGGAGGCGCTGGTCTGGCGGGAAATCCTGGGACCGCCGAAATCGATGCAGAACGAGTGAGAAACGATCAGGGCGGCCCGGCGGGCCGCCCCGATTGCTTCACTTCCGTCGTCTCACCTTCTTCGCGGCGGGCGGCCGCCTGGGCCGCGCTTTTGCCGAGGGCTTCGGCGCCACCTTCGGGCCGAAGGTCTTCTCGTACAGGGCGATGGCCTCGACGATCGCGGCCCGCGCCTCGGTCGCGCCCTCGAAGCCGCGGGTACGGGTCGTCACCCCCTCCAAGTCCTTGTAGACCTGGAAGAAGTGCTCGATCTCCTTGAGCATGTGCTGTGGAATGTCGTCCAGCTCGTTGATCCCCTCGGAGTAGGGATCGCTGACAGGCACCGCCAGCACCTTCTCGTCCGCCTTGCCGCGGTCGATCAGGTGGAACAGCCCGATCGGCCGGCACTCGATCAGGCAGCCGGTGAAGACCGGGATCGTGGTGATGACCAGAACGTCGAGCGGATCGCCGTCATCTCCCAGGGTGCGGGGAAGAAATCCGTAGTCGCCGGGGTAGTGGACGGCGCTCGCGAGCACCCGGTCGAGGCGGAAGATCCCGTACTCCTTGTCGAGCTCGTACTTGTTGCGCTCGTTGGTCGGGATCTCGATGATGGCGTTGACAACGTCGGGCGGGGTGGGGCCGGTGGCGATGTCGTGCCAGGGGTGCAATCCCTGGGGTGGTCTGTTGGTTGGCATGGGAGTAAGATACGTCGGTCAGCCCGAGTGGCGGAATGGCAGACGCAGCGGACTCAAAATCCGCCGAGGGCAACCTCGTGCGAGTTCGACTCTCGCCTCGGGCATACGCAGCAGGACGCCGCGCGCGCAGGCCGTGCGGGAGAGGCGGTCACCGGGAGCCGGTGTCCGCCTTCTGCGTATGGCGGCGTCCTTGCTTGTATTCGCTATATGCTTATATAGTTATAAAAGCTCAGGCGCCCGTACGCGGCGCCCGGAGCGTGTCCATTCCCGACTCGCGCTGGATGCGCGACTTTCACCCGTCCGATGCCATGCCCGCCTATCGCAACCGCAGGATCGATGTCGTCCTCGATGTCCGGACCCGGCTCGAGTTCTGGCTGGGTCATCTCGAGGGAGCGCAGTGTGTTCCGGTCCAGAGCCTCGCCGCCGCGGTCGCCAAGCGCGCTGACATCGCCAGGGACGCCCACATCATGGTGTACTGCGCCAGCGGCGCCCGTTCGGCCGCCGCGACGGCCACGCTCCGGTCGCTGGGCTTCCGGCACGTGGTCGATGCCGGCGGAATGGCGCAGGCCACCGGCGACTACACCCCGTAGAATCCACACCATGATGCAAGACTCCAGCAAGGATGCCGGCGAGGAGGCCCAGCGGCCGGACGCCGCGGCGTCCTGGAATCAGCGATTTGCCGCCGAGGAGTACGTGTTCGGCACCGAGCCAAACGAGTGGCTGCGCGCCCACGCCAGCGTCTGGCCGGCGGGCGCGCGGGTGCTGTCCGTCGCCGATGGCGAGGGCCGGAACAGCGTGTGGCTGGCCGGGCAGGGGTTCGAGGTGGACGCCTTCGACATCGCCGCAAGCGGGATCGCCAAGGCCAGGCGGCTGGCGGCGGCGCGCGGGGTGACCGTGCACTTCACGCTCGCCGACTGCGATTCCTATCCCTGGCCGTCCGCGGCCTACGATGGCATCGCCGCGATCTTCGTGCAGTTCGCCGATCCGGTGGCCCGGGGCCGGCTCTTCGCGAATATCGTCCGGAGCCTGAAGCCCGGTGGCACGCTGGTGCTTCAGGGGTACACGCCCAGACAGCTCGAGTACCGCACCGGAGGGCCGCCGCAGGTCGAGCATCTCTACACCGCCGCCCTGATCCGCGCCGCGTTTCCGACGCTGGAGATCCTGGAGCTGCGTGAGTACGAGGCCGAGATCGACGAGGGGCAGGGTCATCGCGGGCGATCGGCCCTGCTGGGCCTCGTGGCGCGGCGCGCGGGGGAGGGCGGCTCCGACGGATAGCCGCCAGTGCAGACCCTCGTCAGCCTGTCACCCACCGGCTCACCGCGACCAGGGTGAGGCTACCCATGGCGAGCCAGAGCAGGACCCCCTGAGCGAGCGGGCGATAGCCCACCGAGCGGAGGGTCGCCAGGGTGAGGCCGGAGCCGATGAGGAAGAGAGTGAAGACGAGGGCGATCCGGGCGAGGTGGGCGAGCCCATCGAGCAGCGGGAGCGCGGTGACAGGAGCGAGGGTCCGCACGAGTGCCGCGACCAGAAAGAGCCCGATGAACCACGGCAGCGACGGGCGGCTGGAGGCTGCCGCTGATCCGCTCCGGTGCCGGGTTACTGCCGTGGCGGCCAGGGTGAGTGGCACGATCCAGAGGGCGCGGGCGAGTTTGAGCACTGTAGCTTCCTGCAGCGCCTGCGGGCCGTAGCTGGCCGCCGCGCCGACGACGGAGCTGGTGTCGTGGATCGCGATCGCGGACCAGATGCCGAACTGATGCTGGCTGAGGTGGAGGAGATGCCCGGTCGCCGGGAAGAGGTAGAGGGCGACCGCGTTCAGGACGAACACGGTAGCGAGCGACACGCTCATCGCCTCCGGGGGCGCGCCGATGGCGGGCCCGATGGCCGCGATCGCGCTGCCTCCGCAGATGCTGGTCCCCGCCGTGATGAGGAAGGAGGTTGTGCGATCGATGGCGAGCCAGCGGCCGAGGAAGAGTCCGAGGGTGACCGCGACGAGGATGCCCGCAATGGTGTAGGCGACGCCGGATGCGCCCGCCCGCGCCACGGCCGCGAGGGACATGCCGAATCCCAGACCGACGACGGATGCCTGCAGCAGCCACTTGGAGAGCATTCGCGTGGTTGTCAGGAACGGATTGCCGAGCAGCAGCGCGAGCGCGATACCGAGTCCGAGCGCCAGCGGGGGTGAGGCCCATGGGCTCAGGCTGAGCGCGGCGAGACCTCCGAAGGCGACCAGCCTGACCCGCTGCATGACAGCCATACGATGCCCCTCCCGACTGACGGATTCCGGTGTGTTCCCCATTCGAGTTCCAAGAGTAGGGATGTTCGGCGGGATGCACCAAGACATTTATTTCACCTCGACCACAACTCCTGGATATGCCACTCAACCTCAATGCGCTTCGCCTCTTTGACGCGGTCGCGCGGGCCGGGAGCGTGACCCGCGCGGCGGACCTGGTCCACGTCAGCCAGCCCGCGATCAGCAAGGCGCTCGGGCAGCTCGAGCGGGGATTGGGCGTGGTGCTGTTCGAGCGGCGCGCGCGCGGCATGCGCCTGACCGAAGCGGGGACGGTGCTCGCCGAGCAGGCGCGCGCGCTCTTTGGTCTCGCGCGGACGACGGAGGAGGAGATGCGGGCCTTCCGCGGGCTGCAGCGCGGCACGCTGCGGGTGGGGGCAAGCACCACCATCGGGGCGTATGTCATTCCCCCGATCCTCGCGCAATTCGCCCGGAAGTACCCGGACGTGGAGATGCGGCTGATGATCGGCAACACCGGTGAGATCGCGCGGCGCCTGTCGGCGTACGACCTGGACGTGGCCCTCGTGGAAGGGCCGGTCACCGATCCCCGCCTGGTCGCCGAGCCGTGGCGGGAGGACGTGCTCGAGCTGATCGCGCCGCGTGCGCACCCGCTGGTGGGGCGGCGCGTCACCTGGTCAGACCTGGAAGCCGAGGTGTTTCTGCTGCGGGAGCCGGGATCTGGCACCCGCGAAGTGGTGGTGCGGGGGCTGGCGGCCGCAGGCTTCACGCCGCGGCGCACGGTCGAACTCGGCAGCACGGAGGCGATCACCCGCAGCGTGGCCGCTGGGCTCGGCGTCGGTTTCGTGTCGCACGCCGCGGCGGCCGAACAGCTCGTGCTCGGCACGGTCCCAACGCTCCGCATTCCGGGATTCCATCTCGCCCGCACGTTCAGCCGGCTCACAGTGCGCGATCGCCGATCGAGCGGGGCGACGAGCGCCTTCGAGGGGCTGCTGGGTGGCACACCAGGAGCGACGCCGTCCGCCGGGCGCGCGGTCCCGCCGCGAATCCGCCCGCGGAAGCGCGCCTGACACGATGGCCAGGCGCGCGCCGGCGCCGGCGCCGGTCCGGTCAGGCCTGTCGCCCGCCGCAGCCGCTGCCTAAGTTCTTTCCTCATGGCTTTCCTCGACACCACTCAGCAACGCGCCTCCGCGGTGATCATGCTGCTCGGCGCGGTCCTGCTCATCGCGCTCGCGCCCTATGCCAGCGGTCTCGTCGGCGGACTGGTGCTCTTCGTCATCTTCGCGCCGCTGCAGGCGTGGGCCGTCAAGCGGCTCTCCCCCCGGACTAGCGCCGCCGTGATGGTGCTCCTGGCGCTGGTGCTGCTGGTGGTACCCGCCGTGAGCTTCGCGGGACTCCTGCTCGATCAGGCCCAGTCGATCGCGACCGGCGTGAGCAAGGGCCCGCTGGTGGAGCGGATCTCTGACCTCACGATCGGTGGCTTCGCGGTCGGACCACGGCTCGCCGGGATGGGGGAGAAGGCGGTGGCCTGGCTCGGGTCCAGCGCCTTCGGGTTCCTCGGTACCGCCACCCGGATCGGTCTCAACCTCACCATCTCGCTGTTCATCCTCTATTATCTCCTGCTAAGGCCCAACGAGATCTGGGCCGCCGTCAAACCCTATATCCCGTTCTCCTCGGCCAGCGCTGACCTGCTGCGCGACCGGTTCCGCGACGTCACCGTATCGACCGTCATCGGCACCGGGCTGATCGCCTGCATCCAGGGCGCCATCGTCGGTCTCGCCTTCTGGCTGACGGGGCTGTCCAACGGTCTCTTCTGGGGAGTGGTGACGGTGGTGTTCTCCGTTCTCCCGGTGGTCGGTTCCGGGATGATCTGGGGGCCGGGCGCGCTCTCGCTGTACCTGAACGGTCACCTGGGGGCCGCCCTCGCGCTGGTGGCGATGGGCGTGGTGCTGGTCGGGAATGTCGATGTGCTCATCCGCCCTGCCGTGTTCCGGCGCTACGCCCAGATCCATCCGCTGGTCACGCTGGTCGGTGCGATCGGCGGCGTGAGCTATTTCGGGCTCATGGGAATTCTGGTCGGCCCGCTGGCCGTCTCGTATTTCTTCGAACTCATCCGCATCTACGGTGTCGAGTACCTGCACGCGGACAAGACCGCGCCGGCGCCTCCTGCCCCCGCCGGCTCGCCCGCAGCCTGAGGCGGACAGTGGCACGCCGGACGCGTCCCGCCCATCGCGGCCGTGGAGGCACCTGGGCGCCGCGACAGATTCCCCGTGACCCCCCAGCGAGGCGCTGACATGGCCGCCGGGCCCGCAGCCGAAGTCCCATACGGAAAGCACCCCAGTCTGCGGGTGCGGGACGCGGCTCCCTTCAACGGGGGCCCGCCGCAGGACCTCCTCGGCGCGCAGGTGATTACGCCGACCGACCTGTTCTTCTCGCGGAACCATGGCCCGGTGCCAGTCGTCGATGTGCGGCAGTGGCGCCTGCGGGTCGGCGGACTGGTCCGCCAGCCGATGGAGTATTCCCTCGAGGAGCTGCAACGGAACTTCACCCGCCGGGCGGTCGCCGCGACGCTGGTGTGTGCAGGCCTGAGAAGGGATGAGCTGATGTCGGTGCGGGAGATTTCCGGCGAGCTGCCCTGGGGACTCGAGCCGGTGAGCACCGGCAGCTTCGCCGGCGTCGCGCTGCGGGACCTGCTGCTTGCCGCGGGGCTCGCCGAGGGCGCGGCGCACGTCGGCTTCGTCGGGCTCGACGAGGTGCGGCGGAGGCAGCGCACCTTCGGTTTCGGCGGATCCATTCCGCTCGCCAAGGCGCTCACCCCGGACGTGCTGCTCGCCTTCGAGATGAATGGCGAGCCGTTGTCCGCGATCCACGGCGGACCGGTCCGGGCCGTCGTCCCGGGCTACATCGGCGCCCGGAGCGTCAAATGGCTGGGCGAGATCGACGTCCGCTCGGCACCCTCGGACAACTATTTCCAGGTGGAGGCCTACCGGCTGCAGCGGGAGGCCCGCGGCGGCGACGCGCGAGAAGTGGCCGGCGGGGAGGCGCTCGCCGAAGTTCCGCTCAACGCGATAATCCTGTCTCCCGAGTCGGGAAGCACCAGGCCCGCTGGCCCGGTCGAGGTCGCGGGCTGGGCGTGCGGCACCGGTTGCCGGCGCCCTGGGCGGGTCGAAGTGTCAGGCGACGGCGGCGGGACCTGGGCCGACGCCACCCTCGAGGATTCGGCGGGGGAGTGGACCTGGGTGCGGTGGCGCGTCTCGGTGATGGTCGCGCCCGGGGCGCGGACCCTGGTGGCCCGCGCCTGGGATCCCGACGGCACCGGCCAGCCCGAGACCCTGGCCGAGGTGTGGAATGTGAAGGGGTACGCGAACAACGCCTGGCACCGAGTGCCGCTTGAGGTGCGGGGATGAGGGACAGCGGGAGGATGCGATGAGAGATCCGGCGCCCTATCTGGCGGAGCAGGCCTCTCCCCACGAATTGCGGATGGCCAGTCTGCGGCTCGCCGGATGGCTGGTGGTGCTGGTGCTGCTCGGGAACGCGGTCCGCGCGCTTCCGCTCGGGCAAACGACCCGGACCGGGATCCTTGCCTGGATGCTCGTCGCGATCTCGCTGTACTGGCTCTACGTCGGTCTCGGCTATCGCGCGCTGCTGCTGCTGCAGGTGCTCCTCTTCTCCGCGGCCGCCGCGCTGCTCGTCCTCAAGGCCGGAATAGTCCTGCTCGGGGTCGAGGGGTTTCGCGGCCTGCGGCTCTTCGCGCGGGGGCTCATTCTCGCCGGCGGGTTCTGTGCCGGGGTGAACCTCGGCGTCATGCTGGTCGCCAGCCTGGTACGCAGGCGAGAGTGACCGGGTGTGCGGTTGCCCGCATAGGGGGAGGGCGATAACCTTCGGCCCAACCTCACTCCGCCCCCATGCAAACTGGCACGACTCCCGAACCCATTCGCGGTCTCGACAACGTCCTCGCGCTGCAGTCGTCCGTCTGCCGGCTGTCGGCCGAGGATGGGCGCCTGTCCTACCGCGGCTATGACGTCCCCGAGCTGGGAGAGAAATCCTCCTACGAGGAGACCGCCTACCTGCTCGTCGTCGGCGAGCTGCCGACCAGCGCCGAACTGCGGCTCTTCAACGGCCAGCTCAAGTCGCAGCAGAAGCTGTCGCCCGCGGCGATGCGGCTCCTCAAGTCGCTGCCGCCCGGGACCGACGCCATGGGTGCGCTCCGCGCCGCACTGGCGGTGGTCGCGCTCGAGCACGCCGTCAAGGTCCCGCCCTCGCACGAAGACGCGCTGGCCCAGAGCCTCCGCCTCATCGGCGTGACGCCGACGATCGTCGCCGCCTGGCACCGGCTCCGGACGGGGCAGAAGCCGCTACTCCCCAAGAAGAGCCAGAGCTTCGCCGCAAACTTCCTCACGATGCTCACCGGCGCCGCCCCCGAACCGTCCGCCGAGCGCGCCTTCGACACCGCCCTGATCCTCCGGGCCGACAACGAGCTGAATCCCTCGACATTCGCCGCCCGGGTGACCGCTGCGACCGGCGCCGATGTGTTCGGCTCGGTGATCGCGGCCATGTCCGCGCTCGCCGGGCCGCGGCACGGCTGGCACACCCGGAACGTGATGGCCGCGATCGAGGAGATCGGCGCGCCGGAGCGGGTGGGGGAGTGGGTGCGCGAGCGGCTGGCGCAGCGGAAGAAGATCGCCGGCTTCGGGCACGTGGTGTATCTGGGCGAGGACCCGCGCACGGGGGTGCTCCGCGGTCTGGCGGAGGCCGAGTGCCAGCGGGCCGGGTTGTGGTCGCTGTTCCGGACGGCGCGGGAACTCGAGCTGATGGTGGTGCGGGAGACCGGCCAGCATCCGATCGTCGATTTCTACCTGGCGCCGCTGTATCGCGCGGTCGGCATCCCGACCGATCTGTTCACCGCGGTGTTCGCCATCAGCCGGATGTGCGGCTGGGCCGCACACATCGTCGAGCAGTACGGCGACGAGAAACTGCTCCGTCCGCGGGCCGAGTACGTCGGTCCCGTGGATCTTCCTTACCGTACCCTTCGCCAGCGCCGCTGACCGGACCGATCATGCCCTTCACATCTTCCGTCGTTTCCGCCGCTGCTTCGGGGCACGCCACGCCACTGCTTGCCGTCGCGGTGCCCCAGGGCACGCTGCCCACCTCACTCGCGGACCTCGACGCCCAGACCGGCGGCGCGCTCGGCCGCCTCTACGCCTCCGGCGACTTCACCGGCAAGAAGGACGAGCAGGCGCTGATCCATCCGGGCGGCCCCGCCGCGCGGGTGCTGCTGCTCGGGCTCGGCAAGCTGGAGGAGCTGGGCCGCACCGGCATCCGGCGCGCCGCCGCGGCAGCCACCAAGCGCGGGCGCACGATCGGAGTGTCGTCGGTCAGCTTCCTGCTGGCGGCGGAGGGCAAGGGCACGGTGGGCGCGCGTGAGGCGGGCCAGGTCATCGCCGAGGGGCTCGCCTACGGGCAGTGGAATTACATGGAGATGAAGCAGCCGCCGGAAGAGAAGAAGCCGCTGCTCACCGAGGCCGTTCTGCTGGCGCCGACCGATACGGCCGAATACACCGCGGGACACGCGGTGGGTGCCGCCATCGCGGCCGGCCAGGCGTACACCCGCGGGCTCCAGGTGCTGCCCGGCAACGTCTGCACGCCGAGTTATCTCGCGGCACAGGCCGGGGAGCTGGTGCGGCGGCATGGATTCAAGGGCACGGTACTCGATCTCGCTGCGATCAAGGCAGAGAAGATGGGCGGACTGCTGTGCGTGGCGCAGGGCAGTGCGGAGGAGCCGAAGTTCATCGTGCTGGAGTACGAAGGGGCGAAGGGCGCGCCGGTCGTCCTGATCGGGAAGGGCGTCACCTTCGACACGGGCGGCATCTCGATCAAGCCCGCCGACAAGATGGAGGACATGAAATACGACATGTCCGGCGCGGCCGCGGTGCTCGGCACCTTCGAGATGCTGGGCCGGCTGAAGCCGAAGGTTCGCGTGGTCGGGCTGATCCCGACAACGGAGAACATGCCGAGCGGCACGGCGGTGAAGCCGGGCGACGTGGTGACGACCCACTTCGGCAAGACGATCGAGATCATCAACACCGACGCCGAAGGCCGCCTGATTCTGGTGGACGCGCTCTCGTACGCGCGGCGCTACGAGCCGGCCTGCGTGCTCGATGCGGCGACGCTCACCGGCGCGGTCGTCGTGGCGCTGGGTCATGTGGCCTCAGGGATCATGGGAACAGACGACGCGCTGCTCGAGGAGGTGCGCCGGGCGGGCGACCGCTCGGGCGAGCGGGTCTGGCCGCTGCCGCTCTGGGACGAGTACCGCGACCTGATCAAGTCGGACATCGCCGACGTGAAGAACTCCGGCGGCCGTCCGGCCGGCAGCATCTCGGCGGGATGGTTCCTGCGGGAGTTCGTGAAGGGCTATCCCTGGGTGCACATCGACATCGCCGGCACGGCCTACAGCGATCGCGAGGATGCGACCCGCGTGAAGGGACCGACCGGCGTGTGCATGCGGCTCTTCGCGGAGTTCGTGCTGGGGCGGAGCGCGTGATCGAACAGAGAGGGAAGAGGGAAGGGGGGAGAGGGAAGGGGGGAGAGGGCTTCCTCTTCCCTCTTCCCTCTTCCCTTTAGCGGTGCTCCTTCTCTTCGGGCCTGTGTCGCTCGCGGCGCAGCTGCCGTACGATTCCCTGCCGGCCGACACGCTGACCAAGGACACGGTCAACACGACCGAGAAGTATCTGGAGGCGCTCAAGGCCAACGCGATCCGGCTGCCCATCCTGCCGCTGATCGGGATCGCCGGGCCGCAGGCGGCGATGAGCCGCATCGTGGTCGGGCCCGATTCGATCGCCTGGGGGCTGCATGAGACCGTCGGCGACGTGCTGGAGCGGGTGCCCGGTGTCTATCTCTGGCGGGGCGGCTGGCTCGGCCGCACCGAGTATCCCGATTACCGGGGCCGAGGACCGGCGTCGGTCGAATACCTGGTGGACGGGCTGCCGTATCTCCCGATCGGGCCCGACTCGACGGGGGTCGATCCCTCGCTCTTCTCGCTGAGTCTCTACGACCGGATCGAGATCGAGCGGTGGCCGGGGCTTATCCGGGTCCACCTCTTCACCAGGCGGCACGACCGGAAGTCGCCGGGCTCCCGGATCGGAATCGCCTCCGGCGACAAGAGCATCGCCCGCTACGTGGTGGCGCTGGAAAAGCGCTTCCCGTCAGGCATGGGCTTCGCGCTCGGCGGCGAGCGGATGGTCGCACCGACCGCGACCGGCACCAGCAGCGACTTCGACATCACCAACATCTGGCTGCAGCTCGGCTTCGTCAGGCAGCGCTTCGGCATCCAGACCGAGCTGTTCAGCTCGAGCCCCGACCGGAAGCCGTTCGTGATCAATACCGCCGATACCCTGGAGCTGCAGGGGACCGGCAAACGGAGCGACGCGCAAGTGCGGCTGTTCTGGCGGCGCCGGGAGGACGATCTCGGGCTGCGGGTGGATGCGCTGTTCGGCATCACGAAGTGGAAGGGGAGCGGCGTCGACGACCAGATCCGGCAGGGCGGGGCGGTGGTCGCATGGCGGAGTCCGACGGTCGGCCTGAGTGTCCGGGCCCTGAATCGCTCGAGGCGCACGCCGTGGGATATGCTGGCCGAGGCGGGGTGGACACCGGTCGGCCCGATCAGCTTCTCGGGAGAGGCGGGATACCAGAAGCACGATCGTGACCGCCGGAGCCAGTGGGTCGCGGGGCGCGCCAGCCTCGCCCTGCCGCTCGGCTTCGAGGCCGCGGCGACACTCCGTACCGGGTCGTTCGTGGCGGCGCCGTCGGTGCTGACCGACAAGGCGCAGAAGCTCACCGACTGGCAGGGCTCGGTGCGCTGGCAGCGCCCGTGGGCCTCGCTCGAGGTGGGGTACGGTCGGAGCGACGCGTTCCGCTCGCAGCCGTTCCGTTCCTATACGCCGACGGTGGCGGCATTCGCGCCGGCGCCGGTGACGAACTGGGTGACGGTGGGGTGGCGGCTGGCGCCCAAGAAATGGCTGACGCTCGAGGGGTGGTACAGCGACCCGACGGGGAACACAGTGCCCGACGGGGTGCCGGCCACCCACTCGATCACGACGGCGACGATCCGGTCCAAGTTCTGGCGCCGGTTCCGGAGCGGGATCTACGATCTCAAGGCCCAACTGGCGTTCGAGAGCTGGGGTCCCGGCGTCATCGGGCGCGACACGACGGGGACGGCGATCAGGCTCGACGGGGCGTCGTTCTGGCGCACCGAGATCGAGATCCGGCTCGACAGCTTCCTGCTCTACTGGGACCGTTACAACCTCGCCTCCAGCAAGAAGACCTACGTCCCCGGCTTCGAGCTGATCCACGGCGGGACGACGAGCACGTTCGGGGTGAAGT
This sequence comes from uncultured Gemmatimonadales bacterium, assembly GCA_963817435.1. Lineage (GTDB taxonomy): Bacteria > Gemmatimonadota > Gemmatimonadetes > Gemmatimonadales > GWC2-71-9 > JADJOM01. The sequence continues at coordinate 541,858 of CAWFNY010000001.1, forward strand.
GGGAGTTTAGTAATTAGGCGACTAGGCGGTTGGGCGGTTGGGCGATTGAGCGATTAGGCGGTTAGGCGGTTGGGCGGTTAGGCGATTGGGCGAGATGTCGGGCCGTTAGCCACGCTGCGTTGGCCGCCACCGCGCGCTACTGCTCTTCTGTCCTAACCGTCTAACTGTCTAACCGTCTTACCGCCTCGCCCCCTACCCGTAACCCCCTCCCGCGGCTATACTTCGCCCCCTTCCTGAGACCCTGGATGGAGCGATCGGTGCCCTATAGCATGACGGGGTTTGGGGCCGCGGAAGGCCCAGTGGGAGGCGGCCGGATCCGGGTGGAGATCCGGACCGTGAATCACCGGCACTTCAACCCGTCGCTCAAGCTCTCGCACGAGTTCTCGGCGCTCGAGGGGGAACTCCGGGAGCGGCTCCGCAAGGATTTCGACCGGGGCCACGTGTCGGTCGGGGTCCACTGGACCGAAGCGCCGGAACGGCACACCGCCGGCTTCACGGTGAACCTCGACCGGGCGCGTGCGGTGGCGCTGGCGCTCGGCGACCTGCAGCGCGTCCTCGGCGTCCCCGGCGAGGTCGATCTGGCGATGGTCGTCAGGCAGCCGGAGGTGATCACCGCGGGCCGGGAGGAGTCGCCCGAGATCCCGTGGAGCGACCTCGAGCCGATCGTGGCCCAGGCGATCGTCGACTGCAAGGCGATGCGGAAGCGCGAGGGCGGGGTGCTCGCGGATGAGCTGCGCAACCGGCTGAGCCTGATGGAGGTCTCGAGCCAGGTGATCGCGGCCCGCGCCCCGCAGCGGCTGGTGCGCGAGCGGGACCGGCTCCGGCAGTCGGTGGCGCAGCTCATCGAGGGGACGGCGGTGGACGAGCAGCGGCTGGCGCAGGAGATCGCGTTCATGGCCGACAAGCTGGACATCACCGAGGAGCTGGTGCGGTTCGCGGCGCATGTGGCCGCCTGTCGTCAGGCGCTCGCCGGCGACCAGCCGGTCGGCAAGCAGCTCGGATTCCTGGCGCAGGAGCTGGGGCGCGAGGTGAACACGATGGGCTCCAAGGGCGCCGACGCCGAGATCCTGCAGCAGGTGATCGCCATGAAGGGCGAGCTGGAGAAGTTCCGGGAGCAGCTCGAGAATCTCGAGTGACGCCGCTCCTGGTGGTGCTGTCGTCGCCCTCGGGGGCGGGGAAGACCACTCTCGCCGAGCGGCTCCTGGCGAAGCGGAAGGATGTGGGGCGGTCGATCTCGGCGACGACGCGGCCGCCGCGCGCGGGGGAGGTCGACGGCAGGGACTACTACTTCCTCTCGCCCGCCGAATTCGAGCGGCGGGTGCAGGCGGGGGAGTTCCTCGAGACGGCCACCTACGGTGGCAACCGCTACGGCACGCTCCGCTCCGAAGTGGAGCGGCTGTTCCGCGAGGGGCGGCACGTGCTGCTGGTGATCGAGGTGGCGGGCGCCCGGCAGGTGCGGGCGCAGTTTGCCGAGGCGGCGCTGGTGTTCGTGCTGCCGCCGACCGGTGAGGCGCTGGTCACCAGGCTCTCGGCGCGGCAGACCGAGGCGCCGGAGGCGCTGCGCCGGCGGCTCGCGATCGCGACGGAAGAACTCCGAGAGGTCGGCGATTACGACTACGTGGTGGTGAACGACGATCTCGAGAGCGCGGTGCAGGACCTGGGCGCGATACTCGATGCCGAGAGCCGGCGGGTGATCCGGCAGCATGAGCTGGTGGCACGGGTCGAGGCGATCCGCCGCGATGTGGCGGCGGCCGCGGCAGGGCTGGGCAAGTAAGGGCGACCCACCGGGGCGCTCCAACGGTGACACGGGGTATCTGATGAAGATCTACACGCCGACCGAGACCGCGAAGCAGGCGGGCAACAAGTACCTGGGCGTCCTGGTGGCCGCGAAGTTCGCGCGGCACATGAACGACCTGCCCAAGGAGCGGATCATCGAGAAGCAGATGAAGCTCACCACCCAGGCGCTCGAGGCGCTGGTGGTCGGCAACCTGCATTACAAGATCTCCCGCCGGCGCCGTTCCGAGGCCTGATGGTGTGGGCCGGCCGCCATGTCGTCGTAGGCGTGTCGGGCGGGATCGCCAGCTACAAGAGCTGCGTTCTCGTCCGGCGCCTCGCGGAGGCGGGGGCTCACGTCGACGTGATCCTCACCCAGGGGGCCGCGGAGTTCGTGCGGCCCCTGACCTTTGAGGCGTTGTCCGGCCGCCCGGTCCTGACGTCGCTGTGGACGCCTGACACCGCGCTCTCCCATGTCCGCCTCGCCCAGCAGGCCGACCTGATCATCGTGGCTCCCGCCACCGCGCACCTGATCGCGCGGGTGGCGGCGGGGCTCGGTGACGACATCCTCTCCACCCTGCTCCTCGCCCATACCGCCCCGGTGCTGCTCGCGCCGGCGATGAACGACGAGATGTACGCCAATCCGGCGACCGTCGCGAACCTCGCGCTGCTCGCCGCGCGCGGCTTCGCCACCGTGGGTCCCGAGGTCGGCTCGCTCGCCGAGGGGCCATCGGATCGTCCCGGCCGGATGAGCGAGCCCGAGGTGATCCTGGCACACGCCGAGCGGATGCTGGCCAATCCCGGGCCGCTCACCGGAGCAACGGTGGTGGTGACTGCGGGTCCGACCAGGGAGCCGATCGATCCGGTCCGGCTCATCACCAATCGTTCGAGCGGCAAGATGGGGTACCGGCTGGCGGAGGCGGCGTTCGCGCGCGGCTCCAAGGTGATCCTCATCAGCGGTCACTCCTTGGAGCCGGCGCCGGTCGGGGTCACGATGGTGCGGGTCGAGAGCACCGCCGATATGCGCGCCGCCGTCGCCGCCGCGCTGCCCGGCGCCGACGTGCTGATCATGGCCGCCGCGCCAGCCGATTTCCGTCCCGCGATGCCAGCCGACGCCAAGCGACCGCGGCAGGAGGGCTCGCTCTCGATTCCGCTCGAGCCGACGGAGGACATCCTGCTCTCCACCGCCGCGCTCCGGAAGCCGGGGAGCATCATCGTCGGCTTCGCGCTGGAGACGGGCGACGCGATCGCGAAGGGGCGGACGAAGCTCGAGCGGAAGGATCTCGACATGATCGTGGTGAACGACGCGCTGGAGCCCGGGGCGGCGTTCGAGGTGGAGACGAACCGGGTGGCCATCCTGGGCAGCGACGGGGTCGAGTTCACGATGCCGCTGGCCAGCAAGCGGGAAGTGGCTGAGCGGATCCTCGATGCCGTGGAGGCCCGTCGTGGACCCTAGCCGGGCGCAGTACCTGAGGCAGCAGGCGGAGCTCGGCGGGAGGGAGATCTATCTCTCGTCACCGGATGCGCTGGCGGAAGGGCGGGAAGGCGGCGACCGAGCGCCCCTCGGGAGCAGCTTGCTGCGACCCGGGCGCGAGGAAGAGGCGGAAGAGGCGGTCGCAGAGGAGATTCCCGAGACTGCTCGTGAGGCTCCCGCACCGAGCAAGCGCACCGATCCGCTGCCGCCGGGCGCCTCGAAGTGGCTCAAGGACCTGCCGCCGATTCCGGGGCCGGGGCTCGTGATCCTCCCGCCGAGCGGCGCGCTGCTGAAGGATGAGATCGAGGAGCTGGCGACGCTGGATGCGGTGGCGGCGCTGATCAGCGGCTGCCGGAAATGCGCGCTGTGCGAGGGGCGGACCCACACCGTGCCGGGGGAGGGGAATCCGGAGGCGCGGCTCATGTGTGTCGGCGAGGGTCCGGGTGCCACGGAGGACGAGACGGGGCGTCCGTTCGTCGGGGCGGCGGGGCAGTTGCTCGACAAGATGCTCGCCGCGATCGACTGTCCCCGGGAGACGGTCTACATTGCGAACATTGTGAAGTGCCGTCCGCCGGGGAACCGGAAGCCGCTCCCGGACGAGGCGGCGGCCTGTCTTCCTTATCTGCACCGGCAGATCGCGCTGGTGCAGCCCACCGTCATCCTCGCGCTGGGCGGCACCGCGGCGGAGCACCTGCTCGGTGTCAAGCGGAGTCTCGGCGACCTCCGGGGCAAGGTGCACCGGTATGCGGGGATTCCTCTGATCGTGACCTATCACCCCGCCGCGCTGCTCCGGAATCCGAACTGGAAGAAGCCGACGTGGGACGATGTGCGGATTGCGAGGCAGTTGCTGGACGGGGAGTAGGGGAGAGGGAAGGGGGAAGGGGGAAGAGGGAAGAGGGAAGAGGGAAGAGGGAAGAGGGGCTGGGGCGGGAGGATGTGATGCCATGGGTTTGCTGCCGATTCGGCCAGCCGGCATCCGTCGTTCCCGCCCTTTGTGTTGCCGCCATCTCATGCCGCCGGGTGATTCGTATCCGCGTTGGGCGGCGTGGTGCCAGTGGTTCCCGTGGTTTCAGGCGCTGGCTCTTCGGCCTTCTTTCGACTCGGCTGGGCCACGTTGCTGGCGCTCACCCAGGCCGCGAGCTTCTCGGCGTCGTCGGCGAAGCGGAAGCGGTTGAGTCCGTCCATCACATTCACCACCTGCACCAGCTCCTGCACCACCGACTTGAGCTGCGCCGTGGCGCCGACATGGTCCCGGCGTCCGGCCGCCGCCTGCGCGGTGGCCTCGTCGAGCTGCAGGAGGGCCTGTTGCTGGACCTGCTAAAGCCCTCAGGGGAACTCCTGCCCCTGCGGTATTCAGTGGCCGAGTATCTGGCCTACAATGTCACGCGAGTGATTGATGCTCTAGATGAGGATAGTTCTAGCATCGTCCGATTTCCAACCGGACGCGTGATGTCGATCAGCAAGTACTCATTTGTGCCCGACCTCGTAGGGTCCAGTGCCATATTCAAGATTCCACAGCTACCCAAAGCGCATGTCTTCGTTACAGACGAGTTTGCCAGGCGAGTGCAAGAAAGTAGACTCTCGGGGTTCACGTTCCTGAAGGTTTGGGATTTCGGACCCGGCTAGGGCGTTCCCAAGGCTGCACCGGGAGCAGGAATCGGATGAACCTCATTCCGGAGCGAGACGGGAACGCCGCGCTACGACCTGCTGGCGGTGATCCGAGCGGAACTTGCAGTACCGGGACACGCGTTTCTCCCTGAACTCTCACAGAACCCATCCCTATAGGTAATGCCAGTTAGTATGGGAGGGCACACCCGGCAGCAGTCGGCCTGAAACCTCCTGCCAAGCAGCCCGCTTTCCGGAGGGATGGTCAACTCCGTTCGTGAACTATTCCTGCCAGACCACAGGTAGAATAAGGCCGGTTGAAGCCCGGCGTACCCAAACTTCTGCCCGTTCAAGTAGAAGCGGGGGAACTGAGATAGAGAGTGATGACGCGAAGAGAGAGGCTCGGACAACATTTCTGTTGTAGATGTCCGCGAGAACGCTGCTATTCGCCGGGTCATCCCGAAACACGTCGATTAGACTGATGAGTTCGGCCTCATTCTGACTTGAAATCGCCCAGACAGAGATGGGGTATAGCAAGTCGCCGTCAGAAGAATTGGCAGCTTCCACCACGCTTCCGAGCATCGCTAGATCCGCCTGGCAGCGGAGGAGGCGCGGCCAGACTCCCTGAATTCGCGCGTGTCGACCAGTGTCGACCCGAAGGATCCGGTCATCATCCATCATTTCCCGACACAGACGTAAGACGAGATCCGGAACGGAGCGGAGGATGACGGGCTCCGGAGCAGACTCCATTTCGAAATCACTGGGAACGTCGTCCTCGACTAAGTCGATCCCGATGTATCCGACACGTCCTTCGCGCTTCTCCTGAACCCGCGCTTGGCGCTGGGCGACGGTCAAGACGTAAGGCAATCGCTGCGGCATTGCTGCCCCTGAGTTACGCGCCTTCCCAGCGGGGTGTTTCTTCATATCCCGATCGGCGAGAAGATCATGGCCGTGATAATCATGATGAGACCAGTCACGCCAACCTGAGTGGGCGTGGGCGCGGATTGAGGGCTCGCCGGAAGTGCTGGAATTCGAGGATTCTTCTTCGGAATCTTCGCCAATTGCGGCGGTGGCAGCGAGTGGTGTTGCAGTGCGTCACCCTTGTTGATCGTTTATACGAAGACCGTCATGATCGTCGTCATCATAACAGTTGTTGTCTTTATACTCCGCCATGCTGTTGCCGAAGCCTTCCTGGTCATTCCCTAATTGGTTGAGATGGTCCTGGTCAGCATCACCTCGCTTCCACGCATCCATGTACTGCTGCACACGCCGCTGCATGCTATTGACTTTCCGCTTGATTTCCTTGCGTATGTCGGAACACGGCTTCAGCCCAAACGGATCGTCAAACGCGATCGGGTTGTTGCCGGCGTAGGCGTAGAGGTTCACCCCGCAGGCCAGCCCGATCGGATCCTGGGTGAGCAGGATCCACCATCAGCCCTGTCTGTCCTCCCGCCCTCCCTGCGGGTGCTTGCTCGTGACGTGTATGTACACTATAGTGCGCATGTACGCACACTTCAAGGAGCCCCTATGGCCAAGACGCGCACCCCGTCCAAAGGGGCACGCAAGGTGCCCAAGACCTATCGCCTGGCTCCCGACAAGGTGGCCGCCGCCCAGCGCGTCCTCGGCGCGGCGACGGCGACCGAGACGATCGAGCAGGCGCTCGACCTCGTGGTGTTCCGCCAGGCCCTCATCGACGGCACGCGCAGCCTCTTCGGGCTCACGATCGACCCGCCGGAGCATGGCTAGGACGGACGCCGGCGCACGGAAGTACGCGCTGGATACCAACCTGTTCATCCGGGCCTTCCGCGACCCCGTCGCCCAGGAGGCTTTGGTCCGGTTCCACGCGGCGTTCGCCCCCTTCGAGTACCTGAGCGTCGTCGTGGCACAGGAGCTCCGGGCTGGGACCCGGCGTCCCGCCGACCGCGCCCGATTAGAACGGGAGCTGCTGGAGGTGTTCGAGCGCACCGGCCGGGTGGTGACCCCCTCGCGCCAGGCGTGGCACGACTCCGGGGATGTGCTCGCCGCGCTGGCGGCCAAGGACGGACTGGAGCCGGGTCGGGTCTCCAAGGCGTTCGGGAACGATGTCCTGCTGGGGCTGTCGTGCCGCGAATCCGGGCTCACCCTCGTGACGGACAACGTTGCCGACTTTGAGAGGATCAGTCGGATCGTACCGGTGCCCTACGTCGCCCCCTGGCCCGGAGCCTTAGCCTGACCGCCCACGGGAGGCCCCATGCGCCTCGGTCTCCGGCGGGAGACGTGGAACCCGCCACGGGCGAGGGGCACTCGGGACGTTGAGCCGTGGTAGGCAGCCGATGGGATCCTGGGTGAGCAGGATCCGGTCGGTCGCTCCCTCGCGCGCAGCCGCTACAACCTATCACTTCGATCCCGCTTCGACAGCCGGTCCGAAGCTTCGGCGGGATGGGCGCGGGCGTGGACAGCCTGCAGCCGCCGGATCGACACGTGGGTGTAGCGAGCGGTGGTGGTCAAGTTGCGGTGGCCGAGTATCTCCTGCACCTCCCGGACGTCCGCGCCACCTTCGAGCAGGAGGGTCGCCGCGGTGTGGCGAAAGAGATGACAGCTCCCTCGGTTGGGAAAGCCCGCTCGGGCTAGGTAGCCACTCACCCGTTCCGTCAGCCGGTTCAGCCCGAAGCCGCGTCCTCGAGAGGTCAGAAACAGGAGACCGGGATCCGGCTCGCGGACCAGATGCGGCCGGCCCCGCCGGAGGTACCGCACCACCCAGCGGACCGCGCGCCGGCCAATCGGTGTCACCCGGTCGCGCTGCCCCTTGCCGGACCGCACCAGGACTACGCCGCGACTGGTGTCGACATCGCCCACCAACAGGTGAGCGACCTCGGCCCGGCGAAGGCCGGTCGAGTAGAACAGCTCCAGCATCGCCCGGTCTCGGAGACCGATCGATGTCGAGGGGCGCGCCTGCCGGAGCACGCCCTCTACCTCGCGGGCGCTCAGGACGCTGAGGGGCAGAGTGTAGGGGCGGCGCGGGAGTTCCAGGGTCACACTCGGATCGGACCCAAGCAGACCCTGACGGTGGCCCCACCGCAGGAAGCCCTTCACCACGCCAAGGTGCTCCCCCTGGGTGGACCATCGCAGCACCCCCCCACCCGGGCCCCGGGCATGGAACAGAGAAAGGCGATAGCTCTCGACCAGCTCCGGCCTGACCGCATCCAGCGCGTCCACACCGCCCACCGCCCACCGCGCACCAGCGGACAAACCGGGCGAGGCCGGTCCGGTGGTTCCGTATCGTCGCGGCCGCGTGATTGGTGGAGGCCAGCCAGAGGAGGAACTGCGCCACGTCTGTAAACATGATGGCTCCGGTTTGAGATTCGGAACCATCCACGGTCCACAGGTTTCACATTTTGCGCATCCGCAGATTTCGCAGACTTTCAACACCCTTCCACACCCTCCACATTGTGCATATCTCCGCGCGTTGACCCCGACCGCCGAGGGTCGTAGCATTCGCTGTCGCACGCCCGTATCGTGAACCCTGTCCCCTCCATCAGCGCCATGACCTCCATCCCGTCCATGGGAAGCATCACCTCCGGTTCCGGCCACTCGGAGGGGCACGTCCGCGGCGCGCCCTGGAGCAACGAGGCGGAGCAGGCGGTGCTCGGCGCGATGCTGCTCGACCAGGACGCGTCGCTCCGCGGCGTGGAGCTGCTCGAGGACTCGCTGTTCTATCGCGAGGGCCACCGCCGGCTCTTCCGTGCGATGCGGCGGCTCATCGAGCGCCGGGTGGTCATCGATCACATCACGCTGCGCGATGAACTGGAGCGGAAGAACGAACTCGAGGCCGCCGGCGGCGAGGTGTACCTCGCCGAGCTGCTCGATGCCGCGGTCACCGCGGCCAACCTCGAGGCCCACGCCGCGATCGTCCGCGAAAAGGCGACGCTTCGGCAACTGATCGAGACCTCGACCGCCATCGTCTCCCAGGCCTACGAGGGCGCCCTCCCCGCCAACGAGCTGCTGGACGAAGCCGAGTCGCGGATCTTCCAGATTTCGCAGTACCGGAAGGCGGAGGGGTTCTCGCGCCTCAAGGAAATGCTGTGGCCGACGATGGAGCGCATCGAAAAGCTCCACGCGGCGGGCAAACAGGTTACCGGGGTGCCGAGCGGCTTCAAAGACTTGGATGAGATGACGACGGGGTTCCAGCCGAACGACCTGATCATCGTCGCGGCGCGGCCCTCGATGGGCAAAACGGCGTTCTGCCTGAATCTCGCGGCGCATGCGGCGGAGGCGGGGAAGGGGGTCGCGGTGTTCTCGCTCGAAATGTCGAAGGAGTCGCTGGTGCAGCGGCTGCTGTGCGCCGAGGCGCGGGTGGACAGCCAGCGGGTGCGGCGCGGCTCGCTGTCGGACACCGACTTCACCATGCTCGCCCGCGCGGCGGGGGTGCTGTCGAGCTGTCCGATCTGGATCGACGACACGCCGGCGCTGACGCTGCTGGAGATGCGCTCCAAGGCGCGGCGGCTCCGGATGGAGAACGACGTCTCGCTCGTGGTGGTGGACTACCTGCAGCTCATGCGGAGCCCGGCCTACGCGGAGAACCGGGTGCAGGAGATTTCGGACATCTCGCGCTCGCTCAAGGCGCTGGCCCGCGAGCTGGAGATCCCGGTGATCGCGCTGTCGCAGCTCAGCCGCGCCTCGGAGCAGCGGGGCGGGGACCGGAAGCCGATCCTCTCCGACCTGCGCGACTCGGGCGCGATCGAGCAGGACGCCGACATCGTGCTCTTCATTCACCGGCCCGAGATGTACGAGCCGATGGACAAGGAGGGCAACAGCAACGAGGGCCGCGCCGAGCTGATCGTCGCCAAGCACCGCAACGGCCCGACCGGGCATGTGGACCTCTACTTCCACAAGCAGTTCACCCGCTTCGCGAGCATGAGCGACCGGGAGGAGCCGGAGTATGCGTGAGGAGGCGGTTGGGCAGTTAGACGGTTGGGCGGTTGGGCGGTTAGACAGTTGGACGGTTAGGCGGTTGGACGGTTGCGCGATCGGACCGTCGCTGGTCGTTGCCGTCGCTCCCCGGTGCCGTCCGACCGGCCAGCCCCCCGATCCGCTAATCTTCCAACCGCCTAACCGCCTAACCGCCTAACCCCCGAGTCCCCATGGCTAAACCCAAATCCGTCTACCGCTGCACCGAGTGCGGGCACGACCACCCGAAGTGGGTCGGCAAGTGTGAGGCGTGCGGGGCCTGGAACGCGGTGGCCGAGGAGCCGGTGGTGCTGGCGGCGCCGCACCGCGCCACCGGGGGCGCTCCGCGCCGTACCGCGACCGGCGGAGCGGTGCCTGCCCGGCTCCGGGACATCGAGGAGTCGCGGCTGGTCCGCTGGACCACGGGGATGGCGGAACTCGACTTCGTGTTAGGGGGCGGGCTGGTGCCCGGCTCGATGACGCTGGTCGGCGGCGAGCCGGGGATCGGCAAGTCCACGCTGCTGCTGCAGGCAGCGGCTCGGCTCGAGGCGACCGGCAAGCAGGTGCTCTACGCGAGCGGCGAGGAGTCGCCGGAGCAGGTGCGGCTCCGCGCCTCCCGCCTCGAGGAGGACGCCGGCCCGGTGCATGTGCTCGGCGAGACCCGGCTGGAGGCGATCCTCGACGCCTCGCAGACGCTCGGTGCCGATCTCCTCATCCTCGACTCCATCCAGACGGTCTACACCGACCTGCTCGAAGGGCGCGCCCGGCAACGTCGGCCAGGTGCGGGAGTGTGCCGCACGGCTCATGCGCTTCGCCAAGGAGACCGGCGCCGCGGTGATCGTGGTGGGGCATGTGACCAAGGGAGGCGGCATCGCCGGCCCGAAGACGCTGGAGCACATCGTGGACACCGTGCTCTACTTCGAGGGCGAGGCGACGCTCGACCACCGGCTGCTCCGCGCCACCAAGAACCGGTTCGGCTCGGTGGACGAGATCGGGGTGTTCACGATGACGGGGCACGGGCTGGTGCCGGTGCCCAATCCGTCGGCGCTCTTCCTCGCGGCCCGCTCCGAGGGGACCAGCGGCAGTGCGGTGACCGCTCTAATGGAAGGGACCCGGCCGGTGCTGGTCGAGGTGCAGGCGCTCGCGGCGCGGAGCGGCTTCGGGACGCCGCAGCGGGTGGCGACCGGCCTCGACCAGAAGCGGCTCGCGGTACTGCTCGCGGTGCTGGAGCGCCGAGGGGGGATCTCGTTCGCGGATCTGGATGTATTCGTCCAGGTGACCGCCGGCGTCCGCCTGACGGAGCCGGGCGCCGATCTCGCGGTGGCCGCAGCGCTCCTCTCCAGCGTGCTCAACCGGCCCTCGCCCCCCGACGCGCTCTTCCTCGGCGAACTCGGCCTCGGCGGCGAGATCCGCCCGGTCGGCGGCCTCGAGCGGCGGCTGGTCGAGGCGAGCCGGCTCGGCTTCCGCCGGATCTTCGTGTCAGGCAGGACCGCCGGCAAGGTGCCGGGACTGATCATCGTCGGACTCGATCACGTGGAGCAACTGGCGGGTGCCCTTGCCGCGTGACGTCGGCGTCGTCTTGGTCGCGGCGGGGCAGGGGACGCGACTCGGCGGCCCGGTGCCGAAGCAGTACCGCGAACTCGGCGGCGTCCCGATGCTGCTCCGCTCGCTCCGTCCCTTCGTCGCCCATCCCGATGTCGCCCATACCGTGGTGGTGCTGCCCGCCGGGCGATGCCGCGCGTCCGCCGGTCTGGCTCGGCGAGCTGCTCGGCGGCTCGCTCACGGTGGTGGCCGGGGGCGCCGAGCGAAGCGACTCGGTGTCGCACGGGCTCGCGGCGCTGCCGGGGAGTTGTCAGGTCGTGCTGGTGCACGACGCGGCGCGGCCCTTCGTGGATCGCGCCACGATCGACGCCGTGATCGCGGTTGCGAGGCACGGGGAGGGGGCGGTGCCCGCCACCAGACTCGGTGATACGCTGAAGGAAGCGGAGGAGGGGCCGGGGGAGGGGGCGCACCCTCTGGTGCGCCGGACGATTCCCCGGGATCACCTCTGGCGGGCGCAGACACCGCAGGGCTTCCCGCGCGGGCTCCTCGAGGAGGCGCATGCCCGGGCCCGGCACGATGGCATCCGCGGCACCGACGACGCGACCCTGGTCGAGCGGCTGGGGGCCCGGGTGAGGCTGGTCCCCGGCGCCGACGCTAACTTCAAGGTGACCTCGGAGGGCGACCTGCAATTGGCCGAAGCCCTTCTCTACCTGAGCAGCCGAGCGGTCGAGTCATGAGTGATGAATAGCATCCTGCTGGTGTGCACCGGGAACACCTGCCGCAGCGCGATGGCGGAGGCCCTGCTGCAGACGAAAGCTGCAGGAGCGGGGTGTGGAGGGCGTGGAGGTGACTTCCGCCGGGACCGGTGCCTGGGACGGCGCCCCCGCGAGCGAGGGTGCCTATCTGGTGGCGCTGGAGCATGGGCTCGATCTCTCCGCCCACCGGGCTCGCCTGCTGACGCGGGACCTGGCGGCATCGGCCGGCACGGTGCTCACCATGGCCCGGCACCACCGCGCGCGAGTGGAGCAGCTCGGCATCTCGGCCACGGCGCATCTGCTGGGAGAATTCGCGGGGCGGCAGGGGGCCGGCGCCGAGGTGCGCGATCCCTTCGGCGGGGATCTCGAGGGCTACCGCGAGACGTTCGAGGAGCTGGACAGCATGCTCGATGCGGTGGTGGAGCGGCTGGAGCGGGAGCGGCTCCGTGATCGGCGGTAGGACGCGCGTCTTCGCGATCCTTGGCGATCCGGTCGCGCATTCGCTCTCGCCGGCGATGCAGAACGCCGCCTTCCGCGCGCTCGGGCTCGATGCCGTCTACGTTCCGCTCAGGGCCGAGTCGGCCGATGTCCCCCATCTGATCCGGGTGCTGGCGCGCGCGGGCGGCGGCGGCAACGTCACGATTCCGCACAAGGAGATCGCGGCGCAGTCCGTCACCCAGCCGAGCGATCGGGTCCGCACCCTCGGCGCCTGCAACACCTTCTGGGGCGGGGAGGGCGGTTCCCGCGGCGACAACACCGATGTGGACGGTGTGCTCGATACGCTGGCCCGCCTCGAGGCGCCGGCCACCGCGTGGCTCATCGCGGGCACCGGTGGCGGGGCGCGCGCGGTCGTGGCCGCCGCCGCCCTGCGCGGGGCGCGGGTCGCGATCCGCTCCCGGGATCCGGAGCGGCGCAGCACCTTCGAGGCCTGGGCCAAAGTGCAGGGTGTCTCCGCCGCGCCGCACGACGAGTGTACCGTGCTGATCAACACCACGCCGCTCGGCCTGCATTCCGGTGATCACCTGCCGCTCGCGCTCGAAGACGCGCCGCACGCCATCGTCGCCTTCGACATGGTGTACCATCGCGGCGAGACTGCCTGGGTCCGGCTGATGCGGCAGGAGGGTCTCCGCACTTGTGACGGCCGAGTCATGCTGGTGGCGCAGGGGGCAGCCGCTTTCCGCCGCTGGTTCCCGGGTGAAGACCCTCCGGTGGACGTGATGCGTGCCGCCGTGAATGATGCCCTTCGCTGAACTCGGCCGGCTGGTCCGCGCGGCGGAGCAATGGCTGCTCCCCGGCGAATGCCTCACCTGTCATGGGCCGGCCGGTACCGCTGATCCACTCATCTGTCCGCTCTGCCAGTCCCGCTGGCGCCCGCTCCCCCATCCCCAGTGCGATCGCTGCGGCCAGCCGCTGTCCGGCGTGGCGAGCGGCTGCCGCGTGTGCGCCTCGTGGCCGGAGGAGCTGGGGCGGGCGCGGAGCGCGGTCTGGTTCGATGATGCCGCGCGGCCAACGGTGCACCAGCTCAAGTACGGCGGCTGGTGGCGGGTCGCGGAACCGATGGCGCGGCTGATGGCCCGTCTCGATCCGTGTGGGGAGAAGGCGGTACTCGTCCCGGTGCCGCTGGCCGCGGCCCGGGCGCGCGCGCGGGGCTACAACCAGGCGGAGCGGCTGGCGCGCGCGCTCTCGACGCTGACGGGACTGCCGCTCCGGAGCGATCTCCTGCTGCGTACGCGCGACACGCGCACCCAGACCGCGCTCGCGCCGGAGGCGAGACGGGCGAATGTCTCCGGAGCGTTCCGGGCGGACGCCGTGCCGGCCGGAATTCGGTTCATCCTGGTTGATGATGTCTTCACGACGGGGGCGACACTGCTCGAGGCGGCGACGGCCCTGCGTGAGGCTGGAGCGGGACGGGTGGAATCAGTTACCTTTGCGCGAGCCGTGCCGCCAGTCTGGTAGCAACACCACCATGGGAGAAATCATGTCCGTCAAAGTCGCCATCAACGGGTTCGGCCGCATCGGCCGCAACGTCCTCCGCGCCGCCAAGACGATGGGTGCCAAAGAACTCGACTTCGTCGCGGTCAACGACCTGACGGATACGAAGACGCTGGCGCACCTGCTGCGATACGACTCGGTGCACGGCCGCTTCGCCGGCACCGTGGAGGCGACGGCCGATGCGCTGATCGTCGACGGCGACACCATCAAGGTGTTCGCGCAGAAGGACCCGGCGACGCTGCCGTGGAAGGACCTGGGCGTGGACATCGTGCTCGAGTCCACCGGCATCTTCACCGACCGTGACAAGGCGGCGAAGCATCTCGATGCCGGCGCCAGGACGGTGGTCATCTCGGCTCCGGCCAAGAACGAAGACATCACGATCGTGTACGGCGTCAACCACACCAAGTACGACGCCAGCAAGCACCACGTCATCTCGAACGCGAGCTGCACCACCAACTGCCTGGTGCCGGTGGTGAAGGTGATCCTCGACAACTTCGGGTTCGTGAACGGGTTCATGACCACGGTGCATTCGTACACCAACGACCAGCAGATCCTCGACCTGCCGCACAAGGACCTGCGCCGCGCGCGGGCCGCGGCGGTCTCGATCATCCCCACCACCACCGGCGCCGCCAAGGCGACCAGCCTGGTGATCCCCGAGGTGAAGGGGAAGATCGACGGCGTGGCCCTCCGGGTGCCGACGCCCGACGTCTCGATGGTCGACCTCACCTGCACGGTGGAGAAGAGCACGACGATCGAGGAGATCAACAAGGCCTTCCGCGCGGCCGCCAGCGGTGCCCTCAAGGGCGTGCTGACGGTGTCGGACGAGCCGCTGGTGTCGGTGGACTATATCGGCAACCTGAGCTCGAGCACGGTGGACCTGGCGCTCACCAACGTGATCGACGGCAAGCTGATCCACGTCTCGTCCTGGTACGACAATGAGATGGGCTACTCGGCCCGCTGCGTCGATCTGATCCGGTACATCGGCGCCCACCGGTAGCCGGGCGCCCAGGCTGTCGCGCTGTCCGGGCGGGCCGCGTGCCCGCCCATCTCACCAGAGAGAGAAGCTCGTCCCATGAAGAGATCGCTCCGCTCCCTCGACGCCGCCGCGCTCGACGGCCGCCGCGCGCTCGTCCGCGTCGATTTCAACTGTCCGCTGAAGGATGGCGCGGTCGCCGACAACACCCGCATCCGCGCCTCGCTGCCGACCATCAAGTACCTCCGGGAGAAAGGTGCCAGGGTGGTGCTGCTCTCGCACCTCGGCCGGCCCAAGGGGGTCGACCCGAAGCAGAGCCTCCGCCCCTGCGCACTGGAGCTGGAAAAGCTGCTCGGCGCGCCGGTGACGTTCATCGAGGATGCGATGAGCCCGGATGCGATCCAGGTGACCAAGCGGCTCGCGCGCGGCGGCGTCGCCGTGGTCGAGAACACCCGCTTCCATGCCGGCGAAGAGAAGAACGACCCCGAACTGGCGCGGGTCTTCGCCGGCCTCGGCGATTTCTACGTGAACGACGCCTTCGGGTCGGCGCACCGCGCGCACTCGAGCACCGAGGCGGTGGCCAAGCTGCTCAAGCCGGCGGTCTCCGGCTTCCTGATGGAGAAGGAGCTGGAGTATCTCGGCGGCGCGCTCGACAATCCGAAGCGGCCGTTCGTGGCGGTGCTGGGAGGCGCCAAGGTCTCCGGGAAGATCGACCTCATCGAGAACCTGCTGCCGCGTGTCGATCAGATTCTCGTGGGTGGCGCGATGGCCTGCACCTTCTTCAGGGCGATGGGGCTGGAGACGGGCAAGTCGCTCGTGGAGGAGGACCGGGTCGAGATGGCCCGTTCCCTGATGGCCAAGGCCGGCGCGAAGCTGGTGCTCCCCAGAGGGGCGGTGATCGCGGAGAAGCTCGAGGCCGGAGTGCCGACCCGCACCGTCACGCGGGACAAGATCCCGGCGGGGTGGGCGATGTTCGACATCTGCCCCGACACCGAGAAGGACTTCGCCGAGCGGATCAGCGAGTGCCAGGACCGTGGTGTGGAACGGCCCGATGGGCGTCTTCGAGACGCCGCCGTTCGATCGGGGCACGCTCGCCGTGGCGAACGCGATGGCGGCCGCGACGGCCACGGGCACGATCACGATCGTGGGTGGCGGCGACTCGGCGGCGGCGGTGGCGCAGCGCGGCCTCGAGGACCGGATGAGTCACGTATCGACCGGCGGCGGTGCGTCGCTGGAGTTCCTCGAAGGCAAAGTGCTCCCCGGTGTGGCAGCCCTCGACGATGTCTAACGGTCTCCCCATGCGCCCTCTGATCTTCGCGGCCAACTGGAAGATGCATCTCGCACCGGACGATGCCCGCGCGTACGCGACGCATTTCCTCGCCGCGGCGTCCGTCGTTCCGGAGCGGTCGCTCTGGTTCTTCCCGCCGAGCGTCTCGCTGGAGGCGACGGCGCGGGCCTTTGCTGGACGGGATGACATTCAGGTTGGCGCGCAGGATGTGCACTGGGAGCCGAAGGGGGCCTTCACGGGTGCGACTTCGGTGCCGCTCGCGAAAGGAGCCGGGGCGTGCGGCGCGCTGGTCGGGCACAGCGAGCGGCGCCACGTCTTCGGCGAGACCGACGCGGAGACCGGCCGGAAGGTGCAGGCGGTGCTTGCCGCGGGGCTCACGGTGATGCTGTGCGTCGGCGAGAAGCTGGCGGAGCGGGAGGCCCGGATGACGGAGGAGGTGTGCCTCAGGCAGCTCGACGCGGGGCTTGCCGGCGTCAGCCGCGGGTGACTGGGCCAGAGTGCGCGTCGCCTATGAGCCAGTCTGGGCGATCGGCACCGGCAAGAACGCCACCCCTGCCGATGCCGCGATCGTGCACCGGGCGATCCGCTCCGAGCTGTCGCGGCTGGGCGCGCGAGGGCGCGTACCGGTGCTGTACGGCGGGAGCGTCAATCAGGGCAACGTGGCGGCGCTCATCGCCGAGCCGGAGATTGACGGGGTGCTGGTCGGCGGCGCGAGTCTGGATCCTCAGGGTTGGGCGGCGATCGTCGGTACGAGCTGAACCCCAGGCTTCCCGTCCGTCCGCCATTCCGCCTTTCCGCCCTCAACCCCTACCGTCGCGGCGGGCGGGTCGCTAAACTTTGCCGGCTTCTACCGGACCGGTCATGTACGCATTTCTGCTGACTCTGCTCATTCTCGACGGGCTTCTGCTGGCCGCCGTGGTTCTGCTCCAGGCGGGGCAGGGCGGCGGTCTCGCCTCCATGGGGGGCGGCACCACCGACCTCGTGGTGGGCGGTCGCCAGGCCACGACGCTGCTCACCAAGATGAGCTGGATCTGCGGCGGGACATTCCTGCTGCTCGCCCTGCTGATCTCGCTCATCGCGCCGACCCGTGGCGGGTCGAGCAGCGAGGTGCTGGAGAAGCTGCGGCAGACTCAGGCGCCCGTCTCGCCGGCCACTCTCCCGATTCAGACCACGCCGACGGCGCCGGCCGCGGGTGCGGTTCCCGGCGGGACTCCGGTCGAGGGTGCCGCTCCTTCTACTCCGGCTCCGGCCGCCCCCGCGCCGACGAAGCCGGCACCCGCCAAGCCAGCGAACTGACCACGATGATTGAGCGTACCGGACGCGGGGTGTCGGCATGACCGACCGCCCCGCGTTTGTTTTGCTTGAGGATGGCACCTGGTACCCCGGGTCGACCGTGCGCCCGCTCGAGGCGGCCTTCGGCGAGGTGGTCTTCACCACGAACCTGAGCGGCTACCAGGAGACGTTCACTGACCCCAGCTACCTGGGGCAGATCGTGGTGATGACCGCGCCGATGATCGGCAACTACGGGGTGAACGCCGAGGACATGGAGTCCGGCGGACCGAAGGTGAATGGCGTCGTCGTCCGGGAACTGTCGCGGCGCTTTTCCAACTGGCGCGCCACCCGCTCGCTCGATGAGTGGCTCGCCGAGTCGCGGATTCCGGTCCTCGAGGGGGTGGACACCCGCCGGCTGACCCGGCACATCCGGGAGCGCGGCGCGATGCGGGGCGTGATCGCGGAGGGGCGGGAACCCTCGCCGCAGCTCACGCTGCGGCTGATGGAGTCGCCGTCGATGGACGGACTGGATCTCGCCTCCCGCGCGACGGCGGATTCGCGGTGGACCGAGGGGAAGCAGGGGCCGCATGTGGTCGCGTACGACTACGGCATGAAGCGCAACATCGTCCGGATGCTCGCGGCGTCGGGGTGTCGTGTCACCGTGGTCCCGGCGACGACGCCGGCGGCCGCGGTGCGTGAGCTGCATCCGGACGGTCTCTTCCTGTCGAACGGCCCCGGTGATCCGGCGGCGGTCGGCTACGCGATCAAGAACATTCAGGAACTCACCGCGACCGGACTCCCGACATTCGGAATCTGTCTCGGGCATCAGCTGCTCGGGCTCGCCTTCGGGGGCGATACCGTGAAATTGCCCTATGGCCATCGCGGTGGTAATCAGCCGGTGCGCGATCTTGCGACCGGGCATGTACTTATCACCTCGCAGAACCACGGATTCGCAGTGGCGGGAGAGGAAAAGGGTGTGCCCGGCGCAGCGGGACTCGAGGTCACCCACATCAATCTGAATGATCAAACGGTGGAAGGCGTTCGCCACAAAGAACTTCCGGTCTTCGCCGTGCAATACCACCCGGAAGCCTCTCCGGGACCCCACGATGCCTACCCGCACTTCCAGGAATTTCTGCGGTTGATGAAGGTCTGACCCCCCTCCGGTGGGCCAACCTCTTGACAGACAAGAGGTAAGGTCGTAGTCTCTCAAGCATTCTGGCGCCCCTTCCCTGGGGCGCCGGGCATGAAGACCCCCGGGGGAACGCATGACCAAGGCCGATCTCGTCGAACGGGTGACCGAATCGATTGCCCGTACCGCCGGTCCGATGATCTCCAAGAAGGACTGCGCCCGGGTCGTGGACGCGTTCCTGGAGGCCGTCAAGGAAGCCCTCAAGAACCAGCACAACATCGAGGTCCGCGGTTTCGGGACCTTCAAGATCCGGCGGCGGAAGACCCGGATGGCCCGGAATCCTCGCACCGGAGACCCGGTCGAGGTGGCGGCGCGCCCGGTGCCCGTCTTCAAGCCCAGCAAGGAGTTGCGGGCGCTGGTGGCGGATGAACCGTACGAGCCCGACCCGAATGACACGGGGAACGACGACGATTGACGGCTCCCCTGTCGGCGTGCGGGGGTCCCTTCGGGGCGGGTCGCTGACCCGCCCCGACGCGTCTCACCCCGGCCCGCCGTTATCTTTCCCCGCATGAGCGTCAGGGTTCTGCTGTTTGCCACATACGCCGACCTGGCTGGCCGCGAGAGCGTCGATCTGACCCTTTCCGCGCCCGCGACCGTCGGTGATCTGCTTCGCCAGCTCAGGGTGGCGCTGCCGGGCGCGCGAGGCATCCCCGAGCGTCCGCTGGTGGCGGTGAACCAGGTGCACGCCCGGCTCGATTCTCCGGTGCAGGACGGCGACGAAGTGGCCCTGCTGCCGCCGATGGCGGGAGGCTGAGGGATGGGGAGCCTCCTGACGCGCGCGCCGCTCGATCTGGGCCGCCTTGTGGAATCGGTGAGTGCCGCCGATCGGGGCGGGGTGGCCAGCTTCCTCGGGCTGGTCCGCGATCATCATGGGGGCCGCCAGGTCCTGCGCCTCGAGTACAGCGCCTACGAGCCGATGGCCGAGGCCGAGGCCGCACGGATTCTCAGCGAGGCGGAAGCCCGCTGGCCGGTGCGGGTCGCGCTGGCGCACCGCCTGGGAGAGCTCGCGATCGGTGATGCGGCCGTCGCGGTCGCCGCCGGGGGCGCCCATCGGGCCGAGGCGTTCGACGCCTGCCGCTACGTGATCGAGGAACTCAAGGTGCGCGTGCCGATCTGGAAGAAAGAGCACTACGCCGATGGCTCGGTGGTGTGGGTCGATTCGACCGCCATGAAGGCCGCGGCGGGAGCCACGCGGTGAGCGAGGTGCACGCCGTGGGGTCGCGGGTGTTCGACCGGCTCCGCCGCCCGCTCACGAGCCTCCGCATCTCGGTCACCGACCGCTGCAACATGCGCTGCCGCTACTGCATGCCGGAGGAGGATTACGTCTGGCTGCCGCGCGGCTCGATCCTCAACTTCGAGGAGATCGACCGGCTGGCGGGCATCTTCGCCGGGCTCGGTGTCGATAAGCTGCGGCTCACCGGTGGAGAGCCGCTGCTGCGGCACGACCTCCCCGATCTCGTGGCGCTGCTGGCCCGGCACGAGGGGGTCACCGATCTCGCGCTGACGACCAACGGGATTCTGCTGGGCGAGCAGGTGGTGGCGCTGAAGGCGGCGGGACTGCGGCGAGTCACCGTGAGCCTCGATACCCTGAGACCGGAGCGGATGAAGGAATTCGCCCGCTCCAGCCGGCACGAGGACGTTCTCGCGGGGATCGCCGCCGCGCGGGCCGCGGGGCTCGGCACGGTGAAACTCAACAGCGTGGTCATCCGCGGCTACAACGACGACGAACTCGTGGACCTGATCGAATTCGGCCGGAGCCACGGCTCCGAGATGCGTTTCATCGAGTACATGGATGTCGGCGGCGCGAACGGGTGGCGGATGGAGGATGTGGTGTCGCGGCGGGAGATTCTCGGCCGCCTCGAGGCGCACTACGGCGCCGTCGAGCCGCTGGCGGAGAACGACACCAGCTGGGCGCCGGCCGACCAGTTCCGGCTGCCTGATGGAACGGTCTTCGGGGTCATCGCCTCCACCACCGACCCGTTCTGCCGCACCTGCGACCGCGCGCGGCTCACGGCCGACGGTCACTTCCTGCTCTGCCTGTACGCGGACAGCGGCCTCGATCTCCGGCCCGCGCTCCGCGGCGGAGCGACCGATGCGGAGATCGCGGCCCTGATCCGGGCGGCCTGGGAGGGGCGCACCGACCGTGGCGCCGAACAGCGGGCGGCCTCGCCGGAGCGGGGCGCGCTGTATCAGCTGTCCACGCTCCGGGCCGACCCACGCAAAGAGATGCACACCCGCGGTGGTTGAGACCACCCACACGCCTGATGGGATTCCCATGAGTCTGCACGTTGCACTGATCGAACCCAAGATTCCGCCCAACACCGGCAACATCGCGCGGCTGTGCGTCGCGACCGAAACGCCGCTGCACCTGATCGAGCCGCTGGGCTTCAGCCTCGATCATCGCGAGGTCAAGCGCGCCGGCCTCGATTACTGGGACAAGGTGGACCTCTGGGTGCACCCCAACTGGTTCCGGTTCCGCGATGCGATCAGCCGTGACCGCTGTCTCTATTTCTCGGCCAACGCCACGCAGGACTACCGGGACGCGCCCTACGCGCCGAACAGCGTGCTGGTCTTCGGCAGCGAGGATGACGGGCTGCCCGGCAAGATCCTGGAGAAGCATCCGGAGCGCTGCTACCGGATCCCGATGTCGGGGGAGGTCCGCAGCCTCAACCTCGCCAACGCGGTGAGCGTGGTCCTCTATGAAGGGCTCCGGAAGCTGGGGATTCCACATGGGCCGCCGCCGGTGCTCGATGTGACCGATCCGCCGCTGCTCCCGCTCGACCTCGAGGAAGAAGAGGACGAGGTGAACGGGAATGTGCTGACGGGACCGCCGGCGCACGCGCGGCCGCGGACCGGGCGTCCCGGTCCGGAACGGGGCCGGGGCGGTGCTGGCGGGCGGGGTCCTCGAGGCGGTCGCGGGGGCCGAGGTGGACGGGGCGGGGGCGGCGGACGCCGGCCCTGAACGAACGAGGGAGGGCCAATCTGGCTCTCCCTCTTGCGTTGATGGCCGGTGTCCTGTATTTCCGCCTCCATCCCTGTTTCTTCCTCCCCGCCCTCATGGAGGACGCATGCGCTATCGCTGGTTCGTTCCACTTCTGACCATCCTGCTCGCCTCAGTGCCGGCGGCGGTCGATGCGCAGCAGCGCATCCTGACCGGCGTGGTGACTCGCGCGGAGGATGGCGCCCCGCTCGCGGAGGCCGTCGTGACGCTCGTCGGCCGCGCGGCGGGTGCCAAGACCGATCTGCGCGGTCATTTCAGTCTCGACGTTCCTGGCGGACCCATCCGCATCCTGGTCCGGGCCATCGGCTACAAACGCCAGGAGCTCCCGGTCGGTGCGGACCAGTCCGACGTGACGGTCGCCATGGCCCAGGACGTGTTCAACCTGGAGGAGGTCGTGGTTACCGGCCAGGCGACAGAGATGGAGCAGCGCAACTCCACGACGTCGACCGCGGTGGTGGATGGGCAGGATGTGAGCCAGGTGCAGGCCCAGTCGGTGGACCGGGCGCTGCAGGGGCGCGTCGCCGGCGCCAACATCCAGACCAACTCGGGCGCGCCCGGCGCGGGCGTGCAGGTGCAGATCCGCGGACCGCACACCATCATTGGCAACGCGGATCCGCTGATCGTGGTGGATGGGGTCATCTACAGCAACGCCACCATCCCTTCGGGGCTCTCCTCGGTGACGGGGAGCAGCTCCAACCTCGCGCGGGGGGACGCCCAGGACGATGGCACCAACCGTCTCGCCGACCTGAACCCGAACGACATCGAGTCGATCGAGGTGCTCAAGAGCGCCGCGGCCGGCTCGATCTATGGCTCCAAGGCCGCCAACGGCGTGGTCATCATCCACACCAAGCGCGGGGTGGCGGGGAAGGTGCACGCCAACCTGAGCCAGCGGGTGGGCGTCTCCGAGCTGCTGCGCGGACCGGGGTTCCGGGTGTTCGACACCACCCAGGCGTTCGCGCTGTTCGATTCGAACCTGGTGCGTTCGTTCCTGGTGAACGGCAAGCTGCCCGCCTATGACCACCTCCACGAGCTGGCCGGCGACAAGCCGGTCTCCTACGAGAGCCAGCTCGACGTGAGCGGCGGCGGGGACAAGACCCGGTTCTTCGCGTCGGGGAGCTGGAAGAAGGACAACGGGATCATCGGTCGCACCGGTGCCGAGCGGCAGACGCTCCGGGCCAACATCACGCAGCAGCTGACCGACAAGCTCAGTCTCGACCTGACCACCGCCTTTGCACGGAACTCCAACGACAAGGGCTTCACCAACAACGACAACTCCGGTGCGAGCGTCACCTACGCGCTGGCCTACATCCCGAGCTTCATTCCGCTGACGCCGGTGAATGGCGTGTATCCGCAGCCGGCGATCGGCTACTTCGGCGCCAACCCGCTGCAGACCGCGGCGCTCGCGACCAACAACGAGACCGCGATCCGCTTCACCGGCGGTGGCCGCCTCTCCTGGAACGCGTGGACCACCGACCGGCAGAGCCTCCGGTTCGTGGCGGCGGGCGGCGCGGACTTCGTCAACCAGAAGAACAAGGTCATCGCGCCGCCGGAGCTGACGTTCGAGCAGACGCTGCCCAATCCGGGGACCATTACCCTGGGCAGCGCCGACGGGCGCAACCTCAACTGGAACCTGAATGCGATCCACAGCTTCGCGCCGGAGTCGCAGAGCTACCGCCTGACGACCTCGCTCGGTGTGCAGTACGAGGACCGGCAGCTCGCGCGCAACCGGATCAGCGCGACCGGGATCCTACCGGGGCAGACCAGCGTCTCGCAGGGCTCGGTGATCAGCAACCCGATCGAACTGCGGTCCACCGAGCGGACGCTGGCGTTCTACGGCGCGGAAGAGGCGCTGGCCATGGCCGAGCGGCTGTCGCTGGTCGGCAGCGTGCGGGCCGAGCGGAGCAGCGTGCTGGGTGATGCCTCGAAGTACTGGTTCTATCCCCGGCTTGCCGGCGCGTACCGGTTTCCCGGGCTGCTCGGCACGGGGAGCGATTTCAAGCTGCGCCTGGCGTACGGCCAGACGGGCAACCAACCGCTCTTCGGCCAGAAGTTCACCTCGCTGGTCGGCGGGCAGACCTACGATGGCAGCGGCGGCGTCACGGTGAGCACCATCGCCGGGCTCTCCACGATCAAACCGGAGCGGGTGAAGGAGTGGGAGGGCGGCATCGACGCGGAATTCTGGGGCGGCCGCACCAATCTCCAGCTCACGCTCGCGAGCAACACGACCAGCGACCTGCTGCTGTCGCGCACACCGGCGGCGAGCAGCGGGTTCACCTCGGAGTTCCTCAACGGCGGCCACATGCGGAACGTCTCGCTGGAGCTGGCCGCGGGCTTCGTACCGGTCCAGAGCAAGGACTTCAGCTGGGTGGCCCGCACCACGTTCACCCGGCTCCGCAACAAGGTGCTGGACCTGCCGGTGCCGGGGTACCGGCCGTCCACGGCCGGCTTCGGCCTGGCCTACGGCGAGTTCTTCATCGAACCGGGACATTCCGCAACTCAGATCATCGGCACCGTCGGATACGACAGCCTCGGCAACCCGATCACCAAGGTGCTCGGCGATGCCAACCCCGATTTCCAGCTGACGCTCGCCAACGACTTCACCTGGAAGAATCTGTCGATCTCGATGCTGTGGGCCTGGCAGCAGGGGGGCGCGGCGCAGAACCAGACGCTGTCGCTGTATGACTGCAACCAGCTCTCGCCCGACCAGGCGACGGCCGCCGGGCAGGCACGGGCCAACGCCTGTCTTCTGGACGGCGTGGCGACGCCCTTCGTGCAGTCGACGACCTTCCTCAAGCTCCGGGAGCTGAGCCTCATCTGGACGCTGCCCAGCCGCTGGGTGCACTCGCTGTTCGCGGGGGCGGACAACGCGCGCATCGGGCTCACGGGCCGGAACCTGCTGCTGTTCACCAACTACTTCGGTTACGATCCCGAGTCGAGCAACTTCGGTTCGCAGGCGATCACCAGGAACATCGACCTCGGGCCCTACCCGCCTTCGCGCAACTTCTCCCTCAACGTCTCGGTGGGGTTCTGACAATGCGGACGACTCTGCTTTCCGGCGCCCGCCGCAGCGCATTGCTTGCCCTGGTGGCCACTGGCCTCCTTGCGGGGTGCGGCACTTTCAACATCACCGATCCGAACAATCCGACGCTCGATGACCTGGTGAAGAATCCCACCAAGGCCAAGCTGGCGGTGGCCGCAACTGGCCTCTTCATCGGGGCGCGGAGCGATGCCGTGGACGTGATATGGCGCTACGGCTCGATGGGCCGCGAGGGAGCCAACCTCGCCGGCAACAACCAGCCCGACTACCAGGAGCCGTTCTTCGGCCCGCTCAGCACGACGCAGTTCGGTTCCGCCGTCTGGTCGGGCCGGTACCAGAACATCCGGAGCATCAACACCTACCTGGACGCCGTGCCGCGGGCGCCCGACATGACCGCCGAGGAGCGTGCGGCCTCGATCGGGTTCGCCAGGACCCTCCGGGCGCTGGCCTTCCTTCCCCTCGTCGCCGGTCACGGGTCTCTCGGCGCTCCGGTGGATGTCGATCATCCGCTGAGTGCCACACCGGCCCCGTTCGTGAGCGAGGACAGCGTGTACGGGTACATCATCGCCGAGCTCGATGCGGCACGGGACAGCCTTGCGGCCGGGGGC
Organism: uncultured Gemmatimonadales bacterium; assembly: GCA_963817435.1. Taxonomy (GTDB): domain Bacteria; phylum Gemmatimonadota; class Gemmatimonadetes; order Gemmatimonadales; family GWC2-71-9; genus JADJOM01. Next base: position 567,293 of record CAWFNY010000001.1, read on the forward strand.
ACGGGATTCCCGTTCCGCATGCCCACCGGCTTCACGGGCTTCGACACGCCGGCGACGCTCATCCTCGTCAACCGCGCCCTCGCCGCGAAGGCGTGGGTGTTCCGGGCCACGGCGACGCCAGCCTGCGCGGCGACCTGCTATGCCAACGCGCTCACGGCGCTGTCGCAGTCCTTCATCACCAGCAATCCGGCGGACTTCAGGGTCGGGGCGTACTTCGATTTCTCCAACAAACCGGGCGACGTGCTCAACGAGCTCTCCGAGACGCTCGATGGCACGACGTACTTCGCTTTCAACAACACGCTGGACGATGCCCAGTTGCAGCCGGGCGGGGCGCCGGACCAGCGGGCGCTCGACAAGCTGGCGACGATCGACCCGAACGACACCACGGTCAGCTATTCGCTGTCCGGGTTCCCCATCGCCCCCAACCGCAAGTTCTCGGTGTACTTCACCGGGGGGCAGCCGGACCAGAACGCGCCGATTCCCATCATCCGGGACGAGGAGCTGGTGCTGCTCCGGGCGGAAGCGAACATCGGGCTCAGCAACTACGCCGCCGCGATTCCGGATCTGGACCTGGTCCGGGTGAACGCCGGTGGCCTCGCCCCGACGACGCTCACGGCGGGGAGTCCGGCCTCCGCGTTCATCGACGAACTGCTGTACAACCGGCGCTACTCGCTGCTGTGGGAGCAGGGGGCCCGCTGGGTTGACGCCCGGCGCTACGGCAGGCTGGGGACCATCCCGGCGCTGGTGCCGAATGGGGCGGTGCCCAGCCGGATGCCGATACCCGCCGATGAGTGCGCGGCGCGGAAACTGGGCACGAGCTGCAATCCCCTGGGGACCTGATTCCCGGTAGCAGGGCCATGGAATACCGGCGGGGCGGACCAAGTCCGCCCCGTCGGTCGTTCAGGGTTCGGGGCTTTGCCGGGGATCGGGCGCGAAGTAGCTTTCCGGCGCTACGGCACGGGGCCGGCCGACCGGCCGCCGCTGGCATCAACTCACACCACGCCATACATCCATGTTCAACAAGATCACCGTCGTCGGTGCTGGCAATGTCGGCGCAACCGCCGCCCAGCGCGTCGCCGAGAAGAATCTCGCGCGCACGGTCGTCATGGTCGATGTCATCGAGGGCGTCCCGCAGGGGAAGGGGCTCGACCAGTGGCAGTCGGCGCCGATCGAGGGATTCGACAGCCGTATCGTGGGCACCAACGGCTACGACGCGGCAGCGGGCTCCGAACTCTTCATCGTCACCGCGGGCATCGCGCGCAAGCCGGGGATGAGCCGGGACGACCTGGTGAAGACCAACGCGGGCATCGTCGGCTCGGTGGCGAAGGAGATCGCCCGGGTGGCGCCGCAGAGCATCGTCATCGTGGTCTCCAATCCCCTCGACGTGATGTGCTACGTCGCCATGAAGGCGAGCGGCTTTCCGCGCGAGCGGGTGCTCGGCATGGCCGGCGTGCTCGACACGGCGCGCTACCGCGCCTTCCTCGCCGAGGCGATGGACGTCTCTGTCGAGGACATCCAGGCGATGGTGCTCGGCGGCCACGGCGACACGATGGTTCCGCTGGTTTCCTACACGACCGTTTCCGGCATTCCGGTCACCCAGCTCATCGCGAAGGACAAGCTCGACGCGATCGTGACCCGCACCCGGAACGGCGGCGCGGAGATCGTGAACTTTCTCAAGACCGGCTCGGCGTACTACGCGCCGAGCGCGGCGGCGGTGCAGATGGCCGAGGCGATCGTGCTGGACAAGAAGCGGATCCTGCCCTGCGCGGCCTGGCTCACCGGCGAGTACGGCCTCAAGGATGTGTTCTGCGGCGTCCCGGTGAAGCTCGGCCGGCGCGGCCTCGAGCAGGTGGTGGAGGTATCGCTCACCGCCGAGGAACGCGCGGACCTGCACAAGAGCGCGGCGGCCGTGGCCGACACCATGAAGACGCTGGGCTGAGGAGATCCGGTGACCAAGATCCTGTCGTTCTGGAGGTCGACGCTCGGCAAGAAGGTCGTGATGGGCGTGACCGGCCTCATCATGATCGGCTTCGTCATCCTGCACATGGCGGGCAACCTGCAGGTGTTCCTCGGCGCCGAGAAGCTCAACGCGTACGGCGCCATGCTGCACGGTCCGCTGCACGAGATCACGCTGCTGCTCCGCGTCATCCTGCTGGCGGCGCTGCTGCTGCACGTGGTGGCGGCGGTGCAGCTCACCCTGCTCGATCGTGCCGCCCGTCCAGTGGGCTATGCCCGGAAGGTCGCGCAGGCCGCGACGCCGGCCTCGATGACGCTCCGCATCGGCGGGGTCGTGCTGCTGGTGTTCATCGTGCTGCACCTGCTGCACTTCACGACCGGCCAGATTCACCCCGACTTCATCGAGGGCGACGTCTACCACAACCTGGTGACTGGGCTCTCGTACCCGCTGGTCGCGGTGCTGTACATCGTGGCGATGGCGGCGGTCGGCCTGCACCTCTATCACGGCGCGTGGAGCAGCCTCCGCTCGCTCGGTGCCGCGCAGCCGCGGCCCAATCCGCTGCACCGGCCGATCGCGCGGGTGATCGCCGTGGTGGTGTGGCTCGGTTTCACGGTCATCCCGGTGGCGGTGCTGCTGGGCGTGCTGCACTGAGGAATCAATCATGGAACTGAATTCGCAGATTCCTTCGGGGCCCCTCGCCGAGAAGTGGGACAAGCACCGCTTCGAGATGAAGCTGGTGAACCCCGCGAACAAGCGGAAATACTCGGTGATCGTCGTCGGGTCCGGTCTCGCGGGCGGCGCCGCCGCCGCGACGCTCGGCGAGCTCGGCTACAACGTGCGGTGCTTCTGCTTCCAGGATTCCCCCCGGCGGGCGCACTCGATCGCGGCGCAGGGCGGCATCAACGCGGCCAAGAACTACCAGAACGACGGCGACTCCATCTGGCGGCTGTTCTACGACACGGTGAAGGGCGGCGACTTCCGCGCCCGCGAGGCGAACGTCTACCGGCTGGCGCAGATCAGCGTGAACATCATCGACCAGTGCGTTGCGCAGGGCGTGCCGTTCGCGCGGGAGTACGGTGGCCTCCTCGCCAACCGGTCCTTCGGTGGCGCGCAGGTTTCCCGGACCTTCTACGCCCGGGGGCAGACCGGCCAGCAACTGCTGCTCGGTGCCTACCAGGCGCTGGAGCGGCAGATCGCGGCCGGCACGGTGAAGATGTTCCCGCGCACCGAGATGCTCGACGTGGTGCTGGTGGACGGCGTCGCCCGCGGCATCGTGACCCGTGACCTGGTGACCGGCAAGATCGAGTCGCACGCCGCCGACGCGGTGATTCTCGCGACCGGCGGTTACGGCAACCTCTTCTATCTCTCCACCAACGCGAAGGGCTGCAACGTCACCGCGACCTACCGCGCCTACAAGCGCGGCGCGGCCTTCGGCAACCCCTGCTTCACCCAGATTCACCCGACCTGCATTCCGGTGAGCGGCGACTACCAGTCGAAGCTCACTCTGATGAGCGAATCGCTGCGCAACGATGGTCGGGTCTGGGTGCCGAAGGCCAAGGGTGACAAGCGCTCGCCGGAGCAGATTCCCGAGGCCGAGCGCGACTACTATCTGGAGCGGAAGTACCCCAGCTACGGAAACCTCTGTCCCAGGGACATCGCGAGCCGGGCCGCCAAGGAGGTCTGCGACGAGGGCCGTGGCGTGGGTCCCGGCGGGCTCGGCGTCTATCTCGACTTTGCGGATGCGATCGGGCGGGTGGGCGAGCAGAAGGTCCGGGAGCGCTACGGCAACCTGTTCGAGATGTACGAGCGCATCACCGACGAGAATCCGTATCGCACCCCGATGCGGATCTTTCCGGCGGTGCACTACACGATGGGCGGACTGTGGGTGGACTACAACCTGATGAGCACCATCCCTGGGCTGCACGTTCTGGGTGAGGCGAACTTCTCCGATCACGGCGCCAATCGCCTCGGCGCAAGCGCGCTGATGCAGGGCCTCGCCGACGGGTACTTCGTGATCCCGTACACCATCGGTAACTATCTCGCGTCCGCGTCGCTGCCGAAGCTGGATAACAGTCACCCCGCGTTCAGGGCGGCGGAGGCCGAGACCTCGGCGCGCACCACCAGGCTGCTCGGCATCAAGGGCAGGCGCACCGTCGATTCCTTCCACCGGGAACTCGGCAAGCTGATGTGGGAGAACTGCGGCATGGCGCGCACCGCCGAGGGCCTGCGCACCAACCTGCGGAAGATCCCGGCGCTGCGAAGCGAGTTCTGGGAGAACGTGAACGTGCCCGGCAGTGGCAGCGAGCTCAATCAATCGCTGGAGAAGGCGGGGCGGGTGGCGGACTTCCTGGAGTTCGGTGAGCTGATGTGCCGGGACGCGCTGGAGCGGGAGGAGTCGTGCGGCGGGCATTTCCGGGTCGAGCATCAGACGCCGGACGGCGAGGCGCTGCGCGACGACGAGAAATTCTGCTACGTTGCCGCCTGGGAGTACCAGGGCGACGACAAGGCCCCGGTGGTCCACAAGGAGCCGCTGGAGTTCGAGAACGTGCACCTGAGCACCCGGAGCTACAAGTGAACCTGACGCTCTACGTCTGGCGCCAGGCCGCAGGCGGTGCGGCAGGCAAGCTGGTCCGCTACGATGCGCCGGATGTCAGCCCCGACATGTCGTTCCTCGAGATGCTGGACGTCGTGAACGAGGGACTGATCCTCAAGGGGGAGCAGCCGATCGCCTTCGACCACGATTGCCGCGAGGGGATCTGCGGCTCCTGCGGCATGATGATCAACGGTGTCGCACACGGCCCGATGAAGGGCACCGCGACCTGTCAGCTCCACATGCGGAGCTTCAAGGACGGCGACACGATCTACATCGAGCCGTGGCGCGCCCGGGCGTTCCCGGTCGTCAGGGATCTCGTGGTCGATCGCAGCGCGTTCGACCGGATCATCCAGGCGGGCGGCTTCGTCAGCGTCTCCACCGGCAGTGCCCAGGATGGCAATGCGCTGCCGGTGCCGAAGACCGATGCCGACGCCGCGATGGATGCGGCCCAGTGCATCGGTTGCGGCGCCTGTGTCGCCGCCTGCCCCAACGCCTCCGCGATGCTCTTCACCTCCGCCAAGGCCGGCCACCTCGGCATGCTGCCGCAGGGGCAGCCGGAACGGATGCGCCGGGCGCTCAGCATGGTCGAGACCATGGACGCCGAGGGCTTCGGCGGCTGCACCTGGCATGGCGAGTGTATGGAGGCCTGTCCGAAGGGCATCTCCATCGACTGGATCTCCCGGCTGTATCGCGACTACATCACCGCCAGCGTCACCCGGCGGGAAGAGAGCGCGGTCGAAGTCGCGATGTGATCGGTGTATTGTGCGGTCCCCTGCGGCCCGGTCGTCACCTCACGGCCGGGCCGCTGGCGTTGCCGCCCCTCGAGACTCCTCCATCGTGACGCGCCCGATCATCCGACGAATCCTCCTGCTGGTCATGCTGCTGGTGTCGGCCCGCTCCATAGCCGCCCAGCAGGCGCCATGGGCGTCGGTCATGGGGCAGGCGATCGGAGTGGTCACGAGCGTCGAACGGGCGCCGGGCGGGACGAGCATGACGGAGGCGCGTGTCACCCAGCCCATGATCATGCTTCACGCCGGCGCACTCAACGGGCATCTGCGATTCACCGGGACCCTCAACCTCGAAGGGCAGACGATTCCCAGGGGAGAACTGCTGCCCGGTGGCTGGGGCGAGGGCTACAACGACCGCCGGCATCCGCACACCTACGCCCACGAGCTGATGCTGTCCGGTGTCGATCTTCTCGGCGGTCTCGACGGCGGATTCCGTCTGTCACTCAGCGTCGGCAAGGGGTTCGTGCCGTTCGGATCGGACGATCCGATGAGCCGTCCGGTCTATCGCTACCCGGTGAATCACCACCTATCGCAGATTCTCGAGCGCGCGGTGACGATCGCCGGATTCCGGGCGGGACCGGTGTCGCTCGAAGGGGCGTTGTTCAATGGAGATGAGCCGGAGCGGCCGGGGCAGTGGCCGCGGGTCGCGCGCTTCGGCGATTCGTGGTCGGCGCGCCTGACGCTGTTCCCGGTTGCGGGGGTGGAAGTCTCCGGCTCGCGGGCAAGGGTGCATTCGCCGGAACACCGGCCCGGGGCGGGGACCGACGCGTGGAAGTGGCACGCCTCGGTGCGGCTGGATCGTGAGGCGATTGGCGGACGGATGTACGGGCTCGCCGAGTGGGCGCGGACCGAGGAAGCGAACGGCTTCTTCGTCTTCAAATCGCTGCTGGTGGAGGCGTCGTATCGCCGGTCCGCCCATCTCGGCTACTATCGCTTCGAGCGCTCCGACCGCCCCGAAGATCTGCGCGAACTCGATCCCTTCCGGTCCATCCGTCCCCACCTGGAAAACTCCATCCTCGGCACCACCCGCTTCACCCTGCACACCCTCGGCTACGGCTATGAGATTGCGATGGCCCACGGGTCGCTCGGACTCGAGCCGTTCATCGAGGGCACTATCGGCTCGGCACGGAATGTCGGAGGAGGAGTGCTGACGCCGCAGATTCTCTACGGATCCACCCGCGTGCGTTCGGTTTCTGGCGGAGTCCGGCTCGGCTGGCGGATGGCCGGGCACCGCATGGGACGCTACGGCGATCTGCTCGACCCGGCGACGACGGCACCCCACCGTCACGCGATGTGACCATGGCTACCGACACCGGCCGCTGGTTCGCCCATCGTCAAGGCAGGTTATGAGATTCTCTCTCCGCAATCGACTGCTGGTCGCGCTCTGTTCGGCCGCGGCCTGCAGTTCGGGCAACAGCACCGGCCCGCTCCAGCACGGGCTGTTGACCATCGTCTCCGGCAACAACCAGGTGGCGCCGGCGGGCAGCGTGCTGCAGCCGTACCGGGTGAAGGTCAGCGACCAGAACGGCTCGCCGGTCGGCGGTGTCTACGTGCACTGGCAGGTGACCGGGGGAGGGGGGCGGATCGATCCGGATTCGGCGCCGAGCGATGCCTTCGGGATTTCCAGTGCGATCGCGACGCTCGGCTCCACGCCGGGGCTGCAGGCGGTCACGGCGACGCTCAACGGCTATGGCGGCTCTCCGGTCGCATTCAACAGCCAGGGGACGACCGGCCTGGCCTTCTCGGTCCTGGGTGGCGGCAACAACGTGCCGGAGCGGTATACCAGCGATCTCTGGGTCGCGGATGGCTATGCCTACACCGGGACCTGGGGACAGCGCTCTGCACTCGGCAACGCGGTGAAGATCTGGCGGCTCGACCCGTCCGGCGCCCCGGTTCTCGCGGATTCGATCATCACGCCGAGCATCGTGACGGTGAGCGATGTTCAGGTTTCGGATGACGGCAGATGGCTGGTCTTCACCGCCGAGGGTGGCGGGAGCGCCGGCAACCCCGGACTGCACGCGTACGAGCTGACGGCGCCGGGTACGGCGGTCTTCAGGGCCAAGGTGAACGTCCCCGAGGGACTGCATACCGGGACGGTCGCGCGGATCGGCGGCACGCTCTACGCCTTCACCGCGAAGGATCCGCCGAACTGCGCCCTCCGGATCTACGATCTGTCGGCGGCGGCCACCGGGGCGATCAGCGTCGCGAGTTCCACGCCGATCCCCGACAATTACTGCATCCACGACACCTTCGTGCGCGATGGTTATGCGTTTGTCTTCGCGTGGAACGAGGGGCTGTACATCTTCGATGTCGGCAACGGCTCGCACGGCGGGTCCGTCACGGTGCCGGTGCAGGTGAGCCAGACGAAGGGGTTCGGCGGAGACACCCACAACGGGTGGTGGTTCTGGAATCCGGTGAGCGGCGAGAAGAAATACCTCTTCATCGGCGAGGAGGGGCCGGGCGCGGTCGGCGTGAGCGCCTCGGGCGATATTCACGTCGTGGACGTGAGCGACATGACCGCGCCGGTTGAAGTCGCGCACTACCACATGACGGGGGCGGGCACCCACAACTTCTGGATCGACGAGCCGAATCAGCGGCTGTACGCCGCCTACTACAACGGCGGCGTGGTGGCCCTCGATATCTCGGGCACACTCTCCGGTGACCTTGCCTCGAGGGAGATCGCCCGCGTCAGGCCCGGCGGAGCCAGCAACACTTACGTCTGGGGCGTGATGCTCTACAACGGGAGCCTGTACGCGAGCGACATGGTGTCGGGGCTGTGGCAGCTCGGAGTCCCATGATCGCGTTCTCCCCGCCCTAGATCCACCCCCCGGAAACCTTTGCCGCCATCGACCCGAGCGGGGCTGTCACAGCCCCGCTCGATCTTGTCGTGACCGTCGGACGACGCGGCGGTGGTGCCATCCTGATACGCTGCGACCCTCAGCTTTCCGCCGGGAACGGCTGCAATCGCGTCGTCGGCGGGGGAAATCAGCTCCCCGTCGCCGCGTTTGACGGGAAACTGACGCCGGATGCCCATATTCCGGCCGGGTCAAACCGAAGCATTCCGCCCACGGGTGATGAGGCGCGGTGTCTGGATCCACGACATTCGGAAGGGAGATTCTGTGAGCCGCTGGAGTGACATCATCATGGCGCGCCGGTCAGGCGGCGCTCCGGAGGGACGCGAGGGGGTGCCGTGGGGGCCATGGTACCCGGTGCCGAGCACGGCCGGCATCCAGGTGCGGGTCAGGCGGGAGCGGGTCGCTGGCAAAGGGGAACGGGAGCTGTTCGCCTGGGCGTACGAGTTCAAGACCCAGCTTCCGAGGCCGATCAGCTTCCAGTACAAGATCCAGGTGAGCAAGGATGGCCCGTTCGACCGGTTGGTACGACGGCTGCTGCCCGGTGAGGTCGTCCGCGGCTCGGTGATCCTCTCGACCAGCGGCCCGGTCTGGATCGACGCCAAACTGGTCGAGTAGTTGACGGGGCTGGGGCCCTCCCGGACATTGCGGAGGTCCCGCGCCCTGGAGTGTCTGTGCCGCCTGTCCGTTGTCTGCTCACCGCCATCCTGCTGCCCGCCGTCGCCATTCCCATCGCGGCGCAGTCCCGGCGCCCTGAGCCACCGCCGGCGGGGTGGGCGGCGGCGGTCGGCGCGTTCGACAGCCTCATGGTGGTGGATAGCGTCGCGGGTGGCAGCCTGGTGGCGGTGCGGCAGGGCAGGATCGTCGCCAGGCATCTGGCCGGATATCAGGACCGTTCGGCCCGGGCGCCGATTGGCGAGCGGACCATCTTCCACTGGGGGTCGATCACCAAGACACTCACGGCAGTGGCGATCATGCAGCTTCGCGATCGCGGGCTGCTCTCGCTCGATGATCCCATCACCCAGTGGGTCCCCGAACTGCGCCAGGTCCACAATCCTTACGGGTCGATGGACGACATCACGCTCCGCATGCTGCTGTCGCACTCGTCCGGCTTTCAGAACCTCACCTGGCCCTACCGCAAGTACACCGAGTGGGAACCGTTCGAGCCGACGCGCTGGGAACAGCTCGTGGCGATGATGCCCTATCAGGAGATCCGCTTTCCGCCGGGTTCGCGCTACAGCTACAGCAATCCCGCGTACATCTACCTCGCGCGGGTGATCGAGGCGATCACCGGTGATCCCTGGCAGTCGTACATCTACAAGAATCTCTGGGCGCCGCTCGGCATCCACGAAAGCTATTTCAACGCCACGCCCTGGCACCTCGCGGCGTACCGCTCGAACAACTACACCCTCGTCAGGGATTCCTCAGGCACGGAACGGCTCGTGGACAACGGCCGGGAGTTCAATCCCGGGATCACGATCCCGAATGGAGGGTGGAATGCGCCGGTCGGGGATCTCGCGCTCTGGATGGCGTTCCTGACCGGCGCGACCGGCGGCGATACCGCACGTGCCGGTCTGTACGACACCGTGCTGCATCGTGCGACCCTCGAGGAGATGTGGCGGACGGTGGTACCGCTCGCCCCGGACAGCGCCGAAGGGATCGGGCTCGGCTTCTTCACGATGAACGCCGGTGGAACGAGACTGATCGGGCACGCCGGCGAACAGGCCGGGTTCCGCTCGTGGATCTACTTCAATCCTGCGAGCCGAGCAGGGGTGATCGCGTGCGTGAACACGACCGACGACGCACGTCCGGCGGACTCGGAACGCGCCTTCCGTGCGGCGCTGATTGCCGCGACGGCCACCCTGCATTGAGGAGGGGGCCGGAACGCAGCGGGGCGAGCCTCGGTGGCTCGCCCCGCTGTCGTTCGTGGGCCATCGAGCGATCAGTTGCCTGACGCGCTCTTCCAGCCGTTGTTCCCCGGGACCAGGTCGGGGAACTGGCCATCGGGGTTCACCGTCGCCGCGATGACCGGCTTGTCGGTGGGGATGGTGGCGGTGTACTTGTCGCCCTTGTACCAGATCTCGACCGGATACTTGTACAGCTGGGTGGTGCTGTCGGCGAAGGTGAGCTGCAGCTCCACCGGCATCACCTGCTGCCCGGCGTTACGCAGATAGACCCTGGTCTGGCCCTGTCCGCTGGAGCCCGGGCGCTGCGCCACCGAGTCCACCGCCTGGTCCAGCGCGGCCGTGGTGAAGAACCAGCCGCGCCAGAACCAGTCGAGGTCGCGGCCCGAGACGTCTTCGATGGTGCGGAAGAAGTCGGCGGGCTGTGGATGCTTGAACGCCCAGCGGTGGGTGTACTCGCTGAACGCCGCATCGAAGACATCGGGGCCCAGCACCTTGTTGCGAAGCACGTAGAGGCCCAGCGCCGGCTTGATGTACGCCAGAGCGCCGAGGTTGCCCTGGGTGCGGTAGCGGTTGGCGTAGGTCATGATCGGCTGCGCGGTCGGGGCCTGATCGTTCATCAGGGCGAAACGCGCCTCGCCGATCCGCCGCCGGGTGTCGTCGCGCTTGAAGTACCCCTCTTCGGAGAAGATGTTGATGAAGGTGTTGAAGCCCTCATCCATCCAGGCGTAGCGGCGTTCATCGGAGCCCACGATCATCGGGTACCACATGTGGCCGATCTCGTGGGTGATGACCGCGTAGAGACCTTCCTTCGTGTCGTCCTTGGCCTCCATGGCGAGCATGGGGTATTCCATGCCCGATACCGGACCCTCGACCGCGGAGATCTGCGGATAGGGATAGTGGAGCCAGCGTCCGCTGTATTCCTGGATGGAGGCCCGGCTCATGTCGGCGCCGTCTTTCCAGGTCGCGATGGCGGAGGGGCGGTAGTAGGCGTTCGCGAGGATGCCCTGCCAGCCACTGGCGTCCCACAGGTACTCGGGGCTGGCGGCCCATGCCACGTCGCGAACGTTATGGGCCTGGAACTTCCAGGTCAGGGTTCCGGTCTTCTTCGGGCGCGCCGCGCCGGAGGTCAGGTCGGCCTGGGTGATGATCGGGGTGATGGTGTCCGACTTGATGGCCGCGGCGAGGCGAGTCCGCTGGGTTGCGGTGTAGACCTCGAGCGGGTTCTGCACGGTGCCGGTGCCCGCCACGATGTAGCCGGCCGGGACGGTGACTTCGTAATTGAAGTCGCCGTACTCGAGGTAGAACTCGCCCTGCCCGAGGTACTGCAGGGTGTTCCAGCCGTTCACGTCGTCGTACACGCACATCCGGGGATACCACTGTGCCAGCTCGAAGAGCGAGCCGTCGCGGCCCATCCGATCGGCGCCATGTTCCGGGATCGTGAATCCGTAGGCGATATCGAAGACCGTGGTCGCACCAGGGGCGAGAGGGAAGGCGAGGTCGACATCCATCATCGTGTCGTCCACCCGGGTCTTCACCGGCGCCGGCTTGGGGGCGAGCTGGCCCACCTTGCCGCGGCTGGGCCGCAGTCCGCTCTCCTGGGATTGGGTGAAGCTGGTGATCTGGAAGCCCCCATCGAACCCGGCGCCCCCGAAGCGACTCTCCTGGGAGTTCAGGAACGAGCCAACGCTGCCCTTCCGGAAGAGGTTCTGATCGAGCTGCATCCACACCCGCCGGAGGGTGTCCGGCGAATTGTTGGTGTAGCGAATGCTCACCGTACCGTCGATCCGCTTGGCGGCGGTGTCCAGCGTGGCCTTGATGGTGTAGTCCGCCCGCTGCTGCCAGTACCTGGTGCCGGGTGCCCCGTTCGCGCGGCGCAGTTCATTCGCCGGGGGCAGGGCAAGCGGACTGAAGATGCCGGTGTCCGCCACCGGCGCCCGAAGGTCGCGCTGCGGCGCGGGGGCCATGGGCTTCGGTCCACCCGGGGGGGCGGGGGTCGGCGGTTGTGGCGGGTTCTGGGCGGCGAGTGGAGCGGCGATCAGCAGGGTGAGAAGCAAAGCGCGCATGATCCGTCCTGAAGAAGCAGAGAGAGTGAGCCCTCGGGCTCACCTATGGATGACGTGCCGTCTCTGACGCAGGGAATCTAATGGGGTTTCGCCGGTTGCTTTCTTGAACGCTATAGACTCGGGACAGATTGTCACGCATCATCTACGAGCCGACCCGTTTTTTCGTTGGTGAGCCTGGGGATACCGGGGGACTCGTGCTTCGGGTGGGGCGCCGGCGAGGCTTCCGGCGCTCCATGCTGGATGGGGGTCAGGGCCGTCGCGGCGGCACTGGCGCGTTGTCTGTGGAGAACGTTTCCCACATCACATTCATAGTCTCGGAAGGGTGACACCGGTCTGCTTCTGGTACTTCCCCGCCTTATCCTTATACGACGTCTCGCAGATGTCGTCCTCGTCGGCCTCGAAGAAGAGCACCTGACAGATCCCCTCGTTGGCGTACACCTTGGCCGGCAGCGGCGTGGTGTTGGAGATCTCGAGCGTGACGTGGCCTTCCCATTCCGGCTCGAACGGGGTCACGTTGGTGATGATGCCGCAGCGGGCGTAGGTCGACTTTCCCACACAGATCGTGAGCACGTTGCGCGGGATCCGGAAGTACTCGACCGAGCGCGCCAGGGCGAAGCTGTTGGGCGGCACGATACAGACCGGCCCCTCGAACTCCACGAAGCTCTTGCTGTCGAACTCCTTCGGGTCCACGATCGCCGACAGGGCGTTCGTGAAGATCTTGAACTCCGGCGCCACCCGCATGTCGTAGCCGTAGGAGGAGAGGCCGTACGAGATGACCCGGCGGCCGGCCCCGTCCACCTGCCGCACCTGCGATTCGGTGAACGGCTCGATCATCCCGGTTTCCTTCGCCATGCGGCGGATCCAGCGGTCGGACTTGATGGACATAGACCTGGGGGTTGGGCTGACGGCGCCGCGGCTCGGTGGCCCGACGGCTCGGCAGGATAGGGGACGACGCACTCGACGGCCGCAGAATATAAGCCCGCCGGGCTCGCGAAACAGAGCGGACGGCGGCGGCTGGGCAGGCTGAACGATTCGAGGGGTACCACCCTGACCGAGTCCGGGTTACTTTATTCGCGCCCCAATGTGAAGGAATTCACGAGCGAGGCTCCCTCCATGCTGCAGGCTTACATCCCGGTGTTGTTGGTGGTGGCGTTCGTGGTCGTCAACGCCATCCTCATGCTGGGGCTGTCACACGTTCTATCCTCGTATCGCCTCACCCCCACCAAGCTCGCGCCGTACGAGTCGGGCATGCCGGTGCTCGGCGACGCCCGCGAGCGGTTCAGCGTGAAGTTCTACCTGGTCGCGATGCTGTTCATCGTGTTCGATATCGAGACCGTCTTCATGATTCCCTGGGGGGCGGCGTTCAATCAGCTGACCGAGATCCGGGGTCTGCTGCTGATCGAGATGTTCGTCTTCGTGGCGATTCTCGCGATCGGCTACTTCTACATCTGGAAGCGTGGGGCCCTGCAATGGGACTGACACTGCCTGAGGGCGGGGCGGGGACGGAAGTCTCCTCGATGTCGCCAAACTGGGTGACCACCCGCCTCGACTTCCTGTCCAACTGGGCGCGGTCGAACTCGCTCTGGTCGATGCCGTTCGGCACGGCCTGCTGCGCGATCGAGTTCATGGCCAGCGCCGCGAGCCGCTTCGACATCGCGCGCTTCGGGATGGAGCGGATGAGCTTCTCGCCGCGCCAGGCCGACGTCCTGATCTGCGCGGGACGGCTGCCCTTCAAGCTCGCCCCGGTGATCCGCAAGATCTGGGATCAGATGCCGCAGCCGAAGTGGTCGATCTCGATGGGTGCCTGCGCCAGTTCGGGCGGCATCTTCGACACCTACACCATGGTCCAGGGGATCGACACCATCATCCCGGTGGACGTCTACGTCCCCGGCTGCCCCCCGCGGCCCGAGGGCCTGATCTACGGCATCCAGCTTCTGCAGAAGAAGATCCGGGGCGAGAGCTTCCTCGATCCCGATCTTCGCCAGGAGCACCTGCTCGGTCCCGACGGCCTCTTCCTGCCGGCCCGCAAGATTGACGAGGTCTCCGAGCCGTTCGGAAACTCCGTGCACCAGACGAGGTCTGCATGAGCGCAGGGCATGCACTCCGCGTCCCCGGCGGAGCGGGGGACCTCTCGTGACGGCGGCCATGGCCAGCCCCTCGGTCGCCGCGCTCGAGGCCCGCTTCGGCGACGCGATCCTGCGGCACGCGGTCTCCTGCGGCGACACCATCGTCTACGTCACGCCGGCCCGGGTCCACGAGGTCCTCGCGTGGCTCCGTGACGACGCGGGACAGCAGTTCAACTACCTCACCGACATCACCGCCGTGGAATATCGCGACGTGGAGCGGCCGCTCGAGGTGGTGTGGCAGCTCCGCTCGCTGAGCCGGAAGGCGGATCTGCGCATCAAGGTCGAGCTCGACAAGGCGGCCGCGCTCGCCGTCGACTCGGTCTACGATCTCTGGAAGGGCGCTGACTGGCTCGAGCGCGAGGTCTTCGACATGTTCGGGGTCAGCTTCCCCGGCCATCCCGACCTGCGCCGCATCCTGATGTGGGAGACCTACGCCGAGGGTTTCCCCCTCCGCAAGGATTTCCCGTTGCGCGGGCATTTCAGCCGGGCCGAGCAGACCCGGCAGGCGCTCAACGCCAATCCCGAGGCGAACTATTCGCTCGAGGAACTCTCGATCGCGGAGGCCTACAGCGAACTCCCGGCCGACATGAAGGCGCGCCTGAGCCAGGGCGAGCGGGGAGGGGTCAAGTGAGCACGCGCACCCTCGAGATGAGTCTGTCCACGCCGGGACTCGATGCGCAGGGGCAGCCGAGCCGGGTGCCGCTGGGGGTGAAGCTGCCGGAACACCTGGCCGACCAGGATGACATGGGCAGCGAACACATGCTCATCAATATCGGGCCCCAGCATCCGGCGACCCACGGGGTGCTCCGGCTGGTGGTCGAGCTCGACGGCGAGACGGTCGTCCGGGTGGTGCCGCACATCGGCTATCTGCATTCGGGCTTCGAGAAGCTCGGCGAGTATCGGCACTACAATCAGATCGTGCCGCTCACCGACCGCACCGACTATCTCAGCCCGATGGCGAACAACGTCTGTCTCGCACTGGCGGCCGAAAAGCTGATGGGGATCGAGATCACGGAGCGGTGCACCGTGCTCCGGGTCGTCGCCTGCGAGATCAGCCGCATCATTTCCCATCTAGTCTGGCTCGGCACGACCGGCATCGACCTGGGCGCCTTCACCCCGTTCCTCTGGCTCTTCTATCAGCGGGAGCGGCTCTACAATCTCCAAGAGTCGTGGACCGGTGCCCGCCTGACGACCAGCATGGCCCGGATCGGCGGCCTGATGGCCGACATCCCGGATGGATTCGAGGCCGGGCTGCGCGAGTTCTGCCGCACCTTCCCGAAGACGCTCAACGAGACCGACTCGATGTTCACCCGCAACGCCATCTGGTGCGGGCGGACGCAGGGGGTCGGGGTCATCAACGGGCCGGACGCGATCAACTACTCGCTCTCGGGCCCGATGCTCCGGGCGAGCGGCGTCGACTACGACGTCCGCAAGGACCGGCCCTATCTCGGGTACGACAGCTACGATTTCGACGTCCCGGTCGGCGAGCATGGCGACATCTACGACCGCTACCGGGTGCGCCTCGAGGAGATGTACCAGTCGGTGCGCATCCTCGAGCAGGCGCTGGACCGCCTCGAGAAGCTCAGGGGCGCGCCGATCAACGTGGCCGATCCCCGCCTCATCCTCCCGCCCAAGTCCCGGGCGATGAGCGACATGGAGGCGATGATCTACCACTTCAAGCAGGTCATGGAAGGGGTGAAGGCGCCGGTCGGCGAAGCGTACCTCGGCGTGGAGAACCCCAAGGGCGAGCTCGGTTACTACTTCGTCTCCGATGGCACCGCCAAGCCGGTCCGGTGGCGGATCCGGCCGCCGTCCTTCATCAACCTGGCCTGCCTCCCCAAGCTCTGCGAGGGCGTGCTCCTGTCCGACGTCATCGCCATCAACGCCAGCATCGACATCGTCATGGGAGAGATTGACCGATGAGCGGCACCGCCCACTCGGCCGTCCAGGACGAGAACTATCAGCCCGTCTTCGTTGGCGAGGCCAAGGCCAAGCTCGAGGGCCTGTTCTCGAAGTACCCCACCAAGCAGGCCTGCCTGCTCCCGGTACTGTGGATCGTGCAGGAACACCGCGGCTGGATCTCCGAGCGCGCCGTGGCGGAAGTGGCCGACGTCCTCGGCCTCACGCCGGCGTTCGTGAAGGGCGTGGTGACCTTCTACACGATGTACCACACCCATCCGGTGGGCCGCCACTTCATCCAGGTCTGCACCACCTCGCCCTGCAACATCTGCGGGGCGGAGGAGGTCACCAAGGCCTTCCTGAAGCACACCGGCTGCGGTGAACTCGGCGCCACCAGCGCCGATGGCCGCTTCACCGTCATCGAGGTCGAATGTCTGGGCGCGTGCGGCTTCGCGACGCCGGTCCTGATCGATGACGACTTCATCGAAGGCGTCACGCCCGAGCGCGTCGCGGGCATCCTGCAGGGGTACAAGTAATGGGCTATCCGCATCCGAGCCACGCCAGGGAAACGCCGGTCCTCTCCAAGTACTTCGGCGACGCGGGCGCCCGCACCTTCGACGGCTGGGTCAAGCGCGGGGGGTATGAGGGGCTGAAGAAGGCCCTCGGCATGACCCGCGAGCAGATCGTCGAGGAGGTGAAGGCTTCCGGCCTTCGCGGCCGCGGCGGCGCGGGGTTCCCGACCGGGATGAAGTGGTCGTTCATGGCCAAGGAGGTCGTGAAGCCGCACTACCTCGTCTGCAACGCCGACGAGTCGGAGCCCGGCACCTTCAAGGACCGCGAGATCATCCGCTGGACGCCGCATCAGCTCCTCGAGGGCTGCGCCATCGCCGCGCACGCGATCGGCGCCGAGCGGATCTACGTCTATATCCGCGGGGAATTCACCGACGGAACACAAGATCCTCACCGCGGCCGTCGAGGACGCCTACAAGAACGGCGCGCTCGGCGCGAACGTGTTCGGCAGCGGGCGGCGGATCGACGTCGTCGTTCATCGCGGGGCGGGGGCCTACATCTGCGGTGAAGAGACCGCGATGATGAACTCGATCGAGGGCAAGCGCGGCAATCCGCGGATCAAGCCCCCGTTCCCGGCCGTCGCCGGATTGTGGGCCTGTCCCACCACGATCAACAACGTCGAGACCCTGTCGGCCGTCCCGCACATCCTGATGCGCGGCTCGGCCTGGTACAAGGGCCTCTGCCTCAGCAGCCCGAAGAGCACCGGCACCAAGCTGATCTCGGTCTGCGGCCACGTGCAGAAGCCCGGCAACTACGAGATCACGATGGGCACGCCGATGAAGGAGCTCATCTACGACATGTGCGGCGGGATGCGGCCCGGCCGGACCCTCAAGGCGGTCATCCCCGGCGGGTCGTCGGTGCCGATCATGACGGCGGCGGAGATCGAGGACTGCCCCATGGACTACGAGGGCATCGTGGCCAAGGGCTCGATGCTCGGCTCGGGCGGCATGATCGTGATGGACGACTCCACCGACATGGTCTACCAGGTGATGCGGCTGGCGCGGTTCTACGCCCACGAGTCCTGCGCCCAGTGCACCCAGTGTCGCGAGGGCACGGCCTGGACCACCAAGATCCTGGAGCGGATTCTCGCCGGGAAGGGCAAGCCCCAGGACATCGAACTGCTGCTCGATCTTGCGGACAACATGACGGGCAAGACCATCTGCGTGCTCAGCGACTCCTGCGCCGCTCCCGTGGTCAGCGCCATCAGGAAGTTCCGCGGCGAATTTGATGCCTATCTCAGCCGGATGAAGCAGCCGGCGACGGTGAGCGTGTGACGGATCTCGTCTCAGTCACGATCGACGGCATGACGGTGCAGGTCCCCAAGGGGACCAGCATCATCGAGGCGGCCAAGCAGGCCGGCGTGCTCGTGCCGCACTACTGCTATCACCCCTCGCTCCCCTCGCCGGCCGTCTGCCGGATGTGTCTCGTCGAGGTGGAGAAGGCCCCCAAGCTGATGCCGGCCTGCGTCACGACCGTGGCCGATGGCCAGGTGGTGCACACCGACAGCGAGCAGGCCCGCAAGGCGCGCACCGGGGTGCTCGAGTTCCTGCTGATCAATCACCCGCTCGACTGCCCCATCTGCGACCAGGCGGGAGAGTGCGAGCTGCAGGACTACACCTTCCAGGAAGGCCGCGACGGCACCCGCTACGGCGATTACGCCAAGCGCTACAATCCGGTCGAGGACTTCGGGCCGGACGTGCTGTACGTGACGCAACCGGTGCATCCTGTGCACCCGATGCGTCCGCTTCATGGACGATGTCGCGGGACAGCCGGTCCTCAACGTGTCGGAGCGCGGCGATCGCGCCCACATCGGCATCGACGAGGGGCAGCTTCTCGACCATCCGTGGGCCGGCAACGTCGTCGACCTCTGCCCCGTCGGCTCGCTCATCTCGAAGGACTTCCTGCACAAGGCTCGCGCCTGGGACCTCGACAAGACGGGCAGCATCTGCACCGGCTGTTCGCAGGGCTGCAACGTGATGATCGACACCCGCGACAACACCGTCGTGCGCCTCCGCCCCCGGCCCAATCTCGACGTGAATCGCCACTTCATCTGCGATCATGGCCGGATGAACTATCGCTGGATGAACCGCGGCGACCGGATCGAGGCCCCGCTGCTGCGGGAAGGCAATCGTCACGTCGCGACCGACTGGGCCCCCGCGCTGGTCCGGCTCGGCGAGCTGGCCGGGAAGGGCGGCAAGGCGGTGGTGCTCGCGTCCGGGAACGCCTCGCTCGAGGCGCTGGGGATGGTCAAGGCGCTGCTCAAGAGCGCCAGCGTCACCCTCGCCGTGCAGGTGCCGATGGCGGACTCGGAGGAGCCGCTGGGAGGCGTGCCGAACCTGGCGCTTCGCCGGGAGCGGGCGGCCAACGGGGACGGTGCCCGGCTGCTCGGCTACTCGACCGACTGGCAGGCCGCCGTGAAGGCCGCGTCGGCGGCGGATCTCGTGGTGCTGCTCGACGTGACCCTGACCGACGCCGAGGCGGCGCTGGTCGGAGGCGCGATCGCAGTCGTGGTGCTCGGCACGCTGCTCGCCCAGGAGCTGCCGGCGGCACAGCTCATCCTTCCCGTGACGACGGTCGCGGAAGAGCATGGGACCTTCGTGAACCGGGATTTGAGGGTTCAGCGGTATCAGCAGGCGCGTACGGCGCCGGGCATGGCGCGGCCGGCGTGGTGGATCGCGTCGGAGGCCGGCCGGCTCGAGCCCAGCACCGCGGCCGAGGCCTTCGCCATGGTGGCGAACATGACGCCGGCGCTGGCGGGCCTCACCTACGGCGATCTCGGCATGACCGGTCGCGTCGCGCGGGCCTCCGTGGCTTCGCCGCAGGGGGCCTGAGCCATGACGCCAGAACTCAAGGGCATGCTGCTGCTCACGGTCATCAAGCTGCTCGTGGTCTTCACCGCGACGGTGGTGGGCGTCGCCCTGCTCACCCTGATGGAGCGCAAGGTCTCCGCCTGGATGCAGTATCGCCTCGGCCCGAACCGGGTCGGGTTTGGCGGCCTGCTGCAGCCGGCCGCGGACGGTGTCAAGAACATCCTCAAGGAAGAAACCTTCCCGGGGCAGGCCAACCGGGTGCTGTTCATGCTCGCGCCGATGATGTCCTTCATCCCGGCGATGATCCTCGGCTCGGTGATCCAGTGGGCCGCGCCGCTGCCGGTGAAGTTCGACTTCACGCTGCCGCTCCTCGGCCAGTTCCGCTATGACGGACTGATGACGATGTCCGTCATCGACATCCCGATCGGCATCCTGTTCGTGCTCGCAATCAGCTCGACCGGGGTCTACGGCATCGCGCTGGCCGGGTGGAGCTCGAACAACAAGTATTCGCTCCTCGGCGGTCTCCGGGCGAGCGCCCAGATGATCTCCTACGAAGTCGCGATGGGGCTGTCGCTGATCCCGGTGATCCTGCTGACGGGCAGCGTGTCGTTCTCCGGCATCATTCGCGCCCAGCAGGAGCATGGCTGGTTCATCTTCCCGCTCTTCCTCGGCTTCTTCATCTTCCTGGTATCGGGCTTCGCCGAGACCAACCGGCTGCCGTTCGACATGCCGGAGGCGGAGTCGGAGCTGATCGCCGGCTATCACACCGAGTATTCCGCGATGAAGTTCTCGATGTTCTTCATCGCCGAGTACGCGAACATGGTGACCGTATCGGCGATGGTCACCACGCTCTTCCTCGGCGGCTGGGGCATCCCGTTCGTCTCGGTGGATCCGGCGCATCCGGGGCTGCTCGGCAGCCTGCATCCGGGGGTACTGGCGACGGTGCTGACGGGATGCGTGATGTTCCTCAAGGTCTTCTTCTGGCTCTTCTTCTTCATGTGGATCCGCTGGACGCTCCCGCGCTTCCGCTACGACCAGCTCATGGCGCTCGGCTGGAAGGTCCTGATGCCGATCGGCCTCGCCTACATCATGTTGATCGCGCTGGCCATCTATCTCATCGACAATGTGTTCGGCGTGACCACGCCGCTGGTGAAGATGGTCGTGCTGTTCCTGATCAACGTGGTGCTGGGCTACATCGTGTTCCGCGTGTTCGATCGTGGCCTGCTCATCACCGGCTCGCGCGGCAGGAACGCCGCCGCGGGCGGGCTCGAGCGGACGGCCTGAGGAGACTATGGCAATTGGCGTGAAGGTCATGAAGCGGCCGGTCAAGGACGTGAGCTACGTCCGGGCGACCCTCAAGGGGATGGCGATCACCTTCAAGAAGATGCTGGAGCCGAAGGTGACCATGGAATACCCCGAGGAGAAGAGCGCGCCCGAGATGGAGCGTGGCGCGTGGACCATCTCCCCCCGGTGGCGCGGCACCCATCGCATGCTCACCGACGAGCAGGGCCGCTCCAAGTGCGTCGCCTGCGGACTCTGCCCGCAGATCTGCCCCGCCAACTGCATCAAGCTGGTGCCGGGCGAGGACGAGGAAGGCAATCGCTACCCGCTGATCTACGAGATCGACGAGTTCCGCTGCGTCTTCTGCGGGTACTGCCAGGAAGTCTGCCCCGAGGAAGCCATCCACGTCGGCGTGCACTACGAGAACGCGGAATACAGCCGGGACCGTTTCGTCTACGATCTCGAGCGGCTGTCGTCGCAGACCCATCCGGTCTCGACGCTCTGGGATCCCACCGACCCGAAAGGCGAATGATGACCGAACAGGTCTTCTGGTTCTTCGCCATCGTTGCGACCCTCTCCGCCCTGCTGGTGGTGGTGATGCGGAGCCCGATCGCATCGGCGTTCTGGCTCATCTCCACGATGCTCTGCCTCGCCGCGATCTTCTTCATGCTGCATGCCCCGTTCATCGGCGCGATCCAGATCCTGGTCTATGCCGGCGCGGTGATGGTCCTGTTCCTCTTCGTGATCATGCTCCTGAATCTGGGGCATGACCAGGGCGAGTCCCGCCGGGCGCCGCTCTGGTTCGTGGCCGTGGTGCTGGTCGGCGTGCTCGGCAGCCAGCTCATGCCCCTCGGCGGCTACAGCCGGGAGCGGATGGCCTTCGAGTACAGCCGTTCCGCGTCCCTCGCGGAACCCGCGGTGATGTTCGACTCGACCATGTACGTCGCCGGCGTGGATCCGGTGCGCGCCACCGAGGCCCGGGGCGTCCCGGGGGACATCGCGAAGCCGCTGTTCGAGCAGTACCTGGTGCCCTTCGAACTGACCTCCTTCCTGCTGCTCACGGCCATCGTCGGCGCCGTGGTGCTCGCCAAGCGGAGGATCTGATGTCTCTCGTCGGACCCTCACTTTTCCTCTCGGCCGTCCTGTTCTCGATCGGGGTCGCCGGCGTCCTGATCCGGCGGAACGCGATCGTGATCTTCATGTGCGTCGAGCTGATGCTCAACGCGGTGAACCTCACCTTCGTGGCGCTCTCGGAGGCCTACGGACTCTCCGGGCAGATCTTCGTCTTCTTCGTCATGACGGTGGCGGCCGCGGAGGCCGCGGTCGGTCTCGCGATCATCCTGGCGATCTTCCGCCACCACAAGTCGGTGGACCTCAAGAACATCAACCTGCTCAGGGGCTGATGCACCTCACGATCGCCCTCATCCTCGGTCTGCCGCTGCTCGGCTTCCTGCTGAACGGCGCGCTTGCCCTCCGGCACCCCGGCGCCAAGACCGCCGTGTCGCTCATCGGGCCGGGCGTGCTGCTCGCGAGCTTTGGGCTGGCGCTCAAGCTCTTCTTCGAACTGAGCGCGCTCTGGCAGGGCTCGCCGGAGGCCGCCCAGGTCGTGACCCTGTGGAGCTGGCTCCCCGTCGGGTCGCTGCAGATCGACTTCGCCTTCCAGCTCGACCAGCTCTCCATGGTCATGCTGCTCGTGGTCACCGGCGTGGGGAGCCTGATCCACCTGTTCAGCGTCGGGTACATGAAGTCGGATGAGGGGTACGCCCGCTACTTCGCGTACCTCAACCTCTTCATCGCCTTCATGCTCGTGCTGGTGCTCGGCGCCAGCTTCCCGATGATGTTCATCGGGTGGGAAGGGGTGGGACTCTGTTCCTACCTGCTGATCGGGTTCTGGTTCACGGAGAAGGCCAATGCCGACGCCGGCAAGAAGGCGTTCATCGTCAACCGCATCGGCGATTTCGGATTCCTGGTGGCGATGTTCCTGATCTGGCAGGCCTTCGGGTCGCTCAACTATCAGGACGTCTTCGGCCACGCGACGGCCGTGCTTCCGGCCGGCGGCGCGGTGGTCACCGCGATCACGCTCTTCCTCTTTCTCGGCTGCACCGGCAAGTCCGCCCAGATTCCGCTGTACACCTGGCTTCCGGACGCGATGGCTGGTCCGACCCCGGTCTCCGCACTGATCCACGCGGCGACGATGGTGACCGCCGGCGTGTACCTCGTGGCGCGCTCCAACGTGCTGTTCGCGCTGGCCCCGACGAGCCAGACCGTGGTCGCCGGCGTGGGCGCCCTGACCGCGCTCTTCGCGGCGACGATCGGACTCCGCCAGTACGATATCAAGAAGGTGCTGGCCTACTCCACCGTCTCCCAGCTTGGCTACATGTTCCTCGGCGTGGGCACCGGGGCCATCACCGCCGGCGTCTTTCACCTGGTGACGCATGCGTTCTTCAAGGCGCTGCTCTTCCTCGGGTCCGGCAGCGTGATCCACGCGATGCACCACGCCTATCACGCCACCCACAGCCACGACGATGCGCAGGACATGCGGAACATGGGCGGACTCCGGAAGTACATGCCCGTGACCGCCTTCCTGATGATCGTGGCGACGCTGGCCATCGCCGGGATCCCGCCGTTCTCCGGCTTCTTCTCCAAGGACGAGATCCTCGCCTTCGCCTTCGGGCGCGGCGAGCACGAGCCGATCTTCCGCCTTTACTGGGCGATGGGTCTCACCGCAGCGCTGCTGACCGCCTTCTACATGGCGCGGCTGATCGCGATGACCTTCTTCGGTGAGAATCGCACCGGAGCCAGGGAACGCGAGCACCTGCACGAGGCGCCCTGGATCATGACCGGGCCGCTGCTGGTGCTCGGCATCCTCAGCATCGCGGGCGGCTGGCTCAACCTCCCCGAATTCGCGCATGGCCTCGGCGCCACCGAGCGGCTTCACCACTGGCTCGAGCCCATCACCTCGATGGGGGCCAGGGTCTCGGAGGGGCTCGGCACCCGAGCGGTCCTGCCCGAGGGCGGGGCAGAGTCGGCGCTGATCGGGCTGGCGATCGCGATCGCGGCGCTCGGACTCTTCCTCGGGATGACGGTGACGCTCAAGGCGAAGACGGTGCCGGCACATGATGCGCCGCCGGAGCAGGGCTTCTGGAAGGTGCTCTACAACAAGTACTACGTGGACGAACTCTACAATCGCTACATCGTGCAGCCGCTGGTCGGTTTCTCGCGGGTCGTCCTCTGGAAGAGCGTCGATCAGGGCGTGATCGACGGGGGCGGGGTCAACGGTGCGGCGGTTGTCTCCCGGGCCCTCGGGTGGATCGGGAGCCGGATGCAGAGCGGACAGGTCGGCGTCTACATGGTGCTCTTCGTGGTCGGGGCGGTCTACGTGCTCGGAATGGTAGCCTGGCGATGAGTGATTTCCTGGCGTCTATCGGCTACGGGCAGTGGATTCTCAACACCCTCGTCCTGCTGCCGCTGATCGGAGTCCTCCCCATCGCACTGCTGCCGGCCGCCCGGGCGAAGCAGGTCGCGCTCGCGGTCACCTGCCTGGAGCTGATCCTGTCGCTCGGGCTGTGGTGGGCGTTCGACCCGACCACGTCGGCGATGCAGTTCGGCGTCACCGCGCCGTGGCTCGGGGCGTGGGGGATCAGCTACACCCTCGGTCTCGACGGCCTCTCGCTCTTCATGGTGCTGCTCACCACGGTCATCATGCCGCTGGCGGTGCTGAGCAGCTTCAAGTACATCGGGCAGCGGGAGAAGCTCTACTACGGCCTGCTGCTGGCGCTGCTGACGGGCATGCTCGGCGTGTTCCTCGCCCTCGACATGTTCCTCTTCTATGTGATGTGGGAGGTGATGCTGATCCCGATGTACTTCATCATCGGGATCTGGGGCGGGAAGAACCGGCTCTACGCCGCCATCAAGTTCTTCATCTACACCATGGCCGGCTCGCTGCTCATGCTGGTCGCCATCATCGTGATGATGTTCCAGGTCTGGAAGCACACCGGCACGCCGAGCTTCGCGTACGACCAGTTCCTGTCGGTGGCGCCCCTGCTGGGCGGGCTCGCCCCCTGGCTGTTCCTCGCGTTCGCGATCGCCTTCGCCATCAAGGTGCCGATCTTCCCGTTCCATACCTGGCTTCCCGACGCCCACGTCGAGGCGCCGACCGCGGGCAGCGTGATCCTGGCGAGCATTCTCCTCAAGATGGGCACCTACGGCTTCCTCCGGTTCGCGGTGCCGTTCTTCCCGGAAGTGGCGCTGTCGCCGATGGTCACGTCGATCGTGGTCACGCTGGCGATCATCGGGATCGTCTATGGGGCCCTGGTCGCGATGGTGCAGCCTGACATCAAGAAGCTGGTGGCCTATTCCTCCGTGAGCCACCTCGGCTTCGTGATGCTCGGCATCTGGGCCGCGACGCTGCAGAGCGTCCAGGGCGCCCTGATGATCATGATCGGTCACGGGCTCTCGACCGGCGCGCTGTTCCTCCTGATCGGCATGCTCTACGAACGGCGCCACACGCGCGAGATCGCGGATTTCGGCGGGCTCGCCCGGGTGATTCCGGTGTTCTCCCTGATTCTCGTGGTGACCGCGCTGGCCTCGATCGGGCTCCCCGGGCTCAACGGCTTCATCGGCGAATTCCTGGTGCTGGTCGGCAGCTTCGGCCGGTACCCGTGGGCGACTGGCATCGCCGCGACCGGCGTGATCTTCGCCGCCGCGTACATGCTGTGGGCATTGCAGCGGATCATCTTCAACAAGCTCGACAAGCCCGAGAACGAGCACCTCACAGACCTCACGCCGCGCGAGCTCCTGGTGGTGCTGCCGCTCGTGGCCGGCATGATCTGGCTCGGACTCTATCCCAGGCCGGTCCTCGATCGCATGGATTCCGCCGCGAAGAACTATCTGCATCTCGTCCAGCCCGGTCTCGAACGGGGCCCCGCGAGCACGACCGCTCCGGCCCCGGAGGCACGCCCGTGACCATCGTCTTCGATCCTGTGACCCCGGTGGGGCAGACGGTCGCGCTGCTGCCTGAAGTCGTGCTGTCGGTCGCCACCCTCGCAGTGCTGCTCTTCGTCAGCGTACGCCACGACGGCGCCGGCGCCAGTCGGCGCGCGGGCTGGCTGAGCCTGGCCTCGCTCGGTCTCACCGCCGCCGCGCTCCTGTGGCTGAGCTTCAACGCCCCGGATGACCCCGGGATCGGGCACATGATCGCCCTCGATGGTTTCCGGTTCGCCGGGTCCGCGCTGATCCTTCTCGTCGCCGCCGGATCGATCCTCGCCTCGCTCGGCTATCTCGAACGGGAGCAGCTCGTTGCTCCCGAATACTACGTGCTGATGCTGCTGGCCACGATCGGCATGCTGTTCATGGTCAATGCGCAGGATCTCATCGTGCTGTTCCTCGGCCTCGAGACGATGTCGGTCGCGGTGTACGTGCTGGCGGGCTATGACCGCCGGAGTGCCTTTTCCGCAGAGGCGGCCCTCAAGTACTTCCTGATGGGCGCATTCGCCTCCGGCTTCCTCCTGTACGGCATCGCGCTGGTCTACGGAGCGGCCGGTTCGTCCAACCTGGTCCTGGCGGGCGCCCAGTTCGCCCAGGGCTCGCTCTCGACGATGGCCCGCCTCGGCCTCGGGCTGCTGGTCATCGGGTTCGGCTTCAAGGTGGCGGCCGTGCCGTTCCAGATGTGGGCCCCCGATGTCTACGATGGCGCGCCGACACCCGTCACCGGCTTCATGGCGACCGCCGTGAAGACGGCTGCGTTCGTCGCGCTGGCCCGGGTGCTCTACACCTCATTCTCCGGCTCCGTGGTCGATTGGCAGCCGGTAGTCTTCGGTCTGGCGTTTGCCACGATGGTACTGGGCAATCTCGTCGCGCTGGTGCAGAAGTCGCTGAAGCGGATGCTGGCCTACAGCTCCGTCGCCCACGCCGGGTACCTGCTCGCGGCGATCTGGCCCGGGTCGGCGGTCGGTGTCTCGGCCATGACGTTCTACCTGCTCGGATATGGCCTGACCACCATCGCCGCCTTCGCGCTGCTGGGCGCGCTCGGGCGCGACGGGGAGCGTGAGCTCACGCTCGCCGACGTCGGCGGGCTCGCGGAAACCCGGCCGTGGATGGCGTTCGCCTTTGCCGTCTGTCTGCTGTCGCTGCTGGGCTTTCCGGGAACGATCGGCTTCATCGGGAAGTGGTACATCATCTCGGCGATTGTCTCGTCGGGCCATCCGCTGCTCGCCGTCCTGCTGGTGGTCACCAGCATCGTCTCCGCGGGCTACTACATGCCGGTGATCATGGCCATGTACATGCAGCCCTCGCGAGCCCCGCTGGTCTATCACGATCGCGGACTCGCCGGCACCGCACGGGTCGCCGTCGCGGTCAGCGTGGTGCTCATTCTGGCCCTGGGCGTATGGCCGGTGCAGGTGCTGCAGCTGGCCGACGGCGCCGCCGCCTCGCTCGCGCAGACCGCGTCGCAGGCGACCGGCGGCCAGTGATCATCCTGGGGCGCGCCGAGCGCGCGCCCTGCCGCCTTGCCCCACCCTCCGGTCGCCCATGAACGTCCCTCGCTCCATCTTCCGCCAGTACGATGTCCGCGGGCTCGTCGGCCTCGAACTGACCCCGGAACTCGCGCGCGGCCTCGGACGTGCCTACGCCACGATCGCCTGGGAACGGCTCGGGCGCGCACCGGTTCTTGCGGTCGGACGTGACAATCGTCCCTCAGGCGAGTCACTGGCCGCGGCGGTGCGCGCCGGGATCGTGGATACGGGTGCTATCGCCGTCGATGTGGGGCAGGTGCCCACGCCAGCGCTCTACTTCGCCGTTCACTCCCTCGGTACCGACGGCGGAATGCAGGTCACGGGATCGCACAACCCGCCCGAGTTCAACGGGTTCAAGATGGTGCTCACCGGGGACTCGGTGCACGGTGAGGAGATCCTCCGGCTGTACGAAATCATCCTGTTGGAGCAGTGGCGGAGCGGTGTGGGCCGCGAGACGGCCGACGGCTCGGTACTCGGGAAGTATCGTGAGGCGATCGTCGCGCACCACTCGCTCCGTCGCCGGGTGAAGGTGGTGGTGGACTGTGGCAATGGCGTCGGGAGCCTCATCGCCGTCGCCACCCTCGAGGCGCTTGGCGCCGAGGTCATCCCGCTGTTCTGCGAATCGGATGGGACCTTTCCGAATCACCATCCCGATCCCACCGTGATGGAGAATCTCCGCGACCTCCAGGCGGAGGTGCGCCGTAGCGGTGCCGAACTCGGCATCGCCTTCGATGGTGACGCGGACCGGATCGGCGCCGTGGACGAGAATGGCTCCGTCATCTACGGGGATCAGTTGCTGGTGCTTTACGGCCGCGACGCGGTGGCCCGCTTCGGACCCGGCCTTCCGGTCATCTTCGACGTGAAGTGCTCCGAGGTGCTGCCCCAGGCGCTTCGTGGCGCCGGCGCCGTGCCCGAGATGTGGAAGACCGGGCATTCGCTCATCAAGGCCCGCATGAAGGAGCTGCACTCGCCGCTGGCCGGCGAGATGAGTGGCCACATGTTCTTCGGCGGCGACTGGTACGGCTTCGACGATGCGCTGTTCGGTGCCGCCCGGCTGCTCGAAATCGTCTCCGCCGGGAAGGGAGGGCTCTCGGCTCTGCTTGCAGACCTTCCCCGGACCTTTGCGACCCCCGAGATCCGGGTCGATTGCGCCGAGGAGCGGAAGTTCTCACTCGTCGCGGAGGCCGCGAAGCATTTTGCTTCCCGCTATCCGGTCAACCCGATTGACGGCGTGCGCATGACCTTCCCCAACGGGTGGGGACTGGTACGTGCCTCGAACACCCAGCCGATCCTCGTCCTGCGCTTCGAAGCAACGGACGAGGCCTCCCTCGCTGCCTATCAGGGCGAGGTCATGGAGTGGCTTCGAGCCAATCCCTGAGCATGACCCCCCGCGCGCTCCGCGCCACCACCGGCGTCCTGCTGCTGGTTGTCCTGCTCTTCGCGGGACGCTGGACGGCCGGGCTGTTCACGGAACGGTGGTGGGCGGCGCAGATCTCTCCCGAGGCCGCGCGGTTCGTCACCGACTGGGCCCTCTTCACCCTGCTCCTCGAAATCACCGGCGTGCTTGTCGCCTGCGCCTGGTTCATCGGCCACCTGCTGCTGGTGTACCGGGCGATCGGGTCGGTGCAGGTGCACCGGCGCGTCGGCAATCTGGAGATACGCGAGGCCGTGAACATGCGGGCCCTCGCCTGGCTCAGCATCGGCGGAGGGCTGGTCCTCGGTCTGCTGGCCGGTCGCGGACTCAGCGACTCGGCACCCGCAATCATGCTCGGCTGGCACGGCTTCCAGTATGGAGAGGCGGAGCCACTGCTCGGTCAGGACCTCGGCTTCTACCTCACCACACTGCCTATCTGGCGACTGCTCCACGGATACGCGGTTCTTCTCTCGGTCACCGCGCTGGTCGGGATCGCCACGATGTATGCCGTCATCGGCGCGGTCCGATGGGTGGACCACCGCCCGGCCATCAACGATCACGCACGCCGTCACCTGGGCGGGCTGGCCGTACTGCTCGCCATGGTGCTCGCCTGGGGCTATCTCCTCGAGCCGTACGAGCTGGTCGCCGGGGTCATCGGCACGGTGCATGCCGGGCTCTTCGAGTACCGCCAGACCGTCGCCTTCATTCTGGCCGGGTTGGCCATCGCCGCGGCATTCCTCTCGCTCTGGTGGGCCAGTCGTGGTCGGCACGCGGTGCTGCTCTCGATCTGGGGGCTGCTCGCGGCGGCATCGCTGCTGGGCCATCACATCATCCCCGCCTTCATAGGTTCGAGCCACGCATCCACGCTCGATCCCGCGACCCGACGGCATCTCGACCAGCTGGCCTACGGGATGACTGGCATCCGGGATACCACCTTCACCCGCTCAGCAGCGCTCCCTGATCCGCCACGACCGGCTGCGCTCTGGCACCCGACGCTCGCGGCCGAGGCCACCGAGGCGGACTCGGGTCGGCTGGCGGCCGCCGACCGTGCGGTCGTCATGGTGAATCGCCGGCCGCGGCCGGCCTGGCTCGTCGTCCGCGACCACGGCGCGCGCGGCGCGAGCATTACTGTCGTGCTGGACGATCAGACCACGACCGCCGGGCGGGCGGTGCTGTATCACGAGGGGGACAGCCTGAAGACCGCCGCGGGATCCCCGTCGCTGCACCTGCCTGCACGAGGGATCTGGCCCCGCGGGCCCGTGAGCGTCGTCGATTCGGCTCCGGGAGGGATCGAGGTCGGCTCCGGGCTTCGCCGGCTCGCGCTCGCCTGGACGCTGCAGTCAGCAGAACTGCTGGGCCCCGGTGCTCCTTCGCAGCAGGTCTACTGGCATCTCGATCCCGTCGAGCGGGTCGAGAGGCTCGCCCCCTTCGCCGTATGGGGCGTCCCTTCTCCCCACCTGATCGGTGGGGAGCTGGTGTGGCTGATCGACGGTTACCTCCCCAATGCCACCTTCCCGGGATCGACCCGGGTTCGCTGGCGCGGGGGCTGGATCGGTTCGCTGCGGGTCGGCTTCGTGGGCGTGGTCAACGCCAGGACCGGCGCGACCGGCATCTATCTCCGGCACACGGCGGATGAAATCGCCAAGCAGTGGCGGGTCATCAGTGACAGCCTCGTCCAGCCCTCGTCCGCGATCCCGTCGGAGATCGTGCGCGCCCTCGATTACCCGGCCGAGGCCCTCGAGGCCCAGGTCCGGGTGCTGGCACAGCCTCACTGGGGACTGGGGCAGGTCATCGGCCGAGGCGAGCCCTTCGGGAGCAGCGGTCCAAGCGATGAGGCGATATGGACCGCCGACACCAGCGGTGTCGAGCTGGTGATCGCCTACGAGCAGGCGCCGCAGCGGCAGGTCTCCGCGATCGTGCGGGCGCGCATGATGGATGGTTGGGAAGGACTCAGCATCCTCCGGATCGACAGCCTGCTCTCGCTCCCGGAGCCTGCCGGACTCCAGTCCCGCTGGGGCCGCTTCCCGACCTTTCAGCAGCTCAAGGACTCGGTCGAGAA
This sequence comes from uncultured Gemmatimonadales bacterium, assembly GCA_963817435.1. GTDB lineage: Bacteria > Gemmatimonadota > Gemmatimonadetes > Gemmatimonadales > GWC2-71-9 > JADJOM01. Next base: position 598,124 of record CAWFNY010000001.1, read on the forward strand.
GGCGGGCGCCAGGCTGGAGCCCGGCCCCATCCGCTATTGGCCGACGGCCACCGGGCTTGGCGCCTACCAGGTCCACTTCGCCAGGCGCGATGGCCAGGAGCCCATTCTGGCCTGGGTCAGTGTGGCGGTCGCCGAGCGGAGAGGGGCGGGTCACGACCTCGAAGAGGCATGGCAGAACATGCTCGGTCTCTCGGCCCCGATCATTTCCGCCGGCGAGCGCGGCGGCCAGTTGCTGGAAGCCCGCCGATACATCGACGCGGCCGACGCCGCACTCAAGCGGGGGGATCTGGAGGCCTTCGGGCGTGCCTGGGACGCCCTCAAGCGTGCCCTGAAGGCGCCCTAAGTGACAATCTTGCCACCGCTTAGCTCGTCAGCTACCTTCCGCGCCGCGAGGGGCTCCCCGTTGCCAGACGGGGCCCCTGACAATGGATCCCTCAGTCCGAGGTCACCGTGAATCTGCACGAATATCAGGGCCGCGTACTGTTCCGCGCGGCGGGCATCCCCATGCCGGACGGCGACGTCGCCTCGACTCCCTCCGAGGCTGAATCGATCGCCCGGCGGGTCGGTGGGACAGTCGTAGTAAAGGCCCAGGTGCATGCCGGCGGGCGTGGCAAGGCGGGTGGAGTCAAGCTCGCCAAGACTCCCTCGGAGGCCGCCGGGGCCGCCGAGAAGATTCTGGGCATGACTATCAAGGGGCTGGTTGTCCAGAAAGTGCTGGTGGTGCCTGCTGCCGAGATTGCCAGTGAGGCGTACGTGGGCCTTATCATGGACCGCGCGAGCCAGCGGCCGGTGTTCATGGTGAGCCCCGCCGGCGGCATCGACATCGAGGAGGTCGCGGCCAAGACGCCAGAGAAGATCAGCCGCCTGGCGGTCGATCCGCGCTACGGACTGCTGCCGCACCAGGCGCTCGGTCTCGCCTTCTTTCTGTACAAGGACTTCGCCCAGGCCCGGGCGGCCGCGCGCATCATGGAGCAGCTCTACCAGGTGTTCACCACCAACGGCTGCTCCCTCGCGGAGATCAACCCGCTGGTGACGACGCCCGATGGCCGGGTCGTCGCGCTGGATGCAAAGGTCTCGATCGACGACAACGAACTCGACCGGCGGCCTGACCTCGCGCTGCTGCGCGATGAGACCGCCGAGGAGCCGAGTGAAGTGCAGGCCCGCCGCGCCAACCTCACGTTCATCAAGCTCTCGGGAAATGTCGGCTGCTGCGTGAACGGCGCCGGCCTTGCCATGGCCACGATGGACCTCGTCAAGTACTACGGCGGCGAGCCGGCCAACTTCCTCGATATCGGGGGCAGCTCCAATCCCGACAAGGTGGTGAGCGCGCTGCGCATCATTACCAGTGATCCGAGCGTGAAGGCGATTCTGTTCAACATCTTCGGCGGCATCACTCGCACCGACGACGTGGCCAACGGCATCAAGACCGCGCTCTCCCAGTTCCCGGTCAAGGTGCCGATCGTGGTGCGCCTGACGGGCACCAACGAGGTGGAAGCGGTGAAGATCCTGCAAGGGATCGGCATGCCGGCGCTCTCCGACATGGACGAGGCGGTCCAGAAGGTTGTCGCGCTGGCCAAGGAGGCGGCATGAGCATCTTCGTCGACAAGGCGACCCGCCTGATCGTCCAGGGCATCACCGGGCGTGACGGATCGTTCCACGCGAAGCAGATGCTCGAGTACGGTACGGCGGTCGTCGCGGGCGTGACGCCGGGGAAGGGGGGCCAGACCTTCGAGGGCAAGGTGCCGGTCTTCAACACCGTCGCGGAGGCGGTGCGCCAGACCGGGGCGAACACCACGGTCATCTACGTGCCCCCGGTGGGTGCTGCCGGCGCGATATTCGAGGCTGCCGACGCCGGTATCGGCCTCATCGTCTGCATCACTGAGGGCGTGCCGGTGATGGACATGACCCGGGTACTTCCCTACGTGCGGGAGCGGGGGGCCCGGCTGCTGGGCCCGAACTGTCCCGGCCTCATCACGCCGGGCGAAGCCAAGGTCGGCATCATCCCGGGCAATATCTGCCTCGCGGGTCGGGTCGGGCTGGTCTCCCGCAGCGGCACGCTTACGTACGAGATCGTCAACCACCTCACGAAACACAAGATCGGGCAGAGCACCTGCGTCGGCATCGGTGGCGACCCCCTGAACGGGACCTCGTTCATCGACTGCCTGCGCGCGTTCCAGGACGATCCGGGCACCGATGCCATCGTGATGATGGGGGAGATCGGCGGCACGGACGAGCAGAACGCCGCCAGCTTCGTGAAAGAGTATGTGACCAAGCCAGTGGTGGGCTTCATCGCCGGCCAGACCGCCCCGCCGGGTCGCCGGATGGGGCACGCCGGGGCGATCATCTCCGGCTCCTCCGGCACCGCCGCCGAGAAGATCGCCGCCTTCGAGGCCGCGGGGATCTCGGTCATGAGGCGGCCGATCGATGTCGTGCCGCTGATCCAGGCGAGACTGTAGCCGCCTGGCCGAAGGCCGCCGCCAGGACTGTGGTGCAACGGGAACCATCAACGCGGGGTATGTCGTGGCAAAGATTCTGACGCTGGGAATGCTCAAGCCGGACGCCATCGAGAGCGGCAAGGCCGGGCTCATCATCGCCCATCTGCAGCGCGAGGGATTCGTGATCCGCGCCGCCCGGATGACTCGCCTGACCCAGGCGCAGGCGGGGAAGTTCTATGAGGTCCACAAGGACCGGCCCTTCTACAAGGACCTGATCGCTTTCATGACCTCGGGACCCGTCCTGCCGATGGCGCTGGAGCGCGAGGACGCCGTGGCCCACTTCCGGACGGTCATCGGCGCAACCGACCCGGCCGAGGCGGCTCCTGGCACCATTCGGAAGCTGTACGCGGAGTCCAAGGGGAAGAACGCGGTGCACGGCTCGGACAGCGTGGAGAACGGTCTGCGGGAGGTTGCCTTCTTCTTCACCGAGAGCGAGCTGGCAGGCCTCTGGGGCTGAGCCGCGTCGCCCTCCAGCGGGCGGCTGCCAGACCCGGAATGCTTGACTCAAGTCGTTGTCCAGACTAGCTTTTCGGGCTATGCTTCAGGTCGACGTCCGGGACCTTCACCGAGGACCGGTAGAGACCGTCGGTCAACTGGAGCCTGGTGACGAAACGTTCGCCGGGCTCGGTCTGGATCTCGACGGGCCGGTGCACGTGGAAGGACGCCTGTCCGAGACTGGCGCCGACGAATTTTTCTGGCAGGCTCGCGTCACGGGCAGTCTCCGTGGCACGTGCCGCCGCTGCCTTACGAACGTGATTTCCCCTCTCGACGCGGATGTCGAGGTGCTCTTCAGCGCTGATCCGGACGCGGCGGACGATCCCGCCGTGTATCCGCTTCCGGCGCAGGTAACCCACGTGGACGTCCGCCCGGCGGTGCGCGAAGAACTCGCGCTTGCCGTGTCCGCGTATCCCCTCTGCCGCGAGGATTGCGCCGGGCTCTGTCCCCGGTGCGGGGCGGATCTCAACGCCGGGCCCTGCCGGTGCACGGCCCATTCTGACTGAGGCTTCCGATGGCTGTCCCGAAGCGCAAACTCTCGAAGTCCCGTAAGCGGCTCCGCCGCGGCCATCACAAGGCCGCCTCCGTGGCCACCCAGGCCTGTCCCCGCTGCAGCTCGCCGAAGCTGTCGCACCGCGTCTGCCCGACCTGCGGGTATTATCGCGGCAAGAAGATGATTGAGGTCGAGGACGCCTGAGCGTGATCCGCATCGCTCTCGACGCCATGGGGGGGGACCACGCCCCGCAGGCCGAGGTCGAGGGTGCGGTTCAGGCCCTGACCGAGCTTCCGCCGGGCTTCCTCATCCAGCTGGTGGGGCGCCGGGAGGCGATTGAAGCCGAGCTGGCTCGGTTTCCCCAGGTCGATCGCGGGCGCCTCGAGGTTCACGAGGCCCCGGACGTGATCGGCATGGACGAAAAGCCGCTCGCGGCGGTCCGGAAAAAGCCACACTCGAGTCTTGCGGTCGGCCTCGGTCTGCAGAAGACCGGTGCCTCGGACGCGTTCGTGTCCGCCGGCAACACCGGCGCGGTGCTGGTGGGATCCACCATGCTGCTCGGCCTCCATCCCGGGGTCGAGCGGGCCACGGTGGCCACGCTCTTTCCCTCGGCCGATCTTCCGGTCCTCGTGCTCGATGCGGGCGCGACGGTGGACTGCTCGCCGCGCGAGCTGCTCGGTTTTGCCTGGCTCGGCACAATCTACATGCAAGATGTGCTGGGCCGGCCCAATCCGAAGGTCGGACTGCTGAACGTCGGCGAGGAGGACGAGAAGGGCAACGCCGCCGCCAAGGAGGCCCACGGACTGCTCAAACAGGCCACCGACCTCAATTACGTCGGCAACATCGAAGGTCGCGATATCGTCGCCGGGCACCCGCGCATCGGCATGATCGACATCGTGGTCTGCGACGGATTCGTCGGGAACATCGTGCTGAAGTTCTACGAATCGTTCGCCCGGCTGATCATCCGCCTCGTCAAGCGCGAAGCCCCCGGTGTTCTCCAGCAGCCAGAGATCCAGCGGGTCTTCCGTCACCTCGACTATTCCGAATACGGCGGCGCGCCGCTGCTCGGTGTGAAGGGAGTCGCGGTGATCTGCCACGGATCGTCGACGCCCAACGCCTTCAAGAACGCCATTCGCATCGCCACCCAGGCGGTGGCACATGACCTGAGCGCCCACATCGGGGCCAACTTCGCCCGCCGGGAATCGGAGTCGCGCAGCTGATGCAACGGCCATTCGTTCATGTCGCGGGGCTCGGCGTGCACGTGCCGGAGCGGGTCGTGACCAACCGCGATTTCGAGGTGCGGCTGGAAACCTCCGACCAGTGGATCGTGGAGCGCACCGGAATCCGCGAGCGGCGGTACGCCGCGGCGAACGAGACCGTCGCGACGATGGCGCGGGGGGCGTCGCTGATGGCCCTCCAGCGCGCGGGACTGGCTGCCGGGGATCTGGATGCCATCATCGTGGCGACCGCCACGCCCGATCACATCATTCCCTCGACCGCCTGCTACGTGCAGGCGCTCATCGGCGCGCAGAAGGCCGCGGCCTTCGACATCGGTGCGGCCTGCTCGGGGTTCATCTACGGGCTGACCGTGGCGGAGGGACTGATCGCGAGCGGGCACGCGCAGCACATCCTCGTCATCGGTGGTGAGAAGCTGACGAGCATCACGGATCAGCAGGATCGCTCGACCGCGATCCTGTTCGGGGACGGCGTCGGAGCGGCGGTCGTCTCGCGGTCGGCGGCTGGCGCGACGCGCGGCCTGCTGTCGTCCTTCATCAAGTCGGATGGTCGTCTCGCCGAGTTGCTGTATGTCCCGAGCGGCGGAAGCGCCGACCCGATCAGCGAGAAGGTCGTCCGCGAGCGGACGCACTACATGAAGATGGCGGGCCGGGAGGTCTTCAAGCACGCCGTGCTGACGATGGCCGAGGCGTGCGACGAGGCGATTCGCCGGGCGGGGATCAAGGCCGAAGATCTCGACCTGTTGATCCCGCACCAGGCCAATATCCGGATCATCGACTCGACGGCGAAGCATGCGGGCATTCCGCACGAGAAGATCGTGGTGACCGTGGACCGCTACGGCAACACGTCCGCCGCCTCGATTCCGATGGCGCTCGCGCACGCGGAGGCCACGGGACGGCTCAAGCCCGGCATGCTGATTCTGCTGGTCGCGTTCGGCGCTGGTTTCACCTGGGGCAGCGCGGTGATCCGGTGGTGAGCATTCTCCTCTTCCCGGGTCAGGGGGCGCAGAAGGTCGGGATGGGAAAGGACCTCGCGGAGCGCTTCCCGGCGGCGCGGGACACCTTCGCGCGGATCGACGAGGCTCTCGGTGTCGCCCTCTCCCGCATCATGTGGGAGGGTCCGGAGAGCGAGCTGACGCTCACTCACAACACCCAGCCCGCGATCCTCGCGCACAGCGCGGCGGTCTGGGCGGTGGTGGGGGACCGGCTCCGCGGAGCCGTCGGGGCCGCCGCCGGGCACAGCCTAGGGGAGTACAGCGCCTATGTAGCGGCCGGCGCGCTGAGCGCCGAAGAGGCTGCCCGGCTGGTCCGTCGTCGCGGCGAACTCATGTTCGAGGCCGGAACGAAGCGGCCCGGTGCAATGGCAGCGGTCCTCGGGCTCGCCACTGAAGCGGTCGAGGAAGCGTGCCGCGAGGCCTCGACGGCGGGCGAGGTAGCCGTCGCCGCCAATCTCAACGCACCTGACCAGACTGTGCTGTCCGGGGATCCCGCCGCCGTCGAGCGTGCCGGCGAGGGGTGCCGGGCGCGAGGCGCCAAGCGGGTCATCGCGCTCAAGGTGAGCGGTGCATTTCACTCGCCGCTGATGCAGCCGGCGGTGGCGGGCCTGGCCGAGGCGCTCGCGGGAGCGACCTTCCGGGATCCCGCGGTGCCGATTATCGCCAATGCGACGGCGACAGCCGTGTCGACCGCGGCGGAGGCCAGGCGGCTGCTCGCCGAGCAGCTGACCGCGCCGGTGCGCTGGGTCGCCTGCATGCAGCGGGCGGCGGCGCTGGTGCCGGGGGCAGGCTTCGTGGAGATCGGACCCGGGAACGTGCTCAGCGGGCTGGCGAAGCGGATCGTGCCAGGGGTTCAGACCCAGAGCCTCGGCACCGCGGACGAGGTCGAGAAGTTTCTCCTGACGGCGGCGGCCTGAGGCGAAATGGCGGCATCCATTGATCTGGCGGCCAGGACCGCGTTCGTCACGGGCTCCACGCGTGGAATCGGCCGCGCGGTCGCAGGAGCGCTGCATCAGGCAGGCGCGAAGGTGGCGATCGTCGGGCGCGACCTCGCGAGGGCGGAGGCAGTCGCCGGCGAGCTGGGCGAGCGTGCGGTCGGGCTCGCCTGCAACGTGGCCGATGCCGCCCAGGTGGAGGCCGCCGTGGCTGCGGCGGAAAAGGCGCTCGGACCGGTGGATATCCTGGTCAACAACGCCGGGATTACCCGGGACAACCTGCTGCTCCGCATGACGGAGGCGGAGTGGGACGAGGTCCTCGAGGCCAATCTCAAGGGCGCCTTTCACACCACGAAGGCGGTCCTCAAGGGCATGATGAAACGCCGCAGCGGACGGATCATCAACGTGGCGAGCATCATCGGGATTACCGGTAACAAGGGGCAGGCGAACTACGCCGCCAGCAAGGCCGGACTGATCGGATTCACCAAATCGGTGGCCAAGGAGTACGGCAGTCGCGGGATCCTGGTCAACGCGGTGGCGCCCGGTTTCATCGACACCGATATGACCAGCGCCTTGCCCGAGGAGGCTCGGGCGGCGATGTTGGGCGGCATCGTGCTGGGGCGCTTCGGCCGGCCGGAGGACGTGGCGGGCGCGGTGGTCTTTCTGGCATCGGATCTCGCGGCTTACATTACCGGACAGGTGCTCGTGGTGGACGGCGGTCTCGCCGTCTAGCGGGCACACCACTCAACCCCCTCTCTCGAGGAACGTCATGAGCAACGTTGAAGACCGCGTCAAGGACATCATCGTCGAGGAGCTCGGCGTGGAGCGCGAAAAGCTCACGAACGAGGCCTCCTTCATGGAGGATCTCGGCGCGGACAGCCTCGACACCGTCGAGCTCGTCATGGCATTCGAGAAGGAATTCGACATCGACATCCCTGACGAGGAAGCCGAGAAGCTCCGGACCGTCGGGGACGCGCTGAAGTACCTCCACGAGAAGCTCGGGAAGTAACTTGGCGCACCGTGTCGTCGTAACCGGCGTCGGGCTGGTCACACCGCTCGGCGCCGATGTCGCCACGACCTGGGCCGGCCTGCTGGCGGGCCGATCCGGGGCGGGGCCGATCACCAAGTTCGATCCTGCCCGCTTGAGCGTGCGCTTCGCCTGCGAGGTGAAGGGGTTCGATCCGCTTCAGTACATCGATCGGAAGGAAGCCCGGCGCTTCGATCTCTTCGCCCAGTTCGCGCTGGGGGCCGCTCATCAGGCCATGGTGCAGGCGCAACTGGAGGGGAAGGTTCCCGATCCCAATCGCGTCGGTGTCATCCTGGGCAGCGGGATCGGGGGCATGCAGACGTACGAGGACAATTGCGCGGCCTACGTCCTCAAGGGTCCCGACCGGGTCTCCCCGTTCTTCGTCCCCATGTTCATCGCCAACATGGCCCCTGGGCTTGTGTCGATGCGCTACGGGCTCAAGGGCCCGAATTACGCGACGGTCTCCGCGTGCGCATCGTCGGCCCATGCCATTGGCGAGTCCTACAACCTGATCCGTGCCGGCACCGCCGACGCGATGGTCACCGGTGGATCGGAGGCGGCGATCACCGGACTGACCGTGGCGGCCTTCTCGAACATGAAGGCCATGTCCACGCGGAATGATGACCCGGCCGCCGCGAGCCGCCCGTTCGACAAGGACCGCGATGGTTTCGTCCTCGGGGACGGCGGGGCCGTGATCGTGCTGGAGAGTCTGGAACACGCCGAGCGCCGCGGGGCGACCATTCTCGCCGAAGTCATCGGATACGGCCTGAGTGGAGACGCCTATCACATGTCGGCCCCCGCACCGGAGGGTGAGGGCGCCCAGCGCGCCATGAAGATGTGCCTCGAGGACGGGGACATCAGCCTCGAGAGCGTGGGCTACATCAACGCCCACGGTACGTCGACGCCGCAGGGGGACGTGGCCGAGACACAGGCGGTGAAGGCGGTCTTCGGGGAGCAGGCGCGCCGCCTGATTTTCGCTTCGACGAAGTCGATGACCGGGCACCTGCTCGGGGGGGCCGGCGCGCTCGAGTTCGCCGTCTCGATGATGGTCGCGACGACGGGGCAGATTCCGCCGACGATCAATCAGGTCACGCCCGATCCGGAGTGCGACCTGGATTGCGCGCCGAACGTCATGGTGGAACGGACGGTGGATGTCGCGATATCGAACTCGTTCGGGTTCGGCGGGCACAACGTCACCCTCGCGGTTCGCCGGTTCATCCCCTAAGTGTTCGGCGAGCCAGCGGCAGATGGGCCCGCACCGGAGCGTATCCGGGCGGGCCCGTAGTGTTTCCGAGCGTCCTGATGATTCCCTGCGCCTGACCACAACCGGGAGGCGTCCCGCATGGCCAGTTGGCACCGTCTCGGCACGCGCGAGGAACTGCTCGCCCGTGTCCCCTTCGCGATCAAGCTCGATCGCCACCAGATCGCAATCTTCGATCACGACGGCCGCTTCCGCGCGATCGGCAATCGCTGCAACCACAAGGGCGGGCCGCTCTGCGAAGGGCAGGTGCGCGGCGAGTTCGTGATGTGTCCGTGGCATGCCTGGGAGTACAGCGTCGTCACGGGGAAGGGACCAGCCGGGTACGAGGCTGAAGCGGTTCCTGTCTTTGCAGTCGAGGAGCGCGCTGATGGGGTCTATCTTGACGCGGACCCGGTGAGTCCGCGTCGGCTGGTGCGGCACGAGCCGCATCCCCTCACCGTGCTCACGTCTCGCCCCGCTGGCGGGCCCCCCCGCGTCCTCGGCCTCTCGACGACCGTGATGGACGCCGTGAATCCCCGTTTCTCGACCTCCGACCACCTCCTCGGCGTCGCGCTCGAGCACGCGCGTCTGCGGCTGGGTGCCGAGACCCGGCTGATTCGGCTCAACGACCTGCAGTTCCGCCCCTGCGAAGGCAACTACTCCAAGGCCGCGCAGGCGTGCACCTGGCCCTGCGCCATCACCGAGCGGGATCCGGACGACCAGCTCACCGGGGTGTATGAGGGGCTGGTCCAGTGGGCGGATGTAGTCCTGCTCTCCACGCCGATCCGCTGGGGCCAGGCCTCCGCGCTCTATCACCGCATGGCGGAGCGGCTGAACTGCATCCAGAACCAGATCACCATTCACAACCGCTGCATGATCCGGCGCAAAGTGGCCGCCTTCATCGTCACGGGCGGGCAGGACAACGTGCAGGGTGTCGTCGGGAACCTGATGACCTTCTGGGCCGAACTCGGCTTCGTCTTCCCGCAGTTCCCGTTCATCGCGCACTCGCGCGGATGGGACGCGGAGGACATGGAAACGAACGTGCGGCTGGTCCGGGCAAGCGAGGCGCTGGCGATGGCGGCGGGCGAACTGGCGGAACGTGCGGTGGACTTGTGGCGGGGCCTGGCTGGCCACCGGGAGGAGCTGGAGCGGCCGATGGAGCGGAGCGGCAGGAAGGCGCACCGCCTCGGAAGCGTCGCGGAGGAAGCGACGCCGGTCGACTAGTGCATCGACCGGAGGGGCAGAGAGGGATCGCCCATCCCTCCGAGCAACAGCGTCAGTGGTTCAGCGATCTGGGCACTGTCCCGGGCGGTCAGCGAGGTCTGGCGCAGCAATGCCGACCGAAGCTCATCGTAGGTGTCGCCCGCCTGCCGATCCTCGAATCGCACGGCGACCGGCGTGATGGTGACGGCGTCCTGCTGCTCGAGCAGCAGGGCATAGAGCCGGTCCAACTCGTGGATGATGGAGTCTGCCCGAGCCGCATCCGCGGCGGACTCTATTTTCGGAGTCCGCAGCTGCCATTCCTCGAGGTCCGCCTTGGTCCACCCGCCATGCATCCGGAGGGTCTTGGCCGAATCGCGATAGATGGAATCGATTCGGTGCTGCCGGGTGCGATACCCCTGGACGATGGAATCGAAGAGTGCGAGCGCTTCCCGGCCCGCTTTCAGGCCCGCTGCGGAGCGGAGCCGGTCAGGGCTCATCAGGAGAGTCAGCCCGATATCCCTGCTGCTGTCCGCGAGCGACTGGGTGGTGCTGTCGGTGGCCCGGGTGAAGCGGCCGGCGAGGCTATAGGGGGCATTCCGGGCCGCCAGCATCGATTCTTCGGAGAGGATGGGAGCGAGGTGGCTCGGTGCCGAGTTCGGATGCGGTGCCGAGCTCGCGATCCGTACTGCCTCATCGGCACCCGGTGGCTCCGGCAGCAATACCAGCAGCATGACGGCCAGGAGGGACACGCCCACGACCGTGCTCGCCGCCGGAATGACCCATCGGGGCCGCCTCCGCTCCGCGATCTCGCGCGCACTTCTGGAGATCATCTGGTAGATCGGGACGGTGGGACCTCCGGCGGCCTCGATCAGCGCCGGCAGGGGCGGGGGGTCAGGATCGGTAAGGGTCGCCAGGGTGGCCGCACGCTCACGGGCGGACTCGTACTGCGGATGGGTGGTGATCGGCGCCCACTGCTGGGTGGCCGCGTCATACACCTGGGCGTCAGCAGAGATGGCCCCGCTCTGGATGCCGAGCGCCAGTTCCTCAACGGAACGAAAGACGGTATCCTCGCCCGAGGCGAGCCGTATGCGGAACATGAGCGAAGAGTATAGCGGGGCGGTAGCGCGGAGGGGAGCGGCGGTGCGGAGTTATCGGGCCGGTGGCGGCGGTGTCCCCCCCAGGGCTTGCAGGAGCCGGGGCAGGGTCACCCGGTTCGTCGCCCCGCTCGAGTCCCGCCAGTCGGAGAGCGTGGCAATGATCTCCGCACGGAGCTGGTTGTAGTTCCTGGCGGTGCGGGGGGCCTGGAAGTGGACCACCTCATTGGCGTAACTGAAGCGACCCTGCTGGCTGACCAGCAGCCCGAAAAGGCTATCTACATCGGCGAGCAGCGCCCGGGAGGCTTCTGCGGTCTCGAAGGGCTCCCGGAGGGAACCCCGCCCGCCGGGGTCGTCTGGACGGTAGGTCTGCTCGAGCATGACCTCCCGGCCCCGGTAGACCCGGAGGATGTTTCCTGCCGCCTCCACCATTCTCCGTGCCGCCCTCAAGCTCTCCGGGGCGGCGAATCGCGATGGGGCGAACACCCTCCTGAAGCTGACGTAGTCGAAGCCGTCATCCATCTCCGACCGGGCGTCGGCGTAGGCCTCGAAATAGCTCGGGAGCCTGGTGCGCGTCGCCGTGAAGCGGGAGACTCGGGTCTCCTCCTCCCGGTCGGGGCCCGAGGCGGTGTCAGAACCTGCAGGGACGGCGGCGAGAGGCTTGGACGGTGCAGGGTAGACGTTCGGGAGCGAATCCAGGCGCCGAGTCGCCGCTCCCGCAGGAAGCGGGGCGGAAGGGGCGCCCCTGGTGTCCGCCGGCGCTGTCGGGGCGAGAGGCGGCATGCCCTCGGAGAGCGTCACCCTGTGGTCCCTGTGGTTGGCCAACCAGACGGGGACATTCGGCCACGCCAGAACGGCACCAGCACCGATCAGTCCCAGAGCTGCGAGGCCCATCGCCATCGGAAGCATGACCCTGAGCTTGCCGGCTCGTGTGGCGCCACCGGTCAGCGGTTCCCGGGTGGAGCGAAGCAGGGGAGTCGGCTGCGGCTCGGGGGGAGACTCCGTCCCCTCCAGCCGCGGGTGGTCTGGGGGGGGAGCCGGCGGCTCGGCGGGGGGGACCGGGGGTGTGTCGGCTCTTGGCCGTTGGGGCGGCGACTGAACCGGGCGGAGGTGAGTGCTGGCCACGGCCTCGGGCACTACGGCCGGCCGCTTCCCCGAGGCCACGGCCCGGTAGTCTGGGTGAACGTTGATTGGGAGCCAGCGTTCCGCCGACTTGTGGAAAACCTCGGCTGTGGCGCTCACCACGCCAGAGCTCACCGCCTTGGCGAGTTCTTCCGCCGTCCGGTACACGGCCTCCTCGCCCGAAGCGAGCCTGATGCGATACATGTCACTCCGTTTGGCGCGGCTGGGAAACCAGCTCCGGAAGACACTACAGTTTGCGTGCCCTGCATGGTGGCCAGATCCGAGACGGCACCGGTTTTATGCAGTCTGCCGCCGGCCACAAGAATTCGCTTAATATGCACTCATGAATACTATTGTGGATTAGTGACTTATAGAATTGTTGCCCATGATGTGATGCATGAGGTCTTCGCCATTTTACGTGGCCATTTCGGCCTGCTGAGACATGCTGACTCAAGCTGGCTACCGCAACTTGAATGAGAACCTTCGGATGGAGGCGGTCAATGGAGAATGCTCCGGGTCGCGGCGACCAGCGCCACGGCGTGTCGAGGCGAGGCTTCCTGGCTGCGACCGGCCTTGCTGTGCTGGCTGCCGATCAGTCAGGACTCTTTGGCGAGACTGGTTTGCGTAACTTTTCAACACGATGCACTGATCCACGGATATCAACATTCGACCTGGAGGAAGTCTCGCTCACGGACCTGCGCCTGGGCATGGAGGCGGGTCGCTGGACAGCTGCAGAGCTGGTGACCGGATATCTTGCCCGGATCGCGGCACTCGACCGCACCGGACCGACACTCCGGCACATCCTGGAAACCAATCCGGAAGCTGCGGCAATTGCGGAATCGCTTGACCGGGAGCGGGCAGCGGGGCGAATCCGTGGCCCGCTTCACGGGATTCCGGTCGTGCTCAAAGACAATATCGACACCGGTGACCGGATGACGACGACCGCCGGTTCGCTGGCGCTTGAGGGGTCACGTGCCTCCCAGGATGCCTTTCTGGCGGCACGACTGCGCGCGGCTGGCGCGGTCTTGCTCGCCAAGACCAGCATGAGCGAGTGGGCCAACTTCAGGTCGACCCGATCCTCAAGCGGCTGGTGCAGCCGGGGCGGGCAGGGAAAGAATCCCTGCGTTCTCGACCGAACACCCTGTGGGTCGAGCTCGGGAACCGGGGGGGCGGTCGCCGCCAGTTACGCGGCCGCGGGCATCGGGACGGAGACAGATGGCTCGATTACCTGCCCCGCGGCGACGGTCGGCCTGGTCGGGCTCAAGCCGACGGTCGGACTGGTGAGCAGGAGCGGGATCATCCCGATCTCGGCCACCCAGGATACCGCTGGCCCGATCGCGCGAACGGTGGCGGACGCTGCCATCCTGCTCTCCGCCATCACCGGGCCAGACCCACGCGATTCGGCTACCCGCTCCGGAGCCACCCAGGCCGGCATCGATTACTCCAGGTTCCTGGATCCCGATGGACTGAGAGGCGCCCGGCTGGGGGTCACCCGCAAGGTCTTCACCGGCTATCACGACGGGACCGACCGGCTGTTCGAGGAAGCGCTTGATGTGATGCGGTCCCTCGGGGCGGTCATCGTCGACCCGGCCGACCTTCCGCACGCCGCGGACAGCGGGGATGCGGAGGGGGTCGTGCTGCATTACGAGTTCAAGGCGGGGCTCAACGCATACCTCGAAGCGCTCGGGCCGGGCGCCCCGGTCAAGTCCCTCGCGGACGTCATCGCGTTCAACGAACGCGAGGCGAAGCGAGTCATGCCGTTCTTCGGTCAGGACACCATGATCAAGGCCCAGGGCATGGGGCCGCTGACCGCCCCGGCCTACCGGAAGGCGCTGGCCACCTGCCGGCGTCTGTGGCGGACCGAAGGGATCGATCTGGTCATGAACCGGCACAGGCTTGATGCGCTCATCGCGCCGACGGGGAACCCCGCGTGGCCGATTGACCTGATCAACGGAGACCACTTCACCGGGTCGGTGACGACGCCGGCGGCCGTGGCTGGCTATCCGCACATCACGGTGCCCGGGGGGTTCATCGGTGGACTGCCGGTCGGGATATCGTTCTTCGGCCGCGCCTGGAGTGAGCCGGCGCTGCTCCGGATGGCGTTCGCATTCGAACAGGCGACCCATCACCGCCGACCACCGCGATTCCTTCCTACGGCCGATACCGGCTCCGGGATGGATGGCGCGCTTCGCACCGGGGGCTGAGTGACGCGGACTCTGGTTTGCCTGGCGGCCCTGGCGCTGCTCTCGGCGGGACCGCTTCGGGCGCAGGGGGATTCTCTGGAGGCGCCACCACCGGTGCCGGAGCGGTATCGGAACCGGCTCCTGGCCCTTCCATATGTGAGCTACAGCCCACAGACCAAGCTGCAATTCGGCGTGGGCGGAGGGCTCCAGTTCAAGTGGCCCGGCGCGCGTGCCGATTCCGCAACGCGCCCATCGTACCTTGCCGCGAACGGGGCCTACACCACCAGGGGACAGTGGGTCACCTCCGTCGGTGCGAGTCTATATCTGCCGCGGAACCGGTGGTGGCTCGCGGGCGGAATCGCCGCCGGTTACTTCCCGGCGACCTACTACGGAGTCGGACCTCGGACCCGGCCGGCGGACGGCATGCTCCTCGAGCAGCACTTCCTCGCCGCCGATGTCCGGGTGCTGCGGCGCGTGCACGGGGAGCTCTCCGCAGGATTGCATTACCGGGGCGCGTCGTATTCCCGGGTGAAGTGGGAGGTGCCATCACTGATCCCCGCCGGACTTGCCGGCGGGCGCGGTGGGGTGGTCTCGGGCGCGGGTCTGGTGGCACAGCTCGACTCGCGGAATTCGACGGCCACACCGATGCGCGGACATTACCTGCTGGTGGATCTGCTGCGCTTCGGCTCCTGGTCCGGCAGCGACTTCGCCTACAATGCCGCGGCCCTCGACGCCCGGGCCTATCTCCCTGTGCGCGGGGGCCGGGATGTGATCGCGCTCGCGCTGTATGGACAATGGAATGGGGCGCGGGTGCCGATTCAGTCGATGGCGATGCTGGGCGGGATTACCTCGCAGGACCTGATGCGCGGGGTCTATCTCGGCCGCTTTCGCGACCGGAACGAGCTCGTCGCCCAGGCGGACTATCGCGGTCACCTGATCTGGCGCTTCGGGTACGTCTGCTACGGGTCGGCGGGGAATGTCTACGGATCGCCGGGAAATGGGCTGTTCGACGAGATGAAGTTCACCTACGGGGCGGGGCTTCGGTTCAACATCAACCGGGCGGATCCCCTGAACATCCGGGTGGATTACACCCTCACGAGTTTCGGGAGCCGGGGGCTGAGCCTCGGAGCGGCTGAAGCATTCTAGGACCTACTTGCCGGGGCGGGAGGCGCCTCGCAGTATCGTGAATCCCCGGGGTGGCTTCCCAATTCGGTTTCCGAGGCTGACATGCACACCCGCTCGATCCGGTGCCTGCTCGTTGTGCTCATGGCCGCGTGCTCGGATGGCACATCGAGCAACTCCCCTGCGGTGTATGGCGTCTCCCCCGTCGTGCAGTGGAGCGGCGGGACCATCACCGCACACTCGGCAGCATTCACTGGTGCGGCGCTGCCGGCGCTGTATGCTGCGGGTGAATTGCTCAATGTCACACGGATTGACGACACGACGGTCACGGTCCGGCTGCCCGTGATGCCGAGCGCGAGCGTCGTCATCTCGCGGGGAGCGTCCGGCCACGACACCGTCGGGGTGGTCCAGGTCGTCGGGCTCGACCGGCACCGGAGTGTTCCAGGGACACTCGGGTATGAACCGCTGGTGCCGGAGGGCGCGCCCACGGTCGTGTTCGTCGCGGAGAGCATCGGATCGCCGAGCGGTCTGAGCTTTCTCGATCCGTCGACCGACCAGGTCGGTTACGTCCACGGAGTCGGCCCCGTCTTGTCGTCGTTCGGGGTGCAGCCAAGCTTCCAGGACAACCGGTTCGTGCTCAAGGACTCCGCCGGGAACCACGGGGTGTGGCAGCTCTTCCCGGTCCCGGCCTATCTCGACACGACCGCAGTCCATAGCAACGTTGCGCGCCACGTGAGCCAGCTCAGTGACAGCGTGTGGCTGGAGACCTTCTCCAATGTGCTCCTGTCCAGTGGCCCCGGCGCGCAGTACTTCTTTCAGAACATCACCAACGACCCGATCCGCCTCGTCTTCTCTCCCGACCGAACCCGTCTCGCGATGTCGCTCTCCTCGGCGACCGGACTGCACGCGCCGGTACTGGACGCCGCCACGGGGGACACTGCCTACTCGCTGCCGATCGCGCAACCGTGGGGTGTGGCCTTCGCCTGGCACGCGGATCGACTCTACGTGAGCGCCTCGACGCTCCAGGGGGATTCACTCATTGCTGTGCGGGGGAGCGACGGGCTCCGCCTCGGTGCGGTCTCCCTCCCCGCCGGGTATTCGGGGTACACCCTGGCGGCGGACCCCAAGGTCGATCGGCTGTACCAGGTGGCGGAGTCGAGCGGCATCCAGGCGCTGCTGGTCTACGATGGGGTGACGCTGCAGTTGATTGGTCAGCTCACCTGTCCGGGCACCTGCGGCAACGCGTATGCCTGGAGCGCGGGGATCGGCCTCGACACCATCGCCAACAAGATCCATATCGCGTTTCCGGGATCTCCCATTCCCGTCATCACCTACGACCGGCTGCCATAGGGGGTGGCACCCCGGGCCCGCATTGGGGTAGATTAGGGCGTCGTCAGTAAGTGGCTTCCCGCCAAGGACATACGATGCCTTTTTCCCTCAATCCGGCCCGACTCAGTGATGCGTCACTTCGGCCAGTCGCCGAGAAGGTTGTCGACGATCGGCGACTCGACGCGGCCGACGCGCGCGCACTGTATGGCACCAACGATCTGATCGGACTCGGACTGATTGCCGACTTCGCCAATCAGCGGAAGAATGGCGACCGGGTGTTCTTCTCCGCCAACCAGCACATCAATCCGACCAACGTCTGCATCCTCCGCAACACCTGTGTGTTCTGTTCGTTCGCGCGGATGCCCAGGGAGGACGGCGCATACACCCGCTCCCTCGACGAGATCTTTGCCGAGGCGGAGCAGGCGCGGCAGGGTCCCACCCGCGAATTTCACATCGTCGGCGGGCTGCATCCGAAGCTCCCGTTGTCGTACTACACCGACATGATCCGGGGACTGAAGGAGCGGCATCCACACGTCCATATCAAGGCATTGACTGCGGTCGAGATCGCACACCTGGCGCGCATCGAGAAGCTCAGCGTCCGTGAAGTCCTCGTCGCCATGAAGGAGGCGGGGCTCACCAGCCTCCCCGGGGGTGGCGCCGAAGTGTTCTCGACCGCGGTGCGGGCAACGATCGCGGAGCGCAAGCTGACGGGCGAGGAATGGCTGTCGGTCCACCGTGAGGCCCATCTGCTCGGGATTCCAACCAACTGCACGATGCTTTACGGGCATGTGGAGACCGCAGCCGACCGGATCGAACATCTCAGCGCGCTCCGCTCGCTGCAGGACGAGACGGGGGGATTTCTCACCTACATTCCGCTCGCCTACCATCCTGATCACAACGAACTCGGTGAGGAGCTGGGGCGGGTGGGCACCGCGACGACCGGATACGAAGACCTGAAGAACATCGCGGTGGGGCGGCTCTTTCTCGACAACATCCCGCACGTGAAGACGCACTGGCCCATGGTGACCCCCTTCCTGTCGCAGATCGCGCTGAGCTTCGGCTGTGACGATGTCGAAGGCACCGTGGTGTACGAGCGGATCTACCATCAGGCGGGTGCCACCACCGAGATGCATATGCACTACGGCGATCTGGTGCGGCTCATCCAGGGCGCCGGGAAGCGGCCGGTGGAGCGGGACAGCCTGTATCAGCCGGTCCGGGAGCAGTTCGACGATCTCGACGCCGGTTCGATGATCGGTCCGGACGCCGGAAACCCGGCGGTGCACGCGGCATGAGACTCGGACGCATTCCGTATATCAACTGCTACCCGGTCTACGGCGCCATCGACCGGGGACTGGTGGAGATGCCCGCCGACCTGGTGACGGCGACGGCGGCCGACCTGAACGATCTCATGGCCGCCGGTGAGCTCGACCTGAGCGTCGTGTCCGCGGTGGAGTACGCCCGCGACGCCGCCTCCTATCACCTGCTGCCGGACCTCGCGATCAGCTGCGACGGCCCGGTGCACAGCGTGAAGCTCTTCTCGAAGCGGCCGGTGACCGAGCTCGATGGCGCGACGGTGCTCCGCACGTCGTCGTCCCGCACGTCGGTCCTGCTGCTCGAGCTGCTCTGCCGGCATCGCTGGCGGGTCGCACCGCGCTTCGCCACCGTTCGGGCCGAGCCCGCGGATCTTGCCTCGCTGGCAAATTTCCCGCACGAGGCGGTGCTGGTGATCGGGGATGCCGCCCTGCTGCTCGCGGCGTCCGAGATGTATCCCGTCCAGGTGGATCTCGGGTCGGCGTGGAAGGACTGGACGGGGCTGCCTTTCGTCTTTGCCGTCTGGGCCGCCCGGCGGGCGGCCGACCAGGATCAGGTGCGGGAGATCCACGGACGGCTGCTGGAATCCCGGACCTGGGGACTCGCGCACCTGGAGCAGCTTTCGGATCAGGCCTGGGCGACCACGGGGATCCCGCGGTCGGTCTGTCGTGCCTATCTGGGTGACCTCGACTACGGGTTCTCCTACCGGCATCTGGCGGGGCTCACGGATTTCTTCCGCCGGCTGGCGCAGGACGGGCTGGTGCCGGACGGCTCGCTCTCCTTCATCACCGCGGCGTAGGGCGGCTTCCGGGCCGCCCCAATCAAGGATCAGGGCATGAACACCGTTGATCGCTCATCGGGTGAATTTCGGGAGGCGCTCGAACTCTACGAGCGGGCCAGCCTCCTCGAGCTGGGAGACATGGCGGACCGGGTGCGCTGGCGGCTGCACCCGGAGCCGGTGGTCACCTATATCATCGATCGCAATATCAACTACACCAACGTCTGCGTCGCGGATTGCGGTTTCTGCGCCTTCGCGCGGCGGCCCAGGCATGGCGAGGGGTATGTCCTGAGCTTCGAGCAGATCGGCAGGAAGATCGACGAATGCAAGGACCTCGGCGGCGTGCAGATCCTGATCCAGGGCGGGCACAACCCGTACATCCCGTTCGAGTGGTATCTGGACCTGATGCGGTACATCAAGGAGCATCACCGGATCCACATTCACGGCTTCTCGCCCTCCGAGGTGGTGTTCTTCTCCGAGCGATTCCGCATGCCGGTGGCCGACGTCATCCGGGAACTCCGTGCCGCGGGTCTCGACAGCATTCCTGGCGGCGGCGGTGAAATCCTGGTCGATGCGGTGCGCCAGCGGGTCGCGCCCAAGAAGGCCCAGACCGACGACTGGCTCGGCGTCCAGGAGGAGGCCCACCGCCAGGGGCTCCGGACAACGGTGAGCATGATGTACGGCATGGGGGAATCCAACGCCGACCGCATCGAGCATCTCTTCCGGGTCCGCGAGGTCCAGGCCCGTACCGGCGGCTTCACCGCCTTCATCTGCTGGCCGCTGCAGCCCGAAGGCACGCCCGAGATGTCAGGCATCGCGAAAACCGACGCCGTGACCTACCTCCGCATGCTGGCCGTCGCCCGGGTGATTCTCGACAACGTGCCGAGCCTGCAGGCGTCATGGGTGACGATGGGACACAAGGTGGGACAGGTGGCCCTTCGGTTCGGTGCCAACGACTATGGCAGCCTCATGATGGAAGAGAATGTCGTCTCCGCGGCCGGCACCACGCACCGCAGCACGATCAACGAAATGGAACGGATGATCCGCGACGCCGGCTTCGAGCCACGCCGCCGGCGTCAGGACTACTCGATGATCGACGTCACCGCGATCGCAGCGGCCTGATGTTCCGCACCGGGATTGGCTACGACTCCCATCGGCTGGTGGAGGGGCGCCCGCTGATCCTTGGCGGCCAGCGCATCCCGTTCGAAAAGGGCCTGGCCGGGCATTCCGACGCCGACGCGGTGGCCCATGCGCTCACCGATGCGCTGCTCGGTGCCGCCGCCGCGGGTGACATCGGGCAGCTTTTTCCCGACGGCGACCCGCAGTGGAAGAACGCCGACTCGCTCACCCTGCTGCAGCAGGCGGCGGAGCTGATCCGCTACCGGGGCTTCGTGCCCCGTCAGGCGGACATCACGGTCATCGCGGAGCGCCCGAAGCTCGGGAGCTACTTCCCGGCCATGGCGGAGGCGCTGAGCCGTGCGACGGGGATTCCGGCGACCTGCCTGGGCCTGAAGGCGAAGACCAACGAGGGGATGGGATTCGTCGGACGCGGGGAGGGGATCGCGGTCATCGCGGTCGCGACAGTGGAGGCAACGTGATGGAGCGGTTCGTGGCCTGGCTCGCCGAGCTGTCGCCACTCACGATCTACCTCGTCATCGGGGTCTCGACCTTCATCGAGAACGCCTTCCCGCCGATCCCTTCCGATCTCACCGTCGCCTTCGGTGGTTTCCTCACATTGCACAGTGGTGTGGCCGCGATCCCGGTCTGGCTGGTCGGGTGGCTGGGCAATTTCGCGGGCTCGATCTCGGTCTATCTGGTGGCCCACCGCTATGGACGGCGGTTCGTGGCGAGCCCGCTGGGACAGCGGCTGCTTCCCGGCGAGGCGATCGTCGCCATGGAGCGCGAGTATCTGCGCTTCGGTCTCGCGGGAATCTTTCTTGCCCGGCTCCTGCCCGGCTTCCGCAGTTTCATCGCGCCATTCGTCGGGCTGGTCGGGCTTCCTCCACTGCAGGCGCTGCTTCCGATCGCGCTGGCCTCGGGACTCTGGTACGGCTTCCTCACCTGGGCCGGGGTGCGTCTTGGGGCCGAATGGGAGGCGATCAGTCGCTTCATTGCGCATCTGAATCGCGGTCTGGCAATCATCGCGCTCGTCGTGGCGCTCGCCATCGGACTCCTCGTGTGGCGGCGCGCGAAGGCCCAGGGACCGCGCCGGAACCGGCTGCTGAGGCTGATCGGAGCGGCGCTGGGAGATGAGGCCGCGGCCGCTGCAGCCGGCGCCTCCCCTGACACGGCGACCGAGGGGGCTGCCGCGCTCCTGCACGAACTCACCCATGCCGACCCCGCGTTCACGCTGGATGAGCGGACGGCGATCGCCGACTTTCTGCGGACCCGCTGGGGACTCGGCCAGCCGCCCCGCGCCACGAACGGCCATGCCGCGGTGTCGCTCTCCGATACCCGGGAGCTGATCTCCACGGTTGCCGACCGGTACGATCAGGGCCGGCGCATCGGGCTCGCGGCGCGGCTGTACCGAATCGCCTGGAGTGACGGAACGCTCAGCCAGCACGAGGAACGCCTGATGATTCGCATCGGCGATCTGCTCGGGCTGAGCCCGGAGGAACTCGCCGAGGCCAGGCGCCGGGCCGCTTCGTGAGCCGGGCGGAGGCGGCGGAGCGCGCCTGGCTGCTCGAGTTGTTTCGTGATTATCTCGCGCTCGAAGCCGGCCATAGCGCAAACACGATCGAGAGCTACCTTCGCGATCTGCGGCGCTTCGTGGCATGGGGAGATTCGCGCGGGCTCGAAGGCCCGCGCGCCGTCTCCCGCAAGCAGCTTCGCGAGTTCGTATACGCGCTGAAGGACCTCGGGCTTTCCGCCGCGACCATTCGACGCCAGGTCTCCGCCATCCGGACCTACTATGGATTCCTGCTCGCCGAAGGGCGCGCGGAACTCGATCCGAGCGATCGCCTGGAGATGCCCCGCCGTGGCCGGCAGCTGCCGGACACTCTCTCGGTCGCGGACATGGAAGCCCTCGTCGCGGCGCCGCAGCCGGATGAACCGCTGGCCTGGCGCGACCGTGCCCTGCTGGAACTGGGATATGGTGCGGGCCTGCGGGTGTCCGAGCTCTGCGGGCTGACACTCCCCAACCTGCTGCTGGGGGAGGGCCTGGTTCGGGTCTTCGGCAAGGGCTCGAAGGAGCGGCTGGTCCCCATCGGGCGGAATGTGATCGGCGCGGTCTCGGTCTACCTCCACCAGGTGCGCCCCGCGCTCGATCGCGGCGCGTCGAAGGAACGGGTACTGCTCAACGCGCGCGGAGCACCGCTCTCCCGCGTCGGCGCCTGGGGCGTCGTGAAGCGGTGCGCGAAAGTCGCCGGCATCCGCAAACGGGTGACGACGCATACGCTCAGGCACTCGTTTGCGACCCACCTGCTCGAGGGTGGCGCCGACCTGCGCGCGGTGCAGGAGATGCTCGGTCATGCCGATCTCTCGACCACCCAGATCTACACCCACGTCGACCGGGAATACCTCCGTTCCGTTCACCGCCAGTTTCACCCTCGAGGCTGACCCGTCGTGACCAGACCGCTGGCGGTGGCGCTGATGCTGGCGACGGTGGCCTGCGCGACCTATCGCGCACGGCCCCTGGAAATCTCGGAGACTGCTGCGCAATTCAATGCGCGGCGGCTCGACGCGCCGGCGCTCCGTGCCGCTCTCGATTCTCTGGGCGTCCACCCGTCGGCCGAGGGCTGGAATGACTGGGAGCTGGGTCAGGCGGCATGGGTGCTGCGCCCGGAACGGGCGCGCCTGGCCGCGGAAATCAGGGTGGCCGAGGCCGCGCGCATCACCGCGGGTGCCCGTGAGCGCCCGGGACTCAATACGGAGACGGAATACTCCTTCAGTGGCACGAGCGGGGAGTCGCGCTGGGGCCTCGCGCTGAGCGGTGTCTTCACGGTCGAGCTCGGTGGCAAGCGTGGTGCCCGGCTGGGTCGCGCTAACGCCGGTGTGCTGGTCACGGTGGCGCGCCGCGACGAGGAAGCCTGGGGAGTCCGGTGGCGGGTGCACGAGGCCGCGGTTTGGCTGGCGATCGGCGAGGATCTCCTTGCCGCCGTGGCGCGTCAGCGGAACCTTGCAGACTCGGTTGCGGAGCTGGTACGGCGCCGATTCGAGGACGGCTCGATTACCTCGGCCGAGGTGGCCCGCGCCGACGCCGACCGTCAGGCTGCGGACGCCGAGGTCGCCGTCCGCACCCGCGAGGTGGCAGAGCGCCGTGCCGGGCTCGCGGCGGCGATAGGAATTCCGCTGGGCGAATTGGAGCGTACAGTCCGCCTGCCGGCCGTGGCCACGGAGTGTGGAGTCGGACTGTCTCGCGATTCGCTCCAGGTGATCGCGCTCGACGCCCGGCCCTCGCTTCGTCGCGTGCTCGCGGAGTATCAGGTGGCGGAATCGGAGGTGCGTGTGGAAGTCGCCAGGAGCTGGCCGGATCTGCAGCTTGGCCCCGGGCTCTTTTTCGACCACGGTGTCGGGAAATGGACGATCGGCTTTGGTGCGCCGTCGCTTCCGTTACACGGCAATCGGGGGCCGATCGCGGAGGCGGAGGCGCGCCGTGAAGTGGCGGCGGGACGGGTGACCGAGGTCCAGCAGCAGATCCTTGACGACGTCGAACAGGGCGTGGCCGGCTGTGCCGCCGCCTCCCAGGAGTCGGCGGCGCTGGATATGAGCGGAATCAGGCGACAACTGCAGGTCGCCGAGTCGGCGTACGCCAGGGGCGAGGCCGGTCGGCTCGAGGTCGGGCTGGCGCGGCTCGAGGTCGCCCGTGCGGAGCGCCGGCTGGCCGAGGCGCGGGGGGGGATGGCGCTGGCGCGGCTCGCGCTGGAACGGGCCAGCGGACTCTGGGGTCCGAACGCCGCGCGGAGCGCGGAGAAGGAGGGGAAGTGAGGCAGGGGGTCTGTCTGTTCGCGCTCCTCCTGGCCGCGGGGGCCTGCGGTGGGACACCGAAGCCGGCCGAGGACCAGACGGGAGTCTCGGAGAAACCCGCAGCGTCGGTGACGGGTCTGGCCGGGGAGACCGCGATCGTCCTGGACAGCAGCACCGTCGCCCGGATCGGACTCCGGACGGTGGTCCTCTCGCGCAGCACGCGAGCGCCCGAACTCGAGCTTCCCGCGGAGGTGGTCGAGGATCCAGGAGCCGGTACCACGATCCGGACAGGTGTCGGCGGTCGCCTGACGGAAGTTGATGGACGCTCCTGGCCGCACGTCGGGGATCGGCTGGCGGTCGGGGAGGCGATCGCGCAGGTCGGGGATGCCCGCCCGATCCTGGTGCCCCGGAGCGGCACCATCGTGGCGCTGATGGCTCAGCCCGGGGAGCTGCTCCAGCCGGGGCAGGAGCTCCTGCGACTCATCGATTTCCGGACCGCGCTGGTGCGCGTGACGCTGGAAGCGCCTGACGCGGCGCCGCCGGCGACCCTCTCGTTCTCGGTCGGCACTGCCGGCGCTCGCCTGACGGGACATCTCCAGGGGCCGGCGCCCGAGGCGGATCCCGTCTCGCGGGCGCCGGCGTGGCTCTATCGGGTGGAGGGCGGCGAAGGGCTGCGCCCCGGGGTCGCAATGCTCGCCCACCACGCGGACCCGCGCGGTGCCCGGGGCGGGGTGCTGGTACCCAGCGATGCGGTGGTGCAGTGGGATGCTCTCGCCTGGGCGTTCGTCGAACGCGCTCCGGGGAAGTATGTCCGGGTACGGGTGCCGACCGACCTCGCGGTGCCAGGCGGCTGGCTCGTGCAGCAGGGCTTCTCACCCGGAGACCGGGTGGTCGTGACCGGCGCCGGCCAGTTGCTGTCGGAGGAATTCCGCGCGCGTATCTCCGTCGGACAGGAGGTCGGGGAGTAGCGTGCTGAACGGCATGGTGCGTTTCGCGGTCAGGCGGCCGGGGATCGTGATCGGCCTGGCGCTCACGCTGGTGGTGTACGGCGTGACGGTGGTGGCACGGGCCAAGCTCGATGTGTTTCCGGAATTCGCGCCTCCGCAGGTGTCCATCCAGACCGAGGCCCCCGGTCTCTCTCCGGATCAGGTCGAAGTACTCGTCACTACCCCGATCGAGAACGCCGTCAACGGCGTCAATGGCCTTGCGGTGATGCGCTCGCAGTCCATTCAGGGGTTGTCGGTCATCACCGTGATCCTCGGCGAAGGCACCGATCTCCTCCGCGCCCGGCAGATGATCGCCGAACGGCTCGGTGAACTCAGCGGCCAGCTCCCCGCGACCGCCCGCGCACCGGTCCTGAGTCCGCTCACCTCGTCTTCCAGCACGGTGCTGGTGCTGGGCATCACGTCGGCCAGCCGGACCCTGATGGACCAGCGCAGTTTCGTGGACTGGGTGCTGCGCCCGCGCCTGCTTGCCACTCCCGGCGTCGCCAAGGTGGCGGTCTTCGGCGGCGAGGTGCGGCAACTCCAGATCCTCGCCGACCCGGTGCGGTTGCGGGCGCATGGCATGGATCTGACGGATCTGGTCGCCGCCGCCGAACGTTCCACCAATGTGCGTGGCGCGGGCGTGATCGATGATCCCAACCAGCGGTTGGTAATCTCCGCGGATGGGCAGCTGCTCACCCCCGCCGCCCTCGGCCAGAGCGTGCTGCGTGCCGGCAGCGGCGGTCTGCTTCGGCTGCGGGACGTCGCGGAGATTCGCGAGGGAGCGGAGACCAAGTTCGGCGATGCGCTGGTCAACGGGGGTCCCGGCATCGCGATCGTCGTGTCGGGACAGTTAGGCACCAATACCAAGGAGGTCGCGACCGCCGTCGACGCCGTGCTCCGGGACCTGGCGCCGGCCATCCAGGCAGCAGGACTCGTTCTACATGCGGATCTCTTCCGCCCGGCGGCCTTTGTCGACCTGGCGGTCCGGAACATCACCGTCGCCCTGCTGATGGGTGGCGTGCTGGTGGCCGTGGTGCTGCTGCTCTTTCTCTACGACCTTCGCGCCGCGGCGATCTCGCTGACCGCGATCCCGCTGTCCCTGCTTGCCGCGATCATCGTGCTCGACCGGTTCGGCTTCTCGCTCAACACGCTCACGCTCGGCGGACTGGCGATCGCGCTGGGTGAAGTGGTGGACGACGCCATCATCGATGTCGAGAATATCACCCGGCGGCTTCGGCTGAACCGGCGGCTGGCCGAGCCGCGTCCGGTGCGCGATGTCGTCTGGGCCGCGTCGATCGAAGTCCGGCACAGCGTGGTCTACGCGACCTTTGTCGTCGCGGTGGTCTTCGCGCCGGTCCTGACCATGAGCGGCGTGCAGGGGGCGCTGTTCCGCCCGCTCGGCTTTTCCTACATCCTCGCGACGCTCGCGTCGCTCGCCGTGGCACTCATGGTGACGCCGGCGCTTGCGCTTGCGCTGCTCGCAGGAGGGGAGCGGGGCTCCCGCGAATCGGCGCTGCTGCGGAGCCTGCGCGCCGGGTACGAACGGGTCGTGGTCCGGCTCTTCGCCATTCCGCGGACGGTCGCGGCCCTGACCGCGCTGGTGTGCCTCGGTGCTCTCGCGGTGGTGCCGTTGCTCGGCACCAGCTTCCTGCCGGACTTCCGGGAGGGGCACTATGTCGTCCACATGTCGGCGGTGCCCGGTGCCTCACTTGAGGAATCGCTCCGGCTCGGGCGCATGGTGACGGCGGCAATTCAGCGTGATCCCCGCGTGCTCGCCGTCACGCAGCGGGTCGGGCGCGCCGAACTCTCCGAGGACACCTGGGGAACGCACTACAGCGAAATCGAGGTCGAACTGCGGCCGGTCGAGGGGGAGGCCGCGCGGACTTTCGAAGACAGTCTCCGGGCCCACCTGGCCGGTTTCCCCGGGGTGAGTTTCGCGATCCGCGGCTTCCTCACCGAGCGGATCGAGGAGACGCTCACCGGATCGACCGCGGAGATCGTGGTCCGGCTGTACGGGGAGGACCTCGACAGTCTGGATGTCGCGGCGCGGCGCGTGGCTACGATCGCCCAGAGCATGCGCGGTGCGGCGGACGTGCAGTACGACGCCCCCGCGGTGGTGCCCGCCGCCACGGTTCGGCTGCGGCCCGGGGCGCTGGCGCGGGCCGGGCTCGGCGCCGACGATGCGCTCCGGGCGGTGGAGACGGCGACACGGGGAACCCGGGTCGCACAGACGTTCGAGGGGAACCGCGCCACCGACGTCGTGGTCCTGCTCGCGCCCGAAGCGCGACGGCGACCGGAAGACCTCAGGCGACTGCCACTCCGCTCGCCCGATGGCCGTCTCGTGAACCTCGGACAGGTGGCCGACGTCGAACGATCGTCGGGGCGCTACATGATCTCCCACCAGGGGGCGCGACGGGTACAGACCGTCACGGCGAACACCGCCGGGCGCGACGTGGCCGACTTCGCGAGCGAACTCGCCCGGCGGGTCCAGGCGCCGGGCCTGCTGCCCGCCTCGGTCTATGCGGAGCTCGCGGGAACCGCGGAGGCCCAGCGGCTGGCGCAGCGGGAACTGCTGCTGCACAGCCTGCTGGTCGGGGCGATCATCGTGCTGTTGCTGTGGCTGGCGTTCGGGGAAGCGGGCCGGCTGCTGCTGGTGCTGGCGAACCTGCCCTTCGCGCTCGTGGGCGGAGTCGTCGCCGTCGCGCTTGGCGGCGCGACTCTCTCGTTAGGATCGCTGGTCGGGTTCGTGACCCTGTTCGGCATCGCGACCCGAAACGCCGTGATGCTCATCTCTCACTACGACCACCTGGTGCGGGTGGAAGGCCGCGAGTGGGGCGCGGCGACGGCACTGCAGGGAGCCAGCGAACGTCTCGGTCCAATCCTGATGACGGCGCTCGTCACCGGACTTGCGCTGCTCCCCCTCGCGCTCGGCAGCGGTGACCCCGGTCGCGAGATCGAAGGGCCCATGGCCATCGTCATTCTGGGAGGGTTGGCAACCTCGACCCTCCTCAGCCTGTTCGTTCTGCCAACGCTGGCGCTGCGCTTTGCCCGTTTTGCACCGGACGCGGACGCGTAGCGGCGCTGGAGGGCATCGCCGCATCGCGCTCCCGGAGCAGCCAGCGGATGTGCGCCCGCTGCAGATGGTAGATCCCGCCACCGTACAGGGTCGTCCCGAGCGCCAGCCCGGCTCGCAACAGGCTTGCTCCCGCGCCGGGATGGAATGCCGCGACGATCTCCAGGGCCGCTGAAGCCGCGAGTCCCCAGCCGGCGATCGCAAGCGCCGACTGGCCGAAACTCTGCTCCCGACGGCCGCGATACTCCGCCACCGCATATCCCAGGACGGTGAAGGCCGCCAGGTGCTCCAGTGCCCGGAGGATCCTGACCGTGTCAGCGGATCCCCAGAACCCATGCAGGCCCGGCTCTCCATGCCACGCGGTGATGGGTGCCCAGGGAGGCCAGCCGGCCAGGCAGAGGAGATAGAGCCCGAGGACCGGTGCCACCCGCGTGAGTGTCTCGGCTTCGAATCGTCGGTCGCCGCGCAGATCCTCTCGCGCCCAGCCGCCGGACCAGAAGGCGGTCGCGGCGGCGACGAGCAGCGCGGATGCGAGCACCAGGCGCGGGTGTTCGATGAGGCCCGGAATCGCACCCACCAGATACCAGAACGAGGCCAGCGCGGCGAATCGTGCCACGCTCGCCGCTCCCGCGGGCGCGAATCGATTCCGGTAGATGGCGCCGAGGACCCGTGCGCCGAGGAGGCCCAGCAAGAGCGAAAGGCTCATGCGCGCCGGTTCGCCGGACGCGGCGAGGCCGCTGAGCCAGAGCAGCGGGACGAGCAGATAGGCGAGTCCCATCAGCGGCAGCTCAAGGGCCAGGGCGCCGATCAGGGCGGGGGTGAGTCGGATCCGGCGGGCGAGCAGATCGTGAGCGAGCGCTCCGAACCAGGCCCCGAGGCCATTGGTCAGGACATCCACCGGGGAGCTGAAGCGCGACGGCAGGAAGAGCTGGGTCGCCTCGATGAGGCAGCTGAACCGCAGTCCCCAGAGCAGCGGACGGATCGCCCACCGGTCCCCGCGCGGGTCATGCGACAGCCGGAAGAGAAAGCCGAGCGGGAAGAACATCCCCACGTTCGCGAGCGCGTCGGACACGCTTCCGCCCCACGTTATCCCATGACGGCTGGCGACGCTGAAGTCGAACGGCACCAGCGTGACGAGCACGACGACACCGAGGAGATAGCCGAGGAAGGCGCTGGCGAGGCGGGAACCGGTTCGGGAGGCCATGGCAGGTGCCTCCAGTATCGGCACCACGACGCCTCGAGCTGAGGGCGGCTATGCCGTCGAGGGGTCGAGGCGCTCGAAGCGCTCGCCCAGCCAGTCGAGGATGAGGAATGCCTCCAGCAGGAGGGCCGCGCCTGCGAGGAGCAGCGCGGGCACCAGGGCCCAGGGTCCGAGGTGCGTCCACAGCAGGTAGGCTGCGCCGCTCCCAGCCACGGATGGCCCCAGCGCGGCGATGGCGAGGAGCAGGACAGAGATGCCGGCGGTCAGCAATTGCTGCCCCACCTGTTCGATGCCCCCGGGCCGGATCTCGGTTCGCACCCAGGCGGGGTAGAGGAGCGCGCCGCCATTCTGAATGCCAAGGGCGATGATATTGAGGCCGACCAGGACCAGGCCTGCAGGAACGAGCGACGCCGCCACCTGCGCGGCGGAGAGGTAACCCGTCGCGTCGCTCCACAGCCCGAGCAGGGCGACTGCTCCAAGCAGGAGTTGCAGTGCCGTCAGGACCAGCGCGGAGGACAGCACCTCACCAGTCATCACGGCCAGCCCCGAGAGCGGCCAGGTACGGAGCAGGCTGATCTGTTCGAGTTCACTGCGAAGATCGATGCGCACCCACTGCGGTCCGAGCACGCTTAATACGACCACCCAGGTGAACGCCATCGTGCCCACCACCCGGAGGATGGCCGGGTCCTCCTGGCCTTCGATCATGACGACCGCGACGCTGACCCCGGCGATGACGGTGATCATCACGAGAAACGAGGGGCTCAGGGTGCGGATCAGCCGGGTGAGGTTCTTCCAGACGATCGCGGTGATGGGATGTCCGGAAGGTGAAAGGCCCACCCAGTGTCTCGTCCGGCGGGGCGTCATCGACGCTCCCGCTCCTTGCCGCCTCCACCGGTCGAGCCGCGCCGCTCGGCGGGCGCTCGCCTCGAGCGCGGCCTCCTCGAAGGCCCGGTCGGCGCGTATCACCCAGACCAGATGCAGCGCGAGGAGCCCGACCGCGCCGGTCGCCGCGCGCACCCATTCCCGGAGCGTCTCGGCCTCCAGCGGCGCCAGCGGAAGCCGGAACGGCCAGATCACGTATCTGAGCGGGACCGTCGCCAGCAGACCGCGGAGCACCCCCGGCACACCCTCCGGCTGTCCGGCCCAGGACCCCGACGGGAGCCGCTGAACGCCGGCCCAGAGGGAGCCAGCCAGAGCCGCGATGAGCAGCAGGGCCGGCCAGCTCTTCCGCAGTCCGGCCACGCCATGACCGGTGGCGCTGTCACGCGTGAGGGCGACTCCCAGTCGATGGAGAAACAGGGTATCGAAGACGACCCAGAGACTGATCGCGTAGAATACGGCGCCGAGTGGATGGCTCTCTCCGCGGCGCAGGAGGAACGTCCACACCAGCACGTTCACGAGGATGAGCGGCTGTGCCCGCAGCAGCTTGTACTGCAGCAGCGCCGCGCGGCTCACCGGGGCCGGGAAGAAGAAATGAATCTCGGCGGGGGTGAAGGCGAGGGCTGTACGGTCCGCACCGAATACCCACCACTTGAGCACCAGGAACATCAGGAAGATCGAACCGCCGAGCGCCACCACCGGTGGCGGGATGGCCCCCGGGTTGTTGTGCCGCTGTCCGAAGATCACGAAGCTGAGATACCCGAGGCCCAGCAGTAGGGCGAAGGCGTAGCGTGGGCTGCGCAGCCGCGACGTGATGCCTCGGAGGCGGTTCCGGAGGGAGCGGAGGAAGAGGAAGAGGGCTGCGTCCCTCACGTGCGCGGCTCGTCGGCGTGGCCAGTCAGCGACAGGAAGATCTCCTCCAGCCCGCGGCCGGAGAGCTCGGGGCGGCCGGCTGCGATCTCGGCGACCGAGCCGATGGCGACCATCCGTCCTCCCTGGATGATCAGCACCCGGGTGCAGATCTCCTCGACGAGGGAGAGCAGGTGCGAACTCAGGATGACCGCGGCTCCTGCCTGGGCTCGGGCCGCGATCGTTCGCTTCATGCGCCGGATGCCGACCGGGTCGAGCCCGGTCAGCGGTTCGTCCAGTATCAGGGCCTGGGGGTCGTGGAGCAGCCCGCAGGCGATCGCCAGCTTCTGCTTCATCCCGCGCGAGAGTTCGCTGGCCAGGGCGTCGCGCTTGTCAGCGAGCTCGAGTTCCTCCAGCAGCGGCGCGATCCTCGCGGTCGCTCCGGGCTTCCGGTACAGCCGGGCAGTGAACTGGAGGTGCTCGGTGACGGTCAGGTACTCGAAGAGCTGCGGCTCATCCGGGACGAAGGCCAGCGCCCGCTTCGCCTCCAGCGCCTGCTCGGCGAGATCGTGCCCGGCGATCCTGATGGAGCCACGCGTCGGCTGAATGATGCCGGCCAGACTCCGCAGCGTCGTGGTCTTGCCGGCTCCGTTGGGGCCGACCAGTCCCAGGATCTCCCCCGTGGCCACCGTGAAGGACAGGCCTTGCACGGCCACGAGGGGACCGTACAGCTTCGTAAGACCATCGACTTCGATCATCCGCTGTCGGCTCCCATCTGC
Organism: uncultured Gemmatimonadales bacterium; assembly: GCA_963817435.1. GTDB lineage: Bacteria > Gemmatimonadota > Gemmatimonadetes > Gemmatimonadales > GWC2-71-9 > JADJOM01. The sequence goes on from CAWFNY010000001.1 coordinate 629,853, forward strand.
CCGAGGGCTGAAACCTCTACCCCGCAGAGCACGTCTCTGTGTGGAACACCACCACTTCCCGGGGACGTCCCCGGAGCAGGGCTATGAGAAACTACTGGATCAAGATTGCCGCGGGCGCCCTGGGCATCTTTGCAGTCGGGATGATACTCCTCACGGGCTTGAGGGCCGTGAAGTCTAAGGTCACCACTACCCTCAACAGCAGTGACCCGATCCCGATCCCGCTCATCGGCCTGGTCCCCTTCCGGGTGGACAGCGCGAAGCTGGGCAGCGTCACCCGCGTCGAATTCCTCCGCTCGGACCCTGAGCATGTCTCCGGTGTTCGGGTCGTGGTCAAGCTGGCGGACAGCATCGCCCAGGACCGCCTCCACAACTGCACCCTCGCACTGCAGAGTCTCGATAATATCGACGAGAAGACCACCTTCCGATGCCAGCCCACCGATGCGGCACCCGGCGGATCTGCAGCCGTTCGGGACCGTCGTCGTGCGGCGCATGGGTGGATCCGATACGCTGGCCCTGCTGCTCCCGGGGAAGGCGGTCGGCGAGCTTCAGGGGACCCGGATTCGTATCAACGGCCACGGGATCCAGATCAGCGGCCCGCGTGACCCGCTGGCGGATATGCTCGAGGCGCGGACCGACTCCATTCATGAACTGCTCGACCAGCGGATCGACGCCCGGTCCGATTCGGTCGATGAACTGAAGGACCTCGCCGGCACGCTGGAGGATTCCGCTGCGCACCTCTCCACCGTTGCGCGGCGCCGGGTGCAGGCATCCGGTGACTCGATCCGCGCGGTCATGCGCGCCATGGTCGACCGGATGCAGGCCGACCAGGTCCGGATGGACGCCCTCGAACATGTCCGGGGGATGAGCGTGGCGCAGCGTGACTCCCTTGCCAATCTGGGTCCGACGCTTCGCGACAGCATCAACGCCCAGGTCGCCCGTGAGATGGTGCGGATGCGGGCCGAACTCGAAAAGACGCTTCCCGAAGCGGCGGCTGCAGCCAAGGCGGCCCCGGTGCCGCCGATTCCACCGAAGCCCGCCGGCGGGGTGAAGGTGAACTGAAGAGCGCCTCCGGGACTCCCGCCGTGCGCCATCCCGTGTAATTTGCGCGCATGCTCCTCGTCCTCGACAACTACGACAGCTTCACCTACAACCTGGTGCAGTTCGTCGGTGAACTGGGCGCCGATCCGGTGGTCTACCGGAACGACGCCCTTTCCACTGCCGACGCGCTTGCCCTCCGGCCGGAGGCCATCATCATCTCCCCCGGCCCAGGCGAGCCCCGGGCGGCGGGGATCTCGATCCCGCTGATCCGCGCCGCAGCCGGAAAGATCCCCGTGCTGGGCGTCTGTCTCGGTCACCAGGCGATGGGGGAGGCGTTCGGGGGGCGTGTGGTCCGGGCGGGCCGGCTGATGCACGGGAAGACGACCGAGGTCACTCATCTCGGCGACGGCCTGTTCGAGGGTGTCCCCAATCCGCTCACCGTCATGCGCTACCACTCGCTCGTGGTCGCCGCCGAGGACTTCCCTTCAGTGCTCGAGATTACGGCCTGGTCCATGGACCGCCCAAGGGGCCAGGAAATCATGGCGTTGCGCCACCGGACCTACCCCCTGTACGGGGTGCAATTCCACCCCGAGTCGATCGCGACTGACTGCGGGAAGACCCTCCTCCAGAACTTCCTGAGGCTGGCCGCCGCCTTCCGGGCCGACCGCCAGCCCGCCATAGCCTAACCAATTGACATGCCAGCTGATAGCTGGTACCCAATTGGGCCCAATTCCTCCCGGCACGACTTTTGACAGGACCGACCGGCGTTATTACGTTCGGAAATGCGCGTCCTCGGTGTCATCCCGGCCCGGCTCGGCTCGACACGTATCCCTCATAAACCGCTGCAGCTACTGGCCGGCGAGCCGCTGATAACCCGGGTGATCCAGCACGTTCGTTCCATGGGGCTGGTGGACGATCTCGTGGTCGCGACCGATTCCGACATGATTGCCCATGTGGTTGAAGCCTCCGGCGTCCGGGCGGTGCTGACCAGCGCTGCCCATTCGAGCGGGACGGAGCGGGTTGGGGAAGTCGCCGCGCTTCCGGAGCACGCAGGCCATGAGGTAGTGGTGAACGTGCAGGGCGATGAGCCGTTTCTGCCCCGGGCGGCGCTGGCGGGCTCGATCGACCGGGTGCTGCAGGGTGACGATGTCGGCACTGCCGCGTCGCCGCTCAACGCCAGCGATGCGGCAGACCCGGGTCGGGTGAAGGTGGTTTCGGACTTCCGCGGGCGGGCCCTGTATTTCTCGCGGGCGATGATCCCGCACCGCCGGGATCGCGACGCGGCGACGCACGATCTCTACTGGCAGCACGTGGGCGTGTATGCCTACCGGCGTGACGCGCTGGATCGCTGGACCCGGCTGGCTCCCGTGCCCGCCGAGGAGGCCGAGCGCCTGGAACAGCTCCGGGCATTGCATTACGGAATGCACATCGGGGTGGCCCGGATCGATCAACCGGCCGAGCCCGGCGTGGACACCCCCGAGGACCTGCGCCGCGCGGAGGCGCGCTGGCTCGCACTGGAGGAGCACCGATGACCAACGGCACGAACGCCACCAAGTACATCTTCGTCACCGGCGGAGTCGTTTCCTCCCTCGGGAAGGGGATCGCCGCCGCCTCACTCGGCCGGCTCCTGGTGGAACGCGGGTTGACCGTCACGATGCAGAAGTTCGATCCCTACATCAACGTCGACCCGGGCACCATGTCGCCCTTCCAGCACGGCGAGGTCTACGTCACCGATGACGGCGCGGAAACCGACCTCGACCTCGGCCACTACGAACGCTACATCGATCGCTCGCTCTCCCAGCAGAACAACATCACCACCGGCCGCATCTATCAGAACGTCATCGGCAAGGAGCGCCGCGGCGAGTACCTCGGCTCCACCGTGCAGGTCGTCCCCCACATCACCGACGAAATCAAGAACGCCATCCGGCGCACCGCGCCCGGCCAGGACGTGGTGATCACCGAGATCGGCGGCACCGTGGGCGACATCGAGTCGCTGCCGTTCCTCGAGGCGATCCGTCAGTTCCGCCAGGAGGTGGGGCGCGACAACGCGCTGTTCCTGCACCTGACCCTGGTGCCGTACATCGCCGCCGCGGGAGAACTCAAGACCAAGCCCACCCAGCACTCGGTGCGGGACCTGATGCAGATCGGAATTCAGCCCGACGTGCTCATCTGCCGCAGCGAGCAGCCGATCTCCGCCGAGATCAAGCGCAAGATCGCCGGCTTCTGCAACGTGGACTTCGAGTGCGTGATCGAGAGCCCGGACGTCGCGTCGATCTACGAGATCCCGCTGCGCTTCCGCGACCAGGGCTTCGACCGGGTGGTCTGCGAGCGGTTGCGGCTGGAGACCAGGGAACCGGATCTCGCCCCGTGGAGGGCGATGGTGGAACGGATTCTCCATCCGAAGCAGAAGGTCCGCATCGCCGTCGTCGGCAAGTACACCGACCTGCACGATGCCTACAAGTCGGTGCAGGAGGCGCTGATTCATGGCGGCATCCCGCACGACGCCGGGGTCGAGATCGGCTGGCTCTCGAGTGATCAGTTCACCTCCCAGGAGGCCGCCGGGCGACTGCTCAGCGGTTTCGACGGCTTGCTGGTGCCGGGCGGTTTCGGCGTGCGCGGCATCGAGGGCATGATCGAGGCGATCCGCTGGGCGCGCGAGCACGACCTGCCGTTCTTCGGCATCTGCCTCGGGCTGCAGATCGCGATCATCGAGTTCGCGCGGAACGTCTGCGGCATGACCAACACCACGAGCACCGAGTTCGAGCCGGAGTGCGAGGCGCCGGTGATCGCGCTGATGGCGAACCAGCGCGAGGTGAAGGACATGGGCGGGACCATGCGGCTCGGCGCCTATGCGGCCAAGCTGAGCCCCAAGTCGAAAGCCTTCCAGGCCTACGGGACCGATCAGATCAGCGAGCGGCACCGCCACCGCTGGGAAGTGAACAACGCCTATCGCGACGTCCTGGCCGAGTTCGGGCTGCGACTGTCGGGTCGATCCCCGGATGGCGGGCTGGTCGAGATCATCGAGCTTCCGCTGCATCCCTGGTTCCTGGGCTGCCAGTTCCATCCGGAGCTCAAGTCCCGGCCCAACCGGCCGCATCCGCTCTTCGCCGCATTCGTCGGAGCGGCGTTGCAGCGGCGCACCGCGAAGCCCGAAACTGTGGCGCCCCAGCTCGCGGCCGTCGCGCGCTGATGCCCTGGTCCTTCGGCAGGGCCCCGCTGCTGATCGCGGGGCCGTGCGCGGTCGAGACCGACGCGGTGCTGGACCAGGTTGCGGACACGCTGGCCGGGATCGGGATCCGTCTCGGTATTCCGGTCTGTTTCAAGGCGAGTTTCGACAAGGCGAACCGGGCGCGGCTGACGGCGCCGCGCGGCCCGGGGATTGAAGCGGGGCTCGCCGCGCTGCTCCGGGTGAAACGCCTGTCGGGGTTGCCGGTGCTCACGGACATTCACGAGGCCACGCAGGCCGCGGTGGCGGCGGAAGTGGTCGATGCCCTGCAGATCCCGGCCTTTCTCTGCCGGCAGACCGATCTGCTGCTCGCCGCCGGGGCCACCGGGCTTCCGGTGAATGTGAAGAAGGGCCAGTGGATGGCACCCGAGGCAATGGCGGGCGCTGCCGAGAAGGTCCGTGAAGGGGGAAGCCGTGACGTGGCCGTCACGGAACGCGGCACGGCCTTCGGTTACGGTGATCTGGTCGTCGACATGCGAAGTTTCGCGCGCATGCGCGCGGCGACGGGAGCGGTCGTGCTGTTCGACGCCACCCATGCGGTGCAGCAGCCGGGGCAGGGACCGGCGGGTTCGAGCGGGGGCGGCCGTGAGCACGTGCCGGCTCTCCTGGCCGCCGCGGCCGCGGCGGGAGCCGATGGATTCTTCATCGAGACTCACCCCGATCCCCTGGGCGCCGTCAGCGACTCGTCCACCCAGTGGCCGCTCGACCAGCTCGAGGAACTCGTGGCGCGGACCCTTGATGTCTGGCACGTGGGCCAGCGCGCGGCGGAAGCGCGCCACCCGCGATGATCGATGCGGCGGTCGCGAAGCGGATCAAGCTGATCGGCCTGGATGTGGACGGGGTCATCACCAACAACGCCATCTATCTCGGGCTGGTCGCCGGTGAGCGGGTGGAGTTCAAGCAGTTCGACATCCAGGATGGCCTCGCGATGGGGCTGGCGAGGCGGATGGGGTTCGTGGTGGCCTGGGTCAGCGGCCGCTATTCCGACGCGACCACGCTGCGCGCGGCCGAACTGCGGATCGACGAAGTGATCCAGGATCGCGGTGCGCGGAAGGTGCCCGGCATGACGGAGATGCTGCTCAGGCGGGGGATCGGCTGGGAGGAGGTCGCGTTCCTCGGGGACGATCTGGCGGACGTTCCCGTGCTCAGGCGGGTCGGCTTGCCGCTCGCGGTGGCGAACGCCGTCGACGAGGTGAAGCGGCTCGCCGCATACACCACGCAGGCGAGTGGCGGCAATGGCGCGGTGCGCGAGACGATCGAGCTGATCCTGAAGGCACAGGGCCGCTGGGACGAGGCGGTGCGGGTGTATCTCGAAGACCGGGGGGAAGCGGCGGATGGCCGGTAAGGCGGTGATGCTGGTTCCGATCGCGGCGGCGCTGCTCGCGCTGGCCGCCTGCAAGGACGACGCGATTCGTCCACCGCTCACCGTGACCGCCGCGGATTCCGCCGATCAGGTCCTCGAGGGCATGGAGCACCTGATCACCTCCGATGGCGTGAAGCGGACGCGCGTCATCGCCGATACTGCCTATCTGTACGAGGCGACCCAGCTCGCCCGCCTCAAGGTGGTGAAGACCACGTTCTTCGATGGGAACGGCTTCGAGACCTCGACGGTCACCGCGGATTCGGGGCTCTACCAGATGCGCGACGGGTCGATGAGCGCCTGGGGCAACGTGGTCGCGACCACGCCCGACGGCCGCCGGCTGAAGAGCGCGGAGCTCAAGTACGATGCGGCCAGGCAGCAGATCTCCTCGGACAAGCCCTTCGTGTACGATCGGGGCGACCAGCACCTGGAGGGCAACGGATTCACCAGCGATCCGGACTTCCGGAACGTGGTCACGAAGCAGCCGCGCGGCGGTCAGCGGTCCGGATCCACCGGCGGCGGCGCCGTGCTGCCCGGCCAATGAGAGCACTCGCCCTGGTCCCGCTCATGCTGCTGGCGGCCGCCTCGCTCGGGGCGCAGCAGCCTCCGCGGCGAGCCGCGAAGCGGGCGACGGCCGGCTGCAAGTTCCAGCTCGAGCACACCGGAGGACTGGGCACGCAGAGTATCGTCGGCGCCGATACCAACTACTACGCCGGAGGAGGCGTGGTGCTGGTCTGTGCCGACAGCAGTGCCAGAATTTCCAGTGACAGCGTCGCGCTCTTTGGCCGCGGCGCCAACACCCTGGTGCAGTTCATCGGCTCGGTTCGGTACGTCGATTCGGTCACCGTGCAGACGGCCGACCGGGGGACCTACTACCGGAATGGCGATCGCTGGGAAGCGCGTGGCCGGGTGCACACCGAGAACCAGACGGACCACTCGACGATCGATGGCCCGTCGCTTGACTACTTCCGGTCCCTGCCAGGCGTGCGGGATACGCTGGAACTCTATGCGATCGGCCGGCCGACGATTCGCTCGTTCACCACGGACTCCTCTGGCAAGCAGGGGGAGCCCTACGTGATCGTGGCGGACCGGGTGCGCATGAAGGGCAACGATCGGACCTGGGCCGGCGGCAAGGTGCAGATCGACAGAAGTGATTTCGCGGCGCGGAGCGATTCGCTCTTCCTCGACACTGGGGCGGGGAACGAGGGGGTGCTGATCGGCACGCCGCTGATGAAGGGAGTGGGCCGGGATTCGTTCGAGCTCACCGGCCGGAGGATCCATCTCGACCTCGACCGTCAGGACGTGACCTACGTGAAGTCCCTGGGCGATGCCCACGCGGTGAGCGCGCAGCTCGACCTCGTCGCCGACACGATCGGTCTCGACCTCGACCAGCGGAAGCTGGTCCAGACGCTGGCGTGGGGTGACAGCATCCGTCCCCGGGGCCTGACGACGGACTACGAAATTAAGGGAGACTCGGTGGCCTTCGATACGCCCGACCAGCAGCTCCGCGAGGTGCGGTCGTTCCACCATGCCTGGGTCGGCGGCAAGGTGGACACGCTCACCAAGGAGCGGGACTGGATGAGCGGGGACAGCGTGGTCGCGACCTTTGTGACCTCCGACTCCGCCGGCGTGCAGCGCAACTCGCTCGGGCGGCTGGAGGCCAGAGGGACCGCGCGCTCCTACTATCGCCTCGCGAACAAGAAGAACCCGCTGGGACTGCCATCGATCGACTATACCCGGGGAGATCGGATCACTGTGCTGATGAAGACGGGTGCCCTGCGAGGCGTGGACCAGGTGCAGATCCACGGCGATGTGGACGGCGTTCACATCGAGCCGGCGCCGACCGTGCCTGACTCGGCCGCCGCCACCGCCGCTCCGCGGGATGCCCGATGAGCGACCTGCTCTCCCGTATCGCGGAGCGGGACCCCTCCGTTCCGCTCGCGCTCGCGGCGCTGGTTCGTGACGCGGGCGATGATGGCGTGGTGGACCTGCCGACCCTCGGAATCTCCTATCGCGAAACGGTGGTTGCCGCGCGGGCCGAAGCCGGCGAGGCGGGCCCCGAGCTCTCGAGTGACGAGGTGCACGAAAACCTGACGCGGTCGGTCCTGCCGCGCCTGGCGGATGAGGGCTGGATCGCCACCGGCACGGGCGATGAGTGGACCCGGGTGCGGGCGGTGGGCCCGTGGTGGGAGGAGGTCCGGGCGGATCGGCCGGCCATGCGGCTTCGCCTGCTCGAGGCCGGCGTCGCGGGCCTGCGGCGGCGCGCGAGCCTGGCGCAGCTCGCCCATGGCCCGCTCGTCGGCGGCAGCGTCCTGGAAGGGAAAAGACTCTCCAAGAGCTTCAAGCGGCGCCGGGTGGTCGACCAGGTGAGCGTGCATGTGCAGCAGGGGGAAATCGTCGGCCTGCTGGGTCCGAATGGCGCCGGCAAGACCACGACCTTCTACCTCATCACCGGACTCATCCGCCCCGACGAGGGGGTGGTGAGCCTCGACGGCGAGGACCTGACCCGGGCGCCGATGTATCAGCGTGCCCGCAAGGGCCTGGGCTACCTGGCACAGGAGCCGAGCGTGTTCCGCAAGCTCTCAGTCGAGGACAATATTCTCGCGATCCTCGAGACGCTCGATCTCTCCCGCGACGAACGGCGCGCCCGCCTCGACCGCCTGCTCGACGAACTCTCCATCAAGCACCTGCGGAAGAGCAAGGCGTATTCGCTGTCGGGGGGTGAACGCCGGCGGCTCGAGATCACCCGCGCGCTGGTCACGCAGCCGAAATTCATGCTGCTCGACGAGCCGTTCGCCGGCGTCGACCCCATCGCCGTGCATGACATCCAGACCATCGTGGCCGGGCTCCGGCACCGGGGTATCGGTGTGCTGATCACCGATCACAATGTCGAGCAGACGCTCGACATCGTCGATCGTGCCTACATCATGTTCGAAGGCAAGGTGCAGGTCTCCGGCCCGGTCCGGGACCTCGTCTTCGACGACCGCGTGGCCCAGCTCTACCTCGGGCCCACGCTGACGGCGCGGCTCCGGGCCCGCCTGGAGAAGGTCGCGTGAGGACCGGACTCTCGCAGCAGACGTCGCTCCGCCAGGACCTGCGGATCAATCCACGGCTGTACCAGGCCATGGACATGCTGTACATGCCCATGATGGACCTGCAGCAGCACTTGAAGCAGGAGCTGCTGACCAATCCCTTCCTCGAGATGGTGGAGCCCGAGGAGGAGGACGTCACCCAGGGCGACCAGACGCCCACGAAGGAAGAAGAAAAGGAGAAGGTCAAGGAGGAGAACGAGACTGACTGGGAGGAGATTCTCCTCAACGGATTCGAGGTCCAGGGCGGGGCACGGGAGGAATTCGAGGAGAAGGAGTATACCGAGCCCGTCACGGTCGAGACGCACGACCTGATGGATCACCTCAGGGAGCAGCTGATGCTCCTCGACCTCACGCCCCGCCAGAAGCTGCTTGTCGAGGAATTCCTCGGCAACCTCAAGGATGATGGCTACCTCGCGGCCTCCCTCGAGGAAATCCTGGCGCAGGTGAACCGCCTGCTCGAGGAGCACGCCGATCGCGCCGCGGCGCGCAGCGCCCCCGAGCCCGAACCGGGGGATGAGGAGTCACCGGAGATTCAGTTCGATGAGGAGGCGCCGGCGACGCCGACCGTGCTGATCGGTGAGCCGGAGGGCGGTACGGAGATGATGGGGATGGCCCATGGCCTGCGTTCCGATGCGCCGGCGCCGCCACCGGCCCCACGGCCCCCGCGCGAGGGCATCCCCTACTTCAGTATGACCGAAGTGGAGGACATGCTGCGCATCCTGCAGCGCCTCGATCCGCCGGGGGTCTGCGCCCGGGACCTCCGGGAGTGCCTGCTGATCCAGCTCGAGGAGCGCAAGCAGGTCGACACCCTGACCTATCGCCTGGTCAAGGAAGCCTTCACCGATCTGATCGGGCATCGGTGGAACGATCTCGGCCGCCGGTTCGGCACCGAGCCCGCCGCGGTGCAGGCCGCCGCCGATCTCCTCGCCCGGCTGGATCCGAAGCCGGGGCTCAAGTACTCGGTTACCGGAGACGGGTACGTCATCCCGGACCTGATCGTGGAGAAGATCGACGGCTTCTACCGCGTCTTCCTCAACGACACCGGCGTCCCGAGGCTCCGCCTGTCGCGCTCGTACCAGGAGATCGCACGCGACAAGAAGAAGTTCACGACCGAGCACCGCGAGTTCATCGCCACCAGGATGAACAGCGCCAACTGGCTGATCCAGGCGATCGAGCAGCGCCGCCAGACCATGCTCAAGGTCATGAACTTCATCGTGGACCGGCAGCGGGACTTCTTCGAGAAGGGTGTGGAATACCTGAAGCCCCTCACGCTCCGGGAAGTGGCGGAGGTGATCAACATGCACGAATCCACGGTCAGCCGGGTGACCAACGAGAAGTTCGTGCAGACACCACGTGGCGTGCTGCCGCTCAAGTATTTCTTCTCGAGCGCCCTCTCGACCTCGTCCGGCGAGGACGCCAGCGCGCGCTCGATCCGCGCGAAGCTCCAGAAGATGGTGGCCGAGGAGAACACCTCCGACCCGCTCACCGACCAGCAGATCGTGCACCTCTTCCAGGAGCAGGGCATCAAGATCGCCCGCCGTACCGTGGCGAAGTACCGCGATCAGTTGGGGATCCTTCCGGCCCGGATGCGCAAGCGGGTATGAGCCAGGGCGACCTCGATGTGAGTATCCTCGTTCCCGCGAAGGACGAGGCCGAGAACCTTCCCGAGTTCATGCGGCTCTGCGCCGAGAGCCTCGCCTCGGCCGGCTTCAGCTTCGAGGTCGTCCTGGTCGACGACGGTTCGCGCGATGGGTCCGCCGAGGTGCTGACACGCCTGCAGCGTGAGTACGCGTTTCTGCAGGTGGTGACCCATCGGCGCCAGCGCGGCATCGCCGACGCGCTGCGTTCGGCCGGAGAGGTGGCGCGCGGCGGCATCTTCGTGTTCTATCCGGCCGACCTGCAGTATCTCCCCGCGGACATCCCCACCCTGGTGGCGCCGATTCTCAAGGGAGAGGCGGACATCGTCACCGGCACCAAGCAGGGCAGGTACGAGAAGGCCTTCGTGTCCCGGATCTACAACGGGTTGTGCCAGCTCCTGTTTGGGGTGCGGGTGACGGACCTGAACTCGGTCAAGGCCTATCGGCGTGAGGTCATGCTTGGCGTCCCCCTTCGGCCGGATTGGCACCGGTACATGGTCGTCATCGCCGCCGCCGATGGCTTCCGCCTGACGAGCCGCCCGGTGCCGCTCTACCCACGCAGGGCAGGGACGTCCAAGTTCACCTGGCGGCGCATCCCTGTCGGCGTACTCGATCTGCTCTCCGTCTGGTTCCAGCTCCGCTTCGGCCGCAAACCGATGCTCTTCTTCGGTGTCGCGGGGGCCGTGCTGTTCGTCGTCGGGTTTCTCGGCGGCATCGTCGCCTTCGTGCTCCGCTTCGGATATGGCATCGGCTTCCGCCCGCTGCTTAATCTCATCGAGACGATGGTGATCTCGGGCATCGTGCTCTTCGGCTTCGGATTCCTCGGCGAGATGGTGGCGGGACTGCGGGAGGAAGTGCGGGCGATCAGCCGCATGACGGCCTCGCCCCGGGATGGCGAATAGGAAGCCCGCGGCTACCGCCCGTCATGTCTCTGCCCTCCCTTCCGCCGACCCGACCCGGACCCGCTGGGCGCTCGCCCTCGACCTGTTGAGTGCGCGCGCTCCGCGTTGTCTTTCTGACCCATAACTTCCCCCGCTTCAGCGGCGATGTCTCCGGGGCATTTCTCGCCACGCTCGCGACGGGCTTGCGGCACAGGGGGGTCGAGGTGACCGTGGTGGCGCCGAGCGATGGAGGGAAGTGCGGTGATTCCGAGCTCGACGGCACTGCGGTTCGCCGGGTGCGATATGCGTCTCCCGACCGGGAGACGCTCGCCTACCGCGGTAACATGGCGGAGGCGGCGCAGACCCCGGCAGGGGCGTTCACAGCCTGGTCCATGGGCCGGGCGCTCCGCCGCGCCGCGCGTGAGGAAGTCGCCAGAGGGGCTCGACTGGTTCACGCCCACTGGTGGATTCCGGCAGGTCTCGCAGCGCCACCCGAGACGCCGCTGGTGGTCACGGTTCACGGAACGGACGCGGTGCTGCTCGGCACGTCGCGCATGGCTCGACTGCTCGCCAGGCCGGTCTTTCGGAGGGCGCGGGTCGTCACGGCGGTGTCCAGCAGTGCGGCGGACGCGATCCGGCTGGCGACCGGCCGCACCGTGACGGGCAGCCACGTGCAGCCGATGCCCGCGGACATCGCCCGCTATCAGTCGTGGAGCAAGGGCGGGGGCGGGATGATGGCGGTGGCCAGACTCACCGGCCAGAAGCGCATCGATCTGGCAATACGGGCGGTCGCACTGCTTCCTCCATCGCTTGGCGCGTTCACGATCATCGGTGACGGCCCCGAACGCTCGCGCCTCGAGGCGCTGAGGGACGATCTTGGTCTGGGGGCGCGCGTCCGGTTTCTGGGTGCGCAGCCGCCAGCCCGGGTCGCCGAGATGCTCGCCACGGCGGATCTGGCGCTTTTCCCGGCGCGCAACGAAGGATTCGGACTCGCGGCGGCCGAGAGTCTGATGTGCGGAGTTCCTGTGGTTGCCTGCGACGACGGCGGCGGGGTCCTCGCCGTCGTTCCCGCCGACGGGGCGGGGCGGCGGGCGCGTCCCGATCCGGCCAGCCTTGCAGGCGCCATCGCGTCGCTCGCGGCCGATCCCGCCGCGCGCGACCACGCCCGGTCGGAAGGCATCCGGTGGCGGAACGCATTGAGTCCCGACCACGTCGCCGAAGCCTGTGCTGGATGGTATCGTGAAGCGCTTGGCGACTGACCGCGTCATACGGTGGGCGCGCTGGGGGCTCGCGGTGGCGATCCTCGCGTTCGTGGCGCGATCGTTCCAGCGGAACTGGCACGAACTGCAGGGGCAGCCGATCGCGTGGACCTTTCGCCCGGTGCCGGCGGTCGCCAGCGTCCTGCTCGTCTGGACGATGTACGCCATGCTGATCGAGGCCTGGCGCCGAATGCTGGCCGGGTGGGGACAGCAACTCGCGCCGCTACTGGCGGCGCGCATCTGGGTGCTGTCCAGCCTCGGCAAGTACGTGCCTGGAAAGGTCTGGGCCATCGCCGGCATGGCCCTCATGGCGAAAGACGCGGGAGTCGCACCCTGGGCCGCGACGGCTTCCGCGATCATCCTGCAGGCTCTGGCCGTGGGAACGGGGGCGGCAGTCGCCGCCCTGTTTGGTGCGGCATCGCTCGAAGCCCACCGGCCCGGTCTGCTGGTGGGGCTTTGGGCAGCCGGCGCCGCATCCGTCGCCGGGGTCGCTGCCCTGGTCTATCCCCCCGTGTCCAGGCGGCTGCTGGCGCTCGCCCGGATCGATCCCGCGACACCGAGCCCCAGTCCGGGACCGGTGCTCCTGGGGGTTGTCGCGAACGTGGCGGCATGGCTGGGGTATGGAATCTCGCTCTGGCTCTTGGCCCGCGCGGTACTGCCGTCGGGCGAGCTCGCGCTCGCGCCGGCGATCGCCGGCTTCGCGGCGTCGTATGTCGCCGGACTGATCGCCGTCTTCGTGCCTGGCGGCCTGCTGGTGCGTGAAGGGCTGCTGGTAATCATGCTTCAGGGTAGTGTAGGGCTCGGGGCGGCAACCGCGCTTGCGGTCGCATCCCGGGTGCTGCTGACCATCACGGAACTGGGCGCTGCTGTCCCGTTTCTCATTCTTCGCCGGGGGAACCCGCGTGCCGTCTGATCCGATGCCTTGGGAGCCGCGCTGGCCGCGGGCGACCGCCTTCCTCGTCTGTACGCTGGCAGCCCTCACGCTGCTGTGGCCGCTCCTCACCGGGCAGATCCTCTTCGGAGGCGGCCGGTCTGACATGTTCATCGCCGGCTATTCCTTCCGGCTGTTCGGGGCGGAGCAGTTCAGGGCCACCGGTGCGATCCCCCAGTGGAATCCCTACCTCTTTGGCGGGCTGCCGTACATCGCCGCGATGCACGGTGACATCTTCTATCCCACCGCGTGGCTGCGCTGGATCATGCCCGTGGACCTCGCCATCACCTGGGGCATGGCCATCCACTTCGTGATCGCGGGATGGCTGACCTTTGGTTTCGCGCGCGCCCTGCGGATTGGCTGGACCGCCGCGATCACCGCCGGCGTCGCCTACGAGCTGAGCGGGATCGTCACTTCGCAGATGAGTCCGGGTCACGATGGGAAGCTCTTCGTATCCGCGCTCACGCCGCTCGCGTTCTGGGTGCTCCTCACCGCGATCCGCGGCGGGCGGACCTGGGCGTTCGGTGCCTTCAGCCTGGTGGTTGCGCTCCTGGTACTCGGCCACTACCAGATGTGCTACTTCCTGATGCTGGCCCTCGGGCTGTGGACCCTGTACCTCGCCTTCTGGGATGCGGAGCGGCGGCCGGATGCACGCCCCTTGTCGAGCATTGCGCTCGCCGCCCTCGCGGTCGGCATCGGCATCGGGATCGCGGGGCTGCAGGTGCTGCCATTCCTCGAGTACATCCCGTTCTCCCCGCGCGCCAGCGGGGGCCCGAGTACGGGATGGGAGTGGGTGAACAGCTACGCGATGCCCCCCTCCGAGATCTTCACGACGCTGCTGCCCCAGTTCAACGGCGTCCTTGATCACTACTGGGGCACCAACCCGATCAAGTTCCACACCGAATACCTCGGCGTGCTCCCGCTCGCCCTGGCGCTCTTCGCCTGGCGTGATACGAGCCGGCGCCGGCTGGTCCTCGCCTTCGTGATCGGCGCCGTGTTCTTCCAGTTCGTCGCGTTCGCCGGACACACACCGCTCTATCGTCCCCTGTACGAGCTCCTCCCCATGCTCAAGAAGATGCGGGCGGTGGGCATGGTCTTCTTCCTGGTGGCCTTTCCAGTCGCGATGCTGGCGGGCATCGGTCTCGACCGGATTCTGGCGGGGCAAGTACCGGCGCGGCGGGTCCTGTTCGTCCTCGGAGGCTTCGCGCTGTTCGCGCTGCTGGGCGCCGCCGGCGTGCTGCAGGTGTTCGCGGAAGGGCTCGCGATCCCCGAGCGCATGGCGGCCGTGCAGGCAAACGCCCCGGAACTGCGGCTCGGCTCGTTGCGCCTGCTGCTGTTCGTCGTGTTAGGCGGCGGGGTGCTCTGGGGGGTCGCCGCCGGGCGCGTACGCGGGGCGGGGGCCGCCGCGCTGCTCCTCCTGGTGACCGCGGCGGATCTCTGGAGCATCGACCGGATGTTCTACCAGTTCTCTCCGCGTGCCTCGGTCCTCTTCCGGGATGACGAGATCACCACCCGGCTCAAGGCGGTGCCGCCACCCTTCAGGGTGCTCAATGGACAGGGCACCTACCCGCAGTCCACCCTGATGGCCTACCGGCTGGCCACACCACTGGGTTACCACGGCAACGAACTCCAGACCTACGATGAACTGGGCGGGAAGGATCAGGGCTGGCAGAACGTCTCGAGCCCGAACTTCATGGATCTGCTCGGGGTCCGGTTCCTGGTGCTCCAGGAGGAGCGTGCCATCCCCGGATTCCACAAATTACTCGGGCCGATCACCTCAACGTTCGGCGACCCGGCGGTGCTCTACGAACGGGACACCATTCCCCCTTATGCGCGGGTCGTGGCCTCGGCGGCGAAGGCGCCAGAGGCGCAGGTGACCGCCACGGTCCTCGACCCTCGATTCCCGGTCGGCGCCATCGCGCTCTACGCCGACACCGTGAGCATCCCCGTCAAGCCGCTGGTACAGCCGTTCCCGGTGTCCGCGGTCACGGCGACCGTGACCGAGTACGCGCCCGGCGCGATGCGCATCGCCCTGCAGGGGACAAACCCCGACTCGTCGTTCCTCGTAGTCTCCGAGAACTGGTACCCCGACTGGAGGGCCACGGTCGACGGCCAGCCGGCGGCGGTTCACCGGGCCGACCAGACGCTGCTGAGCGTGGTTCTGCCGCCGGGAGCCCGCGAGGTGTCGCTGCACTTCGAGTCGGCCGCCTACGCTCGCGGAAAGGCGGTCAGCCTGATTTCACTGTTGCTGGGGTTCGGATTGATCGGCGGGCCGCTGCTTCTCTCGCGGAGGACGACCGGTGCTTGAGCGGATTCTGGTCATCATTCCGACCTATAACGAGGCGAAGAACCTGCCGCAGATCGTGCCGGCCGTCCTCAAGCAGGATCCCCGGCTCGAGGTGCTGGTGGTGGACGACAACTCTCCCGATGGCACCGGCGACCTTGCGGACCGGATGGCGCAGGCCAAGTCCCGTGTACATGTGCTGCACCGGCAGGCCAAGGAGGGGCTTGGACGAGCCTATCTGGCCGGCTTCAGGTGGGGCCTGGAGCAGGGATATCAGGCCATGTTCGAAATGGACGCCGACTTCTCCCACGACCCTGCCTTCATCGGCGGATTCCTCACCGCGATCGAAGAGGCGGATCTGGTGCTCGGCTCCCGCTACGCCACGGGCGTCAACGTCATCAACTGGCCGATTTCCCGGTTGTTGCTCAGCCTGGGGGCGAATCTCTACGCCCGCATCGTGACCGGACTCCCGCTGTCCGACGCCACCGGCGGCTTCAAGTGCTTCCGCCGCTCGGTGCTCGAAGCCATCGATCTCGACCGGATCAGGTCCAATGGCTATGCCTTCCAGATCGAGATGAGCTTCTGGGCCTGGAAGAAGGGGTTCCGGCTCAAGGAGATCCCGATCGTCTTTCACGACCGGGTGGAAGGGCAGAGCAAGATGAGCAAGCGCATCGTCCGCGAAGCCATCTGGATGGTCTGGTGGCTGCGCCTGCAGTCCCTCTTCGGCCGGATCTGAACCCATGAAGGGCAGCGTCTTCTACAAGATGTCCGGATCCGGCAACGATTTCGTGATGCTGGACGGCCGGTGGACCGATCCGGGCGAATGGACGCCGGAGCGGATCAGGGCCGTCTGCAACCGCCGGATGGGAATCGGCGCGGATGGCCTCGTTATCCTCACCCCCGAGGGCGAGGGCAGAGTACGCATGGATTTCTGGAACTGCGACGGGTCGCGGGCAGACATGTGTGGCAACGCCGCCCTCTGCAGCACAAGGCTGGCGGCGTTTCTGGAATTGGCCCCGGCCACGGGAATCACGCTGGTGACCCGGGCCGGCCTCTTTCCGTCCCGGTGCAGGCCGGAGGGGAACGAAGCCGAGGTCAATTTCCCGGCCTTCGCCATGCCAACCCGTCCCGAAGGTCTCGGTGCACTGCAGGGTGAGTCCGGCCATGCACTCGCCACGGTTGGGGTGCCGCATCTCGTGCTCGAGGTCGCTGACCTGGAAACGCCCGGCCTGATGAACCGGGGGCGTGAACTCCGCTGTCATCCCGCGCTCGGGCCTGCCGGAGCCAACGTGAATTTCGTGGCGCCCACGACGGATCCTGCCCGCTGGCTGCTCCGGACGTACGAGCGCGGCGTGGAAGGGGAGACCCTGGCCTGTGGCACTGGGGCGGTATCGGCCGCCATCGCCCTGGCGCAGTCCGGACGTGGGGAACTGCCCCTGTCGATGGTCACTCGCGGTGGCAGGGTCCTCAACATCACAGCGACACTATCCGCCACGCACGCCACCGCCGTGTGGCTTCGCGGGGAAGGCCGGCTGGTCTTCACCGGCGTCATGCAGGATTAGATCACTCCTCGCTAATCGACTCGCAATCATTGAGTTAGCGGCTCATGCCTGGAACCATCCCGACTTATCCCCAGTTGTCCACGGCATAACTTAACATAATATATATTATACGACATTCAAATGGAGCCAACCCAGCCCTCCAGCCCACCTCAACCGCGCGTCGTCGCCGACGCACCGGACCAGCTGCCTCAGCGGGCCCCCAGGGGCATCCTGTCTCTACCCTCCCTCAACCCCCGCCGCGAGCCGCGATTCCGCGCCCGCCCGGAAATGAGAACGCCCCCGGCTCCCGTGGGATGCCGGAGGCGTTGCCCGCGTACTTCGGCCCAGTCAACTACGTGGTGCCCGCAGTGAGTTCCGAGAGGCGGACTTCGGCCTCGGTCTTGGAGACGCTCTTCGGGTAGTCCTTGATGACCCTCCGGTACGTCTCGATCGCCTTCTGGCGGTCGCCAGCGTTCACGTAGGCGCGCCCCGCGTCGAGCAGGAGGTCCGCCCTCAGGTAGTCGACATCGGCCGCTGCGGAGGCGTTCAGATATGCCTGTGCCGCCTCTCCGGGCCGCTTGGAGTTCTCCAGCGCACGTCCGAGCAGGCTGTAGGCCGGCGTCTTGAATTCCGCATCGGGACTGGTCTTGAGGAAGTCCTGCAGGCCTACCGCGGCCAGTTCGAACTGGCCATTCACCAGCCGAACCTGGTTCAGGGTGATCACCGCTTCCTGGGCCGCCCGCGTCCCGCCGTATGTCGTGACCACTTTCTGCAGCTCACTGGCCGCCAGCGGGAGATTTCCCTGCTCCGCCATGTTGCGCGCCGCATCCAGTGCACGGCCGGCGAATACCTCCTTCCGCTTTCCGCTCAGGATCACGAACCAGGCGATCAGCGCTATCGCGGCCACCACTCCACCAAGCAGCAGGTAGCGGTTCAGCGGCTCGTCCAGCCATTTGGGGACGGAGCGGCCCGCGCGGGCGCCGGCGGAGGGCGAGGTTGGAGCTTCCATGGTAGCAGCCATCGTTATTCCGTCGCGATCGAGACAGCGGATCCCAGGCGAATCCGCAGGTGTGAGGTGCCCCCGAGACGATTCGAACGTCCGACCAACGGTTTAGGAAACCGCTGCTCTATCCAGCTGAGCTACGGGGGCAAAGCCCTTCAAAATAGCCGCGCAAATGCCAGTGCGTCAACGCGTTCAGATGTTGAGCAGGATGTGACTGGGTGCGCCCTGCAGCCGTGATTCGCCGTTCAGCCCTCCAATTCCGAGCAAGAACGACCAGCCGACCACCTCGCCACCCAGCCGACGGACCAGCTCTCCGGCAGCCTCGGCGGTCCCGCCGGTCGCGAGCACATCGTCGACCACTAGGATCCGGGCGCCCGGCGGACAGGCGTCACGGTGTGCCTCGAGCGAGTCGGTACCGTATTCGAGCTTGTACTCGTGACGGATGGTCTTCCACGGGAGCTTGCCGGGCTTCCGAAGCGGAATGAACCCCGCCCCGAGGGTTACGGCGACTGGTGCCGCCAGAATGAACCCCCGCGCCTCAATCCCAACGACATGGCTGATCCCCAGCCCCCGGAATGGGCCCGCGAGCTCCTCGCGCACCTGTCGGAAAAGCAGCCCGTCCTGCAGTACCGGGGTGATGTCCTGGAAGACGATTCCTGGCTTCGGGTAGTCGGGGATCGCCCGAAGCGTCTGGCGCAGCTTGTCGGTCAAGGTGGCGGTCATCGTGGTCCCAGATATTGGGTGGTGTGGATTGCGTTAGTGCTTGATATCAAATGTCTTGACTTCAGGCATCTCATCCAAAACCTCGGTCTTTTCAACAGCCTCGACGTGTGCATGTGGCGGACCGATGCGGAGCTCTCGTTCGAGTGATTCGAGTGCCGACTGCGGCCCGCTGGCCACGACCTCGACCCGCCCGTCTGACAGATTGCGCACCCAGCCAACGAGCCCCAGTGCGCAGGCCCGCCGCCAGACGTAGTTCCGGAACCCGACCCCCTGAACCTGGCCTCGGATCAGGTACCGGATCCTCATGGATGCCGCCTGCCGGCGAGCCACCCCTTCCCGGCCTCGATCGCCAGGGGGAGGAGAGACACTGCGATGATCCCCATGACCACCACGCTGAAGTGACTGCGGACGACGGGGATGTTGCCGAAGAAATATCCTGCCCCAACGAACAGCCCGACCCAGGCGGCGCTTCCCAGCAGGCTGAACGCCAGGAATCGGGAATAGGGCATCTCCCCTACCCCGGCCACAAAGGGCGCAAAGGTCCGGATGATCGGCAGGAACCGGGCGAGGATGACGGTCTTCCGCCCATGCCTGCCGTAAAACGCCCGCGTCTTGTTCAGGTGTTCCTGCTTCAGGAATCGGAGATTGCCGCTGAAGGCCCGGACTCCGATGAAGCGGCCCACCCAGTAGTTGGTGGAATCCCCAAGCACCGAGGCGCTGAATAGCAGCAGGAACAGCAGGCCCGGGTTCAAGCTCCCCATTCCCGCGAAGGTCCCGGCCGCGAACAGGAGCGAGTCGCCGGGGAGAAAGGGAGTAACGACGAGGCCGGTCTCACAGAACACGATCAGGAACAGGATTCCGTACGTCCAGGTCCCGTACGTCGCAATGAGGTCGCTCAGGTGGACGTCGAGATGCAGGAACAGATCGACAAAATGCTTGAGGATCTCCATGAAATCTCCAGCTCAGGAGGAGGCGTCGCCAGCGAAGCCGAAGTGGCCGATCAGCGGCACAAAGCGGACGTCGCTCACGGTCTGCGCGGTGATATGGCCGGATTGGTCCTTGGTGATGAGGCTCAGGGCCTGGTTATCCCGGTCGCCCACCGGCACGATCAGGCGTCCTCCGGGAGCGAGCTGGTCGACCAGCGGTTGGGGCACCTCGGGAGAGGCAGCGGAGACGATGATCACGTCATATGGGGCGTAGGGACGCCAGCCGAGGGTGCCATCCCCGACCATGATGGAGACGGCCTGGACACCGGCCTGAGCCAGGGAGTTCCGGGCCGCCTGAGCAAGCGCCGGAATGCGCTCTACGCTGAACACCTGATCCGCGCACAGCGAGAGCAGCGCGGTCTGATAGCCGGATCCGGTACCGACTTCGAGGACCCGTTCGCGACCGGTAAGCCTGGCGAGTTCGAGCGAGCGGGCCTGCACCCAGGGCTGAGAGATGGTCTGCCCGGCGGCGATGGGGAGCGCACTGTCCTCGTAGGCACGGTGCCGCACACTCTCAGGGACGAAGAGGTGTCGCGGGACCTGTGAAATCGCCCGAAGCACGGCGAGGTCACGGATCCCTTTGGCCTGGAGCTCGGCCACCAGCTGGGAGCGGTACCCCCCGTAGCTGTCGCCCTCGCCTACCCCTCGAGCGACCATTCTCTCACCGTCTCGAGCAGCCTGTAGTTCGTCAGGTCCATATGGAGCGGCGTGACGGAGATGTAGCCATCGGCGACCGCGTAGTGGTCGGTCTCCGCGCCTCCCGTCCAGTGGATCGAACCGCCACCGATCCAGAACATCTCTCGACCCCAGGGATCCCGCATGCGGGTCAGGGATTCCTTGAAGTACCGGCTGCCGAGGGAGGTGACCTTTACCCCTTTGACGGCGGTTGCCCCGCACGGCGGGAGGTTGATGTTGAGGAGGGTCTCGGGCGGGAACTGCGCAACCTGGACGATGCGCTGCACCAGTCCCGTGAGCAGGGAGCGATAACTGTGGAGTGTGTCGAGGTCGCTCGCCGGACCGGCGAAGGAGATCGCGACGCTCGGAACGCCGAGCGTGACCCCCTCCATGGCGGCGGCGACGGTACCGGAGTACAGCACGTCCTCCCCCATGTTGGGGCCGTGGTTGATGCCCGAAAAGACGAAGTCCGGGCGCTCGACGAGCAGGGTCCCGAGGGCCAGAAGCACGCAATCCGTCGGCGTTCCATCGACCTGAAAGCTCCCATCGGGGCGACGGCTGGGTCGCAAGGGCCGGTGCATGGTGAGGCTGTGGGAGGTGCCGCTCTGCTCACGGTCAGGTGCGACGATCGTGACCTGAGCGACGGTTTGACACACCTCGGCCAGCAGGGCCAGGCCTGGTGCCAGGATCCCGTCGTCGTTCGATACAAGGATGTTCATGTGGCCGGAAAGATAACAGGAAGGAGTCGCCATCCGGGGCGACGGGGCACGGCCTACTCGGCCGGGGGTTCGGGCTTCGGAGGTGGAATCTTGCCTTCGAGGATTCCGACGATCTCCTCGACTGCCTCGCGGAGTTCGCGAAGCGTCTCGCGCTCCATGGCGGCGCGGGCGGATCCGCGGAGCTCCCCCGTACGCCGGTAATGCTCGATCCGCTGCCGAGCCCCTTCAATCGTGTACTTCTCGGTGTACAGAAGATGCTTGACGAGCATGATCAGCTCGACTTCGCGACTCTTGTAGACCCGGTTTCCCGAACGGTTCTTTGCGGGGTTGAGAAACCGGAACTGGCTTTCCCAATACCTCAGCACGTGCGGCTTCAGATCGGTGAGGGCACAGACCTCCCCGATGCTGAAGAACTCCTGGACCGGCCGTGCCATGGTCACCGCCACTGCTCCGACTTGAGGGTGCGTTCCATCAGGTCGCCGACCGCCTGGCTGGCCGGCTTGCCTTTGAACAGGATGCTGGCCACCTGAGCGCAGATCGGCAGCTCGGTGCCCAGCCGGGCGGCCAGTTCCAGCGCCGCCTGCGCGGTGTTGGCGCCTTCGGCCACCGTGCGATGGGTCGCGTTGTACTCCGTCAGGCTCACGCCCCGTGCCAGAGCTACGCCGAGCGCCCGGTTCCGGCTGAGGGCCCCGGTAGTCGTCAGGATCAGGTCGCCCATGCCCGCCAGTCCCGCAAAGGTCAGCGGATCGGCCCCCATCGCGACGCCCAGTCGGGTCATCTCGGCGAGTCCGCGGGTAATGAGCGCAGCCCGGGGATTGTTGCCGAGTCCGAGGCCTTCGAGGATTCCGGCAGCGATCGCGATGACATTCTTCAGCGCGCCGGCGAGTTCAACGCCGACGACGTCCGCGTTCGAGTAGACCCGGAACCGAGGGGTCGAGAACACCGCCTGGACCTCTCGTGCCGTCGACTCGGACCGGGCGGCGGCCACCACGGCCGTCGGCTGCTGCTGATAGACCTCGATCGCGAAGCTGGGGCCGGAAAGGGCCGTGACCCGATGATCCGGGAGCACCGCCTCGAGCACCGCGGACATCAGCTGCAGGCTCCCCGGCTCGATCCCCTTGGTCGCGCTTACGATCAGCGCGTCGCTGCCGATCCCGGCCTTCGCCCGCTCTACCACTTTCCGCACGACTGGACTTGGCGCGACACTCAGTACCACATCGGCACCGTGAACCGCGGCGACCGGGTCGCTGGTGGCCTCGAGTGAGGCGGGCAACGGACAGCCCGGGAGGAAGAGCGGGTTTTCGTGCCGCTGGTTCACGGCGGCAACGACCTCCGCTTCGTAAGCCCAGAGGCGTACGGTGTGTCCCTTGCGCGCGAGCAGGTCCGCGAGGGTTGTCCCCCAGCTCCCCGCACCCAGGACGCCGATGGTGGTCACGGGGTCGGGGCGGCGGTCTTGGTGGAACCGCGCTTGCCGAACCGGTTTTCGGTGCCCGCCAGCAGTCGCTGAATGTTCTGGCGGTGCTTCCAGATGATGAACGCCGCCAGCGCGATATCGAATATCAAAGTGACTGCGGAGCGCCGCGCCGGATGAAGCAGCCAGTCTGCCGGCGGAAACGCGAGTGCCGCGAAGATTGAGCCGAGCGACACATAGCCCGTCAGCCAGACGATCAGCATCCAGATTCCCAGCACCACGGGGAACGCGAGCGGGGCAAGCCCGATCACCATCCCTGCGGCTGTCGCAACGCCCTTCCCGCCTTTGAAGCCGACGAACACGGAGAAGACGTGGCCGACGACCGCCACGACGCCGCACCAGATCGGGAAGTAGGGGATTTCGGGTGCCTTCGGACCGAAGAGCAGCACCGGAACCGCGCCCTTCATCACATCGAAGACACCGACAGGAATGGCGAACTTCCATCCCAGCGTGCGGTACAGATTCGTGGCGCCCAGGTTCCGGCTGCCATGCTCGCGGAGGTCGATCCCCCTGAACCATTTCCCCACGAGGTAGCTCGTGGGGATCGCGCCGATCAGGTAGGAAGCGGCCAGCCAGAGCAGCGCCATTCGCGGTAAGTTCCTCAAAGGGAGTGGTGGCGAAGCTCCGGCCGTTCAGCCTCCGCGGACCCGTCGCCCGTCGTCCTTCCGGTCATGCTGGCTGGCGCCGCGCCCGGTGAACTTGAGCCGGAGCGGCGCACCGTCGAAGCCCCAGGCTGCGCGAAAGCCATTGATCAGGTACCGCTGATACGACTCCATGACGTCATCGGGCCGGTTCGTCACGATCGCGATTTCCGGCGGACGCGTCCCGATCTGCGAGGCATAGAGCAGCTTCACTTCGGCGCCCGAATCCTGGGGCGGCGCATTCCGTGCGATCAGGTCCTGCAGCACCTGATTCACCTCCGACGTGGCGATTCGACGATTTCTCGCTTCCGCCACCTCGAGGATCAGATCGGGCAGTCGTGTGACCCGCTGCCCCTGGAGCGCCGAGATGTAGACGAATGGCACGTAGCGGAGGAAGGGCGCCTTTTCGGCGAGCAGGTCCTGACCGCGTTTCGCTGTGTTAGGATCTTTCTCCGGGATCAGATCCCACTTGTTCACCGCGACGATCAGCCCTGCGCCCTGGTCCCACGCCTCGGTGGCGATGCGGAGATCCTGCGCATGCATCCCCAGTTCCGCATCTACCACCAGCACACAGACGTCGGCCCGCTCAATTGCACGGTGGGTTCGAAGGGTCGAGTAGAACTCGATGTCATCTTCTACTTTAGCTCGGCGCCGTAAACCCGCTGTATCTATGAAGTTGAGCGTCTTGTCGTGATACCGCAAGGGGGTGTCGATCGCATCTCTGGTTGTTCCCGGGGTTGCCGACACGACCAGCCGCTCCTCGCCCAGCAACTTGTTGATCAACGAGGACTTCCCTGCGTTCGGCCGGCCGACGACAGCCACCTGAACGGCGTCCTCATCCTCGCCGGCGAGCTTGGGCGGGAGCTTCTCCACGATGGCGTCGAGCAGGTCACCGCTCGCCTTCCCTACCCCGGCGGACAGCCCCAGGGGTTCCCCCAGCCCGAGCTCGTAGAAGCCGTACTGCGCCGTCGTGTTGGGAAGGTCGTCGAGCTTGTTGACCGCGAGAATCACCGGGCGGCCCGCCCGCCGGAGTTGAGCCGCGATCTCGGCATCCACGGGATTCAGTCCTTCCTTCCCGTCCACCACCATCACGATGAGATCGGCCTCCTCCACGGCCAGTTCGACCTGCAGCCGGACCGCGACATCCATGGAGTTCGTGGAGCCTGGCATCAACCCGCCCGTGTCCACCAGCCAGAAGCGGCGGCCCGCCCAGTCCGCGTCCCCGAAATGGCGATCGCGCGTCGTGCCGGCCTGGTCGGAGACGATCGCGTCCCGGCCACCGAGGAGACGGTTGAACAAGGTGGACTTGCCGACATTCGGTCGGCCGACGATTGCTACGGTAGGCTTGCTCACGCGGTGGCCGGTGTATCGAGGGCGTCGGTGAAATGGTACGACGGGCGCACCTCCACCGGTGAAGTGGCTTGCAGATCGGCGAGTGTCAGATCGTCCATGAACAGCTGGTCCTCATTGAGCGACTCGCCGGGAATCAGCGCGAGGTCGAGATCGTGGCGCCCCGAGAGCGCCAGACGGAATGCGGCGCCCGGCAGGAGGCCGGCACAGGTGACGGTGGAGCCGAAGAGCGTGTTCGTGACCGGGATCAGGTCGAATGCGGCGCCGGTCAGTTCGCCGAGTGGAGCGAGGACCTGGGCCATGAGGCCGGCCATCGAGGTGCCGGTTAGGACGCCGATGCGGCGGCCACGCCAATCCGCGACGCTCGCACTGTCCTCCGCGATCCGCTGCTGCAGCCAGCGCACCGATCCGATGCCGTTCTCCACCTGCTCGAAGCCGTCGTAGCACTCGGCGGGGGGGAGCGGCAGGTTGGCCCGGAGGTAGAGTTCGTCCGCGCCGAATGCCCACGTGATGCTCCGCTCCGCGCGGGCTCGATCGGAGAAACGCTCGATCCGGGAAATCGCCGCGCGGCACTCAGCTTCGGTGGGTTCGCGCACCAGGCTGTGCTTGCTGTACTCGGTCAGTCCCACCGGAACGACCGATACGTTGAGGACCGGGCTGCCGAAGGCGTACAGATCACCAAGTGTCTGCTCGAGAACCTCGCCGTCGTTGACTCCCGGAGACATCACGATCTGGGTGTGAAATCGCAGGCCATGAGAGGCGAAGAGGCGCAACTGCTCGAGGATGTCCGGCGCAAGCGGGTTGCGGAGGAGCCAGCGCCGTATGACTGGATCGGTCGCATGTACCGAGACGTACAGGGGCGACAGCCGATACTCGATGATGCGCTCGACGTCTCTCGGCTTGAGGTTTGTCAGGGTCGCGAAGTTCCCGTACTTGAACGAGAGCCGGTAATCATCATCCCTGATGTACAGTGTATCCCGGAGTCCGGCGGGCAGGCCATCGACGAAGCAGAAGTCGCAGCGGTTGGCGCAGCGCCGAATCCGGGGCGGCTCCACGGACACCCCCATCGGAAGCCCTTCCGGGCGCTCGATATCGAACTCGATATCCTGGCCATCCGGCTGGCGCACATGCAGCAGGAATTGCTCATCGGCGGTGAGAAACTCCCAGTCCAGAAAATCCTCGATCTCCCGGCCATTGACCGTGAGAAGCTCGGTGCCGGACTGGAGACCCAGTTCGGCGCCGAGAGATTCTGGAGACACGGAGGTGACTTTGAGCATAGGCAAGCAGACAAAGATGGGCGTGCGGACAGGGCGATTCAAGCGTGGGGTGAAATACAGAGGGCGGGACCCGGGGGCCCCGCCCTGTGCCGCGGACGATACTGGTCGCCTCTGGCGGCCACTCACCAGCAGGCCGGCGTGCCCTCCATCGTGACCGCGGGATTCGGGCTGTTGGCCGCCGCACCCATGTACACGCCGCAGTTCTGAATGTTGCCGACGATGATGGGATTGGTGATGACCGCCTTGTAGCCTGTGACGCCGATGTAGGTGAGGGTGAGGACGTTCCCAGTCGATGGCAGAAAGGGGAGGTTGCCTGCGCCTCCGGTCGCGTTGACCTGGGCACCGGCAGTCGTGCCGCCCGCGTAGTCAGCGTTGTCGAAATAGAACCCCTCCTGCGCCGTGACCAGGTTGCGGAGGTCCGTCTTCATCGAGGCCAGGACCGCCTTCTCCTTGGAGTTGGCGAACTTCGGAATCGCGATCGCGGCCAGAATCCCGATGATCACGACCACGATCAAGAGCTCGATCAGGGTGAAACCCTTGGTGGACATTGCCCGCTCCCGGATGGAGATGCCGCGGCGGCTCCGGCCGCACCTTCACTGGGCTGGCGAAATTGGCAACAGGTGTGCCAGTCGGGCTCAATTATGCTATGTTGTTTACCAACAAGTAGTTGCGCAGAGAGCAGACCACGACCCTCGGGGTCGGCGGCGGCGCCGGGTGGGCGTCCTGCGAGAAGAAACCGCCGACCCCGCGATGCGGGGCCGGCGGTTTTGGTCTCTCGGGAGGTGTCGACGCTTACTTGTGGCTCAGGGTGTAGACGTAGGCCGCCACGTTCTTGACGTCATCATCCGAGAGGCTGGCTCCACCCTTGGCGGGCATCGGGACGCCGCTCTTGGACTCCTCCTTGGTCACGCCCGCGATGATCTGCTTCACGATATCGTCGAAAGTACCCTTGCTGTGCAGCCACACGTCATCGGTGAGATTCGGGCCGACGAGGCCCTTCGCATCCTGACCATGGCAGGCGTAGCAGAGGCCTTCCTTGTGGAAGATCGCATTTCCCTTATCGACCATGGCCTGGGTCACGCCGGCTGGCAGTCCCTGCGCCTTCGCCGGGGCTGCGCCGACGGCCACGAACGCGCAGAGCACGAGGGCCGCACGAACAATGATTTTCATTCCAAACTCCCGTCCGAAGGTTTACTGGGCACCGCTTTGAGCCGGGGCCGATCAGGATGTGTCGCGACCCCGTCGGCGGGGACATGGATTGCAAGAGGTGGGCCCGCCACTGAAACACCACATCGGAGGGCGCAGAGCGGGCGACCGGACTCGAACCGGCGACGTCCAGCTTGGGAAGCTGGCATTCTACCAACTGAATTACGCCCGCGGGACAGCGGCGAAAATTGGCCCGCCGTGGGTGGGGTGTCAATGGCGAACCGGAACCGGCCGACCGGATACTCATCGCGACGCAACGGCGGAGAATCCGCAGACTCCCGCCGTTGTGCGCGGTGTGAAGATCCCTTACTTGATCCGGTAGCGCCAATCCTTCACGCCTGCCACCCTGGTCGTGGCGTTGAAGTCAGCAGTCTGGCCTGCCTTCATGGCGGCAACGGGCACTTCCTGCGTGTCGATGACGGTTCCACCCTTGCCCAGGAACTCGACGAGGATGGTGAGGGCGTGCGGGGCAATCAGCTTGTTGTTCTCGTCCCGCGCTTCTCGACCGGTGATCTTGCCGACAAGACTGGCGCCGTCAGCGGCCTGGTTCAGGCTTACTTCGACATTCAGGAGGAGGCCCTCCCGGGCGATGCTCGCCTTGAGCAGCCCATCCTGATTGCCCGCCATTCGGTAGCCTTCGACCCGCATGGTATGGTCGTACTCGGCGAGCGGCTCGATTTCGATGAGCTTTTCGGCCGAAGCGGCGAGGTCACTGCCCTGCTGGAGGGCGAGGTAGGCGTTTGCCTGGTTGAAGAGGGCGTTCCGGTTGTTCGGGTTCAGGGCGAGCACCCGTCCAAAGGTGGCGGCGGCCTCCTTGTACTCCTTGTCGCTGAATTGCTTCACCGCAATCACCATGAGATCGTCTTCGGAGATGCCCTCTTCTCCCCCCGCCCCATCGGCCTCCGCGCCAGCGCCGGCGACCAGCACCCGCTCGAGGGCCTGGGCGCTGTCGGCCATGCCAGCTCCGCGGTAGGCTCTGGCGAGGGCCTTCTTGGCGGCGAGATCGGTCGGCTCGAAGACCAGATAGCGCTGGAATGCCGCCACGGCCTCTGCGTTCCGATTGCTGTTGAGCAGCAGGACGCCCGCGTTGTAGGCGGCCTTGTTGCGGACCCTCACATAGGCTGGATCGGTGGGATTGGTGGCCGCCGCGAGCCCGAAGTAGTAGATCGCGCTATCCACCTGGCCGGCATCATAGAAGAGTCCGGCGAGACCATTGAACCCGTGTGGCGCCTCCCGATTGATCAGGTCCGCCGCACGATAGAGCACCATGGCCGAATCGGCCTTCTTCTGCTCGACGAACTCCTGCGCGCCAACCACCAATCCGCCCCAGGCGCGAGTCCGGTATTTCTGGATGTCCGCCTTGCACTGGGGCGCCAGCGTCGCGGCTTTGGTGAACGAGCTGTCGGCGCCCACCATGTCACCCTGCAGCAGGTTAATTCGGCCGAGCCAATACCACGCGGCGCCGTTCTTGTCCTGCCCCTTGGTCGCGGTGGCATCCCGGATGACCTCCGTGCCTTCGCGCAGCAGGCGCGCACCGATCACGGGATCCGACGTGTTCGCATAGCTGCTCAGCTTGGTCTTGGCGCTGCTCACGAGGAAGTGCCCTTCCTTGAGCTGGCAATCGGCGTCCTGGAACTTGCCGCCGAGCTGTGCCGAGACACGCGTGGCGATACCATTCTGCGCCGCCACGGGGGCGGCCGCGATCAGCGCCGCCAGCAACCCACCCACGATCGCCTTGGTCATCCCTGCTCCTTCAGTGATTGTGAACTGCTGGCCGCGGTCCCAGCGAGAAGGGCGCGCGCGGCGGCCTCGATCTCTCGAGCCACCTCGATCGCCGGGCGCCCCAGTCGCAACGCCGCCCGGCGCACATCCTCATACTCCGCCTTGACCCGCGGTCCTGCGGGAGAATCGAGCACCTTCACCGCCACCGACAGGCCGTCAGCGGCGGGGATCTGAACCTGCCTCCGCGGCAGTGTGACGCGCTCCGAGGACACTCGACGCACTCCTGAGGTGGTGCTATGCAGGAACAGTGCCTCTGTGACCCGGTCCGCGGCCGCGGTGTCGCAGATCACCTCGATCCGGAATCCGGGCCTGCCCTTCTTCATCATTGTGCCCCACATCTGCACATCGAGCGCGCCAGCTGCCGTGAGCGCCTCCCGCAGCGGCTCAAGGTACTCCGGGCTGAAGTCATCCACGTCGGTGGACAGCGTGACGACCGTCCCAGCCTCAACTGCCGCTTCTGCCAGGATGAGTCGGAGGGCGTTGGGGTAGTACTCCGTGTCGCGTCCCCCAGCTCCCCACCCGATGGCGTGTGAGCGCCAGTGCGCCGGCGGCGCTCCCTGGCCCAGTACCCGAAGCAGCACCGCGCCGGTTGGCGTCGTCGCTTCTCCAAGGACCGGTCCGTCTGGCCCGATCGCGACCCCTTCAAGGAGCCGCATCGTCACGGGAGCGGGGACGGCGATCACGCCGTGGGCGGCACGGACCCAGCCATTACCTAACGCTACTGGGCGGCAATAGACAGTCTCGATGCCCAGGATTTCGAACCCTTCGATCGCGCCGACGATATCAATGATCGCATCCACCGCGCCGACTTCATGCAGGGCCACGGATGTGGCTGGCACGCCGTGCGTGCGTCCTTCCTCTTCGCACAGCAGGCGAAAGGCGTCGGCAGCACGCGCTTTCACCGGCGCGCTCAGAGGCGCTTGCTCGATGATCGCGAGGAGATCCGGCAGGTGACGATGCGCGTCCCCGTGGTGGTGGTGGTGATTGGACGCGGCCGCCCCCTCATGTGTGTGATCCGAGTGGGCGTGGTCATGCCGGTGATGATCCGACTGTGGGTCGAGCGCGGCGTACGCTTCACTGGGCTGCTCGGACCGTCCACCGGGGAGGGTGATGCCTACCTTGGTGCACGCGATTCCGCAGCGCTGTACCCGCGTGATGGCGACCCGGACCCCGGGGAATCCGAGGCGCTCAGGGAGAGCGGTGAGCCAGGCCGCGGGCGCGCCCGCGTCGAGCAACGCTCCGAGCAGCATGTCGCCGCTGATGCCGGCGGCGGGGTCGAGAATCGCGAAGTGTCTGGGCGACATAGCGCGGTAATATCGCCCGCGGGTCACGCGGGGGGCAAATCCCCGGAGGGCCGGTAGAGCCAGCCCGCACCGGTGTTGAAGACAATCACCCGGTCCTCGGCGCCGAGCAGGCCTCGTTCGCGGAGGATGCGCGCTGCGGCCAGTCCAGCGCCTCCTTCCGGGGAGAGATCGATTCCTTCCTCTCGGGAGGCCAGAGCGGCCTCGCTGGTGAGGTCCGCGTCGGTCACCGCGACGGCATCGCCACCACTCTCCCGTAGTGCGCGGAGTATCAGACGGTCACCGAGGGGCGCCGGCACCCGAAGACCGCTCGCGACCGTCCAGGGATCGGGCCACGCGGTCGCGCGATCGCTTCCAGCGCTGAACGCCTGAACGATGGGGGCGCAGCCCGTCGCCTGGACCGTGAACATCTTCGGCGGCTGGTCGGTGACCCACCCGGCGGCCCGAAGCTCCGCAAATGCCTTCCACATGCCGAGGAGGCCCGTCCCTCCGCCCGTTGGATAGATGATCGCGTCGGGAAGCCTCCACCCCAGTTGCATCGACAGCTCGAGCCCGAGCGTCTTCTTCCCCTCGATGCGGTAGGGCTCTCGCAGGGTCGACAGGTCCATCGCCCCCGATTCGGCTCCATAGGCCCGTGCGGCCTTCCCGCAATCGCCGATGTGACCGTCGAGCAGCTGCAGATCTCCACCGAAAGTCTCGATCTGCGCCAGGATGGTGGCGGGGGTCGACCGGGGGGCGTACACCCGAACCGACACCCCCGCGCGTGCGGCGTAGGCCGCGGCGGCGACGCCGGCGTTTCCGGCCGTTGGGATAACGAACCGGCGGACTCCCGCGGCATACGCCCGCGTGATGGCCGCGCTCAGGCCCCGTGCCTTGAAGGACCCGGTGGGGTTGGCGGCTTCGTCCTTGACCCAGAGATCAGAAAATCCCTGGCGCGCGCCTGTTCTGGTGCAACGCAGCAGCGGCGTATCGCCTTCACCGAGGGTCACCGGCTGTTCGTCAGGCATCAGCGGAAGGAATGGCCGGTAGCGCCACATCCCGTGTCCACGGCGGACTTCGGCACGGGCGGTGAGCGACGGCAGCGCGCGGTCAGGGTATCGCACCAGCCACGGCTGCCCGCATGCCTCACAGACGGTCGGCAGGCCGTCCGGGCCTCGGATCACGCCACAGCCAGAGCATTCGAGCTGCCAATCCATCATGACCAGTGGTCGAAGGTCAGTGTCGAACTACAGGCGAAGAAGTTCATGCGCTCAGGAAGCGCCGGGCGAGCTGTTCAAGGCGGTCGTTCCCCTTGGCGCGGGCATGGGCCAGGATCTGCTCGACGTGGGGACGGAGCGCGGGTTCGCCCCAGCGATAGCCGGTGGCAGTTTCGGCCCCCATCGAATCACCCCGATTCGCCCCTTCGAGGAGGGCCCAGGCGGAGGCCTGGTCGTATCCGGCGTCCTCCTTTGGAGGCAGCTCGTAGCGCTCCGGGACGTCGTCGCGGTCTTCCTTAACGAATGCGCGTGACATGAGGCAAAGATAAGGCATCTTCAGGCGCCCGTCGCGGACCCTGCCGCTACAGGGCGTTACCGAGGCCGGCCATGATCCTTTCAGCGAGCTTCGTGGAGAAGCCCGGGAGACTGGCGATCTCTCCGGCGGTTGCCGACTTCACACCCGCAAGGCTGCCAAAATGCTCGAGCAGGACCCGACGTCTGGAGGGACCGACGCCGGGGATCTCCAGGAGGGCCGAGGTGATGGTCCGCTCGGTCCTCCGTTTGCGATTGTAGGCGACCCCGAACCGGTGGGTCTCATCGCGAATGCGCTGCAGCAGCCGGAGCGATGGGCTCCGCCGCGAGAGCCTGAGGCTCTCCGCCCGGCCCGGCAGGAATATCTCCTCTTCCCTCTTGGCGAGACTCACCATCGGAACCTCGCCAAGGCCGAGGCCGGTGGCCGCTTCACGGGCGGCGGAGAGCTGTCCCTTCCCTCCATCAATGACGATGAGATCGGGGAGCGGTTTCTGCTCCTCGCGGCGTCTGGTGAGGTAGCGGGTGATCACCTCGTGAATCGCCGCGTAGTCATCCTGCTGGCCTACTCCCTTGATCTTGAACTTGCGGTACTCGCTCTTTCGCGGGCGGCCCGCCTCGAACCAGACGAGCGAGCCCACGGTATCGCGGCCCTGGTTCGTGGAGATGTCGACGCAGATCATGCTGCGGGGCACGGTGCTGAGGCCGAGGTCTCGGCCGAGGGCATACACGGGGTCTCCGGCGCGCTCGTCGGTCTCGAAGGACTCGATCCGGAGGCTCTCCATGAGGTGCCGCGCGTTCTGGTCGGCGAGGTCCAGCCAGCGGCGAGCGGTCCCCCGCTGGGGCACGTTCCACTCGGTCTCCGGCATCAGCTCCTGCAGCAGGTCGACGTCCGCTGGCGGAAATGGCAGCACCAGGCGTCTGACACGATCGGGCGTCGGGATGTAGGAACGGACCAGGAGGAAATTGAGGATCTGGTCGTCGGTCTCCTCATTGAGATTCTCCAGGAAGGCGTGGTCACGCGCGATGACGCGACCGTCGCGTACCCGCATGAGCACACCGACGGCGTCGTCGCCGTCCCGGGCGAAACCGATCACGTCGGCGTCACCGGTGCCGATCACTTCCACGCTCGACGGCGCGTCGATCTGCTCGAGCCACTTGAGCTGGTCCCGCAGCAGCCCGGCACGCTCGTAGTCCTGCCGCTCACTGGCGGCGGCCATCGCGGTCCGCACCTTTCCGCGCACATCGACCGTGCGGCCCTCCAGGAAGTCGAGCACCTCGACGACCATGGCGCGATAGTCCTCCTGCGTCTGCCAGCCGACGCAAGGCGCCTTGCACCTTCCGATGTGATAGTCGAGGCACGGCCGCTCGCGGCGCTCGCGCGGGAGGTCGTCGTGACAACTGCGGACGGTGTACAGGCGGCGCACGACGGCGAGGGTGCGGCGGAGCAGCGTCACGTCGGTGTACGGGCCGAAATACCTGGCGCCGGTGAAGTCGCGCCGGCGGGTGACCAGGACCCTCGGAAACGGCTCGCCGACCGTGACGACGATCGAGGGATAGCTCTTGTCGTCCTTGAGGCGGACGTTGAACTTCGGCTGGTACTCCTTGATCAGATTGTTCTCGAGCAGCAGCGACTGCGCCTCGTTCGCCACCACGATGGTCTCGACGTCGGCAATGTGCCGGACCAGCCACTGATTCTTGGGACTGAGCGCATGGTCCTGCGCGAAGTAGCTCCGCACCCGGCTCCTGAGCCGCTTGGCCTTCCCCACGTACAGCACGTTCCCGGCGGCGTCCTTCCAGAGGTAGACGCCGGGTTGATCCGAGAGGGTGTCCAGCTTGCGCTGGAGGGCGTCGGGGAGGTCGGTCATGAGTGCCGGTCGGCGGCGGGCTCAGCGGCTGCCTGACTGGAGCCGTCCCAGTACGCGCCGCGCCACCCCTCTGGCCTCCGGGAGCCCGGCGGCGAGCGTGAGACCCAGGTAGACGAGGCCGAACGGCGTCAGCACCAGCGCCGCCTGCATCAGGGGGCGTGCGAGGGTGATCCAGGTGCCCATGGCGTAAGCCGCCGCTGCCGCCGCAACTGCCGCCGCCCAGAGGCCGATGAGCGTCCGAAGCGGAAGTCCGGTCGGTCCGATACGGCGATTCAGTCCGCGCCGAAGCAGGAAGAACTCGAGCCATCCGGCGACGCCGGCCGACGCCGTGAGGCCTGCCGCCCCCCACTTCGGATCGAGACCGAGCGCCAAAGGAAGCGGCACGGCGGAGAGATAGCCCAGGACCGTCGTCAGCAGGACTCGAAGGATCGCGAAACGGAGCGGCGTCCTCGTGTCACGCAGGGCGTAGAAGCCGGAACTGTAGAGTCGCCCCATGGTCGCGGCGAGCAGACCGACCGCGGAGCCGGCGAGGATCGCCCAGACGTACCGGCTGTCGGCTGCGGTGAACTTCCCGGTCTGGAAGAGGGCGCCGGCGATCACGCCGCCGAAGGCCAGAAATGCTGCCGCGGAAGGGATCACAAAGAACGCGATGCGTCGGAGGCCAGCATCGAGGCGGGTGCGCAGGGCACCGGCGACCTCCGCTTCCGTGCCGGTGGCGCTGGACATCGCGGGCAGTTCTGCAGCAGAGACCGACATACCGAAGAGGCTCACCGGCAAGGTGTAGAGTACCTGGGCATTGCCGAGCGCTGTCACGGCGCCCGTCCCAAGCAGACTCGCCAGGATGCTGTCCACCCAGGCGCTGATCTGCACGACACCTCGTCCGACGAGCACCGGCGCGAAATTTGTCAGGACCGTGCGCACAGAGGGTATTCCCGCCCGCAACGAGGGCCGAACCTGGCCCATCAGGGAGGTGACCGTCGGCAGCTGCACCATCACCTGCAGCAAGGCTCCCACCACCGATCCCACTGCCGCCATGATGGCGATCCCGGATTCGGTCCGCCGTCCTGCGGTCACAATCACCGTCACAATGATCGCGGCGTTCCAGATCACGGGCGCTGCATATGACAGCAGGAAGCGGCGATGACTGTTGAGAACGCCGAGGCACCAGGCCGAGAGGACGAACAGGCCCGCGCCTGGAAAAAGCAGACGGACGAGTCGCACCGTGAGATCGCGCTTCTCTCCAACGAAGCCAGGCGCGATGAGCGAGGTGAGCGGGCCGGCGAGCAGCATCCCGAGCAGAACCAGGATTGACGCGGTAAGCGCCAGCAGGCCAAAGACCGCGTTGGCGACTTCCCGGGCTTCGGACTCCCTGCCCTCAGCCCGCAGCCGCGCGTAGACGGGAATGAACGAGGCCGACAGCACGCCCTCCCCCAGCAGATTCTGGAGGAAGTTGGGAATGCGCATGGCACTGGTGAATGCGTCGCCCGCGTCAGAGAGGCCAAGGTAGTGCGACAGCACCCGTTGTCGCACCAGTCCGAAGATGCGGCTGAGGAAGATCCCCGCGCCGACGAGCAGTGCGTGACTGGTCCCGCGTGGCGGCGAGGCAGCGGTGGCTGGCGCGACGGCAGAATTCGGATCAGGCACGGAGGCTGGATCAGGCACGGAGACTGGATCAGGCACGGAGGCCTGATCCTACTGTTGCTTCGGTGGGGGAAGCGTGGAGCGGTTGGGATGCTCCTCAAGGAGCCGCTGAAGGAACTGATTCTCTTCCTGGAGCGACGTGACGGCGCGCTGCAGGTCCTCGACCTCGCCGCGAAGCAGCTCCAGGTCCCGGGCGAGGTCCGTCAGATTCGCGGGTTCGGCGGCCGGTCCCTCGAGCCGGCGGGCGAGTGCCTTCCCGATCGGCGAGTCGATGATGAGCCCCGCGATCGGGATCATGAGGGCGACGAGGAGGATGATGCCGAGGAAGACCATGGATCGAGTCTACCGGGAGCGCGAGGCCCCTTCAAGGCCCGCGCGGTACCAGGCTTCGATCGTGGTCAGCAGGTCCGTCAGCAGCGAGGGGCCGTACTTGGCCAGCCAGGGCGCCAGGGTATGCACGCGTTCCTGGGGTTTTCCCAGCGGGAACACAAGCTCGCGGGCGCGCGCGATCTGCTGGGTTTCGGTCATCTGGCGCTTCTTGAGGTGATTCACGAGGCGCTTCTCGGCGTCTTGCGTTCCCGAGAGCGCCTGACCGGCAAGGTTGCGGATCGGTTTCTCGATGGTCGGGTCGATGCTTGCGGCCGACCTGGCGAGGACGTCGTAGTCCCGCTCGATGGTAGCTCGGAGCTCCGCCAGCGCCTGGCGGGCGTCTTCGGGGAGCTGCTCGCGCACCACTCTCGCCTCCAGCTGCTGCCCCGGGGCCAGGAGTTCCTCCATGGAGGAGCGGAACTTCTCGATGACCCGGTCGGTGCGGGCATCCACCATCATGCCGGACCAGCGCGGCAGTGGAAGCTGTTCGCGAATGCCGAGTGGGGCGTACACGGTCTGGGCCAGGGCGAGGTAGCGGAGTTCGCCCGGACCGGCGATGTAGGCGACGGTCGGGAGAATCGCGCTCTCGATGGCAGGGCGCAGCAGCACGTTGGGCGAGAAGCGCCCGGGATCCTCCGCGGCGACCCGCTCTATTTCGGCGAGTGAGAGCTGCTCGTGGCTCCGCCGGGTGATGAAACCGGGCAGGCGAGCCGCGAGCCGATCCCGTCCCTGCTGGCCCTCGTACATGACGAGGGTCGCACCATCGCCCACGGTCACGCCGGCATCCCGGCCCTCCGCCCGCAGCCTGCTGTCCCGTGCCACCAGCAGCCGGTCGATCGTCGCCGAGTCGGTGAGTGCCCGGAGCAGGAAGGGCATCTGGGCGCGCTTCACCGCGGCATGCGTCGCATCGAACACGACGACGCCGAACGGCGCCAGCAGTTCGGCGAGAACGTGCGCGCAGCTGTCGGCGAGTGTCGACTCCGGCCGGTACCAGCGCTGGAACAGTGCCATGACCTGGTCCCGGAACTCCGAGGGCGGCAGATCGGCGGCGAGTCGTTCGAGCACGGGGCCGATTTCCGGGCCCACTGGTTCCCGATAGAGCGGCGTGAGCGGCGCATCGGGGGCTCGCTCCCTGAGCGTCATGGTGACCGTGCTGCCGTCGGCAGCGGGCCACGAGGCGTGGTTGCCTTCCGCGAAGTCGTGATCGCCACCGGCGGCCCAGAACACCGGGACGACGGGCCGGTCCCAGCGTGCCTCACAGAGCCGTGCCATCGCGACGGCAGAGAGCGCCTTGTGAATGGTGTAGAGCGGCCCGGTGAGCAGGCCGGGCTGCTGTCCGGTGGTGACGACCAGGGTGTCGGGATTCTTGAGCCGGTCGAGTGCGGCGTGCGTTCCGTCGGCGCAGATGAAGGCTTCGAGCAGACCCGGATGGACGCCGCCCTCGCGGGGCTCGGGCCAGCGGAGCGGAGCCGGGATCGGGGTCGTGACGATGCGCAGGCTCATGGGGACACCTGGGCGGTGAGGATGGTGCGGGTGCCCCCGGCGAGCGGCCCCCCCTCGTAATCGCCGTAGCGCCCCGTGACCCGGGCGCCATGCGAGTCGATCATCCGTTCCAGCTCCGCCGGCCCGAGCAGTCGCACCCGTTCCTCGAAGCTGCGTCCGGCCGGCATGGTGATCGTCTTCCGGACGAAGCGCCCGTCGGGCGTGATCATCCGACGGATCTCCGCCAGTTGATCACCGTAGCGCGCGGTCTCTGCTGGAATCAGGGCATCGCGCACCTGCTCGGCGTTGAGGAAGTCGATCACGAACCAGCCCTTGGGGCGGACGGTTAAGAGCATCTGTCCGATGGCATCGTGATGCTCCTCGTCCGCGGCGAAGTAGCCGAAGCTCGTGAAGAGATTCACCGTCAAGTCCATGCTGCCAGCGCGAAATGGCAGGGCCCGCATGTCCGCGCGGACGAGGGGGCGCGCGGTCATCCCGGACGCGCGCCGGAGCAGCAGCGCGGAGAGATCGAAGCCGAACGGTATCGCCCCCGCCCGCTCCAGCGCCGCCAGATGCCGTCCGGCCCCGCAGGCGACGTCCAGCACGCGCCAGCCCGCGCGCCACGGCAGCACCTTCCGAAGCAGCGCGACCACGCGCTCGGCGTCGGCCTCATTCCGGTGGGGATAGAGGTGGAGATATTCCTCCCCGAACCACTCTTCAAACCATTCGGCCATCCGCCGTACGCCTCGACAATCGTACCGCCGGTCGCCGCCCGATGGCGGCCGGCGTTACTTGTGGTAGGGTTCGTGATGGAGGATCGTCCACGCGCGATAAAGCTGCTCGTAGACGACCACTCGTGCCAGTTCGTGGGGGAGCGTCAGCGGCCCCAGGCTCCAGCGCTCGTCGCAACTGGCGAGCAGCCCCTGCTCGAGGCCGTGAGAACCGCCGATCAGCAGGGTGACGGGCCGGGCCGCCAGCCGCCAGCGGTCCAGCCGGCCAGCGAGCTGCTCGCTGGACCAGGCGCTGCCCTCGCGGTCGAGCGCGACCAGATACGACCCGGGCCCAATGCGTTCGCGGAGGCGGGCGCCTTCCTGCCGGCATCCCTCCTCCGCGTTCGGTGCCTTCCCCGCCTCACGAACCTCGATCTCCGCGGCCCGGCCGTAGCGCGCGAGCCGGCGGAGATACTCATCGGCTGCCGCCCGGAAGACCGGGCGGAGCTTCCCAACCGCGAGCAGCGTCAGCTGCACTCAGGCGTACATCCCGCGCAGCCGGTGGACCGCGGCGACCCGCTCGATCGAGAGCATGTAGGCGCCGATACGGTTGTCCACCGAGTGCTTCTCCGCCATCGTGGTGACTTCCTCAAACGACCGCACCATGATCTTCTCGAGGCGGCTGTTCACCGTCTCCTCGTCCCAGAAATACCCGCCGCGGTCCTGCACCCACTCGAAGTAGCTGACGGTGACGCCGCCCGCGTTCGCCAGGATGTCGGGGATGACGAACACCCCCTTCTGGTTCAGGATCTTGTCGGCTGCTGCAGTCGTCGGGCCGTTGGCGCCTTCGCAGATGATCCGGGCCTTGATGTCCGGCGCATTGTCCGCCGTGATCACGTTCTCGAGCGCCGCGGGGACCAGCACGTCGCAGTCGAGGGTCAGCAGCTCCTCGTTGGTGATGGCTTTGGCGTCCTTGTAGCCCTTCAGGAACTTGTTCGCCTTCACATGCGCGAAGACGCTGGCGATGTCGAGTCCCTTGGGGTTGTAGATGCCGCCCGTCTTGTCGCTCACGGCGATGATCGTCATCCCCTCCTTGCTCATCAGGTCCGCGGCCACCGATCCGACGTTGCCGAAGCCCTGGACGGCCACCCGAGTGCCCTTGAGCGGCATCTTGAGCTTCTTGAGCGCCTCACGCGTGACGAACATGCAGCCCCGGCCAGTCGCCTCGCGGCGGCCGAGGGAACCGCCCATCTCGATCGGCTTGCCGGTCACGACGGCAGTGACCGTATGCCGCTTGTGCATCGAGTAGGTGTCCATCACCCACGCCATCACCCGTTCGTTGGTGTTGACGTCCGGTGCGGGCACGTCGGAATCGGGGCCCAGGGTATCGATGATGGCGGAGGTGTAACGGCGGGTGAGGCGTTCGACTTCGGCGTTGGACATTCCCGACGGGTCACAGATGACACCGCCCTTGGCGCCACCGAAGGGCAGGTTGACGACCGCGCACTTCCAGGTCATCCACGCGGCGAGGGCCTTCACCTCTTCGAGCGTCACCTGCATGTCGAACCGGATGCCGCCCTTGGCCGGCCCCCGGGAGGTGTTGTAGATCACCCGATAGCCGGTGTACACCTCCACGCTGCCGTTATCGCGCTGCACCGGCACCGAGACAATGATCTGTTTCTCGGGCATGCGCAGGATCTTGTAGAGGCCCTCCTCGAGGTTGAGCCGCTTCGCGGCGTCATCGAAGCGGGACATCATCTCCTCGAACGGGTTGTCCTGGACGAGGAACGTGTCCTTGTCGGGCCGCATGACGTTCTGGCTGGGGCGGGTACTGGTCGAAGTCATAGCATCTCCGTTGGTCGTTACAGGCGCTCGGCCGGCGTGATGACGGCATCGAGGGCCACGGCGAGAGTGTCGCCGCCTTCCTCCCACGTGAGGTCCAGCATCGCCACAAGCGGTTCCGGCGCATCCGCCGGCCACTGGTCCCGGAGCTTCACCGCGTCCTTCTCGGTGATGACCAGATGGTCGGCCCGCCGAGCCGCGTGGGCCAGCCAGGCAACATCCTCCTGGCGGTACTCGTGATGATCTTTCCAGGTCGCCACCTGCACGGCGGCGCCGGTCGCCTTGATCTGGGCCACGAACGATCCCGGGTCGCCGATCGCCGAGGCGGCCACCACTCGCCGGCCGCTCAGCGAGGCCGGGTTCGTCTCGCGGCCGCTCAACAATCCTGCAAGCCGCGCCAGCCCGAGGTACGCCATCGCCACTGGGCCACGAAAGTGCGAGCGCAGTTCGGCGGCCAGCATGTCCGCCGCTTCCCGACTGGCCCGTTTCCGGGTGACCACCACCAGGTCGGCGCGGCGCACCGCGTCGAGACCCTCCCGCCATGGACCAGCCGGAAGCGGCCACCGGACCGCACGCGTCGTCTCGGCGCTCACCACCAGCACGTTCAGGTCCCGGCGGACGTCCAGCCGCTGAAAGGCGTCGTCAAGCACGAGCACGTTCGCGCCGCGGGCCAGTGCCCGCTCCGCGCCCGCGATGCGATTCGGATCGGCGACGACATGCGCCGAGGGCAGTGCGCGTGCGTGCACTCTGGCTTCGTCGCCCCCACCGTACCCGCGCAGCAGGATCCCCGGGGTGACTCCCTTCTCCGCGTAGTATCTCGCGATCCACATCGCAACCGGTGTCTTGCCCGAGCCACCGACGGTCAGGTTTCCGACGGCCACCGACGGCAGAGGCAGGTCGTGGGACGGGAGCCAGCCGTTCGCATAGACCGCGGTACGGCTCCGCATCCAGCCGAGCCAGAGCGCCGAGAGCGGCAGCAGCGCCGCCCGCGCCAGGCGGGCGTCGATGCGCCGGCTCGTCCAGAGCCAGCGGATCAGCCGGTGGGTGTCGCCGCGCCGTCGGGCCATGCCGCTAACCTCATCGCTGCCTCGAGTTCACCGGCCGCACGGGCGACGGCCGCCTCGCGCGCGATGCCGCCGGCTCCAACGGCGAACGGCTCGCCATACGCGACACGAACCCGGGCGAATGGAGGCGGGACGAGGAAGCCGTCCCACGATCCCGCCCGCCATGCCGGCCGGGAGTCCGCGTGCACCGGTACGATCACCGCCCCGCCCTGTTCCGCCGCCGCGAGTGCTCCTGGCTTCACGACCCTCCGAGGTCCGCGCGGTCCGTCCGGCGTGACGCCGACCGGAGTGCCGTCCCGCAGCGCACGGATGGCTCCCCGCAGCGCCTGGCGGCCCCCTCTCGTGCTCGAGCCGCGGATCAGCCCATACCCGAGCGAGCGGGCGAATCCGGCAAGATACTCACCGTCCCGCGCCTCGCTCACCAGGGCGGCGATCCCCCGCCCCCGGTGGTGCCACATCACCGGCAGGAGCGCCTCATGCCAGCTGAGCAGGACGTAGGGCCGGGCGCCGTGCAGCGCCTGACTGCAGCGCTCTGAACCGAGGACCTCGATCCGCCACGTGCGGGCAAGGAGCCGGGCGGCCGGAGGGCCCAGCCAGCGCGCGATGGCGCCGCCGATGCCGCTCAGCATGCGAACAGTTCGAGCGCGAGATCCGCGACCCGCTCCGCGGCGCCCGGGGTCCCCAGACAGCCACGGACTTTCGCGAGTCCGGCCCGCTGAGCCTGATGTTCCGCGCTGCGCTCATCGAGCAGCGGGCGAACCGCGTCGGCCACTGGCGCAGCCGCGACGGGTGGGTGCCAGAATTCGGGTACAACGTCTTCGCTCGCGACGAGATTGACCAGACTGATCCGCTTCACCGTCATCAGCCGGGTCGCGATCATGTAGGTCGAGCGCGGAGTGCGATACGCGACCACCATCGGCATGTCGCTGCAGGCCGCCTCGAGTGTCGCCGTCCCCGACTTGACCACTCCCGCCGTCGCGGCGGCGAACACCAGCTCGGGCTGATTCCGGTGAATCACGATTCCGTCCTGCTCGGGGTAGTAGCCCCCCGCCGTCCCGGCGACGATGACGTGTGCCGTGCGCCCTTCCGAGAGCATGCGCCGGCCCACATCACGAAAGAGCGGCCAGTTACGGCGGATCTCCCCCTCCCGGCTGCCGGGAAAGATACCAAGGACTGGAACTCCCGGGGGCAGTCCAAGCGCCCGGCGCGCCTCTGCCCGGCTTGGCCAGACCCGGTCCAGCAGCGGATGCCCCACATAGGTGCAGGCCAGGCCGCGGGAACGGAACCACGGCTCCTCGAACGGCAGGATCGCCGCCAGCCGGTCGGCGGCCCGCTGCAGCCGTGGCAGGCGCCCCGGGCGCCAGGCCCAGAGTTGCGGGGCGACGTACTGCAGCACCGGGACGCCGGAGCGACGCAGCGCCTCGCCGAGGCGCAAGTGGAATCCGGGATAGTCGATCAGGATCGCGAGCGCGTAACGGCCGGTTCGTGCCTCGCGGTTCAGCGTGCGGAGCAGCCGCAGGTGCCTCGGGAGGGTCCGCACGACTTCCAGGAATCCCAGCGCGCCGAGCCGGTCGATGTCGCAGCGCAGGTGGAGGCCCTGTTCGGCCATCGCGGGGCCGCCACAGCCTTCGAACCGCCATGTCGGCCGCCGCCGCCTGAGCGCCGCAATGATGTCAGCGCCATGCCGGTCGCCCGAGGGCTCACCCGCCGAGACCAGGATCCGGGGCGCGTCCGGTCCGGTCACGACTCGGGGTGCGAAGTCAGCGCGGCGAGGCGGACCGCTTCGGTCACCTGCAGTGCCAGGCGCAACGCGGCGCGGCCTTCCCCCCCGGTCACCACGGCTTCCCGAACGCCGCGCACGGCATGCAGGAAGCTTTCGAGCTCCAGCCGCAGGGCGTCGGCGTTCGGGGCTTCCAGGACGATCCGTTCGGCCACATCCGCGAGCCGGGCCGCGTCCCCGGGGGTCCAGCCGTTCCGAAGCCGGAGGAATTCGCCCCGGCCGGTCGCCAGGTCGAGGGCGAGGTAGCCCTCCTCCTGGTACACGCGCAGACGACGTACCCGATCCTGCGCGATCCGCGACGCGGTGACGCTGGCCACCAGTCCCGACGCGAACTCCACCCGCGCGTGCGCGACATCGAGCAGCGGGGAGAGCACGGCGGCGCCGTTGGCGCGCACGTCGAGCGCCTCCGCGCCGCCGGCGAGGTGCAGGATGAGGTCGAGGTCGTGGATCATGAGGTCGAGCACGACCGGCACGTCGGTGCCCCGTGGCTGGAACGGGGCGAGGCGCTCCCCCTCGATAAACAGCGGACGGTCGAGGTAGGCTGTGGCCGCCCGGACGGCGCGATTGAATCGCTCGATATGCCCTACCTGCAGGAGCAGGCCGTGGCGTGCGGCGGTGTGCACCAGCTCGTCGGCCTCCGCGAGCGTGGCGGCCATCGGCTTTTCCATCAGCACCGGACACCCCGCGCCCAACGCGGCGAGCCCGACCTCGGCATGCGCGGAGGTCGGCACCGCGATGGTCACCGCGTCGGCGCGGTCAAAGAGTTCCTCCCTCGAGCGGCAGGCGACCGTGCCGAGAGCCGCGGCGACCTGCGCCGCGCGCTCCGGCCGGATGTCGTAGATGCCGACGAGCTCGGCCTCGGGCATCGTCGCGAGGTGGCGGGCATGGTGCCAGCCCAGCACGCCGACGCCGATGACGCCCACGGGAACCGGCGCGATCACGCCGGTACTCCGCGGCGCGCCGTCGTCACGAAGTCGAGGAGCCGCCGGACTTCAGGGACCCGCGCGGCGTCCGGCTCGAGGGCGAGCAGCGCCTCGGCCCGGGACATGGTGTTGTTGAAGAGGAGCCGATAGGAGCGCTTGAGCGCGGTCATCGTGTCGGGGCTGAACCCGGCCCGTTGCAGGCCGATGGTGTTGAGGCCGAACAGCTCAACCGGATTCCCGACGGCCTTCACGTATGGCGGGATGTCCTGATTCACGCGCGAGGCGCCACCGACGAAGGCGTGGGTGCCGATGGTCA
This sequence comes from uncultured Gemmatimonadales bacterium, assembly GCA_963817435.1. Taxonomy (GTDB): domain Bacteria; phylum Gemmatimonadota; class Gemmatimonadetes; order Gemmatimonadales; family GWC2-71-9; genus JADJOM01. The sequence continues at coordinate 673,736 of CAWFNY010000001.1, forward strand.
CGAACTGGTGGATGGCGATCAGGCCACTCAGTGTCGCGCGCTCCTCGACCGTGATGTGCCCCGAGAGCTGGGTGGCGTTTGCGATGGTCACGCCATCCCCGATGCGGCAGTCGTGGGCGACGTGCACGTAGGTCATCAGGAAGCAATCCGCGCCTACCACGGTGCTCCCGGTCGCGGTCGTGCCACGGTTCACCGTGCTGTGCTCCCGGATCACCGTTCTCGGCCCGATCTCCACCCGGGTCTCCTCGCCGTGGTACTTCACGTCCTGCGGCGCGCCGCCGAGCACCGCGCCCGCACCGAGCGTGACACCGGTACCGAGGCGGACGTTGCGCTCGAGCACCACGTGCGCGCCCAGGCGGCAGCCGTCGCCCACCTCCACGGCCGGGCCGAGGACGGCGTACGGGCCCACCTCGACATCCAGCCCGAGCTGCGCGGTCGGATCGATCACCGCCGTCGGGTGGATCGTCACCGTCACCGGTCCACCACGCACGCCATCATCTCGGCCTCCGTGGCGACCTGGCCATCCACCAGAGCCACGCCCTTCATCTTCGCAATCTTGCCCCGGAACTGCAGCATCTCGACCTCCATCCGGAGCTGATCGCCGGGGACCACCGGCTTGCGGAACTTCACGGCGTCGAGCGACATGAAATACACGACCTTGTTCTCCCGCTCCTTCACCTGCTCCATCAGCAGCAGGCCGCCGGTCTGGGCCATCGCCTCCACGATCAGGACGCCCGGCATGATCGGATGTCCCGGAAAATGGCCCTGGAAGAAGGGTTCGTTGATCGTCACGTTCTTGAGCCCCACGATCTTCTGCGTGCCCTGCACTTCGAGGATCCGGTCCACCAGCAGGAACGGATACCGGTGCGGCAGCAGCTCCATGATCTTGCTCACGTCCATCGTCATGCCTCCAGGTATCGAGCCGCGGCCGCGATCGCGCGGGCGCAGGCAATGTTGCCGCTGTGACTGGGGCGACTGGCCCGCACCCGCATCGCCAGTCTGGCCCCCAGCAGCGCGAGGTCGCCGATCAGGTCGCCCAGCTTGTGCCGGGCGAATTCGTCAGGCCAGCGAAGCGTCGTGTTCAGCACGGCTTCGTCGCTCAACAGGATCGCGCACTCAGGCGTCGCGCCGCCCAGGAGTCCCCGCGACCGCAATGCGCTGACCTCGGCCAGGAACCCGAAGGTGCGCGCTCCCGCGATCTCGGTCCGGAAGCTCCGCTCGGTCACGGTGCAGCGGTATCCCTGCCTGCCGATCACCGGCTCACGGTACTCGAGGCTGACCGCCACCTCGTAGTCCTCCGCCGGTTCGATCCGGTACCTGGCCTCTCCCTCGACCACCTCAAGCGGGTGGGCGAGCACCGCGACCCGAAGCGCCCCCGGCTGTACGGCCATTCCCGCCTCATCGATCAGCGCGAGAAATGGGGCGAAGGACCCATCCAGGATCGGAAGCTCCGGGCCATCGACAGTAACCGTGAGGTCGTCGATGCCGATCGCGAAGCTCGCCGCAAGGAGATGCTCCACGGTCTCGACGCCGCGGGAGCCCGCGTGCAGCGCCGTCCGCCGGTCGGTGGCGAACACCCGTTCCAGCCGGGCGGGGATCGGCTGGGAATCATGCATGAAGACGACTCCGGCGCCCGCTGCCGCGGGCGCGAGGCGCATCCGGCACGCGGCGCCGGTGTGGAGCCCCACCCCGGTCAGTTCAGCCGTCCGAGCGACGGTCCGCCGCGTCACTGCCCCGCCGATCCGCGGAGATGGTCTCGAGATCGTCGATGATGGCCGCCAGCCGATAGAGCGCCGCCTGGCCCCGCAGGAACGCCCGGTGCGGACGGGCGGGATAACCGGTGACTACGGCGCCCGCGGGGACCGTGCCGGGGCCGAAGACCACGCTCTTGGCGCCGATCACCGCGCCATCCCCGATGACGACGTGGTCCGCGACCCCGACTCCTCCGGCGATGACCACGTCGTCGCCGATGCGGCAGCTCCCCGCGATCCCGCTGGTGGCCATCACCAGGCAGCGCGCTCCCAGGTGCACGTTGTGGGCGATCTGGACCAGGTTGTCGATCTTCGTGCCTCGCCCCACGATCGTATCCTCGAAACTGCCACGATCGACACAGGTGCCGGAGCCGATCTCCACATCGTCTTCGAGGATGCACGCGCCCAGATGCGGCGTCCGGCTGTGCCCGTCGCGGCCGCGGACATAGCCGAACCCGGGGCCGCCCACGACCGCGCCGGCTTTGAGCACGACGCGCTGCCCCAGGGTCGCGCCCGCATAACATACGGCGTTGGGTCCGATGACGCAGTCATCCCCGAGCGTGACGCCCGTGCCGATGCTGGCGCCGGCACCGATGCGCGCGCGGGCGCCGATGCGTGCCCCGTGCTCGATCACCGCGAACGGACCCACCGAACTGCCTTCGCCGAGCACCGCGTCTTCCGCGATGCGTGCAGCCGCGTCGATGCCGGCGTGTGGCGCGACCGCGGTCGTGAAGGCGGCGGCCACCTCCGCGAGCGCCTTGTCCGGCGCGGTGACGATGATGCGCGTGGCCGGGCCCCCGGGCTCGCTCGCCAGCGCCTCGGGAACGAGCACCGCCCCCGCGCGGGTCGCGCGGAAGGCGGTCAGATACTTCGGTGTCAGGAGAAAGCTCAGGGCGTCCGGCCCCGCCCGGTCGAGCGGGGCCAGGTGCTGGAGGAGGAGGTCTCCGTCGCCCTCCAGGCGGCCGCCGACCAGCGTGGCGACCGCCCGGGCAGTCAGGCGTGCGGAGGGTGACGCCAGGGTCAGGGCTGCGCCTTGATTTTCGCGATCACCTTGTCGGAGACGTCGAGCGACTTGTCCGCCGCGACGATGAGGCCGTCATTCGCGCTCACGTCGAACAGCAGGGCAAAGCCGCCCTCGGCGCGCACGCTTTCGATCGCATCGTTCACCTTGTTGTGCAGCGGCGCCAGGAGCTCCTGCTCCCGCTGGGCGGCCTTGTCCCGCAACTCGTTGGCCCGGCTCTCGAGCCGGGTGCGCTGTGCCTCGAGATCCCGGCGCTTGGCGGTCTTGGCCGTGGCGGAGAGCATCACGGACTTCTGCTCGAAGTCCGCGGCGGCCGAATCGAGTGTGGCCTGCAGCCCTTCGACCTCGGTGCGGAAGCCGGTCAGCTCACGATTGTAGGTCGACTCCGCCTGGGCGTATCCCGGCGTGGCGAGCAGCACGGCCCGGGCGTTGATGTACCCGATCTTCTGCGCCCCGCCCTGGGCGGATGCAGCCGAGGGCGCGCTGACAAGTGCGACCGCCAGCGCCAGTGAGAGGCCGAACACGCGACGAACCATCAGAGACTCCCTGCTGAATGTGAGGGTGAGGCCTAGAAGAACTGGCCAAGCTTGAAGTGGAGCTTCCACCCCGGGTTCGGGGTGCCATCGGCCTTGACGCGATCGAACCCGTAGCCGAGGTCGATGCCGATGGGACCGAGGGGGGACAGGACCGCCACGCCGAAGCCGGCGCCACGGAACAGCCGGCTCGGATCGTACTGCCGGGCGCTCCGATACACGTTGCCGGCGTCGAGGAAGGTGCTGAAGTAGAGTGACTGGCTGACCCGTGCGCCGGCTTCCACCGTGAAGGCGGCGTACGACTTGCCGAACGCGCCGACGCCGGCCGCGGCACTCCCGCCCGCCGTGGGGTCGTAACCGCTCGGCGTGATCGAGAATTCGTCGTAACCGCGCAGCGGAATGCCGAACTGCGTGCCGCCGAGCGAATAGAGCTCGGTGAAGAAGGGACCGGCATCCCCGAAGATGAACCCGCTCTTGGCGGTGAGCCCGAGGACGAACTGCACGCCGCTGCCGAGCTGCGCGTTGCCACCAGCGGAACCGAGCGGCGCGTAGTAGCGTCCTTCGAAGTCGATCTTGCGGTAGTTGCCGGTGCCGCCGAGCACGCCACCGTTGAACTCGAGCGAGATGTTGGTCAGCGCGCCACCGGTGGCGAACGGCAGGCCGAACCGGGTGTCACGCACGATGCTGCCGCCCAGCGTGGAGCGGGTGCAGTTGGAGCACCGGAACCGGGCGCGCAGGTCCACCGAGCCCTCGGTGAACTTGATCTGCTGCAGCCCGTACGACGTGAAGAGCCGGGTGTAGCGCGAGCCGAAGAGCGGGAAGCCGAGCTGCACATTGCCGCCGACCTGGCGGCGCCGGCCGAGATCGCCGACCGTGAAGCGCTGGCGGGAGTTGAACAGCGAAACCGTGCCGGAGATCCGGGACTCCTCGATCGCTGGATCCGTGTAGCTCAGCGTGAAGTCGTTGATGTTCTTGCCGAACTGCCACATCAGCTTGCCGCGCTTGCCCCGCCCGAACAGGTTCGGCTCCTCCAGCCCGAGAAAGCCGCCCAGGCCGGTGCCCTGCCCGAGCGAGGCGCCGAAGTTGATGTTGCCGGTGCGGCGCTCCTCGACCCGGAACGTGATGTCCACGTCGACGCCGTTTTCGGTCGGCTTCACGTCAGGCGGCGCCATCTGCTGCTGGAAGAATCCGAGGTTCGCGATGTTCCGGTAGCTCTGGATCAGCCGGTCGCGATTGAACAGTTCGCCCGGCACCAGGACGATCGCTTCCCGGATCACCCGCTCGTGGGTCACGTCGTTGCCGACGATGTTGATCTTGTTGATCGTCGCCGGCTGCCCCTCGCGGATCGTCCAGCGGAGGTCGATCAGCGGCTTCCCGTCGGGACCGATCCGCCGCGTCTCGTCGGGCGTGATCTGGGCGTAGATGTACCCGTTGTTGCTGTAGAGGGTCGACACCGCCTCGGTCGCGGTACTCCACTCGGTGGCGTTGAACGGCAGTCCGCTCCCGCCGTCCATTCCGAAGGGATAGAGCGCCATCAGGTCTTCGGTGCTGAACCGCCGGTTGCCGACGATCTGGAAGGTCCCGATCCGGTAGATCTGGCCCTCCTCGACGTCGAGATGCAGCGTCGCCTTGCCGTTGAGGGAGTCGACCGCGATCGAGTCCTTCGTCACCTGGAAGTCGACATACCCCTTGCTGCCGTACCACGCGGGGAGCTTCTCGCGGATATCCTGCTGCAGCCGGTCGTCGTCGTAGCGTCCCTGCTGCCACCAGAAGAATCCCTCGGGCCGGGTTCCCATGCGCTTGACCAGGGCCTTGTCCGCGAAGTGCTCGTTGCCGTCGATCAGCACCTGGCTGATCGCGACCCGGTTGCCCTCGTCGATATCGAAGACCACTCCCGCCTGCCCGGGGCCGGGCGTCGTCTCGATGACCTTGACCACCGCGGCGTAGTAGCCCTGGGCGTGGTACATCGAGTCGATGCCGGCCCGTGAGCGCTCCACCGCGGCGCGATCGAGCGGCCGTCCCTCCGCGAGCTTCACCCGCTCCTTCACCGAGTGCTCCGAGAGCTGCTCCACGCCCTTGACGGTCCAGCGCGACAGCAGCGGACGCTCCGTCACCCGGATGACCAGCACGACCTTGCCGCCGGGGTCGTCACCCTGCGCGACCGACACCTCGTCGAACTGACCGGTCCGGAAGAGCGCGATGATCGCCCGCTGGATGTCCCGATAGTTGGTGGGCTGCCCGATCAGCAGTCCGGAACTGCCGATGATCTGCTGGACGCTCATCCGGGCGTTGCCCTCGACGGCGACGCTGTCGAGGACCGGAGTAGGCGGCGGTGCCGCCGCCGCTGCCGGCTCCTGGGCGCGCAGGGAGCCGGCGGCGAGGGCCGAGCAGAACAGGAGTGGAGCAAGCAGTCGAATACGCAATTGGGCCATGCGGAAAGGAGACCAGCGGCCCCGGAGGACCGCCGGCTCTCGTGGCAGGGTCAGGCCTTGGAACCGCTGAGGGCGCGGAAGGCGAGTCGGTCACCTTCGGGCGCGACATCGACTTCGATCTCGTCGTTCCGGGTGAATTCTCCGAGCAGGATCTTCTCGCTGAGCGGATCTTCGATGTACTTCTGGATCGCCCGCTTCAGCGGGCGGGCTCCGTAGTTCTGGTCATAGCCATGATCGGCCAGGAAATCGGTCGCCGCCGGGGTGAGCCGGATGATCTCCTCGCCGATCCGCTTCTGCACCTCGCGCACCAGGATGTTCACGATCTGCGCGATATGTTCCTTCTCGAGCGGATGGAAGACGATGGTGTCGTCGATCCGGTTCAGGAACTCGGGGTTGAACACCTTCTGGATCTCGTCCTTGATCTTGTCCTGCATCTTGCTGAACGAGTGCTTGACGTCCTGGTCGTGGAAGCCGAGCGTCTTGCCCTGCATGATGTCGCGGGCGCCGACGTTCGAGGTCATGATCACGACGGTGTTCTTGAAATCGATCACCCGGCCATAGTTGTCGGTCAGGTGGCCTTCATCCAGCACCTGCAGCAGGATGTTGAAGACGTCCGGATGCGCCTTCTCGATCTCGTCCAGGAGTACGACCGAGTACGGCTTCCGCCGGATCGCCTTGGTGAGCGTACCGCTGTCCTCGTATCCGACGTAGCCCGGAGGGGCTCCGATCAGGCGGCTGACGGAGAATTTCTCCATGTACTCCGACATGTCCACCCGGATCAAGGCGGACGGATCGGCGAACAGGAACTTGGCAAGGGCCCGGGCGAGTTCCGTCTTGCCGACGCCCGTCGGGCCACAGAAGATGAACGAGCCGATCGGGTGGTTCGGGTCCTTGAGCCCGGCACGCGAGCGCCGGATTGCCCGGGAAATCGCCTTGATGGCCTCATCCTGGCCAACGACGCTGAGATGCAGTTCGTCTTCCATGCGCAGCAGGCGCGACGCCTCCTGCTCCTGCAGGCGGGTCACCGGAATGCCGGTCCAGCGGGAGACGATGAAGGCGATCTCCTCCTCGCCGATCACCGGGCGCCGGGTCTGGCGCTCCTTCTCCCACTCCTCCTGCTTGAGCCGGATCTGGTTCTGGAGATCGCGCTCCTTGTCGCGTAGTGCGGCCGCCCGCTCGAAGTTCTGGTCGCGGACCGCGTCCTCCTTCTCGAGGTTCACCTTCTCGAGATCGGCCTTCAGGTTCGCCACCTCGGCCGGCGGCACCTGCGAGGCCAGCCGGGCGCGGGCGCCCGCCTCGTCGATGACGTCGATGGCCTTGTCGGGCAGGAAGCGATCGGTGATGTAGCGCTCCGACAGCTTCGCCGCGGCCTCGATGGTGTCATCGGGGATCACTACGCGGTGATGGTCCTCGTACTTCTTGCGGAGCCCCTTCAGGATCTCCACCGTCTCGGGAATGCTGGGCGGATCGACCAGCACCGTCTGGAAGCGCCGCTCGAGGGCGCCGTCCTTCTCGATATACTTGCGATACTCGTTGAGCGTCGAGGCGCCCACGCACTGCAGCTCCCCGCGGGCGAGCGCGGGCTTCAGCATGTTGGAGGCGTCGATCGCACCCTCAGCCGCCCCGGCACCGACCAGGGTGTGCAGCTCGTCGATGAACAGGATGATCTGCTTGTTCTGGGCGATCTCGTTCATCACTGCCTTGAGCCGCTCCTCGAACTGGCCGCGGTACTTGGTCCCCGCGATGACGGCGGCCATGTCGAGCGACAGCACCCGGTGGTCCTTCAGGACGTCGGGGCAGAGACCGTTGGCGATCATCAGGGCGAGCCCCTCCACGATCGCGGTCTTGCCGACCCCGGGCTCGCCGATGAGGACCGGATTGTTCTTCTTCCGCCGCGCCAGGATCTCCATGACGCGCTCGATCTCCTTCGCGCGCCCGATCGTCGGGTCGAGCTGGCCCTCCGCCGCGAGCTGCGTCAGGTCGCGGCAGAAGTGATCGAGCGCCGGGGTCTTGGACTTCTTTTCGGACTTGGGCGCCGCGGCGGGCGTGGGCGAGGTCCCCGTCGGCTGCTGCGTCGGCGGCATATCGCTGCCGAGCAGGCGCAGGGTCTCCGCGCGGCTCTGCTCGAGGTTCACCCCGGCATCGGTCAGCACCTGGGCCGCGATCCCCTTCTCCTCGCGGAGGAGGCCGAGCAGCAGGTGCTCGGTGCCGACGTAGCTGTGGTTGAGTTCCCGGGCTTCCGTCATCGCGAGCTCGAGCACCTTCTTGGCGCGCGACGTGTAAGGGAGATCGGGCCCGGTCGCGGCCGCCGCTTTCCCCTTCTTGACGGTCTCCTCGATCTTCTGCTGGATCTCCTCGAGGTCGACGTTCAGGTTCTGGAGCACCGCCGCGGCGACGCCCTCACCCTCGCGGATGAGGCCCAGTAGGATGTGCTCGGTCCCCACATATTCGTGGTGCAGCCGGGCCGCTTCCTCGCGAGCCATCTGCAGAACCTTCCGCACACGGTCGGTGAAGTTGTACCCGTTCATGGCGTCTGTCCTCGGCGTGCTGCTTCGTCTTCCAGCAGCGCGCGGACGAACCGCGCGCGGCGAACATTCAGTTCCGGATCATCCGGTCGCACTCCCTCGCCCGCTGCGAGGTGCGCGGGCTGAGTGTGGACCAATAGCTTGTTGAGTGCGTACAGCCCGCAGCGATCCACCAGTCCCAGCCCGACTCCCAGCCGAACGCCGGAGAGGAGGCTCATGGTCTCGTCGAAGGACAGGGTCCGCGCATTGCGCAGCAGACCGTACGCCCGCCAGACCTTGTCCTCGATGATCGTCCGTGCGTCGCGCAGCAGCACCTGCCGCGCCTGCTCTTCGTATTCGATGACCTGACGCACCATCTTGCCGAGGTGGTCCAGCAGCTCCTTTTCGGACTTCCCCAGCGTCGTCTGATTGGACAGCTGAAAGAAATTCCCGACCAGCTCGCTGCCCTCGCCGTACAGCCCCCGGAAGGTCAGTCCGACCTGTGCCAGACCCTGAAGCACCTTCGAGATTTCCTTCGTCAACACCAAGCCCGGCAAGTGGATAAGCACCGACGCGCGGAGCCCGGTGCCGACATTGGTGGGACACGAGGTAAGGTAACCAAACTCGGGGTGAAATGCGAAGGGAAGTCGTTGTCCCAGTTCGAAATCGAGCTGGTCAACTTCCCGATACGTTTCCTCCAGCGCGAACCCCGACCGGAGTCCCTGCATTCGCAGGTGGTCCTCCTCGTTCAGCATGACCCCGACCCGGTCCTGGACCAGCAGCGCGGCCCCCGGCCGGACCACCGACTGCTCCTCCAGCCCCGCCAGCTCCTTGCTGATCAGGTGCCGTTCGTGCAGCAGTTGGCGATCCGCCCGCTCCATCCGGTCGAGGCGGAAGCTCAGCGCGTTGCGGAGGGAGACGGTCTCGCGCGCTGCGGCCAGCACGTCCCGGTAGATCGTCTCCCGGTCCTCGAGGCTTGCCCGCGGCGCGAAGGGATGGTTGGCGAGGTTCCTCGCCAGCCGGACCCGGGTGGACAGCACGAGGTGGGTCATCGGGCCGCTGGCGTCCAGCCACGCCATGCCGCCGTCGGGCAGCAGGCTCAGGTCGATCACCCCTTGCCTCCCTGAGCGCGGAGCCGGTCGCGAAGTTCGGCGGCCCGCTCGAAGTTCTCGGCTGCGATGGCGACTCGCAGCTGCTCCCGCAGTTGCAGCACGCTATCCGCCGGACCCTCCGGAAGCGGCGCCCCTCTCGGGCTGTACCGCTCGCCGATGTGGCGGCTGGCCCCGTGGACCCGCCGGAGCACGTCCCGCAGCGGCTCCTCGAACGCCCGGTAGCACTCCGCGCATCCCAGCCGTCCGGATTCCCGGAAGTCCGAGAGCGTTGCACCGCACGAGGGACAGGGTCCGGCCGGTGCGCTGCCCGAGAGGGAGGCGCCGGCATCGAGGCCCTTGCCCATCGAGGCCAGCATGGTGCCGACCGGGGTCTTCCCCAGACTGGAGTCGCTTTCCACCCCCTTCTCCGAGGCGCAGCGTTCGCACAGATGGTGCGTCACCACCGCGTCCTGGGCGATCTGGGTGAGGTGGACGACCGCCTCACGCTCATGGCACTGGTCGCAGAGCATCAGGTCCCCACTTCCACCCGGTCCACCGGAACCAGGCGGCCGCTCTCCACGCCCAGCACCCGATCCGCCCGCGCGGCGAGCTGCCGGTTGTGTGTGACGACGACGAGCGCGGTCTGGAAGTCGCGGGCGAGCGTCGCCAGCAGGTCGTGCAGCCGGTCCGCCTGGAAGGCGTCCAAGTTGCCCGAGGGCTCATCCGCGAGGACCACCTGCGGCTGATTGGCGAGCGCCCGCGCGACCGCGACGCGCTGCTGCTCTCCCCCCGAGAGCTGCTGTGGTCGGTGCCGCATACGCGCCTCCAGTCCGACCTGGCCGAGCAGTTCCTCGGCCCGGGCGCGGGCCACCGACTCCGGGGTGCCTCCGATCCGCATGGGCATCATCACATTCTCGAGCGCGGTGAAATCGCGGAGCAGGTGGTGGAACTGGAAGACGAATCCGATGCGGCGGTTGCGCAGCCGTTCCAGCTCCTCGCGGGTGGAGCGGCCGTACTCGACCCCATCCAGCGTAATCGTGCCGGTCGAGGGCAGATCCAGCGCGCCCAGCAGGTGAAGCAGCGTGCTCTTGCCGGCGCCGCTCGCGCCCACGATCGCGACGAATTCACCCCGCCCCACTTCGAAGTCCACATCGGTGAGAATTTCGAGCGGCCGGCCATCGCCGTCCACGTAGACCTTGCCCACCCCGTGCGCCGAGAGAATTGCGGTCATTCGTGGCGGATGGCCTCGACCGGCGTGAACCGCGACGCGGAGCGGGAGGGTGGCACCGTGGCCACGATGGCGAGGAGGAGGCTTGCCACCACGACGACCGCGACGTCGAGAATCTCGATATGCACCGGCAGGTGATCAATGAAATACACGCTGGGGTTGATCTTGATCCATCGGCCGCGATCGACCAGCGTCGCGATGCCGAGTCCGCCGATCAAACCGGTGGATACCCCCAGGAGGCCGATCACCGCGCCCTGCGCCAGGAAGATCCGGGCGATCGACCCCGCGCCCAGGCCCATCGCCTGCAGGATACCGATCTCCCGGGTCTTCTCCGCGACCACCATCGTCAGCGTGCCGACGATGTTGAATGCCGCCACGATCATGATGAAGAAGATGATCAGGCCCATGGCGACCTTTTCGAGCTCCAGCGCGCTGAACAGGGTCGCGTTCTGGCTCTGCCAGTCGAGCGCACGATACGGGTAGCCCAGGGTCTTCTCGATTCGCCGCCCGATCGCCGGTGCCTGCCACGGGTCGGCGAGCCGGACCTCGACCCCGGAGACCGCATCGCCCAGCCCGGTGAAGCGCTGTGCGACCTCCCGCGAGATGACCACGAACTGGTTGTCGTACAGGAACATCCCGGTGTCGAAGGTGCCGGTGACTTCGAAGCGCCAGTACCGGGGAACGCCGACGCCCAGGGCACGGTTCACCTCCGGCGGCTTCGCCGGCACCAGGGTCACCACGTCCCCGGGATAGACCGTCATCCGTTCCGCCAGCCGGGCGCCGAGGAGGATCGCGCCATCGACATCCGCCCGGGTCGGCTTGAAGGAGAGGTCGCCGCGGGTGAGCGACTGCGGGAGCGTCGTGACGGCCATGGTCCCGGTGTCGGGATCGAAGCCCAGCACGTTGACGCCCTCGGCGTAGTCCGCGCCCGCTGAGAGCACCGACTGACTCAGCACCTCGGGCGCGGCCGTGAGGACCCCGGGCTCCTTCTTCACCTGCGCGATCACCTCCCGCCAGTTGTCCAGGCGGAGCCCGTTGCCGTAGGTCAGAATCCGGAGGTGCGGGTTGGCGACCAGAATCCGCTCGCGCAGATCGTTGCGCAGGCCGTTCATGACGCCGAGCACCACGATCAGCGCGCAGACGCCGACGGCCACGCCGCCGGTCGCGATCGCGGTGATCAGGCTGACCCGTCCCGACGCGCGCCGGCTGCGGAGATAGCGCAGCGCGATTTCCCGCTCGAGCCGCGACGGCCAGCGAAGCAGGTCGAGGAAGCGCGCGCCACCATGTGGCCGGACGACCGGCGTGGAGTCCGCCATCAGTCCTCGGGCCGCATCGCGGGAAAGAGGATCACGTCGCGGATGGAGGGCTGGTCGGCGAGCAGCATGATGAGCCGGTCGATGCCGATCCCCATGCCCCCGGTGGGCGGCATCCCGTACTCGAGCGCGCGGATGTAGTCGGCGTCGAACGGCTGCGCTTCCTCGTTGCCGGCCGCGCGCTGCCGAACCTGGTCCTCGAAGCGTGCCCGCTGGTCATCCGGGTCGTTGAGCTCGCTGTACGCGTTGGCGTACTCGCGGTTCTGGATGAACAGTTCGAAGCGCTCGGTCACCCGCGGGTCCCTCCGGTGTTCCTTGGCGAGCGGCGAGATGGCCTTCGGGTAGTCCACTACGAAGGTCGGCTGCACCAGGGCCGGCTCGAGGAAGGTGCCGAACATCTCGTCGAGCAGCTTGCCGCCGGTGAAGGTCCGCACCTCATCCGCCGGCCGGCCGGCCGCGAGCAGCCGGGCGCGCATCACCTCTTCCGGGGCGCTGAGCACGTCCACACCGCTGCGTTCGAGGATCCCGTCCACGAAGCTCACCCGGGTAAACGGAGGCATGAAATCGAGCGAGCTTTCTCCGCGCGTGAGGACCAGCGGTCCGCCCGTGACCTCGCGGACCAGTTCCGCGACCAGGGCTTCGGCGAGCGCCATCATGTCGCTGTAGTCGGCATAGGCCTGGTACAGCTCCAGCATCGTGAACTCGGGATTGTGCGACCGGTCCATACCCTCGTTGCGGAAGTCGTGGCCGATTTCGTAGACCCGCTCCAGACCACCGACGATGAGCCGCTTGAGATAGAGCTCGTCGGCGATGCGGAGGAAGAGCGGCATGTCCAGCGCGTTGTGGTGGGTCACGAACGGGCGCGCGGCCGCCCCACCGTACAGCGACTGCAGCACCGGGGTCTCGACTTCGAGAAACCCGCGGGCATCGAGAAAGGCGCGGATCCGCGAGATCACCCGGCTCCGCCGCCGGAACACCTCGCGTACCTCCGGATGGACCGCGAGGTCGGCGTAGCGCTGGCGGTAGCGGAACTCCGGATCCGCGACGCCGCCGTAGCTCCGGGTTGTGCCGTCGTCCAGCACCTCCACCTTCGGACGCGGCAGCGGCCTGAGCGACTTGCTGAGGAGCGCGACCGCCGTCGCCTTCACGGTCACCTCGCCGCTCTTGGTCCGCATCAGGCGGCCGTGCACTCCGATATAGTCGTCGAGGTCGAGCAGCTTGATCATCTCCCAGGCGCCGGCGAGATCGTCGGCCCGCAGATAGACCTGAATGCGGCCGCTCCCGTCCTCCAGATGGCCGAAGACGACCTTTCCCTTCGGCCGCCACGCCTGGACCCGTCCCGCGACCGCGACCTCGGCGCCGTGCTCGCCCATCTCGTCCCGGTAGAGGTCGAGGGCGGCGGCGGCGCTGTGGGTCGCGTCGAACCGGTAGGCGAAGGGCCGCACGCCCAGGGCTTCGAGCGCGGCCCGCTTCTCCCGGCGGTGCCGTTCGGGCTGGCTCAGATCCTCGCTCACGCCGCGTTCTCCCCGAATCGCTTCAGGTAGGCTTCGATGAACTCGTCGAGGCCGCCGTCCATGACCCGCTGCACGTCGGTCACCTTCAGTTCCGTGCGGTGGTCGTTGACCATCGTATAGGGCTGGAAGACGTACGACCGGATCTGGTTGCCCCACGAATTGTCGGTCTTGGTGGCCTCCAGCTTCGCCTTCTCGGCCTCCTGCTCCTCAAGCTTCTTCTGGTAGATGGCGGCGCGGAGCATCTTCATCGCCGTCGCCTTGTTCTTGCCCTGGCTCCGCTCCTGCTGGCAGGCGACTACCAGGCCGGTCGGGATGTGTGTCAGGCGGACCGCGGAGGAAGTCTTGTTGACGTGCTGGCCGCCGGCCCCCGAGGCGCGGTAGACGTCCATCTTGATGTCCTCCTCGCGGAGGTCCACCTCGATGGTGTCGTCGATGTCCGGATAGACGAAGACCGAAGCGAAGGAGGTGTGGCGCCGCGCCTGAGAGTCGAACGGCGAGATCCGCACCAGCCGGTGGACCCCCTTCTCCGCCTTCAGGAACCCGAAGGCGTACTGGCCCACGATCTCGATCGAGGCGGACTTGATGCCCGCTTCTTCGCCATCGACGCGATCGAGGATCGTCACCTGGAAGCCGTGCCGCTCCGCCCAGCGGACGTACATCCGGAGCAGCATCTCCGCCCAGTCCTGCGATTCCGTGCCGCCGGCGCCAGGATGGATCGTGACGATGGCATTGCCCGCATCATCCGGCCCCTGGAGCATGGCCTGCAGCTCGAAGGTCTCCACCGCCTTGGCGAGCTCCTCCGTCTCCCGCTTGAGTTCGGCCTCGAGTTCCTGATCCGGTTCCGCTTCGAGCAGTTCGACCATCGCGCGCGCATCGCCCAGCCTGCGGGTCAGGCTGGCCTCAGGGACCACCCAGGCCTTGAGCGCCTTCACCTCCTGTACGACCGCACGCGCCTCATCGCCGCGGGACCAGAATGCGGGATCGGCCTGCAGGGTCTCGAGTTCGGCAAGTCGCTGCTGTCGGCTGGCGAGGTCAAAGAAAACCCCGGATTTGAGTGACTCGCCGCTCGAGACTGTCCAGGTGTTCGATCGTGTCGCGCATGGTCGCCGCTAGTTGGAGGAAATTCAGTGACGCTGAAAAGATAATCGGACGCCACACGCAGTGAGACGTGAGCCGGGGCGGTCCTCGCCCGGCTCACGTCTCGAGTGCCATGGAGCGCAGCAGTGTCCTGCGAAACTAGAAGAGCCGCTGTCCGCCGGCGAGGATCTCGTTCAGGGCGTCGTTGAAATACGTGGTGGAGTCCGCCATCTCCTTGCCGACCTGGTCGGTGTACTCCTCCCAGCTCTTCTGGATTTCCTCCTGGAAGAGCTCTTTCAGCGTCCCGTTGGCGAGCCCCTCTTTCCGCCGGTCGGGGTAGTAGACCGCCAGATCCGAGATGAGCGCCCGCGCCAGCCGCCGGGCCTTCTGTGATGGATCCTGGGCCAGGAACGGATTGACCGGGCGGCCTGCCGGTCGCCCCGGTGGCGGTGACACAACCGGCGGGGCCGGAGCCGGCGCAGGTGCCTGAAAAGCCGAAGCGGCAGACTGTATCGGCGGTGAGACCGGCGATGCCTGCACGGGAGGCATGACCGGTGGAGCCGGCGCCATGGGCGCGCTGGGGATCGTTGGTCGTACTGCCGGGGGCGGCACGATCGGCGGTCGCGGCGCCATCGCCGGTGGTGGCGGGAATTGCCGCGGCGCCGTCGGGCGGGGCATTCCGGGCACAGCGGGCGGCGCCACCGTCGGCCGAGGGGCCGGGGGCCTCGGTGGGGCGACCGGCGGCTCCATCGGGGGCAGCGCCGGCCGCTTGACGGTCGTCTCCAGATCCTCGCTCGGCGCCGGAGCAGCCGCCGGGGTTTCGGCGGGCTCCGCCGGCGATGCCGGCCGCGCCACGGTGCGGTCGAGTTCTTCCGTGGGCAGGGAGATACCCATCCGGGGCGCCGTGATGTCGGCATCCGGGGAGACCGGCGCGACCGGCTGGGAAATGCGCGGTGCTGGCGGCGCCGTGGTCACGGACGGGGCCGGCTGCACCACCACGGCCGGAGGGGGAGCCGGAGGTCGAACGGCGTGCTCCCCTTCCCGGGTGACCGGGAAGATCGCCGAGCAGACCTTGCATCGGGCTCGGACCCCGGCCTCGGGGACCTTCATCGGGTCTACGCGATAGACGGTCGCGCAGGAAGGACAGGTGACGTTCATGCCTCCCCCTAGCGGGCCCCGCCGGGACGGCGTTCGCCTGGATCGTCAGCATCCGCCTGCTGGCGGCGATCCACCACGAACACGGACCCGGGAAGCGTCTTGGCGTAACTCTTCATTTCCGTCGCGAGCTCACTGACCTGGGCCGGGTGGGTGAACTTCCGGCTGCGGTTGGTCACGATGCCGATCGACAGCGTCATGAGCGGTACACGATGGAGCTGGCCGCGCCGGTCCTTGCCAAAGAAATAGCCGGCTCGGCGATCCTGGTCATTGTACTGCATCGGGACCAGGGTATCAAAAACCGAGATGATCTCGGTGCAGACCTCGTTCACCTCGGGCAGGGGAATCACGAAGATGAAATCGTCTCCCCCGATATGTCCCACGAATCCCCGCGTCTCCAGCAGGCCCTTCACCACGTCATGAAGGATCCGGGAGAGAATGTAGATGACCCGGTCGCCATCATAGTAGCTGTAGCGGTCGTTGAATTCCTTGAAGTGGTCGAGGTCGGCGTAGCAGACCGCAAACTCTCCCCCGCCCTCCAGCTGACGCTTTATCGCCCGTTCGATCTCCGTCGTGCCCGGGAGCCGGGTGGACGGATGCACCGACACATCGCGCTCGGTGCGGGTCTGGATCGCTTCGATCCGGGCCCGCTGCTCCGCCGGCGAGAACAGGCTGGTGATGACTTCGTCCGTGCCGGCGGCGAACCAACTTTCCACCCGGGCCGGGTCGTGGCGTCCGGAGAGCATGACCACCGGCACGATCGCCGTGAATGCGTCGCGCTTCAGCCGCTCCACGAGCGCCACGCCGCCATCACCCGTCGCATCAGCATCGACGAAGAGAAACGCCGGGAAGCCGCGCAGGATGATCGAGTGGACCTCCGCCGCATCCGGCAGCACCAGCAACGGAAGTTCACGGGACTCCGCCCAATGCCTGACGAGATCGGGCACGGGATGCCCGACAGTCGCGTGGTAGAGTACCGTCGGGCGGGTGCGCAGTCTAGGTCTCCGTCATGAAGCGTAAGAGGTTTGCCGTGATGAACTTACGGGCTTCAGGCTCCACTGTCAAACGAAGAACACGGCAATGCTGATCATGGCGTAGAGCGCCAGCAGCTGCACCCCCTCGAACCAGTGCGACTCCCCGTCGAGGGTGATGATCGCCGCCAGCACGGTCGAGAGTCCCAGCGCGATCACCTCCAGCGGGCTGAACACCAGGTTCATATACTGGCCGCCGCTGCCGGGACCGAGGAACGCCCCGATGAGCACGAGCAGCGGGGCCACCAGCAATGCCACCTGGGCACTCGAGCCCATCGCGATCTGCAGCGCGAGATCCAGCTTCCCTTTCTCGCCACCAGCACCGCGGTCGCATGTTCCGCCGCATTGCCGATGATGGGGATCACGATCAGCCCGAGGAATGTTTCCGACAGCCAGCTGCTGCCAGCCGTCACGCCCTCGACGGCGTGCACCAGGATCTCCGACTCCAGCGCGACGCCCGCCGTGGCGAGCGCCAGCACGCCTATGGCGACGGGGACGCTCCACAACACGCCCTCGGTCGGGTGCGGGTCTCCGCTGAGAATGCGTTTGTGGGTCTTGAGCGCGAAGAGCAGCGAGAATCCATAGGTGACCGCCAGCACCACCGCCACCGATTCGGAGAGGTGCAGCTCGGTGAGGGCCAGATTATCGGCCTGGTGGACGCCGTGGAACAGCGTCGGGAAGACGAGCGACGTGACGGCGAGGGCCATCATCCCCGCGCTCATGCCCGCGTTGGTGCGGTTGAAGCGGACGATCGTCTTGTTGAGGCCGCCGGCGATCAGCGAAAGCCCCAGGATCAGGAGCAGGTTGCCGATGATGCTGCCGGTGATCGAGGCCTTCACCAGCTCGACCTTGCCGGCCTGCAGTGCCACGATCGCGATGATCAGTTCGGCTGCGTTGCCGAAGGTGGCGTTGAGGAGGCCACCGAGCGCGGGCCCGGTCCTCGCCGCGAGGTGTTCGGTCGCTTCTCCCATGTATCCGGCGAGCGGCAGTACGGCAACGCAGGCGGCGATGAAGACCCAGAGCGCGGGGAAGTCGCCACCATAGGCCAGGTAGAGACTGGCGGGGATCGCGAGCAGCGGAAGCTTGCGCCAGGTGAGGACGGGCTCGTGCACCGGGGCGATGCGCGGCGGGGTGCTCGAACGGGACACCGGCTCGGCCGGCTCCTCGCTAGGGGCGCGGCTGTGCTCCCGCTCCCGGCCGCGGGACTCGCGCTCGCGCCTGTCACCCCGCTCCCCCCGTTCACGCCGTTCCTCTTTCGGCCGTTCCTCCTTCGGGCGCTCTGCGCGCTCGCGCCGTTCGCCCTTGGGTGGGCGCTCCGGCTTTTCGCCCTTCTCCTGCTTCTCCTGGCGCTCGGGGCGATCACCTCGCTCGTGTCGGGTGCCCCGCTCGGGGCGCTCGGTACGGGCGGGCTTCTCGGAACCATCCCGGTCGCTGGGCGCGGGTGCCTCGATACCGAGCGCCTCACGAACCTTGGCGACGGGAATGCCGAGATCACCGAGGCTCGCGGAGACGACGCCCTTCTGCTCCGCCATCAGGGCTCCGAGCAGTTCCTGGGGGCCCGGCTCCCCGCCCTGAGCGGCCGCGCGCGCCATGTCGAGTGCCCGCTTGGCACCGGAGCGCAGCGAGATCTCCTCGAGGGTGGCGGGCGCTCCCTTGCCCTGGGGGCTCCGCTTCTCCAGTCGCTCCCGGAGGGCCGCGGGGGTGGAGGAAAAGGCGGTGAGGATGGTCGAGAGCGAGGGATCGCCGGTCTGAATGAGCGCGAGGACGAGATGCTCGGTGCCGACGTAGTCGTGCTGGAGCCGGGCAGCCTCGACGCGGGCGGCGGCAAGGAGATCGGTCAAAGCGGCCTGGCCTCGTCGATCAACA
Organism: uncultured Gemmatimonadales bacterium; assembly: GCA_963817435.1. GTDB lineage: Bacteria > Gemmatimonadota > Gemmatimonadetes > Gemmatimonadales > GWC2-71-9 > JADJOM01. Next base: position 692,252 of record CAWFNY010000001.1, read on the forward strand.
TGATTGGGATGCCGTCCTCGACCGCATAGACCAGACGGCAGCTATGGCAGACGAGCACTTCGGGCTCCAGGCGATGCTCGAGATCCCCTTTGCACCTGGGGCAGACGAGAATCTCGAGCAATTCGGGGGCGAGGGTCATGACGTGTGACTCACGGATTCCGGAAAGCCAAGGCGGCTGAGCGCCGCGGCGTTACGCCGCCAGTTCGGCAGCACCTTCACCCAGCACTCGAGGAAGACCTGCTCGCCGAGCAGCGACTCCAGCCGCGCGCGGGCGTGCTGGCCGATCGCCTTGAGCGTCCGGCCACCCCGTCCGATGACAATGCCCTTCTGGGAGTCACGCTCGACCAGCAGCGTCACTCGAATGTACACCGGCCGTGTGTGCTCGCGGAACTCCTCGACCTCGGCTGCGATGGCGTAGGGCACTTCGTCTTCCAGGAGATCGAAGGCGGCCTCCCGGATGAACTCGGTCGCGAAGAATCGGAGGGGCTGCGTGCCCACATTGTCAGGGTCGAACTCGAACGGGGCCTCCGGCAGCAATTGGCGGAGGCCCGACAGCAGCTCCGGAAGTCCCGCTCGAGTCTTGGCGGAGACCGGCAACCCGTCCCGGAGGAGGGCGACCTGTTCCGGCGGGATGAGGTCGGTCTTGGTATAGACGGTCAGTACCGGAAGATCCGGAATCGCCGGGATGCCAACCAGCGGCCAGAAAGCCGGTGCGGGCGCATCCGCCGCGGGATGCAGATGGAGGACGACCTGCACCCGTTCCAGCGCGTCCCGAGCGGAAGTCAGCATGCGCTCGTGCAGCGGGTACTTCGGATCCAGGAGGCCGGGGAGGTCATGCAGGACGTATTGGGTATCGGCGGTCGTCACCAGCCCGACCACCGGCAGCCGGGTCGACTGCGCCTTGGGACTGACGATTGCGAGATGGGAGCCCACCAGCGCATTGAGCAGGGAGGACTTGCCGGCATTGGGTGCGCCGGCAAGGGCGATGTGTCCGGCGTGGGTGTGGGTCTCGGGCGGCATGGGGCCAATCTAACGAGGGGCGCCGGTTCCGCCCCGATGGGAAGGCACGGAGCGGAAACCGGCGGGGAAAAACAGAAGCCCGGTGTCCATATCGGACACCGGGCTTCCAGGGGGTGGCTGGCGACGGCCTACTCTCCCACGCCCTCTCGAGCGAAGTACCATCGGCGCTACAGGTCTTAACTACCGGGTTCGGAATGGGACCGGGTGTGGCCCCTGCGCGCTAGTCGTCAGCCATTACCGTGGGGCCGCGCGAGCATCTCGCGCTGCCCAAAGCAGTGGCAACCGAAGGTCCGGATGGTGTACGGGAATCCAGGAAAATTTGGAGAGATCAAACTTCACGGGCGATTAGTACGACTCGGCTGAAGAGGTTACCCTCCGTGCACCTGCCGCCTATCAACCTGGTAGTCTTCCAGGGCCCTTTAGGGAGCTTAAGCTCCAGGAGTGTTCATCTTGGGAAGAGTTTCCCACTTAGATGCATTCAGCGGTTATCTCCGCGCGACATCGCTACCGGGCGCTGCCCCTGGCGGGACAGCCCGTACACGAGCGGTCGCTTCGTCTCGGTCCTCTCGTACTAGAGACGACGTCCCTCAACACTCCCACGCCCACGACGGATACAGACCGAACTGTCTCACGACGTTCTGAACCCAGCTCATGTGCCACTTTAACCGGCGAACAGCCGGACCCTTGGGACCTTCTCCAGCCCCAGGATGTGACAAGCCGACATCGAGGTGCCAAACCGCGCCGTCGATGTGAACTCTCGGGCGCGATAAGCCTGTTATCCCCAGCGTACCTTTTATCCGATGAGCGATGACCCGTCCACACGGGATCACCGGATCACTTAAGCCGACTTTCGTCCCTGCTTGCGCTGTCGCGCTCGCAGTCAGGCGCCCTTTTGCTTATACACTCAACGTGCGATTACCGACCGCACTGAGGGCACCATCGCGCGCCTCCGGTACTTTTTGGGAGGCGACCGCCCCAGTCAAACTACCCGCCAGTCACGGTCCTCGGCGGTGTTGCCGCCTGAGTGAGATCGTTAGTAAAAGAAGGGTGGTATTTCACTGGTGCCTCCCTCCAGGCCGAAACCTGGAGATCAACGGCTCCCACCTATGCTACGCAGCTTATACCGACGATCAATGACAGGTTGTAGTAAAGGTGCATGGGGTCTTTTTGTCCTGTCGCGGGAAATCGGAATCCTCACCGATACTGCTATTTCGCCGAGCTTACGGAGGAGACAGCTCTCAAGTCGTTACGCCATTCGTGCAGGTCGGAACTTACCCGACAAGGAATTTCGCTACCTTAGGACCGTTATAGTTACGGCCGCCGTTTACCGGGGCTTCGGTTCATGGCTTCACCTTGCGGCTGACCACTTGCCTTAACCTTCCGGCACCGGGCAGGCGTCAGTGTCTATACGTCGGCTTGGAAAATGCCTTAGCAGACACCTGTGTTTTTGTTAAACAGTCGCTTGAGACGATTCTCTGCGGCCCACTTGCGTGGGCACCCCTTATCCCGAAGTTACGGGGTAATTTTGCCGAGTTCCTTCTCCGTAAATCACTCGAGCCCCTTAGGCTGCTCGCCTCGCCCACCTGTGTCGGATTACGGTACGGTCAACAGCAGTCCTGGTCCGCGAAGCTTTTCTTGGCAGCGTGCATCAATCGCCCTTTGCGGAACCTTGCGGTCCCTTCGGCATCGGCGCTCGACTAACCCCACGGATTTGCCTGTGGGGCAACGT
>CAWFNY010000001.1:700000-2150939 GCA_963817435.1 uncultured Gemmatimonadales bacterium
GGGAGCGACAGCGGTGCCGCTCCGGGTGATGAAGGTCGCCTGCCAGGCGTTCCCGCTGCTCGAGGCGATGGCCGAGCGCGGGAATCCGGCCTCGGCCTCCGATGCCGGTGTGGGTGCGCTGGCCGCGCGGGCGGCGGTGCGCGGCGCCTGGCTGAATGTACGCATCAACCTGCCCGGCCTGGCCGACCCCGCCCTTGCGGCGCAGATGCTCGAGGAGGGCAACCGGCTGGTGCGCCAGGCGGAGGAGGGGGAATCGCGGGTGCTCGCGCTGGTGGAGGGGAAGCTCAAGTAGCGAGCAGGTCGGGAGAGAGCACGAAGCGAGAAGTGGCCCGAGAAGCCCTCCTCACATCGAGAAGATCTCCCGCCCCCGAGCCACGGTCCGGACACAGGCGTTGGCCCTCAAGTGGTAGCACCACTGCTCCACGCTCGCGGCATCGATCACCGCGAAGTCCGCGGACTTCCCCGACTCAAGGGACCCGACCTGCTCAGCGAGCCCGACAGACCGTGCGGCGATGCTCGTGGCGCCTTTCAGGACTTCGGCCGGTGTCATCCGCTGCAGGGTGCAGGCAAGGGTGAGCGCCATGGGCAGGTGGTAGCTTGGGGCTGACCCCGGGTTGAAGTCGGTCGCGACGGCGACCGGCACGCCGGCCTGGATGAGCCGACGGGCCGGGAGCGGCGGCATGTTGAGATAGAGGGAGGCGAACGGCAGGCTGCCCGCGACCACGCCGGTCTCCCGCAGCCTACGAATTCCAGTGTCCGAGATCCGTTCGAGATGGTCCGCGGACGCCGCCTCCATCTCCGCCGCCAGCTCCGCTCCACCGGTGCAGGTGATCTGGTCGGCGTGGAGTTTCGGCCGGAGCCCGTCGGCCAGCCCCGCCCGGAGTATGCTCCTGCCCTCCTCCACGCTGAACGCACCCTCCTCCACGAAGACGTCGCAGAAGCGCGCGAGGCCTCGCGCGGCGACAGCGGGGATGATCTGGTCGATGATCAGCCGTACATACTCCGTGCGCCGGTCGCGATACTCCGCGGGCACGACGTGGGCGGCGAGCAACGTCGGAACGATCCGTTGCGGGCCGGCGCCGAGGTCCCGGTAGATCTCGAGCAGCCGGATCTCATGCTCGACTGAGAGGCCGTATCCGCTCTTGGCCTCGATGGTCGTCACGCCGAGCCGGGCCATCTGGGCGAGATGGGCCTGGCAGCGGCGGCGGAGGTCGTCACTCGAAGCGGCCCGCGTCTCCGCCACCGTCGAGGCGATGCCGCCTCCCGCCGCGGCGATCTCGAGGTAGCTCCTGCCGAGAATGCGGGCTTCGAATTCTTCCGCGCGCCAGCCACCGAAGGCGAGATGGGTGTGACTGTCGACCAGGCCGGGGATGACCATGGCACCGTGAGCCGACTGGGCCGGGCCCCCGGTGTAACGCGCGGGGAGATGTGTGGCGGGTCCGACCCACTGCACCCGATCTCCCTCCCACGCGAGCGCAGCGTCGCGGATGGGATGGATCTCATCCTGCGCCCCATCCGGGGCGCAGGTGTACAGGATGCTGATGTCGGTCAGGACGGGCATGCAGAACGCCTTCGGAGCTGGGGCGGGATGGTCAGCGCATCGGCAAGTCGATGCCGCGCTCGCGGGCGGTGTCGATCGCGATGTCGTACCCCGCATCGGCGTGGCGCATTACGCCGGTGCCGGGATCCGCGGTGAGCACCCGCTGCAGGCGCCGATCGCCCATCTCGGTGCCATCCGCCACCGCCACCATGCCGGAGTGGATGGAATAGCCGATCCCGACGCCACCACCGTGATGCAGGGAGACCCAGCTTGCGCCGCAGGCGGTGTTGAGCATGGCGTTGAGCAGCGGCCAGTCGGCGATGGCGTCGGAACCGTCCTTCATCCCTTCGGTCTCCCGGTTGGGTGAGGCGACGGAGCCGGTGTCGAGGTGGTCGCGTCCAATGACGATGGGTGCCTCGACCTTGCCCTTCTTCACCAGCCAGTTGAACCGGAGTCCCATCTCGGCACGCTCGCCGTACTCCAGCCAGCAGATCCTCGCGGGCAGGCCCTGGAAATGGACCTGCGCGCGCGCCTTCCGGATCCAGCGGGCGAGGCTCTCCTTCTCGGGAAAGGTCTCGAGCACGGCGTCGTCGGTGACGGCGATGTCCTGCGGGTTGCCTGACAGAGCGGCCCAGCGGAAGGGGCCGGCCCCGCGGCAGAATAGCGGACGGATGAATTCCGGCACGAACCCGGGAATGGTGAATGCGTCGGTGCGGCCACGGTGGTCCGCCACCTGGCCTCGGAGGTTGTTGCCGTAGTCAAAGGTGATGGCGCCGCGGGCCTTGAGGGCGAGCATGGCATCGACGTGGGCCTCCATCGAATCCAGCACCGAGCGCCTCGTAGGCCTTCGGATCGCGCTCCCGCAGGTCGGCCGCCTCCTCGAGGCTGTAGCCGGCGGGGATGTAGCCCAGTTGCAGGTCGTGCGCGGAGGTCTGATCAGTGACGACGTCCGGCACGATCGCCGCGCCGCACCAGTTCCGGAAGCACCTCCGCGATGTTGCCGACCAGGCCGACGGAAAGCGGAGCGCGGGCTTTCCTGCGCAGCATCGAGCAGGCGAAGGGCGCTGTCCAGCGAGGTCTCCATGCGGTCGCAGTAACCGGATTCGACCCGGCGGCGAATGCGCTCGGGGTCCACGTCGACGCCAAGAAAGGCCGCCCCGTTCATCGTGGCGGCGAGCGGCTGCGCGCCGCCCATCCCGCCGAGCCCCGCGGTCACGATCAGCCGGCCTTCGAGCGTGCCGCCGAAGTGCTGACGGGCGCACTCGGCGAAGGTCTCGTAGGTGCCCTGCAGGATGCCCTGGGTGCCGATGTAGATCCAGGAGCCCGCCGTCATCTGGCCGTACATGGTGAGCCCGGCCGCTTCGAGGCGGCGGAATTCGTCCCACGTGGCCCAGCGAGGCACGAGGTGCGCGTTGGCGATCAGCACCCGCGGCGCCTCCTCGTGGGTACGGAAGACGCCGACCGGCTTGCCGCTCTGCACCAGCAGCGTCTCGTCGTTCTCGAGTCGCCGCAGCGTGGCCACGATACGATCGTAGCACTCCCAGTTGCGGGCCGCCTTGCCGCTTCCGCCATAGACGATGAGATCCTCGGGCCGCTCCGCCACGGCGGGATCGAGGTTGTTCATCAGCATGCGCAGCGCGGCTTCCTGGTGCCAGCCGCGGCAGCTCAACCTGGTGCCGGTGGGTGCGTGAATGGTGCGGGCGGTGACGGTGGTCATGGCGTTCGGGAAGTGGAGGTGGCAGCGATACGATGCCGGGTGCCCGCGGCGAAGTCAATCGGCCGGTGCCGGCGATCAGCGGCGGATGGCGGCCACCCCTCGAATGACCCGTTCGACATCCTCGTCGGTGGTATAGCAGGCGCATCCGACGCGCACCAGGCCGTCGCTGGCATGGCCCAGCCGTTCGACCGCGGTCGTCGCGTAGAAGTCGCCATTCGAGATGAACAGACCCTGGTCGGCGAGTGCGCGCGCCACCTGCTCGCTCGGTACTCCATCGAGAGTGAACGAAAGCGTGGCGGTGCGGGGCCGCCCCGGCGGCGGGCCATAGAGGCGCACGCCCGGGGTCGCGGCAAGGCCCTGCCAGAGCCGGGTGATCTGCTCGTTCTCCGAGCGGTGCAGCTCTCGCGTAGGCATCCGCGAGACGGCTGCGGCGATCATCTCCGATGCCGAGCCCGGCCAGGAAATCGACCGCGGCGTGGGCGCCGACGATGCCCTCGTGGTTCTGGGTGCCGGTCTCCAGCCGCTCCGGCGCCGTGTCAGGCGCCGGGAGCAGCTTGGGCACGTCGAGCCCTTCGAGGAGCGTCCGCCTGCCGTAGAGGATGCCCAGGTGAGGGCCGTAGAACTTGTAGGAGGAGCACGCCAGGAAGTCGCAATCGATGGCACGCACATCCACCAGCACATGCGGGGCGAAGGCCACCGCGTCCACGAAGCAGAGTGCCCCGGCGGCGTGCGCCACGCGGGCGGCACGGGCCACATCATTGATGGTGCCCAGCGCGTTGGAGGCCGCACCGATCGCAAGGAGCCGGGTCTCGGGAAGTCACCGCGGCTTCCAGGGCTGGCCAGTCCAGCTCTCCTGTCGCGGGATCGAAGCGGACCGACCGGAGTGTGATGCCACGCTCCTTTGCGAGCGCCTGCCACGGGGCGACGTTGGCGTGATGGTCCAGCTCGGTCACGACGATCTCGTCCCCCGCCCCCCAGCCGCGGCCGAGCGCGCGGGCCAGGTGGAAGGTGAGCGTCGTCATGTTGGCGCCGAAGACGATCTCCGACTGATCGGCGCCGAGGAAGTCCGCGAGCGCGAGACGGGCGGCCACCAGTGCGGCATCGGTCTCGATGCTGGTGGGGTAGACCCAATGGGTATTCGCGTTGTGATGCAGCAGGTAGTCGGCCATCCGATCGGCCACGACCCTGGGGACCTGGGTGCCGCCCGGGCCATCGAAATAGGCGACGGGAAATCCGCCGTGCGTGCGGGTGAGCGCGGGAAAGGCGGCCCGCACCCGGGCGAGATCGAGGGCCGGCATCGCGGCAGTGGTCATTGGTGGGGATTCGGCATGGTGGAATCAAGCAACCGGGCCCGGCGGGCCCGCATGTTGTACTTCACGATGCACCAGAGGGCGCGGATGCCGTCCCTCCAGCCGATCTTCTTGCCGGCCGCAAAGGCGCGTCCCTCGTACCCGATCGAGACTTCGTAGACCCGGCAGTTCAGGGCCGCGACCTTCGCGGTGATCTCAGGCTCGAAGCCGAAACGATCCTCCTCGATGACGATGTTCGCCAGCACGTCGCGACGGAACACCTTGTAGCAGGTCTCCATGTCGGTCAGGTACAGATCAGAGAACGAGTTCGAGACCAGGGTCAAGAGCCGGTTCATCGTGTAGTGCCAGAAGCGGAGCACCCGGTGCGATTCTCCGCCGGCGAAGCGCGATCCATACACCACATCGGCACGGTCGTCGAGGATCGGCGCGATCAGCTTCGGATACTCGGCCGGATTGTACTCGAGATCGCCGTCCTGGACGATCACGATCCGGCCGCGCGCGGCCGCGAACCCGGTCCGGAGTGCGGCGCCCTTCCCCTGGTTCTTCTCGTGAATCAGAACCCGGTGCCCCCGGTCCATCGCCAGCGCGCGCAGCGCCTCGGTCGTGCCGTCGGTCGAGCCGTCGTCCACCAGCACGATCTCCTTGTCAACCGGTACCGCCTCGACGCTGGCGAGCAGGCGCGCGATCGTGGTGATCTCGTTGAAGACCGGGATGATGACGGAGAGGGTCGGCGTGTGCGCGGAATCGATGCTCATTGGGACTGGGCGGCGGCGACGCTGTCCACCAGTTGGAGCAGGCTGCCGAATTCCTTTCGCCCCGCCGCCATGGCGCCGCGGGCGAGGGCCCTGGCGGCGTCGTAGTCGCCAACCTGGGTGAGGCAGCCGATCAGACGGGAGGTGGTCATATACCTCGTGGAGTCGATCGCGAGCGACGCGCGAAAGTGCGGTATGGCGAGATCACATCGGCCGCTGCGCCGCTCGAAGCTCGCGAGATCATCATAGACGGTGGGATCGCGATCAAACAGGGCCAGGCTGTGCTGGTAAGCGGCGCGGGCCTCAGCCGGATGGTCCGTGAGTACCAGGTCTCCCGCCCAGTTGCGCCAGGCCCAGTAGCTCCGCGGCGCATCCACGACGGTCGTCCCGAACAGGGTGGTGTTGTCGCGCCAGACGGGGAGCCTCACTGCGCTCCGCGCGACGCCGAGGAGGCAGAGGCCGAGCGCCACGGCACCCGTGACGGGCCGAGCCCAGCGGTTGGTGCCCGGAAGCCGGGCCTCGAGCGCGGCGGCCATCGCGCCGATGGCAAGCACCAGCCCGACACTGGGGAGAAACAGCGTCCGCTCCGCGAGCACTATACCGGTCGGCGTCACCAGGTTGGCCACTGGCGCCACCGCCAGCACGGTCCACGCGAGGCCTGCACCCGCCACGGGCATCCGCCGCCAGCTCACCACGAACAGCCCGGCCAGCACCACGAGCAGGAAGAGACCCAGCCACTGGTCGGGTCCCAGGCCGTGGGCGAGCGTCAGCTCCTGCGGCGCGTAGTCCGCCTGCAGGTGCGCCGGCCAGAGCAGCAGCATGCTCCAGACGGGGATGGCAGCCAGCATGGTGATCGCGCGCGTCCCGAAGGTCGTCCCGCGCCAGAGCGGATGCTGCAGGTCTCCCGCGAATCCGCCGACCACCGCCTGCCGGATCGCCAGGTACACCACCAGCTCGGCGGCGAGAATCAGGAAGAGCCGCAGTGTCTCCTCCCGGCTTTCCTTCGAAGACTTCTGCGTCGGCACGGCCCATCCGAGCGGCACCAGCAGGAGCGGCCACATCACGGCGTGCTCCTTGGTGAAGCAGGCGAGCAGGAAGCAGGCGGACATCCCCGCGATCCTGGCACCAGTCAGCCGATCCAGTCGGCTGTCCAGGTAGACGACGGTGCCGGCGAGCAGGAGTGCCGCGGCGAGCAGCTCGCTCTGCCCCACGACGTTGCCCACCGCTTCGGTATGGACCGGGTGTACCGCGAAGAGGGCCGCGGCCAGGGTCGCGGGTGCCGCCGGAAGCAGCCGTCTCGCCACCGCGTACACCAGCAGCGACACCAGCAGGTAGAGGACGGTGTTGGTAAGGTGGAAGATGAATGGCGTGCCGCCGCCCAGCGCCCACTGGAGGGCGAACCCGATGATCGTGAGTGGCCGGTAGAGTCGCCCGGCCTGACCCAGCGCCACTTCGGGCCAGTAGGTCTCGAGGAAGCGGGCGGGCAGGTCCGAGAGCTGATGTACCGCGGGGTTCCGCGCGACCAGGTGCACGTCGTCGTAGGCGAACCCATTGCCCAAGCCGGTGGCGGACGCGGCCAGGGCGAGTACAGCCACCATCAGCAGCGGCGCCCAGGGTGGCAGGGATCCCCCCGCAGTCGGGCGACTGTTATCGGCCATGCAGGGTGGAGTTGGTCACGCAGTTTCCCTCGTCAGCCCGGATGGGAGGTGGAGGCCCGCTCCAGTGTCGGATTTGATGGTAGCGGCTATCTGCTTGTATTTCAATCTGTTGTATTACATGAACCTGACCCCGATTCTCCGGCACACTTGCTGCTTTCCCTACTGGCACCCCCCTGAATCACCGCCGAGGACGATCCCGGCCAGGGCGCCGCAAACCGATCAGTGAGCGAGAACAGGCCGGATGAAACCGATCGTGCCGAATGACCAGCAGCGTCACGAGTATCTGCGGACCCTCTGGGGCCGTGAAGGGTCGCTGGGGCGCGCCTGCTGGCGCTACGCGACCATGACTGGTGACACGGTGTTCGCGGTGCAGGAGATGGTGCGGAGTCAGCTCTCCCGCCCCGTGCCCGGGCTCTGGCAGCAGGTGCCGCTCGAGATCGCCGAGCACCCGGGCCTGCAGGAATCGCTCTATTCGGCGCTCGTCGCTCAGCGGGACGAGGTGCGCCGCGCGCACACCCGCCGGTTCACGATGCTTGCGCTCCTGCAGCAGGCGGCGCTTCGGGATCTCGCGGTCGGCCAGCAGCAGGGCCAGGCGGGCTATCGCGATGTGTCGATCGCCGAGGCGCGGTGCCGGGACCTCGCGCTGATGGCGCGGCTGCTCATCGAGCAGGAGGCGATGCGCGAGGCGGCCCACGATCTGGGTGACGACCATCCCGCCGACCTGACGGCCTGCCGGATGCTGTACTGGGCTGCCGAGGAGTCACTGGAGGCGTTCGACAGGAAGCTCGAGGCGGGCCAGCCGCTTGCCGAGGCCCTGGCCGCCGAGGTGCTCCTGGAGTCGGTGCCGAGCGAGCGGATGAACTAAGGCGGAAGGGCGGACAGGCGGACGGAAGAAGCAGTCAGCGTGAGATCCCTGTGGGGAATCCGCTCTCTGCCTATCTTCGGTCCCGCCTTCCCGCCTTCCGCTTCCCGCCTTCCCGCCTTCCCGCCTTCCCGCCTTCCCGCCTTACGGTGTCAGCGGTTCCCGCCGTGGCTCCATCCGCACGATCCAGAGGCCGTTGTTGTCGTCGTTGACGTAGGCCAGTCCATCCCTCACCACCACGCCCCAGGTCATCGCCGAGTTCTGGGTGTGCCCGCCCATGTCGGCGGTGTTCACGTGGGCCATCTCACGTCCCTGCGCTCGCAGATCGCCCCGCAACTCGCCGGAGATGTCGAAGGCGCGGAAGCCGGCGTTGTAGGCTCCCATGTAGAGGGTATCTCCAGCCACCCACACGTTGTGCACGCCGCCGAACTCCGGCTCATACCAGGCCACCGACCTGGGGTGGATGATGTCGCTCACGTCGATGACCTGCAGCCGGCCGTAGGCGCGGAAGGCGGAGGCATCCTTGCCCCCCTTCACCGGGGCGGCGGGGAAGACCTCGTCGGCGATGAAGACGTACTTGCCGTGGCGCCACGCGGTGTGGGTGCCGCGGATGAAGCCGGGTCCGCCGACCGCTTCGACGTCGCGATAGAGCGTATTCAGATCGTACTTGTACTGCGCCACGAGTTGCGGATTCGAGGGGCTGCCCGCCCTTGATCCCGTTCCCGATGTCCAGGATGACGAGTCCTTCGTTCCAGTAGCTCAGGTAGGCGAGGCCGTCCTGCACGTCGATATCGTGCAGCGCGTTGCCGAGCTGGTCGGGGCGAGTGGTCCAGCGGGAGACTTCCTTCGGGTGGTACGGATCGTTGATGTCGATGACGTGCATGTAGCCGGTGCCGTCATTCGTGAGGTAGATATGGGTCCCGTACCTGGGCTGGGAGTAAATGAAGGTGGAGTGCACGCCGCCGGTGAGCCCTTCGGTGTACTCGGCGATCTTCTTCGGGTGCGCGGGATCCTCGAGCGAGGCGATGACGATCCCGTTCTTGCGGTCGGAGGCGCCCTCGCGGGTGTGCACGAGGTACTTGCCGTCCGGGGTGGTCATGATGTCGTTGATGCGCCGGGTATTCGCCATGAGCGAGTCGGTGACCACCGGGTTCGACGGATCGCTGATGTCGATGGCGTACATGCGGTCCCCGCCGCCGCCGGTGCCGAGATAGGCGATCTTGCCGTTGGGGTGCAGCCAGACCTCTTCGGTCGTGAACTCGGAGCGCGGCAGCCGGCCGACGATGGTCGCGGGGCGCCGGACGTCGCGCCAGGCGAGCGATACGACGGCGCGGACAGCCCGGCTCCCGATGGTCGCCGTCACGATGTACTTGCCGGCCTCGTAGCCCACGAAGTTGCCATCGCGATCGACGGCGCCCTGCCCCGGCGAGAAGCTCCACCCCGGCGTGAGGCCGGGGATCGTGCGGCCAGCCCGGTCCCGCACGACGACCTTGAACGGAATGACGTCACCCTGACGCGCCGTCACCGTCGCTGGCGAGATCTCGAGTGATGCGACGCTGCTGGCGATGACGTCGACCTTCACCGCACGCTCGGCGCCGTCCACCCGCGCCGTGATGGTCGCCTTGCCCGGCGCCGTGCCGGTCACCAGGCCGTCCTGGGAGACGCTGGCGATCCGCGCGGAGGAGCTTCGCCACCTGGGCGACTCGGCCCGTGGATCCCCGGCCTGGGAGTAGGAGGTCGCCTCGAGGAGCACCGACTGCCCCACCACGAGCCGCGCGGTCTCGGGCGTGACCGCGATGGTCGCGGCGGCGCCAGGCAGCATACGGATCTCGACCCGCTCCAGCACCGGCTTGGCGCCGGGCACACTGGCGATCGCGGTCACACCGAGTGTACCCGTCGACCCGGCATAGACGAGGCCCGTCGAATCGACCCGGCCCTCGAAGCGGCCGCCCGAACCCACGAAGCGCACGATCGCATCCGGCACCGGTCTGTCGTCCCGGTCGAGCGGCTGGGCGGTGAGCCGCAGCGTGTCGCCAGCCGTCATGCTCCGGACCGCGGGGGTGATCGCCACCCGCGCGATTGGTGATGGCGCCTGTGGCGGCGCGGCCTGCGCCGGCTGCTGCTGCACGAGGAGAAGAAGACCGAGCGTGACGATCATGAGGGGGCCGGTACGGTGAGGGGAACGGCGATTCGAATGGAGGCGGAAAAGTCCGCGACCGTTCGCCGCTTGTCAACGATCCGAACTGGGGAGCGCTCCGTGCGGATCCCCCGCGGCACTCCGCGGTCAGGTGCCGGCGTCGCTTCCGTCGAGGTCGGCGACCGTGGCGAGCAGGATCTCGGGCAGCCCGCGCAGCGATGCCAGCAGCGGCTCCGGCAGCTTGGCGTCCACGCTGACCGCGGCAAGAGCATCGCCGCCGGCCGCGAGCCGGGCCTGATGGTACTCAGCGATGTTGATGCCCGCATTGCCCAGCAGCGTGCCCACTCGGCCAATGACGCCTGGAACGTCCCGGTTCCGGAGCACGAGGAAGACGCCGCGCGGAATCACGTCGATACGGAAATCGTCCACTCGCACGATTCTCGGATGCCCTTCGGCGAGCAGCGCTCCGGCGACGCGTACGCTCCCGCCTGCCGCGGTGACCCGGAGCTCGATGAGGTCGGCATAGTTGTGCGGCGTGTCCACCCGGGTACGGTCCACCTGAATGCCACGCTGGCGCGCGAGGTGAAGCGCGTTCACCATGTTGACAGACGTTCCGCCGACCACCTCCTGCAGCAGGCCGATGACCGCACCCGCCGCCAGCGGACGCAGCAGGTCGTCGCCCTCGCCGGAGAAGCGGACTTCGAGGCCGCTCACGGCGCCACTGGCGAGCGCACCCGCGAGGCGCCCGAGCCGCTCCGCCAGGTCGAGCAGCGGCTTGAGTCTGCGGAGCCGCTCGCCGCCCACCAGCGCGGCGTTCATCGCCCGCGAGTAGTCGCCGTCAAGCAACGCGGCGCGTACCGACTCCGCGATCTCCACGGCCACGTTGAGCTGGGCCTCTTCGGTCGAGGCGCCGAGGTGCGGGGTCAGCACCACGTTGGGCAGCGAACGGAGCGGATGGTCGGCGGGCAGCGGTTCCTGCTCGAACACGTCGAGCGCCGCCCCGGCGATCCTTCCTTCCGTCAGGCGCCTGAGCAGCGCCGCCTCGTCCAGTACTCCGCCGCGCGCCGCGTTGATAATGACGGCGGTCGGCTTGAGCAGCGCGAGCTGCGCGTCGCCGAGCATACCGCGGGTCTTGTCGGTGAGCGGCACGTGCAGCGAGATCACGTCCGCCTCACGGAGCACGCTGTCGAGCGGGGCGAGTTCGGCGCCCATTTCCCGGGCCGCTTCCGCGCTCAGGAAGGGATCGTAGGCGAGCACCCGCATCCCGAAGGCCCGCGCCCGGCGAGCCACCTCTCCACCGACCCGCCCCGCCCCAACCAGGCCGAGCGTCTTGCCGTACAACTCGGTCCCGCTGAAGCTGGTGCGGTCCCACTGCCCCGCCTTCATCGAACGGTCGGCCGCGGGCACCTTCCGGATGAGGGAGAGGAGCAGCGCGCAGGCGAGTTCGGCGGCGGAGATGGTGTTGCCGGCGGGCGCGTTCATCACCGCCACACCCTTCTCGGTGGCGGCTTCGACGTCGATCGTGTCCACCCCGACGCCCGCGCGGCCGATCACCTTGAGCCTGGTCGCCTTCGAGAGCGACTCGCGGGTGATTCTGGTCGCGCTCCGCACCAGCACGGCATCGGCGTCGGCGATCGCGGCGGTGAGTTCCTCCCCCTTGAGGCCGGGGCGCTCGATCAGTTCGAAACGGGAGTCGCCCGTCAGGGGGGCGAGGCCTTCGCGGGCGATCTTGTCGGCCACGAGAATCTTGAACTGGCTCATGCGCCGAGGACCCCTTCCAGCACGCCGAGGAGTTCGTCGAGCTCGGCAACGGTGTGATCACCCATGTGTCCGATGCGGATCGTGGAATCCTTGAGCGAGCCGTAGCCCGCGGAAATCGTGTAGCCCTTGCTCTTCATCGCCTCGTTGACCTCGGAGCCCTTGCGGCCGGCCGGCATTGTCAGGCATGTCACCGTCGGCGAGCGGAACCCGGCCGGCGCCAGCACCTTGATCTCGATGCCGCGGTCCCGCATCTCGTCTGCCCAGCGCCAGGTCCGCTCGGCCATGGCGCGGTGGCGGGCCCATCTCCCCTCGATGGTTTCCGCATCGATCCGTGCCACCTGGGCGGCCAGCGCGTACATCAGCGAGATCGCCGGGGTATTGGGCGTCTGGTTCTTCCTGATGTAGCTCTCGAACTCCAGCAGGTCGAAGTAGATCCCGCGGTTGCAGGCGTTCTTCGCGCGCGCGAGCATCCGCTCGTTGGCGACGCCGAGCGCGAGGCCGGGCGGCAGCGCGAGCGCCTTCTGGGAACCGGTGAGCACGAAGTCGAGCGTCCAGGCATCGGTCTCGACCGGCGCGCCGGCCACGCCGGTCACGCTGTCGACCAGCAGCACCGTGTCACCGATGCGGTGCGCCACCTCCGCCAGTTCGGCGATCGGGTTGAGGGCGCCGGTCGAGGTCTCCGAGTGCACCACCGTGACGGCGTCGTACTGCTGCTTCGCGAGCGCCGCTTCGAGAAGCTGGGCCGTGTGCACCTGGCCGAGCGGCACCTCGAGCGCCTCGGCCTTGACCCCGTTCGCCTGCGCGATCTTGAAGAAGCGCTCGCTGAAGGCGCCGTTGACGAGGGAGAGCACCCCCGCACCGCCGGCGTTCCGGATCGACGCCTCCATGAGTCCCGTGGCGGACGACGAGGAGATGTACACCGGGCGCGCGGTGCGGAAGATCCGCTGCAGTCCGGGCATCATGCCCGCAATGAGCTGCTCCATGGACTTGCCGCGGTGCCCGATCATGGGACGGGCCTGGGCGGCGAGAATTTCGGGGAGCACTTCAGTGGGACCGGGCAGGAAGAAACGACCGAACGCGGACATGGAGACTGCTCCAGCGGAGTATGGGCTTCGGGGCGCCGGAGCGGCGCCCGCGGGGCAATATAAGGGGGGCGGTCCTCCGTTCAGACGCCGCGCGCTACATAGGGGATCAGCTCGGTCAGCGATGGCCCCGCAATCACGACATCGGCCTGGCGCACGATATCCGGGCGCGCGATCACGCCCGTGAAGGCCGCGAAGGCGGATACGACGCTCCGCGCCTCCAGATCGGTCGCGCCATCGCCGACCAGCAACACCGGCGGTTGCAGCTTGTCACCCTGGGCCGCGATCCACTCGCGTTTGCCGCCGGAGCGGGCGAGTGGAGTCGTCATGTCGAAACCTGCGTAGCTGCCATCGGGGCCGAAGTAGACCTCCACCGCCGCGACGTCGGCATCGGGAATACCGAGATGCCGCGCCAGCACCCGCACGGCCGGCGCGAGGCCGCCGCTCAGGACCCGCACCTTCACCCGCTCCTGACGGAGGATTCGCACCGTCTCCTCCGCACCAGGCACGACGCGCTCGATGTACAGCGCGCCGACGCGTGCCACCTCCGCCGCCGTGGGGCGGATCAGGTCGAGCCGCCTGGCGTATACCTGTTCCAGGCGCAGCTCGCCGCTCATGGCCATGTGGGTGAGCCGTTCGATCTCTGGACGGTGCCCGCGGGCAAGTTCGTCGATCCCTTCGACCGCGGTGAGTGTCGAGTCGCAGTCGAAGATCACGGTCTGGAACGGCGTCATTCAGGCATCCGGAGTGATGGGGTTGGCCGGGAGGGCGAATTCGTCGCTGCGCGGCATTTCGACGGAGACCCGCCGGAGCGGCTGTCGCAGCTTGGCGCGGAGCCGCATCACGAGGAAGCAGGCCACGGCCACCAATCCGAGTACGAGTCCCCACCACAGCCCGGCGGGGCCGAGGCCGAGTCTGAAGCAGAGCAAGAGGCTTACCGGCAGGCCGAGCAGCCAGAAGCCGAGGATGCCGGTGAGCATCGGCGTGCGGGTGTCGCCGAGGCCGCGGAGCAGGCCGATCGACGTGACCTGAATGCCGTCGAAGACCTGGAAGACGCCGGCGAGCGGAATCAGCACGACCGCGATCTGCAATACGCCGGGTGCGCTGGTGTAGACCCGCGCCAGCAGACCGGGCAGCGCGAGGAACACGGCTGCGGTGACCCCCATGAAGCCGACCGAGACGTACAGGGCCGCACGTGCGGCTTCGGTGGCCGCCTGACGGTCGCCCCGCCCCACCGCGTGGCCCACCACGACGGCCGCGGCGGCGGAGAGTCCGAGCGGCACCATGAAGGTCAGTGAGGCGAGGTTGAGCGCGACCTGGTGGGCCGCGACCTGGGTGGTGCCGAGTACGCCCATGAGCAGGCCGACCAGGGCGAAGACGCCGTACTCGAGCTGATGCTGCGCCCCGATCGGTGCACCGAGAAGAAAGAGCCTGCCGAGTGGCGCCAGCTCGAGCGCAGCGGGACGAAAGGGGCGGACATAGTCGCGCAGCACCGGCCAGGCGAGGGCGAGGAGCATCAGCGCCATGAAGAGGCGCGAGATCATCGTGGACCAGGCGGAGCCGATCACGCCCATCGCGGGGAAGCCGGCGTGGCCGTAGATGAGGAGCCAGTTGATGAGAATGTTCAGCAGGTTGGCGACGACCGTGGTTATCACGATCGGCCGGACCCGGTGCATCGCCTGGAGGCTCTGGCGGAGTACCGTGAAGGCGAAGAGGCCCAGCGACCCGGGGATCGAAACTCGCGCGTAGGTCCCCGCGAGCGGCACCACCTCGGCCGGCTGCCTGAGCCACGCGAGGACGGCGGGCGCCGGCCAGAGCAGCAGCGTGGTCGGGACACAGAGCAGGAGCGCCAGGACGAATCCCCGCTGGATCCCGCGCGCCGCGGCCTCCTGTTCGCCCGCGCCCATCGCCTGGGCGACGACCGGGTCGAGCGCCATCAATGTGCCCATGCCGAAGATGGCGGCGGCGAAGTAGTAGACGTTGCCGAGGGCCACGGCGGCGAGGGCGACCGGGGAGACGTGGCCGACCATGATGGTATCGGCGACCCCCATGGCCATGAGCCCCACCTGCACCACGATGACAGGCAGGGCGAGGGTGAGGAGGGTGCGGAGATCGGCGCGGCGCGGCGGGCGAAAGGGCATGGGGTGGGAAGCTTAGATGGGAGGCGGGAGGGCGGGAAGTCGGGAGGGCGGAAGAGCGGGGCCGTAGCCATCCGCCCATTGTCATCCCGAGCGCAGCGAGGAATCTCTCGCTGCGCCAGGATGGTCCATCACGACCGGAAGGACTCGTGCGCCCGGACGCGGGCGCGTCGCGTCAGCGAGGCGAACGTTAGGTCACGGCCGCATGCATCTTGGCGACGCTGCGATCGACGAGCGCATTCCGGATCGTGATGCCGATGATCGACCAGGGAATCGTGATGCACCAGAGGATGGGGACGGCGACCCGGTAGACCGTGCCGAGTCCACCGTGGGTGGAAATCGCGTACATGGCCGCGAGGGTCCGCACCGCCGGCGGGATCACGAGCAGCGCCGCGATGCCACTCAGGATGTTCACGTAGAACAGCCCGAGCGGGCCGAGGATGGTGGCGAGGATGATGCCGACGATGAGGGAGCGCTTGGGGCGGACGTAGGGGCCGCTCCAGGCCGCGCCACCACCACCACCGCCGCCGGTGTAGACGGGACCGCTGTATGCGGGGACGTCCCAGCCGCCTCCGCCACCGATGTTGGGCCAGGGCGTCGAGGGCGTGGGGTTCTGCTGGGCATGGTCGGGGGCGTGCTGCGGGGCATGATCGGGAATTCCAAAGCGTTCGCTCATGGCAACTCCTTGGGAGAGGGCCGGCGCCCGCGCTGAGAGGTGCATCGAGGGCCGCACGCGATTCTACCGTCCGGTACCGGGTTCGACCAGAGTCCGCCTTCCCGCACGCTGGCCGGAGGCGGGGCCCGCACCGGCCGGAGCGGGTGCCGTAATCGCCCGAGGGCACTCCGCAGCGCCCGGAGCGGTCCCCGCAGTCGACGGAGCGAGTCCCGCAATGGTCGGTGAGACTGTCGCGGCCGTTGGCGCCTTCCGAGGAATGCGGGGAGCGTGTGGCGCATGGCTCGATGCGGTTCGGCGCCGTCGTGGAGGGATCAGCGCCGCGGCGGGAGGCCGGTCCGCATTGCCTGCCGGAGGCTCCGCGGCAATGGGGGCGACCAAGGCACCGTCCTGCATGAGGTGAGTCTTGCCAACCAATCGTCCCGCAAGGGATCCCAGCTACTTCGGGTACCGTTCCGCGGCTGGTGCGATGCTCGAGTCGGCCCAGGCCCTCAAGGATCTACTGCTGCGTCACGGCCTGGCCGAACCGCTGCTCGACAGTCTGGCGCAGGGCCTGGCAGCGCTCGATCAGGCGGTGGAAGAGGCCGAAGCGGGAAGGCGCCAGCAATCTGGTGACGCCGGAGGCCAGTCCCAATGAACCAGTCCCGGACGGGGGCGTCACGCCGCCGGCCGCAGACGGGAAGACGACGGTGGCATGAGATGGGAAGGCAGGCAAAGGACGGGAGTGGCGGACGCCGGCTGGCCTGAACGGCGGCGCAATATGGGCGTCACGTGCTCCCGTTCCGGCGTTTGGCCAGCCGGGTTAGTCCAGTGAGTCGCAGCGCGGGGAACCAGTGGAGGAAGAGTGCGCCCGGGTGGAATCGAACCACCGACCCTTAGCTTAGAAGGCTAATGCTCTATCCAACTGAGCTACGGGCGCAGCACAGGTGTGGTGGAGAGAATCTTACCGAGGACCCGAGCGGGATGGTACTCCGGACGGAAGCCGATCAACTGGCCGCCCCTACCAGAGCCACCAGGAATGCTTACCGGGTTCGGGGACATAGACGATCTGCACGGCCTCCGCCCTGTCCGACTTGCCCTCGAGATGTACCGCGTCCGTATAGCCCACCTCCAGCGTGTCCAGCGCCCGCCATCGGACGTGCAGCGACTTGGCCCACGCATAGGGGTCCTCCGGCCCGGTGGCGGTGAGGATCCACGCGGGATATGGACGTTCGGGATCGTTCAGTTCGAGCCTGAAGATGGTCTCGCTGATGTGCGGGCAGGACTGGAGCGCCGCATACGCGACGGGAACATGGATCGAGTCGGGGCTGGGGATCCGGACTTCGAGGCACCCACCCAGGCCGGATACGGGCGCGTACCTGGGCTGATGGAGGTGATGCCAGAGGCTGAGGCCTCCGAGGAATACGACCAGCACCGCTGGCACGAGGTAGAGGCGCGACTGGATGGCCATGAAGTCTTCCTACTACCTCAGAAAGAGAGGCCCTGCTCGCGCGGATCGCTCGCCACGAAGTACAGCGTCTGCCGCTGGTCCTCCGGCAGCCGGAGCAGGAGGAGAATGTTCTGCTGGTCGCGGAAGTAGTCGAACAGCAGCCCGTCCAGCACCGTGAGCCGCTTCACCGGCGCGGCCACAGTGCCCTCGAGGACATACCAGACGATTTCCTGCGCCGCCTCGTCCTTCTCGGTGCCGGACCCGGTGACCTTCAGCATGATCGGGCGCCCATCGGCGGAGAGCCGCATCGCCCGGGCGAAGTACGTCCCGAACAGGGAGTCGGCCCGGTTCGTCTCGGTGATCCGGAGCCCCGAGTCCCTCGCCTCCACCCGGAGCGCCTTCTCCAGATCATCCTTGAACAGCCGCACTCGGCACGCGACGGTGGTCCCTTCCAGCACCATGCGGGTGTGCGAGACGTGGGTGTCGTGCACGACACCCGGCGGGGCGTGGCTGAGCCACGCCCCCACGATGAACCATCCAATCGCTGCGCGGGCAATCACGATGCCGGCGCCGGGCCCTTCGACCAGGTGTTGTTATCGCGGTTCACGTCCGCGAACACCTCATCGGGGTCGAGCACGACTTGCACCACGGTCTTGCTGGTGAAGAAGCCGTAGATGTAGCTCAGTTCGTTCCTGCGCCAGACGTCGGCACCGAGCTTGACCATTTCGGTGCTGCCGTCGTCGTAGGTGATCTGCATCTGCACCGGCATCAGGAGCCCAGCCTTGTTCTCGACCGTGATGCGATAATAGTTCTTCCCGCGGTCGCTGTTGCCGATCAGCGAATCGGCGGGCTGGGCCTCGACGCTGGTGATCGCCTGATCGTTGGCATAGGTCGAGTAGAACCAGCCGCGCCAGAACCAGTTGAGCAGCTCCCCCGCCCCGTCGTCCATCGACCGGAAGAAATCACCCGGCTGCGGGTGCTTGAAGGCCCACCGCCTGGCATAGCTGCTGAAGGCCTCGTCGAACAGCTTCGGACCCACCACCTGCTCCCGCAGCATGACCAGCCCAGCCGCCGGCTTGCCGTAGCCGTTGTTGCCGAACTGGCGGTGGATGTAGTCCGACTCGGTCATGATCGGGACCTGATCGGCGTCCTTCATGTAGGGCACGATGTTCTTCGCCGGGCCGCGATTGCTCGGATAGGCGGGATCCCAGTCCTTCTCCGCGTAATACTGCAGGAAGCTGTTGAGCCCCTCGTCCATCCAGGTCCATTTCCGTTCGTCGGACGCGACGATCATCGGGAACCAGTTGTGACCCACTTCGTGGATGGTCACGCTGATGAGCGCCCGCGCGAGCTGCGGGGTGTAGGAGCCGTCCGCCGCCGGACGCGCGCCGCAGAAGGCGATCATCGGATACTCCATCCCGAAGACCGGCCCGTGGATGTTGGAGGCCTTGGGATACGGATACTCGAACGCCAGCCGGCCGTAGGTGCGCATCGTCTGGGCGATCGCCCTGGTCGACAGGCTGTCCCAGAGGGGCATCGCCTCCCGGGGATAGAGCGAGTGCAGCTCGATCACGTGACTGCCGGGCCGGTAGCGGAACCCCGCCGCATCCCAGACCAGGGTCTTCGACGACACCCACGCGAAATCCCGGACGCTGTCGGCGTGGAACTTCCAGGTGAGCGGGCCGGTGCCCGCGGGGCGAGTGCCCGGTGTCATCACCTCGTCCTTGGTGATGATGAACTTCGGGGTCTCCGAGGTGAGCGCCTGCGCCAGCCGCTGCCGCTGGGTGGTGGTGAGCACCGCGAGCGGGTTGGTGAGGACACCGGTCGCCTGCACGATGTGATCGTGCGGCACCGTGAGCTCGACATCATAGGTGCCGAAGTTGAGGTAGAACTCGCCCTGGCCGTAGAACTGGTCGGTCTGCCAGCCGTTCACGTCGTCGTAGACCGACGCCCGCGGGAACCACTGCGCCATCTCATAGAGCCAGCCGTCCTTCACCTTCTCTCGGGCACCGCGGCCATTGCGGCTGGTCTCGGGGACGATGAAGTGCCAGTCGATCTCGATCGCGGTCTTCTCCCCGGACGCCAGCGGCGCCGGCAGGGTGACCTTCATCTCGGTGCCGTTGATCGAGTACGGCACGTCGGTCTTCTGCACCACCTTGCCGCGGGCGGTGACGAGCTGCACCCGGGTGATCTTGTGCCCCCCGTCGAACGGCTCCGGCGCCAGGAAGCGCCGGGCCTGCGGCGAGAGCTGCTTCGGCAGCGCCGCGGCATCGCGGATGGCCCGGCTGACGCTCGGGTCGTCGATGTTCTGGTCGAGCTGGAACCAGAGGTAGTCGAGCCGGTCGGGGGAGTTGTTGTGGTAGGTGACCCGCTCCGAGCCGGTGACGGTGTGGGTCGTGGTGTCGAGCGAGGCCTTGATGGCGTAGTCCACCCGCTGCTGCCAGTACCTGGGGCCCGGGGCGCCGGAGGCGTTCCGGAACTCGTTCGGCGACGGGAGCTCCTCGAGCGCGCGGAAGTTCGACTTGTTGGTCTTGGGGTTCGGCTCGGCGTTGAGCCATTGCTGGGCCTGGAGCGGTCCGGCACAGAGTGCCAGGACCAGGACGACCCGGAGCGAACGAAGGAGAGCTGCCATCGGAAATCTCGGGTGAATGTTAGAGCCTGTCGATCATCATGGTGATGCCAACCGCTGCAATGCCGCCGGAGACCACGAGCACCCAGTCCCGCCGCTTCAGCCCGAGCAGCCGCTCCGCGGTGATCCCGACGATCAGAATCGCGAGAACGATCAGCAGCTGACCCAGCTCGAGGCCGACGTTGAAGCTGAGCAGCGGTGCGAAGATCGACTCCTCGCCGCCGAGCAGGCTGCGAAGAAAGGTCGAGAAACCGAGTCCATGAATGAGGCCGAAGCCGGCGGCGAGGCCGTAGCGGACGAGCTGGCCTCCGGAGGATACGGGCTCCGCCCCACCGGCGTTGACCCGCACCGTCGTGGCGATGGCGACGAGGCTGGTGATCACGATGGTCCCGGCGATCGCGATCTCGACCAGGTGGCTGTTCACCCGCACCAGATCGAGGGTGGCCAGCGCGAGGGTGATCGAGTGGCCCAGCGTGAAGGCGGTGACCAGCCAGAGCAGCCGCCGCCACTCGCCCGGACGATAGGCGACCGTGAGTGCGGCAATGAAGAGGATGTGATCGTATCCGCGCAGGTCGGCGATATGATGGACGCCGAGGCGGAGGTAGGTCAGGATCTCAGAACCCATGGACGGGAGCCATACGCGCGGAAGGCGCTGGGAGATTCGAGAGAAGGCGGGAGCGCGGAAGAGCGGGAATCGCCACTGGCCCGCCTCCCGTACTTCCGCCTCGCGGCCATTCCACAATCGGGGCGCCGGGATTCGAACCCGGGACCTCCTGGTCCCAAACCAGGCGCGCTACCGGACTGCGCCACACCCCGCAACGGCGCGAAGATTAATCCACCTCGAGCATCAGGTCGAGGCCTGTCCCACGCGCCGGTACTCGATCACCGAAAGGATAGTGATGATGGTGATGCAGGTCGCGGAGATGGCGCACCAGGGACAGAAGGTGCGCAGCACGATGAACTCGCCGTACTTGAGCCGAAGCGTGAAGAGGAAGCCGAGCACCGCGAACATCAGGAGGGCGGTTACCGGCCAGCGGGCCTCGCGGAAGCGGTCCTGGAGACTGAGCATGCTGGTGATGAGCAACAGGGTGTAGCCGATGATCCCGATCAGCGCGACGTCGACGCCGAAGAACCATCCCCAGACGCTGTACATCGCGCGGTCGCAGCCGCCCGTGGTGCAGGAGAGGTTGCCGACCACGCCAAGCTTGTAGAGGTGGAGGTAGACGGCCGACATGCCGGCGACCAGGCTCAGGAAGGCGATCGTCATGCGACGGCCCATGTTCAGTGTCCCTCGTTGCCAGGTGATTTCGTGGAATCGGTCGGGTCGGCGCGGCGCTGCAGCCAGCGGACGTAGGCGACGACCTGGGCCGCATCGTCCCGGGTGAGCCGCTGCACCGGCGGCATCCCGCCGAGATTGAAGTACCGCTGAGGCGCACCGCGATCCATCGCGGCGATGATCGCCTCGTCCGAGAGCCGCGACGGGGCGAAGAGGGTGTCGAGCAGCGCAGGTCCCGCCCCCGGGGCTCCGACCGCGTGCAGCCCGTGACAGGAGAGACAGAAGGTGTTGAATACCACCTCGCCGCGGTGAACCTCGGCGGGCGCCGTGCCCGGGTTGAAGCCGGCCCATCGCGTGTCCGCGGCACGCGCCTCGCCGCCGCACGCCCCCGCCCCCGCCCCGAGGAGGAGCACCAGTGCCGCTACGCCGATCCGCCTCACCTGACCGCCTTGAGCTTCTCGATCAGGTGCGCGAGCGCCTTGCCGCGATGACTGATCCGGTCCTTCTCCTCCCCGCTCGCCTCACCGAAGGTCTTTCCCAGCTCGTCGCTCAGGAAGAGCGGATCGTACCCGAAGCCGCCGGTCCCGCGCGGCTGGTCGAGGATGGCGCCGGCACAGTAGCCCTCGAACACCTCCGGAAAAGCGCTGGCCGAGCGTAACAGGACCAGCACGCACCGGTACCGCGCCCGCCGCCGGAGCTCGGTGGCGCCGCTGAGCCGTCGGAGCAGCTCGGCATTGTTGGCCTCGTCCACCTGCTTCGCGGTGCCGGTGGCGTTGGCCCAGCGCTTGGACCTGACTCCGGGGAGCCCGCCGAGGGAAAAGACCTCGAGGCCCGAATCGTCGGCGATGGTAGGGAGACCCGTCTTCTTCAGGAAGTACTCCGCCTTCACCCGGGCGTTGGTCTCGAAGCTGTCGGAGACCTCGAGGGTCTCCTCGATCGCGGTCTCCGGCACACCCGCCTCGTCGGGGAAGACGACCTCATGTCCCGCGGCCTCGAGCAGCCGCCGGACTTCTTTCTGCTTGCCCGCGCTGCGGGTGGCGAACAGGAGCTTCACCGTCCGAGGATCGCCCGCTGGGCTTGGAAGAGCTGCTGGATGCCTGACTCGGCCAGCCCGACGATCCGGTCGAGGTCGCCGCGCGCGAAGGTGCCCTGCTCTCCGGTCCCCTGCACTTCGACGAACTGGTCGGGATGCACCATGACGATGTTGGCGTCCACGCCCGCGACCTTGTCCTCCAGATAGGCGAGGTCGAGCAGGGGCTGGCCGTCGATCATGCCGACCGATACCGCCGCCACCAGGCTGCCGAAGGGGTTGGGGATCTTCGCGCGCTCGGCGAGCCAGACGCAGGCATCGGCGAGCGCGACGCAGCCGCCGGTGATGCTGGCGGTGCGGGTGCCGCCGTCGGCGGTGAGTACGTCGCAGTCGATCTTGATGGTCCACTCGCCGAACGCCATCGTCTTCATGGCCGCGCGGAGCGAGCGGCCGATCAGCCGCTGGATCTCCTGGGTGCGGCCCCCTGGGCCGCGGCGCTCGCGGTCGGTGCGCTCCGACGTCGCCCTCGGCAGCATCGCGTATTCGGCCGTGACCCAGCCCTCACCGGTCCCCTTCTTCCAGCCCGGGGCACCCTGCTCCACCGTGGCGGTGCAGTGCACGAGCGTGCCGCCCATCCGGATCAGGCAGGAGCCTTCCGCATACGGGTTCACCTTGCGCTCGAGGACGACGGGCCGAAGCTGGTCGTTGGCGCGGCCGTCAGGACGAGGCACGCAGACGCTCCACGATTGAGGTTGTTGAGAAGCCAGCCTGCAGTTCCACATGCTTCACCCGGCCCCCGCGGGCCTCGACGATGTCGGCTCCCACGGTCGTGGAACGGGTGTAATCGCCACCCTTCACGAGCACATCGGGCTCGAGTGCGCTAATCAGTTCGAGCGGGGTGTCCTCTTCGAACACCACCACGCAGTCCACCGCCTCGAGCGCGGCGAGGACGCGGGCACGTGCCAGCGCCGGATTGATCGGCCGCTCGGGCCCCTTGCCCAGCTGGCGCACCGAGGCGTCGCTGTTGACGCCCACGACCAGGGCGTCGCCTTCGCCCCGGGCCGCTTCGAGAAGGGTGATGTGCCCCATGTGGAGCAGATCGAAGACGCCGTTAGTGAACACCACGATGCCGGCGGTCGCTTCGCGCCAGGCCGCGGCGTCGTGCCGGGAGCGGATCTTGCCGGAGGTATCGAAGCTCACATCACCCGTCCCCGGCCACTGAGCATCAGCTTGAGGCCGATCGGCGCAAGGAATGTCGTGGCCATCACCATCATCAGCACCGCACTGAAGGTGGCGTCGCTGAGGAGGCCGGCCTGGCGCCCGGCGTCCGCGAAGATCAGTCCGACCTCTCCCCGGGGCACCATGCCGACGCCGACCGCGAGGCGCCGGAACGGCACCCAGGGGGCGGCCCATCCCGCCACCACCTTGCCGACGACTGCGATCAGCGTGAGCACGCCCGTGAGCATCAGCAGGCCCCCCGATCCCGGCTGACGGGGATCGAGCATCGCAAAATTCGCCGCCGCGCCCACGTTGACGAAGAAGATGGGCGCGAGCACGGCGGCGACCGGCTTGAGCTGTTGTTCCACGGTGTGAGACTGCCGCGTGCCCTTCAACACCAGTCCGGCCGCGAAGGCGCCGATGATGAGGGCCGAGCCCACTTTGGCGGCGAAGGCCGCGAGCGCCAGGGCGAAGGCGAGGGAGAGCGCCACGACCATGCCGCGGGCCCGCATGCGGGAGACCCGGTCGGCGAGCCGCGGCATCACGACCCCGCCGAGCATCACCACCGCGACGAGGAATCCGACGGCGACGGCGAACGTGGTCGCGATCCCCGCGGCGGTGACCGCACTCCCCGCTGCGATGCCCGACGCCACGCTCAGGATCACCAGTCCGATGATGTCGTCGATGACGGCGGCGCCCAGGATGATCCGCGCTTCGGGCGTCTCCATGGCTCCGAGATCGCCGAGCACCCGCGCCGTAATGCCGACCGAGGTGGCCGTGAGCGCCGCGCCGATGAAGATGGCGACGGTCCCGAGATCCCCGCCGTCTCCCATGATGGGGTGCGGCACATGAGCCCAGTACCCGTACCCGAGCGCGAACGGCACTGTCACCCCGGCGATGGCGACCGCGAGGGCGGCGCCTCCTACCCTGATCATCTGCTTCAGGTCGGTTTCGAGGCCGACCTCGAACAGCAGCATGATGACGCCGAGTTCCGCGAGCACGGCGATCATGTCCGCGCCGGGCTGGGAGCCCGTGGGCACAATGCCGAGGAGACTGGGGCCCAGGAGGAGACCGGCGACCAGTTCGCCGAGGACTGATGGCAGTCCCAGCCGTTCGGCGACCTCCCCGAGCAGCTTGCCGGCCGCGAGCATGGCCGCGATGACCAGGAGCAGATCGGGGAGGGTCGAGTCGCCGCTGGCGGCCCAGAGCGCGGGAGGAAGGACCAGCGTGAAGGCGAGCAGCTGCCAGGGCCGCGGCGCGCCCCGGCCGCGGCGGCAGATCACAGCGGTTCTTCCGTGGTCGGCGTGAAGTAGAAGGTGTGCGTCAGCAGCGGCACGGTGACCGTCTCGCTGTACTGGGTCGTAATCGTGATCTTGCGCGGATTCCCTGAGCGGGTGATCTGGAACTTCTTGGCGTCCGCCGGCAGGGTGAGTTCGTCCACCTTCTGCTCGAGGCGGCGGCGGATGACCGCATCGCTCAGCGTCGGCGCCAGCCGGGCGGAGACCCGCATCTCATCGACCAGCTCGTAGTAGCGCATCCAGGGCTCGCCGAGATGGATGCCGTAGTACACCATCGCGACGAAGAGCAACAGCGAGATCAGGCATCCTGACGTGCTGCTGCCGCGCCGCGACCGAAGCTTGGGCATCACCATTGGGACTGCGCTCCATCCACGATGTTCGTCACCAGCTTGCTGAGGGCGCGCCCCCGGGCCTGCGCTTCGGTGTCCCGGCCGGGCTCGTAATCTCCCTCGATGGTCATGCCGTTCCGTGACCAGAGCGTCTTGCCGTCCTTGTTCACGATCTCGACCGACACCGTCACCTGGACCAGTCGCTTGTTCACCGTCACGGTGCTGTTCGATCCCCCGCTGAACGCCACGGGGAGGTCGGGGTCGTAGCGGCTGATGCTGCCGCGGACGATGGCGTCGGCCGAGGCCTCGCCTGCCTGTCGCAGCCCCAGCCGGCCCTGTACCGCGGCTCGCACCGAGTCCGACACCTCCTGGGTCAGCGTCGGCTCCGCCGTCAGGTTGTCGAACGGGAGGATCGCGACCGTCTTGATCTCGGGCGGGAATCCTCCCCCCGTGAACCCGTACAGGCAGCCTGCGAGCGCGAGCGTGCTAAGGCTCGGAAGGACGAGCCCAAGTTGCTGCAGGAAAGGCCGGCGTGGGAACGGTTGCGTAGAACGTGATCTCCAGTTTGGCCGGAATACTCGGCACCGTGAGCGTGGCCTTGAGCGGCACGCCATCCGAACTCATCGTCATCTCGGTCCGGCCGGTGACCTTGCCGGCGTGCCGGACCTCGGAATAGAACGTGACCGCACTGCCGGTCACCCGCAGATAATTCACCGTATCGGCGCCATCGGCGTACTGCCAGGCGGTGCGTCCACCCGTGGCGAGGCCAGCAAGCCGGTCCGAACCATTTGGCGCCTGTGCCACGCCGAACATCGCCCAGAGCAGCGGAAAACTGGGAACCAGATCCTGGACGGACTTCTCCGGGACTACCCAGAGCGCGCTGTCCCCTACCACGAAGGCCGAGCCCTTGCCGATGCCCAGCGAGCCCGCGATATCGAACCGGAGCGTGTCAGGCTGCGCGATCCGGGCGCTGCCTCGCCCCCCCTTGCTCGGTCCATCTTCCTGGTACAGCCACTTGAAACGATGCAGCGCCCCGGCCCGCGGCGTGGTGGTGCCGACCCACGCATTCACCTGTTCGGCCCCGACGGTCTGCATTCCGGCCGGCACCAGCGACGGCTGACTCTTCGTGCAGGCGGCCAACCCGAGGGCAAGATAGGCAAGCGCTACCGGTCGGTCAAGCCGAAACCATTGCGGCATCAGTAGTTATACCCGAAGAAGAGCTGGACGAAGCTGCGCCGTGTCTGCGGCGGATTCAGGGCGTAACCCTGGAAGTGATTGTCGCTGAACCGCCGGCCCCAATCGAGCCGGAACACCAGCCCCGGAAAGAGCGGCCACCGGAAACTCACGCCATAGCTCCCGAGCACCGCGCGCTGCTCCGCACTCGAGAACCAGGCCTTGCCCACATCGGCGAAGATGGCGCCCTGAATCTCCGGGAACCGGATCGGGCCGACCGGCGTACCGAACGTAAAGTAATCGAGCAGCGGAACCCGGAGTTCGGTGTTCACCATCCAGGCGCGGGAGCCGAGGATGTAGCCGTAGTTGGGGTAGCCCCTGAGCCCGACCGTGCCGCCGATGTTCACCCGCTCCGGGCGGTCCCCGCCGCTATAGAAGACGAACCCGCGGAACGCGAGCGCGCTCTGGCGTCCGAGGCGCAGGTACTGACGACCGTCGACAATCGTGCTGTAGGAATCGAACCGCGAGTTGCTGAAATCGCTGCCGATGCCGCCCGTCACGGAGAGGACATGGCCGTCGATCGGCCCGGTGGCGGTCCAGAGCGCATTGTCGTGCACGAAGGTCAGGTACTGACTCGCGATCCACCCCACCCGCCGTGGCTGGTCCACGGGCAGCGTGAAGTCGAAGCGATCGGAATGCTCGAACATCGCCTGCCCCTCGACCCGGGTGAACTTCGAGAGGGGATAGCGGAGCAGTCCGAAGACGCCGCTCGAGCTTTCCTCGTACGCGACCTGGAAGTCCCCGGCGTACTGGTTGCCCTTGAACCGGAAGGCGCCGACGCCCCAGTTGAGCCGCCGCGTCTGGTTGATGTAGAGGCCGAGGATGCTGATGTTCTCGAAGACCGAGCGGAACTTGCGGCCCTGGAAGGTCGACAGATTGAAGTAGAACAGATTGTCGCTGAGCAGATCGCTGACGAAGACCGTGGCGCCCTGCCCCGTGCCGATCCGGGGGACGTAGGCAAACTCACCGGCCGCAAAGTCGAGGTTGTACTTCCGGTGATAGGGGCGCCCGGTCGCCTCCGCGACGCCCGGCGCCCCGCTCAGCGGCCACTGCCAGGTGCTGTGGGGTGCCGGAGGCGTCAGGGTGAAGGTCTCCTGCCGCGCCGCGGAGTCGCCGGGATAGAGGTAGACGCCGAGCGAGAGATCCTGGAAGCCGCCGACCAGCAGCGCATCGCGATCCCCCGCGGGCGCGGCGTCAAAGGCGCCGGTCCACGCCGACGTCTCGCGGCGCCCCGCGCCCATCGTATCGACGGAGAACGCATTGAGGACCCCATCGCGACTCGAACTGAAGAGAATCCGGTTCGGCTCGATCCACCGCGGCGTCTCGTCGGCCCACGGGCCGTTGGTGATCTGCCGGATCTCCCGGGTGCGGAGGTCCATGGTGAACAGGTTGATCGCGTCCTGCAGGCCATCCGCCGTCCGGTCCGAGGCGAACACGAGGCGGGTGCCATCGGGACTGATGCTCGGATCGAGATCCTGGTAGACGTCGTCGGTGAGGTGCTCCAGGTCCCCGCCCGGCAGGCGGACACGGTAGAGGTCGGAGACGCCGCTCTCCGCCAGGCCGCTGAAGATGACCGACGCGCTGTCCGGTCCCCAGACCGGCGAGAGAATCGAGACCAGTGACGGGAACTGGTACCGCCCGACCACCTTGCGCCTGGCGCGATCGTACACGACCAGCGCGTCCCGGTCCTGGAACTTGGTGCTCAGGAGCAGCAGCCCCGGCCGGGAGGCATCAATGCGGGAATCGAAGGCGTGCAGGTTCTCGAAGGCGGTGCTTCGCCCGGCAGTGATCAGCGGCACCGAGTGTCCCCCCTCGAGCGACCGCTGGACGATCGTGATGTAGCCGTTGGCACCCGAGGCGTACACGACGTCGCCGCCGGTCGTGTCGTTGGGGGAGAAGGTCGGCTTGATCGCCGCCCCCGCCAGGAACTGCGCCATCGAGGGCAGCGAAGCGTGGCCCTCCACCACCGGGTAGTAGCTCCGCCGCATCGCGACCTGGAACTCCTCGTTGAGCTGCGCGAGGCTCCGGCCATAGGTGCCCTGGATCGCGTCCTCGAACGACTCGTACCGCCACAGCTCCCGGTAAAACTCGGCGATGCGCCAGTCACCATAGGTGTCGGCCAGCCAGCGGTGAATCCGTCCGCCAAGCGGATAGACGATCCCGCCGGTGACGTAGGAAATGTCCTGCAGGCGCGGCAGGCGGCCGCTCAGCACGAGGTCGCGGAGGATCATCTGGTCCCGGGCGTCTTCCCCCCCGGACCAGAGCTCGGCGAGTCCCTCGGTCCACCACAGCGGCAGCGGCATCTGGGCCGAGCGCGGCGAGCGCACGTACCGGTCGTACAGCAGGCTGATCTGGAAGACGTGCACCATCTCGTGGCGCAGCGTATGCCGGAACTCCGCCATGTTGCCGCGGAAGGGCAGCGTCACCCGGCGCTTGAGAAAATCGGTCGCGCCGAGGAGGCCCTCGGGCGGCGTGAACGGCAGGATGTTGGTCTGCTCGAAATCGGAGTGCGAGGCGTAGACGATGATCGGGACACGCGAGGTGACCGTGTGCCCGAACTTGAGCATCAGGACGTCGTACGTCTCCTCGGCGTAGGCGAGCGCCACCGGCGCGAGCTGCGCTTCCGCCGGGTAGTAGTACACATCCACCCGCGGTCCCTTCAGCACCTGCCAGTCGAGCTGCCGGTACTGGACCTTGTTCTCGTTGAGCTGGATGAACTGCGCCGCCGCGGGAGCCGCGGCCAGGAGCGAGCCCCCCACGGCCAGCATCAGCGCGGCACGCCGACTCACCGGCGAATCGTCCTGATGAGGTCGCCCTGGGTCACCCGGAGCAGCACGGGGACCCCGTCGTAGACCTCGCCGAACACGGTGTACACTCCGTCGAGATGCGGCTGCGGACTCAGGGTGATGAACCACTGGCTCCCGCCGGTGTCTGGGCCGGAGAGTGCCATGCCGAGAATGTAGGCCTTGTACCGGCGCGGATTGATCTCGTCGCGGATCGCGCCCCCGGGGCCGCCCCAGCCATCACCGCGCGGGTCGCCGGCCTGCACCACGAAGTTCGGTACCACGCGATGGAATCGCAGACCGTCGAAGTAGTGCCGATCCACCAGCGACAGGAAGTTGGCGACGGTGAGCGGCGCCTCCGGCCCGTACAACGCGAGCTCGATGGTGCCGAGCTGATCCACGTCCAGCTTCACATGCGGGTAGCGCCCGTCTGTCGGACCGATGAGGTACCGGCGCGCGATCGCGCGATAATCCTCCTTCGTCCGATGGGTGTCGATGGGATAGGCGGCACCCCAGGCCGCCGCAGCGGCGGGCCAGCTCTCCTCCGCCCAGCGGCGGATGAGATAGTCCTCCGGCGCCCGGATCCCGGCCAGCGCCTGCCGTTCGAGCGCGTCCCGGTTGTCGGGCTGCGCCGCCGCGATCGCCACGATGCCGCGCAGCGCCGACAGTGCGGCATCGGGGAAGGAATCGCGACTCGCCCTGCCGTACGCGGCCACCAGCGCGGGGATGTCCGCGGGGTTCGTAGCCGTGGCGATGCCATCCGCCGCGAGGCTGCGGATTGCGGCGTCCTTGTGGGCGAGGAGCCTCCGGCAGGTGGCGAGGAACTCCGCGTCTGGCGTGGCGCGGTGATCGGTCCAGCCCTGCAGTGCGGCCGTGGCGACCCGGGAATCGCGGTCGTCCAGGAAGGGCAGCACGCGCTTGACGTCGATCGAGGCCCAGCCCTGGGCGGCTGCCGCGCGTTCCCGCCAGTCGTTGCCGCTGGCCCACTGCCCCGCCTGCGCCGCGAACGCCGTCGAGTCGAGCCGCGCAAGGCTCAGGAAGGCCTCCCGCCTCCGCGCGAAGGTCCCCTTGTTGCTCGCGAGGATCCGGGTCAGCTCGGCCACCGCTGCGGTGCCGCCCAGCTCACCCAGGGTGTGAGCCGCCTCCACCTGCACGTTCAGGTTCGGATCACCGAGCAGGGGCAGCACCTGCACGGCGAGGCGCGGCAGCTTGTAGCCGGCGATGGTGCGCACCGCGCTCGCGCGCACTCCGGCATCCTCGTCCCGCGTGGCGCGGACCAGCAGGTCGGCGACCGTCTCGGTGCCCAGTCCCGAAGAGTCGACGAACGACCTCGTGAGCACCCGCGCCGCGGCCGCGCGAACCTGGGCCGCCGAACGGTCACCGAGTGCCTCGACCAGCCGGTTCGCGGCAACTCGGCTCCGGAGCCGGCCAAGCGAGTAGACCGCGGCGAAACGGGCGTCCTCGGTGAGCGCGTGGGTCATTCCCATGAGCTGATCTACCGGTGCCCGGGCGCCGAGTCGCCACGATTCGAGCGCGGCACGTTGCACCAGGTACTGCACATCGTCCCGCTCCCCGAAGATCGAGTGATCGAAGACCGAATTGATGAACCGCACGCCTTCGCTGCCGCCCATCCGCGCGGCGGCAGTGACCATCTCCATCGCGGTCGGGCCCGAGACCGGGGTCCCGTCCCGGGCACGTGCCAGCAGGAGCGATGCGGCCGCCGAGTCACCGAGAATGCCCAGCGCAAAGGCCGTGGTGCTTTGCACCAGCGAATCGGGATCGTTGAGCAGCGGGGCCAGCAGCGGGATCGCGGCCGGATCGCGGATGCGCCCGAGCGCGAGCACCGCCTCCCGGCGGACGCTGCTGTCGGGATCGGCAAGGGCCCGCCGAAACATCGCTTCGTCCATGCTTCGGGAATCTTCGGCGGCGAGGATGTTCGCGAAGATCTCGACCGACGCCTCCTCACCCTGCGCGCGGAGCACGGCGGGCACGAGGAGCAGCAGCACGGCCAGCAACGGGCGGTATCTCATGATTCCCGCCTCGGGCTCCTGCCGCCGAGGGCGGCGACCACGGCGACGGGCAGCCGGGAGAGCTGGTGGTGCCGGTCCAGGCAGATCAACGTGGTCTCCGCGTCCGCGAGAAGAGTTCCGAGTTCGGCGTGCTCGATGACATAGGCGAAGATCACCCGCCGCGAGGCCACGTCCCGGATCTGGCTTCGGATCCGGATCAGGTCGTCGTACCGGGCGGGCTGGCGGTAGCGGATCCGCAGGTCGGTGACCACCAGACGGACCCCCTCTTCCTCCAGCGCGCGGTAGCTGTATCCTGCCTGACGCAGGTGCTCGGTTCGGGCGATGTCGAGCCAGACCACATGCCGGGCGTGGTAGACCACGCCCATCTGGTCGGTTTCCGAGTAGTTCACTCGGAGGGTGGTGACGGCTTCGGAGACAGGCGGGTGCACAGGCATCCAGGGAGCGGGGGGTGGAGGTCGTCTCAACGTTCTCCAGCGGCGGGCCGAAAGTCAAAGCGGCCGCGCTTGCTCCCCCCTCCGGCGCGACCTATCTTGGCCCGGTGCATTGCCAGCGTCTCGTGCTGGTCGGGGATGCCCACCTCGGCCGCGGCTCCACAGTGGCGGAACACGCCTTCCTCGCCTTCCTCGATGCCGTGCCCGACCTGGGCGATGGCCTCGTGGTGACGGGCGACCTGTTTGAATTCTGGTTCACCTACCATCGCACCGTGCCGCGCCAGGGGACCAGGGTGATGGCCGCCCTGGCTCAGGTCCGCCGCCGCATGCCGATCGTCATGATCGGCGGCAATCACGATCGCTGGGGTGGCACGTTCTGGCAGGAGCAGCTCGACATCGATTTCTCGCCGCACGAGGCCCGATTCGAGGTCGGGGGACGTCAGGCACTCGCCGTGCATGG
Source organism: uncultured Gemmatimonadales bacterium (assembly GCA_963817435.1). Lineage (GTDB taxonomy): Bacteria > Gemmatimonadota > Gemmatimonadetes > Gemmatimonadales > GWC2-71-9 > JADJOM01. The sequence goes on from CAWFNY010000001.1 coordinate 731,777, forward strand.
CGACGGGATCACCGAGACCCATTGGTCGGCGCGGGTGCTGCACCAGATCCTGCGCCACGACGCGACCGTGGCCCTCTATCGGGCGGTGCACCCCGACCTCGGCATGTGGCTGGTGGACCGGCTGAGCGGGTACCTCGGCGACCGCGAGCGCACCGTCGCCGAGGTGGAGAGCTCCGCCAGGCGCCAGGAAGAATGGGCGAGGGCACGGCTGGCGTCCGAGTCGTCGCTCGGGCTGGTTGTCATGGGGCACACGCATCGCGCCGCGGCGGTGCGTGTGTCGCCCGGGCAGCTCTACGTGAATCCCGGCGCCTGGTTCGATGGCTACCGCTATGCGCTGGTCCACGGCGGTGAGGCTTCCCTGCTCCATTTCACTCCGTAACCGCCCCGATGCCTGCAATGGCGCAGGGCGAACCAATCCTTCGTGAGCTGGAAGCCGAAGTCTCGGGGCGGTACGCACTGGAGCGGGAGCTGAGCCACATGAACAGGCTCGAATGGCCGGGACGGCCTGAGAAACAACTCGAAGGTGCGATGACCGAGGCGAGGGAGCGCCGTGACCGAACCCGGTCTCTTCGCTGAGGCCACCACGCTCATCCGCGCCGGCGAGTACGATGCCGCCGTGGAGAGGCTCATGGCCGGCATTCCCGAACTCGCCCTCAAGTATCACTCGAAGGCCTACAAGTACGCCGGGCTCGCGTTCTACTACAGCGAGCGGTGGGCCGAAGCGCTCGGCATGTTCCAGCTGGCCGCGAACGGGAGTGAGGTACCCGAAGACTGGTTCAACGTTGCAATGGCCCAGGTGAAGCTCGGCTGGCCCGCGGGGGCGAAGGAGACCTGGCAAAAGGTCCTCCACCTGAGTCTGGCCCATCAGGACGCGCCGGAGACCACGACCATCTTCCAGAAGAAGCTGCTCTTCGCGCAGGCGCTGCAGCTCGCCGGCGTCTGTGATGAAGTGGGGCTCGATCTGGTGGAACGCCAATTGATGGGCTTCTACCTCAACAACCATATCACCGACGACCACTTCTGGATGAGCCGCGGTGTGCCGGCCTTCAGCGAAGTGATGGAGACTACCCGGGGCTACTACAGGGCCATGGGGAAGACCGAGGCGGAGTGGGGAGCGCTCTGCGATCGCGTGGCGGCGGCCGTGGATGAGGAGGGCAAGGCGTATTGCGAGGGGATGAAGACAGCTGGGTTGGGCGGTGGATAGTCATGAGTAGAGATGGACCAACTGGTCGACTCCTACCCCAGCGTCACGACCTCCGCGCCTCCAAGCTTCTCGCCGATAAACCGCGATCCGACCTGCCGGAACCGGGGCTCGTCGTCACTCACCACGAATCGATGCAGCACCTTTGGGCCGGCCGGGGCCTCGAGCCCCTGCTCACGCAGCGTCTCCGCCACGGCGCGCGCGGTCTCCTCGGCGCTGTCGATCAGCTGCACCGACGGCCCCATGACACGGCCGAGCAGCGGCTTGAGCAACGGATAGTGGGTGCAGCCGAGCACCAGCACATCCACCTTCGCCTGCTGGAGGGGGTTCAGGTACTCCCGGGCCACGAGTTCGGTCGCCGGATGATCGAACCACCCCTCCTCCGCCAGCGGCACGAAGAGCGGACAGGGCACCTGCTCGACGCGGAGCGCCGGTCGCAGGGCGTGGATAGCCCGGGCGTAGGCGTTGCTCGCGATCGTGCCGGCGGTGCCGATCACACCCACTGGGCCGCCTCCCGTCGCGGCGACCGCCGCACGCGCCCCCGGCTCGATGACGCCGATCACCGGCACCGGCGACTCTTCCCGGAGCACCGTGAGCGCGTGTGCCGTGCTCGTGTTGCAGGCGATGACCACCACCTTCACGCCCTGTCCCACCAGCCACTGGAGAATCTCGCGGCTGTAGCGCCGTACCGTCTCCGGGCTCTTCGGGCCATAGGGGACCCGGGCGGTGTCACCGAAGTAGATCGTCGATTCGCCGGGGAGCCGCTCGTAGATCGCGCGCGCGACCGTCAGCCCGCCGATGCCGGAGTCGAAAATGCCGATCGGAGCGGAGTTCACGGCAGCCGGATGGGTACGCGGATGGAGGCACCGAACCCGCCCTCAGGCAGCGGCGCGGCGCTGATCTCGAGATCGTCCGGGAAATCCCAGAGGTGAGATGAGACGTAAGCCTCGATCCCGGAAAAGAGATGATTGAACGCGAGCAGGACCAGCCAGTCCTGCCGCTCCTGTTCCTTCGCCTTGACGCTCCCCGAACCGGTGCGCCGGAGGTACTGCAACTCGTGATTGGCCTTGAGGGCCATCCCGAGGGTGACGCCTTCCCAGGTGACGAACAGCGCGCCGGTGAGCTTGCGATGCAGCTTGGCCTGTCCCCATCCCGGCACCAGGATCGAGCGCAGCAGCGCGCCCATCGGTGACACCGGTGCTTTGGGGTAGATCGCGCTGTCGGGCCGTGCCACCTGCGGCACCGAGTCCACCCGCACCGCGGTGTCGGCACGTGCGGCAGTCGAGTCCGGAACCGAGTCCACGCACGCGGTGTCGGCCGTGCGGCAGTCGAGTCTCTGCGCCGCGAGGCGGCTCGCGGCCGCAGGGATCACCAGGATCAGGGCATACAGCAGTGCCGGAGCCCTCACGCCACGATCTCCCGCACCGCGTCCACGAATCGCTGCACATCGTCCTCCGTCGTGTCCCAGGCCGTCATCCAGCGCACCTCGGACGTCTCGGCATTCCAGACGTAGAAGAAGGCGCGTTCCTGCAGGGCCGGAATATGCTCCGCAGGGACCCGTGCGAACACCCCGTTCGCCTCGACCGGCTGGGTCAGCGTGATGCCGGGCACAGTCCGCACCCCCTCCGCGAGGAGCCGCGCCATGCGGTTCGCATGCTCGGCATTCTGGCGCCAGAGATCGCCGCCCAGCAGCGCGATGAACTGCGCGGCGAGAAAGCGCATCTTGCTCGCGAGCTGCATCCCCTGCTTCCGGATGAATGGCATCTCGGCATCGAGCCCCGGGCGGAGCAGCACCACCGCCTCGGCGCCCATCAGCCCGTTCTTGGTGCCACCGAAGGAGAGCAGATCCACCCCTGCATCGGTCGTGAAGGCCCGGAACGGCAGGCCGAGACTCACCGCCGCGTTGGCGAGCCGGGCACCATCCATGTGCAGCAACAGACCGTGACGGTGCGCCGTCTCCGCCAGCGCGGCCACCTCGGCGACCGAGTACACGGTGCCGAGTTCGGTGGACTGGGTGATCGAGACCACCCTCGGCTGCACCCGATGCTCATCGCCCATGCCGCCGAGCAGCCGCGGCAGGTCCGCGGGGCGGAGCTTCCCGTCGGGAGTTGGCACCACGATCAGCTTGCAGCCGGTGAACCGCTCCGGCGCCCCGCACTCGTCCACGTTGATGTGGGCCGCGTCCGCGCAGATGACCGCCTGATGCGGCTGGGTCACTGCCTGCAATCCGAGCACGTTGGCGGCGGTGCCGTTGAAGACCAGCCAGGCGCTGGCCCCGGCGCCGAAGTGGCTGCGAAACAGCTCAAGCGCGCGCTCGGTGTAGGGGTCGTGACCGTAGCTCCGGAGATGCCCGTCCGTGTTGGCCTCGATGATGGCCTGCAGCACCGCCGGATGTATGCCGGCGTTGTTGTCGCTCGCGAAGTGGCGGCGCGCGCTCATCGGGCAATCAGCACGGGGAGGGCTCGCGGTTCGATGCGGATGTCCATGGTCGTCGACACCTCCCGCAGCTCACCATCAAATTGCGCATGCAGGGGCCCATTGGGGCTGGTGATCGAGAGCGCCGCCGTGCGGAAGGAGCGCACCTGCCTCAGCCCAGTGTGTTTTCCGAGCATGGCGAGCGGCAGCTTGGTGAGAATCCCGGGAATCGACATCTGCTGGATGGCACAGATGTCGAACAGTCCGTCATCGGGTTCGGCGAATGGCGTCAGCCGGAAACCGCCGCCTACACACGGACCGATGCCGATCTCCAGCAGCAGCAGTTTGTCGGTGAAGGTTCGCTCGTCGGCCTTCACCTCGACTTCGAAGGGAACGAAGTGCGAGATCACCCGGGCCACCGCCATGAGATAGGCTGGGATACCGCTTCCGTGCTGCGACGCGTTCACCACCCGCGCCACCTCGGCGTCGAACCCGATCCCCACCGAATTGAGGAAGTATTCCCCCCAGGCGACTCCCACGTCGAGTCGCCGGACGCTCCCGGCGGCGAGCCGCTGCACAGCGTCCGTCGGGCGGCGCCCCCCGGTGCCTGCCAGCTTCGCGTAATCGTTCCCGGTGCCTGCTGGCAGGATCGCGATCGGGGGGCGTTCCGCGACCCTGGCCTGCAACAGCCCGTTGGCGGCTTCGTGCATCGTCCCGTCGCCGCCGAGCACGATGACTCGCTGGGCGCCCTGTTCCACGGCCTGGCGCACTAACACCGTCGCCGCTCCGGGGGCGGTGGTTTCCAGCCGTACGACGGCCCCCCACGCCGCCTGCGCGGCCCGTTCAGCCTCGGCCGCGAGGGTTGCGGCGCGGCCTCGGCCGGCGGTCGGGTTTACAAGGAGAATGGTGGTCACGGTGGCGGGGAATCTGGCCGAATCGGGATCGGGCCGCCATATGCGGAGGGACCGGATTCAGGGAGGGCCGCGGGAGCGGCGGGCCAGTACGGGCGACCGGGCGGTCGCCCATACTGGCGGGAGCGTGTGGGAATCGAACCCACCGGAGCCACCGAAGGTGCCTCCATCGCGGTTTTGAAGACCGGCCGGACCACCAGGCCCGATCCACCCCCATGGTGCGATGCAACCTGTCATGAGGGACGGGCGGGGACGCCCGTCCCTACGGATCAAACCGTCGCAACCACGTCGATCTCGACCCTGACCCCTCGCGGCAGGCCGGCGACGGCCACCGTGGACCGCGCCGGTTTGTGATCGCCGAAGGCCTGGGCGTAGACCTCATTCATCGCGGTGAAGTCGGCCATGTCGACCAGGAAGACGGTCGTCTTCACCACCTTCGTGAGATCCGATCCGGCCGACTCGAGCACCGCCTTGAGGTTCGCGAGGACCCGTTCCGTCTGCTCCTTGATCCCGCCGCCGACGATCTCCATCGTGGCGGGATTGAACGCGATCTGACCGGCGGTGAAGATGAGTCCGTTGACGATGGTCGCCTGGCTGTAGGGGCCGATCGCCTTCGGGGCGTGGTCGCACGCGATGAACTGAATGGTCATTAGAAGAGTCCCTCGATGCGCCCGTCCGCGTGGACCTTGATCGCCTCTGCCGAGGGGACCTTGGCCAGGCCGGGCATGGTCATGATTTCGCCGGCGAGGGCGACGACGAATCCGGCGCCGGCCGACGGGTAGACATCGCGGATGTTGATCTTGAAGCCCTTGGGGCGGCCGAGCTTGGTGGCATCGTCGCTGAAGGAGTACTGGGTCTTCGCGATGCAGATCGGGGTGGCGCCCATGCCCAGCTCCTCGCACAAGGCAATCGACTTTTCCGCCGTCGCCGAGAAGGTGACGCCGTCGGCGCCGTAGATCTGGGTCGCGATCGTCTCGATCTTCTGCTTGATCGGGAGCGCCGCGTCGTAGATGGGCTTGAAGTTCGCCTTCCCCTCGTCGAGCGCGGCCATGACCTCGCGCCCCAGATCGGTGCCGCCCTCGCCGCCCCGGGCCCAGACGTCGGACAGCGCGGCGCGCGCGCCCCAGCTTCTGGCCGCCGTGACCACGGCATCCTGCTCTTCCTTCGAGTCGGAGAGGAACCGGTTGAGTGCGACGACGACCGGCACCCCGAACTTCTGCACGTTCTTCACGTGCGCCTCGAGGTTCACCATGCCCCGCTGCAGCGCGGCCACGTCCGGGGTACCGAGGGCGTCCTTCTTCACGCCACCGTGCATCTTGAGCGCCCGGACGGTAGCTACCACGACCGCGGCCTCGGGCTTGAGCCCGCCGAAGCGGCACTTGATGTCGAAGAACTTTTCCGCGCCGAGGTCGGCGCCGAAGCCGGCTTCGGTGAGCACGATGTCGCCGAGGGCGAGGCCCAGCTTGGTCGCGACGATCGAGTTGCAGCCGTGGGCGATATTGCCGAACGGCCCGCCATGCACCAGCGCCGGGCCGCCCTCGAGCGTCTGCACGATGTTCGGCAGAAGCGCGTCCTTGAGGAGCAGCGTCATCGCGCCACTCGCCTTGAGCTGGCCGGCGGTGACCGGCTTCTTGTCGCGGGTGAGCCCGACGATGATCCGGGAAAGCCGCGCCTCGAGGTCGGGGAGGTCCGTCGCCAGGCAGAGGATCGCCATGATCTCGCTGCCGGGGACGATCACGAACCGCTCCTCGCGGGTGGGGCCACCGTTGAGTCCGCCCAGGCCGACGATGATGGAGCGCAGGGCGCGGTCATTCATGTCGATGGTCCGCGGCCAGGTGATCCGCCGGCTGTCGAGGCCGAGCGCGTTGCCGTGGTGGATGTGGTTGTCCAGCATCGCCGACAGCAGATTGTGCGCCGAGGTGATGGCGTGGAAGTCGCCGGTGAAGTGCAGGTTGATCTCGTCCATCGGGACCACCTGCGCGTAGCCGCCGCCCGCCGCCCCGCCCTTCACGCCGAAGACCGGGCCCAGCGAGGGCTCCCGGATCGCGACGACCACCTTCTTGCCGAGCTTGCGCAGGGCCTGCGCGAGGCCAACGGTCACCGTGGACTTGCCTTCGCCGGCCGGCGTCGGATTGATGCCGGTCACCAGGACCAGGCGGCCCTTCGGCGAGCGCTTGGCGATCGCTTCCGCGCTGATCTTGGCCTTGTAGCGTCCGTAGGGGAGGATCTCGTCCGCCGTCAAACCGACTTCGGCGGCGACTTCAGCGATGGGCCGCATCTTCGCGGCCTGGGCAATCTCGATATCAGATGGCACGTTGGACATGGCGGGCGGTCTTCCCCTGGGAGAAGGGTGTAGGTATGGACGACGGACGCCCCGGCTCCGGGCCAAGGGTCATCCGGTGGACAATTGTAGAACCGGCGGTGTGAACGATCCGTGAAACGCCCCGACTCAGCCCCTCACACGCGGGCCGAACACCCGCGCGGCGTTGGCGCCTGTCTGGGCGATGAGCGCCTCGGGGGACACCCCCCGCACCGCGGCGATGTACTCCGCCGTGTGCCGCACAAAGGCCGGTTCGTTTCGCTTGCCACGGCGCGGCACCGGAGCCAGGTAGGGAGCGTCGGTCTCCACCAGCAGGCGCTCGTCGGGGACCGCACGCACCACGTCGTCGCGGCCCCAGTTCTTGAAGGTGACCATGCCGCTGAGTGACACATAATAGCCGTTCTCGAGCGCCGCCTGCAGCAGGCCGGGACCGCTGGAGAACGAGTGCAGGATCACGGTCGCCCGCGGGTGACTGCGGAGCACGGCGGCGACGTCCTCGTCCGCCTCACGCGCGTGGATCACCACCGCCTTGGCCGCCCCGGTCGCCAGCGCCAGTTGCCGGTCGAAGACCTCCCGCTGCCGGGCCCTGGGCGAGTGATCGTAGTGGTAGTCGAGGCCCATCTCCCCGGCCGCCACGACCCGCGGGTCCGCCAGCAGTGTCCTGAGCCACTCCTCGGTCTCGCCGGTCCAGGTGTGTGCGTCGTGGGGATGCACCCCCGCCGTCGCAGAGAGCCGCGGGTCCCGGGCCGCGATCTCCAGCGCCCGCGCCGCCGCCGCCGGTGACTCCCCGATCACGACGATGTGCCCGACGCCGGCCTCCCAGGCACGCGCCAGCACTTCATCAAGGTCGGACGCGAACTGATCCGAGCCAAGGTGGCAGTGGGTGTCGACTAACATGGTGCCCCGGGCACGACGAGGGATCCCGGCGCAGCCTGCGGCGGGATCCCTCGGGCGCTCTCGGCGGTCAGGGTGAGTCGCTCACCCACCCGGTCAGACCCCGACCGGCGTCTTGGTCGTGGCGGCTCGGGCCACCGTCTTGACGCCGCGGGCGTCGGCGCCCGGCCACTTGTGCTCGATCCACATCAGCACCGGCGAGGCGATGTAGATCGAAGAGAAGGTGCCGGTGAACACACCGAAGAACATGACCAGCGCGAACGGCCGGATCACCTCGCCACCGAAGATGGTGAGCGCCAGCAGCGTCGAAAGCGTGGTGCCGTGGGTCAGGATGCTCCGCGGCAGGGTCTCGTTCACCGACCGGTTCAGGATGTCGCTGAAGTGATCGCGCTTGTATTTGTGCAGGTTCTCGCGCACCCGGTCGAAGATGATGATCGTGTCGTTCAGGGAGTAGCCGACCATCGAGAGCACCGCGCCGACGACGATGAGGCTCACCTCGAGGCGCATGATCGCGATGAAGCCGATGGTGAGGATGATGTCGTGGGCCGTGGCCGCGATGGCCGCCAGCCCGAAGCGCCATTCGAAGCGGAAGGCCAGATAGGCGAGCACCGCGAGGAAGCTGTAGAAGATGGCGAGGAACGCCTTGGTGCGGAGTTCGCCGCCGACCTTGGGGCCGACCGCGCCGGTCTGTTCCAGCACGTAGGCGCCCTTGCCGAGCACCTCGTCGAGCGCGGTGGTCACGACCGCCGTGGTCGCCTGGGTATTGTCGGCGTCGGTCCCGACTTTGGCGGTGCGGGCGCGGATGGTGAAGCCCCCCGCCCCACCGAACGCCTGAATCTCGGCGCCGTGCAGCCCCTGGGCATCGAGCGCTGACCGGACCCGGCCGATATCGACCCCGGGCTTGGCCTTCACCTGCACCAGGGTGCCGCCGGTGAACTCGATGCTGTAGTTGAGCCGCCAGACGATCAGGGCAAGCATACTGAGCGCGAACAGCGCGCCGGTCACCATGTAGGCGTAGCGGCGGAAGCCGATGAAGTCGTAATTGGCGTGCGCGAGGAAGCGGATCATCAGATGCTCAGGGTTTCCATGGCCGGCGACTTGTCCAGCCAGATCATGTAGAAGGTCCGGGTCACGAAGACCGCGGTGATCATCGAGGCGAGGACGCCGATCGTCAGCGTCACCGCGAAGCCCTTCACCGGGCCGGTGCCGAACTGGAACAGGAAGAGCGCCGTCATGACCGTGGTGACGTTCGAGTCGACGATGGCGTTCATGGCGTGCTTGAAGCCCTCGTCGATCGAGAGCCGCACCGTCTTGCCGAGCTCGAGCTCCTCGCGGATCCGCTCGAAGATCAGCACGTTGGCGTCCACCGCGATGCCGATCGAGAGGATCAGGCCGGCGAGGCCGGGAAGCGTCAGCGTCGCGCCGAACATCGACAGTACGCCGAACGAGAACAGGATGTACAGCCCGAGCGCCACCACGGCGAGCACCCCGCTCATGCGGTAGATGCCCACCATGATCAGGATCACGAACAGCGTCCCGACGATGCCGGCGGTCAAGCCCTGGTGAATCGAGTCCGCACCGAGGCTCGGGCCGACCTGCTGTTCCTCGACGATCTTGAGGGGCACGGGGAGCGCACCGGCGCGGAGCGTCAGCGCGAGGTCGCGCGCCTCCTGAAACGACTTGCCGGTCAGGGTGATCTGCCCGCGGCGGTCGATCCGCTCCTGGATCACGGGCGGACGTCCCTGCACCCGGTCATCCAGCACGATCGCCATGTAGTTGCCGACGTTCTTCGCGGTACCCTCGCCGAAGTCGCGAGCGCCCTTGCGGTCCAGCTCGAAGGTGACGACCGGGCCGCTGGTGAGCGGATCGATCTCCTCCTTCGCGTCGACCAGGTTGGTGCCGGTGACGATCGGCCGGTCCTCGAGCACGTACAGCGTGCGGTAGGACTTCGCGCCGACGCTGATCGGGCTCGCCGCCCAGCGGTACTCGTACCGCCGCGGGAAGAGCGCCTTCACGTCGGGGATGTTCATGAGGCTGTCGACCCGCGCCACCGCGCCCTCTTCGACCAGGTATTCTCCCGGATACAGCTGGGTGTTGGCCTGGGCGGCAGTGAGGATCAGGCTGGAGAGCGCCCCGCCGACCACCGGCGTGTTGGCGGTGTCCTTCTTCGCGGAGTCGCCCTTGAGCAGGTCGAGCACCGCCGAGCGGGCCGTGTCGCCCGGGACACCGCTGGCCTTGATCCCGAGACGCTGGAGCGCACGGTCCATCGCCGGCAGCGCCTTGTCCAGCGCGTCGGAGCGGTCGGTGATCCGGAATTCGAGGAAGGCGCTCTTCTGCACGATGCCCTTGGCGCGGCCGGGATCGCTGATGCCGGCGAGCTCGACCACGATGCGGGTATCGCCCTGCTTCTGCACCAGCGGTTCGGTCACGCCGAACTCGTCGATGCGCTTGCGGAGCACGGTGAGTGCGAGATCGATGTCCCGGGCCGGGTCGGAGGAGACCCGCTTGGACTGATCCAGCTCGAGACCGAGATGCATGCCACCCTGCAGGTCGAGGCCCAGCTTGAGGGGGACCTGGCGCACGGTGGTATCGCGCATGATGCCGTTGGTGTTCACGCGGATCGTGGTGTCGCGCGGGATGAGCGCAACCACGCAGGTGATGGCCATGGCGGCAATGATGCCGATGCGGGTTTTGAGAGAGGTTACGACCATTCCGTTCTAGTCATGAGACGCGCGACTCGGGTCTATCATGGGCGCATGCCGGGCGAGCGCGTCGAGCGCCGCGGCACGGTCCCGCACCAGTTGCTGTTTGAAGTCCTCCACCGACGCGAACCTGACCACGTCGCGGAGCCGTTCCACCCACTCCACCCGCACCCACTGGCCATAGAGGTCGGCGTCGACCCCGAACAGGTGCACTTCGATCCCGCGGCGATTCTCGCCGAACGTCGGCCGGGGACCCTGATTCAGCATCCCGCCAGCCTGGCCCCCGGCCCATTCCACGCGGGCCGCGTAGACCCCGTCGGGAGGGAGCAGCTTCCGCTCGGGGAACTCCCCCACGTTGATCGTGGGAATCCCGATCGTCCGGCCCCGCCCCTCGCCCGGCACCACCCGGCCACTCAGCGTGTAGGGCCGCCCGAGCAGCCGGGCTGCGGTCTTGAGATCGCCACCGGCCACGGCCCGGCGGATCGCCGTGCTCGAGACCGCATGACCGCCCAGCTCCACCTGCCCCACGACATCCACCACAAAGCCGTCCGACGCGCCCAGCCGGCGCAGCGTCTCCACGTCGCCGCTCCGTCCCCGCCCGAAGCCGTGATCGTGTCCGATCACCAGCTCCTTCATCCCGCAGCGGCCGATCAGCACCTCGCGGACGAACCGCTCCGGCGTGTAGGCCGCCAGCCGCCGGTCGAACCGCAGGAAGACCACGTAGTCGAGGCCGGTCAGGGCCAGGACCTCCCGCCGCTCGGGGCCGCTCGTGAGGAGCGGGGGGGCCGCCTGCGGATTCACCACCTCGAGCGGATGCGGCTCGAAGGTCACCAGCACGCTCTTCCGGTCGCCCGCCCGGGCCCGCGCCACGATCTCCCGGAGGACCGCGAGATGCCCCTGGTGCACCCCGTCGAAGGTGCCGACGGTGACCACCGTACCCTCCGGATGGTCGGGCAGAAAGGGCGTCACCCCGCGGCCTCCAGCACCACCTCCGGATGGAACCAGGATTCGCGGATCCGTCCAATCGCCACCAGCCGCTCGCTATCCGCGACCGCCGCCACCGGCTGATCGGCCGACCCACCGGGCGGCTGGTCCGTCCGCACCGCCTGCCCGAAGCCGATCGACTTCACATCCGCGTCCGTCAGATGGACTCGCGCCAGATGGCTCAGGACCGCGAGGGGCGGCAGCAGCGCCGATCCGTCCGAGAGCTGGTCGAGCGGAATCGCCTGATCCACGTGCAGGGCCCCGATCGCCTCGCGGCGGAGCGCGGTGAGATGGGCGCCGGTGCCGAGCCGTTCGCCGAGATCGCGGGCGATCCCGCGAAGGTACGTCCCGGGGCTCACGGTGGCCCGGAAGCGGACCTCCGGATACTCGTAGCCGACCAGCTCCACCGCGTGCACCACGATTTCCGCTTCGGGGAGCGTCAGCAGCTCGCCCCGCCGCGCCTTCTCGTAACTGCGCTCCCCGGCGACCCGCTTGGCCGAAAAGGCCGGCGGCCGCTGCTTCTGCGTCCCGAGAAAGTCGGCGAGCGTCGCCTCAACCAGCGCCCGCTCCGGTTTGCCGCCCGTCCGCCCCTTCCTCGCGCCCGGGTCGCAGCAAGCTGCTCCCAAGGGGCGCTCGGTCGCCGCCGGTCCGCCTGTCGGCTCCCCCAGCAGATCGTCGGTCGTGGTGGTGACCCCGAGCTTCGCCGTGGCGAGATAGGTCTTCGCCTGCTGTTCGACGAAGCGCGCGAGCCGGGTGCACCGCCCCGCAAGCACCACCAGCAGCCCGGTCGCGAACGGGTCGAGCGTTCCGGTGTGTCCCACCGCCCGGGTCTTGAGCACCCGCCGCACCCGGGCGACGACATCGTGGCTGGTCGGTCCGGCCGGCTTGTCCACCAGCAGCGCGCCGTTCAGTCGCCGCGCTCCGTCCGCAGTTCGCCCAGGATCCGATTGATCCGGGCGGCGTGTTCCAGGCCACGGTCGAGCTCGAATCTGATCTCCGGGATGATGCGGGTCGTGAGCACCCTCCCCACCCGCATGCGCAGGAAGCCCGCCGCGCTCTCCAGGCCCTTCAGCGCTTCGAGCCGCTCGGCCTCTTCGCCCATGACGCTCACACGGACGGTAGCGACCGAGAGGTCGTTGGTCACCTCCACACCCGTGACCGTGACGAACCCGATACGCGGGTCGCGCAGTTCGGTCAGCAGCAGCTCGGCGATCACCTGCCGCACCGTTTCCGCGACCTGATCCGGACGCCGCTTGGAGCCTTTCATACGCCGGTGACCTGGGTCTCGATGATGCGAACCCCGTCGGCGGCTTCCACGATCCGGTCCGCCTCACGGAGCGTCTCTTCCGCCACACGGTGGCTGGAGGAGACCGTGGCGCAGGCGATGCCCGCCTTCTGCCAGAGGTCCTGGTGGTCCACCTCCGCCACCGCCACGTTCAGCTTCCTGAGCCGAGCCTGCAGCGACTGCATGACCGATCGCTTGTCCTTCAGCGACTGGCATCCTTCGAGGTGCAGCTCCCAGGTCCGGACCAGGGCATGCATGCCGCTCAGCTGTCCGCCTTGCTGCCCGCCAGGGTGCGCTTGATCTCCTCCACGCGGTAGGCCTCGATCATGTCACCGACCTTGAGGTCGTTGAAATTCTCGATGCCGATACCACACTCCTGGCCTTCCTTGACTTCCTTGGCGTCGTCCTTGAACCGCTTGAGGCTGGACAGGTTGCCGTCATAGATCTGCGTCCCGTCGCGCATGACGCGCACCTTCGCGGTGCGGCTGACGGTGCCATGCCGGACCTGGCAGCCGGCGATCGTGCCGACCTTGCTGACCTTGAAGAGCTGCAGCACCTCGGCGTCGCCCAGCACGGTCTCCTTCGATTCCGGCTTGAGGAGGCCTTCGAGCGCGTTGCGGACGTCGTCCACCGCCTCGTAGATGATGCGGTACATCCGGACGTCGACGCCCTCGCGCTCCGCCGCCTGGCGGGCGCCCGCGTCGGGCCGGACGTGGAAGCCGACGATGATCGCGCCCGACGCCTTGGCGAGCAGCACGTCGCTCTCGCTGATGGAGCCCACGCCGCGGTGCACGATATCGACCCGGACCTCGCCGGTGGAGAGCTGGCCGAGCGCGTCGGCGAGCGCTTCCGCCGGACCGCCCTGGTCGGCCTTGATGATGATGCGCAGCGCGCCCATCTGGCCCTGCGCCAGCGCGCGCGAGATGTCCTCGAGCGAGCCGCCGCGGGCGGTGCGCCGGTTCTGGGCCTCGCGCTCGAGCCGCTGCCGCTTCTGCGCGATGTCGCGCGCTTCGACGGCGTCGGCGGTCACCACGAAGTTGTCGCCCGGCGACGGGGTCCCCTCGAAGCCCAGGATCTGCACCGGGAGCGACGGGCCGACGTCCTTCACATTCTTGCCGCGCTCGTCGTAGAGCGCACGCACGCGGCCGGAGAACTTGCCGCAGATGAAGTTGTCACCGACGTGCAGGGTGCCCTTCTGGACCAGAATGGTCGCGACGGGCCCCTTGCCCGGATCGAGAGTGGCCTCGACCACGGTGCCGCTCGCAGACCGGTCGGGGTTGGCCTTGAGGTCGAGGATTTCCGCCTGCAGGAGGATCTGCTCCAGCAGCTTGTCGACGCCGGTGCCCTTCTTGGCGGAGATCGGGGTCGACAGCACCTGGCCGCCGAACTCCTCGAGCACGACGTTGTGGGTCAGCAGGTCTTGCTTGACCTTCTGCACGTTCGCGTTCGGCAGGTCGATCTTGTTGATCGCGACGATCATCGGCACGCCGGCATTCTTGGCGTGGCTGATCGCTTCCACCGTCTGCGGCATCACCGCGTCTTCGGCCGACACGACCAGCACCACGATGTCCGTCACCTGCGCGCCACGGGCGCGCATCGCGGTGAAGGCCTGGTGACCCGGGGTGTCGAGGAAGGTGATCTTCTTCCCGTTCGGCAGGGTGACGTGATAGGCGCCGATGTGCTGGGTGATGCCGCCCGCTTCGCCGGCCACCACGTTCGCATGCCGGACGTAGTCGAGCAGCGAGGTCTTGCCGTGGTCGACGTGTCCCATGATCGTGACGACCGGGGGCCGCGGGAGCTGGTGCCCCTCGTCGGCCTCCTCCGTCTCGACCGTGTCGGTGGGCGCGGCGTACTCTTCTTCCTTCACGGCCTGGAAACCGAACTCCGACGCGATCAGCTCGATCTGGTCGAAGTCCAGCCGCTGGTTCACCGTGACCATCAGTCCCAGCCCCTTGAAGGCGAGCTGGACGATCTGGGTGGCCGGAATCTTCATCAGGTCGGCGAGTTCCGAGACCGAGATGAACTCGTTGACCCGGATGCGGGTCTTCTCGGCTTCGCGCTCGACCTTGGCGCGCTCCAGCGCCTCACGGTAGCTGGACGGATCGCGCCGCACGCCCCGCTTGACCGTCCCGCGGCTCATCCCCGCGAGGGTCTTTTCGATGTTGGCGAGCACCGCATCCTGGTCGACCGACGACTTCCGCCCCTTCTTCGCCTTCTTGCGCGCGGCACCTTTCTCCGCGTCGGGCCCGAAGGTCCGCGGACGCTCGGCCGTGCTCGGGCCGGGCGGCGCACCGGCGCCGGGACCGCCCGCACGCGGGCCACCCGGACGACCGCCACCGGGGCCGCCGCTCGTGCGCGGACCACCGCCCGGACGGCTGCCGGATCCCGGGGGCGAACTCGAACTGAACACCGGCTTCGGACGATTGAACCGCTGCACTTCGCTGCCGGGCGCGACCACCGGACGCGGGATCCGGGTCGGGATCCGCGGATTGCCCGAGGGACCGAGCGGAATGTTGGGACGCGCGGGCGCCGGCGGCACCACCGGCGCGGCCGGGATGGCCGTGGCAGCGGCACTGCCATCGTCGCGCGTCGGCTCGGCTGCGGGGGCAGGCTCGGGCGGTGCCAGCTCTTCGGGCGGAGCCGGGGGCAGGTCCTTGAAGAGGGCGCGTGCGCGCTCTTCGAGCGAGGGGGAGAGCATGGTCTCCTCCTTCTTCTCGATCGGCCGGGCCAGCTCGATCGCCTCGAGCCGGAGCGTCTCGGCGACCCGCTCGGCTTCGAGGACCGCGTCGGCCTCGGCCACCTCGGCGGCGGTGCGGCGGCGCCTGACAGGCTTCCCCGCCTCGCCGACGGGCTCCGGCTCGACTGGCTTCACCGCGGCCTTTTTTGCCCGCTTCTTGGGAGCAGGTTCCTCCGCCTGGGCCGCCTTGCGCTTCTCGCGCTCCCACCGGACCCGGATGGCGGATACCTGACCATCCTCGAGCGGAGACATGTGGCTCCGTGCGAAGATGTTCATGTCCTTGAGCATGCTCATCAGCTGCTCGGCGGACACGCCGAATTCTGCCGCAAGATCGTGTACTCTGGTCTTGACCACTCACGCCTCCATTTGGGTGCCGCCCTTGGCCGCCTCTGCGAGCCCCTGAGCCAGCGCCCGGTCCAACACGCCGGCGACCATGACACCCGGTTTTCCCAGTCGTGCCCCGATCGCCTCCGCCGACGGTCCCGCGAGGAGCGGGACGCCCTTCGCCGCCGCCAGCCGTACGACTTTCTCCTGCGCGCGCGGACTGACGTCCGACGCAACCACCACACACACCACCTTCCCTGCCTGCAGCGTGACCCGAAGCTGGTCCACGCCGATCACCACCTGCCGGGCCCGGTAGCCGAGCCCGAGCAGCCGGAGAATCCGCTCAGCCCTGGGCGCCGGCGTCGTCGCTGCCTTCTTCGGTGAGCTCGGTGAGGAACGCCACCAGCTGGTCGCTACGCTCCGCCGTCATGCCCGGGATCTTCTCGATGTCTTCGCGCTCGAGGTCGAGCACGTCCTTGAGCCGCTCGTAGCCGGCGCCGTTCAGGATTGCGAGCAGCTCGGGCGACAGCCCCTTGAGCTCGGTGAGCGGCAGCTGCATGACGGCCTCGTCCTCGGGCGGCAGCGGCGCGAACAGCGGGCCTTCGCCACCACGCTCCAGCCACTCCCGGCTCGAGTACAGGTCGATCTTCCAGCCGGTCAGGTCGGAGGCGAGCCGCACGTTCTGTCCGTTGCGGCCGATGGCCAGGGAGAGCTGGTCCTCGTCGACCACGGCCTGGATCGTCTTGTTGGCCGGATCGGAGAACACCTTGGCGACCCGGGCCGGCGCCAGCGCCAGCCGCGCGAACCGCTCCGGATCCGGCGACCAGGGCACGATGTCGATGCGCTCGCCGCCCAGCTCGTTCACCACCGCCTGCACCCGCGAGCCCTTGAGCCCGACGCAGGCGCCCACCGGGTCGATGGCGTCATCACGGGAGATGACCGCGATCTTGGTGCGGCTGCCGACCTCGCGCGCCCAGGCGCGGATGTCGACGATGCCCTGCTGGATCTCGGGCACCTCGAGCTTGAACAGCGCCTTCACGAAGAGCGGGTCGCCGCGGGAGAGAATCAGGCGCGGTCCCTTCGGGGTCTCCTCGAGGCGCTTCAGCACGGCCCGGATGGTGTCGCCCTGATGGAACTTCTCGCGGTGATTCTGCTCGCGGTACGGAATGATCGCTTCCGCCTCACGGAACTTGTTCAGCATGATCACCAGCTTGCCGCGCTCGATCTGCTGGACCTCGCCGGAGAGCAGCTCGCCGACCTTGCTCTGGAACTCATCGCGGATGCGGGTGCGCTCCCCTTCGCGCACGCGCTGGATCACCCGCTGCTTGGCCGCCTGCACGGCGAGCCGGCCGAAGTCGGTCGCCGGCACATCCTCTTCCAGCATGTCGCCGATCTGGAAGGCCGCGTCTTCGTACTGCGCTTCCTCAAGCGAAATCTGGCAGCTCGGGTCCTCAACCGTCTCGACGACCTGGCGGAGCCGGACGATGCGGATCGAGCCCTTGAGTTCGTCGAACTCGAGTTCGAACCGGACGTTGGGTCCATAGCGCCGGGCGAGCGCGGCATGAAACCCGTCGCGGAGCAGGTCCAGCAGCTCGGCGCGATCGAGTTGTTTGGTGGTCGTGAGCTCCTTGAGGGCGCTCAGTACTTCAGCGGAACCGGACATCCTTCGTCTCCTGCCCTATGGCTCGCGGTGGCCGTTCGCCGCCGGGTCATCGACCTGAAGCAGCGCTTCCTTGACATCGGCCAGCGCCACCATGGTTTCGGCCCCATCGGGGAGCCGGAGTTTGACCTGCCCGTCATCGGGCACTTCCAGAATCACCGCACGCGGATGGCCCGCGATCGAGCGCGCCGTCAGCCGCACTACCCGCCCCACATATCGACGCCAGTGTTCAGGAAAGCGTACCGGCCGCTCGATCCCCGGCGACGACACCTCCAGCTGATAGCGATCGCCGAACCCGGCCGGCCCCTCGAGCAATTCCGCGAGGGCACGGCTGGTACGGGCGCAATCCTCGGCGGTGACTCCGTGCCCCGGCGTGCTGTCGGGGCGATCGATCCGAACCTGGATGGCTGGGCGCTGCGGCGGACCGGACCGCTTGAATTCGACCAGCTCGAACCCAAGGTCGGCGACGTGGCGGCGAACTGCCTCGAGCAGCGTGGTGGCATCCATGTGGCACGGGCCAAAAAAAATGTGGGGGAACTCCCCCACATCGTCACACGACCGCGGCTGGAGATCCCCTTACAGCGCGGGAAGTATAGGGATGGAGCGGGGTTTCGTCCAGCCCCTCCCCGGCTAAATCCGCTGGGGAAAGCCGAGGTAGGCAACCATCCGCCCGTCACTTCCGCCCGAGGCGCGGTGGCTGTAGAACTGCGGCCGATCGTGAGCCGAGCACCATTGTGATGTGGACACGGTGCCGAGTCCCAGTGCGCGTGCCTGCTCGG
The DNA here is from genome assembly GCA_963817435.1 of uncultured Gemmatimonadales bacterium. Lineage (GTDB taxonomy): Bacteria > Gemmatimonadota > Gemmatimonadetes > Gemmatimonadales > GWC2-71-9 > JADJOM01. The sequence continues at coordinate 749,989 of CAWFNY010000001.1, forward strand.
TGAGCACGGCGCGGAGGTCCGCATGCCAGGGTCCGGCGCCATCATGCTCGAGCCCGCAGCCGGCCATCACTTCATGCCCCACTTCATAGCAGTCACCGCAAATACCTACACCGCAATGCACTACGATGTCACCGGGTCTGGAGCCCGCGGCTTGAATCAGGGTCTCAACTCCACGCCGAAGAATCTGTCCGGCGGTGCCCCGCCACCCGCTGTGGAGGAGCGAGACCGCGCAGCGAACCGGGTCCACCAGATAGACCGGTATACAGTCGGCAACGGTCACGGTGAGCAGCAGACCCGGGGTGGCGGTCGAATGGCCATCCACCCCTTCGATCTGGACCCAGCCTCGGGCCGCATCATGCCAGGCCACCTCGGTCCGGTGCACCTGATTCCCTAGTATGACGGCAGTGAAGCCCGGTTCAGCCGCCCGAAAGGCCCGCCAGCGCGTCATCACCTCCCCGACCGGAGCCTCGGTCCAGAGTCCGAGGTCGTATCCGCGCCCCGGGAGGTCTCCACGGCCGGTGATCCCGGCGATCACCCCGTATTGGTCGCGCCAGCCGGGGATTTCGAAGCGGGGGACCGGGCCGACGACGGGTATTTCGCGGAGGGCCGACCTCACCTCTACTCCAGCCGTTCGATCTGCGCGCCCAGCGAGCGGAGCCGGGTGTCGATCTTCTCGTAGCCGCGCTCGATCTGTCCCACGTTGTGGATGGTGCTCTGCCCTTCCGCAGCCAGCGCCGCGAGCAGCATCGCCATGCCGGCCCGGATGTCTGGTGATTCCACGGTCCCGCCCCGGAGTTGCGAGGGACCGGAGATGACCGCCCGGTGCGGGTCGCAGAGGACGATCCGCGCCCCCATCCCGATCAGCTTGTCCACGAAGAAGAGCCGCGACTCGAACATCTTCTCGAAGATCAGCACCATGCCGTCGCACTGGGTGGCCGTCACCACGGCGATCGACATCGCGTCGGCCGGGAACGCCGGCCAGGGGCCATCCTCCAGCTTGGGGACATGGCCGCCCAGATCGGGGCGCACCCGCCGTTCCTGGCCCGCATCGACGATGAGCCGTGTCCCGTCGATCCGCGGGCGCACACCCAGCCGCTCGAAGCCGAGCAGCGTGCTGCGCAAATCGTCCGGCCGGACGCCTTCGATCGTGATCTGCCCATTGGTCACGGCCGCGAGGCCGATGAAGCTGGCGATCTCGATGTGGTCGGGTCCGATCGAATAACTGCAGCCGCCGAGCGGGCGCCCCCCCTCGATGGTGTAGACGTTGGTGCCGATTCCCTCGATATGGGCCCCCATGGCGACCAGCAGGCGCGCGACATCCTGCACGTGCGGCTCGGCGGCGGCATTCCGGAGCACGGTCCGTCCGCGTGCGGCCACCGAGGCCATCAGAGCGTTCTCGGTGCCGGTGACGCTGGGCTCGTCAAGGAAGATCTCGGTGCCCTTGAGCCCCTTGGCCTCGATCTGGTAGGTGTCACCGAGGGAAAGCGAGGCCCCGAGTTGTTCCAGCGCCAGGAAATGGGTATCGACCCGGCGCCGGCCGATGACGTCGCCGCCGGGAGGAGGGAGCATCACCATCCCGAAACGCGCGAGCAGCGGCCCCGCGAGCAGGATCGACGCGCGAATCCGGGCACAGAGTTCCGGATTCAGCGGCTTGGTCCGGGCCGGCCGGGCATCGATCCGGACCGTGTTGGGGCCGGTCCACTCCATGACGGCGCCGAGGTCGGCGACCAGCGCGAGCATCGTCTCGACGTCCCGGATGCGCGGCATGTTGCCCAGTTCCACGGGGCCGTCCGCCAGCAGGGTGGCGGCGATCGCCGGGAGCGCGGCGTTCTTGTTGCCGGCCGGATGTACGGTGCCACTGAGGGCGCGTCCGCCCTGTACCACGAAGCGAGGAGGCATATCGCGAAAGGTCGGGGCGCATGGTGCACGCGTCAAGCGGTGGTGTATCTTCCCTGCTGCTCCTTGCGAGGCTTCCAATCATGTTCCTGCTCCAAGCGACCGAGGCGACCGGCGGGTGGGTCGGCCCGACGATCGCCATCTCGCTGGTCATCATCGCCGGTTCGTTCCTGGCGATCGCCGTGGCGGCTGCACTGGCTGCCCGGCAGGCCGCTCACGAGGTGCGCCAGCTGCACCACGTCATGGAGTCGCTGCGCAGCGACCTCGCGCCGGCGCTCGGCGCGGTCGCGGCGGTCTCCAGCGAGGGCCAGCGACTCGCCGGGCTGATCGGCGACGAGGCCGAGGAACTGGTGAATTCGAGCCGGGCGCTGCGCGAAGGTCTGCAGGCGCGGGTCCAGAATCTCGAAGCGATCTACGAAGTGCTGGAAGAGGAGGTCGAGGAAACCGCCCTCGATCTGGCAGTGACACTCAGGACGGTCCGCTCGGGTGCCGGCTGGTTCGGGCGCCTGCGCCGGCTGCTCGGGATGGGGCGCCGCCGTTGAACACCCGCCGGGCGCTTGCCGCGCTCGCAGTCCTTCTGATCGCGGCGGTGCTCTTTCCTGATCGGCTTCACGCCTGGACTCCCGGGACCCACATATATCTCGGAGAATCGGTCCTGGCCAATCTCGGGTCACTCCCGGCGGCCATCGCCGACCTGCTTCGCGCCTTTCCGTTCGACTTCCTCTACGGTAACATTGCGGCCGACAGCTCCATCGCGAAGAAGTACGCCCCCGTCGGGCGTCACTGCCACGCGTGGCACGTGGGTCAGGAGATCCACGACCTGGCGCGGACCGACGCGCTCCGGGCGTTCGGGCTCGGGTATCTCTCCCACCTCGCGGCGGACGTCGTCGCCCACAACTTCTTCGTGCCGCGACAGCTGGTGCTCACCAGCAGCACGACCGGCTTCGGGCACTCCTACTGGGAGAGCCGCTTCGAGACCCCGCTCGGCGACCGCTTTGCGCGGACGGCCAAGGAAGTCATCCTGCTCGATCACACTCCGGCCGACGCCCATCTCGATCAGATCATCGCGCCCACCATCTTCAGCGTGAAGACCAACCGCCGGCTCTTTCGCGGCATGGTCCACATCACCGAGCACAAGGGATGGCAGCGCGCGTTCCAGGTGGCCGAGAAGACCAGCCGCTGGGATCTTCCCACGGTCGATGTCGAGGAGCATCTGGCACTGTCGTTCGACTACGTCATGGAGATGCTGGCCGAGCCCGACTCGGAGCCGCGCCGTTTCGATCCGGCGGGGGATCAGCCGCTCAGGATGGCCAAGCAAATGCGGCGCGAGGCGCTGCTCGCGGGCGGCTGGCGCGACCCGGAGCGGCTGCGGGCGGCTGCGCTGGAACACTTCGGGCTTCCCGACCGTCGCCCGGTGTTCTGGTCCGATGCCGTCATCAAGAAGCCATGGCAGGAGTAGATCCCCTCTTCGTCGACCTGCAGACAGCCGTCGTCGGGCGCTACTCGCTGGAGCGGGAGCTCGGACGCGGCGGGATGGGGATCGTCTACCTTGCGCGCGACGTGAGTCTCGACCGCCCCGTCGCCATCAAGCTGCTGCCGCCGGAGCTGGCCGCGCGGCCCACGCTCCGGGAGCGCTTCCTCCGGGAGGCACGCACCGCGGCCCGGCTCTCCCACCCCAACATCGTGCCGATCCACGCCGTCGAGGAGTCCGGGACCCTCGTCTGGTTCGTCATGGCCTACATCCCCGGCGAGAGTCTCGGTCAGCGGCTCAAGGAGCGCGGTGCGCTGCCGGCCGCGGAGGCGAGCCGCGTGCTCCGGGACGTGAGCTGGGCGCTCGCCCATGCCCACGCGCACGGAGTGGTGCACCGGGATGTGAAGCCTGACAACATCCTGCTGGAGGCGGGGGGACGGAGGGCGCTCATCGCCGACTTCGGGATCGCGGCGCCCATCGAGCAGGGGGGCGAGGTGGTCGGCACCGTCGCCTATCTGAGCCCCGAGCAGGCCACCGGCGAGCGGGTGGATGGGCGGAGCGATCTCTACGCCCTCGGCGTGGTGGGCTACTATGCGCTCGCGAGCCGGCTTCCTTACCCCGTCACCTCGCTCGACGCGCTGGTGGAGCGGCAGCTCGCCGGTCCCCCGCCGCCGCTCGCCGGCGTGGCGCCGCATGTGCCGCGGGCGCTCGCCCGCGCGATTGACCGCTGTCTTTCCCCGCTTCCGACCTCGCGGTTCCAGTCGGGCGAAGATTTGGCGGAGGCGCTGGAGCAGATGGGTGGGCTCTCCAGCGAACTGCCCGCGCCGTTCCGGGTATGGATCCAGAAGGGCAACCAGCGGCGCAGCCCGGTCCTCCTCCTCGCGCTGCTCTGGGGCCTGCCATCCCTCTTTGGCATCGTGTTCGCCATCGCCGCTCGGGACGAGTTCGGGGCCGCGACCGCGCTCTCGCTCTTGCTGACCCTCGCCATAACTGTGCCGGCCGCCGTCGCCTTGTCGGCGCGGATTCTCCAGACCCGCAAGCTCCTGATGGCGGGCTACACGCACAGTGACCTGATTCACGCGCTCGCCCAGCATGTCGAGCAGCGCCGGGAGGAACTCGCCTTCGAGCACGGGAATACGCCGAGTCGAGCCGGGACATTCGTAAATGGGGGGTTGCTGCTCGCGCTGGCGCTTGGTGGTGGGTTCCTGACGGCGGCGGCTTTCCTCGGATATCCTGCCGCCGGCCCGCTGGCCATGGCCGGTGCGGTCTGTTTCAGCATCGCGCTTCTGCTGGGCGCGGCGCGCAACGTCGTTCCCGGCGCCCGCGCCGGTGCGCGCGACCGCTGGGCAGAATTCGCGCTGCGGTTCTGGAAGGGGAGGATTGGTCGCTGGCTGACCGGTCTCGCGGGCTGGCGTCTCACGCGGAGCGACGCGCCGGAGCAGATGCTGCACCGCCCAACCGAGGTGGCCCTTGGCGACGCGGCCGAGGCGCTGTACCGCGCCCTCCCAGCCGGGGAACGCCGCGATCTCAAGGCGGTGCCGGAACAGATCCGGTATCTCTCCACGCAGGCGCAGTCGATGCGGAGAAAGCTGGAAGAGCTGGATGATCTCATCGCGCAAGCGGCGCCGACCACGCTCTTCGATGGCGAGAAGGCGGGCGGGGATGGTGGTGCCACGGAACTCTCCGATGCACGCGGCCTGTGGGCGGCTCGGCTCAGGGAGACGGTGACACTGCTCGAGTCGCTGCGGGTGGGGTTGCTCAAGCTGCATGCGGGCAGCGCGGCACCGGAGACGCTCACCGCCGACCTCGATGCCGCGCGGGCACTCAAGCTGCGCCTGGAACGGCTGTTCGACGCCCATGCGGAGACCGATCGGCTGCTGAAGGAGGAACGGTCGTGAGGATGGCGCTCAAGGGCATTCTCATCGGGTCGCTCCTGGTTCGGACCGCGCCCCTCGCCTCGCAGCAGGTGTCGATCGAAACCGAGCCGGCCCGGCCGACGCGCGGCTCGCTGATCCGCCTGCGGGTGACACCGACGACAGCAGAGCCAGTCGCTGCCGTCGAGGGGGAGGCGGCGGGCGAGCCGCTGCACTTTTCGCGGACCGATCCGGTCACATGGGCCTCGCTCGCGGGCATTCCCGTCGAGGGGGATGATTCGCTCACCCTCACGCTGGTGCTGGTGATCGGCGACCGGCGGGACACGGTCCACACCGCCGTGGGCGTGGGTCGTGCCGACTATCCCAATGAACACCTGAAGGTGGCGCCCAGGATGGCGACACCCGACAGCACGGCGCAGGCGCGGATCGCGCGCGAGATCGCGCTCGCGCGGCGGGTAAGCCGGGAGGCCCACCTTTCACCGCGCCGATGGAGTGAGCCGTTCGCGCTCCCGCGCGACAGCCGTATCACAAGCGGCTTCGGGACCGGCCGCCAGTACAACGGGAAAGTGCTCAGCAGGCACCTCGGCACCGATTTCGCCGGCGCGGTCGGCGCCCCGGTGCGAGCGGCCAACGCGGGCCGGGTGGCGCTGGTCGCCGACTTCTATCTGGCGGGGAGGGTGGTCTATCTCGACCACGGCGAGGGGCTGATCTCGGCCTACTTCCACCTGAGCAGGACTCTGGTGACCACGGGCCAGGAAGTGGCGCGTGGCCAGATCATCGGGGAGGTGGGTCGGAGCGGCCGGGTCACCGGCCCACACCTGCATTTCGTGATGCGCTACGGTGGGACAACCATCGACCCCCTGAGCGTGATGGCGTTGCTCGGGGCGCCGTAGGCGCGCACGGCCGTTCGCGCCTACGGCGCCCCCAGTTTTGCCTGCAGCACCGGCGCGACCTTCTTCGGATCGGCCTTGCCGCCGCTCTTTTTCATTACCTGTCCCGTGAAGAACCCGATCAGCTTGGTCTCCCCGCCGCGGTAGCGCTCGACTTCCTTCGGATTGTTCGCCAGCACCTCATCGACCCACTGCCCGACTGCATCGGCGTCGCCCACCTGGACGAGGCCGAGCCGGTCGGCGATCGCGCGCGGTGCCTCGTCGTTGCCTGGCAACTCCCCGAAGATGCGTTTGGCGGCCTGATTGCTCACCGTGCCGTCCTTCACCAGGGCAACCAGCGCCGCGAGCCGCTCCGGCGCCACCGTGAAGCGGCCCGTCTCGTTGAAGCCACGAAGCGCGTCGTTGATCACCCAGTTCGAGGCCATCTTGGGCTCGACCCCGGCCGCGACGACGGCCTCGAAGTAGTCGGCGATCGGGCGCTCGGCGGCAAGCACGCCGGCATCATAGGGCGGCAGGCCGTGCACCGTCATGAAGCGGTCGCGTTTGGCCTCCGGCAGTTCGGGGAGACCGTGGTGCTGCTGCTGGATCCAGAGCCGCGTGAGGACGAGCGGCGGCAGGTCGGGATCGGGGAAGTAGTGGTAGTCGTGGCTCTCCTCCTTCGACCGCATCGGCCGCACCTCACCGGTGCCGGCGTTGAAGAGCATGGTCATCTGCTCCACCCGGCCGCCCGATTCGACGACCGCGATCTGCCGGTCCCGCTCCACGATGAGCGCCCGCTCCACGTTCGCGAAGCTGTTCATGTTCTTGACTTCGGTCTTGGTGCCGAGCCGGGTGTCCCCGGGGCGGCGGATCGAGATGTTGGCATCCACCCGGAGCGAGCCCTCTTCCATGTTGCAGTCGCTCACCTCGCAGTAGAGCAGGATCTGCTTCAGCACGGTGAGATAGGCGCGTGCCTCGCCCGGGCTCCGCATGTCCGGCTCGCTCACGATCTCGGCCAGCGGCGTTCCCGCGCGGTTGAGGTCCACAGCGGTACGCCCAGGAACCCGGTCATGCAGCGACTTGCCGGCGTCTTCTTCGAGATGAAGCCGGGTCACGCCGAGGGTGATGCGTCCCCGCTCCGGGGATTCAATCGTGATTCCGCCGCCGGTCGCGAGCGGCTGGTCGAACTGGGAGATCTGGTAGCCCTTGGGCAGGTCGGGGTAGAAGTAGTTCTTCCGGGCGAACACACTCGTCTCATGCACGCGGCAGTTGAGGGCGAGCGCGGCGCGCGCAGCCAGCTCGACCGCGTGCTCGTTCGGCATCGGGAGCGCACCAGGCAGCCCCAGGCAGACCGGACAGACCTGGGTGTTCGGTGTCGCGCCGAAGTGATTGGCGCATCCGCAGAACATCTTGGAGCGGGTGAGCAGCTGCACGTGGACTTCGAGTCCGATCACGGTTTCCCACGTCATCAGCGCACCTCCCGCCGGGCATCGATGGCCGCCTCGAGCGTGCCCGCGACGCTCAGCATCCGCGCTTCGCCGAACATCGGGGCCACCAGCTGGGCGCCGATGGGCAGCCCCCCTTCCCGGCCGACGGGGAGACTCATCGCCGGCAGCGCGGCCAGGCTGATCGCGCAGGTGAAGATGTCGGCGAGATACATCGCGACCGGGTCCTCGGTCTTTTCGCCCGCCTTGAAGGCCGGCGTCGGCGTCGTGGGAGTCAGCAGCAGGTCCACCGCCTGGTCCTCGAACACCTTGCGGAAGTCCTCCGCAAGGAGGGCACGCACCTGCTGCGCCTTGCGGTAGTAGGCGTCGTAGTAGCCGGAGCTGAGCACGTACGTCCCGATGAGGATCCGCCGCTGCACCTCGGGGCCGAATCCCTTCCCTCGCGTGGCACGGTAGAGCGAGCCGAGATCGCCGCCCGTCCCGATATGCCGCGGTCCGTAGCGGACGCCATCGAAGCGGGCGAGGTTGGCTGCCGCCTCCGCTGGCGCCACGATGTAGTAGGTCGGGACGGCGTACTTCGCGTGCGGGAGCGACACCTCCTTGACCGTCGCGCCGAGCTGCTGCATCGTGTGCGCCGTGTGATCGAGCGCCGACCGGACCCCGCCGTCGAGATCGGGGGGGAAGTACTCCCGTGGCATCCCGATGGTGAGACCGGTCAGATCCTTCCTCGGCGCTTCCAGCTCCAGCGGCGGCCGGGCCGCCGACGTGGAGTCGTAGCTGTCGTGTCCGCTGATGACCGCGAGCACCCGGGCGGCATCGTCGACCGTCTGTCCGAAGACGCTGATCTGGTCGAGCGAGGAGCCGAAGGCCACCAGGCCATAGCGGCTGACGCGGCCGTAGGTCGGCTTCACGCCCACGATGCCGCAGAAACTCGCCGGCTGCCTGACGGAACCGCCGGTTTCCGACCCGAGAGCGGCCGGGACGACACCGGCCGCCACCAGCGCCGCGGAGCCGCCGGAAGATCCGCCCGGGACGCGGGAGGGATCGATCGGGTTGTGCACCCGGCCGAAGGCGGAGTTCTCGGTGGAGGAGCCCATCGCGAACTCATCGAGATTCGTCTTGGACGCGATGATGGCGCCCGCCTCGCGGAGCCGGGTGACGACGGTCGCGTCGTAGGGCGAGATGTATCCCTCGAGGATCTTCGAGGCACAGGTGGTCGGCTCGTCCGTAGTGACGATATTGTCCTTGAGCGCGACCGGAACCCCGGCGAGCGGCAGCGTGCCGCGCGCGCCCACCGGCATGGCGTCCAGCCGGCGGGCGTCGCGGTCGAGGAGGTCCTGCGACCAGTGCAGCGTCGCATTGAGCGGCGCGGCCTTGGTCAGGCGGGCGCCGACTTCGGCCGCGACGGAGGCCGCCGACGTCCGGCCGCCACAGACCGCATCGGCGATGAAGGCGACGGAGCTCATTCGGTTCCCTCCATCGCGCCGAGCTTGGGCACCAGGAACAGACCGTGACGGAACTCGGGTGCCATGTCCGCGGGCGTCCGGGTCAGCACGGCGGGGCGCACTTCATCCGGACGGAGCGTCAGCTGGGTGGGGCCGGCGAGAAACGGAGGCGCCTGTTCGCCCGAGGGCACTTCGTTCAGCTGATCGACGAAGGCCACGATGCGCCCGATCTGTTCGACAAGGCGCGGCAGATCCGCCTCAGGCACCTCGAGTTCGGACAGCCTGGCCACGTGCAGCACATCCTCCCGACGGATACTCATGCGCTCTCCCATTCCCGTTCCAGGCCCGCGTAGGCGACGAGCAGCTGCTTCACGCCATGTTCCTCGTCATCGAACTTCACCGACACCTTGAGATCCTTCCCCGTACCCGCCAGTCCCTGAATCACTCCGCTGCCGAATCGGCGATGCCGGACCCGCTCGCCTTTCACGTACCGCGGCGTGTCCTGCGAGGCCTCCTCCGCGGGCTCCACCGTCCTGCCACCGGCCACCGGAATGTCGTCGTCCAGCCAGGACCGCCGGCTCGGCGTGCTCCCTCCATAGCTCGGCGGCCCGGGCCGGCGCGGCGCCGCACTGCCGCTCCAGTCGGGCGACCACATGCTGCTGGTGCGCTTCTCGTCGATGATCCCGGGCGGGATCGACTGCAGGAACCGGGAGGCACGTCCGGGGCGCAGTTCACCGCCCCGTCGCCGGGCGCGGGCCCAGCTGATGTAGAGCTTGTCTTTCGCCCGGGTGATACCAACGTAGCAGAGCCGGCGTTCCTCTTCGAGCCCATGCTCCTGTTCCTCCGCACGGGCCAGCGGGAAGAGCCCGTCCTCGAGGCCGGTCAGCGCGACGACCGGCCACTCGAGGCCCTTCGCGGTGTGCAGGGTCATCAGCGTCACGCCATCCGACATCCCCTTGCTGGTGTCATTCGCGGACATCAGCGCCGCTTCCGACAGGAAACGCTCGAGGGGCGTCGTCTGCTCTTCGGTGTCCGGCTCCACGACTTCGGACCACTCCGCCGCGCTGGCGACGAATTCCCTGGCGTTCTCCCACCGGTCGGCGCCTTCGGGTCCCTCGGCCAGCAGCACCTGCTCGTAGTCGATCGACTGGATCACCTGCTCCAGCACCTGGGCCGGCGGCCACGTCTCCGACTTCTCCCGCAGCATGGTGATCAGGTCGGAGAACTTGCGGAGCGCCTCGCGCACGTTCGGCCGGAGCCCGGTGATCATCTCGGCCGCGCCCGACGCCTGGAGAAGCGGCTTGCCCCATCTGGTTGCGGCCTCCTGGACGGTCGCAAGGCTCGACTCGCCGAGTCCGCGCCGCGGGACGCTGATCGCGCGCAGGAATGCTTCGTCGTCGGCCGGATTGGCGATCAGGCGCAGATAGGCGAGCAGGTCCTTCACCTCGCGCCGGTCGTAGAAGCTGATCGCGCCGACGATGCGGTACGGGATCCCCGCCCGCCGGAACGCCTCTTCGAGGGCGCGCGACTGGGAGTTGGTGCGGTAGAGGATCGCCATCTCGTTATAGGCCCAGTCACCCTTGGCGCTGCGGGCCCGGAACTCCTTGACGATCCACTCGGCTTCGTCCCGCTCGTCGGCGGCGGCGACGACGGTGACCTGCTCCCCGCCCTTCCGGCGGGTGCGCAGCGTCTTGCCGATGCGGCCCTTGTTCTCCTCGATCACCGCGTTGGCGGCATCGAGCACCACCTGGGTCGAGCGGTAGTTGTCCTCCAGCCGCACCAGTGCGGCACCGGGGAAGTCCTGCAGGAACGACTGCATGTTGCGCACGTCGGCCCCGCGCCAGCCGTAGATGGACTGGTCGTCGTCACCGACCGCGCAGACGTTGCCGTGCCGGCCGAGGAGCTTCACCAGCTGGTACTGGGCCGAGTTGGTGTCCTGGAACTCGTCGACCAGCAGGAAGGCGAACCGCTCCTGGTAGTACGCCAGTCGATCCGGGCGCTCCCGGAAGAGGGTCAGCGGGTGCAGCATCAGGTCATCGAAGTCCATCGCGTTCTGGCTCTTGAGCGCGGGGCCGAGGGCCCGGTAGACATCCGCGGCGACCTGGGCCGGCCGGTCGAAGGGCGATCCGCTCGCCAGTTCATCCGGCCCCACCATCCGGTTCTTCGCCGCCGAGATCAGCGACTGGACCAGCTTCGGGGGGAAGAGCTTGGTCGAATGGCCACGTGCGTCCATCAGCCGCTTGATGAGCGAGAGGCGATCGTCTTCGTCGTAGATCGTGAACTGCCGGGAGAAGCCGAGGGCCTCCGCCTCGCGTCGCAGCAGGCGCGCGGAGAGCGAGTGGAAGGTCCCGATCCAGAGCCCGGCAGGATCCTGCCCGAGCTGTCGGCCGACGCGCTCTTTCATCTCGCCGGCGGCCTTGTTGGTGAAGGTGACCGCGAAGATGCGCTGCGGGGCCACACCAGCCTGGTCGATGAGCCGCGCGATCCGCATCGTGAGCACGCGGGTCTTCCCCGAGCCCGCGCCGGCCACCACGAGCAGGGGACCGTGGACGTGCTCCACCGCCGCCCGCTGCGCGGGATTGAGGCCGTCAAGGCCCAGGAGGGCGGCGCGTTCAGCTGGCATCGAGTGGGATCCGGATGAGAAACGTCGCGCCAGGTTCGATCTGTTCCAGCATCAATTCACCGCCATGGGAGTCTTCCACGACGCGCCGCGCCAGGGCCAGACCGATGCCCCAGCCACTCGACTTCGTGGTCATGCCCGGCTCGAAGATCGTCCGCCGGATGTCGCCAGGGATCCCCGGACCGTCGTCCGAGACCCGGATGGTCGCCGCGTCGGCGTCCTGCCCGACCCTGAGGGTGATCGTGCCCTGCCGCCCCTGCAGGGCGTCGATGGCGTTCTTCACCAGCGACTCGAGCGTCCACTCGAGCAGGATGGGGTCGCCCAGTACCACCGGGCTCTCGGCTGGAGTCTCGACCCGGATCTCGATGCGGTTGACCCGGGTCGGCAGCCGCGGCCGGAAGTAGGTGGCAATCTTCTCGGCGAGAGCGCCTAACGGAATCGGCTCGCGGCGGATCTTGTGGCCGATGCGCTCGAACCGCTGAGCCACCCGCTCCAGACGCTCCGCGTCCGCGGCGAGGTGATCGGCGAGTCCCGGCGGCGGCTTCGCCCGCGAGCGCAACTGCTCGATCCAGCCCTGCAGACTCATCAGCGGCGTCCCCATCTGATGCGCGGCTTCGCGCGCCATCGCCACCCAGAGCCGGTCGCGCTGGGCCGCCATGCCGCTGCGCCACGCGGCCACGCCGACACCGATGATCGTCGCGAGAATCAGACCCTGCAGGATGGTCAGCGCGGCGAGCTGCCGCTTGGCGGGGACCGGCCCGTAGTGCAGCGTGCCAAGGGTCGGCGCGGTGATCGGCGGGTTCTCCAGATCGAGCTTCGCGGCGTAGGTCCGCACGCGCGGATCGTCGAGTGACGCGTCGAACGGCAGGTTGGCCATCGCGGTGACCCGGCCGGCGCTGTCGGTGACCACCAGCGGGATGCCGACCTGCCGGACCTGCTCCCCCAGACGAAGCAGCGCGTTGGTCGCCGCGCCTTCGCGATCGTCGTTGAGCCCGGCGAATACCCCCGCATAGAGCCGGCTGATGGAATACGCATCCTTCCGGAAGTGCCGGACGATGATCCATCCCGACCCCACCGACAGCCCCGCGAGCAGGGCGACGAGCAGCACCACCAGCGCCGGCGCGAACCGGCGCAGGCCGCGCCTACGCACGCGGCACGAGCCGGTCGGTACCGAGGTACGGTGCCAGCGCCTCCGGGATTCGGACGGAGCCGTCCGCCCGCTGGTTGTTCTCGAGCAGCGCGATGATGGTACGCGGGAAGGCCACGCCCGAGGCATTGAGCGTATGCACGAACTCCGGCCTGGCGCCGGGCTCCCGCCGGAACCGGATGTTCGCCCGCCGCGCCTGGAAATCGGTGAAGGTGCTCGCACTGCTCGCCTCGAGCCAGGTCGCGACGCCCGCCGCCCAGACCTCGAGATCGACCGTGCAGGCACTGGCGAAGCCGGTGTCCCCCGCCGCGAGGGCCAGCCGGCGGTAGGGAATCTCGAGCCGCTCGAGCACCGTCTCGGCGTGCCGTGTCAGGCGCTCATGCTCTTCTTCGCTCTCCTCCGGCCGGCACAGTCGCACCAGCTCGACCTTGTCGAACTGGTGGATGCGGATGAGCCCGCGGGTGTCCTTCCCCGCCGAACCGGCTTCCCGGCGGAAGCAGGGTGTGTAGGCGCACATCGCGATCGGCAGCGCCGCTCCGTCGAGAATCTCGTCCCGGTAGATGTTGGTCACCGGAACTTCGGCCGTCGGGATCAGGAAGAGATCGTCCGCGGCGGCGAGGTAGAGATCCTCCTCGAACTTCGGCAGCTGTCCGGTGCCGGTCATCGAGGCCCGGTTGACCACGAACGGTGGCGCCACCTCGAGGTACCGGTGTTCACCGGTGTGCAGGTCCAGCATGAAGTTCTTGAGCGCGCGCACCAGCCGGGCGCCAGGGCCGGTGAAGAGCGGGAACCCTGATCCGCTGATCTTGGCGCCCCGCGCCAGGTCGAACAGTCCCAGCGCCTCGCCAATCTCCCAGTGGGGTCGCGGCGTGAAGTCGAAGGTCGGCTTGCCGCCCACCTCCTTCACCACCAGGTTCGCCGACGCATCGCCGCTCGGAACCCGCGCCAGCGGGAGGTTCGGGATCGTAAGCAGCAGCGCGTCCAGCCGAGCCTCGATCTCCCGGACTTCCGCGTCCCGCAGCTTCACCGCCTCCCCCGACCGCTTCAGCTCGGCCAGCAGCTCGTCGGCCGGTTCCCTGGCCTGCTTCCGCCGGGCGACCTCCTCGGTGGCCGCGTTGCGCTTCGCCTTGAGGTCCTCGACCGCGGTCAGCGCGTCGCGCCGCTGCCGATCGAGGGCCGCGAGCTGGGCGAGGGACTCATCGAGTGCGGGATCGAGCCGGCGGGCGAGGGCGGCACGAACTCCCTCGGGATCCTGACGGAGCAGCTTGACGTCGATCACGGTGAATCAGGAGCCGGGGATGCCGAGGCGCAGGCTACGGTAACCGCAGTTCTGATTCCCGACGACGCGGAACTGCACCGTGGACGCAGTCGGGTCAATGGCGAGAATTTCGAGACGCCCGTAGAGCGGGACACCAAGCAGTGCACAGGTGTTGACCGCGGTTCGCAGGTAGAAATGATCTCCGACGGCAATCGGTATGGTGTCCACGGTCAGGTACCCGTTCTGCGGGGCCTTCACCATCGAGTCGAAGATGAGCGAGCTCTTGAGGAGCCCCGGCTTCACCGAGCCCGTGCTGGTGAGCCCCAGCGCGCCGAGCGGAATGAAGCGCCCGTTGCCCGCGGAATCCATCGAAAAGAGGAACTCGAAGTTGGTGCCCGCCTCCCAGGTCCGGACCCCGTTCCGCGCGCTCAGCGAGTAGGCTGTCGGCTTGTTCAGCGGACCCTTCTCGAGGGACCACAGGGTCAGCGTGTCGAGCGTGTTGCTCAAGCTCGCGCTGGGGATGGCGTTCGGATCACTGCACGCGGCGGCGAGCGCAAAGGCGAGCAGTGCGGGCAGACGGAAGGAGCGTGGCATGGAGGGAACCTAGGGGGGTGGAAAAAGGCGGTCAACCCGCAGTCATTGCTTGACTTCGCCCCACTCGCCCCGATACAATCCGCAGTGGTCGCTTCCCCACCCCGGAGAACCGTTATGGCTGGTTTGCGCGACGTGGTCCAGGGCCTTGCGGCCCGGGAGGACGTGGATGCTGTGGTGGTGGTCAGCAGCGACGGACTGACCATCGATTCCGCCGGCCGCACCCTGCTCGACGCGGAAGCCGTCGCCGCGCTGGCCGCGACCTTCGCCAATGGAGCACGCCGCCTCGGTCAGGCGGCGGAGTGTGAGGCGCTCAGCGCGACCGTCCTCGAGTTCGACGACCGGCTCGCGCTTCTGCGCCCGCTCGGCACCGAGGGGCATCTGTTCATCCTCGCGACCCGTGCCACAAACATCGGTCCCCTGCTCCACGACCTCCGGCGCGCCGCGCCCGAGCTCGCCACGCTCCTCTGACCGCAAAGCACTGACATGCGCTGGGCCGTAATTCTGGCGGGCGGATCCGGCAGCCGGTTCTGGCCGCTGAGCACTCCTTCCATGCCGAAGCAGCTACTCCCGCTGGTCGGCGCGGAATCGACCGCGGAGCAGGCGGTCACCCGTCTCGAGGGGCTGGTGCCCCCGGAGCGGATCCTGGTCGTCACCGGCGCCGCCATTGCGGCGCAGCTGCAGGCAGCGCTCAAGCTGCCGCCGGAGAACATCCTCATCGAACCGCGAGCAGCCTCTACCGGCCCCGCGCTGGTCTGGGCCAGCGCCGAGGCGTTGCGGCGCGATCCCCAGGCGGAGGTGCTCTCGCTGCACGCGGACTGGACCATCCGCGAGAGCGAGGCATTCCGGCACACCGCCGCCCAGGCGCTCGCGACTGCCATACGTCACCGTCGTCTGGTCACGGTGGGCATCGTGCCGTCGCGGCCGGACACCGGGTTCGGCTACATCGTGCCTGGCAACTCACTCGATGACGTGGCCCGGACGGTGTCCCGCTTCGCCGAGAAGCCGAGTGCCGCGACGGCCCTCGACCTCATGGCCTCCGGTGCCCTCTGGAACAGCGGCCTCTTCGCGTGGCCGGCGGACCTGCTGCTCGACGAGGTCCGCAAGGTCACGCCCGAGATTGCTCCGGCCCTGGCCCGGCTGGAGCAGAATGACGTCGCCGGATTCTTCCGCGACGTGACGTCGGTCTCGATCGATGTCGGCGTGCTGGAGCGGAGCAAGGCGGTGGCAGTGGTGCATGGCCGGTTCACCTGGGACGACGTCGGGACCTGGGATGCCCTCCCGCGCGTCCGGCGCCGGGATGCCGCCGGCAATGTCGCCGTTGGTCCGGTGCACCTGCTGAACACCGAAGACTGCGTGGTCTGGTCGGCAGGAGATCCGATCGTGGCGAGCGGCGTGAAGGACCTGGTGATCGTCCATGCCAATGGCCGGATTCTCATCATGCCGCGCCCGCAGGCCGCGGATCTCAAGACTTTGCTCGATCGCCTGCCTCCCGACGTCAGGGATCTGCCGTGAGGCTGTTCCTGCTCGAGCCCGCCGCTCCCGGCGCGGCCTGGGCGCCGTTCTCCGCCGTGCGTCCCCTTGCAGAACTCCGTGCCGGCGTCTGGAAGGTGCGCGAACGCTGGGAGGCGGCGTTCGATCTCGACACCACCGCCATCGTCGGTGGTCCCGCCCCTGACTTCCACGAAGGCTTCGAGCCGCCGATGGGGCGCCCCGACACGATCACCGGCCCCGCCGTGATCGGCTCCAGCTGCTTCGCCCCGACCGGAGCGCCGCTCGAGACCCCGGCGGGCACCACGCGCCTGACACGGGACGGCACGACCGTCGGCTGGATCCTGCCACCGGGCGCGGTCTGGCGCGGGCCCAGCGAGGAGGGGCCAGGACACGAGATTGCCGGCCGCCTCCTGCACGGCACCCACGACCTGGTCACCGCGCTGGAACAGTTCCTCGCGCCCGACTGCCTCGGCTTCGCCGCGGGCGACTGCGATCCGGTCCCCGCCGGCAGCATCGTCCTGGGGGATCCGGCACTCGTCCGCTGTCGCGGGGCGCTTGTCGAACCGGGTGTGGTGTTCGATACCCGCGGTGGCGCCGTCGTCCTCGAGGCCGGGGTCGAGGCCCGCCACGGCTCGCGCCTGGAAGGTCCCCTCTACGCCGGCGAGAAGTCCCGGCTCCTCGGCGGCCACATCCGCGCCTCGGTGTTTGGCCCGCGTTGCAGCGTGAAGGGCGAGATCTCCTCCAGCGTCTTTCTCGGCTACTCCAACAAGAGCCACGACGGGTTCATCGGGCACAGCGTGGTCGGCCATTGGGTGAACCTCGGCGCCGGCACCACCACCTCGAACCTCAAGAACACCTACGGCGAAGTCTCCCTGGAGGTCGCCGGGCAGCGAATCGCGACCCGGCGCCAGTTCCTCGGCACGCTCTTCGGCGACCACGCCAAGACGGCCATCGGCACCATGCTGTCGACCGGGACCATTGTCGGGGCGGGCGCGAATGTGTTTGGCCCGGGCGGAGTCCCCAAATACGTGTCGCCGATGGCCTGGGGCAGTGATGGCCGGGTGCAGATGACCGAGGAGGGGTTCCTCAAGGTGGCGGAACGGGTGCTGCCGCGCCGGGATGTCGCGTTCACCCCGGAACGGCGCGCGTCACTCGCCGCAACCTACCGTCGGGTCTCCCGCCCGTGACAACGATCTACGTACTCGGGTCCGGATCGGCGGGAAACGCGCTGGCCGTGACTTCTGGGGACGAGGTCCTGCTGATCGATGCGGGGTTCAGCGCGCGCGAGGTGCACCGCCGTGCCCTCCTCGCCGGCCTGAACATGCGCCGCGTCACGGGCATCGTCATCACGCACGAACACGGGGATCACACCTCCGGGGCCGCCCGGCTTGCGGCAACGTTGCGGATCCCGATTCTGACCGCGCAGGGCACCTGGGACCGGCTCCGCCCGCGGATGCCCAGGGCGAGCTTTGTCCCGCTCGCCATCATGGGCGGCGTCCAGCACGGCAGTTTTCACATCGAAGCCTGCCCCACCAGTCACGATGCGGCGGAGCCAATCGCGCTCTCCATCCGGACCGCGGCCGGGCACCGCGTCGGCATCGCGTACGATCTGGGGCGCCCCACCGCAGCGGTGCGCTACCTCCTGCGTGACTCGCACGCCATCGTCCTCGAAGCCAACCATGATGAAGTCATGCTCCGGACCAGCGACTACCCCGCATCCGTTCAGGAGCGAATCGCCGGGTCGGGCGGGCACCTCTCGAACAGGGCGGCGGCGGAGATCCTCGCTTCGGTCGTTCATGCGGGGCTCGCTGCCGTGGTGCTGGCGCACATGAGTGAACGCTGCAATACCGCCGAACACGCCCGGGCGGAGGTGGATCCGATTCTCCTCCCGTACGGGGTCGCGCTGCATCTGGCCCAGCAGCACGCACCGATGGCACCCGTCGTTCTTCACCCGCTCGGCGTACCCACCAACGCATAGAGGCGGCCGCCAGGCCGCCTCTACAGTCAGCGTTCCGTTCGAATCACTCGGTCACGGCAGGTCGGGGTCCGGCGGCACCTGAACGCTGTCGGGCCGAGGGGTCGGTGGACCCACTTTCGTGAGGGTGATCGGCTTCGTGAGGTCACCCCCGGAGAGAGTGAGCTTCGGCCCCTTGATCTGCAGGCGGTAGGTGACCCATTCCCCGCCTAGCGCCAGCATGATGCTGTCGGGCTTGAGCCGCCAGCGCACCGTCTCGGTACCGTAGCTGGCGCTCGAATCCTGCCGCACGATCACCACCCGGGGCGCGTCCTTCCGCTGCTGGTCCTTGATGTCGGCCTGCCAGGTTCCGAAGAGTGGCGGCACGGCTGACTGTGCCGCGGCCGGTCGCCCGCCGATGGCGAGAGCCAGGAGTGTGAAGGCATACAGGGTGTTGCGCACGGTGTCTCCTCCAGAGGACAGTTCCGCATCCATCACGCGGCTTCGGCGGTACCAGAAGCAGGTTGCATACCAGCCCGGTGGCCCGGAAAATAGCCGAAAAACCAGGGCCCCGGGGATATCCCCGGGGCCGCGGTCTGAGATCGACTGAGGTCAGCCAAGGCACGCCTTGGCTGCAGCGGCTAGTACATCCCGCCCATGCCGCCGCCCGGAGCCGCCGGGGCCGGCTTCTCTTCCTTCCGCTCGACCACCACGCACTCGGTGGTCAGCAGCAGGCCGGCGATCGAGGCAGCGTTCTGCAGCGCGGTGCGCGTCACCTTGGTCGGGTCGATGACACCGGCCTTGACCAGGTCCTCGTACACGTCGGTCGCCGCGTTGTAGCCGAAGGACTTCTCCTTCGACTCCTTGATCTTCGCGACGATGATGGAGCCTTCGACACCCGCGTTCTGGCAGATCATGCGGATGGGCTCCTCGAGGGAGCGACGGACGATCTCGACACCGATCTTCTCGTCCTCGGTGCCCTTCACGCGGTCGAGCACGTGCTGGGCGCGGAGCAGCGCCACACCGCCGCCGGGCACGATGCCCTCTTCGACGGCCGCGCGAGTCGCGTGCAGCGCGTCTTCGACGCGTGCCTTCTTCTCCTTCATCTCGGTCTCGGTCGCGGCGCCGACATGAATCACGGCCACGCCACCGGAGAGCTTCGCCAGACGCTCCTGGAGCTTCTCGCGGTCGTAGTCGCTGGTCGACTTGTCGATGGCGACCTTGATCTCGGCGATGCGGCCCTGGATGTCGTCGGCCTTGCCGCGGCCGTCGACGATGACGCTGTTGTCCTTGTCCACCACGACCCGCTTGGCGCGGCCGAGCTGGTTGAGGGCGGCGCTGTCGAGCTTGAAGCCGAGTTCCTCGGCGATGACGGTGCCGCCGGTAAGCTTGGCGATGTCCGTCAGCATCTCCTTGCGGCGGTCACCGAACCCCGGCGCCTTCACGGCGCAGACCTTCAGCGTGCCACGGAGCTTGTTGACCACGAGGGTCGCGAGCGCTTCGCCCTCGACGTCCTCGGCGATGATGAGCAGGGGCTTGCCGGTCTGCGCGATCTTCTCGAGGACCGGGAGCAGCTCCTTCATCGCGGAGATCTTCTTGTCGTGGATCAGCAGGTAGGCGTCCTCGAGGACGGCTTCCATCTTCTCCGGATCGGTGACGAAGTATGGCGAGAGGTAGCCGCGGTCGAACTGCATGCCCTCGACCGTCTCCAGCGTCGTCTCGAGGCCCTTGGCCTCTTCAACGGTGATGACCCCGTCCTTGCCGACCTTCTCCATCGCGTCGGCGATCAGCTTGCCGATCTCGGCGTCGTTGTTGGCGGAGATGGTGCCGACCTGCGCGATCTCCTTCTTGCCCGCGGACGGGGTGGAGATCTTCTTCAGCTCCTCGATGATGGCCTCGACCGCGCGGTCGATGCCCTTCTTGAGCTCCATCGGGTTCGCGCCGGCCGTCACGTTCTTGAGGCCCTCGCGGTAGATCGCCTGCGCCAGCACGGTCGCGGTGGTAGTCCCGTCGCCGGCCAGGTCGCTGGTCTTGGTCGCGACTTCCTTCACCATCTGCGCGCCCATGTTCTCGATCGGATCGGAAAGCTCGATCTCCTTGGCCACGGTCACGCCGTCCTTGGTGACCGTCGGCGAGCCGAACTTCTTGTCGATGACGACATTGCGGCCCTTGGGGCCGAGCGTGACCTTCACCGCATCGGCCAGGGCGTCGACGCCCTTCTTGAGCTTGGCGCGGGCGTCACTGTTGAAAAGCAGATCCTTGGCAGCCATTGCGTGTATCTCCTGTCGGGAAGTCGAACGTCCTCAGCCGATCTTGGCGAGGATGTCGGAAGCCTTGATGATGATCACTTCGTCGCCATCGACGGCGTACGGGGTGCCGCTGTACTTGCCGTAGATGACCACGTCGCCCACGGAGACGTCCATCTTGACCCGCTCGCCCTTCTCAATGCGGCCGGGACCGACGGCGATGACTTCGCCCTGGGTCGGCTTTTCCTTGGCGGTGTCGGGGATGTACAGCCCGCCGCGCATGGACTCGGCCTCATCGGAAGGCTGGATCACGACCCGGTCCTCAAGGGGATGGATCTTGATCTTGGCCTTGACCTTGGTGGTGCTCATGGGAACTTCCTCCACGTCGCTGATATATGTAAGCCGAAGAACAACAATGAATTAGCAGTCACGGCACAAGACTGCCAGCAACTGCGCAGAAGATAAGCCCGAGTTAGCAGATGTCAAGATAGAGTGCCAGGGAACCGGATCGGCCCCTGCGGCGTACACTGCCGGGAAGACAGGGGTATTCCACTCCCTCGCGCTCACGCCCCGAGGCCGGACCCGACTCACGCAGAGGACCCCTCACAATGCACCTGTTGCTGCTCGGACTGGCGGTGTCCCTCACCCGGCCCGACTCGGTCGAGCCCCTCGCCGTCCAGATCGACTCGTCGGCTCACGAAGTCACCATCACCACCCGGCCCTTCGACCTCCCCGACATGAGCGGCGAGCACGACCATTCGCGCAGCCACGACACGCCGGTCTATCGCTTCGAGTGGCCGGTTGAGGGTTGGTTCCGCGGCTTCCGGGTGTCGGTCTTGGATGAGAACGGCGGGGAGCTTCCGCGGCGGCTGATGCATCACCTGATCATGATCAACTATGACCGGCGGCAGCTGATCTACTCCGCGGCCGAACGGCTCTGGGGCGCCGGGATCGAGACCGGCAATTTCTCGCTTCCGAAGACCATCGGGGTCCCCCTTCGGCCGGGCACGCCGATGGGGATGTACATCGCGTGGCACAACAGTCTGGGGCGGGACCTGCAGGGCGTCCGGCTCCGGATCGTCATGCAATGGACCCCCCGCAACCAGCTCCCCCGCCCCGTGGATGTGCTGCCGCTGTATCTCGATGTGAATCTCACGGTCGGCGGGGCGAACGAGTTCGATGTTCCTCCCGGTCGCTCCGAGCGGTCGTACGAGTTCACGGTTCCCGCGGCGGGCCGGATCCTTGGCGTCAGCGGCCACCTCCATGACTACGGGCGGGAGGTGCGGCTCGAGGATGCCGAAACCGGCAGGGTTCTCACCCGGATCGCGGCGCGGAGCCGCCCGGATGGCTCGCTGCGGGGAATGGAGCGCCGCCTCTTCGGGATCAGCGGCGAGGGCCTGAAGCTGCGGGCCGGGCATCGCTACCGGGTCGTGGCGGTGTACGAGAATCCGACCGACGAGACGCTGGTGAAGGGGGCGATGGGCAGCCTCGTCGGGATTTACGCCCCGCGTTCCATGGCGGAGTGGCCGCGGCTCGAGCCCGAGGACACGCTCTTCCAGAAGGACCTGCGATTCCTGGCGCGCCGAGGCAATGGGATGATGAATGCCGGCCGCCGGCAGGCGGCGTCCATGAACATGGACTCCATGCCGATGCCGGAGCATATCCATCACGACGGAACCACTCCGCAATCCCGCGAGTGATGACCTGACAGCGGAGGCGGTCGTGTCTACATTTCCGCCCGCACCCGCCGGGACCCGACGTCACGGCCTTGATGCTGCACCCAGGAGAACTGCTCATGTCGCTTTCGCTCGTCCTGCTCGCCTCGCTGGCTCTGGGTCCGGGTCAGCCACTCCACCATCCGCAGGAAGACGTCACCGTCACGGTGACCGTCGATTCGTCCAGGCATGAAGTCCGGATCAAGGCGGGTCCGTTCTTCCTGCCGAACATGGCCGCGATGGACCACGCGATGATGGATATGGGGGCGGGAGCCAACACCCCGGTCTATCACTTCACCTGGCCGGTCGAGGGGTGGATGCGCGGGTTCAAGAGTGGCGTCGAGGATGCCCACGGCAATCCGCTTCCCAAGCGCCTGATGCATCACATGATCGGGATGAACTACAGCCGGCGTCAGGCACTCTACCCGGCCATCGAACGCCTGTTCGGTGCCGGGCAGGAGACCGCGGACGCGACCATCCCGGCCACGATCGGCGTGCCCATGAAGCCCGGCATGGACCTCGGGTTCTACATCATGTGGCACAACGAGACCGGGAAGGACATCGACAGCGTCTACATGACCATGACGCTGCTGTATTCCCCGAAGAACCAGAACCCGCGCCCCGTCGAAGTGCTGCCACTCTACATGGACGCCAATCTCACGGTCGGCGGCAGCGACACCTACGACCTGCCGCTCGGCAAGAGCGAGAAGGCGTACGAGTTCACCTTCCCGCTCGATGGCCGCCTCCTCGGCTACGGCGGGCACCTGCACGACTACGGGGTGTCGGTGCGGCTCGAAGACGTGGCGTCAGGGAAGGTCATCGCCCGGGTCACCGCGACGCGTGACAAGAACGGCATGGTGAGCGGCGTCAGCCGCAGCCTGCCTGGTGTCCGCGGCGCAGGCATCAAGCTGAAGGCAGGCCGCGTCTACCGTGTCGTCGGAGTGTACGACAACACGTCCGGCAAGTTCCTGAAGAACGGCGCGATGGCGCACATCACCGGCATCTTCGCGCCGGATGATCCCTCCAAGTGGCCGGCGATCGATGAGTCCGACCCGGGGCTCCAGAAAGACCTCGCCTCGCTCGAGATGATGGGTGGTGAGGGCATGGACAACATGAACATGGACCATATGAACATGGACCACATGGATCATGAGCACCCGGCCAGCGACAGTACACATCAGAACAACAACTGAGCCGGTGCCGCCGCGAGCGATCGCCTGACGACAGAAGCCCCCCGGAAATCACTGCCGGGGGGCTTCCTCGTTCAGGCCGATCGCGGCCGGGACAGCTAGGAGATCACCCGTCGTGCCCCGCGCCACCGCTTGAACCACCAGCGGCCCGAGACGTCGTCGGGGCTCAGCACGCTGATCTGCACGCCCTTGCGGGCGCTGTGGATGAACTTGCCGTTGCCGAGGTAGAGGCCGACGTGGGAGATGCGCGACCCGCGGGTCGCGAACGTCAGGACGTCACCGGCCCGGAGGGCGTCGAGGTCCTTCCCGATCTCCTCTCCTTCCCGCGCCTGTTCCGCGCTAGACCGGGGCAGTGTGATCCCGTGCTTGCCGAAGGCGTAGCGGATGAGCCCGGAGCAGTCGAAGCCTTCCTCCCCTTCATCACCCCAGCGATACGGCATCCCCATGACGTCGAGTGCCGTCTGGACGACGCCGCTGATGAGGGTGGCGCGATCGGCGGGGACTCCGCTCCTGCCCAAGTCCGACCGGATCGCTTCCGCCTCCGGGGCCGCGTTGTTGGCAGGGCTGGCCGTCGAGAGGGACGTGCCGCTCTCGGCTGGCGTGGCGGCCTTCGCCGTGGAGCGCGAATGCCGGTCGAGTCCGAGCCGAAGCCCCACCTCGACACCGTCGAAGGCACCCGGTCCGATCGCGCGGTACCGGCCCTCGGCCGCGAGCGAGAGTCCTTTCAGCGGAAACACCTCATAGCCGATCCCCGCCGACCAGGAGCCCCAGAGGTTCTCCTTCCCTCGTGTGACGACCCCGCCTTCGAAGCCGCCGATCGCGTAGAGACCCGGCTTCCCGCTGCGGAAGAGCGAGAGATCGGCACCGAGCCCCCAGAGGTTCCCCATGGGGCTCCGGCCGTCGATCACGGTGGCATGCAGGCCCGCGCCGAGTGGTCCGGTGATCCGGGCAGTCGTGCCAAGACGGTAGGTCGTCGCGCTAGGGTCGGTGAAGAGGTGGCCCAACTGGAAGCCGGGGCCCTGGGCAGCCGCGGGTGAGGATGCGGCAAGGGTCAGAAGGAG
The DNA here is from genome assembly GCA_963817435.1 of uncultured Gemmatimonadales bacterium. Taxonomy (GTDB): domain Bacteria; phylum Gemmatimonadota; class Gemmatimonadetes; order Gemmatimonadales; family GWC2-71-9; genus JADJOM01. The sequence goes on from CAWFNY010000001.1 coordinate 774,265, forward strand.
CGTCGAGACCTTCACGCTACTTCACCCGCACCGGGCGGCCGTTGTGAAGGTCGACCCGGTACACGTTGCCGGGACGACAGTGGAGCCAGATGGCCGCCTCGATCGTGGTGTCGTTCACCAGCCGCGGGGTGGCTCCCGTGTAGAGGAGCGGAATGGGGGTCGACTTCCCGCCCCAGCGGATCTCCATCGCGCGTTCGGTGCACGGCGTCCCGGCCGAATCCGTCGCCGGACGTTCCGCGACAAACCAGACCTCGGCTCCCTGCTTCGTGGTGAGGATCAGGGAATCGCGCTGCTGCGGCGCTGCGGCCGCGGGGAGGGTCGCTTCGGCACCCGGCTTGGGGCGCTCTCCGCACGCGCACAGCGTCGACAGCACGAGCGCCAGCCGGCCGGCGCGACGGATCATGATGGAGTCACCGTATCGGATTCTGCCGGTGGCGCAGCGTCCTCGGCCTCCACGCTGTCCTCAATGACCGGCAGGCCCTCGGGGTCGACATGGAGCGAATGACGCAGACGGGGTGAGCGGCGGAGGAGTTGCATCCAGAGCCAGAGGCTGGCCACGCCGGCGATGACCGCCGCGGCGAGCGCGGCGTACAGCGCGTGGCGCGGATTGGCGAACTGTCCGCCGAGATTGAGCAGCAGCCAGGCTCCGAAAAGCGAAGCTGCCCACGCCACCAGTGGCGTGAGCAGCCATCCAACTATTCGGGTAAGGATGCTGACCCAGCGCATCCGCTCCTACTTCCGGCTGGCTCCGAGGACCGACGCGACCGTAGCGAGGGCGAGCCCCGGAAGGAACGCGACTCCGAATGTGCCGACGTTCCAGCCGGCACCCGGGATGTGCAGCATCACGGCGACCACGGTCGAGATGGCGGTGCAGACCACCACCATCACCGACCCGGCGGCGAAGCTGGGCGTGCCGCCCTTGGCGGCCTGGTTCGCCAGAATCCACGCGCCGAGCCATGGCAGGTAAGTACCGACCATCCAGAAAATGGGGTGATACCACCAGTTGCTGCCGCCGCCGATATCGCGCCAGCGGTGCGTATACAGGCCGAAGGGCTGGAAGAAACTCACGTCAACCGCGAGGAAGACGACGGTCGCGGCGAGCCCGATGCCCGCGGCACCGGAGATCCCCTCGATCGTGCGGGCGCGAGTCCAGATGCCGGGCAGGAAGGTGACCGTCAGCACCGCCACGGTCACCAGCACGCCGAGGAGGGCCGTCTCGAGCATTCCATCGAGATACTTCGATACCAGGCCGATCACGAGGACTGCAACGGACTCGAGAATTCCGAGCTTGACGGCGCCCCGAAGGACGTACGGCAGGTCGGTATGATCGGCGCCCGCGTGGGCGTGAACCGCGGCACTCATGATGGCTCCGAAAGACTGGGTGGTTTGGACGGCCTAAGTATAAAGACCCCAGGCGAGGATCACCACCAGGTCGGTAACGGCCCACGCGGCGAGTCCGGCGTACATCCCGGCCTGATGCTCGGCGACGGTCATGCGCTGGTGACGGGCCAGCCACGGCAACAGCACCCAGCCCCATGCCGCCGCAGCCACGGCGAGACCACCCCAGCGGAGCAGCCCCCCGGGCGCGGTGCCCCACCCCGAAAGACCACCTGCCGCGCCGAACATCGCGAAGGCCACGGCCGCCGCGAGAATCGCGACGAGCAGGCTCCGCCGCATGCCGAGGATCAGCGCCAGGGTCCGGTCGCCGCGCCGGCTGTCTTCCTCGAACTGGTAGAGCTGGGTGAGTGGGTAGAGACTCGCGAAGAGTGGGCAGAACGCGAGCAGCACCAGGGCGTGCGGGAGATCGAGTGCCCTCCCGGTGACGGCGAAGCCGGCGTAAGGGGTGAGTGTTCCGAACCCCCACATATTGATCAGCCAGTCGAACCCGGCGACTGCCTTGAGCCGAACCGGCGGTACCGAATAGAGCAGAGACATCGCGAAGCAGATGGCGTACGCCCAGATGAACCCCGGAGGCAGCAGGAACGCCAGCGCCTGGCCGGTCGCCATCAGGAGCAGAGCAAGCAGCCCGAGGTGGCGCGGGGCCGGCGGTGGCTGCCTGAGATATCCGATGTCGCCCTCGTCGCGGTCGAAGGCCGAGTTGATGGCGAGGGTTCCCCCATTCAGGCAGATGACCCAGAGGAAGAGTCCGAGGAGCGCTTCCCGAAGATGGACCCCGGCGATCGCGCCCTCGAGGCCGACGCCGAGGAGGAATCCCACGGCGGTATGTGCCGCCATGATGGGCCATTCGGCGGGGCGAAGGTGCAGCAGATAGTCAAATCCGGAACCGAAGAGGCGGTAGCCGAGCCTCCGGGCCGGGGAGATCACCATGCGGCGCCGAGATGCCGTGCGGCCAGGCGCAACCCGTGGAGGGTGAGGTCGGGGTCGACAAGTTCGATGGTGGTGGTGAGCGGGACGATCGTGGTCGCGAGCCCTCCCGTCGCCACGACCCTCGGCACGCGGCCAGTCGGCCACTCGCGCTGGATGCGACGCACCAGGCCATCCACCGCATCGGCGGCGCCGAGCAGCACGCCGGCGCGAATGCATTCCTCGGTCCGTCGCCCGATCACTCGTTCGGGGGGCGTGAGCTCGGTAGCTGGCAGCTTGGCCGCGCGGCGCGTCAGATGATCCGCCGAGGTGCGGAGGCCGGGCATGATCACGCCGCCGATGAACCGGGCATCGGCGGTGATGCAGTCGAAGGTAGTCGCGGTGCCGAAGTCCACCACCACGGTGTCGGAGTGGTAGCGGTCCACGGCGGCGAGGGTATTGACGATCCGGTCGGCGCCCACGCTGAGCGGCTCATCGACGTCGAGAGTGATGGGCAGCGGCGAGGTGGCGTCCACCACGAACACCGGAGCGCCGGTGATGGCGCGCACGCCCTCGAGCAGGCTCTGCGTGGTGCCGGGCGCCACCGAACAGATGATCGCGGCGCGGATCTCGTTCGGGGAGTGACCGGCGTGCAGCAGGAAGCTCCCCAGCGCCGAGCCCCATTCGTCGGGGGTGCGGTCGGGATTGGTCGTCAGCCGCCAGTGCGCGGAGAGGGCATCTCCCCGGAAGAGGCCGACGGTGATTTCGGTGTTGCCGACATCGAGTGTGAGCAGCATCGGAGCAAAGGTAAGCCGTCAGGCCTCTGTCGTCAGCGGCGGGCACCCGGGGGAGCGGCCAGGGTGACGGTGCCGGTACGGAAGGCGGTGATCGTGCCATCGGCCTCGCGGATCAGCAGCGAGCCGTCCTCCGCGACACCCTCGGCGATGCCCCGCCCAGGGGTGTGCAGCCGCCGGCCGAGGAGCCAGTCCCGGGTGCGGAAGAGTTCAAGTTCCATGGGGGCGAGCAGACCGTGGCGCTGGCCAGCTTCTGTGATGGCGCGTGCAATGGGCGCCGTCAGGGCCTCGGGGGTGACCGCGCCAGCGACGCTGGCGAGCGCGATGGCCGGATGCTCCAGCGACTCGGGAACCTGATTGGCGACGTTCAAGCCGAGCCCGACGGCGACCCAGCCCGGCGTGCCACCGTGCCACCTTGCCTCGCACAGGATCCCGCCGAGTTTGCGTCCGGCGAGCATCAGGTCGTTGGGCCACTTGAGTTGCAGGGAGACGCCGGGGCAGTCGCGCTCCACGACGGCCGCGACCGCGAGTGCGACCCGCAGGCTGAGGACCTCCATGGCGAGTTCCTCCGGGGGCCGGCACAGCACGCTGATCCACAGTCCGCCCGCCGGCGAATGCCATTCCCTGCCCCGGCTGCCACGGCCGAGAGTCTGCTCGCGTGCCACCACGGCGGTGCCGGCGGGGGCGCCCGCCTGGGCGAGTTCGTGAAGCACATCCTGCGTCGAGGGGAGCGCCTCGAACCGGTGGGTGACCGGGGCGCTCATCGCTCAGGGTGCCGGGAAGCCGGTGTGCCCATATACGTACAGCAGCAGCACTCCGAAGCCGATCCGGTACCAGGCGAAGGCGGAGAAGCTGTGGTGGGCGACATACTTGAGGAAACCCTTGACCACCACGAAGGCAGACAGGAAGGACACCACGAGCCCGACGAGGAAGAGCGGAATGTCCGCGCGGGAGAGGACGTCGAGGCTCTTGAACAGGTCGAGCCCCGCGGCCGCGGTCAGCACCGGCACCGCGAGGAAGAACGAAAATTCCGTTGCGGCCGTGCGGGAGAGCCCGAGCGCATAGCCTCCCATGATGGTGGCTGCCGACCGTGACATGCCCGGGATCAGCGCGAGGGTCTGCGCGAAACCGACACCGAGCGCCGTCTTCGGCGTGATCTCGGCGGCCTGATCCACGGTGGGCGCCGGTTTCCAGCGCTCGATCGCCAGGATCGCCAGTCCGCCGACGATGAACGCGATGCCGACCACGAGGGGAGTGAAGAGATGCGCCTTGATCCAGTGATGCAGCGCCAGGCCCAGCACCGCCGCGGGGATGAATCCGAGCGCGAGATTGGTGATGAAGCGGCGGCTGGCGGGCTCCCGGGCCGCGGTCCGGGCCACGCTCAGGAAACGCTCGCGATAGAGCCAGACGATCGCGAGGATCGCACCGAACTGGATGACGATTTCGAAGGTCTTGGCGCGTTCGCCGGTGAACCCGAGCCAGTCACCGGCGATGATCAGGTGACCGGTGGAACTGACGGGCAGGAATTCCGTGACGCCTTCGACCACCCCGAGAACCGCGCCGCTCACCAGGTCTGGCAGGCTCACCCGACCGCCTCGGCGTACAGTTCCTCGTACATCGGCACAATGCGGTCGGCGGAGAAGGTGGCGGCGTGCGCGATCGCGGCCTCGCGCATGGCGCGGTGGCGCACAGGATCCTGCAGCAGCTCGATCGAGCGGCGCGCCATTGCCTCGACCGACCCGGCGGGCTCGAGGATCCCCGAGACGCCGTCCTCGATGACTTCGGGGAGCCCGCCGACCCGGCTGGCGACGGCGGGGGCGCCGCATCCCATCGCTTCCAGGGCGGCGAGACCGAAGGACTCCGACTGCGACGGCAACAGGAAGAGATCGCTCGCCTGCAGGATCACCGCGACCCGGTCGAGCCGACCGAGGAATCGGACGCTGTCGGACACGCCGAGCTGTTCGGCTTCGCGTTCCGCGTCGTTGCGCTCGGGGCCGTCGCCGACCATCACGAGGGTGGCCGGCATGGCCTTCCGGATCCGGGCGAAGATCCGCACCACATCCTTCACCCGCTTCACCTCGCGGAAGTTGGAGACGTGGGTGATGACCTTCTGGCCTGCCGGCGCAAAGGCGCCCCCGCAGGCCGCGGGATCGGGGCGGTACTCCTCGAGGTTCACGAAGTTGGGGATCACCCGCACGTTGCAGCTCACGCAGCCGAAGGTGCGGTAGGTCTCGTCGCGCAGAAAGGCCGAGACCGCCGTGACCTCGTCCGAGCGTTCAATCGAGAACTTGGTGATCTCGTAGAAGCTCGCCTCCTGCCCCACCAGAGTGATGTCGGTGCCGTGCAGAGTCGTGATCACCTTGAGCGGCCGCTTCCCCTGCAGCATCTCCCGCGCGAGCCAGGCGGTGGTCGCATGCGGGATCGCGTAGTGCACGTGCAGGATATCGAGTTCTTCCCGCTTGGCGACCTCGTACTGCTTGGAGGCAAGCGCCAGCGTGTACGGGAAGTGATCGAACAGCGGGTAGTGCGCGATCGAGGTGTCGACTTCGTGAAAGAACACCCGTTCCGCGAACCCGCGGAGCCGGAACGGCGAGGCGTACGAGATGAAGTGCACCTCGTGGCCCCGCCGGGCGAGGGCGAGTCCCAGTTCGGTGGCCACGGCCCCGGAACCGCCGTAGGTGGGATAGCAGGTGATTCCGATCTTCATGGGAACCGTCAGCTCTCTGGCGTCAGGGGAGCCAGCAGCGCCACCACGGCCTCGTGGCCCTTCTCGCGCGCGAGCGAGAGTGGCGTCGATCCGGAATAGCTGCGGCCATCGGGTCGGGCGCCACGTTCCACCAGCAGCGCGACCACCTCGAGGTGGCCCTTTTGCGCGGCGCCATGCAGTGCGGTCCACTGTCCCGACTGCTCCGCATTCACATCGGCGCCCGCATCGAGCAGCACCCGGGCAATCTCGGTATGGCCGCTGCCGGCGGCGGCATGCAGGGGCTGATTGCGCAGCGGATCCATGGAAACAGCCGAGACGTCGGCGCCGATGGCGATCAGGTAGCGCGCGACGTCGGTGTGCCCGAAGTAGGCGGCATAGTGGAGCGGGGTGTAACCCGCCTCGTCCGGCAGGCCGGCGAGGTCGCGATTCTGCTCGAGCAGTTCGCGCAGCCGGGCGGTGTTCCCCGTCTGGGCGGCGTCAGAGAGTTCGGCGCGGAGATCCATGGGCGTGAAAATAGAGGGGACGGGGAGGCAGGAACAGTCAATGAGCTGGAACGCGGCCTAACCCGCTTCCCCGGTGCTGCCGCCCGCCCTGCGCCAGGCCTCGGCGATCACCGCGGCGACCTCGTCGGCCGGTCGGGTCGCGTCGAGGGTGAGGACCGGACCCTCCAGCTGGTGGCGGAACCAGGTCTCCTGGCGCTTGGCGTACTGCCGGCTCGCGATCGCGACGGCCTCCGCGACACTCTCGCGCGAGCGCTGACCGTGCAGGTACTCCACCGCCTCACGGGGGCCGATGGCATCGAGCCCGGGTGCACCGGCGGGTGTCCCCTCCGCCAGCACGGCGGCGACCTCTTCGATCATGCCGCGCCGGACCATCTCCTCCGCGCGCACCAGGATACGCTGGTGCAGCACCGCGCGCGGCGCGGTCAGCACGACGTACCAGGGGTCGATCACCCCGAGAGCCCGCGCGTGTGCCTGCCAATAGCTCAGCGGCTGGCCGGTGAGGAGGGCGACCTCCACGGCCCGGGACGCGCGCTGCCGTCCGCCGCCTTTGAATCCGGGATCGAGACGCGCCGCCCACCGCACCAGGTCCACCGGCTCCAGTCCGAGCGCCCAGCGCTCCAGATCCCGGCGCCGGAGCGGGTCGAGCGGCGGTTCGTTGAAGAGCCCCTCCGCCAGCGCCTTGACATACAGCCCGGTGCCCCCGACGATGACCGGCAGCCTGCCGCGGGCCGCGATGTCGGCGATCCACCCGGGGGCCTCCCGCGCGAAGCGGCCCGCGCTGTAGCGCTCGCCGGGACTGACGAGGTCGAGGCCGTGATGGGGAACCTTGCCGAGCCACTTGCGGGGTGGCTTCGCGGTGCCGATATCGAGCAGCTTGTAGACCTGGCGGGAGTCCGCTGACACGACCTCCAGCGGCCAGTGGGCGGCCAGCGCATGGGCAACCGCGGTCTTGCCGATCCCGGTCGGCCCGAGGATGAGCGGAGTTCTAACGCCGGCCAAAGCGGCGCTCCAGCTCCTCGCGGGGCAGTTGCACGATCGTCGAGCGCCCATGGACGTCGTGCGGCGGCAGCGTGCAGGTGAAGAGCCGGCTCAGCAGCTCGCGCTGCTCGCGTTCGTCGAGGGGATCGCCCCCCTTCACTGCCGCCCGGCAGGCGTAGGTGGCGGCAAAGCGCTCCAGCCGGTTGGCCCACGCGCCGAACCTCCCGCGGGCGAGGTCGGCCACCATCTCCTGAAAACAGCGGGCCGCATCGAACCTGGGATGCGGTGTGGGGACGGCGTGGATCGCGACGGTGCGACCACCGAACGGTTCGACCTCGAAGCCGACCCGCGCGAGCACGTCGCCGTAGCTCTCCACGACGTCCAGCTCCTCATCGGTCAGTTCCAGCGTCACCGGAAGCAGCAGTCGTTGTCCCGCCATGCTGCCGCGCTCGATCTCGGCCATCACCGCTTCGAAGAGCACCCGCTCATGCGCGGAGTGCTGATCCACGAAGACGAGCCCCTCGGCGCCCTCGAAGACGATGTAGGTGTTGAAGAGCTGAAAGATGGTTCCGAGTTCCGGACTCCGGCCGGATCGCGGCTCCGCGCCCGGCTCCGCCCCGATCTCGGGCTCCGCCTCGGGGAAGAGATCCTCGGCCAGGCTGAAGGTCGTGCGTCCGTCCCCGGCACTCGGCACCCGGAATTCGGAACCCCTCGGCGCGTTCACCAGTGCCGCCGCCTGCAGCTTGCCGAGCGCATCCCGGACCGCCTCCTCCACTACCCGCTCGACCCCCATGCGATCGCGGAAGCGCACCTCGAGTTTGGCAGGGTGCACGTTGACGTCCACATCCTCGCTGGCGGTTTCCAGTTCGAGAAAGAGGGACGGCCGGTCGCCGGGATGGATCGCGGAGCGATAGCCCGCTTCGGCCGCCCGGACCAGGAAGTTGTCGCGAAAGGGACGACCATTGATGAACAGCTGGGTCCGCCGCCCGGTCGGCTGGGCATCGGCCGGTCGCTGAATGAACCCCGAGACCCGAAAGCTGCCGACGGCGTACGAGACCGGTATCAGGGTACGCGCGACATCGGCCCCCCAGACCGCCTCGAGCCGCTCGACCGGTGTCTGCCCTGCCGGGACGACAAGTCGGCTTCGGCCATCGAGAGTGAGCTCGAAACCGGCCTCCGGATGCGCCAGCGCCAGTGTGGCCACCGCCTCCCAGGAGGCGCGGGACTCACTCGAAGCGGATCGGAGGAATTTTCGCCGGGCGGGCGTATTGAAGAAGAGTCCGCGGACGGTGATCGTGGTGCCGCGCTGGCGGGCGACCACGCCGACGTGATCCACGCGGCCGCCGCTCACCTCGATCTCGGTTCCGTCCCCCTCATCCTCGGACGTAGTCAGGCGAAGCCGCGACACCGACGCGATCGCCGGCAGCGCCTCACCCCGGAATCCGAAGGTCCGCACCCCGACGAGATCACTGGCGCTGCGGATCTTGCTGGTCGCGTGCCGGTCCAGGGCAAGCACGGCGTCCTCGCGCCCCATGCCGTGACCATCGTCGCTGATCTCGATGAGGGTCTTGCCCCCCTGCTCGAGATCGATGCGGATCCGGGTGGCGCCGGCGTCGAGGGCGTTCTCCGCCAGTTCCTTCACGGCGGAGGCGGGACGTTCGACCACTTCGCCGGCGGCGATCTGGTCAGCGACGGTATCGGGGAGAATCGCGATGCGGCGTGGCATGCCACAAGATAAGGCACCACCGCGCAGGGGATCAGGGCTCGGCGGCGTCCGTCACGGATGCCAGCTCTTCCCGGAGCATCCACCCTGGCTGGCCCGCGGCGGTCTCCACCCGGACCCAGCCGCCCCGCACAGGCCCCAGCTCGACAGTTCCAAGCCGGGGAACTTCTCCAACCGCCGGGGCGAGACCGTTGGGCGAAAGCCGGAGTTGCGCGTTGTTGACGACGACCGCCACCGGCGCGCGATACAGCCGCTCGAGCCCGGCGCCAGCCAGCAGGAGCAGCGCACCACCAGTCAGCAGCACCAGCCACCGGCCGCGGAAGTGCCGCGTCCACAGCACCCCGCCCCAGCCGCCCAGCCACACGACGAGCCCGAGCAGCCACAATTCGGCGGGCGTGACCGGAGCGACAAGCAGCAGTCGTCCAGCGCCGGCGTCGGCCGGGGTGACCAGCAGCAGTGCTCTCCGGATCCCGTGGTCGCGCGGGCTGAGTCGCGCGGCGCGCACCCAGGCCGCGAGCGCGAGTGCGTCATCCCCCGCTCGATAGGCGGATGCTCCGAGGTTGAACCAGTGCGTCGTCACTTCGGGCGAGAGCACCGCACGCCGCCGGAAGCCGTCGGCCGCGGCGCGATAGGCGCCCGCCTCGTAGAGCTGCTCCGGAACCGTCTGCGCGCGGAGGGAGCCTGCCGTGGCGAGCAGGAGCACGGCCGTCATCCCGGCCCGGCGGCGCCAGCGCGCACTCGGCTGGCCTTCTTCAGAGATGCTTGCGGCCAGGGCGGCGTCGACCTCGCGGACCAGTTCCGCTGCAGCCGGCGCCTGGCCGGCGGCAAAGCGCGCCGCCTCGACCCGCCCGAGCAAGTCGCGCAGCCGTGCGGACCCATCGGGAGGCAGCCCCGCCGAACTCAGCACCCGGTGCAGTCGCCGCTCAGCCGAGGCGAGCGGATCGGAATCGACGACGGCGGGCGCGATCGTGCGCCGGCGGCGCGGGCGCCGCAGCACCACCAGGATGAGTGGCGGCAGCAGGGCGAGCGTCCACCAGATGGCACCCGGCAGGAGTTGCTGCACCACGACCGCCAGTGGCCGCTTGAGATCGAGGCGCATCGGGGGCGGTTCGGCTCGCGAGGACACCTGCTGCCCACGCGGCGCGACCACCACCGTGAGGCTCGAGGAGGAGGTCAACAGATGCCGGTTGAGCCCCGGATCGAAGTAGGCGTAACGCAGCGGCGGCAGCGCGATCGATCCCGCCGAATCCGCCACCAGGAGGAATCGGAACACCTTGCTCCCCCCCAGCCGGCCATCCCGGAGATTCACCTTTTCACGGGCCCCTTCCGGATAGACGCGCAGGCCTGCGGGCCAGCGCGCGTCAGGCTGCGGCCAGAGGGCGACGTTGCCTTCCCCTTCCACAGTGAGCTCCACGGCGAAGGCCTCGCCCTGGCGCCCGGAGGCGGGCGTGACCAGCTGGCTCACGCTGAGGCCGTGACCGACGGCGCCGGCGAACGAGGGATCGCGCCCCGTCGCCGGTAACGCGGAGGCGGTGAAGCTGGAGGATTCGCTGCTGAGCTTGTACCGCTCCTCCTGGCTGAAGAACTGGAAGGCCAGCGGCACACTGTACTGCAGACTGGCGGGACCGATGGCGACTCGGCCGGGCGTGAGCGGAAAGACGACCTGATGCAGTACGAACAGATCGTACCACCGGCCGTTCACCAGACGGCTGGCCGCGATCCCGCCGGGGACCGGCTGCGGATAGCTCCACACGCCGTCGATCTGCGGCTCCTCCACCGTGGGAGAACGCCGCAACTGCTGACGTACCTCGCGGTCGAACCACGCGATCGTCACCACGTCCACCTGCTGGCCCACCACGACCAGGGGATCCGAGACCACCACGGAGATGCCGGCTGACCCCAGGACGTCAGGCGGCGGCGCCCGTTGCAGGATCGCCGCCAGCCGGCGGCTCAGACTGGCGGTCACCGGCGCAGGAGCGCCGCCCTCGATCGTCACGGTCACCGCGTCGCCGACCGCGTAGGCGACCCCCTGCCGCACGTTCACGGGACCGAGCCGCCACTCGCCCGGAGTGTTCGCGCGAAGCTTGAGTTCGTAGGTCGTGGTGCGCCCGGCGGCGGGACCGGTCGTGACGTCGGTCCGTTCCGATCGCGACTCCAGTTCGAATCCGCCGAGCGAGGGCAGGTTCATGGAGATCGGCTCCGGGAGTCCGCTCGAGACCCGGATCGTCAGCGTGATCACGTCGCCCGGAGCGACACGATCGCGGTCCACCGCCAGCATCACCTGCGGCGCAGACTGCTGCTGCAGCAGCGCGGCGAGCATCAGCGCGGCGAGCATCACCAGTCCTTCACTCCGGTCACCGCCGCGTGCGCCTTGCCGAGGCGCCGGGCACGGGTGTCGCGCTCCTCGCGGGAGACGGAGTTGAGAATCTGCTCCGCCTGCGACTGGGAGAGGTTCGGCGTCCCCTGCCCTGGCGGGCTCTGGCTCTGCCGCGGGTCCGGAGGCTGCTGTCCTCCCGAGGGCGGCTGCTTCTGCTTGCCGCCACCACCGCCCGACGGCGGTGGGGGGCGGCGGCGCTGGGCGAGTTCAAGGTTCCACTTCGCGCGGTCGCTGGAAGGCATGATGCTGAGCGCCTCCATCAGGTGCACCGAGGCGCTTGCGAGCAGCGAGTCTCGATGGACGGAGTCCGACTGCGCCTCACGCAACGAGGCGACGCCCGCGTTATAGAGCGCGCGGTAGCGGAGATCCGGATCCAGCGACCGCGATGCCCGGTCGAGCGCCTTCTCCGCCGCCGCGTTCTGGCCGCTCGCCAGCAGCGCCGTGCCGGCGTTGTACCAGGCGGTGTCCGAGGAGCCGGGCGTCAGCCGCGCGGTGAGCACCGCCGCCGCGGCCTTCACCCGTCCCGCGGCGTAGTCGCGGAGCCCGGGGGCCGGCCGCTGCGCCGAGGCCTCACGCGTGAAGAGCAGCGCCGCGAGCCCGACCAGCGCCGCCGTGCGCCGGGTGACCGTCTGCAGCCCGAGCAGCAGCGCCGCGAGCAGCGCCGGGATCCAGACCAGCGGGAGGAGATCCTGGGTGCTCGTCGCCGAGATCGGGGCCCGCTGGAAGGCGGCCAGCAGCTCGCGCACCGCTCCGGCCTGGTCGGGGAGTTCCGCAGGCACCAGCGCGCCCTCCGCCGCGTCGGCGACCTGCTGCAGGATGTCGTCGCGGCGTTGCGTTTCCACCGTCTTGCCGTCGTCGTCCATCTTGTATTCGGTCACCGCGCCGCTGCTGTCCCGGAGCGGGATCGGTACCGGAGTGCGGCCGCCCTCCGCCACGAGGACGAGACGGATCTGCTGCTCCCGGAGCAGCTTCGCCGCGGCGAGCACGTCGGCGAGTGAATCGTGGGTCTCCCCATCGCTGAAGATCACCAGCACCCTGTCCCCCGCCTCCCGGGAGGCGTTGAGCAGCTCGGCTCCCTGGGTCAGGGCCGACGCGAGTCCGGTTCCGCCCTGACTCGCGAGTTCGGGCGAGAGTGCGTCCAGAAACAGGGTGACCGCGCCACCATCGAGCGTCAGCGGACTCAGGATGTAGCTCCGGCCCGCGAAGGCGACGAGGCCCAGGCGATCCTCCCCGAGGTCCTGCACCAGGCGCCTCGCCTCCCGGACTGCGCGCTGCAGCCGGCTCGGCTTGGTGTCTTCCGCCAGCATCGAGCGGCTGATATCCATCGCGAGCACGACCGAGAGCGCCTGCGTCTGCGCCTTGACCGTGGTTCGTCCCCCGCGCGGGCCGGCGAGGGCGATCGCCGCCGCGAGCGCGGCGAGCCCGATCAGCAGCGGAGCCCAGCGCCCCGCGGCGCGAGCCCGGGTGGCAAGTTCCACCGACCACGCCGCCGACCGGGCGATCCGGCGCCGCCGGGCGACCAGCGCGACGCCCGCGAGCAGCGCCGCGAGCAGCGGCGCCAGCGCCAGCAGTACCGGGGAGTCGAAGCTCATGGCGTCCGCACCACCACGGTCGCGCTGAGCAGCAGCTCCAGCGCGAGCGCGAGCAGGCCCGCGAGCACCAGCGGCTTGGCGATCTCGTCGTACTTCACGTACCGGGTCACGTGGATGGGGGTCTTCTCCAGGCCGTCGATCTGCTTGAAGATCCGGCTCAGCGCCTCACTGTCCTTGGCGCGGAAGTACCGGCCGCCGGTCGACGCCGCGATATCGCGGAGCAGGGGCTCGTCGATGCGGACCGGAAGCACTTCGTAGCGGAAGCCCGAGAGCCCGCGGCCGGTCGGGATTGGCGCTTCCCCCTCGGTACCGACCCCGATGGTGTACACCTTGATGCCGAGCGCCTGCGCGGCAGCCGCCGCGGTGCGCGGATCGACCGTGCCGCGATTGTTCTCGCCATCGGTGAGCAGCAGGATGACCTTGGACTTGCCCGGTGCCTCACGCAACCGGTTGATCGCCGTCGCCAGACCGGTCCCGATGGCGGTGCCATCCTCGAGCATGCCGATCTTGAGATCGGAGACCGCCTTCTCGAGCACTGGATAGTCCACGGTGATCGGCACCTGGGTGAGCGCCTCCCCCGCAAAGGCGACCACGCCGATCCGGTCGGCGCTGCGTCCCTTGATGAAGTCGATCGCCTGCTGCTTCGCGACTTCCATGCGGTTCGACGGCGCGAAGTCCTCGGCGAGCATACTGCTGGAAAGATCGATCGCGATCACGATCGCGATCCCTTCCTTCTTCACTTCCACCTGCGAGCCACCCAGCCTCGGCCCCGCCGCCGCCGTGATCCAGATGCCGATGGCAAAGAACCGGCACGCGACCGGTACCTGGAGGAGCCATGTGGACTCCTTGACGCGGCTCACCAGGCGAAGGTCGCTGTACGACGTGCCGGCGGACTTGCGGCTGCGGCGCCACCACCACCAGCCGATCGGCAGCAACAGGAGGAGCAGCAGGAACGGCCGCGCGAAGCTCATGTGAAGTTCTCGAGCTTCCGGCGCAGCTCGCCGGCACGCGTCGTCAGGTCCGCGACCCCGTCCGCGGGACGCTCGGCGAATTGTGCCGCATCAAGCCCGCGAAGGACCGTCGCGATCTCCGCGACGGGCCATTGCGGGCGCTGTTCCTCCACCACCCGGACCAGCCGCGCCGTGACCATCCCCGGACCCGCTCCCGGGAGCCGTGCCACGATCGCGGCACGGAGACCATGGGCCGCGATGGCCGCGACGGCGCGCGGCTCTCCCGCCTCGGTCCACTCCGCGACCGGGACCACTGCCTCGGCCGTTGAGGGAGCCGCCACGGGCACCACCGGGCCGCGGCGGCGCCACCACCACGCGAGCGGTGCGAGCAGCAGGCCGGCCACCAGGACCGCCGCGATGACCGGCCAGGGGCTGTGAACCCGTTCACTGACGATCCCTGCCTCCGGCTGCACCGGGATCTTGTCAGGCGCCGCACCGGAAGGCAGGACGCTTGCGACCTCGATCGTCCGCGTCTCGGGAGGCAGCGAGTCGGTGCTGCCGTCGTGGAGGATGATTATCGGGCCCGGCACCTCAATGGTTTGAGTCCCCGCGGCCCAGGCGACCGCCGGATAGACCACGGTCGCCGACCCGCCGCTGCGCCGGACTTCCGGCTTGCCCAGCAGCGAGATCGGGCTCTCGGGTTCCCACGCCGCCGCACGGACCTCAGCGCCCGGTGGCACGTCGACGGTCCGCTCGAGCCAGATGGTGTCGCCAACAGTCGGCGGTGACGCCTGTGCCTGCAGCAGCAGCAGCAAGACCCGGATCATCGCTGCAACCGCTTGGCTCTGAGCGCGAAGGCGCGCCGGAGTACCGGCGCGTAGTCGGCCCGGGTGGAGATGACGACCTGGTCGACTCCCGCGGCCGCGAACGCGCGAGCCCGATCCTCCCGACGCTTCTCCGCAAGTGCGCGCAGCCGCCCGCGGACCTGACGGTCACCGGTATCGACGGTGCGCCGGTCACCGGTTTCGGCGTCCTCGAGATCCAGCCAGCCTGCGTCAGGCAACTCGGTTTCCCGCGGGTCTTCGACCGCGATCGCGACCACGTCGTGGCGCACGCCGAGCTGCCGCAGGGGCAGCTCCCAGCCCTCGGCCAGAAAATCCGAGAGCACCACGACGATACTGCGGTGCTTGAGGAGGCCGGTCGCGTAATGGAGCGCGGCCGAGAGGTTGGTGCGCCGGCCGGCGGGCTGGAACGCGACCAGGTCGCGAATCACCCGGAGGGCGTGACGCCTCCCTTTCCCGGGCGGAATGACCCGCTCGACCTTTTCGGAGAAGAGCAGCGCGCCCGCGCGGTCATTGGTGCTGGCGGCGGCGAGCGCAAGGATGGACGCGACCTCCACCGAGATGGCGGCCTTGGTGCGGGGTTCGCCGAAGTGAGTGGAGCCGGACTGGTCCACGATCAGCAGCAGCGTGACCTCGCGCTCTTCGATGAACGTCTTGATGTAGGGATGGCCGAGCCGCGCGGAAACGTTCCAGTCGATGGCACGGAAATCGTCGCCGTGCTCGTACTGGCGCACCTCGGCGAACTCCATCCCCTGCCCCCGGAACACGGAGCGATACTCTCCCGCGAACAGCGACGCGACGATCCC
Source organism: uncultured Gemmatimonadales bacterium (assembly GCA_963817435.1). Lineage (GTDB taxonomy): Bacteria > Gemmatimonadota > Gemmatimonadetes > Gemmatimonadales > GWC2-71-9 > JADJOM01. Next base: position 789,841 of record CAWFNY010000001.1, read on the forward strand.
GCGCGAGCGGAGTTCGATCGCCTTGACCTGCTTCAGGATTTCAGGGGAGATGGAGGCCATGAGGGGTCTCAACGCCGGGCCCGTGCAGTCGGCGCGCACAGCCATGCGCGCGTATCGCACGGCCGTGCACGCCTACGGCACCGGGACCGCGTCCAGAATGCGGGTGACCACGTGATCCGAGTCGATCTCCTCGGCCTCGGCTTCGAACGTCAGCAGCACCCGGTGGCGCAGGACGTCGAGCGCCATCGCACGGACGTCCTCGGGAATCACATAGCCACGGCCCCGCAGATACGCATGCGCCCGCGCCGCCTGGGCCATGGCGATCGAGGCGCGCGGGGACGCGCCGAAGGCCACCAGCGGCTTGAGATTCCCGAGGCCCACCACCGACGGATCACGGGTGGCCCTCACCAGATCGACGATGTAGTCGATCACCTTCTGGTCCATGTAGGTCGCGGCGATCGTCTCCCGCAGCGCGAGAATCGTCGGCGCATCCAGCAGCTGGCGCACCGGGGCCTCCGCACTGCCGCTCCGGCGGAGAAGGACTTCCTTTTCCTGCTCCCGGGTCGGATAGCCGACGCGGACCTTCAGCATGAACCGGTCGAGCTGCGCTTCAGGCAGCGGATAGGTGCCCTCGTTCTCGATCGGGTTCTGGGTCGCGAGCACCAGAAACGGCTCCTGCAGCACAAACCCCGTCCCGCCGATGGTCACCTGATGTTCCTGCATCGCCTCCAGCAGCGCGGCCTGCACCTTGGCGGGCGCACGGTTGATCTCGTCGGCGAGGACGATCTGCGCGAAGATCGGACCCTGCTTGACCTTGAACTCCTGGGTCCGCGGGTCGAAGACCATCGTGCCGATGAGGTCGGCCGGGAGCAGGTCCGGGGTGAACTGGATGCGGGAAAAGCTGACTTCGACGATTTCGGCGAGGGTCTTGACCGCCAGCGTCTTGGCGAGTCCGGGAACGCCCTCGAGCAGGATGTGCCCGCCGGTGAGGAGGCCGATCATCAGCCGCTCGATCATCGTCTCCTGCCCCACGATGCGACGGCCGACTTCGGCCACCACCTGCTGGATGGGACTCGCGTCCACCGTGCGGGTCGGAACTGACGGACGAGCAGTCATGGAGAGGGCGTGGTGAGCGGTGATCGGTGCGCGGTCAGGTCACCGAGGAGGATAGTGGGCGACCGCCGCGTTGTCAGCCCCGTTTCTTCGATGTGTGACGAGCCTCACGGGTCGCCGGTTTCCGGGGGGCCGCCTTCCTGGCCGCCGGCTTCTTCGCGGCTGGCCGCCGAGGGGCCGCTCCGCCCTTCGCCGGCTTGCTCCCCGCGGGCGAGAGGCCGATCGCCTCGTAGATCGCATCCTCCTCCTGAGGAAACAGCGCGCGGGTGGTGCCGACCGGCAGTTCGCCGAGCCGCACCGGACCGTAGGAGATGCGGGCCAGGCGGTCCACCTTGATACCCATTGCATCGCACCAGTTGCGCACGATCCGGTTCCGCCCTTCGTGAAGCGTCACGTCGAGGATGCTGCGGCCTTCCTTGCCCGGTCTGACTCGCACCCGGACCGGCACGACCGCCTTGCCGTCCACCAGCACCCGCTGCTTGACCGCCGCCTCGATCTCGGGCGCCGTCTTTCCGTGCACCAGCGCGGTATAGCTGCGCGGAATGCGGTAGCTCGGATGGGTGAGGCGGTGGACCGCTTCCCCATCCGTCGTGAGCAGCAGCAGACCGGTGGTGTTCACGTCGAGGCGGCCGACATACGTGAGCCCGCGCGGGTCCTTGATGAAATCAAAGACCGTGCGCCGGCCCTCTTCGTCGCTCGCCGTCGTGACGACACCCATCGGCTTGTGGAACGCCAGCCAGCGCTGCTCCACCTGGTGGACCGGCTTGCCGGAGACGGTGATCTTCTGCCGGTCGGGATCCACCTTCATCCCCAGCGTCGCGATCGCTCCGTCCACCCGCACCCGGCCCTCCGTGATCAGCTCCTCGGCGGCGCGCCGGCTGGCGATCCCCGCTCGGGCCAGGGCCCGCTGCAGTCGCATCTCGGTCATGATTCCGCCGGGACTGAAGCCGCGGCCTCGTCAGAGTCGGCCGTAGTCTCGGCCTTGTGGCTGTGCAGCGCCACGCTGAACTCCTCGGTGCGCGGCAGCTCCCCGAGATCGCGCAGCCCGAGCAGCTCGAGCAGCAGCGGCGTGGTGCCGTACAGCAGGGGCCGCCCCATCGCCTCGGAGCGCCCGACGACTTCGATCAGGCCGCGCTCCTGCAGGCTCCGCAGCACGCCGCCGGCCGAGACGCCGCGTATCTCCTCAATCTCGGCGCGTCCCACCGGCTGGCGATAGGCGATGACGGCGAGCGTTTCCATCGCCGCGGCCGTCAGCTTCGGCGTGCGCACCGCGAACTGCGCCCGCTCGATCGCTTCGGCAAAGGCCCGCCGGGTCAGGATCTGGTAGCCACCGGCGAGTTCCAGCACCTCGACCGAGTGGCCATCGAAGTCATAGTGCTCGCGCAACTCGTCCAGAGCGGTGCGCACGTCCGCGAGTGAGGCATCCGGCTCGAGGGTCTGCAGCTCCTCGATGGTGATCGGCCGGTTGGCTGCGAAGAGCGCAGCCTCAATCAACTGGGTGAGCGGGTTCAGCGGCATCGGTGGTGTCCACGGGAGGGGCGGCGGGATCCTCGGGCGGCTTCTCCCGCCGGATCACGAAGGATGCGAACGCCTCGGACTGCGCCAGGCGCACCAGACCGCGCTTGGCCAGCTCGAGAATCGCGAGCAGAGTCGAAAGGACGTCGACGATCGTCGGCCGGGGCCCGAGGGCCTCGAGCCAGGTGAATTCCTCCCGCTCGGCCAGCATCGCCTCCAGCCGCCGGGTGGCACCCTCGGTGTCCAGCGGCCGGGCCACCACGCGGTGGAGCACCGGAGACGGAATCTCCGAGATGACCTTCTCGACCGCCTTGAGCAGTTCGAGCAGGTCCAGGGTGAGTGGGGGTGGCGGCAGCTCGGGCGCTGGCGGCAGGTAGCCCCGCGGCTGCTGGTCCGCCCGGCGGTCGGCCGCGCGCTCCAGCCACCCGGCGACTTCCTTGATGAGCTGGTATTCCAGCAGGCGCCGCACCAGTTCGTGGCGCGGATCCTCCCAGCCCTCCTCGCCGTCGCGGCGCGGGAGCAGCATCTGGGCCTTCAGGCGGAGCAGCCGCCCCGCCATCTCCAGATAGTCGGCGGCCTGGTTGAGTCCCAGACTCTGGATCACGCCGAGGAACTGATCCGCGATCCGCGCGATGGGAATGTCGGCGATATCGATCTGCTCCTCCCGAAGGAGGTGCAGCAGCAGATCGAGCGGGCCATTGAACGCGTCCAGCTGGACGACGAACCCTGGGTCGGCGCCGAGAGCGGAGGTCGGTGCAGCGGGCGAAGTCATCCGCGAGTGAAGTCCCAGACGTCCCCGATGCCGTACTGGCTGAGCACGCCGTAGAAGTGGCCGAAGCCCCAGGTGGCCGGCGTCAGCAGGAAGCTGATCACCGGGCCGAAGAACATGAGCAACACCATCAGCGGAATGAAGCCGAACTGGCCTATCTGCCGGAATCGGGTTGCCCATGCGGGCGGCAGCATATGATAGAGCAGATGCGAGCCGTCCAGCGGGGGAATCGGAATCAGGTTGAAGACGCAGAGCACGAGGTTGAGCCAGACGCCCCGAAGCATCATGCGCTGCAGAATGGCGAGGCCATCGCTGAGCGCCGGGAGCCCCGTCGCGAGCAGCCCGAGCCCGGCGAAGATCCCCGCGCAGACGAACGATAGCCCGAAATTGGTGATCACTCCGGCCGAGGAGACGATGAGGTCGCCGCGGACATAATGACGATACTTGCGCGGGACCACCGGCACCGGCTTCGCGCCGCCGAAGACGAAGGTTCCCCCGCTGGTCAGCCACAGGATCGCCGGCAGCAGCACCGTCATGATCGGATCGATGTGCGGCAACGGATTGAGCGTCACCCGGCCCAGCATATAGGCCGTGTCGTCGCCCTGCCAGAGGGCAGTCCGGGCGTGGGCGTACTCGTGCGCCACGAGGGAGAACACCAGGATGGGCAGCGCGAGAATGAAGTCACTCATGAAGGTCGCCCAATCTAACGGGGGGGGTACCCCATGAAAACCCGCCCCCGGCTTGACCTTGCGCGTTCTTCCGTCTAGAATGTCGGCTTCCCGCTGGCCCGGGTCGGGCTGGTTCTGAGGCTTCAACGAGAGGTTGTCCGTGCCCCGTATCAAGTCCGCCAAGAAGGCCATGCGGAAGTCGCTCGCGGCCAACGAGCGCAACCGCGCCAGCCGCAGTCAGCTCCGTACCGCCATCAAGAAGGTCCGCGCCGCCGCGACAGCCAAGGATGCCGAAGTCGCGTTCACCGAGGCGGTTCGCCTCCTCGACCGCGCCGGCCGCAAGAACCTGGTCCACAAGAACACCGCCAACCGGACCAAGAGCCGACTGGCGATCTTTGTGGCGGGCAAGAAGTAAGGCGGTTGGGCGGTTAGGCGGTTAGACGGAAGGTAGGAAATACTAAGGGTGGGATCCCCTCGGGGAACCCACCCTTGTTGCTTGTCTCCGTCGGCCTTCCCGCCCTTCCGCCTTCCCGCCTACAGCGCAGCCAGTTCCGCTCCGCAGCGCTCGCAATACCACTCCGTCGGGCGGTTGAGCGTCCCGCACTCGCCACACTTCAGGGTCTTCTGCCCCGAACCGCTCGAGCGATCCTTGGGCTCCGCTGGCGCCGGGGCCGGGGCCTTCGCAGCCGGCGGCTCGATCACCGGAGTCGGCGCGGTGGTCATGGAAGGGGCAGCTTCCGCGGGCGGCTTGGCGAACCCACCGCTCGCGCGAGCGGGCTTCGGTGTCGGAGTCTGGGCCGCCGGCGCCTGGGCCTCATTGCCCGTCACGGACTTCAGGAACGCCAGTTCGTCGAGCTTCCCGCCGCCGGCTCCCTGCTCCGTTGGCTTTCCCGACGGGAACCAGAGGGTCCGGCTCGGCTGCTCCTCCTTCTTCGGCGGAGCGGGGGCTGGTGCCTTTGGCTGTGGCCGTGGTGGCACCGGACGGAATGGGATCTCGGTCGTCCCGGGCACCGCCGAGGCCGCCGGCCGCGCCGGCTCGGCCGCGGGTTCGGGCTTCACGGCCGGTGGTTCTGGCGGCACTGCCTGACGCGGGGCGGAGGTGGTGACGCCGGGACGCGGTGCGGCGGCGATCGGCGGCGGAGGCGGCGCGAGGACGATCTCCGGCTCCGGCTCGGGCTCCATGAGGAGGACCGCCTCGGGCTCCGGCTCCGGTGCAGCCGCGACGGGGGCGCGGATGGTCGCCAGGACCTCGTTCAGCCGGTCGATCTCGCTGGTCGTGTGGGTCAGTTCCGAGTGGATCTGACTGATGACTTTCATCAGCTCCGCCCGGATCCCGTCCCACTTGCCCTCGTCGTATTCCCCGACCAGATGCCGGACTTCCGCCTCCGAGAGCTGCTCCTTCTGCTCGTTCTCCCGCGTCGTCAGCAGCGCGGCCCGGGTCGAGAGATCCGTGACCTGTTCCTCGATCGAGGCGGTGTGTCCGCGCAACTCCTCGAGCACCGCGTCGAGGCGGCGCTCGTAGTCGGCGCGCACCCGGCTGCGGACCGCCTCGGGCACGGCCGGCGTCGTCTCACCCGTGGCGTTGAGCCTGGTGAGCCAGCTGACGAACTGGCTGCGGTCCTGCAGCAGCCGTTCGATCGAATTACCGCTCTCTGGAGTCGGCTTGGTCATGTCCGGGTCATCCCTCTCGGCCGTGCCAGCGCTTGATACCGCTCAGCGTCAGGGGCAAATCTAACTCTGTAGTGGCTTTACGAAAGCCATCCGGTGAGGCGCCCGGGCGCCGGCCGGCCGGGACGGGCTCAGGCGCTGGCGCGATCGTAGACCACCCGTCCCCGGACGATCGTGAGCTCCGCCCGGCCGAAGAGCTTTCGGCCGCCGAAGGGGGTGTTCCGGCTCTTGGAGTAGAACCTGGATGGCTCCACCGTCCACTCCGCGTCGGGATCGAAGATCGCGATATCGGCCGGGGCGCCCACCGCGAGGCTGCCGCCCGGCAGATTGAAGAGCTGGGCCGGCCGGGTGCTCATCCGGTGCAGCAGGTCGGGCAGTGCCACGATGCCCGGCCGGACCAGCTCGGTGATCGCCAGCCCGAAGGCCGTTTCGAGGCCGAGGATGCCGTTCGGGGCGTCGTCGAATTCGCGCTCCTTGGCATCGTAGGGGTGCGGGGCGTGGTCGGTCGCGATCACGTCGACGGTGCCGTCCTTGAGCGCCTCACGCACCGCCTCGACATCCTCCCACTCGCGGAGCGGCGGATTCATCTTGGCGTTGGTGTTGTAGCCGAGACACGCTTCGTGCGTCAGCGTGAAATGGTGTGGCGTCACCTCCGCCGTCACCCGGAGCCCCATGTCCTTGGCGCGGCGGATGAGCGAGACAGAACCCCGGGTGCTCATGTGGCAGAGGTGGATGTGCGCCCCGGTCAGCTCGGACAGGATGATGTCGCGGGCGACGTGGATCTCCTCCGCGGCCGAGGGGATCCCCTTGAGGCCGAGCTTCGTGGCAACGATGCCTTCGTGCATGGCGCCGGCGTAGGCGAGGGTGATCTCCTCGCAGTGGTCGGCCACCGGGATGCCGAAGGTCCTGGCATACTCCATCGCGGTGCGCATGAGGTGACTCGACATGACCGGCTTGCCGTCGTCGCTCACCGCCACCGCGCCCGCACTCATCAGCTCCCCGAACTCCGAGAGCTTCTCCCCCTTCTGCCCGACCGAGATGGTCCCGATCGGGTAGACGCGCGCCTTCCCCGCCTTCTGCGCCTGGGCTATCACGAACCCGATCGCACCCTGGTTGTCGAGCGGTGGATCGGTATTGGGCATCGCGCAGACCGCGGTGAATCCGCCGGCCGCCGCCGCCATGGCGCCCGTCGCCACCGTCTCGAGGTCCTCGAATCCCGGCTCCCGCAGATGCACGTGGAGGTCGATCAGCCCGGGGGTGACCACCTTCCCCTTCGCATCGATGACCAGGCAGCCATCCTCACCCGTGATGTTGAGTCCCACGGAGGCCACCCGGCCCTCGGCCAGGTACACGTCGGCCACGCCATCGCTGCGGCGGGACGGGTCGATGACCCGGCCCCCCTTGATGAGAATCGGGCGCGTCACTCACTGCCTCCGCTATGCTGTGATTCGGGCGTGCCGCCGGCCAGCAGGTAGAGCACCGCCATCCGGACCGCGACCCCGTTGGTCACCTGCGGCAGGATGAGGCTGAAGGGACCGTCGGCCACGTCGCTGTCGATCTCCACCCCGCGATTCATCGGCCCGGGGTGCATGATCACCACGTCCTTCCTGGCGCGCTCCAGCCGCTCGCGGGTGACCCCGAAGACCCGGTTGTATTCCCGCAGGCTGGGGATGAACCCGCTGGTCATCCGCTCGAGCTGCAGCCGGAGCACGTTCAGGGCATCGGCCCATGCGATGGCGTCGTCGATCCTCGGGATCACCTCCACACCGAGGTCGCCGATGCTCCGCGGCATCAGACTGTGCGGCCCGCAGACCGCCACCTCCGCTCCCAGCTTCTTGAGGCCCCAGATGTTGCTCCGCGCCACCCGGCTGTGCAGCACATCGCCGCAGATGGCGACCTTGAGCCCTTCGATCCTCCCGAAGCGGTCGCGCAGCGTGAGGATGTCGAGCAGTCCCTGAGTCGGGTGCTCGTGCGTGCCGTCGCCGGCATTGATCACGTTGGAGCGGATCCGGTTGCCCAGGAATTCGGCGGAGCCGGAGGAGTGATGCCGGATGACGACCATGTCGATCCGCATCGCCTCGAGGTTGCGGGCGGTGTCCACCAGGGTCTCGCCCTTGGAGACCGAGCTTCCGCTGGAGGCCACGTTCACCGTGTCCGCGGAGAGCCGCTTCTCGGCGAACTCGAAGGAGATGCGGGTGCGGGTCGAGGCTTCGAAGAAGAGGTTGACGATCGTCTTGCCGCGGAGCGCCGGCACCTTCTTGATCGGCCGCTCGCTCACTTCCTTGAAGTGTTCCGCGGTGTCGAGGATCAGCCGCAACTGCTCGGCGGAGAGGTGTTCGAGGCCGACCAGGTCCTTGCCGAGCGAGAGCGGCGTCATGGATCGCTCCGGACCAGCTCGACGGCGTCCCGGCCATCGAGCTCCTGGACCAGCACGTCGACCCGCTCGCGTGGCCCCGTCGACTGGCGGAGGCCGACGATGTCCGGCTGAATCGGGAGTTCCCTTCCCCCACGGTCCACGAGCACGCAGAGCAGGATCCGCCGGGGCCGCCCGAAGTCGGCGAGTTCGTCGAGCGCGGCCCGGATGGTCCGGCCGGTGTAGAGCACGTCGTCGACGATCACCACCATGCGCCCGTCCAGGTCGGACGGGAGCTGGGTCTCGCCGATGACCGGGCGCGGGCCGACGGCCTGCAGGTCATCGCGGTAGAGGGTGATGTCGAGTTTGCCGGTGGGGATCGGACGGCCTTCGAGACCTTCGACCAGCTTCGCGAGACGCTGGGCCAGCTCGACGCCGCGGCGCTGAATCCCGACGAGGATCACGTCGGTCGTGCCGTGGCACTGTTCCAGTAATTCGGAAGCCATGCGGGTGAGGGCTCGGGCGATCGCCCGTTCGTCAAGCAGGGTCGAGCGGGAGGGCATGGTGCGGGGAACCTAGCGAGTCCGCCCCTGAGAGGGAATGGGCCGGCGGCGGAGCGCGAGCGGCGCCGCCCCATCCGCCTACGGACTCGGCGCAGCCCTCGGCGCCGGCCGCCGGCCCGACGCGAGGAACGGCAGCCGGAGCAGCATCAATGCCCCGAAGACGCCCGCGTAGATGATCCCCTTGCTGAGGTCAAGCTTCTGCACCATCAGGTAGTGGAGGATGCTCAGGGCGGCCGCGGGATAGACCAGCTTGTGCAGCCGCCCCCAGCGCTTGCCGAGGCGGCGGATCATCCCATCCGTCGACGTCGCGGCCAGCGGAATCAGCAGCAGGAAGGCGATGAAGCCCACCGCGATCCGCGGATGCTCGACCGTATCGGCCCAGATGAGCCCCGGGTCGAGCGACTGATCGAAGACGAAGTACGTCACCGCGTGCAGCACCGCATAGAAGAAGGCGAACACGCCCAGCATGCGCCGCACCCGGATCAGCTCACCATAGTGGAAGAGCTTGCGGATCGGGGTCACCGCCAGCCCGGCCAGCAGCAGCACCAGGATGCTGAGCCCGGTCGTGACCTGGATGGTCTTGATCGGATCGGCGCCCAGGTCGCCCCCGCCGAAGGCGGCCCAGACGAGCCAGACGAGTGGGCCGAGGGCCGCGACGAAGCCTGCGGGCTTGAGAATGCGGGTGGTGAACTGAAGGCGGGTCATGAATTGCTGTCATTCCGAGCGAAGCGAGGAATCCCTCCAGGTGTGCAGCTGAAGGAATCCCTCGTCGGCTCGCTCCTCGTGATGGCCCGGCTCAAAAGTTCTGCTTCAGGTCCATGCCGGTATACAGTCCGGCCACCTGCTCCGCGTACCCGTTGAACGGCAGCGTCTTCCGCTTGAACAGCTCGCCGATGCGCCGCTCGCGGGCCTGGCTCCACCGCGGATGATCGACGGCGGGATTCACGTTGGCGTAGAAGCCGTACTCGTCCGGGGCGATCGCCTGCCAGGTGTTCATGGGCTGCTGCTCGGTGAAGCGGATCCGCACAATCGACTTGCAGCCCTTGAAGCCGTATTTCCACGGCGTCACCAGCCGGAGCGGTGCGCCGTTCTGGTTCGGCAGCGTCTTGCCGTAGAGACCCGTGGCCAGCAGCGTGAGCGGGTGCATCGCCTCATCCATGCGGAGCCCTTCCAGGTACGGCCAGGGGAGGATCCGGCTCTTCTGCCCCGGCATCTGCTGCGGATCGTAGAGCGTGGTGAACTCCACGAACTTCGCCCGGCTCGTCGGCTGCACCTTCGCGATCAGGTCGCGAAGCGGGAAGCCCTGCCACGGGATCACCATGCTCCAGGCCTCGACGCAGCGGTGGCGGTAGATCCGCTCCTCAAGCTTGTACGGCTTCACCAGAGCGTCGAGATCATAGTCCGCCGGCTTGGCGACTTCCCCGTCGATCCGCACCTTCCAGGGCCGGGTACGGAAGCCCTTGGCGTTGACCGCCGGGTCCTCCTTGTCGGTCCCGAACTCGTAGAAGTTGTTGTAGGTCGTGACCGACTCGTATGGGGTCAGCTTGTCATCGTCTCCGGCCAGCCGGCGGGCGCCCTCGCGGGCGATCCCCTCCGCCAGCGCGGCGCGCTCTCCCAGCGTGAGCAGGATTCCGGCACCGGCGAGCCCGGCCAGAAAGGCCCGGCGGTTGACGTAGAGCTTCTCGTCGGTGATCTCGGACGATCGAAGGTCGGGCGGACGGCGGATCAGCATGATGTCCCTGGCGCAGGTTCGAGTATCAATGATACGCCGGGAGTCGGGAATTGGTTCTCCGGGGCTGGCGTTGCCGGAAATGCGCAGGGGCGACCTGCCGGCCGCCCCTACTCACCTCGCCACACGGACCGGGAGGGATTCGAACCCTCGGTACCTTCTGTCCCGTCGGCGGTTGGCGCATGCTGGCGCAGCCCCACCTCAGGGACGGCTCCCCCGCGCTCGATATACGCAGGGATTGGGTGAAAGTGCCGGAACCTGCCACCCCGGCTCGGGGTCTGTCACGGTTCCCGAGAGCGTCAACTGATCACTCAGCGCTCCGCTGTATTCGAAGATCTTCCGCAGTGAATCAGGCGGCAGGGGGCTGGTCGGTCCCACAGTGAACACGAGACGGGCTCCCCCGGGCACTCTCGAACTGAAGTTCCCGAGCACCCATCCATTGAGGCCTCCGCTGCTCCATGTGCTCTGCAACGCGTCGAGGGAGTGGGGGAAGCCTATAGAATCGATAATGACCCACAGACTAATGCTGCTATGGGCAAAGCCGGGCCCGGCGCATCCGGCGGTATCGGTAAGTACGATCGTCCAGGGGCCATGAACCTCGCTTGGATCAATCGCACGGCCCGATGGCCCCGTTCCTCCGGAGCCGCAAGCAGCAATCAAGCCCAAGGCCGTTGTCGCCAGAAGGAGCAGCCGCGACATCCTGCACATACATCCTCCCTTCCAAGGGGTGATATCCCCATTAACTGGAAGTATGGGAGTTGGGCTGTGCAGGGATGCTGAAAGCGGCGTGAGACGGCGGCGAGGCACCCCCTGAGCCAACTCTCATCCCCACCTCAGGGCCTGCTCAGGCATCCCGACCCATGCTACGGGTGAGCCCCCAGCGCCGGGCAATCGAGCCTCGACTCGGCCCGCGCGATCCCCCGTTTCATGCGTCCCGGTCCGGCGAAGGGCCCTCTCCACAAGGGAGGATTGCCATGCACCGCCGCCTAGCCGCTTCGCTCGCTCTGGCCTCCGTCCTCGTCGCTTCCTGCAGCCCCGACCTGCCGACTACGACATCATCAATTCCGTACAATCCGCAGCGCAGCAGCCTGGTCCAGCGCCAGGCCATCGGTCAGGGCAATTGTGGGGAGATAGACAGCTTCCCGTTCACCACTGTCTCGGGAGAGATGGCGGGTTGGGTAGCAACATATTGGGACGACTACAGCATCTACGGCGCCTTCAGGGCTGCACCCGGCTTCCGCTTCGTCCGCACCACGTTCGGCGTCATCGAGTGGATCAACATCCCCTACGGCATCCCATTCGGACCGAATGGCAAGGTGGACTTCGAGCGATTCATCCTCCAGAGTCGCAACGATCCGCCCGCGGAGGTGGTGACTCACCGCGTGCCGATGGATCTCATCAACGAGGAACTGATGGTGTACGCCATCCTGCCGAGGGCGGCCATGCGCCGCGAGGGGCGGACACTTCCACCGATGTGGGCGGGCGGGGAGATACCGTGGCCGGACGATCCCCGATGGCAGTCGGATACGGCGGCGCGCTACGCGGCGATCTACATGTTCCCCGACTGCCGACCGCGCGTCACCGTCCTCACCGATCTAAACATGTTCGATAACGGCGGACTGCCCGGCAACATGCTCCTCGCCGGCCAGCTGATCTGGACGGTGGAGGAGCCGTGGTCGAAACGATGGGATTACCCCCAGTTCGACCCCAGCGGCGCGGCGCTGTTCGACCGCGGGCGGGAGTCACCCTGCTGGCGCGATGGCGCGTGTGGTGACAGCGCGCTTTCCGGACTACGCACCCTGTATACCGGCCTCGTCGGTGGCGGACTGTCGGACATATTCTCGAGGTCCGGCACCCTGACGAGCATTCCGGCCGGCGCGAAGCTGCTCTTCCTCTGGTTGCCCCGCGAGGTGTTCACCGTCGCGGAGATCAACACGCTCAAACAGTTCATCGCGACGGGTGGCCGGATCGTATTCGTCGCCGACCGCCCGGACTACTACGGCACGGCGGGCCGAAGGACCCTCGACCAGTTCCTAGCGGATATGGGTTCGGGCGCCCGAGCGGCGCCTGGCACGTTTGACTGCGGGGACTACCACGACGTGCCGCTCGGCGCCCTGCCTCTGCACCGCCTCACCGACAGGGTGTCGAGTGTGCGGGTGCGCTGCACCGGCGCGATCACGACCGCCCTTCGGGACTTCATCCTGTTCCGCGACGCCTCCGGCGAGCACGTCACCGGCGCATCGGTCTCGGTCAGCACCACACCGATCGTGGAGCACAAGAAGACCGGAACCTACTGAAGAGCCATGCGGCAGCCGGGCACCACCGCTCCGCATCTCCAGGAAAACGAACGCCGCGCACCGACACGAAGTCGATGCGCGGCAACGGACCGGGAGGGATTCGAACCCTCGGTACCCCTTGCAAGGTACACACGCTTTCCAGGCGTGCCTCTTAAACCACTCGAGCACCAGTCCAGGGATCCGCGCGCCCCATACCTCCGAAGCGACGGGCGGGAAGTTTAGCCAGCCCCGCCCCGCCCCGCCACCGGCAGCCTGCGATTGCCCGACGACCCTCCGCCGGCACCGACTCAGATCAGGGGAATCCCGTCGAGCGCGTCGCGCACGGCACGCGCGAGCGCGCTCGTGCCGTATGGCTTTTGGATGACGCCGACGATGCCGTCCGCGCCAAACGTGGAGTGATCGAGCTCCCCCGTATAGCCGGTGGTGAGCAGGACCGGAAGCCCCGGCCGCATGCGCTGCACCTCGCGCGCGAGCTCCACCCCGTTGATCTCCGGCATGGTGAGGTCGGAGACGACCAGGCGGATCTCCCCGGCATCCCGCCGGATCTCGGCCAGCGCGGCAACCGGATCGGTGAATGCCGTGACGGCGTAACCCATCCGCTTGAGCAGCAGCGAGGCGACCGCGATGAGGGCGTCCTCATCATCCACCAGCAGCACCCGTTCGCCCTGACCCGGGGCAGGCGGATGCTCCGGCTCGGCCACGGCGCCCGCGCCTTCCCACACCGGCAGATAGAGATGAAACGTGGATCCCAGCCCCGGCCGGCTGCACGCGACGATGCCGCCGTCGTGCGCCCGCGCGATCCCATGCGCGACCGAGAGGCCGAGCCCGCTTCCCTCACCGGGATCGCGGGTGGTGAAGAAGGGGTCGAAGATGCGATCCAGCGTCTCCCGGCTCATCCCGACGCCATCATCGGTCACCGAGACCCGCACATACGCCCCGGCGGGGAGATCGGCGAGCGGCTCGCTGCCGCGCGCATCGAGCTGGACGCCGCACAGAGCGATCTCGATCCGCCCCGGCCGGCTGCCGAGGGCCTGCGCGGCATTGGTGCAGAGGTTCATCAGCACCTGCTGCATCTGGGCGGCGTCCGCCAGCACCGGCGGTGTCGAGGCCTCGCACTCCGTCCGGATGTCGATCGACGCCGGCAGCATGGCGCGCAGCAGGGGGATGGCATCGAGGATCACCGTGTCGAGGCCGATCGGCCGGCGCTCGTGCTTCTGCTGACGGCTGAAGGCGAGGATCTGACGGACCAGGTTGTTGGCCCGCTCGGTGCTCTTGAGAATCTGCTGCAGGGAGAGCCGCGCCGGATGTTCCGCGGGAAGGTCCGAGAGCACCATCTCGGCGTTGCCCAGCACCGCGCCGAGGATGTTGTTGAAGTCATGCGCGATGCCGCCCGCGAGCGTGCCGATCGCTTCCATCTTCTGCGCCTGACGGAGCTGCTCCTCCAGCAGGGTCCGCGCCGCTTCAGCGCGCGTGAAGTCGGACAGGTCGCGCACGATGACCGTGTACAGAGGCACCCCGGCGTGAATCGCCCGCGCGATCGCGGCCTCGCATTCGAACGCCTCACCATCCCCTCGGTGCGCCGTGCCACGGCGCCGTTCGCCCGATCCGGACCCGCTGTCCCACGCCGGGAGATAGCGCGCCGCCGGCTCCCCGAGCGCCTCGGCCGCCGGCACCCGGAACATGGTCTCCGCGGCGTGATTGAACAGCGCGATCGCCCCCCGGCTGTCAACGACGATGATCGCATCCAGCGCCATCGCGACCACGCCGGCCAGGCGGGCCTCACTGTCCCGCAATGACTCGCGGGCCTCGATGCGATCGGTGATGTCCTGCAGGGCGCCGCACAGCCGCACCGGCTGCCCCGCCTCATGATCGGCGCCACCCGTCGACCGGACCCAGATGCTGCGTCCCTTCGCCGTGATCAGCCGCAATTCGAGATCGTACCAGATGCCCTGAGCGATGGCCCGGTCGACCGCCTCCCGGATGACCGGCACACTCTCCGGGGCGTAGAAGCCGATCGCGGTCTCCACCTCCGGGGCATATGCTGCGGGCGTCGTATCGTGGATCCGGTAGGTCTCCTCGCTCCACACGAGCTTCCCCGAGCGCAGGTCGAGCTCCCACCCGCCGATCGACAGCATCGTCTCGATGCGGCGAAACATCCGCGCCTGCCGCGCGATCGTCTCCCGGTCATCGGGCGAGATGCGTGGTCGGCCGTATGCCGGGCGGCGAGGCGGCGGAGTCGGGGCGCTCGGACAGGGGGCGTGTTCCTCACGATGCGGGACCGGGGACGTCCATCCCAGTATCGTCTCCCGGCCGGATGGCTTGAGCGATCCCCTGACGAGCCGGCGATGAAGGCAGTACGTTCATCCACCATTCCAATCCAGGGGTATCGCTCGTGGGCAAGCTGATCTTCGGCGGCGTCCTGCTGCTCGTCGCGTTCTTCATGATGGTGGCCCGGTCGGGAGCGGCTGGCGCGAAGAGCTCCGGCCTGCTGCGCGCGTTCGCGCTGGTGTTCAGCACGCTGGGCCTCCTCGCGGTGGTCGGTGCGCTGATCGTGATCATCGAGCCGGGGACGGTGGGCGTGAAGCACGCCTTCGGCACCGTGGACCCGGTGCCGCTGCTGCCCGGGGTGCATTTCGTCACGCCCTGGTCTTCGGTCGAGCGCTACTCCACCCGCGAGGAGCAGTTCCCGCGCGCCGGCGAGGACGCGGAGACCATCGCGACCCTCTCGAGCGAACAGATGGGGATGACCGTGGATGCCGGCCTGCGCTGGCAGATCAATCCCCAGGACGCCCCCCGCATCTTCACCGAGATCGGCAGCGAGGAGCAGATCCACTCGATCGTGCTCAATGCGATCCGCCAGGGCGTGCGGGACGGCATGGGCAGATTCTCCATCAACGACATCGCCAAGCGGACCGAGATTGCCGCGTACATGCAGTCGCTGGTGGACTCCGCGCTCATCACCCAGCCACGCGCCGGCGGAGAGCCGTTCCGCATCGCCGAGGTCACCGCGTTCTTCCTCCGGGACCTGCAGCCGCCGGAGCAGGTGGTCAACGCGATCAACGCCAAGATCGCCCAGGAACAGCAGATCCAGACCGAGCGCCACCGGGTCGAAGTCGCCCGGCTGCAGAGCGATCAGCAGCGGCTTCTCAATCAGACGCTGACCGCCGAGGCGC
The DNA here is from genome assembly GCA_963817435.1 of uncultured Gemmatimonadales bacterium. Lineage (GTDB taxonomy): Bacteria > Gemmatimonadota > Gemmatimonadetes > Gemmatimonadales > GWC2-71-9 > JADJOM01. The sequence continues at coordinate 805,689 of CAWFNY010000001.1, forward strand.
TGACCAAGCAGTACCTGGAGGTGCTGCACGACATGAAGGGCTCGAACAACCTGGTGATCCTGGTGCCGACGGAAGGCGGGATCCCGATGCTCGACGTGGCGAAGCTGCGCCAGAACATCAAGGACTGACGCCGGGCTGGGTGCGGGGGCGGTGCCTAACTGATACTGCGTGAGGTCAGGGTTTCCTTCAGGGTGCGCAGCAGGTCCTGGATCGAGAACGGCTTCTCCAGCGTCGCCACCGCGCCGAGGAGCCGGGCCGCGCGGAGATAGTTGGTGGGGCCTCCCCGGCCCCCGCCGCTGATCGCGATGAGGGGCAGCCTGGGCCGGAGCGCCTTCAGTTCGCGAATCGTCTCGAGCCCTTCCTTTTCGGGCATCAGCAGGTCGAGCACGGCCACGTCATGGTCCATGCGCAGCGCCGCCGCGAGGGCGGTCCCCCCGTTGTCCGCGGCCGTCACGGCGTAGCCGGCCCGCTCGAGTGAGCGCTGCAGCATCAGGCGATACTGCTCGTCGTCATCCGCGATGAGGATGCGGACCACGGGCCTGTCGTCTGCCTGGCGCACCCCGGTCATCGACCGTTCCGCTCCCGTTCCAGGATCAGGGCGACTCGCCCCACCAGGGTCTCGAGTTCGGCCGCGTTCCACGCGCCGGTATCGGTGAGTCGCGCGCACCACGGCTCCGGCAGCGCCGCGCGACCCAGCCGCCCGCCGACGATACTTCCGGTCATGGCCGCCATGGTGTCGGTGTCGCCACCCACCCCGATGGCGATGCAGACCGCCTCGGCGTAGTCGTCAGGCGACTGGAGGAATGCGTACAGGCTCCAGCAGACGCTGCTGGTGACGAACGACGAGATGCCGTGCCATTCCCCCCGCGACTCCGGCTCGAGTCCCTGCTCGTGCAGGAACCCCGCGGCCTCGTCCGGCGGGAGATGGGCCCAGCTCGTCAGGTCCCAGAGGATGGTCGCAAAGGCCGCGTCGATCGGCTCCACTACCCGGCTCAGCTCCACCAGGAATTCCGCGGGGCGGATGGTCTCCCGCCGGGCGGCGAGTGCCGTCGCGCCCGCGATCGCCAGGGCCCCGGCCGAGCACCGGGTATCCTGGTGGGTGACGCGCGCCTGATCGCAGACGATTCGCGCGAGCTGTCTGGTGTCGTGCCCGTAGAGGAGGCCCAGCGGCCCGGCACGCATCGCCGCGCCGTTGCCGGCATAGGGGGCGGGCATCCCCGCCTCATGCCATGGCATGCCGAGCGCGAGTTGCCGGGCGGCGGCATGGGCGGCGGGTCCCCCGCCAATCAGCCGGCCGGAAGCCACGAGGTTGAGGAGCCGGGTCGCGAACCGGGCCGGATCGAACTGTCCCGCCTCCACAATGCTCAGCAGCAGTTCCCGCATGAGCTGGGTGTCGTCGGTGACCTGCCCGAACGGGAAGCGACCGGGGCCCCGTTCCGGGACGGTGTTCAGCCGCAGCACCGTATCCACGTAGCGCCGGGCGTCCTCCGGCGGATGTGCCTCCACCCCGGCGCCCAGGGCATCGCCGAGGGCGAGGCCCAGCACCGAACCGGTGAGCTGGTCGAGCGTGGCAGGGGTCATGGCACGGAGATTCGGCATGCTGGAAGTATCGGCAGCAGGTCCCGAAAACATATCAGGGACGCCCCTCGGCGGGGCGTCCCTGACATGGACTTCACGGACAGGGAGGGATTCGAACCCTCGAAACCGTTGCCGGTTTACCGGTTTTCGAGACCGGCTCCTTCAGCCACTCGGACACCTGTCCAGCGGCGCCTAAGATAATGCGGCCCCGGGGCTTGTGGCAGTCTCCCCTGCCACAGGGGCGATCCCCCGGATCCCTGCGCCCGAGACGAGAGTTCGGATCGCGGCCCTGCAACTCCTGACGCCGTGCCTGCACCCGCCGCCAGGGACGGTGCAGGTGCCGCACAGCCGACTGCAGCCCCCGCATCGCGGGTCCGCCTGCCCCGCCTTCGACTCTGCGCCCACCACATCGCGGCCCCGCTGCTCCCGCCGAGCCACTGCCTGGCCTGCATCCTCGCTCCGCCAGACCGCGCCTCGGCTCCGCCTGACCGCATCTCGGCTCCGCCAGCCCGCACCTCGGCTCCGCCTCACTGGACCGGCCGTGCGCCGGCACGGAGCGTGGCCCTGCACTTCCTGTGCGCTCGTCCACCGCCCCTGCCTGACGGGGTGCTGGCATCGCTCGAGTGTCCTCCTGCACTGTCCTCCAGGTGTCTTCGTGTCTCGATCTGAGGACACTGTCCGGGTGCCGGAACCCCGCGGACGCCGCCATTCCGGCCCGCCCGGACGCTCCAGCGCCACTCGTCGGATCTCGCTGTCACTCCGTCACTTGCGCATTCCCCGCCGTTGCCTAACGGAGGTACACCAGGACACGCTGGTGATGCGTGGCACAGCCTTCGCGTGAGGGCACCCCCGACCGGCTGGAGTGTCGAGCCATCCGCCGGTCCCTGCCCTGATGATCATGGCGACGCCGTCTCGACCGGTGATCGCGCCTGCAGTCCGTTCGCGCGGGAGGCGCATATGGACGACCGCATTCGCTTGAAGCACCTGACCGGGAAGTCGGTCCGCGATTTCAGCGCGGAGCATCCCTCCGACACCGAGGGACATGCCTCCGCCACGGCCGAACTCGCCCAGGTGCTGGACCGGATGGACGTGGTGAGCTCGATGTTCGAGACCGGCCAGCGTGAAGCCGGCGCCGCCAACAAGGAAAAGGAACGGCTGATCGTCACGATTCATCAGGGCTTCCTTCGCCCGATCGCGGCAATCGCGAAGGGCAATGGTACCCTCGACCCCGCTCTCGCTCGTCGCTTCGTGGCCCCGAACGTTCGTCGTGACCGGACCGCCTACCTCGGCGCGGCTCGGTCGATCCAGGCACTCGCGGCGGAGCAGAAGGCAGTCTTCATCGGTGATGGCATGCCGCCGACGTTCGTGGAGGATTTCGGCACGGCCCTCGCCGCCTACGACGCCGCGGCCACCAGGGTGAATACCAACGAGCAGTTGCACGTCCAGGCTCGTGCCGAACTCAAGACCCTCACGGGTCGGGTGATGCGGCTCATCAAACGGCTCGATGGGATCAATCGCGCCCGCTTCCTCAAGGATCCGCACCTCTTCGAGGCCTGGCAGGCAGCGAGAAACGTGGGCTGGCCGGCGACGGCGGCGACCAAGGCGGCGATCCGGGCGAAGAAGCAGTCCGATCCTGCGGCGTGATGCACCAGCGCAAGGAATCGGGAAGCGCGGCGGGCGGCCTCGACGTGAGGCCGCCCGCGGTGCGTTGAGGCTTCAGCTCAGCGGATCGGCTGATTGGCCTCGAAGTCGTACAGCGTCACCCGCCGCAGGGTGTAATGCGCGACCCAGTACCCGCGGAGCGCCTGCACGTACTGGCCGAGCGCAGCATCCTTCTCCGACTGCGCGATGTAGAGATTATCGATGGCGATGCGGCCGATCACGTAGCGGTTGTAGGCCACCTCGAACCGGCGCCCCGCCACCGTGTCCGCCTTGGCGGAGAGCGCCAGGTTGCGGCGCGCCTGCATGAGCTGCAGCGCGGCGAAGTGCGCCTCCTGCGCGGTCTGTTCCCGCGTCGACTGCGCCTCGTTTTGCACCCGCTCCCGGTCGGCTTCCGCCGCCTGGATCCCCTCCTTCCGGGCGCCCCACTGGATCAGCGGAATCTCCACCGCGAGGGTGAACTGCCGCGCCTCGAGCAGGTTCCGGTAGGCCGCGCTCGCCTCGGAGCCTGTCGCGTTGAAACCATAGCTCGCTTGAACCGTCGCGCCCATGCCGTTGTTGAGCCTGGCCTCCGTGATACGGCGCCGCGCCTGCACATCCTGCAGCTCGGCGTCGGTCACACTCGATCGGTTGCGGAGCGCCTCCGACTCGGCGCGCGCGGTGTCGGGCTCGAAGGTGGGGACGTCGGCCGGAACCACCACCTCGATCGGGGTGCCCGGTGCCACACCCACGCCGAGCCGGAGCGCGGCCAGCGCCCGCTGATAGGCGAGCAGCGCGCCGTCCACCGACGTGCGGGCCCGTAGCAGGGCCAGCTCGCTCTGCAGCAAATCGTTCTCGCCGATCTTGCCGACCTCGAACCGCCCCTTGTTGAGCGTGTAGAGGGTGTCGTTGACGGCGGCGTTCTTGGTGGCGTTCTCGAGATCGACCCGTGCCGCGTACACATCGAAAAAGAGACCGGTCACCTGCAGCGCGATATCCTCCCGTGCCTCCCGGTACTGCCGTTCCGCGACCTCCGACCGGAACGGCTGCTCCCGCCGGTCCCACCCCGTCATGTTGGGGCGGAAGATCGACTGCCGGAGGCCGATCAGCACCGGCGTCGAGGACCAGCTCCGGAAGGACTGCTGCCCGGTCACCGAGAGCCTCGCCAGTGACGAGGAGATGAAGAAGTCCCCTCCGGTGCCCGGCAGCGTCTGGGTGACGGTGGCGGTGAGCGCCGCGTTGAGCTGGTCCTGGGGCCGGAACAGGGTGCTGCCATCCGGCTGCAGCACCTGGATGATCGAGCGGTTGTACGCGGGCACCGTACCACCCAGCGAAAGCTGCGGCAGCAGCCGCGAGTAGAAGGCGCGGTCCCGGTAGTGTGAGGCGTCCCGGGTGGCTCGCGCGGCCCGCGCCAGCGGGCTCTGCTGCTGCGCCATCGCGATCGCCTGCGGCAGGGTGAGTGGCTGCTGCGCGCTGAGCGGGGCCGCAAGCAGCAGCGTGCAGGCGATCGTCGCAAGGGCGCGGCGGACCCCCCGCGGTGACAGTATCGGCATGGGTATCACTCGTAGCGGAGGCAGGTCACCGGGTCCTGGCGGGCAGCGCGGTAGGCGGGGACGATCCCGAACACGAGCCCCACGGCGAACGAGACGCCGAAGGCGATGATGACCGACGGAGTCGAGACGATCGTCCGCACCCCGGCCGCCCGCTCGATGATCACGCTGAGGGCGACGCCGAGGATGACGCCGGCCACGCCGCCGGCGACACTGATGAGCACCGCCTCACTGAGGAACTGGAAGAGAATCTCGTTCTGGGTGGCGCCCATGGCGCGGCGCACGCCGATCTCCCGGATCCGCTCCAGCACCGAGGCCAGCATGATGTTCATGATGCCGATGCCGCCGACCACCAGCGAGATCGAGGCGATCGCGCCGAGCACGATATTGAAAATCGTCTTGGTCCGCTGCTCCTGCTTGAGCAGCAGTTCCGGCACGGTGATCTCGAAATCCACCACGGTGTTGTGCCGCCGCTGGAGCATCCGCCGGGCGATCTCGGCGACCGCCGGCACTTCCCGCGAGTCCGCCACCCGCACGATGATCCGGTCGAGCTGGTGCCGGTTGGTCCGCTCGGCGCGCTGTTCCTCGCTCTCGGTGTCTTCCCCGGTGACGGTCACCTGCACCGCCCTGGCCGCCTGCTCGAGATCCCGCTGGGTGAGCTGGGCCCGGTTGCGGAACCGGAGCAGCATGGTGTGCACCGGGACGTAGACATCCAGGTTGGCGTCCCGGATGCCAAGCCGCTGCGCCGTCTCGGCGCTGACCCGCCGGTCCGCAAGCACGCCGACCACCGTGAGCCAGGTATCCCCCACCTTGATCGGCCGCCCGATCGGATCCTCCGTCGTGAAGAACCGGGTCCGGACGCCGTAACCGATGATCGCGACCGGGAGGCCGCGCTCCACCTGTTCGCTGCCGAACCACTCCCCTTCCGCCAGCGCGAGATTGGTCAGCCGGAAGTAGGTCGTGTCGACTCCGAGCACCTTCCCCGAACGGCTGCGTCCCTCCCGGGTGAGGGTGGTGTTGACGACGATCTCCGCGCTGGTGGCCTCGACCGCCGGAATCACCCGCCCGATCGCCACCGCGTCCGCGTACGTGAGCCCGGGGGTGTACTTCTTGGTCTGCTTCTCCGGCTGGTCCTTCACCCGCTCTTCCTTCTGCTCCACCAGCGGCGTGATCATCACGTTGTTGGAGCCCAGGAGCCGCATCTGCTCGAGGATTTCCTGCTCCGCGCCGTTGCCCACCGCGAGCATCGCGATGACGGAGGCCACCCCGAACAGGATGCCGAGTGAGGTGAGCGAGGCCCGGAGCCGGTTGTGCTGCACCGCCTCGAAGGCGGTCCGCAGCGCAAACCCGCCCTGGGTGACGACCTCCGCGCGCAGCCGCGCGAGCCCTTCGCGATCCAGCCGCACCACTCAGCTCTTCCCCGCCGGCGCCTTCGGAGGCGCGGAGACCTGGGCGGAGTCGGGATGCGCCGGAAGCGGGGTGCGGACCGGCGAGGCGGTATCGCCGCCGGCGGCGGCCCCCGCGGTGGAGCCGGGGAGCCGGGCGAGGGTGAGCTTGTCCCGGTCGTGGGGCACCGAGAGCAGGACCCGGTCGCCCTCGTCGAGCCCGCGCTCGACGATCACCTCGTCGTCGTTCATCGCCCCGGTGGCGATCTCCTGCTTCACGATTCTGCTGCCGCTCTGCTTGTAGACCAGCGGAATGCCGTCCTCGCTGGAGACCGCTTCGAGCGGGATGTAGAGCGCGTTCTCGCTCCGGTGGGTCTCGATCGCATTGCCGCTCGTCATGCCCGGCCGCAGCGTGGTGTCGGCCTGGTCGATGGTGAGCTTGACCTCGAACACCTTGGCGTCGGTGTTGGGCCGCTGCTCGCCGACATTGGCGACGCTGGTGACCTTCCCCGTAAGCCGCTTCGTGGGATCGGCATCCAGGGTGATCACGGCGGTCTGTCCCACCGCGATCTTCCGGACGTCGATCTCGTTCACGTAGGTGACCGACTCCATCTGGGTCAGGTCCGGGAGCGTCGCCACGCCGGGATCCCAGGCGTTCACCTGCGACCCGGCGGTGCGTTTCTTCCCATTCCACTCCTTCACGTAGATCACCATCCCGGGCGCCGGCGCCCTCACCGTGAATCCCTGCATCACCCCCTGCACCATCTGCAGCATGTTCTTCTGGCGATTGAGGTCGGCGCCGACTTCCCGCATCTTCGCCTGCGCCTGCTCGGTCCGCGTGGTGTAGTCGAGCTTCGCCTGGGCCAGCGCCCGTTCCGCCTTCTCCAGGTCGATCTCCGCCTGCCGCCGCACGGTGGGCGCCTCGTAGGCGGCCTGCTCCTTCGCGAGCCGCTTCTCCTCGAGGCCCAGCTCCATGGTGCGGATGTCTTCACGCGCCTTGGAGAGGTTGAGCGTCGAGTCGAGCATCGCCTGCTCGTAGACCGCTTCCGCTTTCTGCAGCGCGAGACTCACCTCCGCGACCTTCGAGGCGACCGTGGAACGGTCCAGCTCCGCGACCACGTCGCCCTCCTTGACCACCGTTCCTTCCGGAACGATCGAGGCCAGCTTCATCTGGTAGATCTCCGCCTGCTGCGCATTGGGGGGAGCGGTGATCTGCACGAACTTCCGGGCCCGGAGCTCACCCGAGGTCGTGACCGTGACGAGGAACTCGCCCCGCTTCACCCGGGCGACCACGGCCGATTCGGCGCCGGCGGGATTGCGCGCGAACAGCCAGGCGGCTGGCACGCCGACCAGGAGGAGCCCGCCGATGACCATCGACCGGCGAGAGCGGAAGTCAAACATGGAAGTCCCTCGGCAATAGGGGCCAACCCGCGGGACGTGGCCGGGAATCGACCACGGAATGCTGTGGACAATGTGTTAGGGAATACCCCAGTCCGCAAACCCGGGGGGCGGGCCGCGCCTGGAGGAGCCTCACGCGGACAGCCAGCGCATCGGATTGTCGCCCGGGACTCCGGTGTTGACGCCCGGGAGCCCGGAAAGGTTGCAGCGGGAGACGGAGGGAGGGTCGGCTTACCCGCCCGGACGGCGGCTGGCGAAGAACTCCCGCAGCAACGCGCCGCATTCCTCGGCCATCACCCCGCCGAGGACCTCGGCCTGGTGATTGAGGCGCGGATGGCGCACGATGTCGCCCAGCGAGCCGGTCATCCCGGCCTTGTCGTCCCAGGCCCCGAACACCACCCGCCCCACCTTGGCGAGCACGATCGCTCCGGCGCACATGGCGCAGGGCTCGAGCGTGACGTAGAGCGTCGCGTCCGGCAGCCGGTCGACGCCGACATGGGTGAGCGCGCGCCTGATGGCGAGGAATTCGGCGTGCGCCGTGGGATCCCGCCGCACGATGGTCTCGTTGTGCGCCTCACCCAGGCGCGCCCCGTTCCGGAAGACGACCGCGCCGACCGGCACCTCCCCCCGGGCGCCCGCCTCGCGGGCGAGCGCCAGGGCGGCGCGCATGCCGTCGAGATCGCCGGCCGCGACGGGCGCCGACGTCACGTGGGCTTGGTGAAGGTCAGGGTATCGCCCTCGCGACGGACCTGGATGGTGTCCCCGTCGGCGAAGTGCCCCTCCAGCAGTTCCAGCGCGATCGGGTTCTGCAGCCGGCGCTGGATCACCCGCTTGAGCGGCCGGGCCCCGAAGACCGGGTCGTAGCCCTCGCTCGCCAGCAGTTCCTTCGCTTCCGGCGTGATCGTGAGCGTCAGATGCCGGTCCGCCAGCATCCGCGTCAGCCGGGCCAGTTGCAGCGTGACGATCTCGGCCAGATCCGCACGGCCGAGCTGCCGGAAGACGATGATGTCATCGACCCGGTTCAGGAATTCCGGCCGGAAATGGTGCCGGAGCTGGTCGCGCACCTGGGCCTCCACCATGCCCCAGCCGGTCGAGTCCTGCTCGCCGGCCTCGAGAATGATCTGGCTGCCGATGTTCGACGTCATGATGATCACGGTGTTCCTGAAGTCCACCACCCTGCCCTGGCTGTCCGTCAGGCGCCCATCGTCAAGAATCTGCAGCAGCACGTTGAAGACATCGGGGTGCGCCTTCTCCACCTCGTCGAACAGCACGACGCTGTAGGGCCGGCGCCGCACCGCCTCCGTGAGCTGCCCTCCCTCCTCGAAGCCGACGTACCCCGGGGGCGCGCCGATCATCCGGGCCACCGAGTGCTTTTCCATGTACTCCGACATGTCGAGCCGTACCATCGCGCGCTCATCGTCGAACAGGAACTCCGCCAGCGCCCGCGCGGTCTCCGTCTTGCCCACGCCCGTGGGGCCGAGGAAGATGAACGAACCCGTCGGCCGGTTGGGGTCGCTGAGCCCGGCGCGGCTCCGCCGCACCGCGTTGGACACCGCCTCGACGGCGGCATGCTGGCCGATCACCCGCTGTCCCAGCTCGGCCTCGAGCCGGGTGAGGCGCTCGCGATCCGACTCGAGCATCTTCGACACCGGCACGCCGGTCCACTTTGCGACGACCGACGCGATGTCCTCGGCATCGACCTCTTCCTTGAGGTACTTCCCCTTCGCCTGGATCTGCGCCAGCCGCTGCTCGTTGGCCTGGATCTGCTGCTCGAGCTGCGGGATCCGGCCGTACTGCAGCTCCGCGGCCTTCTGCAGGTCGCCGCGCCGCGTGGCCTGGTCCATCTCGGTGCGCAGGGCTTCGACCTCCTGCTTCCGGTTCTGGATCTCGGTGATCGCCAGCTTCTCCGCCTGCCACTGCGCCTTCATGGAGCCGGACTTCTCCTTGAGCTCCGCCATCTCGTGTTCCACGGCGCTGCGCCGCTCCACCCCGGCCTTGTCCTTCTCCTTGAGCAGCGCCTGCTGCTCGATCTGCAACTGCAGGATCTTGCGCTCGATCACGTCGATTTCCTGGGGCAGGCTGTCGATCTCCATCCGGAGCCGGCTCGAGGCCTCGTCCACCAGGTCGATCGCCTTGTCCGGCAGAAAGCGGTCGCCGATGTAACGGTCGGAGAGCGTCGCGGCCGCGACCAGCGCGTTGTCCGTGATGCGGATGCCGTGATGGATCTCGTACTTCTCCTTGAGGCCGCGCAGGATCGCGATGGTGTCCGTGACACTCGGCTCACCGACCATGACTGGCTGGAAGCGCCGCTCCAGCGCCGCGTCCTTCTCGATGTGCTTCCGGTACTCGTCGAGCGTCGTGGCGCCGACCACATGCAGCTCGCCCCGGGCCAGCGCCGGCTTCAGCAGGTTGCTGGCGTCCACCGCACCCTCGGCCGCGCCCGCCCCGACGATCGTGTGCAGCTCGTCGATGAAGACGACATAGCGTCCCTCGGCCTCGGTCAGCTCCTTCACCACCGCCTTCAGCCGCTCCTCGAACTCGCCACGATACTTGGCGCCGGCGAGCAGCAGGCCGATGTCGAGCGCAATGATCTCCCGGTTGCGGAGCGACTCGGGCACGTCGCCATGCACGATCCGTTGCGCCAGCCCCTCGACGATCGCCGTCTTGCCGACACCGGGCTCGCCGATCAGTACCGGGTTGTTCTTGGTCCGGCGGGAAAGCACCTGCATCACCCGGCGCACTTCCTCGTCGCGGCCGATGACCGGATCCAGCTTTCCCTTCCTCGCCTGGTCGGTGAGGTTGCGGGTGTACCGCTCCAGCGCCTGGTACTGCCCTTCGGGCGAGTCCCCGGTGACCTTGTGCGAACCCCGCACATCCTTGAGGGCCGCGCGCAGTGCCTCGACGCTCACCTTGTGGGCGCTCAGCAACTGCTTCGCGGTTGTCCCCTTCTCCTCCGCAAGACCGACCAGCAGGTGCTCGGTCGAGATATACGAATCGCCGAGCGACTCCGCCTCCTTCTCCGCCCGGTCATAGACCTTGTGGAGTTCGCGGGCCAGGGTCGGCTCGCCACCCCCCTCCTGCTTCGGGAGCCGGTCGAGTTCACGCGCGGTCTCGGCCACCAGCGCCGTGACGTTGAGTCCCGCCTTCTGCAGCAGCGGGCGCACCACCCCCTCCTCCTGGCCGAGCAGCGTGGCGAAGAGGTGGGTGTCGTTCACGACAGGATTGCCACGCCTGGCCGCCTCAGCGGCCGCATCGCGGAAGGCTTCCTGCCCCTTGAGGGTCAACCGTTCGGGTCGAATCATGGGATTCTCGACTGTTCTCCTCGACAATACATGGCCTGCCGACCGCCCGTAAGCGTCCGGTGCCAGGGATACCGATTTCGGGCTTCGCTGCGGAGGAAGGCAAGCGCCGGGCCCGCAAAACCTGCCGACGTGGCAGTCTTTCCCCGTGGAGAGCCACCAGCCCGGAAGCGAAGCGAGGGACCCTCGAGGCTCGCGCCGTGAAGGATCCCTCGAATTCTTCGCCTGACTTGTCCCGGCCTGGGGTGCCGCCTCAACGGCGGGCAATCATCCTGAGCGTGTACCGTTCGCCGTCTACCACCAGCTGAGCGTAGTAGATGCCGGGGGACAATTCCCCGCTCCCGCCATTCTGCAGTCTCCCATCCCAGTAGGCTTCGTACTCACCACACCGGAGCCGCAGGTTCTGGAGCCGTTCACCGTTCGACCCGAGAAGAATGGGCACCGCGACCGACTGTACCAGGACGTTGTAGATCTTCAAACTGACCAGTGGCTGATGACCTCGCTCGCAAAGTTCAGGGTTCAGCACGAACGGAATCGTTGTCGACGGGAAGAACGGGTTGGGATAGTTCTCCCGCAGTTCCACCTTCGGCGGGGGCCGTTCCTGTGCGGAGGCGGCGCCACCAAAGCCGAGGAGCAGCGCGAGAAACCACCCCGGCCAGCGACTTCCGACCATGGGTTTCTCCTCTCCTGACATTCGTAGTTCGGTAGCCGTACCTCCTGGGGTAAGCTGCCAAGATCGTCGGGCTCGCCGGTCCACGCAAGCAATCGGCGACCGGGGGAAACGATGCGGGGAGGAACGCCCCGCACCGGACGCCCTCCCCCATTCTGCATTGTGGGAACCCTTCAAGGTCCCAAGGCTACTACGCACCAGCCCAGCCCGCGTCACACCCACCCCTCAAGTTTGGGCCCCGGCATGCGCCCATCCCCCTTCCTCACGGTCAGGCCGCAGCTGTCCGCCCATTCCAGAAGCGGGATCACGAACTTTCGGGTGAGTCCGGTGGCCTCGCGGACGGCGCCTGGCGTGATCTCGCCGGCCGCCCCAATCCTCCGCAGGGCGTCCACGAATCGCGTCAGTGCCGCCCGGCTGAAGTACCGGTCCCGCTCGACCGGAACGATTCGGCCACTCCGCCCCGCCAGCCGAAGCGCATCACTCACGGCGCGGAGCCCGAGCGCGGATTCCAGTTCCGCCACGGTCGGAGGCGCGAGACCGCCGGCCTCCACTGCCGCAACCAGGCGTTCGACCATCGCCTCGCCGCCGGCGGCCGATGGCCGGAAGTCGGGCTCATGAATCATCCCGTTCTCCGCGATCAGCGATCTCCCCTCGAGCAGCCGCTCGAGCGCTGCCTCAGCCGCCGGCCCATGGCGGCCGAGTCCCTGCCGCAGCGTCTCGGCGGGCATCCCCGGATCAGAGGGATGCGCCTGGTGCCAGGCATGCACCGCCGCCGTCGCAGCGCGCCCCGCCGCGGTGACGAGTTCGGGGGCGACCAGGACGCCATCGACTCCAATGAGTTTCAGCGCGGCCACTGCCGACTTCACTCCGGCGGGCGAGAGCCCCAGGAGCACCGGTACCTGGGACTCGGCGGTCCCCCGCGGCCGCCGGGCGATGAGGGCTCGCAGCCGCTTCGCGGGCACCTCACTGTCGATCCCCTCCGGCCAGAGCACCTTTCCGCTGGGAGGCAGGGGATCGAGGACTCGCCCCCCACCAATCACGCTCACCGGGCTGTAGCTCCGCAGCACGAATCGGTCGCCACCTCGGGCGACCGCTGGTTCTTCGAGCACGAGCCGCGCGAGCGCGGAGCCGCCGGGAGGGATCGCCGCGCGGAGGTGGACGCGGGCAAGCGCCTCAAGGGTGCCGATATGGACCCGCACCCGGGCCTGATGGGTCAGCGGATGGGCCGCGCCTGGAAGGAGATCCAGCCGGACATCGAGCGCCCCGGTTGCCTGCCATGGATCTTCGCGCCGAACCAGCACCTGGCCGCGCGCGGCCTGCTCGCGATCGATCCCCGCGATGCCCGCGGCAAGCCGATCGCCGGGCTGCGATGCGGCGAGCGCCGCCCCGTGGCGCTCCAGCGAGCGAACCCGCCCCTCCGCCTCGCCGGGCAGGACACGGACGGCGTCGCCGACCTGAAAGGAGCCCGACCAGGCCGTCCCCGTCACCACGGTACCGGCGCCTGGCAGCGAGAAGGTCCGGTCGATCGGCAGCCTGGCGAGGTCGTCGGCCGCCCGGCGGGAGGGATTACGTCCGGCATGGGCCGCGATCTGGTTCCGCAGCGCATCGAGGCCCGCACCGGTGCGCACCGAGGTGGCGATCGGTCGCGAGAAGACGACGGGACTCCCCACGAGCCAGTCCGCGATCTCGGCTTCGATCATGGCGAGCCACTCCGGCTCCACCAGATCGGCCTTGGTGATCACCGGAATTCCCAGCGGGATCCGGAGCTGCTCGACGACGGCGAGATGCTCCCGCGTCTGCGGCATGATGCCTTCATCCGCGGCGATGATGAGGAGCACGACATCCAGGCCCGCGGCGCCGGCGACCATGGTGCGCACTAGATCCTCGTGACCGGGGACATCGACGAATCCCGCAATCTCGCCGTCCGCGAGCTGGAACGGCGCGAAGTGCAGATCGAGCGTGATTCCACGGCGCTGCTCATCGGCGAGCGGATCCATCCGCTGACCGGTCAGCGCTTCGACCAGCGCGGACTTGCCGTGGTCGATGTGCCCCGCTGTACCGATGATCACGCCGCGTCCCAGGCCTGTCCCAGCCAGAATTCCAGCGCGGGAAGCGCGGCGCCTTCGGCCATGTGGAAGCGGATGTAGCGGGCGAGCAGCCGCCGGTGGGCCGCCGCGTGCCGGGTGTCGAGGTCGGGCAGTGCGCCAGTCGCGGACGAAAGCTGACTGAGCGCGGTTCGCGCCTCCGCCGGGAGCACGGTCGTTTCGAGGCTGCGGGCGCAGAGCGCGCAGAGGGCGCCGCCCTCCGGAGGGCTGAACGCCACCTCGCCGCCCTCGGGGAGCGGGCGGCCGTCGCGGGCACAGGCATCCAGCGCGGGCGCGAAGCCGAGTGCGCCGACCAGTTGCCAGAGCGCGCGGAGGCTCACGGCCGGCAGCTCGGTCAGGGGAACCTGCTCGAGCTGGCGCAGCGCCTCCAGCAGTACGTCATACGCCTCGGGGTGGGGTTCGGCGGGAGCCACGCGGAGGACCACCTCGGCGGCCGCCGTCGCGGTGGCGTAGCGGCCGACGTCGCCGGTGAGCCGCACCGGCAGGCTGGTGAGATCGAACGCCGTCAGGGTGTGCAGGTCATGGCGTTCGGAGAGGAGGATCTGCGCCTGGCCGGAGCTCAGCACCTGCAGTCCCGCGCCGAACCGGCTCCGCGGCCTGGACGCTCCCTTCGCGATGGCGCTCTGCACACCGAAGTCCCGCGTCGCCAGCCGCACGATTCTGGAGGTCTCGCCGTAGCGCATGGCGGAGAGAATGATCGCGGGGGTGGAGACGAGGGGCATGGATCGAAGATAGTTCCGAGGTCCGGGTCACGAGTTCAGCCCGTCCCACGGCCTCGGAACCTGCAACTACGGTGGCGGGATTTCGGTGACGATTGCGCCGACCGGGCAGCCACCGGCCGTGATCACCCGGGACTCGGTCAGATCCCTGCGCAGGATGTGAACCTTGCCCGTGGCGCCGTCGCAGGGCCCGGCTTCGAGGGCGTAGACACGCTCGCGGGAGTCCACCGCCACTCCAGAATTGGTCGGAATCGGGACGCCGTTCCCGGCCCCGCGAAACAGCGTGCGCTTCAGCAGGTCGAAGACCATCAGCCCTTCGGAATGGGAGCTCACATACAGCCGGTCGGTGCCGTTGGTCGCGACGGGACCGGGGGCGGTGCCGAAGCCGACGAAATTGCCGAGTTCGCTGCGGCCAACGGGGTCGATCAGCGTCAAGCGGCCCTCGGTGACACCGTCGTCCGGCCCCGCGTTCATCACATAGAGCACACCGTCCGTCGGCACGGTGCCGGACCTCGCGTTCCCCGGGCCAGGCAGCAGGATCGAGTCGATTCCCGACGCCAGGCGATTCGTCACCGGATCGACCACCGAGATCCAGCTGGGAGCGGGAGGGATGGTCGCGGGCAGGTTGCCGTTCAGTACGAAGACGCGGCCGCGGGTGTAGATCGCCACCTGTGGGTGGTGCCCGACCGGGACACTGGTGGTGGTGTCACCGGTCAGATAATTGATGCGGGTAACGGTGTTGAGGCCCGGATTCGCCACGTAGGCGATCGAGTCATCGACGATGGCGGAACCGGTGGCACCGGAGTTCGCCGCGAGCTGGATCGTCCGGACCAGGGTCCGGGTCTGCAGGTCGATGACCGCGACGGCATCGGCGGCGCCCAGCGGCACCAGTGCCCACCCGTTCTGCGCGCTGACGCCGTTCGGCGTCGCGTTCACCGCGCCGAGCGGGATGACGGTCGAAGTGGTGGGCGACTGCACCGGAACCACCTCCAGCGCGGCACCGGTGCTGTCCACGACGAGCAGGGCCTCTTCCGCGGGTGGCAGCGGCTCCTGCGCGCGGGCGCAGGCCAGCAGCGTCCCGAGGACCAGCAACCCGATGGGGAGCGTGCGGCGGAGAGTCATGCGCTGAAAGATGTCAAGGTCCGCGCGCCAGCGCGACTGGTTCCCCCGCTGCGAGACCCTACAATCCGACCGAGAGACCCGCGAGGATCGCCCGGCCCCGGCCGGGGAACGCGACGACCGTCTCGTATCTCCGGTCGAAGAGGTTCTCCACCCGGAGGGTGCCGGTCAAGCCTACGCGACCCGGTGATTCCCGCAGCAGGTCGAGCGATGCATCGGCGTCCATCGTGACGTAGCTCGGCAGGGTTGTCCGCAGCGACGGGAATGGGCGGAAGTCGACGTCGTCGCGCTTCCCGACGTAGTTGATACCGAGCCCGAGACCGAGCCGGTCGGCGAGCCGGGTCCGGGCGTCGAGCCGCGCGCTGTGTGCAGGACGGCGGATCAGGGTCTTGCCATTCACGAAGACATCGCCGGCGCCGGTGGGGAGCCCGGCATCATCCACACGGGTCTTCAGGTAGGTATAGGAGCCGGTGAGCGTGGTGCCGTGCGCCGGACGGAGATCGACCGAGACCTCGACGCCGCGGCTGCTGGCCTTCGTCACATTGCGGTAATTGGGCATGCCCGGCGCCACGTTCCCGTCGTACTGAATCAGGTTGCGGAAACGCTGGTCGAAGTAGTTGGCGGCGAGCGTCAGCGTTCCCCGGGCCAGCGACTGCTCCAGCCCCACCTCCCAGCTCCGGCTCTGCTCCGGCTTGAGTGATGGATCGCCCAGCTCGAACGCACCCTGGGCGAAGTTCTCGCGGATCGAGGGCTCCTTGAATGCGGAGCCGACCGATCCGCGGGCGCGCAAGCCACCAGCAATGCCGTAGACGAGCCCGGCACGATAGGTGAAGTGGGTGCCGAACTCCTGGTTGTCGTCCAGCCGGACTCCGAGGTTCACGAGGGACCGGGCGCCGAGGTTGATGATGGTCTGTCCATAGACGCCCACGTTGCGGCGGGTGGCCGCGAACGACGACCCAAGAATGGACCCGGCGTATTGCGAGCCCGAGGTCGAGAGCTCTCGCAGGTCCTCGAACTCGGCCTGCCCCCCCGCCGTCACCTTGATGCCCGGCGTCGCCTGGATGATGCCGCGGGCATCCACGGAACGACGGAGGGTGCGGGTCTCGCTCGAGGAATAGAAACCGAGGGTGTCTCCGGGATTGTCCGATGGATTGGAGGCGCCGTCGTTCTGGCTGTGTGAGGCAAGGAAGACCCGGAGCTCCGCCCGCTCCGAGAAACGCCGGGCCACCTCGAGGCCGACGGTCGTCGCGTCCTGCAGCGAGCGCTGGTTGCTGTCCACCGCGACGCCGGTGTAATCCGTCGGAAAGTGGAACGTATTGTCGCCGGTGCGCGCCGTCAGGGTGAGATCGGTCCGGGCGTCCGGGTGCACGGTGAGCGCGCCGCTCGCCACCGTGCTCCGGTACCCACTGTTGAACGCGTAGATGCCGTCGGTGCTGTAGCGGGAGAGACTCGCCGAATAGGAGACCTGCTCGCTCCCGCCACTCGCGGCGACTCCCCCGCGCCAGGTGCCGTAGGTACCGGCCTGGGTCTGCGCCTGGGTGTGCAGGCGCCCCGCGCCGCGGCGAGTGATGATCTGTACCACGCCGGCCACCGCATCGGAGC
This sequence comes from uncultured Gemmatimonadales bacterium, assembly GCA_963817435.1. GTDB lineage: Bacteria > Gemmatimonadota > Gemmatimonadetes > Gemmatimonadales > GWC2-71-9 > JADJOM01. The sequence continues at coordinate 822,752 of CAWFNY010000001.1, forward strand.
CATAGAGCACGGACACGGGACCGCGGACCACCTCGATCCGTTCCACGTCATCGGTGCTGAGGGTGCCGAAGTTGTAGCTGCCGCCCGCCTGATTCACCGGTACCCCGTCCACCAGCACCTTCACGAAATCGCTCTCCCCTCCACGCAGGAACAGCGAACTCACACCGCCATAGGATCCGCTCGAGACCACCGCGGCCCCCGGCACCTCACGCAGTGCATCCTCGAGGAAGTAGACGCCACGCTGACGCAGTTCGTCCCCGGTGATCACTGTGGTCGAGGCCACGCTGCGGCTGATCAGGGTTGGGGCGCGATCAGCGGTGACCACGATCTCGTCGAGCTGGGCCGCACTGTCGGAGGTCGCCTGTTGCGCGGCGAGCGGACCTGCAAGAGCCACGATGAGCAGGAGGACGGTGGTGGGAGTACGCACGTAACACCTTTCAGGTAACCGGCGCTTCGCCGGGCTTGAGTGGAACGATCTGCGGGGCACCGTCACACCAGGTCGTGATGGCCACGGGCCATTCGAAGACGCGGGTGACGTGTTGTGGCGTCAGGACCTCGGCGGGGACACCGTCGACCACACAGGCGCCCTCGTGCAGCAGGATCAGCCGGTCGGCGTAACGTGCCGCGAGGTTGAGATGGTGGGTCACGAGCAGCGTGGCGATTCCCTGCCCCGCCAGCCCGCGCGCCAGTTCGAAGACCTCCATCTCATGCTTGATGTCCAGCGAGGCGGTGGGCTCGTCGAGGATCAGGAGCCGCGGCTCCTGGGCCAGCGCCCGGGCAATACGGACCCGCTGCCACTCCCCGCCAGAGAGCGTGTCGGTGCGGCGGGCCGCGAGCGGTGCCACATCGGCGCGACCCATGGCCTCGGCGACGATCCGGCGGTCCGCGTCGCCGGGCGCGGCGACGGGTCCGAGATGCGCGTAGCGGCCGAGCGACACCGTCTCCGCGACCGTGAGCGGGAAGAGACTCTCCTCGCGCTGGGTGACGACGCCGACGGTGCGCGCCATCGCCTGTGGCCCCCAGGCACGCAGTGGGCGTCCGAGCAGCTCTACACTGCCGCCGGTGAGCGGTACCGTGCCAAGCAGGGCCCTGAGGAGCGTGGTCTTGCCGCTGCCATTCGGGCCGACAACCGCGACCAGTTCGCCCGCCGAGAGCCCGATGCTCACGTCGTCGAGCGCCGGCTTCGGCGAGCGCGGATAGGACACGCTGAGACCGCTGGCACGGACGATCACGCGAGGTTCTTCCGGAGCAGGACGGCGAAGAGCGGGACGCCCACCAGGGCGGTCACGATGCCCACCGGCAGTTCGATCGGCGGCGCCACCGAGCGGGCGAGCGCGTCCGCCAGCACGAGAAACGCGCCACCAACCAGGAAGGCGGCCGGCAGGAGGGTCGCGTGCAGCGGCCCCCAGATCCGCCGGATCGCGTGCGGGACCACCAGTCCGACGAAGCCGATCATCCCGCAGGTGGCGACCGCCGCCGCGGTCAGGCAGCCCGTCGCCAGATAGGCGGTACGCCGCAGGCGGTGCGGATCGACGCCGAGGTGGCGCGCCGAATCGTCGCCGAGGGCCAGCAGATCGAACCAGCGCGCGTGCCAGGCCAGGATGACGAGCGGCGCGACGGCGTACGCCGCGAAGATGCCGACCGCCTGCCACGACGCGGCGCCAAGCCCGCCGAGCATCCAGAGGAAGGCGTTGCGAAGCTGGCCCGCTTCGGAAAGGGTGAGGATTGCGCCGACGAGCGCGGAGGTGAAGGCGCTCACCACCACGCCCGCCAGCAGCAGCACATGCGCGTCGAGCCGGCGGCCCCGGACCAGACTCAGCCGGTACACAAGCGCGAGCGCCAGGATCGCGCCGCCGAAGGCGGCGAGCGGCAGCGTCCATGCCCCTCCGAGCCCGAGGGCGATCACCAGCACCGCCGCGATGGCTGCGCCACCCGAGATGCCGAGGAGGTAGGGGTCCGCGAGGGGGTTCTGGATCAGCGCCTGCAGCACGGCACCGGAGACCGCGAGGCTTCCGCCGACCAGGAATCCCAGCAGGACCCGTGGCAGGCGGAGATCACGGATGATCGTGCCGCCTTCCGCCGACGGATCGAAGAGTGCCGCAAGCACCTGGGCCGGCGCGAGGCGCACGGCGCCCAGTCCGAGACCGGCGAGCAGGGCGCCGATCGTGAGCAGAAGCAGCCCCGACATACGCGTCGGTCTCATCGAGGGCGCGCCCGCAGCGCGGCGTGCAGTTGGGCGATCGCCTCGGGGGCACGCGGACTGGGCCTGCCGAAGGCCGATGTCGCGAGGTACACGAACCGCCCCTCTCGCACCGCGTCGATGGTGCGCCACTCGGGGCGCGCCGCAAAGCGCGGTGGGGCGCTGTCACCGATCAGGATCAGGTCGGGGTTCCGTGAGGCGATCGCCTCGATGCTCACCGGCGCCGATGGCGCGGCGAGGTCGCCGAAGAGATTGCGTCCGCCGGCCAGCGCGAGGATCTCGCTCTGGAAACTCCCCGCGCCGATCGCGATCGGCGGCTGATCCCACGCGAGCAGCAGCACGGTCGGACGGGGACCGCTGGCGCCGAGCGTGTCCGCCGCCGTGGTAGCGATCACGCTGTCGAACGCCGCAGCGAGCGAATCGGCGGAGGCGACGTGGCCCACCACCGGACCAAGCAGGCGCGCGAGGCGCGAGACATCCTCGAGATGATCCATTGTGAGCTGTGCCGCGGCGATCCCCGCCGCGCGCAGTTGCCGCAGCGCCTCGGCGTTCTGGGGCGAGCGGTAGAGCAGCACCAGGTCGGGGTGCCGGGCCAGGACCGCTTCGATGTTGGGGGGAATCCCATCGCCGACGCTGGGCACCGCGCGGGCTGCGGCGGGATAGTCGCACCACCGGGTACGGCCGACCAGAAGATCGCCGGCGCCGATCGCAAAGAGGAGTTCGGTGGTGGCCGGACTCAGCGAGACGATGCGCGAGGCGGCGGCCGCGAGGTGCACCGTGTCACCGGCGTCATCGATCAGCGCCGGCCCGTGCGGCGCGATGGCGCCGGACTGGCAGGCGATGAGCAGTGCACCTGGGATGGCGAAACGAAGACGCCTGTCCCAGGGGAACCGGAGACAGGCGGACAGAAGCCGAAGCGAAACGGCTGGAGTCGCCACCGAGCCCTCCCCCGAGGGTGTTCGTGGTGGCGCGAGACGAGAGGTCTCCTGGCTTCGGGCTCCCCGCTCGCCTTCCCGGTTTCCCAGTGGCGAACATGAGCGGGGTCAATTCTGCCCGTTACAGTGGCGGGGCCGCGCCGGTATTGCACCGGCTTCCGAGCGTCCCGTCTCGCGTGTTGAGTTGTTGACGACGCGCTAACCTAAGACAAACCGTTCTTCCCGGCAAGCTTGGCCGCCAGATCAGCCTTGAGCCGCGCACGCTCCTGCAGATATGCGCGCCACTCCTCGGCGGCCACCTCGGCCTCCCGTCCGGCGTAGCGGGCGTCGAGCCGCGCCAGTTGATCGAGGACCGCGTTGCGCTGCGCGGGCACCGTCGGCGCCGGCCGCCGCCGCATTGCGCGCATCCCCACCAGGGCCAGCGCGACGGCAACCACCCCGATCAGCGCCCCGGGAATCCACCCCGTGGTATCACCCGGAAAATCGATCTCGATCACCGTACCCGGTGGAACCTGACCGACCCACTGCTGGAAGCTGCGCCCCTCGATGGCCTGACTGTCGGCCTTGGTGATCCCGCCGCCCGTCACCCGCCGGTCGAACTCCTCGAGCAGCACGTTGACCGCGTCGATCGAATCGGAGACCGGCAGCCGGACCCGGCCCGGTGTCGCGGGCAGCGCGTAGGTATACATCAACTGCTTCTGCCCGGGCGAGACCGGCGAGACCAGCACGACGCTGTCATGCCGCGCGAACAGCCCGTCGGGGCCGACATCGCCCTGTCCCACCTGGAAGCTGAGCGCGCCCGCCGGCAGGCGCGCGCCCCAGACGGGGGTCAGCGAATCGCGTGCGACCCGGGTGATGGCTCCGTTGTTCTCCAGCACGACGATCTCGAGCGCGGCGCGGGTCCCGTCCTTTTCGGGCTTGCTGATCACGATGTGACGCGACGCCACATGAATCGGCGCCCGCGACGAAGTGTCCGCGACGAAGAGGACGAGGCCGGTATCAGGCTGTTCCGGGTCGGTATGGAGCGGCGAGGAGAAGTACTCGATGCCAGCGAAGCCGGAGCTGAGCAGGTAGACGGCTGCGGTGTCGGGCCGGTAGCGGAAACGAAACTCGCCGTGAGGTCCGGCGACGGTCGAATCGATCGGCCCCTGGATCTGCCTCCCCACCCGATGCAGCACCACCCGCGCTCCGGCCACCCCGATCGTGTCCGCCCCATGGGGACGAAGCACTCGGCCTGCGGCGATAACGGGTGTCTGCGCGGAGAGCGGGCCGGCGGCGAACCACATCAACGAGAGTATCGCGAGTCGTTGTGCCGCGCGGCGCGAGCGGAAAGGCGGGAGCATCAGGGCTGGAACTTTCCGAAATCCTCCGGATTCATCTTCTCGAGCCACGCACGAAGTTTTTCCGCCTCCGCCGACTGATCCTCCGGCGGAATCCCGGCATCGTCCGGACCATCCTCGAGCAGCGCATCCTCGGTGAAGATGGGTGCCTGCACCCGGAGCGCCAGCGCGATGCTGTCGGAGGGCCGTGCGTCGAGCTGGAACACATGGTCCTCACGCGCCAGCCAGACCTCGGCGAAGTAGGTCTTTTCCTTGAGGGCGCTGATCCGGATCTGCCGCACCGTGGCGCCGAGCCCGATGATCACCGACTTGAGCAGGTCGTGGGTCATCGGGCGCGGAGGGCGGAGGCCCTGCAGTTCCATGGCGATGGCGCTGGCCTCGGCGGGTCCGATCCAGATCGGAAGGACCCGCGTCCCGTCCTTTTCCCGGAGGATCACCACCGGGGAGTTGGTGGTACGGTCGAGACCGAGCTGAGCGACGGTGACTTCGATCATCCCACCGCGTCGAGCAGCTCTTCGACCCGGTCCGTCTGCTCCCAGGGGAAGAACTGCAGGCCGCCCTTGGAATAGGGCTTCCGGCCGAAGTGCCCGTAGGCCGCGGTCGGGGAATAGATCGGCTTGCGGAGATCGAGCGCCTTGATGATGCCGCCCGGCGTCAGGTCGAACACCTCGCGCACGGCGTCCTCGAGCCGGGTATCGGGGACCGCGCCGGTGCCGAAGGTGTGGACCATGACGGAGACCGGGTCACGCACGCCGATCGCGTAGGCCACCTGCACCTCGCAGCGCCGGGCCAGCTTGGCCTCGATGATGTTCTTCGCGACCCAGCGCATCGCGTAGGCCGCCGAGCGGTCGACCTTGGAGGGATCCTTGCCGCTGAAGGCGCCGCCGCCGTGACGGGCCATGCCGCCGTAGGTATCGACGATGATCTTCCGGCCGGTCAGGCCGGCGTCGCCATGCGGACCGCCGATGACGAAGCGCCCGGTCGGATTGATGTGGATCTTGGTGCGGCCGGAATCGAGGTTGATCTTGTCGAGCACCGGGCGGATCACTTCCTCGATGACGCCCTCACGGATCGTGCGCTGCGACAGCTCTCGTCCGTTCCAGTGGGCTGCGTGCTGGGTGGAGACCACCACGGTCTTGATGGCGACCGGCTTGTCGCCATCGTACTCCACCGAGACCTGGCTCTTGCCATCGGGACGCAGCCACGCAAGCTGGGTCGTGCCGGTGTCACCGCGACGCACAGCGGCGAGCCGCTCGGCGAGGCGGTGCGCGACCTGGATCGGGAGCGGCATCCGCTCGCGGGTCTCGTCGGAGGCGTACCCGAACATCATCCCCTGGTCGCCGGCGCCGCCGGTGTCCACGCCCTGCGCGATATCCGGCGACTGATTGTCGATCGAGCTGAGCACCGCGCAGGTATCGCCGTCGATGCCGTAGTTGGCGTCGGTGTACCCGATCTTCTTGATCGTGTCACGGACGATCTTCGGAATATGGACGTAGGTCCTGGTCGTGATCTCACCGGCCACGATCGCCATGCCGGTGGTCACCAGCGTCTCGCAGGCCACACGGCCGCGCTCATCTTCCTTGAGGATCGCGTCGAGCACGGCATCGGAGATCTGGTCCGCCACCTTGTCAGGGTGGCCTTCGGTCACGGACTCGGAGGTGAAGACGTGGCGGTGCGTCTTGGCCATGGAGGGCTTCGCGTTAATAGTGAGCGTGGAGGCCCCGGGGGGCCACGGGATTCATCGCGCAAAGTAGCCGAGCCGGGCAGGCCCGGCAACGGAGAACGACGCTAGAACAGACGGGAATCGAAGTAGTCGCCCACGCCATCCCGCAGGGCCTGGGTGACGTCACCGGGCCGGTCGGCGGCGAGCGCCACCCGGGCGGCCGCTTCGCAGACCGACATCGGCACCGTGCGGATCACCCACTTCACCACGGGGATCGCCGGAGGCCCCACGCTCAGGGTGCGGTACCCCAGACCGAGGAGCAGCACCACCGAGAGCGGATCGGACGCCATCTCGCCGCAGACGCTGACGCCGATGCCGGCGCGCTTCCCCGCATCCACGATGGTCTTGAGCTGCCGCACGACGGCCGGGTGATGCGGCGTGAACCGCTCGGCGAGCCGGGCGTTGCCCCGGTCCACCGCCAGCGTGTACTGCACCAGATCGTTGGTCCCGACGCTGAAGAACGCGCTGTGCTTGGCCAGCTCATCGGCGAGGATCGCCGCCGCGGGGGTCTCGATCATCACGCCGATGGGGACCGATGCCGCGGCACGCACCCCTTCCCTCGCGAGGTTGAGCGCCTCTTCGAGCAGCATCTCGCGCGAGTCGATCACTTCTTCCACCCGGGTGACCAGCGGCAGCATCAGCTCGAGCCGCCGGTCCGCGGCCGCGCGGAGAATCGCGCGGAGCTGCGGGCGGAAGATCTCCGGATGATCCAGGCAGACCCGGATGGAACGCCAGCCCAGGAAGGGATTGGCCTCCTGCGGCGCGCGAAACGCGGCCGGAAACTTGTCGCCACCGAGATCGAAGGAGCGCACGATCACCGGCAGTCCCGGAAAGGCGTCGCTGACCCGGCGGAAGTAGTCGGTCTGTTCGTCTTCGGAGGGAATGGCCGCCCGGCCGGTCACCAGGAACTCGGTTCGCAGCAGGCCCACGCCCTGCGCGTCGTGACGCGCGGCCAGGGCGATCTCATCCGGCAGGTCGACGTTCCCCATCACCGTGAGGTGCACGCCATCGGGGGTGATCGCGGCCTGGGTGACCGCACCCTCGAGTTCCAGCTCGAGCTTCTGCCGTCGGGAGAGCAGCCTCCGCGCCCGTTCGATCTCGGCGCGCGTCGGCTCGACGATGATTTCGCCAGTCTGGCCGTCGAGCAGCACCATCGCGCCGTTGGCGATCTTCTCCAGCGCGCCGACGGCCCCCATCACCGCCGGGATGCCGAGCGAGTGCGCGAGGATCGCCGCATGGGAGGTCCGGGTTCCCTCTTCGCTCACCAAGCCGACCACATGATCGCGGTCGAGCTGCACGGTGAGGCCCGGGGCCAGTTCCCGCGCCACGATGACGACCTGGTCTTCGGCGGGCAGCGCCCACAAGTGCTCGTGATCGCGCCCGAGGAGCCGCGAGAGCATTCTGTTGTGGATCGCCGAGAGGTCGGCGAGGCGGTCGCGGAGCAGCGCGTTGCCCGATCCCGCCCAGGTGTTGCGGATCTCCAGCGCCTTGAATTCGTACGCCGTTTCGGCGCTCAGCAGGTTCTGCCGGATGAGCTGCTCGACGCCGTTCAGGAAATCGCTGTCCTGCGCCATGAGGATCTGGGCGTCGAAGATGTGCGACTCTTCGCGGCCGGCGCGCTCGCTCACCCGCTCCCGCAGCGTCTCCAGCAGCCGCGCGACATCGTCCACCGCCTCGTGCAGCCGGAACACCTCGGCATCGGCCTCCTCCGGCCTGATGGCGCGGTTCGGCACGTCCGGGACATCGAGCCGGACGATGACCGCCGGCCCGAACGCCACCCCGGGCGAGACTCCGACGCCCTGCACGAGTATGCTGTCGCTCATGCCTCTCCAAACCCCCGGCCGACCAGGGTGGCCAGCGCCTCGACGGCGGCCGCTTCGTCCTCTCCGTTCGCACGGAGCGTGATCATGCTGCCGCACTCCGCGGCGAGCATCATGACGCCCATGATACTCTTGCCGTTGACTGCCATGCCGTCCTTCACGATTTCGATATCGGACTTGAACACGCTCGCGGTCTTGACGATCTGCGCCGCGGGGCGCGCGTGAAGGCCGAGCTGATTCACGATCTGGGATTCCCGCTCGATCATGGCAGTCCCCAGGCGAGAAGGGCGGCAAGGCCGATGGCGGCCAGGCCGAAACGCACCGCATTAATCCGCGGGCCGAGGGCCCAGGCCGCGGCGAGACCGGCCGTGATGACTCCCGCCACGATGGGCAGCTCCCAGGTGCTGGCCGACTGGAGCAGCCACGCCGTTGCGAGCGGCAGCGCCACGCCCACCAGCAACCCGGCGAGCAGCCCGATTCGCTGGGCGGCGCCGGGCAGCCAGGACGAGCCGATCGCGGTCCCGACCTTCGCGCCGTGAGCAAGGCCGGTGCGGAGTGCCCAGACGCTGGTCGCCACCCGGCAGACGTTGTAGCCGAGCAGCGCCGCGAGCAGGGCCCAGATCCCCGCGCCGTAGACAACCGCGATGATGCCGGCAGCCATGACCGCGGGTACCAGCCCGGCCCAGAAGAGCTGGTCGCCGAGCGCGCCGAGCGGACTGGTGAGCGCGGTACGGAGCCGCACGATCTGGGCTCCCGGAACCAGATCGTACTCCGCCCGCACCAGGGCACCGACTGCAAGTCCGGCCAGGTACGGGTGCGAATTGAAATACTCGGCGGACCGGATCTGGGCCTCGGCGTGCCGGGCCGGGTCAGCGGATTTGAGATCTTCGAGCAACGGCTCCGCCGCGTACCCCATGCCGAGGCCCGTCATGCGCTCATAATTCCAGGCGGCCTGCACCCCGAGAAGCCGCAGTGAAGCGCGAACAAAACCGGTCGTCATCGCAACACCGCCGCCGTGAGGCCGATGCCCACCCCGACCGCCAGCCAGCGCAGCCGGGCGCCGCGTCCCGCCCCGCGGAGGGCGCCGCTCGCCGCCGCCGCCACCCCGGCGCCGATCGCGACCGCAGTGACCAGCATCTGCCGTTCTCCGAGCGGCAGCCGCTCGCGCAGAAACTGCGCGGCGGCGATGGCGATGCCTGCCAGCAAGGCACTGCGGAACAGGTCTCCCAGGAGACCCCGGTACTGGAGGCGGGACACCGCCGCCGCGTCGCCCGCGGCCAGCCCGGCCATCTCGCGCTGCAGCGCCTTGCCGTTCGACTGGCGCAGCCACTGGAGGCTGATTCCGCCGAGGACGGCGAATACCAGCGCAAACAGGGTGGCGAGCCCGAGCGTCTGCTGCCACGGACCGGCCGTCGAGAAGAGCACCGCGCCCACCGTCCCCGCCCCATAGTCCGGGTAGCGCGCCGCGCCGACGGGCAGCACGTCGAGGGCGAACAGCTCGAGCAGCAGTCCCACCCTGAGTCCGTCCTCGAGGTTGCCGAGCAGCAGCCCCGCGCCCGCGCCGACGATGAGCGGACGCGACAGCAGCCCCTGGGGAAAGCTCACCAGGTCGATACCGACGACCGTGCCCCAGGCGACGAGGCCGCCGATCGCGGCGCCGGGTCCGAGCATCATCGGAGCTGCTCCAGTGGCACCGGCTGGCTCGTGGGCAGATCCTGCGCCACCACGGCGGTCCCGGCGGCCTGCAGGCCTTCCAGCAGCCGGAACTCATCGTCGGTCAGATAGACGTACGGCAGCCTGGCGGTCCGCCCCGGCTTGTGATGTACCCCACCGAGACCTATCCGCTCGACCGGAGGAGCCGCCTGACAGAGCGCGGCCATCGTCGGCACGTCCGAGGTGAGGACGAGACCGTTCCGATGGTCGCTCCGCCACGCCGAGAGCCGGCGGGCCGCCTCGGCGACGCTGCTGAAGATGAGCTCGATCTCGGGTGGCACGCCCATGCGATAGAGATCGCGCTCCCAGTCGCTCGCGGCCACGCCGTCATCGACCAGGACGATGAAGCCCAGGTTGAGCGGCTTGCCCCAGCCGATCACGACCTGCCCGTGGACGAGCCGGTCATCGACCCGATAGACCACGACCGGCATCAGACCTGCCGGATCGCATCGGTGCCCTTGCCGGCGGCACGCGCGGCGCCGTCGGCGGGGGGCAGCGTTCGGTGGCTGACGAAATCGAGCAGCATGGGCAGGTTCACACCGGTGACCACGCGAACGTCGGGCCGGTTCCGCGCGGTCCGCATCGCGGCGAAGAAGCAGGAGCCGCAGGGCATGTCGACGAAGATCACGGCCGGCCCCTGCCCCGTCGCTTCGGTCACTCGGCGCTCGATGTCCTCCGGGCCGCACTCGCTGTTGGAGACCGCGGCGAGGACGCCGAGTTCTCCGCTAATGCGCTCCGCCTCGCCCACCAGGGCGGCGGCAAGCGCGCCATGCGCGACCACGATGCCATAGGCCAGCTCACTCATAGTCTTCCTGGAGGTAGCGCCGCAACCCCTGCTTGTGCTTCATCTGCCGGATCAGCCGCTCGTTGAACGCCGCCGCGACATCCACGCCCGAGTACCGCAGCAGCTGGGCCATCGCGACCACTTCGGCGATGACCGTGATGTTCTTTCCCGGGTTGAGCGGCACGATGACCCGCGGAAGCGGCACCTCGAGGATCGTGGTCTCGAGCGTGTGCAGCCCGGTCCGGTCGGCGTCCTGCGCATTCTCCCACGCTTCCAGCTGGACCACCACTTCGATCCGCTTCTGCTGCCGCACCGCCCGGACCCCGAACAGCGCGGGGATGTCGATCAGCCCGACCCCGCGGATTTCCATGTGATGGGCGGCGAGTTCGTGGCCCTGTCCGATGAGAATATCACTCCCCCGGCGGGTGACCTGCACGACATCGTCCGCGACCAGCCGGTGGCCGCGCTCGATGAGATCGAGCACGCACTCGCTCTTGCCGATGCCTGACTGGCCGATGAACAGCAACCCCACGCCGTACACGTCCGCGAGCGAGCCGTGCAGCGTCGTCCTCGGGGAGAACGCCTCTTCGACGATCGGCTTGATCCGCCGGTAGAACTCGGCCGTCTTGAGCTGGCTCAGCAGCAGCGGCACGCCCCGTACCCGCGCGAGATCGAGCAGGTCCACCGGCACCGTCTGCCCCTTGGTGACGAAGATGGCCGGCAGGTCGAACTGGAAGAATTGCTCGAGCCGGGAGCGGCGCTCCCCCGGCTCGAGCGAATTGAGATAGGTGATCTCCGTCTCGCCCAGCACGTGGAGACGGCGCGGCATGAAGCGGGTGGTGAAGCCCGCCAGCGCCAGCCCGGGCGACGCGACCTCGGGATCCGGAATGGGCCGGTCCAGTCCCAGCTCGCCGGTCAGCGGCTCGAGCTGGAGGGGATCGCCCGCCCGGGCCAGCAGGTCGCGCAGCGAGATGCTCACGCCACGTCCTTGGCGCCGCGGCCGCGCTTCGCCTGCGCCGTCTTCTCGAGCTGGCGGCGGATCTTCTCCTCGGCGCGATCCAGCGCCGAGCGGTGATCCTTGTCCTCGCCGGACGCATTGAAGTTTTCGCCCTTGCCGCCCCGCAGCCGGATTTCGGCCGTGGACGCCGTGGGGGCGACATCGAAGACTACGGTGCCGTCGACCGGATCGGAGACGAGACCGCCCAGCCGGGTGAGAATCATGCTGGCGCGCGCACGCAATTCTTCAGAGATCTCGCAGTGGCGGGCCGTGATGCTGGTTGTCATTCGTGGCTCCTGTGCGATAGTCAGGTGGTCATCGGTGATCAGTGTTGTGCACCCGGCCGGTGGTCAGCCGGGGTGCGCCGATCCGCCCTCCGGCCCGGGTCATACTTTCCATCCAGCGCTCCGTCTCGTCGGCGGCGCGCTCCCAGCTGAGTCCCTCCGCGAACGGACGGGCCTGCCGGCCGAGCTGCTCCATAAGCGCCGGGTCGCCGGCGAGCTGGAGCATCCGCGCCGCCAGGGCCGCCGCGTCCCCATGCGGGACCAGGAAACCGGTCTCGCCGTCACGTACCGAGTCTCTCAACCCCGGGCTGTCGGACGCCAGCGACAGTGTGCCGCAGGCCGCCGCTTCGACGTTGGTGATGCCCCAGCCCTCCTTGCAGGAGGGGAAGACGTTCGCCCAGCTGCTCCGCAGGAGTCGCATCTTCTCTGCTTCGCTCACCCGTCCGAGGAATTGTACCGCCTCGCCCAGTCCCAGCTCCGCGACCAGCGCCTCGAGGCGCGGCCGGTCCTCTCCCGACCCAGCAATATTCAGGCGCAGTCCCGGGCGCTTCCCGCGGGCGATGGCGAGCGCCCGGATCGCAAATTCGACACCCTTGTACCGCCGCAGCCGGCCGATATAGAGAAAGGTCGGCTCGCTGGTCCGGATGCTCGCCGCGGCCGGGGTGAAGTAATGTGCGTCCACTCCGGGGTAGATCACCACGATCCGGTCCCGCCGAACACCGCGCGCCACCAGGTCGTCCCGGGTGCTCTCGCTGATCGCGTGGAACGACGCCCGGCGATAGGCCCACGGGATCGGGCGCTCCAGCAGCCAGACCAGGGCGGCAACCGGCAGCGGCGCCTCCTGGAACACGCTGGATCCGAAAAGGTGCGGCACGATCACGCCCACCGGTCCATCGGTCAGCCCCGCGACAAACAGCGGGATCTTGTTGACGTCCTCGATGACGAGATCGGGACGCTCGGCCGCGATGGCCCGCCGGACCGCTCCCCGGCCCACCAGCGCGAAGCTGTTGCGGTCCCCGTGCCGTTCCACGCTGATCCCATCCACGATCGATGCCGCGGGGCCACCCTTCCATCCCGAGCAGACCAGCCGGATGCGATGCCCCCGCGCGGCAAGCCGTCCAAAGATCTCGTGCAGGTGGATCTCGGCGCCGCCAGCTTGCGGATTCTCCCGGTCCTGCCAGTTGACGAGGAGGACGTTCACAACCGGCCGAGGGAGCGGGCGACCCGGTCGAGCACGCCGTTCACGAACGACGGAGCCTTGGCTCCACCGAACCAGTGCGCGAGTTGCACTGCTTCATCGATGGCCACCTTCGCCGGGACGGCGCCCAGCAGCAGCTCGTGTACGCCGATCCGCAGGATGTTCCGCTCCACCGCCGCGATCCGGTCGAGCCGCCAGTTGTCGGCCGCCTCGGACGCGTGGCGGTCCAGTTCGTCCTTCTCCCGCAGTACGCACTCCGCCAGATGCTCTGCCTGATCGTAGACCGTCGGATCGGGCCCGGTGAGCTGCGCCATCCGGGTCACGGCGTCCACCAGCGGGAGGCTGTCGGTCACTTCCATCGAGTACAGCACCTGCAGCGCCCGGGCCCGGGCCTTGGTCTCAGGCCGAAGCATGCAGGCTCCGCAACTGTGCCATCGCGTCGGCCGTCCGCAGGGCAGCCTCGGCCGCTTCGTGACCCTTGTTCCCCGCCGCCCCGCCCGCCCGCTCGAGCGCCTGTTCCATCGTCTCCGTCGTCAGCACGCCAAACGCTACCGGGAGGCCATGGCGCACGGCCACTTCCGAGCATCCCCGGGCGGCCTCGCCGGCGACGAACTCGAAGTGGGCGGTCTCCCCCCGCACCACGCAGCCCAGCGCGACGATCGCAGCGTAGCGGCCGGTGGTTGCCGCGGCGGAAGCCGCGCCGCCGAGTTCGAAGGCACCCGGGAGCCAGACGACATCGATCTCCCCGTCGGCACATCCGGCCTCGCGGCAGCAGGCGAGCGCGCCATCGAGGAGCCGCGCGGTGACGCGCTCATTGTATTGGCTGACGAGAATGGCCACCCGCCCGGTGCTCCGGAGCTGGCCGCGGATTTCTGGCATGCGGCTAGTGGGCGAGGAGGTGACCGAGTTTGTCGCGCTTGGTGTCCAGATAGGCGCGGTTCTCGACGTTGGGATCCGTAACCAGCGGCACCCGCTCGACGATCTCGAGCCCGTAGCCTTCGAGGCCCACCAGCTTGCGCGGGTTGTTGGTCATGATCCGTATGGATGAGAGACCCAGATCACGCAGGATCTGGGCGCCGATGCCGTAGTTGCGGAGATCGGGGGCGAAACCGAGGCGCTGATTCGCCTGCACGGTATCATCGCCGCGATCCTGGAGCGCATAGGCGCGGATCTTGTTGAGCAGGCCGATGCCCCGGCCTTCCTGATCCAGATAGACGATCGCGCCCTTTCCCTCCTCGGCGATCTTGCGCATCGCCGCGTCGAGCTGCGGCCCGCAGTCGCAGCGCTGCGAGCCGAAGACGTCGCCCGTCAGGCACTTGGAGTGCATGCGGACCAGGATATTCGGCTGGCCGTCGATCTCCCCCATCACCAGCGCCACGTGCTGCGCCCGGTCGACATCGTTGGCGTAGGCGACCACCCGGAACTCGCCGAATTCGGTCGGCAGGCGCGCCTCCGCGGCGCGGTGCACCAGCTGCTCCTTCTTGAGCCGGTAGGCGACCAGCTCGGCGATGGTCACGAAGGTCAGGCCATGCTGCCGGGCGAACTCCTCGAGCTCGGGACGCCGGGCAGCGGAGCCGTCGGCCTGCAGGATCTCGCAGATCACCCCGGCGGGATTGAGGCCGGCCAGCCGCGCCAGATCGACGGCTGCCTCGGTGTGCCCCACCCGCTGCAGCACGCCGCCCGGCCGCGCCCGAACCGGCTGGATGTGCCCTGGCCGGCGGAGGTCGCTTGGAACCGTGGCGGGATTGATTGCGACGTGAATGGTCTTGGCACGGTCGGAAGCCGAGATGCCGGTGGTGACCCCGAAGCGGGGGTCGGCATCGATGGTGACCGTGAACGCGGTGCGCTGGCTCTCGGTGTTCTGCACCTGCATCTGCTGCAGGTCGAGCTGCTCGCACCGCTCGGGCGGCAGCGCGAGGCAGACCCAGCCGCGCGCGTGGGTGATCATGAAATTCACCATCTCCGGGGTCACCAGCTCCGCCGCGCAGATGAGATCCCCCTCGTTCTCGCGGTCCTCGTCATCGGCGACGATGATGAGCTTGCCGTTGCGAAGATCGTCGATCGCCTGCTCGATGCTGCCGAAGGTCATATCAGCCATCAGCCGTCCGCTCTCGTCTTCAGCCCCGGAGGGCCGCTGACGGGAGACCGATGGCTCGTTAGAAGTGCGTCCACATACTTGCCGATGGTATCGCCCTCGAGATGCACCCCGTCACCGGGTTTCCGCTCGCCGAGGGTCGTGTGCTGAAAGGTAAACGGGATGAGCGAGAGCTGGATGACCCCAGGTGCGGGGATGGCGTTGACGGTCAGGCTGACCCCGTCCACCGTGATCGAGCCGAGCGGAATCGAGACTCGAGCCACCTCCGCGGGCACCCGCACGTCCACCAGCCAGGCATCCCCCTGCTGCGTCACGCGGATCACTTCGCCGACACCGTCGACATGGCCCTGCACCAGGTGACCGCCGAGCCGGTCCCCGACGCGCAGCGCCCGCTCGAGATTCACCCGCCTGCCCTTGGCGTGGCGCCCCAGCAGGGTCCGCTCGAGCGAGGTCGCGATCACGTGAACCGAGAACCACCCCTTCCCTATCCGTTCCACCGTGAGGCAGGCTCCATCGACGGCGATGCTCTCGCCGCGGCGCAGCCCGCGAAAGGGCGCCCCGATCTTGAGCGTCAGCCCCGTGGGTCCGTGCTTCGCCTCGCGGATGGTCCCGACGGCCGTCACGATTCCGGTGAACATGGCTCCCGATCCGCGACGAGCAGCGTGTCCTGACCCAGCGCACGCCGCTCGACGACGTTCCAGCGTTCGGCCTCGACCAATGTGGTGCCCGGAAGGCCCGTGATGGCCAGGATCCCGGAATCCCCGAGCCACACTGGCGACTGGATCCAGTAGTACCGGTCGACCAGCCCCTCGGCCAGCAACGCGCCAGCGAGTCTCCCGCCGCCTTCGACGAGCAGCGAGCCGATCCCGGACGCCTCGAGTGCCTCCATCCCTTCGGCAAGGGTGTCGGAGCGGTGCACGATCACGCCGGCCCCCTCGAGATCGGCGAGCCGGGAGGAGAGTCCATGCGCCTCGGTGATCAGGATCGTGGGGATCTCGCGCGCGGTGCGCACCAGCGCGAGTGTTTCCGGCAGATCTCCGCGCCGGTCGAAGACTACCCGGGAGGGCTGCCGCCGGGGCTCGAGGTCTCCACGCACGGTGAGTGAGGCGTCGTCGGTCCGCGCAGTGTGCCCGCCGACGCCAATCGCGTCGTATCCTGCACGCAGCCAGTGGACGAAGTCCCGTGCCTCGTCGCCCGAGATCCACCGCGACCGGCCGGTGTGGTCACCGATCCTGCCATCCAGGGTCGTGGCCAGCTTGAGGGCGACGAACGGGCGGCGCAGACCGGTCCACCGATGGAAGAACGGCGCATTCTGCGCCCTGGCCTCGGCATCCCGCAGTCCGATTTCGACCTGGATCCCCGCGGCCCGGAGCCGCTCCGCCCCTCCGGCCGCCTCCGGATTGGGATCCGCGATGGCACTGACGACCCGGCGCACCCCGGCCGAGATGAGTGCCTCGGTGCAGGGAGGCTGCTTGCCGTGGTGATCGCAGGGCTCGAGGGTCACGAAGACCGTACCACCGCGAGCACGAGGACCGGCGTCAACCAGCGCCTCAACCTCGGCGTGGGGGCGCCCATACTCGGCGTGCCACCCCTCCCCCACGATCTCCCCACCCCGCACCACAACGGCCCCCACCAGCGGGTTGGGGGAGACCCGCCCCCAACCGCGCCAGGCGAGGGCGAGGGCCCGTCCCATGGCATCGAAGTCTTCCACGGGCAGGAATTTACGCGGTCAGGCGGGAATGAGAAGATTGGAACATTTTCAGCTTATCTTCAGGTGCAATCGGCCCCAGGTTACCGGGCGCCGGAGCATACTCACCCCCACGGAAGGCCGATGGCTGCCACCTCCCGCCGTGCCGTGCTGGCGCTGCTGCTGGCGACTCTCGTCACCCGCCTGCCCGCCCTCACGTATCCCAAGGCGATCGACGACACCCAGGTGTATTCCGTCGTCGCCATCGAGATGCTGCACGGCGGGCTGCCGTACGTGGATGCCGTCGAGCGGAAACCGCCGCTCCTGTTTGCGCTGTATCAGGGAATCTTCGAGCTCGCCGGGCCCTACCACCCGATGGCCCTCCACGTAGCCGCCCTGCTGTGGACGCTGGCGACGATGGCCATCGCCTACCTGATCATGCGCCGGCTGTTCGACCCGGCGACCGGTCTCACCGCCGCCCTGCTGTATGCGCTCTTCCTCGCCTGGGGCGACTACCGCAATCTCGCCCCGAACGGCGAGCTGCTGATGAATCTTCCGGTGGCGGCCGCGGTGGCGATCACCTTCGCCCCGGGACGCTCGCGCCTGCGCCCCGAACTCCTGCTCGCCGGAGCGCTGGTCGCGCTCGCCTTCCTGCTGAAACAACCCTCCGGCATCGCGGGGCTGCCACTCGGCCTGTACCTCTTCCATCCGGACTACCGGTCGGGACGCCGGCTGGAGTGGGGTCATGTCGTGGTGCAGGGCGCGCTGCTCACTCTCGGATTCGTCGCCGTCTTCGCGGCCACGGGGCTCATCTTGTGGCGGGCCGGAATCCTTCACGAGGCGATCTACTGGACTGTGCTCTCCCAGGAGGCGGCGTTCGGCATCCGCAGCTGGGTCTACTGGGACCGCGCGATCAGCAACAGCGCGCTGTTCATCGTCTCCACCCTGCCGCTGGTCCTGACGACGATCCTTTCAATCCGTGAACTCGGTCGCCCGGACGGGCTCTGGCGGCCGGTGCGGGCGGAGGCTTTCGCGCTGGTCATCCTGCTCGGGGTGTCGATTGTGGGAGTGGGCGCCAACGGACAGTTTCTCTATCACTACTACCTGCAGCTCATCCTGCCCCTCGCGCTCCTCTCCGCGCCCCTGGTCAATGCCATACGCGTCGGTGCGCGGAACTTCGGCTTCCCGCTGCTGCGCTGGCGGCCGCTCCGCGGCTGGCTGGCACTGAGCGCGGTCGTGTTTCTGGTGGTGGACACGATCGGCCTTTCGCGAAACCGCGAGGCCTCTCCGAGCGCGCGCTACGTGCGGGAGCACTCGGCCGAGCAGGACCGGATGTTCGTCTGGGGACAGGGGACGCGCATGACGGGGATGTATCTCGACGCGCGACGGCGGCCAGCCTCACGGTACATCGCGTCGTTCCCGCTCACCGGGCACATCTTCGGCAGTCCGGTGAGCTGGGACCCGAACTTCGACACCTCGGATCGGATCGCGCCGGGGGCGTGGGACAATCTGCGGCAGGACTTCGAGCGGCACCCGCCGCGCTATATCATCGACACCGACGCGGTCCGGAAGCGGCCGGTCTATGTCATTGCGAAATACCCGTTCCTGCGTGACTACCTGGCCAATGGGTACCGCGAAGTCTACCGGGCGGATGATGGCATCGTGTACGAACGGGTCTCGGTCCCCTGAGGGGCACGCTTCCGGTCAGAACCGGATCGTCACGCCCGCACCACCGTAGAAGCGCCCCGCGCTCGGGTCGTTCCGCTGGAACACGGTCGCAAGCACCGTCTTCTTGCCGACCTGAAAGCCGCCCTCGCCCCAGAGGCTCAACGGGCCGAGGTCGATCGCGAGGTTGACGAGGGTCATGATCCGGGAGGTGCTCAGCTCCACTGCGACGGTAGTGTCCGCGCCCGCCGAATCGGCGAACGACACCCGCCCGCTGCCCTTGTAGAGATCCATCCCGAGCCCACCCGCGATCGTCAGCATCTTGACCTGCCCACCGACAATCAGCCGCGCGTTGATCGCCGACAGCGAGGTCGCGATGGCGAGGTTGTCCCCTGCCCCGCGATCGCCGAACTGGATCGAGGGCATGTCCCGCTTCATCACGTTGAGCGAAACCGTCGGCTTCGGCGCCTTCATGAGGAGCGCCGCGCGGAAGCCATACCCGAGTCCCAGTGCGAGCGGGCCGATCTTCCGGGCATTCTCGTCGATGTGGATGCGGGTCGTCGCGCCGGTGGGCAGCAGGACCGCGGAACCGAGGAGATCGACTGCGACGGTGCCGAGGGGAAGCTTCTTGCTGAAGAGTCCGAGGGCGAGGTCGACGCGTGGCAACGGCACCAGCAGCCGCTTATCGGCGAGGACCGTGTCGGTGGTGCCGTCGTAGGAGGTCTTTGGCGCGGTGAGACTGGCGAAGCCGACGCGGAGCGCGAGCCGTGCGTGGCCGAACCTGCCACTCGCTGCCGCGGTGCCGGGAACCGGATTCCCGCCACCGACCAGCAGGCCTTCGATCGGGAGAAAGGCGGTGAGGGCGTCAGCGCCCGCCTGACAGATGCGGGACGAGGTCGTGGTATCGGCCGGGCATGGACTCGCCTGGGCGGCGAGTCGCACCGACGAGCCGGCGACCAGCACGGCGAAGAGCAGAACGGTGCGGCGGCTCAGCGACTGGTTGGTATGCATGGGTGCCAGTATCGGCACCCGACATCCCTTACCTGAGTCACGAACCGCCGCACCGCATCGCGGCTAGAAGGCCAGGCGGATTCCCGCGCCGGCGAAGAGCCGCTTCTTCGACGGATCGTTCCCCGTGAAAGTGGTCGACAGGTTCTGCGCCTTGCCGAACTGATACCCCGCCTCGGCGCCGATCTTGAGGATAGGCAGATCGATCGCGGCGGTCAGGAAGGCCATGGTGCGGGTGTTGTCCAGCTTCACGCCGTTGATCGTCTGGGCCGGCAGGACGCCGCCGTTCGGCACGAAGCCGATGTCTGCGGACCCGGTGTACTTGTCCCAGCCGATACCGGCGCCAACGTTGAGGACGGCGAGCTTGTAGCCGGCCACCGCGCGCAGGTTGGTCGCGTGCAGATCGAGGCTGTAGCTGTAGTTGTCGCCGCCGGTGGTCACGTTACCGTAGGTGATGCGGGGGATGTCCCGGCGCATCACGGAGACGGTCACGGACGGGATGATCGCCTTCCCCGGAAAGACGCCGATGCGCGCGCCGTAGCCGAGGCCCAGCGCGATCGAGCCGATCTTCCGGGCGTTCTTGTCCACGGTGAGGTTGTTCACCGCCTTGGTCGGCAGCAGTTGCGCCGAGCCGAGCGCGTCGACCGAGAGGAAGCCGTTCACACCCTTGAAGAGACCGAGCGCGGCCTCCACCAGCGGGGCCGGGGCGAAGATCTTCTTGTCCTGGCCGACCGTCGTGGTCGATCCATCGTAGTTGAGGTCTGGAGTCCGGAGTTCCGTCGCGTTCACGCGGGCCGTGAAGGAGAAGTGGCCGAGCCCGCCGAGGGTCTTGATGCTCCCGAGCACCGGATTGCCGCCGCTGACCAGCAGGCCAGCCACCGGGTGCAGAATCTGGGTCCCATCGATGGCCGCGTTGCAGATGTTGTAGTCCTGGGACGAGTAGGGCGGACTGTTGTAGGTCGCGCACTCCGAGTTCTGCGCGGCCAGCGGGGCGGCGATCACGACCAGTCCGGTGAGTACGGCGGCAATACGCGACTTACGCATGGGCTCCATCCTTCAATGATGTTCAGGGTCGGAAGCGCACCCCCGTCGTTCCCCGGTGGATTTCACCGAGCACCCAGGTAGGCACGCCGCTGGCCCGCGCACTCTCCTGTGCCGCAGGCACCCGGTCCTTCGGAAGCACCGCAATGAGCCCGACGCCGAGATTGAAGACATCCCGCATCTCGTCGGTGCCGACCTTGCCAGCTTCCTGCAGAATCCGGAAAAGGGGAGGCCAGGTCCAGCTCCCAGACTCCACCACAGCTTCGCATCCCTCAGGCAAGACCCGCACCAAGTTCCCCGGGATACCGCCACCGGTGATATGCGCGATGCCGTGCAGGCTCGAGATGACCGGCATCACCGCCGCTGCGTAGCTCCGGTGGACCGCCAGCAGCGCCTCGGCCACCGTCTGACCGCTATCTCCAAGCTTGTCAGCGAGTTGGAGCTTCATGACGTCGAAGATGACTCGGCGAGCCAGGGTGTAGCCGTTGGTATGCAGGCCGGTTGATTCATAGGCAAGCAGCAAATCCCCGGGCTGAATGCGATCGCCATGGAGTGCCTCGTCCTCCTCCACGGCACCGATGATCGTCCCGGCCAGGTCAAAATTGCCGGGCTGATATAGCCCCGGCATCTGCGCCGTCTCTCCTCCTGCGAGAGCCATCCCGTGATTGCGGCACCCCCGGGCCACGCCCTCCACGATCCCGGCGATCTGCTGGACCGTGAGGGCCGCCCCGGCGACGTAGTCCATGAACGCGATTGGCCTGGCACCGTGGACCAGGATGTCGTTCACCGAGTGGTTGACCAGGTCCTCACCGACTGTATCGAAACGCCCCGCCTGCAACGCGACGAGCACCTTGGTGCCCACGCCGTCGGTGCTCATCACCAGCACCGGCTTCCGCATGCCCGGTGGCACGCGGACCATTCCCCCGAACGCACCGACATGCCCCACGGACAACGGTGTCCGGGTGCCGGCCACGAGCTCGCCGATGCGGGCCTTCGCGACCTCCGCGCTGTCGAGGTCGACCCCGGCCGCCGCGTATTGCCGCTCGGTCATGCCACCGCCTCCGCGAGCTCGAAGTGCGTCAGGTCCTTGAAGCTCCGGACCCGGTGGGTCAGTGAGGCGGGGGTCACGCCGTCGAAACCGCCCACACTGAACGCGGAAACCGCGAACGAGCCCATCGCGGCACCGTAGACCATCGCGCGGCGGAGCCCGTCGCTCGAGGTGTCCCCGGTGCGCGCCACGTACCCCAGGAAGCCACCCGCGAAAGCATCGCCCGCGCCGGTGGGGTCGAAGACCTCCTCGAGCGGATATGCGGGGCAGAAGAAGCTGCGTCCGGCCTCGACCAGCAGGGCGCCGTGTTCGCCGCGCTTCACGATGACCCGCCGCGGGCCGCGCTCCAGCACCCATTTCGCCGCGCGGTGCACGTTCCAGTCGCCGGAGAGCTGGCGGATCTCTTCATCGTTCACGATGAGCAGGTCGACCCGCTTGAGCACCTCGAGGAAGCGGTCGCGCGCCGAGTCGATCCAGAAGTTCATCGTGTCGCAGGCGACGAGGCGCGGCGAGCGCATCTGGTCGAGGACCCCGAGCTGCAGGTCGGGGTGGATGTTCCCGAGGAAGACGTACGGCGTGTCGGCGAACGCGGCCGGGATCTTCGGCTTGAAGTCGGCGAAGACGCCGAGCCTGGTTTCGAGCGTCTCGCGGCTGGCCAGGTCGAAGGAGTACTTCCCCTTCCAGCGAAAGCTCTCGCCTTTGGTCTGTTCGACACCCGATATGTCCACGCCGCGCGCGCCGATGGCCTTGAGGTCCGCCATCGGGTAGTCGTCGCCAACGACGCCGACGATGCGAACGCCGGTGAGCAGCGAGGCCGCGACGCTGAAGTAGACGGCCGAGCCGCCGAGGGCATCATCCGCGGTGCCGAACGGGGTGATGATCGAGTCCAGCGCGACGCTGCCGACAACGAGGAGTTTCATCCAGTCACATCCGGTCGGGGGCCGAGAGGCCGAGCAGGCCAAGGCCGTTGGCAAGGACGATACGGGCGGCCCGAGCCAGCGCCAGGCGCGCCGCCTCGGTGTCAGGCGGTTCGCCGAGCACGCGGCACTTGTGATACCAGCCGTGCGCGACCCGGGCGAGATCTTCCAGGTAGTCGGTCATCCGGTGCGGCTCACGGACCCGCGCCGCCTTGGCAATGATGTCCGGGAACACCGCGAGTTTCTTGAGCAGCTCCAGATCTTCCGGAGCGGTCAGCGCCTCGAGCCGCACGTCGGCCGGAACCGACTCGGGGGTGCGATCCGCCACCCGGAAGATGCCGCTCATCCGGGCGTGCGCCATCTGGACGTAGAAGATGGGATTCTCGTCCGTCTGCTTGCGCGCGAGGTCGACATCGAAGGTGAACGGTGACTGGCCGGGACGCATCAGGAAGAAATAGCGCGTCGCGTCGACACCCACCCAGTCCATGAGATCGCGCAGGGTGACGAACTCCCCCGACCGCTTGGACATCCGGACCTCTTCCCCGTCGCGGACCACCTTGACCAGCTGGACCAGCGCAACCTCGAAGAAGTCCTCGCCATAGCCGAGCGCACGGAGCACGGCGCGCATGCGCGGGATGTACCCGTGATGGTCGGCGCCCCAGACGTCGATGACGCGCGCAAAGCCGCGGTCGTGCTTGTCGACGTGATAGGCGATGTCCGGAACGAAGTAGGTGAACGACCCGTCGCTCTTGCGGAGCACCCGGTCCTTGTCGTCGCCGAAGGCGCTGGTCTTGAGCCAGAGCGCGCCCTCCCGCTCTTCGGTGAGCCCGCGCCCGGCGAGCAGGGCGAGAGTCGCGTCCACCTTGCCCTGGTCACGGATGGCGCGCTCGCTGCTCCAGAGATCGAACTTCACCCGGAGGGCAAGCAGGAGTTCCTCCTGCTCCTGGCGGATCAGGACCGGCGCGACCGTGCAGCGCTCCCGCAGCTCGTCGGAGGCGAGCCTGGCGAACTCCGGGTGCTCCTGCAGCAGCTGCTGCGCCATCTCGCCCAGATAGGCGCCGTGATAGCCGCCCTCGGGAATCTCCGCCGGCCGCCCCAGCTCCTGCTCGAGCCGAACCCAGAGGCTCTGGATCACCCGCTCGATCTGCACGCCCGCATCGTTGATGTAGAACTCGCGGGTCACGGTATGGCCGGTCCACTCGAGCAGCGACGCGATCGCGTCGCCGGCCGCGGCACCGCGTCCGTGCCCGACGTGCAGCGGCCCGGTCGGGTTGGCGGACACGAACTCGACGTTCACCCGCTGGCCGGCGCCGAAGTCCTGCCGCCCGTAGGCGGGGCCCGCCTGGATGATGGTCTGCAGCAGGCTCGAGAGCGCGTCCTGGGCCAGCCAGAAGTTGACGAAGCCCGGCCCCGCGATCTCGATCTTCGCGACGACGGAGACGGGGATCTGCAGCAGGCCGATGATCCGCTCGGCGAGTGCTCTCGGGCTGGCCTTGAGCGGCTTGGCCAGCATCATGGCGAGGTTGGTGGAGAGGTCGCCGTGGCCGGCGTCCTTGGGCCGCTCGAGCACGAAGCTCGCGTGCTCCGCGCCCAGAGCGGCGGCCACACGCGCGAGTTCCGCGCGAATGACGGCGTCGCTCACTTGGTGCCCTTCCTGGCGCTCTTGCTGGCTTTGGGGGTCGGCGCAGGGGCGTCCGCCTTGGCGGGCGCGGCCGGCGACTTGGTGTCGGAGACTGCGGGAGTCGCTGGGGCGGGCGTGCTGCTGCTTTCGGTTTTGGCGGGCTCCTTCCGCGGCCCCTTGCCGTCCTTGCCGTAATCGGTGATGTAGAAGCCGGTGCCCTTGAAGTGGAGGCCCGCCCCGCCCGAGATCTTCCGCGTGGCCAACTTGCCGCAGGTCGGGCACTTGCTCCGCGGCTTGTCGGACATCTTCTGGAACAACTCGAACTCATGCCCTTCCGGGCAGAGGTACTCGTACGTGGGCATGGCGGCTGCGTCCTAAGAGAAACGGGCGCAATATCTTAGCGGAGCCGAGCCGCCGATTCAAGGCGCGGGGTCAGCGAATTCGTCGGCGGAAGGCCGGGAGGAAGTCGTGCCGCCGATCCGCTGGCCAATGCTCCATCGCCCAGGCTCCATCGACCGCGAAGCCCCGGTCCAGCCGACCCTCGACCCGGAGCCGGAGATTGGGCGCCGGATTGGGGGTACATGGGATCGGAGCATCCCAGCATCGACCCGGCGGAAAGTTGAGCTGCAGCCCGCTTCGAGTGACGTACGTGGTGACCGTGGGGTGCTTGGCGATGGGCTGGAACAAGCCGCTGTCCCCGGGGAGCTGGATGTTCTCGGCAATGATCCGGCGCACTACCCCGAGTCCCCGATTGACACCGAGGGGCTTCACGAGGGGTGTGAGTACCAGCGGGGTGAGCCCGAGCAGCATCACTGCCGCGAGCAGGGGACGCGAAACCGGATCGGATTCCGCTCGCCATGCCCCGACGGCCATCACCGTGCACAGCGCTGCCAGGGACCAGAACATCGGCTCGACATACCGGGGCTCCGGCGCCGAGAAGAACCATGTCGTGATCGCGACCACGATCGGAATCGCCAGGAGCCACCCGGCGGACTCGGGATTCCTGCCAGCCCCCCTGAAGCGGCGCCAGACCAGGAATCCGACGGCCAGCAGGATGACTAGGCCCGGAACCAGGATGTGATTGGGCTCCTCGACGGCATGCGCGGCCCAGGGGCCCACCCAGCCGCGCAGACCGACCTCACCCGTGATCACGGGGATGTTGTCCGTTGAGGCGCGACCCGAGTGGACCACATAGGCAAACTCGGCCTGGGCGTGTTCGGCAGGCGCCCGCCAGTCAACGGGCGCGGGTAACAGGGTGCTCGGGAAGAGGGGATAGCCGCTGAGTATGACGCCCCGAGTCACCCAGGCTCCAGCGAACAGCATCACGGAAACCGCCACCCAAGCTGTGGTCCTGACAACCCAGGGGCCTCCCCGGTTCCGCCACCACCAGTACCCGAGGCAGATCGGCAGGCAGGACGCCGCGAAGACCGCGGCATTCATCTTGAGGCAGACAGCAAGGCTGAGCAGCACGGCGATGACTACGACGCTGTACCCTCCCGCCAGTCCTTCGACCGCTGTAGTGAGGAGTACGAATGCGGCGGAGGCTACGACCATCAGCACCATGGAGGGTCCGATGTCGGTCACGTAGCTCGAAAGCCGGTTCCGCATCGCCACGTGGAGGGCGGGCGCGATCAGCAGTGCATCGAACAGATACCTGCTGCGCGACTGGCCCTGCCCTCGGTGATAGCGGAACGCACCGGCGAGCCCCTGCCAGAGCATGGCCAGCACCAGAATGCCGTTCGCGAGATGGTAACCGCCCCCCTGCCAGGGCCCGGTATTCAGCATGGCGTCGTACAGATAGCCCCCGTTGTTGAAGCCGAGGGGACCAAATAGGTTTGCCAGACCGGGCACCACGGGGTAGCTCTGCGCCCACGCGATGCCCTGCAGATGGTAGAGCGCGCTGTCCCAGTTGCGCATGGGCCCGAGCGACTGATCTGCGACCCAGAGTGCCCCGAGCAGCATTGTCACCGCCTCACCACGACTCGGCCTCCACCCGTCAGAGCGCAATGCGCGCAGCACATCGGCGCGCGCAGCGACCAGTCCGAGCAGTCCGGCGGTCAACACGACCGGCAGCACCCGGCCGTCGATGGGAGCGACGAAGTTCCAGAGGAGAAGCAGCAGGAGCGTGAAGGCGAAGCCTACCCAGAAGGCGCGGAAGCCATCATCCAGCGTCACCTCCGCAAGTCCGAAGGCACGGCGCACGGAGAGGCCCAGCCCGACCAGACTGGCGCCCACCAGGAGATCGGTGAGAAGTACGCTGAGGACGCCAGCGATGAGACGCAGTGGGAGGTTCACGTGCCACCCTTTCCGGGTTCGACCCCGGGGGTTTCCGGGGTGATCCGTGGCCGGGTCGCCGGTTGGGCGGCCCTGATGTGGTCGCAGACGAGTCGGGACGCCTGCCGCGGTTTCCCGTATGCAACTTCAGGGCCCCGAGCCGGGCGGTGCCCGGGCAGCGCACGATTGTTGCTGTCACAGCACCCGATTCGAGTCCCCGAGCCGATCCGCGAGGCGCCGCTTGACCCAACCCCACGACAGCACCACCGCTGACGCTCCGGCTCGCGGACCAGAGGACCGCATCGCTTCATCGCGGCTCGGCGGAATCAGGGACGTGTTCGCCGTCGCGATCTGGTTCGGACTGCTCACCGGGATCGTCTATGGGGGCACCCTGGTGCTGCGGCAGGAGCTCACCGGGCGGATCACCTGGGTCAGCCCGCATGCAATCTGGATGGCCCCGGCCGCGCAGATCGTCCTGTTTCTTCCCCTCGCTCTACTGCTCGTCGTGGTGGCGCAGCTCGCGCCGCGCTTTCCATCCTTCAGCGCCAGCATCTGGCTATTCAGCTTCCTGTCGATCTTCACCAGTCTGCTGCCCTACCCACAGATCGCGCGCTGGTCCGCTGCCCTCATCGCGGCCGGCGTCGCAACCCAGCTGACGCGCGTCCTCGGTCCGAAGCGGGCACCGGTCGTTCGCGGCCTCATTCGGAGCGGCGTGGTGCTCATGCTGCTGGTCGGGCTTCTCGGGGGTGGCCGTGCCGCCTGGCGGTCGTGGCAGTCACGCCACGGGATCGACACACTCGCTGCCCCCGGACCAGGCGCGCCAAGCGTGCTCATGGTCGTCCTGGACACCGCCCGGGAAATGGATCTGAGCCTCTACGGATACGGCCGGCCAACCACCCCCGCGTTGTCCCGGTGGGCGTCGCAGGGCGCGGTGTTCGAGCGGGCGATCAGCACCGCACCCTGGACCCTCCCGTCTCACGGCACCCTCTTCAGCGGCGCGTACCCGTGGCAGCTCTCCGGCGACTGGCGGATCCGCGATGACGGGCGAGGTGTAATGCTGGCGGAGCTGTTCCAGGCACGCGGATACCGCACCGCCGGATTCGTGGCGAACCTGCTCTACACTTCCTATGAGACTGGCCTCGCGAGGGGCTTTCTGGAGTACGACGACTACCCGTTGTCGTTCCATCAGATCCTGCTGCACAGCCCCGTGTGCCAGACCGCCCTGTTCACCACGCTGGTCCGCGCGCGCAGCGTGCGGGGTGCCGCACGCGAGCTCAGGAAGTTCAACCTCGGTGTCGTGCAGAATCCGGGTGACGAATACCGGGACGCCACCAATGTAACCGGCGCCTTTCTCGACTGGCAGGCAGGACTGGGGGATCGTCCGTTCTTCGCGTTCCTCAACTACTTCGATGCGCACGGCCCGTACCGCTCCCCCGAGCGGTTCAAGAGCGCCTTCGCTGCCGGCGGTGGGGACCGGGATCGCTACGACGCGTCCATCGCCTATCTCGATTCCGAGGTGGACCGGCTGCTCAGTGCGCTTGCGAAGCGCGGCGCACTGGACCACACCATCGTCGTGATCGTGGCCGACCACGGAGAACAGTTCGGTGAGCACAAGCTGACGGGACACGCCAACAGCCTGTATCTCCCGCTGCTGCACGTGCCGCTTATCGTCCGGTACCCCGCCCGCGTTCCAGCAGGAATCCGGATCGCCCAGACGGTCAGTTTGCGGGATGTTGGAGCGACAATCCTCGATCTGGCGGGCGCCGGGCAGGCCTCGTCCTTCCCGGGGAGCAGCCTCATGCCGCTGGTCTCGCACGGCGACACGACCGGACTCAGCCCCGTGATCTCCGAACTGAGCCAGGGCATCAACGTGAACCCCGCCTTTCCGAACGCACACTCCTCAATGGCCTCGCTGATCGACGGATCGTATCACTACATCCGCAACGATCGGGGCGCCGAAGAGCTGTACGCCTGGCGAACAGATTCGCTGGAACTCTCCAATCTCGCCTCCAGCCCGGCGCTGAGCGACACGCTGCTGCGGCTTCGGGAACGGATACGGACGCTGGCTCCGCCCGGCACGAAGCCGGAATAGCCCGACCCAGGGTGGCCGCGCTTCGGCCAGGCTCAGCCGCCCTGCCGGATCTTGCGCAGCGCGCGGTCGAGGGCGGCGACCACATCGGGCGTCACGCTGTGCCTGCGCTGCTGTTCGAGCACCGAGCGGGCAGCCTTCGCCTGCTTGCCCATCGCGCCCAGCGCATCCGCCGTTGCGATGATCAGATCGTGCCCCCCGTCGAGTTCATCGTTCGACTCCAGCACCTTCACGAGGTCGCCCACCGCGCCCTTGCCTGCCGGCCCCATCAGGCGGAGTCCGCGGGCCGCGTCCAGACGGATCGGCATCGCGCCGCTCCGCACCGCCTTCCCCAGCGGTTGGGCCGCCTTCGAGCCGATCCCGGCGAGCGCCACCACCGCGACGCTCCGCAGCGAGTCGTCGCCATCGAAGAACACCGACAGCACCAGCGGTGCGGCATCGCCGGCGTCCTTGCCGATCCGGCCGAGGGCGTACACCAGGTTCTCCACCCGTACCCGCTGCGCCGGAGCGGAGAGTGTCGGGTCCCGGCGCAGCTCTTCCGCCAGCGAGGCCGCCAGCGGCCGGGCGGCCTTCTTCGCCTCGCGGCCGAGATGCCCGAGGGCCCAGGCGGCCGAGGCGCGAACCCAGAGGGAGTCGTCGGCAAGCAGCCTGACGAGTCCCGGCACCACGTCTCCCTTGGCCACCCCGATCACGCCGATGGCCTCCGCGGCGTTGGCGCGCACCCAGGGATCGCGGGTGCGGAGCGCCGGGAGCAGCACCGGGGTGGCGGCGGGACCGATCGCCTCGAGCGCGTCGCGGGCGGCCTCCTGGACCGGGCGGGCGTCGTCGGAGAGCACGTTGAGGAGCGCGGGCGATGCGTCGCGGGCGGAGGCACCGATCCGCCGGATCGCCGTCACCGCCCAGAGCCGAACCTCCTGATTCTCGTCGCGGGTCGCGCGGATGAGCACCGGGAGCGCGTCGCGCGCGGCGGGCCCGAGCGCGGCGATCGACTTGATCGCTTCACGCCGTAGTTCGGGGATGTAGTGATCGGCCTGCACCATCCAGTCGGCGAGGGATTTGCCCCTGGAGAATGCTTGCGGCACCGCGCGGGCGCCTTGCGCGGCAGTGATCGACGGGATCGTGATATGGATGAGGATCGCGGTCAGGAACGCCGCGCTCGTGAAAGCGCCATCGCACCGCATGGCGGGGACTCCAGCCGAATGTCGAGTCCCGTCCCTGGGACTGTCCTGCGAAGGGCGCAGCGCCCGTCGGGGCGTGCTGAGCCCCAATGTACGCCGCGGTCCCGGGCGCGGCCAGTGGCGGACTTGACGCTGCCATGAGCGGGGAGGTTATCCTATTCACACACCGTTCCAGACGGAGTCCCTTGTGACGATGCGCGCCCTACGCCTGCTCGCGCCGCTGGCGCTGCTCGCCTCCCCCGTGTCCGCCCAGTACCTGCGGGAGGTGGGTTCCGCTCCAGCGCCGAAGACGCTCGTCGGCATCAACCTGCAACTGGGTGTGCCGCAGGGGGAATTCCGGAACTTCGTCGGGACCGGCGGGGGACTGGGCGGCAACATCACCTTCTTCCTCGATCGCGGTCGCCGCGCCGGCCTCCGGATCTGGGGTTCCTGGATCGAGTACGGGCGGAGCACCGAGCGGCTTCCCCTGAGTCCCACCCTGCCCGGCCTGAATGTCGACCTGACCACGAGCAACGACATCATCAGCTTCGGCGTGGGCCCGGAGCTGCACCTCGGCACCGGCGCCTGGCGCCCCTACCTGCACACCGCCATCGGGGTCTCCGACTTCGCGACGACCACCAGCGTCGAGGGCACCAACAACACCAGCCCCTTCGCGAGCACCACCAACTTCAACGACTGGACCTTCGCCTGGTACGGCGGCGGCGGACTGATGTACCTCGTGTCAAGCAAGAGCAATCCGGTGTACATCGACGCCGGCGTGCGCTATCAGGGCCACGGCCAGACCCGCTACCTCCGCGAGGGGAGCATCCAGAGCAACGGGAGCGGCGGCGTGATCCTCAACCCGGTCGAGAGCAAGACCGACCTGCTGGTGATTCACCTCGGTGTGCAGGTGGGAATCTGAGGCTCACACGGGCCTGAGCAGGTTGCCGGGCCTGTGGCACCGACCTGCTCTCCATCCGCAATGGCGTGCCATCGACCAGTAATTGCGTACACGCCGCCGAAAGTGCATACGCTCGCCTGGGAAGTGCATACGATCGGATGGGAAGTGCGTGCGGCCGGCGGGAAAGTGATTCCACTCGACTGGTGAGCGCCTCAGGTCGACCGGAGGGTGGCTGCGATAGGCAGCAAAGCGAGTTCGCTCGGGCCGAAAGTCGCTGTAATCCGGTGGAAAGTGCGTACGATCGACTGGAAAATGCCTGCAATGGGGCGGGAAGTGCATACGATCGTCAGGAAAGCGCCTTCGCCCAGCGGGAAACTACCTGCGATCTGAACGCGAGAGAGATTCACCGCCGGGGAAGTGCATGGGATCCCCTGGGAAGTGCGTGAGAGCGAGTGGGAAGGTCGTGCAAACGGCTGGGAAGTGCGTGCGCCCTGCTGGAGCATGCTGGCGATCGGACGGACGCGGCCAGCACGCGACACTGGAGAGCGTCACAGAGGGGTCCCCGCCAACGGCGAGGACCCCTCGTTTCAGTGGACCCGTCGGGAAGCGCCTACAGCAGCTTCTTCAGCATCCCCATGGCGCCGCCAAGCAGATCGCCCTGAGGCATCTGGCCGTTCGGGGTGAGCCCGTCGACGAGGTGCGGGAGCACCTGCGCGAGCTGACCAGTCACCGCCTCGGGCGAGAGGCCCAACTTGGTGGCGAGCGCCTGCAACTGCGCGCTGCCCATGACCTGCTGCAACTGCGCGGGGGAGATCGGAGGATTGGGGCCGGTCGCGATCCACGACTGCATCATCTTGCCCAGTCCCGCCTGCTCGAACTGCTGCACCAGCGTGTTGAGGCCACCACCACTGCCAAGCATCTGGACGACGGTCGAAACAAGATCGGGGTGCGCGGCGTTCGCGGCCGGCCCGAGCTGGGACTTCACATGGACGAGGACATCATCGAGCAGGCCCATTGGGGGCTCCACGGTAGAGGATTACGGAAAGTAGGCGGGAAGGCGGGAAGGCGGGAAGGTACAGTGCCGCAGGCCGGAGGGACGCTGCGGCTGAGCCCCGACCGCGTCGACTACGCCAAGGACATCACGACATCAGGCCGGCCGGTAGACACCCCACGCCTCACGCAGCGCATCGCTGATCTCGCCCAGGGTCGCGCGGGCGCGCACGGCGTCGAGGATCGGCGGCATGAGCGGAGCCGTGCCCCGCGCGCCGGCGGCGATGGCGCCCAGGGTGCTCGCGACGGCGGCTGCGTCCCGCGCGCGCTTCACGTCGGCGAGCCGGGCCTTCTGCCGGATCGCGAGGGCGGAGTAATCAGGCCGTGGCATCGGCGGCAGCGTCGAATCATCGGTGAAGCGGTTGACGCCGACCACGACCTGTTCCCCCGACTCCTGGGCCTTCTGCAGCTCCCAGGCGCTTCGGGCGATCGCCTCCTGGAAGTACCCGCGATTGATCGCCGCCGCCGAGCCGCCGAGGGCATCCACCTCCCCGATCAGCGCCAGCGCCTCGGCCTCGATCCGGTCGGTGAGCGCCTCGACGTACCAGCTCCCGGCGAGCGGATCCACGGTCTTCGCGAGTCCGCTCTCATGGCCGAGGATCTGCTGGGTCCGGAGCGCCAGGGTCGCCGACTCCGCGGTGGGAAGCGCCAGCGCCTCGTCGTAGCCATTGGTGTGCAGCGACTGGGTGCCACCGAGTGCCGCCGCGAGCCCCTGCACCGTCACCCGAACCACGTTGTTCATCGGCTGCTGCGCCTGCAGCGTGACCCCGCCCGTCTGGGTGTGGAAGCGGAGCCGGCAGGTCTGATCGTCGGCGTTGAAGCGCTCCCGCGCGAGGCGGGCCCAGAGCCGGCGGGCGGCGCGGAACTTGGCGACCTCCTCGAAGAGGTCGTTGTGGGCGGCGAAGAAGAACGAGAGCCGGGGCCCGAACCGGTTGACCTCGAGGCCCGCCTCCACGGCCCGGCGCATGTATTCGAGCGCATTCGCGAGGGTGAAACCGACCTCCTGCGCCGCCGTGGCACCCGCCTCCCGCATGTGGTAGCCGCTGATGGAGATGGGATTGAAGTTCATCCCCTCCTCCGCGACGAAGCGGAAGAGATCGGTGACCAGCCGGAGCGACGGCTCGGCGGGATAGATGTAGGTCCCTCGGGCGATGTACTCCTTGAGCACGTCGTTCTGCACCGTCCCCTGCAGCCGCTTCCGCGCGACTCCCTGCTCTTCACCGACCACGACATACATCGCGAGCAGCACCGCCGCCGTGGCGTTGATGGTCATCGAGGTGGAGACCCTGTCGAGCGGGATCTCGCGAAAGAGGTCGTGCAGATCCTCGACGGTATCGATGGCCACGCCGACCCGCCCGACCTCCCCCTCGGCCATGGGGTGGTCGGAGTCGTACCCCATCTGGGTCGGCAGATCGAACGCGGTGGAGAGCCCGCTCTGTCCCGCCTGGAGCAGGTGCCGGAAGCGCGCGTTGGTCTCCTCCGCGGTCCCGAACCCGGCATACTGCCGCATGGTCCAGAGGCGCTCCGTGTACATCGCGGGATACACTCCGCGCGTGAACGGGAACTGCCCGGGCGCACCGAGATCGCGGGCGGGATCACCCGCCCAGTCCTCGGGGCCGTACACGGTCTTGCGGTCGTCAGGCATCGGGGTCGGAGTGAAGCGTGAGGGGGAGCGGCCGGCTATGCCTCTCCCATACGGTGGAGCGTGTCCGACACGTATCCCACATCCTCCCTGGAACCGATGACGAGCGGAGTGCGCTCGTGCAGGTTCTCGGGCATGATGTCGAGAATGCGGCGGGTGCCGTCGGTGGCCGAGCCTCCGGCCTGCTCCGCGATGAACGCCATCGGGGAGGCCTCGTACAGGAGCCGCAGCTTCCCCTTGGTGTTCTTGGTGTCGGCGGGGTACATGAAGATGCCGCCGGCGAGCAGGTTGCGATGGAAGTCGGCGACCAGCGAGCCGATGTACCGGAAGTTCTTCCCCTTGATCTCGTCGGGGCGGTCGCCGTGGAAGCCGCGCACCGCCCACTGCGTCCCCTTGCTCCAGCGGGCGAAGTTCGACTCGTTCACGCTGTAGTACTTGCCCACCCGCGGCGTCACCATCCGCGGATGCGAGAGCAGGAACTCGCCGATCGAGGGATCGAGGGTGAAGCCGGCCACTCCCTGTCCCGTGCTGTAGATGAGCATGGTGCTCGAGCCGTAGATCACATAGCCGGCGGCGACCTGCTTGCAGCCGGGCTGCAGCACGTCGGCCAGACTGCCCTTGCCCTCGATACTGATCCGCCGATAGACGCTGAAGATGGTCCCGACGGGGCCGTTCACGTCGATGTTGGAGGAGCCGTCGAGCGGGTCGTAGAGGACGGCGTACTTGCCCGGGGCGTACTGGTCGGGCACCGGAATGATGGTCTCGTCCTCCTCCGAGGCCATGACACAGACGCGGCCGGTATGGTTCAGCGCGTTGGTCATGGTCTCGTTGGCGAAGACGTCGAGCTTCTGCTGCTCCTCGCCCTGCACGTTCGTCGCGCCCGCGGTGCCCAGAATGTTCACCAGCCCAGCGCGCCGGATGCTGGCGCCGATGATCTTGGCCGCCAGGGCGATGTCGTAGAGCAGATTCGACAGCTCGCCCGTGGCCTCCGGGTACTTGTCCTCCTGGTCCAGAATCCAGCGCTCGATCGTGGTGACGCGGCTATTGGGAAGCACCAGGGAGTCCTCTCGTCTCGAACGTCTCGTGCCGGCCCCGGCCCTCGATCAGGAAGGTCCGGCCATCGGTCGTCACGGTAATTGTGCCCAGTTGGTCCGTCCGCCATATGCCAATCCCATGCCGGGTCAGGCGGTCGATCACCTCGGCGTGCGGGTGGCCATAGCGGTTGCCCCGGCCGAGGCTGATGACTGCCGCGCGGGGGGCGAGTTCCGAGAGCCAGGCCTCCCCCGTCGCGGAACGGGATCCGTGGTGCCCGACCTTGAGCAGATCCACGGGTCCCACGCGCCCCGCGAGGCGCGACTCGGCGTGCAATCCGCCGTCGCCCGGAAAGAGCGCCCGAAATCCCCGGTACTCCACCAGGAGGACCACCGAATCTTCGTTGAGGTCCACCCGCCATTCGGCCCAGGCCGTGTCAGGATGGAGGACCGTGAAGCGCACGCTGTCGAGCTCCATCCGGAGCCCGTCCCGGGCCGGGCGCCACGGCACTCCCAGCGCATCCAGCTGATCGAGAAACCCGGTGTAGAGCGAATCGGCGACCAGTTCAGCGGGTTCGAGCACCGCGGCCGCCGGATAGCGATCGAGGACGGCGGGCAGCCCACCCAGATGATCGGCGTGCGCGTGCGAGACGATGGCGAGCGACAGTCCCCCGGCGCGGTGCCGTGCGAGGAATGGAGCGACGACTCTTCGGCCGGCGTCATCGCGGTCGCTCTTCGGGCCCGCATCGATCAGCACCCAGTGCCCCCCCGGGGTGCGGAGTAACGCGGCGTCTCCCTGACCGATATCGAGAAAATGTAACGTCAGCCCGGACTCCGCGTCATGGACGGCCCCCAGTCCGTCGGCAACGAGCAGCACCCAGGACGCGGCGCAGGCACCCAACGCGAGCCGCCGTGCGGCTTCCCATCGTGGCGAGCGGCCACTGATGCTCCATGCCGCGACCGCCAGGACGGCGAGCCACGGAAGTGCGGAGGCCGGCTCCGCGGGCTGAACGATCACCGCGGCATCGAACTGACCGCCCCACCAGGCGAGCTGATCGAGCAGGCCCAGCAGCGCACCGGAACCGGCGGCGAGGGGCGCGGCCAGCGGCGGAATGAGCGCAGCCGCGAACAGGCTCGCGAGCAGACCGGGCACCGCGAGTGCCGCGAGGGGAATCGCGGCGAAGTTGAGCAGGATCCCCGCGACCGACACCATGCCGAAGAGCGCCGCGGTGATCGGCGCGGTGGCCACCGTAGCCCCGACGGAGGCCGAGAGCATCCGCCACCACCAGGCGGTGCCCAGGGCGTGGTCGCTCCAGCGCGACGCGGCCAGTGCCCCGAGAAGGGCACTTGCCGAGAGCCAGGCTCCGGCATCGAGCACCGCCCACGGATCCAGCAGGAGGACCAGGAGACAGGTCACCGCCAGCAGCGAGGCTGGCTGCGGATTCCGCTGGCGCAGGTGAGACTGGGCGGCGAGCCCCGCCAGCACGGCGGCCCGCGCCGCGGGTGGTGGCCAGGAGAGAAAGAGGACGTAGACGAATGCGAGCCCTGCGGCCAGCACTGCGCTGCGGGTGCGGGGCGCACCCAGCATCCGGCCGAGCATCACCACCCAGGCGATGATGACCCCGACGTGGAATCCCGAGATCGAGAGGATGTGGACGAGCCCGGCCCGGCCGTAGCGATCCCGCAGCTCGGGCGACATGCCGCCGCGCCGATTGACGACGAGCGCCTCCACCGTGCCGGTCCGGGAGCCGTACAATCGGCGCACGGTGGCGGCGAGCCAGTTGCGCAGCCGTTCGACCGGCGTGGAAGAAGCCTCCCGCTTCGAGAAACGCTGTACCAGCAGGATCCCATCGGCTCGCCCGCCGCGATCCGGCCGGCGGATCCACCGCCCTTCCGCTCGCCCGCGCGTTCCCGCGGGGATCTCCAGTTGCGCAGGCCAGCGCGCGTCGACAGTACCGTCGCAACCGACCGACTCGAGCGACACCCGGGCGAGTCGAGCGTCAGGGCTGACCGGCTCCCGCACCCGCAGATCGACGTCGACAGCCCCTTCCACGAGGCGAACCCGACACTCCGAGACTTCCAGCTCCAGCGCGACCAGCGCGCTCCCGCGCCCCAGCATGGCGGCGAAGCACCAGACCACGAGCGTGCTCCGCCACCACCAGACGGCGGCAAGCAGAAGTACCAGCGCGACGACGGGCGCATCCCCAAGACGCAAGAGGCCGGTCGCAAGACCGGCCCCATAGGACAGCAGCAGCAGTAGCGCGGGCTTCAATGGGGGCGCCACTGGGCGGCCCCAAGCGCCGCGGCGGATCGCGCCGAGTCTAGTTCGACTGACTTCTCCGGCCGCAGCGCGGGCCGAGGTTCACCTTGCGGAGGCCTTCCATGACCGCCACCTCGATCGAGGCCCGGTTCTGGTCCTTGTCGAGGCTCACATCCGTCACGATCGATCCCTCGAGGCCGACGACGTAGCGGGGCGGCAGCCGGTTGAGGGCGTAGACCATCGCGTCCAGGCGGCAGGTCTCGCAGCCGCAGAAGTCGGGATAGTGCTGGACCAGGCGACCGTAGGCTTCGGCCACATGATGCTCGACGGCGTTGTGCAGGACGTTCCGGTTCATGCGAGCACCGCAAGCTGGGGACGCACCACCTGGCCGGTGAAGGTAGACCCGGTGGTACCTGTGAGCTGCACCTGGTGGTATTCACCGATGGCCGTGGGAGGCAGATCCACCAGCACAAGGAGATTGGTGCGAGTCCGCCCCAGGAGCAAGTCTCCCCGCCTGGCCGCTCGCTCGAGCAGGACCTCGGCCGTCGTGCCGACCCGGGCCATGTTCCGCCGGCGGGCCTGGTCGCGAACCAGCGCGATGAGCTGCTCGAGCCGCGCGCCCGCAAGCTGCTCGTCCACATGGTCCTTGAGGCGCACGGCAGGCGTCCCGTCCCGCACGGAATACTTGAAGGTGTAGGCATCGTCGAAACCCGCCTCCTCGACCAGCGAGAGGGTTTCCGCGAACTGCTCGTCGGTCTCACCCGGGAAGCCGACGATGATGTCGGTCGAGAAGGTGATGCCGGGCATCGCCGCACGCAGCCTCGCCACGACGCCGAGATATTCTTCGCGGGTGTAGCGGCGGAGCATGCGCCGGAGCACGGCGTTGCTGCCGCTCTGCACCGGGAGGTGCACGTGCTCGCAGACGGCCGGCACGGTGGCCATGGCCTCGATGACGCGGTCCGTGAAGTCGGTGGGATAGGGGCTCGTGAAGCGGACCCGGTGGATGCCGTCCACCGCGCCCACCGCCCGGAGCAGGTCGGCGAAGTCGTGGGTCCCGTCGTGGTAGCTGTTGACCGTCTGCCCAAGGAGTGTCACCTCCGTGGTGCCCTGCTCCGCGAGCGTGCGGATCTCGCGCACCACATCCTCGAGTCTACGGCTCCGCTCCGGTCCGCGGGTAAACGGAACGATGCAGAAGGTGCACTTATAATCGCAGCCACGCTGCACCGTGACGAAGGCGGTCGCGGCGGTCTCCCGCACCGGCGGCACGTCCTCGTAATGCTCCCACGAGCGGAACTCGGTGTCCGAGAGCCGCTGACCGGCCTGCGCCTGGTCCACCAGCTCGGCAAGGTTCCGGTAGGCATCGGGGCCGGCGACGATGTCCACCTTCGGCACCCGCTCGAGCAGGATCGGGCCGAGCCGCTGC
This sequence comes from uncultured Gemmatimonadales bacterium, assembly GCA_963817435.1. Lineage (GTDB taxonomy): Bacteria > Gemmatimonadota > Gemmatimonadetes > Gemmatimonadales > GWC2-71-9 > JADJOM01. Next base: position 860,655 of record CAWFNY010000001.1, read on the forward strand.
GCCATGCAGCCGACGACCCCCAGCACCGTGCCGGGCCGCTTGTGGTGCTGCAGCTCACCGAGCCGGCCGATGACCCGCTGTTCCGCGTTGTCGCGAACGGCGCAGGTGTTCACCAGCATCACGTCCGCCTCTTCGGGACGATCGGTCTGCACGTAGCCATCGCGACCGAATACGCCGAGCATCAGCTCGGTGTCGGCCACATTCATCTGGCAGCCGTAGGTCTCGATGTAGAGGCGTTTCATGGGCGGCTAGCGCTGCGGCTCGCCATAGGGCCGAATCGACAGGCCGAAGGTCAGGATGAAGGCGCGCTCCTTATACGGGCTGCCCTCGCTCCGCCACGCGTGTTCCAATGAGAGGTCGATCCCTGCCCGGTCCTGCGCGAAGCGAAGCCCGCTGCCGGCCGAGATGCTGAACTCCTTCGGCTTCTGGCCCGCGACGATCGGAAACGGCAGATCGGCGTAGCGCAGGCCCACACGGATCGGGAGATTCGTGGCCCGGCGTGGGTTGCGGCTGAACTCGCCCCCGAGGGACAGCTCGAGCGTGTTGCGGGCGCCGACGCTCCCGTGGGCCTGCAGGTCGCTGTTCGCCCCGCCCCAGGTGCGATAGGTCCCCGACGCGGCTACGCTGAGCCTGGGCGACGCCTGGAGCATCGCGCCGGCACTCAGCGTGTACGGCAGGTCCACGTTGTAGGCGTGGGTCGAGTCGCGGTCCACCGTGACGTGCGCGTCGGAGCGGACTGTCGCGGCGAGCTGCAGCGCCGACGTGAGCCGGTGGGTGATGCCGAGCGAGAATCCCACGCCCTGATACGAGAGTTCCGCCGACTGGCGGAACGGGATGAAGGAGGTGTCACCGAATGACCGGCGCGCTTCGATGCGGCTCGATCCGGTGATCCAGTAGACGGCGCCGCCGATGTTCGTCCTGGAGCCAATCCGGTAGCCCGCCGCGAAGCGGATCTCGTTCAGCCCTCCGACCGACTTGAGCGAGTCGAACACGGCCGTCTGCACCCCGCGCACGAGGATCGAGTCTTTCGAGGCCAGCCGGAAATCGCGATCGAGGTAGCTGCCGAGCGAGACGCCGAGTGCCAGCTTCCGTCCCGGAATGGGCCCGCCGACGAACACCAGCGGAAACCGGGTATCACGGAGCGACGCCGACCCTGCCGGGGTTTCCCAGGTGCGCCAGCTCGGCGCAAGGACGAATCCGGCCGTCACCGCGCGGAGGCCGGCCATGGCGGCCGGATTGACGTCGCTCTCGCCATCGAAGAGCCCGAAGCTGCCGCCCGTCGCCCGGGTGCGCGGTGTCACCGGACGCCCGGGCTGGCCGAGGCCACGCACCCCGAAGAGCGACGACTGGGCCGACAGACCGGCCGGCAGGGCGGGTAGCGCCGCCGCCAGCGCGACAACGGCCATCATGCGAGTCAGCCGCATCAGGGATTCTCGAAGGGGAACGTGAGCGCGTAGGTGACCCGGAGCCTCGGCACGAAACCGGGGGTCCGGCTCGACCCGAACGTGGCGCGCGTGAAGCTGCTGGCCTCAGGAAAGAGCTGCAGCATGAAGGCGGGCGGAAGGCCCTGACTGCCCTGCCAGAGGCTCACCGCGCGGCGCACTTCCAGTCGTACGGTGTCCGTCTGGCCATCGAGCAGCGGCGCGATCGCGATGTAGAACCCGTCGGTCCCGGCGGGGCTCTTGCCGCCGAAGTCCGACAGCAGTGGCCGCGCCTGGATGAACGCCGTGTCGCGCGGCAGTCCGAGGATCGTGGTGGTCGGGATCAGTTCGAGAGTCACCCGGACGAGCTGCGCCGAATCCTTGAGCAGCGCGGGCCACGGGAACCGGAGCACGCTGCGGGCGCTCGGCGCGCCACCCACGGTGAGCAGGGTTGTGTCGAGGACCGGCACGTTCTGCGACAGGAACCGGGCGAACGAGGGTCCCTTCACGAAGGTCCGGGCGGTGGTGGTGGTGTCCCCGGGCGTGGGGAAGTGCAGATAGGTGGTGAAGACCGGAGCGGTGGTGCCGCCTCCCGCACTGCCGATCCGGATTCCGGTCGGCTGCGCGGCACGGATCTGAACGCCCATCGACAGCACCCCGGTGTCGGAGGGCGGGATGAACACCTGGGAGAGGGTGGCGCCCTTGAAGGTCCTGCTCAGGGTGCCCGCGATCAGCGTGTCCGCCACCATGAATGTGTCGATGACGTTCGCCGGCGTGAACGCAGTGTCGGCGTCAACGAAGGTGAAGTTCGAATCCAGGGCGGAGGGGAGCCGGTAGAGCGAAATCACCAGGTTCTTCACCGCGGTGTCGCGGACCTGCAAGCCGATCGACAACACCACCGAGTCGATGGTGTAGGCGCGCAGCGTATCGTTGAAGTCGAACGAATCGGGCCGCGCCGAGAACTTGATGACGGCGCGATCCTCGCTCGCGGGAAGCTGGTACGAGACCCGGAGCGAACCGCCTTGTCCGGCGAGGACGTAGCCCTCGTAGCTCGAGTCGGTCCCGATCACCGGCACGAGGACGGTGTCACGGACGACGTAGCCTCCGGGACAGAGGTTGGGACAGTCCGCCGGCGCGGCGAGCCGCTCCTGGCAGGCCGTCACCAGCAGGATCGCCGCCGTCGCGGCGAGGGAAGGGAGCAGGCGAATCTGAGTCGTCGTCAATCCGTACCGCCTCTGTCGAGCGCGAATCCATCCGGCAGCAACTCTCGCAGCGCCCAGCGCCGCGTGCCCGCCGGTCCTACGCCTTCCACGATCAATTCACCGCCGAATTCCGCCAGCACCTGTCGGCAGGCGCCGCAGGGACTCACCGGCGGATCGGCGTCGGCCACGACGACGATGCGCCGGAACCGGCGCGCACCGCCTGCGACCGCCGCCATCACCGCGCCCCGTTCGGCACAGACGGTCAGGCCGTACGAGGCATTCTCCACATTGCAGCCGGTGAAGACCCGGCCGTCCTCCGCTTCGAGCGCCGCGCCTACCGGGAATCCGGAATAGGGGCACCAGGCCCGGGACTGGGCCGCCTTCGCCGCCGCCAGGAGAGCGTCACCCATCCCAGATCTCACCGAGAAACGACTGCCCGGCCGGGAGGGCCGGGACGCCGAGGAACTCCGCCAGCGTCTGGCCGACATCCGCGAAACTCTGGCGGGTGCCGATCGAACGTGGCCGTACTCTTGGGCCGAGCACAAGCACCGGCACACGCTCCCGTGAATGATCGGTCGAGGGCGTCGTGGGGTCGTTGCCGTGATCGGCGGTAATAATAACCAGATCCTCGTCCCGCATCGGCGCGAGCATGCCGGGAAGGGCCGCGTCGAGGGCGAGCAGCCCGGCGTGGAACCCGGGGACATCGTTGCGGTGCCCCCAGCTCTGGTCGAACTCGATCACGTTGGCGAACAGCAGGCCGCGCTCCATGACCTGGAGCGCGCTGGCGATGGCCCGGTACGATTCCGCATTGTTTCGCGGATGCATGCTGATGATGCCCCGGCCCGCGAAAAGGTCGTCCACCTTGCCGATCCCGACCCTCGGGATGTGCGCCGCGACCAGCCGGTCCAGCAGCGTGTCGCCCGGGGGCGGGACGCTGAAATCCTTCCGGCGCTCGGTGCGCGTCCAGCCGCCCGTGGCATCGCCAACGAACGGCCGGGCGATCACCCGGGAGACCGCCTCAGGTCCCGTCAGCAGCCCTCGGGCCACCTGGCAGGCCGCATAGAGTTCCGGGACCGGCACGAGATCCTCATGCGCCGCGAGCTGACAGACGCTGTCCGCGGAGGTGTAGAGGATCCACTTTCCGCTGGCGAGGTGCTCGGCGCCGAGCCGGGCGATGATCTCCGTGCCCGAGGCGACGCAGTTGCCGAGGACGCCCCGCCCCGTCGCGGCCGTGAATGCCTCGAGGAATCCGGAGGGAAAGCCGCTGGGATAGGTCTTGAACGGGTGGGCGAGGGTCAGCCCGCACAGCTCCCAGTGCCCCGAGGTGCTGTCCTTCCCGGCGCTGGCGGGAAGCGCGAGCCCATGGGCGGCCGTGGGAGCCTGGACCGCTGACACTCCTTCCAGCGCAGCGATCGCGCCGAGGCCCATCCGTTCGAGGTTCGGCAGCCGGAGCCCGCCGACCGCGCGCGCCACGTTGCCGAGGGTGTCGCTCCCGGTGTCCCCGTACGCGTCCGTGTCAGGCGCGGGGCCGAATCCGACCCCGTCCAGCACGATCAGGGCGGCGCGGCGCAGACTACTTCTTCTCCGTGGACACGAACCGGAACCGGACCCCGGTGAGGGCCTCGGTAAGCAGGCGCTCTTCGTCGGGATCGAGCTGGCCCCTGGTCTTGTCCTGCAGCATGCCCAGGGTGTCGATGAGCGTGCGCGCGACTTCCCGCGGCTCGGGATTGCCGGGAGCCCCGGGGGGCAAGTTGCCCGCCAGCGCCTGTTCGGCCTGGTGCGCCAGGCCGATGACCAGAGACGCGAAATGCTGGTTCATCCGTACCTCCGGGCGATGCGCGGGCCCATCGCCGTCAGCAGTTCATACGAGATGGTCCCGGCCCGCCGGGCCTGATCGTCGAGGGAGACGAGACCCCCGATGATGGTCGCCACATCGCCGATGGCGCAGCGCTCGTCCACCGACACCATGATGAAGTCCATCGTCACTCGGCCGACGATCGGCGAGACCCGCCCGTTGATCTCGACCGCCCCGGCGTTGCTCAGCGAGCGATGCACCCCGTCCGCATATCCGATCGCCAGGGTGGCGACAATGGTGTCCTTCGGCGCGGCCCAGGTGGCGCCATAGCTGACCGTTTCCCCTTCACGCACGGTCCGCAGTGCCACCACTCGGCACTGCAGCCGCACGACCGGATGGGCCGTGGCTCCCGGGACATCGCCGCCATACAGAAAGATCCCGGGCCGAACCATGTCCGCGGCGAAGGCCGGTCCCCGCAGCGCCGCTGCACTGTTGGCGGCGTGGACCAGCGCCGGCCGGCGGGACAGCGACCGGAGCATCTCCTGAAAGCGAAGCCACTGGCGATCGACCGATGCCGGATCGCTCTCCGCCGAGTGAAAGTGGGTGAAGGCCCCCTCCCAGCCGCGCGATTCCTCGAGCGGCGCCCGCCAGGCGCTGACTTCGTCGGACCTGATCCCGGACCGGGCCATCCCGGTATCGAGCTCGAGGTGAAAGGCTCGATCTCCCTGTCCCAGCCAGGCCGTGAGGGCATGCATGTCGCCGATCGCAGGACGGAGGTCGTACCGGATGTAATGATGGATCAGCGATGGCAGCAGCGGGGAGAAGACGACCAGAGGGCGGGTGATGCCCGCCGCGCGCAGTTCGGCGCCTTCCTCGAGGGTCGCGACTCCGAACCCCCATGGGTCGAGGACCTCGAGCGCCCGCGCGACCGGGAGCACCCCGACGCCATAGGCATTCGCCTTGACCATCGGCAGGAGGCGGGCGCCGGATGCGGCGGCCACGGTGCGGGCGTTGGCGACCACGGCGCCGAGATTCACATCGGCCCAGGCACGCGCAGCTTCGGCTGGAATTGACGTCATGCTCAAGCGGCGGGTATGATAGGAGCCGAGGAGGATAAATGCAAGATAATTCAGCGCTTGGACGTGCTCTGGCGATGGTCCGTGACCTGCGCCGGCGCTGCCCCTGGGACCGGATCCAGACCCGCGAAACCATCCGTCCCTACCTGGTGGAAGAGGTATTCGAACTCGACCACGCGATCGCCGAGGGCAGCCCCGAGGAGATCCGCGAGGAGGTGGCGGACCTCATGCTCCACCTGGCCTGGCAACTGGTGCTGGGGGAGGAACGGGGCGAGTTCAATGCCGATCAGGTGGCGGGGGACCTCGAGGCCAAGATGCGCCGGCGCCACCCCCACCTGTTCGATCTCGGTCCGGCCGAGCGATGGTCGAACCTGAAGCGCAGAGAGAAGCGTCAGGGAGTCCTGGACGGCCTGCCGCCCGGGCTCCCCAGCCTGATCAAGGCCTACCGGCTGCAGGAACGGGCCGCGACTGTCGGCTTCGACTGGCCCGACACGACCGGGCCAGCCGCCAAGGTGCGCGAGGAGCTGGCGGAAGTCGAAGCGGCGATCGCATCCGAGGCACCCGGCCCGGCTTCGACCGAAGCCTCAGGGGAGCCGGTCCACCCCCATCCCCCGGACGAGCTGATCGACGAGATCGGCGATCTGCTGTTCGCGGTGGTCAATCTGGCGCGGAAGGCGCGGGTCCAGCCCACCACGGCGCTGGACCGGGCCAACCAGAAATTCCAGCGGCGCTTCGCGGCGGTGGAGCGGCTGGCGGCGCAGCGGGGGGTGGAGATGTCGACGGCGGGGCTGGCTGTATTGGATGGATTGTGGGACGAGGTCAAGCGTCAGGGATAGACCTGCTGGCGCCCGCGGCCATGCGCGCCCACCGCTTTGCTGTCCAACAGCCTTACCGCCTAGGGATACAGCCGATGTATCTGCCGGGGGAAGGCAATCGTCTCCCTGATGTGCGGCAGACCACAGATCCAGGCAACGGTGCGCTCCACGCCCAGCCCGAAGCCGGAATGCACGAAGGTCCCGTACTTCCGTAGATCGAGATACCAGCGATAGGCCTCAGGGTCGAGCTCCTGCTCGCGAATCCGGGCGAGGAGCCGATCGTAGTCGTCCTCGCGCTGCGAGCCGCCGATGATCTCGCCGTATCCCTCGGGGGCGAGGCAGTCGTTGTTGAGCACGGTGCGCGGGTCGTCCGGATTCTCCTTCATGTAGAAGGCCTTGACGCCCTTCGGGTAGTTGAAGACGAACACCGGCCGGTCGTACTGCTGGGCCAGCAGGGTCTCGTCGTCGCCACCGAGGTCGCGGCCCCACTCCATGTCGGAGCCGAGGCCGTTGAGCTTCACCACGGCATCGCTGTAGGAGATGCGCGCGAAGGGGGCCTGCACCCGCTCCAGGGGGGCGGTGTCGCGCTCCAGCTCCTTGAGCTCTTCCTTGCGGGCCTCGATGGCGCGACCGACGATGTAGCTGACGAACTCCTCCTGCAGCCGCATGTTGGCTGCGGAGTCGTTGAACGCCACTTCGGGTTCGACCATCCAGAATTCGGTGAGATGCCGGCGGGTCTTCGACTTCTCCGCCCGGAACGTCGGGCCGAAGCAATAGACCTTGCCGAGCGCCGCCGCGGCGGCCTCGACGTAGAGCTGGCCGGTCTGGGCGAGATAGGCCTTGCCGAGGTCGAAGTAGTCGGTGCTGAACAGTTCCCCGGCCTGTTCGCCGATGGAGCCGGTCAGGATCGGCGTGTCCACCAGCGTGAAGTCGCGCTGGTAGAAGAAATCACGGATGGCCTGAATCACCTCGTGGCGCACCTTGGCGATCGCCACCTGGCGGCGGCTCCGCAGCCAGAGATGCCGATGCTCGAACAGGAACTGGGTACTGTGCTCCTTCGGCTGAATCGGAAACTCCGGGCTGGTCCCGACGACCTGCACCTCGCTCAGGTGCATCTCGTAGCCGCCCGGCGCGCGCGGCTCGGCTCGCACGATGCCGGTGAGCGCAACCGAGGTTTCGAGCGTCAGCGTGGCGAACCGCTCCCAGGTCGCCTCCGGCACTTCCTTCCTGGAGAGGACACCCTGCAGATACCCGGTGCCGTCGCGGAGGACGATGAACGCGATCTTCCCGCTGGAACGGGTGTGGGTGACCCACCCCTGCACCGTGACGGGAAGCCCTACGTGACTGGACAGCTCGGCGATACGGACGGTCATCATCTTCAACATGGGCGGGGTTGGCGGCTGGCACGCCGTGGGGCGTTGAGTCTAGCGGTGGCGCTGATGACCGTCAACGCGGCATGCGCGGGCTTCAGGCCCGATCCGGACTTCGAACCGGGCGAGGTGCGCGCCGCGAGTCCCCTTGCCGGTACCCCGCTCACCCGCCTGTGGGCGAGCCGTCCGGTCCGGGGCCCGAGCGCTCCGATCGCGGTCGACACCCAGAACGCCTATCTCGGCGGCTCCGACCGCCGGGTGGTGGCGGTGGACCTGCGCTCCGGCAAGACGCGCTGGGCCCACCGGGTCTCCGGTCCCCTTGTCGGCGGTGTGGTGGTCGACGGCGGCGTGGTCTACGCCGCCACGGACAGGCCGGAAGGGAAACTGCACGCCTTCAGCACGGTGAGCGGGAACGAGATCTGGTCCACCGGCATCGGCTACACCCAGGCGCCGCTCGCGCTGAGCCAGGGCAAGCTGATCGCGATCACACGACGGGCCCAGATCATCGCGGTCGATCCTTCGAACGGCCGAATCCTGTGGCGGCGACGGGTGACGCCGGGCCGGACCGGCGCCATCCCGGTCGGTGGAGAGCATGTCATGGTCTCGTCGTTCGACAGTCTGTACCTCGTGCGCCTCTCCGACGGCACCGTCGCGCGCCGCCGCCGGGCACCGGGCACGGTGGTCTCGCCGTGGATTCAGGTCGGCGGCGATCTGGTCGCGGCCACCGGCGATTCCCTGGTCATCGGCATCGATCCCGACAGTCTCACCGATCGCTGGCGGGTCCGGCTCAGCGGGCCGCTGCTCAACTCACCGGCTGCCGCCGGGGACACCATCTACGCGGTGACCCAGGCCGGCTCCGTCAACCGGCTGCTGCCAGGCGGTACGGCCGGGACCACCGAGCTTCACCCTTCGGGCTGGGCGGCCACCGGCGCCCCCGCGGTCTTCGGCCCGTGGCTGCTCGTCGGAGCCTCGGACGGCACGCTACACGCCTTCGACCGCGCGACCGGCACCGAGGCCTGGTCCACCGCCCTGGGCCGTCCGATGGAGCTGGCCCCCATGGTGCTCGCCGACACCACCATGCTCGTGCTGGGCGGGCGCGGGGACCTGCAGAGGTTGCGCCAATGAGAAGGCGCCTGAGCCTCACCCTGCTCTGCCTCACACTGAGCGCCGCTCCCCTCGCCGGGCAGCGTCCCGATTCCACCTGGACGCGCGGGAGCCCCTTCGTGGTGAAATACGGAAAGTGGGCGACCCTCGCCGCGGCGGTCGGCATGGGGCTCAAGGCCTCGGCCGCGCACCATGCCGCGGATCGCGCCTTCAACAGCCTCCGCACCTACTGCGACGCTGACCCCGCCCGCTGCAATCAGCTGCCAGGCGGGTCCTACGTCGATCCGGTCGCGGAACGCTACTATCAGACCTCGATCCGCCGCGACCGCTCCGCGCGCGCCTGGCTGCTGGGCGGTGAAGGGGCGGTGCTCGCGACCGCGGGGCTCTTCGTGTGGGAACTCGCCCGACCGAAACAGCCGCCGAAGAACATTCCCTTCGCGCCGACGGTGAGTGTGGTGGGGCCGCGGACCCATGTGGGATTCGCGATCGCGTTCTGACGGGCGGCGCCGTCACCCGGTGCGGAACAGTTCCACCGCCCGGGGATAGCGGCCGAGCGCCCGCTCCTTGAGCGGCAGGTGCCGCGGGCGGACCAGCAGGGGATCCTGTTCGAGAATCCGGCTGGCGATCTCGCGGGCGCGCGTGAGCAGGTCGGTGTCGTCGGGGAGCCGCGCCAGCCGGAGTTCGAAATCGCCTGCCTGACGCTCGCCAATCAGGTCGCCCATCTTGCGTTCCTGCAGATCGAGCTCCGCGATCTTGAAGCCGTCGTTCGTCGCCGCGAATGCCTTGAGTCGCTCCGGCACCGGCTCCTCGGCCACCAGGATGCAGAAGCTCTCCTCCCCGCCCCGGCCGATCCGTCCACGCAGCTGATGCAATTGCGCCAGCCCGAAGCGTTCGGGGTGCTCGATCAGCATCACCGTCGCATTCGGCACATCGATGCCGACCTCGATCACCGTGGTCGCCACGAGGACGTCGACCTCGCCGGCCCGGAAGCGCCGCATGGTTTCGTCCCGTTCGGGGGCCTTGAGCCGGCCGTGCACGAGGCCCACCGTCAGGTCGGGCCACCTGGCCTGCAGTCGCTCCGCCTCGATGGTCGCCGCGCGGAGATCGGCGCGTTCCGATTCCTCGATGACCGGCAGCACGACGTACGCCTGCCGACCCTCGCCGCACTGCTCGTGCACGAAGGCCAGGGCACGGTCGCGCTGCGCGGCGGTGCGCACGCCGGTCTTGATGCTGCCGCGTCCCGGCGGCTTCGCCCGGAGAGTGGAGACGTCGAGGTCACCGAACCGGGTGAGCGCCAGCGAGCGCGGAATGGGGGTCGCGGTCAGCAGCAGGACATCCGGCGCATCCCCCTTGGCGATGAGCTGCGACCGCTGATCGACGCCGAACCGATGCTGCTCGTCGATGATCACCAGCCCCAGCCGCTTGAACGCGACGCTGTCCTCGAGCAGCGCGTGCGTCCCGATGACCAGCCGCGCCTGCCCGCTCGAGAGCTTCTTGCGCCGCGCCATCTTCTCCTGGGCCGTCAGGCGGCCGAGCAGCAGTTCGGGACGGAGTTCGAGGGGCTGGAGCAGTGTGGTCAGGGTGGCGAAGTGCTGTTCGGCGAGCAGTTCCGTCGGCGCCATCAGGGCCGCCTGGTAGTCGTTCTCGAGCGCCAGCAGCATGGCGAAGAGCGCCACGACGGTCTTGCCGGTTCCCACGTCGCCCATCAGCAGCCGGTGCATCCGCTCCGGGGCGGTCATGTCCGCCGTGATCTCCCGGATCGCGCGCTTCTGGTCCGAGGTAAGCGGCCAGGGGAGGGAATCGGCAAGCTGGCGGGTGTAGGTGTGGCGCACCTCGAACGGCACGCCGCTCCGGCGCCGCTTGGCGAGGAGCCGGGCCCGCATCAGCATCAGTTGCAGATCGAGGAGTTCGTCGAAGGCGAGGCGCCGGCGCCCCGCCTCCGCCTCCTCGACGCTCGACGGCCGGTGCACCGCGCGGAGCGAAGAGGGGATGTCCGGGAGATCGATCGCGCCGCGGAGTTCCTCGGGCAGCGGATCGGTGGAGAAGGCGATCATCGACTCGAGGTGCCGGTCGATGAGCGCGCGGATCACCTTGTGGGAGAGTCCCTCGGTCGCGCGGTAGACCGGAAGGACCCGGCCGAGGGGCGCGGGCTCGTCGCCCTCTCCCTCCGCCTCCGCGAGGATGATGTACTCGCGCGGATTGAGCTGGCGACCGTGATAGAAGCGTACCGGCCCGGCCACCAGCAGCGTCTGCCCGACCTCGATCGTGCGGTCAAGAAAGCCCTGTCCCGGCCAGGCGCACTCCAGCATTCCGCTCTCATCACGCAGCACCGCGGTGAAGATGCGGAGCCCGCTCCGGGTCGGCATGAGGCGCTTGGCGACCACCTTGCCCACGCAGGCGACTTCGTCGCCCACCCGCGCCCTGGCGAACGGGGTGAGACTCGACGCATCGAGATAGCGAAAGGGGATGTGCCACAGGAGTTCCTGCGCGGTCCGCACTCCGAGGCGCGCGAATGCTTCGGCCCGGCGTTCGCCGACGCCCTTCAGGAACTTGATCGAGGTGTCGGGCCGGAGGAGGGGCATGGGTTCAGCAGGAATCTCCGAGTGCCGGGTGCCGGGCCACGACGGGCATCTTCCCGGTCGCCACCTGGCAATCGGCACCCGGCGCTCGAAACTCAGCCATCCGACTCCAGCAGCCGATCCGCAAAGGCCGCGGCGTCGAACGGCACCAGATCGTCCGCCGTTTCGCCGAGGCCGAGAAAGCGGATCGGCAGCCCGAGTTCCTTGCGGAGCGCCACGACGGCGCCGCCCCGCGCGCTGCCATCGAGCTTGGTGACGATAATGCCGGTGGGCTGCACCGCCTGGGTGAAGAGCTTCCCCTGCTGAATGGCGTTCTGCCCCACGGTGCCGTCGAGCACCAGCAGCGTCTCGTGTGGCGCGCCTGGCCGCTTGCGGGCGATCACGCGGACGACCTTCCGCAGCTCATCCATCAGGCCATCCTGGGTATGCAGCCGTCCCGCGGTGTCGATGAGCACCGTGTCCGCTCCACGGGTCGTGGCGGCCTCGATCGCATCAAAGGCCACGGAGGCAGGGTCTCCCCCAGGCGCGCCGGCGACGCAGGGCATTTCCAGGCGCTCCGCCCAGGTCTGCAGCTGCTGGATGGCGCCCGCTCGATAGGTGTCCGCAGCGCCCAGCAGCACCGTGCGGCCCTCGCGCTGCAATCGCCTGGCGATCTTCGCGACGCTCGTCGTCTTCCCCACCCCGTTCACGCCGACGAAGAGCAGGACTGTCGGGCCGCCATCGGCTGCCCGTGCGAGCGCGCCAGGTGTCGAGCCCGGAACTTCGAGGAGCTTCACCAGGCGCGCCTGCACCGCGTGCCTGAGATCGGCTTCGGTCTTGAGCCGGCCGCGACGGACTTCATCCTCCACGGTCTGCACCAGATCGATGGTGGCCTGCACGCCGAAGTCGGCCTCGATCAGCGTACGCTCGAGGGCCTCGAGGTCTGCGGCGTTCATCCCGCGGACCAGGGCCCCGACATCGGTAAGCGCCACCCGCTTGAGGCGCTGCCAGAGGGAGAGCTTGGGAGTGTCGCCGATTCTGCTGGAAGTCATGGCGGGAATTTAGGCGCAAAGGCCCGCTGCCGTCAGCCGCGCAGCCGGCTGCCGCCGAACTGACGCACTAACGCAGACCCAGGCGTCGCCGCCCCAGCCATTCGCCGGTGAGAGCGGCGATGACCAGAAAGAAAAGCCAGATCCAGCGGCGAGCGCTGGTAATACCGCCGAACGCAACCGCGGGGGCGTCGCGGTCGGCGAGCACCGGTGGCCGCGGCAGCCACTCCTCCGACCACTCATCCACCGCGATCAGGCCGGTGCCGCCGCCTTCGACCGCATAGCGGTATCGACCCGGGGGCAGACGCAGCTCGGCCCGGCCGGCGCCATCGAATCGCAGGGTGTCTCGGCGCGCGCCGCCATCGCCGGAGAGCGAGATACCCAGCGGCACCGTGGCGCCCTGCCCGGTCCATTCGAAGAGGACCGGCCGGCCATTCGCCACGACCGGCCGGATCGGGCGGGCCTTTCCCGCAGCCGAATCGGCGCCGGCCAGCAGCCAGGAGATCGTGCTCGCGACCAGGGCGCGATATGCCTGCTCGCTCGAGCCGCCATGAAACTGCCAGCGCCACAAGCCGTCTGCGGCCGTCATGACTTCGCGCCGTCCGCCGCTCACCCGCCCGGTGAAGACGGCGCGCTCCGCTCCACGGCGGCCGAGCTGGGCGCTGAGGCCGATCCAGTCCCCGGCGGCGGGCTCGATCGGGGTGATCTCGCTGAGTGGCGGGAACGAGTCGAGGGGCGCGCCGAGCCAGGCGTTCGCGATCGGCGAGCTGCCATGAGTCGTGGCATACCACTCTCCGGGAATCACCGTCTCGCCGCCTTCGCCACTCGGCCAGTTCCACACCCCGCGGGCGCGGGTGCCACGGACCATCTCGCGCGCGGCGCCTTTCACGACCAGCAGATCGGCCCGATGCGCCGCCTGGCTGACCTCCTCGGTACTCACCGGCAGGACCGTTTCCATGGAGCGCCAGCGCCCCGCGTCGATCCGCGAATAGCCGCGGACCGGAAGATCCGCCACCGCGCGGATGGCGTTGAACAGGAAGCGTGCGTCCCAGTCACCCGGACTTGCCAGCATGACGACGCCTGGCGTCGGCGTCACCCGCACCAGCCAGAGCCGGGCATCATCGCGCGGCTCGCCGTCGCCGGCCCCGCTGAGCCCGACGCGAAGGAGCACATCTCCGGTGAGTCCGGTGCTGGGGAACGCCAGCAGGACGCTCGCGCTTCCGTCCCGGCCCAGGCGGATCGCCCGGCGGGCGAGGACCCGCTGCTCCAGACGAACTTCCACGCGGGCGCTGTCGGCGGTGGCGCCAAAGGCGCGAACGGTGGCCGCTATACGGATGGTGTCGCCCGTGGTGACGCGATCGGGGCCTTCCACCCGCGTTATCGCAAGGTCGGGCGTCGCCTGACGGGGGAAGGTCCGGACCCCCACGCGCGCCAGTGCTTCGGCGGGGAGATCCTCGGCGTCGTCGAGTTCGCCATCCGTCACGACGATCACCCGCCGATCCGAGGCGGCGGCAGCCCGGAGCGCCGGGCCGAGATCGGACCGGCCGAATTGCGGAAGCGTGTCGGTGGCGGCGCGGGCGTCGCCGAAGAGCCGGACCTCGCCCCACGCGATGGCGGAGTCCCGAGCCGCGCTCCAGCGTCCCCCGGCCGCTGTCATGCTGAGGCTCCCGTCGAGCAGCACCAGTGGCCTCGCGGCGGGTCCCGGTCGGGTGCTGCAGGTGAGATCGAGCAGCAGCAGCCCGAGCGCGGCCCAGGCGATCGCGCGAGCCAGCGCGGCGGGCCACGCGCGCGCGCCCAGCCGTTCGAGACGCCAGTAGGTGAACCAGCTGAGGAAACCTGCGAGTCCCAGGACGAGAACGACTGACATCAGCGCGCGGCGAGCGCCTCTTCGAGCGTGAACTTCCCCTCGTAGAGGGCCCGGCCGACGATGGCCCCGGCGAGCCCGGCGGCGCGGACCGCCTGAAGATCCTCGAGGCTGGCCACTCCGCCGCTCGCGATCACGGCCGCGCCAAGCGCCTGCAGACGTTTCGCGCCTTCGAGATCGGGGCCGGTCAGCATGCCGTCCCGGCTCACGTCGGTGTAGATGATGGTCTTCGCTCCCTCGTGCAGCACCCGTCGGCAGACGTCGTCGACGAAGAGTTCGGTGGATTCGACCCAGCCCCGGATCACGACCATGCCCGCCTTGGTATCCAGACCGACCGCGATGCGGTCACTCCCGGCAGCCCGCACGGCCTCCGGCACCAGGGCCGGATCGGTGACGGCCGCCGTGCCGAGGACTGCGCGGGAGACGCCCAGCTCGAGAACGGCGCGGAGTGCCTCGAGCGACCGGATGCCGCCACCGACCTGGATGCGCACCCTTCCCGCGGCCGCGGCGGCGAGCCGGCGGATGATCGCCAGATTGTCGCCGGTGCCGAATGCGCGATCGAGATCGACGACATGAATCCAGGCCGCACCGGCCGTGATGAACCGCTCCGCCTGTGCTACGGGGTCATCATGGTAGGAGGTTTCGCGCGAGGCCTCCCCCTGACTCAGGCGGACGACTCGGCCGGCGCGAACATCGATGGCGGGAAAGAGCTCCACGGGCGGAGGGCCCGGGCGGGCGGCTAGAAGCCGGCTCCGGCGGGCGACTGGCCCTCGGAGCGGTTGGTCGCGTAGGTCGGAAGTCCGCCGTTCAGCAGGCTGAGGAGGCGACCGCGTTCCTGATCGAAATCGCGCCGCTGGGCCAGCGGCACGGGGTCGCCGTTACCCGAGATCGGCATCACGGGGCTCGCGCGCCACACCGTTGACGCGGAATTCATAGTGCAGATGCGGGCCGGTGGCGAGCCCGGTCGAACCGACGTACCCGATCACGTCGCCCTGCGAGACGCGCATTCCGGTCACCAGCCCCTTGGCGAATCCCTGCAGATGCCCGTAGCGGGTGACGATCCCGTTGGCGTGGCGGATCTCGACCAGGTTGCCATAGCCCCCGGCCCATTCACGCCGCGCGATGACGCCATCTCCGGCGGCCATCACCGGAGTACCAGGATCCGCCGCGAAGTCGATGCCCTCATGCTTGCGGACAATCCCGAGGATCGGGTGCAGCCGTCCGCTGCTCATTCGCGAAGAGATGCGGCGGAACTGCACCGGCGCCAGCAGGAACGCCCGCCGCAGCGAGCGCCCCTCGGCGTCGTAGAAACCGGAGCTCCCATCCGCGGAGGTCCAGCGATAGGCGGTGTACCCCAGACCCCCGATGATCATGTCACCAGCCAGCACCCGGCCGAAGCGAACTTCTCCGTCTTCCGAGACCAGCCGCTCCGCGACCACCCGAAAACTGTCTCCGGGACGGATGTCGCGGCTGAAGTCCACCTGCCAGGCGAAGATGTCGGCGAGGTCCCACGCGAGCCGCACCCGGTCCTCGGGGGCGAGCAGCGTGTCATCGATTTCGGTATCCAGCGCATCGTAGAGCGAGGTGGTGATCCGTCCGGCGAGCACCACGGACTCCGCCCGCCACTGGATCGGCTCGGCGACGGCCTGCCACCCGGCGCTGGTGAGCTGCAGCGCCACGCGCTGCTCGGGCCCCGAGCGGAAGAGGACGCGGGTCGGGATGGAGTCGTTCGAGTGGCGCTGGAAACTGAAGACCAGGCCGGGCCGGAGTCGGCGCGGGTCGAAGAGCCCGTTGGAGGTCTTGCGATCCAGCGTGGGGGCCGGCAGCCCCTGCCTGGTGAACAGCTCCGAGACCGTCTCGCCACGGCGCAGGGTGTCAATCCGCTCCGAGAGCAGATCCTGCACGGTGGTGGGGACCGGAAGCGGACGGCCTTCTCGCCACGGCCAGTTGTCGTGCAGCGCGAACAGCGCCGCCACGGCAAGCAGTGCCGTGGCGCACAGTGTGGGGATCGCGGCGAGAAGGAGCTTCTTCACCCGTCAGTCCATCTGCCGGCGGATGAAGGTCGGGATCTCCATCTCGGGCACATCGCCGGGCGCGGGGGTCCGGCGGGCCTCGTTCCGGGACGGTGCGGCTGGCGGCGCCGTGGGCACCTGCGTCGCCGGCGGCGGAGCGGGCATGCGCTTCCCGGTGGGGAAGTTGATGACGCCGGGCGCCGGCTTGGCTGGCAGGACCGGGACGGCGGCCGGCGTTTCGACCCGGTCAAAGCCAGTGGCGATGACCGTCACCCGGACTTCGCCCTGCATGGACGGATCGGTCGCGGCGCCGAAGATGATCTCCGCCTCGTCGCCGACCGCATCGTGAATGATGTCGTTGATGGTGGTGGCTTCACCCAGCGTGAGATCACCGCCGCCGCAGATGTTGATCAGCACGCCGCTCGCGCCGGCGATCGAGACGTTGTCGAGCAGCGGGCTGGAGATCGCCTGCTGCGCCGCTTCCATCGCGCGATTCTCGCCGCGGCCGATGCCGGTCCCCATGAGGGCCGAGCCACCGTTCTGCATGATGGTGCGGACATCGGCGAAGTCCACGTTGATGATGCCGGTCTTGGTGATCAGATCGGCGATGCCCTGGGTCGCCTGCAGCAGGACCTCGTCGGCCTTCTTGAGGGAGTCCTGGAAGGGAATGCCCTTCCCCACGACGGCGAGCAGCCGCTCGTTGGGCACGACTATCATCGTGTCCACCGAGTTCCGCATCTCGGCGATGCCCATTTCGGCCTGCCGCATCCGCTTCTTGCCCTCGAAGAGGAAGGGCTTGGTCACGATCCCCACGGTCAGCGCGCCCATGTCCCTCGCCATCTGCGCGATGATCGGCGCCGCGCCGGTGCCGGTGCCGCCACCCATGCCGCAGGTGACGAACACCATATCGGCGCCCTGCAGGACGCCGAGGAGATCCTCGCGGTTCTCTTCGATCGCCTGCCGCCCGATCTCGGGACGGGCGCCGGCGCCGAGTCCGCGGGTCAGCTTCTTCCCGATCTGGACCTTGACGTCGGACTTGGAATTTCCGAGAGCCTGCGAATCGGTGTTGACCGAGATGAACTCCACGCCACGGAGCTGCTCCTCGATCATCCGGTTCACGGCGTTTCCGCCGCCGCCGCCGACGCCAACGACCTTCATGCGCGCGTTCTGTGCGCCGGTCTCTTCCAGCTCGAAGATCATGGGAGGTTCTCTCAGAAGAAGTCCTGGAGCCACTGCCGGACGGGTCGAACGAACTTCTCGACCGCCTGCGAACTCCGCTTGCCAGACCCGAACGCCGCTCCCTGCGCCAGCTGCTTCGCCCCATAGCGCGCGAGGCCCGCGACCACCGCGAACTTCGGCGCCTCCACACTGTCGGTCAGTCCCACGCAGGCCCTGCCCTGTCTTGCCGACCCGGACCGGCATCGCAAAGACTTCGCGGGCCAGCTCGACGATCCCCGGCACCTGCGCCCCGCCTCCGGTCAGGACCACGCCCGCCGGCAGGCGCTGATGGTAGCCCGCCCGGGTGATCTCATCGCTGGCGAACTCCAGAGTCTCCTGCAGCCGCATCCGCATGATGTGCGCGAGAGTCTGCCGGTGCGCGCCGCGCGCGCCCTGTCCCGGCGTGCCCGGAAGCTGGATCACTTCGGACTCGGGAACCAGCGGCTCCCACGCAGCCCCGGAGCGCTCCTTGAGCTTCTCCGCATCCTGCTGCGTCACCTGCAGTCCGTGGACGATATCGTTGGTGACGTGGCTGCCGGAAATGAGCAGCGACCCCGTGTGGCGGATCTTTCCCCCCTGGAAGATAGCGACATTCGTCGATCCGCCACCCAGTTCGACCAGGGCACAGCCCAGATCCCGCTCATCGGGGGTGAGCACCGCAAGGCTCGCCGCCAGGGGCTCAAGTACCAGTTCCGCGATATGATAGCCCGCGCCCTCGACGCACTTCTTGAGGTTCTGCGGTACGCTCGACAGCACGGTGACCAGATAGACCTGGGCATCGAGCCGGGAGCCGGTCATCCCGATCGGCTCGGTGATCCCCGGCTGCATGTCCACCAGGTAGTCCTGGGGAATCGCGTGCAGCAGCTCGTGGTCCTTGCCGAGCGGGACGCTGGACGCGACATCGTTGACCCGCGCCACGTCACCGGTCCGAATCTCGCCGCCGGTGACGGAGACGACGCCCGTCGACGTCTGGCCGGCGACGTGCTCGCCGGCGATGCCGCAGTAGACCGATCCCACCTCGACACCCGCCATGCGCTCGGCGTCCTTCATCGCCTTCTGGATGGCACGGGTCGTCTCTTCGATGCCACGCACCACGCCCCGGCGCACCCCGGCACAGCGCTCGACGCCGACACCGAGGATGCGGGTGACCGGCGAGCGGTTGTCCCCCTGCACCTCGGCGATGACCGCGGCGACCTTGGTGCTGCCGAGATCCAGGGCGGCCACCAGGCGGTTGGGAGAGACGCTCATGCGGCCCTCCAGCGAACGACGACCTGCCCGGCGAAGCGCGCGTCCAGCTCCGCCCAGTGGCGTCCCTTCTTCTCGAGGTCCTGCGCGACCGCCATCACGGCTCGAATAACCTCCGCCGGCGCGTCGGGCCGGAACCAGTACCGCTGCTTGTCCACCGTGAGCACTACATCATCGCCGGATCGGTACGCCGACACCACCCGCCCGAAGAAGGTCGGGTCCGCGTCCCGGGTATGCGCGAGGAACCTGGTCACCACCGAGTCCGCCTCCTGAATCAGCGGCAGATCGGGCGCCGCCACCGTCGGGTCGAATGGAAGCACCCTGCCCCGCACGCTGACCAGCTTGAGCTTCCCCTCGCGCATCACCAGCGCGACTGCCGGCGTCTCCTCGATCGTGATCACCACCGTGCCCGGCAGCCGGCGGCCGACCCGGACTCCATCGACACCGGGAATCGAATCTACCACGCGGCGCACCGCATCCAGGTCGGAGAAGATGCTCTGGCCCGCGCGGACCGGCAGCTTCCTCACGATCTCTTCGACACGCATGTTCTGGAGCCCGCGGATTTCCACCTTGCTGACACGGAAGAATTCCGACTTGCCGAGCAGCCTCGGCAGGGCGAACGCGAGCCCGGCCAGCACGGCGAGTCCGCCGAGGATCTTCCAGCCCGGACGGCTCAGGCGGCTTGCAGCCACTGCACCAGTTCCCGGCCCACGCGGGTGATATCGCCGGCGCCGAGGGTGATCACCACGTCCCCCGGACGGGCGCACTCGAGGATCCGGGCACGCACCTCGGTCTTTACCGGCTCAAAGATGACCTCACCGCCGCCGGAACGTGCGGCATCGGCCACCGACCGGCCGCTGACCCCCGGCATCGGCTGCTCCCGTGCAGGATAGATCTCGGTCACGATCGCCACGTCGGCCGCCCGGAGCGCCTCGCCCATCGCGGCGCCATGCTGGGCCGTCCGGGAGAAGAGATGCGGCTGGAAGACCGCGATGATGCGCCGTCCCGGGAAGGCCTGCCGGGTCGCCTGCAGCGTGGCCACCAGCTCGGTGGGGTGGTGCGCGTAATCATCGACGAAGGTGATGCCCCGCGCCTCACCCAGCCGCTCGAAGCGCCGGCCGAGTCCGCCGTAGCGCGACAAGGCCTCGAGCGCCGGCTCGAGCGGCCCGCCAAGCGCGAGCACCACGCCGAGCGCCGCGGTGGCGTTCCGCAGATTGTGCAGCCCGGGCACCCTGAGCCTGAGCGTCACTCGGCGGCCATCGGGCAGCGTCAGCGTCGCGTGGCTCCCCTCGGGACCCTGCTGGATATCGCTCAGGGCGAGATCAGCCTTGCCCAGCCCGAACCGCCACACCTTCGCGCCCAGACGATCCGCCACCCGGATCGCGCCGGCGTCATCGGCGCCGACGAGCACCCGCTCCGCCCGGCCCGCGAACGTCACGAAGGCCTGCTCCAGCTGGGGCACACCCCCATAGCACTCGAGGTGATCCGCCTCGACGTTGTTCACGACCGCGACGGACGGGTGCAGCGTCAGGAACGCCTGATCGTACTCGTCCGCCTCGACGACGAAGAGCCGGTCCCCACCGAGCTTCGCGTTGCCGCCCCATGCATCCACCCGGCCGCCGGCGAGTCCCGTCGGCGAGAGACCCGCCGCCGTCAGCGCTTCGGTCGTCATCACCGTGGTGGTCGATTTGCCGTGCGTCCCCGCGATCGCGACGAGGCGGCCGGCATGGACGAGATCGGCGAGGGCCTGCTTGCGCGGAATCACCGGAATTCCCAGTGCACGCGCGCGCGCAAGTTCGGGATGGTCAGGGGAAACCGCCGCGGTGACGACGACGGCGCGGACGCCGTCCACGTGCGAGGGATCGTGACCCTGCTGGACCGTAGCCCCGAGCTGTACCACGTCCGAGGTGCCCGAGATGTCGGGATCGCAGCCGCTGACCGCGACTCCGCGGCGACGAGCCACAAGCGCCAGAGCACTCATGCCTGCGCCGCCTATGCCCATGAAGTGCACAGGGCGGGAATCGGCGGGGTCGAACAGATCCATGGTTGGTGGGCTAATCTAAAACCCCACCAAGAGTTGCGAAACCCTGTCGCGCCTCAGAAAAGGCTCAGGAGATGGGTTACAATCTCCTCGACGGCGTGGGGTCTTCCGCGGGCCCGCGCGGCCGACGCCATCCGCTCGAGCGCAAGAGGATCGCGGATGAGGGGGTTGATGAGTTCAGCGAAGGAGTCAGGGGTGAGATCGCGCTGCAGCACCATCAGGCTCGCCCCGGCGTCGGCGAGGGCCTGGGCGTTGAAGCGCTGGTGGTCCTCCGCGGCGGTGGGCAGCGGGATGAGGACCGAGGGGAGTCCCCACGCGCAGAGCTCCGCACCGGTCATCATCCCCGCCCGGGCGACCACCAGGTTCGCCACCGCGTAGGCATCGGCCATCGGATCGAGAAAGTCGAAGACCTGAACGGCCGGTGGCCTGTGACACGACTTGAACTCGTCGAACGAGCCTCGGCCGGTGGCCCAGAGTACGGTAAGACCCTCGCCCCCGCCCGCCTGCAGCCAGCGGGCGACCGCGGCGTTGATCGCCTGCGCACCCTGGCTGCCACCAGTCACGAGCAGGACCGGCTTCGAGGCATCGAGACCGAATCGGCGGAGTGCCGCAGGACGCCGCCCGGGATCCGGAGGGGTGATGGGGTTGCCGGTGTCGAACACCTCGGTGTTCGGACCGAACTTCAGCCGCAGCCGCGCCTCCGGCAGCCCCAGATATACGTGCCGCACGCGGCTCGACAGCATCCGGGTGACGAGCCCCGGAAAGGCGTTCTGCTCCTGCAGCGCGGTGGGAAGGCCCTTGCGGGTGGCGAACCAGACCGAGGGGCCGGAGGCGTAGCCTCCAGTGCCGATGACGGCGACGGGTTGTTCCGCTTTGAAGAGCGTGGAGAGGCGGGAGACGAGCCGGAGCGCGACCAGCGGCCAGCGGACGTTCTTCCACCACTGCTGGCGATAGATCGGCTCGACCGGGAGCAGGTGGTAGCGGAAGTCGCGCGTTGCGAGGAGCCGCGCTTCGATGCCCCGCTCCGACCCGATGAGCACCGGCTCGATGTCGGGCCGGCGCTGGCGCAGCAGGGTGGCAATGGCCAGTGCCGGCATCAGGTGGCCGCCGGTGCCTCCGCCGGCGATGAAGACGACCTTGCGTGTCGTCACAGGGCGAACTTCACCAGGCGCGGCACCGCCGAGGAGTCGGTGGTGCCATCACCGAGCTGACCGTGGTCGTTGGCGCCCCAGCACCAGGCGCGGGCGTGCGCGTCGAGGGCGCAGATGTGATCGGTCGCGACACTGAGCGTTCGCAAATCCAATCCAGCCGTGTGCGAGTCGAGCACCGGGGAGGTTGTCGGGTCCTCCGGGTTCCAGCAGTACACGCCGGGTCCGGTGGCCGCGCAGGTCCTGTGGTCCCCCGCATCGATGGCCCATGTGCCGCTGGGAATGTTCATCTTCGTTGGCACTGCCCCCATACCGGGTCCGGTACACCAGACCGTGGCCGGGGCATCCACCCAGCATACCGCGCGCGGAGCGGCACTCAGCGAGGTGATGGTACCGGGGGAAAAGGGTGTGTGACTGGGGTTGAGGAAGAAACCCACGTAGTAGCAGGAGACGAGGCCGGACAGATCCGTGAGGCAGGCCTGCTGATCGACCGTGAAGCCTGTCGGTCCCGTCTCAAGGGACAGGTCCGCGGCCCCACTGCCAGGGAGGCTCATGAACAGAGCGTGCGTGCCCGGAATGGTATCGGTCCTCGCGCCGTTCTGGATTGATCCCCAGCAGTACACCTGCCCACTCCGCTCCAGCCCGCAGAAGATGTCGGAGGAGGAGGAACGCAGCTTGTCAAACCGCAGTGCGCCCCCTTCGTGCAGAGGCGACGGACCATATGGAGGGATGGAGAACCCCGCATATCCAGCGCAGCTCACCTGGCCGTCGAGACCCAGCCCACAACTGCTGCTCCAGCCGATGACGTAGTGTTCGTACGCTCCCGCGCCAACAACTGGGGAAGGCAGGTGCTTCTCGAGCGTATCACCGCTTCCAAGTTGTCCGGACTGGTTTGCCCCCCAGCAGAAGGCGTGACCGCCGGTCGCCACCGCGCAGGAGCTCTGGAATCCGGCGGAGATCTCCGTGAAGACCATCGAGGTCGCGTGGAATTCGGCCGGTGTGAGGCTGTCCACCTTCGCCAGCAGGGTATCCTCCCCGCCGTCAGCGCGCAGCGTCCAGACGGTTGATGCGACCCCGTCCCTGTCGGTCAGGCTCACCACCGGAATGACTGCTGCATTCCGGCTGGCCGCGAAGGTGACCGCGATGCCCCTCATCGGATGACCATCGGCGTCGGTCACGCGCACCGTCGGAGCCGTGCGCGCCGCGAGGCCGGCAGCCTGCATCTGACCATCTCCCGCGACGATCTGCACCCCGCTCGGCGCGGGAGGCAGCGCGACGGGCGTATCCGCGCAAGCGGCGAGCGCTGTGAGGCACGCGAGCAGGGTGAGCCGGTCGAGGCGCATCATCCCTCTTTGAGGCTGGATCACCGGAGACGGCCGGTGCACTACGGACCGGCACATGGGGTCATCGTTCAGCGGGCTTCCGCTTCTCCGGCTTCCCGCGCATCCGCCCGATCGAGAGCAGGATCCCCGTGCCCACGAGTGAGACGACCAGGCTCGAGCGGCCGTAGGAAACGAATGGCAGGGTCAGTCCCGTGGTGGGCATCAGGCTGAGGGTCACCATCATGTGCATGATGGCGGTCACACCGACCGCCGCCGTGAGCCCGGTGGCGAGGTACTGCCCGAAGGGGTCCTCCGCCGTCTTCGCGATGCGGAAGCCGAGCCAGCAGAAGATCCCGAAGAGGATGACCATCAGCAGGACGCCGATGAAGCCCCACTCCTCGCCGATCGCGCTGAAGATGAAGTCGGAATAGGCATAGGGCACGTAGCCGAACTTCTGCTGCCCCTGCCCGAATCCGACGCCGAACAGTCCGCCGGAGCCGACCCCCACGATCGCCTGGTGCATCTGGCTGGTCCCCTCGGCGCCGTTGATGAACTTGTCCAGTCGTGCCGCCCGATAGCCCGCCATCTGGATCACCTGCAGCCCACCGATCACGGCCGCGATGCCGAGCAGCAGGAAGTGCCCGATCTTGGCGCCGGCGCTGAAGAGCACAATCCCGCCGAGCAGCGAGACCAGCACCGCCATCGACATGTTCGGCTCCAGCAGAATCAGGAGCGAGACGAAGCCGAGGATCACGAGAAAGGGCATCACCCCCTTCTTGAACTGCCGGACCTGGTCGCCCTTCTTGGTCGCGAGCATGGCACACCAGATAATCACCGCGAGGCGCACCAGCTCGGAGGCCTGGAACTGGACGGGCCCCAACTTGAGCCAGCGCCGTGCGCCGTTCAGCCTGGGCGAGATGACGTGCGGCGTGAACGGCAGGATGATCACGATGAGCACGATGATCGACCCGATCATCAGCGGCCACGCGAGGGGCCGCAGCCGGCGATAGTCCATCCGCGACAGCGTGATCATCAGGATCCCCCCGACGAGGGCGCCGGTGAACTGGGTCAGCGCGTAGGACCCGCCCACAACCCCGCCGTCGCGCAGCTTCACCAGACTCGAGGCGCCGTAGATCGTCGCGATCCCGAACGCGACCAGCGTCGCCGTCACCACCGCGAGAAGCCGGGTCTCCCAGCGCAGTTCACCCGGATGCCGCACCGCATCACTCATAAAGCCTCCACCGCCGCGCGGAATTGCGCCCCGCGGTCCTCATAGTTCTTGAACATGTCGTAGCTCGAGCAGGCCGGGGACAGGAGCACCGCATCCCCCGGCTGGACCAGCCGCCGGGCTTCCGACAGCACCCGCGCGAAGTCGCTTCCCGCCTCCACCACCGGGAGCAGGCTTCCCAGGTCGTGCACGATCAGCTCCCGCGACTCCCCGAAGGCGATCACTCCGCGGCACCGCCCTCCGGCCGCCCTGGCGAGCGCGGTGTACGGCTCGCCCTTGTGACGGCCGCCGAGCAGGAGGACAAAGGGCCGCTCCATCGCCTCGACCGCCACCATGGTGGACGCCACGTTCGTCGCCTTGGAATCGTTGATCCAGAGCACCTGCTGCACGGTGCGCACCGGCTCCATGCGATGGGGAAGCGCCCGGAAAGAGCGCAGTCCATCGGCGATCCGCTCCTTCGCCGCTCCGGCCCGCTGGGCGATGAGCGCCGCGCAGAGCGCGTTGGCGACGTTGTGATCCCCAAACAGGGCCAGCTCATCGCGATCGAGCAGCGGCTCGCCGCGCAGGGTGAGCATCCTTGTCTCCCGGGTGTAGGCGGCGTCGGCCGGGATCCGGACGCTGAATCGCAGACGCGCGCCCCTGGTGGACGCCGCCCGGCGCTCCACCTCGGCGTCATCCGCATTGGTCACCCAGCAGCGACTCGGAGCATCGTGCAGATAGAGCCGGTCCTTGTCGGCGTAGTACGCCTCGAGGTTCGGATACCGGTCGAGATGGTCCGGGGCGAGATTGGTCATCGCGCCGATGTCAGGCACCAGATCGCTGGTATCATGGAGCTGAAACGAGGAGATCTCCAGCGCCACCCAGTCCGGATGCTCGCCCGCGAGCGCAACCTCGGCCAGCGGTCTGCCGATGTTCCCCGCCGTGAGCGCCCGGAAGCCCGCGGTTTCCAGCAGATGCCCCGTCAGCGCGGTCGTGGTCGTCTTGCCGTTGGTACCGCTGATGACCGCGAACTTCACTCCCGGCATCGCCGCGTATCCGACATCGAGTTCCGACACCACGGGCACCCCCGCGTCGAGCGCCGCCTTCACCGGCGGTGCCTCCGGAGGCACGCCCGGCGAGACGACACACAGTCCTGCGCGCGCGATGCGCGCCAGGTCGTGCCCGCCGAGCTGGATCGCTACCCCCGCCGCCCGCAGCCGTTGCTCGATGGCCTCGGCGTCGGCCCCTGCACTCTTGGTGAGATCCTTCGCCATGTCGCTGGCGTAGACCGGGATCCCCTCCCGCCGAAGCAGCAGCCCTGCCGCCACGCCGCTCTTGGCCAGGCCGATCACCGCCGCCTCGCGGCCGCTCGCCCGCCAGCGCTCGAAACTCATCGCAGCTTCAGGGTGGCCAGGGCCACCATCGCGCAGAAGATGCCGAGGATGTAGAAGCGGGTCACGACCGTGCTCTCGTGCCAGCCGAGTTTCTCGAAATGATGATGGAGGGGCGCCATCCGAAAGACCCGGTGGGCATCCGCGTACTCCTTGCCGCGGCCCCGCTTGTACCACTTGTACACTCCGGTCTGCAGCAGCACCGAGACCGCCTCCGCCACGAAGACGCCACCGATGATCAGCAGCAGAAACTCCGCCTTCAGCAGAATCGAGACCGTGCCGAAGGCGCCACCCAGGGCGAGACTGCCCGTATCGCCCATGAAGACCTGCGCGGGGTGGGCGTTGAACCAGAGGAAGCCGAGGCAGCCGCCGAGGAGCGCGCCGCAGAACACGGAGAGCTCACCGGCTCCCGGCAGGTAGAAGAGGTTCAGGTACGCCGTCGCGTCGATGCGGCCAAAGAGGTAGGCGAAGAGCGCAAAGGCCCCGGCAGCGATGGCGGAGAGGCCGGTGGCGAGTCCATCGAGTCCGTCGGTGAGGTTCACCGCGTTGCTGCTGCCGGTGATCACCGTCGTAACAAACGCGACGTAGAGCCACGGCGCGAAGGCCACGATCACGAACTTGAAGAACGGCACCGTCGTGGCCGGGGCGGGGATGGTCTCCGTCGCCACCACCGGAAAGTAGAGCAGCAGGGTGCCCAGCACGATGCCAAAGCTCACCTGCCCCACCAGCTTCCATTTGGCGACCAGCCCGCGGGACTTGCCCTCCACGATCTTCAGGTAGTCGTCGAGGAACCCGATGCTGCCCATCCAGAGCGTGGCCAGGATGGCGAACAGGACAAAGCGATTGCTGAGCTGCGCCCAGAGCAGTGTCGCGATCACCGTGCTCAGCAGCAGGATCACTCCGCCCATGGTCGGCGTGCCCCGCTTGCCCTGATGGCTGGCGGGGCCTTCGGCGCGGATGACCTGCCCGATCTTCCGTGCCCGGAGCCGTGCGATGATCGGCGGCCCGATGAGGAACGCGATCAGGATGGCCGTGACCGTCGCCCCCGCGACGCGGAAGCTGATGTAGTTGAGCAGATTGAACAGGAGGTAATGCTTGCCCAGCGGCGCGAGCAGTTCGTAGAGCACGTCGCCTCAGTGTGTCGGGTGATCCTGTCCGGTGAGGTAGGGAAGTATACGTTCGAGCGCCGCGCCGCGGGATGCTTTGAGGATCACCAGTTCGTCCCCGTTGAGCCGGGCCTTGAGCAGCGGCCCCATCGTCGGGGCATCGGGCGCCACCAGCAGGCGGTCGCCGAGCTTGCCGGCGTAGAGCTGCAGGACCGGGACAAACTCCCCGGTCGCGGCGAGAAGATCCGGCTCGAGACCCACCAGCGCCGCCGCCACCGCCGCGTGGTGCCGGGCGGCCTCATCGCCGAGTTCCCGCATCGTCCCCACCACGAAGACGAGCCGCCGGCCGCCACGCATCGCGCGCGCGGTGGCGATGGCTGCCAGGAACGACGCGGGATTGGCATTGTAGGCGTCGTTGACGATCGTGAGTCCCCCGGCCTCGATCACCTCGCCCCGACCGCCGGGAATCCGCAATTGCCGCAACGCATCCGCCACCTGGCCCAGGTCGAGGCCAAGTTCGGTGGCCAGCGCCCAGGCCAGCATGGCATTGCCCGCCTGATGCTGACCCAGAAGCGGCAGGGTGATCCGCTGACCGTCGACCGCGAGAGTGGCCCGGCCGGTCGAATCCATGGAGACCGACTGCGGTACCCGGTCCGCACGGGCCAAACCCGCAGTGATCACCCGCCGTGCCCGGCTCCGCGCCCCCTCGGCCAGGGCGGCGGGCTCTGTACCGACGATCGCGAGGGGCACACCGTCGAGGAGATCCAGCTCCTCCGCCAGTACCCCATCGAGCGACCCGAAACCATCGAGATGCGAGACGGCCACGTTGGTCGTCACCGTGACGGTCGGCTCGATGATGGGCCGGGCCCGGGCCAGTTCCCCCCGTACGCTGGCTCCCGCCTCGATCACCATGGCCTCGGTATCCGCGGGGGCGGCGAGGATGGTCTTGGGCACGCCGACCAGGTTGTTGTCGTTCGCCGGCGTCGCGTGCACCCGATACCTGGTCCGCAGCGCCGCGGCACACATCTCCTTGGTGCTGGTCTTGCCGTTGGCGCCGCCGATGGCGATCACCGGGCCGGGGATGCTTCGGCGCCGCGCACGCGCCAGATGACCGTAGGCCTCCAGCGTATCGGGGACCGGATAGAGGACGAGCCCTGGAACCTCCGGTGTGCCCTCACGGACCACGGCGCCGCAGGCGCCCGCCGCCTGCGCGGCACTCAGATGGTCGTGGCCGTCAAACCGCTCACCCTTGAGCGCAACGAACAGCGCACCGGGGAGGATGCTGCGGGTGTCGGTGGAGATCTCACTGAAGGGAGCGGATGCATCCGCGGGAATCTGGGGAAGCCCCAGCGCTTCGCGGATGACGGCGTCGGTCCAAGTGATCATGCCCCCACCAGCCGCATGACGATCTCCCGCTCATCGAAGGGCACCTTCTCGGTACCGATCACCTGGTAGGTCTCGTGGCCCTTGCCGGCGAGCAGGACGGTATCGCCGGGTCGCGCGGCCTCGAGGGCAGCGGCGATTGCCTCCCGCCGATCGGCGAATCGCTGATGCGGCGCGGATCCCATCCCCTGTTCCACCTCGTCGATGATCAGGTCAGGATCCTCCGTGCGGGGGTTGTCGGAGGTGACGATCGCGAGATCGGACAGGGTGGCGGCGATCCGTCCCATCACCGGACGCTTGCCGCGATCGCGGTCGCCACCGCACCCGAAGACGACGAGGAGCCGCCCCGGCGTCAGCGGCCGCAGCGCCGCCAGGGCGCGCTCCAGCGCATCCGGCGTATGGGCATAGTCGCGGAGCACGACCGCCGGGGATGCCAGCAGCTGCTCCATTCTCCCAGGCACCTGGGGTGCGGCCGAGAGCCGTTCGGCGATCGTCGCCAGCGGGAGCCCGAGCGCGAAACCGCAGGCCGCCGCTCCCAGCGCGTTGGCGACGTTGAATTCACCGAGCAGCGGAAGCCGCACGCTATCACTTCCGGCCGGAGTCATCAGCCGGAAGGTGCTTCCGGCATTTCCCAGGTGGAGTTCATCGGCCCGGACATCCCCGTTCCCGCCGATGCTGAAGCGTACCCGCCGGCGCCCGGAGGGAAGGATCGACCATGCCGGATCATCGGCATTGACCACCTGCACCCCGTCGATCGCGAGCAGCGCATCGAGTTTGAGCTTCGCCGCGAGATACGATTCCATGGTGCCGTGATAGTCCAGATGGTCCCGCGTCAGGTTGGTGAAGATCCCGGCCGCGAATGAGAGACCATCGAGACGGCCCTGGTCCAGACTGTGGGACGAGGTCTCCATCGCCACATGGGTGACGCCGCGCGCCAGCAGCGAGGCGAGAGTGCCCTGCAGGTCGATCGGCCCCGGCGTGGTCAGTGATCCAGCCGTGGATGCCACCGGCTGGCCGCCGCCGTCGAAGGCACCCAGCGTCCCGATGCTCCCCGCCGTGCCGCGCGAATTGAAAACATGCCGGACCAGCGCCGTCGTGGTGGTCTTCCCGTTCGTGCCGGTGACCCCGATGAGTGTCAGGCGGCGTCCCGGATCTCCGAACCAGGCGCGACCCGCGACGATCGCCGCCCGACGGCCATCCGTGACGATCAGCTCCGGCACTCCCGAGTCCGTGGCGCGTTCAGCGACGACCGCCACGGCTCCACGCCGGACGGCATCACCCACGAACCGGTGGCCATCGGCCTGGGACCCGCGCACCGCGACATAGATCATCCCTGGTGCGACCGCACGGCTGTCCGCCGTGATACCCGTGGCGGCAGGCCTGGCATCGCTGCCTGACACCAGCAACCCTTCCCGCCGGAGGGCCTCGGCGAGTTCGGCGAGGGTCATCGGCATCACTCCGCCCAGACGGTGACGGTGCTGCCGGATCGGGCCGAGTCGCCCGCGGCAGGAGTAGTACGGAGGACAGTACCGCCGCCACGAATGGCGACCTGAAACCCGCGGCGATGCAATGCGTTGGTGGCGCGCCGCAGCGTGGTCCCGGCGACATTCGGTACCAGCTGTCGACCTCGGGGCGGGAGGGTATCCGGCGCCAGCGGAAGAGAGACGATGACCCGGCGCCCCTCCGGAATCGAGTCATCCTCCGATTCGACGGCGGAATCCTGCAATGGCGTGGCGGGTCCCGTCAGGCGGCTCCGATCAAGGGCGCTGCGGTCCGCCGCGAGCGCTTCCTCGAGCATCCCACGGGTCACCGGGGCTGCGGTCTGGCCGCCGTACTGCCCCTTCTTCGGATCGTCGATCTTCACGACGACCACGAGCTGTGGATCGTTCGCCGGGAAGATCGATGCGAAGGAAGCGGTGTAGTGCCCCTTCTGATAGGCGCGGCCATCATGACGCACCGCGGTCCCGGTCTTGCCGGCCAGGACGTAGTTCGCGAGCTGGGCTGCTTCGGCGGTGCCCCCCTGCCCGACCACCGCCGTGAGGTAGCCGATCAGGGTCTTCGCGACTTCGGGCGGGATCGCGCGCCGGACCGGTTCGGGCCGGTGCCGGTAGGCCACCCGGCCGGCCAGGTCATGGACTT
Source organism: uncultured Gemmatimonadales bacterium (assembly GCA_963817435.1). GTDB lineage: Bacteria > Gemmatimonadota > Gemmatimonadetes > Gemmatimonadales > GWC2-71-9 > JADJOM01. The sequence goes on from CAWFNY010000001.1 coordinate 891,121, forward strand.
CGCGCACCAGCGTCGGCGTGAGCAGAATCCCCTCGTTCGCGATGGCTCCGTACGCCGCGGCCAGCTGGACCGGCGTGAGCGTGAACTCATAACCCATCGCGATGCTCGGTTTGCTGTATTCATCCCACTCGTTCGGCATGCGCAGCGAGCCGCGTGCCTCGGACGGGTACTCCACGCCGGTCGGGCTGCCAAGCCCGAAATCGCGCATCGTCTGGAACTGTTCGACGGCGGAGAGCCGGCTCGAGAACTTCCCGATCCCGATATTGCTCGACACCTGGATGGCCTGGGCGAGCGTGAGATTCCCGGGCATGGCGTGGGCATCCGTGATGACGCGGGTATCACCGCGCCGATCAACGGTCATTTCCCAGCGCCCGTGCTCGGCGAAGACCTCGTCGCTGGGCCTGACCCGGCCCAGCCGGAGCAGCCCCGCCGCGGCGAACAGTTTGGCCGTCGAGCCGGGTTCGAAGGGATCAGTGAAGAACGAGGCCTTGTTGGTGACCGGCTTGCCATCCACCGTCTGCCGCGAGGCGAGCGCCAGCAGCTCGCCGGTCCGCGGATCGAGGAAGACGACATCGCCACCGATCGCGTCGAACTCGGCCATCGCCTCGTCGAGCGCCCGCTCCGCGATCTCCTGCAGTTCCGCATCGAGAGTGAGGTAGACGTCCCGGCCCGGCACCGGCTCCCGCTCGACCCGTCCCGGGGACTGATAGCGGCGCCCGCTGGGATCCTTCAGGACGACGGCGATCCCCGGCTGGCCGGTGAGTACCGAATCGAGCGCCAGCTCCACGCCGCTCGCGCCGGCCCCGCCATCCGGCAGCAGCGCGCCGATGACGCCCCGGGCGAGCGGCCCCGCCGGATAGTGGCGCGCGTACTGCCCGTTGAGATAAATGCCGCGCATGCCCCGGAGCGGCTGGATCTCGAGCCCGGTGAACGGCCCGCGATACCCCACCCATCGCTTGCTGGCCACGTCGTGCTGGACCTCACCGAGGGGCCGGTCCAGCGCACGCGCGATGGTCCGGACGTCCTGGGCGCGGTTCGTCAATTCGTTCGGCGCGATCCCGACCTCGAAATACTCCTGCGTGACTGCGAGGGCGACGCCGTTGCGATCGTAGATTCCGCCGCGGCGGGCCGGCGTGATCACCTTCTCCCGTCGCGTCCGCTCCGCTTCGGCGCGCCAGTGGGCGCCCTGGACCAGCTGCAATTGTGCGGCCTTCAACACGACCGCGAGCGCGGCCAGGCCAAGCACGACCTGCAGCAACGAGATCCGGGCGCCGACCTTGGCCATCGTCAGCGCCCGCGTGACGGAAGGGGGAACACCACGAATTCGGAGTCCTGAGGCATGTGCAGGCCCAGCTCGGTCTCGGCTTTGCGGCCGAGGTCCTTGAGCCCCGTGGCCAGCCGGATCTCGCGCTGGAGCGCGGAACGCTCGGCCTCCAGCGCCTGCTTCTGCTCGGTAAGCCTGGCCACGCGCTGCGCAGTGAGCACAGCAGCGGTCTGCCGTGCCTGGATCGCGACGGCGACGGCCAGGAACACGACCAGCCACAGCATGACCCAGTGGCGTCCTCTAAACTTCGGCTGACCGGAAGATGCGGAGGGTGGCACTGCGCGCTCTCGGGTTGGTCGCGATTTCGGCCTCGGATGGCCGCACGGGCTTCTTCGGATCCAGTCGTCCCAGTGCTCTCCCCCGGCAGGTGCAGATCGGCACCTTGGGCGGACAGATACAGCTCCGGCACCAGTCCTGAAAGGCGTGCTTCACGACGCGATCCTCGCCAGAATGATAACTGATCACCGCCAGCCGCCCACCCGGGGCAAGTGACTCCCGCATGGCCGGGAGCGCCCGGCTGAGGCCCTCGAGTTCCCCGTTGACTTCGATGCGCAGCGCCTGGAACAGCCGGGCGAAATCGCCAGGACCGCTCCGTGGCCCGAGCACCGCACGGATGGCGTTCACGAAATGATCGCTGGTCGCGAAGGGCTCGGTCACGCGGCGTCGCACCACTTCGCGAGCGAGGCGACCGGCCTGACGCTCATCCCCATATTCGGCAAACACCCGCTTGAGGTCTGCTTCGGACTCATCGTTCAGCACGTCGGCCGCGGACCTGCCCGCCTGCCCCATGCGCATGTCGAGCGGGGCGCCGGGACGGAAGCTGAATCCGCGGGACTCGGCATCGAGCTGGTGGGAGGACACGCCGAGATCGAGCAGGATGAACTCCGGCCGGAATTCCCGGACCGCCGCCAGCGACTCCTCTGACGCATAGGGTGCCTGCAGATACCGGATTCGCGACTCGCCCAGCCGGGCCCGGGCCTCCCTGATCGCGTCGGGATCCCGGTCGATCGCCAGCACGTCGGCTCCTGCCGCCAGAAAGAGGCTGCTGTGCCCTCCACCACCGAGGGTCCCGTCGACGACCCGCGTCGTGCCGAGGGCGGCCTCCGCGATCTCGGTAGCAAGCACGGGCCGGTGGTACGCAGAACCGGTGGAGTTCACGGCATGGCTCATTGGGCTCAAAGCAGCACACCCCGCCCGCTGAGGCGGACGGGGTGGCAAGATGGTGACCAACGGGGCTGACGGGGCTCGAACCCGCGACCTCCGCAGTGACAGTGCGGCACTCTAACCAAGCTGAGCTACAGCCCCTGGATGCGGGCGGAGAATATAGGTACGGGCAGAGACGGACGGTAGTGGCAGCGCCAAGAAAAGAGGAGCCGGATACGCCGCGGGTCTCCGGACCCTGGCACCGGCTCCCCTCTCGAGGACGATGCTGACTACTTGCAGTACACGCGGATCATGGAGGCCGTCCTGGGCTTCAACCCGGTGAGGTAGGCCACCATCTGGTCGCGGGCAGCCTTCTGTGCCTCATAGGCGCTGGCAAGCCCGAACGCTCCCTCAGCCTCGGCCGTCATCGACTCGACCGACTTCGCGCCGTCGCAGGACTTGCCCGCCTCGGCTTCCTTGTCGGCCTTCGAAATCAGGTTGACCAGCGCCAGCCCGAGGAAGTGATTTGCGATCGGCGCGTAGCGGCCCTGCGGATTGGCCAGGGAGATCACCCGGCGCAGCCCAGCCGCAGCCGCATTGAAGTCCTGCTGCCCGGGCTGGAGATAGGGCAGCGTCCCGTTGAGGAGCAATCCCGCGGCGCCCTCCTTGGCCGGCGCGTCACCGTACTTCGCGGCGAAGTCGATGAACGGCAGGGCGGCCGGGTGATTCTTGGCATCCTGCTCGGCCTTCGCTTCCTGGAGCGCATAGCCGACCGCGCTGGCGGTATCCATCGAGACGAGCGCATTCAGCGCGCCCAGCAGGCTGTCGCTGAGTCCCACCTGGGAGTACGCGCCCGCCACCTGCTTCAGGATGGTCAGGTTGCCCGGAAACTTCCTGGCGGCCAGCGAGGCGTACTTGACGAGGCGCGCAGTGTCCGGCACCACACCGGCGGTCACCATGTATTTGATATAGAACGTGCTGTCGGCACGAGCCGAGTCGAGTGCGGCGATCTGCTCGAGGTCATTCAGCGCCCCGGAGTAGTTCTCGCGGAAGATCCGGGCGTTGGCCCGCAGTTCGAAGAGGTCGATGTTTCCGCCATCGAGCTTCAGGCCGTCATCCGCCACCTGCTCGGCGATTTCCGGGTGCCCATAGGCGAGGAACTTCTTGAAGGCGAGTTCCCGAAGCGGCTGGTTGGTCGGCGCGATCAGGAGCATCTCCTTCAGCGCCTCGATCGTGCGGGCAGTGTCGCCCGCGGCCTCGTAGCCTGCGGCGAGATTGGTCCATGCCTTGAGGCTGAGCGGATCGCCCTTGGTCGCGGCCTGGAAGTATGTCATCGCTTCCGCGCTGTCGGCCTTCCGGCCGCGCGCGAGGGCCAGCTCGCCAAGGCAGAGGTTGGCCAGGCCGTGCGTCGGAATGATGGCGAGAGCCTTCTTCGCCGACTGGATGGCCTTCTCGGGCGCGTTCTTCGACTGATCGACACAGGCCTTGGCATCGCCGAATGCCTTGAGTGCCGGCGCGAATCCATCGGCGATCTTCAAACCGAGCATCGCGTGGTCCTTGATCTCCCCCGCCGGCGTGGTGACGACCATGCCCGCATCGTCATTCAAGCCCGCGAGCCGGGCCGTGACGATGTGACCACCCTTGGCGTCGTGGGAGAAATTCGTGACGATCATCACCCGGGAGTTGAGCGACTGGGCGAGGCTGCGCAGGGGCAAGGGACCGAGAATCGCGTCCACCGGATAGCCAAACTGCTTCAGCGCCTCGTTCATCTCCGTGCGGGTGACCACCCGGAAGTCGTTCCCCGCGATCTTGTCCATCCGGACGCGGAGGCCATCTCCGATCGCCACAGCATGGGAGGAGTCGTCGCTCGAAAACGAGAACGGATTGCCGACCAGCATCCGGACCGCGTTGGCGGACGCCGACTGGGTCGCAGGACGCCGGGTTGGGATCTGAGCGGAGAGCCCCGTCGCGGTTGCTGCCGCGATCAAGGTGGGAATCATCACACGGGCCACGCGCATCACAGGTTCTCCACAAGAGAGGGGCACCGGACGTCTGATGCAACCGCCGTACCGGAAACGACAATTAGAGTGGGCGAAGAGGGATTCGAACCCCCGACATCCTGCGTGTAAGGCAGGCGCTCTGAACCGGCTGAGCTATTCGCCCGGGACAAACAGAGACACTCGCGCCACCCTGCCGGGCGACCCGTGAGCGAAGAATAGCCCCCTGGACCCCGTCTTCGAGAGACTAGAGCGCGATTCCGAGCGGGAAGAGCACGCAATAGCCCAGCACGAGCAATGCGGCGGCACCCGTTGTTCCTCCGGCGTGGAGCCAGAAGTAGCCCGCGATGAGGGAGACGAGCGCGCCCCCCAGCAGGAGGACATTGCGGCGGCCGAAGCGCAGTTTCTGCCCGGGTGCGACGGAGTCGGAACTTGGCATGGGGGTTGAGCTTACTGTGTCGAGCCCTCCCGGTCAACGGGTGGAGGTTCCGGAGGTGGCGTGTCCGGCCCCTCGGGGTCCGGTTCCGGGGGGATGGTCCACCCGTCGTCGAGCGCGGCCCGGCGTGGCCGATCACGCTGGCGACGATACCACAGGAGCCCGCCCAGACTGAACGCGACCAGCGACCACATCCCCCCCGCCACCAGCCAGGTGAGGAGACTGTAGCGGCGGCGGAGCGCCGCTTGCCAGGACTCCTCGAAGCGATCGACCGTAAGCCCGGTCGCCTCGACCAGTGCCGTCCCGAAATCCTCGCCTCCCTCCAGTCGCGTGAGCAGCGGTTCGAGTCCGCCGGGTGGGGGGCGATGGACGATTTCGAGGACCGCGGAGGCCGCGAGCGCGTAGGCGAGGTCGGCGGAAACAGCCGATCCCCGGAGCATTCGGTCGAGCTCCTCGAGGGTCGGCAGCTTGCCGGAGGCGACCGCGAGGTTCAGCTCCAGGCTCGCGAGCCGGTTGAATTCCCCCGATGCCCAGGCGGCGTAGCCTTCGTCGAACCAGAGCGGCAGCCGCCCGCGAACACTGGTGCGAAGCACCAGATGCGCGAGTTCATGCCGGAGGGTCTGGTCGAGATCGGCAAGGTCGGCACGGAGAATCACGGTCCGCGCCCCGGGAAAGGCGACACCGGCGCCCCATCCAGGGGCGCGGCCGCGGGTCACCCGCGACAGGCCGAGGGAGTCGCCGACCAGAACGAGGACAAACGGGGGCGGAGAGCGACGACCAAGTCCGGGCCAATCGACCGGCCGTTGAGCGCGCTCAGCGAGCGAGACACCGAGCTGCTGCAGGCGGGGTGGCGCGACCACCGTCACCTGCCCGACCTGGACCGCGCCGGGAGGGGCCTGGAAGGCGAGGAGCGAGAGAGCTAGGAGGAGCCGCGAGGGGGTTCGCCTCCGCCCTCGGTGAGGTCGACCATTTCCTTACACCGCTTGCCCCAGGGGTTGAACTTGTTGGCCTTGAACCCGTCGGTCCAGGCCGCCTTGGCTGTGGCCTTGTCCCCCATGAACCAGCTCGCCCGTCCCAGCTCGTAGTAGGCCTCGATCAGGTTCGGGCCGAGGCGCAGGGTCTTCTGGAAGAAGGTGACGGCGTCCTCGAACATCTCGCGCTCGAGGTACACGAGGCCGAGATAGTAGTGCGCATACAGGGTCGCCTTGCGATCGTTGTCGAGCCGGATGGCCTTGGACAGATGTTCGATCGCCTCGCCGAAGATCCGCTTCTTGAGGCAGATGTAGCCGACGTTGATCCGGGCGAGCGAATTGGCCGGCTCCTTCATGAGCACCCGCGAGAAGGTCGCCAGCGCGTCATCGTAGTCCTCGTGGAGCATCTGGGCCCAGCCGAGGAGCGACTGGGCCTGGATCTCGGAGGGGGCCAGGGCGAGCGCCTTGGTCAGCGACGCGATCGCGCCGGCGTAGTCGCCCAGCGAGATCAGGCTCCATCCCTTCTCGATGTAGGTCGACGCGCCGAGATGGTCCTGCTGCACCACCGGCCGTGCGCCGGTGAACTGCGGCGCCTGGGCGGTGTCAGTCGTCGTGGCGAGCTGCTTGTACTTGTCGACCAGCGCGCGGATTTCCTCCTTCACCTGCCCCAGTTCGGTCAGCGCGGTGTCCACGCGCTTGAAGAAGGCGATGATCTCCCGCTTCACCGCCTCCCGCTCGGCGCTGGAGGCGGCCTGATCGAGTCGCGAGGCGACTTCGCGATACTGCTGGCGGAATCCCGCGACCAGCGGGTCCACGGCGGGCGATTCACTCACGCGAGTGCCTCCGAGAGGGCGAGCCGCTCGGTGCTCGAGAGCAGCCGGGCGGCGTTCAGCACCACGATGGTCCGGCCGGGCCGGGCGATCATGCCGCTGATATAGGCCGCGGCGAGGCCGCGGACCATGGACGGGGGGGCGGTAATCGTGGTGGCATCGACCCGCAGCACCTCGACCACGAGATCAACGACGATTGCGACCTGTTCCTGCTCGTAGTGGACGATCATCACCCGGGTCTCTTCCCGGTAGGTCGCCTCGAGGCCGACCCGTTTGCGCAGGTCGACGAGCGGCACCACGCTCTTCCCAAAGGGCATGACGCCCTTCGAGAAACGCCGGCGCGTTCGGGAGCGTCGCGGGAGCCTCGTAGCGGAGGATGCGCTCGACCTGGGATATGCTGAGCGCGAACTCCTGGGTGCCCAGACGGAAGACCACGAATTGCAGCTCGTCACCCGTCGTCATGACGCCTTCTCCAGTGTCTGCCACCGTTCAGCCAGCGCTTCGAGGTTGAGAATGGGAATCCATCCGTCCGGCCGCCGGACGGCGCCCAGGGTCCAGCTCCCCGCTTCACTTTCCATGAAGGTGGTGAGGATCTCCTGCTCGGGCGCGGCATCCGCCTCGTCCACTTCCAGGGCGACCCACCGATTCGCGACCTGGGCGAGTACCATCGTGCCGGCTGGCGCACCCGCCGGGCAGCCGCGTCCGCCGACCAGCGCGCCGAGGTGAAACAGCGGCACCAGCCTGCCCCGGACGGTGGTGACACCGCGCAGCGGCGGGAATCGTGGCGGGGACCGCCTGCACTTCGCCCACCTCGCCCACCTCGGCCACATCGGCGAGCGGGATGCCGAGCAACCGGCCGTCGGTCCGCACCATCAGCACGCCGCGGCCCCTCATCGGCGGGGCAGCTCCCTCAGGATAGCGACCCGGTGCGATCGGCGATCGCGCCCAGCGGAAGCACCAGATCGGTGCCGCCGGCCTCAACCGCCGCGCCGGGCATGCCATAGATCGTTGCGGTCCCGCGGTCCTGGGCGATGCCGACACCGCCGGCATCGTGAATCGCGCGGAGGCCGGCTGCGCCGTCCTTGCCGAGGCCGGTGAGCACGACGCCGATCGCGGCGCTCCCGAAGCTCGCAGCCACCGAATGAAAGAGCGGGTCAGCGGACGGGCGGACACCCCACACCGTCGGTTCCTGATCCAGCGCGAGCCGCAATCCCTTCGAGTGTGCCTCCACGCGCATATGATAATCCCCCGGCGCGAGGTAGGCGGTGTCCGCGCGCACCTCCATGCCGTCTTCCGCCTCGACCACATGCAGGGCGCTCAGCCCGTTGAGGCGCTCGGCGAGACTCCGCGTGAACCCGGGCGGCATGTGCTGCACGATGAGCGTTGCGGTCTCCAGCCCGAGCGGCAGCCCGGGCACCAGTTCCGCCAGGGCGCGGGGACCTCCGGTCGAGGCGGCGATCGCCACGCAGCGCCGGGCTTCTCCGGCCGGCCGCGCGAAGATCGCGCTGGCCCCGCTGGATCGCGGCCGGGCGAGCACCGGCAGCCGGCGGACGTCAGAGGCGATCGCCGCCCGGAGTGCGGAGAGCAGCCGGGGCGCGATTCGGAGCGCCGAGATCCGTCCGCTGGGATCGTCCTTGGGGACGAGCTCCACCGCGCCAAGTTCCAGCGCCCGGATCGCCGCGGGCGATCCGTGCCCGGCATGGGCACTCACCACGACGACCGGCAGCGGGGCCTCGGACATGATGTAGCCGATCGCATCGAGTCCACCGAGCTCGGGCATCTGCAGGTCCATCGTCACGACATCCGGGTGAAGCGCATGGATCTGTTCCAGCGCCTGCAGCCCGTTGGAGGCGGTTCCCACGACCCGGAACTCCCCCGAGCCCGCCACCAGTTCGCTTACGAGACGACGGAAGAAGGCGCTGTCATCCACCACGAGAACCCCGGGAAGCTCAGCCGATCTGCTCACGCGTCCCCACCCTCTGAAGCGTGACCGCCCCGCTTCCCGCGTTGAACCAGACCGAACGGCCCTGCCCACCGCCCACGGTTTCGGCCACAATCGGGATGCCGAGCTGATTCAGCACCTCACGGACCGCGATGACATTGCGGTCCCCCATCTGCATCGAGCCGGAGGGCACCAGATTCTGGAACATGCTCGCCCCTCCCACGAGCCGGGCGACGAGCCGGCGCCGATCGGCGCCCAGTCCGACCATCTCCTCGATCATGGCCGGGAGTGCGGTCTGCGGGAACCGCCCCGGATTGTCGCTCGAGCGACTGAGCGAGCGGGAGGGCAGCAGAATGTGCGCGAGCCCCCCCACCCCGCTGCGGGGATCGTGCAGCAGGATCGCCACGCAGCTGCCGAGCCCCAGCGTGGCCAGCACGGTGTCACCTCTGGCGGACCGGAACTCCGCGACCCGGACGACGATTTCCTCGGCCATCAGGCGGCCTTCCGGTAGATCCGTTCACGCGGCTCCACCAGATCGAAGCGTGCGCGGGCGGGGCCGAGAATGGTCTCGACCTTGCCGAGCACGAGCACCCCACGGGGAGCAAGCCGATCGGCGAAACGCTCCATCAGCCGCTCCTGCGTGTTCCGGTCGAAATAGATGATGACGTTCCGGCAGAGGATCAGATCGTATTCCCGGGGCGCACCCCACCGGCCGGCGAGCTCCATCCGATGCACATCCACCAGCGCCCGGAGCGTGTCACGCACCGCGAATCGCCCCTCACCCGCCGGGACGCAGTAGCGTGCGCGCACCGCGGGATCCAGCTCCGCGAACGCCCGCTCGGGATAGGTGGCCGCCGCGGCGCGTTCGAGGGACTTCCGGTCAATGTCCGTCGCGTCGACGTGCACCCGCGCGAGCCACTCACTCCGGCCCAACCGTTCCAGCACCTGCGCGATCAGCATCACCAGAGTGTACGGCTCTTCCCCGCTGGCGCAGCCCGCGCTCCAGGCGCGAAGGCGGCCTTCCCGCTCGGACAGCAGTTCGGGCAGGAGATGGGTGCCGAGGCAATCCCACGTCTCCCGGTTGCGAAAGAAGGTCGTGACGTTGATGGTGAGCGCGTCGGCAAGCAACTCGAGCTCGGCGGGGGTGCTGTCGAGCACGCCGAGGTAATCGGCGTAGCCCCCCACACCGCAGGCGCGCATCCGCACCGCGATGCGGCGGAGGAGACAGCGTTCCTTGTAGACGCCGATGTCCAGTCCGGTGTGCGCCGCGATCCTGGCGGCGAGCGCGATGAAGGCCGCATCCTCGTGATCGGTCACGCGGTCGCGTCCAGCGTATCGAGGTTCGCGCGGGCAAGCTGATGCCCGGGGTTGAGTTCGGTCACCCGCCGCCAGCAGATGCGGGCGCGGTCGCGGTCACGCTTCTTGAAGGCGATGTTCCCCATCTTGAAGTACAGGTCATCGCCCAGATCGGGGCTGAGCTTGGCGGCGCGTTCGTAGGCCTCGAAGGCGTCGTCGTAGCGGCCGGCGCGATACAGCAGATCGCCGAGATTCTTCGACACCTGGGCCAGCGTCGGGTCCTCCGACAGCGCCGTGCGCAGCATCATCTCGGCGCTGGCCAGATCGCCGCCGAGTTCCTGCATGGCCGCGAGATTGTTGCGGAGCGCCGCACTCGATGGATGGGCGATCACGCCGCGCTCGGCGACTTCCAGCGCGGTCGTCAGGTCCCCCTGGCAGGCGGTCGCGAGCGCCATGGCCCAGAACCAGGTCGGCGGATGCACCCGGTCGCCCAGCAGTTCCGCCGCCCGCTGCAGGCGGCTGACGGCGACTTCCGGATCATTCCGCTTGAGTGCGGTCACTCCCCAGCCGATCATGATGCGGGCGTCGTCGCGCGCCTTCGAGGCCGCTTCGGCATAGGTCGCTTCGGCTTCGGAGAGGCGGCCGAGCTGTTCGAGTGCAAAGGCGAGGTTGTGCAGCGCCGCCGGCCGCCGCCCGCCTCGTTCGGAGGCCTGTTGCAGCACGTCCACGGCCTCGAGCCAGCGCGCCTGCTTGAGCGCGATGAGTCCGAGATAGAACAGTGCCCCCATTTCGTCGGGCCGCAGCTCGGCGACCCGGCGAAACTCGCGCAGGGCCTCGTCCAGCATGCCGGTCCGGAAGAATGCGACGCCGAGATTCTGGTGCTCCTGCACCCGGACGTCATTCGCGCGCGGGGGCGCCGCCTTGGCGGAGGTCCCGACGCGGCGCACGTAGCCCGCGGTGATCAGCCCGTAGAGTGCCTGGGCAGCCTCGAACTCGATCAACGAGCACTCGTCGACCACCTGGCGCACATCCCGGGTGCCGTCGAGCAGCGGCAGAATCCGCCGCTGGTGCGCGGAAAGATCGACATCTTCCCCGGGCGCCCGGGCGGGGTCGACGGAAAAGATCAGATCGAAGCTCGGAATCTTCTTCTCGATCTGGCTCCACTCATCGACCCGTCGGGCGCCTTCGAGGAGCAGGCTTTCCGGGTTGATCGAGACCGTGAACACCTGCTGCTCAGGCCTGACGCCGGCTTCGAAGTTGAAGGTCCCCTGAACCCAGGTGAACAGGTGGTAGACCGCTTCCTCGATCTGCAGGAAGAGCAGCCGCTCGAGTTGTTCCCGCCCGACCGCGCCCAGTTCGATCAGGATGTCGCCGAGGCGCCGGTCGCGATGCACTTCCTGCAGCCGGATGGCCTGGTCGAGCTGCTCGTTGGTCACCAGCTGATTCTTGCGGAGCAGGTCGCCAATGCGATCGCGCCGGTTGACGATCGACGCATACGAGATCCGGCCATCTTCGAAGTAGATGTATCCGAAGTTCTGCCGGTCGGCGACGGCGAGGCAGCCGGTCTTCTTCCCGAGCGCGAGCAGCTGCAGCACGTCGGGAAGACTGGCCTCCTTGAGACTGCCCTTGATCGCCATCAGCGCACCTCTTCAATGAGGCGGTCGGCGATGTCCGGCCAGTCCCACACCAGCTTCTCCCGACTGCGGAGGCTGCCGGTGGGCGACAGCAGGCCGCTGGTGCGAGTGCCGGTCGTGCGGCGCGCGGGCGCGGCCGGACTTCCCTCGAGAACCTGTCTGCGCGAGGCCGGCGGAGGGACGTTCGTTCTCCATGTCTCCGGCATCCAGCACCCGCTGCACCAGCCCCTGGAGCGCGCGGACCGTTTCGACGGGACGCGCGGCGAGGTAGGCGGCCAGCTCCGGCTCCGCTTCGCCCACTTTTTCACGGAGGATGCGCGCGACGATCGCTTCCCGGACATCGCGATCAGGCTGCGGCAGCTCGACGACGAGACCCGCCTCCAGGCGCGTGCGAAGCCGGGGCTCGACGCCCTCCAGCTCCTGGGGCGGGACCGCCGAGGTGAAGATCATCTGGCTCCCCGCCTCGGCGAGGAGGTTGTAGAGCCAGAAGAGCTCTTCCTGCGTGCGATCCTTGCCACCGAGCAGGTGCACGTCGTCCAGCAACAGGGCGGTGATCCGGCGATATCGGGCCCGCCACCACGCGACCCGGTCCCGGTCGATCGCCTTGATCAGGTCGTCGACGAAGTCCTGGGCGCCGAGGCAGGCCACCACCATCCCGGGCCGTTCCGCGAGGGCGTTGCCCATGCCGTGCAGCAGGTGGGTCTTGCCGACGCCGGCGGGTCCGATGATGACCAGGGGGTTGAAGTGGGCACCGGGGGCGTCCAGCACGCCTTGCGCCGCGGTGGTCGCGACCTTGTTCGAGGACGACGCCACGAACTCCTCGAGCCGCCAGATCGGCGATGGCGCCGGGGGTGGACTCAGCCCCTCGCGCGCCTTCTGCAGTTCTTCCTCCGCTTCGGCGAGGCGATCGGGATCATGAAAGACCGCCGTGCCCGCCACCGCGACATCCAGTTCGCGGGCTTCCGCGGCCAGCCGCTTCAGCCGCTCGATGTCTTCCTCATAGTCGCGGAGGGCCGCGTCCGGATCCACCGGGGACTCCCCTTCGAGGAGCCGCTGCAGCCGCTCCGTCCGGTAGTCCTCGCCCTGCCAGCGCACGATCGCCTCGGCGACTCGCCCGCGCCACGACTCCACCTGCCGCGCCACGGCGGACGAGATCTCCGAAAGGAACGACCCGAACTCGTCACCGGTCCCCGCCGGCGCCGGCGCGGGCACCGGTGCCTCCGGCTCGATGGTCGCAATGCCCGCAGGAGTGGCCGGCGCCGCATCGGCGGCCCCCGCGCGCGCAGTCACCGGCATGGTCTTGGCGAGGACGGCGCGCGCCTCGGTCGACGTGAGCGGGCTCTCGCGGACCGCCTGATAGGCGATGAGGCGGTTGAAGGCGCCGATGAGTTCGCGCACACTCCCGATCGGCAGGGAGGCCACGGCTTCGAGCACGCTGGGGTCGAACTCCGCCTTCCGCTCTTCCGCCTGGCGGCGGAGGATGGCGACCCGGGTCTCGTAGTCCGGCGCCGAGATATCGATCACCAGCCCGCCGGCGAAGCGCTGGATCAGCCGCTCGTCGAGCGCTTCGATCTCGTTGGGGGGGCGGTCGCTCGACAGGACGATCTGGCGCCCCGAGGTCAGCATGGTATTCGTCAGGCGGAACAGCTCGGCCTGCATCTCCCGCCGGTGGGTCAGGAACTGCACGTCGTCCACCAGCAGGATCCCGACGTCGGAGTAGCGCCGGCGGTACGCCTCGCCCTGCCCCGCCGCGATCGCGGCGTGGAACGACTCCACGAATTCGTCGAGGGTGAGGTACTCGGCGGTCAGCTGGGGGTTCACCGCGATGGCGTGGTGCCCCATCGCCATCAGCAGGTGGGTCTTGCCCAGGCCGGATCCGGCGTAGACGAACAGCGGGTTGTAGACCGCGCCCGGTGACTCCGCGACGGCTCGCGCGGCGGTGACGGCGAGCCTGTTCGCCGACCCGACGACGTACGAGTCGAAACGGAGCCGCGGGTTGAGCCGGGTCATCAGGCAGCCCCGCTCCCGGTCGCGGCGAGCCGCTTGAGTACCATCTCCGAGATGCCCTTGAGCGTCTCGAACACACCGGCCCCGCGCAGCGCGTCGCCGGGGAAGCTCCGGTAGCCGCGGAAATTCAGGGCATCGTCGAGATCCGGCGGCGTGAGGATCAGGTCGGCGGGGAGGTCCTGCTTGTTGTACTGCAGAACCAGCGGAAAGCTCCGCACGTCCACGCCCTGCCCCAGCAGATTCGCCTGCAGATTCTGGAGGCTCTCGATGTTGTCCTCGAGACGCCGCGCCTGGCTGTCCGCGACGAACACCACGCCATCCGCGCCCTGCAGCACCAGCTTGCGGGTGGCATTGTAGTAGACCTGGCCCGGCACGGTGTACAGCTGGAAGCGGGTCGTGAAACCGCTGATCACACCAAGATCGAGCGGCAGGAAGTCGAAGAAGAGGGTTCGGTCCGTCTGGGTCGCGAGACTCACCATCCGGCCGCGCCGGGACTCGGGGACGCGACCGTAGATGTACTGCAGATTCGAGGTCTTGCCGGAGCGCCCCGGACCGTAGTACACGATCTTGCAGGTGATTTCGCGCGTGGTGAAGTTGACGAGAGACATGATCTAGCGTCCGAAGAGGGCCCGGAGGCTCGCGTTGAGCTCCTGTTCGAAATCCGCGGCGAGCACTTCCTTCTTCTGCACGGGCTCGGGCGGCGCGGCCGCTACCAGTTCCTCCACCAGCTGATCGAAATACACCTGTACCACCCCGAGTTTGGTCTCGCTCCCGAAGACGACGAGTCCGACCCACCGCCCGCGCGGGGAGTCGAACCACGCGAGAAAATGACTGAATCGCTCTCCCTGATGCGCCACGATCCGGAACGGCGGCCAGTCCATCTGCATCGCCAGCTCGCTGCTGGAGGCGATGATGCCCGCCCCGAGCGCGGCGGCGGACATCAGATCGAGCGCCCCGGTGAAGCCGTGCTGCGCCACCACCTGCCCCGAGGTCGTCATCAGCAGCGCCAGGCGGGCGGAGCTTTCACTGACGAAGGACCGGAGCGGACCCAGCACCCAGGGCTCGATCGCCCGCATCAGCCCAGGCGCTCCGCCATGCGGAGCATCTCCAGCCGCAGCAGGCCGAGCGGCACATCACGACTCGCCACGGCCACCAGCACCAGATTCGAACCGGCGGGCGCCACAAGCAGCGCTCCCTCCGTCGCCTGCAGGTGCACGAATCGCGGCGCCCCAACGGCCGCACCCCCGGCCAGGTCGGTCGCGCGGGTGGTGAGGTTTGCGGCCATCGCGGCCAGGGCGGTGCCCTTGAGCCCGCCCATCAGCGACTCGGCCACCACCAGACCGTCCGCGGCTTCGACCACCATCGCGCCGCGGATCCCTCGCAGCCGGGTGAGCGCCTCGAGCAACGGAGCGTACTTGCTCATCGCACACGCTCCAGCCAGGCACGCGCGGCCTTGGCCGCCCGCTCGGCAAAGAAGGAGAGCTGCCCCGCCGGCCGGCCGGCTTCCATCGCGGCAAGGAGACTGGTATCCGTCGTCGGATTGAGCAGGCAGATGCTCATGTCGGCGCCTTCGATGGACAGCGTGCTCCATTCGCCGAGCTCGAGCAGCTTCGCGGCGCGACCGGCCTCGCGGGTGGTGCCGGCGACGATCGCCGCGGTCTGATCGCTCACGTCCCGCCCGTCACGACCCGCGAGTCCGCCGCCTAACCGGAGACCGTCGCCGTCAACGAGCAGCAACCGGTCGCTGCCACCCTCGATGCCCGCGAACGGATCACCGGCACCTGGCGCCGCGGCCGGCTCGGCCGCCCGGACGGGGGGCTCCTCGGGCATCGGCGAGTCCCAGATCTCCCGGCCACCGGCCACGCGTTCGACCGCGACCCGGAGACCGTCATCCTGGGGATCGAGCTGCGCGGCGAATCGCAGGTGGTAGAGGGCGTGTTCCGGCTCGCCCGCGCGGTAGTACAGGAAGCCGATCCCCTTGTGCGCCCCGAGATGCTGCGGCGCGAGGCGGAGGACGGTGTCCCACTCGTCGAACGCGCTCGCGTAATCCTGCCGGTCAGCGAGGATCCTGGCGTAGAGATCGTGGGCGTCCGGCAGATGCGGATACCGGGAAAGACCCTGCAGCGCGACCTTCATCGCCGCGTCGACCTGACCACGATGGCGCAGCGCCTCGCCGAGCCGGAGAAACACGAGGCTTCCGGGATCGGCGGCGAACTGGGCGCTGAGCGCGCGGATGTCCTCAGTCACGGGACCCCCTCAGGGCGAGGTCGAGCGCCAGCGCGGCCTGCTTCACGCGCTCGACCACCGCGACCTGCTTCTCTTCCTCGGGCGGTTTGCCCGCGAGCCGCTTCCACTGTTCCCACACCTGGGCCGCTTCCCGGAACCGGCCGACCCCGGCGAGGGCCAGACCGAAGAGCCGCTGGGCCGGCGAAGAGGCCGGATCCAGCTGCGCCGCCTGCCAGAGCGCCTCCGCGGCCTCCGCGGTGTGCCCGGCGGCCAGCAGCGCCCGGCCATACGCCAGATGGGCCAGCGGCTGCTGCGGGTGGCCCGCGACCGCCTGCTGCGCGGCCTGCACCGCCGAGGCGGGATCGCCGGACCCGAGCAGCTGATCCACTTCACCCAGCAAGATGGGAAGATCCGCATTCCCGATGGCTTCCATCGCGCGACGGGCGGGATCCTCCAGCAGGATAATGCCTGCGGTGGCCAGTCCGAAGAGCGTGCGGGCGACTTCGAACTCGGGCCGTCCGAGCACGGCGGCGAGATCCCGCACGGAGCGCTCACCATCAACGATGGAGAGGATCTCCCATTCCGCGGGCAGCAGATCGAGCGGCGTGCCCGTGTCGATGACCGGCGTCAGCCTGGGCACCAGGCCGAGGTGGGTGATCTTCTTCTCGATGCGCGACCATTCATCGGTGCGGCGCGCCGCTTCCATCAGGAGAAGCCCCGTGGGAACGCGCGTGTCGGCCTCGATGGGCCAGTCGCCCTGCTTGCCGTCGTCGAAGGCGAAATAGCCCTCGGACCACCCGACCAGCTCGAAGACGACTTCCTCGATCTGCTGACGGACGTAACGGGACAGGTCGCGCGGCGTCACCAGACTCTGGGCCACGAGAATCTCTCCGAGACGCCGCTTGTCGCCCGCGGTCTGCAGCGCGCGGGCGCGCATGAGATCCTGCTCGCTGACCCGCGCCGCCCGAACGAGGATTCGGCCCAGCGGATGGGGATTGCTCCGGATCTCGGCGCCGACGACGACACCATCCTCGAAGAAGACGGTACCGGCGTTCTGCCGCAGGTCGGAGGTGACCCGCAGCGTCCCGGTCTTCCGGCTCAGGTCGAGCAGCTGGAAGACATCGTGGATGCTCAGCTCCTTGAGCGGGCCTTCGATCGCCACGGGTCAGGCCGCTCCCGCGAAGATGTGGGCGAGATCGCGCGCCGAGCGCGCGTGGGTGCGGGCCGCCTGGGCGTACGGTCCGGAGGGCTCGACCTGCACCACCCGCTCCCAGGCGCGCACGGCCTCGCCGTAGCGGCGGATGCGTGCCAGGGCGACTCCTCGGTGGAAGAGGGCCGCCTCGTGATCAGGATCGAACTTGAGCACCCGGTCGAGCGCTTCGATGGCGCGCTCCGGGCGCCCCTCGTCAAGCAGCGCGCGCGCGAGCAGCAGGAGCGCTTCGAGGTCCCACGGCTCGGCAAGCAGCACATCGATCATGAACGCGACCGCGACCGCCGGCGACTCGGTGCGCCGCAACAGATCGCCCAGGGCAAGCGACGCCTCCATGTACGTGGGAAGCAGATCGAGCGCGTGCTGGTACGCGAGCCGCGCGCCCGTCCAGTTCTCGCGCCGTTCCTCGAGCCGCCCGAGATCCAGCCAGACCTGCGGCACCATGGGGTCGAGCTGCAGCGCCGCGTGGCAGGCTTCGACGGCGCCTTCGACGTCGCCCAGCTGCGCGGCGACCCCCGCCTCGAGCTGCAGCAGGTCGGATCGCCCAGGCTCCAGCGCCCGCGCCTGACGCAACGCCTCGAGCGCGGCGCTGGCGTGCCCCGCGACCAGCCGGACACGGGCCGCCACCACAAACGACTCGACATCCTCGGGCGCGAGCTGCAGCAGTTCCTCCGCGCGCTCGACCGCTTCGAGCCCGCGGTCCATGGCAAGCAGGGCCCGGATCTCCCCGAGCAGCGCGCGGGTCTGCGCGGGCTCCAGGGTCAGCGCCTGCCGGAAACGATCCAGCGCCTCGCCATGCAGCCCCCTCCGCGCGTAGATCTCGCCAAGCAGGGTGGTCGCCCGCGCCGGCTGGGTCCCGCGGGCGAGTGCGCGCTCCACCTGCACGGTGGCATGCTCCAGGAAGCCCTTGGCGATGTAGTCGGAGGCCAGCGCGAGGGGATCTTCCGCCGCGACCGGCGCGGGTGTGCGCTCGGCGGGATCGAGTTCATCGAAGATCCGGTCCAGCAGGCGCTCGTCGAAATGGAAGTCGCCGCCCACCTGGTCCGCAGTCACATCCGAAGAGATTTCGGGAACGATGGCGATTTCCGGGTGCTCGTACTGGAGATCGATCGTCAGTGCGTACTTCTGCGCGACGTAGAACGGTTCCAGCTCCAGCGCCCGTTTCGTGGCCCGGAGCGCGCCGTCGAAGTCGCCGAGGTGACTGAGCGTGAAGCTGAGGTTGTAGTGCGCCGAGGCATTGGCGGGATCGGCCTCCACGGCGCGGCTGAAGGCATGCTTCGCGTCCTCGAAGCGCTTGAGCTCGACCAGCACCAGGCCGACCCCGTTCCAGGCGACGGCGTGCTGCGGATGATCCGCGAGGACCTGACGGTAGGCTTCCAGCGCGAGCTGCAGCCGCCGCCGATGGAACAGCGCGAGCGCCAGATTCAGCCTGGGTGCCACCAGCTGCGGGTGCAGCCGGAGCGCACGCTGGAACGCCTCCAGCGCGCTGTCCCCATCCGGCGACTGGGTACGGAGCACGCCGAGATTGTTCCAGCCCAGGGCGTACTCCGGATCGATCGTGACGGACTGCTCGTAGGCGGCCGTGGCCTCGTCCCGCCGGCCCGACTGATGCAGGCAGATGCCGCGTTCGTTCCAGAGCTTGGGAGAGGCGGGGTCCTCGGCGAGGAGCAGGTCATAGAGTTCGAGCGCCGCGGCGATGTCCCGCCGCAGCAGGTGCACCTCCGCCATCGCCTGCCTGACGAGGCGGGCATCCTCGCCGGCGTCGAGCGCCAGCCGGTACTCCCGGAGCGCCTCGACGTAGTACCCCTTCTGACGGAACGCGAGCCCGAGGTTGTAGTGGGCGAGGGCCGACCCCTCCGACACCGTGGGGCGCGGCACCGAGTTGCGCGAGGCGGGGCCGCTCCGCCCCTCACCCCCGGCACTGTAGCGGCTCAGCGAGAGATTGTTCTGCGCCCGGGCGAGCGTCGGGTTGAGGGTCGTGGCGCGGGCGGTGGCCGCACGCGCCTTCTCGTGGTCGCCCAGGTCCCCATAGACGAACGCCAGCAGATAGTAGGCATCCGCGTTGTCCGGGTTCTTCTCGACCGCCGCTTCCAGCGCCTGACGGGCCTGCTCGGAGAGGCCGCGATTGTAGAGGGCCTCGCCGTAGTAGAAGAGCGTGATGGAGGAGTTGGGATCGAGGGCCTTGGCGCGTTCGAAGGCGACGGTGGCCGCTTCGAGATTGCCCCGGCCCCGTTCGGCGAGCCCGACCTGGAGCAGCACCGGGATGTCGTCCGGCTTGCGACTGAGAATCAGCCGGAATTCGGCGGCCGCCTCGTCCCACTGCGCCAGCGCCGCGCAGGTCCGGCCAAGTTCCCAGCGGGCGGGGATGTCGGAGGGTTCGCGGCGCAGCCGTTCCCGCAGTTCGGCGAGCCGGCGGTCGTAGTACCCGGTGGCGTGATAGGCGATTTCGAGGTTTTCCGTCGCCGTCTGCATGCGCGGGTCGAGCTCGAGCGCGCGGAGGAACTCCTCGATGGCCTCGGGGACAAGGCCCTTCTGGTAATACAGGACGCCAAGGTTGTTGTGCGCCCCCGCATCCGCCGGATCGATGCGTCGGGCGAACGAGCGAAGGACCGTGAGATCGCGTTCCGATGGCGCCGACCCGGTCACGCTGCCCTCACGTCAGCCGGATGGCGTCAAAGATGGCCCGAAGGCTCGCGAGGTCAGGGAGCAGCAGGAAGTGGCCGCGCAGCTTGAGCCCGGGGTCCTCGAACAGGAACTGCGTCTCGACGCAGAAGACGTAGTCCCGGTCATACCCGAAATTCATGTAGATCGAGGTGAGCACCGCGCCCATCAGGTCGATGGCGAGGCTCGGCACGGAGGGCACCAGCATCATGCCCATGAAATCCGACAGCGCGTTCATGTAGGCGCTGGACAGGATGTTGCCGACCTCCTTGAGCCCCGACTGCTCCATCTCCCCGAAGCCCGTCGTGGTGCCGGGCGGGCGGCGCAGCAGGATATCGCAGAGGGTCCGGGCGCACTCTTCGGGAAAGAGCACGAGGGTGCGGCCGGTCAGGTCGCCCATCATGTGCATCAGCACCGCGGCGACGACATCGTCGGGCTTGCCGAGGATTTCGGAGACCTCCTCGAGACGGACGATATTGACCTCAGGCACCGAGATCATGATGCGCCGGTTGGTCAGCTGCGACAGCGCCGTGGCTGCATGCCCCGCCCCGATGTTCGCCACCTCGCGCAGCGCGTCGCGCTGCAGCGCGTGGAGTTCCCTCACGTCGTCCATGCGGGCCTCCTCAGACCAGCGCCGCGGGATCCACGATCAGCGCCGGGGCTCCATCCCCGAGGATCGTGGCCCCGCTGAAGAGCGGGAGCGTGCCCTTCGGTGCCTCGAAGGGTTCCACCACAATCTCCTGCTGACCGATCAGGGCGTCCACCACGACCGCCGCCCTGCGGCCACCAACGTCGAGAATCACCGCCGGTGATCGCCCCGGAGGTTTGGGGCCGGTCACGCCGAACCGCTCGCGCAACCGCACCGTCGGCACCAGCGTATCCCGCAGCACGTAGGCTTCCCGTCCCTCGAGCGCCGCCACGCGGTTCGGGTGGTATTCCACCGTCTCCGCGATGCCCGCAAGCGGGATGGCGTATCGCTCATCGCCCACGCGCGCCAGCAGGGCCCGCACGATCGCCAGCGTCATCGGCAGCCGCAGGGTGAAGGTGCTGCCCTGCCCCGCCGTGGTGGCGAGATCCACCGAGCCGCCAAGCGCCCGCAGCCGCGAGACGACGGCGTCCATCCCCATGCCGCGGCCGGAGACATCGGTCACCTGCTTCGCGGTGGAGAACCCCGGACGCGCGAGCACCCTGAGAAGCTGGTCATCGCTCAACTCCGCCGCCTGGTCCGGCACCAGCCCGGCCCCCTTCGCGTCGGCGAGCACCCGCCCGCGATCGATGCCGGCACCGTCGTCGATCACCCTGATCAACACCGTGGTGCGGTCGCTCGCCGCGGTGATCCGGATCAGACCCTCTTCCGGCTTCCCGCTCGCCAGCCGCTGCTCGGCCGATTCGATCCCATGATCGACGGCATTCCGCAGGAGGTGGATCAGCGGCTCCCCGATTTCGTCGAGGATCGTCCGGTCGAGCTGGGTGTCTTCCCCCTCCACCTCGAACCGGACGCGCTTGCCGAGCTGCCGGGCCAGGTCGCGTACCACGCGCGGGAAGCGGTCGAACACCTGCCACACCGGCGTCAGCCGCGCCTGCACCACCTCGCCGTACAGGTCGGAGGCGATTCGGCTGATCCGCGATCCGACGGCCTTGAGGTCCGGCGAATCGGCCGGGTCGGCGAGTTCCGCCAGGCGGCCCTTCGCGACCACCAGCTCCCCGACCAGGTTCATGATCGCATCGAGTCGCCTGAGATCGATACGGATCTGCCGGCTTCGCCCCGCCGCTTCGCCGGGCACCCCCGCATCGGCCGCCGCCACCTCGACCGATGCGACATCACCTGCGGCCTCGACCGCCTCGCGGAGCACCCGGTCCTCGGCCGTGCCACTGAAATGGAAACTGAAGCGGCCGTCGAACAGCTCCTGCTCGATTGCCGCGAGCGGCGGCCGAATGCCGCTCACGCCGCCGAGCGCCTCGGCCTTCCTGATGGCCAGCACCGCCCGGGCCCCCTTCATGGCCGCCGCGGAGCGAATCGTCACCCGGACTTCGCGCCCCACGACCGCGGCGGGCGCCACGACCTCCGGCAGCGGAATGGCCCAGCTGCCCGTCGGGGCGGCGGCGACCGACGCCTGGTCCAGTTCCGCCAGCAAGGCCGTGAAGTCGAGCTGCGCGTCGCTGCCCGCCATCGCCCGCTCGGCCCCCTGCTCCAGCGCATCGACGATCCGAAAGAACAGATCGATCAGTTCCCGGCCCGAGGCCGGGTCGCTGCGCAGCAGGTCCAGGATCGACTCGGTGCGATGGGCCAGCTCGGTGAGGTTCGAGTAGCCCATCGCCGCCGCCATGCCCTTGAAGGTGTGCATGGCACGGAAGAGGCTGACGACCGGCTCGGCGCTCGCCGGCGTGCGCTCCCAGTCCAGCAGCGCCTGCCCGCACGCGCCGAGCTGCTCACGGCTCTCCGTGAGGAAGAGTGCAGCGTACCGGGAGAGGTCCATGGCGGCCTCAGCCGAGGACGCGCTGAACCGCTTCGAGAACCCGGGAGGGCTGGAACGGCTTGACGACGAAGTCCTTTGCGCCCGCCTGAATCGCCTCGACGACGAGCGCCTGCTGGCCCATCGCGCTGCACATGAGGATCCGGGCCTCGGGATGATCTTTGCAGATCTCGCGGACCGCCTCGATCCCTCCCATGTCGGGCATCACGATGTCCATCGTGACCAGATCGGGCTTGAGCTGCCGAAACTTCTCGACGGCTTCGCGGCCCGTTTCCGCCTCCCCGACCACTTCGAAACCGGCCTGAGCGAGGATGTCCGAGATCATGGTGCGCATGAAGATGGCATCATCGCAGACCAGCACCGTGTGGCTCACGCGTCCCTCCGTAGTGCGGTTGCCGTGGTTCGCCGTTCCCCTGGCCTGCCGGCGGGACTGCTACCCCGAGACCGGCGCGAGCATTGCCTTTGCATCGAGCACTGCGAACACCCGACCGCCGTGGTGGCCGATCGACTCCACCAGCCCGGGATCGACTCCCGGGATGCCCTCACCCGCAGCGAGATCCGCTGCAGCCACTTCCACGAGATCGAGCACTTCGTCTACCGCCAGCCCGAAGGTCCGTTCACCCTGCTCCATCACCAGAATCGACTCGGCCGCCACTCCATTATCGGCAATTCCGACCGCGAGGCGAGCATCGACTACGGTCAGGAGCGTGCCGCGCAAGTTGACCAGCCCGGCGACGGAGGCCGAAGCCCCCGGGATCCGGGTGGAACGCCCCGCCGGGATGATCTCCCGCACTGAGGTCGCATGGGCGGCGCAGACCAGGGGTCCCAGGCGAAAGATCACCAGCCGAACTGAGTCGGAGTCAGCCATGTGCTTCAAAGAAAAGAAGATACCGAAGGGCTTCGGCCGGAGCAACGGCGTCCCGGGCCCCCATCGCAGCGCTCAGGAGCGGCCCGAGATCGGCCGGCCACTCCGCCCGAAAGTCCATCGGCTCGCTGGTGATCGGGTGGCGGAATTGGAGCCAGGCGGCGTGCAGGGCCTGCCGCGGCGCCAGGCGCTCCAGCGCCTCGGCGGCCGGCCGCTGGGTACCACCGGTCATCCGCCGACTCCCCCCCGCCCCGTACACGGGATCTCCGACGACAGGATGACCGATGTGCGCGAGATGGACCCGGATCTGGTGGGTCCGGCCGGTGTGCAGTTCGAGGCGCAACAGATCCACGAGCCCATAGCGCGCTACGACGTACGCGTCGGTTCGCGACTGCCGCCCCTCCGCCGAGACAATGATCTTCTTGCGGTCCTTCGGGTGCCGCGCGAGCGCCGCCTCGATCACCAGCGGACTTTCATCCAGATGCCCCCAGCAGAGGGCGGCGTAGCGCCGGGTCACCCGCCGCGCCGCCAGCATGGCGCCGAGGCGGCGATGGGCCAGATCAGTCTTGGCGACCACCATGAGGCCCGAGGTGTCACGGTCGAGCCGATGCACAATCCCGGGCCGCCCCTCCGCCCCGCCAGACAGGGTGGTGCCCCTGGCCACCAGCGCATTCACCAGGGTGTCGTCCCAGTGTCCAGGCGCAGGATGCACCACCAGGCCCGCCGGCTTGTTGATCACGGCGAGATACTCATCCTCGAAGATCACCTCGAGAGCGATGTCGGTCGCGACCAGCTGCCGCGGCGGCTCCGATTCCGGAAAGTGGACGGTGACCCGTTCGCCTCGCGCGAGCGTGCGTGAGGATCGCGCGATGGTGTCGTTCACCGCGACGCGCTGATCAGCGACCAGCCGGGCGGCGTGAGTGCGGGAGAGCTGGAGCTGGTCGGCGAGGAACCGGTCGAGGCGTTCCGTCGTCGGGGCGAGTACAGAGAACGTGAGGGAAGAGTACGGGACGAAGAGCGAGGAGTCGGGTGCGCCTGCCGCGGTGGGGTGCACTCGTCAGTCCTCACTCCTCGCCGCAGGCACGGTCTGTGGTGGCGTGTGCTCGGGAGGAAGCGGGCGTCCCGGGTCCTGGGCGGCAGCCTCTCGCCGGGCATCTTCCCGCCATAGCGAAATGGCCAGCGCGATCGCGCCGCAGCTTACCGCCATGTCCGCCACGTTGAACGTGGGCCAGCGATAGGCGCCAACTCCCACGTCGAGGAAGTCGACGACGCCCTGGCTGGACCGGAGCCGGTCGACCAGGTTGCCCAGCGCGCCGCCGCTCACCAGTCCGAGCGCGAGCTGCCGGAACCAGTCGCCGGGTTCCGCCGCGCGATGATACCGGAACAGCAGGAACACCGCCGCGATCGCCACGCCCATGAAGATCCAGCGAGACAGCGGCCCGAGATTCAGCCCGAACGCCGCCCCTGGATTGTAGACCAGACGCAACTGCAGCCAGTCGCCCAGCACCGAACGCCCCGCCGAGCGGAGCAGCTCCCGCTCGGCGAGGTATTTCGTCAGAATGTCGAGCGCGAGGACGGTGAGACCAGCGCCCCAGTAGAGACGCCGTTCAGCGCCGCTTTCCATTCTCTTCCTTTTCCTTGCACTCGATGCAGAGCCGGGCGTGGGGAAGCGCGTCCAGCCGCTCGAAGTTGATCTCCTTCGAGCAGGTGTGACAGAGCCCGAACTTCTCCGGAGTCTTGTACAGCCGCCGCAGCGCCTCGTTGACGTGCCACAGGTAGCGGCCCTCCTGCGAGGCGAACAGGAACTGCTTCTCCCGCTCCATGGCATCGGTCCCCTGATCGGCCATGTGCAGCGAGTAGGACGACAGGTCTCCATCGGAGCTCTGCAGCGTGGCGCTGAAGGACTCGTCGTAATGGCCGAGTTCCTTCATGACCCGAGCCCGTTCTTCCATCAGGCGCTTCTCGAAATGCGCGAGGTGCTTCTTGTTCATTCCCCTATCCCTGCCCGGTCGCCTGCACTCGGGCTCTAGGCGCCGGCACCATGCCGCCGCATGCTGAAAGTGACGTCGTGCCCATCCACGTCCACGGCCTGCCGAAGGTCGGCATCCGCGATCCCTGCTCCAACGTCGAGATGCCGGGCGAGCGTCTCGGTCATGATGAACTCGCGGTGCGTCCGTGCCGCGCCCGCGATGGCTTCGGGGCCCTCGATCCCCAGCGCGATGCGGTCACTCACGTCGTATCCGGCCTCACGGCGAAGCCGCTGAATCTGTGAGATCACCTCGCGGGCCAGACCCTCGGCTGCCAGGGCCGCATCGATCGCCGGATCGAGCGCGGCCACGAACGGACCGTCGCTCGCCACCAGCCAGGAGGTCGCCACCTCCCGCTCGACCGTGACATCCTCAGGAAAATAAACCACTTCGGTCCCATTCACACGGAGGCTGGCTTGCACCCCGCTTTCGAGGGCCCGGAGCTGCTCGGCGGTAAGCTGCTCCACGGCCTTGGCCGCCACGGGGGTTTCCTTCCCATACCGCTTGCCGAGCGAGCGGAAATTGGCCTTGCCCTTGAGACGCACCAGGTTGGTGTCCGATTCAGCGATGTCGATCTGTTTGACGTTCACCTCCGACTTCAGGATGGGGAGCAGCCGCTCGAACGCCACCCCGCGGGCAGCGACCGGGACGGCCACCTGCATCCGGCCGAGCGGCTGGCGCACCTTGAGCTTGCCAGTCTCGCGCGCCGCGCGCGCCAGCGAAGCGAGCCGACGGATCGCATCCATCGCGACGGCGAGCTCGGCCTCCTCCCGCCCGGGTGTCGCCGGAGACTCCGGCCATCCGGCGAGATGCACCGACGATTCGGCCAGCGACCGGTGCAGCCAGTCACTCGCGAACGGCGCTGCGGGTGCGAGCATCCGGCTCACGGCCACCAGGCACTCGCGCAGCGTAGCCACCGCGGCGGTGTCGGCTTCGCCCTCTGGCGCCCAGAAGCGGTCGCGGCTGATCCGCACGTACCAGTTCGACAGGTCATCCACCACGAAGTCCATCAGCGCCCGGACCCCGGCGGTCGGCTCATACCGGGACCACGCCGTCGTGACGGCCTGCACCGTCGCGTCGAGGCGTCCCAGCACCCAGCGGTCGGCATCGGGACGTGCCGAACGCGCCGGAGCGGCGTCGGACCGGCCCGCGTAGAGCCGGAAGAACTCGTAGGTGTTCCGGAGCGCACGCAGGAAGTCACCGGTGACCTGCGGGATCTGCTTGCGGTCGAATCGCTTCGGCAGCCAGACCTGGCTCGAGACGAGCAGATAGAGGCGCACGGTGTCCGCGCCGAACTCGCCGATCAGCTCCCACGGATTGACGACGTTGCCCTTGGACTTGGACATCTTCTGGCCCTCGGCATCGAGGACCAGCTCATTGACGATCACGTTCCTGTAGGCCGGACTGTCGAAGGCCGTCGCGGCAATCGCCAGCAGCGAATAGAACCAGCCTCGAGTCTGGTCCACTCCCTCGCAGATGTAATCCGCCGGAAAGTGGGCCTTGAACTCCGCCTCGTGCTCGAAGGGATAGTGCCACTGGGCATACGGCATCGACCCGGAATCGAACCAGGTATCGATCACTTCCGCCGCCCGGCGCATCGTGCCGCCGCAGGCACAGGCCCAGTGATAGGCATCGATGTAGGGCTTGTGCGGATCGAAGCCTGCGGGCAGCGGCTTCCCCCACCGCTCCGCGAGCGCCGCGTAGCTCCCGATGACCTCGACGTGCGCCGCATCTCGATCGCAGACCCAGACCGGCAGCGGGGTTCCCCAGTAACGGTCCCGCGACAGCGCCCAGTCCACGTTGTTCTCCAGCCACGACCCGAAACGACCCTCACCCACCTCGGGCGGCTGCCAGTTCACGCCGCGATTGATTTCGAGCATCCGGTCCTTGACCTCGGAGGTCCGGACGAACCAGCTGTCACGCGCGTAGTAGATGAGCTTGCTGCGGCAGCGCCAGCAGTGGGGATAGCTGTGGACGTACTGCTCGGTCCTGAGCCAGCGGCCGTCGGTCTTGAGCCGGCGGATGATGAGCTCGTTGGTCTCCTCGGCGGTGACCAGCTTCCCTTCGATCTCGGGCCAGGTCGTGCCGGTGAACGTGCCGTCGACCCCGACCGGGCGCACCATCTCGAGATTGTGCTCCTTGCCCGCCGCGTAGTCGTCGGCGCCGAATGCGGGCGCCATGTGCACGATGCCGGAGCCATCTTCCGCGGTCACGAAGTTGCCAGGCACTACCACCGAGTGGTTGCGGCTGCCCTCGAACTGCACCACCTGGAGCGGGCGGGTGTAGCGGAGACCGACGAGCGCCGCACCCGGGACCGTCGCGTCGCGGACGAGGTCCTCCCCCGCGATCTCCCTCAGCTTGTCCTCGCGACTCACCGCCATCACGAAGGAACGACCCGGATATTTGGGACTGCGGTACACCCCGTACTCGAGCTCGGGGTGGACCGCCGCCGCAACGTTCGACGGCAGGGTCCACGGCGTGGTCGTCCACACCACCAGTTCCCGGCCGCTTCCGTCCTCGAGGGGGAAGGTGACGTAGATCGACTTGTCCTTCACCTCTTCGTAACCGAGGGCGAGTTCGTGGCTCGAGAGGACGGTGCCGCAGCGGGGGCAGTACGGCAGCACCCGGTGACCGCGGTACAGCAGGTGCTTCTGGAACAGCCGGTGGAGCAGCCACCAGACCGTCTCGATGTACTCGTTGGTGTAGGTGACGTAGGCGTGGTCGTAGTCGAGCCAGTAGCCGACGCGGTTGGAGAGCTGCTCCCAGTCCGCCTTGTAGGTGAAGACGCTCTGGCGGCAGAGCCGGTTGAACTCCTCGACGCCGAATTCCTCGATGGCCTTCTTGCCGTTGAGCTTGAGCTGCTTCTCAACCTCGATCTCGACCGGCAGGCCGTGCGTGTCCCACCCGGCGATCCGCGTGACCGATTTCCCCTGCATCGCCTGAAAACGGCAGATGAGGTCCTTGATGGTCCGCGCAAAGACGTGGTGGATGCCGGGCTTGCCGTTCGCCGTCGGCGGTCCCTCGAAGAACACGAACGGAGTGCCCCGGCTGGTGGCCTCGAGGGTGCGTTCGAAGAGCCGCTCGGAGGCCCAGCGCTCCAGCAGCTCCTGCTCCATCCGATCGGCACCGCCGTCCGGCCACGGCCGATAGGTCATGCGCCGATCTGCTTGACCAGGGCCGAGACGAGACGGGTCAGCCTGGGTTCCGCGTCCATCGCCGTCGCGATGATGGTGGTGATGTCGGCAGGTTCGAGGGCATCAGGCAGGCACTGGTCGGTCACGATGGACAGCCCCGCGACCTTCATGCCCTGGTGGACCGCGACGATCACTTCCGGCACGGTGGACATCCCGACGATGTCGGCGCCCATCGCCCGCAGCATGCGGTACTCGGCGCGGGTCTCGAGACACGGCCCCGGCACCGAGACGTAGACGCCCTCGCGCAGGGTGATCCCCTGCTCGATCGCCAGGGCGCGCACCTTCGCCCGGAGACCGGCGTCGTAGGGCTCGGACATGTCGGGAAAGCGCACGCCGAGCCGCTCGTCGTTGCGGCCGATGAGGGGGTTGTCGCCCAGGAGATTGATGTGATCGGCGATGAGCACCAGATCGCCCGGCGCCCACAGCGGATGCATCCCGCCGGATACGTTCGTCACGACCAGGGTCCGCGCGCCGAGGGCGTGCATCACGCGCACGGGGAAGGTCGCTTCCTGCAGCGTGTAGCCTTCGTAGCGGTGGAACCGGCCCTGCATCGCGACGACCCTGCGGCCGCTCAGCGTGCCCAGGATCAGCCGGCCCGCGTGACTCTCGACCGTCGAGAGCGGGAACCCGGGAATCTCCTCGTACGGAATGACGGCCTCGGCCGTGATGTCCTTCACCAGCCCGCCGAGACCGGTGCCGAGGATGATCGCGATATCGGGGGTGAAGGCCGTGCGGCCGCGGATGGCCGCGGCCGCCTGCTGGATTCGATCGTAGAGACTGGGCGCGGTCATGCGTGTCGCTTGAGCAGGAGCTCCGTCTGGACCTGGTGAGTCAGCTGGGCGTGAGCCTGGAGTCCTTCGACCTCCCCCAGCTGGCGCTCGAGGAGCGCGCGGAAATTGGCGAGGTAGGCGGCGAACTGGCGCTGCAGCAGTTCGTGCCGCTCGCGCACCTGGCGCTCCTCGTCCTGCGCCGTGCCCACCAGTCGCAGGGCATCGGCCCGCGCCTCCCGGAGAATCGACTCCGACTCCCGCTCCGCCTGCTCCTGTGCGGCCACCCGCAACTGCTGGGCGGCAAGGAGCGCCTCGTTCATGGCGCGTTCGCGATCGCGGAAGGCCCGAAGCTGCTCCTGGAAGCCCTGCAGCCGCTCCTCCAGCTTCACCCGTTCGCGCAGCAGCCGGTCGAGCTCTTCCGCTACTCGACTCTTGAACTCGTCGACCTGGACCGGGTCACAGCCTCGGAAGACCCGCTGGAATTCCTGCGCCCGGACATCGCTCGGGGTCAGGTGAAAGGCATCGTCGCTCATGTGCCGCGTGCTCCGAAGAGGAGGGTTCCCAACCGAACCATCGTGGCGCCCTCATCGATCGCCACCAGATAGTCCCCCGACATTCCCATCGACAGCTCCGGCAGGGATGCTCCCCGCCGCTCCGCCTCATCGCGAAGCAAACGCAACCGGCGGAACGCGGTCCTCTGTCGTTCGTGATCCTCGGTGAGTTCAGCCATCGTCATCAGGCCGCGCACGTCCAGGCGGTCCAGCGGCGCCAGCGCCTCGAGCATCGTCGGCAGCGCCTCGGGCTCCACCCCGCCCTTCTGCGGTTCCTCGGAGCAGTTGACCTGCACCAGGATCGCCTGACGACTTCCCGGCGCGGCACGGCGGTTGAGTTCGCCGGCGAGCTCGATGCTGTCGACCGAGTGAATCAGCGCGAAGTGATTCACCGCCAGCTTCGCCTTGTTCCGCTGCAGCGATCCGATCAGATGCCAGTCGACCCGCACCTCCGGCAGCTCGGCCTGCTTCTGCAACGCTTCCTGAACCCGGTTCTCACCCACGGCGGTGAGCCCGGCGGCCACGGCCGCCAGCACGGCGCCCGGGGGATGGGTCTTGGTCACGGCAATGATCGTAACCGGATGGCTCCATCCGGCCCGGGCCTGACGTTCGGCGATCCGGCCCCGGACCTCCAACACACGCTCGGCCAGTCCCGGGTACGACATGGGGGGTAAAGGTAGGCAGGCGTTGGGGTTATTTGTAGGCCCCGCCCCGTCATCCCCGGCCCCCAGCGGCCCCCGGATCGGTGTCAGCGGGCTGAGTCCCCCACTGGCGGGGCCAGCAGAGTCATGAGCGCCCGCTTGAGCGCAGGGTTGGTGGAGAGCTCACCCGCACGACTCAAATTCTTGATCGCACGCTCCCGATCCCGCCGCGATTCATACGCATACGCGAGCTGGGTGAACGGCAGCGAGAGGTTGTTGGCGACGCCCATCGCAGTCGGCTCGAGATCCCCGGCGTTGCCCTGGCCCAGCCGAGCATACCGATAGGTGTTCCAGGCCAGTGCGTCCGTCGTGGGCACGTCCAGCGCAACGCCGAGAACGCGGTGATTGTCTACGTCCGTTCTCGTTGTGTCGATCGGCTGCGTCTGCAATTGCATCGCCAGCCCCTGCTGCAGTACATAGCGGTCGAGCCCGTAGAACTCCCCGCCGGTCGTCATCGACCAGGCCACCGGACGACGACCGAGATTGTCCTGCAGGATCCGCAGCACGGCAAAGTCGCGGCTGTAGACCGGTGTGCCTTTCGGGATGACGTGGGTGATCGGGCCGATCCGGAGCGTGACATCCTCCGAGAGCACAACCCCCTGCGCGGCGGCGATCTGCTGATCGGAGAGTGAATGGGGCTTCCAGTCCGGCGCGACCGGCGAACGGCCCTTCCAGAGCGCTGGAGCGGCGGCTTCGTCGAACGGCCGGGTCGGGAACTCGCGAAGCTGGCGCTTGTACCAGTCGGTTTCGGTCAGCGCCAGGCAGACCACCAGCACGTCCTGTCGCACCCCCTGGACTTCCTGGGCCCACCAGAGCGGAAAGGTGTCGTTGTCGCCGTAGGTGAAGAGGATGCCGTAGGGCGGGACGGAATTGAGCAGGTCGTAGGCAAAGTCCGCCGCGAGCGTCGCATCAGGCCCGTGACGGCGACTGGCGGCGGTGAAGTTGCCCGCGAACGGGATCAGGGCCACCAGCGCGAGCGGCACCGCCAGGACCAGGGGAGGCACCCGCCATCGCTCGAGCGCGGCGCGGACCAGGGACGCCAGACCGATGCCCGCCCAGAGCCCCCAGACCACGAAGCTCACCACGAAGAAGTAGTCGCGGTCCCGAACCTCGTGCGCGTTCACGTCGGGGTACAGGTCGTAGCCGAGACTGAAGCCGGGCTTGAAGTTCATGTAGGCGACGAGCCCGAGGCCGGTGACGAGCCACAGCATGAAGAGCAGCCACCACCCGGCGCGATCGGCCCTTCGGTGGAGAAAGAGGCCCCGGAGGCCGAGTGAGGCGAAGAGCAGCGTCACGAAGGTGTGTAGCGGGAATTGAACGGTGGCCAGTTTCAGGATGGTGGTAATGCCATTGGCCCACTGCCAGTCGAAGTACTGGAGGAAGTTGAGCAGCTGGAGGCCGATGATCTGGGGGCTCCGCCCCGGATTGTCCGGGCCGTGCAGGACGGTGGGATCATCCAGCGGGGTCCGGATGGGATACTGCGCCCGACGGATGACGGCCAGCAGCGCCTCCCAGTTGTCGGGCTGTGCCTCGTTCAGGATCGGATGCTGGCCGGAGCGGATGTAGAGGTAGAGGTAGCTCGTGACGCCGATCGCCGACACGATCACCGAGACAAGCGCGAAGGAGAGCACGCCGGCCCGCCAGGCGAGCACCGCGGCCGCCAGATAGCAGATGCTCCCGAGCGCGGTAAGCGCAGTGCTGCCGAGTCCGCAGCCGATGAGCAGCGCCCAGGTCCCGGCCACGACCGCGGCGTGCGCCCACTCGATGGGCCGGTCAGCCGGTTCCGGGGACGGATTCTGCCAGATCGTCGCCACCAGAAAGGCCACCACGGCCGGGCCGACGAGCAGCGCGAGGAGGTGATTGCCGATCGAGATGCCGGCGAGGTAGAGGATGAGCAGGAGCAGATGCGGTGCGCGCGCGGTGCCCCGGGCGCCGCGCCATACGAAACAGAGCCAGCAGATGGCGGCGATCGTGAAGGTCGCGGCGGCGTAGACCTCGGTCTCGTTCGAGTTCTGCCACTGCGTGAAGGTGAAGCCCGCGATGACCACCGCGGCGAGCCCGCCCCCCGCCTGCACCAGCCTCGCGGCCCCGCCGGTCAGCTCGCCGCTCGCCCGCACGAGGGTCTCGTGCGCCACCAGGAAGAAACATCCTGCCCCGAGGGCACTGAGGGTCGCGCTCAGAAGATTGGTACGCTGTGCGAACTCGCCGAAGGGGAGCAGCGTCCCCCAGACATGCCCGATCAGCACGAAGAGCGGTGTTCCCGGGGGATGCGGAATTCCGAGCGTCTTCGCGGCGGCGATGAATTCGCCGGCGTCCCAGAAGGTCACCGTGGGCGCCAGGGTGATCACGTACCCGGTCAGCACCAGAAGCGTGGCGAGACCCGCGAGGGCGTAGGGAGGGCGTCGGGTCATGGAATCGGTGAACGGGTGGTAGATGGGATTCGTAGTGCGACGGGTGCTGACACGGGTGGAAGCTCGCGCCTACCCCGCCCCCCGTACCGCATGGGCGACCGCAAGCGCATCGCGAGTGACCCCGACGTTGTGCACCCGGAAGAGCCGTGCGCCACGCTCGAACGCGAGCACGCACGCCGCGGCCGTCGCAACATCTCGCTCACCGACCTCGCGACCGGTGACGCTCCCGAGAAAGCGCTTGCGGGACGGTCCGACCAGTAGCGGGCGTCCAAGCGAACGGAGCGCAGCGAGCTGATCGAGCAGCAGCAGGTTCTGGTCGGCCGTCTTGGCAAACCCGAAACCCGGATCGAGGACGACGGCATCGGACGCAATGCCGGCGGCCAGTGCCGCCTCCAGGGCGGCGCGGAGTTCCTCCCGGACGGCAGTCACGACATCCGGACTGTACTCCGCATGGTCCAGGCGGGCCATGCTGCTGACGGTCCCCCGGGAGTGCATGAGAATGGCCCCGGCGCGGGTCGTGGCGACGGCGCCGGCCGCGGCGGGATCCAGCCGGAAGGCCGATACATCGTTCACGATCGCAGCACCGGCATCGATCGCCGCGCGCGCCACCCCGGCCTTCACGGTATCCACCGAGAGGAGCACGGAGAGGTGGCGGCGCACCAGCGCCTCCACGATGGGGACTACGCGCAGGAGCTCCTCCTCCTCGGACACCGGTTCGGTGCCCGGACGCGTGGATTCTCCGCCGAGGTCGAGGATGGTCGCGCCGTCGGCCAGCAGCCGATCCGCCTGGGCCAGCGCTTCGGCCGGCTCGAGGAAGCGGCCACCATCGCTGAAGGAATCCGGGGTGAGGTTGAGAATACCGACGATGACGGGCCGGTCGAGCTGCACCGGTCCCCGCGCCGTCAGCCAGGCCGTCGGCATCTCGGGCGTCAGCAGCCGGGCGACCGCGTGGGCGACGTCCGCAAGCGCCGGTGGCACCACCCACGGACGCGCCAGCGCGCTGAGCCGCGCCTCGGTACCGCCGAGAATGGCCCAGTCGTCGCCAGTCAGGGTGTCGAGCCCGAGCTGACCCGCGTACTGGACGAGCGCAAGAAGGGTGCTGTCGTCGAGACCGGAAAGTTCAAGCGCGGCGGCCCGCATTCCGCCGGCCGCCGCGTCTGACTTGACCTCATCCCATCCCCGGGCGCGCAGCGCTTCGGCCACCGCGCGCGGGGAGTGGGCCGCGAGCGCGCGCGCGATCACGCGCCCATGGGTTCTGCCGGCGGTGCGCCGAGTATCGGCGTCCGCTGCGGCGCCTGATCGTTCTTGGGCAGCACCGCGGCCGACGGGGCGGGCGGCGACGGCGGGGCCGAGGGTGCCAGGGGCGGCAGCGCCTTGCCCTGTGCGAGGAGGTCGATGTCCTCCCGGTCGATGGTCTCCCGCTCGAGGAGTGCCGCGGCGATCTGATCCAGCAGCAGCCGGTTCTCCGTGAGGATCTTGCGCGCCCCCTCGTGGGCCTCGTCGAGGAAGTGCTTCACCTCGTCGTCCACAACCTGCGCGGTGCGCTCGGAGACCTCGCGGCGCTGGCCGAACTCGCGACCGAGGAAGATCTCCTGCTCGCGATCACCGATCGCCATCATGCCGATCTTCTCGCTCATGCCGAACTGGGTCACCATCCGCCGGGCGATCGCCGTGGCCTGCTCGATGTCGCTGCCGGCCCCGGTGGTCACCTTGTTGGCGCCGAAGATGAGCTCTTCCGCCACCCGCCCGCCGAACGCGATCGCGAGCCGGCCGATGAGCCACTCCTTGGTCTGGCCGTACCGATCCTTGTCGGGCAGCGACATCATGAGCCCGAGCGCCCGTCCGCGGGGCACGATGGTGACCTTGTGGATCGGGTCGGAGCCCTCGGTCTTCATCGAGACGACCGAATGCCCGGCCTCATGGTAGGCCGTGAGCCGGCGCTCCTCCTCGGAAAGGACCAGGCTCTTCCGCTCGACGCCCAGCATGACCTTGTCCTTGGCGTCCTCGAAGTCCTGCATCTCGACGAGCGTCTTGTTGCGGCGGGCGGCGAGCAGCGCCGCCTCGTTGACGAGATTGGCGAGATCCGCGCCGGCCATCCCGGGCGTGCCCTTGGCGATGACTTCGAGCACCACATCGGCCGCCAGCGGGATCTTCCGCGTGTGCACCCGCAGGATGCCCTCTCGGCCCCGCACGTCCGGCGCATCGACCACGATCTGGCGGTCGAACCGGCCCGGCCGAAGCAGCGCGGGGTCGAGCACGTCGGGACGATTGGTGGCGGCGATGAGGATCACGCCGTCGTTCGACTCGAACCCGTCCATCTCGACCAGCAGCTGATTGAGCGTCTGCTCGCGTTCGTCGTGCCCGCCACCCAGGCCGGCGCCGCGATGGCGGCCGACGGCGTCGATTTCGTCGATGAAGATGATGCACGGCGCGTGGGCCTTCCCCTGCTCGAACAGGTCACGCACGCGCGAGGCGCCCACCCCGACGAACATCTCCACGAAATCGGAGCCCGACATCGAAAAGAAGGGACGCCCCGCCTCGCCGGCGACGGCCTTGGCGAGCAGCGTCTTGCCGGTGCCCGGCGGGCCGACCAGCAGCGCGCCCTTGGGGAGCCGCCCGCCGAGACGGGTGAACTTCTGCGGATCCTTCAGGAACTCGATGATCTCCTGGAGTTCGACCTTCGCCTCATCCGCGCCCGCGACGTCGGCGAAGGTGAGCTTGGGGGTGTCGCCCGAGAGCAGCTTCGCCTTGCTCTTGCCGAAGCTGAAGGCGCGGCTCCCGCCGGCCTGGAGCTGGCGCAGCAGGAAGACCCAGAGACCGATGATCACGATCCATGGCAGCGCCGCGACCAGGAAGTTCGCGATGCCGATCTTCGGCTCCTTCGCCGAGATGGGCACGCCCGAACGCTCCAGCTCCGCCAGCAGCTGCTCGCTGTCCTTGATCGGCAGGAGTACCACGAAGGACTTGGCCTTCCGGTCCTCCTGGGTCACCGGATTGACGAATTCGCCCTCGAGCTGCTTGCCGTCGTACACGGTGACGTCTTTCACGTTGCCGGCCGACAGCTGCTGCTTGAACGCGGTATAGGTGAACTCCTGGACGGTGCTCTTCTGATTGTTCATCAGCTGGAAGAGCGCCATCGCGACGAGCGCGACGAGGAGCCACAGTGCGAGATTCTTGCTCAGGCCCCGCCAATCAGGTCGGGGCGATGTCGGAGGCATGCGTTCAGCCATTCAACCCAGGTCCGCGATATACGGGAGGTGCCGGAAATCCTCCGCGTGATCCAGGCCGTAACCCACCAGAAATGCCGGCGGAGCCACGAACCCCGTGAACCGGACTTCCGGCGACGGGGGAGCGATGCGCTTATCCAGCAGCGCGCAAATCGCGAGGCTCCGAGGTCCCCGGGACCGCAACCGGTCCATCAGGGATGCCAGGGTTCGACCGCTATCAATAATATCCTCAACGAGCAGGATATGCCTGCCCGCCAGCGCCGCCGAGGGTTCATACAGGAGCCGCACTTCCCCGCTGGAAGTCGTCCCCGTTCCGTACGAGCTGGCGATGAGGAAATCCACATGCAGCGGGCGCTCGATTGCCCGCACCAGATCCGCGAGGAAGACGAAGCTGCCTTTGAGCAGTCCGATGAGCAGCAGGTCCCCGTCGGGGTAGGCCCCGGTGACTTCCCGGCCGAGTTCACGGACCCTGCGGGCAATGGTGGCCTCATCGAACACCACCCGCTGGACGGCACGCCCTCCGGTTCGCGGATCAGCCACGCGGTTCGACATCGATCCTGAGAGCGGCATCGCCCGCGACAGGGAGCAGCACATCCGATCGACAGACCCCTGGAATCCAGGCCAGTGCCCCCGCCGCCTCGACCATCGGCCAGCTGACACGCTCGCTGCGGGGCACCCTCGCGTCCTGAAAACAACGCACCGCGAGTCTGTGACCAGTACCTCCGAGGGGCGCCAATCGGTCCCCGGGGCGCCAGGCCCGGAGCGCCACTGCTGCGGGGATGAACCAGGCCGTCCGACCGTCGCGAGCCTGCACCGCCGGCGCCGACTCCAGCGTCCAGCGCACCCGCCAGGGACCCCAGACGGTCTGCCCTTCCGGGGAAGAGAGGAACTGCGGAGTACCGGCCTCCCGGGCCAACGGCGGCACCACGCGCAAACGCCCGAAGGCGAGTTCGAGACGCCAGCCGCCGGTGAGATCGGCGGTGGCCCCGCTCTGCGCGAATGCCAGCGCGGCGAGCGCACGGCGGACGCGTGCCGGGCCCGACGGGGCACCGGCGCTGCGCACCAGGCTCTCCGCGAGACAGCCGGCGAGCGTGGCGGGGAGATCAAGAAGCACCGGCCAGCAGACCGAGCAGGACCCGGCTTCCGCGGTGGCGTCCAGTCCGGGCCAGGACCAGAGCGCCTCATCCCAGGCGCGCCGATCGCGGGAGGCATGACGGCGCAGCTCGCCCAGTTTCCGGGCGATGTCCGGCATCCGGTCCTCGAGTTCCGGCAGGAGAGCACCGCGAATCCAGGAACGCAGGTGCCGGGGGTCCCGGTTTGCGGGATCATTCCACCAGCGCAGCCCATGGGTGCGGCAGTATCGCCGGAGGGTTCGCCGCGAGAAGGCGAGCAGCGGTCGCGCGACGCCCCGCTCCCGTGCCGACATGCCGGCGAGCCCGGCGGGCCCCGAACCACGGAGCGCCCGCATCAGCACGGTCTCGCGCTGGTCGTCCGCATGATGGGCGGTGAGGATCCATCGTGCGCCCTGCGCCTGGCGGGTGGCGCGGAGCCACGCGTAGCGCGCGGCCCGCGCGCGAGTCTCGCTCGTCTTCGGCCCGAGGTCGAGCCGGGTAGTGAGAAAGCGCAGCCCGTGCTCCCGCGCCAGCGCCTCGACCTCGTGGGCGACGAGCGTACTCTCCGGCTGAATGCCGTGATCGACGTGGGCGACGATCAGCTCGAGGTGATGATGCTCCCGGCTCTGGACCAGCAGATCCAGCAGCGCGACCGAGTCGGGACCGCCGGAGACGGCGACCAGCACGCGCCCTGCTCCCAGCCGGAGGCCTTCGAGGTGCTCCGCGAAACGGTCGAGGACTCGCATTCAGGAGTGGGGCTCCGCCGACTCGCTCGCCTCGAGGTGGAAGCGGGGGATCTCCGCACTGAAGGTGGTGCCGCCGGCACGATGGAAGAAATACTCACCTTCCATGTACCCGCTGGGGGACTTGAGGACGCAGAAGCTCTGGTATTCGTGGACCTGGCCCTTGGCGAGCAGCGGCTGCTCGCCGACCACACCTTCGCCCTCCACCGCCGTATCCTCCCCGATCGAATCGTGGATGAGCCAGCGGCGGGAGCGGAGCTGCGCGGTCAATTCGCCGACGTTCTCGATCCGGACAAAGTAGGCGAACACGTACTGCTGCTTGGCCACGTTGGACCGTTCCGGCAGGTAGACCGGCCGCACCGTGATGCGGATACCCTCGGACAGGCGGTAGTAGAAAGGCGGTCGCGACATGCCCGGAAAACTAAGGCCGTCACCCGCCGGCCGTCAGAGGCGCCGCTGACGGCTGGCGGATGACCACCTCACGGTCACGGCTTGGCCGGCTCGGGCTTGCCCTTCGCGAAATCGCCCGCCTTCACCACCGTGATCTTCGAGGGATCGAGGTAGCGCCGGATCGCCCCGTTGATGACGTCCGGAGTGAGGGCCGCTACGCGCTTCTCGAAGTCGGCATCGAAGCCGAGTGTGCGGCCGATGAAGAGATTGTTCCCCAGCTGGCCCGCGAGTGCGGGGTCCTGTGCGCGCGTGACCTGGCGGGACTGGAGCCAGCCTTCCTTGGCCTTCTGCACCTCCTCAGCCGTGAAACCGTCCTTCCGGACCCGATCGATCTCCTCGCGGAATGCCTGCTCCAGGCGAGCGGCGTTCTCCGGCGCGTAGATGGCGAAGGTCTGGAATCCGCCGGCCTTGTCCAGCGGGCTCGCGAACAGTCCCGACCCTACGCCATAGCTGATGCCTTCCTTCTGCCTGATACGGACCGCCAGGCGCGAGTTCAGGAAGCCGCCACCGAGCATGTAGTTGCCGAGCAGCAGCGCGGGGTAATCGGGGTCGTCGTCCCGCACGGGGAGATTCAGTCCGGCAAGGAAGAAGGCGTTCGCCTTGTCGGGAGTCTCGATCGTGATGCTGTTCGCGGGGATGTCCTTGAACTCGGCGGGAATCCGCTCGAACGTCCCGGGGCTCTTCCAGGCTCCGAACAGCTCGGTGGCCGTGGCGGTGAGCTCCCGGCTGTCGAAATCACCAACCGCCACCAGCTCGCCGTTCGAGGCCCCGTAATTCTCGGCGTAGAACCGGCGCACCTGATCCAGGGTGGCGGCGGTGTAGTCGGCAACCTGCTCGTCGAATGTCGCGACGTAGCGCGGATCGCCCTTGGGATAGGGATTCAGGTACCGCTGATAGGCGTTGGAGCCCAGCGCGGTCGGCTCGGAGCGGTTCTGCTCGATGCCGGCGAGGTTCTCGCGCCGAAGTTCGTCGAACTCCTTGGCATCGAATGCCGGCTCGCGAAGGATCTCGCCGACGAGCCGGAGCACCGGCGCCACATTCGGCCGGGTGGTCTCGACACTGACGCGGATCGAGGTCGGCCCGCCGAACATGCTCACGCGGGCCTTGAGGCGGTCGAATTCATCCTTGATCTGCTGCCGGCTCTTGGTCCTGGTGCCACGCATCAGCATGTCGGCGGCCATGTCGGCGACGGTCGCCATGTTGGTCGCGGACGCCAGCGTGCCGAACCGGAGCGTGAGGTTGAGGTTCACCGCCCCGCCCCGGTTCTGCTTGGGCAGCAGTGCGAGCTTGAGACCGCCGGCGAGCACGGACCTGGTGGTGCGACGCTCGATGTTGTCCGGGCTGGGGTCGAACACTTCGCCGGCGGCCAGGGTGGTGTCGCCCTTGTAGTTCGCCACCAGCGCCGCCACGTCCGGGGCCGCCGGGATTTCCGCGCGGTCGGGCTTGTCGGTGGGGATGAACTCCCCCCAGGTCGCGTTCGAGGGCTTGAGATAGGCGGCTGCTACGCGGGCGACATCCTCCACGGTGACCTTCTTCACCCGGTCACGATGGAGGAAGAACATCCGCCAGTCGCCCATCGCCGCCCATTCCGACAGCGAGAGACCGACCCGGTCGGAGCGATTGAGGGTCAGTTCGATGTTCTTCACCAGCTGGGTCTTCGCGCGGGCGACCTCCTCCGCGGTCGGCGGGTGCGCCACCACCTCCGCGAGCGCCTGCTCGAGTCCCTGGCGGGCCGCTCCAAGATCATCCTCCTTCCGCACCTGCGCCGAGGCGATCAGCACACCCGGCTCGCGAAGCTGGTAGCCATAGGCGGCCACGCTGGCCGCCTTCTTCGTCTCGACCAGCGCCTTGTACAGGCGCCCGGATGGCTCATCACCAAGGATCTGCTCCAGCACATCGATCGCGGCGTAGTCCTCGGCCGCGCCCGAGGGGACGTGATACACCACCATGACGACCTGCACGTCACCCACCCGGCGGAGCGTCACGCTCCGCTCACCGTCCTGGGTGGGCTCCGTGGTGTAGGTCGGCCAGAGCTTCAGCGCGCCACTGCGGTCCGGGCGGGGAATCCGCCCGAACTTCTGCTGGATCAGGGTGAGCGCCCGGGCCGGATCGAACTTGCCGGTCACGAACAGGATCGCGTTGTCGGGCTGGTAGTATCGATGATAGAAGGCCTGCAGGCGCTCGATCGGAACCTGCTCGATGTCCGAGCGGGCGCCGATCGTGGAGTGACCGTAGTTATGCCAGAGGAACGCCGTGGAGAGCACCCGTTCCTCGAGCACCGAGCCCGGATCGTTCTCACCGGACTCGAACTCGTTGCGGACCACGGTGAACTCCGACTCGAGGTCCTTCTTCGCGATATAGCTGTTGATCATCCGGTCGGCTTCGAGGTCCAGCGCCCAAATGAGGTTGGTGTCGCTCGCACTGAAGGTCTCGAAGTAGTTGGTCCGGTCGAACCAGGTGCTGCCATTGGGCCGCGCCCCGTGTTCGGTCAGTTCCTGGGGAATGTTCTTGTGGCGCGGAGTCCCCTTGAACACCATGTGCTCGAGCAGATGCGCCATCCCCGTCTCGCCATAGCCCTCGTGACGGGAGCCCACGAGATAGGTGATGTTGACCGTCGCGGTCGGCTTCGACGCATCGGGGAAGAGCACGACGCGAAGGCCGTTCGACAGACGATACTCGGTCAGCCCTTCGACCGAGGTCACCAGCGCCGGTTGCGCCGACGCGTGGGCCGCGACTCGCGGACGCGCCGGTGCGGGCTTGGCCACAGGAGGGGCCTGCGCCGGGAGCGGCCCGAGCACGAATCCGGCGAGGAGCCCCGTGAGCAGCAGGACGCGCAAGCGACTGAACATCAGCAACCTCGAGATAAGGTGAAGAACACGGGGAGACCAGGCAGATGCCAGGCAACCCAGCACTGCGATCCAACATACCGCGGCGATCCCCGATCGTGGAATCCTCGGGGCGCCAGTTGCCAACTGGTGACGTGCTTTGCGCCATTCTTCCGCCGAGCCGCCCAGGCCTACCCCGACCGGCCCCCACCAGACGTTCGCAGCGCCTCCAGGATTGCTCCAGCGCCCTCAGACAGCAGGCGCGCCGCGAGTTCCCGCCCCACCGCCTCGGCGCCCTGCCGGTCGTGGACCGGTCGCTGGACCTCGCCCTCCACGATCTGGCGCCCATCGAGCGAGACCACCCGCCCGCGGAGCCGGAGCACCGCGTGCGAGGAGGGGCCGACCATTGCAGAGGGATCGGCCAGCTCGCCCAGGGCCGCCACCGGCACTTCACAGCCCCCCTCCAGCGCATGCAGCAGGGCACGCTCGGCACCGACACACGCCGCAGTCCGGGAATCGTGCACGGCCCGCATCGCGGCGTCGGTGGCGCGGGCATCACTGGCGCGCGCAGTGACTGCCAGTGCGGCCTGTCCCGGCGCCGGCAGCATGAGATCGTAGGACAGGCGCTCGGAGATCCGGTGTCCCAGGCCAAGACGCACCAGCCCAGCGCAGGCGAGCATCGTCGCCGCGATGGCGGGATTGCGGTCGAGTTTGGCCAGTCGCGTGTCGACGTTTCCGCGGACCTCGACGATGTCGAGATCGGGGCGGGCACGCAGCAACTGGGCCCGCCGGCGAAGGCTGCTGGTCGCGATGCGCGCGCCGCGGGGGAGCGCGCCGAATCCGCTGCCGTCACGGGTGACCAGCGCATCCCTCGCATCCTCACGGGCACTTAGCGCCACCAGCGCGATTCCGTCAGGCAGCCGTGTCGGCAGATCCTTCAGCGAGTGCACCGCCAGGTCGATGCGCCCGTCGCGCATCGCTTCATCGAGTTGCCGGGTGAAGAGCGCGGGATCGGAGAGCTGGCCGATCGGAGTCTCCGGCGCAAGGTCACCAGTGGTCTGGATTTCGATGGTCTCGGTCTGCCAGCCGGCGGCGGCGAGCGCCTCACAGACGCGCGCCGTCTGCCACCGGGCGAGGGCGCTCCCGCGAGTACCGACCCGAAGGACCGCGGTTCGAGGGGTATTCATCTGACTGGCTCGGCTGAAGGCATGTCGTGAAACCCGAAGCGCGCCCGGCAGGGTACATCCGAAGGCCCACAGTCGGAGGATTCCAGGTCAGGCGAGTAACGGCGAGCCGGGGGTCACCGCTTCCGGGTGCTCTTCCGCTTGCCCTTCGGCGCCTTCCGGGCGGCGGCACCAGAGGACTCGAGCCCTGCTCCACCCAGATCGTAGCGCCGCAGCTTGACGTACAGGCTCTGCCGGCTCACGCCGAGCACTTCGGCTGCGGAGGTCCGGTTGTCGGCGGTGGCCTCGAGGGCCGCTTCGATGAAGTGGCGCTCGACCAGATCGGTGGTATCCCGCACAAGGTTCCTGAGCGAGACCCGGCCCACGAGCGCAGTGAGTTGCTCGACCGCACGAGTAAGATCGCGAGCGCCTCGCGGACCAAGGGTCAGCCGCCGGCCAACATCGCGCACCAGGAACCCGAGCCGCGCCCGCGCGCCATCCGGTACGGCCGCACCGGAGACCTCAACCTCGCCCGGCGAGCCGAGTTCGCCCCGGAGCGAAGTCCCCAACAGGCGCACGATCCCATGCTCCCGCAACGTGCCGAGGATGAGGCCCAGATC
Organism: uncultured Gemmatimonadales bacterium; assembly: GCA_963817435.1. GTDB lineage: Bacteria > Gemmatimonadota > Gemmatimonadetes > Gemmatimonadales > GWC2-71-9 > JADJOM01. Next base: position 933,931 of record CAWFNY010000001.1, read on the forward strand.
CGCGCCCGGGCGGCCAATCCATTGCTGCAGCGACCGACCGCGGACCTGGTCTTGGGTCGGAATCTGCACCAGATCCAGGAAGGCCCGGTTGGCGGAGAGCACCCGCCCTTCGCCATCGGTGAGCACGAATCCATCAGGCAGCGCTTCGATCAGCTTCAGCGCGCCGGCCCCGGCCTCGGACACACCAGCCGAAGTGCCGCTCTCCGGGGTGCGGATGATTCGGACGACGAACAGGGCCGCGGCATCCTGGCGAACCAGCGAGGTCGCGAGGGTGGCCCGGCGACCATTCCCCGCCAGCCGGACCGAGAGATCGTCTGCGTGCCCGTGGGCGCGAATGGCCACCAGCTGATCGATCACGGCGGCCTCGCTCTGAGCATCGAGATCGAAGGGGAAGCCCCGCCCGACCAGCTTCTTCACCGGCTGACCGAAGAGCTCGGACGCCGCGGGATTCGCCTCGACCACTTTCTGGGTGGACGCATCGACCAGGAGCACCGCCTCGGCCGAGAGCTGGAACAGGAGCCGATAGCGCGTCTCGAGGTAGCGCATCCGCCAGTGGTCGCGTTCGAGCGACTGCTGCGCCTCCACGAGGCGCTGTTGCAGCACCGAGACCGCTCGAAGATCGCGACCAACGGCGACCAGGGAATGCTGGCTCCCCTCGAACCGGACGGTGGTATAGGACACCGGAATCTCATGCCCGGTCGCCGACAAGTGGTTGATCTGGCGGCGTCGAGACGCTCCCCCCGCTGCCGCCTCCGTCAGCATGTCGACGATCGTCGCACGGCTCTCCGGCGTCACGGTCTCGGCCCAGGCATGGCCGAGCCAACGGTTGGCCTCCTCGATCGGGTAATCCGTCTGGCCGAGCATGATGTCGCGGATCACCCCCGCGTGATCGAGCACGAGCGCGATATCGGACGCCGCAGTGAGAATCGCGGCCATTACCCCGGCATCTACTGGATCCGGAGCAGCGACGCTCGGGTCGATAGTTCTCGCCAAGCCATTCATGCGCTTCAAATTACAGGCCGGCTTCGAAGGCTGTCAATCAGAGTGGACACCAACCGCGGTTCACACGCCACCGTCATGAACTCCGGGGCATGACGCTCGCCACCCTCACGATCGCGAGGTGTGCAATGTGGTCATCGCCTGCCGGACCTGCCGCAGGCAGGATTCACACGCGGCGGTCCACTGCGCCAGCGCGACGTCATCATGGACCACCGAGGTGAACGCCGCCTCGAAGGCGGACGGCGCCAGGTACACGCCCTCCGCGAGCATGGCGTGAAAGAAGACCCTGTACGACTCCCGGTCTGCCTGACGGGCGGTCGAGTAGTCCGTCACGTCAGTCGCACTGAAGAAGGGCGTGAACATCGTGCCGACCCGGTTGATGACCAGGGGCAGGCCCAGCGACTCGGCGATCCGGGCCAGCTCCGTGGTGGCGCGCTCCGCCCAGCGTTCGGCCTTCTGCCAGGTGCCTGGTACCGCCAGCGCGTCGAGGGTGGCGATCCCCGCTGCCATCGCGAGCGGATTGCCGGACAGCGTGCCCGCCTGATACACCGGTCCGGCCGGCGCCACCTGCTGCATGAGCGCGGCGCGGCCGCCGTACGCAGCCGCCGGCAGCCCGCCGCCAACCACCTTGCCGATGCAGGTGAGATCCGGCTCGATGCCGAACAGCGTCTGCGCGCCGCGGGGGTGGACGCGCCAGCCGGTCATCACTTCGTCGAAGATGAGGATCGCGCCATGCGCGGCGGTGATCGCGCGCAGGCCCGCGAGATAGCCCGGTCGCGGCGGGACCACGCCCATGTTGCCCGCCACGGGCTCGACGATCACGGCGGCGATGGCGTCTCCGCGGACCCGGAAGAGGCGCTCCACCGCCTCGAGGTCGTTGTACGGCAGGACCAGGGTGTCGGCGACGGTGGCTGCGGTGACGCCCGGCGAGTCAGGCAGGCCGAGCGTGGCGACACCGGAGCCGGCGGCGGCCAGCAGGGAATCGGCGTGGCCGTGGTAACAGCCATCGAACTTCACAATGGCTGAGCGGCCAGTGGCGGCCCGGGCGAGGCGGAGTGCGCTCATGGTCGCCTCCGTGCCCGAGCTGACGAACCGCACCATCTCCATCGCGGGGAAGGTCGCGATCACCCGCTCGGCGAGTTCGACTTCCAGCTCACAGGGGGCGCCGTAGCTGGTGCCGCGCTGCGCGGCCTCGGTGATCGCGCGAACCACCCCTGGCGCGGCGTGGCCCAGAATCAGTGGCCCCCACGACAGGACCAGGTCGAGATAGCGGTGCCCGTCCACATCCTCCATGTAGGCGCCGCTCCCGCGGGCGATGAACCGCGGCGTGCCTCCCACACCGCGGAAGGCACGGACCGGACTGTTCACCCCGCCGGGGAGCGATCTCGAGGCTCGGCGGAAGAGCGCCTCCGAGCGAGGTATCGCCGCGGACTCGGGGGCGGTCGTGGCGCGCGGATCGGTCATGCGCCAGCCTCTTCGGCCAGCCACCGCGCCGCCGTGGCGGCGTGGTAAGTGATGATCGCGTCGGCGCCGGCGCGACGCATCCCGAGCAGCGATTCCATCACGACCCGGCGCTCGTCGATCCAGCCACGTTCCGCCGCGGCCTTGACCATCGCGTACTCGCCGCTGACGTTGTAGGCGATCAGGGGCAGGTCACTCTCGCGGCGGACCGCGGCAAGGACGTCGAGGTAGGCGAGGGCCGGCTTGACCATCAGCATGTCCGCGCCTTCGGCTTCATCAAGGCGGGCTTCGAGCAGCGCTTCCCGCCTGTTGGCTGGATCCATCTGGTATTGACGCCGGTCGCCGAAGGCGGGAGTGCTCCCGGCCGCCTCGCGGAACGGGCCGTAGAAGCCGCTGGCGTACTTCACTGCGTAGCTGAGGATGGCGCGGTCGCTGTGCCCGGAAGCATCCAGCGCGGCGCGGATCGCCGCGACCATGCCATCCATCATCCCGCTCGGCGCGATGATGTCCGCACCCGCATCCGCGTGGACCTGCGAGGCCCGGCCGAGAATCTCGAGCGTCGCATCGTTGTCCACCTCTTCGCCGCGCAGCACTCCGCAGTGACCATGGCTGGTATATTCGCAGCAGCACATGTCGCTGATCAGGCAGAGATCCGGGAAGCGCAGGCGGAGGTATCTCAGCGCCTGCGGCACGATGCCCTGCGGATCGAAGTTCTCGGAGCCGACCGGGTCTTTTCCAGCCGGAATGCCGAACAGGATGACCGTGCGGACACCCGCCGCGACGGCCACCTCGACTTCCCGCTCGAGCATCGCATCGACGGACAGCTGGGCGACGCCCGGCATCGAGCCGATGGGATGCCGAACATCCCGGCCGTGACACACGAAAAACGGGGCGATCAACTGCGCGGGCACCAGCCTGGTCTCGCGGACCAGCGCCCGGATCGCGGCCGTGCGGCGGCGTCGGCGCGGACGCTCCAGGGGAGGCTCCTGGCCGGGGGTGTTCGTGGGAGCGGGAGCAAAGGACGTCATGGAGACCTCAACTGTCATGTTTACTCGATACGAGCAGTGCACGCTATGATTGATGCAGGGGCAGTCGGACTCAACCCGCCCCCAACCTACTGTCCACCGGAGCGAATCATGGCCCACATCGACCAGTGTATCCCCGGCACGGAAGCCAGAATCGTCACCTCCGGGGTCCCGCGAGTAAAGGGCAAGACCGGCCTCATCGTCGAGGTGAGCCGAATCAAACGCAAGCCGTCCGAGCCCCTGCGCGACCGCATCACGGTCGACGTGCCGGGGCACGGAGACGTGGTGCTCGCCCCGGAAGATCTGGAGATCCTGGCCCGGTGACCCGTGTCGCGCCCGGCGAACACCGGGTCCGGATGGGGAGCGCTAACCGCGCAATCGGGCACGCCGAATAGGTACGCACCCACAGGGGCGGCGGGCGACATCGGGCCTGCTCGTTCCTTTTCCTGGTGCGGACCTCCGCGTCCACAGGAAGAAACTCGCGTGACCGCTGAAAGGCGACTGCGGGGAGACCCAGGCCTCCGCTGCTCCCTGCGCTTGAATTCCGCCACCGTACTCGGGTATGGTCGACCCTCCGCGAGTACGAGGATAACGCGGAATTCGCCGGAGTCACGCTGACGCGACCCCCCTCGACCCGAATGAGGCCGCTCACTGACGCTATTCCCTCCCGCCCGCAAGGCCTGCCGATGTCAGTGCCACGCCGCATAACGTCGCTCGTCCTCCTGCTCCTCGCGCTTCCCCATGGCGGCTGGGGACAGCAGCAAGCAGCGATTCCGACGCTCCCGCTCCGCTGCGGAATGGTCATCACCCGTTCGGCGCGAGTCATCCCGGGCACCCCGGCGATCAGCGGCTCCACCACACTCGACTCCGCGTGCGTCACGGTTCGGGGAGCGAATCTCACGGTCGACTTCTCACGCGCCGTCATGCGGGGCGCGGTTCCGGGCTCGGCGCCGGACCAGGCCACGGGCCTCGCCATCCTGATCGATGGCGGGCGGAATGTGCGGCTCATCGGGCCCGCGGTGCACGGCTACAAGGTCGGCATCCTCGCCCGGGGGACCCGCAACCTTTCGATCGTGGGTGGCGATCTGAGCCACAACTGGAAGCCCCGGCTGTACAGTCTCATCGAGCATGAGAGTCTCGTGGACTGGCTCTCGTTCCACCACAACGAACGGGACGAGTGGCTGCGGTACGGCGCGGCGATCTATCTCTCGGGCGTGCGTGGAGGAACCATCCGGGGCGTCGTCGCGGAGCAGGGAATGAACGGCCTGATGCTCAGCTCGAGCGACAGCATCCGGATCGAAGACAACAGCTTCTCGTTCAATTCCGGGCTGGGCATCGGCCTCTACCGCTCCAGTGACAATCGCATTCTCCATAATCGGATCGACTACGACGTGCGCGGCTACAGCCACGGCTACTATCGCCGCGGGCAGGATTCCGCCGGCCTGCTCTTCTTCGAGCAGAGTTCACGCAACATCGTCGCCTGGAATTCGGTGACCCACGGTGGCGACGGACTCTTCCTGTGGGCGGGTCAGACCACCATGGATTCCGGGGCCGGCGGCGCCAACGACAATCTCTTCCTGGGCAACGACTTCAGCTTCGCACCCACCAACGCGATGGAGGCGACATTCAGCCGCAATCAGTTCGTCGGCAACCGGGTGACGGGGAGCGATCATGGCCTGTGGGGAGGCTACAGCTATGAGAGCAGGGTTGTCGCCAACTGTTTCGCCAGCAACCGGATCGGCATCGCGATCGAGCATGGCCAGGACAATCTGATCCGCGGCAACCAGTTCTCAGGGGACTCCACCGCGATCAGGCTGTGGGGCGACCCTCTCGAGCCATCGGACTGGGGCTACCCCCGTCATCGCGACACTCGGAGCCGCGATTACCAGATCGCGGACAACCGGTTCGCCCGGCATCGCGTCCTGCTTCGCGCGCGGAACACTTCGGGGCTCCTGTTCGCCGGCAACCGGTGGTCGGGGGTCGACAGCGTGACCGTGCTCGGAGACTCGACCACCGTGGACGACCGCGACAACGCGGAAGCGGCACTCCGCAGTTCCGACTGCGCAGGCGTCCCTGCCCTCGCGGCGTCTGAACTCGCCGGCCTGCCCCGTTCGATCGGCCGGCCACGACCGATTCCGGTTTCGCCGGTGACCCGCCGCGATCGCTCGGCGATCGTGGTGGACGAGTGGGGCCCCTACGACTGGCGGTCACCACGGCTCTGGCCAGTCGACAGCAGCCATGCCTCACCGCTGCGTCTGGCGGTACTGGGGCCACCCGGACGGTGGAGGGTGATCGGACAGCGGGGCATCGCCAGCCTCTCCGCGCGGGCCGGTCGGGTGGGCGACACGCTCAGCGTGGCCCCAATGTCCGACTCGCTCGGCGACTGGGCCGTCCGCCTCGAGTATCGCGGCGAGGCCACAACCTCTCCCACGGGCGTGCCGACTTCCGCCGGCACGTCCTATGGATTCGGCTACGAACGCTTCGAGCCCGGGATCGACTGGGAGACCCGCATCTTCGCCTGGAGCGACAGCACCGATCCCCGCACGCGATCCGACGCCTTCGCGGCGCTGCTGGGGACGGAGCCGGCGCTGCGTGTCCGCCTGCCGCGACTCGATCTCGAGTGGTACCGGCCGACCATGAAAGGGGTCCCCCAGGAGCGATGGGCCCTCGAGGCCAGCACGATGGTCACGCTGCCAAACGCCACCATGGCGCTGCGAACGATCAGCGACGATGGCGTACGCGTCTGGGTCGACGACCGACTGGTCATCGACCACTGGGACTCCCACGAGTCGGCGGTGGATGAGGTGCCCATCGCCCCGGGACGGCATCAGTTGCGGACCCAGTATTACCAGATGGACGGCTGGACCGAACTGCGGGTCGAGATCGCCAGGGTGGACCGCCCGCGGGGGTGAGGTTGGCTGGTCGCGCGACGGCCGAGGTCCGGCACCGGAGCGCCGCGGGCCAGCCGTGAGGCATCAGGGGGCATCGGGCCGGAGGCAGCAGGCCGCCAGGGGGACATTGCGGTCCTCCACGAGCGCGCTGTAAGTTGGCTTCGTTAATTCCCTCCTCCGGAGTCTCAGATGCGATCGCTGGTCACTGCCGCAGTCCTTGCCTGCCTTGCGGTCCCGGCCGAGGCCCAGTCGCTCAACAGCCAGATCAACGGGCTGTTTACCTTCGGCGACTGCGGCAAGCCGCTCTGCCTTTCGGTTGGCAGTGGCCACGGCGACCACTTCATCCCCGCAGTGCAGGCGGGCACCTCGACCGTGATCGGCTTCGTGGAGAGTTCGGTCGGACGCTCGGTCGCCTCCACCCCGATCAGCGCGACATCGAGCGGCAACACCTTTGCGATCATTGGCGGCCTCCCAGTGCAGTCCTCCACTTCGCCCGGCCCGATCTTCGGCGAGCGAGCGCAGACTCTCGGCCGGGGACGTTTCTTCCTCGGCGCCTACGTCTCGCAGATCGCCTTCACCAGTCTCAACGGCACTCCGCTCGACAATGTCGAGTTCAATTTCGCGCACCAGAACGTGGGTGACACGCTCTATGGCGTTCCCGATTTCGAGAACGACCATATCGCCGTGCGCCTCCGCATGGACATGAACATCACGAGCACCTACCTCAATGCCACCTGGGGGATGCTCGACTTCATCGACGTCGGCATCGCGGTGCCATTCGTCCGGACGACCCTCGACGGCACGGGTACCGCGCAGATCATGCCGTTCGGCAACTCGACGGTGCACAACTTCGGCGGCGATCCCCTGAACCCTATCCTTCGGGCCACCACCCGGGTCTCAGGATCCGCCTCCGGTATCGGTGACGTCGTCGGCCGCGTGAAGGTGAACCTGGGCCAGGGCAAGAAGTTTGGCGCCGCGCTCCTGAGCGAGGTCCGGTTTCCCACCGGCGACGAGCAGAACTTGCTGGGCGCCGGGTTCACCTCGGTCCGGGCGATGGGGATCGCGTCCGCCCAGTTCGGCGACTTCGCTCCTCACCTGAACGTCGGGTACCTGGCACGAAGCAGTAATCAGGTGAACGACGCCTTCCTCGGGACGCTGGGCTTCGATCAACTCATGGCGCCGTGGGCGACCATGGGTGCGGAGCTGATCACCTCCTGGCAGGTCGGCGCGCGCAAGCAGACGCTGCCGGGCGACATCGTGTATTCAGTGCCAATCGCGCGCCGCATCCCGTCCACCAACGTTCCGAATCGCAGGGATGAATTGATGAACCTGTCGATGGGAATGAAGTTCCGGGTTCGCGGAGGAGCCGTGATGGTGCTCAACGCGATGGTGCCGATGCGGAAGACCGGGATGCAGCCGGACTGGATCTGGACGGCGGGACTGGAAGGATCCTTCTAGTACTGCTCCGCCACCCACGAGGGGTGGCGGGCGCGCGGTGGAAGGACTAGTTGAGCGGTGCGCCGGCCCGGATCCAGGCCCGGATGGTGTCGCGCATGGCGGCCGGGATGAGCGTTGTGCTGCTGGGCATCCCGCCCGGACATGCCGCGGGTGCGGTGTGGTCCAGCTTCTGAATGAGCAGGCTCGCGGCCTCGGCGCTCACCCCGCCGCCGGGCGCCACTTCGACGAGCTGACCCGACTGGCAGGTCGTCGGCACGTTGAAGAGCAGATTGTAGGTGGGCGTCGCAGCGCCACCCAGACTCAGGCCACCAAGCCCGCCGCTGGCAGTGTGGCAGAAGGTGCAGCCACCCGCCGCCGGTGCTGCCCACATGTGATGGACGTGGCTGGTGTAGCTGAAGTACGCGTTAGCCTGCAGCGCCACCGACGACGCCGCCTGGCTCGTCACCAGCAGCTGATTCGTGTAGAGGCCGTTGGCCGGTACCGTGCCGCTGGCCTCGAGCGTCCACGATCCGACAGTGGCATTCCCCGAGGCATCCGTCAGTACCGTCCCGCCCGTCACGCTCCCGCCTCCGCTGAGCACCGAGAAGGTCACCGAAAGCCCCGTCACCGGGTTGCCGAAGGTGTCACTCACCTGGACGGACGGCGCGACCGCCACGGCGGAGCCCGCGGCCGCCGTCTGGTTGTTGCCGACGGTGATCGTAAGGACCCGGGCGGCGGGCGGGCCGGGAGCGACGTTCAGGGTGATCGTAATCGTCTGCGGACTGTTCCCGGCGACGGCTGAGGTGACCGGGAGCGTCGCGGTGTAGGAGCCGGCCGTGAAGATGCCCGTGGTGAGCGGTGTCAGGGTCAGGGTGGCTGGCGCGATCGTGGTGCTGAGTGATGGGAGCAGCCAGTTCTGCTGCGCGCCGGTGTACTGAATCGTTCCCAGGGTGATGCCGGTGAGTGACAGCCCACCGGTGTTGGTGATGGCGACGGTCTGCGGCGACGGACTCGCCTGCCCCGCCTGCGAATTGAAGGTTGCCGTCGTCGCCGCTAGGCCGATGGCCGGCTGGGTCCCGACGCGCACCCGGGCCGAGCCCTGCATGCCGTCCACCGTCGCGGTGATCGTCACCGTGCCCGCGGACACGCCCACGAGTCCGCCGGTGTCGTCGACCGTCGCGATGGACGGGTCGGCGCTGACCCAGGTCACCGGGCGGCCGGGCCGGAAGGCGCCGGTCTGATCGAGCGGGAAGTCGTTGAGGGAACTCGTGGTGCCGATGACGAGGTCCGAACTGTCCGGGGAAACCGTCACGGAGCGCACCCGGACATCCGGCAGGTCGGTCAGCACCTCGCGGCAGGCGAGCAGCAGAAGCGCGGAGGCGGCAAGCAACCCGGCGAAGCGGCGTGCACCCATCATCGGCAACCTCAACGGATCTCGGTGATGACCCAGCCGGATCCCCGGCGGGAGAGCTGATAGACATTGTCTGCGGGCAGCTCATTCCGCTGGCCGGATGCCTGGAACTGCCACTTGCCTGACACGGTCGCGGTGGCGATGTCGCCGGCGAGCTCCAGGTCGGTGATCGTCAGGCGGACCTGCAGGTTCTTCATGTTGGGCAGCGCCTGCTTGAGCTGCTGTTCCCGGAGTGCGGGCATGCTGGGAAATACCTGGCGCACCCGGGCCACGTCGCGCGTCTCGAGCGCGCGCGCGTACGCCTGAATCGTGGCCTCCGCCTGGGTCCGGAGATCAGCCTCACTGGGGCCCGCGGGAGCGGTCACTGTCACGGTCGCCGTCGCCTGCCGTCCGCCCGAGACGGCGGTGATCGTGGCGGCCCCTGCCGCCCGCGCCGTGACGGTGCCATCCGGGTTCACCGTCGCGACCTGCGGCGCGCTCGAACTCCACTGCGCCTTCTGGTCGGTGCCGTGGCCGCTCCCTCCGAGCAGATTCGCACTCAGGGTTCCGGTCTTGCCCGCCTCGAGCGTCAGATCCGCCGGGGTGATCGTGAGCGTCGTCACGGCCGCGGCCTGGACCGTGACGGTCATCGAGCCGCTCACCTGCTCCACCGTGGCGGTGATCAGGGTCCGACCGGGCTGTCTCCCCATGACCTGACCACCAGCGCTGACCGTCGCGACATCGGGGGCGCTGGACTTCCAGACAATCTGGCGGCCCGGCACGCTGTGCCCCGCGCCATCGATCGGGTCGGCGTCGAGCACCACGGTTTCCCCCACCGTCACACTGTTGGGTCCGGTGACCTGCACCGCCTGCAACGGCGCGAGCCGGGAAGTCGAGGCGGAGGCCCCGGCAGGCGGAACGTCCGTGCGCACCGCTGGCCGCTGCGGCTTGGGCACAGGAGGCTTCGCTGCGGCGGGCTGGGGCGCCACGACGTTCGGGGCTGGTGGCTTGGCCAGGGAATCGACGACCGCTGAGGTCGATTCGGCCTGGCCCACGCGGATGCCGCCGACAGAATCCTGGTGCGAGGGGATCGCCGACGCCGCTTCGGGCGAACCGCCCCCAGGGGCCGGAGCGGCCGACGGTGCCGGGCGCGCGGCTCTTCCACGGCTGGAGCACGCCCAGCCCGCCGAGTACCGCCACAAGTACCACCGCGCCAGCGATCAGGAGGGGATTGCGCCGTGGCGCGGGGGGAGCCGTGATGCTCGTTGGGGCGCTGGCAACCGTGGGCGAGGCCTTCGCTGCCGCCCGGCGGGTCTTGGGCGAGGGGCCCGAGTTGGCGCCCGCCACGGACGGGACGGGGCTTCGCGGGGTGCTGACCCGCTTGAGCAGCCGCCGGTTCTCCCCCTGCATCGCGTACTGAATCAGCTGCGAGCGCACCGGGTCGTCGTGATCCATCATCGGCGCATTGAGTGCGCGGACGACGTCTTCCATCCGCGCGAAGCGATCCTCCGGCCGCTTGGCCAGCATTCGCTCGATCACCGCGGCCAGCTCGGGGGGGCAGCTCGGCACCCGTTCCAGCACCGGCGCGGGCGGCTCGTGCGCATGCTTGAACATGATGTTCATGGCGCTCCCCCCCTCGAAGGGGAGCGAGCCGGTGATCATCTGGTAGGCCGTCACGCCAAGCGAATACTGGTCGGTGGCCCCGCTGAGCGGCATGGCATGGCACTGCTCGGGACTCATGTAGTGCGGAGTCCCGATGGCCGCGCCGGTCATCGTCAGGCCCTCGGTATTCGCCACCTTGGCGATGCCGAAGTCGGTGACGACCGGGTGGCCCTCGATGTCCACCATGATATTGGCCGGCTTGATATCGCGATGGATGACACCGTGCCGGTGGGCATACCCCAGGGCGTCGGCGACCCGGCTGAGGATCTGGGTCACCATCAGCGGCGGCAGCGGGGCCTGCCCCTTGATGATCGCGTCGAGCGGCTGTCCCTCGATGAACTTCATGACGAAGAGCAGGAGGTCCTGTTCCTGCTTGACCGCGTAGATCGGGACGATGTTGGGATGGCTCAGATTGGCGACGGTGCGTGCCTCGAGCCGGAAACGCTCGACCATGCCGTCGCCCTGCAGCAACTGCGGGTGCATCGCCTTGATGGCGACCTTGCGATCGAGCTGGATATCGTGCGCGAGGTAGACCGAAGCCATGCCGCCGCTGCCGATCTCCAGCAGGATCTCGTATTCCCCCAGGGTGATGTCCCGAAGCGTCTCGAGAAACCGGTCCTTGAGCACAGCGGTGTTCGACACCATCACCGTGCTCTCGTCGGTGGTCCCGACCGGGTTGGACACCTCGGTCCCGCAGGAGGCGCAGAACCGGGCCCCCCGGCCAACCGGGGTGCCGCACTTCTCGCAGACCGCTCCTGTGGTGCCGCTCATCGGCCGAAGTGCTCCAGGTACTTCACGCCCGGCAGCATGGCCGCCTTCCACGCCTGCTCGACTTCCGGTGTGCATTCCGGGTCGTGGAGCCGGGCGGCGTACAGCAGGCTGTCGAGAAACATGTCGTACTGCTCGGCCGGCACGTTCAGGTCCGAGGGACCGTGGCGTTCGGCGATGCGCTCCAGCAGGTGCGGGTTCGGGCGTCCGGCGTAGCTGAGCAACAGGCCGAGCCCATGCTGCAGCAGTTTGTGCTGCCGCTCGAAGCGGGTGTTGGCAAACTGGGGCGCGATGGCGGGATCGCTGGCCAGAAACCGCTCGTAGAACGAGCGGAAAAAGTCCTCGTGGCGCAAACAGCGCTCGTAGCTTGCGCGGGCAAGCTCGATCTGCTGGGGAGTTGGCGCTGGAGCGGTCATTGCACCGGGATAGGCATGGTCGGATTTCAAAAGATACGCCGGGAATGGCCATTGTCCACCATTCAGTGGGGGCGGATCAGGAGGCGGTGCGACACCACGTCCGGGCCCGCGCAAGCCTGGGCCCGGGAGCGGCTCGACAAACTCGCGCCGTGGCGCCTGACGAACGGTACGACCAGCGGGAAGTGCCCCGGCCGACCCGGGGTGCCCCCACCGGTTCGCCTGGCTCCGGCTCAGCCGAGCCGCGGACCGCCCTCGCCTGCGGCCGGGCACCCTGCCCTGTCTGCATTTCGGTCGTGGCGAATCCGCCCGTGCCTGGCTCCGAGTCATGCCATCCGCATCGACAGCCCCTGGCGGCCGGAGGCCCCGGAATGGGGATAGGGGGCGACGTTCAGACCCGGAGCTCCTGCCCCCAAAGTGACCGGGTACCGGGCAGGGACCGGGCCAGGTCATCGATCAGAAAGTCCGGGCATGACCCGAGATCCGCGTCAGGAGCGCCGCGGGTATCAAAACCGGGGCGGAGCGTGCGCCCACGACCCGGCCAGAAGGCCTGCAGCCGGCCTGCCCGCGGCGATGGTCCCGCGCGCGGCAGCCGGCGCTGGTGAATCGCCAGAGGCAGCTTCGGGAAGCACATGACGCCAAGAGGCGCGCGACCCGTCAGGGATCGCGCGCCTCATTGTATTCGCCGGCAATCGCAACTCGGGGTGGATTCGCCGCAACGCGCACCGCCGCGAGCGGCGAGGTGACCAGCGAGCATAGCTGGGGGCGGATTCGAACCGCCGACCCCGGCATTATGAGTGCCGTGCTCTAACCACCTGAGCTACCCAGCCTTGGGGCGCAAATCCTAGCGAAGCGCCCCACCCTCCGTCAAGGTTTCCCGGCCTCAAACATGCCGATTGCGCCCTTGGTGGCGTCCGCGAATGCATGCGTGACGAACGGATAGGTCCCCGCTTCCCTCAGGCGCGTCTCGAAGATCGCACCACCGCCGACGGGGACCATGACCGTCTGGACGCCGGTCAATGGCGCAGAGGTCGTCGCATCAAGGAAGACCCGCTCGAAGATCCCGCCCACAACATGGAACGAAGAAATCCGGTTCGGGCCGGCGTTGACGACGTAGATCCGGATGAGCTCGCCCACCGGGACGCTGATGGGGTGCTTGGCGTATTGCGCCGATCGGCCGTTGAAGACCACATAATCCGGCGCCTGATCCAGCACTTTCGGCCAGTCGAGGCTCCGCGCACGGTGACTCCTGTCCTCCGGAGAGAGATAGAACTCGCTCTGCACCAGGACGAACTCATGGGCCTTGGGGCGGGGGACGACCGGATCCACCACAAAGGCGCCGTACATGCCGTTGGCGATGTGCGCCGCGACCGGCGCGGTGCCGCAGTGATACATGAACACCCCGGGCACCCTTGGCACGAACCGGTAGTGGATCGAGTCGCCCGGATTCACGTTGACGTAGTACCGGCTTGGCGCGATCTCCGCCGCATGGAAGTCCATGCTGTGCGGCATGGGCGCCTTGTTGACGAGCGTGAAATCGACGGTGTCCCCTACGGTCGCGCGAAGTACCGGGCCGGGCACGCCACCGCCGAACGTCCACGCCTCGTAGGTCACTCCCTCGTCGATCGTGATGGGCGCGTGGCTTATCTCGAGACGCAGGTGCCTGAGATGGCCGGGCACCGACGGCTGCGCCTCGGCGGCGATCGGCGCGGGCACGCCGGCAGGACCGACAGCGGCCTCCCCATGGGAGATATCCGCCGCGGCCGCCCCGGGAGCCGCTGACGACGGCTTCTCTGCTTGCGCCGGCGCCTTGCGTGGAGCACCGGGCTGACAGCCGGAGATCGAGACGAGAAAAGCTATGGCGACGGTGAGAGAACAGCTCCGGAAGCGATACGACACCAGGAAACCTCCTGTACGCAAGGAAGCCAGCGGACAGTGCGCCCTACGGCTCACTGTCCGCCTGCAGCCGGTAGAGGAACTCCCCCTTCCGGATCATTCCGAACTCCTCTCTCGCCAGCCGCTCCTGCAGCTTCCGGTCAGTGGCCACGGCCTTGGCGTACCGGCGGAGGGAGTCCACTTCCGTGGTCAACTGATCGATCGCCGCCTGCTCGGCACGCTCCTGCTGCCTGAGCTTCAGCCAGTTGAGGGTGCTGTATTCCCCCCCGAACACGGCGTAGATCAGCGAGGCGCCGAGCACGGCGACCATGAACAGCCGGGCACGACTCACAGCGCGTAGAGGTCCCGGCCCGGGTACTGGGCGATCTCACCAAGCTCCTCGCTGATGCGCAGCAGCTGGTTGTACTTGGCGATGCGGTCGGTCCGGCTGGCGCTGCCCGTCTTGATCTGCCCCACGCCGGTTGCGACCGCGAGGTCGGCGATGAAGGTGTCTTCGGTCTCACCGGAGCGGTGCGAGATGATCGCGCCGTAGCCGGCGGTCTTCGCCATCTCGATGCACTCGAGGGTCTCGGTGAGCGTCCCGATCTGGTTGACCTTCACCAGCACCGCGTTACCCACACCCTGTTCGATCCCCTGCCCCAGCCGGTCCACGTTGGTGACGAAGAGATCGTCGCCGACGATCTGGCAACGGCTGCCCAGCCGGTCGGTCATGAGCTTCCAGCCATCCCAGTCGTCCTCCGCGAGGCCGTCCTCGATCGAGACGATCGGGTAGCGATCCACCCAGGAGGTGTAGAGGTCGATCATGTCCGAGGCGGACCGGCGACTGCCGTCGCCCTTCTTGAAGACATACTCCCCATTCTGGTAGAACTCGGACGCGGCCGGATCGAGCGCGATCGCCAGGTCCCGCCCCGGCTCGAACCCGGCGGCACGTATCGCCTCCATCACGACATCGAGCGCCGCCTCGTTTGACGGCAGCATCGGCGCGAACCCGCCCTCATCGCCGACGGCGGTGGAGAGCTTCATCTTGGTGAGGACCTTCTTCAGCGCGTGGAAGACTTCCACGCCCATGCGGAGCCCCTCCGGAAACGTCTCCGCCCCGATCGGCACGACCATGAACTCCTGGGCGTCGACGTTGTTCGAGGCGTGCGCGCCACCGTTGAGGATGTTCATCATGGGCACCGGCAGCACCCGGGCGAGAGGCCCGCCCAGATAGCGGTAGAGCGGCAGTCCGGAATCCTGCGCCGCGGCACGCGCTACGGCCATCGAGACGGCGAGCATCGCATTGGCGCCGAGATGGCTCTTGTTGGGCGTCCCGTCGACGTCCAGCATTTCCTGATCGATGGAGATCTGGTCCTCCGCCGCCATCCCCTCCAGCCGCGGACCGATCACCTCGTTCACGTTTCGCACCGCTTCCAGCACGCCCTTGCCCCCGTAGCGCTTCGGATCGCCATCGCGCAATTCCACCGCCTCGTGCTCCCCGGTGGAGGCGCCACTCGGCACCGCCGCCCGCCCGGTCGCCCCGCTGGAAAGAACGACTTCAGCCTCGACGGTGGGATTGCCGCGGCTGTCGATGATTTCGCGACCGTGCACTTCGATGATCGTGGACATGGAACCGGTGGGTTGGAGTGGGGCGTTCGAGAACGTGCGGAACGTACAACGGGAGAAGGGATCAGGGAACGGGCAGCGGATCCGAGGCAATCAGGCGAAGTGATCGTGGCCGCTCAGCGTCACCGGCTGTCCCCCCAGAAGAAACCGGGCCCCCGCTCCCAGGCGTGCGGTCCCGATCCGGGTGAGCGGGACACCGGTCTCCCGCATCACGCGGGCCGCCGCCTGTCCATCGAACTCGGCCGGCATCGCAACGAGCAGTTCGTAGTCCTCACCACCCTGCGCGGCAAAGACCACCGGAGACACTCCTTCCCTCACCGCGGCCACACTCGCGGCGGGCGCGACCGGAAGCAGCGCCAGATCAATTTCGACGGCGACGCCGGAGGCAGCGGCCAGATGCGCCGCGTCGCCGCCGAGACCATCACTGACATCGAGCATGGCGTGCGCTCCCGCACGCGCCAGGGCCTGGCCGGAGGCGATCCTCGGGTGCGGATGGGCGAATGCCGCCCGCGCCGACGCATCCGGTGCACCACCGGCCAGCCAGGCATGCAGTGCCGCGCGAGCGCCGCCCAGCTCGCCGGTCACCCAGATGCCATCGTTGGCGACCGCACCGACGCGAGTCACCGGTCGTACCGCTCTCCCGAGGACGGTCACGTCGATCAGCCAGTGCTCGCTCGCCGTGAGATCTCCCCCGAGCACCACGCCTCCCGCGGCGTGCACGGCCGAACCGACGCCCGACATCAGGGCGGTGAGCTCGTCATCGCTGGCGCTCGCGGGAACACCGACGCTGGTCAGCACGCCCACCGTCGCCGCACCCTCCGCGGCGAGATCCGACAGCGCGGCCGCCGTCGCGCGCCAGCCGATCTCCTCGAGGGTGAGCCAGTCGTGCCGGAAGTGGACACCCTCGACCGAGAGATCTACGCTCACGACGAGTCTTCCCGGGGCGTCGGGCAGGATCGCGCAGTCGTCTCCGACACCCCGCGCGACTGGACCGAGCTGATGAAGGATCTGACGAATCCGGTCGAACTCGCGGCCCGGACCGAGCCGCATGGTGCTCCGGCCATTGGGAACGACCGCGGAGTCGTCCGTCACTGGCCGATCACGTCGAGCCGCAGCCGCACCAGACCGTTCAGCGTCGCCACCCACAGAAAGGTGTCGTCGACGGCGATGTCGGTGACCTGCCCTGGCAGATCGCCGGGCGTGGTGAGCGGGCGCCTGAGCGGCGTCGCGATTCCGGCGAGCCCCACCCCACGATCGCCGGCGATGTAGAGTCCCCGCGCCCCATTGACCACGGTGTGCAGCCTGCCCAGGGTGCTGCCAAGCAGCGGGCCCAGGCTGAAACGACCGGTGCCGGGGTTGCGCCAGAGGAGCCGGTCCTCCAGCAGCGCCACGAGCGTGTCGGCGCGCCAGGTGAGCGCCACGACTGGCGCCTGCAGGCTGGCGCTCTCCCGCAGCGCGTCTGGCTGCATCAGATCCGGTTCACCGGGCAGCGCCGCGAAGAGTCCGATCCGGGTGCCAACCCAGGTCGTGTCGCCCGAGAGCGCGACGGCATACGCCGCATCGGAAAAGCCGGGGGCGAGCCGATGAAAGCCGGTGGAATCCGCGTACTCCGCGATGCCATGGACCGTCCCTGCGACGAGGCGCCCGCGCCGCTGCGCCAGTGAGAGCACGCGCGAGTCGGGCAGGCCGCGCCCCTCGTCGTAACGCTCCGAGTCCTCCGTCTTCGCCGACAGACGGATGACTCCGCCATCGGTTGCCAGCCAGAGGTCCGACTCCATGCCGACGACCCGTCGCGCCTGCGTGAAGGGCAATCCGGTCGCTCGAGGCCCCTGCAGGGACCGGAATTCTCCGAGACCGGTTCCGACGAATGTGAGTCCGGGATCGGCGATCGAAGTCCGCTCGGTGACGGCCCATACGCCACCCGTCCCCGCGTAGACCGCCGCCACCACCGCGCTGGGTAACCCGTACGGCAGCCGCTCCGGCAATCCGGCACCGTCCGCGAGATACACCAGCCCCGCGCCGGAAGTCCCGAGGTACCAGCCGATTCCCGTAAACCCCTGCGCTCTCGCGACGGCCGTATAGCGGACGTTGCGCAGCCGGCTGCCGAACAGCAGCGACGCGCTGCTGGCCTGAATCGCGGGGTTGCTCCGCATCGCCTGGTCGAGCGTCGCCGCGCGCAGCGGGTGCCCGGGTGCGCCGCTCGGAAACGCGCCGCCGCCGCGTGACGCGGTAAACCATCCCGCCCCGGTCCGAAGGAAGAGCCCCGAGCCGGGCGCGTCCTGGTCCAGCGCGGCATCCAGCACCGCACCCGGCACTGTGCCCTGCTCCCAGAGCTGGATGCCGGGATCGAAGCGAAGCCATCCGCCACGTCGCACCAGCCAGAGGCCGCCGTCGAGCGGATCGGCGAAGGCCAGGACGACGTCGCTCAGGAGACTCGGATCGCGCGGCTGCCACGGTCCCTGCCAGCGATGCGCGAGCGGATCCCAGGCGATGACCGCGGTCGGGGACGCCGCGAAGACGCGGTCGGTGCCTGCGGCAACGGCGGTGATGCGGGTGAAGTCGCCGATGATGGCGCGGTCCTCCGGCGACCAGTCGCGAGTCTGGGCCTGCGCGCCACCGGCGAACAGACAACTGAGTACGACCGCCCGCCACACCGGGCTCACCATCGCTGCGGCGCCTCCAGCTCGAGCAGCACCGGCGGGTGAGGCGCCGGGCGGACCTGCCGCAGCGTCTCCCAGGTCCGCCAGAGGTCGGGGAGCGCCGCGAGGACATCCATCGGACGCAGGCCGCGCGCCGTGAAGCGCCGCGCCGCGAGATCGGCGGCGCGACCGAGCGCCTGGGCCGCAACCGCCGCGGCGAGCACCGGGTGTTCGAGCTGCACCAGCGCGGTCGCGACGAGACCGCTCAGGATGTCCCCGCTCCCGCCGGTCGCCAGTCCGGGATTGCCGGCCGCGACCGTCACGACCGAACCGTCCCGCCCCGCGACGACGGTCGGCACGCCCTTGAGGAGCACCGCGCAACCAGCCTGCGAGGCCGCCGCGCTGGCCGCGGCCCACGGATCGAGTTCGAGCCCCTCGGCGTACTCGGGGAAGAGCCGTCGGAACTCGCCCTGGTGGGGCGTGAGCACGACCGGACGCTCCGCGGCCAGCGCCTGGAGCTGGTGGCGCTCCCCACCCAGCGCATGGAGCGCATCGGCATCCAGCACCAGCGCGCGGGCGTGCCGCGCGGCGGCGAGCACGAACGCATCCCGGCCGGCGGCCCGGCCCAGCCCCGGGCCGATGATCACCGCATCGGCCCGCTCGAGCAGTGCGACGAGCGCCGGGGAGAGCGGCAGGATGAACTCGTGACGCAACGTCTGCAGGTCGGGTTCGGCGGCGGCGAGGAGATCGATCGTCCCCGCGGGTGCGGCCGCGTGCACGAGCCCCGCGCCAGCCCCGAAGGCGGCGCGACAAGCGAGCCGCAGCGCGCCGCTCATGCCCTCGTCGCCACCGATCACCACGAACCGGCCGCGCGTCCCCTTGTGCTCCCTCGCATCCAGACGGCCCTGGCTCTCGGCGGCGGCGCGGTCGGTCAGCAGCACCGGCCAGCCCGCATCCGCGGCGGGATGACCGATATCGACGACGATCACGCTGCCGCATTCGTCCCGGGCAATCAGGTGTCCGCGGCGCAGCCCGCCGAAGGTGATGGACAGCTCCGCCTGCACCGAGGCGCCGTGGGTCACGCCGGACCGCAGATCGACGCCGGTCGGACCGTCGATCGCGACGAGCGGCACGGCGAGATCGTTGAGCCGGTCCACCAGGGCCTGCACCGGAGCGCGGAGCGCGCCGCGGGCACCGGTGCCGAGCAGCGCGTCGACCGCGAGGGTCACGGTCGGCCATGGTCCATCGGGTTCCACGACGCGGACCCCCTGGCTCCGCGCAAGTCCCGCCATCTGGCGATTCAGCGCCGACGCCTCTCCCGCGACCGCCGTCACGAACACCGGCACGCCGAACCGCTGCAGGACGCGCGCGATGACCCAGCCATCCCCGCCGTTGTTGCCGGGTCCTGCCGCGACAAGGACTCCTCCCAGCAGCCGTTCAGGGTGACGAGCCGCGATCACCGCGGCGGCGGCGCGCCCTGCCCCCTCCATCAGCGTGGCGAGCGAGATGCCGGCCGCTTCGGCGCGACGGTCCCAGTCACTCGATTGTTCGGGAGACAGCACGGGAAGGGTCATGGGTCCTTCAGCCTTCGGTCGCAGAGCCGCGCGGCGGGAGGCCAGAGCTGGCCGGGATGGGCGCGATGGTCAGAACTGCGTTCGTGGCGGCATGCCGCTGGACGGAGCCGGAGGCAGGCGCCTAACGTCTGACAGCCACCAGCTCCGCGACACCATCCCAGGCATAGGGTTCGCTGAAGGCTTCGCCGAATTCATAGACGGCGGCGAAGTCCTCTTCGCGGTCGGTAGGCTGGGTCGAGAGCAGCCCGGCGCGCACCAGGATGAAGACGATGCTGCCGTAGTCCTCCGTCTTCCGGATTCCCCAGAAGGCCAGCACCTCCGGGGCGAGCAGACCGAACTGCCTGACGGCGAAGTCGCGGCAGGCCCATGCCAGTTCCGCGCCGGTGACATGACGGCGCGCGTCGAGGCGCGACTGCAGAAACTCGATGGCCGCGAGGACGAAGAGATAGGCCCGTTCGTCATAGCGGTAGCCATCGGCGCGCAGGCGCGTCAGGACATCGGCGGAGAACTGGAGGTCATTCATGGTGCGGCAATGCGGTCCGGGTCATAGCGAGCGAAGCTAGGACCCGGAGGCCGGGGGGTCAAGCGTGCCGCGGACGGTACAGCGGGAAGGCGCGACACAGCTCGAGCACTTCACGCTTGACGCGCGTGATGGTTTCCTCATCCCGCCGGGTGAGGACCTCGTCGATCAGCTGGGCGATCCGCTTGAACTCCGCCTTGCCCATGCCGCGCGTGGTCATGGCCGGCGTGCCGAGCCGGATCCCGCTGGTGACGAAGGGCGACTGCGGATCGTCCGGGATGGTGTTCTTGTTGACGGTGATCTCGGCCCTGCCGAGCAGCGCTTCCGCTTCCTTGCCGGTGAGGTTCTTCGGCCGGAGGTCCACCAGCATGAGGTGGGTATCGGTGCCACCGGAGACGATCGCGAAGCCGCGCTCGATCATCGCGTCGGCGAGCGTCTTCGCGTTCTCGACGACCCGCTTCGCGTAGGTCTTGAACTCGGGCTCGAGTGCTTCGCCGAATGCCACCGCTTTCGCGGCGATGACGTGCTCGAGCGGACCGCCCTGGGTGCCCGGGAAGACCGACTTGTTCACCGCGGCCGCCAGTTCCTGGATGCACAGGATGATGCCCGCACGCGGGCCGCGGAGCGTCTTGTGGGTGGTGCTGGTGACGATCTGCGCGTGCGGCACCGGCGACGGATGCACGCCGCCCGCGACGAGACCGGCGAAGTGGGCCATGTCGACGAGGAGGTAGCCGCCCACTTCGTCGGCGATCGAGCGGAAGGCGGCGAAATCAATGGTGCGGGCGTAGGCGCTGCCGCCGGCGATGAGGATCTTCGGCCGCTCGCGACGCGCCTGGTCGCGGACCTGGTCCATGTCGATCCGGCCGGTCGCCGGATTCACGCCGTACTGCACCGCGCGCCAGATGACACCGCTGTGATTGACCGCCGCGCCATGAGAGAGGTGACCGCCGTGCGGCAGCGCGAGACCCATGATGGTCTCGCCCGGCTTGGCGATCGCCATGAACGCGGCGAAGTTCGCCTGCGCCCCGGAATGCGGCTGCACGTTGGCGTGGTCGGACCCGAACAGCTGCTTCGCCCGGTCGATCGCGAGCTGTTCCACCTTGTCGACGACCTCGCACCCGCCGTAGTACCGCTTCCCCGGATACCCCTCGGCGTACTTGTTGGTGAGCGGCGTCCCCATCGCGTCGATCACGGCGCGACTGGCGAAGTTCTCACTGGCGATGAGCTCGAGTCCGTTCTGCTGACGGTGCAGTTCGGCGTCGATGAGTCCGGCGATGGTGGGGTCCGCCTTGCGAAGCGAGGCGTTGTGTTCGTACGACATGCGATCTCCCTTCAGGGTTCAATCTTGTCGACCCGGCGCTGGTGGCGGCCGCCCTCGAAGGGCTCGTTCAGCCACGCCCGCAGGATCTCCAGTCCCTCCTGCTCCGAAACGAACCGCGCAGGCAGGACGAGGATGTTGGCATCGTTATGGGCCCGCGCGAGGCGGGCGACCTCCGGCGTCCAGGCGACCGCCGCCCGAACCCCGTGGTGGCGATTCGCGGCGTACGCCATGCCCAGCCCCGTGCCGCACAGCAGCACCCCGCGCCGGACCTCGCCCCGCTCGACCTGCCCGGCGAGCGGATGGGCGTAATCGGGGTAATCCGTGGAATCGGCCGAATGGGTTCCGAGATCGAGCGGTTCGTAGCCGAGCGTACGGAGCTCCTGCTTGAGCCGCTCCTTGAGCGCGAAGCCGGCGTGATCGGCGCCGATCGGAATGACTTCAGGCATGGGACAGTATAGCAACCGGACGCATAAAAATGCAGGGGGTCATACGCGGATCCCGGCGATGGTCCCCACCCCGCGAATGCGCGCTTCCGCGACGTGATCTGCGGCCTGATAACTCGGGATATTCTGGGACTTGGCCGTGGCATAGATGCTGAGCAGCGTGTCGTAGATCTGCCCGGCCTTCCGCTTGGCGCGATCGTGGTCCCAGCCCATCAGTTCACCATAGACATTGATCACCCCACCGCCGTTGATCACGTAGTCGGGCGCGTACAGCATGCCGCGCTGCTCCAGTTCGACGCCGTGCCGTTCCTCGGCGAGCTGGTTGTTGGCGCCGCCGGCGATGACCTCGACCTTGAGCCGCTTCAGCGTGTCATCATTCACCGTCGCGCCGAGCGCGTTGGGTGAATAGATGTCCGCCGGGATGTCGTAGATCTTGTCCGGGGCGACGGTCTCCGCGCCCGTGGCCTTGACCACCTGCGCCACCTTGTCCTGATCGATGTCGGTCACGACCAGCCTGGCGCCTTCGGCGTGCAGATACTCGCACAGCGAAAAGGCCACGTGCCCGCAGCCCTGGACCAGGATCTTCTTGCCCGCCAGGCTGTCGGAGCCCCACCGCGTCCTGGCGGTGGCCTTCATGCCGCAGTAGACGCCATAGGCCGTGACGGGGGACGGATCCCCGGAGCGGCCGTGAAGGCCGGCGACGCTCTCCGTCTCCATCCGCACATACTCCATGTCTCCCGGCGATGTTCCCACGTCCTCCGCCGTGATGTACCGCCCCTTGAGCGATTCAACGAAGCGGCCGTGGGCACGGAAGACGGCCTCACGGTCGGTCCGCTTGTTGTCACCCACGATCACCGACTTGCCGCCACCCAGATTCAGCCCGGCAACCGCCGACTTGTAGCTCATCCCGCGGGCCAGCCGCAGCGCGTCGGTGATCGCCTCGTCGGTGGAGGCGTAGTTCCAGAACCGGGTGCCGCCCAGCGCCGGACCGAGGGTGGTGTCGTGAATGGCGATGATGCCGAAGTAGCCGCACGACGGCTCGTGACAGAGCACGAGCTGCTCGTGGGCATAGGTGGCCATCGACTTGAACGGATCCATGAGAATTCCGAGTTCAGAGTTTCGAGAGAGAGATGCGAGGCGACGCGTTCCGGAGGTCCGGGCCCCCGGAACTCCGAACCCGGCACTCAGTACTGATAAAATCCCTTGCCCGTCTTTCGTCCGAGCTGCCCCGCCGCCACCATCCGCCGCAGCAGTGGACAGGGGCGGTACTTGTCATCGCCCAATCCCCGGTGCAGCACTTCCAGAATCGCGAGGCAGGTGTCGAGCCCGATCAGGTCGGCCAGCATCAGCGGACCCATCGGGTGCGCCATCCCCAGCTTCATCACCGTGTCGATGGCTTCGGGAGCGGCCACCCCTTCCATCACGCAGAAGATGGCCTCGTTGATCATCGGCATCAGCACCCGATTGCTGACGAAGCCGGGATAGTCGTTGACTTCGACCGGCGTCTTCCCCAGCGTCGCGGCCAGCTCCATGATCCGCCGGGTGGTGGCATCGCTGGTGGCCTGACCGCGGATGACCTCGACCAGTTGCATGACCGGGACCGGGTTCATGAAGTGCATGCCGATCACCAGATCCGGCCGCCGGGTCTTCGCGGCGATCTCGGTGATGGAGATGGAGCTGGTGTTTGTCGCGAGAATGACACCCGGAGCACAGCCGTGGTCGAGCTGCTCGAAGATCTGGTACTTGAGGGCCGGGTTCTCCGTGGCGGCCTCGATCGCCAGCTCCGCCCCCTTCACATCCTCCACCGTGGTCGCCACCGCGATCCGGCCCGCCGCGAGGTCGGCGGCATCCTGCTCCAGGGCTCCCTTCTTGACCATGCGGCCGAGGCTGGTCCGGATCGCGGCCAGCCCCTTGTCGAGCGCCTGTGCCGAAACGTCGACCATCGTCACCTGGTGTCCTGAGGTCGCGAAGACCTGAGCGATGCCGTTGCCCATGGTGCCCGCGCCAATCACGGCAACCTTCACGACAGCTCCTTTCCGCTCCAGCGCCATGCGGCAGCGGTGGCGAGCGCGATCATCGCGGTCGCCAGCAGGCCGCCTTCCGGGCCGAAGGTCCCGCCGGTCAGCCACTGCGGGCCACCGGGGTGGTAGTCGATGAGAGGGATCCGGAACGGCAGACCGCTCACCGGGGCATCGAGTGCCGCCAGCGTGGCGTTCCAGCCCAGGTGAGCGCCCCACGCCGTCCAGATCCCGCCAGGGGCATAGAAGGCGACGCCGAGCATGATGCCGGCCAGCGCGATGTTGAGCATGCCGAGCGTCGTGCCATTCGGATTGAGCAGGTGCGCCATCGCGAAAAGCCCCGACAGGACCAGGAGCGCCGGCACCCGCCCGATGGCGCGCGCAAGCACGACCTGCCCGACCCCGCGGAACATCACCTCCTCGAGCAGTGCGGCCGGGGCGAGCAGCAGGGCGGTCCGGGCAATCTGGAGCAGGTAGTCCTGGGTGCTGCCCGCGTCGGGAACGAACCGCGCCCCGCCCACGATCAGCGAGAGTCCGAGCGCGAGTCCGGCCGGAACGATCCCCAGCAGCAGCCCGAGCAGGAATCCCCGCCCCGCCCCCGCGGTGGGGGCCCAGCGGAGGTCCTCCCAGGTGAGCCCGATCGCCCGCCGGCCGATGGCCCAGGTGAGGGTGCCGTAGGCGAGCAGTCCGCTCGCCGTCTGGATGATGAGTGTTCGGGGACCGGGAGCACCGCGATCGAACCCGCCGGTGAGCCTCGCGCCAACGATGGACAGCACCACCATCAGGACGAAGCCGGTCCCGAGATAGAGCAGTGCCCAGCCCGCCGCGCGTACTGGCGACGGGCGCTCAGGCACGGCGGCGAGGGTCACGAGCGGAGGCGGAGGGCGTGATGCGCCCGCCACAGCACCACGGCGGCGAGCAGCACCTTGAGCAGATCCTGCGCGATGAAGGGTGTGACGCCCAGCGCCACGGCGCGCCCGGCGCCGCCGGAGAGGAGGGTCAACTGGGCCCAGCCACCGAGATGGATGATCACCATCCCGACGAAGGCGGCGAGCAGCGAGCGCGCGAAGCGACCCCGCTCGGCGAGGCGGCCCACCGCGGCGGCCGCGACCGGGAAGGCGAGCAGGTAGCCGCCAGTCGGCCCGAAGAGCCACGGAAGCCCGGCATGTCCGGCGGAGAACACCGGCGCGCCGAAGGCGCCCGCCACGAGGTAGAGCACCATCGACCCGGCGCCCAGCGCCGATCCGAAGAGCCCGCCGACCAGCACCACCGCGAGCCCCTGCAGCGTCATCGGCACCGGTGAGAACGGCACCGGGATCGCCACCTGGGCGGAGAGCGCCACCAGCGCGGCCGCGCCGGCAAGCGTCAACGGCCAGCGCAGCGGGAAGCCGCGAAAGCGGGCGCCGGGCGCCGGGGGCGCCTGCACCTGAATCGAGGGACGGCTCATGGGTTCAGATCCTTTCGACCGTGAGGGCCACGGCGTTTCCGCCGCCGAGGCAGAGTGTGGCGAGACCGGTGGACTTGTGCCGGTCCTGCATCGCATAGAGCAGCGTGGTGAGCACCCGGGCACCGCTGGCGCCGATCGGGTGGCCGAGGGCGACCGCACCGCCGTGGACGTTCACACGATCCCAGTCCCACCCGAGCGCACGGCCATCGGCGAGCGCCTGGACGGCAAAGGCTTCGTTGGCCTCGATGAGATCGTAGTGGCCGATCGTCGTGCCGGCCTTCTTCATCAGGTTCTGCACCGCGAAGATCGGCGCGAAGAACAGCTCCTTCGGCTCGCCGCCACCCGTGGCGTAGTGCGTCACCCTGGCCAGGGGAGCGAGACCGTGAGCCTTCGCGAACGCCAGCGAGGCGATGATGAGCGCGCTGGCGCCGTCGTTGAGGCCCGGGGCGTTCCCGGCGGTCACACTGCCGTCCTTCTTGAATACCGGCTTGAGCTTCGCGAGGGATTCGAGGCTGGTGTCCTTCCGGGGTGATTCGTCCGCCGTCACCTTCGTGACGCCGCCCTTGCCCGCCACCTCCACCGGAACGATCTCGGCGCTGAACTTCCCGCCCTCCTGCGCCGCGATGGCCTTGCGGTGGCTCTGGAAGGCGAATTCGTCCTGATCCGCGCGGGTGACCCCAGCCTTCTCCGCGGTGTACTCGGCGTACTCCCCCATGTGGTTCTTGCCGAAGGAGTCCCACAAGCCGTCGTGGATCATGCCGTCGACGATCGTCTGATTGCCGGCCTTGATCCCGTTGCGATAGCCGTACAGATAGTGGGGAGCGGAGGACATCGATTCCTGCCCGCCCGCCACGATGCACTGCGCGTCGCCCGCCTTGATGGCCTGCGACGCGAGCATCACCGCCTTGAGTCCCGAGCCGCAGACCTTGTTGATGGTGAGGGCGGGGACCACCGGCGGAATGCCGCCGTGGATCATCGCCTGTCGGGCGGGCGCCTGGCCCGAGCCCCCCTGCACCACCTGCCCCATGATCACTTCCTCGACCGCCGCGACGTCGATCCCCGCGCGGCGGACCGCCTCGCGGATCGCGAGCGCGCCGAGTTGGGGCGCGGAAAAGCCGCCGAGCGCGCCGAGATACTTCCCGATCGGCGTGCGGCAGGCGGCGAGAATGACCGGCGTAGTTGCGTCGCTCACTGAGCCCTCAGCGTGTGGTGAATCCGAGGGCCGAAGTATCACCGGAGCGGGCGACGGATGGTAGGTGCTGCATGACTATGCGCGCCCGTGCACGGGGCCCTCGCCGGCCGGGCAGCTACCGGCCTGCAGCCGGCGTCGCTACAGCGGCGGCAACATCGGGGTAGGCCTGCGCCAGCGGAAAGGAATGCCCGGCCATCTGCGCGGCGGCCCAGCCGAGCAGGCGATCACGGACCTCCGCCGGCACGTCCTGGTGGCGGTCCGCGGTGCCGCTCACGAACAGCTCGGCGTTGGTCTGCAGAATGTGCGGCGGGTGCATCTCGAAGTGGTCCTGGTGCCGCTGCATGTAGACGAAGCCGGCCTTGTCCACCACCCGCGCGAGTTGCTGCTCGCTGAGCGGCGCGACGCCGAGGAACTCCGCCACCCGGCGCACGGTGGCCGGGAGATCCCGCTTCATGTCCTCGAAGTAGAGGAACAGCACGTTGCCGTTTCCGCTGGCCCTATCCCACCAGCCCTTCATGTGATCGGGCCAGGTGCCCCACCACATCAGGTCAGGGGAACAGTACCAGGCCTCGAACGCCTCGGTCGGCGGCGCCATGCCGCCGACATTCGTCACGATGAAATCGATGCAACTCGCGAAGCAGGAGACCGGATGGCGGGCGACGTAGATGTATCGCGCCGCCGGCGCGGCGGGACAGAGCTGGGCCGGGAAGTGGGTCTTGATGATTCGCGAGGGCCGTTCCGCGCCAATGAGCGGGGCCGCCTCCAGCGAGACGCTCTTGCGGCCCTCGAGCCAGGGTGAGAGCGCGTACATCGTCTTCCCCGAGTCGACCAGGTCACCCTGCCCCCGGTTCAGCACCTCGTAGACGATCTGCTGCATCCAGGTGGTGCCGCACTTCATCTGGGTGACGACGAATACATCGTCAGGGCGCGCCTGATAGCCGGCGCCCTTGGCGAAGCTCTCTTCGCTGCAGCTGCCGTGGGGGCCGGCCACGCCCTTGTACAGGAAGCGGAGCTTCTGGAAGTCGAGCTTGGCGCCGGCGGCGTTGAGCTTGAGCAGGGGGGAGAGCAGGCGTGCATGCAGGCGAAGCGAACGCTTGAAGGCCTCCCGCCCTCCCGGCGTGCGGCCGTAGTAGCCCAGGCCCACTGACTGCTCGTCCTCCCACTTGAGCACGGCCCCGAGGTAGATCGACTGCACGACGAGGAATGCGACCAGCACACCAACCACGGCGAGAATCGTCCACAGAATCGCCATCCGTCAGCACCTTTCTGCCTGGCGGCCTCGAGCCGTCGGGGGCCCTTGAGCCACGGAGAGGTTCGAAGAGCGGAGTGCCCGGGAATACCCGCCGGGGAAAGTAGCACACTACAGGTTATCGGTCTCCGGGCACACCCGGAGGGACGGCCAGGCTGTCAGGGGGCACCGGCGCGGGCGCCGGGACCCGGGGTCCGGAAGGCGGTGTCTGGCGCGGGAAGGTCGCACGGTGGATTCACGCTCGCCTCATGGGGATGTGGCTAGACTAATTCCCGAGCGCGTGTCGGTTCGGTGGCGAGAAGCCTCAGGACGACGCCTGAGTATCGCGGTCCCGGCCGGTCTCGCCTCGATCGGAGGATCTATGCTGTGGACAGTTGTGCTCATCCTGCTTGTGCTCTGGGCGCTGGGTCTGGTGGGCGGGTTCGCGTTCGGCGGCCTGATCCATCTCCTGCTGGCCGTGGCACTCATCGTGGTGATTGTCCGGTTGATGCAGGGCAGAAGGCTCACCTGACGGAGGGGATATGTCGAACCGGCGTGTGGCCCTGGATGGGATCAAGCGGTCCCTGAAGGGCAAGGCAACGCAGATCAAGGGCGGCGTGAAGGAGACGATCGGGGAGCTCGCCGGCGACGGGCACCTCAGGGCTGAAGGCAAGATCGCCAAGGTAACGGGAGCGATCCAGGAGGCGGTCGGCAAGGTGGAGCAGAAGATCGCCAGGAAGCTCTAGAGCCAAGACGGTACCGCGCGGGTGGCCTGGTGATTACGGTACCAGCGCCCGGCTCCGCACCTGCCCGGTGAGCCTCGCCACGAAGTCGGCGGCGGGGATGATCTCCTGCTTGTTCCCCGCCCCGCGCACCCGGATCGCGACCGTTCCGTTGTCGGCTTCCCGCTGGCCCACGACCGCCATGTAGGGCACTCGCTGCACCTCGCCTTCGCGGATGCGGTAGTTGAGCGTCTGGCTCCCCGCACCCAGCGTCGCCCGGAGGCCTGCATCGCGAAGCATGCGATGCACCCTGGCGGCAGCCTCCTCCTGCACATCCGAAATCGGCAGCACCCGCACCTGCTCCGGCGCGAGCCAGAGCGGGAACGCGCCGGCGAAGTGCTCGATCAGAATCGCGATGAACCGCTCGAACGAGCCGTTGACCGCCCGGTGGATGATCACGGGGCGGTGGTCGTGATTGTCCTCGCCGACGTACTTGAGATCGAAGCGCTCCGGCGCGGCATAGTCGAGCTGGATGGTGCCGAGCTGCCAGGTCCTGCCGATCGAGTCGGCGACGTCGAAGTCGATCTTCGGCCCGTAGAACGCACCGTCCCCCGGCTTGAGCTCGTAGGGCATCCCCGTCGCCTCGAGCGCGGCGCGGAGCGCCCCTTCGGCGCGATCCCACATCGCGTCGTCCCCGATGCGCTGTTCGGGACGGGTGGCGAACTTGAGCGCGGCGGTGAGGCCGAAGGTGGCGTAGTAATCGAGGATGAA
The DNA here is from genome assembly GCA_963817435.1 of uncultured Gemmatimonadales bacterium. Classification (GTDB taxonomy): domain Bacteria; phylum Gemmatimonadota; class Gemmatimonadetes; order Gemmatimonadales; family GWC2-71-9; genus JADJOM01. The sequence goes on from CAWFNY010000001.1 coordinate 963,353, forward strand.
GCGCGTCAGGCGGCGCACCTCGTCCGCGATCTGCGACTCCATCAGGTAGATGTGGCAGTCGTCCTGCTGGAACTGCCGCACCCGCGTCAGCCCCGCGAGGGCGCCGCTTACCTCGTTCCGGTGCAGGACGTCATAGGTGCTGTACCGGATGGGCAGCTCGCGGTAGGAGTGCTTGCCCGTGGCGTACAGCAGGTGGTGACTGGGGCAGTTCATCGGCTTGAGCGACATGTCCTGCTCGCCCGTCTCGTTGTTATGGACGAGGAACATGTTCTCGCGGTACTTGCCCCAGTGCCCGGAGATCTCCCACAGCCCCTTGTTGTACAGCAGCGGCGTCTTGATTTCCTGATACCCGTCGCGCTGCAGCTCCCGCATGTACGCGTTGAGCGTGTTGTAGATCGCCGTGCCACGGTCGGTCCAGAACGGCGCGCCCGGCGCGAAGGGATGGAAGACGAAGAGGTCGAGCTCCTTCCCGACCTTCCGGTGGTCGCGCTTGCGGGCCTCTTCGAGCCGATGGGTGTAGGCGTCGAGGTCTTCCTTCCTGAACCAGGCCGTGCCGTAGATCCGCTGCAGCATCTGGCGGCTGGAATCGCCGCGCCAGTAGGCGCCCGCCGCCGACAGCAGCTTGAAATGCTTGAGGCGCGAGGTACTCGGGAGGTGCGGCCCGCGGCAGAGGTCGACGAAGGGACCGTCGGTATAGACGGTGATGGTCTCGTCGTCGCCGAGATCGCGGATGCGCTCGAGCTTCAGCGGATCGTCCCTGAACCGCTGGTTGGCCTCCACCCGGTCGACCACTTCCCGCACGAACGGATAGTCCTTCGCGGTGACCTCGGCCATCCGCTTCTCGATGTGCTCCAGGTCCTCGGGCGTGAACGGGCGCTCGACTTCGAAGTCGTAGTAGAACCCGTCCTCGATCGGCGGACCGAAGCCGATCGCCGCCGTCGGGAACAGCTCCCGCACCGCCGTCGCCAGGATGTGGGCGGCGGAGTGGCGGAGCACATCGAGCGCGTCGGGGTCCTTGTCCGTCAGGATGGCGAACGCCGCATCCTCGGTGATCGGGCGGTCCAGATCGCGAATCTGGCCGTTGACGCGCGCGGCGAGCGCGGCGCGGGCGAGTCCGGCGCCGATCGACTGGGCAACCTGGCGCGCGGTCGTCCCCGATTCGACCTCCCGCACGCTGCCGTCGGGCAGGGTCAGGCGGATCACGCTCATGGGGTCTCCTGGACCGCGGGCGGACGAATGATCGGCGGGACCCGGGGCGAGGACACGAAGTACCAGACCAGGCCGGCGATCAGGAGCAGGGCGAAGACCGCCCAGCGCCCGTAGGCGCCACCGCTCATCTGCACATTATCTTCACTCATGGTGTTAACTTAACCGCTCGCCGATGACCAGCGTAAGAGCGCATTCACGAACATGTCACGCCGTCCGCCCGCCTCGGAACTCCTCGCCTGGACCCTCGTCGGCACCATCATCGGTGTGGCCGCCGGCTTCGCGCTCGGCGAATGGCTGGGCCCGCTGTCACGGGAGCGCACCGGCCGGGCGCTCCGCCGCGCGACGCAACGCCCCACCAGCGCCCGGCTCACCCCGTCCGAGGCCGCCCGCGCGGCCCGCCTGACGCTCGAGCACGATCCGCGCTTCAAGGGACTCGAGCTGGTGCCGATCGGCGTGGGACCCGGCATCGTCGAGCTGCATGGCTGGGTGCCGACCAGGGCGCTCCGGGCCCACGCGTTCCGGCTGGCGAGCCAGACCGCCGGCATCGATACGCTCGTGAACTGCCTCCTCGTGCACGGCGAGGATGACGCCGCCGAGCCTGCCCTCGACGTGACCGACCTCCCCGCATGACCGACACGACGCTGCCCCCACAATACAATCCAGCCTCCATCGAGTCCGACCTCTACCGGTTCTGGCTGGAGGAACGGTGCTTCGAGCCTGCAGCCCCGAGGCATGCCTCGGCCCCGTACGTCATCATGATGCCGCCGCCCAACGTGACGGCGGTGCTGCACATGGGCCATGGGCTCAACAACACGGTGCAGGATGTGCTCGCCCGCTTCGAGCGGATGCGGGGCCGCCAGGTGCTGTGGCTGCCGGGGACCGACCACGCCGGTATCGCCACGCAGAACGTGGTGGAGAAGCTGGTCGCGAAGGAGGGCAAGACCCGGTTCGACCTGGGACGTGAGGAGTTCGTCCGCCGGGTCTGGGCCTTCGTGGACAAGACCGGCGGCGAGATCCTCGACCAGCTCAGGGCCATCGGTGCGAGCGCCGACTGGTCGCGAACCTATTTCACGCTCGACGACGATCTTTCCCGCGCGGTGCGCGAAGTCTTCGTGCGGCTGCACGAAAAGGGCCTCATCTACCGCGGCAAGTACATCATCAACTGGTGTCCGCGCTGCCTCACCGCGCTCTCGAACGAGGAGGCGGAGAAAGAGGAGACCGACGGCCGGATCTGGCGCCTGCGCTATCCACTGGCCGACGGCTCGGGCCATGTGACGGTGGCGACGACCCGACCGGAGACCATGCTGGGAGACACCGCCGTCGCGGTGCACCCGGATGATCCCCGCTACACGAGGCTGATCGGACAGCGGCTGCGGCTGCCGCTGGTCGACCGCGAGATCCCGATCGTCGCCGACAGCGCGATCGACAAGGACTTCGGCACCGGCGCGGTGAAGGTGACCCCGGCGCACGACCCGGTGGACTTCGAGATCGGCCAGCGGCACAGCCTGGCCCAGATCGACATCATGACCCCGGAAGCGCGGATGGCCGAGACGGTCCCGGAGCGCTTCCAGGGTCTCGATCGCTACGAGGCCCGCAAGAAGGTCGTCCAGGAGTTCGAGGCGCTGGGCCTGCTCGCCGGGGTGGAAAACCATCGCCACGCGGTGGGGCACTGCTACCGTTGCGACACGGTGATCGAGCCCCGGCTGTCGGATCAGTGGTTCGTGAAGATGGCGCCGCTCGCGAAGCCCGCCCTCCAGGCGTACACCGACGGACGGCTCCGCTTCATTCCGGAGCGCCGGGGCGACGAGTACGCGCAGTGGATGGAAAACATCCGCGACTGGTGCATCTCCCGGCAGCTCTGGTGGGGGCACCGGATACCGGTCTGGTACTGCGACGATTGCGGCAAGATGCTGGTCAGCCGCACCGACCTCAGGGTCTGCGCCTGCGGCGGCGCCCTGCGCCAGGACGAGGATGTGCTCGACACCTGGTTCTCCTCATGGCTGGTCCCCTTCTCCACCCTGGGCTGGCCGGAGAAGACCGACGATCTCGCCCGTTTCTATCCCGGTTCGACTGCTGGTGACCGCCCCGGAGATCCTGTTCTTCTGGGTCGCGCGGATGGTGATGGCGGGCTGCGAGTTCATGGGCGAGATCCCCTTCCAGACCGTCTATCTCCACGGCACGGTGCGCGACACCCAGCATCGCAAGATGTCCAAGTCGCTCGGCAACGGGATCGATCCGCTGGAGGTGGTGGAGAAGTTCGGAGCCGATGCGCTGCGCTACACCGTGATCGCCGGCATGGCGGTCGGGCACGGACGTGATCCTCGACCCGAACGATCTCGAGACTTCCTTCGCTCCGGGCCGCAATTTCGCCAACAAGCTCTGGAATGCGGGGCGGTTCATCCTGACCAATCTGCCGGACGGCGGCGAATCCGGAGCGGCGGCTCAGGCGGCCGGTTCGGCCGCTCGCCGGACGCTACGCCGACGCCATCCACCGCGAGGAACTCACGTTCGCCGATCGCTGGATCGTCGCCCGCTGTGACCGGATGGTCCGTGAGGCCACCGCGAGCTACGAGAAGTACCGACTCAACGAGGCGGCCTCCACGATCTACCATTTCGTCTGGAGCGATCTGGCCGACTGGTATCTCGAGCAGATCAAGCCGCGACTCTACGGCAGCGAGCCGGGCGGCGACGTGGCCCGCGCCGTCGTGGCCCGCTGTTTCGAGGTCGCACTGCAGATGCTGCACCCGATCATGCCGTTCATCACCGAGGCGCTCTGGAAGCGCTTGCCCGGGCGGCCAGCCGATGCCTCGATTACCCTGTCTCCCTGGCCAATGCCAGCTCGCCGCGCGATGGATGACGCGGCCGAACGGGATTTCGCGCTGGTGCAGGAACTGGTCGGCGCGGTGCGGCAGATCCGGGCCGAGTACGGAGTCGAGCCCGGCAAGCCAGTGAATCTCCGCATCTCGAGACGTCACGCCGCGTTCACCGCGGAGGAAGGCACCATTGCCCGTCTCGCAAAGGTGGGGGTCCTCACGTACGGGGAACCGCTTGCGGAGCCCGGTGCGAACGCCATCCTGCAGGACGGCACCGCACTGTACATCGCTCTCGGCGACCTGGTCGACCTCCACAAGGAGTGCCAGCGCCTCGGCGCCGAGCAGGAGCGGCTCACGGGACTGATCGAGAGCCAGCACAAGAAACTCGGCAACGAGCAGTTCGTGAGCCGGGCGCCGGTCGACGTCGTCGCCAGGGAGCGCGAGAAGCTCGCCTCGATGCAGCAGCAGGCCGCCGCGATCGCGGAGAAGCGCGGGCAGCTCGGATGCGCCTGAGGCAATCCAGGCCGGCTCCGCGCCACGCGCCGCCAATCCGGGCGCGCGAAATGCTGGCCGGCCTCATGCTGCTGGCGATCCTCGCCTGCGCGCGCATGGGCTCCCCACCCGGCGGCCCCGAGGACAAGGTCCCCCCCAAGCTCCTCGGCACGGTTCCCGAGTCACTCGGTGTCTATGGCGGCTGGAACCGCGACGTCGAGTTCCGCTTCGACGAAATCGTGTCCGAAGGTTCCTCGCCCAACTACGGACTCGGGACCGGCGACCTCGAGAAGCTGTTCCTGGTCTCGCCGAGCAGCGCGGTGCCCGTGGTGCACTGGAAGCGCGACCGCATCACGGTCCGTCCCAAGGAAGGGTGGAAACCGAACCGCGCCTACCGCATCGAACTGCTTCCGGGCATCAGCGACCTCCGTCACAACAAGCTGGACACGACGGCGGTGCTGACCTTCAGTACCGGCGGTGCGATGCCGACCGATACCCTGCGCGGGATCGTGATCGACTGGGTGAGCGGCCGCGTCGCGCGCCAGGCCCTCGTCGAACTGACGCTGCTTCCCGACAGCCTCACGTATCGGACCGTCGCCGACAGCGGCGGGCGATACGCGATCGGCCCCCTGCCCCATGGCGCCTGGTCGGTCGTCGGCATCCTCGACCAGAACCGCAATCTTCGCCGGGACCGGCGTGAGAACTACGATTCCACCCAGGTGGCCGCGGGCAGCTACCGGGTCGCGCCGCTCTGGCTCATCCCGCGCGACACCGTCGGCCCGAGAATCAGCAGCATCACCCCGATCGACAGCGTCAGCGCGACCATCACCTTCTCCCAGCCACTCGACCCCACCCAGCGGTTCGACAGCCTCGGAATCAGCTTCCGGAGACAGAAGGACTCGACCGAGGTGCCGATCCGCTCGCTGCGTCCGCCGGCCCTCGACGACAGCCTGCAGAAGCTGGCCCGCGCGCAGACGGACTCGCTCAAGGCCCTGCAGGACACCACGAAGCGCGACAGCACCTCCTTGAAGCCGATTGCCCCAAAGCTCCCGGGCCCGAAGCCAGGCGCACCCGGCATCGGTGGACCGCCCGCGAAAGTGGATGCCGAGGCCGACTCGATCATCAAGAGCCGCCCCGCGCTCTTCGACCGCCTGATCCTGCGGGTGGACAGTGCGTTCGCGCCGCTGAGCAAGTTCGACCTGCAGATTCGCGGGATCAGGAGCGCGGCGGGCGTGACCGCCGATGCGAAGTCGATCCTCGTGATTCCAAAGCCGAAGCCGGTGGCGGTCAAGCCCGAGAGCAAGGACAGCACTGCGGTCCCTGCCGACTCGGCGAAGGCGCCGACCCCGGCCGATTCGACGAAGCAGCCATGAGCGATGCGCGGCGCCAGCTCCCGTCGGTGGACCGGCTGCTCCAGGAGCCGGCGGTCACCGCCCTGCTGAACGCCGCTCCGAGAAACGCCGTCGTCGCGGCGGTTCGCGCCACGATCGATGCGGCGCGCCGGCGCCGGAGCGGCCCGCCCGAGGACTGGGCCCAGGAAATCGAAGAGCGGCTGCGGCTCGACACCGCCCGGTCGCTCCGGCCGGTCCTCAATGCCACTGGCGTCGTGCTGCACACCAATCTGGGCCGAGCGCCGCTCGCACCCGCCGCATGGCAGGCGATGCGATCCGTCGCTGAGGACTACAGCACCCTCGAATACGATCTGGCCACCGGGAGCCGGGGCCACCGGGCCGATCACTGCCGCCGGCTGCTGGCGGAGCTGACCGGCGCGGAGGACGGGCTGGCGGTGAACAACGCGGCCGGGGCCCTGGTGCTGGCCCTCAACGCGCTGGCCGCAGGGGGCCGGGTCCTGATCTCACGGGGCGAGCTGATCGAGATCGGCGGGGCGTTCCGGATTCCCGAGATCATGGAGAAGAGCGGCTGCGTGCTGGTCGAGGTCGGGACGACCAACCGCACCCACCTCGCGGACTACGAACGCGCGTTGTCAGGCGCGTCCGCCATCCTCACCGTGCACCGCTCCAACTTCGAGCAGAGCGGATTCGTCGCGACGCCGGCGCCGGCCGAGCTCGCCGCTCTCGCCGCCAGTGCCGGGATCCCCTACCTGTACGACGTGGGCAGCGGCCTGCTCGCCGACCTCTCGCCGTGGGGCCTGACGACCGAACCGCGAGTCCCCGATGCGGTGGCCACCGGCGCCGACCTCGTGCTCTTCTCCGGCGACAAGCTGCTCGGCGGGCCGCAGGCGGGCTGCCTGGTCGGCCATATGGCAGCCATCGCGCGCTGCCGCTCGAACCCGTTCGCGCGGGCACTCCGGGCCGACAAGTTCACCCTCGCGGCGCTGGCGGCCACGCTCGGACTGTACCGCGACCCCGCCGGGGCAATTGCCTCGATCCCGGTGCTCGCCATGCTCACCCTGGCCCCCATGGAACTCGCCCGCCGCGCCGCCGCGCTCGCCGCGGAACTTCCCCAGTCCTTCAATCCCACTCTGCAGCCGGGCAGCTCCGCCGTGGGCGGCGGTTCCTTCCCCGGCGCCATGCTGCCGACCACCCTGGTCGCGCTCGATGGCGGCGCGTTAGGCGCCAACGGCCTCGCGCTCCGCCTCCGGCTGGGCGACCCGCCGGTCATCGCCCGCGTCGAGGATGACCGGGTGCTGCTCGACCCGCGGACGCTGCCGGTCGACCGATTCGGGGAGATCACCGGCGCGCTCGAGCGCATCCTGGAGGGATAGCGCGTTCGATCAAAGTCACCGGAGCGAAAAGGGACCCCTCCCGGCCTGAGCCGGAAGGGGTCCCTTCGCGCTGCACGGTGCGCTTAGTAGGTGAAGGTGGTGATCAGGATGCCGGACCCCGCGCCGCCGCTCGTCCCTGGCGGCTGGAAGGTGCCGCGGAAGATCTGGGGAACCGCGCCGGCCCTGGCCACGGTCACGAGGTAATCGGTCCCGGCGGTGATTCCGCATGCGGACCAGTAGGTCAGCCTGACCGTATAGGTGCCCGAGACGGCCTTGCCGGTGGGCCACACGACGTTCTCGTTGCTCAGGTACGCCTGCGTGCCGTCCGACAGGGTGTTCTTAGCGCACGCCGGGTTGGAGTCGAGGTCCAGGGTGCCGCCGCTCACCGCGGTCCGGTGACTGAAGTAGAGCTCTTCGTTGCTCGGATCGACCACATGCAGGTCGACGTCGCTCGAGTCGCTCCAGGAGACACTGATCTGGATGTCGCCGGTGCCCACCTGGATCACCCGGGTGTTGAGCAGTGTGTAGGGACCGAGGGTGCCGGCATCACCGACCGCGTAGGCGACGGGGAGCGACATGTTCGGCAGGGTGGTGGCGGCATGGATGACCAGGTCGCTGCTGGCGGCCGACGGCACCTGCATCTCGTAGTAGTTGGTCGCCCCGGGCACCTTGACCACGATCCGGGTGAACGACGCGCCGGCATTCACCGTCTGCTGCGCGCTGCCGCCGCTGACCATCGCCGGGAAGCCGGCGACGGTGTTGACCGGCCCACCGTTAGGCTCCGGCGGATCGCCGGTGATAAGGGTGGCCTGAATGTTCCCGGTGCCGTCCGACACCTGGGTCACATATCGCTCGATGGGAAGTGCGGACTCCCGGGTCGTAGCGGTGCAGCCGGCCAGCGAGGCCAGCAGGGAGACGATACCGCCCAGCCGGACGGATCGGTGGAGATGGGTACTCATGATGCGGTCCTCTGCCCAGGGTATGTGATGGGAATCGGCAGCTTGGTTAGCAATCGGAGGGCCACCCCCGGAGCTGCCCCTGGCACCGGGGCGGGGCTCTGCTGCTAAGTCCAAGCGGTTCTTGGCATTGTCGGCATCGGGACGGGCGGCCTGTAGGGCGCAGGGGCCCCCACGTGGGCCTCGCGCTGCCACTACTATAGAAAGCCGCACGCCGCTAAGTTCTTGCGCCATGCCAATGCGGCTTGCTGTCTGCGTCTCCGGTCGGGGATCCAACCTCGTCGCCCTGCTGGACGCCCTCGGCGGTTCCGCGAAGGCCGAAGTCGTGCTGGTCCTGAGCAATCGCGGAGACGCCCCCGCACTCGAGCGCGCGCGTGAGCGCGGAATCCCGGCCATCGCGTTCACGAATCACCGCGACGCGTCGGAGTGGCTCGCGCTGCTGCACGAACACCGGGTGGACCTGGTGGTCCTCGCGGGGTACCTCAAGCTGGTTCCAGCGGGCGTCATCCAGGTCTTCCGGAACCGCATGCTCAACATTCACCCCGCCCTGCTCCCGAATTTCGGCGGGCCCGGGATGTACGGCCATCACGTGCATGAGGCCGTGGTCGCGAGTGGAGCCACGGTCTCCGGAGCCACGGTGCATCTGGTCGACGAGCATTACGATCGCGGGGCGATCCTCGCCCAGGCCCGAGTGCCCGTGCTCCCCGGAGACACCGCCGAGACCCTTGCGGCACGAGTCCTCAGGGCCGAACACCAATTGCTGCCAGCCGTGGTGCTCGCGGCGGCGGAGGCCGGCCATCCGGTCCCGCTGCCCGAGCCTCTGGAAATACCTGCGTGAGGAGTGAAACGTGCCGCGTGCCCTGATCTCGGTAAGCGACAAGCGGGGAATCGTCCCCTTCGCCCAGGGGCTGGTGGATCTGGGATGGGATGTGATCTCGACGGGGGGCACCTACGCGACGCTGCGTCAGGCGGGCGTCCCGGTCACCGCGGTCGAGGCCGTCACCGGCTTTCCGGAGATTCTCGACGGGCGGGTGAAGACGCTGCATCCCGCGATCCACGCCGGACTGCTCGCCCGGCGCGAGGTGCCGGAGCACCTGGCGGCCATCGCCGCGTGGAAGATCACTCCGATCGACCTGCTCGCGGTGAATCTCTATCCCTTCCGCGAGACGGTCGCCAAGCCCCATGTGACCTTCGAGGACGCGATCGAGAACATCGACGTGGGCGGCCCCGCCATGCTCCGTTCGGCCGCGAAGAACCACGACTCGGTGACCGTCGTGGTCGATCCCATGGATTATCCCGGCATTCTCGACCAGGTCCGCCGCGGCGGTGTCGACGCCGAGGAGCGCCGGGCCCTGGCGGCGAAGGTGTTCAGCCACACCGCGGACTATGATGGCGCCATCGCGCGCTACCTCACGCCGACCGAGGACGGACTGCCCAGCCGGATCGGCTTCTCGTTCGAGCGGCTGATGGCCCTGCGCTACGGCGAGAATCCCAGCCAGCGGGCGGGGCTGTACGTGGACGAGGAGCCTCGGGGGCTCCGCGACCTCAAGCAGCGGCAGGGCAAGGAACTCTCCTTCAACAACATTCTCGACCTCGACGCGGCGATGTGGACGGTCTCGTTGTGGCCCACCCGCCCCGCCTGCGCGATCATCAAGCACAACACGCCCTGTGGCGTCGCGGTCGCCAGTTCCGCGCATGAGGCTTTCGCCAAGGCGCTGGCCTGCGATTCGCAATCGGCCTTCGGCGGCGTCGTCGCGTTCAACACCGTGGTGGACCGCCGCACCGCGGAGCGGCTCGTGGAGCTGTTCCTCGAGGTGATCGTCGCGCCGTCCTTCCACGACGAGGCGCTGCAGGTGCTCGCCGGCAAGAAGAACCTGCGCGCGGTGGAACTGCCGGTGAGCCGTGGCCAGAGCGGCCTCGACTTCAAGCGGGTGCGCGGTGGCCTGCTGGTGCAGGATCGCTTCGTCCCGGACCTCACCGACACCGACTGGCAGACGCCGACACAGCGGCAGCCGACGGAAGCGGAACTGGTGGATCTCCGTTTCGCCTGGTGCGCGGTGGCCGCGGTGAAGTCCAACGCGGTGCTCCTCGCCCGGAACGAAGCGACGATCGGGATCGGCGCCGGGCAGATGAGCCGGGTGGACAGTTCCTTCCTCGCGGTCCACAAGGCGCGCCAGCAGGGACACGATCCCAGAGGCTCGGTGCTCGCCTCCGACGCCTTCTTCCCCTTCGCCGACGGGGTCGAGGAGGCCGCCGCGGCCGGGGTCACCGCCATCATCCAGCCCGGCGGTTCGCTGCGCGACGCCGAGGTCATCGCCGCGGCCGACAAGCATGGCCTCGCGATGATCATCACCGGCAAGCGCCAGTTCCGGCACTGACCCTGGCATGGGACGCCGAGGCGGGGAGTCGCCCCGCCCACGGCCCCGTGTCCAGTCCCCATTCTCCCACTTACCCGTTGCCCCTGAGTCCATGACGAATCCGGCCTCTGCCACCCGCGAACCGCCGCCGTATCTCTTCGCCGCCCTCGCGGGGCTCGCGGTCTTCATCATCTATGTGCTGACCCTGGCACCGACCACGGCCTTCTGGGACACCTCCGAATACATCGCGGCGGCCTACGTCCTCGGCATCCCGCACCCGCCCGGCAATCCGCTCTTCACCGTGCTGGCGCACGTCTGGGGGGCGCTGCCGCTGAGCCCGCAGTATGCGGTGCGGATCAACCTGTTCGCCGCGGCCACGAGCGCCGCCTCCGCGGGACTCTGGTTCCTGGTGGCCGACCGCTGGATGCGGGATGTGGTCACGGCCCGCTGGGCCCGGCTCGCCGCGGCATTCGCGGGCATCCTGGTCGGCGCGATGGCGTGGACCGTCTGGAACCAGTCCACGGTCAACGAGAAGGTGTATACCGTCTCGATGCTCTCGACCGCGCTGGTGATGTGGCTGGGCGTGCACTGGGCGGATGACGTGCCCGGACAGCACCGTGACCGCTGGCTCGTGCTCATCGCCTATCTCATCGCGCTGACTTCCACGAACCACATGATGGGCGTCCTCGCGGCACCGGCGGTCGGCATCTACGTGCTCTTCACCGAGCCTTCGGTCCTGCTCAAGCCCTGGGTGCTCTGGCTCGGCATCACCCTCGCGCTGGCGGTGTCCGGCCAATGGAGCGCCTTCGTGGACGGCCCTCCGGAGACGCGGCTGCTCCTCGGCATCGTCCTGGCGGTGCTCGCCGGCTATACCATCTGGCGCGATGCGGGCGAGTTCCGCCGTCCCCTGCTCTATCTCTCGCTCCTGGCCGTGGTGATCGGGATCTCGCTCAACTACGCCTTCCTGCCGATCCGGGCCCACCTGCTCCCGCCGATCAACGAGGGCGAGCCGACGACGTGGGACGCGCTGCAGCAGGTGCTCAACCGGGCGCAGTACGGCAAGCCGTCGGTCACACTCCGCCAGGCGGATTTCGTGTCCCAGATCGGGAACTACCTGCAGTACTTCAGCTGGCAGTTCGCGCGGGACTGGGGGAACGCCGGCATGCGGGCCTCGATGGCGCTCTTCACGCTGCTCGGCCTCACCGGCGCCTCCGCGCTCTGGCAGCGCGACCGGCGGGCCTTCTGGGCCTCGCTCACCCTGATGACCACGATCACCATCGCGCTGGTCTTCTACCTCAACTTCAAGTACGGGTTCTCCTACCCGACCGACCCCGCCAAGGGTCCGGTGCTCCGCGAGGTGCGCGAACGCGACTATTTCTTCGTCGTGTCCTTCGCCGCCTTCGGGCTGTGGGTCGCAGTGGGCTTCGGCGCCCTGATGCAGGCGACGGCCGATCTGTTCCGGAACCGCATGAGCGAGACCGGGCGCTGGATCGCCGCCTCGCCAATCCTGGGACTCGCCCTGATCCCGATCGCGGGCAACCACGTGACCGCGAGCCGGGCGCACGAGACCCTGGCGCGCGATTTCGCCAGGGACCTGCTGGAGTCGGTGGAACCGTACGGCATCCTGATCACCGCCGGCGACAACGACACCTTCCCGCTCTGGTACGCCCAGGAGGTGGAGGGAATCCGGAAGGACGTGACGCTCGCGAACCTCTCGCTGATGAACACCCGGTGGCATCTGCAGCAGTTGCGCCGCCGGGAGACGCCGACCTTCGACCCGTCGAAGGCCGCGCCGATCTGGAAGGACTGGAAGGGCGAGAAGCCGACCAACAAGGTCCTCGACCTCACCGAGCAGGCCATCAACGAACTGCCCGAAGCTCAGCTCGTGCCGCACAATTCGGGCGTGAAGTTCGGTGACCTGCAGATCGCCTTCGGGCACGACACGCTGATGCTGTCCGACCTGATCACGGTCTTCCTGATCCGGGACAACATCGGCAAGCGGCCCATCTACTTCGCGTGGAGCGATGGCGGCGTGCCGGACCAGACGCTGGGCCTCACCGCCTATCTCGCGACCGAAGGGCTGGTGCGACGCCTGAACCCGACGCCACTCAAGGAAGGCGGGTCGATCGTGCTCAACCGCGGTCTCGTCTACCTCGACATCGACCGGACCAGGCGGCTGCTCTTCGGAACCTATCACTACGACGCGGCCTCGCGCGCACGACCGCGCGGCTGGGTCGACCGGCCGTCGCAGAGCATTCTCTCGTTGTACAGTGTGATCTACGGAACGACCGCCTCGACCTTCCTGCAGGCCGGCGACAGCAGCCTGTCGGCACGATCGGATTCGATCGCACGAGCGGTGGAGGAGAACCTCAAGTAGCCGGCTTCAGCCGCCAACACGGAGCCGCGGGGCGGAGATCGTCGAAGCGGCCCGCACCTCAACGGCCATCGTGGCGCGACGTCCGCCCGCGGTGGCCGCGATGCGTGCGGTCCCGAAGCGAACCCCGATGACCAGTCCCTCCGCCGTCACCTGGGCGATGTTCGGATCGCTCGACTGCCACTCCACCCGCACGCCGCTCAGGGCGCCACCCTTGTGCCCCTGCACCAGCGCGCGGAGCTGTCCCGACTCTCCCGCCCGCAGCGTCAGGGCGGACGGCTCGAGCCGGACGGCAACGACATTGACCGGCGCCACTCGTACATCGAATCCCGTAAACCCGCTCCCGATGGAGGCACTGATGCGCGCCTGCCCCGGAGAGACACCCCGCAGCGTGCCATCGGGAGAGACAGCGATGATCTCCGGATGGGTGGACGTCCACGTCACGACCCGCCCCGCGAGGGTCGAGCCGAGCCGGTCGCTGGCCAGCGCCTGCAGGCGGACGACTTCGCCGATCTCGACCACGGTTGGCCGGGGCGAGATCCGCACCGCGGCGACCTCGACCCGCGAGACCTGGTAGGTCACGTCGCAGACCTGCCCGGCGAAGGCAGCGCGAACCTGTGCGCTGCCGGGACGGAAGCCGGTGAGTTCGCCCTGGGGTGTCACCCGAAGCACCGTGGGGTCACTGCTGCTCCACGTCGCGTTGCTCGCCGGCTTTCCCTCGCCCGCGCCGGTGCGCCAGATGGCGGCGAGTCGCACCACCTGCCCGACAGCCAGCGCGCCCTCACCCGGGAGTACGTCCAGGTACCCCGCGATGCCCCGGATCTCGAGCGTCGTCTCGGCAACCTGGCCTTCGCTTTCGGCGCGGATCCGTGCCTGGCCCTCTCCGAGGGCCTGCACCGCCCCGTCCGCGTCCACCCTCGCGAGCGAGGGATCGAGGGAACTCCACCGAATCACCCGCCCCGGCAACACCGACCCTCCCTGATCAAAGGCGACGGCCTGCAGGGTCGCCCGGTCCCCCACCTGCCAGGGCGCCGCGGAGGCATTGATGCGGAGGATGGAGACGGGCACCCGCGCCACTCGCACCTGAATCGAGGCGCGGGCACCCTCCACGGAGGCCACGATCTCTGCTTCTCCCTCCGAGAGGGCCGTCACCACACCGCTGTCCGAGATTCGCACGACTCCAGGTGCGCAGGAGCGCCACTGGATCGGCGCATCGGCAAGGGGAAGCCCGGCCCGGTCCCGCGCCGTGGCCTGCAGCTGCAGGCCCGAGCCGGCCTGCAGCAGCGCGCCGTTCGGCTGGATCGTAACGGTGAGCGCCTGCGCCCCAATCTGGGCGCACGGTGCGGACAGCAGTGGCTCGGTCCGTGGGCGCGGCCGTGGGAGCGGACTGACCGGAATGCTGGGCATCGGCGGAAGGGCGCGCTGCTCGCCGGCGCCTCCGAGGTCCCGCATCAGCGCGCGGACACCGGGATCGGAGCCGTACGCCGCCGCTTCCGCCGCCTCAACCGCCTCCTCGAGACTGGCCCAGCGCTCGCCGGGATCCTTGGCGAGCATCTTGTCGATGACGACCGCCAGCTCAAGCGGGCAATCCGTCCGGAGCGGCAGCAGCGGCGGCGGTGCATCGGAGACATGCGCGAGCAGCACCGGCATCACTTCCTGGTGCACGAACGGCGGCCGCCCGGTAAGCAGTTCGAAGGCGACGCAGCCGAGCGCGTACTGGTCGGAAGCCCCGGTGACGGCCTTGCCGGTGCACTGCTCCGGGCTCATGTAGGTCGGCGTGCCCACCGTCGACCCGGTCTGGGTCAGGCTGACGCCCTGGGCCACCTTGGCGATTCCAAAATCCGCGACGATCGCGGCGCCGTCCTCGTCCAGCATGATGTTCGCGGGCTTGATGTCCCGATGGACGACCCCGCGGCGGTGGGCGTGCTCGAGCGCGGAGCCGACCTGCGCGAGGATCGCCATGACGACGGGAACCGGCAGCGGTCCGGACTCGGCGAGCACCCGGTCCAGCGACCGGCCGCCGATGAACTTCATCACGAAGTAGCGCAGCTGGTCCGTGGTGCGGACCGCGTAGATCGGGATGATGTTGGGGTGACTGAGCTGAGCCGCGGTACGGGCCTCAAGCAGGAACCGGTCGGCCATTCCCTCCGTGGCATCGAGGCCGGGAACCATGACTTTCACCGCGACCCGGCGTCCGAGCGAGAGATCCTCGGCGAGGTAGACGGCGGCCATGCCGCCGCGGCCGAGCTCGCTGAGGATCCGGTACTCGCCGCCCGTCGCGGCGACCAGCTGTTCGCGAAGGACCTCGAACGGCGAGGCCATCGCCGCGGATGGGCGGGAGGACGCCACCCCGACGGCGCCGCCGCAGTGCATGCAGAATCGGGCGCCACCAAGGGCGGAAGTCCCGCAGTGCGGGCAGGTCTGGGTCGTCTCGGTCATCACCCCCTGAGTATCGGACGGCGCCGCCGGGGAATGAGGGTCGGCCCGACAGCAGCCTTCTTTACCGCTTCCCTACCCCTCCACCTGCCCCTGCTCACGGCTCTCCGTGCATCGGGTTAATGAGAAGACCTTCCCGCCAAGCTCACCCAAATCATATTGGTACCCACAGCCGAAAGGTTCCACCTTTGCCCACCGGCGCCGAACGCACTCCGCGGGCCCCTGCCGCTCTCTCTCTCTGACAGCGCAGGAGCCGGCCATGACGGGCATCCGGATCGCGTTCCTTCTTTCCCTACCTCTTCTCGCCGCGTGTTCGGCAAACGCCCCGACCGCACCCGAGAACGCTCCGACCCTCCCAGGCGCCTCGGCCCTCACGAATCCCGCGGCGCCAGTCGCACTCGCCGCCAGTCCATTTCGCCCATTTGGCGGTCGCTGCGAGACAACTGTGACGCCATTGCCACCCATCCCGGGTGATCCGCCGTACCTGGTGCGGCTGCACATCGAGTACGTCTGTCAGCTCAAGCACCTGGGACGCACCACCGCCGTCGCCGAGCAAGTCCTGGACTTCCGGGGTGGTCCGCTCAACGTCCTCGCGGCCAACACGACGACCTACACCTCGGCCAACGGCGATCAGTTGTTCGCGGCCTGGAGCGGCACCAGCACCGTCATCGGCCCCGCCTTCACCTTCGAGGGCCCCGAGACATATGCCGGCGGCACCGGGCGATTCCTTGCGGCCTCCGGCTCGTCATGGATCGCGGGCGCGGGTTCGTTCATCACCGGCACGGGCCAGTTCACGTCGGTTGGAACAGTCAGCTACTGATTGGTTTGGAGGTGTGCCATGTCACATTCTCTGTTCCGCAGGCGGCCCGTCGCCGCGCTGCTGTTCGTCCTGCAGGTCGCTGGCTGCACGACCTGGCATGTGGAGACCATTCCGCCCGCCGAGGTGATTGCGCATAGGCATCCCGACCAGCTTCGGGTGGAAGGGATGGATGGAAAGCGCATGATGTTCTACGGCCCGCAGGTAGAGGGGGACAGTCTACGGGGCCGGGAGTGGCCTGCTTCAACCGGGAGCCGAGCGGTCCCCTTAGATGGAGTGCGCTCGGTCTCCACGTCGCGCTTCAACGCCGGCAGGACGATTGGGCTTGTCCTGGGCATCCCCGCGGCAGCCGTCCTGGGTCTGTTTATCGCACTTCGTGGCAGAATGCGGCAGCGCGGGGTGCAAGTGAGTTCGCACGCATGGCCACTACGCGAGCGGTACCCTGCTGACGAGGCATCGCCTCCCTGCGCTGGCAGCTATCACCCTCACCTGGGTGATCAGCGTCGCCGGAAACCTCCTGCCACTCTGAGCACACCGTGACCTCCATTGTGCGCACCTTCGGCAATCGCCAGACGATCATCGCATTCACTCTCCTGCTCCATCTCCCCGCCTGCTCATCCTGGGTAGTGGGAACGCCAACGCCAGCGCAATTCATTGAACGGGAGAGACCCTCAATCATCCGGATAACCCGGACCGATAGTTCGACCCTTCTCCTCACTTCACCGCGCGTGAGCGGAGACACCCTTCTCGGCAGCGTCAGCACGGGAAGCGCTCATCCCGAGGTTACTCGTCGCACGAGCCTGCCGCTCTCCGATGTTCAGAGCGTCGCTGTCCGCAAGTTTTCCATGGGAAATACACTTGCCTTTGCTGCTGGCCTTGCCGCTATCGTCGTCGTCGTCACGGTAGCGTCAGACCGCTATCAGCAGCTGTCCAATTGATCAGGGCGCCGCTCATCGAGCGGTGGAGATGCCCGAGGTTGCACGGGTCAACTTCGATCGCTCCACCTCGTTCGCGTTTCGCGCGTGATCACTCAGGCATTCGCCGCCCGACCGCGCGCCTCCCCGATCTCCGTCAGGCGACGCCGCGCCGGCGGGGCATAGATCAGCTCGTACGGGGAGCGCTCCGCGATCGACGCATACCATCCCACCGCCTCTTCCGTTCTCCCCAGCTCATGCAGCAGCTCGGCCCGAAGGAACCGTTGTGAGGCGAGCGAGAAGAACGGCGAGGCAACAGTGAGCTGAAACCAGAGCTCCGGCGACGGTCGCTCCAGAAGGGCCAGGGCTTCCTCCGCGCGACCATCGGCCCGCGCGATCGTCGCCCGCAACTCCACCACCAGGCTCCGTCCCAGTCCGGTCGGTTCCAGCTGCAAGGCGCTGAGGTCGGCAAGACGGGTGGTGGCGGCCGCCAGATCGCCAAGCCGGACATCCAGCAATCCCAGCAGAAAAACCCGGAGCGCCGGGTGCAGGTCATTGTGCATCGCGAAAATCAGGAAATTGCTGGAAACGAGCGTGCTGGCATCCCACTGTTCGAGAGCGCTATGGATCTCGCGAAGCTCCCGCTCCATCTGCGGCACGAACGTCGAGGTTGCGAACAAGGCCCGCATCTCGAGTCCCCAGGTCCGGTCCAGCGCTTCAGCGTGGCGCAGCTCCTGCCGGGCTGACTCCGGGTTCTCGGCCGCCAGTGCAAGGTGGGCCAGGAGGATGTGGCACAGCGCGCGCAATTCCGGCGAGCGTGCCACCTGGATGAAGCTTCGCGCCAGCAGGTCGGCTCCCGCGAGGTTGCCGGCGTAGAGCGCCACATCCGAGAACGCGATCGCCACCGTGATCGCACGGGCCTGTTGCAGCTCCTCGGCGATCTGCGCCACGGCGCGCTGGTCCTCGCCCGAGAACGCCCGGAGCGCCCGCATTGCCAGCGCCTGATCGCCCTGGGGACTCACGCGGAGGATCCGCTCGATCAGGTCGAGCATCTCCCCCTTTCGCCCCTCAAGCGCTGAGATTCGCGCCAAATGGACCATGGCGCCCACGTGATCGGGGTCGAGCCGGATCACCCGCTCGAACGGCCCGCGGGCCTCGATGGCGGATCGGCCGCGGAGCGGATTGGAGTGAAAGAGGAGGTCGCCGAGGTGGAACCAGGCCTCCACGTCGTCGGGATAGGTGCCGGTGATGATGTTGTAGAGCGACTCCGCCTCCGCCACCGCCCCGTGCAGCCAGGCACGCTGCGCGCTGAAGGCGAGGAGGTCCCGCGGAGAGAGGCGCTGGCGGTGGTCAAACCCTCGGTCGGCATGCTCCCGGGCGAGATCGGGGAGCGCGCATCCCGCTGCCGCGGCCGCGAGACGGTAGTACGCGAGCGCGAATGAGGCATCAGCGTCTACCGCGGACTGGAACGCTTCCATCGCGTCGAAGTAGCGGCCGACGCGCAATTCGCGCTCCCCGATCAGGTAGGCCTTGAGTGCGTCGAGCGACCCGGTGGTGATCGCAGCCAGCCGGGCGAGTCGGGTGCCCGGCCCTACGCGCTGCGCCACCAGTAGCTGGCGCGCGAGTTCGTCCACCAGATCAAAGATCTCGCCTTCACCGCCAGCGCTGGCATGGATGCTTGCGAGCAGCCTGCCATCGGTCGTGTGCAGCGACGCACTGGCCTCGATCCGCCCGCCTGCCTCCACGAGGCTGCCCAGCAGATAGCGCCTGGCGCCGAAGTGTTCCGCCACCGCGCACGCGTCCGGAAGCGAGGGCGCCGCAGCATCGCGAACCAGGAACCGGAGCAGCGCGCGCGGGTCGACCGCGCGAATTTCGTTGGGGCCATCGAGCTTGGCCCCGAGCAGCTCCACAATCCCTTCGCCGAGGTAGGCGAAACGGCTGTCCCCGCGGACCGAGAAGGGAAGCACCGCGATCGTGGCCGGAGGCAACGGTGAATCCGGGGCGACCCGCTCCGGGCTCCGAGCGCCCGGAGCCGCCACCTCGGCGCGGACCCTGATTCCGTCGACCAGCGCACTCGTCTCGGCCGAAGGTTCGAGCTCGAACTCCTCCGCCATGCGGCAAACGAACTGGTCGTAGACCCGGAGCGCCGCGGAGCGATCGCCGATCCGGTCGAGCAGGCCGAGCAGTCGGCGCAGGGCGCTCTCGTCGTCCGGGCTCAGCTCGAGCTGGCGCCGAGCCCACTGGGCGGCCTCCGTCAGGCGACCATCGGTCTCGCTCGATGCCACCAGCGAGCGGGCGGCCCCCGCGGCACGTTCACGGAGTCGGGCGCGCTCGCGATCCAGCCAGTCCTGGTAATCCGCCGAGGCGCCGGCGACGTAGAGGCCGTCGAGCAACGGTCCACGGTACAGCCCGAGCGCCGCCCCCGCGTCTCCCCGGTCCAGTGCGAGGTCCAGCGCCGTCGCGTCGCACCAGAGCGCCGCCTCAGGAACCTCTACCTCGTCGTCACCCCGGCCGATGACCACCGCGGGTCCCAACTCCGCCCGCAGAAAGTAGAGCGCGCGGCGGAGTGCGGCGCGCGCATGCTCCTGGTCCAGCTCCGGCCAGAACAGCGCCAGAAGCGAGTCTCGGCGATGAAAACGGTGCGGTGACGCGATGGCGAGGTAGGCCAGTAACCCCAGCCGTTTCGGCTGCTGGAGCACGGAGCGGAGCTCGAGGCCATCCGGCCCGCGCAGGTCCAGCACGCCGAGGGTGTGGAACCGAATCATGGATTCCATGGGGACTGGGCGCGGCTCGGGACGGAGGTCACGCGGCGGCAACGGCAAGGCAACGCCCGAGCGGCAGTGTGTCCAACGTACGAGCCGCCACAGGGATCGGCAATGGCAGGACGGCGGCTCCTCATTCCCACCTCGATCGGGAGGTCGCCATGCCGCGTGCACTGCTCGTTCTCGCGCTTTGCTCCTTTACACCAGCCGCTCTGCAGCAGCTTCCACCGCCGAATGCCTCACAGGAATTCCTGATGCCCGTTGCGGCCACCGAGTCTCTCCGCGTCACGATCACCGGCAGGGGAGAGACCGTCGTCCTCATACCCGGCCTCTTCGGCTCCGCCTTCGGGTTTCGGCATCTCCTCGAGCTGCTGCCGGCAGCGGGGTACCGTGCCATGGTCATCGAGCCGCTGGGAATCGGCCGCTCCCCCCGTCCGAAACACGCCGACTATTCGCTGACAGCCCAGGCCGACCGCATCGCGGTGGTGCTCACGCGCCTGCAGGATGGTCCGGTGATGGTTGTGGCCCACTCGGTGGGTGCCTCCATGGCCCTTCGCCTGGCCTATAGGCATCCCGAGCTGGTGAGCGCGGTTATCTCCCTCGACGGCGGGCCCGCAGAGGAGGCCGCCACGCCGGGATTCCGCCGTGCCATGCAATACGCCTCCTGGATCAAGTGGCTGGGTGGCGTCAAGCGCATCCGTCCCAAGATGCGGAAGGATCTCATCGCGGCCTCGGGCGACCCCTCGTGGATCACCGAGGAGGTGATGGACGGCTACATCGCGGGTGCCGCGGCGGACCTGGACGGCACGCTCCTCGCATTCATGGCAATGGCCGAGGCTCGCGAACCCGAGCATCTCAAACCGCACCTGGCCGAGATTCGCTGCCCAGTCCGGCTCGTGCTGGGCACTGCCCCGCATCGGGGCGGCGTGGAGTCCGGACAAGTGGCCATCTTGCGCGACCGACTCCCCAGCTTCGCCATCGACAGCGTGCCCGGTGCCGGTCAGTACCTCTTCGAGGAACGACCCTCCTCAGTCGTCGCCATCATCGCCTCGATGATGCCTCCAGAATCCACCGCCCTCGGTGGCACCGAACCCAACCATCAGGACGACACCAAGCTCACCGTGACCCGGCCCTGAGTCGCCAGGTCACACTCGGCAGCATCAGCAGGCAACGGCCCGGTTGGAGATTGACCCCGGACTTCAACCGGAGCCGTCGGCATGAACGCAACAGGATGGGACTCGAGTGACGAATGGTACGACGCCATCATCATCGGCAGCGGGTTTGGCGGGGCGATGGCGGCGCAGGTCATGGTGGAGGCGGGCTGGTCGGTTCTGATGCTGGAACGCGGCGATTGGGTGGCGCGGGGCGCGGAAAACTGGTTACCCGATGGCGTCGGTCCGCTCACGCCGCACTACTCCACCGAATCGCCCTACCGGGTGGCGGATGACGCGGGAATGACCACGGCTGGTGCGTTCCACTGTGTCGGTGGGCCGTCGGTGTTCTACGGTGGTGTGGCCTTCCGTTTCCGCGCCGAGGACTTCGAGCACAATCCCGAGATCGCCGGCAACTCAGGCGCGCAGTGGCCATGGAACTACGCGGAGATCGAGCCCTACTATGCCGAGGCCGAGCGGATTCTGGGCGTCACGGGGGAGTCGGGGATCGATCCGACCGAACCGGAGCGGAGCACAGCGTATACCCAGATACCAGGCGAGCTGGCGCCGATCTCCCGCCGGATCGAGCGCGCCGCGCGCGACCTGGGCTGCCACCCGTTCCGGCTTCCGTTGGCGATCAATCACACCGCATGTCCTGAGCGCAGCGCCTGTGTCGGCTGCGGTACGTGTGACGGATTCGCCTGTGCAGTGGGCGCCAAGAACGATCTCGCAACCGTGGTGGTACGGCCGCTGCTGGGCCGGGGACTCAAGCTCCGCACAAACGCGGTCGCTACCCGCCTCACCACACTCGCCGGCAGGGTAACCGCGGTCGAAGCGATCGACCGGAAGTCAGGGTGCAGCACCACCTATCGCGCGCACACCATCGTACTCGCCGCTGGGGCACTCGCGTCACCTCACCTGCTTCTCGCGTCCGGCATGCAGCGGCTCAATCCCGGCGGCCACGTCGTCGGCCGCTATCTGATGCGACACTACAACGAGATCGTCTTCGGGATTTTCCCCCAGCAACCCAATCCCGGCGGCGGATTCCACAAGCAGCTCGCGATCCACGACTTCTACTTCGGGCACAGCTCCGTGTCCGGCCCCCGCGGCAAGCTGGGCGGCATTCAGCAGCTGGCAACCCCTCCCGCCGGCCTGGTGCGGGCGCAGCTCCCCCAGCCGCTGGGTGCCTTCCTGGCGCCGTGGGTGGATCACCTGACCGGACTCCTGGTGATCGCCGAGGATCAGCCGCAGTACGAGAACCGGGTCGCGATCGACAACTCGGCCGTCGATCGGTACGGCCTGCCGGGACTCGTCGTGAGTCACCGCTACAGCGTGCGCGACCGGGCGGCGGGCAGGGCACTCACAAACCGGGCTCACGCCATTCTCCGCCGCGCAGGTGCCTGGGCCTTCTACCGCCACCGGATCGGCACCTTCTCCCACGCTCTGGGCACCGTGCGCATGGGAGCCGACCCCCGCACCTCGGCGCTGGACGGCGACGGCCGTTTCCGCGGGCTGGAGAACCTATATGTGATGGATGGCAGCGCCATGCCCACCTCCGCGGGGGTGAACCCCAGTCTCACCATCGCTGCCAACGCCCTGCGCGCCGCCCATCGCCTGGTGGCTCGCTCCCCCCAAGATCTGGAGTCTCGCCATCATGTCGCGCTCCATGCTTAACCTGGCCCTTCTCGGCTGCGGTGGGATCGCGCGGAGACATGGCCGGACCCTGGCCCGCTTCGGAACAGAGGTCCGCTGCTTCTACGCCAGCCGCGATCCGGGACGCGCGGCGGAGTTCTCCCGTCGCCTCGGCGGCGCGGGATCGTTCGGATCATATGCCGCGGCACTCGCGGACGATGGAATCGATGCCGTGTTGGTCGCGACGCCGCCCGATTCCCATCTCGACCTCGCCCTCAGGGCGCTGGCGCAGGGCAAGGATGTGATCCTGGAGAAACCCGCGCTGCTCCGGTCGCAGGACTACACGGTGCTGCGGGCGGCCGAAGCTTCCAGCCGCCGGCGGGTGCTAGTCGCGGAGAACTACTGCTACAAGCCGATCGCTCGAGCGCTGCGTGGTATCGTCGCCTCCGGGTCGCTCGGCGAGATCCGCTTCCTCCATCTCGACGCGGTGAAGTACCAGCCTGTGGCCGGCTGGCGTGCTGATCCGGTCGCTGCGGGTGGCGGTGCGCTCTTCGAAGGGGGGGTGCACTGGATCGACCTGCTGGCCAACCTCGGACTGCACATCGAGACGGTGCATGGCTTCCGCCCGGGGGACTGGCAGGGCGCCGAACGCAGCATGCTCGTGGTGGCGGAGTATGAGGAGGGCGCAGTCGGCACACTCGCCCACTCCTGGGAGGTGCGCACTCCGCTCCGAGGGCTGCGCATCTCACGGATCTACGGCACCCGCGGCTCGGTGGCATTCGAATCCAACGGCCTCTTCGTGCGGGTGAGCGGCGCTCGCCCCCGCCTGCTCTTCCCCGGACTCCGCGACATCAGCGGCTATCACGCGATGTTCCGCGACTTCCTCACCGCCCTGCGCACTGGCAGCGAGCCTCTCATGTCCCTCGCGCGCGCGCAGCGCGGCCTCGAATTGATCGAAGCCGCCTACCGTACCGTGCCCTCCACTCCCGAGCTGGAGACCATTCCATGACCGCACTTCTCAGCGCCTGTATCGGCCTGCTCGCCGGCATGCACGCCGCCACCTGGGGGATGTACAAGGACGCGCCGCACGAAGGCTTCTCCCGCTGGAAGTATGCGCGGAGTCCGCTGCTCGCGACCCTTCTCGCGGCCGTCGTTTCCGCGGTCTCCGCGCTCGATCCGCGCCGGCCCGGGGATCTGGTGCTGCTCTTCGGCGTGACCTATGTGCTCGAGCGCGCGCTCGCCGAGATCTACAAGACGTTTCTGCGCCAGGAGGACCAGAGCAAGTACTTCATTCCCATGCAGCTCCACGTGCTCGGGAAGGTGGTCGAGAGCCGAGGCGCGAGACTGACGGCGGGGCTGCTCTATGCGGCGGGTCTCGTCGGGATGGTGCTGGCGGTCGAGGACCTTGATCGGAACCTGCCGGGGCCGCACTCGGTCGGCCTGGTCATGCTGGTCGGCGGTATAGGGGGCTGGATCAGCGCGTGCGGCGGTGCCTGGAAGGATGCGCCCTCGGAGGGGTTTCAGACGTTGAAATTCTTCCGAAGCCCTGCCCTCGCTTCCCTCTTCGCCCTCGGGCTCGCCGGGGTGACCCAGAGCCTGCTGCTGGTCACGCTGGCTGCTACCGGATACACGATCGCTACGACCGAGACCTACAAGACCTTCTTCTTTCCTTCGAAGCCTCGGGGAAAGTTCGCCGGGATGCCGATCCGGTTTCCCGAGATGTTGCAGCAGCGGCGACGGTTCGTGCCGCTC
Source organism: uncultured Gemmatimonadales bacterium (assembly GCA_963817435.1). Classification (GTDB taxonomy): domain Bacteria; phylum Gemmatimonadota; class Gemmatimonadetes; order Gemmatimonadales; family GWC2-71-9; genus JADJOM01. The sequence continues at coordinate 987,743 of CAWFNY010000001.1, forward strand.
TATGTCGCGATCTGGGCGGGAGTCCTGACCGCGATTGCGGGGGCGGCCCGTGGCTGAGACCCTGCTTCGCCGGCGCTTCGGCGGCCGGACATGGGATGGCATCCTGCGTGGCAACGCCGTCATCGCGTTGGCCTCGATCGGCCTCATCCTCTGGCTGCCAGGCCTCACTACTCTGGTGGTCTTCGCGCTACTCACGCTCGGCTGCCACGGCCCCCTCTCGCCCTTCCTCCCCGCGACCTACGAGCCGATACTCATGCTGTACGGCCAGCTCTACCCCCCGCTGCTGATCGCCGTGCTCGGCGCGTTCACAAGTGCCGCGGCCGAGTATCTGAACTACCATCTCTACCGGGCGCTGCTGAACTGCGACTCGGTGGACCGGGTGCTGCGGAGCAAGTCCACGAGGCCTGTCACGGCCCTCTTCGACCGGCAGCCATTCCTGGCGATCTGGATTTGCGCCTGGTCGCCCCTGCCGGACTGGGCAGCACGGATCCTCGCCTCGCATTCCCGCTATTCTGTCCCCCGATACCTCGCGGCGTTCGTACTCGGCCGGATTCCGAAATTCTGGCTCCTCGCCGAGGTCGGGCTGCACTGGATGCCGAGTGGCACGACCATGCTCGCCGTCGCGGCCACATCGGCTGGCGCCACGCTTCTCGGTCTGAGTCGGCGTCAACGCGCCGTGCCTGCGGCGGCGGCGAGGGCATGACCACTGCCCTCCCTCCGCGTGCCCTTCCAGATCGCTGCCTGCGCGGAGTTGCAGACCGAATTCCGTCAGCACGATCTCGGTCACCGCTCCCAGGTCGAATACCCGGAGACCGCGTGAGGCGGGGGACTTTCTGAAGCCGCTGGCGTTCGATAGTTTGCAGGCCAGAGGCGTGGTGGCCGAGTGGTTTAAGGCAGCGGTCTTGAAAACCGCCGAACCCGAAAGGGTTCCGTGAGTTCGAATCTCACCCACGCCGTATCGTGAGGCTCAAGTTCGCCGGGGCTCTTGACGAGAATAGGACAGATCGGTACTGTTGCAGTCACAATTGATGGTTCGTGGTCATTTGCCGCCTATTGCAGCCACGTTAAACAAGTGCTAAAACGCGACGCCTGGCGGCTATTCCCGTCAGGTCTTTTTTTTGCTCAGGAGCCACATCATGCCCCGCAACGCCGCCTGTCCCCGTCTCATCGCAGTGCCGGTCGCCCGATGAGCCAGTCCGAGACCCGTCCCGAAACCCGCGCGGTGCGTGCCGGCGTGGCGACCGATCGCAATCACGGTGCGGTCATCCCGCCGATCTATCTCTCGTCCACGTTTGCCTTCAGCGGCTTTCGGGATAAGCGGCCCTACGACTACACCCGGACCGCGAACCCAACCCGGGACACCCTGGGATCGGCACTCGCCGAACTCGAAGAGGGCGCTGGCGCCGTGGTCACCTCGACCGGACTCTCGGCGGTACTCCTGGTGCTGCAGCTCCTCAAGCCGGGTGACCGGCTCGTCGCTCCGCATGACTGCTACGGTGGGACTCGGCGCCAGCTCGATACCCTCGCGGGCCGCGGCCACTTCGAGGTCGAGTATATCGACCAGAGTGACGCGGAGGCCCTCACCGCCGCATTGTCCAGGCCGGCCCGCATGCTGTGGGTCGAGACGCCCAGCAATCCGCTGCTCCGAATCACCGACCTCCACCTGGCCGCGTCGCTGGCGCGGAAGGCCGGGGCACTACTCGTGGTCGACAACACCTTTCTCTCTCCCGCGCTCCAGCGCCCTCTCACCCTCGGCGCCGATGTCGTGGTCCACTCCACCACCAAGTACCTCAACGGCCACAGCGATGTAGTCGGCGGCGCCGTCATCGCGCGGGAGCCTGCGCTGGCGGAGGAGCTCGCCTGGTGGGCAAACGTCATCGGAGTCACCGGCGCGCCGTTCGACAGTTACCTGACCCTCCGCGGCATCCGCACCCTGCACCCGCGGATGCGCTCGCACCTGGAGAACGCCGCCGCCGTGGCGGAGCTGCTGGCCTCCCATCCGGCAGTGGCGAAGGTGAACTATCCCGGCCTCCCCGATCATCCGGGCCACGCCATCGCCGCCCGGCAGCAGGCCGGCTATGGTGCGATGGTCAGCTTCGAGCTCGAGGGGGGCGAGGCCTCGGTTCCCGCGTTCCTCGACGGGCTGACCTGCTTTACGCTCGCAGAATCGCTCGGAGGAGTGGAGTCGCTGATCGCGCACCCGTCCTCGATGACGCATGCGTCGATGACGCCGGAGCAGCGCACCGCGGCCGGGATCACTGAGGGGCTCCTGCGGCTTTCAGTTGGTATCGAAGCAACGGAGGATCTGCTGGAGGATCTGAACCGCGCACTCGCCCGAGTGTCCGAACTCGCGACGGTCGAGGTCAGCGCCTGAGCAGCTGTGGCGGGGGCGGCCACTCGTCCGCCCGCTCCCCGCCCCTCAGTTGGTGGTGACTGGTCCCATCCGGACCACTTCGAAGTCGCTTCCCTGCACCCGCTTCAGGGTGTTCAGTTCCGCGTCGTTCCAGCGGGCGTCGGGTGCGCCCGAGAGAAACCAGTTGCCGCCGTTGTCCGCGACGAACATCCCGTAGGTCTTGAGCGCGGTAAGCACGACCTGCGCACTGGGCGGATAGGACGAGATATCGAAGCTCGCCTTGAGCCGCACCCGCATCCCCATCGGAGGTCGTGCGCTGCTGGTGTCGCTGCTGGCGAAGTGCCGAGCGGGAGGTACGTACGCTCGGCGCGAGCGCTGAACCGTGAACCGGAGTGCGTGACGGATCACGCCCTGCTCGACGACCTCATCGTACCGCACCAGGCCGGGAAAAATCGGGAGTCCCGCGGCGTCGGCAGAGGTCCAGCCGGCGGGACGGAGTGCGTTGCTGCCGAGATTGAAAACCGCACCGGAACCCGCGTGCCAGCCCTGCCCCTGCGGATAGCTGCTGTAGAGCTCATAGAGGATCCAGCGATCCCGGTCGAGAACCAGCACGTGACGATCGCCGCTGCTCGACGCCCCGCCTTCGATGGGCGCCCCGGAAGGGATGGGATACGGGCCGGGATCGCTTTCGCCGCTGTAGTCAAACGAGACCGGCACCGGGGTGGTGGTGCTGTCGACCACGACATACGGGATCCCGAACGGTCCGCCCCCGTAATCCGCGCCGAAATCGGGATGCAGCGAGCCGGTGAGTCCGATGCTGGCGATGAGCGTGGCGGAATTCGGATCGACCGCCGCCGTATCCACTGGGAGATTCCAGGGATTGTTTGCGGGAAATGGCAGCCGGCCCTCGAGACTCGCGCCGGGGCCGAGGCCGGGACCAACCCCGCCACCTCCGCTTCCTCCACCGCCCCCCGGATCGGTCGGGCTGGACGTGCCTCCGGCGCAGGCACAAACCAGCGCAGAGGCCAGAAACAGCGGGCGACAGCGGGTCATTCCGGACGATCCGTTAGGGACGCTCCATTGTGCGCTCGGGAGGGAGCCGGGGCTGTAACGGAGGCCACAGTCCGTCGGGTCGGAGCCGGCCCGGCGCGAGCTGTCCGGCCTTGTCGGGGGCCCTTCGGGAGGGTAGAATCCCACCCCGTTGGAGTCGTGGCCGAGTGGCTGAAGGCGGCGGTTTGCTAAACCGTTATAGGGTTGAAAAGCTCTATCCAGGGTTCGAATCCCTGCGACTCCGCTGAGTGAGGAGTGAGGAGTAAGGAGTTCCTCCTGGCTCCTCACTCGTCACTTTTTTTACTCTATCCGGTCAACGCCAGCCCCATGCCTCCGGTCCGCGTCCGTTTCGCTCCCTCTCCCACCGGCTACCTGCACGTCGGCGGCGCCCGGACGGCCCTCTTCAACTGGCTCTTTGCCAGGAAGACCGGCGGCACCTTCGTGCTCCGGATCGAGGATACCGACAAGGAGCGCAGCACCGAGTCCCACACCCAGGTGATTCTCGACGGTCTCAAGTGGCTGGGCATCACCTGGGACGAAGGGCCGTTCTTCCAGGGGCAGTACTACGACCGCCACCGCGCCGATGCGCACGGTCTGCTCGAGCGTGACCGGGCCTACCGCTGCTTCTGCACCCGCGAGGAGCTCGACGCGATGCGCGCCGTCGCCGAGAAGACCAGCATGGGCTTCCGGTACGACGGTCGCTGCGGCAGGCTGGGTACCGCGGAGATCGGGGCTCGCCTCGCCAAGGGCGATCCGTTCAGCATCCGACTCCGCATGCCGGATGAGGAGATCGCCTGGGACGACGCGGTCCATTCACGCATTAGCTTCCAGGGCCACGATCTCGACGACTTCATCATCCTGCGCAGCGACGGCACACCGATCTACAATCTCGCGGTGGTCTCGGACGACGTGGAGATGCGGATCACCCACGTGATCCGGGGCGACGATCACATCTCGAACACCCCGAAGCAGATCGCGCTCTACCGCGCCCTCGGCAAACCGGCGCCCATCTTCGCGCACGTCCCGATGATCCTCGGCAACGACGGGAAGAAACTCTCAAAGCGCCACGGCGCGACCGCCGTCGGTGACTACGAGCACACCGGCATCCTGCCCCTCGCGATGCGAAATTTCCTCGCGCTCCTCGGCTGGTCGCCGGGCGGCGACCGCGAGATCCTGCCCGAGGCCGAGATGATCCAGCTCTTCTCGCTCGAGGGGATCCAGAAGAAGGCCGCCGTCTTCGACACCACCAAGCTCGAGTGGATGAACGGGCAGTATCTGTCGGCCGAGCCGGCGACTGCGCTCCGCGCGCCGGTGGCCAAGCACCTCGACGAGCTCGGCGTTCGCTACCAGGAGCGCGACCTCGACGGCCTGATCGATGCCGTCAAGGCGCGTTCCCGGACGCTGCTCGATATCGCGAACCAGCTCGCGGTCCGGCTCGACCGCACCCGGATCGTCCGGGACGTCAAGGGCACTCAGCTGGTGACCAAACTCGGTCCTGCCTTCGCCACGAATCTCGACTCGGCGCATGCGGCGCTCGCCGTACTCAGCCCCGCGGAGTGGACTGCTCCCAACCTCGAAGCGGCGCTCAAGACCGTGGCGGAGCGCGAGGGCAAGAAGCTCGGCGACATCATGCAGCCGGTCCGTGTCGCGCTCACCGGCGGCACCGTGTCCGAACCGGTCAACGAGCTCCTCTTCGTCGTGGGCCGGGATGAGAGCCTCGCGCGGATTCTGGCGGCCCGCTAGCCGTTGCTTCCTGCTCGCGCTCCTCGCGGCGCCCCTCGCCGCCCAGGAGCCGGGAGCCGGCGTGGTGCATGCACCATCGGCCATCCGCTTCGCCTTTACCGGTGACATCAACCTCGGGACCCGTACCCTTGAGGATGGCATCCCCGCGGACAGCGGCCGGTCCTTGTTCGCCGCGGTCGACTCGCTGCTGCGTGGTGACCTCGTGGTCGGCAACTTCGAGGGGGTGCTGTCCGATTCGGGCTACTCCGCCAAGTGCGGCCCGCCGCCTGATACCACGGCCACCGACAGCACGGTCACGCCGCGTCGCGCGCCGGCCCGGAAGCGGCCGCGGCGTGCGGTCCACGCGAACTGTTACGCGTTCGCGACGCCCACCTGGCTCGCCGCGCGGCTGCCGGAGGCCGGCTTCACCCATCTCAACCTCGCGAACAACCACGCCAACGACTTCGGTCCGGACGGTCGCGCCCACACCGAAGAGACGCTGCGCGCGCTGGGCATCACGCCCTATGGCCCGGTCGGATCGGTGGTCCTTCAGCCGGTCATGCACGACGGAGGAATGACGCTGGTGGGGATCGTCGGGTTCACCACCTACCCGCACGCCTACAACCTCCTCGACCTCGCCGGGAGCGTGGGAATCGTGGACTCGGTACGGAGGCTGGTGGATGTCCTGGTGGTCACCTTTCACGGCGGCAAGGAGGGGGCGACCGCCGTCCGGACCGGTAAGGGGCCGGAGTTCCTGGCGAAGGAGCCGCGGGGAGACTTGCGGAGGTGGGCTCGAGCGGTGATCGATGCCGGCGCCGACGCCGTGGTCGGCCACGGGCCCCACGTGCTGCGCGGCGTGGAGTTCTATCGCGGGAAGCCGATCTTCTACTCGCTCGGCAATTTCATGACGTACCGGGGATTCAACCTCGAAGGCCCGCTGGGGCAGACTACCGTCCTGCAACTGGAGCTCGACGGGAACGGCTCGTTCCGCTCGGCGCGGATGCCGGCGCTGGTCCAGATTCCCCAGGTCGGACCGACGCCGGACCAGTCCGGCGCGGCGGTGCGGCTGCTCCAGCGGGTGACGGCGCTCGATTTCCCCGAGACCGGCGCGCACATCGCCGACGACGGCACGATCACACCGCCCTAGACGTACACCTCGGTCCGGAATCGCCAGATCCGCCGCAGCAGATCATCCAGAAAGCCCTGCGCCACGAAGGCCTGCACCGCGATCATGGTGGCTTCGGCATCCATTCCCCAGAGTATCGCGCGCTTCGACTCACTCTCGAAATCGGCCTGCACGAACGCCCGCTGATCCTGGGTCCAGACGATCGGCAGTTGCTGCGACAGCCCCGCGGCGACGCCATTCACGCCGGGGCCGCCCACGGCGATCGTCGGATTGAGGTGAAAGATCCGGTTGTCGAGATACCACGCATCGCCGACGACGACGGCGCGGCGGAACGGCTGGCCGTCGCTCCGCTGGTCGATGTCCTGTTTCAGGCGGTACGCGGTCGGCCGGTCGCGCTCCTCGGCCCGAATGTCCGAGCCGGTCACGATGACCACGGTTTCGTCGGTATCGATGAGTTTCATTGCGTGGAATCCGGTCGCTCGTGCTGTGCCCGTTCGAGGTCCTTCTGCCGCTGCTTCTCCAGCCGCAGATCCTTCACCGCGCGCTTGAACTCGTCGAGGGTCGTCGACCGCTGCGCCGCGCGCCGGAGATCCTCCGCGATCCACCCGCTGGTATGATCCAGCGCGCGCTGCTGATTGCCGCCACTTGGAATGGGCAGCAGGGCCAGCACGGCCGCGGGGATCTTGAGCCCCGCGATATAGATGTTTCGCGAATCGAGGCCGAACTTCTTGCCGGCAACGGTAGCCGTCCAGTCAGGCAGTTTCACCTGGTCGGCCCCCGGCTCTCTCGCCATCGAATCGAGGTACTGCTGTACGATCGCGTTCACCGCGCTGTCCACCAGTTCGACATGGGACTTGCCGAGCCGGGTGGCCAGTTCCTTCGGCGGGACGGGCAACGGGCGCACCCACAGCCGTCCGTCACCGAGCGCGGGGCCGATCCGTCCGGCGGGGCTCCGGCGGACGCTGGCACTCTCATCGGGCTCGCGAGCGACGGCCTGCGGTTCGGGGCGAGCCACGGTGTCAGTCGGCACCGGGTTGACCGGTGGTGTCGGCGCCCGCCGGGTGCCGCGGCCCTGCTCGACCAGCGGGATGTAGAATCGGGCCGGGGTGGTGCGTTCCGCATCCGGCGTGGCGGGCAGGACGATCAGCGGGGGGGCGCGCTCCGGCACCATGGGGAGCCGGCCATGGATGACGACGAGGAACAGGAGGCTGTGCACGGCGAGGCTGACGCCAATCGCGATCGCGCGGCGCCACCGCCCTCTCTCCCGGCCACCATCAGTCCACACCGGCCAGCGTCTTTCCCAAGCGCAGTACCCCTTCCCGGAGCCGCTCCGGCGGCACGGTCAGCGCGATTCGGAAATGACCTTCACCGCCGGCGCCGAACGCACTGCCCGGCAACACGACGACTCCCTCGTTCTCGAGCGCCCGGCGGCCGAATTCCGCCGAGCTCATCCCGGACGGGAGCGGCACCCAAAGATACATCGTGCCCTGCGGCGACTCGCAGGTGAATCCCGCCTCACGGAGCGCCAGCACACCGGCATCCCGCCGGCACTGCAGCTCGGCGATGTTCGGCGCCATCAGACGCTCGGCGTGATCGAGCGCGTAGGCACCGGCCTCCTGGACGGCGAGCCACGGTCCGGTATCGACGTAGGATTTCACCCGGGTCATCGCGGTAACGAACGCCGTCTCTCCCGCGACCCAGCCCAGCCGCCATCCCGTCATCGAGAAGCTCTTGCTCAGCGAGAAGAACTCCATCGCAACCTCGCGGGCGCCCGGGATCTCGAAGATGCTGGGCGCACGGTAGCCATCGAAGGTCAGATCGCAGTAAGGGTTGTCATATGCGATCATGATCCCGTAACGCCGGCAGAGCGCGACGGTGCGCTCGAGGTAGTCACGCGGCGCGATGGCGGCCGTCGGGTTGTTGGGATAGTTGAGATAGACCAGCCGTACCCGGCGGAGTGTCGCATCCCCGAGTTCCTCGAGCTCGACCAGGAACCGGGTGCGGGCGGTGAGGGGATAAACCAGCGGCTCACCGCCGGCGAGCAGCGTTCCCCCGAGGTAGGCCTGGTAACCGGGTTCCGGCACCACGGCGAGATCGCCCGGATTGAGCACGGCGAACGGCAGGTGCGAGAGCCCTTCCTTGGAGCCGAGCAATGGCAGCACCTGGGTCACCGGATCGAAGTGAATTCCGAACCGGCGCTGCATCCACGCCGACGCTGCGCGCCGGAACTCCGGATTCCCCTGCTGGAATCCATATTTGCTGAACCGCGTCTCCCCGACCGCGCGCTGCATGACCTCGATGACCTCGGCGGGTGGCGGATAATCGGCATCCCCGGCGCCGAGATCGATGACGTCCACACCGCGCGCGATCAGCGCCCGCTTCCTCGCCGGCAGCTCGGCGAGCGGGTAGCCCGGAAGCCGTCCGACCCGGTCCGCCGTCTTCATCGGACGGTGTTCCTCAGCACGCCCACACCGGAGACTTCCACTTCGATCACATCGCCGGACGCGAGGCGACCCACGCCGGCTGGCGTGCCTGTCGCGATGAGGTCCCCCGGCTCCAGCGTCATCACGGTGGAAACGAATGCGAGGATCACCGGGATGCTGTAGGCCATCTCGGACGTTGCCCCCTGCTGTTTCACCAAGCCGTTGAGTCGCGTCGTCACCGTGAGCGTGCGCCAGTCGAGTCCCTCGACGACCGCCGGCCCCACGGGGCAGAAGGTGTCGAAGCCCTTCGCCCGGCCCCACTGTCCATCGGTCTTCTGCAGGTCCCGGGCGGTCACATCGTTCACGCAGGTGAAGCCGAGCCGCGCCTTCGCCGCCTGCGCCGCACTGACGTTGCGAAGCCGCTCGAGCACCACCACGCCGATTTCCCCTTCGTACTCCACCTGCTGCGACTGGCGCGGCAGCACGATGGCTTCCCCGGGCGCGAGCAGCGCCGAGGGTGGCTTGAGGAAGATCATCGGCTCCGGCGGCACGGAATTGCCGAGTTCCTGCGCATGCGCGATGTAGTTGCGCCCGACGCAGATGATCTTGGATGGTTTGAGCGGGATCATACACTGGCCTCGATTCCATGACGGGCGAAGAAATCCTCGACGCGGGTGCGCACATCCGCCCACGGCCCGATCACCCGGTCGGCACGGGGCAGTCCGCTCAGTACCAGCGGGCCGTAACGCTTGGTGACGACCCGCTTGTCCAGCAGGATCACGACGCCGGCATCGGTCCGGGCCCGGATGAGGCGGCCGAACCCCTGCTTGAGTTTGAGGGCGGCGTGCGGAAGCAGGTAGCGCATGAAGCCGTCCTCGCCCTGTTCCGCGAGCCGCTCGAGGCGCGCCGCGGTGATGGGTTCGGACGGCACCTTGAAGGGCAGCTTGGTGATCACCAGCGAACGCAACGCCCGTCCGGGGACATCCACGCCTTCCCAGAACGAGTCCGTGCCAAGCAGAATCGCACGCCCCAGTTCGCGGAACCGGCGCAGCAGGACATCCCGGGGCGCCTCACCCTGCACCAGGATCGGCCAGCGCTCACCGGCGACGCCGCGCAGCTCCTGCGCGGTCCGCCGCAGCGCGCCGTGGCTGGTGAACAGCACGAACATGCCGCCATCCGACGCCTGCGCGAGATCGTGCACCACCTGCACGACCGCGCCGGCATGCCCTGGCTCATCCTCCCGCGGATCGGGCAGGTCGTTGGGAATGCCGAAGAGACACTGCTCCGCATAGTCGAACGGCGACGGCAGGATCGTCTTGACCGAGACCGGATTCGGCGCGATCGACAGTCCGAGCCGCGACTCGAGGAATTCGAACTCGCCGCCGGCGGCGAGCGTCGCGCTGGTGAGCGCCACGGTCTTCACCCGGTCGAAGATGGCCTCCCGCAGGATCGGCGCAAGATCGAGAGGCACCGCCGCGAGTGCGACCTGCTGCCCCTTCGGTCCGCTGCGTTCGAGCCAGCGCACCGTCGGGGTGCCGCCGGGCGCGGGCCGGAGTGCCTGATTGAGCGCATCGGAGACCGAGTCGAGCCGCCGCATGACGCCGCGCAGTTCGCCCAGCAGCTGGATACGCCGTTCGGTCAAATCGTTGCCCGCCATCCGGTCGGCAATCGTCTCGACGTAGTCCTTGATCGAGCGGAAGGCGAGCAGCGTCGCATCCAGCTCGCGCTGCAGGCCGGCGGCCCAGACCGCGTCGCCGCCGAACTCGTCCGTGAGGCGGAGGACCCCACCCTGCTCCTGCTCCACCCGTTCATGCAGGCGAATCAGCATCTGGTCGGAGGCGCGGCGGGCATCCGCGACGCCGGGGAGCAGCCGCTCCCGCAACAGGTCGAGACTGGCCCGGCTCAACAGGTCTCCCGTGGCGGACAGATCGGCGGCGAGCGTCGGCAGCAGCCCCTTGCCGTTCCGCTCGAAGCGGCCCAGCAGGCGGCGGATGCCCCGGCTGGTGACCTGCGCTCCAAGATGCGAGGCGGCCACGTCCTCGAGATGGTGCGCCTCATCGAGAATCAGCCGATCGTACGGCGGCAGGACCGCGGCTTCCTTCCAGTTCTCCGATGCGCGGCGCACGGCAAGGTCGGCAGAGAGCAGGTGGTGATTGACCACCACGACATCCGCCTCCGCCGCCTTGCGCCGGGCCTTAAAGAGGAAACAGGAATCGAAATGCGGACACTGGAGGCGGGGACAGAGGTCGGCCTCCGCGCTCACTTCATCCCACACCTCGCTGCTCGGGGTGACCGGCAGGTCGGCGAGCGTGCCATCGGCGGTGCGGCCCGCCCATGCGAACAGTCCCTGCAGCTCGTCATACTTGTCCGGCTCGAGCAGCGAGCGCTGCGACCCGACGGCCTGATGCATCCGCGCGAGACAGAGGTAGTTCCGCCAGCCCTTGAGCATCGCGAACGTCGGCATCCGTTCCTCGGTCGCGAGCGCATCCCGCAAGAGCGGGAGGTCCTTGCCGATCAGCTGCTCCTGGAGATTGATCGTGTTGGTGCTGATCACGGTCCGCTCGCCGTTGGCCTTCGCCCAGGCAAGGGCCGGAATCAGGTAGGCGAACGATTTCCCGATGCCCGTGCCGGCCTCGAGCAGGAGCACGCCGCCATCGTTGTAGGCGTCGGCGATGTACGCCGCCATGTCCCGCTGGCTCGGCCGGTCTTCGTACTGGCCCATCTGCCTGGCGACCGCCCCGTGCTCGGCGAGGTCGGCGATGACCTCGATTGCATCGAGCCGGACCTGGCCCTTCGCCCTCGGCACTTCCACGACGACGTACAGGTCGCCGCCGTCGTTCGTGACGATGCCGAAGCCGACGCCACCATCGTGGAGCCGAGCCGCAACCGAGAGGTCGGCCATGGAGGGCTCGAGGACGCCGCTCGGGTGGTTGTGGAGCAGCATCTCACCGCGCGCGGCGATCCCGGGCAGGGCCAGGACCCGATCGACGGTGCCCCGCGCCACGGTCCGGACCTCGGTCAGCCGGCCACCCTGGTCCACGGACGCGACGAACGACACCTCCCGTCCCCCTGCGGCAGCGATTTCGGAGGCCAGGTGTCGCTGCACGTCGGTGGGGATGCGTGGGTGTTGAGCCATCAGCCCGGGTCGTTGGTGATCAAAGGAAGGGGGAAGATAATCGGGGCGCGGACCCGACCGTTCAGCCGGCCCCGAGGACGGGGCAGCTACGTCTTGAGCTCCCGCTTCTTGGCCGCCGGGAAGAGGACGTTGTTGAGGATCAGCCGGTAACCCGGTGAATGCGGATGCAGCGACAGGTCGGTCGGCGGGTCACCGATCTGGTGCTGCGGGTCCTCGGGATCATGGCCGCCGTAGAACGTCCAGGTCCCCTGCCCCAGCTCGCCGTGGATGTACTTGACCCAGTTCGCGCCGGGCTCGTCGGCCAGGACGGTCACCGAGGGCTTGAGGGTGTGCTTGGTGAACGAGGTCGTGAGACCATAGAAGTCGGGGATCACGTCCCGGTGGTTCTGGACCAGCATCGTCGCCACCGGATCGATCGTCGCACTGAAGTTGAACAGCTTGAATGCTCCGAGGGGCTGCCGTCGGTCAAGACTGTTCACCTGGTGGCCGTCGATATCGGAGAACGCCGGGATATTCGGAGAGAGTTCCAGCTGCGCATTCTGAAAGGCGAGGGCCTGGCTCCAGTCCATCTTCCGGGCCGCGTCGGGATCCATCGGTGATCCATCGGCGTAGGCGGCGGCGATATCGACATGGTCGCTCGCCAGCGCGAGGTCAAGCGTCTCCGTCGCCGTGCACATCGCGAACAGGAATCCGCCCCGGTTCACGAATCCCCGGATTTCCTGCGCGACTGCCCGCTTGTCCGCCGGGACGTTCGGGAACCCGAGCTGCCTCGCGACCGCCTGGTTGCGCTGCACCATGTCTGCCAGCCAGGGGGCACCGGCATAGTTGAGATAGAACTTCGAATATTGCCCCGTGAAGTCTTCATGATGCAGGTGCAGCCAGTCGAATTTGACCAGACCCTTACCGATGACTTCCGGGTCCCAGATCTTGTCGAACTTGATGCCGGCATAGTCCAGCACCATCGTCACCGCGTCATCCCACGGCGAGGCGTTTGGCGGAGCGTAGACGGCCACCTTCGGCGGCTTCTCGAGCGGGATCGCGTCCATGTTGCCCTGGGCGATCTCCGCCTTGATGCCGGTCACCTGGCCGTCGCTGATCGGCTCGCAGGCGACCCCCGCCAGCGCCGCGTCACGCAGCGGTCGCCGCATCGCCAGGCAGGAGGAACGATCCGCCACGGTAGTTGAGGAACCACTCCGCCTTCGCCCCACGCTCGAGGACGCGGTAGGTGACCCCATAGGCCTTGAGGTGATCGGTCTGTACATCATCCATCGGCACCAGCAGCCACGGCGCCGAAAACGATCGGAGCCCGCTGAAGCGTCGGAGCCCAGGGCTCCCGAGACCGAAGACCAGCGGGGCGCCGAGTGCGCCGAGAAAATCGCGTCGCTTCATGTCCGGGGGACCGCGTTTCGCGCCTGGTCGAGCAGCCGGCGGGCCTGTGGGACCAGCGCACTGGTGGGATAATCGAGGATCATCTGCTCCAGCGCCTGGGTTGCGTCGTCTCGGCGGTCGAGCGAAATCAGCAGGCGCCCCAGCTCGAGGAGCGCTGCCGCGGAGGTCGCCGGCGCATCCTTGGTCACCACGAGACGGAAAACACGCTCGGCGTCGGCAGCCTGCCCGGATAGCGCATAGAGCTGCCCGGCGAAGAGCGTCACCTCGGCACGCCCGGCATCGGCGGGCAGTCCGCGCCCCACCTGCTCGAATGCCTTCGCGGCGCCGAGGGTGTCGCCTGAATCGAAGAGACGGAGCGCCGTCCCGAAGGGGACCAGGGTGTCCGGTCCGATCGGCTGAATCAGCGCGAGCAGTCCCGAGCGTTCCGTCGCCTCCTCTCGCGTTCCCGCGAACGGCCCCGCGCTCTTCCAAAGCTCCGATGCACCCTTGAGATCGCCGGCGTAGAGGCGGAAGCGGCCCAGGAGTGCGAGCGCCTCGACGCTGCTGTCGGCGGCCAGCAGCGCCTCGGCCCGCCCGATCTCGCCGGACTCTCCCCAGCGCGCCGCGACCTCACGCCGCAGTCGAAGAAAGTCATCGACCGGCAACACCGGGCGGTAGCGCTCGAGTTGCGTCGAGGCCTCGTCCGTCTTCCCCTCCTTGACCAGCAGTTCGATCAGGGTCGCCGTCGCACCCGCCTGGACCGCAGCACCTCCCTCGCTGTCCCCGGCGATGCGGGTGAGCATTCGTCGCGCCGCCGGCCTGTCACCCGCCGCGACGTAGGCGCGGGCCGCCTCGAGCCGGAGCCGGGACCGCTGCGGCGCTCCGGTCCAGCGGTCCGCGATTTCCTCGAGGGTGCGCGCCTGGGCCTGGAGGTACGGCGTCGTGGATTCGACCCGGACCTGTTCCAGGAATCCCTGCAGCGCGTCGAGTTGCTGGGGCGGCTGGGGGGGGAGCGACTTCATCAGCGCATCGAGGGCACCGAGCGGGTCCCCCCAGCGCGCGCGCAATTCGACCATGATGCGCGCCGGCTCGGTGCCCGGTTCCTTCTCCAGCGCCTTCAGGATGTCGGGCCGGGCCCGCTCCGGCGCCGGACCCAGCGTCGCGATCGCCGAGGAGCGATAGCCGGGCAACTGGCGCACGGCCCGCGCCCACTCCCGGACCGCGCTCACCCAGTCCTGCTCGGCGATCGCGAGTTGCGCCATCTCGGCGGCAAGCGCATCCGGCTTGCCGATCCGCTCGCGCCCCGTCTGGTACGCGCGCCGTGCCATGCTGCGATCGCGCCGCTGCAGCGCCGCCGCCGCCCACTCGCGGAACGGCGTTTCATCGCCGGGCGCGGCACGGGCCCACAGGTCGACGAGATGCGGCAGGCTGTCGAGGAGGTTCGCCGCCGCGTACGCCCGCAGTCCGATGCCGTACACGGGCACGGCCGCCGGGTCCGCCGCCAGAGCAGCCTGCACCGCCGGCAAGATGTCAGGCAGGTGATTGATCGGAGTCAGCGCCCGCTCCAGCCCCAGCAATGCACTCACCTCCGCGGGCTTGTCCTTGAGCACCGCGCGGTAGAGTTCCGCCGCCTGGGCATAGCTGCCCCGCCGTTCCAGATCGAAGGCGCGCGACATCGGATCCTGCCCCTGAGCCACCCCCGGGCTGCTCAGCGCCAGCACCACGAGCAGCGGGGGGAACAATCCGGCGCGGCGACTCACGGCTTGGCTCCCGGCGCGGTGCCGCCCGTTTGCGGCTTCTCACTCAGCCGACGGAAGTAATCCACGACGCGGCGCCGGTCTTCGGGCGAGAGCTGCTGCAGCTCCTCCCAGGACGGGAGCCGCAGCAGCGTGTCATCTCCGCTGAGGCGGGGTCGGAGCGCGGGAGGGAGCCGGATGCTGTCGTCCTTGGCCGTGGTGCTCTGGCGCTCCTGCTTGTCGTCCTGTTCCTGGCCCTGCAACGTGCGACCCGCGTCGAGCATGCGACGGAACAGCCGTTCCTGCCTTTCGATCGTCTGCCGATCCAGCCGCCCCGCTTCCATGGTGCGCGCGAGATCCTTCGCCTCCTGCGCCATGTCCGATGCCCCCGGCATCTGGCCACCGGCACGCAGGCGCTCGAGTCGCTCCGCGAGCGCACGCTGCTGGGCCCCGAGCTGCCGCAGTTGCTCCTGCGCCTGCCCCCCCTGCCCCATCATCGGGAGGAGTCCGCCGGACTGCTGGCCCAGTTGTCCCTGCTGCTGGGCCAGCTGGCTCATCTGCTCCATCGCCTCCTGCAGCCCCGAGCCGCTCTGCGATCCTTCCACCGCCCCCCGGCTCCGGAGCAGAGTGAACGCCGCAGAATTCAGCGCGTCCACCGCTTCCGCGGCGCGGCGTGACGCCTCACGCGGATTGGGAGCCGCGTTGGAGAGCGCCTCCCGCCCCTTCTGCATGGCGTTCTCGGCGGTCGCCAGCGCGATGCCCGATTGCTGCGACACCATCGCGTTCTTTCCGCTGATCTCCTTCACCTGCTGCTGCAGCCGCTCGACCCCTTCCTCGATCGCGCCCTGTTCCGATCGGACCGGGGCCGAGGTCTCGCCACGCTGGAGCGCCTCGCCGACCTTGAGCTGGCGATCGGCGAGCCGGCTCGCGTCGCCCAGCACCTGGTCGAGGGCCGCCATGACCTCCTTGCGCCACTCATCCTGCAGATTCTCGCGCTGCTCCGTGATCTGATCCCCGAGCGAATCCAGTTGCGCCGAGGCCTGCTTGCCCTGCTGCCGGGCCTCGGACTTCCTGCCCTGCCCCGCGGACTTGGCGGCCTGCCGCATCTGCTGCGCCGCCTGACTGGCGCGCTGCGCCGCCTGCTGCATCGCCTCCTGCCGCTCCGGACTCTCCTCCGCCAGTTCCTTCGAGAGCCGGTCGAGCGAAGCGCCCAGGGAATCCGCCCGGCTGGAGAGCGACTGCTCCTCGCGGTTCGCCCGCAAGGTGTCCAGCGCCGGCACCTGCTGGTTCCACTGCTGCTGCTGCATTGCCAGGTCCTTCGCCTCAGCGGTGAGGTTGGCCATGTCACCCTCGATCGCCGCGCGCTTGAACAGCTCGCGACTCCGCTCCAGCGCATCGCGCAGTTCCTTCTGCGCCTCGGCGAGCTTCTCGAGCGCGTCATGCGCCCGCTCCGGGTCGAGTTCCTTCAGCGCCTGCTGCAGCTCCGCCAGCCGCTCCCGGAGCTCCGGCGTGATCGCCCGTTCGAGCTGCGCCTGGATCTCGCGTAGCTTCTCCTGCCATGCCGGGTCGTTCATGCCGGCCGCTTCGGCGCTCTGCTGGAGCGCCTTGATCGCGTCCTTGATCTGTTCCGCCTGCCGCATGAGCTGCGCCTGCGACTCGGCGACGTTCTCCGCCCGCTTCGCGTTGTCGAAACTCAGCGATTCGTCGGTGGTCCCGTTCTGGCTCTGATCCGGCGCCGGCCGCGGGCGCTCCTGGGCGAGGTCCTCGGTCTGGCGTTCGAGTTTCCGCGTCGTCTGGGCGACGCTGTCCAGCCGCCGGCTGACCTCCGCGGCGGTCAGGCGAGTCGCTTCGCGAATCTCGCTCAGGGTCGGAAGCCGCAAAGCGAATTCCTTCGACCGGGCCACGTGCGCGCGGGGCGCGTTGTCCGCCGCCTGCACGAAGAACCGGACCGTGTCTCCCGGCAGCAGCCCCCGCTGGTTCAAGTCCAGCTCGTAGGGCAGGAACATGCGATCGTGCGCGCCCGGTGGGAGGGTGACGGTCTCGACGCGCGCCGGATCCTCGAACCCGAGTCGGCTCACACGGCGGCTTTCGATGGTGACCCGGCTCAGCCCGTGATCGTCCTGGGCGTCGACGACCAGCGGCACCCGAAGCGTGAGCGGCACGAGGGTATCCGCGCCGGGCACCGGGACGTCGACTCGTGGGGCGCTGTCAGGCACCGCGATGATGGGGATGCGGACCGTGTCGCCCGCGAGCGGCGCGCCGGACGTGGTGGCGAGCGCTAGCACCCAGGTGTGTGCGCCGGTGGGGGTGAACAGCCCGCGGAACCGCATCCCGGTGACTTCGAGCGGCGCGCCTGGCCCGCCCGCGGACCAGCCCGCGGACAGCAGCGGTGCCGTCGCCTCGCCGGCAGTCTCGAGGCGCGTTCCCTCGGGCACCACGACCGAATCTCCTCGAGTGGGAATCGGCTCGTCCTCGAGGCCGAGGTAGCGCGGATAGCGCGCGGTGACACTCAGCGTCCCGAGAAAAGCGGGAATCAGGACCCGCACCTGCAGCGTATCGGAACTACGGCCACCGCTCGAGAGCCGCAGGAACAGATCGGTCTGCAGCGGACCAAGACTGGTCGTCGCCCGGCCGGCCGAATCGAGCACGACCCCCTGTCCGCGCCATTCTTCACCGGGGGACCGCAGCCAGAGGATCGCGTGCTGGCGACCCCGCGCGAGCATGCGCACCTCCACCTGCCCCCCGCGCTCCACCTCCCCGCTGCTCAGCTTCAGCTCGAGCGGTGCCACGGTCGCCGACCAGGCCTCGAGAGGGCGCCACAACCGCGCCGAAGGGCCGTGGGTCGGACCGGCGCTGCCGAGCAGCGCGGCGCCCGCGAGTGCGATCAACCCACCCCGCATGGCGCGCTGACGAAACGGCTGTTCAAGGGCGCCGAGCAGTTCCGGTGCGCGCGCTCGCAGATCCTCGGCCTGCCGCTGGTCCGCCACGGCGAGCAGCGCGTCGCTGGTTCCCGAAGCAGCCGGCTCGAGATGGCCGCGGAGCGCCCCGCGGCGAAAACCGGAAGCCTCGAGCTGCTCCGCGAGCCAGGCGGGCGAAAGCCGGTGCAGTCCCCGCAGCGCCAGCCCGATGGAGAACGCCAGCAGCCCGAGCGCGCCGCCCCATGCGGCGAGCACCCACCACGGCTGGCCGAACCATCCGAGCCTGGCACCCCAGGCGGCAGCGCCCAGCACGAGCGCCAGCCCGCCGGCGCCAAGGCCGGCCCACCCGATGAGGCTGAGCCGGCGGAAGCCATGCAGCAGCAGCGTGAGCACCGTCCCGGTGCGGCTCACGGCGTGGCTCCACCGTAGCCGACGGCATACGCGAAGAGGTTCACGCCCATCCGCAGCGCCGCTTCGTGCTTTTCCGGCGGGTCCTTGTGGACGTCCGCATCCTCCCAGCCATCGCCGAGATCGCACTGATAGTCGTAGAAGACGGCGAGGCGGCCATCGAGAAAGATCCCGAACCCCTGGGCCGGCTTGCCGTCATGCTCGTGAATCTTGGGGAGGCCCTTGGGAAAGTCGTACACCAGGTGATAGATGGGATGATCGAGTGGGACTTCCACCAGCGGATGATCCGGAAACAGCCGAGCCATCTCCCGGCGGAACGAGGCGTCCATCCCGTAGTTGTCGCTCGCGTGCAGGAAGCCCCCCTGCAGAAGCCAGCGCCGCAGGACCACCAGTTCGGCGTCACTGAGACGAAAGTTCCCGTGCCCCGTCATGTGCAGGTAGGGCACGGACCAGATGTCGTCGTCAGCCAGTCGCACCACCCGCTCCCGCGCCGCGACCCGGAGCCGGGTCCGGGTCGCGATGGCCTGCAGCAGGTTCGGCAGACTCGACGGGTTGGCGTACCAGTCACCGCCGCCGTCGTAATGCAGCCGGCCGATGGTCATGGTCGCGATTCCCTCCGCCGGGCGGTTCTGCGCTGCCAGAACCGCCACGATGCCCGCCGTCAGCAGCGCCGAGACAGGGACCTGCGCCAGGAGCCGAAGCCGGCGATTCATCCGAGGGAAGTCACGATGCGGTAGGCCTCATTGCGGGGAACACCCAGTTCGATCACCAGCCGCTGCACCGCTTCCTTGCGGGTGACACCCGCCGCGAGGATGGCTCTCGCCCGGTCCTCCACCGCCGCGACCGGGAACTGCTCGGCGGGTCCTTCAGGGCGACCGGCCATGACGACCGTGATCTCGCCACGCGGTGGCGATGTCTGGTAGTACGATGCGAGTTTCCCCAGGGTTCCGGCGCGGAATTCCTCATAGATCTTGGTCAGTTCACGCGCCACCACCGCCTCCCGCTCCGTCCCCGCCACCGCCGCCAGGTCCTCGAGCAGGTCCGTGAGCCGGGGCGGAGCCTCATACAGCACCACCGTCCAGGCAGAGGATGCCGCTTCCTTGAGGAGGCGGTCCCGCTCCTTGCCCTTCCGCGGCACGAAACCCAGAAAGAGGTAGCGGTCTGCCGGCAGACCGGATGCCGAGAGCGCAGTCGTGACGGCGCAGGCACCCGGGATGGGGACGACCCCGAAGCCGGCGGCCCGCACCGCGCCCACAAGTGACTCCCCGGGGTCGCTGATTCCCGGCGTGCCGGCGTCGGTCACCAGCGCGACATCCCTCCCCTCGCCTAGGATCTCCAGCAGCAGGCTCTGCCGCCGTTCCGGCGAGTGTGCGTGGAAACTCAGCACCCGCGGATGGGCATCGAGGTGCGACAGCAGCCCCATGGCCCGCCGGGTGTCCTCCGCTGCCACCACGGGAACCCGGCGCAGCGTCTCCGCCGCGCGCGGGGTGAGATCACCCAGATTGCCGAGCGGCGTCGCCACGACGTAGAGCGTGGCGGGAGGTGCGACGGGCGTCATGCATCAAAGGTAAGTTGGGAGCGGCGGGAGTGCGGAGGGCTCGGCGAAGAAACGACGAGGTGCCCCGATCGTCCGGGGCACCTCCGTGCTGGCGCGGTTACGGTGCCGCGCGGGTCATCCCATGTGCTGCTGGATCTTGCCCTCGAGAATCGTCTTGATCCTCGGGTCGGCGCCGATGATGGTGTCGACGTGCTTGCCATCCTTGAAGAGCATGATCGTCGGGATGGAGCGGACGTTGAAGCGCACCGCGGTATTCTGGTTGGTATCGGTGTCCAGCTTGGCGACCTTGATCTTGCCGGCATACTGCTCGGCGAGCTGGTCGATGACCGGCGCGATTGCCTGACAGGGGCCGCACCAGACCGCCCAGAAGTCCACGATCGCCAGGCCCTTTGCCTGCTCGATCTGGGCGGCGAAATCCTTGTCCGTCACATTCACCACATTCGCGCTGGCCATGCGTTCCTGATCCTTTCCGGATATCTTGAGCAAGACGCGGACGCAGCCGCGTCAGTGAATTCATCGTCTGCCGCCGGACACCAATCGCCCGTGACCGACCGTCCCCGCATCGCCCATATCGGCGTCGCCGTCGACAGCATCGAGGCCGCGCTCGCCTTCTATCGTGATGTGCTCGGACTCAGCCCCGGCCATCCCGAGGAATCCGATGGCGCCCGCATCGTCTCGCTGCCGTTCGGCGAGTCGGAGGTCGAGCTGCTCGAACCCCGTTCCCCCGACAGCCCGATCGCGAAATTCCTGCACCGGCGCGGACCCGGGATCCACCACGTGTGTTATCGGGTCGCCGACCTCGATGCCGCCCTCGACGCCTGCCGGGCCGCGGGCTACCGGCTGGTCGACGAGACGCCCCGCCGTGGAGCCGGTGGACACCGTATCGCGTTCGTCCATCCCAGGAGCACCAGCGGGATCCTGATCGAGCTCACCGAATAGGGTGCGCTCAGTTCCCGCTGTTTCGCGTGACACAGGACCGCCCCGGCGTACCGGCCAGGGTCAGATCGATCGAGGTCACGATCCAGCCGTGCTTGCCGGAGTTCAGGACGGTGAACGGCACGTTGCGGGTGCAGCGGCTCCCATCGGGATCGGTCCGGTCCAGGTCCACCTGGACGATCTGCCGGTTCTTGTCGTCGCTCACCGGATCGGTCCGCAGGATATGAAACGGCGTGTCGCGAAGGAAGGACTGCGTCACGAAGAGGCGCTGCTCGTAATCCGCCGGGTGATGGACCAGACTCGCGGGCCCGCGGGAACTCCCCCAGTAACGGCCCATCCGTGTGATATTGCTGTCGGCAACGGCCTGCATGAAACTGCGCACCGCACCTTCGGGAGTGGTGGCGGAGTCCGCCGGCACCGTGGCGCCGGGCCCGCCGCTGCAGGCGAGCGAGAGCAGCAGAACTCCGGACAAGAGACGGTGGGACACGCAGACCTCCGGCCGAACGGGAATCGAAGGGCGCAACATAAACGAGGCTTCTGGAGCGGGCAATGACGCCGATGCGTCTCTACATCAACATCGATCACGTGGCGACGGTACGGCAGGCGCGTCGCACCGATGAACCCGATCCCGTCGCGGCCGCGGCCCTCGCGGAGGCGGCCGGAGCGGATGGCATCACCGCCCATCTGCGCGAGGATCGGCGGCACATGCAGGACGAGGACATCGTGCGGCTCGCGACGAGCCTCAAGACGCCACTCAACCTGGAACTCGCCACCAGCGAGGAGATCGTGGCCCTCGCCTGCCGGCTCCGCCCCTACCAGGCGACGCTGGTGCCCGAGCGCCGGGAGGAGGTGACGACCGAAGGGGGACTCGACCTGACGCGCAACGTCGGGCGGCTGCACGATGTGATCGCCCGTCTCGCCGCCGTCGGTTCCCGAGTGAGCCTGTTCATCGATCCGACGCGCGACAGTGTCGACCGGTCCGTCGAACTCGGTGTCCCCGCCGTTGAGCTCCACACCGGCCGGTACGCCCACGCCTGGCCCAGCGCCGATGCGGCCCTGGCCGAACTCCTCGAGGCGACGCGTCATGCGAAGCGCCTCGGACTGGCGGTTCACGCCGGCCACGGCCTCACCTATCGCAACGTGCGGCCAGTGGCCGCGGTTGCCGGCATCGAGGAGCTGAACATCGGCCACAGCATCGTCAGCCGGGCCGTCATGGTTGGCATGACCGCGGCTGTGACCGAGATGCGCAGGCTGGTGACCACCCCCCGCGCCGCGATTTGACCTGCGCGCAGTCGGCTCCTACACTAAAGGACCAAGCGGTTTCCAGCAGGCGTTCCGAGCCGTCGGAGGAACCCTGATCGGCGCCGATACTGCCAGCATCACACCCTCGGACCCCAGGCCGTCATGAGCCAGCCGCTCGGCATCGATGATTTCTTCGCGCTGGAGGCGGGCGAGTACCTCGACCGCCTGGCGTCGCTGTCCGCGACCGCCACGGCGCCGAACGCCGATGAACTGGTGCGCTTCACCCGCGCGCTCCGCGGCAGCGCGCTGATGGCCAATCAGCAGGCCATCGCGCGCACCGCCAACGGACTCGAGCACCTCGTCCGCAGCTTCCGCGACGGGCGGCGTGGGTGGGATGCCGCGCTCGCCGGGCTCTGTCGCGAAGCGGTGGATGTGCTCCGGACGCTGGTCGAACGGGTCCGGACCTGGACGCCCGATGATACCGCACGCGCCGAGCGGCTCGCCCTGCGCCTCGAGGAGGCCGCCGGAAGCCTGCAGCGCCCCGTGGCGACGCCGACCACCACCGAGACCGGCGTGCGGGTCTTCCTCGCCCGGGAATCCGCCGCCCTGGGCAGCGTTCTGGATCAGGCCGGCCGAAGCCTGAGCGGCGGCACGGCCTCCATGGATGCATTGCAGGCGGTGCTGCGCCGGATGCAGCCGCTGCGCGGCCTGGCCGCGCTGGCCGACTTCCCCCCGCTCCCCGATCTGCTGGACGGTATTGAGCGCACCGTCACCAGCGTCAGCCGTCTCGAGCTTCCGGTGAAGGAGGGCGGCATCCGGCTCGATGCCGCGGCCGCCGCGCTCGCCCGTTCGGCGCGCGATATCGCCGAGCATGGGCGCCCGGAACCGGACGCGCCGGAATTCCGGCGCTTCGCCTCGCTGCTCATCGCCCCTGCGCCGCAGGAGCTTCCCGTCGTCCCGATCGAGGCGCTGTTCTTCGCGGGGGAGGACGGCCTCATCCAGCGCGGCACCGCGCCCCGGAGCGTGATCGCGGCGTCGATGAGCGCGGCGGCGGTCGTGAGCCGTGGTGAGCACCTCTGCCAGGCGGCCGACGAAATCGCGGAGGCCACCGCCTCCTCCCAGCGGGACCTGCGGCTGCACCTGCTGCTGGCCGACCTGCGCACCCTCGCCAACGGGCTCCCCGGAGCACTCGAGATCAGCGTGGACTCCTTCGCCGTCGCCGCCCGCACCGCCGTCAGCCGGGGCGCAGCGGCGCACGAAGCGGCGCGCTTCGTCGGGCTCCTCCGGGAGGCCGGTGCCCGGCTGCGCGGGTTCACCGAAGTGACCCAGCCGGGCACGCTGACAGCGGCCTTCGGGGAACTGATCACCGCGCTCGACGCGCTCGGAGCCACCGCGGCCGACGACCTGTCGGATGTCGTGCCGATCGAGTCCCTCGCACCCGAGGAGCCGGCGACGACTCCTCCGGCCGTCGTGCCCATCGAGTCGCTTGCGCCAGAAGCGCCGGCCATCGCCGCCCCCATCATGGCCACGGCCACGGCGGTTGCGCGCGATGGCTGGGATCTCGCGGCGAGCTTCAGCCTCTACGAGGAACTCCTGATCGCCGGCGCCCCGCCCCTCGCCGCGCCCGCCGGCGCTCCGGCGCAGGCCCCCGAGCCGGAGCCCGTCGTGGCCGCCGTCCCCGCGGTCCCCGAGATCGCGGTCCTCGATATCGACGAACTCGTCTATCACGGCCGGGCAGCGCTGGAACGGGCCGATGCCGTCCGCCGCGAGATCCGCGCCCTCTGGTCCACCTCCGAATCGACCAGCGCCGTCCAGCCGCTGGTCGAGGAACTGCTCGATCTCGTCGAGCTCGCCATCGCTGACTGAGCCTAACTTGACGTCTCCTGCGCCGAAACGGCGCGCGCCGGTCTGGCAGGTCCTCGTCGGGATCGCCATCTCCGCCGCGCTGCTCTATGCCTCACTCCGCGGCATCCAGTTCTCGCTCGTCCTCGAATTCGTCCGCACGGCGCGCATCGCGCCGATGCTGCTCGGCGTCGCCCTCGCGACCGCGACGTTCGTCCTGCGCATCTTCCGGTGGCAGATCCTGCTGCGCGGCGACGACGGCCGGAAACTGGAGGCGACGCCGCTCTGGCACGCGATCGCGATGGGCTTCATGGCGAACAATGTCCTCCCGCTGCGTATGGGGGAGGTCGTGCGCACCTTCGCCGCCTCGAAACTCACCGGCACCCGGTTCCCGTCCGTGCTCGCCTCGATCGCCGTGGAGCGGCTGTTCGACGCAATCATCGTGGTCGCGCTGCTGGCCGGCGGGCTGCTGACCGCCCGCCTGCCCCAGAGCGATCTCTCCGGGCGCGTCGCGAACATCGTGACCTTCGGCGGGTTCGCCGCAGTCCTCGGACTCATCGCCGCTGGGCTGGTCGTCGCCTTTCCGCTGCTCGCGGAGCGGGTGGTCCGGCTGCTCATCCCGTCGGAGAAGCTGGCGGGCAAGCTTGTCGCCATCATTGAAGGCGTGCGCCACGGCTTTTCGGTGCTCCGCTCGCCCGGCCGCATCGCGGGAGTGACGCTCTGGTCGCTCGCCATCTGGACGACTTCCGCGCTTTCCTTTTACGTCATGTTCGCCGCCTTCGGCATCCAGGCGGACCTGTCGGTCGCGCTCCTGATGCAGGGGCTGATCATGTTCGGCATCGCCCTGCCCTCGTCGCCGGGCTACGTCGGAGTCTTCGAAGCGCCGATCATTCTCCTCCTCGGCCTCTACCAGGTCGACAAGAATCTGGCCGCAGCCTACGCCCTCACCTACCACGTCACCACCTTCATTCCCATCACCCTGCTCGGTGCCTGGTCCGTCTTCCGGACCAATCTCGGCCTCGGCGCGATGCGCCAGGGGCCGCCATGATGATGGCGGTGGACGTCCAGGCCCATGCCAAGCTCAACCTGCTGCTCCGGGTGCTGGCGAGGGAGGAGGGCGGCTACCACGGCATCGAGTCGATCTTCTGTCTGCTCGACCTCGCCGACAGCCTTCACGTGGAGCGGCGGCAGACAGGTGGAGTCTCGATCGAGGTCACCGGAGCGGACTGCGGCCCGGCCGCCCAGAACCTTGCCGCGCGAGCCGCAACCCTGGTCCTCGATGCCACGGGCAACGGCTTCGGGGTCCATCTCACGCTGACGAAACGCATTCCGGTGCGGGGCGGCCTCGGTGGCGGCTCGAGCGACGCGGCCGCCGCGCTGATCGCGACCAACCACCTGGCCGGCAATGCTGTTCCGCGGCATGAACTGCTCCAGTTCGCCGCGCGACTCGGCAGCGACGTGCCCTTCTTCGTGAGTGGCGCGCCGCTGGCGCTTGGCTGGGGCCACGGCGAGCGACTGCTTCGCCTGCCGCCACTGCCGCCAGCCCCCGGCCTGCTCATCATCCCGCCGGTCGGCATCAGTACGCCTGAGGCATACATGATGGTGGACGCCGCGCGCCAGAATGTCGGGCGCCGCGGGGCGGTGGCGATGGACCTCGATGGGCTGACCACCTGGGGCAGCGTGGCCCGCCTCGGCGGCAATGACTTCGAGTTCGCGCTCTTCGGCCGCCACCCGGAGCTGAAGCAGGCCTTCGAAGCACTCGCGGGCACGAGCCCGCTGCTCTGCCGGATGAGCGGCTCCGGCTCGACAATTTTCGGCATCTACCGGAATGCCAGGGACCGGGACGACGCACAGATGGCCCTGAGCCCGAGACTGGGCCGGGCGATCCCGGTTGAGACCGTGACGCTGCCCCCGCCCGGAGTGGCGGCGACAGGCGGGCCGGACTGACCGCTCGCGGCCGGCAATCCCTTTCTCCACCTCTCCGCTTGCCTTACGTTTCTGTCCGACTGGCCCCTCGTCCAATGGCAGGACAGCAGACTTTGGATCTGCGAATGGTGGTTCGAATCCACCGGGGCCAACTTCTCCCCAAGTTCGCCGGCCTTGAGTCCAACGCCGGTGCCCGCAGTTGACCCAACCCCTGTCCCCAACTAATTTTGGGGGCTATTGCCATGAGCGAATTCCTGCAGCGGAGCCAGATGCTTTTGCTCTCCGGATCGGCCAACCGGCCGCTCGCGGAGGAAGTCGCCGCGCAGATCGGTCAGCCGCTCTGCCAGGTGACGCTCAAGCGGTTCTCCGATGGGGAGCTGTTCGTCAAGATCGATGAAAACGTCCGTGGCCGGGACGTGTTCGTCATCCAGCCGACCAATCCGCCGGCCGAGAATTTGATGGAGCTGCTGCTCCTGATCGATGCGGCCCGGCGGGCCAGTGCGGCGCGCATCACGGCGGTCATCCCCTATTTCGGGTATGCCCGGCAGGACCGGAAGGATCAGCCCCGCGTGGCGATCAGCGCCAAGCTGATGGCAAACATGGTGACGGTTGCTGGTACAGAGCGGGTGCTGGCGATGGACTTTCACTCGCACCAGATGCAGGGGTTCTTCGACTTGCCGGTGGATCACCTGTACGCCGCACCGGTATTCGTGAACCACTACCGGCAGAAGTCGCTGCGCGACCTCGTGGTGGTGGCCTCGGACGTGGGCGGCGCGAAGATGGCGCGCGGCTTCGCGAAACGGCTCAATGCGACGCTGGCGATCATCGACAAGCGCCGGCCGTCGGCCAACGTGGCCGAAGTCGTGAACGTGGTGGGTGAGGTCAAGGGGAAGGACGTGATCATCCCCGACGACATGATCGACACCGGCGGGACGATGTCGGAAGCGATCCACGCGCTGAAGCGCCTGGGCGCGGAGGACATCTACTGCTGTGCCACCCACGGCCTGCTGTCTGGCCCGGCGATCGAGCGACTGAAGAACAGTCCGGTGACGGAAGTGGCGGTGGCCAACACCGTGCTCCTGCCTCCGGAGCGCAATTTCGACCGTCTCAAGGTGCTTTCGATCGCCCCCCTGCTGGCCAAGGCGATCGGCTACACCCACAGCGACCAGTCGGTGAGTTCGCTGTTCGACTGACATCCAATGGGCGGCGCGGAAGCCGCCTGATACGGGCGGCCGCACCGGCCGCCCCTGAGCGAAGGACCAAGGACCCATGGCACATCAGGCTTCACTCCAGGTAGCAAGCCGCGCTGGCACCGGTAAGGGCGCTGCCCGTACCCTGCGCCGCGCAGGCCAGATCCCCGCCGTCATCTACGGGCACAATCGGGTCCCGGAGGCGCTCAGCGTCGACCGGGCCGCCCTGAGCAAGCTGCTCGCGGGCATCAGTGCCGGCAGCACGATCCTCGACGTGGCCGTCGACGGCGCCGCGCCGGTGAAGGCCCTGATTCGTGACATCCAGCGGAATCCGCTCCGGAACACCGAGGTGATTCACCTCGATCTGTACGAGGTGCGGGCGGATGAGAAGATCACCCTCGAAGTGCCCGTGCACCTCACCGGGACCTCGGACGGCGTTCGGAACTTCGGCGGCATCCTGGATCAGGTGCTCCACCGCCTGGAGATCCGGGTCTTCCCGGCGGACATCCCGGAGCGGGTGGAAATCGACGTCACGCCGCTCGGGATCGGCAAGTCGATCTACGTCCGCGACATGAAGCTCCCCAAGGTCGAGATCCTCAACGATCCGAACCTGCCGGTCTGTTCCGTGGTCGCCCCGCGGACCGAAGAGGCGCCTGCCGCTGCGACTGCAGAAACCCCGGCGGAGCCCGAAGTCATCCGCAAGGCCAAGGCCGAAGAAGAGGCCGAGAAGAAGGACTGAGATCTGCGCGCCATCGTCGGCCTGGGAAATCCGGGTCAGGAGTACGAGACAACCCGGCACAACGCCGGGTTTCTCTTGGCGGATCACCTCGCCGCACGGTGGAAATTCCCCCCCTTCAGGCGGGTGCCGGCCGCCCGGGAAAGCATCGGGGAGGTGCACGGCCACGAAGTGGCGATCATCAAGCCGCTGACCTACATGAACCGGAGCGGGGCCGCCCTGGCCTCGCTCCGTTCGCTTCCGGCCTTTGACCCCGCCCGCGATCTGCTGATTCTGGTGGACGACTTCGCCCTGCCGCTCAGCCGCTTCCGCCTTCGCGGGGCCGGGTCGGCCGGCGGGCACAACGGGCTGAAGAGCATAGAAGGAACGCTGCGACGGCAGGATTACGCCCGGCTCCGCATCGGTATCGGCCCCCTTCCGCCCAGTGCCGCTGACACCGCGGATTTCGTCCTCGGGAACTTCGAGCCGGAGGAACGCGACACCCTCACGCGGCAGCTCGATCCGATGGCCGAGGCCGTCGAGAGCTGGCTGACCGATGGCATCGAGCTCGCGATGAGCCGCTTCAACACCAGGTAGCGAAGATTCTATTTTCCACTGCGGCCGGCCGGCGCCGGCGGCGTTCTCATTCGATGGTCACACGCGCATGCTCCGCCTAGGCATCGTCGGTCTTCCCAACGTCGGCAAGTCGACTCTGTTCAACGCCCTCACCTCCGCGGGAGCGCTGGTGGCGAACTATCCCTTTGCCACCATCGAGCCCAACACCGGAGTGGTCACCGTTCCCGATCCGCGCCTCGGCGTGCTCGCCGATATCGTCAAGCCCGAACGCACCCTGCCCGCAGTCGTCGAGTTTGTCGACATTGCGGGCCTGGTCAAGGGCGCCAGCCAGGGCGAGGGGCTTGGCAACCAGTTCCTCGCCAATATCCGCGAGGTCGATGCGATCGTGCACGTGATCCGCTGCTTCGATGATGACGACGTGCAGCACGTGATGGGCTCGGTGGACCCGGCACGCGACCGGGAGGTGATCAACATCGAGCTGCAACTGGCCGACCTCGCCGGCGTGGAGAAGCGTGTCGACAAGGCCGCCCGGGCCGCGAAGTCCGGCGATGCGCAGGCGAAGCTGGAGACCCGGCTGCTCACGGCGCTGAAGGCCGCGCTGTCAGACGGCAAGTCGGCACGCACCGTGATACCCACGGACGAGGAGGCGGCCACCTACCGGACCTTCAACCTGCTGACCTCCAAGCCGGTCCTGTACGCGGCGAACGTGCTGGAGAGCGAGCTCGCCACCGGCAATCGCCACGTCGACGCATTGAGGGCGGCCGTCGCCGCCGATGGCGAGACAGCCGATATCGTGGTGTTTTCCGGCAAGGTGGAGGCCGAGCTGGCGGAGCTGCCGCCGGAGGACCGCGGAGAGTTTCTCGCCGCACTCGGCGCAACGGAGTCGGGGCTGGACCGGCTGGCGCATGCCGCGTACCACCTCCTGGGACTGCAGAGCTACTTCACCGCCGGCGAGAAGGAGGTCCGCGCCTGGACCATCCATCGCGGCGACAAGGCGCCGCAGGCGGCCGGAGTCATCCATACCGACTTCGAGAAGGGGTTCATTCGCGCGGAAACGGTGTCCTATGCGGACTTCGTGCGGGTCGGCGGATGGAAGCCGGCGCGCGAGCAGGGCCTCGCGCGCGCCGAGGGCAAAGAGTATGTGGTGCAGGATGGTGACGTGCTCCTGTTCCGGTTCAACGTCTAAGGTTGCGGCAGCACCGGCCTTCGACCCTTCCGGTTGCCCCCCACGCGGCCGTATAATCTTCCACTGCTCGCCATACCGGCCCGTCGCGCCGCCCCCGTCCGGGGGCGGGCGCCATTCCCGAGGAATCTCCGCGCATGACCACGTCCAGCGGCGCGCTCGCGCGCTTCAGTCCTGATTCGGCCCTCGCCCGCGCGCCCGAGATCGCCGCAGAAAGCACCGCCTTCCGCGAAGTCCTGACCGAAATCAGCCGGGTGATCGTGGGGCAGCAGGTGCTGCTCGAGCGGCTCCTCATCGGTCTGCTGGCGGACGGGCATCTGCTGCTCGAAGGGCTGCCCGGGCTCGCGAAGACCCTGGCCGTGCGGACCCTCGCCTCGACGATCGACTGCGACTGCCGCCGGGTGCAGTTCACGCCGGACCTACTGCCGTCCGACCTCATCGGCACGATGATCTACAACCAGAAGGCGGGAGACTTCACCGTCCAGAAGGGCCCGATCTTCACCAACATCCTCCTGGCCGACGAAGTGAATCGTGCCCCGGCCAAGGTGCAGAGCGCGTTGCTGGAATCCATGCAGGAGCGACAGGTGACCATCGGCGGAGAGAGCTACCGGCTGCCGGAGCTCTTCCTGGTGCTTGCGACGCAGAATCCGCTGGAGCACGAGGGCACCTACCCGCTTCCCGAGGCACAGGTCGACCGCTTCCTCTTCAAGCTCATCGTCACCTATCCGAGCCGGACGGAAGAGCGCGAGATCATCGACCGCATGACCGACGCCGCCGAACCGACCACAAAGGCGGTGATCCACCCGGACCGGGTCCTGCGCGCGCGGGAGATCGTGCGGGGGCTGCATGTCGACGAGCGGATCAAGGAGTACGTCCTCGACATTGTCGCCGCCACGCGTGAACCCGCAAAGTGGAACCTGAAGGATCTCACGGGACTGATCCAGTTTGGTGCGTCGCCGCGTGCCGGGATCAACCTGGTGAAGGCGGCCAAGGCGCACGCCTTCCTGGCCGGCCGCGCCTACGTGCTGCCCGAGGATGTGAAGACGATGGCGCACGACACCATCCGTCACCGGCTCATCCCGACCTATCAGGCCGAGGCGGATGGCGTGACCTCGGACCAGATGCTCGACCGGATTCTCGCCGCCGTGCAGGTGCCGTGATCCCCGACGCGCTGCTCCGCGAGGTCCGCCGGATCGAGCTCACCACGCGCGATCTGGTACGCGACCTTGTCGCGGGAGACTACGCGAGCGCCTTTCGCGGCCGCGGCGTCGAGTTCGCCGAGGTGCGCGAGTACCTCCCGGGCGATGATGTCCGGAGCATCGACTGGAACGTGACGGCCCGGCTCGGCACCCCGTACGTCAAACGGTTCCAGGAAGAACGGCAGCTCTCCCTGATCCTGCTGGTGGATGTCAGCGCTTCGGGTGGCTTCGGCAGTGTGGATCGCACCAAGCGCCAGCTGGCGGCCGAGGTGGCTGCGGTGCTGTCGCTGGCCGCGACGCGCCACCGCGACCGGGTCGGGGCGGCCTTCTACTCCGACCGGGTGGAGTGGTTCAGCCCGCCGAAGAGCGGGCGGAGTCAGGCGCTGCAGCTGGTGACCCAGGTGCTCGCCTACCAGCCGGAGGATCGCGGGACCAACCTCCTGAGCGCGCTGGATTTCCTCGAGCCGCTGCTCCGGCGCCACGCGCTGGTGGCCGTGCTATCGGACTTCCTGGACCCGTCGCAGTGGCCGGCGCTCGACCGGCTGGCGTGGCGCCACGACGTGGTGGCGGTGCAGCTCACCGATCCCCGCGAGCGGGAGCTGCCGCCGGTCGGGCTGGTCACGCTGTGGGAACCCGAGTCAGGCGACTGGCAGGTGGTGGACGCGGATGACGCCGGCGTCCGCGAGCAGTTCCGCGAGCAGCGCGCAGCCTTCGATGAAGCGCTGGGCCGGCACTGCGCCGGGCGGGGCGTCGATCTCCTTCGCCTGGACACCGACCAGCCGTACGGCGAGCGGCTCGCCGCCTTCTTCAGTCGCCGGCAGCTCCGGCGGAGCTGAGCATGGGGCGCCTGAGGCTCGTCCTGGTCCTGTTCCTCGCCGCCGCCGCGCCGGCGGCGGGCACCGCGCAGTCGCTGGAGATCAAGCCGCGGCAGGCCAAGGGGACGATCGGGGACCGATTCGTGTTCGATGTCACGGTCCGGCTCAAGCCCGGGATGGAGCTGATCGATGTCGTGCCCCATACGCTGGTCCCGACACCGCGCGGGATCCGGGTGCTGGCGGCCGACACGCTCCGCCCTGACGGGACCGGGGTCTATCGCGGCACCGCGACGGTGGCGTTCTACCGGATCGGCCCTCAGCCGGTGCCGACGCTCGCCCTGCTCTACCGCGCCGAGGCGGGGGCGCCGCCTGACACGCTGCTCCACCTGCCGGTCTCGGTCGAGGTAGTGCCGATTCTCGAGCCCGGGAACCCGCAGTTGCGGGACATCAAGCCGCTGCAGCCTCTGGGCGGGCCGGTGTGGTGGATCCGGCTCGCCGCGCTCGTTGTGGCCATCGGCGGGGGACTCTGGTGGCTGTCGCGCCGCCGGGCGACGGCGACTGTCGCCACCGCCCACGTTCGACTGCATGGCGGACCCTTTGACGCGGCGCTGGCGCGGCTGACCGAACTGGAGCACGCCGCCCATCCGAACGGGAATGGCTTCGCGCCGCTCTATGCGGACGTTGCAGACGTGGTTCGCGATTGCCTGCTCGAGGCTGGTGCCATCCCGCACCAGGGGCTCACCACCGGAGAACTCGGTGGCGTCCTCCCGCCGCCGCTCGCCGCCGGCGACCTGCGGGCCCGCTGCGAGACGGTGCTTGGCGAAGCCGACCTCGTGAAGTTCGCGAAGGTCCGGCCCGACCGCGCCGCCGCGAGCGACCACGTGGCCCGCACCCGTTCCCTGCTGGAGGCGTGGCGCTCCGCCGCCGAACCGACCGATGCGATTCGCTGACCCGTATTTCCTCGTACTCCTGCCGGTGCCGCTCGGGCTGCTGCTCCGGGGCTGGTACCTGCGGCGCCGCGCCCCGGTACACCGGATCGCATTCCCCGCTCTGCGCTTCGCCACGGCCGGCAGGACGACCTTGCGCGCCCGCTGGCATCGTCTCCCCGCCGCCCTCGGATTGCTCGGCATGGTCGTCCTGGTCACGGCGCTGGCGAGACCGCAGGTGCCTGGCGATTCGGAGCCGACCATGGTGAAGTCGCGGAACCTGATCCTCGCCCTCGACATTTCGAGCAGCATGAAGGCGGCGGACTTTCAGCCCGGCAACCGCCTCGCCGTCGCGCGCACCGTGCTGCGGGAGTTCATCAAGCGGCGGGAAGGCGATCTCATGGGGCTGGTGATCTTCGCCGGCCGGGCCTTTTTGCAGGCGCCGCTGACCACCGACATCAGTGTGCTTGACCGGCTGGCGGAACAGGTCGACATCGGTTACCTGACCGACGGCACCGCGATCGGGAGCGCGATCATGCTCTCGCTGAATCAGCTCAAGAACCTCCCCAAGAATTCCTGCGCGATCATTCTCATCACCGACGGCGCCAACAACGCCGGCGACGTGACGCCGGTCCAGGCCGCCGAAGCCGCGCGGGCGCTCGGCGTTCGCATCCACACCATCGGCTTGAGCTCGGCGGACACGTTTTCCGTGGCACTCAACGGCGTGTGGACGGTGCGCAACGTCAATGCTCGGCTGTCCGGCCAGGACGAGGCAGTGCTCAAGGACATCTCGACCCGAACCGGCGGTCAGTTCTACAAGGCCACCGACCCGAACATGCTGACGGAAGTCCTCAAGGAGATCGATCCGCTGGAGCGGATCGAGGTCAAGGTGAGCGAGACGCGGGAGTGGCACGAGCTGTTCCCGATGCTGGTCGGCATCGGGCTCGCGCTGCTGCTGCTCGAGATGCTGCTGAAGCTCACCTGGCTCCGGGCGCTGCCATGAGTCTCTTCGCCGATCCCTCCGCGTTCGCGCTGTTCCTGGTGCTGCCGGCGCTCTGGCTCATCGGTCGCCACGCGGCCGCCCGGCGGCGGGAATCGCTGCGCCGGTTCGGCGATCCCGCCCTGCTCGCGCGCACCTCCTCGTTGCCCCCACGCGCCGCGGCCCCCCTCCGGACCATTCTGCGCTGGACGGGACTCACGCTCCTGGTGCTGGCGCTCGCCCGGCCACAGCTCGGGCGGCAGGCGAAGGATCTGGCCCGGACCGGGCGCGACATTATCGTGGCGCTCGACCTGTCCCGTTCGATGGGCGCCGCCGATGTCGGCGGGACCAGGCTGCGGCTCGCCAAGCGGCTGGCGTGGCAGCTGGCGAGCGCGCGCCCCGGGGACAGGATCGGGCTGGTGGTCTTCGGGGGCGCGGGATTCCTGCAGCTCCCTCCGACCAGCGACCTCGCGGCGTTCCAGCTCTTCCTGGATGCGGCATCGCCGGATGATATCGGCGACCCGTCCACCAACATCGTGGCCGGCCTCAAGGTGGCGGAGCGAGCGCTGCGCCGCGAAGGCACCGCGGCTGGATCGCGCGCGGTCATCCTGCT
This sequence comes from uncultured Gemmatimonadales bacterium, assembly GCA_963817435.1. Taxonomy (GTDB): domain Bacteria; phylum Gemmatimonadota; class Gemmatimonadetes; order Gemmatimonadales; family GWC2-71-9; genus JADJOM01. The sequence continues at coordinate 1,021,683 of CAWFNY010000001.1, forward strand.
CACCGATGGCGAGCGGAGCGAGGGGGCGATCGATCCGATTCTCGAGCTGTACGGCCGGGCGAGGCTGCCGGTGTTCGCCGTCGGCATCGGCACGACCGAAGGCGCCAGGGTCCCGAACGACAGTGGCGATGCGACGGGCCCGTGGCACGTGGATGACATCGGCCGCCCGATCATCTCGAAACTGGACGAGGATGTCCTGAAGGCGATCGCGCTCGCGTCCGGCGGCAGTTACGCGCGCTATGACGACCGCGCCGCCCTCGAGACCATGACCCGGGCGCTCACCAATCTGGAGGCGCGCACCCTGGCCACGCAGCCGGCAACCGAACCGACCGAGCGCTATCAGTGGCCCCTCTTCCTAGCCATCGTGCTGCTGCTGACCGACTCGCTCCTCGGCCTGCCACGCGCCGCAAGCGCGGCCCCACCTTCCGGGCTCATGCGCCCGGGTGCCGCCCGGCGCGCCGTTCCGGCATTCGCCGCGGGCGCGGCGGTGCTGCTGATCCTGCTTTCCTGCACCTCCGCCCAGCGCGATGTCGCCCGGGCCCAGCAGCTCTACGACGACGGCAAATATCTGGAAGCCTATGAGGCCTATCAGAACGTGCTCCGCCAGCAGGGCGGCTCCGACGTCCGCTACAACGCCGGCAACTCGCTCTATCGCCTGAAGCAGTACTCCGAGGCGTCCAAGATGTACCGCGACGCACTGGCGGGAGCGAGTGACAAGCTGCGGGACCAGACCTACTTCAACATGGGCAACTCCTTCGTGCGTGCGGCGGAAGACGCCAACGCCCTGAGCGGCTACCTCGAACGGGCCACCGACGCCTACGAAGAAGCGCTGCGTCTCAATCCCGACGACAGGGACGCCAAGTGGAACCTCGAGATCGCCCTCGCGCGCGGCGGCGATCCGGGAGAGCGAGGGTCCCGTGGCATGGGAGGCCGGGCCGATTACGGCAAGGGCGGCCATGAAGAGGGGTACGAGGGGAACCGCACCAGCGCCGTCGGCGCCATGGCAGGAGGCGGCCAGGGTGGTGACGAGGGAGAATCTGCAGAGGAACTCGACGAGCAGCAGGCCCGCTCACTCCTCGAAACGGTCGAGCGGCAGCAGCTGTCGACCCATGAGGGGCGCCGGAGCAATACTGGCCAGGGGGGCGGAAGGGACTGGTAGGGAATGCGGGGTTCGTCTACCACGGCGATTGCCCGCAACAGCACTCCAATCTCCTCTTGGCCAGAGACCGGGAGACCCAATGCCCAATCGCTATCTGCCATCGTGGTTGCTGGCCATCCTGGTTCTCCGCCAACTCCCCGCCCCGCTCGCCGCACAGACCCCTGCTGATCGCGCAGCTCTCGATGCGTTCCAGGACTCAATCGCAGACCTGACGACCGCCGACTCGCTTGCCACAGTTGAGCCGGGAGATGCCCGCGGCCCGGCGACCCTCATCCGCAATGGCCTGCTGCAACTGCGCAGAGCCGAACTGGGCACCGGCCGGGCGGGATTCGACGCTGCCATCCAGACCCTTGAACGTGCCATCTCCTCCCACCGGGACTGGCCCTACCCATGGTACGCGCTGGGGCTGACACAGCTGGCGATGTATCAGCGGCAATTCGTCGCCAAGGCCACCGACTACACGGGCTCTGGCTCATCGTACCGCGAGGCCGGGATGCGTTCCCTGGGCCAGGCCATCGCGGCGGACTCAGCATTCGCGCCGGCGGCTGACGCACTGTCCGGAGTGGTGACCTCACTTGGCCATCGGCTGCTGCCGAAGTGGCTCCGCGAGCCCATTCGGCGGTCACAGGCGGCAAGCGGGGGAGCTCCCGAGGTGAGCCTGGCGGCCTCCCGGATCGCCTTTGGCGACCGGCGATACGAGGCCGCGCTCGATGCACTTGGTGATTACCTGCGGCGCGGCGGCGATCCGGGGATGGCTCATGTGGAACAGGCCCGCACCCTGATGGCCCTTGGCCAGGCTGACGCCGCCGCACGCACCTATCTGGAAGGGGTGACGAACCTCGGCGAACCGGGCCGCCTGGCCTATCGGGAGGATCTCTCCTGGATCGCCTCCGTCAGCGAGCTCGCGGCCTTCGACAGCCTGCCCGCAGCGGGGCTCCCCGAATGGGTGGCCCGGTTCTGGCGCGAACGTGATGCCCTGAACCTACGCGCGCCGAACGAACGGCTGAAGGAGCATCTGCGGCGCTGGGTGTACGCGCATGAACATTTCCAGCTGCACCGCCCGGACGACGTCCCAGCCAACGCCGAAGGGTTCGGACCACAGGATCAAACTTCGCTGTACGAGGTTGGCGCGATCGATGAAGTGCTCACCGAAGTCGCCTCCGGCATTCCAGTCTTTCGTACCTATCGCCGGACCCAGTGGGAGATCGATGACCGCGGGGTGCTCTACATCCGGCACGGCGAGCCGACGAAGAAGGTGAGCTCGGTCGCCGGACCGCCGAATGAATCGTGGGCCTATGACCTGCCGGAAGGGCGACGGGTCTTCCACCTGCTCGGCAGCCGAGCGCTGGGCACCCAGGCCGCCACTACCCTCACCGCATCCCTGCCACTCGACCCGGACATGCTGGATGCACGCGCCGATCTCGACTCGCGATATGCCGCGCTGGCGTCACGGATTCAGCTGCTGCGGGCCCAGGCCTCCACCCAGGCACAGATGAACAACCTGGCCATGCGAGCCGGCGTGCCGGCGAGTTCGCTGCAGAATTCGATGATGACTTCCAGATTTCCCGCCTCGGTACTGCAGCGCGAGGTGCTGAGAAATCGGCTGGCCATCGCCGCAGCCGTCACAACCGACGGCTATCCGCTGCACTTCAAGGAGTCACTTGACGCCATCGTCCAGGTCTATGGCGTCGGATTCGGCGAGGACGAGCAGCGCAGGGTCCTGGCGGTCTTCGCGGTCCCGGGACGGAAACTCGCCCCGCAGCCGCGGCCCGACGGCGGGCCCGGCCTCCTGTATCCGCTCAACTTCCGGCTGATCGCACTCGACCGGGCCACGGGAACGGTTCGGCAGATCGATACCACGCGGACCTTCCTGGCGCGGGACACGCTCCGCGGAGCCCAGCACCTGACCGGCCTCCTCGAACTCCCGGTCCCGGGAGGTAGCTACCAGATCCGCGCGCTGATCACCCAGCCGGGTGTGGACGCGGGAACAGGGGTTGGCCGGGACAGTGTCGAGATTCCGGCTTCCCCGAAGGATCTCCTGCTCTCCGATCTGATCCTCGGGCGTACGGAGAGCGGGCTGGGGTGGAGCTATGGCGGGGAGCGGATTCCACTCAATCCCCTCAACGCCTTTCCCAAAGGGACCGATGCCGAGCTCTTTTATGAGGTTGGAGGGCTCGTGAGCGGCCGGCGGTATACCGCGACGATGACCGTCCGGAAGGCTTCTGCGAAGCCTGAGGCGAAGCCGAGTGTCCAGCTTTCATTCGATTTCACTGCCACCGCCGCGTACGAGAGGGTTGAACGCGGATTGGGCCTGGGAAACCTCAAGCCGGAGGCCTACGTGCTGCGGGTCCAGGTTCAGGAGGTGGGCGCCTCCCCGCAGGCAAGCCGGGAACGTGCGCTGAACATCCTGCCGAACTAGATTTCTGCCATACGTGAACCTCAGGGGCTATCGATGTCGAACCCGTTTGGCAGCAACACCTCCAGTTCCACCTTCGCGGGCGCACAGGCCGAGACGGCCCGCATCAGCACCTTCCTGCAGAAGGTGTACGGCTGGATGTGCATCGGGCTGGCGATCACCGCCGCGATCGCGCTGTTCGTGGCCAGTTCCCCGGCGATTCTCAACCTGATCTACGGCAATCCCTTCGCCCGGTGGGGGCTGTTTCTCGCCACTCTGGGCATGGTCTGGTATATGTCCGCACGGGTCGCGAGCCTGGCCCCGTCCACGGCGGCGACCCTGTTCGTGATCTACTCGGCGCTGATGGGAGCGATGCTCTCATTCGTTTTCATCGCCTACACGGGCGGTTCGGTGGCGAGCACCTTCCTGACGGCGTCGGCAATGTTCGGCGCGCTGGCGCTGTACGGCACGATCACCAAGCGGAGTCTGGCCGGCGTCGGTCAGTTCGCGTTCATGGGGCTGATCGGCGTCGTGATCGCCTCCATCGTCGGCATCTTCTGGCAGAATGACATGTTCCAGTTCGTCCTGTCGATCTGTGGCGTGGTGGTATTCACCGGCCTGACCGCCTGGGATGCCCAGAAGCTCAAGGGGATGGCCCTGGCGCTTCCAGAAGGGCAGACCGGCTCGTTCGCGATCGTCGGCGCGCTCTCGCTCTACCTCGATTTCATCAACCTCTTCCTGTTCCTGCTGCGGCTCTTCGGCCGGCGGCGGTAGTCGCTGGCGCCACGAGCCCCCTCTCTTGCCGGGAGGGGGCTTCTTCATGGGGGCACTACCGATAACCCCTTCTGGTGACTAGGTTTTCCGGCTCACAAATCGTCCTCCCCGGTACCCGCACCAGGACCGGGGCGTCCAGCCCAAAGGAAGGTGTCATGGCCCGTCAGTACGAGGCGGTCTATATCTTCGACAGTTCCCTCGAAGAAGCCGCCATCACCGAGAAGCTCACCCGCTTCCACTCGCTTATCCCGCAGACCAGTGGCGAACCCGTCAAGGTCAACCACTGGGGCAAGCGCACGCTCGCCTACCCCATCAAGAAGCGCGAGACCGGTTACTACGTCATCGCCAACTTCGAAGCCGCCCCGAACCTGCTGCCCGAGTTCGAGCGCGCCCTGAAGCTGGACGACGGCGTCCTCCGCTTCCTGGTCGTGGTCAACGAGCACGATTACACGCCGGTCCGCGACATGACCGACCGCAAGTTCGAGGAGGATGACGAATGATGAAGCGCACCCGGAAGGGTGACCCGCTGGCCGAAGCGGGCATCCGGTATATCGACTACAAGGACGAGAAGCAGCTGCAGCGTTTCCTCACCGAGCGCGGCAAGATCCTGCCGGCCCGGCTGTCGGGAATCACCGCGCGGCACCAGCGGCAGCTTGCGACCGCGATCAAGCGGGCGCGCTACCTCGCGCTGCTGCCCTACGTGAAGCGGGGCACGAGCTGACCGTCGCCGCCGGCGGCCGACCGGCGGTAACGTGGAGGGCGATGGTGCTGTTGCTGGCCTTCCTCCTCCTCTTTCCGCCGCTCTTCGTGCTGGGGCCGCTGGCGGGCCTGCTTGCCGCCTCGCGACCGACCACCCTGCGGGAGTGGGCGTGGGTCACGGCGGCGGTGTTGTGGCTGTCGTCGTCGCTGCTGAGGCCGGGAGGCCTGGCGACGCAGATTCTGTCGGCGTGGGCGCTGTTTCTGACCGGGGCATTCGTGGCAACGATGCTGTCCGGGAATCGCGAAGCTGGTTTCCGGCGCGCTCCTCGCGGCGCTGGGGAGCCTCGTGGCGACCGACCGGATGGGTCTGGTGGCTGGGGACCCGCTGGCAGGAGATCCAGCTGGCGGTCGTCGCACATGGGGTGGGAGGCGCGCCGCGAGCTCCTCGCCCAGGTACAGCTCGATCCAGCGCGGATGGCCAGTGCGCGGATCATGCTCGACGCATTGGCGGATGGGGTAGGCGTGATGGCGCACCTGTTCCCCGCCCTGCTGATCCTGGTGTCGCTGCCGGGGCTGGCCCTCGCCTGGGCTTGGTATCACCGACTGGCCGTTCGCCCGGCCGGGCCTGCACCCGAACCGTTTTCGGAGTTCCGGTTCAGCGATCAGCTGATCTGGCTGGTGGTGGCGTGCGTCGCGGTATTCGTCCTGCCGATCCCCGAGCCGTTCCGGAATCTGATGGGCAACGTCGCCGTGGTGGCGGGCGGCCTGTATGCCGCGCGTGGGGCGGCGGTCATCTGGGTGAGCATCGAGTCGTTCCCGCTGCTGATCCTCGCGGTGATTGGTCTTGGAGTGCTGCTGATTCTTCCGGTCGCGCTCGGTGGCGTGTTCGCCATCGGCTTGGCCGATACCTGGGTGGATTTCCGGCGGCGCTTTCAGCCCGCCGACACAGAAGGGAGATCTCCATGGAAGTGATTCTCCGCGAGGACGTGAAGTCCCTCGGGAAGGCTGGCGAGCTGGTCAAGGTGAAGCCGGGTTATGCCCGTAACTTCCTGCTGCCGAAGGGCCTCGCCTACGAGGCGACCGAAGGCAACCGGAAGCGGATCCAGGCCGAGTCCAAGGCGCGCGACGCCCGCATGGCTGAAGAGCGGAGCGCCGCCGAGGCGATCGCGTCGAAGCTCAATGCCGTGAGCCTCACCCTGTCACGCAAGGCGGGCGAGGGCGATCGGCTCTTCGGCTCCATCACCGCGCAGGACATCGCCGACGCGCTGAGCGCGCAGGGTCACGCGATCGACAAGCGCAAGATCGACCTCGAACATCCGATCAAGACGGTGGGCCAGCACACCGTGCCGGTCCGGCTCCATCACGAGGTACAGGCGGAACTGCGTCTGACCGTCGTGGCGGAGTGACCGTCGCGGATGCCCGTCGGGATCCGGTACGTTGACGGACCGCGGCTCGCGCGGTCCCTGCTCGCGGCGTCGGATTGGGTGGCGGCGGGCCGCGAGGAAATCAACCGCATCAACGTCTTCCCCGTGCCCGACGGGGACACTGGAACGAACTTCAGCCTGACCCTCCGTTCCGTCGCCGACGCCCTCCGGGCGCTCGGCGACGCACCGCTTGGTACCACCGCCAAGATCGCCGCCCGTGGGGCCGTGCTTGGTGCCCGCGGCAATTCCGGCATGATGCTCGCCCATTTTCTCCTCGGCTTCGCCGAGGTGATGGAGGGCAAGGACGCGGCCAGCACCCCGGAGATCGCCGAGGGGTTCCGCCGCGGTGCCGAGCGCCTCTACGCCTCGCTCGACGACCCCCGTGAAGGCACGATCCTCACTGTCGCGCGCGAAGCGGCGGCCGCGGCCTCCCGTGCCGCCTCGGACTCGCCCGATGTCTCGGTCTTCATGGCCCGGCTGCTCGAGGAGGGCGAACTCGCGCTGGCGCGGACCCCGGACCTGATGGCGGTGCTCAAGGAGGCCGGGGTCGTCGACGCGGGCGGGATGGGCTTCGTCCGCATGCTCGAAGGCGTGGTGCGCTATATCGAGGGCGACCCGATTCTCCCCGCCACACCCATCACCGACACTTCGGAGTTCGTGATCCCGGCCGCCGATGTCGAGGTGGCGGCCGAGCGGGATTTCCAGTACTGCACCGAAGTGATGATCCGGGCGGAGATGCTCCCTCCCGGCAACGAGGTCCGCGCCCAGATCCGGAACTTCGGTGGCTCCGTACAGGTAGTGGTGGCGGGGGACATTCTGAAGATCCATGTGCACACCGACACGCCGGAGGCCGTCTTTACCTTCGCGGCCCGCTGGGGAACGGTGGAGACGACAAAGGCCGAGGACATGCGGGCCCAGCACCGGAAGCTGGCCCATGGGGACCACCGGCCGGTGGCGGTGGTCGCGGACTCTTCCGCGGACCTGCCCGATGCCGTGCTTGACCGGCATCACATCCAGCTGGTCCCATTGCAGGTGATGTTCGGAGACGAAACGTACCGCGACCGGGTCGAGCTGAAGCCGGCCGACTTCTACCGGAAGATGCGGGTCTCCAAGGCACACCCCACGACCTCGCAGCCGACTCCGGCGGAGTTCGCCCGGGTGCTGCGGGACGCGAGGGCAGGCGCGGATGAGGTGGTCGCGGTGCTGCTGTCGGCCCGGCTCTCGGGGACCTATCAGTCGGCCCTCACGGCGGTGCGGGCAACCGGCATCGAGGGGGTGCACTGTGTCGACAGCGCCTCCGCCTCACTCGGCCTCGGAATGCTGGCGCTACGCGCCGCCGAGCTGGCAGAATCGGGATGGCTGGCCGCGGAGATTGCGACCGAGTTGCAGAGGATCCGGGCGCAGTCGGGGTGTTTCCTGACGGTCGACCGGTTCGACAATCTGCTGCGTTCCGGCCGGGTAACCCGCGGGAAGGCCTGGATCGGGGCGATGCTCGACGTGAAGCCGATCCTGGAGCTCAACCAGGAGGGCGCGATCGTCCCGGTCGACCGGGTCCGCGGGCGATCGAATGTGGTCCCCCGGGTCCTGAGTCTGGTGGAGAAACGACTGACCCCGAAGCCCAACTCGGTGCGTTTCGGGATCGTACATGCAGAGGCACCAGAGATCGCGGAACGGCTCCGGGCTGCCCTGGTGGCGGCCTACCAGCCCAAGGACTGTTTCGTTGCCCTCGCCACCGGGGTGCTCGGCGCCCACGTCGGCTTCGGTGCCTGGGCGATCTTCTGGCAGGTGGAGGATGGCAGCCCCGCCCGTCCGCGCGCAGGACGGCCCGCGTGACCGGGATGGCACGGACCGGGTCCTACCCTCGGGAGGATCTTGCGGCGGCGGTCGAGGCGATTGAGGACCTGAAGGGCCGGGACATCCTGGTCCTGGACCTCCGCGGCCTCAGCGAGGCGACCGACTTTTTCATTATTGCGTCGGGCACCTCCGACACCCATGTGCGTGGCCTCGGGCATGCGGTGCTGGACCGGCTGGACCGGCGCGGCGTACACGCCCATCATGTCGAGGGGCTGCCCACAGGGCGCTGGGTGTTGCTTGATTTCGTGGACTTCGTCGTCCACCTCTTCCATCCGGAGGCGCGGAGCTTCTACCAGCTCGAGCGGCTCTGGAACGATGCGCCGGAGATTCGGACCGGCGCCTGAACTGGCAGGTATGCCCATGATCCGTCGTACCGCGCTCGCCCTGGCCCTCCTCGCCGGCGCACCGTCGTTCCTCTCGGCGCAATACTACTTCGGGCAAAACAAGGTCCAGTACCGGGCCTTCGATTTCCAGGTCCTCCGGACCGAGCACTTCGACATCTACTTCTATCCCGAGGCCCGGACGGCCGCGCTGGATGCCGGACGGTTGGCGGAGCGCTCCTATCAGCGGCTGTCACGGATTCTGCGCCATGAGTACAAGGAGCGGAAGCCGATCATCCTGTACGCCTCCCACTCCGACTTTCAGCAGACCAACGCCCTCGGCCCCGAGGGACCGAGCGAGGGCACGGGCGGCGTCACCGATTTCTTCAAGCAGCGGATCGTCCTGCCGTTCACCGGCTCCTACGAGGAGCTGGAGCATGTGCTGCAGCACGAAATGACCCACCAGTTCCAGTACGACATCTGGAGCCGGGGCCGTGCGGGCGCGGGGCTGCAGACGATCATCAACGTGAATCCGCCGCTGTGGTTCGTGGAGGGCATGGCGGAATATCTCTCGATCGGCGGCGTGGATCCGAACACCGCGATGTGGCTCCGCGACGCCGCGATCGAGGGCAAGATCCCGACCGTCGACCAGCTGGAGAACGACCCCCGCATCTTCCCGTACCGCTACGGACAGGCGCTGCTGGCGTTCATCGGCCAGCGCTGGGGAGATGAGGCGATCGGCGCGATCATGCAGGGCACGCTGGCGGGCGGCGGCGGCCTCGAGGGCTCCATCAAGCGGGTGCTGGGGGTCGACTACAAGCAGTTGTCGAATCTCTGGAAGGACCACGTCCAGAAGACGTATCTCCCGGAGGTCGCTTCCCGGCAGAAGGCCCGGGACATCGCCCAGGAGATCCTGACGGAGGATCGTTCCCAGGGCACGCTGCACCTGGCCCCGGCGCTGTCGCCGGACGGCAAGGAGATCGCCTATTTCAGCGAGAAGGACTTCTACTTCGTCGACATGTACCTCGCTGATGTCGCCACCGGCAAGGTGAAGCACCGGCTGTACAAGTCCTCCTACAGCAGCAACTACGAGACCTTTCGTTTCATCAACTCCTCGGGGAGCTGGTCCCCCGACGGGAAGTACATCGCGGTCGCCGCCAAGCGGGGGCCCCGCGACGAGATTCTCGTGATCGACGTGAAGAAGAACAAGGAGGCCCGCCGCATCCGGGTGAAGCTCAACGGCATCACGACGCCGTCGTGGAGTCCGGACGGCAAGCAGCTCGTGTTCACCGGTTACGATGGCGGCATTTCGGACCTCTTCCTGATCAACGTCGACGGCTCCAACCTCCGCCGCCTGACAAACGACAAGTACGCCGACCTGCAGCCGGTCTGGTCGCCGGACGGAACGACCATCGCGTTCGCGACCGACCGCGGGCCGGAGACCAATTTCCAGACGCTGCACTTCGGAAACATGCGGATCGCCACCTACGACGTGGCCAGCGGCCGCATCGATGAACTGCCGGGGATGGAGCTGGGCAAGAACGTGAGCCCGCAGTGGTCGCCTGACGGGCAGGAAATCGCCTTCGTCTCCGACCGCGATGGAGTCAGCAACGTCTTCCTCTACGACCTGCGCGATCACCAGCCGTATCAGCTGACCGACCTGTTCACCGGCGCCCAGGGCATCACGCCGCTGTCGCCCGTTCTCTCCTGGTCGCGGGGCTCGGACCGGCTGGCCTTCGTGTATTACTCGCGGGACCAGTTCGACGTGTACGGGATCGACAACCCGCGGGCCTTGAAGCGCACCCCATGGCACGCGCCCGAGGTCGCCATCGGCCGCGATTCCGCCGGCGTGGCTCCCCCGGGCGGCTTCCCGACCCTCGGCGACAGCAGTCACGCCGCCGCGCCACGTGACACCGCGGGCCACGCTGCGCAGCCGCTCGAGTCGACGGGCTCGCTGTACGTGACGGAGGGCGGCTTCCGCAAGGCGGACGCGGCACCGGACATCACCGACTCGACGCAGCGGCCCGTCACGATCACCGCGCTGATGGACTCGACCAACATCCAGCTCCCGGACACGGCCGAGTTCAAGGTGAATCGCTACAAGGTGAGCTTCAAGCCGGACTACGTCGCCCGTCCCACGATAGGCTATACCCGGGACAATTTCGGGCGGGGCTTCTACGGCGGCAGCGCGATCCAGCTCTCGGACATGCTCGGCAACGAGCAGCTGCTGTTCGCTGCGTACGTGAACGGCCGCATCAGCGAGGCCCTGGTCAACGCCACCTACGTCAACATGAGCCACCGGCTCAACTGGGCCGCGACCATCGGCCAGGAGCCGTACTACTTCCTCGAGCCGAGTCAGAAGCGGTCCGACGGGGTGGACTCGGCGACCTTCATCACCAACCTGCGCCGCATCGTGATACGGTCCGTCGGCGCCCAGGGGATCTATCCGCTGAGCCGGTTCAAGCGCGTCGAGTTTGGCATCACCGCCTCCTCCGTGAGCGACCGCCTGCAGCAAATCTTCGAGCCCTATCAGCCGAGCACCGGGCTGCCCACCGCCAACCCGACCGAGAGGGAGATCAGCCTGCCCGGTGCGAGCTTCATCCAGCCCTCGCTTGCGTACACCTTCGACAACTCGCTCAACGGGTACGTCGGCCCCTTCTACGGCCGCCGCTACCGCCTCGAAGTGTCGCAGTCAATCGGCGGATGGCGGTACTTCGAGGGTCTCGCGGACTACCGGCGCTACGATCACATCGTCGGCCCGTTCACGCTCGCGACGCGCGCCCTCTACTTCGGGCGGATCGGACGCGACGCGAGCCGATTCCGGGTGTTCCTCGGCAACACCGACCTGCTCCGGGGCAACACCTCGGGCAGCTACTACCGGAACGAGTGCCGCACCACCGACGCGAACACCTTCACCGGCTGCAACGAGCTCGACCGGCTGGTGGGCACGCAACTGGCCGTCGGGAGCGCCGAGATCCGCTTTCCGCTCCTCAACGGCTCGCTCGGCTTCCTCCCGATCGGATTCCCGCCGATCGAAGGAGCGCTCTTCTACGACGTCGGCCTCGCCTGGAACGAGGGAGACCAGCTTCGCTGGAAGCGCCAGCCGGGTGACAGCCCGACCGGAGTCCGGACGCCACTGCAGACCTTCGGCGCCTCCGCCCGGATGAACCTCTTCAACTTTGTGATTCTGCGGCTGGATTACTCGATCCCGCAGGAACGGCGCATGATCAAGGGCTACTGGACGCTCAGCCTCGGCCCGGTGTTCTAGTCCGGGCCACGGAGGAAAGAGGCGGGCGGCGTTGGCGCGCACGGTGGTGCGCGCTGACGTCGCCCGCCTTCTCCACCCCCGGCGGATCAGCTAGATTCCCCGCGTGCAAACCCGTCCCTTGCTGGCCCTGGCGGCGCTTCTCGCGACCGCCTGCCAGTCCGGCTCCCAACCCTACGCTCACGGTCTCTCGGTCGCCTCCACGACGCCACCGTCGAGCCTGCTTCGGCTCCCGGCCGCTGGTGGCACCGCCGAGCTCTACCACCTGCCACGTCTGGAGACCTGGGGGTGGCAGTCGAGCGCACCCCTGCCGGCGCTTCGGCGCCCGATCGGGGTGGACCTCGACCAGGGGCTGGTCTACGCCCTCGGCGCCAAAAACGACATCGTCGCGCTGGACCTCCAGACCGCCCGGCCCCGGCCACAGCTGTTGACCAATGTGCGGGACGTCTCGGTCGGCCCCGACGGCACCCTCTTCACGGTGGACGACAGCCTGCGGGTCGTCCAGTTTGTCCGCCGCAATCCGGTCCGCTTCCAGTCCCGGCTGCCCGCACGGCCGCGCGACCTCTTCGGCACCCGGAACGCCTCGCTGCTGGCGCTGTCGTCCGGCGCGGCCAACACGCTGACTTACCTGCGGACCGACGACCAGCCCTCGCGCGCGCTGCTGCCCAACGGCGACGCGGCGGCCACGTTCTGGGGCGATCTGATCGCGATCGCGGCGGACACCGCCGTCATTCTGGTGGATCCCGATGCCCTGGACCAGCGGAACAGCATTCCGGTCTCAGGACACGCGCGCGCCGTGCTCTTCTCCCCCTCCGGCCACCGCTTCTACGTGGCGCGACGGGCGGGATCGGTCCTCGTCTATAACCGCTTCACCCGTGACAAGGTGGGCGAAATCGAACTGCCGGGCGGAGCCGGCGCCCTCCGGGCCGACCCCTACGGTCGCTGGCTCATGGTGCACCCCGCAGACGCCGATTCACTCTGGCTGGTCGATCTCGCGACCAATCGCTTCGTCCACGGCTTCGCCGCCGACTGGTCCTCCGATCTTCCGACGATCACCAATCAGCAGACCCTGCTGGTGAAGGCCGGCGACGATGTGGTCGCCTTCGACCTCAGCAAACCGGGATTCGCCGAAACGGGCCGCGTGAAGGGTGGCGCCAGCGACCTCTGGCTGCCGCTCGCCTGGACCCCCGAAACGGGGACGGCGAGCACGGAGACCCCGGTGGCAGCGACCGACTCCACGGCCGCAGCCACCGATTCGACCAGTGAGCAGGACACCAGGGTCTACCTGCAGGTGTCGAGTTCGCAGAATCGAGACTGGTCCAGCGAGCTCGCCCGCCAGCTCGAGCAGCAGGGTCTCCCCGCGAAGGTGCTCGATCCTCGCCCGGGCGAGGAGGGCTTCCGGGTGGTGCTCGGACCCTACCCCACCCGCGAAGCCGCTGAATCAACGGGCCGCCGGCTCGGCCGCCCGTTCTTCATCTACCAACCCGACCGTTAAGACAGGACGCGAAGCATGAAGCTCACGAAGCTCGAACTTTCCGGCTTCAAGTCGTTCGCCGACACCGTCACCCTCACGTTTAACGATGGCGTGACCGGCATCGTCGGCCCGAATGGCTGCGGAAAGTCGAACGTCTCCGACGCGGTCCGCTGGGTGCTGGGCGAGCAGTCCGCCCGCACCTTGCGGGGCGGCAAGATGGAGGACGTGATCTTCCAGGGGTCGTCCGCGCGGCGTCCGGTGAACGTGACGGAGGTCTCTCTCTTCCTCGACAACACCGATGGCGATCTGCCGATCGCGTACCGGGAGGTCCAGATCACCCGCCGGCTCTCGCGGAGCGGGCAGTCCGACTACCTGCTCAACGGCACCGTCGTGCGCCTGCGCGACATCCAGGACCTGCTGCGCGGCACCGGACTCGGCACCGACGCCGGCGTGGTGATCGAAGCAAAGATGATCGAGTACCTGCTCTCCGATCGCGCGGAGGACCGCCGCTCCCTGTTCGAGGAGGCCGCCGGCATCGGGCTGTACCGGGACCGCCGGCAGACGACCGAGCGGCGACTCGAGGAGACGGCCGGCGACCTCCAGCGGGTCGAGGATCTCATCGCCGAGGTGCAGAGCCAGATCCGCAGCCTCGCGCGCCAGAAGGGCAAGGCGGAGCGGCACGCCCGGCTCATGGAGGAGAAGTTCGCCGTGCAGCTGACACTCGCGAAGCGGCTGCTGACCGACCTCGGCGAGCACATGGAAACCTCCGAGCGCCGCCACGCCGAACTGGAGCTGCAGCTCCCCGTTGCGCGCGATGGCCTGGTGCAGCTCGAGGAGCGCCGCGATGAATGCGCTCGCAACCGGGCGAGCACCGAAGCCCAGCGGACCGAGATCGCCCGCCGCCTCGGCGACGTACGCCTGGAACTCGGCAAGCTGGATGGCGATCTGGCCCTCGCGGCCGAACGCCTTGCCAATGCAGCCGCGCGGAAGCTTCGCGCCTCCGAGGAACGCGGCGTCATGGAGAATCGCCGGCAGCAGGCGATCCGCGATCGTGAGGCGGCGATGGCCGAGCACGTCGCGTCCCTCGCCGAGCGGGAGCGCATCCATGCCGAACTCACGGCCCGTACCGCCGCCGAGCAGGACGTCCGGCTGAAGCTGGGTGAACAGCGGCAGATCGTCCGGCAGCTGGAAGAAGAAATTCAGAAGCGGATCCAGATGCTCCGCTCGCTCGCTGGCGAGCGGCACTCCCTCGAATCCGACCTCGCGTCGCTGCGCGAACAGGCCGCGACGGCCGGCGCCCGGCGCCAGGCCGCGCAGGCGGAACAGGAAGTGGCCGAGCGGCGCCGTGCGGAAGCCACGGAAGTCGCCGAGCGGCATGGCGAGGAGGCGAAGCGCCGCGCTGGCGAGGCCGAGCGCGCCCGGCACCTGGTTGCCGAACTCCGCCGCCGTGAGGCGCTGGAGCGCGCCGACCGCCGGAGCGCCGAAGAGAGCCTCGCCCAGCTCACCGCCCGCCGCCAGGCGCTCGAGGAACTCGAGCGCGATCGCGTCGGACTCGCCCCCGGCGCGGCGGCGCTCCTTGGCGCCCGTGAACAGTTCGGCGACGTCATCCTCGGCCCCCTCAGTGATTTCATCCGCACCGGCCGGGACGATGCGGAACTGGCCGAACGGCTGCTGGGCGAATGGGTCCACGCAGTGCTCGTGCGAAACAGCTCCGCGGTCAGCGCCATCCAGGAATGGCACGCCCGCGAGCAGCCCGGCGCCATCGTGCTGCTGCCGATGGATGCAGCGCCGACCGGAGCGGCTGGCGAGAGTCCGCTCCGCGACCGGCTGTATGCGCAGGGACCCGCGGAATCCTGGGTGCGGTCGCTGCTGGGTGGCTCCGAGATCCTGGAGCCGACTGGCCGTGCCCTCCGCCGGCCTAACGGAGCGATCCTGCTCGCTGGCGCGCCCAGCCCCTCCGGCCCGCTGCGCCGCCGGGCCGAGCTGGAGAGCCTGGCCAACGACGTCGGCGAAGCGCAGGCCACCCTGCACCGCACCGACCTCGCCCTCGGCGCGACCGTCGTCCGCCTCGCCGAGGCGGAAGCGAGCCAGGAAGCGGCAGGCCATGCGGCCGATCTGGCGCGGGACGCGGAGCGGACGGCGGTCGCCGCTCGTGAAGACGCGATCCGGCTCGCCAGCGCCGTCGGCCGCGAACTCGGGGAGGCCACGACCCAGTTCACCTCACTCAGCGAGCGGATCGAGCGCTCGGAACGCCGTCTGCAGGAGATCGACGCGAGCCTCACGGAAGGCGACCTCGCCCGCGCCCGGCTGGACGAGAATCTCGGTCAGAGCCGCGCCCTGCTGAGCGACCTCGAGACCCAGCAGGAGGCGGCCCGGGACGCACGGGTGCACTGGCAGGTCCAGGAGGCCCAGCTCGCCGCGAGGCTCGAAGCGGCCGAGTCGGCGCTCCATCGCGCCGACCGGGTCGGCACGGACGCCGATCAGGCGGCCGTCACTCTCGCAGGAGAGCTGGGACAGATCGAGACCGATACCGCGGCGCTGGCAGCGCAGCAGGCGCAATGGATCGAGGCGCGCGGCGAACGGCGGGTGGCCGTGGCCGAACTGGAGACCGCCGCGACCGAGGCCGATCAGAGCGCGGCCCAGGCGGGGCTCGCGCTCGCCGAAGCGGAGGCAGGCCTGCACGAAACGCGGGAGCGGGTCGAGCGCCTGACGGCGGAGTATCACCGGCTGGAGATCGAGATGACGGAGGCTGCCGGCCGCCGCCGCGGGATCGTGGAACGGGTGGAGGCGGAGTGGAAGAAGCCGCTGGACACGCTCCTTGCCGAGGCCCCGATGCTCGAACTCGATCTCGAGACGCTGGAGAACGAGTCGAAACGCATCGTGGAGGCGCTCGAGAGTATCGGGCCGGTCAACGCGCTCGCCGTCGAAGAGCACGCCGAAGAAGCCAAACGCCTCGACTTCCTCACGGCCCAGCGGGACGATCTGGTCTCTGCCCGCGGGTCGCTCCAGCAGGCCATCCGCGAGATCGACGGCACGGCCCGGACGATGTTCATGGAGACCTTCACCGCGATCCGCGGCAACTTCCTCCATGTATTCCAGACGCTCTTCGGAGGCGGCGAGTGCGACCTCAAGCTCTCCAATCCGGACGATCCGCTCGAGAGCGAGATCGACATCCACGCGGCGCCCCGCGGGAAGAAGGTGCAGCGCATCCACCTGCTCTCCACCGGCGAACGTTACCTGGTGGCGGTGTCGCTGCTCTTCAGCATCTATCTGACCAAGCCGAGCCCGTTCTGCCTCATGGACGAGGTGGACGCCCCGCTCGATGACGCCAACGTCGGCCGGTTCATCCGGCTGCTGGAGGAGTTCAAGAAGTCCACCCAGTTCATCGTGATCACCCACAACCCGCGCACCATGCAGGCGGCGGAAGCGGTGTATGGCGTCACGATGCAGGAGCCCGGCGTCTCCACGATCGTGGGCGTCCGGCTCGGAGAGCTCGAGCGGGTGTCCTGATGCTGATCGTGATGCACACCGATGCGACCGCCGACCAGATCCAGCGCGTCTGCGATACCATCGAGGAGATGGGCTACACCGCCCGGCCGATGCCCGGCAAGCAGCGCACCACCGTGGGGCTCGTCGGCAACGACGGCCGGGTGGACGGCTCCCGGATGGAGGCGCTCCCCGGTGTGCAGGAAGTGATCCACGTCTCCAAGCCGTACAAGCAGGTGTCGCGGGAGTGGAAGCCGGACCCGACGGTCATCCGGCTGGGGGGCAGTCTCGAGATTGGCGGGGAAGCGGTGGTCGTGATGGCGGGGCCCTGCTCCGTCGAGAGCGAACGCCAGATCATCACGGCCGCGGAACAGGTGCGTGAGGCGGGTGCGACGGTTCTGCGCGCCGGGGCCTTCAAGCCGCGGTCGTCGCCTTATTCGTTCCAGGGGCTGGGCATCGAGGGGCTCCGGCTGCTGGCGCGCGCGCGGGAAGAAACCGGACTGCTGATCGTGACCGAGGCCATGGACCCCGAGGGCGCGGATCGGGTGGCGGAGGTTGCCGACATCATTCAGGTCGGCGCGCGCAACATGCAGAACTATTCCCTGCTGAAGAAGGTCGGCCGACTGGCCAGACCGGTGCTGCTCAAGCGCGGGCTCTCGGCCACGATCCAGGAGCTCCTGCTCTCGGCCGAGTATATCCTGGCCGAGGGAAATCCCGACGTCATCCTCTGCGAGCGCGGCGTTCGTGGTTTCGATTCCGCAACCCGCAACCTCTTCGACCTCTCGGCCATCCCGGTCGTGAAGGCCGCCAGCCACCTGCCGATCGTGGCCGATCCGAGCCACGGCACCGGCCATCGCGACATGGTCACACCGATGGCCCGCGCCGCGGTTGCAGCGGGCGCCGACGGGCTCCTGGTCGAGGTACATCCGAATCCCGACCGCGCGCTCTCGGACGGGGCACAGAGCCTCTATCCCGAGCAGTTCGCGCGGCTGATGCAGGAGACGAGGCTGATCGCCCAGGCGATCGGGCGCACGATCGCGGCACCGGCCGGGAGCCGCTCATGACGCGACTGGGGCTGCTGGTCGCACTCCTCGCGTGGGCCGTCCCGCAGCCGATCGCCCAGGATCCCGATGCCAACGCGATCATCGAGCGGGCCGCACGGGCGTATCAGGGGATCAGCTCATTCCGCGCCGATTTCCGGCAGGTGATCGCGGACTCGATGATCGGCACCTTTGAGAGCCGGGGGAAGCTGGTGCAGGCAGGTGAGGCCAAGCTGGCAATGCGGTTCACCGATCCGGCGGGCGAGGCGATCGTCATGGATGGCGAGCGGCTGTGGGTGTACACGCCGAGCACGACCCCTGGACAGGTGCTGCGGCTCCGGATTCCGAGCGATCCCACTTACGGCCCGAATGTCCTCGCCTGGATCCTCACCCGGCCCGCCGAACGCTACCGGGCGCGCTACGTGCGCTCCGACGCCGTCGCCGGCCGGGGGGTCGATGTGATTGCGCTGACGCCCAACGATCGCTCCCTGCCCTTCAGCGAGGCTGTTGTCTGGATCGACCAGTTCGACAACCTGCCCCGGCGTCTCGAGATCCGCGAGCGCAGCGGTCAGCGACGGACCCTCGTCCTGACCGGTGTCGAAACCAATCGCCGGGTCTCGGGAGCGACCTTTCGCTTCGACGTTCCTCAGGGCGTGCGGATCGTCGATCAGTAGTCCCGCAGGACCCGCTCCACTTCACTCGCCTTCCCTTCGTCCAGTCCGGCTTCCCGGGCGAGCTTCAGGGCTTCGAGCCCCAGCCGCGCGTAGAGCCGGCGGTCCTCCAGCGGGATTGCTTCGAGGTGCGCCTGCAGCGTCGCGACATCTCCCCGCCGTACCGGCCCGGTCAGGGCCGCCGCCGCGGACTCGTGCTGGAGGTTCTCCGCGGCGCCCTTGAGCATCGGCAGATAGATCCGTCGCGCGAGTTCCGCCGGCACCCCCGCGCCCGCGGCGAATCGCGCGGCGATGCTCGCCAGCACGACGACGTAATTGGAGGCCACGACCGCGCCGGCGTGATAGGCGGCCTTTGCCGAGGACGGTATCTCAACTGGCGTGAGGCCGAGCAGGCCGGCGAGCCGGCGCCCTTCGGCCACGGCGCGGGCATCACCCTCGATGGCGGCATAGGCACCGCGCCAGCTGGCGGCGGCGGTGGCGGGATCGGATACGGTCTGCAGCGGATGGAACGACCCGAGGGCGGCACCGCTCCCGTCCAGCGCGCGCAGCGCGCGACGATCGTGCAGGCCGGACAGGTGCAGCACGGCCTGCGTCGCCTCGACGGCGCCTGCGCCGCTGAGCTGGCGGGCGACCTCGGCTATCGCGTCGTCGGGGACCGCGAGGAGAATCGTGCTCGCCCCGGCGACGGCACCCTCAACCGCGCCACCAGCCTCCCGGCGTGACCAGAGGGACACCGACTCCCCGGCCTGGCTCAGCGCCGCCGCGAGCCCGCGCCCCATGCGCCCACCACCCACGATCGCGATCATTGCGTCATCCGCGGGCCCAGGTCCAGAGAATCGACGCCCCGATCGCGGCGAAGATCGTCGCAAACATCCAGTAGAGCGTCGGCGGGCTCGACCTGCGGTTGACGCGCACGCCGAGCGGGACGGTCACGGCCGCTCCGAGTGAGAGCGGGAGCAGCATGCGCATATCCATGAAACCGGTCATCCATTCGGATACCACGGGGCCCGGGCCGGCGGTCAGATACCCGACCCCGCCTGAGAGGGTCGTCAGGCAGACACCAGCCAGCGCCGTCGGCGCCACCGCCTTCACCGGCAATCGGCCGACGTAGAGCAGGGTCGGCACCGCGATGAGTCCTCCGCCAATCCCCAGCAGGGCCGACAGCCCTCCCCCGATCAATCCGATGCCGGCGAGCCACCACCACGAATGTCCGGCGTGCGGCGCAGTGCCGGCCTCTCCCACCGCCTGGCGGGCCCGCCGCGCCATGTCCAGCGCGGAGACGAGCAGGAAGATACCGAACGCCGCGCGAATCCAGTGCGCCCCCTCGGTCTTCGTCAGCAGGCGGGCCACCACGAACGCCGAGAGAATACCCGGAATCGCGTAGGCCCCCACAGCCCCCCAGAGGATCGCCCTGGCCCGGGCATATCTCCAGGTGCCGATCGTGGAGGTGGCAAACGCGACGCCCAGACTCGTCGCATGGGCCACGACGGTCTGGGCGGATGTCGTCACGCCTGTGGGGGCATAGACGAGGTACAGAAACGGCACCATCAGCACCCCGCCACCGATCCCCGCGAGCGCGGAGAGCAGGCCGACTGCGAGTCCGGTGGCGAAGGCGGCGGGAACCTCCAGCGCAGGCGCGATCGCTAGTTCCTCGCCGGCATCGCCGCCGCCTCACTGGCCGCGAGCGAGAGCAGGGACTTCGGCGTCTGCGCCCGGCGCAGCAGATCGAGCGCCATCTGCATCTGCTTGTCGTCGCGGGCCCGACGACGGAATTCCGCCGTTCGCCCGAAGACGTAGCGGGCGATCTCATACCCGAGCTGGTCATCGACCAGCGCGGTGGCCTTCGCGTACGTCTCCTCAGGAATGACCACGCCCTTCGCCCGCATCCGCCGCAGTACCTCGGCGCGCATGGCCGGAGTGACGCTGAAATCCTCGGAGGCCACGCTCTTGTCGTTCTTCAGCTGGAGCGCCGTGGCCGTGAGCGCATCCCGGTACTCCGCGAACTTGGAGGCCAGCGCGCCCGCGAACGCGCGCTCGGGCGTGGTCAGCGTATCCTGCCGCACGATGAGATCGGGCACGATGCCGCCGCCACCGCGCACCTGGCGCCCGCTGTCGGTCTTGTAGATGGGGCGATTGGCGGTGTCGCTCTTCGTCGAGTCCTTCACGCCGTCGGCCTCATTGGCCGCCTGACGCATCTGGTCTTCCTCGTTCCGCGCCTTGCGCTGGATGGTGCGGCCGCTCGGCGTGTACCACCGGCCCGTCGTCAGCTTGAGCGCGGTGTTGTCGGAGAACGGGAAGAGCGTCTGCACCAGCCCCTTGCCGAAGGTCGGGACCCCGACGACCACGGCCCGGTCATGATCCTGCAGCGCACCGGAGATGATCTCGGCCGCACTCGCGGTGCCGTCGTTCACCAGCACCACGATCGGCAGCGACGGCCACTCCTGGCGGGCGGCATCGACGAAGGTCTTGGTCGCGCCGCGGGCGCGGCCGCGGGTCGCCACGATCTCCTGGTCCTTGTCCAGGAAGAGGTCGGCCACCTTCACGCCCTGATCGAGCAGGCCGCCCGGATTGCCGCGAAGATCGAGCACCAGGCTCTTCATGCCTTTGCCGAGCAGGGAGGTGATTTCGCTGCGCAGCTCCTGGGTCGAACTCTCCGCCACCGGACTCAGGGAGATGTAGCCGATGCCACCGGGGAAGATGCTGCCGGGCGGGACCGAGCGGACGTGAATAGTGGCGCGGGTCAGCCGGTAGACGATCGGTGTCTCGAATCCGATACGCCGCACCCGAAGCTCGACCTCGCTCCCCGCCGGACCGCGGAGCGCCTTCACGGCCTCATCGCTATTCCAGCCCTCCGTGGACTTGCCATCGACCGAGATGATCTGGTCGCCCGTCTCGACACCCGCCCGCTCCGCGGGCGTCTCGGGCAGCGGCGCCACCACCGTGATCCACCCGTCGCGCACGTCGATCTGGATCCCCAGCCCGCCGTAGTTCCCGGTGGTGGTCTCGGTCAGCTGCTTGTAATCGTCCCCCTGCAGCAGCACCGAGTACGGGTCCTTGAGCTGCTCGAGGAGGCCGGTGGTGGCCTTCTCGTACAGGTTCCCCTGCGGAATGGAATCGACGTAATAGGCGCTGACGTGCGACAGGACATCGTCAAAGAGACGCGCCTGCTGATAGACGTCCCCGTCCCGGGCAGCGCCCCGCTGCAGCAGCCAGCCGCCGGTGAAGAACGAGATGACCGCCACAAGGGCGACGAGACCCCAACGCTGACGCATGACTGCCTCCAGATTGGCCGGCGCCGCTCGCCCAACGGGGGCGGGACGCCGTACCGGGAAACCTAATGTCTGCCGTCGACCGGCGCGCTGCGCCGCCGCTGCTCGAGCGCGGCCCACGCCCGGCGCAAGACTTCCTCGGCGGGCAGGGCCGCATCGAGATGCGTAAGTCCGGGGCCGCTCGCGTCCCGAAACACCGCAGCAACCCGGGCGTGGAACTCCTCGCCCGCCTGCTCGATGCGATCGAGGGGCTTCCCGCCGCTGCGCATGCGGCCGAATCCGAGTTCCGCAGGAAGATCCAGCACCAGCGTGAGATCGGGCTGGAGCCCGGCGGTCGCTGCCTGATTGGCCCGCCGGAACAGGTCGACGTCCAGCCCCCTGCCGCCACACTGGTACGCCTCCGTGGACAACTGGAAGCGGTCGGCGATCACGACCCGCCCCGCGGCCAGCGCAGGCCGGATGACGCGTGCCACAAGATCGGCCCGTGCGGCCAGGAACAGGAACAGCTCGCTCACCGGCTCCATCGGATGGGCGGGGTCCAGCAGGACGGCGCGGATTCGTTCCGCGACCGGCGTGCCCCCCGGCTCCCGGACCAGCACCGGGTCAGCACCTTCCGCCCGCAACCGTGCGTCAAGCGCGGCCGCGAGCGTGGACTTCCCCGCCCCTTCCGTGCCTTCAAGAACGAGGAAGAACCCGCGACTCATCCGAGTGTGATGATGCTGCTCTGCGCGCCCTTTTCCATGCCCTGGGCGATCAGCTGGTTCACCTTGATCATCACCTTCTCGAAATTGGCCCGCGAAACGGCGTACGCCTGTCCGCTCGGGCTCACCTCGAGCTCGCGCACCGCGGTCTCATACGTCTCCGCCGTCGCCTGATCGGGCATCTGCCCGGCGGCCACCAGCTCATCCATCTGGCGCGCCAGCTTCTGGATCAGCTCCACCTTGGCCTGCGCGTCCTGATCGTCCCGCAAGCCGGTCTCCGCGCGCCGGAGCGCCTTGTATTCCGGCGTCTGCCCGATCAGTCGCCCGAGTTCCTCTGCCTTGTCCCAGATCACAGCATCTCGCTCCTCCGCGCGAGGAGATACCGCGCGCGGCCGAAAAGGTCATCGTGCACTGCGATGTCACTCCATCCCGCCTCTTCAGCCAGCCGGGCGGACTCGGCCCCACGAGTCGCATCAATCTCCAGCGCGATCCAGCCGCCAGGCCTCACCACGCGTGCTCCGTCAAGCAGCAGCTGACGCGTCGCCACCAGCCCGTCGGGGCCGCTGGCCAGGGCCAGCTCTGGCTCCCACAACCTCACCGACGGGTCCAGCGCGGCATACTCCGAGTCCGAAAGATAGGGCGGATTCGACACTACCGCGTCCAGGGTGGCCGTCCCCAGGCCCTCGAGCAGGTCGCCATGGATGAGGTCAATGCCCAGCCGAGTCACCGCACGGTTTTCGGCAGCCAGGGCAAGCGCCTCGCGAGACCGGTCCACCGCGAGGATCTGATCGTAGCGCCCCTCGTCCGCCAGCGCGAGCGCGATACATCCGGTGCCGGTGCCGATGTCGGCCACTCGTCCCCCCGGGACCCGGGCCAGGAGCAGCTCGACGAGCCCCTCGGTCTCCGGCCGGGGAATCAGCGCACGCCGGTCGGCGTGCAGCGTCAGCTCCCGGAATCCTGCCAGTCCGGTGACGTAGGGCAGCGGTTCTCCACCCGCCCGCCGGTCCACCGCGTTCCGGAACCGCTCGGCTTCACCGCCCGGAACCGCCTCGTCGGAGAGGATCGATCCGGTGTGCGAGGACAGCCCCTTGAGATCGGCCCAAATCCGCCAAGCCTCGCGGCGGGGATCCGCGATGCCAGCCGCCTTGAGCCGCAAGCCGGCGTGCGCCACCAGCCGGTCGAGCGTCGCCGCCCGATCAGTCACCGAGCTGCTCCTGACGACTCGCCATGCGGAGTCCGTCGATCAGCTCGTCGAGCTTTCCATCGAGCACGCCCGGAAGATCGTGCAGCGACAGGTTGATCCGGTGATCGGTGACGCGGCTCTGCGGGTAGTTGTAGGTCCGGATCTTGGCCGACCGGTCCCCTGTCCCCACCATTGAGCGCCGCTCCCTGGCGCGCGCGGCTTCCTGCTCCGCGATCATCCGGTCCAGAAGCCGGGCCCTGAGCACCTCCATCGCCTTGAGCTTGTTCTGCAGCTGGGACTTCTGATCCTGCTGGGAAACAACCAGGCCGGTGGGAAGGTGGGTGATGCGTACCGCGCTGTCCGTCGTATTGACGCTCTGACCACCGGGGCCCGAGGCACGGAAGACGTCGATCTTCAGATCGTTGGGATGAATGGTGACGTCGACGTCCTCCGCCTCGGGGAGCACGGCAACCGTTGCCGCGGAGGTGTGAATGCGGCCCTGGGTCTCGGTCGCAGGCACCCGCTGCACCCTGTGCACTCCCGCCTCGCGACGCAGGAGCCCGAACGCCTCCGGGCCGCGCACGGCGAAGATGGCTTCCTTGATGCCCCCCGAGGTACCGTCGCTGAAGGAGATCGGCTCCACGGTGAGTCCTTTGCGCTGCACGTACCTCTGGTACATCCGGAACAGGTCGGCGGCGAAAAGTGCTGCCTCATCGCCGCCGGTGCCCGCCCGGATTTCCACGATCGTGTCGCGGTCGTCCAGGGGATCGCGTGGAAGGAGGAGTTCATGCAGCTCGGCCTCGAGGCGACTGATCTCGGCGGGGAGCCGGGTCAGATCCGCCTTGACCATCGCGGCCAGCTCGGGATCGGCCTCGTCGGCCATCTCCCGAGCCTGCGCGAGTTCGTCGTTCAGCTTGTCGAGGCGCTCCGCCAGCTGAACGATCGGCGCCAGCCGGGTGTGCTCCCGACCGAGGGCTCGCAGTTTCGTCGGGTCGCCGGCGGTCGAGGGGTCGGCCAGCTCGTTGGCGACCTCCTCCGCCCGGGCGAGCGCCTGGCGGAGTCGGGCCTCCACGGCTCAGCCCTGGGTCGCGCCGGGAGCGGCCTTGTCCGCCGCGTACTTCTTCCGGAAGCGGTCGACGCGGCCCTGCGTATCGATGAGGCGCTGCTTGCCGGTGTAGTACGGATGGCACTTGGCACAGATTTCGACGTGCACGCTGGTGCTCGTGGAACGCGTCTCAAACTCGTTTCCGCACGCACACTTCACGGTGAGCTTCTGGTAGATCGGATGGAGGTTGGCCTTCACGGTCGTCTCCTTGCAGCCCCGC
This sequence comes from uncultured Gemmatimonadales bacterium, assembly GCA_963817435.1. Classification (GTDB taxonomy): domain Bacteria; phylum Gemmatimonadota; class Gemmatimonadetes; order Gemmatimonadales; family GWC2-71-9; genus JADJOM01. Next base: position 1,046,722 of record CAWFNY010000001.1, read on the forward strand.
GCTGCGGGGCGATGATAAGTGCCTAAGCTTGGAAAGCCTGCAAATATACACACTTACCCCATGCCGCATCAACTGTCGGAGTTCCGGTCTGTTCCGCGACGCCGGGCCGGGTCCGGGCTGAGGTTTGACACGGGACCGGTGGCATAACTATCGTATTGACTGATACTTCCACCACATAGAGGGCCCTGTGCCGCTGAGTCCGCTCGAGGTCCTGAAGAAGGTCCCCCTCTTCGCCAGCATGCGCGAGGGGGACATCACCGCCTTCGCGGAGCTGGTCCGGGAGCGGACCTATCCCAAGGGCAGCGTCATCGTGTTCGAGGACGACCCCGGCGATGCGCTGTATCTGGTCGCCGCCGGGCAGGTCAAGGTCGTGCTCATCGGAGAGGACGGCCGAGAGGTCATTCTCTCGGTCCTCGGGGAGGGCAGCTTCTTCGGGGAGATGGCCCTGATCGACGATCAGCCGCGCTCAGCGACCGTGATCGCCATGACCGACGCGGCCGTGCTCGTGCTGCGGCGCGAGGACTTTCAGTCCCGGCTGCGCAGTTCGCCCGAGGTCGCGATCGCGCTGCTGCGGGAGCTCTCCCGCCGGCTCCGCCGCGCGGACGAGAAGATCGGCAGCCTCGTGCTGCTCGACGTCAACGGCCGGGTCGCGGACCTGATCCTCAGGCTCGCCGAGGAGGAAGGCGGCGACCGCGTGACCAAGAAGATCACCCACCATGTGATCGCCCAGATGATCGGGTCGAGCCGCGAAACGGTCTCGCGCACAATGCGGGACTTCTTCGAACGCGGCCTGATCCAGGTGACTCGCAAGGACATCACGATCCTCAATCGCCCCCTGCTCGAGCGCGCCGCAGGCCGCTCGTGACCCAGCGCACGCCGGCCCTGTGATCCGCGAGGCGGCTTCCGGTGGCAGACTCCTTGCCCACGTGTATGCCATCCTATGAGGGGTGATGTGACGTACACGGCCACGTTCTGGGGAACGCGAGGCTCCATACCCACGCCTGGCGCTCACACGGCGCGCTACGGCGGCAACACCTCCTGCGTGGCCGTATCGGGGAATACCGACCAGCTCGTGATCCTCGATGCCGGGAGCGGGATCCGCCTCCTCGGCCGCGAGCTGTCGCGCCTGGCCACGGCCCCGATGAACCTCGATATCCTGCTCTCCCATACCCACTGGGACCACATTCAGGGGCTGCCATTCTTCCAGCCGCTGAATACCAAGGGGAACAGTGTGCGGATCTACGGCGCCGCCCAGGCCGGGGTCCCGCTCGAGGAGATCCTGGATCGCCAGATGGATCCGGTCGTGTTTCCGGTCCCGCTCAAGGCCCTCGCGGCGGACCTGAAGATCACCGAAGTGAGCACGGGAAGCTTCGAAATCGACGGTTTCCTGGTTGAGGCATTCCGGCTGCGTCACCCGGGCACGACCCTCGGCTACAAGCTGGTCCCGGTCAAGGGTGGCCGGACTATTGCTTATGTCACGGACAACGAGCTGGGCGAGGGCGGGAGCTACGACGTCCCGCCAGACTGGCGGGCCCAGCTGGTGAGATTCCTCGGGGGGGTCGACACGTTAATCCATGACGGGATGTACTCCGAGGCAATGATCGAGGCCCGTGCGGGCTGGGGTCATTCGACCCCCGAGCAGGCCATCGCGCTGGCGCGTGATGCAGGTTGCAGGCGACTGGTGCTGTTCCACCACGAGCCGGAACATGACGATGCGGCGATCGACGCACTTGTGGTCGGAGCGCGGAGTTTTGCGGCGGCACGTGCGCCTGGCCTGCAGGTCGAGGCTGCAATGGAAGGGATGTCCCTGACTCTCTGACGAGGTCTGACGCTATGCGACACCGTTCGTTGATGCTGTTCGCCCTGGCCAGCCTGACTACGGCGCCCCTGCTCCGAGCGCAGGATACCCGGCCGGGCATCGCCGTGATGCCGTTCCAGAACGGCGGCTCCTACGGGCAGGACAAGGAAAACTTCGAGGCACTCGAGAAGGGACTCGCGGGCATGCTCATCAGCGAGCTGGCCCAGAACCCGGGCGCGCGCGTGGTCGAGCGCGAGAACGTCCAGTCTCTCCTCAGCGAGCAGGATCTCGGCAAGGATGGCCGGGTGGACGCCGCCACCGCGGCGAAGGTCGGCAAGCTGGTCGGCGCCAAGTACATGGTGCTCGGCAGCTTCGTCGATCTGTACGGGCACTTTCGCGTCGATGCCCGCCTGGTCGATGTGGAGACCAGCGAGATCCTGAAGGTCGTCCGCAGTGATCCGAAGTACGAGAAGCGCGAGGAGATGTTCAAGCTGATCCAGTCGCTGGCGGAGCGCCTGATGGCGGAGACCAAGCTGCCGCCGCTCAGCGCTGAGGTGAGCCGGGCGGTGAAGGCCCGCAACGTCCCCACCGAGGCGCTCACCTACTACAGTCGCGCCCTGCTGTACCAGGACCGGGGCGACAAGGCGAAGGCGGCGGAATTCTTCAGCAAGGCCGTGGAGAGCTTCCCGGATTACGCCGAGGCGAAGGCCGGCCTTCAGAGGGTACGCGGCAGCTGACCGGTGGTTCGCTTTTTCGGCGCGATTGGTCGTGGGACGGCGCGCTGGCTCGCCCAGGTGGGCGCGCTGGCGCGCTTCGCGTTTGACGCGGTTGCCTCGCTGCAGACCCTGCCTGGCGCGGGGCGCCGGGTCGCCACCCAGGTACTGCTCAATCAGCTTCGCTTCACCGCGCTGGAAGCCGTCGGGCTGATCGTCCTGCTCTCCGGGGTCCTCAGCTACCTCACCATCTCCGCCACGGTCGCGCAGCTCGACAAGGTGGGCGCTTCGGAGCTCATCGGGCGGCTGATGATCGTGGTCATCGTCAGAACCCTCGGCCCCCTGCTCACCGCGATCGCCGTGGTGGGACGCAGCGGGACCGCCATCACCGCCGAGCTCGCGACCAACACCGTCCTTGGCGAAGTGCGCGCCCTGGAGGGAATGGGCATCGACCCGTTCCACTATCTCGTCCTGCCCCGATTGTTCGGCTGCGTGGTGTCGGTTTGTACGCTGACGGTGCTCTTCGACGTGATCTCCGTCTTCGGCGGCTATCTGGCCGCCGCATTCATCGCGGGGATGAGCGCCTCACGGTACCTCGGCATCGTCCTCTCGTACCTGACCACCCAGGACGTCGTTCTCACGGTGTTCAAGGGCCTCGTCTTCGGTCTCATCATCGGGGTGATCCCCAGTTATGAAGGGCTCTCGGTCCGCCGCGGTCCCACCGAGATTCCGCAAGCGGTCATCCGCGGGACGGTGAACTCCATCACCCTCATCTTCGTGGTGGCCGCGCTCATCGTGGGGGCCCTCCAGTGAGCGAGCCGGTGCTCCTCTTCTCGGAGGTGCCGCTGGGCCAGGTACGCCGGCGCACGATGAGCGGCATTCCGAATACCGCGACCGAGGCCGAAGGGACCTTCACGCTCGAGGTCGAGGCGCATCGCACGGTGGTGGTGACCGGCGACGAGGCGAGCGGTGTCGACCTGCTCGGCGGTCTCGCCATGGGCCTCGAGCGAACCGCGGGCGGGCTGGTGCGCACCCTTGGAGCGGATGTGGCGGCGATGGAGCGCCGCGCCCAACTCGCCTTCCGCCGAAAGGTCGGATACCTTCCCGCGCAAGACGGCCTCTTGCAGAATCTCACCCTGCGCGAAAACATCAGACTACCGCTGCGATTCGGCAGTGACTTCCGCCCCAGGGACATCGAGGGACGTGTCGACGTGATTGTCGCCCAGTTGCGCCTGGCCCGGGTGTCCGACCTTCGCCCCGCGCAGGCGAGCGCCGAGGACCGACGCCGGGCTGCGCTTGCCCGCGCGCTGGCCTTCGATCCGGAGCTGGTCATTCTGGAGGAGCCGTTCGACGGCCTGACCGATCGCGCCGCCGGCGAGCTGCTGGAAGCCGCGCGCGGCGGCGAGACGGCCGAGGGCGGGCGCCGCACTGTCCTCCTGACGGGCGCCGATCTGCCCGCGCTCTTGCGTACCCGCGTGGACCGGCACCTCCGCCTGGTCCGCGGGCGCCCCGAGGAGGTACGATGAGTCTCCGTCCCCGCACCGCGGACGTTCTGGTCGGGCTGCTGGTGGTCGGCGCGGTGGTCGTCACGCTGGTGGCCTTCGTGGTGACGCGCGGCTGGACCGAGCGGCGCATCACGCTGTACATGCTGAGTCCCAACGTCCAGGACCTCAAGCAGGACACTCCGGTGTACCTGCAGGGCCTCGCCATCGGAGAGGTCGCGTCCATCTCGCCGCAGGCCGACACCGGACAGATGATCAGTGCCCCGGAATTCCTGGTCGCGCTGCGGCTCCGCGAACGCTATGCGAATGGGGTTCCGATCCGCCTGCCGCTGGGGACGCGCGCCGAGATCAGCTCGACCGGCCTCATCGGGGCGGCGTCGATCGCGCTGCAGGTGCCGAAGAACAACATCAGCGCGGTGCTCGCACCGGGAGACACGATCCACGGAGAATTGACGCAGGGCTGGACCGATGTCCTCAAGGAGGTCGCTGACACACTGAAGACGCAGGTGTCCGACATCCTGAAGGACACCCGCCGGCTGCTGGGCACGCTGGACCACACTGCCGGGGTCACCCAGACCGAGATCCTGGCGACCGGGCCTGAGCTCCGGGCGACCCTCGCCAGCGCACGCCAGATGCTGGACCGCCTCGAGCCCATGATCGAGCAGACCCGTACCACGCTCGCCTCGACCGATACCAGTATCGGTGTACTGCAGGATTCGCTCGCGCTGCTGCTGGGAGACACGCGCCGGCTGGTCAATCGCGCCGACACGCTGACCGCCACGGTCGCGCAGACCGCGAATGACGTGACGCCGGACGTACGGCAGACGCTGCAGAACGTCTACATCCTCAGCGCCAAGCTGGAGTACTTCATCGACCAGGTCAGCCGCCGCCCCCACCGCCTGCTCACCGGCGTCCGGCCGCTCCCACGCGATTCGATCGCGGCGGCTGCCCCATGAAGTACCTGCTCTTTCACCCGCCGTCCTGGTCTCCCGGCGCGGTCGCTGGTGCGTTCGCCGCCGAGCAGGTCGAACTGCGGGAGGTCGCGGGACCGGGGGAGGTCCGTGCGGATGAACGGCCGGCCGCCTATCTGCTCGATGCGAGCACCCGGCGCCAGGTCACCCCGCAACTCCTTGCGGCACTCCGCGACGCCGGTATCGCGCTGCTGGCACTCGGCGAGCCGGGTGAATCCGATGTGCCGTCCGAGCTGCCGGCCGAGCTGCTCGCCGGGTTTCTGACCTTTCCGGCAGGACCCAGGCAGCTGCTGGTCGCGCTTCGTTCCGCGTTCCGGGTCTCGGCCGCCCACCGTGAGCACGCCCGGGCGCGGGCGGAGACGGCGGCTCGGCTGCACGAGCTCACCGAGCTGGCCGAAATCGGCGTCCTGCTGACCACCGAGAAGAACCTCGATACCCTGCTGAACCTGATCCTGACGCAGGCGCGCCGGGTCACCCAGTCCGACGCGGGCAGCCTGTACATCGCCGAGAAGGACGAACTGGGAACGCGGCGCCTGCGCTTCAAGCTGAGCCAGAACGACAGCCGTCCGGATATTCCCTTCGTGGAATTCACGATCCCGGTCGACCACACCTCGCTGGCCGGCTATGCGGCCACCGAGGCGGATCCGCTGGTCATCGAGGACGTGTACATGCTGCCGCCGGACGTGGAGTACTCCTTCAACCGTTCCTTCGATGAACGGTACGGGTACCGCACCAAGAGCATGCTGGTCATTCCGATGCAGAACCATTCGGGAGAGGTGATCGGCGTCCTGCAGCTCCTGAACCGCAAGCGTGATGCGGCGGCGGTGCTTTCCACTCCTGAGGAGGCGACCCGGCAGATCATCGCGTACAGCCCCCACACGGTGAAGATCGTGAAAGCGCTGGCCGGTCAGGCGGCGGTCTCCATCGAGAACAGCCAGCTCTACGAAGCGATCGAGCGGCTGTTCGAGGGCTTCGTGAAGGCCGCGGTCAAGGCGATCGAGCAGCGCGACCCGACGACCTCGGGCCATTCGGAGCGGGTCGCCAGCCGGACCGTGGCGCTGGCGGAGGCGGTCGACCGGGTCCGGGATGGCCCGTTCGCCCGCATCAGCTTCAGCCGCGAACAGGTGCGCGAGATCCGCTACGCCGGCCTGCTCCACGACTTTGGCAAGGTCGGGGTCCGCGAACAGGTGCTGGTCAAGGCGAAGAAGCTGTACGACGGGGAGCTGACGATCATCCGCCAGCGCCACGCCTTCATCCGGCGCACGGCGGAGCTGACATTCGAGCGGGAACGCGCGGAGTATCTCTACCGGAGGGGTCGCGAGGGGTACGAGGAGTTCCTGGCCGCCCTGGAGGCACGTCAGCGGGAGGCGATTGAAACCGTCGACCGGATGTTGCGGGTGGTGCTCGCCTCCAACGAGCCGACCGTGCTCGCCGAGGGCGACTTCGCGCAGCTCAATGAATTCGCGGCGATGGAGTTTTTCGATATCGATGGCCAGGCCCAGCCCTACCTCGCCGGCATGGAGGTCAAGCATCTCAGCATCCGGAAGGGCAGCCTCGACGAACGGGAGCGGCTCGAGATCGAGAGCCACGTCAGCCACACGTTCGATTTCCTGAGGAAGATTCCGTGGACCAAGGGGCTCGCCGGCATTCCGGACATCGCGCGCGGGCATCACGAGAAGCTGGACGGCACCGGGTATCCCCGGCAGGTGCGGGGCGAGGCGATCCCGCTGCAGACCCGCATGATGACGATTGCGGACATCTTCGACGCCCTCACCGCGCAGGACCGGCCCTACAAGCGCGCCCTCCCCACCACGCGCGCCCTCGACATCCTCTCGGACGAGGTCAAGACGGGGCAGCTCGACCCGGACCTCTTCCGGCTGTTCATCGACGCGAGGATCTGGGAGGACCGACCGCCCGAACGACGGGACAGCCGGGGCATGGTGAGGCCGTAATCCGGATCGCGACGGGCGGGGCCCCGGCTAGGCGGGGCCCCGCTTCATTCGGGCTACCCAGGCAAGGACGCCGAACATCAGTCCGAGGTTGACCGGAACGAAGAGGGCGAGCACCTGCCCATTCACCTGGTTGAACGACGGCAGCAGCTTCAGCGCGAGGCCGAGGAACGACAGGCTCCCGACGACGATGGCCAGCAATCGCGCGGCACGGCAGAGGCCCTGCCGAGGCGGCGCGACGAGCGGCAAAACGAGGGCGAGCGCAAGCGCGAACAGCGAGCACTGCAGCAGATTCTCGTTGCGCGCCGCAATCACGTGGTCCGTAAACGCCCAGAGCCCGGCGAGAATGGCACCCGCGACACCCGTCACCAGGGCCCACAGCGTCCCCCCCCACTGCAAGATGCGCCGTGCGGCAGTCGAACTCCCCGCCGATCTCCCGGCCCCGTACAACAGTCCTCCGATGATCGCCCCCGCAACCAGGAACGGCACACCCCAGGCCGGCGGCGAATCCGGGACGGGATAGCTGTCACTCAGGTAGATCGTCCGCTCCTGGCGCACCAGAGGGACCAGCGCCCCGGTGCTGTCCGGGACACGGACGGTATCGAGGTACTCCCGCAGCTTGAGCGGGAGAAACATCTCGTCCCAGCGGGTGATCGGCCGGTCGGCCCCGTGACCGAGCGCAAGCAGCAGTCCCATGTAGAGCGGGATGTTGTTGGTGTTGAGTCGCTGAGTGTGGAAGCGGTAGCTCCCGCTGGCCGGCCCCTGCATTTGCGCCCTGAACGCGCCGCCGAGGACCCGATCGATGGCGTCCCGCACCCGGGTAGAGCAGTTGTCGAGGTAGTAGTCGTAGCGATAGAACTTGTTTTCGTCGAGTGCGTTCCGCTCGAGCGCGTTCCGCATTGCCAGCCGCTCGGCGGGAGTCAGGTTGAGTTCCTGCTGCCACACCGATCGCCGGGCCGCGATGTAGCGCGGCACGTCATCTTCCGTCGGATACCCGGCCATCCAGTACCACATCCTGCCCTGGATGAATCGCAGGAGGAAATTCTCCTGCCGGAAGCTGAACATGCCATAGTTGTAGGCGACGCTCGTCCCCTGCCGCCGGTCCTCGACCACGATGGCATTGTGCCCGAAGCGCTCCCATACCTCGGCGCCAACGCCCATGGTCATGATCGAGATCGTCAGCTCCGAGCCGGGCGGCCCCGATGTCTCTACTGTGGGGCGACCGGCTGCCTGCGCGGTGAGGCCAGGCGGGGCACCCAACGCCAGAGCGAGCAGGAGCAGCGTGAGGCCCTGCCTCGCAACCACGGAGGAGCGCACGAGCCTCACAACTCGACATCCTTCCCATCCGACGCCGCAGACTTGTAGATCGCATCGATGACCCGGTGCAGCGTGATCTGCTCCTGGTGGTCGAATCCCTTGGCCTCTCCGCGCAACACGGCCAGAAAATGCGCCCACTCAGCCCGGTAGGATGCGCTGAAGGTGTTCTCGCGGCCGATCGCGCCGGTCGGGGCGACATCGGTCGGAACGCCGTTCAGTTCCTTCCAGACGTTCAGCGGATTGATGCCGGCCGAGCCCTTGCTGGCGCGCAGCCCGAGCCCGAAGCGTTCGCCTTCGCCGACGTGGTGCCAGGTCACGTCCACAAACAGCGAAAAGCCGCCTTCGCAGATCACCATCGCACTGCCCGAATGCTCGACCCCCCGGGCCCCCTCCCCGCCCTGCAGGACGGCGCTCACCCGGATCGGCTTGGGGTTGTTCGAGAGCCAGAAGCCGAGGTCGAGAATTGCATGGCCGAGATCGAGGATGGCCCCGCCGCCCGACTCGTCGCGGCGCTGGCGCCATCCGAGCTGGGCACGCTTGGGACGGAAGACGTGCCAGCTCCCGCGGATGCTCTCGATCTTCCCGAGTTCACCGCTCTGCACGAAACTCCGGACGAGCTGCACGTCGGAGCGGTAGCGGTGGTTCACGCCGACCATCAGGACCCGATCGCGCTTCTCCGCCTGCTTGAGAATGCGCTGCGCGCCGGCGCCGGTGAGCGCCATCGGTCGCTCCACCAGCACATGCACCCCGGCGGTCAGCGCGGCGAGCACGTGCGGCTCATGGAGGTGGTTCGGCGTGCAGATCGCGACGGCATCGAGCTTCTCGAACTCGAGCAGCTCCTCGATGTCGCTGAACGCATCGCGGACCTGAAACCGCGTCGCGAGCGCCCGGGCCTTGGGCAGGTCGGTGTCGCAGATGGCGACGACCTCGACCCCTTTCAACTTCCGGAGGACAGGAAGATGGGCGACCTGCGTGATGGCCCCGGCGCCGATGATGCCGAGCTTGAGCGCTTCCGACATGCCCTCTCCTCTCGAGCGAGACTCAGTAGGCACGACTAATGGCCGTGCCGGGAAAGTAGGCGGCGAGGATCGTCGGCGCATCCTGGCCGGCGCGGGCGCGTCCCACCGCTCCCCACTGGCAGAACCCCACCCCGTGCCCGGCCCCCGAGCCGTCCGCTGCCAGCGAGCGAAGCACCCCACCCTGCCTGACTTCCCGCAGGCGGAAGACGGCGCTGCGGAGCGCGACCTCGCCGACGGGATGCAATGCCAGGCGCACGGCGGGGCCGTCGATCGAGACGCTGCCACGATTGAGCGAAACGGTGACCCGAGCGACTCGATCGGAGCGGGTGCGCTGGGTGATTTCCACCGCCGTGACCGCGCCAATCTGCTCGGCTGGAGTCCCCGTGAGCGTGGGGAGCGACTGACGGAGGACGCCGCGGAGCTGCTCCGCCGTCCATTCCTCGTGCCACTGATACCGGGGAGAAATCCGGCAGTAGGCGCGTCCATCAGGATCGGTGTCGGCGAGCGAAATGAGGTAGGGCCGGTCCGCGCCGGCAAAGACCTCGGTCCCGTCCGCCGTCCTCCCACCACAGGTCGAATAGAAGAAGGCGTCGATCGGGACTCCCTGCCAGGTCACGATCAGTCCGGCCGTGTGAGCGACCGCCCACCGGGCGAGCGGATATTCGGCCGCGACGCCTCCGTATACCTGGTCCGCCACAGTAGCGTACAGGTCGAAACCCTCCGTCGCCCGTTTGCCGAGATTCCGGATCGCGAAGGTCCTGGAGATGATCGCCTGTGCCGCCAGCGCCTCCGCATCCGTGGAATCCCGCCGGCCCATCTCGGCGCCGACCACCCCGGCGAGATAGTCCTCCAGGTCCAGCGTGTTGATCGCAGTCAGCCCGGAGCGATCACGAGCCACGCTCACGCGACCGCGATAGCCTCTGCCCCCGATGAAGACCAGTCCACCAGCAACTCTCGGCGCCACGGTGACAGCCTGCTGCTGGCTCACCACCCAGCCCTTCGGCCCTTCGGCGGCGAGACGAGGTCCGTCGAGACGGATCCGCCAGGTCACACTCGCGTCCGCCGCCGCGATCGCGGCGCCTTCCGCATCGCTGATCGTCAGGCCGCTGTCCCCCATCACGTCCAGACGCGGGGCGCCTGTGACCAGGCCGATGCGGATCTCCGGCGACCGTACCTCCGGGCCGGGGACGACTTCAGGTGCCTCCTGTGGGGCGCAGGTCGTGAGTGCGACAAGTGCGAGGCCCGGCGCCGCGAGCCGCCAGAGGGGCTTCAACTGCGGTAGTTCCCGAACTTGAGCTCGATCTCGAAATCCTGGGTGCGGAGGAAGGCGATCACCGACTGGAGTTCATCCCGCGACGGCGCGGTCACCCGTACCTCTTCGCCCTGGATCTGCGCCTGGACCTTCTTGAAACCCTGCTCCTTGATCGCCTTGACGATCTTCTTCGCAGTTTCGGTGCTGATTCCCTGGGTGAGCTTGATTACCCGCCGCACCGAGGTGCCCATCGAGGGAATCAGTTCCCCGCGATCGAGGTTCTTCACCGGGACGCCACGCTTGACCATTTTCCCCTCGAGGACATCCACGAGCTGCCCCATCCGGAATTCGTCATCCGCCAGCAGGCGTATTTCCGCCTTGGGGCGGTCGAACTCGATGGTGCAGTTGGTGCCCTTGAAGTCGTAGCGCTGGGCGACCTCCTTGAGGGCCTGATTGACCGCGTTGTCGACCTCCTGGAGGTCGGCGCCGGTGGAGATGTCGAAGGATGGGTTGCTGGCCATGGGTCCCGGGAACCTCGAACAGGTGTAAGCGCTGATGCTGCTTGAGGTTTCAATCTAGCCGCAGCCCCTCAAGTTTTCACCGTCCCCACCCGATGACTGGAAGGAGACCCCCTCAGGAACCTCGGACCATGATGAAGAACCGCATCAGCCATCTGATGAAGGACTGGGCCCCCGAACTCCCGGCCGCCGGGACGCAGCCGGTGCCCCCGGCCGAACCAGCCAAGTCAGGATACCCGCTCCCCCGCGGCATCAACATGCTGATGCCGGTTGAGCTGTGCATCAACCGAGATCTGCTCATCACGTTGTTGTCGGCCAGCATCCAGGAGATGCACCGGCACAAGCGAATGAACCCCTCACCGATTTCGGATCAGGCACGGGCCGAACTCGAAGCGGCGCTGCAGCAGCAGCTGACGTTCCGGTCGTGGGCGCGAGACCACCCCGCGAACTACATCTGCATCGCGATGTACCCGACCACGGAGGCCGACACGGTCGAGGACATGGAGGATCTGGGAGACTGCTGAACGGTGGAGGCGGGCCGGGTGGCCCGCCCCACTTGACGATGCACGCCCGGCTTCTTAGCTTGGCATCCGGCGGACGGATTTAGGGCCACTTGCTACCGCCTGGGGCTGTTGGACCCCGAACCAAAGAGCTAAAGAGCCGTGGGATAACCCCCGCGCTCGTGGCCGCGGGGGTTTTTTGTTTTGCACCGCCGCACCACCCCAGGGAGACGTTTCGCTCATGAAGCGCTGCCCAGAGATGTGTCGCTGCAAGTGCATGTGCACCCCCCGCGGGGTGGACTGCGCCAGCGCGCGTCTCGGTCAGGCGACACAGTGATGTAACGCCGCGATTCCGAAGACCACGCCCGGCCCGGTTCACCCAACGTGAATCGGGCCGATTTGCATTCGCACACTCGGCACAGCCACCGTTGACCGACAGGAGCATGACCGATGACCTACCATCCCGACACCCTCGCCATCCACGCCGGCCAGGTCCCCGACCCCGCCACCAACTCCCGCGCCGTCCCGATCTACGCGACGACGAGCTACGTGTTCAACAGCACGGAGCACGCCGCGAACCTGTTCGGCCTCCGCGAGTTCGGCAACATCTACACCCGCATCATGAACCCCACGACCGACGTCTTCGAGAAGCGGGTCGCGGAGCTCGAGGGGGGCGTCGCCGCGCTGGGCGTGGCAAGCGGTCAGGCGGCGGAAACCCTGACGATCCTGAACCTGGCGCGAGCAGGCGATAACATCGTCTCCTCCCAGACGCTCTACGGCGGCACCTACAACCTGTTTGCCTATACGCTGCCGAAGTGGGGGATCACCACGACGTTCGTCGACATCCACAATCACGAGAGCGTCCGCAAGGCGATCAACGCCGGGACCCGCGCGCTGTATGTCGAAACAATCGGGAACCCCCGGCTCGACGTGCCCGACTTCGCGGCCCTCGCCACGATCGCGCACGACGCCGGCATCCCCCTGATCGTCGACAACACCTTTGGCGCGGCGACGCTTGCCCGCCCGATCAAGTACGGCGCGGACATCGTGGTCCACTCCGCGACCAAGTGGATCGGCGGCCACGGCACCTCGATCGGCGGGGTGGTGGTGGACGCCGGCACCTTCGACTGGGCCAGCGAGAAGGCACGGGTCCGCTTCCCCGAGTTCTCGTCGCCCGATCCGTCGTATCACGGCCTGGTGTACACCGACGCGTTCAAGAACCTGGCCTTCATCATCAAGCTGCGCGTTCAGCTGCTCCGCGATCTCGGCCCGGCGCTCTCGCCGTTCAACGCGTTTCTCTTCCTGCAGGGGCTCGAGACGCTACCGCTCAGGATCCGGCGGCACTCCGAGAATGCGCTGGCCCTCGCACGCTGGCTGCAGCAGGACGCCCGCGTGGAATGGGTGTCCTATCCCGGCCTGGAGAGCCATCCCGAGCACGCGAACGCCCGTCGCTATCTGGAGGGGGGCTTCGGTGGCGTGCTGACCTTCGGCATCAAGGGCGGCAACGCCGCCGCACGGGCGCTGATCGACAAGGTGAAGCTCTTCTCGCTGCTCGCGAATGTCGGCGACGCGAAGTCCCTGATCATCCACCCGGCCTCCACGACCCACGAGCAGCTCACACCGGAGCAGCAGAAGGCGACCGGCGTCACCCCGGAGCTGGTCCGCATTTCCGCCGGACTCGAGGACGTGCGCGACCTGATCTCCGACCTCGACCAGGCCCTCGGCGCGACGCCAGCGCCTGACAAGACGACCGCGAAGGCAGGCGCAGCCTGATGTCCTGTCGTCCTGTCGTGGTGAAGCTCGGGGGAGACGCGCTCGCCTCCCCTGAGCGGATCGCCGCCGAGGCGCACCGGCTGGCCCGGCTGGCGGAACGGGATCCCGTGGTGGCCGTGGCCAGCGCTCGCCGGGGTGTGACCGACCATCTGCTGGGCCTCGCAGCCGAGGTGCGGCGCGCCGCGTCTTCCGGAGATTCGGATGACCGCACCGGTCGCCCGAACCGGACTACCGCGGGCGCCGAGGCGGACCGCGCGGTGGCGACGGGTGAGGTGGTGACGGCGTCGCTGCTGGCGCTCGCGCTCAACCAGATCGGCGTGGAAGCGGTCTCGCTCGATGCCAGGGAAGCGGGCATCCTCGGCACCGGGCGCTTCGGCGGGGCGCGAATCCAGACTATCGCCGCTCGCCGCATGGAGCGGCTGCTTGGGCGCGGCGTGATTCCGGTCGTCACCGGCTTTCAGGGATGGAAGCGGGGCCGGGTCGCCACCCTCGGGCGCGGGGGCACGGACACTTCCGCGGTGGCACTGGCGGTGGCGCTGCGTGCGACGCGGGCAGCGTTCGTGAAGGACGCCGACGGGCTGCGCACGGCCGACCCGAAGCTGGTGACCGACGGGCTCCCCATAGCGTCCGCCCCGCACGCCTTTCTGTCGGCCCTGACGGCGGCGGGCGCGAGGATCGTGCATGTCGACGCAGCCCGGCTGGCCGAACAGCACGGGCTCCCGCTCACATTCCATTCCCTCGAGCGGGACGAGCCGGCCACCAGCATCTTTCGTGAGGCGCCGTCCGCCGGCCTCCGGGCCGTCGCAACTCTCGTCCTCGAGAACGGTGTCGCGGAAATCACCGCAGTCTCCGCTGAGCCGGGCGACGCCGCGGCGGCCACCGAGTCGCTGCGTGAGGCGCTGATCCGCGCAAGCCTCACCCCTCGCGACATCCAGCCGGCGGCGAACGGCCCTCGTTTCCTGTTCGGGGCGGCGGACAGCGTGGCGGCCACCCGTGTCGTCCACACGGAATTCGTGCTTCGACAGGGTGCGGGCTCCGCCCGCGCGCTGCGCGCGTCCTGATTCCCGGGTCCACCATCGTGCACTCCGTCCTCGATGCCCCGCCGGCCGATCTGTCCCTCGGAGACTTCCGCACCGAACACGGAGGCCTGATCAGGGACGCTCGCCTCCGCTACCGCGTCTTCGGGGAACCGGCGCTCGGCCGGCAAAACGGGGCGCACCTGGTATTCCATGCGCTCACCGGAAGCGCCGAGGTCGATTCGTGGTGGGAACCGATCATCGGCCCGGGCCGATGTCTGGATACCACCAGACACCCGGTCATCGCCGCGAATCTTCTGGGAAGCTGCTATGGCTCCAGCGGTCCCAGCGACGTCCCCGACGGCAGCTTCCCCGCCCTGACCCCAGGCGATCTCGCCCGCGCACACATCCCTCTCCTCAGACACCTGGGCATTGCGCGGATCCTCGTCGCCACCGGCGGGTCCCTCGGCGGCATGGTCACGCTGGAGTGGGGTCGTGTCACGCCGGTACCAGTCGAGCGCCTCGTGGTCTTCGCGGCGCCGGCCCGGACGACTGCCCAGGCGATCGGATGGAATGCGGCACAGCGGATGGCCATCGAGGCGGACCCCGCCTGGCACGAAGGGCGGTATCCACGCGGTCTCGGGCCGACGGCCGGCCTCGCCGCCGCCCGGGCGATTGCGATGATCACCTATCGTTCGCAGATCGAATTCGAGGAACGGTTCGGCCGCCAGCAGACACGCGCGGAAGGAACCTTTGACGTCGACTACTACCTCCGCCGGCATGGGGCGAAGCTGGTCGCCCGGTTCGACGCGCGAAGCTACGTCGCGCTCACGCACGCGATGGACGCCCACGACGTCGGCGACCTGGAAACTGCGGGCCGGGAGACGGCGGCGCGAGTGAAGGAGGTCATCGGGGTAGGCATCGACACCGACATCCTGTACTACCCGGCCGAGGTGAGGGCGTGGGTGGATGGCTACCGGCGCGGCGGCGCGAACGCTCGCTATGCGGAAATCGCGAGTCAGTACGGTCACGATGCGTTCCTGATCGAGTTCGCCCAGGTGGAGCGGATCCTGCGAGGCGAGTAACATCGCGATCAACCGGCGCTGGATGCGAAACGACCCTCCGCGCGAATGAGCGGGAGGGTCGTCTGGCGTTCGTGAGGCCGGAGGGACGCTACGAGAGGAACGACTCCAGCGCCCGGGCGCGGCTCACGTGACGCAGGCGGGTCAGCGCCTTTTCCTTGATCTGCCGGACCCGTTCACGGGTGATGCCGAGCAGGCTGCCGATTTCCTCGAGCGTCATCGGCTCGGGACCGTCGAGACCGAAGTAGAGCCGCAGGATCTTCGCCTCGCGCTCCTTCAGCGTCGACAGCACCTCTTCGATGGACTCGGTCAGGGCCTTCTCGAAGGTGTCGGTGTCGGCGCCGGCGCCGCTGGTATCGGCGAGATAGTCGAGAAGCTTGTTGTCCTCGCCGGGCGTGAGCGGTGCATCGAGCGAGAGGTGATTCTGGGAGATCGAGAGGGTCTTCTGCACCTCTTCGAGCGTGATGTCCATCCCCTCCGCGATTTCCTTCGGCGTCGGCTCCCGGCCAAGTTCCTGCAGCAGCGCGGCGGAGCGCTTGCCGATCCGGTGCAGCGTCCCGGCACGGTTGAGCGGCACCCGGACGATGCGGCTCTGCTCCGCGAGCGCCTGCAGAATCGCCTGGCGGATCCACCAGACCGCGTAGGAGATGAACTTGATGCCCTTGGTCTCGTCGAACTTGTGGGCCGCGCGGATCAGGCCAAGGTTGCCCTCGTTGATCAGGTCGGAAAGCGACACACCCTGGTTCTGGTACTTCTTGGCGACGGAGACGACGAACCGGAGGTTGCTGCGGACCAGCTTGTCGAGTGACTCCGGATCACCGGTGCGAATGCGCTGCGCGAGGCGGACCTCCTCCTCCTGGTTGATCAGCGGATACTTGCTGATCTCCCGAAGGTATTGGTCGAGCGAGCCTTCGTCGAACGACGACGATCCTCGCTTGCCGGTACCGACTCGCATTGGACGCATTGACGGTTGCCTCACCGCAGGCAGGAAGGAGCTTCTACAAGAACCTTAGCCTCGCCCAAAAAGCGGCGCAAGCGGGGGCTCAACCCTCACCATAGTTGTCGATCTGCGCCCGCTGCAGGGTACCGGAATAGTCCACGTACCCCACCTTCGTTTCCGAATAGAACTCATAGACTTCCCAGCCACCTTCCCGGTGACCGTTCCCGGTCTGCTTCACTCCGCCGAATGGCAGGTGCGCCTCGGCCCCGATCGTCGGGGCGTTGATGTAGGTGATCCCGTTATCGAGATCCTGCATCGCGCGGAACGCCGCATGCACGTCCCGGGTGTAGAGCGAGCTCGACAGGCCGTACCGGACGCCATTGTTGATGCGTATCGCCTCGTCGAGGGAACCGATCGGGACAACGCTCAGCACAGGACCGAAGATTTCCTCCTGCTCGAGCCGCGAGCCGGGCTTCACCCCCGCAAAGATCGTCGGCTCGTGGAACCAGCCGTGCGCGTATGCCGCCCCCTTGGGACGGTCTCCGCCGGTCACCAGATCGGCCTTTTCCCGCCGTCCGATCTCGATGTACGACGCGACCTTCGCCAGGGATTCCGCGTGGATCAAAGGCCCCACCTCGATGCCCGGCTTCCGGCCATCACCGAGCCGCAAACGGCCGGCGCGCGTCGCGAGCCGGGCGAGGAACCGGTCGTGGACCTTGCGGTGCAGCAGGAGCCGGCTGGTGGCGGTGCAGCGCTGTCCGGTGGTGCCGAACGCGCCCCAGAGGACTCCCTCGAGTGCAAGATCGAGATCGGCGTCGTCCATCACGATCATCGCATTCTTGCCACCCATCTCGAGCGACAGCCGCTTGTGCATTCTGCCGCAGCTCTCGCCGATCAGCGACCCGGTGGACGTCGAGCCAGTGAAGGAGATCAGCGGAACCAGTGGATGCTCGATGAGGGCCCTGCCCGCCGTCTCACCGCGGCCGTGCACGAGATTGATGACGCCAGCGGGAAAGCCGGCCTCGAGCGCCAGTTCGACCAGCCGGTGGGCGGTGTGCGGAACGTCCTCGGAGGGCTTGAGGACGACCGTGTTTCCGCATACGAGCGCGGGGAACATCTTCCACGTCGGAATCGCCAGCGGGAAGTTGAACGGGGTCACCAGCCCGCAGACCCCGATCGGCCGACGCCAGCTCATGGCCCATTTGGCCCGCAGTTCCGACGGCACGGTACGTCCGAAGAGGCGACGGCCTTCGCTCGCGGCGTACCAGGCCGTGTCGATGCCCTCCTGCACGTCCCCACGGGTCTCCGTCAGCACCTTGCCCATCTCCCGCGTCATGCCACGGGCAAGCTCTTCCTTGTTCTCCGCCAGCAATTCTCCGAGCCGCCGGAGCAGGTCGCCCCGCGCCGGCGCGGGCACCAGGCGCCACCGCTCGAAGGCCCGGCGGGCGGCGAGCACCGCCCGATCGACATCCGTGGGTCCCGAGTCGGGGAACCGCCCGATGAGGTCACGGGTGTCGGCCGGATTCCGGTTCTCGAGGTAGCGGCGGGTGCTCGGCGCGAGCCACTCGCCCCCGATGAGATTCTTGTACGTGGTCGTCATGAGTGGGAGCAGCCCTCAGCGGGCCCGGGCCAGAGAAACCGGCAGGCGAAGGTCAGGGCGCTTCGACGCCCGCGTCGCAGCTCCAGGTTCGGGCGTGCCGGGCGTACCCGACCCGGGGCAGCACTTCCCGCGCCGTCAGCATCAGTCCCCAGAGCAGCACCAGGAGCGAGAGAAAGTGGGCGAAGCCGAGGCGACGCTGCCACGAAGAGATCGAGCTCCAGACGCCCGCCACGACGACGGTGACGATCGCGCCAAGGTAGACGGCGAGATTGATGCCGCAGGCGGTGTGGTAGGGCCACTGAGTGATCGCGACCGCCAGCGCCAGACCAAGGCCCACGCGCAGCCAGGTCGTGAAGATGGGGAAGCGACCCCCGGACGAAGGCCCCGTCACCTTGCCACCCCCGCCCGGCACGGCCGGCGGAGAGCCGCGGGTGGCGGGCGCCTGCGCGGGTGATTTCGCGATCACCTTGTCGATGTCGGCGAGTTCCTTGTCCCAGTCGCGTGGCTGATCGCTCATTGGTCGTCCCGGGAAAGCTCCAGGCGCTCGATGCGCTTGTAGAGGGCGGAGCGCGACATTTTCAGGGCCCGCGCGGTCTCGGTGATGTTCCAGTCAAACTCGCGCAGCTTGGCGGAGATGAAGACCCTCTCGGACACTTCCTTGAATTCGCCCAGGGTGTCGTCCGTCGGGGCGGGAAGCTCCGGCTCCGGCTCGGGCACGCCCCCGTCTCCCAGCAGGCGCCGCACCTCCGCCCCGTTGATGAGCTTCGAGGGCGAGAGAATGAGCAGACGCTCGATGGCGTTGCGCAGCTCCCGAATGTTGCCCGGCCAGGGACGACGCTGCAACCGCTCGATCGCCGAGGCATCGAGGCGCCTGCCCGCCGCGCCAGCGCCGCCCGCCAGCTGCCGGGTGAAGAAGGCCACCAGCGCCGGAATGTCCTCGCGCCGCTCCCGCAGCGGCGGGACCGCGATCGGGACCACATTCAGGCGGTAGTAGAGGTCCTCCCGGAATCGGCCGGCCGCGATCTCCTCGTCGAGATTCCGGTTGGTGGCGGCGATGACCCGCACGTCCACCTGGATCTGCTTCGTCCCGCCAACCGGCGTGATCACGCCCTCCTGCAGCGCGCGCAGGACCTTGGCCTGCGCCGAGGCGGACATGTCGCCGATCTCATCGAGGAAGAGGGTGCCCCGGTCGGCCTGCTCGAACTTCCCTTCCCGATCCGTCACCGCCCCGGTGAACGAGCCCTTCATGTGCCCGAAGAGTTCGCTCTCGATCAGTTCCGACGGAATCGCGGCACAGTTCACCTCGACAAACGCCCGGGAGCGCCTCGGAGAGCTCTCGTGGATCGCCCGCGCGACGAGTTCCTTGCCGGTGCCGTTCTCGCCGGTGATCAGGACCCGGCCCGTGGTGGGACCGACGCGCGCGATCGTCTCCCGGACGCGCTGCAGTGCGGGACTGTCGCCGACCATCTGGAAACGATCGGTTGTCTCCTTGCGGAGCCGGGTGTATCCCTCGGTGAGGTCGGCGTGCTGCAGGGCATTCCGCACGGTGACGAGCAGGCGATCCGAGTCCAGCGGCTTCTCGAGAAAGTCGAAGGCCCCCCGGCGAGTGGCATCGATGGCGGTCGCGATCGTGCCGTGACCGGAGATCATCACCACGACCGCATCCGGATCGAGCTCGCGCAGCCGGGTGAGTGTCTCCAGGCCATCGAGACCCGCCATCTTCACATCGAGGAAGACCACGTGGGGCCGGAAGTCGGGGTAGACGGACAGCGCCTCGCCTCCCGAAGCTGCCGTCCGCACCTCGATCCCTTCGTACTCGAGCACCTGCTTGAGCGCGCTCCGGACACCCGGCTCGTCATCCACGACCAGCAGGCGGTGGGTCACGGCGCCCCCTGCCGATAGAGCGAAACGCCGTCCCGCCGCACACGCAGCCCCGCGACGCCCTTCGGCAGCGTGAGCGGCACCACCCCGCCGTCGGACCCCGGCAGCGCGCGCTCCACCAGCCGGTGACTCGCCTCCTCCGGCAGCGTGAACCCGCGCAGCGTCAGCGCGTCGACGCGCCACTCCGCCCGGCCCACCTTCACCACCCGGACCGGGCCCGCCGCAGATACCCGCTCCCAGGGAGCGACCGCGCCGGCCAGCGGCCCCAGCGCTTCCTTCGGGATCTGCGCCGTCTCAAGGCGCGCGGAGACGGTGACCCGTGACTCGCCCAGCTCGAGGCTGATGGAATCCAGGTGCCCACGCGCCTCCCGCGGCAACCCGTCGGCAAGCAGCGCCGCCATCTCGTCGGCATCGAGCACGACGGAATCGGCGCCCCAGCCATGGAGGCTGTCCACCTTGTCCTGGGCCCGTGCCAGCGCGGCCGGCCCCGGCTTGCCCGCGCCGTCCCGGCCGAGCGACGCCGTCACCCGGGACACCTGGGGCCGCACCAGCCGGAGGATCTCCGCGCGGAACAGCCAGGCCCCGCTGACGAGCCCCGCCAGCACGACGATGCCTAACAACCGAAAGGGGAGAGTCCAGAGCCGCATCAGACACCCAGTGAAATGGTCGCGAGCGCGGTGTATTCCGCGCGACTCGGACCGGTGATGCTGTCGTAGAGGACCAGCCGATCCGCGACGAATCCGTTCCGGAGCACCCGGTGCTCCAGTTCCTGAATCGCTGCCCGGGCCAGCGAGCGACTCTCCCGGATTCGCCCGATCGTCACGTGCGGGCGGAAGGGGCGCCCCTCGACCGGAAATCCGAGGCCGGCGCACCCCTGCTCCACCCGGTGCGCGAGGAGTTCCAGCGACGGCTCCGCTTCATACCCCGCCCAGAGCACTCGCGCGGCCGTCAGGCGGGGAAAGCCCCCGAGTTCGCGCGGAGCCAGGGGGAGGGTGGCCGTCCCGCGGCAGGCCAGCCGGAGCGCGGCTTCGATCGCCGGCACCCGTCCGGGATCGGTCGCGCCGAGGAACTTCACCGTCAGGTGCAGGTCCAGGGGCCTCACCCAGCGCACCGGCCAGTCCGTGCGCTCGTACTCCCGGATCAGCCCGGTCAGTTCCAGGATCGCGTCGCCGGTGACCGGCAGCGCGGCGAACAACCGCATCAGGCGCCCAGCACCGGCAGTTCCTTCAGGAGTGCGCCCCGCCGGTAACCACGCGGGTCGAGCCGTGCGCTGCGGAATCCGAGTTCGCGCAGATGTCCGGCGATCGTCTCCCACTGCGCCTCGACCCGGTTCCGCATCGTCTCCGCAACCTCGACGGAAGCCTCATCGCCGCGATGCCGAACCCGGAGATCACCCGCGACACCCAGCGAGCGGACGAAGGCCTCCGCCGCCTCCACCTGGCGGAGTCGCGCCGGCGTGACCTCCAGCCCGTACTGAATGCGGCTCGACAGGCAGGGAGCCGCGGGCGCATCCCAGGTCGGAATGCCCAGTTGCTTCGCGGCCGCACGGACCATGGCCTTGGTCCACCCGAGTTCCAGCAGCGGGGATCGTATCTCCTGCTCGTCGGCGGCACGAAGACCGGGACGATGCTCCCGCAGGTCATCGGCATTGGTGCCGTCGATGATGGTGTCGAACCCTCTCGCGCGAGCGACGCCACGCAGCTGGCTCCAGAGTTCCGTCTTGCAGAAGTAGCAGCGATCCGGCGCATTCGCGCGGTAGTCGGGCCGCTCGAGCTCGTGGGTCTCAGCCTCGAGGAGCGGCACGTCGAAGCGCCGGGCGGTGTCGAGCGCCGACTGGTACTGGGCGGCGGGATAGGAGGCGCTCCGGCCGATCACCGCGATGAATCGGTCGCGTCCGAGTGCGCGGCGCGCCGCGACGGCCAGCAGCGCAGAATCGACCCCGCCCGAATAGCCGAGCAGCACCCGGCCGAGGCCGGCGAGGTGGGATTCGAGCGCCGTGATCGAGGTCATGGCGGTAACGTAAGCGGGCAGCCCGGGTCACGACAGCCATCCCCTTCCACCGCAGGCCCGACGGCTCCAGACTTCCGCCCATGACGGAGCCAGCCGCGATCCGCGTGACGCCGACGGTGGCCATCCCCCTCACCGAGCTGTCGTTCCGCGCGAGCCGCAGCGGGGGGCCGGGGGGCCAGCACGTGAATACCTCCTCGACCCGCATCGAACTCTGGTGGGACGCGCGAACCAGTCCGAGCCTGCGGGAAGAGCAGCGCGCACTGGTGCTCGCGCGCCTCGCGACGCGGCTCACCGCTGATGGGCTGTTGCGCATCGTCGCGAGCGAGACGCGGAGCCAGGCGCAGAATCGTGAACTGGCGCTCGAACGCTTCCAGGAGGTGCTGGCCCGGGCGCTCGCGATCACCAAGCGGCGGAAAGCCACCCGCCCGAGCCGCGCGGCGAAGGAGCGCCGCCTCGCCGCGAAGAAGCAGCGGGGCGCCCGCAAGCGCGAGCGGCGCCCTCCACACGGCGAGGACTGATCACACCCATGAGCCACGTGCAGCCGGTCGATCCGATGCACCCGGCGCCCGCGATCCTCGCGCGCGCGGCGTCGCTGCTGCAGCGCGGCCAGCTGGTCGCCTTCCCGACCGAAACTGTGTACGGCCTCGGCGCCAATGCGCTGGACCCCGCGGCGGTCCAACGGATCTACGACGCGAAGGGACGACCGGCGTACAATCCGCTCATCGTGCATGTCGCTGACGCGGCGTCGGCGCAGCGACTGGTGACGGTCTGGCCGGAGGCGGCCGAACGACTCGCGCAGCGCTGGTGGCCGGGGCCATTGACCATCGTACTGCCCAAGGCGATGGGAATCCCCCGCGAGGTGACCGCGGGACTCGGGACCGTCGCCCTCCGTGTGCCGGCCCATCCCGTGGCACTCGCGCTGCTGCGTGCGTGCGGATTCCCGCTGGCGGCGCCGAGCGCCAATCGGTCCGGTCAGATTTCGCCGACCACCGCCGAACACGTGGCCCGGGGACTCGGCGACCGGGTGCCGATGATCCTGGATGGCGGCAGCACGACAGTCGGCATCGAGTCCACCGTCGTGGATCTCTCGGGCACGCACCCGGTGCTGCTGCGGCCGGGTATGATCAGCCGGACGGCGCTGGAGGAGGTCATCGGCCCAGTGAGCCAGCCAGAGGAATCGGGCAACCCCGAGGCACCGCGGCCCTCGCCCGGAATGCTGGATCGCCACTACGCACCGAAGGCCCGGCTGGTCCTCCTGGACGCGAAGGGGCAGCACCCGGTGGGGCTGCGCCCCGCCGACCGCGCCGGCGCGCTGATGCGATCGGCTCCGCCGCCGAACGGCTGCACGACCTCGATACGCCTGCCGGACGATCCCGAATCGTATGCCCGCGAACTATACGGTGCCCTGCACCAGCTCGATGCCGCCGGCGTGTCCGTGATCCTCGTCGAGCCGCCGCCGCCGACGCCGCCCTGGGATGGCATTCGGGACCGCCTCGAGCGCGCGGCCAGGCACTGACCCTGCTTCCGACAGGACCCATGTCCGAGACTCCGCCGCCCCTGCCACCACCGACTCCGCCCTCTGCCCTGGTCCGGCTGCTGGGTCTCAGCCGGTACATGATCATCGTCGCCGTCCTCGCGACCCTCGTCGCCGCCACCACGCTGCTGGTGTACGGCGCAGTGGAAACCTTCGGGGTGGTGCGCGGCCTGATGGATCCCGGCATCGTGGCGCCGAAGGGCGCGAAGGGGCTGATCCTCACCTTCATCGAACTCACCGACCTCTTCCTGCTGGCGACGGTGCTGTACGTCATCGCGATCGGCCTCTTCGAACTGTTCGTCGATGACCGCGTCATCCTGCCGCACTGGCTGGAAATCCACGACCTCAACGACCTGAAGGAAAAGCTGATCGGCGTGGTCATCGTGGTGATGGGTGTGGTCTTCCTCGGCCAGGTGGTCACCTGGGATGGGGAACGCCAGCTGCTCGGCTATGGCGCAGGCATCGCGCTGGTCATTGCGGCCCTGACCTACTTCCTCAGCCAGAAACCGAAGAAGGGAAATTGACGCCCCCGCGGAACGCGCAAGCGGCCCGGCATCGCGCCGGGCCGATGTCGTTTGTGAGGCGGTGGGGCTCAGTGGCTGTCGCCGTCGCCGTCCCGGTCGCCACTCGCCGTCGCGGTTCCCGGAGCCGCGGTGACACCCGAAGCCGCCTGGTCGCCGGCGGCGGGCATGGTGGCCGGGCGGCTCCCGCCGTCGGGGTGGCGCCGATGATGGTGGTGGTGAGTTCGGCCCGCCTTCACGTCCGACTGCAGCTTCGTCAGGGCGCCCTGCGCCGACGTCGAATCGCCTGCCTGTACCGCGCTCACCAGTGACTGGAAGTCCGACTGCAGCGCGGCCTTGCCCCCGGTCGCCTTCAGGCTCGAATCGAACAGTTCAGGGCGGTCCGCCTGCACCGTCTGCAGCGCTGCCTTGGCCGCGGTCATGTCGCCGCTCTTGACCGCCTGGAACAGGGTGGCCAGATCGCTCCTGAACTGATCACTCGAGACCGGTGGGGTCGGAGTGGTATTGGTGGTCTCTGCCGGCGCCGAGGTGGCGCCCTGCGAGGCCGAGATGGAGACCGAATAGACCGAGATCCGGTATGCGTACGTGAATGTGCCCTGGGCGACGCCGGTGATAGACATGCTGACCTCTCGCGTGAGTACGCAACATCGCGCGCCAGCCGCGCTGGGGAGTCGCGTACAGGAGAGTATCGGATCGGTGGGTGCGGACTTGAGCGGGGGGCGGGGGGCCGAGTCAGGCGGATCAGGGAGATGTGTTACCTCCCGGACCGGGAGCCTGCGGAACCCGCGGCGGCATGTCACTCGGCGGCGTCAGTGGCACGCGTCGGCCGAATTCAGTTGGCAGCTGGGAAAGGCCGGGTCGGCAGGCGGGGCCGGCCTCGGCGAACCAGTTCGCGGTGGTGTCGGTCAGATCCACCCGGCCACGGACGTGAAACGAGACGGGACGATCGCCTACGGGGGTGTGCAGCAGGCTGCGCGAATTCAATTCGAATGGGGCGCGGGAAGCGTTCGTCGCAAGGTTCGCGCTCTGCAGGGGCAGCGTCACCGTGAAGCTGCTGGTGTCCCGCGTGGCGAGAAGGATCGGCTGTTCCCTTGCGCCCTGACCGATCGTGCGGCCGCTCACCGCGAGCTGGGCCGTGAAGCTGTCGCCGAGCACATCGTAGTCATTCCGGTTGCAGCCGACAAAGACCAGATCAAGGGAGTCGGTCGGCGCCGCGCCCGCTGCGCCCCGGCGCACCGTCACGGAGCGGAGCGCAAAGGAGGGGTCATCGTACAGCCAGGCACCCATGGCAGTACATGACAGCAGCGCCGGCAATACCACGGCGAGGGCAAGGATCGGTCGGCGCACTCTGGCTGTATAGGTGATTGACACTTCAACCTACCGGGCCATGCTGACCTTTGAAAGCCCTCAACCTGCAACGGTGGCGGGACTGTTCCGGTCGAGTGTCCGATATTGAATCGCCTCACTGAGATGGGGGACGCCGACATCCTCTTCTCCGGCGAGATCGGCCACGGTCCGCGCCACCTTGAGGACCCGATGAAAGGCGCGGGCAGAGAGTCCGAGCCGCGACATCGCTGCGCGGAGCAACTCCTCCGAGGCCCGGTCGAGGCGACAGAACCGCCTCAGCTCACGCGGGCCCATATGCGCATTGGCATGGATCGGCGCCTGACCGGCGAAGCGTGCGCGCTGGCGCTCCCGTGCCTGCTGCACCCGTGCACGAATCTGGAGGCTCGGTTCCTCCGCGCGGTCTCCGGAGAGTTCGGCCGGATGCACCGCCGGTACCCGGAGATGGAGGTCAACGCGATCGAGCAGCGGCCCGGAGATCCGTGACAGGTATCGCTGGACCGCAGCCGCCTCGCAGACGCACGGGCGCAGCGTGTCACCCTGGTGGCCACAGGGACAGGGATTCATGGCAGCGACCAGCGTGAATCGCGCCGGATAGGTCAGGCTGACCGCCGCGCGGCTCAGGGTGACGTGACCATCCTCGAGCGGCTGGCGCAGGACCTCGAGCACGTTCCGGCGGAACTCCGGCAGCTCATCGAGAAAGAGTACGCCATCGTGGGCAAGGCTGACCTCCCCCGGCCTGGGCGTGGAGCCGCCGCCGATCAATCCGGCATCGCTGATGGTGTGGTGTGGCGCGCGGAAGGGCCGCACCGTCAGGAGTGAACGGCCCGGCGCCAGCAGCCCGGCGACACTGTGGATCCGGGTCGTCTCGAGCGCTTCTTCGAGCGTCAGTGCAGGCAGGATGGTCGGCAACCGCCGGGCAAGCATCGTCTTACCGGATCCCGGAGGCCCGATGAGCAGGACGTTGTGGCTCCCCGCGGCCGCAACCTCCAGGGCCCGCTTGGCGGCAGGCTGCCCGCGCACATCGGAAAAGTCGACCGGCTCGGGCACCGGCTGCGCCAGTAATGCCGCCGCATCGCAACGGCGCGCGACGAGCGGACGCTCCTCCGTCAGGTGCCGGGTCACCTCGGCGAGGCTCGAGGCCCCGAATACCGTCACCCCTTCGACCGCGGCCGCCTCCGCGGCATTCCCGTCAGGCAGTATCAGACCCACCAGGCCGGCCCGGCGGGCGGCGAGCGCTACCGAAATTGCACCGCGAACCGGACGGAGGTCGCCCTCCAGGCCCAGCTCGCCCAGCAGGAGAAAGCCCTCGAGCGCGGTCGGAGGGATCTGCCCGCTCGCGACCAGTATCGCAATCGCGATCGGGAGGTCGAAGCCGGATCCATCCTTCTTGATGTCCGCCGGGGCGAGGTTGATCGTGATCCGTTTGAGCGGCGCGGTGAACCCTGCGTTGGTGATGGCGGCGTGGACCCGTTCGCGCCCTTCCTTTACGGCGCCCTGTGGGAGCCCGACGGTGTTGAAGGCGGGCAGCCCGTTGGCCAGGTCGGCCTCGACGTCAACGAGGTAGGCATCGATGCCGAGCACTGCAGCCGAGCGGACGCGGGCGAGCATGTGGTCTCCAGGTCAGGACCACACAGGGTGCGGGAAATCCTGAGGGTGGGCTGCATCGAAATGCGGGAGGCCGGGGCCCGATTACGCGGGAGGAAACGACGACGGGCGCACCGCTGGTGCGCCCGTCGTGCTGCGCCGCGCCGGCGTGGCGCGAAGACTCCGCAGGCTCAGTGTGGCCACCCGTCCGGCCGGGCGTCGAGCAGCAGGATGATCGGCGCCGTGAGATCGCCTGCGAAGACGCTGGTCTCCAGCGGCTGGGTACGGTCGAGATCGTCGCGACTGGCCCCGATACAGCAGGTGAATCCGACTCGGAGCACCGGCTGATCCAGCAGCGCTAGCGGAATGACCCGGGGAGGGCCGTAGCTCAAACCTTCCCGGATAGTCGCTGGTACCCTGCCCGAGATGTAGACCGGGAGCTCCACCAGCGATTGTAGCATCCGGTAGGTCAGGACTGTGGACTCGCCGCCACTGGTTGCGATCCCGAATACCGGAGCGCCAAATCGCCCAGTCCGCGGGAAGACGGCCACCCCGTACTGGAAGGGGCCTCCGTTATCTCTTGCATTGGCAAGGGTTTCCCGAAGCAGGTCGTGGACGGCCAGCAGGTCCTGGGGAATCGGTTCTGGGTTCATTAGCGGCACCCTCGGGACGGCGCTCGGAATGAGTTCGGGAGTACCCACCCTGAAAATGCAGGAGTTGGGCCGAACGCTGGCGCCGTCCGTGGCACCCTTGGCGTGAAGTCAGGCTGGCCCGGTTTGGGCCCGCCCTAGAATGGCCCGCCGGTCGCGATCCCGCAACACCGTCAGCTCCAGCGAATCGCGACGCTGGTACCGGAGCCGAGACTGCTCGTCACGTCCACCGTCGCCCCCCACCCTTCGACGAGTCGCCGCACGATCGCGAGGCCGAGGCCGGAGCCGGATGTCGTGGTCGAGAACCGTGGCTCGAAGATTCGCGGCAACAGCTCCGCGGCAATTCCGCGCCCGTCATCGTCGACCGAGAATCCGTCTGCATGCACCCGGATCCTGACCCGCCGGGCGCCGGCATTGCGGGCGTTCTCGAGCAGGTTGCCGAGGACTTCCTTGACTTCGTCCAGACGCGCCGGCACCCGGATCAGGTCTGCCCCCTCCACCTCGACGAGCGCGCCGTCCGCCGTGAGTCGGTACAGGCCGGCGACCTCCCGCGCCACAGCAGCGAGATCCACCTGGTCGAGCGGAGCCTTGAGATGTCCAGGAAGCCCGAACCGGCTGAAGGCGCGGGCGATGGTGTCGAGACGGTCGATCTCCGAGAGGATGCGGCTCGACGTCTCCTCGAGCACCTGCTCGAACTCTGCGGGCCGCTCCCGCTGAACCCGCCGAAGGTGCTGCATGCCAAGCCGGATCGGCGTCAGCGGGTTCTTGATTTCGTGCGCGACCTGACGCGCCATCTCACCCCACGCCAGGACCCGTGCGGCCTGGGTGACATCGGTGAGATCATCCAGCGCCAGGACCGAACCGCCGGGAGCCCGGCCGAGGCGCGCGAGTTGTACCCGGTAGGTGCGGTCGCCCACTTCGACTTCGCTCGACTGATCGAGGCTCGTGCCCGCCACGAATCCATCAACCACCGCGACCAGTGGCGCCCAGCCGTCCCCCAGCGCCGCAGCGAAGCGCCCCCCCTCCTCGAGTGGCGCCGCGAGGAGCTGACGGGCCCGCGCGTTCGCCAGCAGAACCGCGCCGTCGGCATCGAGGGCGACCACCGCGGTGGCCACATTGGCGAGCACGGCGGCCGTCCGCTGGCGGGCGCCGTCGAGCGCCGACTGACTGGCGCGCACATCCTCCGCCATGCGGGTGAACGCGCTGAAGACCTGTTCGAATTCCGCCGGCGGAGCCTGCACCGCCGGCATCGGCAGTCCCTGGCCCAGCGCCGCGGCGGAGCGCCGCAGATCGGCGACCGGGCGGGAAAGTGCGCGAGCCGCGATCTGCGCGCCGAGCAGGGCGGCCCCGAGTCCACCCAGGGTGGCGAGCAGCAGCAGAAAGGTGAGCTCTCGCTGATCCTGACTGCGGCTCCAATCATACGCCAGTTGCGGAGTCGCGAGAATGCCGACGCCCCCTGGCGGTCCCGACTGCGCCACCCGGTATCCGACCCGGACCGGGGCGACGTAGGTCGTAGCGGCACGGGTGAGTTCGAGTTCATCACCAAGCGCCATGCGGGAGTAGACCTTCGCATCGAGCAGCGGCTCGACGAGGCCGAGATCCTCGAGCAGCGGCGCGCTGGCTGCGACAAGTCTCCCGCCACTATAGAGGACGAGATCCGCATCGAGCCGGTTGGAGAGGTCCGCCAGCCCCTCGGACAAGTAGTCCGCCGGCTCCTGCAGCAGACTGCCCGCGGTGAGCACGGCATCGCGGAGCACCGCGGTGATCAGCAGGTCACGGGTGCGATTGGCCTCGGCCGTCAGCCGGCCCAGCCCCCAGATGGTGAAGCCGACCGCCGGAATCACGAAGAAGAGCGCGAGGGTCACCGCCAGTCGTACCTGAAACGACCGCGCGAGGCGGCGGAAACTCAGGCGCTGACGCAGCGTCGGCAGCCGCATGGTTGCCACCAGCCAGAGCAGCGCCAGCACCAGGGCGTCGATCGACACCAGCAGCGCACCCCGGACGAGCAGCATCGGCAGCGGACGGAGCATCACCTCGGCGTGCACATGCCGACTCCCCTCCGGCAGATCGATCAGGCGATCGGTACGAACTTCGGCGCCGGAGCGCCACCAGCGGGCGCTCGGGTTGCCGATCAGTCCGCGCGTGAACGGCGGGGACAGCGAGAGGTCGTAGAGCGGTGGACCCTCGGAGGGCGGCCGCAGCAGACGCGCCAGCCGGGTCGGCGCGAGCAGCCGGGTGCGGGGGCCGACCGCCGCGGTGAGCACCCGGCCGCTTGGCAGGTGCTGCAGCAGCACGTAATGCCGCCCGGGCACGCGCGAGAGCGAGACCACCTTCCGGCTCGCCGTCGTGTCGAATCCTTTGACCAGCGCCGACACGAGCTGTGTGGGGAGATCGAGCGAGTCGAGGGACAGCTCGGCCTGGCGGGTCCCGTCACGCGCCCACAGTGCGAGGCGCACCGGAAATTCCTGGCCCGCCAGGTCGGAGGCCCGCCACAGGACATACATCCCGGAGGCCGCCGTCGGCTCAGCGCCAGCCTGCACCTGATCGCTGAGTCGCTCGAGCAGCGGCTGAGCGAGGGGATCCTCGACATCGCCGAGGCGGGCGAGATCGCGCTGCGCGGCCACGATGCGACCGTTGAGCTCGGCCCCCCACGTCACCAGCGCCGCGGCGGTGCCCGCGACGATGGCGGTGCCCGCGATGGCCACCCATCTCGGCGCGGGACGCGCGACCAGCAGCAGTGCCGGAGCCCAGAGGAAGGTGTACCACTCGGGCCAGCCGACCTTCGGCTGCCATACGAGGACCCCCACCACCGCCGCGGCAAGCGCGATCGCCACGCCGATCGCCACGCCCCAGCCGCCGCCCGCCTGGTCGTCATCGCCCCGGAAGAGCGCGGCGGCAAGCAGGATGAACGCGGACGTCGCCACGGTCAGCGTCACCTGCCACGTCACCCAGAGCGAGGTCGTGACACCGTTGACTGGAGGCGTGATGCCGCGACCAAGATCGTTGACGAAGTAGGGCGCCCCGATCAGCAGCGCGACACCGAGCGGCAGCGACCACCACCGGCGTGCGGGCCGCTGGCCCCACAGCCAGATGGCAAACACCTGGAGCGCGATTCCGGTGACGAGCAGGTTCCCGGCCGAGCCTGCCAAGGGCCGCAGGTAGCCGCGGAAGAAGGTGGCGGGGGAGAAGAGGTCGCTGAAGCCGATGCTCGCACCAAGCGGGGAGCGGACGGCGCACCATACCGCCCCACCCACGAGGATCAGGCGCTCGGCCGGCGAGCGGGCCGAGAGCAGGCCGACGGCCAGCAGCAAGAGGAGCGCCCAGCCCACCCAGGCACTGGCCTGATCGGTGACGCCTGCCAGGGCGACGCCCTGGCTCGGCGGGACGGGCTGCAGACTGAAGAGGAGGCGCTCGCCAGCGGTCGTGGGTTCGGTGTAGTCGAAGATGTCGCCGCCTCGTGCACCGGTGCCGGGCGGAAATATCCGGAGCTGCACACCGGCAGAGGCGCCGAACTGCGACGCGAGACTCCGTTCCGGGTTCGGCACCGCGGAGTCGGCCCACACCAGCACGCTTGCGACGGCCACCCGTCCAGAGGGGCTGTGCCGGCGACTCTCGATCGTGGCGTAGAATCGGCTGAAGCGGGCCGTGATTGAGTCACCTTCCGCCTCGGGGACGAGACGGTGCCGCCCGGCCCACGCCCACGGCATACCCGTCGGCTCGAGGATCGCGATCGCCGTCTCGACCCCACCGTGAGGCAAGGCCCGGTCCAGCTCCCCGAATGCCGTTCCCCGGTCGCCGTCAGCCCACTTGATGGCGTGTTCGGCCTGCTGGTCGGCACGCTTCAGGCTGGAATGCAGCTCCCCCTGCAGCCGCTGAAATGCGGCGGACACTCTCCGTTCCCGTTCCGCGGGCCAATCGTCCTCGACCCGGGAGACCCAGAGCTCGGCCGCCGCGAGAGTGGCCGCCAGGACGACCACGGCAGCGACCACCAGCCGGCCACGCCCCCCCGCCCGGACACCCACCACCAGCGCCACAAGGGCGAGGAACCCGAGCAGGAGGACCCAGCCGTCCGCGGGATTACGCAGCCACTCGGTCGCCGGCACGAGCGCCGCCAGCACGAGCCAATGGGCCCGGCGATCCAACCGGAGAGACTGGGTCGTCATTGGTCCCAACTTAGCCACTATATTGTTTCCTGCCATGAACCTGCGTCCACTCCCCCTGCCGGCCGCGCGCCTCGTGCTCCTGGGCACCATCGCGCTTGCGCGCCCGGTAGACGCGCAGATGGCGGACCAGGGCACGCTGATCATCCGCGACGGCAGCCGGGAGATCGGCGTGGAGACGTTCCGGCTGACTCCGTCGCCGACCGGGCTTCGGGTGTTCGCCAAGGCGGCCTATCTCAGCCCGAAGCCTGGGGTCGAGCTCAATGCAAGCCTCGATCGGACTGGCGAAAGCGAGGGCGCCTTCCAGCTGGGTCGCAAGGCGGGCGTCTCCAGCGGAGAAGTGTATGCGGTGCTGAAACGCAGCCGACTCACGATCCGGCGCGTCGAACGCGGCGCGGAACAGGCCAGCGAATCTCCTGGCGGGCCCGGCCTCGTCTTTCTGTCCGACAGCGTCTTCGCCCTCTACCTGCAGATCGTCCCCCTCGCTACTAGTGAAGGACGCACCCTGACCGCCGTCTTCCCCCAGACGGCGCGCCGAGTCTCCTTCACCGCTCACCGGCTCCCTGACCCACAACATGGCGGCTCCCTCATCCGTCTGACGGGCGGGGTCGAGGGAGTCATCGAGATGGGCAGCGGTGGCGAGCTTGTCCGGCTCACGCTGCCCGGCCTGGGGCTGGAAGCGACCCGGAAACGGGACTGAGGCGTCACAACCTGAAACTCCCGGCTTACCCCCACCGTAAGCCCCGACAAGCCGTACCTCCTTACACATCACAGGACCGTTCGATGCGACGCTGCTGGCTGCTCGTTTCTGCCATGGCCATCCCCGTACTGGCCGCGGCCCAGACCCCCGCTGCCTCAACGCCCACCGCCACGCTGAGCCTGAGCGAGGCACTGCAGCAGGCGAAGAACAACAACCCTCTCTACCGTCAGCGCCTCAACGGCGCGGCGACGGCCCGGGCTACCGTCCGGAACGCCTATGGGCAGCTGTTGCCCAGCGCGTCGGTTTCGGCTGGCATGGACTACACCGGTGCGGGCCGGGCCAACTTCGGGCAGGGCTTCACCCAGCAGACCTCGGCCATTGTCGGCTCCAACTGGAATGCCGGTTTGAGCTGGCAGCTGGATGGTTCCCGGCTGGTCGCGCCGAAACAGTCCAGGGCCAACCAGCGGGCCACGGAATCGGACATCGTCAATGAGGAAAGCAGCCTCAAATTCGCCGTCACCCAGCAATACCTGACTTCGCTGCAGGCCACTGCGCAGGTGGTGGTGGCGCGCCAGCAGGTGGAACGGAACCAGAACTTCCTCGACCTCGCCAACGCGAAATACCGGGTTGGCCAGGGTACCCTGATCGAGGTGCGTCAGGCGGAAGTGCAGAAGGCCCAGTCGGACGTGGCCCTGCTGCGAAACCTGCAGGCCGAGAGCGAGGCGAAGATCGAGCTGTTCCGGCGCATCGGCGTCGCACCGCCGGTTTCGATCGAGATGATCGCGCTGAGCGACTCGTTCCCGGTGCAGGAGCCCGCGTTCCAGCTCGACCAGCTGATTTCCCTTGCCGAGGAACAGAACCCGTCGCTCAAGGCGCTGGAAGCGCGGCGGCGCGCAGCCGCGGTGGGCGTGACCTCCGCCAAGACCGCCTACCTGCCGAGCATCTCGATGCGCGCGGGCTGGGGAGGGTTCACCCAGCAGCAGACCAACACCGGCCTGCTGCTCAACCAGACGCTCGCCGGCGCGATCGGCAGCGCCCAGGGCTGCATCTTCCAGGACTCGCTGCAGGCACTGCTCCCGGGCCACACGTTGCAGGGAGCCGCGGCCTGCTACCAGAGCGCGGGGCTGACTCCAGCCGGTACCCAGCTCACTGCGCAGGCGCGGCGGCAGGTGCTCGACGCCAACAACACCTTCCCGTTCAACTTCACCAAGCAGCCCTTCGGGGCGAGCCTGACGATTTCGCTGCCGATCTTCACCGGCTTCGGCCGGACGCTCCGGCTGCAGCAGGCACGCGAGCAGGAGCAGGACGCCGAGGAGGGCCTGAGGGCGCAGGCGCTGCAGGTGCATGCGGACGTCAACAGCCGGTTTCTCGCGCTGGCGACCGACTACAAGGCGATCTCGGTCCAGGCGGCGAGCCGCGATGCCGCGCGCGATCAGCTCCGCCTGGCGCAGGACCGCTACCGGCTCGGCAGCGGCACCGCGCTCGAGGTGTCCGATGCGCAGAACTCGGTGCAGCGCGCCGAGGGAGATTACGTCAACGCGATTTATGACTATCACAAGGCTCTCGCGGCGCTCGAAGCCGCGGTGGGCCGCCCGCTCCGCCAATAAGAAGAGGAACGACACATGTCGCGTCGCATGAAGCTCGGATTGTTCGCCGGCCTGATTGTGGTCGCAGTCGGGGCCGTGGTTGCCCTGGGCGCCGCAAAGGGGAAGAACAAGGCCGTCGAGGTCCGCATGGAGCAGGTGGCGGCCCGGGATCTCGTCTCGGTCGTCACGGCCAGCGGCAAGATCGAGCCTGACACCAAGGTGGACGTGCTCTCCGACATCCAGGGCCGGATCACCAAGATCGGGGTCAAGGAGGGCGATGTCGTCCACAAGGGCGACTTCCTCCTGCAGATCGACGCGGCGGTCTACCAGGCCGCGGTGAGCCGGGCCCAGGCCCTCGTCGCCTCCGCGCAGAGCGACTATCTCCGCGCCAAGGCCAATCAGGATCAGGCCAAGCGGGCGCTGGACCGGGCGCTGGAGCTGCAGAAGGCCAACTCCAGCCTGATCACGGTAGAGTCGGTCGAGCAGGCGCAGACCGGCTACGACGTCGCCCGGGCCAACACCGAGGCCAGTCAGGCGGGCCTGGCGCAGGCCCGCGCCAGCCTGGCCGAGGCGAACGACAATCTCCGCAAGACCCGCATCGTGGCGCCGATCAACGGGCGGATCACCCGCCTCGCGGTCGAGGAGGGCGAAGTCGCCGTCCCGGGCACCTTCTCCCGCGACGTCGGCCTGCTCATGACCGTCGCCGACCTCTCGGTGATCCTGGCGAAGGTCCAGGTCGACGAGACCGACGTGGTGCGTCTGGCCGACGGCGACTCGGTCGAGGTGTCGATCGACGCCTTCCCCGACACCACCTTCATGGGCCGGGTGACCAAGATCAGCAACAGCGCGCAGCTCACCGCCACCTCGACGGCGTCGGGCTCCAACGACCGCGCGGTGGACTTCGACGTGGAAGTCACGCTGAAGAATCCTCCGAAGGACATCCGTCCTGACCTCTCCGTGCACCGCCCGCATCGTCACCGATGTGCGGAAGGGCGTGCTGTCGGTGCCGATCATCGCGCTGACCGTCCGCGAGAACGAGAAGGTGCCGAACGAGGCCAAGCCGGAGGCCAAGGACACCACGGCAACGAGGGAAAAGAAGAAAGAGGCCGAGGGGGTCTTCGTGGTGAACAACGGGGTCGCCTCCTTCCGGCCGGTGAAGGTGGGCATCGCGGGTGATGAGTACTTCGAGGTAATCGAAGGCGTGAAGGCCGGCGAGACGATCGTCTCGGGCACCTACCAGGCGATCCGCGACCTGAAGGACAGCACCAAGGTGAAGTCGGCCACCCCGGACAGCGCCAAGGGCAAGAAGTCATGAGCGACCGCATCATCCACGTCGAGGAACTGCAGCGCGAGTACGTGATGGGCACCGAGAAGGTGCTCGCGCTGCGCGGGCTCACGCTCACGATCCGCCGCAACGAGTACGTGGCGATCATGGGGCCCTCGGGCTCCGGCAAGTCGACCTTCATGAACCTGATCGGCTGCCTGGACACGCCCTCGGGCGGCGCCTACTGGCTGAACGGCCAGGAGGTCTCCCGCCTCTCGGACGACGCGCTGGCGCGAGTGCGCAACAAGGAAATCGGGTTCGTGTTCCAGACCTTCAATCTGCTGCCCCGCGCCTCCGCGCTGCATAACGTGGAGCTGCCGCTGGTTTATGCCGGCGTAGCGGCCCGGGAGCGCCGGGCGCGTGCGGTCGAAGCGCTGACCCGGGTCGGGCTCGAGCACCGCATGGGACACCGGCCCAACGAGCTGTCCGGTGGCCAGCGGCAGCGCGTCGCGATCGCCCGGGCGCTGGTGAACCGTCCGTCCCTGCTGCTCGCCGACGAACCGACCGGCAACCTCGACAGCACCACCAGCGAGGAGATCATGCGGGTCTTCGCCGAGCTGCACGCGCAGGGGCAGACCATCGTCGTCGTGACGCACGAGCCTTCCATCGCGGCCCACGCGGAGCGGGTGGTCGTGCTGCGCGACGGACGCCTGGACAGCGACACCACGAACGGAAAGGCCGCGGCCTGAGATGCCGATCTTCGAGGCGGTGCGGATGGCGCTCCGCACCATCGTCTCGCAGAAGCTGAAGAGCTTCTTCTCGCTCATCGGGGTCCTGATCGGCGTGACGTTCCTGATCGCGGTCGTCTCGATCGTGCAGGGGATGAACGTCTATATGGAAGATCAGTTCGCCAACCGGCTCATCGGCCTGAACACCTTCACGCTGCGCCGCTTCCCGAACTTCAATTCGGGGAACATCACCGATGACATGTGGCGCGCCTGGATGCGCCGGCCCCGGATCACCTATTCGGACGCGGATTACGTCGTCGAACGGCTGCAGACTCCGGTGGTCGCGGCCAAGTTCTGCTCCGACCGGATGGTCCTCAGCTACAACGGAAAGCAGGCGAAGGACATCGAACTGATCGGCACCGAGCCGACCTATTTCGAGATCAAGAACCTCGACATCGCCAGCGGGCGGATCTTCACGGTGCAGGAGCAGCGGGTGGGGGCGCCGGTGGTCGTGCTCGGCAGCGAAATCGGCGAGAAGCTGTTCGCGGGCCTCGACCCCCTGGGCCGGGAGGTCATGATCCGCGGCCTGCCCTACCGGGTCATCGGGGTGGCCGCGCGGCGCGGCACCGTGTTCGGACTGTCGCTGGACAAGTTCGCGGTCATGCCCTTCCGGGCCCCGGCCCGGCGCTACATCTGCCCGCTCAACGTGCTGGATGAGCTCGAGATCAAGGCGCCCAATCCGACGCTGATGTTCGCCGCGATGGCGGAGACCGAAGCCCTGATGCGCACCAAGCGGGGGCTCAAGCCGACCGAGGAGAACAACTTCGGCCTGCAGAGTGCGGAGGGAGCGCTGGAGGGATGGAAGAAGATCTCGCGCATTCTCTTTCTGGCGCTGCCCGGCCTGGTGGCGATCTCGCTGGTGGTCGGCGGCATCGTGATCATGAACATCATGCTGATGGCCGTCGCCGAACGGACCCGGGAGATCGGCATCCGCAAGGCGCTGGGCGCCAAGCGGCGTGATATCCTGGCCCAGTTCGTCATCGAAAGCGCCACCCTCTCGACGGTCGGCGCCGGGCTCGGCGTGGGCGCGGGTATCGGCCTGGCGTTCGCGGTACGCGCGCTGACGCCTCTGCCGGCCGCCGTGGCCCCCTGGTCCATCTTCGTGGGCGTCGCCCTGGGGATGGGCGTGGGCATCATCGCGGGGGTGTACCCCGCCACCCGGGCGTCCAAGCTCGATCCCATCACCGCCCTCCGGGCCGAATGAGCACCCAGGAGCCCGTATGCAGATAGGCCGGATGTTCGAGGGTGTCGGCATCGCCCTCGACTCGCTCCGCTCCAACAAGGTTCGCGCGGCGCTGACCATTCTGGGCGTAGCCATCGGCGTCATGGTCGTCATCGCCATGGCTTCGATGGTGACGGGGATCAATCGCGGTGTGGAGAAGGAGCTGGAGAGCCTCGGTCCGAAGACCTTCATGGTCAACCGTTTCTTCCAGGGCGGCCTCAACATCTCCGATGGCTCGGACGAGCTCTCGCCCTGGCGGCGCAACCCCTGGCTCACCGTCGCCGAGGCCCGACTGATCCGGACGCTCCCGGCGATCCGCGAAGTGGCGTGGCGGGAAGGCACCAGCGGACCGGTCTCCTACGGCGACCAGAAGCTGTCCAGCGTGCAGGTGACCGGCTTCAGCGCCTCGTGGACCGCCGTGCAGGGCGGTGCGATGGCGGCGGGCCGCAACTTCACCGATCTCGAAGAGGCAGCGGGTTCGGCGGTCGCGGTGCTGAACGAGAAGCTCGGCCAGGACCTCTTCCCCGGTGTCGATCCCGTTGGCAAGCGGATCAAGGTGTTCGGCCAGCCCTTCACGGTCGTCGGGGTCTACACCGAGCCGAGTTCGGTGTTCGGAGGCGACCCGTCACCGCAGGTGTACATCCCCCACTCCACCTTTACCAAGGTGGCCGACTACTGGAAGGGCTGGATGGACATCGCCGTGATGCCGACGGAGGAGGCCACGGTGTTCGAGGCCCAGGACGAGGTGATCTCGGCGCTCCGCATCTCGCGGGGGCTCAAGCCGTCCCAGGAGAACAATTTCGCCGTGGTCACCCAGGACAAGATCCTGGAGTCGTTCAGCAAGATGACCAGCGGCTTCTTTCTCGTGATGCTGGTGCTCTCGAGCGTCGGCCTCATGGTCGGCGGCGTGGGTGTGGTGGCGATCATGATGATCTCCGTGACCGAGAGGACCCGGGAGATCGGGGTGCGCAAGGCGCTGGGCGCGACGCGCCGGGAGATCATGTTCCAGTTCCTCGTCGAGGCGGCGACGCTGACCCTCGTCGGCGGCGTGGTCGGGATGGTGCTGGGCGGGCTGATCTCGGTCGGCGTCAACAAGTTCACGCCGATCCCGGCGCTGGTGCCGCTCTGGTCGATCCTCGCGGCGGTGGCCGCCTCGACCGTCACCGGAATCTTTTTCGGGCTCTATCCGGCCAGCAAGGCCAGCAAGCTGGACCCGGTCGAGGCGCTCCGATACGAGTAGTCACGTCGGGATGAACGTCAGGCGTGCGGCGATCGACGCTCCGCACGCCTGAGTTCTCACTTCCCGTCGTGGGCTGGTAGATTGTTCCGTATGCCGCTGCTTGAAGCCATCCGACTCGCCGTCCAGTCCATTCTCAGCAGCAAGCTCCGCAGTTTCTTCACTCTGCTCGGCATCATCGTTTCGGTCGGGTTCCTGGTGGTGGTGGTCGCCATCATCCAGGGGATGAACGCATACGTCCGGGAGAATCTGACCGGTGCGATGATCGGCACCAATGCCTTCCAGGTCCGCCGGACGCCCATTGCTCCCGGGTTCCTCGACGACGAACAGTTGAAGATCATCAACCGGCGGCCGCTGATCACGCGGGAGGACGCCGCCGTGGTATATCGCGCCCTGCCTGACGCCGAGGCGGTGGCGCTGCAGTCGGGCTGGCCGCCGCCGATCAACGACGTGGTCTACCGGGACCGGACGGTCGGAAGCGTCATGGTCTTCGGTGTCACCCCGCCCTATCAGCTCGTGCAGGACTACCGCTTTGAAGCCGGCGAACCGCTCGCCGATCCCGACATCCGGGAACGGCGTGACGTCGTGGTGCTGGGCTACGACATCGCCGACCAGCTCTTCGCGCCGCCGCAACGGGCCGTGGGACACCGCGTGCGCGTCGGGGGACGGCAGCTCACCGTGAAGGGAGTCATCGCCAAGAAGGGCCGGGTGTTGGGGCAGTCCTTCGACGGCTTCATCCTGATTCCGCTGTCGACCTTCGAGTCGATGTACGGCAGGCGCCGGACCACCGTCGTGTCGGTGAAGATGTCCGAGGCGGCGCAGCTGGATGGCGCGATGGCGCGGGCCGAGGAGGCGATGCGCATCGCGCACCGGCTCAGGCCGGGCGAGGCCAACGATTTCACGGTCGACAAGGCCGATGCCCTGGTGGCGTTCTGGAAGCAGCTCACCGGGTGGCTGTTCACCGCGATTCCCGCGGTCGTCTGTATCGGGATCGTGGTCGGCGGGATCGTGATCATGAACATCATGCTGATGTCCGTCAACGAACGAACTCGCGAGATCGGCCTCCGCAAGTCGCTGGGCGCCACCCGGCGAGACATCCGGCGTCAGTTCCTCGTCGAAGCCGTCGCCCTCTCCTCCCTGGGCGGCGTCCTCGGCGTGCTCGGTGGGTGGATTCTGGCCCTCGCGGTGTCCTCCTTCACCCCGCTTCCCGCCCGCATCTCGCTCTGGTCCGTGCTCGCGGCGCTGCTGCTCGGCGCCGGCGCCGGAATCCTCTTCGGCGTCTATCCGGCGAGTCGCGCCTCCAGGCTCGACCCCATCACCGCGCTCCGGGCCGAGTGATTCGATGATCCTGCACAGCGTCACGGAAGGAGTAACGGTCGCCCTGGATTCGCTCCGGGCCAACAAGCTGCGCTCCGGCCTGACGATCCTGGGCGTGGTGATCGGCGTGACCACCGTGATGGCGATCGCCTCGCTGGTCCAGGGCATCCGGACCCAGATCTTCAACGCGATCTCCGCCGCGGGGCCCACCGCGTACTATGTCGTCCGCTTCTGGTCGCAGACCCCGCTCAATCCCGACCGGCTTCCATACGAGGTCCGCATCCGCCCGGTCCTCGACGAGCCGGACGCCGAAGCGATCCGGCAGGCACCCGGAATCGCCTACGCCGGCATGTGGGTGCAGCTGTTCCAGCGGATCGAATACAAGGGAGCCCGCACCCAGACGGTCACGGTGTTCGGCTCCGACGATCATTACATGGATATCCAGGGCGGCACCCTGCTGCGGGGACGGTTCTTCAATCGCGCCGAGCTCAATGGAGGCGAGGTCGCGGTGCTCGAGGAAGAGACCGCGCGGGTCATCTTCGGACGCATCGACCCCCTGGACCGCTTGATCCGCGTGGGCCCCGTGTCCTTCCGGGTGATCGGCATTTATCAGCGGCCCCAGAACCTCTTCGAGCCGCCCGGGCAGCAGATCGGCGCGGTGATCCCGTTCGAGACCGCCCGCCGGAACTACCACTATGACGAGACCAACAATCTCTTCATCGCGGCCAAGCCGGTGGATGGCGTCTCGGTGCCCGACGCACAGGACGTGACCACCGCGGCGCTCCGGCGGGCGCGCCGGCTGCGCCCCGGCATGCCGAACACCTTCGACCTCGTCACCCAGGACCAGATTCTGGACGTGGTCTCCAAGTTCACCAATTACTTCTTCGTCGCGATGATCTCCCTTTCCAGCGTCGCGCTGCTGGTCGGGGGCATCGGTGTCATGGCGATCATGATGGTGTCGGTGACCGATCGAACCCGGGAGATCGGGCTCCGCAAGGCGGTCGGAGCCACCCGCGCCGAGGTCATGTGGCAGTTCCTGGTGGAGGCCGCCACCCTGACCCTGATCGGAGGTCTCCTCGGCGTCGTGGTCGGCATGCTGAGCGGCCAGATCCTCGAATGGGTGTTCGGCTGGAGCTCCGAGGTGCCTATCTGGAGTGCGGTCATCGCCACCGGCGTATCCGTCGCGATCGGCCTGGTGTTCGGCCTCTATCCCGCCAACCGCGCGGCACGGATGGACCCCGTCGAAGCATTGCGGCACGAGTAGGCCGGCACGGCAGTACGGATCCGCTCGTGCCGCGCCCGCCAGCCCGGCCGGCCCACGACGCCCACCATCCCCCACCTCCCCCGGCTGTGCAATAGCTCCCCCCAGGCGCATCCTCTCGCGTCCAACAACCCCAACGAGGACCAGATGCGCCCCACCTCCCGGCACACCGTGCTCCTGCTGCTGGCCCTGATCGGCTGCGGTGGATCCTACGCGAGCAAACCCGAGTCGAGCCAAATTGCCAGCGAGGCATCGCCAGCCTCCGCGCCCGCGCCGGCCGTCGATGGTGCCCTCGCGTTGAGCAATCGCGCGGACGTCGCTACCGAAGCCCAGCCTGGGGAACTCCCGCAGGTCGCGCTGGATCCCGTCGCGATTCCGTCGATGATCATCCGGAACGGCCAGGCGAGTCTCGAAATCGACTCGCTCGAGGCGGCGGTGGCACAGGTCCGCCAGCTGGCCGACCGCCTGGGCGGCTACATCGCCAACAGCCAGATGCAGGCAGGCG
This sequence comes from uncultured Gemmatimonadales bacterium, assembly GCA_963817435.1. GTDB lineage: Bacteria > Gemmatimonadota > Gemmatimonadetes > Gemmatimonadales > GWC2-71-9 > JADJOM01. The sequence continues at coordinate 1,088,239 of CAWFNY010000001.1, forward strand.
CCAATCAGCTGCGGTCCGCCACGATCGAGATCAAGGTGCCCGCGGCACGATTCGACGAACTGACCCGGGGCCTCGCGCCGATTGGCCGGGTGGAATACGTCAACGTCACCGCCGAGGACGTCGGAGAAGAGTTCACCGACATCACGGCGCGCGTGGCCAACGCGCACCGGCTCGAGGCCCGGCTGATCGAGCTGCTGGCGACCCGTACCGGCAAGCTGTCGGACGTTCTCGAGATCGAGCGTGAGCTGGCCCGGGTGCGCGAACAGATCGAGCGGATGGAAGGTCGGCTGCGGTACCTCAAGGCCCACGTCGCCATCAGTACCCTGAGCGTCACGGTCCACGAAAGGGCACCCCTCGTGGGCGAACGGGGCAGCGCGAGCGTGATCGGAGAGGCCTTCCGGAACGCGTGGCGGAACTTCGTGGCCTTCATCGCCGGTGCCATCGCCTCGCTCGGCACCCTGCTGCCGCTGGGCGCGCTGGTCCTGGCTGGCCTGTTCGGTCTCCGGGCCCTCTGGCGCCGGCAGCGGGGGCGCTAGCCCGGCAGGCGACGGGCGACGAGGGACGGACTATCTTTCAGCCGTTCCCCTGTCGCCCGAAGCCCGTCGCCAGGCGCCCGTCATGCCCGTTGATCTGCTCGCCATCGCCGCTCACCGCGACGACGTTGAACTCACCTGCGCCGGCACCCTGCTCCGCGCCCGCGACGCCGGCTACAGCACCGCCATTCTGGATCTCACCGCGGGCGAATCCGGGACCCGCGGCAGCGCCGAACTTCGCGGCACGGAGGCCGCCCGCGCGGCCGAGGTCCTCGGGGTGGCGGAGCGGCGGAACGCCGGGCTGCCCGACGCCTATCTGCAGAATACCGATGAAACGCGGCGGATCGTCGTCGAACTGATCCGGCACTTCGCCCCACGCACCGTGATCCTTCCGTTCCCGGTCGGCCGCCACCCCGATCATCGAATCGCGTCGGAGCTCGGGCGCGATGCCTGCTTCCTTGCGGGACTGGCGCGCTACAGCGCCGCAGGCGCACCGCATCGGCCGCACAAGATCCTCTACGCCCTGGCCTACCGGGAAGACCCGGTGAAGCCAACGTTCGTGGTGGACATCAGCCCGCAGTTCGAGCGCAAGATGCAGGCGATCCGCTGCTATGCGAGCCAGTTCGACGGCGCCAGGAACGCCGGCGAGATCTTCCCCACCGGACAGGATCTCTACGGGCTGGTCGAGACGCAGAGCGCCCACTACGGATCGCTGATACGCACCCGGTATGGGGAGCCATTCTTCACCCACGAAACCGTCCGGATCGACGACGTCGTGGCCCTGGACGTACAGAGCATGTGAGCCCGAGGGCCTGGGAACCCGCCTCGCAACCCCGGCCCCGGTACACCGCTATCTTTCGCCCCATGTCGGTCACCCCTCTGTACCTCGACTACGCCGCCACCACCCCGGTCCGCCCGGAGGTACTGGAGGCCATGCTGCCCTTCCTGGGGTCGGCGGCCTTCGGAAACCCGTCGAGCAGCCACCGGTTCGGACGGACCGCCCGGGCTGGACTGGAGCAGGCTCGCCGCGAGATCGCAGAGTCCATCGGCGCTGAACCCGGCCAGGTCGTCTTCACCTCCGGTGGCACCGAAGCGGACAATCTCGCCATCATCGGTGCCTCGCTCGCCGCCCGCGGGGCCGGGCGCCCGATGATCGCGGCGGTGCCGGCCAGCGAGCACAAGGCGGTCCTCGCGGCGGCTCACGAGGTCGCTCACCTGGGCGGCGGCGAACGCATCCTGCCGGTCGATGCCCTCGGCCGGCTGGATCTCGACGCGCTGGCGACCGCGCTCAGCGAGCGGCCTTCCGTCGTCTCGGTCATGTGGGTGAACAACGAGACCGGCATCATCCAGGACGTTCCCGAGATCGCCGCGCGCTGTGTCGCGGCCGGCACACCGTTCCACACCGACATGGTGCAGGCCTTCGGCAAGATCCCCGCGACGTTCGAAAACCGAGCCATCACCCTTGCCACCATTTCCGGCCACAAGCTGGGTGCACCCAAGGGTATCGGCGCACTCCTCGTACGTGATCCGGACAGCGTCGAGCCGATCCTCCACGGCGGGAGTCAGCAGCGCGCGATCCGCCCGGGCACCGAGAATGTGGCCGGCGCCGTGGGGCTCGGACGCGCCGCACTCCTGGCCGCCGGCGAGCAGCGCGCGGAGGCCAGCCGCCTGACGGGGCTGCGTGACCGGCTGGCGGCAGAACTCCAGGCCGCCGTGCCAGGACTCGTCATCACTGCGGCGGCGGCACCTCGGGCGCCGCACATCCTCAACATGCTGGTGCCCGGCACCAGCAGCGACGCGCTGCTGATGCATCTCGATCTGGCCGGCCTCGCGGCATCGGGTGGGTCGGCCTGCTCCACCGGGGCGGTTGAGCCTTCCCACGTCCTGAGCGCGATGGGGATCCCGGCCGAGGTGGGAGTCAGCGCGGTGCGGTTGAGCCTCGGCCACGAGACGACCGCGGCGGACATCGAGCGCGCGGTCGCGATCTTCCCGGAGGCCGTCGCCCGGGTCCGCCGGCTCAATGAGAGGCTGAGCCATGTCTGAGCGCGTCCTGGTCGCGATGAGTGGCGGCGTCGACAGCTCCGTGGCGGCCGCGGCGCTCGTCGCGCAGGGATATGACGTGATCGGGGCGACCATGAAGCTCTTCTGCTACGGCGAGAGCGTCCCGGACCGCCCCTGCTGCTCCCTCGACTCGATCAACGACGCGCGGGATGTCTGCCACTCCCTCGGCATCCCCCATTACGTGCTGAATCTCGAGGACCGCTTCAGCCTGCACGTGATCCAGAACTTCGTGAGCGAGTACAGCCGGGGACGGACCCCGATTCCGTGCGTGCGCTGCAATTCGTTCACCAAGTTCCGGGACCTGCTGGCCCACGCGGACGCACTCGGCTGCAGCGCCATCGCCACGGGCCACTATGCCATCGCGCGTGACGGCCGCCTCTACCGGGGCAGCGATGCCGCCAAGGACCAGAGCTACTTCCTCTGGGGTATCGACCGCGCCGTGGTCGCCCGGATGCTGACCCCCGTCGGCAACCTGACGAAGGCGGAAACCCGCGCGTACGCCCGGCGGCTCGGCATGGTGACGGCCGACAAGCCCGAGTCCGTCGAAATCTGTTTCGTGCCGAACGATGACTACGTGACCGTGCTCGAGCAGCACCTCCCCGCGAATGCCCCATCGCTCGCGCCCGGACCGCTGGTGAGCACCGGCGGAGAGATCATCGGCGAGCACGAGGGCTTCGCGCGGTATACGATCGGGCAGCGCAAGGGGCTCCCCGGCGGGGCCAGCGAGGCCCGCTATGTGGTCGCGATCCGTCCCGAGACGAGAGAAGTCGTCGTCGGCGGGCTGGAAGACCTGCTGGGACACCGCCTGCGTCTCGAGGAGGTGAACTGGCTCGCTGACCAGGTCGCCATCGGGGATACCTGCCTGGCGCAGATCCGCTACCGTGCAGCCGCCGTCCCCGCTGCCGTCGTCGCGGCTGACGGAGATACCCTGGAACTCGCCCTCGCCACCCCGGTCCGCGCGATCACTCCCGGCCAGTCAGGCGTGCTCTACGCCCGCGACGGCCAGGTGCTCGGCGGAGGAGTGATCGCCTGATGCTGCTGTCTCGTCGGTGCCTCGCCATGCTCCCGCTCGGACTGCTGACCGCCGGACCGCTGCTTGCGCAGGACAAGCAACCGATCACGATCGACGGCTACATCACGGCCCCGGTCGTCAGCGACCCTCAGCTCTCTCCCGATGGCAGCCTGGTCGCCTTCACGATCTCCACGCCATCCCTCGAGGACAACAGGTCCGCCAGCAAGGTCTGGCTCGCGGACGTCGCCACGGGAGACAGCTGGCAGGCGACCTCCGGTGCGGGGAACGACCGCGCGCCCCGGTGGTCGCCGGATGGCAAGGTGCTGGCGTTCATCTCGACCCGGGACGGGTCGGCGCAGCTCTGGCGGATTCCCATCCGGGGCGGCGAGGCCACCAGGATCACCAGCGTGAAGGACGGGATCTCGGATTTTCTCTGGTCGCCGGATGGCAAGGCCCTCTTCTTCTGGACCGACGTGGCCTGGGGGGATTCGCTTGAAGCGACCCGCCGCGGGGGAGCCTTCCCGACCGACGCGAAGATCTTCACCGATCTCTTCTACCGGCACTGGGACGAGTGGCGCCTGGGGGTGCGTTCCCACCTCTTCCGCGTCAATCTCGCCGACGGCGCCGCGACGGACATCACACCGTTCGACCGGGACATTCCGCCGCTCGCGCTGGGCGGACGGGACATCGCCGTGTCGCCGGTCGGAACCGAGCTCGCCCTGGTTTACAACCCGGACTCGGCGATCGCGAAGAGCACCAACAACGACATCTTCGTGCTGGGCCCCGATGGTTCCGCCCGCCAGGCGATCACCACCAGCGCCGGCAACGACAACACGCCGCAGTACGCGCCCGATGGACGCTTCATCGGCTATCTGGCCATGGCCACCCCCGGCTTCGAGGCGGACCGGCAGCAGCTCATGCTGTATGAGCGGGCCAGCGGACGGCGCACTTCCGTCACCCCCAAGTGGGCGCTGAGCATCACCGATTTTCGCTGGCTCCCGGACTCGAAGGGCGTGATCGCGGAAGTCGAGGAGCGCGGTGGACACGCCATCTATCGCATCGACATCCCCTCCGGCCGCACGACTCGGCTGGTGAGTGGCGGCACCAATACCGGGGTGCAGCTGTCGCAGCGCGGGGAGATCATGACCTTCCTTCGTTCCAATGCGGCGCACCCGGCGGAGGTCTTCACGGCGACGATCGATGGCAAGAACGTCCGCCAGGTGACCCATGTGACTGACAGCCGGTTCGACTCCCTCGATCTCGCGCCCGCGGAGAGCTTCGGATTCGTCGGGGCGCAGGGCGACTCCGTGTTCGGCTGGCTCGTCAAGCCGCCGGCCTTCGATCCGGCCAGGAAGTACCCGCTGATCTATCTCATCCACGGCGGGCCCCAGGGCGCCTGGCTCGACCAGTGGCACAGCCGCTGGAACTACGCGGTGTTCGCCTCACGCGGGTATGTCGTCGCGGCGGTCAATTTTCACGGCTCGACCGGATACGGCCAGCCGTTCACCAACAGCATCAGCCGCAACTGGGGCTCCCTGCCCTACGAGGACCTGATGAAGGGCCTCGAGGTGGTCGCCAAACTCCCGTTCGTCGACAGCACCCGGATGGGCGCCGCCGGCGGATCGTACGGCGGCTACATGATCTACTGGATGGCCGGGCACACCACGAAGTTCAAGGCGCTGATCGCGCATGACGGCATCTTCAACCCGCTGAGCATGGCCGGCACCACCGAAGAGCTGTGGTTCCCGCTGTGGGAATTCGGCGGATCGCCTTCGAGTCCATCGGCGCGCGCGATCATGGAGAAGTGGTCGCCGGCAAACTATGTCGGGAACTGGTCGACGCCGATGCTGATCGTCCACAGCCAGAAGGACTACCGAGTGGACGTGTCGGAGGGATTGCAGGCCTTCACGGCGCTCCGTCTCAAGGGAATCCCTGCGAAGTTCCTGTACTTTCCCGACGAAGGCCACTTCGTGACCCGCCCACGCAACCGGCGGATCTGGTGGGGCACCACGCTCGACTGGTTCGACCAGTACCTGAAACCGAGGCACTGATGCGGTCGCTCATCATTCGCTGGCTGATCAATACGCTCGCCCTCTACGTCGCGGTGCGGGTGGTGCCCGGCGTGGACTACACCGGCGGCCCGGCGGGTCTGGTGATCGTCGCGGCGCTCTTCGGACTGGTCAACGCCACTCTCCGGCCGATTCTCGCCCTGCTGACCTGCCCGCTCGTCCTCGTCACGCTGGGGCTGTTCCTCTTCGTGATCAACGCGATGATGCTCCTGTTCACCGGATGGCTGTCACGCCAGTTCGACCTGGGATTTCAGGTGGACGGTTTCTGGCCCGCCTTCTGGGCCGGACTGCTGGTGAGCATCGTGAGCCTCCTCCTCTCGGTCATGGTCGGGGAGAATGAAGGCCGGGTCATGCGCCAATAGGGGAGCGATCCTGTCGGAACCCCGTTACCGGCCCGTTACAGGGTCGGCTGGCCACAACTCCTCCCGCCGATAGATTCTCCCCCCGTGACCGACGCCACCCTTCCCGCCGCACCGCCGGGCCCGGGACCGCTCCAGGACCTGGGACAGCCGGGGTTGTACTTCAACCGCGAACTTTCGTGGCTGGAATTCAACCGCCGGGTGCTGCACGAGGCTCAGGACACCCGGACGCCGCTCCTCGAACGCCTCAAGTTCATTGGCATCTTCAGCTCGAACCTGGATGAGTTCTTCCAGATCCGGGTGGCCGGCCTCAAGGACCAGCTGGCGGCGGGTTACAGCGAGCGAACCGCCGACGGCCTGACCCCGGAGGAGCAGCTTCGCCGGATCGCGGCCGTCGTGCAGGAGATGGTGCGTGACCACGCCCGCTGCCTGCATGAGGAGGTGCTTCCAGCCCTCGCCTCCGAGGGGGTCGCCCTCCTCGACGTCGCGGCCCTCGATGAGAGCGAGCGACAGCACCTCGATCGCTACTTCCAGGACAACGTCTTCCCGGTCCTCACTCCGCTGGCCGTCGATCCGGCGCATCCCTTCCCGTACATCTCGAATCTGAGCCTCTCCCTCGCCGTCGCGCTGCGGGCGAGCGATGGGGAGGAGCGGTTTGCGCGGGTGAAGGTGCCGAAGATCCTGCCGCGCTGGGTCCCCGTGGCGGCCGGTGGGTGGCGGTACGTCCCGCTCGAGCAGCTCATCGCGGCGAACATCGAATCCCTCTTTCCAGGCGTCGAGATCCTGGGGTGCTACGCCTTCCGCATCACCCGCAACACCGACTTCGAAGTCGATCACGATGAAGCTGAGGACCTGCTGAGCACGATTCAGGAAGAGGTGCGGAATCGCCGCTTCGGCGCGGTGGTGCGGCTCGAGGTCGCTCCCAATCTGCCGCAGTCCATCCGGGAGGTGCTGCTGGCGGAGTTCAACGCCGCCCAGGCCGCACTGTCGGCGCCGCTCGGGGTGGACGACGTCTATGAGGTGCCCGGGCTGCTCGACACGGCCGACATGCTCGGGCTGTCCGGGGCGATCGACCTGCCGACGCTGAAGGATACCCCCTGGCAGCCGGTGGCACCGCCGAGGCTGAGCAGCGGGCGCAACATCTTCGAGGTGATCCGGGAGGGCGACATGCTCCTGCATCACCCCTACGAGAGCTTCAGCGCGTCGGTGGAGCGGTTCATCCAGGCCGCGGTGGACGATCCGGACGTGGTCGCCATCAAGCTGACACTCTATCGTACCGGAGGTGACTCCAGCATCGCCCGGCTTCTGGCGCAGGCGGCCGAGCGGGGGAAGCAGGTCGCCGTCCTGATCGAGCTGCAGGCGCGGTTCGACGAGGAGAACAACATGCGCTGGGCGCAGCGCCTCGAGGACGTGGGCGCCCACGTCAGCTACGGCGTCGCCGGCCTCAAGACCCACGCCAAGGTCCTGCTCGTCGTCAGGCGCGAGGGTGACGCGATGCGCCGCTATCTCCACCTCGGGACCGGCAACTATCACCCTCGCACGGCCCGGCTCTACACCGACTTCGGCCTCTTCACCACCGACCCGGCCCTCGGTGCGGACCTCACCGATCTCTTCAACGTGCTCACGGGCTTCGCCGCGCCGACCCAGTACCGGAAACTGATCGTCGCGCCGCGCGGAATGCGCGAGCAGTTTGTGGGCATGATCGAGCGTGAGGCCGAGCACGCGCGCGCCGGACGTCCTGCGCGCATCCTGGCAAAGATGAATGCGCTGGTGGACCCGACGATCATCCAGGCACTGTACGAGGCGTCTCAGGCGGGCGTCACGATCGATCTGATCATCCGGGGAATCTGCTGCCTCCGCCCCGGCATCCCGGGCGTAAGCGACCGGATCCGCGTGCTCAGCGTGATCGGGCGATTCCTGGAGCATTCCCGGGTCTTCTACTTCTTCAACGGCGGCGCCGAAGAGGTCTACCTGGGTTCAGCGGACTGGATGCCGCGGAACCTGGAGCGACGGATCGAGGCAGTGTTTCCGGTCGATGACCCCGCGCATCGCACGACCATCCGGGACGTGATGACCCTGATGTGGCAGGACAACCGGCAGGCGTGGGATCTGGCGCCCGATGGGAGCTACACCCAGCGTCGCCCTCCGTCGCCGGAGCAGGAGATTTCCACCTTCCGGGTGCTGATGGAGAAGTATCGGGAACTCGGGCGCCCCACCGGCGAGTATCAGGCGATCAACCGCTAACCCACCAGTCGCCACAGGTCGCCCGGAGAACAACGACCCTCCACTGCCGATGGCAGGGAGGGTCGTCAGGTATTGCGGTCTGACGGGCGACGGCTAGTACGCCATGCCGCCCTTCTCGGCAAATTCCTTGAGCAATGCCTCCTGCTCAGGCGAGAGCGATTCGGGGATCTGGACCTGCACCTGCACCAGTTGGTCCCCCTTCCGATCACCCTTCTCGATCCCCAGCCCCTTGATGCGGAACTTCCGGCCGGGCTGAGTGCCGGGCGGAATGCGAAGCACGACCTTCTTGCCATCGAGCGTCCGCACCCGGAGCCGGGTGCCGAGGACCGCCTGGGCAAGATTGATCGGCACCTCACAGTGCACGTCGACACCGTCCCGATGGAAGAACCGGTCGGCCTGGACCTGGAAGGTGACGACGATGTCGCCGGGCGGCTCACCCGGCCGGGATGGCTGGCCCTGCCCACGGAGCCGGACCTTCGTCCCGCTCTCGGTGCCGACCGGCACGGTGATCAGGACTTCTTTCTCCGTGCGGATCTCTCCCGCCCCGCCACAGGTGGGACAGGGCGCGGAGGGAACCTTGCCTCTGCCCCGGCATTGCGGGCATGGACGGCTGACCGCAAAGCCGCCCTGACCGAAGGTGACACTTCCACGCCCGTTGCACTCCGGACAGGTGCTGATTTTGGCGCCCGGTGCCGCGCCGCTTCCGGCACACTGCCGGCAGGTTTCGTTGAGCGGCAGCCGGACCGGCACCTTGCCGCCGAGGGCTGCGACGCGAAATGGAATCTCCACAACCGTTTCGATCGTCTCGGCGACGGGCTCTTCGCGCCGCCCCGCATTCCGGCCAAAGATGGAGGAAAAGATGTCTCCCAGGCCGAAACCGCCACCATCCCCGAAGTCGAACCCCTCGAACCCGGCACCGCCGCCTGCCGTCCCGCCGCCAGGGCGTGCGCCCGGCCCCCCGGCTCCACCCGACCGCCGAAAACCGCCCCCGCCCTCGAAGGCGCCGAGCCGGCGCATCTGGTCGTACTGCTTGCGCTTGTCGGCGTCGGAGAGGACCGCATGGGCCTCCGAGATTTCCTTGAACCGCTCCGCGGCCTGCGGATTGTTGGGATTGGCGTCCGGGTGGTACTGCTTGGCGAGGCGGCGATACGCCTTCTTCACCTCATCGGGCGCGGCGGTGTCGGGAACACCGAGAACCTGGTAGAAGTCCTTCGCCACGGTCAGCTGTGCCCTTCTGACGAATAGACCTGCACCCGTGCGGGCCGGATCAGGGAACCCTTGAACCGGTAGCCCGCCTGGAAGGTGGCGCTGACGGTGTGATCGGCGGCTGGCTCGGGCGGCTGGAGCACCGAAACGGCCTCGTGGAGGCTCGGATCGAATGCCTGCCCCGCGGGGTCGATGCGTTCGAGACCTGCGGCCTCCAGCTCCTTCCGGAGCTTCCGGTCGATCAGGACCAGCGCCTGATGCACCACCTCGGTGGTGGCGCTCTGCACCCCGCCCGCCAGGACCCGGTCGAGGTCGTCGAGGACTTCGAGGATTCTCACCGCCAGCGCGGCCTGCGACCGGTGGGTGATCTCTTCCCGCTCACGGGCGACGCGCTTGCGGAAGTTGTCGAATTCGGCGGCCAGGCGAAGCTGGCGGTCACGAGCCTCGGCGAGTTCGATCTCGAGCCGGCGGATGGCTTCCGTGGAGGGCTCGAGTGGCAAGCCGGCATGCGACTGGGAGACTTCCGCCGTCCCGGCATCCGGAGCGCCTGCCGCAGGCCGCGAGTCAGGGCCCGCCTCGTTTCCAACGTTCTGATTGTCAAGCACTTGCTGAATGGTCCGGTTGTGGGCTGCTCAAAGATAACAGCAACCGGCATGCCCTGGAGGAGGGGTCAGATTGGCAGTTGAGGGGGCTCCCGGGGCGGTAGCCCGGGTTTCAAGGCACGCCGAGCGTGATGCGGGGCAGTCTAGACGGTCGAGGACGCCGGACCCGGAGCCTCGCTCAGCCGTTGCAGCACCCGGAAGAGCGCCATCTGTCCGGCGCGGAGCCGGACCTCCTCCCGATCGCCGACAAACTGGTGCCGATGGACCGTCACCTTTCCGCGATCGAAGATGCCGAGGTAGACCAGACCGACCGGCTTCTCCTCGGTGCCCCCGGAGGGCCCGGCGATCCCGGTGACCGAAATCGCCAGGTCGGCGTGGAGGCGGCCCGCGACGCCCGCCGCCATGGCGGCGGCAACCGGCTCGCTCACCGCACCATGCTTCGCGATGAGGGCCTCCGGCACCTCCAGCAGCGCCACCTTCACCTGATTGTGATAGGCGACGACGCCGCCGAGGTAGACGTCTGAACTCCCGGGGACCGCGGTGAGTCGCGCACCAACGCCGCCGCCGGTGCAGGACTCAGCCGTGGCCAGCAGCAGGCCGGCACGACGGGCATGGGCGAGAACAATTTCCGCGAGGTCGTCCTCGTCCTCGCCGTAGCACCCCGTGCCGGCTCGCGCTCTGAGCAGCGCCATTCCCGCGGCGAGCCGCCGGTCGGCCTCATCGGCCGCGAGGTTCCACGCGGTCAGCCGGAGATCCACGCCAGTCACGCCCGGCAGATAGGCAAGGGAGAGTGGGGCGAGCGCTTCCTCTACCCCGCTCAGGCGCTCCGCCAGCGACGACTCGGGCACGCCAGTGGTTCGCAACGCGCGCGAGCGAACGACCTGAGCCCCGGCCCGAGAAGCCAGTCGCGGGAGCACTTCGTGCCGCAAGAGCCCGCGCATCTCCGAGGGGACGCCCGGAAGGAGGATCGCCAGAGCAGCCGGGCTCTCGAGCCAGAGGCCCGGAGCGGTTCCCCAGCGATTGGGGAGGATCACCGCCCCATCCGGCACCTCGGCCTGCGATCGATTCTTTTCGACGGGGATTCGGCCGGCGCGAGCGAAGCGCTCGAGGAGCGCCGCCCAGACCTCCGGCCGGAAACTGAGCGGCATCCCGAAGAGATCGGCGATCACCTTCTTCGTGATGTCGTCTGCAGTGGGGCCGAGCCCGCCGGTCGCGATGAAGGCGCCGGTCCGGGCGAGCGCCTGACTGGCGGCCTCGCGGATCGCCGCGGGATCGTCGCTGACCGAGGTCCTCCGGACCACGGGCACACCCGCCGTGGCGAGGGCCCGGCCGAGTTCCGCGCTGTTGGTATCAACCGTGAAACCGAGGAGGAGCTCGGTGCCGATGGTGAGCAGTTCGATGGACGCCATTCGCCCTTCGCCTTGGGCCGTCGGTGACGGTGCCGCCGGCCCCGCATGGTGGCGCCACGCCGCGGGCGGCTAGTGGTTGGTCTTGAAGAGGGCGCGATACCGGTACATGTACACCACGAAGGAGTACACGGTGAGCAGGGTCGCCAGCGCGAGCGTGATCGCGACGACGCCGCCGTGGAACTCGTTCCAGTAGTCGGCCAGCTTGTTGTGCTCCCATCCAAGCGGCTTGCGCGCATCCCGGAAGGTGAACCAGAGGAACGTCGCCCCGATGTAGATGTTCTGCAGCGTCGCCTTGAGCTTGCCGGCGCCCGCGGCGGGAATCACGATGCCGCGGTGCTTCGCCCACCAGCGGAAGCCGGTCATCGCGAGTTCGCGCCCGATCAGCAGCATGCACACCCAGAGCGGGATGCTCCCCCAGACCGGAATGTTGTAGAGGTTGTGCCGGGTGTGGGAGATCCAGTAGATCGGAATGATCGTGGCGAAGAGGAGCAGCTTGTCGGCGATGGGGTCGAGCAGTTTGCCGAGATCGGTCACCAGGTTCCGCGAACGGGCAAGGTACCCGTCCACGACGTCGGTGACTGCCGCAAAGAGGAAGATGAGAAAGCAGACGAACTTCGGCCAGTACCCGTCAATGAACGGCAGCAGCGCGATGACCGGCGTCAGGCAGATCCGAACGAGGGTGAGGACGTTCGGAAGATTCCACATCAGGTCGAGCCCAGGCTCTTGAGCACCAGCTTGCTCACGGCCTTGAGGGTGTCGAAGACTCCATCGCCACTCATCGCGACGGCCTCGAAGTACGGTGAGCGCTCGACCCACTGCCCTTCGATCTGCTCGGTCAGGAATTCGCCCTCGTGGTACGGATCGGGCGTGCTCTTCTGCCGGACCGGATCCTCGACCGCCCATCCCGGATTGAGCGCCGCCTGCAATTCCCGGATCGTGGCGGCGTTCGGGAGGTCGCGCTTGTTGTACTGGATGACGAACGGGATATGCGTCAGGTTGTACCCGTGCTGCGCCATGTTGTCGTACAGGTTCTGCATCGACTCGATGTTCGCTTCCATGCGCTCGATCTGGCTGTCCGCGACGAAGACCACGCCGTCCACGCCCTTCAGGATCAGCTTGCGGGAAGCGTTGTAGTACACCTGCCCCGGCACGGTGTAGAGGTGGAAGCGGGTTTTGAAGCCGCGGATGGTGCCGAGGTCGACGGGCAGGAAGTCGAAGAACAGGGTGCGCTCCGTCTCGGTGGCAAGCGAGATCAGCTTGCCGCGCGAATTCGGCGCGACCTTGTTGTAGACAAACTCGAGGTTCGTGGTCTTGCCGCCGAGCCCCGGGCCGTAGTAGACCAGCTTGCAGTTGATCTCGCGCGAGGCGTAGTTGATCATCGACATGGGTATCTACTCTCCGTCACGCGCCGAACAGCTTGTCGATTTCATCTTCTGCCTCGCCGAGGAAACCGGTCTCCACCTGCGACTGGCCGGCCGTTCCCCGAGTGAACATGTCTTCGAAAACCTGACGGAGATCCGTCACGGTCTGCCGCACCCTGAGCTTGACCAGCCCGAGCGTGGTCCGGTTGTCGAACAGTACCACCAGGATCACGCGCCGCGCGATGTCGGCGAGGTACATCGACTCCTTCTCGCCCTGATGGAAGAGACTGCCGAACTCCGGCTCGCCGATCATGCGGGCAAGCTGGTCGTTGGCACTGAAGTCCGCCGCGGTCAGGGAGGCGAAGGCGGTGGGATCGAAGGAGGGCTCCTCGCCCACGACCGCGACCATCTGTCCCGTCCGGTCGACGATCATCCCGGTCCGCGCGTTGGACTCGCGGAGAAACGCGGTGAGGATCCCATGTATCCTGATGGAATCCTCTTCCCGGAACGACCAGCTGGATGCACCTGCCATCAGGCTCCCCTGCGATTAGCCAAGTGCCGATTCCATGCGGCGGAGTATGGCGCCCGCCCGCCGCCGGAGCGCAGGATGGCGCTCCCACTGCATGTAGTCCCTGAGCAGCGCCGCCGTTTCGGCCCCCTCGCTCGCGGCGAGCGTTCCAAGTGCCGCGAACCGGCGCAGCGGGCGGGCGCTGAACAGATCCTCGCGATGCCGGCCGAGATGGCGCTGGGCCAGCAACAGGCCGGCCGCCACGCCCGCCACGACTCCGAACAGCATTGCACCGCCTCGCCGCGCCATCAGCCGATCTCCTGTCGCGCGGTCAGCGCGTGTGCCAGGGTGACGCCATCGACGTATTCAAGGTCGCCCCCCACGGGGAGCCCGCGCGCGAGCCGGGTGACCTTGACCCCCTTCCCGCTCAGGAGGTGCTGCACGTAGGTCGCGGTGACCTCGCCCTCCATGGACGGGTTGGTCGCGAGAATGACTTCGCGCACGCCGCCTGCGTCCACGCGGGCCACCAGCCGGTCGAGCCGGAGGGACTCCGGCCCGATCCCGCCGAGGGGATCGATCCGGCCGCCGAGTACGTGGTAGCTCCCGCGGTACTCCCCGGAACGTTCAAGGATCGTCACCGCGGAGGCTTCCTCGACCACGCAGATCAGTCCGCTGTCGCGGCGCGGATCCAGACAGATCTCGCAGCGTTCGCCTTCGGCGAGGTTGCCGCACTCCCGGCAGGGCCGCACCCGTTCCCCCACCGACACCAGCGCCTGGGCCAGCCGGGTGAGACGATCCGCGGGCTGCTGCACCAGGTGATGCGCCAGTCGCTGCGCCGTCTTACGGCCGATGCCCGGGAGTTTCGAGAACTCCGTGACCAGGTCGTCGAGGGCGCCCACGAACGCTACAACGGGAGGTTGAGGGGCAGCGGGGACACCCGCCGCATTTCCTGCTGGAGGGCCTCCGCTGCTCGCCGCTGCGCCTCGCCAACGGCGCCGAGGATCAGATCCGCGAGCAGCTCGGCATCCCGTCCCTGGAACGCCTCCGGGTCAATCGTGAGCGCGAGGAGTGTTCCCTTCCCATCCACCCTGACCCGCACCAGGCCGGCACCGGCCTGGGCATCATATGCCTGCTCGGCCAGCTCGAGCTGGAGCTGTTGAAGCCGCCCCTGCATCTGCTGGCTGAGTTGAATGAGCTGCTGCCAATCGGCCATGGGAGAAGTATCGCTAAGTGACTGCAAAGTCTGAGGAAAGTAGGGCTCCGAAGGGCCCAAGGCAAGCAAGGACCGGACTACTCCAGCACCTCCAGGTCGAGAGTCTCCGCTGCGGCTTCGAGCGCAGGATCCCGGGACTTGAGGACCTTGAGGCGCTCCGCCCGGGACTCCGCTTCGCTGAGCCGCCTGGTCCGGACCGGCTGGGCTCCGGCCACCCCCTCCGCCTCCGCGACACTCAGGGTGACCGGGGCGCCCACCGCCTGTGCGAGCAGCCGCTCTACGGCTTCCCGCTGCCGTCCCAGGGCCTCGAGATGCATCGGGTTCCCATCCGGCACGACGACGGTCAGACTCGGGGCCTCGACGGCGGCAGGCTGAGCCGCTGCGAGTGCCTCCCCGAGAAAGCGACTCTGCTCCCGTGCCGCGGCGACCAGGTCCGGCCAGGCGCGGAGCAGGCCTTCCAGAGTGAACTCGGCCCGGACCGAAGGCCGAACGGCAGGCGCCGCGGGGGGCGCTGCCTGCGGCGCCCGCGCCGGCCCCGGAACCTCGGCGGTCCGGCCCGGCGCGGGCGCAGCAGCCGTACCGGGACTCTCTCCCCTCCCACTCGTGAGGGAGGCGGCCCCCCGCGCGGGAGGCACGGCACCGGCGTCGCGGCCCCGACCGACGGGGGCGGCGCCCGAGAGCACGGCCTCCAGGTCCACCGTCCGGTCCATGAGGGTCCAGCGCAGCAGGAGGGTCTCCACGGCCAGCCGGGGATTGGCGCTGCGGCGCACCATGGCCTCGGACTCACCGAGCAACTTGAGCATCCGCAGCAGATCCGCCGCGGAGAGCTGCCCCCGGTAGATCTGCAGCGCGGCGAGGAGGGCCTCGGTGATGCCCTCCGGCCTGGCCCCGACCTGCAGCATCAGCAGCGACCGGAGCACTTCACCTGTCGCCCCCATGAATTCGACGAGATCGGCACCGGCGTCCTCGAGCCGGTCGAGCAGCGTGAACACGCCCGCGGCGTTGCGGGTGGCGAGGACGTCGAGGAGTTCGGCGTAGACCTGATCGGCGACCAGTCCGAGAATCTCGCGGACGCGGTCGGCGGTGACCCGGCCCTCACCGAACGAGAGGCACTGGTCGAGAACGGACAGCGCGTCCCGCATCCCTCCATCGGCCTGCCGGGCAATCAGGGTGAGGGCGTCGTCGTCGGCTTCAATCTTCTCGGCATCGAGTACCGCACGCAGCCGGTCGCGAATCGCGGTGGCGCCAATGCGGCGAAAGTCGAACCGCTGCAGCCGGGAGAGCACCGGTGCGGCCTGCTGGGCGATCTTCTGCGGCTCGGTGGTCGCGAACACGAACACCACGCCCGGCGGCGGCTCCTCGAGGATCTTGAGCAGCGCGTTCCAGGCCTCGCGGGTGAGCATGTGCGCCTCGTCCACGATGTACACCTTGTGGTGCCCCTCGCGGGAGGCGGCGTACATCGCGCGCTCGCGCAACTCACGGGCATCGTCCACGCCGCGATTGGAGGCGGCGTCGATCTCGACGACATCGAGCCCCGCCGAGCCGGTCCAGATCCGCTGGCAGTTCTCGCAGACGCCGCAGGGCTCGCCGGCCGGCTCGGTCTTCCCCTTGTTCTCGCAGTTGAGCGCCATCGCGAGAATCCGGGCGGCCGTCGTTTTGCCGACGCCCCGCGGACCGGTCAGGAGATAGCCGTGGCCGACGCGATTCTTGACGACCGCACCACGCAGTACGGCGGCCACGTGATCCTGCACCAGCAGGTCGCTGAAGCGTCGGGGACGGTACTTTCGGGCGAGCGCGAGGGCCATGCGGGAAAGTAGTCGGCCCGATGGCCCCGCGGCTAGACGTTTCGGCCGCGCCCCTACTCCGCTCGGGCGCCTGTGGCTATACTTTCTGCGCCCCAGGTCCGAAGGGCGCTGGCGCGCGAACCGCGTCAGGACCTCGCCGGTAGCAGCGCTAAGCGATGTCCAGTGTCGCTTCGGGGTGCCTGGGGCACTTCATTTCTCCTGATCGTCTCTCCGCCGTCATTCGCTGGTTTCGCCTCCGGGCGGTCGTCCCCGCCCTTCCGGGAGCCCCCCGATGCATCTCGCTCTGCTCGACTGGGCCATCGTCGTCGCGTCGGTCGTCCTGTCGTTCATTCCCGCACTCGTGCTGGCCCGTCGTGCCGGGTCGAGCACGACCGAGTTCTTCACCTCCGGGCGCGCCGCCCCCTGGTGGCTGATCGGCGTCTCGATGGTCGCCACGACCTTCAGCACCGACACGCCCAACCTGGTGACCAACCTGATCCGCGAGAAGGGGGTCGCCAACAACTGGCTCTGGTGGTCGTTCCTGCTCACCGGCATGGCGACGGTGTTCTTCTATGCCCGGCTCTGGCGCCGAAGCGGCGTCATGACCGACCTCGAGTTCTACGAGGTGCGCTACTCCGGCCGGGCGGCGACGCTGGTCCGCGGTTTCCGCGCGCTGTACCTGGGCCTCTTCTTCAATTGCGCCATCATGGCGACGGTCAATCTCGCCGCCGCCAAGATCGCCAACGTGGTACTCGGCTGGCCGATCGGCAAGACGCTGCTCATCTGCGCCCTGATCAACGTCGCGTTCGCCGCCACGTCCGGGCTCTGGGGCGTCCTGGTCACCGACTTCATCCAGTTCGGGATCGCGATGACGGGCGCGATCGCGCTCGCCGTGTTCTCGCTCCGGCAGCCCGAGATCGGCGGGCTCGCCGGCCTGATCGCCAAGACCGACCCGAAAACGCTCAACCTCCTTCCGGACTTCAGCGACTGGGGCCTCACCGTCTCGGTGCTGATCATGCCGCTCACGGTGCAGTGGTGGTCGGTCTGGTATCCCGGGGCGGAGCCGGGGGGCGGGAGCTACATCGCGCAGCGCATGCTGGCCGCCAGGAGCGAGCGCGACGCCCTCTCGGGGACGCTCTTCTTCAACGTGGCCCACTACGCCATCCGCAGCTGGCCGTGGATCATCGTGGCGCTCTGCTCGATCATCATCTTCCCCACGCTGGGCGACATCGCGCGGACCTTTCCGTACGTCGACCCGAAGCTGATCGGCCACGACATGGCGTACCCCGCCATGCTGAAGTTCCTGCCGACCGGCTTCCTGGGGGTCATGATCGCGGGCATGCTCGCGGCCTACGTCTCGACCATTTCCACCCATCTCAACTGGGGCACCTCCTACCTGGTGCACGACTTCTACCGCCGGTTCCTCAAGTCCGGAGCGGATGAGCGGCATTACGTGATGGTGGGGCGGCTGGTCACCGCGGCGCTCATGGTGATCGCGGCACTGTTCACCCTCGTCCTCGACAGCGCACGGCAGGCGTTCGAGCTCCTGCTGTCGGTCGGAGCCGGGACGGGGCTGCTCTACCTGCTGCGCTGGTTCTGGTGGCGGATCAACGCCTGGAGCGAGATCGCGGCGATGGTCTCGAGCTTCGTGCTGGCGATCGTCTTCGCGACGCTGGCAAGGCTGGGCCACCCGGTGGATGGTGCCATCGCGCTGCTGACGAGCGTCGGCGTCACGACCGTCGTCTGGGTGACGACCGCCCTTCTCACCGAACCGACCGACCATGCGCGCCTGGTGAGCTTCTACCGGCTGGTGCGACCGGCCGGCCCAGGGTGGCGCCACGTCCAGGCGGACGCGGGCGTCGGCCCCTCACCCGACAGCCTGCCGCAGGCACTCCTGGGCTGGGTCCTGGGGATCGCGTTCATCTATTCGGCGCTGTTCGGCACCGGCAGCTTCCTCTATGGCCGCACCGCTCAGGCATTGATCTTCCTGGGAGTATTCACGGTGAGCGGTGTCTGGCTGCTCAACCTGGTGCCGAAGCTTTGGGGAAGCCGCACCGAATAGGCGCCGGCTCACTCCCTGGCCCGCATCTCCAGCAGCCATCCCTTGCCGGGCGGCACCGCGATCTCCTCGTCGGGCGCGAATGCCGCCGCGGGCTGGAAGTCACGGATCGCGGCCGCGCGGATGACCGCGCTGGCAGAATCGATTCCAAGCCGCTGCCAGTCCACCTGCAGCCGGATCCGCGCCGTGTCAGGCGCCCAGCTGGCGATCGCCACCAGGGTCCTGCCGTCCCGCACGTAGCTCGTCGCCAGCACATCGGAGCGTCCGGTCCGCACCGGCGTATGGGGATTCCACCACCCATCCATCCGCGCGCTGCTGATCCCGAAGTCGTCCCAGGCCTTCCACAACGGCCGCGGGTCGCCCGCCCACGGCAGGCGGTTCGTCATCCCAAAGAGCATCCCGCGCCAGGGGTTTCCGCCGCCTTCCAGCATCTCCCCCATGACCCCGAACGGGATCCCCGACATTTCAACCAGCCAGTAGTCCGGCGGGCTGTCGTAGTCGAAATACTCTCCGAACCAGATGCGGTCGAGGTAGGGGAAGTGCTCCAGGTACAGGTTGGCGCTCGAGGCCCAGCCATCATTCGGGTTGTACTGATTGGCCGAGTGGAGATCGATCAGCGCCGCCGGCCGGTGCCGGTCCAGCGCCTTGCGGACCCGTTTCATGGTGGTCCGGTCGAAGGCGACGTCGTCGATGTACAAGCCGTCCATCTTCACGTTCCGGGCGAGCCAGTCGAGACCTTCCACATAGAAGTTGTGCCATCGGCTCACGCCGCTGGTGACGATCGCGGCGTCCTTGAGTTCAGGCACGAACCAGGCGGCGATGTAGTCCTCGCCGAGATGCTCCTGCAGCCAGGAGTACCCGCCACCCGGGCCGGGCGCGAAGACCTCATGCCCGAGACTCCGGAGGGCCCAGAGTTCTGGAGCGCGCGTCGTGAGCTCGCGGACGGTGTAGTACAGCTTCACCCGCATCCCCCGCTGATGGGCGGCCCTGATGTAGGCCCGCATCGTATCCGGCGTGAGGAAGGGGTAGTTGATCCACGGGTTGATCGCGGTCGCGTGGTGCACATTGATCACGTTGGCGCCGGCGGCCGCGACGGTATCAAGCGAGGTGTAGGCGTGGTAGAAGCGGGTCGAGAACTGCGCGGCGGGCGTGATCGGCCGAAACGGGGTGACCGCGAGGCGGAAATTGAAATAGAGCGACTGGCCCGCGGCCATGGTCCGGGCGCCGCTGAAGCAGCGCACCTGGTACGCCGCGCCCTCGAGCGTGAATCGGCAGCCGCCATGTCCCTGATTGTACCAGCTGTCAGGCAGCACGAGCGGCTTCAACTGGTAGAAGTTGGTGTTGAGCGGCCGGACGTAGTGCTGGTCCCTGAGAGTGAACTGGACCCCGGCATTGACGTCGCCGATCCACGCGGCATCCTGATTCGCCTGCTGGTACCAGCGCCATTCGAACGGCGCGGGGCGCCGGCCGCCCTTCTGCCCCAGGCCCATCATGTAGCGGGCTACCGACGAGTCCAGCGGGATCTCGAGCCGCACGTCGCCCAGCTCCGCCTTGCGGCTCGCGGTGAGGCGGACCTGATATTCGATGTTGCCGTCGGCCTCGAGCACACCGGAGACATGCATCGCGAGCGCGCCGGCGACGTTGTGCGCCGTCCAGCGCACGGCGCCCTCACCGCGCCTCCCGTAGCTCACCCCCGACGATCGCCACCTGAGGGTGCGTCCGCCCGGTGCGGCGGCCACCAGCTCCACCGGCCCCTGCAGCAGCTCGCGCCCCGCGGAGCCGATGCCGGTCATTGCCGGCGTGAAGAAACTCCGGATGCCCGCTGGAAATCCGCTCGTGCCGAGCACGACCTCGCGTCCCAGAATCGAAAGCGTCCGGCCGCTGACCCGCACGGGGGTGTAGGGCCGCACGAGCCCGTCATCCTGGTGCAGGCGGGAGTTCAGCCAGCGGAGCCGCGAGAGCCGCGCGGGATCATCGTCCCCATGCGAGGCGATCGATCCCGCCACGACGGTCAGCGCCACCGGCAGCGTCAGGGCGCCATGATTCCGTGATCCGATCGTCACCGACCCCTGATAGCGGCCGGGCCGGGCCGAGTCAGGCACGCTGATACCGAACCAGAGCGCCTGCACCCTTCCCTGTGGGACATCGACCCGGGTCGCGAAGCGGTGTCCCTCCCAATCCACTCCTCCGATGTTGAAGCAGGTCACGGAGTCCGCCGGGATCACGGCCGTGGCGCTCTCTCGCAGGGCCGTGAACCGGGCCGAGAGCGAGTCGAGGGAGTCAACCGCATACACGCCGATCTGCAGCGCCAGGTATTCGCCTCTGAGCGCCGTGGCCGAGACCGGCGTGTTCGCCCCGGCCTGGATCCACCTGTGCGGCAGATCCCGGGTCATGCGGATCGGATGCTGCCGATCCTCCGGGAAGAGCAGCATCGGCGCCCCGGGGTGTCTGTCGAGCAGATCGCGCAGCTCCGCCGCTCCGGCGATCAATTCCATCGGCTCGACGGAATTCCAGGCCCCCGCCGACTGGATCTCGACCAGCTCCGCCTCCGGCAGCCTTCGCCAGCCATCACCCATGCCATCCGGCTCCAGGCCGAGGGAACCGATCCAGGCCGAATCTCCGGCAGCGGGACGGGGATAGGAGACACGGGGGTAGTTGGCGCGAACGCTCCCGGTGTAGCGGAGGTAGTAGACGTCGTACTCTCCTGGGCCATCGGAGGGTTCGAACGCGATCGTCCCGGCCTCGCGGCTGATGCGCCCCCGCGCGATCCGCATGCTGCGGCCGCTCGTGGCGGACAACACGACGATGTCGCGCTCGTCCGGCAGCGTGTCCCGGCGGCGCCACGGAATCGTGACGCGCACCGCGGCCGCGGCCTGGCGCACACGCACGACAGCGCGATGATTGCCGAGCGAATCGGCGTCCCAGCTTCCAGTGCCGTACCGCGGCTCCTGGGCAGACAGGGATCCAAACGCGAACAGGACCAGACAGAGGAAGGCTCTCATCGGGGATTCATCCGCAGGGTGCGATCGATCATCGCCTCGAGCGCCGATCGTTCGGCCTCCAGGCTTTCGAGCAGCCGGAATTGCGCCCGGGCGCGGTCGAGGTTCTGACCGGGGCGGCTGGTGCGGTAGTAGGTGTCACCCGCGATATGGTCAGTCAGAAAACGGACACCCTGCTCGTAGGTGAGCAGCAGTCCGGCGAAGACGAACTGGCCGCGCTCTGCGTCGGTCAGGCCGGCCCCACAGGCGCCGAGAAATCCTTCCGAGAGCGCGGCGACCAGCGGCAGCCGCACGCCGATCCGCGACAGGTCGCGCTCGTCCTCATCCGTGGGGCTCGCGACCGACCGGACGAGATCACCCACGTCGTACAGCACCGTGCCCGGCATGACCGTGTCCAGGTCGACGACCGCCAGCGCTTCACCCGTCGCCGCGTCGAGCAGGACGTTCGCTGCCTTGGCGTCGTTGTGGACGATGCGCTGCGGCAGCGCCCCGCTCGCCAGAAGCGGCGGCAGCACCAAGGCATAGCCCCGCCTCACACGGGCGAACGCGAGTTCGGCACCAACCGAAGCCGCGCGTCCCGCCGGATCCGCGGCCGCGGTCCGATCCAGGGCCGCCAGGCGCGCGAGGGTGTCATGAAACCCGGGGATGGTTTCCGTCAACGGTGGGCCGTCGTAGTCGCTGAGCATCTCCTGAAACAGCCCGTAGGCGCGCCCGACTTCATAAGCTTCCCGCGCGGTGATCGCGTGCAGGCAGGTCCGGGACCGTGGAATGAAGCGAAAGACCCGCCACCAGGCCCCGTCCGGCGCCCGCCAGCCGAGTGATCCGTCCGACCGAGGCAGCACATGAAGCGCGCGCCGGTCCCGATCGGGGAGATCGCGGACCTTCTTCGCCAGGTGTGACGTCACCCGGCCGAGGTTGCGCATGACCGCTTCGCCATCCGGAAAGACATCCGGGTTCAGGCGCTGCAGGAGGCAGGTATCCCCCGCCGCGGTGCCCACCCGCCAGGACGCATTGATGTGCCCGATCTCCATCGGGTGCAGACTCGCAGCCCGCAGACTGAACGCCCCGAGCGCCTCCCGGGCCTCAGCTTCCGCTATGGCCACAACGTCGCCGGATAGAGCCCCTGCTCCACGAGCGACCGCAGGGCGGCGCCGACCCATGCACGATCCTCGGCGTAGGTCACGCCGCACCACCGGTCCGGCGTTGCGAGCACCTCCACCGTGGCTTGTCCGCGGGCCATTGCCACCTGAACCGCATCGGGGAGGTAGCACTCGTCCTGTTCACCCGGACCGCCCGCGAGGAAGGCCTCGAATGCCTGCGCGAGCGCAGGGAGGATCGCAGCGGTGAATCCCCACAGGTTCATCGACACCAGCGCATTCCCCGGGACCGTTCTCTGGCCGGGGTCGGCCCGGGCCACGAAGTTCTCCGTCGGCCGTCCGCGTCAGCTCACGCAATTCCGTGATGTGCCGCAGGTGCCCATCGGCGGCCTGCTCCAGCAGTGCGCGGTTGACGCCGCCGGCCGGACTGGCCGTGGCATCGAGCCGGTACCCTACCACCGCGTGATGATGGCCATCGAGCGGGGCTCGGCGAAGAAAATCGGCCACGGCCTGGAGCGACTGCCGGCCGTAGAAATCGTCGGCGTTCAGCACCGCGAACGGGCCCGACAGCTTCGGGGCAGCGGCAAGGACGGCCTGGGTGGTGCCCCATGGCCGGGTGCGGGCAGCGGGCAGCACAAAGCCGGCAGGCACGGCATCCAGCCGCTGGTGTGCGGTCTCGATCTGCAGCCGGGAGAGATATCGATCGCTGACCGTCGCGGCGAACTCCGCCGCGATGTCGGGGCGAATGACGAACACCACTCGTGTGAAGCCCGCGCGCCACGCGTCGTAGACCGAGTAGTCCATCAGCGTGGCACCACCCGGGCCGAGCGGGTCGAGTTGCTTGAGGCCCCCGTAGCGGCTGCCCATCCCTGCCGCGAGCACGACCAGCGTCAGCGGCGCGGTCATCGCGCGGGCGCAAACAGCACGGCGTTGGTGAGCAGCTTCGCGGGCCCGCGCCAGAAGCCGCGGTAGACGGGATTTTCGGCGAAGACCACCACGCTCCCGCTGCCGACCGTCTCCACCGCCGCCCAGACCGAGTTCCGGAGCAGCTTCTCGGTGTTGTTCGGCCAGGTGAACCCGGAGAGAGTGAGATCGGTGCCGGTGAACACCACCGGGTTGGCGCCCTTTTCGGAGGGCTTGAGGAAGCGGCTGGTCTCGAGGAACACCGGGAGCTGATCGCGCTCGTAACCGAAGGTGAGCCAGTGAGTGCGGTCCAGGGTCGCACGGAAGATGGCGCCAGGGACCTGTTCCGGGCTGTTGCCACCCGCGGCGCTGGGCGAGACCAGTGGTGGACCGGGATGCATCGTGTCGGTCAGCGAGGTGTCCTTGGCCGCGACGGAATCACCCTCGAGTTCCTTGACCGTGGTGAGCGCCACTTCTTTCCGTCCGAGCAGGTCGATCGCCCCGCCGAAGCCGATCACCGCGCCGCCCGACTCCACCCAGTTCCTGAGCTTCGTCGCCCCCTGCTCACCCAGCTCGCGCCACAGCCGCCCGGCGTACCCCGACGGGATGATGAGCACGTTGTAGTCCTCGAGGTTGGCATTCCCGAGGCTCGACAGATTGACGGGGGTCACGGGGATGCCGAGTTCGCGGTCGAAGTAGAACCACACCGAACCGAACGCCGTCTGCTCTATCCCTTCGCCGGCCGCCAGCAGGATGCGGGGCGCACGGATCGCGACGACGGTCTCGCTTCCGACTCCGAACTGTCCGGAGTCAGGAAAGGCGGACGCGACCGCGGTCACTCGCGCCCCCGTCTCCCGGGCCAGCGCCACGATGCGGTCGTGGACCGCGTCGGGGTTCCGCTGCAGCCGGACCACGAAGGTGCCCCTCGCGTAGCTCGCGCCGTCGGCCGTGATCGGACGGGTCGCGACGCTGACCCGGAAGCCCTCCCGAAGCAGCCGCATCGCCAGCCGAGTGCCTGCTTCAGTTTCATCACCGAAGACGTACGCTGACTGGGCCCGGCCCGGCGCCGGCGGTACCGCCAGCGAATCGGTGGCGCGAACCCGTTCCGCCACGACACGGGTGGTGTCGTCGGTCCACCAGGCCTCGAGGCCGAGCGTGAGCGGCAGCGACCAGGCGGTCACGTCATAGAACTCGTACCCTTCCTTGTTCTCGTCGGCGCCGCGCCGCTGGTTCCGCTGGTACGCCGCGAACTGCCGGCGCACGAATGCCGAGTCCCAGGCGGCCCGAGGCTCCAGCATCGTCGTGGCCAGCCGGGCCTCGGGCTGCACCAGGTCGACGACGTAGGTCCCGGCCGGAAAGCTGCGCTTCGCCACGGCCGGCCCGCCGAGATAGGACGTCGCCCGCAGCGGGGTGTAGCCCTGCGTCAGGCGGCTCACCTCGATCTCTTCGCCGGCCAGCCGCCTGGCGAGCCACATCGCCCGTCCGGGGTCGACAGCGCTGAACAGCACGCGGCGCAGCGGCCGTTTCTGGGCCTCACTCATGCCGGTGACGTGGAACTCGTGGAAATCCCGGAGCCGTTCGGCGCGGGTCCTCGCGGCGTATTCGAGCGTGGCCAGCGATGCGGTGTAGTGATGCGCGATCGCCATCTCGAACGTCACATAGGTGCCGTCGTCCTTCCGCTTCTTGAGCTCGGGACCGCCGTCGGATTCGAAGGTCATCCCGACGCCGCCGCGCATGGACGGCCACATGTCGATGTAGCCCGGGTAGAAGAAGTCGAAGACGTCGCGCACGTAGTACTGCCAGCCGAAACGGTCGAAGGCCTGGCCGTTGTTCCTGCCGAACCGCTCGAACCATTCGTAGGTCCTGGCCGGCAGGTTCGCGTTGTGGGCCTCCGCCACCGGCGGGAAGAAGTACTGGGAGGTGGTGCTGTGCAGGTCGGCAACGACCTGGGGATGCCAGCGGACGTAGACCGAGGCGAGCGCCTTCGACTCGTTCTGCGACTGTGCCAGCAGGTCGCGGTTCATGTCGAACCGATAGTGGTTGTACCGGCCCCAGATGGCCCAGGGCTCGGTCTGCTCCACCGCGAGGGGGTCATCGCTGCCGACCGCGACCGAATTGGACCAGGCCGCGAACCGCTCGTGCCCATCCGGGTTCTGCGACGGATTGATGAGGACGATCACGTTCTGCAGGATCTCCTGCGTCGCCGGCTCGTCGGAGGCGAGCAGCTGATAGGCGGTCTGCATCGCCGACTCGAAGCCGGCCGGCTCGTCGCCGTGCACCGAGTGGGTGAGCAGCACGGTAACCGGGGTCCGCTCCGCGAGCGCCCGCGCCTGGTCGGCACTGGTCTTCCGCGGATCGGCGAGCAGGGCAAGGCTGGTGCGCACCTCATCGAGGCGCGCGAGGTTCGCCGGCGAGGAGATGATCAGCAGGCGCATCACCTTCCCTTCGGCGGTCCGGCCGATGATCTCCGTCCGGACCCGGTCCGGGGCCGCCTCGATCATGCGGTCCAGCACCTGCTGCTGCTGATAGTACATCGTCTGCTGCGACCCCACGGCGTACCCCAGGATCGACTCGGGCCGAGGCACCTGCGGTCGATAGGGCCCCCGCGAGTAGAAGTCGAACTCCTGGGCATGAAGCAGTGTCGGAAGGAGGAGCAGCGTCGCGAGCAGGCGCATGGACGGAACCCGGCGGGCAGTACGTGGATGAATGGGCGGGTGGGCGATCAGCTACGTGGCGGCCGCCGGAGCATCAGGCCGGAGTATACCGTCGCCCGGAGCGGTCAGCTACCAGCCAGCTCCACCGGACGGAGGCCGCCAATCCCCCGTTGCCGGTGCCACAGATCCCAGGTCTCGGCGACGACCGCGCCGATCAGGAAGACCAGTGCCGTGTAGTAGAGCCAGAGCACGAACAGGATGACCGCGCCGATGTTGGCGTCCGCCGAGAAGCGGTTCACCACCGCGAGGTTGTGGAGATACCAGCCGAAGGCCCGCTTGGCGACTTCGAACAGCGCCGCGGTGAAGAGCGAACCCGCGAACGCCGCCCGGCGCGGCAGGCGCCGCGGCGAGGCATGGCGATAGACCACATAGAAGACCCAGACCGAGAATGCGAAGGCCACGATCTGCGTGACCAGATAGCCGAGTCCGCTCACGAAGAACCCGAGCGCGGGCACGGCCGTGGTCAGCGCCTCGCCCCGGGCGCTGGCGATCTTGAGCCCGCCGCTGAGCAGCGCGTTGGCGATGACGAGCGAGACGGCGAGGACGACCATCATCGCGTCCCGGAGCTTTCCGAGGAGATACCCGACCACGAAGTGCTGACCCGTTCCCCGGCGCGGCACGTCGTAGACCAGCGTGAGCGAGGTGCGCACCGACGCAAAGAGCCGGGTGGCAAACCAGATGAAGAGTGGAATCGCGTAGAGCGAGATGGTCGCGCGCGCGCGGGTGAGACCGAGGATGAACTTTTCGACCTGCGCGAACGGTCCTTCCCCGTCAGCCCCGGTCGGGGGCATCAGTCGCTGGAAGAGCTGCTGGAGATCCTGCGCGCTGGAGCGGGGAGAGAGGTGCGCGACGTGCGTGAGGGCAATCAGCACCAGCAGCAGAAACGGAATGGCGGCCAGCAGCGCGTCGAAGGTAAGCGCGCTGGCGAGGAAGGGGAGATTGTGCCGGTCCGCCTGCACCAGCGTTCGCCACCCAAACGCCCGGAGCCCCTTCAGGCGGCTGAGGAGGATCCCTCCGGTCAGGCGACCGGCTCCTCGTCTTCGTCCTCATCATCCGGCGCCGGCTTCCTTCGCCGGGCACGGGCCTCCGCCAGCCGGCGCTCCAGATCGCTGCGGGCCTCCTCGCGATCGTCCTCACGGCTCGTTGCCTCGGGCTTCCGCCACTCTCCCGTGATCCTCTCCGACAGTTCGCCGACCTTCTCCTCGGCCAGCGCCCGCGCCTTCCGCAGCCGGCGCTTCAGCGCGCGGCGGGTCTCCGTGCCGCTCTGCGGCGCGAACAGGAGTCCCACCGCCACACCGAGCAGCGCCCCGAAAAGAATCGGCTTGAGGGAACCACCCTCCCGCTCGACGTACACCACCTCCCGCTCGTCGTCCCTTGCCATGGCTATTCCCCTGCTTCGGCGTCGTCCACCGCGGTCACCAGCGCCCGTTCAAGCGAGCTGTGGGACTGGTAGGATGCCTTGATGTACTTCGTCACCAGCGCCGCCGTGCCCTCGACTTTGAGCTGGTCAAACAGGAACCCGAATGTCTTCTCCAGATCGGCCGCGATCTTCGCGCGCGCCTCGGCGGGCAGCCCCCAGACATCCTGCTTGAACGGACCGATCGCCTTCTTCCGCGCCTTGTAGTAGAACTGCTCGGACGTGTCCCCCGCTTTCTTTTCGCTTTCGGCGTTCACGTCGAGCCAGTCGTACATCCGCTTGCGCAGCTCCGCGGGCAGCGCCGGATGGTCGAAGACCAGACTCTGGAAATTGGTCGCCAGGTGGATCTCCGCCGTCTCCAGCCGGGCGAAGTTGCCGAAGGCGTCCTGCGGCAGCGTGCTCGCCCCGTGCTGCACGGCGCCGGACATTCCGTATTCGTCGCGCGCCGCCTTCGACAAGGCCGCCAGCGCATCGAGGTCCAGCTTCACCTTGGCGATGCTGCCGTCCGGCAGCACCACCCCGCCGTGGCTGGTGCCCGTCTGGACCGAGATCTTCGAGATGCCCTCGATGGCACCGTACCGCTTGAGCGATGCGGTGTAGCCGTCCATGAAGGCCCGCAGCTCCTCCACGGTGCTGTTCTTGTGCCCTACCTCGCCGATCTCGGCGCCTACCGACACCGAGATCCCCTGCGGCTCGCGCTCGCGGATGAAATGGGTGATCTCCGCGGCATGTTCGAAGTTGAGCCGCTGCTGCTCGAGCAGGGTCGGCTTGGACAGGTCCACCAGCGTGGAGGTGTCCACATCGATGTTGTAGAACCCGGCCCCGACCTCCTCGGCGATCAGCTTCTTGACCTCGCCGACTTCGGCCTTCGAGTCGACCTGATATTTCTTGGCGTTGACCTGGCAGTGGTCACCCTGAATGAAGAGCGGCAGGAAGTACCCTTCCCGCAGGGCCGCGCCGATGATCACCGAGACGTATTCCGCCGGACGCTGATCGGTATAGGCGATCTCGGACCGGGCGATCTCGAGCAGGATTGCGCCGGCGTTGCGGGCCCTGGCGGCCCGGAAGATCGCGCGAGCGGTGTCGTAGGCCATCATCCGGACGTTGATCGCCGGCACCGTGAACCCGCCGCACTCGCCCCGGCCCCGCGCGAAGTAGATGGGAGCGATGGACTGCGGACGGGCTCCGACCGCCTGCCCGATTTCCCACAGCAGCCACCGCGCGGCGTCACGATCGGCAGGTCCACCGAATACCGCCTGCCACACGAGACGGTCGGTGGCCTCCCCCTGCAGACGGCTGGGATCGGTGACCTGCACGGCATCGCCGTTCTGGACGATGGCGCCGCCAAACAGGGCGACGAGCTGGGCGCGGTGGTCAGCCATAAGTTGCTGTCCTCTTGGAAGTTGCAGTACGATGTTCAAAATGTAGACGACCCGCCGCGGTGCCGCTAGCGCGCCGGCTCGACGGTCAGCACGTACGAGCCTTCGCTTCGGGTAAACTCATTCGCCTGAATCCAGTACGTCCCATCGTCAGGCACCGTCGCGGTGATCTTTGCCTCCCGCCCGGCACTCGCCCCTACATGCTCCGAAGAACTGAAGGCGGCATTTCTCGCAGGCTCGGGGCCGAACAGCAGGTAGCTGCCGAAATCGGGGGACATCATGATGATATCGATCCGTTCGCCCCGCTTGCCGCGATAGACATAGGTGTCGATGTATGTCGTGTCGAAACTGAGGGCATCGCCAGCAGCGAGCCGTCCGCGAATCGTCTGGCCCATCTGGATCTCCGCCATCCGGCCCGCGGCCGGCGCCGCGGCCGCTGGAGCGGGAGCAGCAGGCGCAGCGCTCGAGGCACCCTGGGGCGCGGCAACGCCAGGTGTCAGCCCCTGCTGCAGCGGACCGACCGAACCGATGGCGGGCATCGGCGTGCCAGCTGACGCCGCCGACGACGACGGCGCTGGCGCGGCGCTCACCGCCTGATCCCCGCGACTGCTGCTCACGAAGAGCGTGTACGGGCCCTTGCCGCTGAAAAGCGCATTGGGGCGTACCCAGTATTCACCATCAGCATCGAGTGTGACGACCAGCTTCGAGTCCTTGCCGCCGGCGCTGTTGTTGTCCGCCTCGGCCCAGCTCCAGCGCCCATTCTGCACCGGCCCGAACGTCAGGTAGGAGTCCACCGCGTCCGACTTCTGGGTCATCGTGAGCGTCTCACCCTGGCGTCCCTGATAGACCCAGATATCGGCGTAGCTTCCGTCCGAGAGCGTGTCGTCGCCCACTCCAAGCGTGCCACCGAGCCACTGGCCAAGAATCAGCGGCATGCGCGCTCCGGGTGACGTCGAGACCACGGCGTTCGGCGCACCGCTCGGCGGCGCGCCGGGTGCCGGCGCACTCATGCCGCCGGTCTCCAGCAGGAGCGAATAGGACCCGGTTTCCCCGACCTTCAGCGTGTTGGCACGCACGGTGAACTCGGCATCGCGTGGCAGCACCAGCTCGATCCTGGAATCCGTTCCGCCCGCCCCATCATCATCCGAATCCACGCTCATCCACTCGCCCTTGTCGTTGTAGTAGCCGAGCTGGAGGTAGGCGTCGAACGTCGGTGCCCGCATCGTGATCCGCACCGGCTGCGCCGTCGTGCCGGTGAAGCGCCAGAGATCGGCGTAGGTATCGTCGTCCAGCTTGAGGTCGCCGCCCCGAAGTTCCCCCTTGGCGATGACACCGGGCCGGAGCACGGCCTGCGCCTCCGCGCGTGACGGCAGCAGCAGTGCGGCACCCGCCAGGGCAAGCAGGGTGACGGTGCGACGATCGAAATGCGGGATCATGGGGAACCTGAGCGCGGGATGAGTTGGACGGACTAGACGACGTCGCCAGGCGGGACGCCGAGGGCTTCACCGGCGAAACCCGGGCGGCCCATGGCCGCATAGGTCAATTGCTTCCCCAGTTCGACGCCGGGCTGGTCGAACGGGTCCACGCCGTACCAGATGCCGGCGTACCCGGTGGCGATCTGGAAGAACATGATGGCCTCACCAAGCGCGGCCGACGAAAGTTCCGGGAGGCAGAGCGAGCAACTCATCCTTCCCATTCGCGCCAGGGCCGCCGAGGTCGCCTGACACTCTGCCCGCAAGAGCTCGGCCAGGGTGTGACCCGGGAGGTAGGCGAGATCCGGAGGCAGGTTCGGCAATTCCGGGATGGTCACATCCTCGGCGAATCGGTCGACTTCCATGAAGGTGACGACCTTGTCGAACGGTCCTTCCATGAAGAGCTGCACCTGACTGTGCTGATCGGTGGGCCCGACGGCCCCGAGCGGCGTGGGTCCCACGTGGACCTCCTGGCCCCGACGGTCCCGCGCCTTGCCGAGGCTCTCGGCCCACAGCTGCCGAAACCACTCCGCGAATTCCCGAAGCCGGTCGCTGTAGGGCATCAGGACGTGAATTCGAGCGCCGAGGGCGGTGTCGGCCGACCACTGCAGCGCGGCCCACAATGCCGCGGGGTTCTGCAACAGATCGTCGTGCTCCGCCCGCGCGACCGCCTGCCTGGCGCCTGCGAGCAACCCCTCGATATCGATCCCCACCAGGGCTGCAGGGAGCAGGCCCACCGGAGATAGCACACTGAACCGGCCGCCAACATCCGGCGGGACCTCCAGTGCGGCGATGCCTTCCCGGGTCGCGATCTCGCGGAGGGCGCCGCGTTTCGGATCGGTGGTGAACACCAGGTGCCGGGTCGCCGCCGGGCCGAGGGCCTGCTCCAGCCAGTGCCGGATGACGAGGTACTGGGCCATCGTCTCTGCCGTCCCGCCCGACTTGCTGATGACGTTGACCAGTGCCCGGCGCGGATCGATCCGGCGCAGCGCCTCCGCGACCGAAGTCGGATCCACGTTGTCGAGCACCGTGAGCCGCGGGAAGAAGTCGCGGCCTTCGTCGTCGAGCTCGTTCCAGCCCGGACGCTTCAGGGCATTCAGCAGCGCCTTCATGCCGAGGGCGGAACCCCCGATGCCCAGTACGAGGACGTGATCGAACGCCTGACCGACGCCCTCAGCGAAGCGCCGGATCTGCTGCACCGCGTTCGCCTGATCCCCGAGGCGATAGAAGCCGTACTCGCCCTGCCCGCGCCTGCGCCGGACTTCCGCCTGCACTTCACCGAAGTGGCGGGCCAGTTCGGTGAGCCGGGGACGGGGCAGCCCGTGAACACCATCCAGCCGGTCGCTGAACATCCGCCCGTAGTGGAGCTTCATTCCGTGACCTCGATCGTGAGCCCGTCGTATGCGGGGGCGACGCCGGGCGGGAGCTGGCTCGCCAGCTCTGCGTGCCCGGTTTCGTGGGTAAGATGGGTGAGAAAGGTGCGTTCGGCCCCGACCGCCTGCGCGGTCTCGATCGCCTCGCCGATGGAAAGGTGCGTCGGGTGCGGCCGCCACCACAGGGAGTTGAGCACCAGCACCTTGAGATTGGTGAGCTGCGAACGCACCGCATCGGGAACGGACTTCACATCGGTGATGTAGGCGATCGGCCCGAAGCGGTAGCCGTAGACCCGCAGGAAGCCGTGTTCGAACGCCAGCGGCAGCACTGGAATCCCGGCGATCGTCAGTACCGACCCCGGCTCGATCGGATGCATCTCCAGTTGCGGCTTCGAAGTGCCCTCGAAGGCGCGAACCTCGTGGTCGAAGATATAGCGAAAGCCATTCCGGATCCGGTCGAGCGTTTCTGCCGGCCCGTAGCACGGAAGCGGCCCGCGCTGGCGCATGGAAAAGATGCGGAGATCGTCGATTCCGTTGACGTGATCGGCGTGTTCGTGAGTGTAGAGCACGGCATCGACCTGACCGATCCGGGCGGCGAGCAGCTGAAGGCGCAGTTCCGGCGGGGTGTCGAGCAGGATGGTCTTCCCCCCCGCTGCGATGATCGCCCCGGAACGGGTGCGCCGGTCCCGGGGATCAGTCGACTGGCAGACGGCGCAGGTGCAGCCGATCTGTGGAACACCGAAGCTGGTGCCGGTGCCGAGAAAGGTGAGTTTCATGTCGCTGCCGGTGGCCGCTACAATGCCTCGATCTTGAGCAGATTGGTCGTCCCGGGCACGTCGAACGGCACGCCGGCGGTAACGACGACCCGCTCCCCGGGGCGCGCAAGACCCCGGCTGAGGATCTGGGAACGCGCCTGACTGAGCAGCGAGTCGTAATCGGTGGAATGCGCCGTCTGGATCGGCAGAACCCCCCAAACCAGGGAGAGCTGCCGGTAGGTCTCGACTTCGGGGGTGGCGGCCACAATCGGCACCGTCGGGCGGTAGGTGGCCACCTTGCGCGCCGTGAATCCGCTACTCGTGAAACAGAGAATGAACGGGACGTGCAGCAGTTCCGAAGCGGCGCACACCGCGACGCCGATCGCATCCTCGGTCCGGGCCGGGATGCTCGAGCCAGGACGAGGATGCCGGGTGTCGTCGGCCTCGGCCCGCCGGCCCACTGCGGCGTCGAAGGCCGGGCTCCGGCCCTGTCGGTGGGATTCCATCTCCCGCGCGATCCGGTCCATCGCCCGCACCGCCTCGAGCGGGTAGGTGCCCACCGCCGTCTCGGCGGAAAGCATGACAGCATCCGTGCCGTCCAGAATCGCGTTTGCCACGTCCGAAGCCTCCGCCCGGGTCGGCACCGGCGCGTGGACCATCGACTCCAGCATCTGGGTCGCCGTGATCACCGGCTTGCCATGCAGGTTGGCCTCGCGAATGATCCGCTTCTGCACCAGCGGCACCTCTTCGAAGGGCAGCTCCACTCCCAGGTCGCCACGGGCGACCATGATGGCGTCGGAGGCCTCGAGGATGCCGCAGAGGTCGCGGAGGGCGGTGTCCTTTTCGATCTTCGCGATCAGCTTGATGCCCTTCGGGACCAGCCGACGGAGCCCATCGAGGTCGGCGGACTTCCGGACGAATGAAAGGGCGATGTAATCGACACCGAGGGCGACCGCCTCGACGACGTCTTCCTTGTCCTTGTCGGTGAGTGCCGGGGCGCTCACGTCGATGCCGGGGAGGTTCATGCCCTTGTTCGACTTGAGCTCCCCTCCGTATTCCACGGTGCCAATGACCCGCTCGCCCTGGATGTCGTTCACCCGGACCGCGATCAGCCCATCGTCGAGCAGGATGCGGGCGCCAGGATGCACGTCCCGCGCAATCGCATCATAGGTCGTCGAAATCTCACCCGGCGTCACCACGGCCTCCGGCGCAAAGACCACCTGCTGGCCCGGAACCAGGCGGATCGGCTGCGCGAGCACCCCCACCCGAATGCGAGGTCCTTGCAGATCAAGGAGGATTGCGATCGCGTCCTTCCGCTCCGCCCGGACCTGCTGCACCATGTTGATCCACTCCCGCCGGATCTCCGGTGTGCCGTGCGAGGCGTTCACCCGGACAACGTTGACGCCGGCGTCGAACAGGGCGTGCATCTGGTCCGGCCGGGACCAAGCTGGCCCTAGGGTGGCGACAATCTTCGTGCGGCGAATCGTGGAGTCGGGCACGGGCTCCTCAGGAAGGTGTTTGGCGGGGGAATCGACGGAGGGGAGAATAATCGTAAGGGAGAGGCCGGAGAAGTCACGGTCTCCAGAGCCAACAAGGCGGTTTGGCTCGGTCTCGGCGTCTCAACCCAAGCCCGGACCGACGCCGGCGCCTGCGCGCGCCAATCGGCTGGGCCTGCGACGCCGCACCGGTCCACAACCACTGATCTGGATGTCGCGCCAAACCGCTCTAGCCGTGGGACTCGCCGGCGGCTGGAGCGGCGGACGCCTGCCGGCCGCCGCCAGCCGACACGGCAAGCACCTGAAGGCACGCTCAGCCCCGCGCACCGGCGGATGATCAAAGGGGAGGAGTTGCGGGAATAGCCGGTGGCGATCGCAAAGCAACTTTTCCACAATGCGAGCGGTGGGTCAAGACGCTCACAGGGGACTGCCGCTAAGTCACCCACGCGTGTGGATTGTCACTGTTATCCACATGTGGAATGGGGAAACAGGTGGATCCGTGGATGTATCGTGCACGGCGAGAAGCAGCTACGCGGTGAGCTCATTTTCCACTTGAAGTCAATGAGCTAACCACAATGCCCACAATGGGAAAAACTGTCATGTGAATGTTGAAAAGCGGAAAGCGACAGTGTCGTCACGAACCTGCTAAGTATGCACAGGGTGTGCATATGGATGCATAGACGGGGCGCCGATGGGTCAGCGCCCCCGGCGTGCGTCTTGAACGGCAGCCTTGAGATTCTGGTAGGCCTTGGGATCGAGCGCCCCGAACCGGAGATCGGTGTAGACCACCCTCCCCTTCCTGTTGATAACATAGACCGTGCGTCGGTTGTAGCCCTTGTCACCGGCGCTGCCGAACTTCCTGGAGACCTTCTGATCCGGATCACTCAGCAGGCGGAAGGGGACACCGAGGCTCTGGGCGAAGCGGACATGGGTCTCGAGGGAGTCCGCATTGATCCCGACCACCACGACATCCTCCCCGAACAACTCCGCGTACTGGTCGGTGAAGGTGCGCATCTCGGCGGTGCAGCCTGAGGTGAAGTCCTTCGGGTAGAAGGCGAGGACCACCACCTTGCCGCGCTGGGCGCTCAACCCAAACCAGGGTTCGCCCCCGACACTGTCCTTCGTGGCCCAAGGGAGGGAGAAGTCCGGCGCCATGTCCCCTTCCCGGGGACCATCGACCAGGATCGCCGCGGGACGCCCGACCGTGGAATCCTGCGCCCGGAGTGGCGCCGCCGGGACGAGTGCGACGAGGAGCAGGAAGGCACCTGGCGCGGTGGTGGCCCGGAGAGTACGGAGAGTCATGGTGTCGCTCATTCCTTTGCGCCGGCGGCGCGCTTGAGGGCGGGTTCGAAGCGCTGGTCGGCGCCCACCCCGGTGTAGACGACCTTCCCGGCACTGTCGACGATCACGATGTATGAGGTGGCAGGAGCCTCATAGGCCCGGATGCTGGTGCCTTTGTCGTCGTAGAGCACCTGGAACGGGAGCTCATGCTGCTCGACGTAGCGCCGGACTCGCTCGGGGGACTGGTTGACGGTCACGTTCACGCCAAGAAACTGCACCCTGTCCCCCACCTCCTTCTTGGCGGCGTTCACCCTGGGCAGCAACGCTTCACAGTTCTCACACCAGGTCGCCCAGAACTCGAGCATCACCGGCTTTTTCCCGATCCACTGACCGAGGCTGACCGGCTTTCCGTCCAGATCGTTCACACTCACGACCGGTGCCACCGACCCAACCTTGATTCCCGATTCCCCCTGGCCTCGGAGCGGCGCCGCAAACAACACGAGGGCGGCGGCACCAGCAAGCGCAACGGGGGTGAAGACAGACGTCATGAGACCTTCCCCATCTGATAGAAGTAGTACTCGGCCATCCCAAGAAGTACCACGCCTGCGACCCGTTTGATCCACAGGGTCCAGGGGCCACTCCTGGGCAGCGCCCCCGCAAGCCCGGAAATCAGTCCGATGGCAACGAGAAGCGCAGTCATGCCGAGCGAGAAGACGAACAGGTAGGCGAAGCCCCACCCCGCGCTCTGCGTCGTACTCACGAAGGTAAGCGCGGCCGCGAAGGCCGGCGCCCCACATGGTGCGGCGACGAGCCCGGAGGTCGCACCCATCGCGAAGACCCCGCCGTAGGAGCGCCCCCCGAAGCGATTGGCCCAGTTGAGGAGACGACTCGGGACACTGACCGAAAAGACGTCGAGCATGGCCAGCGCGAAGAACAACAGCAGGTTGCCGACCGCGAAATACGACCAGCGGTTCGAGTTCACGGCGCCGAAGAGTGAACCGGTGAGCCCGGCCAGAAGCCCAAGCGAGGCGTAGACCAGCGCCAGTCCAAGCACGTAGGTGAGCGTGAATCCGACGGTGCGCGCCCGGGAACGCTCCGCCGCACCGGCGCCGCCGAGCACGCCGGCGACGATGGGGATCATGGGGTAGACACAGGGAGTGAGACTGGTGACGAGGCCAGCACCGAACATGGTGGCAAGCCCGAGAAGCGGCCGATCCCGCAGGGCGACGTCAAGCTGGAGCATGGAGGGACCTCAGCGGCACGACAGTCCGTGTGTCGCCCTAACGGGCGGCGCCCGCCGACTGCTCGGCGCCGTAGCGGTTTTCGACGTATTCGTTGAGGATCTTGAGGAAATCCGCGACGATCGTGTCGCCCTTGAGCGTCACGAGCAGGCGGCCATCCACGTAGACGGGCGCCTTCGGCTCCTCGAATGTCCCCGGCAGGGAAATGCCGATGTTGGCATGCTTCGATTCTCCGGGGCCGTTCACCACACATCCCATGACCGCGACCTTCAGCTCCTCGACGCCGGGGTGGCGGTCCCGCCAGACGGGCATCTGTTCGCGGAGATATCCCTGAATGTCCTCGGCCATCTGCTGAAAGAACGTGCTGGTCGTCCTCCCGCAGCCGGGACAGGCGGTGACTTGCGGCGTGAAGCTGCGAAGGCCAAGCGACTGCAGGATCTGCTGGGCGACGAGCACCTCTTCGGTCCGGTCCCCGTTCGGCTTGGGGGTGAGCGAGACCCGGATGGTGTCGCCGATTCCCTGCTGCAGCAGGATCGCAAGCCCTGCCGCACTGCCCACGATGCCTTTCATTCCCATCCCCGCCTCGGTGAGCCCGAGGTGCAGCGGATAGTCGGCGCGGGCCGCCAGCATCCCGTAGACATCCACCAGATCCTGAATTCCCGACACCTTCGCGCTGAGGATGATGCGATCGTGGCGCATGCCGAGCGCTTCCGCCTGAGTCGCGGAGCGGATGGCGCTCTCGACCATCGCCTCCATCATGACATCCCGCGCGTCACGGGGATTCGCGAGACGCGCATTGGCGTCCATCATTTCGGTGAGCAGAATCTGATCGAGGGAACCCCAGTTCACACCGATGCGCACCGGCTTTTCGTTGCGCAGCGCCACCTCGATGATCGCACGGAAATTGTCGTCGGCGTGCTTTCCTCCAACATTCCCGGGGTTGATCCGGTACTTGGAGAGCGCCTCGGCACAGGCTGGGTAATTCGTCAGGAGCAGGTGCCCGTTGTAGTGGAAATCCCCGATAATCGGGACCTGGAGGCCCTGGGCCTCGAGGCCTTCGATGATCGCTGGGACCGCCTGAGCGGCCTCCTCGTTGTTCACCGTGACCCGAACGAGCTGGCTCCCCGCGCGGGCAAGCGCCGACACCTGCCGAATCGTCCCCGGGACGTCGGCGGTGTCGGTGTTGGTCATGGACTGAACCACGATAGGATGGGCACTGCCGAGGGGAACTCCGCCAACCATGGCGGTGACGGTCGGGCGACGGGGCGAGAGGGCCATAGGGGGAATGCTACTGCCGGATGAAGACAGTGAGAAGGGACCCCGGGCCTGCGCGTTGTATGTGCAGAGGCGGGCCTCAGGGTAGGTGGTGATGCACAGATACATGAATTGGCGGCCATGCTGTGGCGGCTAGGCCACAATACCCAGGTTCCCCCGGTCAATTGTGTTGCAGTAACTCATTAGGCCACATATATTTACACAAACTATCCGAGCTGTTAAACATGGCATATCACTTGCCTTTCCACCGCGTTGTTCAGAGCACGCCCAACAGCCACACCCGACCCGATTCATCTGTTTGGTCAGGGGATTGCCTCCGACCCGCCTGCGTAAGGACTCGTATGAATAGAGCTGTGACCGTTCGCTCCGTGACGCCGCGACTGCTGTCGGCCCTCATTGCGGTCGCGGTGCTCGGGCTTCAGGCCTGTACCGGGACCGACCCGATCGCTCCGAGCGGCGTCACTCAGCTCCCCGCAGGCCCCGCGTTCAGTGTGGATCCGGCTCCGGTGCTCACGACCAACACCAACGTGTGGAATTCCTTCGCGCCGATGCCGACTCCGCGTACGGCGGCGGCAATCGAGCTCGTCAGCAACCAGATCTACCTGATGGGTGGCTGGGACGGCACAGCGGCTTCCGCCAAGGTGGAGGCATACGACCGCGCGACCAACACCTGGATCACCAAGCCCTCGCTCCCGGCTGCCCGATACGAGGGCGACGGCGCCGCCGAGATCGGCGGCTGGTTCTACGTGCCGGGCGGGAAGTCGTCACTCGGGGTACCCACGAAGACGCTTTACGTCTTCAACAAGACCAGCTGGAGCCAGGCGAAGCTGATGCCGGCTCCGTCTGCCTGCGGCACCACGCTGGCATTCGTGAAGCGGCTCTTCGTATCCTCAGGCTGCGATGGCACCGCGGGGTACAAGAACAACTACTACATCTACAACAAGGCCAATAACACGTGGACTGTCGCCACGCCTTCACAGAGCGCGCATGCGTTTGGCGCGGCGGGCCAGGTCTCCGGCAAGGCAGGGCTGGTCGGCGGCTATGATTCCACCGGGCACGTCACGGCCGAGTTCGAAGTCTATGACACCCTTACCGCGACCTGGACTTCGCTCGCTCCGATGCCGACGCCCCGCGCCCGGATGTGGGGCCGCCAGGTGAATGGCTTGTTCTATGTGATCGGCGGTGTAGACGACAACGGCAACGTGCTCGATGTCGTCGAGGTCTATAACCCCTCCACGGACACCTGGACAGCCCAGTCTCCGCTCCCCACGCCGCGCTCCGGCCTCGGCGTCATGGACATCGGGCACGGTGACCCGAAGGTGCAGGCGATCGGCGGGACCGATGCATCCGGTGCCGTGGTTGGCACCAACGAGATGCTCACCCCCGGAAACATCTGGGCTCCCCGTAAGGCGATGCCCTCGGCCGTCTATCGTTTCGCCTCCGGAACAGTTGGCGCGAACACCTATATGGCGGGTGGCATCAGCTCGACGGGCGCGATCACGACGTTCCGGTTCTTCAACGGGTCGGCCTGGACTGGCAAGGCCGCCCTGCCCCTCGCTCGCTACGACGGCAACGGGCTGGATGCGATCGGGAACCTGCTCTACGTCCCCGGCGGCGCCTCGCCCACTAACGGACTGCCGACGCGGACGCTCTACGCCTACAGCATCTCCGGCAATACATGGTCGAGCAAGGCGCTGATGCCGGTCGCCAGCGGCTGTGGAGCCACGGGAGCGATCAACGGCAAGCTGTACGTCACCACCGGTTGCGACGGCGTCTCCTTCCGGACCCTGCTGTCGGCCTATACGCCGAGCACGAACACCTGGGCGGCGATGGCTCCATCCACCCAGTCCCATGTATTCCCAACCGCCGGCGTCTATAACGGCAAGCTGTATGTGGCGGGTGGTCTCGACTCGAATGGGGTTGTCACCGGCACCCTGGAGATCTACGACCCCGCGACCAACACCTGGTCGTCCGGTTCGCCGATGCCGACTCCCCGGTATCACGCCGCCGGGCGAGTCGTGAACGGCTATCTCGTGGTCATTGGCGGGCTTGGAGTCGATGGTTCCTCGCTCGACACCGTGGAGATCTACAACCCGAACACCGACACCTGGGAGACCGGGGTTTCGATGAACGGTGCGCGGAACTCGATGGGCGCTGGCACCTCGGGCCTGCAGCTCTTCCTGATGGGCGGCGCGGATGCCTCAGGGAACCTGCTGACGGAGACCAACTCGTACACGCCGTAGGCGCGGCGGGGTCTGAACAGAAATCAGAGGCGGGCCGGTCTCCTTGACCGGCCCGCCTTTTCTGTCCCCGTGGATATGCGCCGCTGAATCGAGCCGGCTACGCCCTCGAGAATTCGGCGGCGTCTACTGCTGCCAGGTCGGCCGGCTCGAGTTGAAGGTCGCCGGCCCGGGCGGAATCCTCCACATGCTCCACTCGCCGGGCGCTGGGAATCGCAATGACCGTCGAGCCCTGGGCGAGCACCCACGCGAGGCAGACACCGTGCGCGGTGACGCCGAGGCGCCGCGCGATGCCTGCCAGCACAGGATGATCAGGGAGTTTCTTGGTGAGGCGGCCACCCCCGGTCGGACTATAGGCCAGGAAGACGATCCTGCGGCTGGTACAGTAATCCACCACGCCGTCGGTGAGCGCCTCACGGAAGAACGGATTGAGCCGGTTCTGGACTGCGGCGACAGAAACGAGGCGCTCCGCCCGTCCGATCTCGGCCACAGACACATTCGACAGGCCTACCCACCGGATCTTGCCTCGCTGCTGAAGGTCGGCGAGGGCGCCGATGCTCTCCTCGAAGGGGACCCGCGGATCGGGAGCATGGAGCTGATACAGGGCGATCTGCTCCACGCCCAGTGCCCTGAGCGAGGCGTCGCAGGCCGCGCGAAGGTGCTCCGGGCGACCATCCCGGTCCCAGCGCCCCCCGGTCCGCACGATGCCGCCCTTCGTGGCGACCACGATGCGATCACGAGGCCCCGTCCACGCCGGCAGCGCTCTGGTGATCAGACGCTCGTTGTGCCCGGTATCGCTGTCGTCAAGCGAGTATGCGTCGGCCGTGTCGATGAGCGTCATACCGCCGTCGAGAGCGGCATGAATGACCCGAATGCTCTCGGCTTCCGACGGCCGGCCAGCAATCGACAGGTGCATTCCGCCGTAACCGATAACCGAAACCGGCGCCCCGGCCGGGCCCAGCGGGCGGGTGCGCATCAGAGCCCGAGCACGTGGCGCACGAAGGTCAGCACCTCAGCGCGAATCTCGTAGTAGATCGCCATCGCGTGCGCGGATCCGGGGATCACATGGGCCCGGGCATGTGCCAGACCCTCGCTCCAGAAGCGGGCGTTCGCCGCCCCGGAGAAGGCATCGCCCTCGGAACTGGTATGGAGGGTACGGGCCGTGATGCGTTCCATGGCGCGCCGCCCCTGCTGTCGTCCGTCCTCGCCCCAGACCAGCTCACCAGCAGGACCGAAGGTCAGCAGCGCCTTGAGACCGGCAACCTTGGGAGCCGCCAGCGTCACCGCCGTCCCTCCCACGCTCGATCCGACAAGCATGAGCGCGGAGGTATCTATGTAATTCTGCGCCGCTCCCCAGCCGGCCACGCGGAGCACGTCGTCATCGATCCGGTTGAAGCCGACTTTGCCAACGCTGCTGACAAATGCCGCCCCGAACGCCTCGAGGCCGAAGCCCACCGGAGTATCGACCACCAGGGCGCCGTTCGGCGTGGCCGTGGACGAGCCATGCCCTCGTTCATCGAAGGCGAGCACGGCGACGCCGAGTTCAACCAGGTCCTCGATCAGGGGTGCGTAACTGTCGGCGGTGGCGGGGTACTGGTGGGCGAGGACGGCCAGGGGATAGCTCCGGCCGTCGGTGAGATCGGGGTACGTCAGAGTGCCCTTCAGAATCAGGCCGTCGCCAGCCTCCACCGTCATTTCCAGAGAGCCGAGCGGCGGAGGCAGCGACATGGGGACCCTCAGGGGCGCATACCGAGCTGAGCGAGCAGCCGGAAGTGTTCCTTCTCCGTGATATCCCCCGCATCGAGCAGGGGCTTCAGGGCAGCCACGATCTCCTCGCGACTGCCATCGATCTGGCGGCCGCGAAGTTCCTGAATCACCCGCGCAAACCTCTGGTCATACATGTCCGCCTTGATCTCGCCGGAGCGCCTGGCGGCGGAAAGTTTGGCAATCTCCTGCGCGATACGCGCCGGCTTGACGGGCGTGAGTTCGCCGGACTGATCGGTCATCGGTTGAGCCTCGGTGGGAAGGTACAGATTCGCTGTCCGGATTGGTGCCAAGCTACTGCGGATCCGCGCCGGGCACCAGTTGGGCCGGGACCGCCGTGTTCATCGTTTTGGAGCCACGCGCCGCGCCGCGGCCTCTGTGGTTCGAGTCGGGTCGGCCCCCAGCCAGGTGACGTCGGCGGTCGGGCCGTACGTGGGGGGAACCAGGTCCTCCAGCAGGCGGAGACAGATCCCGACCTGCGCCCGGTGATGCGCCGTGTGGAGCACCCGGCGCCAGAAGACCCAGATCCGCTCGCGGGTCGTATCGAAGAACGGGACGGGCGCCCGCCAAAACGCCTGGTCCTGCGACGCGAGAGCGCTCAACCGGGGCCGGGCGAGGGCGACGTAGCGATCCACATAGGCCATCACCCCCGGTATGTCCCCCGGCGGCAGCAGTTCGGACACCCCAGGCTCGGCGAACCCGATGAACTCAGCGAAGAACCGCCGCTCAGAGAGAATCTGGTGCACGAGGATTTCGCGGACGGTGCTGCTCTTCTGGTGGGGCCGGAAGCCCAGCTGGCCGTCGCGCAGTTCGCCCCAGACCGAGGCGGTCTTGTTGGTCTCCGAGGCGTAGGTATCGAGCAGATGCTGGAAGAGCGGGTCGGCGGCCCTTGGAATGTCCGGCTCTGCGATGTGCACCTGGGCGTATTCCATCGGCGGATCCCGATCGCAAGTGAGCGGAGAGCGTTTGTCGTGCTGTCCGGCATGGCGGTTGTCCCGGCCGGTGGCGAGTGCCACCGCCGTCGCATCGTAACTGTCGGCGACCCCGCTCGTCCAGTCCAGCCTGATGAGTGGGTGGAAAAGCAGACGGGGGCGGATGTCATGTCCGCCCCCGTCGCCTTGCCGGTCCGGCCTGCCCCGGCACCATCACGGGCAGCGCCCCAGGGGGCTGCCAGCGAGTCTACCGGCTCAGCCGCACTCCGAGAAGCCGCAGACGTGGCACTTGTTGCAGCCCTCCGCAAATTCGAGCTGCGAACCGCAGTCGGGGCAGGCGCCGGCGAGGACCGGCTGGCCGTGGCTCATCGAGTACTGCTCACCACCCTGGGTCACGACCTGCTGGACCTGGGAGACGGTAGGCAGCCCCGCAGGCGCAGCCGACCCGGGCAACAGTTCCTGCTGCACGCCGGCCTTGTCCTGCATCCACTTTTCGACCGCGATACCGACCGCATCCGGCACCGACATGACCTTGTTGGGTCCGAGTCCGATGGAGCGATCCGAGCTGATGCCACGCAGCTGCCGGTGTACTTCCTTCATCGGGATGCCGGAGCGGAGCGCCAGCGAGATCAACCGGCCGATCGCCTCGACATCGGCCATGAGGGCGCCACCGGCCTTGCCGAGACTCATGAAGATCTCGAACGGCTGCCCGCGATCGTCCTCGGTGATCGTCACATAGAGAGTACCGAGGGGCGTCTCGATGCGTCGAGTCGTACCGCGGAGCATGTCGGGGCGCGAGCGCTTCTGCCGGCGCTGGAGGTTCTCGGCCTCGAGATCGAGCACCATCTTGCGCAGGCGCTCGTTCTCGGCGCGGAACTCGGCGATCTCCCCATGGAGGTCGGCCGCGGTTTCCCGAGTCTCGGTCCCGGGGCCTCCAGTCATTTCCCCGAGGTCGGAGCGCGCCTCGGCCCTGCCCGAGCTGGTGGCCTGCTCCTGCACCTTCTTGGCAACGGAGCCGGTGGAGAGGACCTGCATGTCGCGGCTGCCGTCACGGTAGACGGTGACGCCCTTGCAGCCGAGCTTGAACGCGAGGCGATAGATCTCCTCGACGTAGGCCTCGCTGGCGTCGTTGGCGAAGTTGCAGGTCTTGGAGATGGCGCTGTCGTTGTGCGCCTGGAACGCCGCCTGCATCCGGATGTGCCACTCCGGCTTGATCTCGTTCGCGGTGGCGAACACGCGCTGCCACTTCTCCGGCACCTCGGCGAAGCGGATATGCCCCGCCTCGGCGATTCGCTTCATGAGATCGTCGGAGTACCAGCCTTCGCGCCTGGCGATGGCGACGAAATCCTCATTGACATCCGGCATGAGCACGCCGGCCTGATTGCGCATGAAGGCCACAGCGAAGAGCGGCTCGATCCCGGAGCTGCACCCGGCGATGATGGAGATCGTGCCCGTCGGCGCGACGGTGGTGACGTTGCAGTTGCGCAGCCGGCGCATCGGGCGGATCCGGTTGCCCTGTGCGTCACGACCGCAGGTGGCATCGGGCCCCCAGATGCTCTTCTCCCACTCCGGGAAGACGCCGCGCTGTGTCGCGAGCCGCTCGGACTCGACCTTGGACTCGTCGTCGACGAAGGCCATGATCCGGCGTCCCATCTCGACGCCCTCCTCGCTGTCGTACGCGATGCCGAGCCGGATCA
Source organism: uncultured Gemmatimonadales bacterium (assembly GCA_963817435.1). Classification (GTDB taxonomy): domain Bacteria; phylum Gemmatimonadota; class Gemmatimonadetes; order Gemmatimonadales; family GWC2-71-9; genus JADJOM01. Next base: position 1,132,694 of record CAWFNY010000001.1, read on the forward strand.
GCAGATCCGCCATGCCCATCACGCCGAGGCCGATCCGGCGGATCCGCTTGGAGAGTTCGTCGATCTCGGGGAGCGGATAGTTGTTGGCGTCGATGACGTTCTCGAGGAAGTGGGTCGACAGATGGATGACCTGCCGCATGCCATCCCAGTCGATCTGCCCATCCCTGACGAAGTAACCGACGTTGATCGAGCCGAGATTGCAGACATCGTAAGGCAGCAGCGGCTGCTCGCCGCAGGGATTGGTCGCTTCGTAGGCGCCGAGGTGCGGCACCGGATTGAAGTGATTGGCCCGATCGATGAAGAAGACGCCGGGCTCGCCGGTCTTCCAGGCGCCGTGGATGATCTTGCTCCAGACCTCGCGGGCCTTGAGCTGGCCGACGATCTGCTTGCTCTTGGGATGGATCAGATCGTAATCGCCGTCCCGCTCCACCGCTTCCATGAAGGCATCCGTCACCGCGACGGAGATATTGAAATTCGTGATCTTGGTGATGTCATCCTTGCAGCCGATGAAATCCAGGATATCCGGGTGGTCGACCCGGAGAATCCCCATGTTGGCGCCACGACGGGTCCCACCCTGCTTGACCACGTCGGTGGACGCATCGTACAGGCTCATGAAGGAAACCGGGCCACTGGCCACGCCCATCGTGGAACGGACGATGGCATTCTTCGGCCGCAGGCGCGAGAACCCGAATCCGGTCCCGCCGCCCGACTGATGCACCAGCGCCATGGAGCGCAGCGTATCGTAGATGCCGTTCTTGCCGTTGGAGAGCGTATCCTCCACCGGCAGCACGAAACAGGCGGAGAGCTGACCGAGCGGACGGCCGGCGTTCATGAGGGTCGGCGAGTTCGGCATGAACTTCCGGTGGGCCATCAGCCCGAAGAACGCCTCCGACAGTGCCTCTACCGCTCCTGCCGACGCGCCGTAGCGGCGATCGGGCTCGGCGATGGTGCGGGCGACACGCCAGAACAGGTCGGCCGACGACTCGATCGGTTTCCCCTGGTCGTCCTTGATGAGGTAGCGCTTTTCCAGCACCGTGAGGGCGTTGGCGGATAGATCGAGCGAGTGGGTTGCGTCAGCGGAATTCGCCATGGCCCGTCCCTGAACGAGGCGAGAGGGTGTAACCGGCACATGTCAGTTGGGTAACAGATCACTGCACGGCGGAGTGAAACGGAAGACAAAAGTAGGAGCGAGGACCTCGCGCGACAATACGCGGGAAAGTCACGCAAATACGTGCAAATCCATTTTTCACATCACAAAGCTGCCGTAAGTCACCAAGGCACGAAATGGGGGCGGGCTGGCGCCCGCCCCCGCGACTCCGTCAACCCACCTTCACCGCTTGACAGGAGGAAATTCTCCACTGCGATGCCGCCGCGCCTGCTCGACGTAGTGACGCCAGGTCTGTTCGATCCGCTGAGTCAATCCGGCATCGACCGGACGCACCACCTTCCCCGGCACGCCCATCACCAGTGAGCCCGGCGGCACCCGAGTGCCCTCGGGAAGCACCGCTCCGGCGGCAATCAGGCTGCCGCGTCCCACCACCGCACCGTTCAGCACGATGCTTCCCATGCCGATCAGGCAGTCATCCTCGACAGTGCAGCCGTGCAGAATCACTCGGTGGCCCACCCCAACCCGGTTGCCCACCGTGCACGGCACCCCTTCGTCCACATGGACGATCGTACCATCCTGGAGATTGGTCTGATCGCCGATCCGGATGGCATCGTTGTCGCCACGCAGGACGGCGCCGTACCAGATGCTCGATTCCTCTCCCAGCACGACGTCACCCATCACGACGGCCGTGGGCGCAATGAACGCAGAGCCGGCGATGACTGGACTGCTCACGGCGTATCGGGCGTGAACGCCGCCATCGTCCAGCCGTCGACCGGAAGGCCATCGCGCATCGCCGGAGTCCACTCCATGGCCTGGACGTAGTTCTCCACCGCCTGGGTAAACGCCGCCTCGTTGGACGCCTGCCGAGTCCGGACCGCGAGCGTCTTCCCCTGTCGCGACACTTTCACCACCACGATGACGGCGGAAGGCACTCCCTGCACCCCGTTCGGCGGAGCAAGCCGGGTGGCGCCGAGTGGGAGCGGGGGCGAGTCGTAACAGGCCCGCCCAAAGCGATTCGCGATCGAGGGGTTGTCGCAATCGAGTCGCGCGAGCACCCGGCGCCGCAGCTCGGCCTGCGAGCCCGGCGCGGGCGCCGGCAGATTCGTGGCACTGAGATTGGGAGTGAGCACGAGGCGCCCCGACGGTTCGATCCGCACGCTGTCAGTGAAGAAGGCGAAGCCACGGGCCGACACTCCGAGTTCGTGCCAGCCGGCGGAGAGACGTATCCCCGCTCCGGGCTGCGTGACCGGACGTGAGTCCAGATACACCTGCGACCCGCGTGGCAAATTTTCGAGCAGGAGCAGGCCACTGTCCCCGATGGTGGTCTCCTGAGGCCTGGTGACGGGAGGTGCGGGCCTGGGAGCGGGGGCGCTCGCCGCAACGCCCTCTCCCGAGAGTGAGTCGAAGCGCGCGAGTTCCGGCGTCAGCAGACTCGAATCCCCAGTCGCAAGCGAATCCTGGTGCATCGGGAACTGGGTGTCCTGCGCGGCACCGGGAGCAATTGAATCCTGCGCCGGGCGCCCCCCGAACACGCCTTTCCTATATAGAGCCCTGGCGCCGAGGGCCAGCGCGAGGATCACCAGGAGAGCCAGCATCCATGGCACCAGATTGCCCTGACTCGACGCTTCAGCGGCCAGCGTGCGTCGCATGACGGACCGGCGCGGTGTATCCGGCCCACGTCCCGCTCCGCTCCCGGCCGGCAGCGGCGACGGGACGGACCGGGCGACGGGCGGGGGGGAGAGTGGAATCGAGGCGGCTGGCAGTGGGGTGGTGGACTGTACCGCAAGGATGGCCTGTGCGGTCGAGATGCGACGCCCCATCACGGATTCGCGGGGCTGGCCCTCGAGGGCGCGCAGCAGCGCTTCCGCATCCTGGAAGCGGTCGAGCGGATCCTTCATGATCAGCTTCTTGATGATCTCGAACAGGCGGCGCTCGTCCGAGGTATCGAGCAGCGGCACGGGGATCGGCTCCATGATGTGCTTGTAGCCGATCGCGAAGCTGTCCTCGCCGTCGTAGGGGACCTCTCCCACCAGCGCCTGGTAGGCCAGGACGCCGAGGCTGTACAGATCGCTGCGTCCGTCGATGCTCTGGGCACGCGCCTGCTCGGGACTCATGTAGTGCGGTGTCCCGATGGACATGCCGGTACCGGTCAGCTTGGAGCCGCTCCCCGCCTTGGCGATGCCGAAGTCGGTGACCACGCACTGCCCGAACTCATCGAACATGATGTTATCGGGCTTGATGTCGCGGTGGACGATGCCCCGCTTGTGGGCGTACCCGAGCGCGTTCCCCACGTCGCTGAGCAGCTTCCGGATCTCGCCTGGCTGGAGCTTCTTCCGCTCGGCCAGCACCCGCGACAGCGAGCCGCCGCGCAGCAGCTTCATCACGAAATAGATGACGCGGCCACTCTTCCCGACGCGGTAGATCTGGATGATGTTGGGATGTTCAAGGCCGGCGGCGGTCCGGGCTTCGCGAGTGAATCGCTCGACGAACTCCGCGTCGAAGGCCAGCGAGAACGGCAGGACCTTGACCGCGATCTCGCGCTCGAGGTGCTTGTCGCGGGCGCGGTAGACGATTGCCATCCCGCCGCGCCCGAGCTCCTCGAGGAGTTCGTATTCCTCGCTCAGCGCGTCACGGACGATATCGAGTTCGGTGACATCTCCGCCGGCGATTGCCTGGACGGGCGCGCTCACCCGCAGATCGAGGCCACAGGTGGGGCAGAACTGCGTCGCCTTCTGGACCTCGGTGCCGCACCTTTGACAGAACATGGCCGAACCTATGCGGTTCGGCCTCGGAGAGTCAAGTCTTTGGGGTAGGTGGAGTTAGGACGAGAGCATCTCCTCATCGGTCGATCACCTCGAAGCCGGCACGGCTGGTTCGGGTATTGCCGACTGCATCCTTCACCACCACTTCCATCCAGTAGCGACCCGCGGAGAGGCGGTCGAGCGCGACGCTCCTCCCGACGTGGGTGGCGCTGCCCTGGGCGTGATCCTCGAATCCCAGCCGGATCGCGGGCTTCCGCGAGCCGAAAATTCCGAGGAACCCTCCCCCGCCCTGCTTGGTGACGAGAATCTCGGTCCGGAATGCGGCCCCGGCCTCGAGGCCGTACACCTCGTAATACAGCTCCATGGGTGTGTTGCGGCGATATCGGCCCAGCGGGTTGAACCAGACGGTGTCGCCGGGAGAGGGCCGCCAGGTGAGGTTCGCCGCGCGGGAACCCAGCGCAAGGCCGCTGATCTCAAAGCGCTGACCGGAGAAGTCCCCCGCGGTCAGTGTGTCCGTCGGCAGCATCACACCGTTGTCATCCCCCTGTTCGATGGCCAGGCGATAGGTGAGCTGGCCCGGCACCACCGGGACCCGGAGCTTGCCCACCAGGTGCTCGTTCGGCGGCACCAGTTCCCGGTTCAGGAACATCGTGGTGGTATCCACGACCGCGACGCTGCGACCGGTACGATCGGTCACGCTCAGGCGGAGCCGCACCGGATAGACGTGTCCGCGACTGGTGGGAATATCGTGCAGAGCCGTTCCCGGAATGGCGTAGGTCACGTGCATCAGGCTGCCGGTGGAGTCCCGGCCCACGACGACGACATCCGTGGCCACCTTCAGGGGGCGTGCATAGGTGAGTTCGTAGCTGTCGGTCCTGGTCCCGACCGCGATGCTGCGGCGGCCGAGCATCCGCTCTTCGGTCAGGTATTTCTGGGAGCCGGCCGTCCCTGCGGCGATCAGGCGGGAATAGACGGGCGAAAACTGATCGCGCGTGGTCAGCAACTCGTTGGCCATGGCGGCACCGGGGCTGTTCTCCCGGTCGCCCCGCAGCGCCATCGCATCACTGAACCCGAGCACGTCGAAGAGGCTCTCGACGAGCTTGTAGTCCTGCACGTCCTCCCGTGCCATGAAGTGGAAGACGAGGTCGCCATCGGCCCGGCGATAGTGCCACGACTCGTTCAGTTCCATTCCCGGCGCGCTGTAGGTCGCCCGCTGGGTCGGCTCGCCGTGGCGAATGTAGATGACGCCGCGATCGTCGTACTCGCGGCTGCCGGAGCGATACCGCTCGACGATGTCGTAGTGGCGATTGGGGGTGACCAGCTGGAAATTTCGGCGGGCGTAGTAGAGCCGCCGGTAATGTTCGCGCAGTCGCTCACCGTCGCGCAGGAGGGCACTGCGGTCCCGCTGGCCCCAGAAGCGGTGCAGGAACGCCACGCGGCGATCGCCGGTGCTCTGGTCGAACTCGGCGAGCGCGCTGTCGTTGGCGATCAGCGCGAGATCGGCGCGATACTCCGCGACCGAACTCGAGTCGGTGCTGACGGCGCCATCGTAGTACGCCTGCTGCCCGTCGAGGGAGCCGTGCAGGAACTCGGTGCGGGCGAGTTCGAGTTCGCCCAGCCCGTGCCGTCCGCCCTTCTCCAGGTAGCCCCGGAAGGCCGCCAGTGCGGAGTCGATGTCGCCAACCTCGCGCTCCACCCGCCCGCGATAGAGCAGCACCTCGGGATTCGCGGCGGCCGAGGTCGCGGCGGCCTGTCGCAGCGCTTCACGGGCGATGTCGGTCTTGATGTTGATGCGCTGGCGAAGTGCGGTGGAGGCCAGCTCGACGAGGCCGTCGACGAAGGACGGGATCCTCCTGCACCGAGCGGGCGTAGGCATTGGCGGCGCGGGTCAGGTGGTCCTTGCCGAACATCGCCTGCAATCCCTGCACGATCGAGATCTGGGAGTCGCCGACCCGATCCTCGGCGAGGCCGAGCCCGTACCAGACGCCAGTGGCCAGGTGGGCTGCAGCTCGGTGGCCCACTGGAATTCGCCGGCCCCATCATCGTAGCGACTCTTGCTGCCGAGGTCGCCGATCCGAACGGCGACGAATCCGAGACGCAGGTGATGCATCGGATTGTCGCGATCGGCCTTGGCCACGAGGATGAGCCGCTGCTCCAGCTGCACCAGCGCCAGCGGAATCGCTGGTGTTTCCGAGGGAGTCGCGGAAGGCCTGCAGCGCTCGCCGGTCCTCCGGTGACTGAGCGAGGACGCGGAGGCACGAACTGGAACAGAGAGCCATGGCAGCCAGCAGGCAGACGAAAATCGGACGCACACCCATCGGAATCGCTAGCACTCCCCGTGTTGCATTTGGGTTGATTGGAGTCAGCGGACCCCGCACCTGCGACTCGCGCTAGGGGACGCCCGCACCCTGCTTCGCCGCCACACCGCGCAGGAATTCGACGAGGCCATCGCGCACGGCCAGCGCATAGCGCCGCTGGCCCTCGGGATTCCGCAGCGCGGCCTCCTGCTCGGGCAGCATCATGAAGAGCCCCTCGGAGAGGACGGCGGGCATCCAGGTCGGGCGCACGAGCGCGAGATCGCCGCGCGCGACCCCGAGATCCCGCAGCCCGAGCCGGCGACAGGAGCGCGCGCTGGATCGCGCGGGCGAGGGGCAGGCTGCGCGGATGATTGTAGAACACACTCGAGCCGTTGTTCGTGAACGGATTCAGGCCATCGGGCAGTGCGTTGTTGTGGATCGAGATCAGCAGCTCGGCACCGACCGAGTCGGCGAACTTCGGTGCGCGCCGCGAGATCGACCGGCACGTCGGTGGTGCGGGTCATGACCACGCGAGCCCCGGCTTCCGTCAGCAGGTCCCGCAAGTAGCAGCGCGACGCCGAGGTTCGCTTCGGCCTCGCGCAGCCCGGTCGGACCGGTGGCGCCGAAGGGCGGGTGACCGGGATCAACCACGATCAGCCGATCCCGAAGCGGATGGACTCCGTCGATTCGCGGCGGCGGCCGCACCTCGAAGATCAGATCATTGCCGCTCCATCGGGTGCGATAGCCCCAGACCGGTCCGGCGAGGTCGAGCGTGATGGTGACTTCGTCGCTCGCGGCCTGCAGCCAGTGGATGTCCCGCACGTAGCCGCCGGCGGCGCCGTAGCGGGTCCAGTTGATGTCACTGACCGTGTTGTACAGCCGGATGGTGAGGCGGCCCTGCTCTTCCTCGATCCGGAAGGGCACCCTCTGGGTGACCGGGAATGCGAGTTTCGCGCGGTCAGCGAACGGGGTCAGCGTGAGGGAGAGGACGGTACCGCGAAGCGCGGGCATCGCCGGGGAGAGGGCGATCGCATCGGCCGCCGGGCACCCACGCTTCCTGCCCCCGGGAGAGCCGGACCCGAAGATCATCGCCGAGACGGCCGGTGGCGACGCTCCGGGTGCCTGTGGGGAAGAACCAGTGGTAGGTCGCCCCCGGCCGCGCCCGGCCAACGGTGAGGCTGTCGGTATCTCCCTTGCGGGCGGTATCGTCGTCGAACTCGACGACCGCGGGCAGCGAATCGAGAAGGCCCAGTCGCATCGGCCAGCTGGCACGCGCGGTATCGCCCCCGAGTATGGCTTCGACGAGGACCTCGTTCGGCGTGCTCGGCGGCGCGGCGATCGGGCACGGGCGGGGACCGGCGCACCGAGCAGCGGCCCGGGATCCTCACCGATCGCCCGGCCCCGAAGCGCGCCCACATACTTGTCAGCTCGTCGGGGTGCCTGGAGGTTCGCCGTGTCCCGGTCGAAGGCGCGCACGCCCGACGCCACTTCACCGGGTCCGACGTCCGCGGCGAGCGGTACGATGGTGCCGTCGGGCAGCCTGAGCCGCACCTCCGCGCCTTCAGCCGCCCGAACACTGACGGGCAGGTACTCGTCCCTCGGCCACCAGATGCGGCTCGCTGGGGCGAATGAGGTCGTGTCGATCCAGACCCCGCTGGCCGGAGGCCCGGAAGCGGCGAACCCGCCGCATCGTGTACACCAGGGTGGCCGAGTCGGTGGCGGTCCGGGCAGTGAGGGTGAAGGTCGCGTCCGAATCTCCCGCGAGGGGCAGCCAGGCCAGCCACGCGCCGTTGGGCCAGACCGGGACCACCGTCCCGTTGATCGCGAGAGTCGCGTCGCCGGTGCCGACCGATCCGAAGAGGAAGGTCGAGTCGCGGGCGTCCACGATATCCGTGGCCGTCGGGTAAACGACCGAGAGCTGCAACGGCCCCTTCACAGCGGGAACCGCCGGGAGGCCAGGGGCGAGGGAGTCCGCGCGCCCCCCGGCGGCAGGTCCTGAAGCCCCGCTCGGCCCCCCGCCGGGGGCTCGGGCCGGCGATGGACCCGCCGGCCGGGCGCCGGCGGCGCAGGCGGCGCTCAGGATCAGGCTGGCGAGGAGACCGGTCCGACAGCGGGATGGCATGGGCTGCAAGGTACACAGCCACCGAGACTTACGGCAGCGTCGTCCGTTGACGCTCCCGGCGGTAATCCTAGATTGCATTTCAGTCTCCGTCCCTCAACTTCCCGAGACCGAGGTACGCTCCATCTTCATGCAACCGACGCACGCTGGTCGGCACTCCGCTGACATTTCCGTCTCGCCGAGGCGGTGAGGTCACCCATGGTGCCTGACGCATCCCGCGGTGTCGCGCCCGGAGGCCCGAGCGTGAAGTGCCCCTCGTGCAACATGCCCGTGGGCGCGGACCTGCCGTTCTGCGGCACCTGCGGCACGCGCCTGACACAGGCGCGCGCGGCCCATGCCTGCCTTCGCTGCGGCCGTCAGAACGATCAGGGGTTCAAGTTCTGTCCGGCGTGCGGGGCGGCATTCAGCGACACCGGGCCGCAGGCGGTGGTGCCGGTCGCGGTGAAGACGGGCAGCGTGACTCCCCAGCTTGCGCTGCTCGACCGCACCGGCCAGGTGGCGCAACGTTTCCCGCTGCTCAACGCGGTGACCACGATGGGGCGCTCCGGCGCGGACATCAACTTCCCCGACGACGACTACCTCTCACCACTGCACGCCCAATTCCTGTTCCTCGACGGCATCCTGACTCTGCGCGACCTCGGCAGCAAGAACGGCACGTGGATCTATCTTGACGAGCCACACCGGCTCACCGATGGCGATCAGGTGCTTCTCGGCAGCCAGATCCTGCGCTACCGGCGGCTGGGATATCCGGGGCCGCGACCGCCGGAGCAGGATCAGACCCGGCGCCTCGGGAGTCTCACGCCGGCGGCGGATATCGCGAATCTCGCGCAGGTCCGCGCCGACGGGAGCGCCCGCGACATCCTCACGCTCTCCCCGGGGCGGACGGTGCGGGTCGGCCGCGAACAGGGCGACTGGCAGTTCCCCTACGATTCCTCGATGAGCGCGCTGCACGCGCTCGTCCGCAGTGAAGATGCGGACTTTGTGCTGGTGGATGCCGGCAGCCGGAACGGGGTGGCCGTCGCGGTGCGGGGAGAGCGGCGGGTCCCGCCGAACGCCCGCCTGCTCGTGGGAGACCAGATGCTGCGCGCGGAGATCGGATGAGGGTCTGCACGACGTGCGGCGCCGAATACGGCGACGACCAGCTCTTCTGTGTACGGGACGGCACGGCGCTTCGGAAGTCCGCGGCCGGCACCGACCTCGTCGGTGAAGTGATCGCCGAGCGCTATCACATCACCAAGAAGCTCGGCGAGGGCGGCATGGGCCAGGTCTACCTGGCCGAACATGTGAAGATGGGACGTCGCTGCGCCATCAAGATCATGACGCCGGGCACGATGAGCGACCCGGACGCCATCAGCCGGTTCAATCGCGAGGCGGCGAACGCGAGCCGCATCAGCCATCCGAATGTCTGTGCCATTTACGACTTCGGTGAGACGCCGGAAGGGCTCATCTACCTCGCGATGGAACTCATCGAGGGGAAGAGTCTGACGGCGCTGCTCGACGAGACTCCCACGATGCCGCTCGCACGCGCGGCCGGGATGATCGTCCAGTGCGCCGAGGCGCTGCATGTCGCCCACGATCTCGGCATCGTGCACCGCGACTTGAAGCCTGACAACATCATGGTGATCACCGCCCGCGGGAAGGACACCGTGAAGGTGGTCGACTTCGGCATCGCGAAGGCGATGAGCGGCGATGAAGGGGGGAAGCAGAAGGTCACCAAGACCGGCTTCGTCGTCGGCACCCCGGAATACATGTCCCCGGAGCAACTGGCCGGGGACAGTGTTGACGGCCGCAGTGACCTCTACTCGCTGGGTCTCGTCTTCTACCGGATGCTGACGGGGGTCTCCCCCTTCCCGGCGGACAGCCAGCAGGAGACGATGATCAAGCGGCTGACCGACGACCCGATCCCGCTGGCGAAGGCGCGGCCGGACGTCCGGTTCCCCGCCGAACTGCAGCGGGTGATGGACCGGGCGCTGGCACGGAGCCCGTCCGAGCGCTACGCCAATGCCGGGGACTTCGCCCGGGACGTACGAAAGCTCGAAACCAGCATGACCGGGGCGGTTGATGTCGAGGCCGGCACCCAGATGGTGCACGCCGACGAGATCAAGGCCGCGATTCCGGCGACACGAGTGGACCCCAAGGCCGGCCTTCCGAAGCCGAAGGCCGAGGCTCCGCCGGCCAGGGTGGCCGCCGCGGCTCCGCCGGCACAGAAGAGGTCGCCGATCGTGCCGATCGCGGTGGTGGCGGTCCTGGCGGCGGTCGGCGGCGGCATCTTCCTGATCCGCGGCAACAAGGGGCCGGCCCCCGAGGCGGCGGACACGACGCACCAGGTGACCCCGCCGACCACGCCGACGGACTCGCAGAAGCCCCAGGGCAGCGATCCGGCGCCGGTCGTGCAGATGCACGGTGCGGACACCAATGCCGCGAAACCCGCGGGAACGGGATCCGTCAAACCTCCAGTGACCAAGCCGCCGGTCGGGCGTGACTTAGCCGGCCATGGACCGTTCCCCTCTCTGCCCGCGGTGGCGCTACCGGATGTCGAGGATATCTTCGACCCGGGCCTTCGGGATGCGGCCCGCCAGAAGGCAGAAGCGATCTACAATCGCGCCGGTGTGTCGGACTCCATTCGAGCAGCCGCGGCCAACATGGTTGCGGTCGCCTATCAGCAGGACAAGAAATATTCCGACGCCCTCGATTGGGCGAGACGTTCCCAGCGCTTGCGGCCGACAGACGCGGGCCAAAGCTTGATCGACCAGTTGAAACCGCTGGCTTCACCCTGAGGCTCCGTGGCTAACGGCACCGTCAACGTCTCCGTCTTCGGCAAGACCGACCTCGGCCGCACTCGCGACCACAACGAGGACACTTTCCTCGTCGCCGACCTCTCGCGCCGGGTCTCGAGCCTGCAACCCGACATGCGGGAGCACGAGGTCGGGCCTCGCGGGTCGCTGTTCATGGTGGCGGACGGCATGGGGGGCGCCGCGGCCGGTGAGGTGGCGAGCCGCATGGCCGCCGACGCCGTCTTCAGCCACATGTCGAGCGTCTGGCCGGAGGACAACGAGATCAGCGCGCAGCGGTTCGCCTACCGGATGAAAGAGGCGGTCGAACTCGCCAACAACCGGATCCATACCCACGCGCGGGAGCATCCCGAGGTCCGCGGCATGGGAACCACGGCGACGGTCGCCGGGATCTTCGGCTCGGATCTCTATCTCGCCCAGGTCGGAGACAGCCGGGCCTACCTGATCCGGAACGGCCAGATCACCCAGATCACCAAGGACCAGTCGCTGATGCAGCGGCTGGTCGAGGCAGGAGAGCTCACCGAGGAAGAGGCCGAGCAGAGCGAGCGCCGGAACATCATCCTGCAGGCCCTCGGACCCGATCCGCGAGTCAAGGTGGACCTCACCCGGCAGTCGCTGCGGCGGGGTGATCTGCTGGTGCTCTGCTCCGACGGCCTGTCGGGGCAGGTCAAGAAGGAAGAGATCGCGGAGATCGCGGCAACCACCCCCGACCTCATGGAGCTCTGCGCCAGACTCATCGACCTCGCGAACGAGCGCGGCGGCCCCGACAACATCACCGCCATCGCCGCGCGTTTCGGCGGTAACGGCCTCGGCGAGCCGGACGGCGGAGCCGGCGTCGGGCACGAGGTCTATCCGCTCACCGAGGCCGAGGCCACGACCGAGCCGGTGCCGGTCTACACCGGCAGTCCCGCGCCCGTGCCCCTTCCGAAGCCGCAGCCCCAGCCCCGCTGGCTGCTGGTCGGGCTCATCACGCTGCTCGCCGTGGCCCTGGGCCTCTTCATGCTGTTCGGCCAGGGCTGACCCGGCGCCCGCCACCACGCATGCGAGCCCAGTTCACCTTCCTTTCCGGCACGCGCGCAGGCCAGACCGACATCCTCGCCCAGGCCCACATCGGCATCGGGCGCCATCCCCAGTCGGAGCTGAAGTTCGACGCCGATCAGGACCTCGATGTCTCGAGCCGGCACGCGACGGTCACCCTCGTCGGCGATCTCTACGTGCTCAGGGACCTGGGCAGCACCAACGGCACCTTCGTCAACGGCAGGCGGATCTCCGACGACCACGTGCTGATGAGCGGCGAGACCATCCGATTCGGACCGAGCGGGCCCGAGGTCCGGTTCACCGCGATCGCGGCGCCGCGACCGCCCAGCGATGCGCCGTCCCCGGAGTCCAAAGGCCCGGGAACGGTGGTGTTCGGGGCCAGGCCGGGTACGCCACCCGAGCCACCCCCCAAGCTCACGCCGGAGCAGCTCCGCTCTCCCCGCCGCACGCCGGGCCCGGGCACGAACACCAGAGTGCGAGTGGCCGTCGCGCAAGCAGACCAAGACCCTCCGGAACACCGTCATCGGGCTCTTCTCGCTCGTCGTGGTGCTCTCCGCCGCCTACCTGTGGCAGGCGGCGGAAACCGGGCGCCGCCTCACCGAACAGCGCCGCCAGCTGCTCGGTCAGGTCGACAGCCTGATGTCGGAGATCGGCTCGCTCGCGGCCGGCAGCGAGGGGCTGAAGGCGGCCCTCGATTCCGCCCAGGCGGAAGCCGAGCGGCTGAAGCAGCAGCTCGCGGCCACCCCGAACGACGCCCGGCTGATCAACGAACTCCGGACCCGCCTCGACGCGGCGGTGCGGCAGCAGCGCACCCTCGCGGGCGCGGCGCAGATGGATGCCCGGGGGATCGCCGCGGCGAACCGGGAAGCGATTGTGCTTGTCTTCGTGCAGTTCCCGAGTGGCCAGGTGTACACTGGGACCGGCTTCGCCGTGAAGACCGACCCCAACGGCGGGTACATCGTCACCAACAAGCACGTCGTGATCGATTCGAGCGGCGTGCCCGCCGCGAAGATCGGGGTGGTGTTCGACGGGACACGGCAGAACTTCAAGGCCGACGTCGACAAGCTCGCCGATCACGCCGACCTCGCGCTGCTCCGGGTGAGCGTCCATCGCGGCGTCCCGGTGATCAAGGGGATCGCCGACAGCACCAGGCAGCTCGAGATGGGCGAACCCGCCGCCGTGCTGGGATTCCCGCTCGGCATCGACATCGCCGGCGGCCGCGACTGGACTGAATTCGGCGCGGCGGCGACCCTGACCCTCGGCACGGTCTCCCGCACGTTGCCGGACCTGCTCCAGCTCGACAGTTACGGCGCCCAGGGCGCCAGCGGGAGCCCGATTCTCGACAAATCGGGGCTGGTCATCGGGGTGCTGTACGGTGGCCAGCCGGGCAGCGCTGGGCGGATTCTGTACGCGGTGCCGGTGAGCTTCCTCAGGGAGCTACTCGCCCCCTGAAGCGACCCCTCCATCCCCAGTGGCGGGGGTGGTGAGGGGAGTCACCGCCCCAACCCCTGCCGTGGCCCATCCTTGCTGGCATGGAGTTCCCTCCGCCGTCCCCCACACATCCCAGAGCCTCCGATCGCCTCCTCTCCGGGGTGGCCCGGGGGGGTATCGTGCTCTTCCTTCTCGGCGTCCTGGGAGCGGCCTGGTGGACGCTGACGCGAATCGACCACGCGGTGCGGGACACCGCGCGGCGCAACCTCAGCACCGTCATGGCAAGCGCCCGGGAAGCCACGAGGCACTGGGCCATGCGCCAGCAGTCGATGGCGGTCGGTATGACCTCCGCCCGCGGTCTCGGCACCGCGGTCGCCAGGCTCATCGCCACGACGACGAGCGATCACCCGCAAGGCCAGACCGCCGACGCCGTCCGCCGGCTGCTCGATTCCGGGATCCGCGAACACGGCATCCCGGGGTACTGGATCATCCGGGCCAACGAGAGCGCCCTCCTGCGCTGGCCCGATTCCCTCCCCGCCAATCCGCCCCCGGCGATGCAGGACGCGCTTGAGAAGGCGCTCGATGGCCTCCCCGCGCTCAGCACGTTCCTGGAGGACGGTGTCACTGCACCGCTGCTCTGCGCCTTCGCGCCCATCCGGGACGAGCGTGGCGAGGTGATCGCGGTGCTCGCGCTGGCGCTGCCGGTGCATCGGGAGCTGGACGCAGTGTCGGAGGAGAGCCGGGTCCATTCGATGAGCGAGGTGTACTTCTTCGCGGCGGATGGGCATGTGCTCGGTGCCAGCTCGAGTGACATGGTGCCACAGGCGCGCCGCAGCGGGGGCCAGGAAGCCCCGCCGCGGATCACCAAGGCGTCGATCGAACGCACCGCCGGCCTCGACCTGGACGGGTACGACAACCACAATGGCCGCCGGGTGATCGGCACCTGGGAGTGGGACGACCAGCTCGATCTGGGCATCGCGGTCGAGACCGACGCCCAGAACGCCTATCATGTCGTGGAAACCGCCCGGAGCGCCCTCTTCGCCGGCGCCGCACTGACCTGCCTGCTCTTCCTCGCCGCGCTCGCTGCGGTGACCCAGGCTCGGCGGCGGGCCCATGCGCTCTCCGCGCTGCAGCGCCGCCTGGCCGCCGTGCTCGAGTCGACGACCGACCCCGTCTGCTTCGCTGATGCCCATGGCCATGCGATCTATCTGAACGATGCCGGCCGCGAGTTGCTCGGAGGCGGCACCGCGTTCCCGCTGCGGGACCATGGCGTCCCACCCTGGACCCGGGTGCTGCTGCGGGTCGACGGGCTGACCGCAGCAGCCCGGGACGGGACGTGGTCTGGCGAGACGACGATCCTGACCGCCGATGCGCGGGAGGTCACCCTCTCGCAGGTCATCATCTGCCACCGCCGGTCCGACGGCGCGGTGGATTTCTATTCGACGATCGCCCGGGACATCACTGAGCGGAAACAGCTCGAACGCCGGCTGTCCGAGGAGAAGGAACGAGCCGAGGTCACGCTCGGCTCCATCGGGGATGCCGTGGTCCGGACCGACGCCCGGGGGGTCATCGAGTACCTGAATCCGGTGGCTGAGCAGTTGCTCGGCTGCCGCAGCGCGGACCTCGCCGGCCAGCCGATCTCCAGTGTGGTGGCGCTGGTCCATGAGACGACCCGGGAGCCGATCGAGAATCCAGTCGAGACCTGCCTTCGCGAGAAGCGGGTGGTGGGCCGTTCGAACCTCTCGCTGCTGGTGCGACCCGATGGGCGCGAGTTCGCGATCGACGACAGCGCCTCTCCCGTCACCAACAACGATCAGGAGATCATCGGCGCGGTGCTGGTCTTTCACGACGTCAGCCGCGCCCGGACGCTCGCCCGGCAGCTCGCCCACCAGGCGAGCCACGACCACCTCACCGGGCTGGTCAACCGGCATGAGTTCGAACGGCGGGTGGGCCGCGCCCTCACGCGCGCCCAGCAGGAGGCGGTGACGCACGCGCTCTGCTTCCTCGACCTGGACCAGTTCAAGGTGGTCAACGACACCTGCGGCCATGTGGCCGGCGACGAACTGCTCCGGCAGCTTGCCAGCGCGCTGCAGAAGAAGGTGCGGCGGCGGGACACCCTCGCCCGCCTTGGTGGCGACGAGTTCGGCGTGCTGCTCGAGCACTGTCCGCCGGGCCAGGCGACCCGGGTCGCGCACGACCTGCTCGAGACGGTGCAGGAGTTTCGCTTCGTCTGGGAGGGCAAGCCGTTCGCGCTGGGCGTGAGCATCGGCGTCGTCCCGGTCACCGCGGAGACCGAGAGTCTCCCCAACGTGCTGCGGGACGCCGACGCGGCGTGCTACGCCGCCAAGGAGCGGGGCCGCAACCGGGTCCATTTCTACGAGCCGAACGATGCCACGATGGCCCTCCGGCAGGGCGAGATGCAGTGGGTGAGCCGCATCACGTCAGCGCTGGAGGAGCATCGCTTCCGGCTCTATGGCCAGCCGATCGTGCCGCTGATCCCGCACGCGGGCGAGCGGACGCGCGTGGAAATTCTGCTGCGGATGGTGGAGCGGGACGGCACCCTGATCGCCCCGGGCGCCTTCATCCCGGCGGCGGAGCGGTACAACCTCATGGGGGCGGTGGATCGGTGGGTGGTCCGCGAGGTCACGGCCCTCTACGCCCGGCACCGTGCGGCCGGCTGGAAGCCGATCGCCTCCATCAATCTCTCCGGTGCCTCACTCGGCGACCCGACGATGCTGTCGTTCGTGCGCGACCAGCTGGTCCGCAACGAGGTGCCGCCGGAGTCGCTCTGCTTCGAGATCACCGAGACGGCGGCCATCGCGAACCTGGCGCTCGCGGCCCACTTCATCCGGGACCTCAAGGCGCTCGGCTGCTGGTTCGCGCTGGACGACTTCGGGAGCGGGATGTCGTCGTTCGCCTACCTGCAGAACCTTCCCGTGGATTCCCTGAAGATCGCCGGAGCGTTCCTGCGGCATATCGAGAACGATCCGGTGGAGTACGCCATGGTCGAGGCGATCAACCGGGTCGGCCACGTGATGCGGCTGAAGACGGTCGCGGAAGGGGTGGAAAGCCTCGAGACGCTGGAGACTCTCCGGAAGATCGGAGTCGACTATGCCCAGGGGTACGCCATCGGGGAACCGATCCCCATGGAGGAACTGATCGCGCAGGCGCTCCCCGTCACGCGAGGAGAAGCGCGCCTGCGCCCAGCATCACCCCCAGCAGGGCCACGCTCCAGACCAGCCATCGCATGAGGTCCCCGCGGAGATCGTCGAGCGGCGCGAGGCCGGTGGCGGTCCGCTGCGGGCCCCACGCTCCGCCGGGGCGGACCCGCCGGTAGAACCCCTCCAGCACCTCGGGCCGCTCCGGCCTGGTCAGCAGCATGACCGGCACCCAGACCGCCATCGTCCCGAACGCCGTGAGCGCGAGTCGCTGGCCGAAGCTCAGGGCGGACAGGGCCGGGAGATAGCTCGCCAGCGCGAGCGCGACCGCGGCCGCCATCGCGGCGATCTCCGCCCATGCGTTCACCCGCCACCAGAACCATCGCAGCAGCAGGACCAGCCCCGGGCCATTGCCAATCAGAATCAGGAACCGGAACACCTGCCCGACGTCGTCCATCATGAACGAGACCGCGGCGGCCAGCAGGGTGAGGGCCACCGAGGCCCAGCGCGCGGCCCGCAGCAGCGTGTGGTCATCCCGCTGCCCGGTGAACCGGGCGTACAGATCGTTGACGAGGTAGCTCGCGCCCCAGTTGATCTGGGTGGAGACGGTGGACATGAACGCCGCCATCAGGCTCGCGAACACCAGCCCGAGCAGCCCCGGCGGCAGGAACCGCTTCATCAGCAGCGGATAGGCGAGTTCGGGATCGGGGAGCCCTGGCAGAATCACCAGCGCCGCGAGGCCCACGAGCACCCACGGCCAGGTGCGCACGACGTAGTTGAGAATGTTGAATGCGTGAGTGGACTTCGACGCCTCGCGCTCGTTCGCGGTCGCCGAGAGCCGTTGCACGAACATCCCGCCCCCGTCGCTGTTGCGGAACGCCCACCACTGCACCAGCACGTATCCCGCCATGGTGCCGAGCGAGACCAGGGCCCCTTCCCCGTGCGGCACGAGATCCAGCTTGTTGCCCTGCCCGGAGGCCCGGAGCTGAGCGGTGAGGGCGTGGAGTCCGCCGACCTCGTGCAGCGCATAGATCATCACGACGACCGCCCCGATCATCGCAAGCACGTACTGCAGCAGATCGGTCACCACGACGCCCCAGAGCCCGGCCACCGCAGTGTAGATCATGGTGATTACGACGATGGGCATGAGGGCCCAGAGTCGGTCATCGCCGGGCAGCGAGTGGAAGGCCTCGAGCAGTCCGAGCCCGCCCATCACCTTCCGCATGGCCAGCATCCCGTACCCGATGGAGATGCAGTTGAGCGGCACCGCGAACAGGAAGGCGCGGAACCCGCGCAGGAACGCAGCGGGCGGCCCGCCATAGCGGATTTCGGTCAGTTCCAGATCGGTCACCACATTGGCCCGGCGCCAGAGCTTTGCGAGCAGCACGGCGAGCAGGACGTGCGAGAAGGCGAAACACCACCATTCCCAGTTCCCCGCGACGCCCGCCCGGGCCACCCGTCCCGCCACATAGAGCGGGGTGTCGACGTTGAAAGTCGTGGCGGCCATCGAGGTCGCTGCGAGCCACCACGGAATGGCATGCCCGCCGACGAAGAATTCGGCCATGTTCCTGGCCCCGCGGCGCGCCACCCAGAGCCCGAGCGCGAGACTCGCGCCGAGATAGGCCAGCACGACGAGCCAGTCGAGGAGCGTCATAGCCGGGCGGCGATCCAGCGGGCGACCGCCTCCTGCATTAGCGGTTGCCGGTGCCAGGCGATGAGCACGGGACAGTCTCCGGGAATTTCCGCGGCGAGCCGGGGATGGGCGAACAGCACCACGAGCGCGGCATCCGGCATCAGCGCATCGAGCCGGGCCCGGCTCTCGGGGCTGAATCCCGCCCGGCCCTTGGCCGCGCGCGGCTCGGCGAACGCCAGCACGATGCGTTTGCCGCCATGCTGCTCGTAGCGCTGCGCCGTTGCCAGGAACCGGGCCACGAGATCGCTGGGGCCGGGGGCGTACCACCCGGCCTGGTCGTCGTCGACAATCGCGAGTTCAATCCCGCCGTCGAGCGCGGGCGGGGCGCCCCGCAGAATGCCGCGCGCCAGCAGCCGGTCCGCGATCGCCGCGGCAGAGAGATGGCCGAGATCGGGCTGCCAGGCCGGATTCACCGGGGCAGTGGCGATCGCCAGCGCATGCTCGTAGCGATCGAGCGACTGCGCGCAATGGTTCGCCACCGCCGGATCGATCGCCGACGCGAGCCGCATGGCATCGACGGTCGCCGCGGGATTGGGAGGATAGAGCAGCAGGTCGCAGCCGGCGCGCAGGGAGGCAACCATGGGATCGCCTTCGCCGTCGCCGGACTGCGCGCCCCGCATGATCAGCGCGTCGGTCACCACCAGCCCGGTGAAGCCGAGCGACTGCCGCAGGTGATCGAGCATGACCTTCGACCGGGTCGCCGGCAGCCCGGTCGGATCCCACGCCGGGAAGCTGACGTGGGACGTCATCACGCTGCGCACCCCGGCCTCCACCGCCTTCCGGAAAGGATGCAGGTCGGTGTCGGCGAGCACTTCGAGTGTCAGCGGCACCGACGGAAGGGTGTCGTGGGAGTCAAGCGTGGTGCGGCCGTGGCCGGGATAGTGCTTGGCGCAGGCGAGCACCCCTTCCGCCTGGCAAGCGCGGATCCAGATGGTCACCGCCCGGCCGACGCGGGAGGGATCGGCCCCGAAGGACCTGGTCTGGACGATCGGGTTCCGGGGCTCGATGTCCAGGTCCGCCACGGGGGCAAAGACCCAGTTGATGCCGAGGCGGCGCGCCTCGCGTCCGGTGGTCGCGCCGGCCCACGCGATGACCGCGTCATCCTCGAGCGAGGCCAGGGCGCCGGGCGGAGGGATCGGTGTCAGGCGGCGCGCCTGCTGTCCCGCTCCGCGCTCCAGGTCGGCCCCGATGAGCAGCGGGCGACCCGCACGTCGCAGCACATCCTCGACCAGCGCACCGACCTCGTCCCCGCGGGCGCCGGGCACCCCGAAGATGATGAACCCGCCAACGCCGAGTTCGAGCGCGGAGTCGATCGCCGGCGCTTCGTGATGAAATCCGGTCTCCGGCCTCCAGCGCAGCGCGGGGAGCACCAGCCGGCCGATGTTCATGCAGGGGTGATCTGTCCGAGGACCCGCTGCGCGAGCGCGCCGGTGGCGCCCGGCAGGTTGCCCGGCTGGCCGTGCATCGTGAGGTAGCCGAGCAGCGCGAAGGCGACGGCTTCCTTCGCGTCGCCGTTGAAGAACAGTTCGTCGAATCGGCGCAGCGCCTGTCCCCGCTCGCCGAGCAGGGACTCGAGCCGGGCCGCGAGCACGGGGTGGTGCATGCCGCCGCCGGAGACGACCACCTCCGGAGTGCCCGGCACCCACCGCGCGATGGAGACGGCGATGGTCTGCGCGGTGAGTTCCACGGCGGTCGCGACCGCATCGGGACCGGGCGCCTCGCGGAACAGCTGCTGGGCAAGTGGCAGTCCGAAGCGCTCACGACCGGTGCTCTTCGGCGGCGGAGCGGTGAAGAACGGGTCGGCGAGCATCCGGTGGAACACCTCGGCGCGCACCGTGCCATGGCGTGCGAGACGGCCATCCTCGTCGTAGCGGAGACCCGGATCCACCATCCGGGCGACCGCGTCAATGATCGCAACACCGGGACCGGTGTCGAAGGCGAAGGCGCCGTCTTCCACCGCCCGCCGCGGCACGTAGGTGAGATTCGCCATGCCGCCGATGTTCAGCAGCACCCGGGGATGATCCGGATGGCCGAACAGCAGGACATCCGCCGCGGGCACCAGCGGAGCCCCCTGCCCTCCCGCAGCGACATCGCGCGCGCGGAAGTTGCTCGCCACCCGGACACCGAAGCGTTCGGCGAGGACTGCGGGCTCACCCAGCTGCCAGCTCACGGCAGGCGGCTCATGCCAGATGGTCTGGCCGTGCATCCCGATGAAGGAGACATCCGTCGCTCTGGTGTGCGCCGAGGCGAGGAGCTGCTCCACGGCCTCCGCGGACCACTCGGCAAGGCGCGTGTGCAGCAGCGCGAGGTCCCGTGCCCCGCCGGCGGCGATCGCGGAGAGAATCTGGTCCCGCTCGGCGGCAGCGTACGGGCGAGTGATGAAATCCACCAGGTGACAGTGGGTCGGTCCCTCGAAGCGCACCAGCGCGGCATCCACGCCATCGAGTGAGGTGCCGGACATGAGCCCGATGGCAAAGCGTGGGGCGTTCCGTCATGAGGTACTCACCGCTGGAGGGTCACCCACGATGGACCTGAGATGGCCGCCGTGCTCCGTCAGCAGGCGTTCGGCCGTCTCCCGGTCCACCGCACGGCGCAGCATCACGATCGCCACTTTCACACGCTGGTCCGCGGCGGCGAGCGCCTCGCGGGACGCCCCCCGCGTGGCCCCGGTGGTTTCCATCAGGATCCGCTCGCTGCGATCGATCAGCTTGTCGTTCCAGGCCCGCACGTCGACCATCAGATTGCCGTACGTCTTGCCGAGGCGGATCATCGCCCCCGTCGTCAGCATGTTGAGCACCTGCTTGGTGACCGTGCCCGCCTTCATCCGAGTGGAGCCTGTCACTACCTCGGGACCGACGGGCAGCGTGATGCAGACGTCGCAGGTGTCCTGCAGGACCTGGGGGGGCTCGGCACAGGCCACCATGACCGTACGGGCACCGCGCGCCTGGGCCCGTCCCAGGGCCGCCCGGACAAAGGGGGTCGTGCCGCTGGCGGCGATGCCCACCACGACATCGTGCGGCGCCACCCGGTGCCCGTCGATCTCCGCGATCCCGGAGTTCAGGTCGTCCTCGGCGCCTTCGACCGAGCGGAACATCGCCTTGTGCCCACCAGCGATGATGCCGATAATCATCTCCGGATCGG
Organism: uncultured Gemmatimonadales bacterium; assembly: GCA_963817435.1. Classification (GTDB taxonomy): domain Bacteria; phylum Gemmatimonadota; class Gemmatimonadetes; order Gemmatimonadales; family GWC2-71-9; genus JADJOM01. Next base: position 1,154,233 of record CAWFNY010000001.1, read on the forward strand.
TCCCGAAGGTCGGCGGGCACTCGGCGGCGTCGAGCACGCCAAGCCGCCCGCTGGTTCCCGCACCGACGTAGAACAGTCTTCCCCCCGAGCGAAAGGCCGCCTCGAGCAGATCGATGACCCGCGCGATGGCGTCTTTGGCCCCCGCCACCACCGCCGGAATCGTCGCATCTTCGGAGGCAATCAGGTCCACGATTTCCCGGGCGCTCGCCCGGTCGATGGCGGCGCTGCGCGGGTTTCGGCGTTCCGTGAGCCGCGGGTCCAGAAAGCTGTCGGTCATTGGTTCTTAGGGAAGGCGAGACGTAAATTAGGTACGTCGGGTCATCCCCAGCAACGTGTCATCCTCCTGTCGAGGTCGTCCTTGCGAAATCGTGCCCTGCACGCCGCCCTCCTGTGCCTCGCGCTGCTGCCGGCCTGCGCCGGCCGCGCCTCATCGCCCGGGGCTGCCCCGTCCGCCGCGGTCGCCGCCTCGAAGGCATCGGGCATCAATCCGGCGTGGCCACTCGCGGGCAAGGCCAGAACCGCCGAGGGCCGTCAGGCGATGATCGTCTCCGGCTCGCCCATCGCGAGCGAGGTCGGACGCCAGATTCTGCAGCAGGGCGGCAATGCGGTCGATGCGGCCGTCGCGGTAGGGTTCGCGCTGGCGGTGGTCCATCCCCAGGCCGGCAATATCGGGGGAGGCGGGTTCATGGTCTTCCGGATGAAGGACGGGACCACGACCACGCTCGACTATCGCGAAACGGCGCCGGGCCGAGCGACGCACGACATGTTCCTGAACCGCGCCGGCGAGGCCACGTCGCTCTCCGACAAGGGCGCCCTCGCGGCAGGCGTGCCGGGCTCGGTCGCCGGACTCACCGAGGCGCACCGGCGGTTCGGCCGGCTCCCGTTCCGCGATGTCATCGCCCCGGCGGTGCGGCTCGCCAGCGAGGGGTTTGTCGTGGATGAGGTGCGGAGCAACTCGCTGGATGAGAACCGGGGGTGGTTCTACAACTTCCCGGCCACGCGCCGCTATTTCCTGCCGGACAGCGGCCGGGCGCCCGCACCGGGGGACCGCTGGGTTCAGGCGGATCTCGGCCGCACGCTCGCGGAGATCCGGGATCACGGTGCCGACGGGTTCTATCGCGGGTGGGTGGCCGATTCGATCGTGGCGGAGATGGACCGCGACGGCGGGCTCGTCTCGCACGCCGACCTCGCCGGCTACAAGGCGCTCTGGCGTGACCCGATCCAGATCGACTACCGTGGCTACACGGTCTATTCGATGCCCCCCTCATCCTCCGGCGGCGTGACGCTCGGCATCATCCTCAACATCATGGAGGGGTTCGGGAAGCTGCCGCCCTTCGGCTCCTCCGCCCTGCTACACCGGGAAGCCGAGGCGATGCGCCGCGCGTTCACCGACCGCAACGCCTATCTCGGCGACCCCGCCTTCGTGAAGATCCCGGTGGCCCGCCTGCTCTCGAAGGAGTACGCCGCCACGCTCCGGGCCCAGATCGATCCCGCCAAGGCCTCGCCCACGCCGCCGTTCGACCCGCGCATCCGCGATGGCAACTCCACCACCCACTACTCCGTGGTCGACGCGGAGGGCAACGCCGTCAGCTGCACCACGACGCTCAACGACAGCTATGGCAGCATGGTCGCCGTCTCCGGCGCCGGTTTTCTGCTCAATGACGAAATGGATGACTTCACCACGGCGCCCGGGCAGCCAAACATGTACGGCCTGGTCCAGGGTGAGGCGAACGCGATCCAGCCCGGCAAGCGGATGCTCTCCGCCATGACGCCGAGCATCGTCCTCGACCCGAAGGGCCAGATCTACCTGATCGTGGGCACGCCCGGCGGCTCGACGATCATCACCCAGGTGTATCATGTAATCTCGAATGTGATCGACCACGGGATGTCGCTGCCTGACGCCGTTGCCGCCCCGAAGATGCACCACCAGGGCCTGCCAGACGAAATCAAGCTGGAACGAGACGGCTTCCAGCCCGCGACGATCAGCGAATTGCAGGCGCTCGGCCACAAGGTGGCATTCACATCGCCGTGGGGCAGCAAGTACTGGGGCGACCTGGAGGGCATCATCCGGACTCCCGATGGCTGGGAGGGCGTCTCGGACCCGCGGCTCGGTGGTGGCGGCGCGGGATACTGAGTCGCGCTCACCAGAGAGACGGAAACACGAAGGGGACCGCGAGGTCATCGCGGTCCCCATCGTCGCTGAGTCCAGCGTCAGCGGGTGTAGGTGAAATCTCCGTTGAGGGTCATCGTCACCTTCATGCCGGGCCGGACGACGATGTCCCGGTCCGCGGTCTGCGACGCAGCGACCGCCCCGCCGGCTGCGCCCGCCACACCACCGACGATGGCACCGGTCTTCCCGCCGATCACCTTGCCAAGGATCGCCCCGCCCACCGCTCCGCCGCCCACCCGTGCGGCGGCACCGGCCGTGACACCCTGTCCCTCGAGGGCGTGTTCGACCGTGGTCTGGTCGGCGCTACCACTGATCGGGTAGCTCTGGCCGCCGATCGTGACCTCCTGCGCCTGCAGCGTGAGCTTGCCGTCCTTCTCGCTCTTGTTGTTCGCATGCTCGATGTGGGTCACCTGAAACGTGACGACGGAGCCCGCCGGAATCACCGTCGCGCCCGCGGCATTCTTCACATCCGCACCGATGGCAACGTGGAACAGCTCCCCGGCCTTGTTATGCCGCGAATGCAGGCTGTCGTTTGCCGTTCCGGAAACCGCGGTGCCGGAGGCAAGCGTGTAGGTATGGGTCTTCGGGGCCGCCGGCTTGGCCGGGGCGGGCTTCGGCTTCGGCGCTGGGGTGGCCGGCGCCGGCGTCGCGGCCGGGGTCTCCGGCTGCGCGGCCGGCCGGTCGTTGATTGCGGTGGTGGATTCCGCCGGGGCGAGCTGCAGATCCCGCTGCAGACTGTCCGCGGCCGCCTGAGACTGATCCTTCTTCCCGCCGCAGGCGACGAGGGACATCACTGCGAGCCCGCCGATAAGCTTCCTGACCATGTTTCCTCCCTGAACGATGACTTGCCCGGGCTCTCCCGCCCGAGCGACATTGCACACCCATGATCCACTTGCGGCGACTGCTGCCCTATACCCGGCCCTATCGCCGCGTCTTCGCCGCGGGCTTTGCCTGCGTCCTCCTGTCGAACTATTTCACCACTCTGGCGCCGAAGTACCTCCAGCAGGGGATCGATGCCCTCGGTCACGGCGGCACGATCACGGAAGTGCGCCGGGCCCTCGTCATGCTGCTCGCCGTCGCGGCCGCAGGCGGCTTCGCGCGCTTCGTCATGCGCGAGTCACTCAACAGCGTCAGCCGCCGGGTCGAGACCGATGTGCGCGACCGCCTCTTCGAGCACCTGCAGCGGCTCTCGGCCGAATTCTACGATCGCTTCCCTACCGGCGACCTGATGGCCCGCGCCACCAACGATCTGCTCGCCGTGCGCATGGTGGCGGGCCCGGGAGCGATGTACCTCTCCGATACGATCGTCAGGGCCACGATGGTGGTGCCCTATCTGCTCCATATCAGCCCGCGACTCGCCGGCATCGCGCTGCTGCCGCTGCTCGGTCTGCCCATCGGCATGGTCGTCTTCGGTGCCGCGATCCAGCGCCGCACGCTGCGGATCCAGGCCGCCTACTCCGACCTCACGGCGGCCGTCCACGAGAATCTCTCCGGCGCCAGAATCGTCCGCGCCTATCGGCAGGAAGCCGCGGAGATCGAGCGATTCCGCACGATAAACGCGGAGTACGCCGACCGCAATCTAGCCCTGGCTCGCGTTTATGGCGCCTTTCACCCGCTGCTCGCTTTCCTGGGCGGGCTCGGGGCGGTGGCCGTCATGTGGATCGGGGGCGGACTGGTGATCCAGGGCACAATTTCGGTCGGCGAGTTCATCGCCTTCGGCACCTGGCTGGTCTACCTCGTCTGGCCGATGATCGCCCTCGGCTGGGCGGTCAACCTGGTGCAGCGCGGCGAAGCCTCGATGGGCCGGCTGAATGAACTCTTCGATGCCATCCCTGCGATCGCGGATGCCGCAGCCCCGGTGCCGCTGCCGCCGGCCGGCGGCGCCCGCAGCCTGAGCTTCGAACAGGTCTGGTTCCGTTATCCCAACGCCCGCGAGCGGGGCTGGGTCCTCGAGGATATCAGCTTCCGCGTGCCCGCGGGTGGCTCGCTCGGCATCGTCGGCGCGACTGGCACCGGCAAATCGACATTGGCGGAGCTGATCGTGCGGGCGTACGATCCCGATCAGGGCCGCATCAGGATCGACGGCATCGACCTCAGGGATCTCACGCTGCGCGATCTGCATCTGGCGGTCGGGTTCGTCCCGCAGGAGACGTTCCTGTTCAGCGACACGCTCCGGGCCAATGTCCTGCTCGGTGCGCCGGACGACGGCCGCCTGGAGCGGGTCTCCGAAACGGCGCAGCTCACCGCGGCCCTGCCCGACCTGCCGAACGGCTTCGACACCATGCTCGGTGAACGGGGCGTGAATCTCTCGGGCGGCCAGCGCCAGCGGGCGGCCATCGCCCGGGCCCTGGCGCAGAATCCCCCCATCTTCGTCCTCGACGACGCGCTCTCCGCGGTGGACGCCCATACCGAAGTGCAGATCCTCCACGGTCTCCGCGACGCGCTCGCCGCCCGGACCCGCGTGGTCATCTCGCACCGGCTTTCCGCCGTCCGGGATTCCGACTGGATCCTGGTGCTGGACGGGGGCCGTATCATCGAGCAGGGAACCCACGAGACGCTGATGGCGAATCGGGCGCGCTACTGGGAACTGCTGCGCCGCCAGGAAGTGGAGGAAGAGCTGGAGGGGGATGGCCCCGGTGCCTTCAGTCGCCCGGAAGAGGCAGCGCAGCCGGTGTCAGCCGACGGCCCCTAGAGGTGCCACCACCACGGAATGACGATGACCGCTGTGATGATGGTGGTGATCGTCAGTGGCAGTCCCACCCGGATGTAATCCCCGAAGTGATAGCCGCCCGGCCCGTAGACCATCGTGTTGGTCTGGTAGCCGATTGGCGTGAGGAAGGAGTTCGACGCGGCGACCGCGACCGCGATCGCGAACGGGCGCGGATCGACCCCGAGCGTGTTGGCGCTCGCGAAGGCGATAGGAAAGAGCAGCGCCGCAGCGGCATTGTTGGTGATCAGCTCCGTGGTGATCACGGTGGCGATGGCAATCCCCAGCAGGGCCCCGTGGACGCTGCCGCCGCCTGAGATGCCGATGACCAGCTTCGCGGCCTCGGTGGCGAGTCCCGACTTTTCCATCGCGGTGCCGAGCGCGAAGGATGCGGCGATCACGATGATGGTGTCGAGTTCGATCGCGTTGCGCGCCTCGGTCGCGGTCAGCACGCCGAAGGCTACCAGCGCGATGGCGCCGATCAGCGAGGCCTGGAGGATGGGGAGAAAGCCCGCTCCGGCAACTCCCACGATCAGGATGCCGATCACCGCGACGATCCAGGCCTTCCTGGTCACCGCGGGAGGAGTGCCCTCCATGGGGGCCACCATCAGGAAGTCGCTGCGGTCGCGCCAGCGGTCCCGGAACCCCGGATCGGCGAGCAGGATGAGGGTATCACCCAGTTTGAGCGGCACTTCGCCGAGCTTGGCCTCGACCGCCTGCCCCGAACGATGGATGGCGATGACTGCGGCCTGGTAGCGGCTGCGGAACTCGACCTCCTTGAGGGTCCGCCCCACCAGCGGGGAGTTCGCGCCGACGATCGCCTGGAAATAGCAGTGCCGGGCGGTGTCGAAATGCGTCATGTGGTGCAACTCGGCCGACACCAGTCCGCGGCGGCTCTGCAGGTCGACCACCACGTCTGCGCGGCCCACGAAGTTGAGCCGGTCCCCGCCCCGAAGCACCTGGTTCGGCGCGACCGGTGCGATCAGTTCGCCAAGCCGGTCGATCTCCGCCAGGAACACCCCCTGCAGGTTCCGGAGGCCCCCCTCTTCCACCTCGGCGCCGTCCAGCGGTCCGCCGGCCACCACCGTCATGCTGACGGCAAACTCGCGGACATTCTCTTCCAGCTGCTGCCGCGCAGGCCGGCGATCCGGCTGCAGCCAGGGCACCGTGACGATGAGCGTGATCAGCCCGATGATCGCGACCGGCAGACCGACCGGCGTGATCTCGAAGAGGCCGAGCGGCGCGCCGCCCGATTTCTGCAGCAGCCCGGAGACCACCAGGTTGGTCGACGTTCCGATCGTCGTGATCACGCCGCCGAGCACCACCGCGAACGAGAGCGGCATGAGGTATCGCGAGGCCGACTCCCGCACCCGGTCCGCCCAGCGGAGCACCTGGGGGATCATCATCGCCACGATGGGGGTGTTGTTCAGGAAGGCGGACGCGGCGGCGGACGGGACGAGCAGTTTGGTCATCGCCCAGCGGCCCCCATGGCCCTTGCCCAGGAGCCGCTCGAGCACCGGCTGCAGCAGCCCCGTCTTCTCCGCGCCCCGCGCGAGGATATAGAGCGCGGCCACGGTCATCGGCGCGGGATTCCCGAAGCCGGCGAACGCCTCGTCCGGCTTGATGATGCCGGCCAGCAGCAGGATGATGGCCGCGCCGATCATCGTGTTGGACGGCGCGAGGTAATCCTTGGCGAGGCAGGCCAGCGTGAGCAGTACGACACCGAGGGTGAACCAGGCTTGCCAGGTCATCGGGTATCCGGTGGACCAGATCGGTCAGGTGGAGTAATCAGGCATTCACAACCATCGTTCCGACCCTGCGAGCCGCGCGTCAGAGCCGGTTGAGCAGGCCTTCTGGCGTCAGCGCCCGGAGCGCCCCGGCCAGCCGGGTGAACTGCCCCGTGACCAGCAGGACGCCGACGATCACCAGCAGCGCGCCGCTGACGCGCATGACCCACGGCAGGTAGCGCCGGAATTTCTGGAACCACTCCAGGAAGCCGTCGACGGCCCATGCGGCGAGCAGGAACGGCACCGCGAGGCCGGCGGAATAGGCGCCGAGCAGTGCGATGCCCCGCCCCAGCGTGTCGGAGGCGGAGGCCAGTCCGAGGATCCCGCCGAGGATCGGCCCGATGCAGGGCGTCCATCCGGCGGCGAACGCCATCCCCACGAGGACCGAGCCGAGGTAGCCGAGCGGCTTGTTCTGCAGGTGGACCCGGCGCTCCATCTGCAGGAAATCCAGCTTGATCACCCCGAGGCAGATCAGCCCGAAGGCGATGATCATCACCCCGCCGATACGCTGCAGCCACACCTTGTGATAGTTCAGCGAGCGCCCGAGCGCGGTGGCCGACGCACCCAGCAGCAGGAACACCAGGGTGAACCCGAGCACGAACAGCAGCGCGTGGGTGAACGCGACCCGGCGCCGCGAGCTCATCTCATCGAGCGAGAGCCCGGTCAGGAAGCCGATGTAGGACGGCACCAGCGGCAGGACGCAGGGGGAGAGGAAGCTGAGAATCCCCGCCGTGAAGGCCACGAGGAAGCCGAGGGAACCCGCGTCATTCATGCACGACCCCGCCTAACCAAGGACCCGGCGCTGACAGGTGCGACAGACGCCGTAGATCTCCACCCGGTGACGCTCGGGCTGGAAGCCGTGTTCGTCGGCGATGATGGGAAGCATCCGCTCCAGCCGCTCGTGGGCGAATTCCTCGACCGAGCCGCAGCGCAGGCAGATCAGGTGCTCGTGATGCGCCTGGGCGGGCATGGGCTCGTAGCGGCGAAAGCCCTGGCCGAAGTCGTGCCCCCGCACGAGGCCGCTCTTTTCCAGCAGGTCCAGGGTGCGGTAGATCGTCGCGAGCCCGACCCCACCGCCGTCCTGGCCCAGCCGGCGGCGGATCTGTTCGACCGAGAGATGCTCGTCGGAGAGCAGGACCACTTCGGCGACACGGTCCCGCTGGCGGGTCACCGGCTGCCGGTGATCCCGGAGGTAGCGACGGAAGCGTTCGAGGAGGGCCGCGCCCTCACCCGTCGCGAGTCGCGCCATCCGCCACGGGGAACCACTCGTCGACCGGCACCGGCCGGGGATCCTCGTCCTCGATCCGCTTGCGGACGCCCGCGAGCAGATCCCCCAGCGTCTCCACGGGGCCGCTGCCGACTTCCTCCAGCGACGCCTCGAACTTGCCCCGCTCCTTGCCCTTGAGCTGGTGCACGAAGCGCGCGGTGTAGATGCGCCGCCGTTCCTGCTGCTCGCCGTCGACCCGGGAAAGCATCGCCGTTCCGAATTCGCGGCCATCCCGCCTGATGGTCCGGAACTGCCAGACCCCGTCGATTTCGGTCGCCGGGATCGCGGCCGCGACATGCTCCGCGAGACGCCCCCATCCCGAGCCGGGCTGATTGAGGATCACGACTGGGTCCCTTTCTCCACGTAGAAGCGCAGCACGTGCATGAAGTCCTGGGCGTTGGTCACCACCCCGAACGCCTGGTGGGTCCCCCGGTCCTTGAGCTTGTTGACGACGAACTCGGTCTGATCGACGCACACCGTCATGAGCGGCGTCGGAACGCCTTCGTAATGAGTGTGATAGGCGGGCAGCATGTTGCCGACGGCGATGGCGTGCAGTGCCGACGCGATCAGCACCGCGCCGGTCGCCCGCACCGTGTGTTCGCGCATCGCGTCCTGAGCGGCGACGCTCGAGTGGACCACACCGGGCAGCGGCCCGTCATCCCGGATCGACCCGGCCAGCACAAACGGCACCCGCTCGGTGACCAGGGCATGCATGATACCGCTGCGGATCAGTCCGGACGCGACCGCGGCCTCGATGGAGCCGGCCGCGCGCACCTGATTGATCGCCCGCATGTGCAGGCCGTGCCCGCCATCAGTGGGCTGGCCGGTATTGCTCATCCCGAGCGTGGTGCCGAAGATGGCGGCTTCGATGTCATGCACTGCGACGGCGTTGCCCGCCAGCATCGCCTGGACGTAGCCGTTGCGGATGAACCATTCGAAGTCGCCCCGCGCGCGGGAGTGCACCAGCGCGGGCCCGGCGACCCAGATGAGGAAACCGCCCTGACGCCGCTCCTCGATCAGCCGCTCGGCCAGTTCGTCGTAATTGACGGGCCGTTCGCGGCTGACCTCGCTCGACATGAAGCGGAACTCGTTGGCGCTGTGCGCCCCGCCGAGGAAGCCGGCGGTGTGCACGTAGATACCCTCGGAGCCATCCTCGGCCAGCCCCATCGCGACCTGGTCGCCACGTGTCAGGCGGCGGGGCTCACTGACCTCGAGTCCGCCCGCACGCCGGACGATGGCGCAGTCCATCCGCGGCCGGCTGGGCAAGAGCCAGCGGCCGTCCACCCGGACGTAGGTCGGCAGATTCGAAGTGGAGAAGAACCCTTCGGGCAGGACACCATCGGCCGGCATCGGCGCGAACCTCGCATCCGGGGCCTGGGCCAGCGGCGGTGCCGTAAAGTCCGGTGCGTGATAGTTTTGCGCGGCCATAAGATGGCCGGAATCTAGGCCCCAGCGGGAGGCGATTCAAGCGCGAGCGTGGTGGGGCATACGCCCCACCCCGCCCCGTTTGCCCCAATCAGAGAGGACGGAAACAGGGTGCCTCACGGCCCCGCATGTTCTGTTTCCGCAGGCAGATAGCCGAAGGTGGAGATTTCCTGCCCAGCGGCACATACCGTGCTTTGCCGCTGCACAAGATCACATGCGCCCGCCGGACTGGGCGATATCCCCCACATCGCGAGGAAGATTGATGCGAGGCTTGCCATCGTTGGCGTTGTTGTTCCTGCTCGCCACTCCGGCCCTAGCCCAGGCGCCGGCAACCCGCGACACTACCCAGCGGGACTCAGCGAAGGTCACCCTGCCCGACCTCGAGGTCACGGTGACGCGCACCCCAGAAACCGTCGTCCGGATTCCGGCGGCGGTGTCGGTCGTGAATCGGCGCGAAATTCAGGGCGCGCAGTCCACGCTCGGCCTCGACGAGTCCCTGAACAACCTGCCCGGCGTCTACGTCGCCAATCGCTACAATCCCAATCTCGACCAGCGGCTGGTGATCCGCGGATCGGGCGCCCGCGCCAATTTCGGCATCCGGGGCATCAAGATCGTGCTGGACGGCATTCCGCAGACCCTGCCCGACGGCCAGAGTCAGCTCTCAAATGTCGATTTCGGCAACCTGCAGCGGATAGAGGTGCTGCGCGGGGCGGCGTCCTCGCTCTATGGCAATGCCTCTGGCGGCGTGGTTTCACTGACCTCCGAAGGCGCGGGCCCCGGCAAGTTCTCCCAGTCGATTCGCGCAGAGGGCGGCTCATTCGGCCTGTTCAAGATCCAGGGGAGAACCACGGCGCGCAGCGGCCCTGCGAGCGGCGTGCTCTCGCTCTCCCGTACGCAGGCCGACGGCTTCCGGCAGCACAGCGCGTCGGAGGTCACCCAGCTCAACGTGGGCGGCAACTACCTTCTGGGTGGAAGCACCACCCTCGGCCTCCGATTCGGCTACAGCAACGCCCCGAAGGCGGAAAACCCCGGTGCGCTGACCGCGACCGAGGTACTGGCCAATCCTGACTCGGCGGCCGCAGCGAACATCGCCCGCAAGGCCGACAAGGACGTAAGCCAGGGCCAGCTCGGCCTGACGTTGCGGCACTTCACCGGCCGGGGCGAGATCAATGCGACGGTCTTCGGACTGATCCGCAATCTCGAGAGCCCGGCGGCAACACCACCCCGATCCGGCGCGCCGTTCAATCAGGGAATCTGGCAGTCGATCGACCGCAAGGCGGGCGGTTTCCGGGTCAGCGCGGACCAGGGCTTCGGCCCGGCCGGCGCGGGGCTCCGGGTAACGGCAGGCCTCGATCTGCAGCGCATGCAGGACGACAGGACCACCTACCTGACGATCGCCGGCGTGAAGGATACCGCCACCCTGGCTCAGCTTGAGACGGTTACCGAGGTCGGCCCCTTCGTCCAGCTGCACTGGAGCCCCGCGACCGACGTGGTGGTGAGCGCGGGCGGGCGTTATGACGCGGTGAAGTTCGACGTGGCCGACAAGCACTTCAGCGATGGCACCGACAACAGCGGCGACCGCACGATGTCGTCGGTCTCCGGCAACGCCGGCGTGAGTGTGATCAAGGACCGCCGTTTCAGCCCCTACCTCAACGTCTCCACGTCCTTTGAGACACCTACCACGACCGAGCTCGCCAACCAGCCGAACTCCACCGGCGGCTTCAACACCGGTCTCAAGCCCCAGCGCACGGTGAACTATGAGGCGGGGGCCCGCGGCACCGTGGGCCCGCTGACCTATTCCGTCGCCGGCTTCCTCGGGCGGGTGAAGGACGCGATCGTGCAATATCGGGAGGTGAGCGGGCGGGGATACTTCGCCAACGCCGGCCGCCTCAAGAACGACGGGATCGAGCTCGGACTCAACGCCCGCCTGCTCGACCAGCTCAGCCTGTTCGGGAACTGGACGTATGCCAACTACCGCTACGACGTCTATCGGAGCGTGAACGGCGCCACCGTCGATACCCTGGACGGCAAGCGGCTCCCCGGGGTTCCCAAGGCCTTCATCCGGTTCGGGCTCCGCGCGGGCCCGGTCCGGGGCGTGTCGCTCGACATCGACCACACCATGTCATCATCGATATTTGCGGACGACAAGAACACGGTCTACGTGAATGGCTGGGGCAAAGCGGACCCGAAGAGCGCTATCACCGGCATCGGCCTGGGCGTCACGAACGCGAGGATCAGCTGGGAGGGACAGAGCGGGGGAGCCTGGATTCGGCCCTTCCTCGGCGTGAACAACCTCTGGAATCGTCGCTACGTGAGCAGCCTCACCCTCAACGCCGCCTTCAACCGGGTGTTCGAGACCGCTCCTGGCCGCAACTGGTACATTGGCGGCGAGATCGGCTGGGCCGCGCAGTAGCACTCCCCCCTTCGACCGTCAGCCGCCGAGCGATCGGAGGCTGACGGTCAGCTCCCCCTTTCCCCCGGTGCGGATCGCCTGCACCTTCCCGGTGTGCTGGCACCCGCTGCCCCACCCGCCTCCGAGGCCTGCAACCACGAGCGGTTCGCGCAGATCGGGGCCACTCGGCTCCTAGTCGCGACCGGCACGGATGCCAACGCCGGCGAAGGTGCGTGTGGCAGCCGCCGGCCGGCGATCAGCCTGACGGGGCCCGCGCTCGCGGCGTTGACGGCCTCCCCCCGGCGAAGCAATATCCGCAAGCTTCGTGTTGCTGGCGCGGGCCGTCCCGCTGCACAACCGGCAGTCGCTCGGCCGCGCATCTCCGGCGATTGATGTGGGGGTGAGCGGCGAGAGCGCCGGGACGGCGACGATACACCCGACATCTCAGCAAGTTCAGATCGCGGCACCCAAAGGCCTTATTCCCGCGACCGACCCAGAGCCCAGAGGACCCGATGGACCAGACCGAGACTGCCCCCGGCAACATCGACCAGATCCGCGACATCATCTTTGGCGCGCAGATGCGCGATTACGACCGGCGCTTCGCGCAACTCGAAGAGCGGCTGCTCAAGGACTCCGCCGACCTGCGCGATGAGATGCGCAACCGGTACACCTCCCTCGAGGAGTTCATCCGGCGCGAAATCGAGTCGCTCTCGGAGCGCATCTCCGGCGAGCAGCGAAACCGTACCGGCCAGATGCAGGAGCTGGGAGGCGCGCTCGAGCAGTTGAGCCGCACCGCCGATCGCCGTTTCACCGAGACCGGCGAGGAACTGGCCCGCGGCCACCGTGACCTGCGCGGCGAGCTGGCTCGGCACGCCTCGGGGTTCAGCGAGGAATTGCAGCGGCGCGTCAACGAGCTGAATTCCGCGCTCAAGCGCGAGACGGACGAACTGCACACCCGCAAGGCGGATCGCGCCGCACTCGGCGCCCTGTTCGCCGACCTCGCCCAGCGCCTCGCCGACGAGTTCCGGCCGACCGCATGACGCCTGAGGTACAGGCGCCCAAACGCGCCGAACCGCCGCGCGGCGAGCCGGCCCGGGTGGAACCGGCGGGACAGCCCGCCGCCGGCGACGCGCTCACCCGCCTGCGGAATATCATCCTCGGTCGCGAGCGCGATGCCATCCGGCGCATCGAGCAGAAGCTCGACGATCCGGAGGCGCTCTCGCCGGTCGTCGAGCGGGCGCTCACCGCGTCCGTCCGCCGCGACCCCAAGCCGCTCGCCGACGCGCTCTTCCCCGTCATGGGCCCCGCGATCCGCCGCGCCATCAGTCAGGCACTGGCGGGGATGATGCAGTCCGTCAACCAGGCACTGGAGCACACCTTCTCCCTCCAGGGACTGGCCTGGCGCTGGGAGGCGATCCGCACCGGGACGTCGTTTGCGGAAGTCGTGCTTCGCCACAGCCTGCTGTACCGGGTGGAGCAGGTCTTCCTGGTCCACCGGGAAAGCGGCCTGCTGCTGCAGCATGTGACGGCCCCGAGCACCGCGGCCCAGCCGCCGGACATGGTGGCGGGCATGCTGACCGCCATCCAGGACTTCACCCGCGACTCCTTCGGCGTGGCGCAGGAGGAGATGCTCGAGACCATGCAGGTGGGTGACCTCACCGTCTGGGTCGAGCAGGGCGCGCGGACGCTGCTCGCGGCAGTGATTCGCGGTCACGCCCCGTTCGAGTTTCGCGCGGAGCTGCAGCGCGCCATCGAAGCGATCGAAGGCGACCACGCCGCCGAGCTGGCCCGCTTCCAGGGAGACGCCGGACCGTTCCTCCGCAGCCGGCCGAAGCTCGACGCCCTGCTCCTGATGGAGGCGCGGGAGCCCGATCGCCGTACCCCGTGGCGCACCTACGGGCTGCTGGCCGTCGCGCTCATCCTCCTCGGCGTGCTGCTGGTGCCGCGATTCCTGCGCGAACGCCGCTGGCACGCCTATCTCGATCGGCTGCGGGACGAACCAGGCGTCATCGTCACCGATGCCGGCAGGCAGAACGGGCACTACGTCGTTCGGGGGCTGCGGGACCCGCTCGCGCGAGACCCCGTGGCGCTGCTGGCCGACCAGAAGCTGGGGGGCGCCGAGGTCATCGGACGGTGGGAGCCGTACGTCGCCCTGCTGCCGCAGTTCATCCTGAGCCGCGCCACCCGCGTCCTGGCACCGCCGCCCACCATCGGCCTTCGGCTCGTGGCGGACACGCTGGTTGCAACGGGCATCGCCTCCGAGGCGTGGTTCGCCCGCGCGGGGACACTGGCTCCCGCGCTCGCGGGCGTCGGGAGCCTGAGCATCGAGCGCCGGCAGCCCCGCGAACTGCCGCAGCTCATGCCGCTGGTGGCCGCGGTCGAGGCGCACCGGGTCCTCTTCCCCACCGGCATCTCACTGCTGGACAGCACCGGCAGCAATGAGGCGGGTGCCATCGCCGCCGATGTGGCGCGGCTCGACAGTGTGGCACGTGGACTCGGACTCACGCTTCGCCTGACGGTGATCGGCTCCGCCGATGACCAGGGCAATGCTGACGCCAACGAGCGACTGCGCATGGAACGCGCGGATGCATTGCGCGGCCGGATGGGGCCGATCCTGCCGCCCGGTGTCGAGATCAGCGCCGAGGCGGCCCCGGCCGATGCGACCCCGGCCGCGAGCGACGCCGAACGCGCCCTTCGGCGCGCCGCGCTGGTCCGCGCAGATGTGGCGCTCCCAGCCGACCCGGTCACGCCGTGACGTCAGTCGTCCGGCAGAAGGACTGCATGCGCAGAGCGGTGGGCGCCGTCAGGACCCGCCTTGTGCGCCGGCCCGTGGAGAGCATCTTCTCCGGTCGGCATCTGGTCACCCGGGGCGAGATGATCGACCGCACCATCACCCGGAGCGGATTGGGTGTCGAGAACCCCTCGCGTGCCCCGGCGGAGCGAATGCTGGCGACAACCGCCCCTGTGGCGGAGGAACGATGACCGTGCTCGAGAAGAAGATCTGCATGATGGGCGCTCCCGGCGTCGGCAAGACGAGCCTCGTCCGCCGCTTTGTCGACAGCGTCTTCTCCGACAAGTACCTCTCCACGATCGGGGTCAAGATCGATCGCAAGACGGTGGATATCGAGGACCACACGCTGAACCTGATGCTCTGGGACCTCCAGGGAGAGGAGCGGTACCAGTGGGTGCGGATGCAATACCTCCGTGGCGCAGCGGGCTACATCCTGGTCGCCGACGGCACCCGCTCCGACACGCTCGAGGTTGCGATTGGGCTGCAGGAAACCGCGGCGGAGCGCGCTCCCGGGCTTCCCTTCGTGCTTTGCCTCAACAAGGCCGACCTCTGGGGCCAATGGGGAATCAGCGCGACTCAGCAGGAGTGGCTCAAGGAGAAGGGCTGGACAATCTTCCAGACCAGCGCCAAGTCAGGCGATGGTGTCGAGGAAGCCTTCCACACTCTCAGCACCAGTATCATCGCGTCCGACGGTCTGTAGTCCATCCAGAGGCCGGACTCCGCGTCCGGTCCGGGGCACCGGGCCGCAGCCCCCCACCTTCGCCTGTCAGGCTACCCGCAGCGCTTCCGACTCGAAGGTTCGGCCGACTGCAGCCGGATCCACGGCCAGTCGTACCAGCGCCCGCGCGAGCGTGGCGCCCGTCGTCGAGCGATACCGCTGCTTCAGCCTCCCCGCCCCGAACCATCCCGCCACCGTCAGCAGTCCATCAACCACCCGCGCTCCGACGCGCTCGCCGATCCGGAACTCCTCCCGGTCGGGGCCGGTGATGAAGGACGGCCGAGCGATCGTATATGGCAGCGTGCCGTCGCGAAGCCTGCGCTCCACCCGTCCACGCACCGCGAGATACGGATTCCCGGCGCCTTCCCGGACACCCACCGATGACAGATAGATGAAGCGTGGCCGGACTCCCGCTTCCATTGCGGTCTCATAGAGCAGGATCGTCAGGCCGTAGTCCACGGCCTCGTATCCCGCATCCGCTCTCCCGCGCCGCCGGGCCTCGCGGGCACGCGACTGGGTGGTCCCGAGCAGCGCGAAGACGAGGTCGGGACGAAGCCGACGGAGCGTGGAGCCCATGGCGGCGGGATCCCACGCCGTCGAGTCCACCCGGGCGCCCTGCGCCTCGAATCGACCCCGCCACTCGCC
The DNA here is from genome assembly GCA_963817435.1 of uncultured Gemmatimonadales bacterium. Classification (GTDB taxonomy): domain Bacteria; phylum Gemmatimonadota; class Gemmatimonadetes; order Gemmatimonadales; family GWC2-71-9; genus JADJOM01. The sequence continues at coordinate 1,170,135 of CAWFNY010000001.1, forward strand.
GAGTCGGGAGGCATCGGGACGCACATGCGCGATGGTGTCGATCCCCCGCTCACGGAGCGCCCGGACCACCTCGCGTCCGGTGTACCCGGTCGCCCCCGCCACGAAGGCCGTGGTCACAACGGTCGCTTCCGGGCGATGCTCAGGCTCTTCCAGGCGGGACCGGCAAGGTGGCGCGCAAGCTGGACGATCTGCCCCACGTGGTAGGCGTAGTGGGCAAGCTGCTGGTTGATTGCCTCGAGCACCGAGTAGGGCTGCCCCCGGATCGTCACGGTTCGCGCGAGGTCCTCGGCGCGCAATGCGCCGAGCGCCTCGAAGAGACGGGCCCAGCCGTCGTCCCACCACTCGAGCAGTTCCGCGCGGGTGGGCGGGCGCTCGAGTTCGAACTCGGCATCCCGGTTCCGCTCCGGCTTCTCGCCATCGGTGCTCAGGAAGCCCGTCCACCGCGACCGCATATTGCCGGCGAGGTGCTTCACCAGAATGGCGATGCTGTTCGACTCCGGATCAAGCTGGACGGCCAGGCCGCTGTCGTACACCTGTGCGATCGCCTTCTCCCCCAGCTTCTTGTGGGCGCGGAACCGTTCGGCGACATCCCGGAGGTAGAGCGCCCCGACGTCTTCCGCCATGACATGCTCCTGAATGAATGGGCGCCCGTCAGGCACCGCGCGCCAGCCGTCTGCGCCAGCCGCCCGGCGTCCGCTACGATCTCAGAGCAGGCTCACCGGGTCCCGGTCGATGATCACCCGCACGCCACGCGGCTCCGGCAGCCGGTTGGCGGCATAGCGGACGATGCGGCCCAGCAGCTCTCCGTCACCCCGAAGCGCCACATGCCAGCGCCAGCGGAGCTTGATCCTCGCCAGCGCGCACGGCGCCGGCCCGAGGACATCCACGGCAAGCCGTTGCGATGCGACCAGCCCCGCACACCAGGCCGCGAGGGCACCCGCGGCATCCGCCACGGCGAGCTCGTTCTCTCCCGACACCACAAGATTGACCAGAGAAGCCATCGGCGGATAGGGCGGGCTCTGCCGCTGGCCCAGCTCGGCCCGCAGGAAGCCCTCGGTATCGTGCTGCGCGGCCGTGGTGAGGGCGTAGTGCCCGGGGTTGCGGGTCTGGACGATCACCCGGCCGCCCCTGGGTCCCCGCCCCGCCCGGCCCGCGACCTGCGCGATGAGCTGGAAGGTCCGTTCCGCCGCGCGAAAGTCCGGCAGATGCAGTCCCGTGTCGGCATCGATCACGCCGACCATGGTGACGTTCGGAAAGTCGAGCCCCTTGGCGATCATCTGCGTGCCAAGCAGAATGTCGACTTCACCGCGGCCGACGCGGTCGAGAATCGCCTGGTGCGACCACTTGGCGCTCGTGGTATCGAGATCCATGCGGGCCAGTCGTGCCGCGGGGAAACGTGAGGCCAGGAACCGCTCGAGCTGCTGCGTCCCCACGCCGCGCATCCGCTGCACCGCCCCGCCGCATTCGAGACAGGCGGCCGGAATCGGCTCATCGCGCCCGCAGTAGTGACACCGGAGCCCAGGCGGCGCCTGATGAACCGTGAGCGCGATACTGCACCGGTCGCACTGACGCACCGTACCGCACGCCTGACACTGGAGCGTCGCGGCGTACCCCCGGCGGTTGAGGAGCAGCAGCACCTGTTCGGAACGGGAGAGCGCCGCCGTCACCTCCTGGTCGAGCCTGAGCGTCCACGGCAGCGGGCCGGCCTCCGGGAGCCGCTCCGCGCTCCGCAGATCGATCAGTTCGACCGGCGGCAGCGGCTGGGTGCCCGCCCGCTCTGGCAGGCTGATCAGGGTGAGTCTCGACCCTACCCGGTGCATGCTTTCGGGCGACGGGGTCGCACTTCCGAGGACCAGCCGGGCGCCTTCGAGACGGGCCCGGACCATCGCGACGTCGCGCGCGTGATAGCGGGGTGCCTCCCCGTTCTTGTAGCTCGCCTCGTGCTCCTCGTCCACGACGATCACCCCGAGATCCCGCACCGGCGCGAAGATCGCGGATCGCGCGCCCACGGCAACCTTCCGCTCCCCCCGGCGGAGCATCCGCCATGCGTCGGCCCGCTCTCCATCGGAGAGACCGCTGTGCAGGACCGCGACCTGATCACCGAACACCCCACGCACGCGGCCGACGGTCTGCGGTGTCAGCGCGATCTCGGGCACCAGCAGGATCGCGCCCCGGCCCTCCGCGAGCGCGTGCCGGATCGCCTCGAGGTAGACCAGGGTCTTGCCGCTGCCGGTAACACCGAACAGTAGTACGCCGTCGCCGGGAGGCGTCGCTCCGATCGCGGCGATTGCGAAGCGTTGCGCGGCGTTGGGCGTCGGCGGCGGTGCCGTGCCGGCGAGGTCCCGGAACGGGTCGCGTGGCGCCTCCACCGCGTCCACACGGGCGATTCCCCGTTTCAGGAGTCCGTCGATCCCGGCGCGCGAGAGGCCCATCCGCTCGATCAGATGACGCAACGGCGCGCTGCCGCCGAGTTCTTCCAGCGCGTCCAGCGCCGCCCGCTGCGCCGGGCTGCGCCGTAACTGCGCCTCGCGCTCGAGCAGCGTCGGCACCACGTCGGCGAGCCGCACCACCTTCTCGGTGACGATCGCCGCATCGGTCTCGGGCGCTTCCACTCGCAGGCTCACCCCGCCGACTCTGGCGAGGCGATTGATCGCATCCCAGACCGGCCGCTTGAGCGCGCGCGCGATCGTCGGGACCGGCGCGGCTCCACCCTTCCGCTCGAGATAGGCGACGATCGCTCCCGCCACTCCGCCACCGGGAGCGGAGCTTCCCAGTTCCGCGATCACCTGGGAGGCGCCCCACATCGCCGCCGGGAGCATGGCGCGGAGGGTGAGCCCCAGCGGTGCGCCGTAGTAGCCGCTGATCCAGCGCGCCGTTTCCAGCAGCGTTTCGGGCAGCACCGCCTCAGCATCGGGCGCCGAGAGGATGTCCCTGGCGGTCTGCTCTGGGGGGCTGTCGGTGAGCGCCGTGACGATGCCGACCAGCTCGCGCTGGCGGACCGGTACGACAACCCTCGCGCCCGGCACGATCCGGTCCGCGAGGGTTTCGGGGATGCGGTACGTGTACGGTTGGGCCAGGGGCAGCGGCAGCGCCACCAGCCCGTAGCCGGAGGTCATCGCCGGCTCAGGCCGAGCCCCGGACCGGAAGGGAGATGGACCTGTCCATCGCCGATCGTCGCTCCAGCAAAGGGATCGTTGGCGAGGAGTGCGGCGCCGTCGAGATCCACGATGTCCACCAGAGGGGTGAAGTGCGCCGCCGCGGTGATGGCGATGCTGCTCTCGATCATGCAGCCCACCATCACCATCATGTGATGCGCCCGCGCAACCGCGATCATGCGGATCGCCTCACGCAGGCTGCCACACTTCGCGAGCTTGATGTTGATGCCATCCACCTTGCCCACCAGGCCCGGAATGTCCGCGGCGGTCAGGCAGCTCTCGTCGGCGATCACCGGAATGCGGGAGGTCCGGCTCACCACGGCGAGTCCGTCGAGGTCGGTGGCCGGCAGCGGTTGCTCGAGCACGGTCACCCCGAATTCCTCGAGCACCGGCAGCATCCGGAGCGCGTGCTTCACCGTCCAGCCGGTGTTCGCGTCCACCCTGAGTTCCTTGTCGGTCAGGTCGCGAATGGTCTTGAGGATCTCGAGGTCGTGGTCCGAGCCCAGCTTGATCTTCAGGATCGGATACTGCTCCGCCTCGATCACCTTCTTGCGAAGCATCTCGGGGGCATCGATCCCGATGGTGAAGGTCGAGCGCGGCGCCGCAGCGGGGTTGAGCCCCCACAGGCTGTACACCGGGATGCCGAGGCGCTTGCCCACGAGATCGTGCAGCGCGCTCGACAGGGCGCAGCGCGCCGACGGGTTGAGCGCGAGCGCCTTCTCCCACCTTCGCTCGATGTCCTCGATGTTCGTGGGATCGGATGGCAGATGCTCGGCGTAGGCCTGCAGCGCGGCAAGCACCGTCTCCGTGCTCTCCCCGTAGATGCGCGCCGGCGCGGCTTCGCCCCAGCCCTCGGCCCCGTCGGCATCCACCAGACGGACCCACACGGTCCGGTAGTCGCTCTGTCCGCCGCGGGCGATGATGAACGGATGCGTGGTGCGGAGATTGAGAATCTCGGCTTCCATGCGCAGTGGCTGTGACAATGGAGACTCCGGTCGGATCGGGGAAAGGCCGTGGGAGGCCGGAAAATACGGCGAAGCCGATGACGAAGGTAGAGCCACCCCTCCCCGCCCGCGCCGGTTCCCCGCCGCCCGGTGACCGGCTAGCCGAGCGCCGCGATGGTCGCCGCCACCCCTTCGGCGGTGCGCCATGGCACGTAGCCGCCCTCGAGCAGGCCGACCACCGGCACCGCCGGAAGTGCTTCACGCAGGCGCGATGTCAGGCGGGCGAAATCCTCGGGTTCGAGCGTGAACCCGCCCAGCGGATCTCCGGTCATGGCGTCGTACCCCGCCGAGAGGAGCACGATCTCGGGCGGCCAGTGCATGATCGCCGCCGCGATGGCCGCCCAGAGGTCCTCGACGTAGAGCTGCGCCGGCGCGCCGGGCCCGCGCGGCACGTTGAAGATGTTGCCAACCCCACGCTCCGACGCCATGCCGGTCCCGGGATACCAGGGATGCTGATGCAGCGAGACGTAGCGCACCGAGGCATCCGTCTCGACCAGCGCCTGGGTTCCATTCCCGTGATGCACGTCCCAGTCGACGATCAGCACCCGACCCCGTCCCAGCAACTGCGCCTGCCGGGCCGCGACCACAACGTTGTTCACCAGGCAGAACCCCATCGCCCGCTGCGCCAGCGCGTGGTGACCCGGCGGCCGGATCGCCGCAAAGGCGTGCGACTTCCCCCCATGCGCATGCCGCAGCGCCGCCGTGACCGCACCTGTCGCGCCGAGCACCGCGTCCCAGCTGCCCACGCTGGAGACCGTATCGAGGGAAATCACCCCGCCACCGGCATGACTCATCGCCTCCAGGCGGAGGAGATGATCCTCCGGATGGACCAGCAGCAGGTCATCGCGTGAGCCATGCTCTGCCTGCCGTACGTCGGCCCGCGGATCCGCCGAGAGGAGGGCGAGAATCGCGCGGAGGCGCTCCGGGGTCTCCGGATGATCGGGCCCAGGATCGTGGCCGAGGCAGTCGAGGCTGGTATAGACCGGAACCGGCATCCTGGCGCGCCCTTTCTGCTATCGCTGGCCGGGAGTCGTGCCCGGAAGGCTGAGCCAGGCCAGGGAGCAGCTCATCCGTCGGATCGGCCCTTGAGAAGTGCGCGCAGCGCCCGTGCCTCCTCCTGCACCTCACGCCGTGCCTCCGCGAGTTCCACGACCGCCCGCTGATGCCGCCGCCAGAGCCAGACGACGCCGCCCGCGGCGCCCAGACAGAGGACTCCGCCCGCCAGCGCCGAAAGCTGACGGCCCCACAGCCCTGCGCCGAGAAGCAGAACGCCGTCGAGGAGAAGAAACCCGACGGCGACAAACGTGAGTGCCCTGCCCCGCACCGGGGCGTCTCTCATCCCGCGACTACCCTAGCGCACCGGCCGGCGGCGGCGCGGCATGACGATCAGGGCCGCGTTCGGGACCACCCCGGCTTCTGCCAGGCTTCGGCTTTCGTCGAAGACCTCGGCCCCGCGGAACTTCACCAGAAAATCCTCGGGCTTCCCGCCGGTGTGCGTCAGGGCGAGGGCCCGCTGCTTGGTCTCCGCGACCGTGGTTGCCGGCGCAAGCTGCAGGGAGACCTGGTCCCAGGCGTCCTGGACCATCACGCGAATCGAAAGCGCGCTCATGCGGCCCCCGCGCGCATCGCCGGCAGTGTCGAGAAGAAGCGCCCGATCGCCTGGTCGAAGAACAGGGTCGAGGCCCGGATCCGGCTCCCACCAGTCAGCTCGGCGACCGCGAGCGCGATCTCTTCGCCGCCCTGGCCGCGGAACGTGACCCAGGTTGGCCCCTCCTTCTCCGGAAACGCGGCGTTGCCGGGGACCCGCTCCTGGAAGAATCGCTTGGCGCGCTGGATGATTTCCGCGCCGGAGATCGAGGTCGTCGTTTCGTGAGTCATGCGATCACTGTGTTGGCTGGTACGGTGGACGGGCAGCTAGTGGCCGAGCCGGAGGATCGTGACCCCCGTCGGCTGGGCCGGAACCGCGACGGTCGCCACCACTCGCTTCGTCGCGAGGTCGAACATGTCCACGGCGCCGGGATCGGCGCCGATCGATTCCTGGCTGACGAAGGCATAGCGGCCGTCGGGCGAAAAGGCGACGCCATGCACGATCTTCTTCGTCGTCGGTACCCGCACCACCTCGGTGAGCGCCTGTGCGTCGATGAGGCTGAAGCTCTGCGCCTTCTTGTTGGTGACGATGACCCAGCGCCCGTCGGCCGACGGCTCCACGTTGTACGCGCCGGTGCCGACCGGGATGTCCTTCCGCTTCGTCAGCGTCGCCGCGTCCCAGACCTGCACCGTATTCGCATGGTTGCATGCGGCATACAGCGTCCGGTCGTCCGGCGACACGCTTACGAAGGTTGGCGCGCAGCTCAGGTCGGGTGCCGGCGCGGGAGCCGGGGCCGACGCGGGGGCGTGGCTCATCGCGCCATGATCCATCCCCGCCGTGGCGCTCATGTCATGCCCGGTCCCGGTCGGGACCCGGCGGGTGATGCGCAGCGTGGCGACCTCGATCTCCAGCAGCTCGTCACTGTTCATGCAGGAGACGTAGATGAGCGTGCCGGCGTGATTCGACTTGACCCCATGCGGCATGTCACAGGCCGGCATGTGGGTGATGGTCGACATGGTCGGTGTATGGACGACCGAGATCACGTTCTGGCGCGGATGGTCGCCATGAAAATCCGAGTTGGCCACGAACGCCAGCTCGCCATCGGGGGTGAGCCCGATCGTCGTCGGGAACATCTCCAGCGGCGCCCGGCCCACCAGCGTGTCGGCGACAGCGTCCATCTTCCACAGGGTGCCGAACGGCGTCCCGTGCGCGATGGAGATGTAGTAGAAACGATTGTCGGAAGACACCGTGACGTTGTGGGGGCCGTCGATGTCGGCGGGCATGATTCCCACGGGGATGACCTTCTCCTGCGTCAGGATCCCGTCCCCCGGCTTGAGCCAGGTCATGATATCACCGGACTCGCTCACGACCCCGACGCGGTAGCCGGGGTCCCCACCCTGCGCGGCAACCGCGTTTGGCAGGAGCACTCCAGCGAGCATTAGCAGACGTCTCATGCGCACGATCCTCATTGAGGAGGCCGGTGATTCCGCCGGGGAAGATAGCCGACTTCAGGGCGCCGCGGGACGGGCCACGGCCGTCACCTGGACCGGGGCCACCCGGCGCCGGAACAGGTCGGACAGGCGCCGTTCCCGCCGAAGCACCACGACCAGTTCGCCAGGAGGGGGCTCGACAATCTCCGCCACGATCAGGAATGCCGGAAGGGTGGTCCCCGCAGGGACCGGAATCGTGTAGTGCGCCCCGTGCCACCTGAATTCAACCGTCGCCGGCACCGTCTCCACCGGGCGATCAAGGAAGAAGTCGTCGTCCAGACGGAAGATGCCCCCCGCAACCGGCTCCCCGTGCAGATAGAACCCGGGATCGAACGGCTCGCCGTCACTCCTAGCGAAGTTCTGCTCGGCTGCCCAGTCGAACTGCTCCAGATCGGGCGCCCGCGCCCGCCACTCGAGGTGGTGGCGAAGTTCGTGGGTGATGGTCTCCCACGTCTCTTCACGCCAGTCGAAGTGCTCCGAGTCCCGAGCCAGCGCCGCAAAGGAGCCGTAGTAGAGGATGACCCCACTCTGCCCCGCCCCGGTCGGCTCCTCGCCCTCGGCGGGCATCGGCACACACTCGCCAAGCGTGTACACGTCGGCCCGAAGGGGGTGCGGCAAGGTCTTGCGGGAGATCTCGAGCCCGGCGACCCCCGCGAGGAACTCGCTCGGGACCTCCGACCAGAGCCGGAGCGCCAGGGCCTCGAAATCGGCGTAACGCATCGGAACGTACCGCGGGCTACACGGCTTCCAGCGCCTGACCCATATCGGCGACGATGTCCTCGAAGTGCTCCACCCCGACGGACAGCCGGACCAGCCCTGCCGTAACACCCATCCGCTCCTTTTCTTCGGCCGGCACGTCGGCGTGAGTCATGGAGTAGGGATGCTCCGCGAGCGACTCCGTTCCCCCGAGGCTCACCGCGAGTTTCACCAGCGACAGCGCGTTCAGGAACCGGAACGCCCCCGCCTCCCCACCCTCGACTTCAAAGGCGATGAGCGAACCCGGCGCACTGCACTGGCGCCGGTAGGTTGCGTACATCGGGTGGTCCGGCTCGAGATGCCCCAGGTAGTGGACGGCGCGGACCCGCGGGTGATCGCGGAGGAAGTCCGCGACGTACCGCGCGTTCTTCATCGACGCCGTCATTCGCATCTTGAGCGTTTCGAGGCTGCGCAGCAGGAGCCATCCCGTCCACGGGCCCGCCATGGTGCCGAGAAACGTCCGGAGCGCGCGGACCGGCGCGAGGGCCGCCGCTGAACCGAGGCAGGCACCGGCGATGAGGTCGCTGTGCCCGCCGAGAAACTTGGTCGCGGAGTAGACGACGAGATCGGCGCCGTGCTTGAGCGGCTGCTGCCACAGCGGCCCGAGAAAGGTGTTGTCGATGACCACCATCGGGCGCCGGTCGCCGCGGGCCAGGCGCCCCGCAAAGTCCGCCACACTCCGGATGTCCACCAGTGCGTTGGTCGGATTGGCCGGGGTCTCGATCAGGATCGCCGCGACCGGACGGCCGGCAATCTCGGCCACCAGTGAGGGTTCGAGCTGTGGCACTGGAATCCCGGCGGCGAAGCCCACCGGCGTGACACCGTACTGGGTGAAGAAATGCCGCAACAGGTGCTCCGAGCCGCCGTACAAGGGCGTGCTGAACAGGATCACATCGCCGGGGCGGGCATACGCCAGCAGCGTGGTGGAGATGGCCGCCATCCCGCTCGCGAAGACCGTGCAGGCCTCGGCACCGTCCCACACTGTCAGGCGATCCTCGAGCACTTCAAGGTCGGGATTGTTCAGCCGGCTGTAGATGAGCCCGGAACGCTCCTCGAGTCCCTGCTGGCGGAGTCCGTAGGCGACTTCGAAAAACGCCTTCCCCTGTTCGGCGCTCTCGAAGACGAAGGTCGATGTCTGGAAGATGGGGCACTTGATGGCGCCTTCGGACAGCTTCGGATCGTATCCGAAACTCATCATCAGGCTCTCGGGCCGCAGGGGCCTGCCCTTGATGCTGGTCTTGTGTGCGTCCTTGGACCGGTCGCGTGGCACGGGGGCTCCCATGAGGTGGGTGGTTATGCGCGGACCTACTGCCGGGTGCGCAATGCGGTCAGCGGGAGCGACCTCCCATCCAGGCCTCACCCCCACGCGTCCGCTGCAGTGCGGCGAGAGCCGCCGGGACCGTCAGGGCAGGTATCGCGCCGGGGGGAGAGAATCGAGACTCCCTCCCCGGGGCGCCAGGCGGCTAGCCGACGCGCTCGCGAATCCACCCCGAGAGCTGATCCTGGTGGATGCGGATCTGGGTCATCGCATCCCGCTCGCGCACCGTGACGGTGCCGTCGCTGACGGTCTGACCGTCGATGGTGCAGCAGAAGGGCGTCCCCGCCTCGTCCATCCGCCGGTAGCGCCGCCCGATGGCACCGCTGTCATCGTAGAAACAGGGAAAGTGCCTCTTGAGATCATGAAAGAGCCGGTCCGCCAGTTCCGGCATGCCGTCCTTCTTCACGAGGGGCAGTACCGCCGCCTTGATCGGCGCGATCGTCGGGTGGAAGCTCAGCACTACGCGGGTCTCTCCCTCGACCTCCTCTTCACGATAGGCATCGACAAGGGTCGTGAGGGTCACCCGGTCTGCACCGGCGGAGGTCTCCACGATGAACGGCAGGAAGCGCTCATTGGTGGCCTGATCGAAGTACTCCAGCTTCTTCCCGGAGTACTCCTGGTGCCGGCCCAGATCGAAGTCGCTCCGGTTGTGGATCCCCTCGATCTCGTTCCACCCGAAGGGGAACTCGTACTCGATGTCGTACGCCGCCTTGGCGTAGTGGGCCAGTTCGCCCGGACCGTGGACGTGCCAGCGCAGCTTGGCCGGGGCCAGCCCGATCGAGTGGTGCCACGACATCCGCCATTCGCGCCAGCGCTCGAACCACTCCTCGTCGGTGCCGGGCTTCACGAAGAACTGCATCTCCATCTGTTCGAATTCGCGGGTCCGGAAGATGAAGTTTCCGGGCGTGATCTCATTGCGAAAGGCCTTGCCGATCTGGGCAATACCGAAGGGCACCCGCTGGCGTGAGGAATTGAGAACGTTCTGATAGTTGACGTAGATCCCCTGGGCCGTCTCCGGACGGAGGTAGATCACCGCCGCCGACTCCTCCACCGGCCCCATGAAGGTCTTGAACATCAGGTTGAACATCCGCGGCTCGGTGAGCTCGCAGGTACTGTGCTCCCCCGGCTTCTTGCTCGGCTTCTGCGGGCACCGCGCATCTTCCAGCTTGTCGGCGCGGAAGCGCGCCTTGCAGGTCTTGCAGTCGACCAGCGGATCGGTGAACCCGGCCACGTGCCCCGACGCTTCCCAGACCCGCGGATGCATGAGGATCGCGGCATCGAGACCCTCGATGTCGTCCCGCGCATGGACCATCGCCCGCCACCAGCGGTCCTTGATGTTCTTCTTGAGCTCGACGCCGAGGGGTCCGTAATCCCAGACCGAACCCAGGCCGCCGTAGATCTCGGAAGATTGAAATACGAAGCCGCGGCGCTTGCAGAGCGACACGAGCTTGTCCATGAGAGTGGTATCAGCCATCGCGCGTTGCTTGGGTAGCGGGGAATGGAGCTGCGAAGCCAGCAAAGCTAGGCGGGGAGCCATGCTCCAGCAAGCCGCTCGGCGCCCAACTCATTGCCGGATAATCGCTTGTGGGATCGCGGCGAGCATGATACTCTGGAGGTTGGTTGGGGAGGGCCGGGCCCACCGGAATCCGACCCAACTTCAAGCGGCCCAAGCATTTCGCGGCGGTTTGCGAGAGGCCCACCTGTCGCGTGGATGCTGCGACAACAGGCCAAACCCTCATCCAGCCGTGAGATGCAGGAATCGCTTCGAAAGGCTTGCTTCTTGCCCCTCCAGGCCGGACGAGGGGAACAGGAGGCGGTGGGCCCCGGTGCAACGTTGTGATCGGGCTCACATCACCCCAGATGGCTCTGCGCCAACCATTGGACGGGCCTTGCTTCGCGGGGCTTCCAGTGAACGGCAAACCGTCGGCGACGACGGGACGCAAAGCCAGGGGTCTCCCCGAGATGGCCCGGCTGCCTGGAGACAACATGCAGGATCGTGGTATCCCATCCCAGTCGTCCCTGGCTCCGCGGCCCCGCCGCCGGAGCGCCGCGGGTTTCTCCCTGGTCGAACTGCTGATCGTCATCATCATCATCGGGATCGTCACCACCATGGCGATTCCGAGCATTGATGCCGACGTCTACCGGATCAATTCCGCCGTCCGCGGGCTGAACGCCGCGCTCATGTATTCCGAGCGCCAGGCGATCTCACTCCAGCATGACGTCCGGGTGTCGATCGACACGGCCGGGCGCCGCCTGCGCATCCATGAAGATGCGAACAACGACGGCATTATCCAGAACACCGAACGCGTCACCTACACGACGCTCGACTCCAGCATCGTCTTCAGCCGGGGTGCCGCGCCGGCGATGCCCTTCGGCGGTGCCGCGGTGAACTTCACCCGCACCCAGGGCGGCCTGCCGGTCATCATTTTCCGCCGTGACGGCACCGCCAGCGAGAACGGCGGGTTCTACATCGTTCCGGTCAAGAGCAAGGTCCGCAACATCGCCAAGAACGTGCGCGCGGGCGAAATCATCCGATCGACGGGCCGGGTGGCCTGGTGGAGCTACTCCAACAGCACCTGGGTGCGAGGCAATTGATCATGTCCAATCGTCGCGGCTTTTCACTCATCGAGGTCATGGTCGCACTCGTGATCCTGAGCATCGTCCTGCTCGGGCTCGGCCGGTTCGTGGCGAGCTTCCTCCATACCGTCGGCACGACCACGACCAAGACCGCCGCCACCGAAGTGGCGGCCGGTTACATGGCGACGATCCAGGCGGACCCGACGTATCCCCTCCCGTCGATCTATGCCGGCACGGTGACAGGCATCGGGAACTATCCGAACATGAAGCGGGTCACGACCACCACCCGGGTCACCTCCGGAGGGTCCGACTACACCACCGTGACGGTGCGGGTCACGGAGCCCACCCTGCGAGACACCGTCAACATCACAACCGTGGTGGCGGCCCCATGAACAGCAAGCGCGCCGGATTCACGCTGGTCGAAGTCATGATCGCGATGGTGGTCCTCGGATTCGTGATGGGGGCCGCGATCAGCGTCTTCCGGTCTCAGAGCACCAACTTCCGGGTCGGCGGCCAGCGGCTCGAACTGGAGCAGAACCTCCGGTACGCGGTGGGCACCCTCGACCGCGTCGTGCGCACCGCCGGCGCGGGAACCACCGCCAGCCAGCCGATGTTCGTGTACGGTGACACCCTGACCCTCGCGGTAAACGCCGACTACACCGACAGCGTGACCCCGACGAACGCGGTGTACTACAACCCCGACGCACCGCCCGGCTCATTCACGGCGCTTCCGGTCGGTTCGGCGTACGTCCTGCCGAACACGGCGTTCACCTACCCGTCGATGACCTACCTGGACAACAACGGGACCCCGGGCGCGGCGGAGACGATCGTGATCTACTTCCGTCCCGACTCGAGCACCACGGACCCGAACGACTATGTCATGATGATGCGGGTGAACGCCCTGCCCGCGGAACTCATCGCCCGCAACATCTACAAGGTCCCGAACACGCCGTTCTTCCGCTACTACGTTCACCGGACGACCCTGGCGGTACCGCCGGCGACCCGGGACTCCAACATTGTCTGCCCCAGCGCGACCTGCCCTGGGCCGATCAGCCACGCGGTTGCGCTGCACAACAGCGCGGCGGATACCAACGGCACCGGCTCCGCCCTGGCCGACAGTGTCAAGGCGGTGCAGATCAACATTCGGGTGACCAATGGCTTGACGGGCGCCGATCAGCGCTTCCGCGACGTCACGTCGCTCTCACGCCTGCCCAACAACGGGCTCATCCAGCTTCGGACCTGCGGAGCGGTCCCCCTGCTGGCGGGACCGCTGACCGTCCTCCCCAGTCCGGCAGGCGGCCTCTGGCCCCAGTCCGGCGACAGCCTGAAGTGGCCCGCATCAGCGGATGAAGCGGGCGGTGAGCGCGACATCCAGAACTACAACATCTACCGGCGGATCCCGCCGGCGGTGAACTGGGACATTCTCTCGAGCATGCCCGCGAACCAGGCGAACTACGCCTACTTCGACGGCAACGTTTCGGTCGGGACGGTCTACGACTACGCCGTCGGTGCCTCGGATTGCACGCCGAATGAATCGCCGCTGATCATCCAGAACGCAGTGGCGCCCCAGTGAGTACCTACGACCCCCAGCAGGAGCAGGATATGCGGACGACGCACCGAATGGTGGCGAACGAACGAGGCGTGGCGCTCATCATGACGCTGATGCTCGCCATGATCGTCGCCAGCCTCGCGATCGGCATCATCATGATGATGGGGAATACCAACCTCATCACCAAGTTCCACGCCAAGGAAGCAATGATGGAAGGCGCGGCCGACGCCGGGCTCGAATGGGGCCGCAATCAGCTCAATGCGAACGCCACGGTCCTGCCGCTCACCGGCTACGTCACGCTCGCGTCGGGGGCCACAGTGCTCGATGCCTCGGGCGCCGTGATCCCGGGGTTCACCCGGTCGGTCTACGCCGGGCGGAGCGGCAACACCACCGGGCAGTTCGGCGTCTACGCCAGCATCATCTCGGAGATCCGCGATGCCCGCGGCGCCGTGGTGGTGCGCCGCGTGCAGCTGTCGCAGGACTCCTTCGCGAAGTACGCCGAGTTCACCGACACCTTCCCGTCGGGGCTTTGCGTGGGGTACGGCAACGTGAAGTTCGGTCCAGTGCACTCCAACACCAACTACAACCTCTGCGGCGTCGGGCCGGCCATCTTCAACGGGCTGCTGACCGTCCATGGCTCGATTTCGAATCAGAGCGTGGGCACCTACAACAAGGGCTTCAAGACCGGCGTGCCGGTCATCCCGATGCCGACCCCGGTGCAACTCGCGTCGGTGCTGCCGATCGCGCAGGCCGCGAACATGAACATCACCGGCGATGCCAATCTGACCCGGACCGACCCGGATACCCGGATCGAGTTCATCGGGATCGACCTCGATAACGACGGTGACATCACCGATGCCAACGAGGGCTTCTTCCGCGTCTTCAAGGCCCGCATCACTGGCACCTCGACGACCGATGCGAACAATCGTGCCTACGTGAATGCGCGGCGGTGGCCGAACAGTCCGTCCTTGTACGGCAGTTCGAGCACGACGGCGGCCGCGGACCCCATGTACTTCTCGCCCAACTGCGGCGGCCTCCAGACCACGAGCGCGCTCATCTCCGCTCCCACGAGCTGGATCACGGCGGACTCCATCAGCCGCTCCGGCGCAACCAACGCCGTCAAGCTCACGGCCTATCGCCAGGCACAGGGAGCGGTCGTGGGCAACGCCCGGCGCTGCTACCTGGGCGGCGACGAGAACCTCACCGGTGGGGTCTGGCAGGTGACTCCTTCGGTCTCAACGAACAACCCCACACCCTTCGGGGACTGGCTCGTGTACCCGGGGTGGGGCGGAGCACCGCCGGCATCCGTCGTCAACGGACTGGCCCGCTCCGGCCGGGTCGGCGTCGTGGGCAGCGCCGCCGCAGCCACACAGGCGGCGGTCATGGCCCCCTACCTGTGGCCCCTCGACCGCTCCTGGAACCTCAACATCCAGGGCGTGATCTACGTGGCCGGAAGCGTCGCGGCGAGCGGGAACGTCCGCGGTCAGGTGCTGCTCGCCGCCACCGGCAACATCATGCTGGACGACGACCTCATCTACGTGACGCCGCCGAATACGACCTGTGCCGACATGCTGGGCTATACGACACCCAAGGGCATCAGGATGGCGGACAACGCGGTGAACAGTCCGTTCCTGGTGCAAAGCGCCTACGTGAGCGGATTCGACGACACGCCGAGCGAGAGCTATAACGGCGTATTCCTGGCTCTCACGACCTTCGACGGCGAGAATCCGACCAGCGGTGCAAACGCCTCCACGCCGACGGCCGGACGCGAGGACTGCCCGGTCGGCCAGAAGCAGGGGCGCGGCTGCGACATCGTGATCGGCGGCCTCATTCAGCGGAACGCCGGCGCGACCGCCTCGACCTCGGGAGCAGGCTGGAACGACCAGTACAGCTACGATGTCTGTTCGTTCCGCAATCCGCCGCCGTACTTCCCGACCACCGGTCGCTACGCGCGCTACCAGTACTACGAGATCGACCCGGTCGGCTTCAACGTGGCGAACTGGTACGCCGCCAATCAGTAGGCCGGTTCGGACCTGCTCGGCCACACAAACGGGAAACCCTCCGGTGAGACACCGGAGGGTTTCTTCATTTCAGGTCTTGCCTGACGCAGAGAGCGCGCCTAACCGTCCCGGCGCCGAATCAGATCCCGCACGATCAGCTCCCCGTGTCCCCTGGCATTCTCGATGAACAGCCGGTTGGCGTCGTTCCCGCTCGCCATGACGCCGGCCAGGTAACACCCCGGAATGGGAGTCATCATCGTGGCGCTATCGTGCGCGGGGATCCCCGTCGCGCGGTCCACCGGCACTCCCAGGCTCGCCAGCAGGTCGGTGTTGGCATGATAGCCGGTCATGGCCAGCACGGCGTCGGCTGGAAGCGTCTCGCGCGGTCCGCCGCCCACCGGTTCGATGATCACCGATTCGGGGGTGATCGCCACTACCCGGCTTCTCCATCGGGGGACGACACTCCCTTCCTTCACCCGGTTGGTGATGTCGGGGAGGACCCATGGCTTCACGACGCGGTCGAAGCCATCCTCAAGATGCACCAGAGTCACCCGTGCACCGGCGCGCCAGCATTCGAGCGCCGCATCCACCGCGCTGTTCCCCCCACCGATCACCACCACGTTCTGGTGCCAGTGCCGGTGCCCCTCGGTGAAGTAGTGAGACACATGCGGCAGTTCTTCCCCGGGCGCCCGGAGCGGATTGGGCCAGTCGTAATAGCCCGTGGCAAAGACCAGATTGGCGGTATGGTAACTGGTGGTATCGTGGCGCCGGCGTACCTCGACCCTGAACCCGCAATCGGTGAGGCGCGCGACGGAGGTGACTTCCTCGCCCGGCCGGGCATCGAGTCCGAAATGCTCCGTCACCCGGCGATAGTACAGGAGCCCATCCTTGCGGGTGGGCTTCTCGTTGCTCGTGATGAACGGGACGCCGCCAATTTCGATCTTCTCGGGCGTGGAGAAGAAGGTCATGTTGAGCGGATAGCGCTCGATGGTGGAAACCACCGTGCGCCGGTCCAGCAGGATGCAGCCGAGGCCGGCCTGGTGCGCCGCGACTCCAACCGCGAGCCCGCAGGGGCCGGCGCCGACCACGAGCAGCTCAGTCCGCTCCATCAGACTTCGATGATCTGGTCGCGTCTGGTTCCGACGCTCACGTACCGGATCGGTGCACCCGAGAGGTCTTGCAGCCGGTCCAGATAGGCCCGGGCCTCGGCCGGAAGATCCGCGAGCCGCCGGGCGCCCGTGGTGGGTCGGCGCCAGCCGGGCAGCACCTCGTATTGCGGCACGACCCGCTCGAGCGCCCGGATGTCGGCCGGGAGCTGATCGCACGGGACGCCATCGAGGACGTAGTCGGTGCCCACCGGGATCTCCCCGAACGTGTCGAGGACATCCAGCTTGGTGACCGCGAGCGCGGTAAGACCGTTCACCCGCACCGAGTAGCGCACGACCGTCGCATCAAACCAGCCGCAGCGCCGGGGCCGCCCCGTCACCGCGCCGAACTCGCCGCCGAGCTTCCGCAGCTGCTCCTCGACGCCGGGCGCTCCCTGAGTGGGAAGCGGGCCGTTGCCGACGCGCGTGGTGTAGGCCTTCACGACGCCGAGCACCTCGTCGATCGCGGTCGGGCCAATCCCGGAGCCGGTCGCGGCACCGCCTGACGTGGTGTTTGACGACGTCACGAACGGGTAGGTCCCGTGGTCCACGTCCAGGAGCGCGCCCTGCGCCCCCTCCAGCAGCACGCGGCGCCCTTCCTTCAGCGACCGGTGGACCAGCAGTCCGGTGTCGCTCGCGAGCGGCAGCAGCCGCGGCGCCAGCCGGTCGAGCAACTCGTGATGCAGCGGCTCGCTCGCCAGTTCGGTGCTGCCCATCATCGCCAGCAGCTGATTGGCCCTGGCGACCCGTTCGGAAAGGATCGCTTTCGCGGATTCGAGGTGGCGGAGGTCGCCGACCCGGATCCCGCGCCGCCCGAACTTGTCTTCGTAGGCCGGGCCGATGCCGCGGCCGGTCGTCCCGATCTTCTGACTCCGCTCGTGCGCCTTGTCGAGGAGCTTGTGGTAGGGCAGCACCAGATGGGCGCGGTCCGAGACGAAGATCCTTCCCTGAACGTGGACGCCCTTGGTGGCCAGCCCATCGAGTTCCAGGAAGAATGTCTCCGGATCGAGCACGACACCGTTGCCGACGACGCAGGTGCAGCTGTCGTGGAGGATGCCGGATGGGATCTGCTGGAGAATGAACTGCGCATCGCCGATACACACGGTGTGGCCGGCGTTGGCCCCGCCCTGATAGCGGACCACGAAGTCCGCCTGCTCGGCGAGCACATCGACCAGCTTCCCCTTGCCCTCGTCGCCCCACTGGGCTCCGACGACGACTACGCAGTGCGTCTTTGGATTGAACATTCTGGCTGTGGGACAAAAGAAATGAGGCCCCCGGCGGGGGCCCCGATGTATCCTCTGGTGAAAGCTAGGCGCGGAAAAGACGTTGTCAACGCCGTCGCGTCAGGGGCCGCGTCCCCGGGCGCCACCCATCAACGGGGCAGTCCAGCCGCCTCAGCGGACCGGTGGCGGCAGGCTGCCGACGGCCCTTCCGACCGCCTCGGCCGTCTCGAGCCCGAGCTCATCCATCGTGTCCCTGGGGGTGTGCAGGCGACCGAGGTCGGCCCAGTCGAGCCGGGCCAGCGTTACCGCTCGCGACCCTGACCGCGCCATCGGAAGACTGTCGGTCATGATTCCCAGCGGCAACCGGCGAACCACGACCCGCGGGGCGGCCGCCCGCAAAGCGGGGAGCAGCTCCTCGGCCAGCGACCGGCCGCGGTCGTCGTGCGCCACGAGGTAGAGCACGCCCCGGTCGGTCAGCGTATCCAGATTCACCACCTCCGCGGCCCCGAGGGTCCCGCCGTCGCGCAAGAAGGCCCGGGCTCCCACCAGTCCGAACTCTTCTGCTCCGGTGAACACGAACCCCACCCCGGCGTCCTGGCCGCTCTCCGCGGCAAGCAGCGCCGCGAGGAGGCCGGTTCCATTGTCCCTCGCACCGGCCGACGTCCCACGCAGCCGTCCTCGACCGGCAAGCACGCCCGCCGCCAGTGACAGGCCGGCGGAGGCGGCCACCGCGGCCCCAGGCAGGGCCCCGCCCCGAACCAGCCGCCAAAGCGTGAACCCGGTCATGAGCGCCCCCGCCAGCAGCATCACCCACACCGCGAGGAGGCGACCCGCCATGGAGTGTCCCTGGGCCTTGGAATCGACGTGCGCGACGATCCAGCGATACACCGGCCCCTGCCCGCGCGTGGCCACGAGATTGGCGTCCTCACGACGCTCGGCGCCGGGGACTTCGACGCCGGTGCCGATCCCCCAGGCCAGCATGCCCAGGGCGAGGACACCAGCTCCCCAGACGAGGGGAGCGAGCAGTCCGGGCAGATGGCCTATCAGGAGCAGGGGAATCTCGAGGAGGGTCAGCCAGCCGAGCCCCGCGCCCAGCAGCGGGAAGGCGTTGAGCGAGGAGGGCTGGAAATTGAATCGCTGCTCGCGGACCTGGTAGCCGAGCTCGGTCAGATGACGGATCAGCAGCCCGCGCGCGGCGGTGGCGGCGGGAGTCCCGGCTTCACGCGGCAGCGCGATGAGCGCCGCGAAGACCTCGCGCGCCCTCACGCGCCCAGCGCCGCGGCCGCCTCTGCCGAGATCTGGCCCTCGGCCAGGAGCCGCTCGGCGCATTGCTCGAAGGTCTGCATGCCGTCTTCGCCACCCTCGAACATCGCGGTCCGGAGCGCGTGGATGCGCTCCGGGTCACGCAGGATCGCGCGGACGGGCGCGGTGGCCACGAGCGCCTCCACCGCGACGATGCGCCCACCGTCATCCCGCCTCGGAACGAGCCGCTGGGCGAGGATTCCACGCAGCACCTCGGACAGCCGCACCTGCCCGATTTCCCGCTCCACCCCGGGAAACATGGAATGCAGTCGCGCGACCGTGCTGTAGACGTCGGCGGTCGGAAGGGTGGAGAGCACGAGGTGTCCGCGTTCGGCGGCCTTGATGGCGGTGTCGAGCGTCTCGTGATCCGAGATTTCCCCGATGACGATCACGTCAGGATCCTGGCGGAGCGCAGCCTGCAGTCCGATCGCGAAGCTCCCGGTGTCGACCCCGACCTCCCGCTGGGTCACGGAGCACTTCACGTCGCGGTGCAGGAACTCGATCGGATTCTCGATCGTCACGATATGCCGCTGCAGATTCTGGTTGATGTGGTTGAGCATCGCCGCGACCGTGGAGCTCTTGCCGCTCCCCGAGACTCCCGTCACCAGCAGGAGTCCCTGTTCCAGCTCGGCGAGCCGGGACGCGACCGGCGGCAGGTGCAGCTCTTCCGTGGTAGGCACGGTGAACGGAATCACCCGCATCACCACCATGAACGACGAACGCTGCCGCAACACGTTCACCCGGAAGCGTCCCACTCCGGGCATGCCCCACGAGCAGTCGAAATCCTTGAGCTGGTCGAGCCGGGACCGGTCATCCTCGTTGGGCAGGAGCTTTAGCGCGATCGCCCGGGTCTGATCGGGCGTCAGCCGCTGCTTGGTGAGCGGCACGAGCTTGCCGTTGATCCGGGCACGAAAGACATCTCCGGCCTTGATGTGCAGATCGGAGGCGCCTCGCTCCACAGCGGCCTTGATGATCTTTTCCATTCAGGGCTACCTCTCCCCTACCGGTCGTCCCGGCGCGGCAGGAATCCCATCCGCTCGTGAACGCCCGCCATGGTTTCGCGGGCGATCCGTCGCGCCCGGGCCGCACCGTCGCCGAGGACCTGCTCCACCCGGTTGGGGTGCGCGTCGTATTCCGCCGCACGGGCCCGGATCGGTGTCAGTGCCGCGTTCAGGTTCTCGGCCAGCACCTTCTTGCAGTCGATGCAGCCCCAGCCGGCGCTGCGGCAGTTGGCATCCACCAGCGCCACCGTTTCCGGCGGCGAGAAGTACTTGTGGAGCGAAAAGATGTTGCAGTTCTCCGGGTTGCCCGGATCCTGACGGCGGATCCGCGCCGGATCGGTCTTGGCCGGCCGCAGCTTGTTCCACACCTCCTCGGGTGGCGCCAGCATCCCGATGGTGTTGCCCAGGCTCTTCGACATCTTGGCCTGACCATCGAGCCCCATGATCCGCTTGGCCTCGGTCAGCATCGGCTGCGGTTCGGGGAAGAAGTCCTCGCCGCCGCCAAATTCCGCGTTCCACTTGCGGCAGATTTCCCGCGTCAGCTCCAGGTGCTGGACCTGATCCTCGCCGACCGGCACCAGGTCCGCCCGATAGAGCAGGATGTCCGCCGCCATCAGCACGGGATAGTTCAGCAGGCCCGCCGGGATGCTCTCGAACCGGGTAGACTTATCTTTGAACTGCGTCATCCGCTCGAGCTCGCCGATCGGGGTGACCGTATTGAACAGCCACTGCAGTTCGGAATGCTCGGAAACGTGCGATTGCACGAACAGCGTCACCCGATCGGGATCGATCCCCGCCGCCAGCAGGCCGACCGCCATCTCGCGCGTCCGCCGGGCGAGTGAACCCGCCTCGTACTTGCCGGTGATGGCGTGAAGATCGACAACGCAGAAGAGGCACTCATAGGACTGCTGCAGGCGAACCCAGTTCTGCACGGCGCCGAGCCAGTTCCCGATGTGGAGCTCGCCCGAGGGCTGGATTCCGGAGAAGATTCGCGGCATCGGGGCAAGCTATCGGACGGGGGGATCACACGCAATATGACGTCGCCCAATGACTTACTGACTCTCGCCACCACCGCGTGCCGCGCCGCCGGGGAGTACCTCCGGCGAGTCGATCGACCCCGCGATCCGAGCACATGGACCGCCAAGGGCCGTTCCGACTGGGCCACCGAGGTGGACCGGGATTCGGAGAGACTCGTCACCCGCATCCTCACCGAAGGGGCTCCGGGCTCCGTGGTGATCGGGGAGGAACTGAGCCCCGAGGTCGTGACGAAGGGGCTGGTCTGGATCGTCGACCCGCTCGACGGCACCACCAACTTCCTGCACGGCTTCCCCGCCTTCGCCGTGTCCATTGGCGCCGCGATTGACGGTGTGATCCAGGCGGCGGCCGTCCTGCATGTCCCGCTCGACCGCCTGACAACGGCCACACTCGGCGGGGGTGCCCACGAGGACGGCTCGCCGATCCGGGTCTCCCCCATCACCGATCCGGCCCATTCGCTGCTCGGGACCGGTTTTCCGTTCCGGGACTTCACCAAGCTGGAGGCCTACCTCGGACAACTCACCGGGGTCACCCTGGCTTCCTCCGGTGTCCGCCGACCCGGCTCCGCGGCGATCGACCTCGCGGATGTCGCGGCCGGCAGGTTCGAGGGCTTCTGGGAGCAGCGTCTCTCGGCGTGGGACATCGCAGCGGGAATTCTGCTGGTCCGGGAGGCGGGCGGTCGGGTGACCGACTTCACCGGCCGGGATCTCGGCGTCGAGCACTCGGAGGTGGTGGCCGGGAATCCGGCGATCCACGCCTGGCTGCTGGACGTGATGCGGCAGCCTGCATCAGAACGTCGCTGAGCGCCTGCGGTCCTCAGTCCACATTCAAGAGTCGAGTCTCCATGGGTGACGATATCTCGCTCGCCGCATTCGCAGAGGCCGTCGCTGCGGCCACCCCCGCCCCGGCGGGAGGCTCCGTTGCGGCGGTCTGCGCAGCACTCGCCGCGGCCCTGACCTCGATGGTTGGCCGAGTGGCCCAGGCCAAGGCAGGGACACCGGACAATGCCGGGCTGGCCGACCTGATCGAGTCGGCCGACCGGGCCCGTTTCCGCCTGCTGGAGCTCGCTGGCGAGGATGCCCGCGCATTTGAGGCGGTGATCCTGGCCCGCCGGAATACTGCCGGTACCGAACTGGATCGCGCGGATCGCCTGGCGAAGGCCTGGCGCAAGGCAGCCCGGGTCCCCTCGGATGTGGTGCTGCTCTCGCGCCAGGTGGCTCAGCTCGCCCGGCGCGCGGCGCGGGAGGGCCCCGTCTCAACCCTCGGAGACGCCGTGATGGCGGCCCTGGTCGCTGCGGCGACGGCCGCCGGGTCACAGATCAATCTGCGACTGAACGTCCAGGCGGCAGGCAGTCCCGCGGACCTTCGAGTACTGGTGGATCAATCGGAAGTGATTCTGCGGGAGACTCAGCACGCGTCAGCAGACACCCGGCTGGCGGCGGAGGAGCGGCTGACGGCGGGGAGCGCAAAGCCCGGGCGTCCGGCAGGCGAATGACAGCGGGCGCCGGCGGCGACAGGCGGGTCGCCCTTTCCGGTTTCCGGACTACAAAGTGAGGATCCGGGGTCCGTCCTTCAGGATCGCGACCGTGTGCTCGAAGTGGGCGGAAAGACTCCCGTCCGCGGTGACCACCGTCCACTTGTCCGGGAGAGTCTTGGTCACATAGTGGCCGGCGGTGATCATCGGCTCGATGGCGATCGTCATCCCCTCGAGCAGCCGCGGCCCGCGCTTGGGCTGGCCGTGGTTGGGGACCTGGGGCTCCTCATGGAACTGGGTTCCAATCCCGTGCCCCACGAGTTCCCGCACCACCCCGAAGCCCGCGGCCTCGGCGAGCTGCTGCACGGCATGCCCGATGTCGCCGACGTGATTGCCCACCCTCGCCTGTTCGATCCCCGCGGCCAGACACTCCTGGGTCACCCGCAGCAGCCGCGCGGTTTCCGGCGCGATCTCCCCCACTGGCACCGTGGTGGCGGAATCGGCATGGAGCCCCTCGAGCTGCACCCCCACGTCGATGCTCACGATGTTCCCCTCGCGCAGGACCCGTTTGGCGCTGGGAATGCCGTGGACGATCTCTTCGTTGATCGAGGTGCAGAGGGTCTTGGGGAAGCCGTAGAGGCCCTTGAAGGAAGGCCGGGCTCCGGGATGGCTGCGAATGAACTCTTCGGCGAGTGTGTCGAGATCCAGCGTGCTCATCCCGGGGCGAACCGAGCGGCGCATGAGCGCGAGCGTTTCGCCCACGATCTGCCCGGCCTGGGCCATCGTTTCGATTTCGCGGGGAGACTTGAGCGTGATCATGACAGCCTTCGGTGAACAGCCGGCCGCGGGCGACCGGCGGGTTCCCTGCTACCGGCCGAGGATGGTCTTCACGGCCGCGGCGATCTCCGGCACGCCGCCGACGGCCTGGACGACGTGCACGCTGCCCCGCGCCCGATACCACTCCAGCACCGGAGCGGTCTGCTGCCGATAGGCGGTCAGCCGGGTGGCGACCGCCTTCGGGTCGTCATCCGCACGGCCTTCGATGGTCCGCCGCTTCTCGATGCGGGCGAGGATCTCGGCGTCGGTGACATCGAAGAACAGCACGAAGTCCATCTTCCGGCCCAGTTCGCCCAGCAGCCTGGTCACGCCCTCGGCCTGCGGCACGGTGCGCACGACACCGTCGAAGATGACCCCGTTCCTGGCCTCCGGCTTGTCCAGCTCCTCGCGAACCACGCCCATGATGATGTCGTCGCTGACGAGCTGCCCCGATTCCATGACGGCCTTCGCCTGGAGCCCGACCGGGGTTCCGCGCTTGACGGCGTCCCGGAGGAGATCCCCCGTCGCGAACTTCGGAATGCCCAGGCGGTCGGCGATGAGGGCGCCCTGCGTGCCCTTGCCGGCGCCGGGAGGGCCGAGGAGAAGAATGTCCATGTGATTTCCTGGAATTCAGGACAGCTCCAAACGGTGAGGAGTAAGGAGCGAGGAAGCCGGCGGCCTCCCTCCTTACTCCTCGATGCACTGCTCCACCCGCCAGGCCTACATGAAGCGCTGTTGCCGACCCCGGAATTTGATCCGGCCCGCCTTCATGAAGCTGTCGTACTTGCGCAGCGTAAGGTGCTGCTGGATCTGCGCGATCGTATCGAGCAGCACGCCGACGACGATGAGCACCGAGGTTCCGCCGAATTGCTGCTGGAAGCCGAGCTGCTTCGTCATGGTCACCGGGATGATGGCGATCAGGGCGAGGAAGAGCGCTCCGGGCAGCGTCACCCGCGCGAGCACGTTGTCGATGTAGTCGGCCGTGCTGGCACCCGGCTTCACTCCGGGAATGAACCCGCCCTGCTTCTTCAGGTTCTCCGCCAGGTCCACCGAGTTGAAGATGATGGACGTGTAGAAGTAACTGAACAGCAGGATCAGGATGCCGAAACTCAGATCGTATGGCATCTCGCCGGGCGTGAAGAAGTCGGCGACGCCGCGCATGAACTCGTTCTGGGTGAAGCTCGCGAGGGTGCCGGGGACGATGATGATCGTCTGCGCGAACACGATCGGCATCACGCCGGCGGTGATGAGCCGGATCGGGATGAAGGTCTTCTGCCCCTGGGTCATCCGTCCGCGGCCCATGACCTTCCGGGGAATCTGCACCGGAATCCGCCGCGCGGCGAGCGACATTGCCGTCACGCCGGCGACCACCGCGAGCAGGATGAGGCCGAACAGCAGGATCTTCGGGAGGGTGAGGATGCCCTCCTTCCAGAAACCCACCATGTTGACGAGCCCCGGCCAGAGCCGGTCGAGAATCGAGAAGGTGATGAGGAGGCTCATCCCGTTCCCGATACCGCGCTCGGTGATCTGCTCGCCGAGCCACATGACGAAGATCGCGCCGGTGGTCAGCACGACGACCATCGCGAGCCGGGTCCAGAAGGTCGGCACGGGCACCGCGCCGGGGATGCTCTCGGTGAACACCGCGAAGGTGTATGCCTGGGTCACCGCGATCATGACGGTGATGTAGCGGGTCCACTGGGTCAGCTTCTTCTTGCCCTCCTCGTCCTTCTGCATCTTGCCGACCGAGGGCACGATGCCACCCGCGAGCTGGAAGATGATCGAGGCCGAGATGTAGGGCATGATGCCCAGGGCGAACACCGTGGCGCGGGAAAGCCCGCCGCCGAGGGTGTCGTACAGGCCGAAAAACCCGGCGGCCGCCGAGTTCTTGATGAAGTCGGTGACCGCCTGGACGTTGACGCCGGGGGCGAAGATGTGCGCGCCGATCCGGTAGATGACCAGGGCCAGGATCGTGAATCCGATCTTCCGCTGGAGCTCCGGATCCATCCCGAAACTGGGTCGGGCGGCGGCGGTCATTCGGCGCTGATCTTCCCGCCCGCCTGCTCGATCTTCTCGCGGGCCGAAGCGGAGAACGTCACGCCCTGCACGGTGTAGGCGCGATCCGCGGCGCCGGTCCCGAGCAGCTTCACCGGCACGTTCCGCTTGGAGATGATGCCGGCGGCGTGGAGGGTGTCGGGGTTCACCTCGGTGGCGGTCAGCCGCGCGAGGTCCTTCAGGTTCACCGGCTGGGCCGTGACCTTGAAGGGATTGGTGAAGCCGCGCTTGGGCAGACGCCGGTACATCGGCATCTGTCCGCCTTCGAAGCCGGGGTTGGTCTCGCCCGCCTGGCGCGCCTTGTGGCCCTTGTGACCGCGACCGGAGGTCTTGCCCTTGCCGGAGCCGGGGCCGCGCCCCACGCGCATCTTGGCCTTGCTCGCGCCGCGAGCGGGCCGAAGATTCGAGAGCGTGACCGGCGTGTTCTTCTCCGCCATTTACTTCTCCTGAGCCGGCGCCACCTCGACGAGGTGGCGCACCTTGAACAGCATGCCGCGGACGGACGCGTTGTTCGGGAGTTCCGACACCGACTGATGGTGCTTGAGTCCCAGCGCCTTGAGCGTCCGGTTCATGGTCGCCGAGTGACCGATACCGGAGCGGATCTGCTTCACCAGCAGCCGCTTCGCGGTGTCCTCCGCGGGAATGGTCGCCGCGTGATACGCCGGGCCCTGACGCCCGACGACAGGATTACGTCCCATGGATCAAACCTCCTGCGGGGCGCGGTAGGCCAGCTGATCGGCCTCGATGCCGCGCTCACGTGCCACCTGCCGGACCGTCACCAGCTGCGCCAGCCCGTCCATGGTGGCGCGCACCATGTTATGCGGGTTGTTGGAGCCCAGGCTCTTGGTCAGGATGTCGGTGATCCCGGCGCACGCCAGCACCGCGCGGACCGAACCACCGGCGATGATGCCGGTACCGCTCGCTGCCGGCTTGAGCAGCACCTTACCCGCCCCGTGGGCGCCGAGCACTTCGTGCGGGATCGTGGCGCCGACCCGCGGCACCTCGACCATCTTCCGCTTGGCCGCTTCGACCGCCTTGCGGACGGCCTCGGAGACTTCGTTCGCCTTGCCGGTCGCGATGCCGACCTTGCCCTTGCCGTCGCCGATGGCGACGAGGGCGTTGAACGAGAACCGGCGGCCACCCTTCACCACCTTGGCGACACGGTTGATCGCGACCACGGTCTCGATGAACTCGCTGTGCTCGCGCTCGCCGCGGTCGCCGCGCTTGCCGCCGCGGCCATCGCCGCCACGCCCGCGTCCGCCGCCACCCTGGCCGCCGCGTCCGCCGCGTCCGCGACCACGATCGCCGCCGGCCGGGGCGCCCTCGGCGCCGGGAGGAGTCGTACCCTGTTCGTCAGCCATATCAGAACTCCAGTCCGCCTTCGCGCGCGCCGTCAGCGACGGCCTTCACGCGTCCGTGATACCGATAGCCAGCCCGGTCGAACACCACCCTGGTGAACCCGGCGGCCTTCGCCTTTGCGGCGAGCGCCTTGCCCATGCCCTTGGCCTTGCCGACCTTGCCCGCGCCATCGACCGTCACGCCTTCGGACGCGTCGCTGATGCCGAGCAGGCAGACTCCGCGGGTGTCATCGACGAGCTGCGCGTAGATGTGCTTCAGCGAACGGAACACCGCGAGGCGCGGCCGCTCCGGCGTGCCGGCGACCTTCTTGCGCACCCGCAGATGCCGGCGGGCCCGGAGCTCATGCCGCCCGGACGGCGACTTGACTGCACGCATGGTTACTTGGCTCCTGTCTTGCCGGCCTTGCGGCGGACCACTTCACCCTGATAGCGGACGCCCTTGCCCTTGTACGGTTCGGGCTTGCGCAGGTTGCGGATCTCCGCAGCCACCTGCCCGACCATTTCCTTGTCCGCGCCTTCGATCTTCACGATGGTGTTGTTGTCCACCGTGAACTTGATCCCCGCCGGCGCCTTGTAGTGCACCGGGTGGGAGAAGCCGAGGGCGAGCTGCAGCCCGGTCGGCTTGGCCTCGGCCTTGTAGCCGACGCCCTGGATCTCGAGGACCTTGAGGAAGCCCTTGGCCACCCCGTCCACCATGTTCTGGATCAGGCTGCGGGTCAGGCCGTGGAGCGCCTTGTGCTTGGGCTCATCGGAGGGCCGGGTCACGAGCACCTGGTCACCCTGTACCGCAATCTGGATCTCCGCATGGAAGGTGCGGGAGAGCTCACCCTTGGGCCCCTTCACGGACAGCGTCTGTCCGCTCTGGGTCACGGTGATGCCCTTCGGCACCGCCACCGGTCGTTTACCGATACGCGACATGCTCGCCTCTTACCAGACGACGGCGAGGAGCTCGCCGCCCAGGTTGGCCGACCGCGCGTCGCGGTCGCTCATCAGCCCCTTCGGCGTGGACACGATCGCCATGCCGAGGCCGTTCTTGATCCGCGGGATCTCGCGGGACCCGACGTAGCGCCGGAGGCCCGGGGAGGAGACGCGGCGGAGCTCGCGGATGACCGGCTGGTCCCCATGATACTTGAGGTACAGCCGCAGCACGCCGCGGGCGCCGTCATCGAGGATCTTGAAATCCGCGATGTAGTGGTTGTCGCGAAGCAGCCGCGCGAGTTCGCTCTTCAGCTTGCTCACCGGAATGTCCACACGCTTGTGGCCGGCTGCGCACGCGTTGCGGATGCGGGTCAGCATATCCGCGACGGGATCTGTCATGCTCATCGTTGTGGCTCCCCTACCAGCTGGCCTTGCGGACACCCGGGATTTCGCCCCGGAGCGCCATGTCGCGGAAACAGATACGGCACAGGCCGAACTTCCGCAGGACGGCGCGGCTCCGGCCGCAGCGCTGACAGCGCCGCACGGCCCGGACCTTGAACTTCGGCGTGCGCTTGGCCCGCTCGATCCAGCAAGTCTTTGCCATCGTCTCTCCCTTAGGCCACGGCCAGCGGCGTTTCGCCGCGGAAGGGCCAGCCAAACTCCCGGAGCAGCGCCATCGCCAGGTCGTCGCGACCGGCGGTAGTCACCAGCGTGATGTCCATCCCGTGGATCTGTTCGACCTTGTCGAAGTCGATCTCCGCGAAGATCATCTGCTCCTTGATCCCCAGCGTGTAGTTCCCGCGCCCGTCGAAACTCTTGTTCGGCAGCCCCTTGAAGTCGCGGATCCGGGGCACCGACACGTTGATGAACCGGTCGAGGAACTCGTACATCCGCGCATTGCGCAGGGTCACCGAGACGCCGATCGGCAGGCCTTCGCGCAGGCCGAAATTGGCGATCGCCTTCTTGGCCCGGCGGATGGTCGGCTTCTGTCCGCTGATGATGGCCAGTTCGTCGACCACGCCGTCGATCAGCTTCGGATTCTTGGCGCCCTCACCCATGCCGACGTTCAGCACGATCTTCACGAGGCGCGGCACTTCGTGCACGTTGGTCAGGCCGAACTGCTTCGTCAGGTTCGCCCGGATCACGGTGTCGTAGTACGTCTTCAGGCGTGGCACGCCCTCGGCGGACTTCGGCGCCGGATCGGTCGCGAGCGCCGCGGCCTTCTCCTTGTCGCGCTTGCTCCCCTTCGGCGCTTCCGCCTTGGGTGTCTTCGGGGCCTTCGCGGCCTTGTCCTGGGTCTCGGCCATCGTCAGCGGTTCCTCGGAATGGACTGGCCCGACTTCACGGCGATCCGCTCCAGCGTCCCGTCGGCGTCCTTCTGCCGGCGGATGCGGGTCGGCTCGCCCGACTTCGGATCAATGAGCATCACCTTCGAGTGATGGATCGGCGCCTCGCGCTCGATGATCCCGCCCTGGGCGTTCTGCGTCGGGCGCTGGTGCTTCTTGATGATGTTGACGCCTTCAATCGCCACGCGCCCGGTCTTCGGGTACACGCGGAGCACCTTCCCCCGCTTCCCCTTGTCTTCCCCCGAAACCACCTGGACGGTATCGCCGCTGGTGATGTGCAGGATCTGACGGACCGGCGGCAGATGCCGGATGCGCTTCGCCTTCTTGTAGACGAGCGGCTTCATGTTACAGCACCTCCGGCGCGAGCGAGACGATCTTCATGTACCGCTTCTCGCGCAGCTCGCGCGCTACGGGACCGAAGATGCGGGTCGCCCGGGGCTCGCCCTGGTCATTGATCAGGACCACCGCGTTCTCGTCGAACCGGATGTAGGAGCCGTCCTTGCGGCGGGTCTCCTTCACGGTGCGCACGATGACCGCCTTGGCCACGTCGCCCTTCTTCACCTGGCCGGTCGGGATCGCGTCCTTGATGGCCACGACCACCTTGTCGCCGACCCCGGCGTAGCGCCGGCGGCTGCCACCGAGCACCCGGATGACCAGCGCCCGGCGCGCGCCCGAGTTGTCGGCGACCTTCACGATCGATTCCTGTTGGATCACTTGGCACGCTCCACGATTTCGATCACGCGCCACCGGACCGTCTTGGCCACCGGCCGGGTCTCCATGATGCGCACGGTGTCGCCGATCCTGGCGCCGTGCTCCTCATCCCGCGCATGGACCTTGGTCGAGCGGGTGATCTGCTTGCCGTACGCGGCATGCGCGAACCGCCTGGTCATCGTGACCGTGACCGTCTTGGTCATCTTGTCGCTGGTCACGACCCCCGTGCGGGTCTTGCGCTGCTTGCGGGGCGCCTTCGTCGTTTCGGTCATGGTCTCGTTCTCGCCGTCCGGTTACTTCGCCAGCTCGCGGGCGCGCAGCATCGTGTGCAGACGCGCAATGTCACGGCGCAGGGCGCGGAACCGCATCGGGTTCTCCAGCGCCTCGGTCGCGGAGCGGAACCGGAGACGGAACCGCTCCTCGGTCAGCTCGGCCAGCTTGGCCTTCAGATCGTCCACCGACATCTCGGTGAGCTCACTCGCCTTCATCGCTCAATCCTCCTGGCGGTGGATGAACCGGGTCCGCACCGGCAGCTTCGCGGACGCCAGCGCCAGCGCCTTCTTGGCCAGCTCTTCGGTCACGCCTTCGACTTCGAAGATGATCCGGCCCGGGCGCACCACCGCCACCCAGCCCTCCGGATTGCCCTTGCCCTTCCCCATCCGGGTCTCGGCGGGCTTCTTCGTGATCGGCTTGTCCGGGAAGATCCGGATCCAGACCTTGCCGCCACGCTTCATCTCACGGGTCAGGGCGACACGCGCGGCTTCGATCTGCCGGTTGCTCACCCAGCCCGGCTCCAGGGTCATCAGGGCGAACTCGCCGAAGGAGACGCTGCTCCCGCGGATCGCGGTGCCCTTGGTCCGACCCTTGAAGGTCTTCCGGAACTTGACGCGCTTCGGTGCCAGCATCGGTCAGTTCCCCGTGCTGTAGGTTCGGCCGGTGACGTCTTCGACGACTTCACCCTTGAAGATCCAGACCTTGATGCCGATCGTGCCGTAGGTCGTCTTCGCCGTGCTGGTGGCGTAGTCGATGTCGGCGCGCAGCGTGTGCAGCGGCACCCGGCCCTCGCGATACGACTCGGTCCGCGCGATTTCGGCGCCGCCCAGGCGGCCGCCGGCGCGCACCTTGATGCCCTGCGCCCCCATGCGCATCGCGCTCTGCACCGCCCGCTTCATCGCGCGGCGGAACGAGATGCGCTGCATCAGCTGGTGCGAGATGTTGTCGGCGACCAGCTGGGCCGACACCTCGGGCCGCTTGATCTCCTCGACATTGATCGCCGCTTCCTTGCCGGTGAGCTGCGCCAGCTCGTCGCGCAGCTTGTCGACCTCGGCGCCCCGCTTGCCGATCACCACGCCCGGTCGCCCGGTGTGGACGGTCACGGTCACCTTGCCCGGCTTCCGCTCGATGTCAATGAGCGCGATCGCCGCGTGCCCGAGACGCGCCTTGAGATACTTCCGGATCAGCTCGTCCTCTTTCAGGAGAGCCGGCATTTCCTTGGTCGCGAACCACCGGGACGACCACGGCTTGACGATGCCGAGACGGAACCCGATCGGATGGGTTTTCTGACCCATTACTTGGTCTCCTTCGTACCGACGTGGATCTCCACGTGCGACGTGCGCTTCTTGATCGGCACCCCGCGGCCCTGCGCGGCCGACTGGAAGCGCTTGAGCGGCGTGCCCATGTTGATGATCGCCTTGGTCACCACCAGATCATCGATGTCGAGGCTCTCGTTGGCCGAGAGCGCCGCCTGCTCGGCGTTCGCGACGGCGGAGCGGAGCGTCTTCTCGATCTGCTTCGCCGCGTACTTCTTGTTGAACTTGAGGATGGCGTAGGCCTCGCTCACGTTCTTGCCGCGGATGAGATCGACGACGAGCCGCATCTTCCGGGACGACTGGCGCGCATGGCGCTGGATCGCACGGGCTTCCATGATCACTCCGCCTTGGCCTTCTTGTCCGCCACGAGCTTGCCGCTGTGCCCGCGGAACAGCCGGGTCGGGGCGAACTCACCGAGCTTGTGGCCGACCATGTTCTCGGTCACGTACACCGGGACGAACTTGTTCCCGTTGTGCACCGCAAAGGTGTGCCCCACGAACTCGGGCAGGATCGTGCTCGCCCGGCTCCAGGTCTTGACCACCTTCTTCTCGCTCCGGGCATTCATCGCCTGGACCTTGTCCAGCAGCGACGCGAGGACGAACGGACCCTTCTTGATGCTGCGCGACATCAGCCGTTCCCTCCGGTAGCCTTACCGCGGCGACGCCCGCGGACGATGAACTGGTTCGACGCCTTCTTCCGATGGCGGGTCTTCATGCCCTCCGGCTTGCCCCACGGGCTCACCGGCGGACGACCGCCCGAGGTCTTGCCCTCACCGCCACCCAGCGGGTGGTCGACGGGGTT
This sequence comes from uncultured Gemmatimonadales bacterium, assembly GCA_963817435.1. Classification (GTDB taxonomy): domain Bacteria; phylum Gemmatimonadota; class Gemmatimonadetes; order Gemmatimonadales; family GWC2-71-9; genus JADJOM01. Next base: position 1,202,343 of record CAWFNY010000001.1, read on the forward strand.
CTTGGCGACGCCGCGGACCCGGCCCTTGCGGCCCAGCCAGCGGGTCTTGCCGGCCTTGCCGCGCGAGAGCAGCTCGTGCTCCGCGTTGCCGACTTCACCCAGCGTCGCCATGCACTTGGCGTGCACCCGGCGCATTTCGGTCGAACGGAGACGGATCGTGACGTAGTCGCCTTCCTTGGCGACCACCTGGACCCCCGCGCCGGCCGTGCGCGCCATCTGCCCGCCCTTGCCGATCTTCAGCTCGACGTTGTGCACCGTCTCGCCCAGCGGCACCTCGCCTATCGGGATTGCGTTGCCCACCCGCGGATCGACCCCCGGCCCGGACAGCACCGTGTCTCCCACGTTGAGACCCTTCGGGTGCAGGATGTAGCGCTTCTCGCCGTCGGCGTAGAACACCAGCGCGATCCGGGCGCTGCGGTTCGGATCGTACTCGATCCCCGCAATCTTGCCCGGCACGCCGAACTTGTTCCGCTTCCAGTCGATCTTGCGGTACATCTGCTTGTGGCCGCCACTGATGTACCGCATCGTGACGTGCCCCTTGTTGTTCCGCCCGCCCGACTTCCGGAGCGGCTCCAGCAGGCTCTTCTCCGGCGTGGACTTCGTGATCTCGGCGAAATCCGAGACCGAGCGGAACCGCGAGCCGGGCGTGACCGGCCTGAATTGACGGATACCCATATCAGCCCTCGAACACGGGAAGCGTGTCCCCGTCCTTCAGGGTGACGATCGCCTTCTTCCACCGGGCGGTCAGACCCTTGGTCTTGCCCCGGACGACCGAATTCCGCCGCATCTGCATCGTCCGCACGGCGGTCACCGTCACCCCGAACAGCGATTCCAGCGCCTCGCGGATCTGGTGCTTGTTCGCCGACGGATGCACTTCAAACGCGTATTCCTTCCGCACCTGGTACGCGGCCGACGACTTCTCGGTCACCACCGGGCGCACGATCGTCTCATGCAGCGCGGGCATTTACTTGCCCCCCTTCTTCTTGGGCGCGGCCTTCTTGGCGGCCGGCTTCTTGTCGGCGGCCTTCTTGGCGGCCGGCTTCTTCGCCGGGGCCTTCTTCGCAGCCGGCTTCTTCGCGGTCTTGGCAGCCTGCTTCGTCGCCTTGGCCTCGGCCTTCTCCGCCTTCTTGACGGCCTTCTTCTCGGTCGCCGGCTTCTTGGCCGCCGGGGCCTTCTTTTCGCGCACCGGCCGCTCGGTCTTCACCGCCGGCACGAACTCGCGCACGAAAGGCACCGCGGGCTCTTCCGCGAGCGCCGGCTCTTCCACCACCACGACCTCGCACCAGAGGACGTCGTAGGCCGACGCATCGGAGTACGGCAGCACATCCACCCGGGGCAGGTTGCGCGCGCTCAGGTACAGCGCCTCGCTCACCCCGTGGGTCAGGAAGAGCACCTTCTTGCCGTCGAGGCCCAGCTTCTCGAGCAGCGCGACGAGTTCCTTCGTCTTCGGGCTCTGCTGCTCGAAGCGCTCCACCACGTACAGGGCCCCTTCGGCCGCGCGCGCGTTCAGCGCGCTCTTGCGGGCCAGCTGCTTCACCTTCTTCGGCATGCCGAGCCGGTAGTCGCGCGGCTGGGGGCCGAACACCTTGCCGCCACCCGGCCAGTTCGGGGCGCGGATCGAGCCCTGACGCGCCCGGCCGGTGCCCTTCTGCTTCCACGGCTTCTGGTTGCCGCCGGAGACGAGCGCGCGGGTCTTGGTCGCGGCGGTGCCCTGGCGCTGGTTGGCCATGAAGACCTTCACGGCCTCATGCATGACCGGACCGTTCACCGTGCCGTCGAAGAACTCCTCGGGCAGCCCGAGGTCGGCGCTCTTCCGCGCGCCGGCGGGCGAGAAATGCGGGGCCTCAATCATGGCGGCTCCTGCCATGCTGCTTGTTCACGAGCAGGATTCCGTGCTTCGCGCCAGGGACCGCGCCCCGGACGAACAGCAGGTTCCGCTCGGCGTCGATCTTCACGACCTTGAGTCCGAGCTCGGTGTGGCGCTCGGCGCCCATATGGCCTGGCATCCGCTTGCCCTTGATGACGCGGGACGGGTCGGTGCCGGCTCCGACGGAGCCCGGCTTGCGGTGACGGGTGTTGCCGTGCGAGGCCGGGCCACCGCCGATCCCGTAGCGGTGCACCACGCCCTGGAAGCCGCGGCCCTTGCTCGTCCCGGTCACCTTGACCAGCTCGCCGGGAGCGAAGATCCCCACGGTGACGGTGTCACCGGCCTTGTAGCTCTGCTCGTTGTTGCCGAATTCCTTGAGGATCTTCGGCGCGGCCTCGAGGGTCGCCGCCTTCGCGTGCCCGAGTTCCGCCTTGCTGATGCGCTGGGGCATCTGGGCCCCGAAGCCAAGCTGCACCGCGCCGTCCTTCACCTGCAGGACACGGCAGGGGCCCGCCTCGATCACCGTCACCGGCACCGAGGAGCCATCCTCCGTAAACACGCGGGTCATGCCGAGCTTGCGCCCGATCAGTCCGTTTGCCATGGCTATTCGACCTTGATCTCCACGTCCACACCCGCCGGCAGATCGAGCTTCGTCAGCGCGTCCATCGTCTGGGGACGCGAGTCGTTGATGTCGAGGAGCCGCTTGTGGGTGCGGAGCTCGAACTGCTCCCGGCTCTTCTTGTCGATGTGCGGGCTGCGCAGCACCGTCCACCGCTGGATCTTGACCGGCAGCGGGATCGGCCCGGACACCTGCGCGCCGGTCTTCTCGGCGGTGCGCACGATATCCGCCGCGGCCTGGTCGAGCACGCCGTGATCGAAGGCCTTGAGCCGGATTCTGATTCTCTGCGCCATTAATTCCTCACTTGCCAGTGGGGACGGGCCCCTGTGCCCGTCCCGGGGCGCCGCGCCCGTCCCCGAAGGGTCGGCGCGGCGGCCAGCCCTACTTCAGGATCTTCGTGACCACGCCGGCGCCGACCGTCCGGCCGCCTTCGCGGATGGCGAACCGCAGACCCTCTTCCATCGCGATCGGGATGATGAGCGTGATGCGCATCTGGATGTTGTCACCCGGCATCACCATCTCGACACCCTCGGGCAGCTCCACCGACCCGGTCACGTCCGTGGTCCGGAAGTAGAACTGCGGGCGGTAGCCCTTGAAGAACGGCGTGTGGCGGCCGCCCTCTTCCTTGGTGAGGACGTACACCTCGGCCATGAACTCGGTGTGCGGAGTGATGCTGCCCGGCTTGGCCAGCACCATGCCGCGCTCCACGTCGGTCTTCTCGATGCCGCGGAGCAGCAGGCCGACATTGTCACCCGCCTGGCCGTCGTCGAGCAGCTTGCGGAACATCTCGACGCCCGTGACGGTGGTCTTCTTCTCGGAGTTGAAGCCGACCAGCGCGACTTCCTCACCCACCTTCACCTTGCCGCGCTCGATACGGCCGGTCGCCACCGTGCCGCGGCCGGTGATCGAGAAGACGTCCTCGACCGGCATCAGGAACGGCTTGTCGACTTCGCGCTTCGGCTCGGGGATGTAGGTATCCAGGGCGTCCAGGAGCTCCCACATCTTGTCGACCCACTGCTTCTCACCCTTGATGGCCGGCATCGCCGCGCCACGGATGACCGGCAGGTCGTCGCCCGGGTACTCGTACTTGCTGAGCAGCTCGCGGACCTCGAGCTCGACCAGGTCGAGGAGCTCGGGATCGTCCACGAGATCGCACTTGTTGAGGAACACCACGATCGACGGCACGTTCACCTGACGCGCGAGCAGGATGTGCTCACGGGTCTGCGGCATCGGCCCGTCCACCGCGCTGACCACGAGGATCGCGCCGTCCATCTGCGCGGCGCCCGTGATCATGTTCTTCACGTAGTCGGCGTGTCCCGGGCAGTCCACGTGCGCATAGTGGCGCTTCTCCGTGGAGTACTCGACGTGACTCGTCGCGATCGTGAGGATCTTGGTCGGGTCGCGGCGGCCCTGGGACTCCGACGCCTTGGCGACGGTGTCATACGGGACGTAGGAAGAGAGACCCCTGTCGGCCGTGACCTTCGTCAGGGCGGCAGTGGTCGTCGTCTTGCCATGGTCGACGTGGCCGATGGTTCCCACGTTCACATGCGGCTTGGTCCGCTCGAATTTGGCCTTGGCCATACGATCCTCGAGGTTACTGGCTGTTGACGGTCAGCGATCAGGCGTTATGACGTTCAGACTTTCTTCTTCGCGATGATCGCTTCCGCGATCGACTTCGGCACTTCCTCGTAATGCGCAAACTCCATCGAGTACACGGCGCGCCCCTGCGTCATGCTGCGGAGCGTCGTCGAGTACCCGAACATTTCCTTGAGCGGCACGTGGGCCGCGACCACCTGGGCCTCCCCGCGCTGGGTCATCCCGCCGACCTTGCCGCGGCGACCCGAAAGGTCGCCGACGACGTTGCCGAGGAAGTCGGACGGGGTCACCACCTCGACCTCCATGACCGGCTCCAGGATGATCGGCTTCGCCTGCTGCGCGGCGGCCTTGAAGGCCATCGACCCGGCGATCTTGAAGGCCATTTCCGAGCTGTCCACGTCGTGGTAGCTGCCGTAGACCAGTGTGGCCTTGACGTCCACCACCGGGTAACCGGCCTGAATGCCGTTCTCCAGCGCCTCGCGGATACCAGCCTCGATCGGCTTGATGAACTCCCGCGGGATCACGCCGCCGACGATCTTGTCCTCGAAGATGAAGCCTTCGCCCGGCTTGGACGGCTCGAGGTGGATCACGCAGTGGCCGTACTGGCCCTTACCGCCCGACTGGCGGATGAACTTGCCCTCGACGTCCTCGACCCGGCGGGTGATCGTCTCCCGGAAGGCCACCTGCGGCTGGCCGACGTTGGCCTCGACCTTGAACTCCCGCTTCATGCGGTCGACCAGGATCTCGAGGTGCAGCTCGCCCATGCCGGCGATGATCGTCTGCGAGGTTTCGGCGTCGGTGCGTACCCGGAACGTCGGATCCTCTTCCTGCAGCTTCTGCAGCGCGATGGCCAGTTTGTCCTGGTCCGCCTTGGTCTTCGGCTCGATCGCGACGTCGATGACCGGGTTGGGGAACTTCATCGCTTCCAGGATGATCGGATTCTCTTCGTCGCACAGCGTGTCGCCGGTGCGCGTGTCCTTGAGACCGATCGCCGCGCCGATGTCGCCGGCGAGCACTTCCTGGATCTCCTCCCGCTTGTTGGCGTGCATCTGCAGGAGGCGCGCGACCCGCTCCTTCTTGTCCTTCGTCGCGTTGTAGACGTAGCTCCCGGCGTCGAGCTTGCCCGAGTACACCCGGAAGAACGTCAGTCGGCCCACGAAGGGGTCGGTCGCAATCTTGAAGGCCAGCGCCGCGAACGGCGCGTTGTCCTTCGGCGTCCGGGTGATGTGCTGGTCGTCGTGCAGCGGCACATGGCCCTGGATCTCGTTCACGTCGGTCGGGCACGGCAGGAAGTCGATCACCGAATCCAGCAGCGCCTGCACACCCTTGTTCTTGAAGGAGGCGCCGCACAGCACCGGCACGAAACCGTGCTTGAGCGTCGCCGTCCGGATCGCGCCGCGAATCTCCGTTTCCGTCAGTTCCTCACCGCCGAGGTACTTCTCGAGCAGCGAATCCTCGTGCTCGATGGCGGCCTCGATGAGCTCGTGGCGGAACTTCGCGGCCTGCTCCTTGTACGCGTCGGCGATCGGCATCTCGGTAAACGTCTTGCCGAGGGTCTGATCGTCGAAAATGACCTCCACCTGGCGGATCAGATCGATGTGGCCGGTGAAGGTGTCGGACGAGCCGACCGGCAGCTGCAGCGGATGCGCCTTCTTGGTCAGCCGGTCCCGGACCATGTCCAGGCAGCGATAGAAGTCCGCGCCGATCCGGTCCATCTTGTTCGCGAAGATGAGCCGCGGCACTTCGTACCGGTCCGCCTGGCGCCACACCGTCTCGGTCTGCGGCTCCACGCCGGCCACCGAGTCCAGCAGGGTCACCGCGCCGTCGAGCACCCGGAGACTGCGCTCCACTTCGGCCGTGAAGTCCACGTGACCCGGGGTGTCGATGATGTTGATGCGGTACTGGATGTTGTCGCGCATCCAGAAACAGGTCGTGGCCGCGGACGTGATCGTGATGCCGCGCTCCTGCTCCTGCTCCATCCAGTCCATCGTGGCCGCACCCTCGTGCACTTCACCGATCTTGTAGTTCTTGCCGGTGTAGTAGAGGATGCGCTCGGTCGTAGTCGTCTTCCCGGCATCAATGTGGGCCATGATGCCGATGTTCCGGTACCGATCGAGTGGAGTTTCGCGCGCCATGCTCTCTGATTTCTCGTCATAGGTGCCGCCGAGGCGTGCCTCGGCGGGACAAACCGTCTACCAGCGAAAAAGCGGGGCGACCGACCCGGGAGTGATTGCGCCAAGGCATGCCTTGACGGAATCGCCGGTGGTATCGCTCCGCGCACGTCAGGACTTTCGCCCCAACGAGGACCAGTAGGTCCCACGCGTTTTCGTCAGAAGGCCGGAGGTGGCTGGCGGGGCTCCGCTGGACTGGAACCGGCCGTCACACGACCCGATGTCTCTTGGATCAGCCCTGCCTTTTCAGCCATCGCTGCTGGCCGCAGGCGGAACCCGATTTACCAAAGCCCGGAGAAGATAACCCCAAGGCTCTCAATGTCAACCGGGTCGGAAACGGTGCCGCCGGACAGCGGTCAGGATGCCCTTGGCGAGAGGCCCGGGAACCCCGCATTCCGGGCAAAGCAAACGGGGCGGACCCGAAGGTCCGCCCCGGCCCTGCCTGTCCAGCGAGCTGCCCCTACCAGCGATAGTGCGCGAAGGCGCGGTTCGCCTCGGCCATCCGGTGGGTGTCTTCCTTCTTCTTGAGGGCGTTGCCCTCCCCCTTGGACGCCAGGATCAGCTCAGCCGCCAGCCGCTCCTGCATGGTCTTCTCGGACCGGCTGCGGGCGAAATCGATCACCCAGCGCATGGCCAGCGCGGCACGGCGCTCGGGGCGGACTTCCACCGGCACCTGGAGCGAGGCGCCACCCACGCGGCGGCTCTTCACCTCGAGCGCCGGCTTCACGTTGTTGATCGCCTGCTTGAAGACGGTCACGCCCGGCTGGCCGGTGCGCTCTTCGATCAGGTCCATGGCGGAGTAGAAGATCCGCTCGGCGGTGCTCTTCTTGCCCTCGAACATCAGGGAATTGATGAACTTCGACACCGTCTGGCTGTCGTACCGCGGATCGGCGGGAACCGGCCGACGGACGGCCTTGTTGCGGCGGCTCACTTCTTACCTCCCTTGGCTCCGGCAGCGGCCGCCTTCGGACGCTTGGCGCCGTACTTGGACCGGCTGCGCCGACGGTCATTGACCCCAGCCGCGTCGAGGGCGCCACGCACGATGTGGTAGCGCACACCCGGAAGGTCCTTCACACGTCCACCGCGCACGAGCACGATCGAGTGCTCCTGCAGGTTGTGACCCTCGCCCGGGATGTAGGCGATGATCTCGAACCCGTTCGTCAGCCGGACCTTGGCAACCTTGCGGAGGGCCGAGTTTGGCTTCTTGGGGGTGGTGGTGTAGACGCGGGTGCAGACGCCGCGGCGGAAGGGATTCTCCCGGAGCGCGGGCGACTTGTCCTTGTAGACCGGTGCCTTGCGGCCCCGGCGCACGAGCTGGTTGATAGTCGGCATAACCCTGCTTGGAAACGGAACCTGTCCCCGGCTATTCCGGGAAAGACTGGCAAAAGTAGCCGGTGGATAGGGTTGGGTCAAGGCGGAGCGTGCGTCCAGCACCTGCCAGGCAGCGTCCCCGGGACCGACCACGCCGCGACCCGACCCTGCACCGGCCGGGCCGGAGCAGCCTGGCTCACGGACCGCTCCGGGCGGTGAGCAGGTAGCGGCCGGTATGCGGCCCGGTCCCGAAGAAATCGCCCGGCGTCACCCGCAGGTAGTAGGTACCCGAGGCGAGCGACATCGAGATCCGGGAGCAGTAGTCGTTGCTGGCCGGCGCCACATCCTGGGTGATCGCGAGTTCCTGCTGGTTCTGATCGTCCAGTTCCAGCCCCGTGTTCACGTCCAGCGCGAACGAGCAGAAATTCCCGAACCAGCCGCCCGTCTCGAAGGTGTAGGTGCCGCTCGCCGGTAGCACGATCCGGTAGACGTCCACGACATCGCCGCCGGAGAGACTTCCCTGCACCGTGCCGCCCACCATGAGCAGGCTTGCCGTGGCCGGCCCGTCGTTGGGCTCCTCTTCGACGGGGTAGCCGACCGAGAACGCGGCGAAGCCACCCGCGGCGCTGGAGACCGCGACCGGCGTGGGAGAGGAGATTCCGCCGAACGCGCCGAAGCGGCGATTGGGCAAGCCGATCTGACCATCGCCCGACTCATCCTCGCCGGCGACCACGTAATAGCTTCCGTCAGGCAGCCCGCTCAGCGTATAGGAGCCTCCCGGCGCCGCGACTTCGGCGACGGTGACCCCGGTCGACGCATCGACCGCCCTCACCCGGATCGACCGCGCCAGGGTGAGGCTCTGGCTCAGCGCCGCGCGGGCGTTCACGATGCCGGGGCCGATCTGCAGCGCCGGTGAGATCGGCGTCGAATAGGTGATGAGCCGGCTCCTCAGTTGTGCCGGCGTCAGCGACGGGTCCTGGGCGAGCAGGAGGGCCGCGATTCCAGCAACGTGCGGCGCGGCCATGGAGGTGCCGAAGTAGCGGGCACTGCCGGGGACGCAGGGCGCGGGGAAGACTGTGAAGTCGCAGACCGTCGAGAAGATCCCGTAGGTGCCGTCCGGCGCACTGGTCTCGCCACCCGGCGCGGCGATATCGACCCAGCTGCCGAAGTTGGAGAAGCTCGATCGATCGCCCGTCGGGCCAACAGCGCCCACGGCCAGCACCTCGTTGTAGAAGGCCGGGCAGGAAGCGACCGAGCTCGCGTCGTTCCCGGCCGACGCGACCACCAGGACCCCGCCGTTGGGACGGAGCGGATCGGTGGCAGCCGCGATGGCGTCGTGGAGCGGATCCACCGCACCCGGGCAGCCGCCACCAAGGCTCAGGTTGATGATCCGGGCCGGCGCGGCCGGGGGAGTGATCACGCCCCCATTTCCGTCGGAGGCGGGGAGGCCGCTCGCATACAGGACGCCCTGCGCGATATCGAAATAGTTCCCGCCGTCGAGCCCGAGGACGCGCACGGGGCGGATGCTCACCGTCCAGTTCACGCCGGTCACACTCACGCCGTCGTTGCCCAGGGCGCCGATGGTCCCGGCCACGTGCAGACCGTGCGCGCCGAACTGGCTGCGTGCCCCGAGGCAGCCGCCGGCTTCGGTGTCACGGTCGTCCGGGATGGTCGGGTCGGGATCGTATCCGCCGCCGTCCGCCGCGTTGTCGATCGAGCCGCCTCCCTGCGAGGAGCAGAGCGAGACGGCAGCGGTCGAGACGAAGTCGTATCCGTCGTTACGGAGATTGCCCCCGCCCGTGAGGGCCGTGCCTCCGGCGACACCGATAGCCGGGTGATCGAACCGGATGCCGTTATCGAGCACCGCAACGATGACGCTGGCGGAGCCGGTCGTCGTGTTCCACGCGGCCGGCAGCCCCACCATGTCGTAGTGCCACGACTGATTCGCGAAGTTCGGATCGTTGGGGATCGTCCCTGGATGGATCGGACCGCCATCGGCGCGGAGTCGTGCGTTGTAGGAGACGCCCTCGACCGCCGGATCGCGGGCCAGGACTCGCGCCATCGAGTCCGCGGCCCGAGCCGACGAGAAGCGGAGCCGGGCGGTGCGGATGACCGGAGAGACTCCGGCCAGGCGCGCGGCGCCCGGTAGAGTGTACTGCTGCAGCCGGGACTGCATCTGGACGCTCGCGGCCCGCGCAGCGGCGACGCTCGCCATGGCCCGGGGGCCACCCTGGATCGCGAAAGCGGACTGCCTCAAACGGACCAGCAGTTCCGTGGGAATGAAGTCGGTCGGCGAGTGGCCCGGTCCGAGTGCCCTGGCCGGCGACTCGGCCGCCCTGGCGAGCTGCGACCGGAGGAACGATTGAGCCCCTCCGGAACGGATCGCGCCCGGGCCGCGAACCGCGCTGAGCTGGCTGTCCACCAGCGACACCGTGCCGATGATCGCCGACGGGGGCGGCACGATCGCGGTCGCGTTCAGCGTGACGTTCGTGGGCGAAAGCGCGGCGTTGTCGGCCATAACGCTCTGGGCGCCCGACCCCGAGCCCAGGGTCCAGCTTGCCGTGGCGATGCCACTGGCCGCGGTGACGGTGGAGGCCTGGGACACGGTACCGCCACCGGAGGTGACCGTCCAGTTGATGGGAACGTTCGCGATATCCTGGCCACCGCTCGCACGGACCCGCACGCCGAGCGGCGCGGCAAGGGCCTGACCGGCCAGACCTAACTGGGCGTCGCCAGACGCGATCGCGAGCGTGGCACCGGCCGGCAACGTTGCAGTCGCGGTCGCGGTTACCATTGCGCCGCCGATCTGCGCCTGCAGCACATGGACCGCCCCGACCTGATAGCCGAGTGTCCACAGGGTCGTGGCCTGACCGAGAGTATTGGTGGTCGCGCTCGTCCCGGTCAGGGAACCGGCGCCCCCAGTCACTGCCCAATTCACGCCCTGACCTGCCGCGGGGTTGTTGAATGCATCCCTGAATTCCACGACGATCGGAACCGCGAGGGACTGCCCCGCGACCGCGGTCTGCCCTTCCCCCTGAAGCAGGACCGCCGTCGCGGGCTGCGCGGCCTGCACCGTCGCCGCAAAGCTCACAGGGGGGCCCGCCAATCCGCTCACGCTTGCGGTCGCAGCACTCGGCACGCCCGCAAGTGTGCCGAGGGTCCAGCGGGCCGTGGCCTGACCGCGCGAGTCGGTGACCGCGCTGGCAGGCTGAATAGTCCCGCCACCAGCAGTGACCACGAAGGCGACGGTGGCATTCGGCACCGGGTCGCCCGCCTTGTCGTCCACCTGCACGACCAGCGGCGCCAGCAGCGGCATACCCGCCGCCCCGATCTGGGTGTCACCAGAGACCAGCAGAATCGCGGCAGGCGTACGATTGGGGTCGCTGCCGCCGCAGGCGGCGAGGACAGTGCCCGCCGCGAACGCGAACAGTGCCGGGAGGTGGTGGCTGCGCATGCCGGAATCTGGCGCGCCAGGGTGGACGTGACCAGAGGCCCCACCCCCGCTGGTTCAAACGTTGCAGGCTGGAGATATTCCGGTCGTTCCCACACGACCGGAGCCACGATGCGCTGGAGCGACCGAGGACAGAGCAGCAACGTCGAGGATGCAAGGGGCTCGGGTGGCGGCCGGTTCAGCGGCGGAGGCGCCCGGCTGGGACTGGGCGGCATGCTGGTCCTGCTGATTCTGAGCCTGGTCTTCAAGCGCGACTTCTTCTCACTCGTCAGCGGCGGGGCAGGCGGGGACGGCACAGGCCAGGCGACATCCGGACCGGTGCAATCGAGCCCCGAGGAGGAGAAGCTGGCGCATTTTGTCGGATTCGTGCTCGATACCACCCAGGCCTACTGGTCGAAGGAATTCCCTGCCCTCGGTGCCCAGTACGTGCCGGCACACCTGGTCCTGTTCCGGGACGGGATCGAATCAGCCTGCGGCGTCGCGCAAACCTCCTCGGGGCCGTTCTACTGTCCGGGCGACCAGAAGGTGTACATCGACCTGGGCTTCTATGACGAGCTCACCCGGAAGTTCGGTGCGCCGGGCGACTTCGCCCAGGCCTATGTCATCGCGCACGAACTCGGGCACCATGTGCAGAACCTCCTAGGCATCGAGCGACAGATGCGGGAGGCGCAGCAGCGCCGTCCCGAGCGCGCCAACGATCTCTCCGTCCGCCTCGAGCTGCAGGCAGACTGTTTCGCCGGCGTCTGGGGACATGGGGCCCAGCAGGAGGGGATTCTCGAAGCCGGTGACATGGAGGAAGGACTCCGCGCTGCCGCCTCCGTTGGGGATGACCGGATCCAGCGGATGACCCAGGGCTATGTGAACCCGGAAGGATTCACGCACGGAACCGCGGAGCAGCGGCAGCGCTGGTTCAACGCGGGGTTCACGAGCGGCGACCCGAAACGCTGCGATACCTTCGGCGCGGGGAATCTCTAGCGCCAGGCACCGCCACAGGCGGACTCCGGTTGCCACACGGGGCGAATCCTCCGGGATTCGCCCCTTGGCGTGTGCGCGGGAGAGCTCCCAACGGCATGCGGGGCAGGTCCTCTCGGACCTGCCCCGCATGACGTGCTTCCGTTGTCCGCCGGTCGTGTGCGGCCGTGCGGGCTAGTCCTCGTCGTCAGCCAGCAAGGCCACCGGAATCGGTGCCACCGCAACTTCGACCGGCACCTCGCTCGGCGGCGGCGGCTCGAAGCCCGCGGGCGGCTCGATCTCGATCTCGGCGTACCGGTAGATACCCGATCCGGCCGGGATGAGGTGCCCGATGATGATGTTCTCCTTGAGGCCGAGGAGGTCGTCCTTGGCCCCGCGGATCGCGGCATCGGTGAGCACCCGCGTGGTCTCCTGGAACGACGCCGCCGAAATGAACGACTGGGTCGTCAGAGATGCCTTGGTGATGCCGAGGAGCACCGGCTCGGACTGCGCCGGCTCGCCCTTCAGCCGCTTGATCACCCGCTCGTTCTCCTCACGGAACGTGACCTTGTCGACGGTCTCGCCCTCGAGGAAGTCGGAATCGCCCGGATCGGTGACGCGCACCTTCTGCAGCATCTGGCGGACGATGGTGCCGATGTGCTTGTCGCTGATCCGCACGCCCTGCAGGCGGTACACCTCCTGCACCTCGTTCAGCAGGTACTCCTGCACCGCGCGCGGGCCCTTGATCCGCAGGATGTCGTGCGGATTCACCGGGCCTTCGGTCAGGCGGTCGCCGGCGCGGACGCGGTCGCCCTCGTGCACGCGGAGGTGCTTGCCCGCGCCCACTTCGTAGAGCTGCGGCGGCTCCGGCTCGCCCTTCCGGCCGGGTTCGGTGACCGGATAGACGTAGATCTCGCGCTTGCCGCGCTTGATCTCACCGAACTTCACCACCCCGTCGATCTCGGAGATCGTGGACGGATCCTTCGGGCGACGGGCCTCGAACAGTTCGGCCACGCGCGGCAGACCACCGGTGATGTCGCGGGTCTTGTACGCCGTCCGCGGCATCTTGGTGACCGTCACGCCCTTCAGGATCCTGACCGGCGGGGACAGGTAGACCGTCTTGTCCTTGCTCTCCTTCTTGCTCTTGCTCGGCCAGGCGACGTTGATCGGATACTCGTCGACCTTGAACTTGCTCGACCAGGGGTTCCCCTCGTCCGGCAGGTCCATGCCGCGGGTGATCTGGTCGGTGTCGCTGCCCAGGATGATGCGCGAGCCTTCCGCGAGGATGTACTCCTGCGGATCCTTCCGGTTCGGCGCGTAGACCAGCACCGAGGGATGGAGCTCGCGGTCGGCGTCGGCCATGACGACGATCGAACGCAGGCCGGTCGACTCGTCCAGCTCCTCGCGCAGGGTCGAGCCCGGCACGAGATCCTTCCAGCGCAGCTCGCCGTCGAGCTTGATGATGCTCGGGTCGTTGTAGGGGTCCCAGGTGTAGAGGATCGACATCTTCCCCTGCACCTCCTCGCCCTCCTTCACGTGGATGATCGCGCCTTCGGGGACCGGATAGCGGTTGAGCACCCGCTTCGGGTCCTTGGCATCGACCACCAGGATGCCTTCCTTGTTCTCCTCATCGGCGCTCTCGTCCTCGCGGGTGAGCGCGATGCGCACGTTCGCCTTGGTGCCGTCCTCGTATTCGACCGGCACGTCGGCGTACTCGAGCCCCTCGGTGTACTTCACCAGGCCGCTGGCCCGGGCCCGGCGCTCGGCTTCCTCGGCGATGCGTGAGGAGGCGCCGCCGATGTGGAAGGTCCGCAGCGTCAGCTGCGTGCCCGGCTCGCCGATCGACTGCGCCGCCAGGATGCCGATGGCCTCGCCCATGTCCACCATGTCCATGGTGGCCAGGTTGCGGCCATAGCACATCCGGCAGCAGCCGCGCTTCGACTCGCAGGTCAGCACCGACCGGATCTTGACCTTCTCGATGCCGGCCTCGTCGATCATGATCGCGACTTCCTCGTCGATCAGCTCGCCGGCGCGCACCAGCACCTTCTGGTCGCCATCCTCATCGAGCTCGTGCGGATCGTACACGTCCTCGGACGCGACGATGCCGAGAATCCGCTCCTTCAGGGGCTCGATGATGTCCTCGCCCTCCTTCAGCGCCGAGATCTCCAGGCCCTGAATGGTGCCGCAATCCTCCTCGGTGATCGTGACGTCCTGCGCCACGTCCACAAGGCGGCGGGTCAGGTAGCCGGCGTCGGCGGTCTTGAGCGCCGTGTCGGCCAGACCCTTCCGGGCGCCGTGCGTCGAGATGAAGTACTCGAGGCCGGTGAGGCCCTCGCGGAAGTTCGACTTGATCGGGCTCTCGATGATTTCGCCGATGCCGCCGGTCAGCTTCTTCTGCGGCTTCGCCATCAGGCCGCGCATGCCGGCGAGCTGACGGATCTGGTCGCGCGAACCGCGCGAGCCGGAATCGAACATCATGTACACCGGGTTGAACCCGCCGCGGCTCTGCCGCATGTGGGTCACCATCGCCTCGGCCACGTCGTTGTTCGCGTGGGTCCAGGCGTCGATCACCTTGTTGTACCGCTCGCCGAAGGTGATCTGGCCGGTGTTGTAGGCGCGCTGGAACCGCTGCACGCGCTTGTCGGCCTCCTCGAGCAGCGTGACCTTCTCCTTCGGAATCTCGAGGTCCTCGACGCCGATGGAGATGCCGCCCTGCGTCGCGTAGCGGAACCCGAACTCCTTGAGCCGGTCCAGGAACACTACCGTGTCGGCGAGCCCCGCTTCGCGGTAGCTCAGCAGCACCAGCTCCGAGAGCGCCTTCTTCCGCATGAGCGTGTTGCGGAAGCCATGGTTGACCACCACCTGCTTCGGCAGGATGCTGTTGAACAGCACCCGGCCCGCCGTGGTCTTCACCCAGCGCGGCTTGTTCTCCAGGGCATCACGCGGCGGCTGGTACCAGAAGTGGATCGCCGAGTGGAACCTGGTCGCCTTGTGCAGCAGGGCCATCTCGATTTCGGCGAGTGTCCCGTAGTGCTTGGCCTTCTCCCACGCGGGCGCGGGCTTGCCGTCCTCGGGCTCGTTCGAGCCCGCCGGCAGCTTGGTGAGGAAGTAGCTCCCCAGCACCATGTCCTGCGACGGCTCCGCCACCGGGCGGCCGTCGGACGGCTTGAGGATGTTGTTCGAGGAGATCATCAGCATCCGCGCTTCGATCTGCGCCTCGAACGACAGCGGCACATGCACCGCCATCTGGTCGCCGTCGAAGTCCGCGTTGAACGCGGCGCAGACCAGCGGGTGGATGCGGATCGCCTTGCCCTCGACCAGCACCGGCTCGAACGCCTGGATGCCCAGACGGTGCAGGGTCGGTGCGCGGTTGAGCAGGACCGGATGGTCCTGGATGATCTCTTCCAGGATCTCGTAGACCTCGGGGCTCTCCTTCTCGACGATCTTCTTGGCCCGCTTGACCGTCTCCGCGATGCCCTTCTCCACCAGCTTGTGGATGATGAACGGCTTGAACAGCTCGACCGCCATCGCCTTGGGGAGCCCGCACTGGTGCAGCCGGAGTTCCGGCCCCACCACGATGACCGACCGGCCCGAGTAGTCGACGCGCTTGCCGAGCAGGTTCTGCCGGAAGCGGCCCTGCTTGCCCTTGAGCATGTCGCTCAGCGACTTGAGCGGGCGCTTGCCGCGGCCGCGGATCGCCTTGGAGCGGCGGCCGTTGTCGAACAGCGCGTCGACGGCCTCCTGCAGCATGCGCTTCTCGTTGCGCAGGATGACTTCCGGCGCCTTGTGCTGGATCAGCTTCATCAGCCGGTTGTTGCGGTTGATGACGCGGCGGTACAGGTCGTTGAGGTCCGACGTGGCGAAGCGCCCGCCGTCCAGCGGCACCAGCGGCCGGAGGTCGGGCGGAATCACGGGAATCACGTCGAGGATCATCCACGACGGGTTGTTCGGCACGTCGCCGTTGTCGCCCGAGGTGAGGAACGCGTCGACGATCTTGAGCCGCTTGAGCATCTGCTTCTTGCGGTGCTGGCTCGTCTCGGTCGCCACCGACGCGCGAAGTTCCTCGGCCAGCTTCTTCACGTCGATCCGGTTGAGCAGCTCGCGCACGGCCGGGGCACCAATGTCGGCCTTGAAGCCGGTGTCGCCCTCTTCCCGCGCCTTGTGGCGGAGCTGCAGGTACTCGTCCTCGTCGAGCAGCTGGCCGGACTCGTAGTCCTCCTGCTTGCCGGGATCGATGACGATGTAGCTCGAGTAGTAGATGACCCGCTCGAGGTCACGCAGCGTGACGTTGAGCAGGTTGCCCATCGGCGACGGCAGCGTCTTGAAGAACCAGATGTGCGCCACCGGCACGCTGAGCTCGATATGGCCCATGCGCTCGCGCCGGACTTTCGACAGCGTCACTTCCACGCCGCAGCGGTCGCAGATCACGCCGCGATAGCGGATCCGCTTGTACTTGCCGCAATGGCACTCCCAGTCCTTGACCGGGCCGAAGATGCGCTCGCAGAACAGGCCATCCTTCTCCGGCTTGAACGAGCGGTAATTGATGGTTTCGGGCTTGGTCACCTCGCCCCACGACCACCAGTACCGCTGACCCTGAAGCTCCAGCCGCTCGCGCTCCTTGGCGTCACGCGGGCCGCGGATCTCCTCCGGGGAGGCGATACGGATGCTGATGAAGTCGAAGCTCGAGCTCTTGGGCTCGCGCCCGCTGCGGAAATCGATCATTGCCGCTCACTCCTGAATTCGGTGATCCTGCCACCGACTGAATTGCCTTCGATCACACCCGCTGTGCCCCCGGCCTCCGTGCCGGGGCGGCCGCGGCGGGTCGCCCTACTCATCGCCCTCGGCTGACGTCCCGAGCGTCACCTTGAGGCCCAGCGCCTGGAGTTCCTTCACCAGCACGTTGAACGACTCGGGAATGCCCGGCTCCGGCAGGTTCTGCCCCTTGACGATCGCCTCGTACACCTTGCTGCGGCCGTTAACGTCGTCCGACTTCACCGTCAGCATCTCCTGCAGCACGTGCGCGGCGCCGTAGGCCTCGAGCGCCCACACTTCCATTTCGCCGAACCGCTGGCCGCCGAACTGCGCCTTGCCGGCGAGCGGCTGCTGCGTGACCAGCGAGTACGGTCCGATCGAGCGCGCGTGGATCTTGTCGTCCACGAGGTGCGACAGCTTCAGCATGTAGATCGTGCCGACCGTCACGTCCCCCTCGAACTCGTTGCCGCTGCGGCCATCCCGGAGCCGCGCCTTGCCGCTGGGCGTGAGCCCGGCCGCGCGGATCAGCTCCTCGGCCGCCCTGGAGACCTCCTCGGCCTCCCCCTTGCCGCTCGCCAGCACCGCCAGCGCCGGCCGGCCGGCCGCTTCCAGCAGCTCCGCCGGGGTCATCTCGACCGTCTTCTCCAGATCCTTCACCACCTTCTGCATCGCCTTCTGGTCGGCGCCTTCGGCGTCCACCAGCCGGTACTGGTGATAGGCCAGCTCGTGCTTCTTCCGGTTCTGTTCGCGCTGCGCCAGCTCCTTCGCCGCCGCGACCAGGAACGCCTTCACCCCCTGGTAGAGCTCGCGGGTCGCCGGCTCCGCCGCACGGAGCGCCAGGTCGGCGATCCCCGCTTCGGTGAGCGAGTGCGTCGTCTGGTGGAGGTCCTGCACCACCAGCGCGATGGTCTTCGCATCCGGGTCCGGCGCCGGGTGCTTGAGCGCCAGCGCCCGGCCGGCCCACTTGAGCCCCGCCACGCGGAGCAGCACACCGATCTCGTGCTCGTCCGCGCCGCGGAAGACCGGGGTCTTCGCCTTGAAGCCCAGGATCGTCGCGCACCAGCCGAGGTGGGTCTCGAGGATCTGGCCCACGTTCATGCGGCTCGGCACGCCCAGCGGATTGAGCACGATGTCCACCGGGCTGCCATCCGGCAGGAACGGCATGTCCTCCTCCGGAACGATGCGCGCCACGATGCCCTTGTTGCCGTGCCGGCCCGCCATCTTGTCGCCGACGGAGACCTTCCGCTTCTCGGCGCAATACACCTTCACCAGCTGGATGACGCCCGGAGGCAGTTCATCCGGCTGCAGGATCTTGTCGATCTGGTCCTCCGCCTTCTCCTCGACCTTGGCCCGCTCGCGCGTGGCCGTGTCGATGGCGAGACGGATCCGCTCGTTGGCGGCCTTGTTGGCCACCCGCAGCGTCTTGAGGTCGATTTCGCCGAGGTCCATGTCGGCGATAGCGCTCTTCGTCAGCCTGGTCCCGGCCGGAATCGCCTCCTCGACCGTTCCCGCCTTGAGCATCAGCGCCACTTCCTGGCCCTCGAGCAGGTGGGCCACTTCCTCGAGCATGACCGAGCTGATGCGCGCCTTCTCCTCGGTCTCCACCCGGCGGACTTCGCCGATGCGCTCGCCGCGGTCCTTCTCGACGACCTGGTCCTCGACCCGGCTGAAGATCTTCACGTCGATGACGACGCCCTTCATGCCCGGCGGCACCTTGAGCGAGCTGTCCTTCACGTCCTTCGCCTTCTCGCCGAAGATCGCGGTGAGCAGCTTCTCTTCCGGCGACAGCTCGGTCTCGCCCTTCGGCGTGATCTTGCCGACGAGGATGTCGCCCGGCTTCACGTGGGCGCCGATCCGGACGATGCCGCGCTCGTCGAGGTCCACCAGCGCCTCATCGGAGACGTTGGGGATTTCCCGGGTGATCTCCTCCTGGCCGCGCTTGGTGTCGCGGACGTGGAGTTCGAGTTCCTGAATGTGGATCGACGAGTAGACGTCGTCCTTCACCAGCCGTTCGGAGAGGACGATGGCGTCCTCGAAGTTGTGCCCGTACCACGGCATGAACGCCACCAGCACGTTGCTGCCGAGGGCAAGCTCACCCGCCTCGGTGGCCGCACCGTCAGCGATCACCTGGTGCTGCGCCACCTTGTCCCCGACCCGGACCAGCGGACGCTGGTTGATGGCGGTGTCCTGGTTGGTGCGCCAGAACTTCCGCACCCGGTAGCGGTCGTGCTGGGTGAGCCGCGCGAGCGGGATCGTCGGATCGACGTGCCCCGCCTCGCCGCTGTCGACGATGATCTCGTCGGCCGTCACCCGGGTCACCGTGCCACCCCGGCGCGCCACGATCACGGCGCCGGAGTCCGCGGCCACCTTGCCCTCGAGCCCGGTGCCCACGATCGGCGACTGCGGGAAGAGCAGCGGCACCGCCTGGCGCTGCATGTTGCTGCCCATGAGCGCACGGTTGGCGTCGTCGTGCTCGAGGAACGGGATCAGCGCCGCGGCGATCGAGACCAGCTGCTCCGGCGCCACGTCCATGAAGTCGATCCGGTCCGGCGCCAGCAGCGGGTAGTCGTCACCCTTGCGGCAGAGCACCAGGTCCTCGACGAACTTGCCTGACGGATCGAGCTGTGCGTTGGCCTGGGCCACCGCATAGCCTTCCTCCTCGCTGGCCGACAGCCAGCGGATCCCGTCGGTCACCTTGCCGTTCTTCACCACGCGATACGGCGTCTCGATGAAGCCCAGGTCGTTGATGCGCCCGTAGGTCGAGAGGCTGGTGATCAGGCCGATGTTCGGGCCTTCCGGGGTCTCGATCGGGCACATCCGGCCGTACTGCGAGTAGTGCACGTCGCGGACTTCGAAGCCCGCGCGCTCCCGCGTCAGGCCGCCGGGTCCGAGGGCGCTGAGCCGGCGCTTGTTGGTCAGCTCCGCCAGCGGATTGGTCTGGTCCATGAACTGCGACAGCTGCGACGATCCGAAGAACGCCTGGATCACCGCCGACACCGTTCGCGCGTTGACCAGGTCGTCGAGCGAGATCTTCTCCGGATCGGAGTTGATGCTCATCCGCTCCTTGACCAGCCGCGCCATGCGCGACAGGCCGACCGAGAACTGGTTCGCGATCAGCTCGCCGACCGACCGGATGCGGCGGTTGCCGAGATGGTCGATGTCATCCGTGAACCCGCGACCGTCGTTCAGGTCCATCAGGTAGCGGATGATGGCGATGAAGTCCTCTTCCGTGAGGACGGTATGGTTCGTCGGCGTCTTGAGCTTCAGACGCTGATTGATCTTGTAGCGGCCGACGCGCCCGAGGTCGTAACGCTTCGGGTTGAAGAACAGCCGCTTCAGCGCCTCGCGCGCGGTCTCGAGGTTCGGCGCCTCGCCCGGGCGCAGCAGCGCGTAGATCTGCTCCAGCGCCTCGGCCTCGCTGTGGGTCGGGTCCTTGGCGAGGGTGTTCTTGACCAGCGGCGATTCGCCGCGGCCCGCCGGCAGCAGGACTTCGACCTTGAGCACGCCCGCCTTGATCAGCTTCTTCTTGACCGACTCGGTCAGCTCGGTCGCGCCTTCGGCGAGGACTTCGCCCGTCTCCGGGTCGGCCACGTCGAACGCCAGCACCTGCCTGGCCCGCTCGCGGGTCGTGGTCGGCTGCTCGTCATCGCGCAGGTCGAGCGCGGTGTAGCCCGCGAAGACCGTCACCGCCTTCACACCCACGTGACGCAGGTGGTTGAGCCGCTCCGGCGTCAGTTCATCGCCGACCGAGGCCAGCGGGGCACCGGCGGCATCCTCGGGGTTCGCCACTTCGGCCGCCACCAGCGCGCCGACCAGCTCGCGCCGCTCCTGCCGGCCCTCGAGCTTTCCCGTGATGTCCAGCTCCTTCGTCGCGAAGAAGAGCTTGAGGATGTCGGCGTTGGTGCCGTAGCCGAAGGCACGCAGCAGCGCCGTCGCCGGGAACTTCTTCTTCTTGTCGATGTGGACGTAGATCACGTCGTGGATGTCGATCGTGAACTCGACCCACGAACCCCGGAACGGAATGATCCGCGCCGAGAAGAGCCGCTGCCCGTTCGGGTGGGTGTCTTCCTCGAAGACCACACCGGGCGACCGGTGCAGCTGGCTGACCACGACGCGCTCCGCGCCGTTGATCACGAACGTGCCGAGTGGGGTCATGATCGGGAGTTCCCCGAGGTAGACCTCCTTCTCGATCGCGTTCTTGAGCCGCCGCTGACCATCCACCTCCTCGAACACGTCGAGGCGGAGCGTCGCCTTGAGCGGCGCCGCGTAGGTCATGTCGCGCTCGATGCACTCCTCGACGGAGTACTTCGGCTCGCCCAGGTTGTAGGAGATGAATTCCAGGCTGTACTTCCCGTTCACGTCGCCGATCGGGAAGAGATCGCGGAACACGCGCTCCAGCGACACATCCTGGCGTTCCCCGTGCACGTCGTCGGGGACCAGGAGGCTCTGGAAAGCCCGGGTCTGGATGTCGAGCAGGTTGGGCATTGGCATGCCCACATCCCGCTTGGAGAATACGATCTGGGGTCGAGTCGCGGTCATCGGTTACGCTCGCGCAACACAAATGGCCCCAGCGCGTGCCCCCCTGCCGGTTGCGGGGGGGCCACGCGGGGCTCCTGGATCCTACGGGTTATCGAAGCCGTCCAGCGTTCATGTCGTCTCACCGAAATAGGGGGTCGTTGGATCGCCCGGACCGGGCGCCCCGTAGCGCCACCCCGAGGGGCAGCGCTACATCCGACCGGCCTACTTCAGCTCGACGACTGCGCCCTGGTCCTCGAGCTTCTTCTTCATTTCGGTGGCCTCGGCCTTGGTGACGCCTTCCTTGATGTTGCCACCGTTGTCGACCAGGTCCTTGGCTTCCTTCAGGCCCAGGCTGGTCAGTTCGCGCACCACCTTGATGACCTGGATCTTCTTCTCGCCGCCGCTCTTGAGAACGACCGTGAACTCGGTCTGCTCCTCAACCGCCGCCGCCGCCGCGCCGCCGGCCGGGGCCGCCGCGGCCGCCACCACCGAGACGTTGAACTTGGTCTTGAACGCTTCGATCAGGTCCGCCAGATCCAGCACGCTCATCGCGCCGATGGCCTCGAGGATCTGATCCTTGCTCAGTGCAGTCGTGGTCATGTCTGTGTTCTCCTCAAGCGTTAGAGGCTGCATCGCGCTGCTCGCGAAGCGCCTCGAGACAGCCGGCAAATCCAGCCAGGATGTTGTTCATCGAACCCGCGATCATCGCCAGGAGCGTCTGCCGGTCCGGGATGGTCCCGAGCCGCTGAATGTGCTCCCTGGACACGGCCGCCCCGTCGACCAGGCCGGCACGGATGCCCGGCTTCTGGTTCTCCTTGGCGAACTCGGTCAGCACCTTTGCGGCCGACAGCGGCTCCCTGCTCAGCACGAGGCCGGTCGGACCCTTCAGGTGTTCGTTCAGGGCGGTGACCCCATTGGCTTCGAGCGCCCGCTCGGCCAGGGTGTTCTTCACCACCAGGTACTGGGCACCCGCGCCGCGGAGGCGGCGGCGGAATTCCGTCACCTTGGCGACGTTCAGCCCCGCGAAGTCGGTGACATACACGTTCGGCGATGCCTTGATCGCCGCGGTGATCGTCTCGACCTCGGTCTGGCGTTCTGCTTTGCTCATCGATACACCGCCGTGTCGAGCCGGACCCCGGGGCCCATGGTGCTGGACACCGTGGCACTCCGGATATACTGACCCTTCGCCGCGGCCGGCTTCGCACGGACGATGGTATCCATGAACGACTGGAGATTCTCGGCGAGCTGCTGCTCCGAGAAGTTGATCTTGCCGACCGGCGCGTGCACGTTCCCGGTCTTATCCACCCGGAACTCGATCTTGCCCGCCTTGATCTCGCGGACGGCCCTGGCGACGTCCATCGTCACCGTGCCCGCCTTCGGATTCGGCATCAGGCCGCGCGGGCCGAGGATCCGGCCCAGCTGACCGAGCTGACCCATCACGTCGGGCGTCGCGACGATCACATCGCACTCGAGCCAGCCGTCCTTGAGCTTCTGGACGTACTCGATGCCCGCGAAATCGGCGCCCGCCGCTTCCGCCTCCTTGGTCTTTTCACCCTGCGTGATCACCAGCACGCGGACTGACTTGCCCGTGCCGTGCGGGAGCACCACCGTGCCGCGGACGACCTGATCCGCATGCCGGGGATCCACGCCCAGCCGGACCGCGATGTCCACGGTCTCGTTGAACTTGGCGAACGCCGCCTGCTTCACCAGCTTGACCGCATCCGAGATCGGGAACTCCCGGCTCCGGTCAACCTTCGTCAGGGCGACGCCGAACTTCTTGCCATGGGTCGGCATCAGTCGATGACCTCCAGGCCCATCGAGCGCGCGGTGCCCGCGATCATCCGCATGGCGCCGGCCAGATCGGCCGCGTTGAGGTCCGCCATCTTGATCTCGGCGATCTTCTTCACCTGCGCGCTCGTCACCCGGCCGACCTTGGTCCGGTTGGGCGAGGCGCTCCCCTTCTCGAGACCGGCCTCCTTCAGCAGGAGGTTCGGCGCCGGAGGCGTCTTGGTGATGAACGTGAACGTGCGGTCCTGGTAGACCGTCACGAGGACGGGGATGATCATCCCCGACTGGCTCTGGGTCCGGGCGTTGAACTGCTTGCAGAACTCCATGATGTTCACGCCATGCGGACCAAGGGCCGTGCCGACTGGCGGCGCTGGATTCGCCGCGCCAGCCGGGCACTGCAGCTTGATGACTGCGGTGACCTTCTTGGCCATAAACCTTCCCTTCGGGTTGCGCCGGCCGAACCGTGATTACTCAGGGCCCGACCAGGGTTTGCCTGCCGCGATGACCCGCGCGGTCGCGGGGAGGGGTACTAGTGACCCCGAAGCTGGAGGTAATCCAGCTCCACTGATGTCGCCCGGCCGAAGAGGCTGACCGACACTTTGACCTTGCCCTTGTCCGCGAGCACCTCTTCGACGGTGCCGCTGAAATCGGAGAACGGGCCTTCGGTGATCTCCACAACCTGACCGACCAGGAACGGGATCTCTTCCTTGGGCTCCGAATCCGCCACCTCTTCCGCGATCCCGAGCAACCGGTTGACCTCGTCCTGGCGCAGCGGCTGCGGAAACTTGCCGGCGCCCACGAACTTGATCACGCCCTGGATCCCGTTGATCACGTGGAGCGACTCCTGGTTCATCTGCATCTCGACCAGGACGTAGCCCGGGTAGAGCTTCCGCTCCACCGTGACCTTCTTGCCGTTCTTGATCTCCACGACCTCCTGCACCGGCACCAGCGCCTGCTTGATCAGGCGGTGGCCCTCTGGCCGGGGGTCCTGGGCGATCCGCTGGGCGATCAGGCCACGGACCTTGTTCTCGTGGCCGGCGGTCGTCTGGATCGCGAACCAGCGGTACTCGGGCGCTTCGTTCACCGGGTCAGCGCCGCCACCCCATCCACCAGGATGAGGTTGAAGAGCAGGTCCATCCAGCCGATGAGCAGGCCCAGCACGACCGACAGGATCACGATCATCCGGGTCGCCTTGGTCAGTTCATCCCGGCTGGGCCAGGTGACCTTGTGAAGCTCGGAGTTCACCGCGCGGATGAAGTCGACCGTGGCCCCGACCCAGCGGGCCGGTCCGGTCGACGACGCCGCGGCGACGTCGGTGCTCACTTCGACTCCTTGTGCAGCTTGTGCACGTTGCAGCGCGGGCAGTACTTCTTCCACTCGACCCGCTCCGGATGCTTCCGGCGGTTCTTGTCGGTGAAGTAGTTGCGGTCCCGGCACTCAGTGCACTCGAGAATGATCTTTTCACGCGGCATGTCGCCTCTCCTCCCTGTCCAGAGCTCGCGAGCGGGATTGAACCGCTGACCTCATCCTTACCAAGGATGCGCTCTACCGACTGAGCTACGCGAGCGTAGGCTCTTCGTTGGCGATGGCATCCCGGACGTTCCGGGACCATCGTGGTACTGCCACAAGCGGGCGACGGGGCTCGAACCCGCGACATTCAGCTTGGAAGGCTGACGCTCTACCAACTGAGCTACACCCGCGAGCCTGACAACATCGCCACTGCGTATCACGCACGCGCCATCCGCGCGCGCCTCCTGCCATGGTGGGGGTAGGATTCGAACCTACGTAGCGCAAAGCGCGGCAGATTTACAGTCTGCTGCCATTAGCCACTCGGCCACCCCACCGGCGCCCGCAATCACCCACCGTCCGCACCACGACACCAGAGCTGACGAAGGGAATCGAACCCTCAACCACCGGTTTACAAAACCGGTGCTCTGCCAATTGAGCTACGTCAGCCGGTAGCCAAAACGGACAGAACGTTATGATAGCCGGAGACTTAGGGGTATGTCAACGGGTCCGGCCCGGGCCGCCCCTACTCATCCCCCAGCCCGCCGCACCTCGATCGACCCGTCCTTGCCGTCCCGAACCTCCCACCCCGCCGCCTTCAGCTCGTCCCGGATCCGGTCCGCTTCCTTATAGTCCCGGCGCGCCTTCGCGGCCTTCCGTTCCCTCGCCAACCCCTCGGCCCATGACTCACCGAGCTCGGCCTGCCCCTCGCCTGTAAGCACCAGGGGGGGCACCCCCACGCCACCGGTGCCCGAAATCGGAAGCGGAAGCACATCAAAGATGCCCGCCACCCGTGCCCAGGTCGCGCGCGCCTCGACGCCGGCCGCCCCGCCCTGGTCGAGGAGCCGGTTGCCCGCGCGGACCCCGTCGAACATCGCCGCGATCGCCTGCGGAGCGTTGAGGTCGTCGTCCAGGGCCGCGGCAACCGCCGCCTCAAGCCTGGCGGCCCAACCCGCCCACTCGGCCGAGTCCGCCCCGGCGGTTCCCTTTCCGAGCCGAGTCCCGAACTCCCCCAGCCTCCGGCTCCCCTCCCGCGCGGCGGCGAGCGCCTCATCGGTCAGGTCGAGCTTCTGCCGGTAATGGGTCTGGAACATCAGCAGCCGAAGCGTCCCTGCGTCCACGCCATCGGCCTTGAGGTCCCGCGGGGTGGTGATGTTGCCGAACCGCTTGGACATCTTGGTGCCGCGGACGTTGAGGAACTCGCCGTGCACCCAGTACCGGGCGAAGTCCGGCTGACCGGTGAAGGCGCAGCTCTGCGCGATCTCATCCTCATGATGCGGGAAGATCAGGTCCACGCCGCCGGCGTGAATGTCGAGCACCTCCCCGAACCCCTTCCGTTTGAGCAGCGCGAGCGCCATCGCCGAACACTCGAGGTGCCAGCCGGGACGGCCCCGCCCGAAGGGGGCGTCCCATGCTGCCGAGACGGCCTCGTCCTCCGGTTTCGCCGCCTTCCACAGGACGAAGTCCTGGGCGTTCTCCTTGTCGTATTCGTCGGTGGCCACCCGCCCGCTCGCTCCGGTCTTGAGCTCGCGCCTGTCGAGCTGCGAGAGCTTCCCGTACGCGGGGAAACGCTGAATGGCGAAGTAGACCGACCGGTCGTCGCCCTGGTAGGCGGTGCCGTTCCGGAGCAGCCCCGCCACCAGCTCGATCATCGGCGCGATGAAGTCGGTCGCGCGCGGATACTCGTGGGCGGGAAGGATCCGGAGGTAGTCGCAATCCTCGAAGAACGCCCGGGCGAACGGCTCGGTGAAGGTACGGATGGCCAGCTGGCGAGCGCCCGCCTCCTTGATGATCCGGTCGTCCACGTCGGTGAGGTTCATGATGTGGAACACTTCGAGCCCGCTGGCCTCGAGCCACCGCCGCAGCAGGTCCTCGAAGAGGAACGTCCGGAAGTTGCCGATGTGGGCGTAGTTCCAGACCGTCGGCCCGCAGGTGTACATCGTGACCCGGCCGGGAGCGATGGGCTGGAAGTCCTCGACGCGGCGGGTGAGCGTGTTGAAGAGGCGGAGCGCCATCGCTCACTCTCCGTCGGTGGAATCGGGAAGGTACGCGCTGCTGTCGCGCGGGTGGGGCGTGCCGGGCGGCGGCGGCAGGAGTACCTCGCCGGGCGCCGGCACGGCGCGGACGTGCACGGTGCGCTGCGGATACGGAATCTCGATGCCTTCCCGGTCCAGCCGGTTCTTGATTCGGCGGCGGAACTCCCGTCCTACCGCCCATTGCTGGCCGGGCACCGTCCGGAGGAGGGTGCGGATGGTGATCGCGCTGTCGCCGAGGCCATCCACGCCGGCGACGTCCGGCTCGCCATCGAAGCGGCTGTGCCAGGCGGGATCCGAGGAGAAGGCCTTCGCCTCCGACCGGAACACCTCCAGCGCCCGATCCACATTGGTGCCGTAGCCGACGCCCACATCGATGACCGCGCGCGACCATTGCCGCGTCATGTTGCTCACGGTGGTGATCTGGCCGTTGGGTATCATGTGCACGGTGCCCTGCGCATCGCGCAGAACGACCATCCGCAGCGTCATGCGCTCCACCACGCCGGTCTTTCCCGCGACCTCGATGACGTCCCCCAGCGCGAACTGGCCTTCCACAAGGTAGAAGAAGCCGGAGATCACGTCCTTGACGAGGCTCTGCGCGCCGAAAGAGATCGCAAGGCCGAGGATACCGGCACCCGCGAGCAGCGGGCCGATGTCGATGAAAGCATTGAGCGTGAGCAGCAGGCCCAGGACGAAGATCGCCACCCTCCCCACGCTGCGCAGCAGCTGGGAGATGGTGTGGCCGCGCTGCTCCCGCTCGGTGAAGGTGGAGTCGTCGCCGTCATCCACGACGCGCTCGATCCGGCGCGCAATCAGCGCGACCAGCCGCATGGCCACGTAGCAGAAGATCCAGATGAAGATGACCTGGACGAGCTTCCGCATGAGCAGCCCGGCGTCCAGTTCGAAGACGCCGGCGAGTTGTCGGATCCAGTCGGGGATGGCGATCAGCAGGAGATGCACGACGGGGGCCTCGGCGGTGACGGCCACGGCGGCCGGGGCAGGAACATAGGAGGCCCCGGCGGGGGCTTCAACCCGGGGGCTAGAACCCGATCTGCAGCCCCGCCTCCACGCTCGCGAATTCCCGGGCGGAGATGCTGCCGACGCCATCGAAGGCGGAGTGATACCGCGCCTCGAGCATCAGACCGGCAAGGTGCCCTCCCACGGGAAAGAATGCACCGAGCCCGGCGTTCCCTCCCAGCGCGCGAGCTTTGCCGGACGCGTTCGGCGAGTAGCGGTAGTCGCCGAATCCAACGACGAGGTATGGGCGCGCCGGCCCCGTCGTCGTGGCTGGCAGCCGAACGAAGACACCGATGAAGCGGGCCATGCGCCCGCCACCGGTCCGGTGTTCCGCGAATTCGGCGCCAGGCACCACGCGCCCGAGGCGCACCCCGAGGTCGGCCTGATAGGAGAAACCTCCACCGGAGGTAGGGTTCGTGGCACCCACGTCAAAGGCCGCGCCGGCCGCACCCGCGATGAATAAGGGGAGCTGAGCCTGCGCCGGTCGCACTACCAGCATGAGAAGAATGAGCCAGCAGGAACGAATCGGCATGCGCATCAGGTCACCTCTTTCGCACTTCCAGACGAATCGGCCGAGGCAGCCCGTGGTGCGGCACACTCACCTCGGCCCAGAGCTCCTGCCCCGCCTCGAGTCGTGAGGGGTCGGGCGTGTTCTCGGGGACGAAATAGGCGAGGGGTTGATCCACAACGACGCCATGCGCCATCGCGGGCCCTGGCTGCCTGAGCGCGTAGGCCGCTGATCCCGTGGCGGCTCGCACCCCCAATCGGCCATCACGCACGAGGAACTCCACCCGGCTGGAACTGTCGCCGGGGGATCGCAGATCCTCCACATCCAGCCACAGGCGGACGTAGCGGCCGCGAAACGGATCGTCGGGATCAAGGGCGACCGTTCGCGCCCAGACACGTGGGAGGGCCGCGCGGTCGACGGCCAGCTTCGCCAGCACCCCGAGGCCGAGCAGCAGATGGATTCCCATGAGCCAGACGCCGCGACGACCTGGCCTCATGACGCCACCGCCTCGTCCGTGGACTGCACCAGCCGGCGCCGCACGTGCTCGAGCAGCCAGCCAAGCCCGAGGAACAGCACGCCTCCCGCCAGGAGACTCGTCGCGCGCCCCAGCTTGTCGAGGACGCTGGAGAAGTAGAACACGACCACCGTCACGGCAAAGGCCGCGACGCCGAGATTGATGCGACGATGGGAGGCATCATACACCCCCGAGGCGGTGAGCCCCACGGCGCCCGTGGCTGCCCACAGATAGGCCAGAACGCCGGCATGGCCGCCGAGGTTGACCCCGACGATCACCCAGACGGCGGCGAGCACCGCGAGCCATGCCTCCCGCCCGCGGAGCCGGACCGCGAGCCCGAGCGGGACGAGGAGTGCAATCCCCCACCAGAGTGCACGGACCGCCGGGGGGAGTTCGGCCATCGGTCTCCCCCACGACTGCGCCCCGAGGGTGGCGACAAAGGCACCGAGCGGAAGGATCGCGATCGCACCAACGGTGGCGAGGGTGGTGCGGGCCGTGCTCCGCCGCTCGCGTGCATCAGCCAGCAGGTAGACCAGACTGAGAAGCAGCAGCCCCGCAAGTGGAGTGGCATAGGCGGCACGGCCGAGGCGCTCGACCCGATCGGTCCACTCGGCAACAGCCCACGCTGGTGTGAGGACTGCTGCAAACAGGATCTGGGGCCAGGACCGAAGCAGGACGCACCCCGCCCACGCTCCGACGGCCCAGAGCAGAACCCCCAGCGCCCAGTTCGATTCGAGGTGATAGGTCTGCCCGACGAGGAAGATGGTCGCTCCCAGCGCGGCGGTGCCGATGCCGTGAAGCGTCGTGGCAAGCGGGGGAAACCGATCGGCGACCGCGGCCGCCGCGGCATGACATCCCGCCAGCAGGCTCAGCAGCAGTACGGTTCGTGCTTCGGGCGCGAGATCATCCCAGTGCGCCGCGACGAAGAGCAGGAGGCCGGCGGATACCATCAGGCCACCCAGGGACAGCGCGAGCAGCACGGGCCACCGGAGCTGCCTCGGGCGCCCGCGGGCGGCCTCGAAGGTCCGGATGCGCTCCGCGGTAGCGGCGTCAATCAGTTCGGCGTGCCGCCACCGCTCGAGCAGTTCGTCGATCAACGCGTGCCCTTCGGCGGTCGCACCACGAAGGTCGGATGGGTCGAACCGCGGATGACCTTGTCCGCGACGCTGCCGACGACGAGCCGTTCGAATCCCCCCGCCCCGTGGCTCGCGAGGGCGATCACGTCCGCCTTGAGCGCCTCTGCCTTGGCGATGATCGTCGACGCGGCGGCCGGGCCATCGGTCGGATGGGTCGTGACGGTCAGGCCCTCCTTCCCGAGGCGATCCGCGACCCCGTCGAGGTACTTCGAGGCCGCCGCCTTCAGCTCCTTCTCGCTGCCCGCCGAGGTTGGCACGATCATGAGACCCGACGGGTCCGCGATCGGCAGCGGTGGCTCGACGACCATCATGAGCGCGTACTCGGCCTTGAAGGGCCGGCCCAGCATCGTGGTGGCGGCGATGGCCTGCTCGCTGAATGGCGAGCCGTCGAGGGCCAGCAGAATCCGCTTGATCGTGGTGGGGGGTGCGCCCTCGGCGGCCGGCCGAACCAGCAGGATGGGCACGTGCAGGACTCGCATCAGGTGATCGGCGACGCTGCCGAGCCAGAAGCGGCTCATGGGCCCACGGCCGTGCGTGGTCATGACCACGAGGTCGGTCCCGGAACTCTCCATGTGCATCTGCAAGGCCTCGGTCACCGCGCCATCGAGGAGGGCCGAGGTCACCGGCACGTTCACAGTCTTGCGCAACCGGTCGACGATGCCCGAGAGATACACCTGCTCGCGGGCCCGGGCCTCCTGGTCGAGCTGGGCTTCGATCTCGGGGACTTCCATCGCTGTGGCGAGCGCGGGCACGGGGTGATGGACCAGGGCGACCTGCACGATGGCGCCGGCCCCACGCGCGATCTCGAGCGCGAGCGGAAGCGCCTGTTCCGCGAATGGCGACCCATCAAGTGGGACGCAGATCGACCGATACATGGACTGTGGCATATGCCCTCCACTCTTCGATGAAGACAACCAGCAACCTGCCCCCGCTGCCCTGAAGGCCGGATGAAGGCGTGGCGAAAGTGCGTTCCCGCCGATACCCCGGTTGGCGTGCGGCTCGCCGCCATCCGATGCCCGACAAGTATGACGGGCGTCTCGCCCCCGCGATAGCGATTGACCTGAGTCAGGTCCCCAGCAGGAGCCCGGCCACGCTGGCAGCCCCGAGGGCGAGCAGCCCGAGCGAGGCCCGCCGGCGGAATTCGCCGGCCCCCAGCACCACCACAACGGACAGCTTGAGGATGGTGTTGGCGAGGACCCCGATGGCCATCGCGGTAGCGGCGAGGCGAACGCCATCATCGGCGGCCAGCCGGCTCATCGACATTGTCAGGGCATCCATGTCGGTCAGGCCGAGCAATGCCGAAGATGCGAGCACGCCGATGTCTCCGAACCGGTCACGCACCAGGCTCATCGCCATCAGGACCGCCTGGAAACCAAGGGCGAGCAGGATGGCCGACCCCAGTCGGAGCGGACTGCGGCCGTCGGCGGGGACGGTCGCATCGGCCCCGGGCCGGGTACCCCGCAGCCCAAACCAGACCAGAGCCCCGCCGACGAGAAGCGGGGGAAGGAAGAACGGCAGCAGTCCGAGCGTGAGTGGCGGCCAGAGCACGAGCGTGAGCAGGGCGAGCCGCGGGAGCAGGATCGTGGAAGCGCCGACAACTCCCAGTGCGAGGGGCGCAGAGCCGATCGCGGGATCCCGGCTCTGGCGGGAGAAGGTCATGGTAACGGCGGTCGAGGAGATCAGCCCGCCCAGCATTCCGGCGACGACCATGCCGTGGCTGTACCCCACGGCCCGGCGCGCGAGGTAGCCGGCGAAGTTGAGCCCCGAGACGATCAGGACGACCGTCCACAGCTCGCGGGGCCGGATGCCGCCCAGGGGGCCGAACGGACCCGCGGGAAGAATGGGAAGGATGACCAGTGCCAGGGCGGCAAACTGCAGCCCGGCGCGGAGTTCGACCTCGCCGAGGCGCTCGACAAAGCGATGGATGGCGCTCTTCTCGCGCAGCACCAGCACGATCACCGCGCCCGCGGCCGCGGCGAGGCGCAGTTCACCGAATCCGGCGGTGACGCCCAGGAGCACAACCGCGATCGCGGCCACCTCCGTGGTGCCGTCGGCTGCCTCGTGGGTGCTGCGGGAGGCGGCAACGTAGTAGGCAGTGACCGCGAGGAGGGCCGCCCCCGCGACGGTGGCGGCGGCGATCGCGATCTGTCCGTGCCCTGCGAGCAGTCCGGCCAGGCCGCCGATCAGGCCGAGGAGGAGGAAGGTCCGCGCCCCGGCGAATCTGGCGCCGGGTCCGGAAGCGTGGCCCGACCACTCGCGCTCGATCCCGACGGCGAGACCGATGAGCGAAGCGACGGCGAGGCTCGAAGCGACCAGCAGTTCGGAATTGATCGGCCACCCCGCCGGTTTGGGTCGTCAGTGTTCGTGCGGTGCGTCGCGTGATCCCGAGCTGTCCGGCTTCAGCGGCGTTGCGCAGCTCGAGCCGGCCATTGGCATCCTGCCCGACATACCGGCCATGCCCCGCATCTCGGGCATCCCCATCTGCCCCATCATATGCTCGTGCATCGTGCGCCGCATGTCGAGGTGCTGCGCCACCAGGGCACTCAGCACCGCGCTCATGGCGTTGACTTTGCGCGTTCCCGTCGCAGACGTCATCACCCTGGAGAGGCTGTCCAGTCTGACATCCAGGCTGTCCATGCGGGCCATCATCGCATGGTCCATCATCATGCCCATGCCTCCCATCCCACCCATGGCCGAAGTGCTGTCCCCCTTCATTGGACAGTCGCCCTGCTGGGCAGACACTCGCGGCGCAATCCCAACGGCGAGAAGGAACAGGAGCAGCAGCGTGCGTTGCATCGTGGGTCTCCCAGTTGAATATCGTGTGCCGCGCGGAGGCGACGGGGGCGCGTCAACGTTCAGAGTGGTACGGTCAGCACCGCGCATGGCGCTTCGTGCACCAGCCTTCGGGCCACGCTCCCGCTGTCGATCGCCCCCGCGGGTCCCCCGCGGTGATAGCCCACCACCAGGACATCCGCCGCGTAATTCCCGATCTCGCGCATGATCTCCTCGATGATGCGGCCCCGACGGATCACCACGGGGCCCTCGCTCGAGCCACCCTGTGGCTCCTCCCAGCGCCCCGTACCGAGATCGACGCCGGCGCGGCGTCCATTCACCATCTCCAGCAGCTTCGAGCTGCGGGCCGTGAGTAGCCGGGGAGCCCCACTCTCGTTTTCATACTCCGGCTCGACGCTGATGGCACGGAGGCGGGCCCCCGTCGCGCGAGTGAAGTCCATGGCGGGCAGCAGGATCCCCATGCCGCGCTCCGACCCGTCGAGGGCGACGAGCACCCGCTGGTACCCCTGGGCCGCCGCACTCACGAAGAGGCAGGGAATCGGGCTGCGCCTGGCCACGGAATCGGCCGTGTCCCCGATCATCAGACGCTGACGGGCTGACCGCCGCTTCCGCCCGATCACCACCAGGTCGGCCCGAACCGTTTCCGCGAACCGCCCGATTTCGATTCCGGGCAATCCCATCCCCACCACACTCTCGACCTTCGGGGGATTCGGCACATGCAGCAGCGTGGCACGCACCATCGCCCGCAGCCCCTCGAGGGCGCGACCGCCGCTGAGTTCGTCATCGGACGGCGGAATGACATTCAGCACGCTGACGCGCGCGCCAGGACTGCGACCGAGCATCGCGGCGGCAATGATCGCGTCGCGACCCTCCTCGGACTCATCCGCAGCGGCCAGAATGTGACGGACCCGCACTTCGACCCTTTTCCAAAGTTGAGGTCATGGTAGGCCGCCTCCCATGAAGCGAGCGTGAAGCGGCGTGGAACCTTCCGGGTCGCCTGCGGCGGCTGGACGCAGTACAATTACTCCCCATGAAGAGCCCGCCACCCTCGGCTGACAACCCATCCACACGGGACCTGGCGCGACTTGAACGCCTGGCGGCCGAGGATCCCGCACTCATCTCCGAGCTGTCGCTCGAGGCGGTGCTGCAGCGCGTCGCCGACCTCGCCGCCGAAGTGATCGGGGCACGCTACGCGGCCGTCGGAATGCTCGGGGCCGACGGCCGGACGCTGGCGACCTTCACGACCTCCGGGATGAACCGGGAGGAGCGTCGCCAGATCGGCCACCCGCCGCAGGGTCACGGCATTCTGGGCCTGGTGATTCACAAGGGCCAGAGTGTGCGGCTCACCGACCTGACAACGCACCCGGCCCGTTACGGATTCCCCGAGCATCATCCGTGGATGCGCTCGTTCCTGGGCGTGCCCATCATCGGCAAGCGCGGTGTGTTTGGCGATCTCTACCTGACGGAGAAGATCGGCGGCGGCGAGTTCACGGCGGAAGATGAGCATATCGCCACCCTGCTTGCGTCGAAGGCGGGGGCAGTGATCGAGAACGCCCGGCTGCACGAGGAGAGCGCGCGGCTCCTGGAAGAAGTGCAGCAGCTGCATCGGACCCGCGAGCGGTTCTTCGCGATGGTCAACCACGAACTGCGCAATTCCCTGGCCGCGGTGTATGGCTGGGCGGAGATGCTGGTACGGCGGAAGGACCCCTCCACGGTCCCGCGGGCCGCCTTTGAAGTGCTGGATTCCGCCGAACAGGCGATCAGCCTCATCAACGACCTGCTCGACCTCTCCCGGCTGGACGAGGACCGGCTCAAGCCGGTGATGCGGGAGGTCGATTGCGCCGGGGTCGTCCGTCAGGCGCTCAGCCGAGTCACACCCTCCGCCGAAGGCAAGAGCGTCAAGCTGGAGGCCGAGATCCCGGAGGCAGTCCCGCTCTGCCGGACCGATCCGCACCGGGTCGAGCAGATCCTCATCAACGTCCTCGTGAACGCCATCCGCCACACACCGGACGGGAGCACGGTGACCGTGTGCCTGCGGAGCGCTTCCCCGGATGTGGAGTTCGAGGTGCAGGACCAGGGCCCGGGAGTCGCGGAGGAGGAGGTCGAACGGATCTTCGATGTCTATCAGACCAAGGCCGGGGAGGAAGGCAAAGGCAGCGGATTGGGGCTGCCCCTTTCAAGACGGCTGGCCCGGCTGCTGGGGGGGGAGTTGCTGGCCCGGCCGGAAGATGGCACCGGAGGCCGGTTCGTTCTCAAACTCCCCGCGGCGTCATGATAAGGGTATCTTCATAATCCGTTCGCAAGTCGTTCACGCTCCCGGCGTAGCTTGGATTCCATGAAAATCCTATGCGTGGAGGACGACCGTAAGGTCGCGGGATTCATCGAGCAGGGCCTCAAGGAAGAGGGTTATGTCGTGGACGTCGCCACCGATGGCGAGGAGGCAACCACGCTGGCCCATGTCTACGAGTACGACGTGATTCTTCTCGATGTCGTGCTCCCCAAGAAGAACGGCTTCCAGATCGCGATGGAGCTCCGGCGGGAGGGACGCAATACGCCGATCATGATGCTCACCTCCCGCGATGCGGTCGAGGACATCGTGCGCGGACTCGATGCCGGCGCCGACGATTACCTCGCCAAGCCGTTCCGGTTCGACGAGCTGCTGGCGCGAATTCGGGCGCTGGCCCGGCGCGGAGGCGCCGAGCGCCTGGAGGTGCTGCGCTATGGGCCGCTGACGCTCGACCGGCTGCGGCACGTGGTGCTGGTCAACGAGCGGGCGCTCGACCTGACGCCCAAGGAATTCCAGATCGTGGAGTTCTTCCTGCTGCACCCGGAGCAAGTCGTGCGGCGGACCACACTGCTCGAAAAGGTCTGGGACATGCACTTCGACCCGGAGAGCAACGTGGTGGACGTCCATGTGGGCAACGTCCGGCGCAAGCTCCACAAGGCTGCCGGAGAGAATCTGATCCAGACCGTCCGCGGCGTCGGCTTCACCCTGCGGCGGGAAACCGTCGGCGCAGAAGTGCAGGACGCCCAGGCGTCGTGACCCGCCTGGTTCGGCTCCAGTGGGTCCGCAACGCTGCGGCCCCGCTGGGGACGGCGCTGTGCCTCCTTCTCGGCCTCGTCCTCTGGGCGGGGCCGTATCATGTCTGGGCCGATCGCCTCTGGCTGGTCGGCCTCGTCCTCCTCGGGCTGCCCATCACCTGGCGCACGCTGCGCGGGGCATTACGCGGCCGTTTCGCGGCGGATCTCGTCGCGTCATTGGCGATCCTCACTGCCATCGTGCTCCAGCACCCGATTCCCGGGCTCGTCGTCGTCCTGATGCAGACGGGCGGCGAGGCCCTGGAGCGCTATGCGTCGGGCCGCGCTTCTCGTGCGGTCGAGGAACTCGAAGCGGCTGCACCGCGGAGGGCAAATCGACTCCGCGGCACCGTCGTGGAGGAGATCGCGAGCGAGCGGGTGGAAGTCGGCGACCGGCTGCTGATCCGTCCCGGCGAAATGATTCCCTGCGACGGCATGGTGATCGAGGGCTACTCGCACGTGGACGCTTCACGGCTGACCGGCGAGCCAGTGCCTGTAACGGCGGAACCCGGCATTGCCCTGATGAGCGGCAGCCTTAACCTGGAGGGACCGCTCACGCTCGAGGCCACGACGCTGGCTGGGGAAAGTCAGTACGCGAAGATCGTGCAGCTGGTGCGGAACGCCCAGCTCAGCAAGTCCCCCCTGCAGCGCATGGCCGACCGATACGCAGTGGCATTCACGCCGTTGACCCTCGGCGTGTGCCTCGTGGCCTACCTCGGCTCGGGCGACGCCTTGCGCGTCCTGGCAGTGCTGGTGGTTGCGACTCCGTGCCCCCTCATCCTGGCGGCGCCAGTCGCCATGATCGGCGGCATCAACCGCGCGGCCCGACGGAGCGTGATCATCCGGCACGGTGAGGCCCTCGAACGGCTTGGCCAGGTGACCTCGGCCCTGCTCGACAAGACCGGAACGCTGACCATCGGGCGTCCCACGGTCAGCGGCATTCTGCCGCGCGATCCGCTCACCGTGGAAGAGGTCCTAGCCTTTGCCGCCGCGGTGGACGCCGGGTCAGGACACATGATGGCGCGATCAATCGTGCAGGCGGCAGCCGAGCATGCGGTCACGATCCCGCACGCCACGGGCGTCACCGAGCACCCCGGCCAGGGAGTGATCGGCCGCGTGAGCGGCCGCGATGTCGCGCTCGGCGCACGCTCCTTCATCGTGAGCCGGCATCCGGGGCTCGCGGCAGACTGGTCCCAGAATCATGCAGTCGGCCTGCGGGCATGGCTCGCGGTAGACGGGGAAGCCGGCGGGGTGATCGAGTTCGCGGACCAGCTGCGACCCGAGGCACGCCGGCTGGTGGCCGGCCTCAAGGACCTCGGCCTCCACCGGATCGTGCTGGTGACGGGCGACGATGCGGGGCATGCGCAGGCGATCGCAAGTTCGGTGGGGATCGCTGAGGTTCGGGCGGGGCTGCTCCCGGCAGACAAAGTGAGCGTGGTGGAGGAGCTGGAAAAATCGGGTGAGCGCGTCATGATGCTGGGGGACGGCACCAACGACGCGCCCGCCCTCACCCGCGCCAGCGTCGGCGTCGCCCTGGCCGCGACCGGCGGCGGCATCACCGCCGAGGCCGCGGACGTCGTGATTCTCGCGGATGACGCGAGCCGGGTCATTGAGGCCGTCAGGATCAGCCGCCGGACGGTCCGGATCGCGAAGCAGAGCGTGTGGGCCGGGCTGGTGCTCTCCGGCGTGGGGATGATCATCGCCGCCTTCGGATATCTCCCGCCGACCGCGGGCGCGATCCTGCAGGAAGTCATCGACGTGGCGGTGATTCTGAACGCACTCCGTTCCAGCAGCGAGTAGTCCGGAGGCGCGTGCCGCTATGTTTGGTGCAGCCGCGTCCAATTCGGGAGCGGCAGCTCTCTGGATCCTAGCCCTCGTGCCGACCCGATGATCAACTCCAGCCTCCCCCCCGCAACAACGCTCAGCTCCGGCTCGCCAACCACCCCGGCGAAGCGCGTCATGTTCGGGCGCGCGCTGCGCCGCCGCTGTCCGAACTGTGGGGCCGGTCCCCTCTTCCGCGGCTGGTTCCGGATGGTCGACCACTGCCCCTCGTGCGGCATGCGGACCCGCCGAGGTGAGGATGGTTATACCCTAGGAGCGCTGTGGTTCAATCTGTTCCTGGCCGAACTGATCACCGTCAGCGTGTTTGTGATCACCCTGATCCGAACCTGGCCGGACCCGCCGTGGGATCGTCTCCAGGTGATCGGGCCCATCGAGGCGATCGTCATGCCGCTCCTCGTGTGGCCGTTCGCGCGGACGCTGTTCCTCGCATTCGATCTCTGTTTCCGGCCGCTCGAGGCGAAGGACATGACGTAGCTCGCGCGTCCGCCGCGTCTGCCCCACCAGCCTCCGCGCAGCCGGTCCCAACGCGGCAGGCTACCCGATATGAATCAGCCAAGCCCTTGCCTCGTACATGCTTGGCAAAGCGTGAAGATCACTTCACCCCTCCTGACATCTCACTTCACATCCTCGCCGATACTCTTCTGCCTGTCTGAGGGCGTCGGCATGCCGGGCATCATGTGCTCCTGATGGCCGCTATGGCTGTTCCCCGACGCTCGCCTCCAGATGGTCCAGAGTCCGGTGGTCAGGATGAGCAGTGCGAAGGCGCGCCGGCGCCAGAGACTGGTCATGACCAGTCGACGGACTCCGAGAGCGGCGAAACTGAGGGCCGGCACGGTGCCCACTCCGAAGGCGGCCATCGCCAGGGCGCCGCGGACTGGATCGGCAACAGCAACGGGAATCGTCAGGGCCGAGTACACGAGGCCACAAGGCAGGAATCCATTGACGACGCCGAAGATGAATTGGGCTCCCGGCGCCGCAGATTCGGCTGCGCGCGTGCCGGCGGCGACGAGGCCGGGAGGCATGAGGCGCGGCTCGGGTACGAGGCCGGCGAGCGCGAGCGCGAACCAGACGAGCAGCGCCGAGGCCAGCGCGGCCGGGATCCAGGCCGGCCCGGGGAGCAGTTGGCCCGCCGCGCCGGCGAGCGCTCCCAGCAGAGTGTAGGTCCCGATCCGGCCGAGGTGCCAGGCGGGAAGCCCCGCCGGTGTGCGGGCGCAGGACGCGGCAAAGCCGCCACACATGCCGATGCAGTGCAGGCTGCCAAGGAGGCCGGCGAGGAACGCGGCCGACATGATACCGAGCATTCCACACTCAACAGGAGGAGACGAGGCCGTGCAATATACCGGCGCAAGTACGGTGGACGAGTCCCAGTATGATGATGCGATCGTGAAGCTGTTTACGATCGCGACCATCACCTGGGCCGTCGTCGGCATGCTCGTGGGCGTCTGGATCGCCCTGGAAATCGCCTGGTGGCCCGCCAATCTCGGACTGCAGTGGACGACCTTCGGACGGCTGCGCCCGCTGCACACCAACGCAGTCATCTTCGCGTTCGGCGGGAACATCTGTTTCGCCGGCATCTACTACTCGATGCAGCGGCTGCTCAAGACCCGGATGTTCAGCGACGCGCTGTCGAAGGTGCACTTCTGGGGCTGGCAGCTGATCATCGTCTGCGCCGCAATCACGCTGCCGCTCGGCCTGACGGAATCGAAAGAGTATGCCGAGCTGATCTGGCCCATCGACGTTCTCATCACGGTGATCTGGGTCGTCTTCGCGGTCAACTTCTTCGG
The DNA here is from genome assembly GCA_963817435.1 of uncultured Gemmatimonadales bacterium. Taxonomy (GTDB): domain Bacteria; phylum Gemmatimonadota; class Gemmatimonadetes; order Gemmatimonadales; family GWC2-71-9; genus JADJOM01. The sequence goes on from CAWFNY010000001.1 coordinate 1,241,578, forward strand.
GACGATCGCCATCCGGAAGGTGCAGCACCTCTACGTCGCGATCTGGTTCTACATGTCGTTCGTGCTGGTGATCGCGGTGCTGCACATCGTGAACAGCCTGGCGATTCCGGCCACTTTCACCCGCTCCTACCCGATCTACGCGGGCATGACGGACGCACTGGTGCAATGGTGGTACGGCCACAACGCGGTGGGCTTCTTCCTCACGACACCGTTTCTCGGGCTGATGTACTACTTCCTGCCGAAAATCTCCGGCCGGCCGGTCTACAGTTACCGGCTATCGATCATCCACTTCTGGGCGCTGATCTTCCTGTACATCTGGGCCGGTCCGCACCATCTGCTGTACTCCTCGTTGCCGGAGTGGGCCCAGACTCTGGGCATGGTGTTCAGCATCATGCTGATCGCACCGTCGTGGGGCGGCATGCTGAACGGCCTCCTCACGCTTCGCGGGGCATGGGACCGGGTGCGCACCGATCCGGTTCTCAAGTTCCTGGTGGTGGCGGTCAGCTTCTACGGCATGAGCACGTTCGAGGGGCCGATGATGTCGATCCGGGCGGTGAACAGCCTGTCCCACTTCACCAACTGGACCATCGGCCATGTGCACTCCGGCGCCCTTGGCTGGAACGGGATGATCACCTTCGGCATCCTCTACTGGCTGGTGCCGAAGCTGTGGAAACGGAAGGAACTCGCCTACCCCGGCTGGGCCACGACGCACTTCTGGATGGCCACGATCGGGATCGTGCTCTACACCCTGTCGATGTGGGCCGCCGGACTGACGGAGGGCCTCGAGTGGCGCGCGTTCGACAACGCCGGCCAGCTCAAGTATCCCAACTTCGTGGACATCGTCCATCAGCTGGCGCCATTCTACTGGCTCCGCCTGCTGGGCGGCGTGCTCTACCTCTCGGGCGCCATCATGATGGCCTGGAATCTCTTCAAGACCATTCACGGTCCCGCCGCTGAGCGGGCTCCGGCCACCGCCGCGACCGCGAGCTGAGGGAGACGAACCATGAGCGAAACCAATGGAGGCGGCTACTCCGCCGCGCATCGCACGCTCGAGGGGAAGAGCGCCCTCTTCGCCGTGCTGGTAACCGTCGTCATCCTTATCGGCGGTATCGTGGAGATCATTCCGCTGTTCACGGTCGCGGCTGGCCCCGAACGGCTGCCCGGCGTGACCCCCTACACGCCGCTGGAGATCGCCGGCCGCGACATCTACATCCGCGAGGGGTGCTATCTCTGCCACTCGCAGATGATTCGGCCGATGCGGGCCGAAGTACTGCGCTACGGCGAATGGACGCGGGCCGGCGAGTATGCCTACGACCATCCCTTCCTGCTCGGGTCCCGCCGCATGGGACCGGACCTGCAGCGTGTGGGCGGGAAGTACCCGGACGCCTGGCACTACGAGCACATGCGCGACCCGCGCAGCACCTCGCCCGGCAGTGTGATGCCGCCCTATACGTGGCTGCTCCGACAGACGTACGACGTGGCGGACATCCAGGCCTCGCTGCGCGCGCTGAAGAAGGTGGGCGTGCCATACAGCGACGAACAGATCAGCGGCGCCGGCGCGTCGATGCACGAGGAGGCTCAGGGGATCGTCGATCGCCTCAAGCAGGCGGGAGTGACCACCGAGCCCGATCGCGAGATCGTGGCGCTCATCGCGTACCTGCAGCGACTCGGCAAGGATGGGCGGGCCGCCATCGCCGCCCAGGAAGCCGCAAGCGCGGCCGCACCCGCCGCCACGGGGGCCCCATGAACCCGATCGTCAATGCGGCGGCCGACGGCTCCGAACTGGGCTGGCTGATGGGAATCACCACGGTGCTGTTCATCGCCGCCTTCGTCTTCTGGAGCTGGTGGGCGTACACCAAGACGAACAAGGCACGCTGGGAGGCGGACAGCCGTCTTCCCCTCAATGACGGAGGCGACTCGTGAGCAAGGATTCCCCAAAGAACCAGGTCCTGGGCCACGCGGCCGAGGCGGACGGCATCGAGGAGTATGACAACGCGCTGCCGAATTGGTGGCTCGGGCTGTTTTATTTCTGCATCGTCTGGGCCGCGATCTACACGGCGCACTATCACTTCATCGCGCACCGTTCCCAGCCCGCTGAGCTGGCCGCCGAAATCGCAGACGCGAACAAGCGCTGGCCGCAGCTGGCGGCCGCGGCGGTGGCGACCAAGCTGGAGATCACTCCGGCCACGGTCGAGGCGGGCGAGGCGATCTTCAAGGCCAACTGTGTCGCCTGCCATGGCGCCGACATGAAGGGCGGTATCGGGCCCAACCTGCTGGACACCACCTGGATTCACGGGGGCCAGCCGGAGCAGATCCTTCACACCATCACCGTCGGCGTCCCCGAGAAAGGCATGCTGACGTGGGGGCCGATCCTCGGACCGGAAAAGGTGGCGGAGGTCGCAAGCTACGTGGTCGCAAAGAACCGCGAGGCCACCGGACAGACGGGCACGACCGAAGAGAAGGATGAAAAGAAGGATGAGAAGAAGGACTCAGCCGGGCATTCCTGAGCCTGGACGGAGACCCGCGAGAAAGGGCAGTATCATGTTGTTCGCGAACAAGCGGCAGTGGATCTACGAGCAGAAGGTCACCGGACCGTGGCAGCGGCTGCGAAAAGTCACCTTCGCACTCCTGCATCTGATCCTGTTCGCCACCCCGTGGCTCGTCGTCAACGGGAATCCGGCGCTGCTCATCGATCTGCCGGAGCGGCGGTTGTACGTGTTCGGCGCGATCTTCACGGCGGCGGACACGATCTTCCTGCTGTTCCTGCTGCTCTTTCTCGCCTTTTCGCTGTTCTTCTTCACGTCACTCTTCGGCAGGCTGTGGTGCGGCTTCGCCTGCCCGCAGACGGTCTTCCTGGACACCTGGATCCGACCGTTCGAGGAGTGGATCGAGGGGGACTGGGTACACCGCCGCAAGCGCGACGAGGCGGGATGGAGCTTCGACCGGCTGTGGCGCAAGGTGGCGAAGTGGGCCGGTTACCTGGTGATCTCATTCATCATCTCGATGTCGTTCGCGAGCTACTTCTCCGGCGCGCGGGCCCTGTGGAGTGGCCAGTCGAGCGCGATCGAGTACGCCATCGTCGCCATCTTCACGGCGATCTGGTTCCTCGACCTGGCCTGGTTCCGCGAGCAATTCTGCAACTACCTCTGCCCGTACGCCCGGTTCCAGAGCGCCCTGACCGATGCTGAGACGCTCCTGGTCCAGTACGAGATTCCCCGGGGGGAGCCGCGGGGCGGCGAAGGCGCGAAGGAAGCCGGGCGCTGCATCGAATGCAACAAGTGCGTCGTCGTGTGCCCGCAGGGTATCGACATCCGGAACGGCTTTCAGCTGGAGTGCATCGCCTGCGCGCGCTGCATCGACGCCTGCGACATCGTGATGGACAAGCTCGGCCACGAATCGCTCATCACCTGGAGCTCGATGGCCGAGAGCCAGGGCAAGAAGCCACGTCGGCTCCGGCCCCGGACGGTCGCGTATGGTGGGCTCCTGACGGGGATCGCCGCCGCCGTCACGGTGCTGCTGGTGGAGCGGGCGCCGTTCGATGCCAGCGTGCAGCGGGCTCCGGGCTCGCTGTTCGTCATGGACGCCGATGGATTCGTGCGGAATACCTTCCTCGTCCGGGTGACCAACAAGGAAGCCTCCGCCACACCGGTGCCCTTCCATATCCGTGTCGAAGGCGTGCCGCCCGGCGACGTGACGGTGCAGGACTTCACGCTCGGCACCACCGAGAACGCGACCATCCCGATGGTGATCCGGATGAAGGCGGATGCGGAGCTGCCCCGGACCATTCCCATCGAGGTCCATGTGAGTTCGCCGTCACACGACGTCGAGATCGACGCCACCTTCAAGACGGAGGGGAAAATTGGAACCGACAGCGAATAGCGGCGACGATCGCCGCTGGCCGAGGATCATCGCAATCGGACTGGCGTTCGTCGTCGTGGTGAACATCGTCTTCGCCTACCTGGCCATCCACGGCGCCGACTCGATTGTCAGCTCCTACAGCACCGAGGCCAGATAACGGCCCCGGTGGCGCTCCGGTCGGCCGGGGCGCCGCCGGCACCGCACGCTGCCCCCACTGCGGCACCGCCGTCGAGGGGGCCGCCAACGCGTTCTGCTGCCGCGGCTGCGAGATCGCGGCGGCCATCATCCGGGGCGCCGGACTCGAGCGCTACTATGTAGAGCGGAGCGAGTTCGCACCCCGGCCCGCCGCAGACCCCGGCCTCGACTGGTCGGCCGTGCCCGTTACCACGAGCGCCGAAGGCCAGTGTGAGGCGCGGCTGGTGGTGGACGGTCTCCGCTGCGCCTCCTGTGTCTGGGTGACGGAGCGGGTCCTGGAACGGACCCCAGGCGTCGAGCGCGCCAGCGTGAGCTACGCGACGGGACGCGCCGTCCTCCGGTGGAACCCCGCCCAGACCGACCTTCCCACCCTTGCACGCCGGATCGCCGCTCTCGGATATCGTCCGCGCCCCCTCGGCGCGGAACGCGCCCCCGACCGCGGGCTGATGCGCCGGATGGGTGTCGCCGCGATCGCGGCGCTCGCCATCATGGGCCTGTACGAAGGCCTCTACGCCGGCTGGTGGTACGGCTCCATCGACCCCCGCTACGCCGCGCTGTTCCGGTGGACCAGCCTGGTCCTCGCCACGCCGGTGACCTTCTGGTGCGCCGAGCCGTTCTTCACGGGTGCCTGGAGCGCCCTGCGCCACCGAGTGCTCCATATGGACCTGCCAATCGCGCTCGGGGTGGCGATCCTCTACGTCCACGGCCTGGTGGCAACAATCCGCGGCGTGGACAGCTATCTCGACTCGCTCGCCATGCTGGTGGCACTCCTCCTCGTCGGACGGGTGCTCGAGTCCCGCGGCCGGCGCCGCGCGACCGAGGCGGCCTCCGCGCTGGTCGGCATGGTGCCGCACACCGCGCGGCGCGTCCGCGACGAGCGCATGGAGCGCGTACCGGTGAGCGAGCTGAGGCCTGGAGACCGCATCGACGTCGGGGCTGGAGAGGAGCTGGCGGCAGACGGCCGGGTGGCCGAGGGCTCCGGCCAGGTCCGCATGGCACTGATCACGGGGGAGGCGGCCCCCGTCCTGGTCGGACCCGGTGATGCGGTCGTCGCCGGCACGCTGCTCGCCGATGGGGCGATCACGGTGGTCGTCGAGGCCACTGGGCAGGAGACCGTCGTCCATCGGATGGCCGCGGAGCTGCTCGCCGCGCAGGATCGCGGGATGGCGCCGACCTCAGCGGATCGGATCGCCCCGTGGTTTACCGCCGCCACGCTTGTGGTGGCCGTGGTGACTTTCCTCGGATGGTGGCTCGGACGGGGGACGGACATCGCCGTCGCACGTACCGTGGCCGTGCTGGTGGTGGCCTGCCCCTGCGCGCTGGCCCTGTCGCAGCCGCTCGCCGCAGCGGCCGGCCTCGGCGCGGCCGCGCGCCGTGGGCTCCTGCTTCGGTCGGCGGATGCCTTGCTCCGGCTGGCGCAGATAGACGAGGCCGGCCTCGACAAGACCGGCACCGTGACGGCCGGCGCGATCACCGTGACCCACGCCGACGATGTGACGCTGCGGATTGCCGCGGGGCTGGAGCGCTACAGCACGCACCCCATCGCCAGCGCGATCACTGCGGAAGCGACCCGCCGCGGGATCCCGCTCCCCGAGGCATCGGAGGTCCGGGAGACCGCCGGCCAGGGCATCGAGGGGGTCGTCGACGGTGTTCGGTGGGAGTTGCGATCATCGGAAGCGGGAGCCGTCCGCCTCCGGCCCCTCGGAGGTGCCACCACCGCCGGCGACGGGCTCATCCGGCTGGGCGATGTGATCCGCAGTGACGCGCGGACCGCCGTCGCCGCCTTGCGGGAACTGGGAGTGCACGCCACCCTTCTGACCGGGGATCACGCCGCCGTCGCGGACGGGATCGCGCGGGAAGCCGGTGTCGACGCGGTCGCCGCGCGGGTTGATCCCGCCGCCAAGGCGGCCTGGATTCGCGACCGGCAGGCGGAGGGCCGGGTGGTCCTCTTCGCTGGTGACGGGCTGAACGACGGGCCGGCGCTGGCTGCCGCGGACGTGGGGATCGCGATGGCATCGGGCGCGGCCAGTAGTGTGCTCATGGCCGATGGGATCATCGCGACGCAGTCCATCGCCCCGGTCGTGGCCGGGATCCGGGCGGCGCGAGCGGCACAGCGAATGGTGCGCCGAAGCCAGGCGCAGTCGATCGCCTACAATATTGTGTCGGTGGGAGCCGCGGCGGCGGGCCTGGTCAATCCGCTGGTCGCCGCCGTGCTGATGCCGGTCTCGAGCGCGGTCGTGATCTGGAATGCCGCCCGAGTCGAACGGCTGGTGCGAAAGGACGACTGATGCAGGGGATCCTGATTCTGCTGCCGGTAGTGCTGGTCCTTGGTGCGATCTTCGCCTGGCTCTTCCTGGCCGCGGTGAAGGACGGCCAGTTTGACGATCTCGATGACCCTCCAACCCGCATGCTGCACGACGACGACTAATCCCTCCTAGGGCACGGCACCGCTCACCGGTACCACCGCCGCGTCCGATGTGTCACCCCCACTATCCACGGTTTCGATCGCCGTATCCTCCGCCGGCGTGACCGTCAGCCGGTCGAACCGGTGCGCGGTGAAGGCCAGCCTCAGGACGCCGATCCCGATCATCAGCAGGACGACGAGATACACCATCAGCCCCCAGTGCAGCCGCCTCGCCTGCCGGCGCAGCTGCTCTTCGGCTTCGGAATCGGGCCGGGGGATCATGCGTCGAGAGCCTTCAACTCGCCTCGGCGAGGACCGCCGGGGCGCGCAGCCGCTGGAACTGCGCCTGGACCGCCAGCGAGAGCATTCGATCCTCATCGATCCCGCTCTCACGCACGAGGGCCATCAGCCGGGCGTGACTGGTGAGGCGGTCAAGCAGGTCATCGGCGCTCCGGATTCCGGCGGCGGCCAGCCGGTCTGCGTCCCGGGGACGAACGTGGGCAAAGTTGTCGAGCCACATCGAACGGCTCCTTCTCGGGTACACTGCGCTGGCAAGCAAACGTGATGCCGGACGACCTCGGCCGCGAGAAGGCGACAGAACGCCGGATCCGGGACCGGTTTAGCGGCCGATTGGCCGGCTTCCGATCCAGGTCGGGCGCCTCGCGCTCCGGGGCGAGCCGATCCGGCACACCAAGGTGTCCGCTGCGGACAAAGTGGCTGATGGTCGTTTCAGATCTGCTTGTGCCGACCTTCATCCCTTCCCAGCCATGTTTCACTCGACTGGCCGACCAGTGGAGGCCACCATGCTGATCCGTTCCGCCTTTCCGTTCGTTCTCGGCGCGCTGCTCCTTCCGGGGCCGCTTGCGGCCCAGGACACCCTCCTCACCGTTCCCCGTCCTTCCCAGGTCAACGACTCGGCGGTCGCACGGGGACGAGATCTCTTCCACGGCTCGGCCAACTGCGTCGCCTGCCACGGACCGGCCGGCGTGGGCACCGACAGCGGTACGGCCCTCGCGCAGGGCATCTGGATGCACGGAGAAGACAGCTATGAGGGGATTCTGTCGCGCGTCGTGCATGGCATCCCCAAGGATCTCTCGACCAGAAACACCGCCATGCCGATGCGCGGCTGGACGACACTGACCGACGCGGAGGCCCGGGATGTTGCGGCCTATGTGTGGACGATCAGCCATGCGTGGCACCCGTCGCCGAGGCCACGCATCCGTTCATGATCCAAGTTTCGTGACTGGTTCAGCTTCGTTTCAGCGGGGAAGCGCTAGCTTGAACATCCCAGAGGAAGACGGGATCAGCAGAGCAGGTTTCCCAAGGAGGGCATATGAAACTCACCAAGACGCAGACCGGCGTTCCGACCCTCGTCCGTGACATTGACGAGGTGTTTGACCGGGTCTTCAACGCCCCGATCGGATTCCCGGCGTTCAATTTCGAGCCCCTGAAGAAGGCGATGGAGGGCACATGGATGCCGCCGATCGACCTCACAGAGACCGACAAGGAGTACATCCTCCGCGTTGAGGTGCCGGGAGTGCCGCGGGAGAACCTGGATGTCCATCTCGAGGGCGAACTGCTCACCCTCACTGGCCACCGGGAGAAGAAGGTTCACGAGGCCAACGAGAACATGCTGTGGGAGGAGAGAGAGACCGGAAAGTTCCTTCGCACGATCCGCCTGCCCAAGGCGGTGGAGGCCAACAAGGTCGAGGCGGTCTACAATGAGGGGGTCCTGACAGTGCGGCTGCCCAAGACCGAACTCACTGTGAAGAACAAGATCCTCATCAAGGCCTGACGCCTGACCAGCACCGCTCGCCGCCCCGGCCCGCCTCGGCCGGGGCGGCTTTCTTGTGGCCCGCTCGCGCATCGACAAACGAACCGGTCGACGGCTTCAGCCCTGGTTCAGTACCATTTCAGAGGCATGGCGGCATCTTTGAGGTCAACCGAGTAGTTCCGCCAGCGATTGGAGGGTACTGTGACAAAGCCGAGAACGGTCAAGCGCGCCGGAAGTGCGAGGGACGCCGCCGGGAAATCACCCGTCGTGGCGTTCGAAGTCGAGCTGCCGCTGACGACGGATCTAGCCGTGGCTCGGGTCGCCGACGGACTCAAGGCGGAGGGATTCGGCATCATCACCCGTATCGACGCCCATACCGTCTTCGAGGAGAAGCTCGGCGTCACGTTCCGGCCCTACACGATCCTCGGGGCGTGCAACCCCAAGCTGGCTCATGAGGCGCTTTCCGCCCGTCCCGAGGTCGGGCTCCTGCTGCCGTGCAACATCACGGTCGAGAGCGCCGGCCCCGAGCGATCGCTGGTACGGGTCCTTGACCCCGCAGCGATGCTGGCCCTCGGTGGGTTGGAGGCGGACCCGAAGGTCGTCGCGCTGATGAAGGAAGCCCGGGAACGCCTCGAGCGGGTGGTGGGCGAACTGCGCGCGCACGCCAACACGGTCGCGCTCTAGCGCGACCCGGCTTCGGCGGCGGTCTCAGAGGCGCCCTCCAGCAGTCGCCGGAAGCCGACCCTGGTTTCCGCGTCGAGATACCGCGCGCGCCATGCGGGCCAGTGCCTCAACGCCTCCCGCGCCCGGCCGAGCGCCTCGGCGCGCAGCCCGGCCGACCCCTGGACTTCCCGCAGCCGCTTCAGGAGAAGGCCTTCGTCGTGCCACGCCCCCAGTGCATCCTGGATCGCGTGCAGCTCGTTGATCCAGGTTTCTGCCGGCTCACCATACCATTCCGTCAGGCACTCGACGGCGTAACGCAGTCCCTTCATCTGCCGCCGCAGGGCGTGCAACGGGAGTGCCGCCTCGCTGTCGGGAGCCGGTGCATCGAGGACCTGCCAGCCGGGATGAAGCAGGGTGCTCGACAGCACTGGAAGCAGGAGATCGGGAGCGAGCAGGGAGAGCGGCAGGCAGGCCATCGGGGTGCAGTCTGGATGCTCGAGCCAGGCGCTGAGCCCGCTGACCAGACGCTGGAGCCGCTTGCGCTCGATCTCGGTAGTGGCCCGCTTGAGCGCCTGATTCCGGGCCGCGGCAATCGTCGCCTCCAGCCGGGCGATGGCCCCCTGACCCGCTGCCTCGTCGACAGCGGGCTCTGTGCGGATTCGCACCGTCAGCACATCGAGGTCACGGAGTCTTCCCAGCCGCCGTTCGACCCGGTGGAGCACGTCCGGGTCGACATCCTCCGGAAGCTCCAGCAGCGGCCTGAACAGAACGAGAGCCGCCAGCAGGCGGCGGGTCGCGACGCGCACCTCGTGGACCGGCTCCTCGGAAGGCTCTCTGGCGAGCGCCGCGCACCAATGCTCAAAGGCGTCGAGGCGCTCGCCGAGGATCTCCTCGACCGGCGCCCCGGCGTCGCGCTCCCGCGAACGGCGTGTCATGGAGGTGCCTCGCCCGCTGCCCGGGAAGCCCCTAGATTCGAGCCGTCAGGGTCCGAGGACTGCGGCGATGTCGGGACGACTGCAACGCACCATCGACCGCACGTCGAAGCGGGTCGTCTGGCTGAAGTCAGGATCGCACACAAAGGCCGCGACCGCGGCGTCGTCCTCGAAGAGCAGCAGGGAGTCGTCGCATTCGGTCCCGAGGGCATCACGGAGGGCCCGGCTCGCGCTGGGGGCGGCATAGATCAGACGGGTCGCGCCCAGCCTCCGGAGTCCGTGCGCGGCGGCCGCGACCGCGACCGCGTCACTGAGACCGTCGTCCACGAGTACGACCGTGCGGCCGGCGACGTTCACCGGCGGAGCCCCGCCCCGCCACGCTGACGCGAGCAGATCGATCTCCCGGTGCGCCAGATCCGCCATCGCGCTGACATAGTCCTCCGGCAACCCGAGTTGCGCCACCCGATCCGACAGGATGACGGTGGTGCCGTCGGCAACGGCGCCGAAGGTGGAGCGCGGCCGGCCGGACACTTCGAGGCGGCGGACAGGGATCACGTCGAGGGGGGCTTCAAACGTCCGCGCGATCTCGCTTGCGACACGGGCGCCGCCGGGGGAGAGCGCGAGAACGACGGGGGCATCCTTCACCAGGGCGCTCAGACCCATCGCGAGCCGGCGCCCTGCATCTGTGCGTGTCAACGTTACCATTGCATCCTCCGAGGGGACTATGACATCAATTTCGGCCCGGATGCATGAGTGAACCATGAAGGAGCGGTGACAGCGATGCCCGAGATTCACCCGATTTTCGTCTTCGAGGTCGCCCAGACCATCGACCTGGACCTGGCTGAGCGATCCATGGGAGGGGGATCCGAACGGCAGACCTTTCGTCACCGCGGGCGGGCCACGCTCTTCTTTCACTACCGCCCGGCACCACTCAGAGTTTCGCAGGAACGCACGCCGATCAGCATCGGCACCTGGAGTACCGAGCCCTCCGTGGACCTTGTGCTGTACGATTTTGGCGCGGCCTCGGTGACCTACCACATCCCCGTCGAGGGAGGGCTGGACGAGTTATCCTCGGCCAGCAGGGCGCTGCGGGGATCCGACCAGCTCAAGCTCGACGCCCGCGGCAGGGTCGAGGCCCTGCTCCGCTCGCTGGGCGGAGCGGTCCAGAGGCCTAGCGTCTCGGAGTTCAGCGAGGACTACATCATTGTCGGCATGCGACAGCTCCCGGCCGGGTCCACTGCCGCCGCCTTCTGTGAGACCCATGCGGAGACGATCACCCGGATCCTCCGCCCCGATGCCGGCCGGCCCTCGGCGGAGGAGATCCGGCACGCGAACGAGGTGCAGATCTCGTTCGGGCCGACCGATCTGACCATCGTGGACTGGGACGCGGCCTTCGTCCTCGACCCCGACCCCGAGGACGTGCGTGCGGTGCTGGAGTTCGCGAACGTGCAGCTGCTGGAAATGCGGTGGCTCGACCTCCAGCTGGATGTTGCGATCGAGCGGTCCTACCTTCTGCTCGCGCGCCGTCAGGGCTGGCGAACTATGCTGCCCAGCGCCGTGAGCGCCGACATGCACCAGGTCGCCGAGCTGCAGCTCGAAAGCGCCGTCATGCTGGAGCGGGTATCGAACGCGCTGAAGGTGTTCGGCGAAGAGTACCTGGCCCGCATCTACCGGCTGGCCTCGGGCCGCTTTCACCTGGCGGAACTCGAATCGACGATCACCCGGAAGCTGACCACCATCGAGAGCATCTACCAGAAGCTCTCCGACAAGGCCGCCGCCGTCCGCATGGAAGCGCTGGAGTGGATCGTGATCGTCCTGATCGCACTGGAAATCATCCTCGGACTGCTCAAATAGGAGCGAGCCCCTGCCTCCCCTGTCCCGCTGGCTCGTAAAGTCGGGGTTCGTCGCCCTCGCGCTGGCCCTCCTGATCGAGGCGATGCTCGCCCGGCCGGCGGGCGTCCTTCCCGACCTGCCCGACAGTGCTCTCCACCTGGGCGCGATTCACCTTTTGACCGTCGGGTGGCTGCTGCAACTCATCAGTGGCGTGGCGTTCTGGATGTTCCCGCGGCACCCGACGGTGCCGCCCCGAGGAAACGAGCGGCTCGGCTGGGCCGCCTTCGGCCTCCTGAATGGGGGTCTGGTGTTACGCCTGGGTGGTGAGGCCTGGCGTCTGGGGATGGGGGGACCGTCCTGGCCGCTCGTCGCGGCGGCGCTGCTGCAACTCGTCGCGGTGGCGCTGCTGGTCCTGCTGCTGTGGCCCCGGATCCGAGAGTTGCGAAGCTGATGCCTCGGCTGTCGGTCTGGATGCTCCGAACCGCGCTCCTCGCGCTGCTGGCCGGCAGTGCGCTCGGCGCCTGGCTGCTCGCGACCGAGCCCGGGTACGACACCGCCCGCGCGGCATTCAGAGAACTCCACCTCACCCTGCTGCTCTTCGGGTGGCTGGTTCAGTTCGTCCTGGGCGTCGCTTACTGGATGCTGCCACGCTACGCGAATGCCCCTGACCGGGGACCGCCCTGGGCCGGCTGGACAGCCTACGCGCTCTTTCTGGCTGGTCTGGGGCTCGGCGTGCTCGGACTCCCACTGCCCTCGCATGGTCTCGCGCCCGCAGGCAGACTGCTGCTTGCGGGCGCGACGCTCGCCTTCGTCGTCCTGCTCTGGGGCCGCGCCAAGCCCTTCGGCACCCGCTAGCGGCGATTCAGCCGGACCGTTTCGCCCGCATCAGATCGGCCACCGTCGTCTCCCGGAAGAAACCCGCCTCCTTTTCCGCGACCGCTTTCCAGCGCCAGTGGGCGGGGCACGGCGAGTGGTCGCTGCAGACCGCCCGGCCCATCAGGCACGTCTGCCGGCCGACGGCGTCGTCGAACTGCGTCACGATATCGAGGAGGGAGATCTTGCCCGCGGGCCGGGTCAGCTGGAAGCCGCCGAACCTCCCCCGCGTCGATTCAAGGATGCCCGCGCGCGCCAACTCGTACAGGGTCTTGGACAAGTAGTTCTGCGGGATCCCGAGGAGGGCTGCCAGCTTTCCGGCGCCAATTGGCCGTCCATCGGGCTGTTCGGCGATGGTCACGACCGCTCGGAGCGCGTATTCAGCAGTTGTCGTCAGCATTGGTGCAGTGTAGCCGGGAACCGCCTGAAAAAGCCCCCACGAATCCCTGAATTTCTTTTCACGCAACAATATATCACTTGTTCATGCGATTTGCCTATACTCGGCCTCGTGGCGCGTGAGGCCGTCCCGCCCACTCCGACACTCAACACAAGGACATTCGCCATGCCCCGTCCATTCGAGCGCCTGCCCCTCGTCGCCCTGGCGGCCCTCCTGCTCAGCACCGCCTGCGGAGGCTCCGACAAGGCTCCGCCGCCGCCGCAGGCCGCCGCGCCGGCGGCGGCCGCAGGATCCGACCTGACCGCCTTCCAGCTGGAGAACGGCATCGGGCCGGTGACCGAGGCGATCAGCCTCGGCCCGATCGACAAGGAAATGGCCGAACATGGCAAGGAACTGTTCGACGCGAAGTGCGGCGCCTGCCACAAGATGACCGACAAGTACGTCGGCCCGCCGCTCGGCGAGGTCACCGTGCGTCGCACCCCGGCCTTCATCATGAACCAGGTGCTCGATCCCGAGGGGATGTACTCCAAGCATCCTGTCGTGAAGCAGTTGCTCGGCGAGTACATGACCCAGATGCCCAATCTGGGTTTGACGCAGGAGCAGGCCCGGCAGGTGCTGGAGTATCTCCGTACGCAGGCCCCCAGCAAGACCGCCCCGTGACAGGCTGGATCACCATTCAGGAGAGGCTTACATGATGCGCGCGAGTTCGTGGAACCGGATCGGCCGGACAGGTGCTGCCCTCAGCGCGGTGCTGCTGGCGGCTGGCTGCGGCAAGACGACGACCCAGGCGGGCGGCACCGGTGACGCGGCGTCGAAAGTGTACGTCGCGCCGGGGCAGTACGACGAGTTCTACATGTTTGCCTCCGGAGGCTTCTCCGGGCAAGTCAGCGTGTACGGCCTCCCTTCCGGTCGCCTCCTTCGGGTGATCCCGGTCTTCTCGCAAGACCCCGAGAAGTCCTACGGCTACAGCGAGCAGAGCAAGCCGATGCTGGAGACGAGCTACGGGTTCATCCCGTGGGACGATGCGCACCACCCGTCCCTCTCCAAGACCGATGCGATGAACGACGGCCGCTGGCTCTTCATCAACGGCAACAACACGCCGCGCGTCGCCCGGATCGACCTGGCCGAAATGAACACGAAGGAGATCCTCGAGATTCCGAACGCCGCCGGGAACCACGCGTCGCCGTTCGTGACCCAGGGCACGGAGTACGTCGTGACCGCCACCCGGTTCAGCGTCCCGATGCCGCAGAAGGATGTCCCGATCTCCACGTACAAGGAGAACTTCAGCGGCCAGATCGGCTTTGTCGCCGTGGATCCCAAGAGCGGCAAGATGACGCTGGCGTTCCAGATCCACATGCCGGGCTTCGACTACGACCTCGCCCGTCCGGGCAAGGGTGTCTCCCATGGCTGGGCGTTCTTCACCTCCTACAACACCGAGCAGGCCAACACCCTTCTCGAGCGCAATGCCTCCCAGAACGACAAGGACTACATCACCGCGGTGAACTGGAAGGTGGCCGAGCAGTGCGTGGCCGCGGGCAAGGCGAAGACCTGGAACACCAGGTACGCCCACAACTGGGTGGATGACGCCGACATCGCCCACTCCGAGATGCTGACCAGCGAGAAGGTGCTGGAGCCGGCCGACTGCCCCAACATGGTCTACTTCCTCCCCACTCCGAAGTCTCCGCATGGCGTGGACGTGGATCCGACGGGGGAGTACATCGTGGCCGGCGGAAAGCTCGCCGCGACGATGCCGGTCCATTCGTTCACCAAGATGCAGAAGGCAATCGCGGACAAGGCCTTCGAAAAAGAGGTGGACGGCATCCCGGTGCTCAAGTACGAGGCCGTGAACTACTGCGAAGTGCCGCAGCCGGGCCTGGGCCCGTTGCACAACGAGTTCGACGACAAGGGGAATGCCTACACGTCGATGTTCCTCTCCTCCGAAATCGTGAAGTGGAACGTCAAGGACTGCAAGGTGCTGGACCGGATCCCGACCTACTATTCGATCGGCCACCTGATGGTGGTAGGCGGCGACACCCGGCAGCCGGACGGCAAGTATGTCGTGGCACTGAACAAGATCACCAAGGACCGGTACCTGCCCACCGGGCCGGAGCTGAGCCAGTCCGCGCAGCTGATCGACATCACGGGCGACAAGATGAAGCTGCTGCTCGACTTCCCCACCATCGGCGAGCCGCACTACGCCCAGGCGATCCTGGCCTCCAAGATCAAGGACGCACAGATCAAGACGTTCAACCTGGCGGAGAACAAGGACCCGAACGCCACGAAGGCGGAGAAGGACGCCCGGGTGGTGCGGAAGGGCAACGTGGTGCACATCTACATGACCGCCATCCGCAGCCACTTCGTGCCGGACAACATCGAAGGTGTGCAGGTCGGGGACAGCGTGTACATCCATGTCACGAATGTCGAGCAGGACTGGGATGTGCCGCACGGCTTTGCGGTCACCGGGATGCACAACTCCGAACTGCTGGTGATGCCCGGCCAGACCCGCACGATCGTCTGGGTCCCGCAGGCTCCCGGCGTGCTGCCCTTCTACTGCACCGACTTCTGCTCGGCGCTGCACCAGGAGATGCAGGGCTACATCCGGGTATCCCCGAAGGGCTCAAACGTGGCTGTGTCCTACAATACGCCGAAGTGAACTGACTCACGGAGGGGGGGGCCGGCCGGATGCCGTCCTCCCCCGTTTCCGCCGGGAACACCTATGTCTCGCTCTACCCGCCTGCTGCTGGCCGCCGCGTCGCTCTCCCTCGCGCTGGTCTACCTCCTTCCCCTGTGGCACATCGGGCTGCAGGCGCCGCAGTACCCCGAAGGCCTCGGCCTCTATATCGGCATCAACAAGATCGTCGGTGAGAAGCCGCAGGACCTCAACAGCATCAACAACCTGAACCATTATATCGGCATGAAGCGGATCATCCCGGAGGCGATTCCCGAGCTCCGCTTCATGCCACTGTTCGTGGGGGCGCTGATCGGCATCGGGCTGCTGGCCGCCGCCAGCGGCAAGCGGGCGCTGCTCTACATCTGGGTGGGGCTGTTCGTCACGGGCGCCGTGGCCGGGCTCGCCGACTTCTACCGCTGGGGCTACGATTACGGGCACAATCTCGATCCCGAGGCCATCATCAAGATCACGGGCATGAGCTATCAGCCACCCCTCATCGGCAACAAGCAGCTGCTCAACTTCCACGCGACGAGCTGGCCGGCGTCGGGCGGCTGGGTGCTGGTCGCTGCTGTCGTGATCGGCCTCGCGCTCGTGATCCGTGAGTGTCGGGCCGCACGCGCCCGGACCACCGCAGCCGCCTGACTCCGTGCGCCCCGGCTTCGCCGCACTCCTCGGACTGGTGGCGACCACCGTGGCCGGGTGCGGCCCACGGGGACCGCGACCCATCGCGCTGGGCACCGAGTCCTGCGCCCACTGTCACATGACCGTCGCCGACCCGCGATTCACCGCGGAGGCGATCTCGACGACCGGCAAGATCACCGTCTTCGACGACGTGGGCTGCCTCGCTGCGTGGCTCGGTGAGCACAGCGCACCGGTCGCCTCGACGTGGGTGACGAGTTTCGTCGACCATCAATACTGGATCCGCGCCGACTCGGCGGTCTATCTCCAGGTCGACAGCATCCGGACACCGATGGCCAGCGGGCTCCTCGCCCTGCGCGCGGGCCGTGAGGCGGACAGCGTGCGGGCGCGGCTGGGCGGCCAGGTGCTCTCCTGGCGCGGGGTGCTCGAGCTGCCACACGGGCACCGGCCATCCGCGGCCTCCTGATGCTCCTACTCCTGCTCTCCCTGTGGAGTCTGCCGCCGGCGGCCCCACCACAGACGCCGCGCACCTGGACGGTCGCCCCCGGCACATCACTCTCGACCATCACAGACGCACTCGGCCGAGCCCGGGACGGTGACACGATCCTGGTCGAGGCGGGGGATTACCGGGAGCCGGAACTCACGGTCGGCCGGCGGCTGGTACTCCTCGGCAAGGGGTGGCCGGTCCTTCATGGCGGCGATCACCAGATCTTCCGGGTGACCGCGGACAGCGTGACGATCAGCGGACTGGTCCTGCGCGATGTCTCACCCAGCACGACTGATGATCGCGCCGCGATCAAGGTGATAGGAGCGAAGGGCTGCCGCCTCGAGAACAACACCATTCTCGACACCTTCTTCGGCATCTACCTTTCGCGGGTGCAGGGCTGTCTCATTCGCAACAACCGGATCCGCGGTTCCGGCACGACGGAGATCTTCGCGGGGAACGCGGTGCATTCCTGGAGTTCGAGCGACCTGGTGATCGAGGACAATCTCCTCCGCGGACACCGGGACGGACTCTATTTCGAGTTCACCACCGGCGCCGTCGTCCGGCGGAACGTGAGCACCCGCGCCCTGCGCTACGGGCTTCATTTCATGTTCAGCAACGACTGCAGCTACACCGACAATGTCTTCGCGTCGAACCATGCCGGCGTGGCCGTGATGTACAGCCACGGCGTCACCATGGAGCGCAATCGTTTCGAGCACAGCTGGGGCAGCGGGGCCTATGGCCTGCTCCTCAAGGAGATCACCGACAGCCACCTGCGGAGAAACATCTTCCGCAGCAACACCATCGCACTGTATGCCGAGGGCACCAACCGGCTCGAGGTGACGGGGAATGAATTCCTGGACAACGGGTGGGGAGTGGAGGTCATGTCCGACGTGCAGGAGACGGCGTTCCGCCACAACCGCTTCGAAGGCAATTCGTTCGATGTGACGACCAACAGCGCCAGCGCGAGCAGCCGTTTCGAGGAGAACTACTGGGATCGCTACGCCGGATACGACCTCGACCGCAATGGCTTCGGTGATGTCCCCTTCCCTCCGGTGCGGCTGTTCGCCTTCGTGGTGCAACAGAACGAGCCGGCACTCATCCTCATGCGGAGCTTCTTCGTTTCCCTGCTGGACGCGGCGGAACGGGTCGCGCCAGTGCTGACGCCGCAAACGATGGTGGACAGCCGGCCGCTGATGCGCTGGAGCGCGGAATGAGCGCCCCCCCTCCCGTGATCGAGGCCACCAAGCTCACCAAGCGCTTTGGGCGGCTGGACGTCCTGAAGGGCATCGACCTGGCCATTCAGCCGGGACGGATCACTGGGCTTGTCGGTCCAAACGCCGCCGGCAAGTCCACCTTCATCAAGGCGCTCCTCGGCCTGGTCCGGCCCGACGCGGGTCGGCTGACGGTGCTTGGTCACTCGGTCAATGGCGACGAGCGCTACCGGCACGGCATCGGCTACATGCCCCAGGCCGCCCGCTTCCCCGAGAACCTCACCGGTGCCGAGGTCCTCGCCATGATCGGTGATCTCCGCGGACCGGGGCTCGAACGGGACCTTGAACTGCTGGAACGCTTCCGCCTGCAGGGCGAACTCGGGAAGCCGGTCCGGGCACTCTCGGGAGGTACCCGGCAGAAGCTCTCGGCCGTCGTCGCGTTCCTGTTCCGGCCGGAGCTGCTCATCCTCGACGAACCGACCGCCGGCCTCGATCCGGTCGCGAGCGGCATCTTCAAGGACAAGCTGCTTGCCACGCGGGCGCGCGGCGCTTCCGTCCTGCTCGCCTCCCATACTCTGAGCGAACTCGAAGAACTCGCGGACGATATCGTCTTCCTGCTCGATGGCCAGGTCCGCTTCCACGGGCCCGTCGCGCGCCTGATGCAGACCACGGGCTTCGCCAATCTGGAGCGGGCCATCGCCGCGCTGATGCAGCAGGGGGCGGCATGAGAAACGCCCGCAAGATCCTGGGCTATCAGCTCCGCGACGTCCTGCGCAACAGGTGGGTGATCGCATACACCGTCGTGCTGCTCGTACTCACCGAGGCGCTGTTCCGCCTGGGCGGAGACGGCAGCCGGGTGGTGCTGTCGCTGCTCAATATCGTGCTCATCTTCGTGCCGCTGGTCGCGCTGACCTTCGGCACCCTGTACCTCTATTCCGCCCGGGAGTTCATCGAGCTGCTCCTGGCCCAGCCCGTGGGCCGAGGCTCGATGTTCGCCGGTCTGTGGGCCGGACTGGTCCTGCCCCTGGTCGCGGCACTGGTCGCCGGCGTCGGAATCCCCTTCGTGCTGCACTCCAGCGACGGTGCGGTGCCGGTGCATTCACTGGTCATGCTGCTCGGCACCGGTGCCCTGCTGACCAGCGCGTTCACCGCGATGGCCTTCGTCATCGCGCTCCGGTTCGAGGACCGGGCCCGGGGATTCGGCGCAGCGCTAGTAGTCTGGCTCGCGTGCGCGGTGGTCTATGACGGCCTGGTGCTCCTTGTCGTCGCGATCTTCGGGAACTATCCGCTCGAGACCCCGCTGCTCGTCCTCATGCTGCTCAATCCGCTCGACCTCGGGCGCGTCCTGCTTCTCCTCGACCTCGATGTGGCGGCGCTGATGGGCTACACCGGGGCGGTCTTCCAGCACTTCCTCGGCACCGTCCTCGGATTGGGCATCGCCACCGGCGCGCTGCTGCTCTGGTCGGCGCTGCCGCTGTGGCTCGGTCAGCGCGGCTTTCGTCGCCGGGACTTCTGAACGCCCCTGTCACCTCCACTGGGATGGTGACCACCGCAGGGCCGCCCACCCCGACACGCAACAAGGGCGACCTCCACGGTCGCCCTTAAGTCCGGGAGAGTTCACCCCGGTCAGAGGGTGGTGGCGGGCATGGGATGCTCCATGCGGAAGGAGAATCGCTGACTCACGAGCTGCCGTACTTTGCGGGCGCTGCGCCATGCCGGCCGGAACTGCATGCCCATCAGCGCGAGCCGGACCGATGAAGCGAACTCCTGGTGGGTGCTGTTGAGAATCCGGACACTGCTCAGGTCGACCCAGCCAGTGGTGTCCACCACGAACTCCGCCTCGACATATCCCTCCACACCCGCGTTCAGGAGGCTGTTCGGATAGGCCGGCGCGGCGCTGCCGTCCATGCGTACCACCTCGGAATCGACGCCCAGCACGGTAAAGACCGAATCGAAGTGCGCCGAGGCGAGCCCCGGCGGTACCAGGCCGCGAACCCGGGGAGGCTGCGGCAGTGCCGGGTTGTCCACGTGCTGAGTTGTGGCGGGGCGGCTGAAGCTCTCGCCGTTCCCCGGAGGAGCGGGGATTGGCAGCCGGCTCTCACGCTCCTCCGAAGGCAGCCGGTCCCGCGCGTAGAGATAGAGCGCGGGGAGGATCTTCGAGTCGTCGAAGAGACGGACCACGCCAGGACCAGTGGCCAGCGAGGCGACAACCAGCAGGTGAGCGACTGCGCTGAGGAGCGCAGCGGCCCCAATCGGCCAGGTGGGGCGGGTGGGTGGCAAGGTATGCATGGGGTGTCCTCCCTGCGCCGTGCGGGCGCCGTTGCTCGCTCCACGATGTGGGATGGGCTGGGGCAACGCAACTGTCCGTTCACCTGCGCAACATCGGCAGGGGCCTAGAGGAAGACCATCCCCAGCAGCCCGCCAAACATTACGACGATCGCCGCCGCGACTGAGACACGCAGGAGCCGGCCCGCTGGCTGGCCGTGCATGAGCCGATGGTCGGCCGACACCAGGAGGATGGCGAGCAGGAGAAACGGCGCGAGGACGCCATTGATCACCGCCGACCAGAACAGCGCGGAGACGGGATTGAGATTGAGGAAGTCCATGGCGACCCCGCCAATGGTGGCCAGCAGCACGACCCCATAGAAACCCGGCGCGCCGCTCCATCCCTTATCCAGCCCCTGGCGCCAGCCGAAGGTCTCGGACAGCGCATAGCCCGCAGAGGCGGTGAGTGTCGGGATCGCCAGAAAGCCGACCCCAAGCACGCCCAATGCATAGAGACCGGAGGCGAAGGCTCCTGCGAGGGGCTTGAGGGCCTGGGCCGCCTCCCCGGAGGTCTGTACCGTGGTCAGGCCGTGCGCGTGAAGCGTGAGGGAGGCGGTGAGGATGATGAAAAACATCACCACGTTCGAGAACAGGGTCCCGGCACCGACGTCGATCGCCCGGGCCTTCAGCTCGCTAACGCTCGCGCCGACGCGTTCCCGCTTCCGCAGGCGCCCCATTGCCTTTTCTTCCTCGACTTCCTGTGAGGCCTGCCAGAAGAAGAGATAGGGGCTGATCGTGGTGCCGAGGATCGCCACAAGCGCCGCCCAGTAGCCGCTGCCGGTCGGCAGGGTCGGCAGGAAGGTATCGTGCAAGACCCGCCCCCAGTCGGGGCCGACCATGAACGCCGTGACGACATAGGCCAGGAGCACCAGCGTGAGCCACTTGAGCGTGCTGGCGATCTGGCTGTAGCGGAGCCGGATCGTGGCCCAGGCGGTCGCGGCGCCGAAGACCACGACGAAGACATGCGAATTGAGACCGGTGAACAGCTCGGCGGCGTCGGCCATGCCGGACAGATCGGCACCGACGTTGATCGTGTTCGCCAGCAGGAGTGCGACCGAGAAGAGGATGATGACCGGTCTGGGAAAGCGCCGCCGAAGCAGGTCGATCAGACCGATCCCGGTGACCATTCCGATCCGGGCGCACATCAACTGTACCGCCGCCATCAGCGGCCAGGTGAGCAGCGCGGTCCACAGCAGCGACGTGCCGTACCGGGCGCCGACGACCGTGTAGGTGGCGATGCCGGAGGGATCGTCGTCGGCGGCCCCCGTGATGACGCCGGGACCGATCGCCGAAAGGAGCGAGCGCGGGGGTTTGGTGCTGGTGTCGGACTGCGGTGCCATCAACCCTCGATTCGAGACCGGTCGGCCCTGCAACGGCTGCGTCGGACCGCCAGGTTGCCTAACCGAGGGTGCGCCGCACAAACGCCCGCACGCCGACGCCACCGAGCGCGATGGTCGCGGTGGCGAGCGCCCCGAGGAAGGCCAACGGCGGCATGTGTGGCGTATCTGGCGTCAGGGCGGCCCGCAGCCCCTCGCTCATGTAGACCAGCGGATTCACGAGCACGATCAGTTGCAGCCAGGGAATCGGCCGGAGCAGCGCCCAGGGGTAATAGACGCACCCCAGGAAGGTGATCGGGACGACCACGACAGCGAACATCAGCCCGATCTGCTGTGGCCGGACGATCGTGCCGAGGGCGAGGCCCAGCGCCCCCGCGGTCAGACTGGCGAGCAGGACGACGGCGATGAGGAGCGGCCAGCTGGCGACATGCACCGCCACCGGAGTGGCAGGAATGAGGTAGACGAGCGGGAAGACGACGAGCCCCGCGATGACGCCCTGGACCGCCCCGACCACGAGCTTCTCGATGGCGACGAGCTCCACCGGCACCGGCGCCAGCACCCGGTCTTCGATCTCCCGGGTGCCGCCGAGCTCGATCGAGAGCGGCAGCGCGACGGCGGAGATGCCGGTGAACACCATGCCGACGGCGACCAGGCCGGGCACCACGATGGTTGCGTAACTCGTTCCCGCGGGGCCGCCCTGGAAGGACTGGCCGATCCGGGGCAGGACAAACGTGAACACGAAGACGAAGAGCAGCGGATTCATCACCGTCCGGGTGATGAACGGCGCGAAGTTGCGGCGGAGCACGCGCAGGTCGCGCAGCACCATGCCCCAGAGCGGAGCGGCGTAGCCGGTTTGCAGGGGCTCAGTCACGCAGTTCCCGTCCCGTCAGCTGGATGAAGACCGTCTCGAGCGTCGGCTCGAAGACCGACACGTCGCGCAGGCCGTAGGGCATCGTGGCTTCCACCAGCCGTGGCAGCAGTCCCTCGCGGGAGTCGGCGAGGATTCTGAGCCCGGACTCGGACCGCTGCACCTCGCGCACCGATGGCAGCGCCGCGATCGCGAGCCGCAGCGCTTCATCGGCGCGCTCGAGTTCGACCTTGACGACCGTCCCCGCGCCGACCTGCTGCTTGAGTTCCGCGGAAGTCCCCGTCACCAGCACCCTGCCATGATCGATGATCGCGACCCGGTCGCTGAGCCGGTCGGCTTCCTCCATGTAGTGCGTGGTCAGGAGCACCGTCAGCCCGCTGGCCCGGAGTTCCCCGATCAGTTCCCATAGCGCGAGCCGGCTCTGCGGGTCGAGACCGGCGGTGGGCTCGTCGAGGAAGAGCATGCGGGGCCGATGGGCGATCGCCCGGGCGATCTGGACCCGCTGCGCGAGGCCGCCGGAGAGAGTTACCGCCATGGCCCCGGCCCGATCGGCGAGCCGGAACTGCGCGAGCAGTTCGTCGGCGCGCGCCGCCGACTCGGCACCGTTCATTCCGAAGTAGCGGCAGTGATAGTAGAGGTTCTCGCGGACCGTGCAGGCGCGATCGAGCGTGTTGTACTGGGTGACGACCCCGATGCGCCGCTTGACGGCCGCCGGGTCGGCGCCGACATCGAGTCCGTCGAGAGTCACCCGCCCGCTCGTGGCGCTCACGCGCGTGGTACAGACACCGACCGTGGTGGTCTTGCCCGCCCCGTTGGGGCCGAGCAGGCCGAAGATCTCACCGGGGCGCACCGCGAGATCGACGCCTTGCAGCGCACGTATTTCGGGCGGACCTGGATACAGCTTGGTTAATGCCTCGATCGTGAGTGCGGGCGCACCGGTCACGGAGTGTGATGCCTCAATCGGCCGGGCGGGTGCGGCGCGCCACGCGATAGGCGTCCCGAGCCCGGGCCACGGCATCGACGAGCGGGGCCGGATCGAACCGGACCGGATCGGTGCAGGGCAGCCCCGTCTCCCGGGTCGCAGCCTCGATCGCAGCCCTGGCCTCGGCTTCGCCCATATCGTAGGTATTGAGCGAGATGCCGATGGTCGTGGTGGGATGGACGAAACCGGCGACGGTTTCGTACAGCCGGACGTACTCGCTGAGCGGCGGAATCTTGAGCCAGGATGCCTTGCGGTAGTCGCCGATGTACTCGCGGGTGGCCTGATGACAGAGGATCAGCGCGTCAGGGCAGGAGCCGTGCAGGAGTCCGCAGGTCACCCCGGAGTATCCCGGGTGGTTGAGACTGCCCTGCCCTTCGACCAGCACGATGTCGGCATCCTTGCTCCCCTCGAGGACCAGCCATTCCGCCGCGCCCGCGATAAAATCGGCGACGACGGCGTCCACCGCTACGCCCCAGCCCTCGATCATGATGCCGGTCTGGCCGGTCGCGACGAAGCGGGTGCGCAGCCCCCGGGCGTTGAGCTGCCGGGTGATCTGCAGCTGGCTCGTCATCTTGCCGACGTTGCAGTCGGTCCCCACCGTGAGGATGACGAACGGCTCGACCGCCTTCGCCTTGCCCGATGCCACCGGCAGATCGGCGGGCGGGCGGCGGAGATCGTGGATGTCGATCCCCTTCTGCCGCGCGCGTTCCGCCAGCAGCGGGTCATCGGACAGGAAGGTGTGCAGACCGCTCCAGAGGTGGCATCCGGCATCGATCGCAGACAGCAGCCACTGGCGCCACTCGTCCGGCAGCCGGCCGCCCACCGGGGCAATCCCGATCAGCACTGCATCCGGCTTCCGCGCGAGGCCCTCGGCCATGCTCCCGACGACCGGGATCGCACCGCCGAAGCCGAGCACGTCCTGCACGGTCCGGCCGGCGTGGACGTGATCCACCACCGCCACGATGCGCGCGGGAAGGTACCGGATGACCGAGTTCGCCGTCTTGGACGTCAGCGGATTGAATTCGCCATCGGCCAGAATCAGGAAGCGGGAGCCGTGCATGGAGTGAGGTGTCAGGTGTTAAGGAGTGGCGGGGGCGAGTCCGGCAACGGCCCCAGGATGACGCCGTTCGGTGCCCCCTGCCTCATGGGCGACAGACAAGCTAGCGAGTCCTGCGGAAAAGCGGAGGGGGTGAGCCCCAGCCGCGGAGCCCACCCCCTCGTCGCCCTGTCACGCGTCACGCGTCACTTCTTGTCATCGTCGTCGTCGACCACCTCGGCGTCCACGGTATCGCCGCCCTTACCGATCTGCCTGGCCCCGCCGCCTCCCGGGCCGAGCATGCCCATCTTCGCCTTCAGCTCGAGCAGCTGCTGGTCCGGCGCGCCCTTGTACTCGAGCGCCTGGAACTGCTGCAGCAGATTGTCGCCCTCGAACTCGTTCTGGAGTTCGGCGGCCGCGATGGCCTTCCGCTCCTGGTTCTCGATCTTCTCGGTCATCCGTTCGAACGACTCGAAGGCCGACTTGTCGGACATCCCCGACATCGTCTCCTGGATCCGCTGCTGGGCTTCGGCACGGCGGGCCCGGGCGATGAGGATGTTCTTCTTCCGCTTGGCCTCTTCGATCTTGTCATTCAGCTGACGCAGCGAGCCCTTGAGATTCTCGGTCTCGGCCTTGTGCTTCACCCAGGTCTCGTGCAGCTGCTGGGCCCCCTGCATCGCCTCGTTGAAGCGCATGAGGGCCTGCTTGGCGAGATCGTCACGGCCCTCCTGCACCGCAAGCATGGCGCGCCGCTCCCAGTCCTCGGCCTGTTTCTTCATCGCCTCGGCATCGGCCTGCAGCTTCTTCTCGTCCGCGATCGCGGAAGCCACCTGCTGCTTGGCCTTGGACAGCTGACCCTTCATGTCCGCGATCAGCTGATTGAGCATCTTCTCGGGATTTTCGGCCCGGGAGATGAGGTCGTTGATGTTCGACCGGAGCAACGTCGAGAAACGGTCAAAGATCCCCATGCTTACTCCCGGTACGGCGCCAGGGCGCCGAGGTGCGTGGCCAGCGCGAGCGTGAGGGAATCGAAGCTCGCCTCGAATTCGTTGAAATCCAGGTTCTGCAGTTCCAGCGTATCCACCAGGACCACCCGGTCGCCCTCGAGTCCGTAGGCGCCGTGGACCAGTTCGCTCGCGTTGTAGGACAGCAGCTGGCGGCAGAGCTCCGTCTGCCGCTCGGTGCCGGAGGGCAGCGGCATCACGGCGACGCGCAGGATCACGACCGGCGGCGCGAACTGTACCAGCACCTCCGCGCCAGCGGTGGTCCGCACCATCCAGACGCCGGTTTCGATCTCTTCGACCTCGGCCGAGCCACTGTCGAGACGATCGATATAGCCCTCGATGTCTTCCTTGCCTACCATGGTCGCTCTCCGGGTTGTTCCGGCCGACGCGCCGGCCGACCGGCTCAATCTAATCGTCTCGCCACTCCCGCCAACGCCACCAGGCTGACTACCGACCGAGGCGGGAGGAGTCTCGCAGCAGTCGCTCCATCCGGGTCACCCGCCCCTCGAGCTCGGCCAGGTCGGCCATGAGCTGCCCATGGGCCTGTGGCGTTCGCGCTTCGATCCAGCGCGCCACCGCCTTGCCGATGGGGCCCATGAAGAGCCCCCACGAGGCGGTGGCCCCCGCCCCAAGCAGCAGCACGACCGCGATGGTTTCCATCGGTGACTACCGCGCCGCGTCGACCGGTTCCGGAGGCGTGTCGGCCTCCAGGCCGGGCAGCGGCCGCCCGCGGGTCAGCAGGCGTTCCGCGAAGTCCAGCCGTTCTTCCAGTTCGAGCACCCGATGCTCCATGCCTTGCAGCTCGGTCACCCGACGGGAGAGCTGCTCGAGTTCCTGGGAATCCCGGCCATCTCCTCCGCCGAACAGGCGCCCGACGACGGCCTCCACGGTCTTGCCGATGGCCGAACCAATCGGGCCGAAGCAGATCCCCAGGGCGCCGAAGCCGATCGCCAGCCAAAAGCCGAACTGACCAATACCGTCGTTCATCTTCGATCTCCCCTCAGCTGCCGGCGAGCCGGCCCGGCTCGCGGTCCCGGTGCTGGGCCAGCAGACGCTCGGCAAAGTCGAGCCGCTCCTCGAGCTCCGCCACCCGTGACTCCCGCACTTCGAGCTCGTGCACCCTGCTCTCGAGATCGGCGAACTCCTCGGGCAGCTTCGCCGCCCCCACGCCGCCCTCCAGCCGCCGGGCGTAGGCCTGCGCAATCGGGATAATCACCTTGCCCAGCACGGTCAGGACGGCCAGCATCATACCCGCGATCAGCAGTTTTTCAGCGTCCATCAGGCCTCCTGTCGCGGGACACCGAGCTGACGGACCGCCTCCCGCTGCTGCGTCAGCATCCGCTCCGTGAAATCGAGGCGCTCCTCCAGTTCCAGCACCCGTCCATGCTCCATTTCGAGCTCCGCGATACGACTCTCGAGGTCCTGAATCCGGTCGAGATGCACTTCGCCGGTCTCGGGTCCCATCCGCTTCAAGGCCCGGTTGCGGCGCCACGCGAGCAGGCCCAGCGAGGCGGCCACAATCAGCGCGATGGGAACCTCATCGTGCCCACCTGTCGCCGCGCTGCTGGCGACCACCATGAGCATGCCGGTGATCCCGACCTGGATCATCAGGTCGAACCCGTCGAGGCCCAGATAGCGCTTGAGACTCAAGCCCGCCCGCCCCCTAGACGGTCCGGCTCCCGTCGCTGCGCCAGCATCCGCTCGGCGAAATCGACTCGCTCCTCCAGCTCCGCCACGTGGTGCTGAAGGGCGTCGATCTCGCCAAGACGGGCGGTCAGTCGGTCGATCTCCTCGCGCAGCGCGGGGGCCTGACTGGCCGGCTTCCCCTCGAGCCGCCGGCCGATCGCCCGCATGAGCGGATACAGCACGAACGCGCATGCGGCGAAGAACCCAAGGGCGATCAGCGCCGTCACCCACGGTGGAAGCGTGATCCACGGCGGGGGCGTCGGGATGTACGGCAGCTCCGGCGGTCCCTGAACGACGACCTGTGTCAGCATGGCCAGACCCTTCGCGTTGCTCGCACCATGTTCACGCGTCTCCCGCGCCAAGCTGGGGCGACTCCCGCTGCGAGGCAAGAACACGCTCGGTGAAATCCAGGCGTTCCTCGAGTTCGGCGACCCGGGCGCGGAGGTCCTGCAGCTCCGCCGCCGTCTCTCCCTGGTCGGCGGGGCGACCTCCCGCCTCGAGGCGCCGTGCCCAGGCCTTCCCCGCCGGGATGCCGATCGCGAGGACCACAGGCATGAGCACGCCAAAGATCCCGACGAGAATCAGTGCGAAATGCTGGTCGGCGTTCACTTGCCGCTCCCGCCGATCTCCGGCGCCTCGCGCTGCCGGGCGAGCAGCCGCTCCGTGAAGTCCACCCGCTCCTGGAGCTCCGCCACGTCCTGCCGCAGCCGGTCGATCTCCTCCAGCAGCAGCGGATCGGGCGCCGCCGGGAGAGCCCCGCCACGAAGCCGGTCCGCGATCGCGTGACCGATCTCCGTCTTGGAGAGCGCGAACAGCATGCCGCCGCCGAACACGATGATGATGAAGAGTACGCCTTCCATCACTGCCCCCCGGGCAACTGTTCCACATCCCGAGACCTGGCCAGGAGCCGCTCGGTGAAATCGACCCGCTCCTGCAGTTCCGCCATTTCGCCGCGCATCCGCTCGAGCTCCTCGTAGACCGCAGGATCGGCCCCCGGTTCCGGCAAGGTCCCGCGAATCCGCTCCGCGATCGCCCGGCCGATCGGACTGAACGAGATCGCGATCGCAGTGCCACCGCCGAAGATCAGCAGGATCGCGAGGATGCCCTCGATGTCCATGTCAGGCACCTTCCTGGTGAGGGGCCCGGCCACTGGCAAGGAGCCGCTCGGTGAAATCGATCCGTTCGTGCGCCTCGATCAGTTGCTGCTGCAACTGGTCCACCCGCTCCTCGAGGTCCGCCACCGCTCTCGCCGTGTCGGGCGAGCCCATCCGCGCCTGGGTCCGGATCCGGATCACCTGCACCACGGCCCACGAAATCGCGATCGTCCCGATGACCGTGGTGAGCATGCCCGCAAGCGGGATGATGACCTGCGCATCGTTCACGTCGTTCCCCTCGGCAACTGCTCCGGCGCCCTCGCCTGGGAGAGAAGCCGCTCGGTGAAGTCCATCCGTTCGTGCGCCTCGATGAGCTGCTGCTGCAGCTGCTCCATGTGGTCGCGAAGCGCCGCCACCTCGTCTTCCAGCGCCCTGCCGGACGCACCCGCACCCCGCCACTCCTTGATCCCGCGGACCACGCCCCACGCGATCCCCCACGTGATGAGGACCCCCGTGACCATCCCGAAGATCGCGACCAGCGCCTCCGAGTTATTCATGCCCCGGCCTCGCGGAGAGCTGATCCGGTGTCCGGCTCTGCGCCAGCAGTCGCTCGGCGAAGTCGAGTCGCTCGTGGGTATCGGCCAGCTGCGCACGGACCTGGTCGAGTTCGTCGCCGAGCTGATCCACCCGCTGCTCGAGGAGCGAATTGCCGGTGCCACCCCCGATCCGCTGGGCGAAGGCCTGCCCCACAGGGCCAAGTATCTTCACCGCGGTCCACGCCATGATGCCGAGGATCGGGATTGAGCCCAGCAGCCCGGCGATGATGACACCAATCGGGGGGCCGACGTCGGCGGCCGTCTGCATTGCGATCATGTCAGGACCATTCCCCCTCAGGGCCTCAGCCGGGCCTCATGCTCTCGACCGGAGGCCAGGAGCCGCTCCGTGAAGTCCAGCCTCTCCTGCGTTTCCGCCAGCTCCAGTCGCATCGCCGCCATCTCGTGCCTGAACTGCTCCAGCTCCTGCGCTGAGGCCGGCGAGATCCACCTCGTCCGCATCGGTCGCATTGGCCCGGATCGCGTGAGCGATCGCCGCGCCGATCTGGGTTCTGGCGATCGCCACCAGACCGACGACGATGAAGAGGATCGACAATGGGATGGTCGGACCGTCCATGCGCCCCTCGGAGTGATCCCTTTTGGCTGTCAGTGCACCGCCCCGGCCCGGGGTGGCGTGAGCTGCTGTACGGGAGGACGTTTCAGGATGTTTCAGCGTGGATCGTACGGATCCGCGCTATTCGCGCTTGCCCTTGATCTGGACCAGCCGTTCCTTCGCGAGTTTCCGCCCCGTAGGGGTCGCCGCAAGGCCACCGCCCGCCGTTTCGCGGTAGCGGACGTCCATGGAGCGGCCAATCTCCCCCATGGTATCAATGACCTCATCAACCGGAATCGGAAACCGGATCCCCGCGAGGGCCATCTCGATACCAGCGAGGGCCATCGCTCCGCCTGTCGCATTGCGATAGACGCACGGCACTTCGACCAGGCCGCCGAGGGGATCGCAGACCAGGCCAAGGGTCCCCTGCATGGTGAGGGCGACCGCGTGGGCAGCCTGGGTCGGGGTACCACCGAGCAGTTCCACCCCGGCTGCTGCGGCCATACCGGCGGCTGCCCCCGTCTCGGCCTGGCAGCCCCCCTCCGCGCCGGAGAGAGAGGCACGCACCGCGACCACCGCCCCGACGAGGCCTGCCGTCGCGAGGGCCCGGACGAGTTGATCATCTGTCACGGGACGGTGACGGGCAAGCCCGAGCAGCACCCCCGGGAGTACGCCGGCTCCGCCAGCGGTCGGCGCGGCGACGATCACCCCCATGGCGGCATTGACCTCCTGCACGGCGAGCGCCGAGGCGATGACATCGGTGAATACCGTTCCGGCGAGGGGACCAACGGCCCGGGTCATCCTGGCCGCGTCGCCGCCGACCAGGCCGCTGACGCTCTTGAGGTCGCCAGGCAGGCCCCGAGCCACGGCATGCCGCATCACCTCGAGGGCCCGCTGCAGGGCCGATTCGACCTCCGCCCTGGACTTGAGGCCGCTGCTCGCCTCGGTCCGAAGGGCCAGCTCGCCCAGGCTGAGCCCCTGGGCTTCCGCCTGCTCGACCGCGTCGCCAAGCGATTCGAACATCAGGCGATCCTCGGAATCGAGCGGATCATGCTGACCGCGGGGATGGCGCGGATCTGATCGATGGCGGCGGGAGTCGCCACGTGGTCCAGTTCGTAGATGTGGATCGCACTGCCCCCCTTCTGCCTCCGGGAGACTCGCATCGTCGCGATGTTGTCGCCCTGGCGCGCCAGCGCGGTACTCACGCCGGAAATTATGCCGGGCACATCCTGGGCGACGAAGACCAGCGTCGGAAAGGCACCGGTCACCTCGACCGGAAAGCCATCGATCTCGGTGATCACGATCCGGCCGGCGCCGATGGACGAGCCGGTGACCACCGCCTGCTGCTCTTCCCGGCGGAGACTGATGCGTGTGGTGTTGGGGTGGTGGTCGCCGCGCAGCTTGCTGTTGGTGAAGCTGAAGTCGAGGCCTGCCTGCCCCGCCAGTTCGAGGCTGTCGCGCAGCCGTTCGTCATCGGGATAGAAGCCGAGCAGACCCCCGACGATGGCGCGGTCGGTGCCGTGACCGCTTCCCGTCCTGGCGAACGACCCGTGCAGTTCGATCTTCGCGGACTCGGGCTGGCCGCCCACCAGCCCCCGCGCGAAGAGGCCGATGCGGCAGGCCCCCGCGGTGTGCGATGACGAGGGGCCCACCATGACGGGGCCGATGATATCGAGCAGAGAGACCATGAAGGAATCTACAACAGCTCGACATCCCGGATGGTGCCGAGACTGAGGGCGATTTCGGTCGGCCTCGTCGCCGGGGGGCTGGAGGTACACCTCGTGGGCCGTCACGTGCGTATCCACGCTGGTGGGAACGCCGACGACCTCCTGCCCGCCGGTCGTCACGATACGGACGGCGCGCTCACTGCTGGCGGCATATCCCAGCGCGGCCACGATCTGTTCGTAGGTCATGGGGCCTCCGTGAGAGGGACATGGCGAATGTAGGGAATTCCGCGAGGCCGGGTAGGGGCGGGGGACTGCCTGGGGACGCGGGCGGCGGCTCCGCCCCTCCCTATCCGATCGTGGCGATGAAGCCGCCGATGCCACCATCGCCTGGCGGGCGGCGAGGCGGCGTCTGGGGGCTGGGGCGGCGGAGCGCCGAAGAGCTGCTGGGAGCGGAGGTGTGTCTCCAGGGCCTGCAGCATCCCCTCGAGTTCCTCGGTGCTCCTTCTGAGCGCGTGGCGGTACAGCCATCGGTACAGGAGGAGTGCGCCCCCGCCGAGCGCAGCGGCGGCCGCCAGGCCGGGGAGCAGGGCCAGCCCGCCGAGTGCGAGCCCGGAGGCTCCACCCGCAACACCCGCTGCACCTGCGCCCGCGGCGATGATACCCGCGATCACCTTGTTCGCCGCGAGGTTCTTGTGCAGCCCCGGACGAAGGTCGCCGTAGACGGTGACTTCGCAGGCGCCGCCTGACTGGCCCTGGACCGGCCGCAAGGTGACGTTGAGCTGGAAGAGGTCGAGCTGGTACATCCGGTAGGTGAAGGTCGTGTAGTGCTCGGCCGCGCCGGTACCCATCCCCTTCATCATGTTCGGCACGCTGAAGACGAGTACACCCCCATCCAGCGGATGGCCGCCGACCGTGTCCTTGAAGGTGAGCAGGTAGGGCCTGGCCGGCAGCACCCGGCCGATCGCCTCGAGTACCGCCTTGGGCGCGCCGCGGATGATGCGAGAGACGGAGAGACTCCTGGCGCTTGTCCCAAGCAGGGTGGTGAAGGCCCGGTCCTTCCGATCGCCCGTGATCGGCGCGGGCGCGCGCTCACGGGGCCCGGACTGCTCCGCGAGCGCGAGTGCCACGAACTCCGGATTGATCCCGACTTCCTGGGCGGCGGCTTCGACATCCCGGAGCAGATACCCGCCGCTCGCCAGGGCAGTCGTGACCCCGGTGAGGCCGGTCCGCTCCCGCGATCGCTGCTCGAGGCGAGTCGCTGCATCCGCCTGCAGCTGAGCGGCGCGGAGCCAGATCGCCTGGGCCTGCTCCTCGGGGATCACTCGATCGCTCCCGGCGGCCGCAACGGCCGTGCGGCTCCGTTCCAGCGCCTGCCCCAGCGCCTCGGCCAGTTCCTCGCCAGTCGCGTAACGATCAGATGGGTCCTTGCGAAGACAGCGGTCGATGACTTCCACGAGAGGCCGGGGGACCTGCGGCGCTGTCACGCCCAGCGAAGGCGCCTCACGGCTCGCCACCGCCACGAGGACCGCCGCGGGGTTGTCACCCTCGAACGGCAACCGCCCGCTCAGCGCCTGATATCCCGCGACACCGAGGGAATAGAGATCGCTCCGGCCATCGAGGGTGTGTCCATTCGCCTGCTCCGGGCTCATGTAGTACACCGTGCCGACGACCTCTCCCGCCTGGGTGAGCGACGAGGCCTTGGCGTCTCGCGCGATGCCGAAGTCGGTGAGGACCGCCCGCCCCGAGCCGCGCTCCAGCATGATGTTGGCGGCCTTGATGTCCCGGTGCACCACGCCACGGGCGTGGGCGTACGCCAGCGCCCAGGCCGACTCGCGAAGCCAGCGCACCACATCCGCCGGGGGGAGCGGTCCGCGATCACGCACCCGGTCCGCGAGGTTCTCACCCTCGATGAACGCCATCGCGAAGTAGGCAAAGCCGCCGATCTCTTCCGCGCGGTAGATCGGGACGATGTGGGGATGGGAGAGTTGCGCAGCGGTCCGGGCCTCGCGCAGGAAGCGCTCCCGGACCGTGGCGTCCCCCGCGAGGTGCGGAGGCAGCACCTTGATCGCGACCAGCCGGTCGAGACGGACCTCGCGGGCGAGATACACGACACCCATCCCGCCACGACCGAGCTCCCGCTCGACCATGTAGGTTCCCGCCAGCAGCGGGGCGAGTGCCTCGAGGATCGGGTCGGTCATCAATTCGTGAGCGGCGCCGGCTCGGCGTGCGGCAGCACCTGCGGCGGCCCGAGGGTCTCATCCACGAACCGGGTCAGCATCTCGCGCAGGTGCAGCGTGGTGTTCCCGCCGGAGATGCCGTGATTCCGGTTCGGGTAGCTCATGAAGTCGTAGGACTTGTTCGCCTTGACCAGCGCGTTCTGGAGCGACTCGGTGTTCTGGTAGTGCACGTTGTCGTCGCCCGTCCCGTGCACCAGCAGCAGGCGGCCCTTCATCTGGCTGACGTAACTGAGCGGCGAACCCTTGTCGTAGCCGTCCGGGTTGTCTTGCGGCAGCCCGTTGTAGCGCTCGGTGTAGATGTTGTCGTAGAACTTCCAGTGCGTCACCGGCGCGACGGCGATCGCCATACGGTAGACGTCCGGCGCCTGGAAGAGCCCGTTGAGGCTCATGAAGCCGCCGTAGCTCCAGCCGAACACACCGATCCGGGTGGAGTCGACATAGCTCCACCGGCCCATGGCGCGCGCGGCGTTCGCCTGGTCCTGGGTCTCGATGACGCCCAGCCGGCGGTAGACGATCTTCCGCCAGGCGCGGCCGCGCATGCCGGTGCCGCGATTGTCGATGCTGGCGACGAGATAGCCCTTCTGGGTCAGGAGCAGGTTCCACAGGTAGCCGGGACCGCCCCAGCTATCGAGCACGGTCTGCGAGCCGGGCCCGCCATAGTTGGTGAAGAAGAGCGGGTACTTCCGGGAGGGGTTGAAGTCGGCCGGCTTCATGATCCAGCCGTTCAGCTTGATGCCGTCCCCGATGTCCACCGAGAAGAACTCGGCCGGCCCCTTCCGCAGCGCCGCAACCCGCGCCTTGAGCGTGGTGTTGGCGACCAGGGTGCGGGCCACGGAGTGGCCCGGCAGGCGGACCAGCTCCGTCACCGGCGGCTCCCCGAAGCGGGACCAGGTGTGCATCGCGACCCGCGCATCGGGCGCGATGTTGTACGAATGGGTCCCCGGCTGGTCGGCCGGTGTCACTCGTTCGGCCGCCGCGCTGCCGTCCAGCCGGACGCGATACAGGTACCGCTGGGCGGGATTGTCAGGCGACGCGATGTAGTAGAGCCAGCCCCCGGCATCATCAACCGCGGCGATCGACGCCACGTCGAACGCGCCGGGCGTCAGGAGCCGCGCCGTGCCGCCGTCACGGGAGACGGCGTAGACGTGGCGCCAGCCGTCACGCTCGCTTTCCCAGATGAAACTCCTGCCGCCGCCGAGCCACGGCGTCTCGTCCACCACGTCGACCCACGCGCTGTCCCGCTCCACCAGGACGGTGCGGACGGCACCGGTCTTCCGCGCACCCATGTAGACGGTGTTGGTGTTCTGCAGCCGGTTGAGGTGCTGGATCATCACCTCATCGCTGGAGGCGGCCCACTCCATCCGGGCGAGGCAGTTGTTGCGCGGGTCACCCGGGATGGCGAACCAGGTGACCCTGCCGCCGATTGCCGGCACCACGCCGACCCGGGCCGCAGAGTTGGCTTCGCCCGCCTTGGGATACTGGATGCGGATGACCTGCGGGTAGAGCGAATCGGTGTCATTGAGCAGCAGGAAGTCGCGGACCTGGTCGGCGTTGAGCTGCCAGAAGGCGATCGACCGGCCGTCTGGGCTCCAGCGCCAGCCATCGCGGTCGCCGAGTTCCTCTTCGTACACCCAGTCAAAGGTGCCGTTGATGATGGTCCGGTTGCCGTCGTGGGTGAGCTGGGTGATCCGGCCGGTCGCCAGATTCTCGACGTAGAGGTTGTGCTCGCGAACGTAGCCGACCCGCCGTCCGTCCGGCGAGAACTTGGCGAACATCAGGGTCGAGGGCCTGGCGCGGAGGCCGCCCAGCTTCTTCAGCCGCCAGGTGCGGAGATCGAGGACCCAGTAGTCGCCCCGGGTGTTCTGGCGCCAGACCGGCTTCGAGTTGGTGAAGATCAGGAGCTGCCGCTCGTCCTCGGACCAGCGGTAGTCCTCCACCGTCAGCGGCACCGTGTCGCGGGAAGGAATCATGCGACTGGCGGGGACGAGAATCGTGCGGGCGCCTGACTCGGAGTCGTAGCGAACGAGGTCCTGACTCCCTTTCCGTCCCGCGGACGGCTCGAGCGTGGTGTAGGCGGCGCCCTTCGCGAGCCACCGCGCCGGACCGAACGACTCCGGCCGGAACTCGGCCGACCCGTAGATCCGGGCGACCGACAGGAGCGAGGAATCAGGGACCTGGGCCGAGGCCGGCGCTGGAGCGAGCAGCGTCGCGGCGGCAAGCAGCAGGAAGGAGGGGCGAAACACGGCTGGACGGCTCCGGGGTCGGGTCGCGCTAACGACGGATATGCGAACGATTCGTTTCGGGATCAGCCCAGGGACTTCTTCAGGAACTCCCCCGTGAAGCTTCCGGAGGCCCGGGCCACGGCCTCCGGCGTTCCCTCGGCGACGATCTGTCCACCCTTTTCGCCACCTTCGGGACCCAGATCGATGATCCAGTCGGCGGTCTTGATGACGTCGAGGTTGTGCTCGATCACGAGCACGCTGTTCCCTTTATCAACCAGCCGGTGGAGCACCTCCAGCAGGAGCCGGACATCCTCGAAGTGGAGCCCGGTCGTGGGCTCGTCGAGGATGTACAGCGTGCGGCCGGTGTCGCGCTTGGCGAGCTCGGTGGCGAGCTTCACCCGCTGGGCCTCTCCGCCCGACAGTGTCGTCGCCGCCTGCCCCAGATGGATATACCCCAGCCCGACGTCGTTGAGCAGCTCGAGCTTCTCCGCGATGCGCCGCTGGGCCTCGAAGAACTCGAGCCCATCCGCCACGGTCAGGTCGAGGACGTCGGCGATGCTCCGTCCCTTGTAGCGGACCTCAAGCGTCTCGCGGTTGTAGCGCCGTCCCTTGCAGACCTCACAGGGGACGTAGACGTCGGGCAGAAAATGCATCTCGATCTTCACCAGCCCGTCACCCTCGCAGGCTTCGCAGCGTCCGCCCTTCACGTTGAACGAGAAGCGGCCCGGCCCGTAGCCGCGAATCTTGGCCTCGGGCAGTTGGGTGAAGAGCTCCCGCATCGGGGTGAAGAGCCCGGTGTAGGTCGCCGGATTGCTCCGCGGGGTACGCCCGATCGGACTCTGGTCGATATCGATGACCTTGTCGATCAGTTCGAGTCCTTCGAGCGAACGATGCTGCCCGGGCACCACCTTGGCGCGGTAGAAGTGGCGGGCGAGCGACTGGTACAGGATATCGGTGACCAGCGTGGACTTGCCCGACCCCGACACGCCCGTCACCGCGACGAACAGCCCCAGCGGCACGTCGACCGTCAGGTCCTTCAGATTGTTGGCCTTCGCCCCGGAAATGCGGAGCCGCTTGCCAGGCAGCACCGGCCGGCGGAAGCTCGGCACCGGAATGCGGAGTTCGTTCCGCAGATAGCGCGCGGTGAGCGAGGTCTTGTGGCGAAGAATCTCGTCCACGGTCCCTTCAGCGACCACCTCTCCGCCAAAGCGGCCTGCCCGGGGGCCGAGATCGAGGACGTGGTCCGCGGCGCGGATGGTGTCCTCATCGTGCTCGACGACCAGGACAGTGTTCCCGAGGTCGCGGAGATCGCGCAGCGTGGCGAGCAGCCGTTCGTTGTCACGCTGGTGCAGCCCGATGCTGGGCTCGTCCAGGACGTAGAGGACCCCGGTGAGCCGCGACCCGATCTGGGTCGCGAGCCGGATCCGCTGCGCCTCGCCGCCGGAAAGCGTCCCGGCCGAGCGGCCCAGCGTCAGGTAGTCGAGTCCGACATCGCGCAGGAATCGGAGCCGGTCGGAGACCTCCTTGAGGATCGGACCGGCGATCTCCGGGTCGAGCCCCCGGGGGACGGTCTCGCTGCGCACCGGCAGCGACTCGAAGAAGTCGTACGCCCGGGAGACCGAGAGGTCGACCACCTCGCCGATCCCCTTCCCGCCCACCGTCACGGCGAGCGACTCCGGCTTGAGCCGCTTGCCGCCGCAGGCCCGGCAGGGCTCTTCCACCATGTACTGCTCCAGCCCCACGCGCACTGCGTCGCTGCTGCTCTCCCGGTAGCGCCGGGCCACGTTCGCGACGATGCCCTCCCAGTCGCTCTCGTAGTCGTCGCGGTGGCGGCCGCCTTCGAGCTGGAACTTGAGCTTCTTGCCAGGCGCGCCGTGGACCAGCGCCTGTTTCGCCGCCGCGCTATGCTCCCGCCAGGGCGCATTGAGGTCGAACTTGAACGCCCTGGCGAGGGTGGGCAGCACCACCTTGCGCAGGTACCCCGTCGGTTCGCCCCACGGCAGCACCACGCCCTCGAGGATCGAGATGCTGGGATCGCCGAGAATCAGCTCCGCATTCACCTCGCGGCGCACGCCGACGCCATGACACTCCGGGCAGGCGCCGAAGGGGGAATTGAACGAGAACTGCCGGGGCTCGAGCTCCGGGAGCGAGAGGCCGCAGGTGGCGCAGGCGAACTTCTCGGAGAAGATCGTGGACTCGCCGGCCTTCCGGCCCGTCGCGCTCCCGTGGCGCACCACTTCCACGATCCCTTCGGCCGCCTTGAGCGCCGTCTCGATCGAATCCGCGAGCCGGCCGCGATCGGCTGCCCGGACGACGAGCCGGTCCACCACCACGGCGACATCGTGATTCTGGCGGCGATTGAGGGCCGGGACCTCGTTGAGGTCGTAGGTTTCGCCGTCGACGCGGACTCTCGAAAAGCCCCGCTTCCGCACTTCATCGAAGAGCTCGCGGAACTCGCCCTTGCGGCCGCGCACCAGCGGCGCAAGCACTTCGATGCGGGTTTCCTCGGGCCAGCCGAGAATCGTCTCGGTGATCTGGGTCGCGGAGGAACGCTCGATCGGGCTGCCATCGTTAGGACAGTGGGGCACCCCGCCCCGCGCCCAGAGCAGCCGGAGGTAGTCGTAGATCTCGGTGACCGTGCCGACGGTGGAGCGCGGATTGTGGCCGGCGGTCTTCTGCTCGATGGCGATCGCGGGCGAGAGGCCCTCGATCGCGTCCACATCCGGCTTCTCCATCAGTCCCAGGAACTGGCGGGCATAGGCGGAGAGCGATTCGACATAGCGCCGCTGGCCCTCGGCGTAGATCGTGTCGAAGGCGAGCGACGACTTGCCCGATCCCGAGAGCCCGGTGATGACCGTGAGCCGGTCACGCGGGATCTGAACGGAGATGTTCTTGAGGTTGTGCTCGCGGGCACCGCGGACGACGAGGTATTCCTGAGCCATAAGCAGGGGAACGTACCCCGGGGATGGACGGGGTTCAACTCCGGAGGGCGGCCCCATCGCCGCGCCCCGGGGGCAGGGAGCTACCGCCAATCCCCGGGGGTAGTGATCATTGAGCGTGCGCATTCCCCGTTCATCTCTGACGACTAGCGGCTGAGGGCCGAGGGCCCATGTCCCCCCATCGCTCCACGGGCCTCGAGTCCATGCTGGACGAGCTCTTCGGCACCGCCGGTGTCGAGGCGGATCCGGTACCCGACACCCCCGACGCGGGGTACCCGCTGCGGCCGTTCGCCGCGGAGGTCCCGCAGGACGACCTCGTCGCGACCGAAGCGCGGACCGACGAATCGCCCGTCGAGCGCCTCTACCGGCGCGCCGTCGAGGCGGCGAGCCGTGGTCGGGTGAGCGAAGCGATCCACCGCTATCGCGAACTGCTCGCGCTCGATCCTGGCCACGTCGCCGCCCGCAACAACCTCTCCGCCCTGCTCGAGACCACCGGCGACCCGGCGGAGGCGCTGGAGCAGCTGTCCGCCGCGCTCAAGGTGGCCCCGGACGACGTGAACATGCTGGTGTCCCGCGGCGCGATTCATGGCCGCCTCAAGCAGTACGCCGAGGCCGAGGCGGACCTGCGCCGCGCGCTGCGATTCGATCCCAATCATGTCCAGGGGCACATGACCCTCGGCCTGGTCCTCTGGCGGAAGGGGAGGCCGAAGGACGCGGCCGACGCGCTCCGGCGCGCGCTCCAGCTGGAGCCCCAGAACGCCACGGCCTTCTACTACCTGGGTGAGGCGCTCAATCAGGCAGGCGATCTCCCCGGCGCGCGGGCGGCCCTTGAGCAGGCGGCGGAGCACGGCCCCGACCACGGCCGCACCTACCGGCTCCTGGGCCGCGTGCTCGACCGGATGGGCAAGCCCGATGACGCCCAGGCGATGTATCGCCGGGCGCGTGAGGTCGGCGACGCGTGATCCGCCTCGTCGAGCGGGCCCTCGCCGATCTGCCGGTCGACGCCGTCGTGCGCAGCGCGGACGAGCATCTCCGCCCCATCGGCATGACGAGCGAGGCGCTCGACCGCGCCGCCGGCGATCGCTTCGCGGACCAGCGGCGCACGCAGGCCGCGCTGGAAGTCGGCTCCGCGGTCATTACCGGCGGCGGCGAACTCGCCGCGGAATTCGTGCTGCACATCGTCATTCAGGGACAGGACCGTGCCGCCTCCCGCGACACCATCCGCAAGGCCCTCACCTCGGCCTGGCATCGCGCCGAAGGATGGCAGCTCACCACAGTCGCAGCCGCCCTGACCGGTCTTGGTGGCACCGCCCTCTCGATCGAAGAAGCCGCGATCACCCTGATCGAAACCTTCCGGGACCGTGCCGATGCCACTGGATTCCCCGCGGAACTCCAGATCGTCATCGACAGCGCGGGCCAGCGCGGGGCCATTGAACCGTTTCTGCCCGGCGGCCCGCGATGAACCGCCGCAGCGCCGCGACCGTCATCCTGCTGGCCTGGTTCGGCGCCCTCGGCTGGCTGGTACAGCGCCACTACCTGAGTGCGCCACGGGCATCGGACACGCCGCGCTGGCCGGTGCCGCCCGGCGCGGCGTTCCACGCGCTGCGGATCGGTGGCCGCCAGTACGGCATCGCGTCCCTCACCGTGGACACGATGCCCGAGGGCCTGCGGGTCGTCGAACTGACGACTCTCGACCTGCCGCCGATCCGGCCCGGCACCCCGCGACGGACCAGCACCCGGACCGAGGCGCTCTACTCCCGCGCGCTGCAGCTCCGGAGCTGGAGCAGCAGGCTGCTCACCGAACAGGGGCGCAGCACGTCGGCCGGCGAGGTCAGCGGGGACACCCTGCTCCGGGTCATCAACACCGGCGAGGGCGAGCAACCCGAGACGCTGCTGGTCGCGCTCCGCCGTCCCGTGGTGCTCCCCTCCGCCATTCCGCTGGTGGCCGCCTCGCGAGGGCTGCCGCGCACGGGTACCAAGCTCAATGTC
This sequence comes from uncultured Gemmatimonadales bacterium, assembly GCA_963817435.1. GTDB lineage: Bacteria > Gemmatimonadota > Gemmatimonadetes > Gemmatimonadales > GWC2-71-9 > JADJOM01. Next base: position 1,282,047 of record CAWFNY010000001.1, read on the forward strand.
GAAACGTACGACGCGCTCGACCAGGAGTTGCGTTCGGAGCATCTCAGCGTGACTGCGGAATCGCTGTTCACCGTGCCGGACAGCGCGGAATTCAACCCGTCGATCAGGCGCTGGACGGCCGCCCATGCGGACACCGTCCGGGCCTGGCGGCTCGAGCGCTTCGGGCATGGCCTCCCCGTGCTGCAGTGGATCGATGCCTCGGGGATGACGGTACGGCTCCAGCACCCGCTCGGAGCGGTGTTCGACCGCTCGGCATTCGAGCTGGTGAACAGCAACTTCCGCGCACTGCCCATTCCAGTCTGGGACACCAGCGCCGCGGCTCCGAGCTACCTCACGGCGGACGGCCCCGCCGAACCGGCGAGGTACCTCTCGGCAGTCGCTCGGCTGACGCCGCCGGGCGCGATGCCGAAGCTCCTTCCCGCGCTCGAAGGCGGCTGGCAGTCCCGCCGCGGTGACACCCTCGAGGTGAGCCCCGTCAGCGGAACCGACTCGGCGCCGGATCCCGCGGCCCTCGCCGAGCCGCTCCTGAGTGGCGACGATCCCGGGATCGCGCGGGCGGCGGCGCTCGCCGCCGGACGCGAGCGCGACCCATCGCGGGTGGCCCAGGCCCTCAGCGGCTGGGTGCGGCGGTCGATACGTCTCCGGGTGGGGGCGGGATCGTGGAGCGCGGGACGGACGTTCCGGGCCCGCAGCGGAACGCCCATCGAGCGGGTGCGGGTGCTGGTCGCCCTCCTTCGCTCCGCCGGGCTCGAGGCGCGCACTGTCTCGGGACTGGTCCGGGTGGAGGGACGGTGGCAGCTCCGCGAATGGGCGGAGGTCTGGACCGGCACCTGGACGCCGGTCGACCCGGCGGCGGCAGGCGCGAGCCCGTCGGCGGCACGAATCCGGCTGTGGACCGGGGGGAATGCGCGGCAGCTTGACCTGGCCCTCCGCGCGGGGCGCCTGTCGTTTGATGTCCTTGAGGAGACCCGATGATCCGGCTGACCAAGCTGACGAAGCGTTACGGCAAGTTCACCGCGGTGGACGGCATCGACCTCGAGATCCGTCGTGGCGAGCTGTTCGGATTCCTGGGCCCCAATGGCGCCGGCAAGACCACCACCATGCGGATGATCGCCGGCATTCTCCAGCCGACGTCGGGCACCATCGAGATCGCGGGCGATAATCTGGCGCTCGACCCGATCAAGGCGAAGCACCGCCTGGGCTTCATTCCGGACCGGCCGTTCGTCTACGACAAGCTCACCGGCGCGGAATTCCTGCGGTTCGTGGCCGCGCTGTACGGCCAGGACGGCGATCCGGTCGAGCGGCGGATGGAAGAACTGCTCGATCTCTTCGAACTCATGCCGTGGAAGGACGAACTGGTCGAGAGCTACAGCCACGGCATGCGCCAGAAGCTGATCATCTCCAGCGCCCTCCTGCACCGCCCGGAAGTCATCGTGGTCGACGAACCGATGGTCGGCCTCGACCCCAAGGGGCAGAAGTTCCTGAAGGATCTGTTCCGCGCCTTCGTGGAGCGGGGCGGGACGGTGCTCATGAGCACCCACACCCTCGATACCGTCGAGGAGATGTGCGACCGGATCGGCATCATCGCGGGCGGGAAGATCCTCGCCTGCGGCTCGATGGCGGAAGTGCGGCACCAGACCCAGGGCGGCGACGTGAAACTCGAAGAGCTCTTCCTGAAGCTCACCGGCGGCATCATCGAGCGCGAGATGGATGCGATCCTCGAGCGCTGAGATGACCGTCTCCGCCTTCCCCCAGCCCAGCCTCCAGACCATCCTGGTCCCGAAGTGGCGGAGCGCGCTCAACCGTCTGCAGCAGGAGCGCTCCGGTGGCAACGGCAAATTCTATCTGCTGGCGCTGGTGGCGCTGGGATTCTGGGCCGCGGTCTTCGGACTCTCCTACAAGATCCTGCGCTACATCCAGTCGACGACCGAAGTCGGCGTTCCGCTGGCGGGGAAATTCCTCGGCATCATCCTGCTGGCCTTCGCGTCGCTGCTGCTGCTCTCCAACCTGATCACCGCCCTGTCGAGCTTCTTTCTGGCCAAGGACCTCGACCTGCTGGTCTCCTCGCCGACCGACTGGCTCCGGCTGTACTTCGCCAAGCTGGGTGAGACCCTGCTGCATTCGTCATGGATGGTCGTGCTCATGGCGGTGCCCATCTTCACCGCTTACGGCATGGTCTTCAACGGAGGGCTGCTCTTTCCGCTGGTGGTGATCACGGCGCTCCTGCCCTATTTCGTCCTGCCCTGTGTCCTCGGCTCGGCCATCACGCTGGTCCTGGTCAACGTCTTTCCGGCGCGCCGAACCCGCGACCTGCTGAGCCTCATCGCCATCGGCGCCTTCGGCGGGCTGGTGCTGCTGTTCCGGCTGATCCGGCCCGAGCAGCTCGCGCGTCCGGAAGGCGTGCGCAACCTCCTCGACTATCTCTCCGCGCTCCGTACCCCGACCAGTCCGTTCCTCCCCAGCGAATGGGCGACCGGGATGGTGATGAACTGGCTCCAGCACGTGGCCGACCCGCTGCCGATCGTGCTGCTCTGGACCACGGCGGCCGCCTTTGTCGTCCTCGGCGCGATGCTCCATGGCCGGCTGTACCATGCCGGGTTCTCCAAGGCGCAGGAGGGGGCCGAGCGGTTCGTCCGCGGACGCGCCTGGTCGGGAATTCTCGGACGGATCTTCCGCCACATGCCCCCGTCCCGGAGGGAGTTCATCCTCAAGGACCTCAGGGTCTTCTTCCGCGACACCACGCAATGGAGCCAGCTCATCCTGCTGGCGGTCCTGCTGGTGGTGTACGTCTTCAACATCAAGACCCTGCCGCTCTTCTCGGGCGAGACCGTGCCGGTGTTCCTGGTCACGCTGGTCGTCTTCCTGAACCTCGGACTCGCCGGCTTCGTGCTCGCCGCGGTCGCAGCCCGGTTCGTCTTCCCGGCCGTCTCCCTGGAAGGGAAGCAGATGTGGCTGCTCCGCTCGAGCCCGCTCGACCTCAAGGCCCTGCTCTGGAGCAAGTACTGGACGGGGACGATTCCGCTGCTGGTGCTCGCGGTGGCCATCACCTTCAGCACCAACGTGCTGCTGCAGGCCTCGCCCTTCATGATGGCGATCAGCCTGGGGACGATCGTCCTGCTGACTTTCGCGATCAGCTCAATGGCGCTCGGTTTCGGCGCGCTCTACCCGCGGTTCGACACCGAGAATGCGGCGCAGATCCCGACGAGCTTCGGCGGCATGGTCTTCATGATGTCGGCGATCGTGCTGCTGGGGATCGTGCTGGTGCTGGAGGCCGCACCGGTCCTCGGGTATTTGCGAGCCCAGCTCAACGGCCAGGAGCCGACGCCCGGACCATGGATGGTCGGCTCACTCCTGGGCGTGGTCGTCATCTGCCTGACAATGACGGTCGTCCCGATCCGGCTGGGACTGAGGAAGGTGGAGGCGATGGAATTCTGAAGGACGCCGGCGGCTACCCTCCCTCCGCCAGGATGTCGGCATACGCCTCCCGATCCACGTTGCCTCCGCTGAGCACCACCCCGACCTTCCGCCCGCGCAGCGACTCGGCCTCCTGCGTCAGCGCCGCGAATCCCGCCGCGGCCGCGCCTTCCGCGACCTGATGCATGTCGCTGAAGCAGGCACGCATCGCCTCGCGAACGCCCTCCTCGGACACCATCACGATCCGCTCGGCACCCCGGCGGATCACCGCCAGCGCCGCGGCATCGGGCGAACGGGTCGCGATGCCGTCGGCGATCGTGTCCGCGCGTGCGGTCGTCACGACTTCTCCCTTCGCGAAGGAGAGGGCGTACGCCGGGGCTCCCTGGGAGACCACTCCCACCACGCGCGTCCCCGCACCGAGGGCGTCCCGTGCGGCGATCACGCCACAGATCCCCGATCCCATCCCGATCGGCACATAGACCGTATCGAGGTCCGGCACCGCCCGCAGCCACTCGAGCCCGTAGGTCGCGACCCCGCGGACCAGGTGCGGATGCCAGGACGGGATCAGGTGCAGCCCCTCGGACGCAGCGCGGGCACCCGCGTACTCCCGCGCCGCCTGGAAATCGTGGCCTGCCTCCACCAGATCCGCGCCGAGGGCTCTGATCGCGGCGTTCTTCTCCCGGCTGTTGCCGTGAGGGACCACGATGACCGCCCGGATCCCCAGCCGCGCCGCCGCGAACGCGATGCTCTGGCCGTGGTTCCCGCGCGTCGCGGTGATGACGCCCGCGAGCGATGGCTGCAGCCGCCGGAGTTCGTCGAGGTACACGAGTCCGCCACGCACCTTGAAGGCACCTGTCGGCAGATGATTCTCGTGCTTGACCCAGACCTCGGCGCCATGGCGCGCCCTGAGCAGCGGCCACGCGATCGTGGGTGTGGGCGCCAGCATGGGCGAGAGGAAGCGCGCGGTTGCGTCGAGGTCTGCGAGCGAGATCATCGGTGGCCGGAAGGGTTGCCTCCAAGGTAGATCCAGCCGACTACGTCTCCAACCGCGTGTTGTTCCTCGCCCCAACCCGCGTTTCCGCGTACCTCTACTCCGCATATCCGCTTCCTACCTTGGCGCCGCGATCAGTCCCGCGCCGCTCCGCGGCGCATTCCCAAGCCAAGGAGGAACAGATGTATCGGAATCCTGCGCCGCTCGTCCTCGCCGCGACGCTGGCGCTCGCGGCGTGCGGCCCCGACGGCCCGGCGCCCGCACCGACCGGACCCGGCGCCGCATCGGTCCGCGGCCCCATCACGGTCTCGGCGGAGACCCGGCAGCTCGAGGGCATCACCCGCCGCCTCGCGATGGCCCTGAACGACCCGGCGTTCCGGGCACGGCTCTACGGCCGACTCGCCGCCTCGCCCTACCCCGAGGGCAAGATCCAGCTGCAGCGCACGCTGGACGGCGGCGGTCGAGGCGAATTTCATGCACTTGCGAAACTGAACGGGGAGTCCGAGACCGTCACCGACTCCGTGCTCCGGGTCACCCGTGCCCTCGAGGTGTATCTCCCCTCCCCCGAGCATCGGCGCCAGTGGCGGGGAGATGCCCGGCTTCTGGTGGCGACGCAGGCGCGGGACGGCGAACTGCCGGTCGCGTTCGACCTGAAGGGCGGCCGGCATCTCCTCGATCCGACCCGTCCCCCGCAGACCCCGGTGCTCGCCGTGGTCCCGGTCGAGACCGACTTCGACCATCCCCCGGTGCGCGCGTCAGTCACCTGCCTGCCCGGCGACCAGTGTGGCGGCGGTGGCGGTGGCAGCGGCGGCGGTGGCGGCGGCAGCGGCAGCGGCAGCGGCGGTGGCAGCACCGGCAACATTCTGGCCCCGGGCCTGTACATGACGAAAGCCCATTTCGTCGACGATTTTGAGGGTTGGTTGAAAGGGAGTCCCGAATTTGAAATTCATGTCATGGGCCAGCGGGGAAGCACCGACTCCCTCATGAAGTATCAATGCGCCGGCGAGCACCAGGGCCCGTCCTACTACTGGGACGGTGACACCGACTGGACCGGCAACGTGCTGCTGTTCAGCTCCGCCGAGATCGCCAGCTACAAGGCGGCGCATCCCGGCGAGGTCTTCCGGATCGTCGCGATGGAGGACGACGACACCTCGTGCCAGATGAAGATCGACTCAAACCGCTGGGCGACGTTCGTCGGCACCATCGGGCCGCTCTACCACGACATCACCGGCGCGGTGGACACGGGGAGCGCCAAGAAATACATCGCCGCGGCGCAGGGACTGCGGAAGTTTCTTGCAACCCTCGCGAGCTGGATCAAGAGTAACGACGACCTCATCGGCAACGCGATGGAGGACAAGGTCGTGTCGGAGTATCACACGGGCTACAACTGGATTCTGCGCGCGGACAATAACGTGACCAACGGCTGGATCAACCTGCAGATGAAGTGAACGACCGCCGGCGGGGCGCCCGCCCCGCCGGCTTCCCCACACCCCGGAGTCTCCATGCGGCACCGATTCCTGCTGCTCCCGCTGGTCCTGATGCTTCCCACGACGGTTGCCGCCCAGGGACGGTGGGCGCTCGTGCTCAATGTCGCACGCGAGAGCTTTCGGGGCGCATCGAACGACACCACATCCCTCCCGGGCACCACCGTCGAGGTCTACCCCTCGTCGCGGATCGCGACCGAAATCGGGGTGAGCCGGAGCCTCGGGGCCTGGGATCTCGCGCTCACGGGCGGCTACGCCTCCGGGGACCTGCGGGCTAGCACCGACCGGCTCGTTCTCGACGACCGGACCACGCCGGTAAGGCGCTATCGCGGTGCCTTGCTGCTGGGGCGGAGAGTCCTGGCAATGCGGGAGGCGAGCCTGCGGCTCGTGGCGGGACCGGTGGTCGACCACTGGACCACCAGCGGACTCGGCGACCGGACAACATTGGGTGGGCGGGTGGGTGTGGCGCTGCGGATCCCGCTGGGTCCGGTGGAATTCGAGAATCGCGCCCTGTTCGGACTCGGTCCGAGTCCGTTCAATCGGCGTGACCTCCCGCCGGAGGCGAGACTCGAGAGCCTCCGGTCGTGGAGCGTCGGCGCGGCGCTTCGGCTGCTGTTCTAGCGCTCAGCGGGGGACGGCGGCACCGCAGCCTTCGCAGAAGCGGCTGCCCGGGATCAGCGGCGCGCCGCAACTCGAGCAGCCACCGACCGTCAGGGACCGCCCGCAGGAGGAACAGAAGAGGGCATCGCTCTCGGGCCGCGGGCCGCAGGTCCGGCACCGGATGCTGGTTCCCTGCATCGTGCGGACCCGGTCGGCGATCATCGCCTCGACGGCATCACCCGGCTCTGCTGCCGGATGGCCGGCCGAGGAGGCGCCTGCATCCGCGACGCCACCCAGCCGAGGCGCGGCGCCGCCGTCGCCGGACTCGAGCCGGAGAATGGCGAGCGCCTCCGCCGTGTACTTCGACTTGAGCGAGGCGTAGTCGTCGTCGGACAGCTTGCCCGTCTCCCGGTCGAACTCGATCTCCCGCAGCGCGGTGAGGGCCATGCCCTTGGGCGTTTCCTCGATGTCCTCCGGCTCGTCCGCGCCGGGGACCGATCCCTGTCCCGGATGTGTCAGGGGTCCGATGATGAGGGCCAGCACGGCCAGCGCGACGAGCGCCGCGGCAATCGCTTCGTAGAGCATCACTGATCCATTTCCCGGAGTTCACGCTGCAGCCGCTCGAGTTCCTCGGCGGAGGCGGGAGGTGCGGACGTGATCGCGGCGACCGCGCCCGCTGGCATGGGTGGCGCGCCCGGCGCGGCGACTGGCCGGCTGAGACGGGCCCGGCGCTGCAGCACGGCCAGCATCACGCCGCCCACCAGGAGGATCAGCAGCCCCGGCACCACGTACCCGGCGACGTTGAAGCCCTCCGGCTTGGGCGCCATGAGCACCTTCTCGCCGTACTTGGCGACGAAGGCCGCGATGATCTCGTCCGCGTTCTTCCCCTCGTCCTGGAGCGCCAGCACTTCCTTGTGCAGGGCCGGCGAGTAGGTGCAGGTGAAGTCCGTGGTCCGGCAGGTGTAGACATCGAGGGTGCAGCCACAGGTGCACTGGATCCGCTTCTCGATCGAGGTCACGAAGGGATCGTTGTCGCGGTGCGTCGCCCGCTCCTGGGAGCGGCCGGCCGACTCCGGATCACGGAGCAACCCGGCCTCATCCTGGGGCGGAAGTGCCGGCTGCTGGGCCTGGGCGCGAAGGCGCCCGGCCAGAGTGCCGCCCAGCACGGCGACGGCGGCACCGGAGAGGAAGGAGCGCCGGTTCTGGTTCACTGCGCCGACCCCGCGCCCGCGAGTTGCACCTCGTAGCCGGCCTCGGAGCGCTTGAGCGAGCCCGTACTGGTCGTGCCCCCCGGCCACATCGTGATCAGCCCGCCGATCACCAGCACGATGCCGCCGATCCAGACCCAGATCACCAGCGGATTAATGGTGAACCGGTAGACCGCCTCCTCCGTCCCCGCAACCGACCCCGCGTACACGATGTACAGGTCCTCCTGCAGGGTGCTCCGGATCCCGACCTCCGTGGACGGCTCGAACGACTTCTGCCGCACCCCTGGCGCCGGCTCCGAGAAGTGCTGCCGCTTCTCCGAGTTGATCACCCCGATCGATTTGCCGTCCTTGGTGACCTGCACCGACGCCTGCGTCACCACCCGGTTCATCTGCTCGAACTGGGACACGCCGACATGGGTGAAGACATACGTATGGCCGAACGGACTCCTGAGGGTGGCGGAATCGCCGGGCTTCAGGGTCGCCTCCATCTCGGTCTTGAACGCATACCCGGTGAAGGCGACGAAGTAGATCAGCATGCCGGCATGCACCAGATAGCCGCCGTAGCGCCGCCGGTTGCGCGCGACCAGCTGCGCAAACGCCATCGGATAGGATTCCGAGTACATCCGGTGGCGCGCCAGCGTCCCGCGGGTGAACTCCTGCAACAGCGTGCCGGCGGTGAAGCCGGCGAGACCCAGCGCCACGACGGCATAGAAGTTCTCCATCCGGCCGAGCAGACACAGGGCCACCGTGACGACGCCCGCCACGACGGGCCAGGTGAACTGGCGCTTCAGGTTGGCCGTCGAGGCCTTGCGCCAGGCGATGAGCGGGCCGATCCCGGTCAGCGCCAGCAGCATCAGCCCGAGCGGGACGTTCACCTTGTTGAAGAACGGAGGGCCGACCGTGATCTTGGTGCCCCGCACCGCCTCGGAGAGGATCGGGAAGAGCGTGCCCCAGAGCACCGAAAAGGCGATGCCCACGAACAGCAGGTTGTTGAAGAGGAATGCCGCCTCGCGGCTCACCACGCTCTCCAGCTGCACCTCGGCCTCGAGCCGCTCCCACCGGGTATAGAGCAGCGTGAAGGCCAGGACGCCGCTGCTCAGCAGGAAGGCGAGGAAGAAGTAGCCGACATTCGACTGGGTGAAGCTGTGCACGCTGGCGATCACGCCGCTGCGGGTGATGAAGGTGCCGAAGATGCTCAGCAGGAACGACCCGATGATCAGGGTCATGTTCCACCGCTTGAGCATGCCGCGCTTCTCCTCGATCATCACCGAGTGCAGGAACGCCGACATCGTCAGCCACGGCAGCAGGCTCGCGTTCTCCACCGGATCCCAGGCCCAGTAGCCGCCCCAGCCCAGTTCGACGTACGCCCACCACATGCCCAGCGTGATGCCGATCGAGAGGAACAGCCAGCTCATCAGCGTCCACTTCCGGATCGCGTGGAGCCAGCCGGTGTCGAGGCGGCGGGAGAGCAGCGCGGCGATCGCGAACGCGAAGGGAATGGTGATACTGATGTAGCCGAGGTAGAGCATCGGCGGGTGGATCACCATGCCGATGTTCTGCAGCTGCGGGTTCAGCCCGTTGCCGTCGGGCGGCGTGAACGGCAGCCGCGCGAAGGGATTCGCCGCGAACAGCATCACGGTGACGAAGAACACCACCACCGCACTGGTCACCGCCGCGACGTAGGGCATCAGCGCACGGTAGCGCGCGGCCGTGAGCCACTGCGCCAGCGCCGCGAACATGCTCAGGACGATCGCCCAGAAGAGCAGCGAACCCTTCTGCCCCGCCCAGAACGCCGAGAAGATGAAGTAGCCGGGCAGGTTCCGGGAGGTGTAGCTCGCGACGTACTCGATGTTGAAATCGTGGGTGATCAGGCCCTGCCAGAGGCAGATCGCCGCCACCACGAGCACACCGAACAGCGCATACACCGAGCGGGTGACGCTGAGCGCGAGTTCCGGACGGCCGTGCCACCGCCCGGAGAAGCCGATGATCGCCGCCCAGCTTCCAATGAAGAATGCAGCCCAGAGCGCGAACTGGCCTAGCAGTGTCATGGAGTCAGTCCTCAGGATTTTCCGCCGGCATCCCGCGCCGCCTTGAGGAATTCCTCAAGGGCCCGCGGATGCTCGGCGTACTCGGGACGGTTGGCCTTGGTTTCCGCATCGTAATGCGACAGGAAATCGGTATAGCTCTTCTTCAGCAGGGCATCATCCTTGTTGAACCGGGCGATCGTGCCCCGGATGACGTAGCCGAACAGGTGCGAAGGCTGCTTCTTGAGGATGGTGTCGGCGAGCGCCTTGGCGCCGTCCACGTTGCCGGTGTGCAGGTAGATGAGCGCGGCATGATACCGTGCATCCGCATCGACCGAATCGAGCATCCCGTACGCGGAGATCGCCATCGGGGCGAAGGTCGTCACGGTGGTCTCGTCCCCCTGCTCCGCCGCGCGCATGATGCGGTTGAAGAGCCGGTCGAAGCGCTCCCGCGGCGACATGTTGCTGATGTCGGGCGGCGTTCCTCCCGCGCCGTCTCCGCCGGCCGCAAATGGCGCCTCTGCCGCCGCCGGGACGGCCCCCGGTGCGACCGGCTGTCCCCGGGTCGCATACAGCGCGAGCCCGCCCACCACCGCCACGACCCCGCCGCCCGCCAGGAACCAGAGCAGCCGCTCATTCCCGCCGATCGTCTCGCTGCGCTTCGCGGCTGAGCTGCCACAATTGGCGCAGAATCGCGCCCCGGCCGGCAATGCGCTGCCGCAGCGGGCGCATCCTTCTCCGGCCCCGCCAAGTGTGGTCCCGCAGTGCCGACAGAACTTCCCGCCAGAGGGCTTACCGCACGAGGGGCAGACGGCTGATGTCACCGGATACTCTCAGAAGACGTGAGCGTCGCAGGGGCGGAGCGCCCCCGACACAGTGAAGCTAGGGTGGGCACCACGAGAACGGGAGGTCTCTCATCGGCTTTTCGTGGCTCCTTCATCCGCGCTTCATGAAGTACCTGGAAACGCCGTCCAACCGGGCATCGTGAAGGAGGGACGGCAGCGCAATTAATCCCATGTTACGCAGCAAGATCCATATTGTGAGCGGAGGCACACATGGAGCACAAGGGGCCACCGCGAGTCACTCACAGTTCCGATCTGCTGACGCTGCTGACAGCCGAACAGGAACTGGAGACAATGTTGGCGAAGGCACGTGCCGATGCCAGCACACTGGTCGAGTCCGCAAACGCGGAATCTCGAGGAGCCACCAATGCCCTCGAGCTCGAACTCGCCTCCGCCGACACACGATTTCAGCAGGAGGTGGAGAGCGAGCGGGCCCGCCGCGCAGCGGAGGTGCTCGCTGAGGCGCGACGCCGGGCGGCGGAGTACGATGGCGTCACACCAGCCCGTGTCGAGACCCTCGCCGAACGCGCCCTGACCGGGCTGCTGGCGAGGATGCGCGAATGATTCTCGCCATGGCGAAGGTCCGTCTGCTCGGCCCCCGCGACCGGCTGCCGGAGGTGCTGCGCTCCCTGCAGCAGGCCGGCGTCCTGCACTTGACCCCACCGACGGCGGTGGCGTCCCTCACCCAGGCCCAGCTGACGCCCCGCGAGGAGCGCGAACGCCGATACCTCCTGGCCGCCATGGAGGATGTGGATGCCGCCCTCGAGCAGCTACGCCCCCTGCTTCCACCCGCCCCCAAGCTCGTCCCGTCTGCAGCGCTGGCACCGAGCGATCTGCCGCGCTGGGTACACCTCGCGCGCCGCGTCCGGCACGCCACCGACAGACTCCGCACCCGGGCGACGGCGATCGACGAAGAGCGCGCCCTCATTCTCAAGTACCAGGAATTCTTCTCGGCGTTCCGCCCGCTGCTGGAGAACGAGGCCCGCTGGAAGGGAGCGACGGTCTATCACGTCCTTCTCAAACGCGGGCAGCTGGAAGCGATTCCACGGATTCGGAGCAGCCTGACTGGCCTCATCGGCGACGCCTACGAACTGTACAGCCGGGAACTCCCCTCGGGAGAAACGGCCGTCCTGGTGGTGGTCTCCGCCTCGGCAGCGCCGCGGGTCGAGCGGCTCCTGGCCGAGGCGAGTCTGCAGGAGATCCCGGTACCTCAGGCGTACGGCGGGCAGTCGCTCGCCGACGCGATCCCCCGGATGCTGGCCCGGCTTGGCGACCTGCCGCAGGAGGCCGAACGCGTCCAGAACGAACGGCAGGATCTCGCCCGGCGGCACGGGGCCGAACTGCGGCTGGCGGAACGCGGCATCGCCCATCGTCTGCAGGCGCTGAACGCCCTCCCGCTGTCCGGAGTCACGTCCCACGCGTTCGTACTGGAGGGGTGGGTGCCGGCGAACGCGCGGCAGGCGCTCGTCCAGCGGCTGCATGAGGATGTCGGCGAGAGCGTTGTGCTGACGGAGCTTTCCCGCGAGGAATGGCGCTCCGAGGATGCCCCCGTCGTGCTCCGGAATCCGCGCCTCTTCCGGCCCTTCGAGGCGGTGATCAGCCTGCTTCCGCTGCCCCGGTACGGCTCCATCGATCCAACCCCGTTCGTCGCGGTCTTCTTCCCGGTGTTCTTCGGTCTCATCATGGGCGACATCGGCTACGGTCTCGTCCTGGCGGCAGGGGGCCTGCTGCTCCATCGGCGATCGAAGCCCGGCACCATTCTCCGCTCGGTCTCGGAAATCGCTGGCCCCTGCGCGCTCTTCTCCATGCTCACTGGCCTGCTGTTCGGCGAATTCTTCGGAGATCTCGGGCACCGCTGGTTCGGATTCGAGCCGCTCCTGTTCCGGCGCGAGGAAGCGCTGATTTCGTTCCTGCTGCTCGCACTGGCGATCGGTGCGGTGCACATCGTCCTTGGCCTGATCCTCGGCGTCGTAAGCGCCGGGAGAGCGCATCCCCGGCAGGCCGTCGGACGAGGCGCCTCCGCCGTGGCGGTCGTGCTGATCATCATGGCGCTGCTGGCGACCGTCGACGTGCTGCCGCGCGGGTTCTTCACGCCCGCCGTCATCGGACTGCTCATCGCCTTCCCGGTCCTGATTTTCGCAGAAGGCGTGGTGGCGCCGATCGAGCTGCTCTCGACCATCGGCAACATCCTCTCCTATGCGCGTATCATGGCGCTGGGCATCGCGTCCGTCATGCTCGCCGTCGTGGCGAACCGGATGGCCGGGATGATGGGCAGCGCCGCCGTCGGGATCGTCTTCGCGCTGCTGTTCCATCTCGTCAACTTCGGCATCGGGCTGTTCAGCCCGACGATTCACGCGTTGCGCCTGCACTATGTGGAGTTCTTTGGGAAGTTCTACAGTCCCGGCGGGGTCCGGTACGAGCCGTTCGGCGCGTGGACCCGCAGTGCCGGCGTTACCCGCTCCTGAGAGGGAAGCATGGAAGTCCTCATGGTAGTGCTCGCTGCAGCGGCCGCGATCGCCATTCCGGCCCTCGCGACTGCGTGGGCTCAGTCGCGCATCGGTCCGGCGATCGCCGCCAGCCTCGCCGAGAAACCCGAACTGAGTACCACCGCGATCCTGATGATCGCGATTCCCGAGACCATGGTCATCCTCGGCTTCGTGGTCGCGATCATGATCCTGTTCCGGGGTGGCGGGGCGGTGTGACGAGGACCCGATGGCACTCGATCAACTGATCGCCGTCCTGCGCTGGGAGGCGGAGGCTGAGGCGTCCTCCATCCAGGCCGCGGCGGCAGCCGAGGCGGCCGCGATTCACGCGCGGACCGAGACCGAGCTGGCGGAACGGCGGGCGCGTGTGATGGCCGTGCAACAGCGCGACCGGGCGGCGGCGGTCGAGCTGGCCCTCGGCTCGGCGCGGCAAACCGCTCGTCGCGAGATCCTCGAGGCGAGATGGCGCGTCCTCGGCCGAGTCCTCGAAGCCGTGCGGGGCCGGCTGCCACAGGCGCTCGCGACCGCAGAATACCTCGCCGCCTTTCCGGAGCAGCTGAGTGAAGCGCTGCGCTGTCTCGGAAGCCGGAACGGGATACTACGCCTGCATCCATCATTGGCAGACCGAGCGCGTCCGCTCCTGGCGGGCACCGCAGGCGTGTCACTGCTTCCAGACAGCGCGATCGGCACGGGCTTCCTCCTGAAGAGCGAGGACGGCGCAGTCGAAATCAATGGAACCCTCGAGGACCGACTCGACCGGCTCGCCAGTCGCGTCGCCCTGGACGTGATGGCAGATCTCGAGGGCCACTCATGACCACCTGGGATGATCTCAACGCCCGGGCCCGCGGCCTCGGCACCCATCTCCTCGGCCGGGCGACCCTGGAAACCATGGCTCGCGCGCCGGACCTCCCCGCCGTGGCCGCGGAACTCGAGCGACGGGGCTATCCGGTCGACGAGTCGGCGCGCTCCTCACCCGCCGGGCTTGAGCTGGCGGCGCGACGAATCTTCGCGGCGAGATACCGGACCCTCGCCCGCTGGGCGGGAGGGCGATCGAGCCTGCTGGCCGTGCTCTTCGAAGACGAGGACCGCCGCAGCATCGCGGCGCTGATGCGTGGGGCGGCCCAGCGTGCTCCCGCCGAGCTCCGCATCTCCGGACTGGTGCCGACGCCCGCGCTGCCGGAACGCGCGCTCCTGGAACTCGCCCGCCAGCCCGGCCCGGGACCGGTGGCGATCCTGCTCGCAGCCTGGCATCACCCGCTCGCCGAGGGGCTGGTGGCCCTCGCCACGAGTCCTGAGCCCGACCTGCTTCGCATCGAGAACGCCATTAGCGCGGCCTTCGCCCGCCGTGCGCGGGCAACTGCCCGGAAGTCCGGGCGCGGCGGAGTGCTGTTTCGTCACGTCCAGCGGGTGATCGACCTCGAGAACGCCTATGCGGCACTCGTGCTGACCGCCGAAAAGGATCCTCGGGTCGAGGATTACTGGCTGCCAGGAGGAAGGACCGTACCACTCGCGCTGTTCGCACGGGCGATCGCGACCCGGGATCCGCTGCAGGCCGGGCACCTGCTCGCGCGCGGTTTCGCGGGCAGCAGAATCGAGGCGGTATTCGCGGATCTCGAAGAGTCGCCCGGCGGGCTCGAGCGCGCCGTGCTCGCGGCGTGGATCGCCGACCTCAGCGACATGGCCCGGACCGCCCCGCTCTCCGTCGCCCCGCTCCTCGCATACGCCCTGCGGCTCCGCGCCGAGGCGCTCGACATCCGGTGGCTGGCATGGGGCATCTCCCTGGGCGCGCCACCGGCGGCGCTGCTCGAAGGACTGGTCACGGGTTCATGAGTCACACCGTCTGCACAGTCTCCCGACCCGACGTCGCCGCGGGCTTCGAGCTCGCTGGCTTGCGGACACTCGAGGCCAGAACGCCCGACGAGGCGGCCGCCCGCCTGCGCCAGCTGCACGAACAGCCGGAGGTCGGAGTGGTCCTGCTGGAAGACAGCCTCTACAACAAGCTCCCTCAGGAACTTCACCGCGAGTTCGGGCGCCGGCCCCTCCCCATGATCGTGCCCTTCCCCGGTCCGCTCTGGGCGGTGGAACCGGAGAGCGCGGAGGCGTACGTGGTGGAGCTGCTGCGCCAGGTCGTGGGCTACCGGGTGAGGCTCAAGTGAGCGGGCCCAGAATCGTGCGCGTCAGTGGCGCCCTGGCGGAAGCCGTCGGGCTGACTCAGGCCTCGCTCTACGAGCTGGTCCGCGTCGGGACCCGTGGCCTGCTGGGGGAAGTGATCCGGCTCGACGGGGATCGCGGCACGATTCAGGTCTACGAAGACACCACCGGACTCCGCGTCGGCGAACCGGTCGAACTCACCAGCAGTGCGCTCACCGTGGAACTCGGGCCTGGCCTGCTCGGCAGCATCCTCGACGGGGTCGGCCGGCCGCTGGCCCAGGTCGCCGCCATGTCCGGGGATTTCATCCAGCCCGGCATCGCGGCGGCGACGCTCGATGCCACGCGCCGATGGCGCTTCGAGGCCACACGTCGCGCCGGCGACGCGGTGTCGCCGGGGGACGTGCTCGGGACCGTCGAGGAACGGCCTGACATGGTGCACCGCATCATGGTCCCGCCCGGAGTCGCTGGGCAGCTCGCCGAGCTCGCGAGCGGCGACTTCTCCGTGCACGAGCCCGTCGGGGCGCTCGCCGACGGGAGGCCGCTCAGCCTCGCCCAGCACTGGCCGGTCCGCCAGCCACGACCCAGCGCCGAACGCCTGGCGCCCGACCGGCCCTTCGTGACCGGCCAGCGGGTGTTCGACTTTCTCTTCCCGGTCTCCGAGGGCGGCAGCGTCGCGGTTCCCGGCGGGTTCGGGACCGGCAAGACGGTGATCGAACAGTCGCTCGCGAAGTATGCGGAGGCGGATATCGTGGTCTACATCGGATGCGGCGAACGCGGCAACGAAATGGCCGAGGTGCTGAGTGAGTTCCCGCGGCTGGTGAACCCGCGCACCGGCCGGTCGATCATGGATCGCTCCGTCCTCGTGGTGAACACCTCCAACATGCCGGTGGCCGCACGCGAATCATCCGTCTATCTCGGCATCACCATCGCGGAGTACTACCGCGACATGGGTTATCGGGTGGCCGTGATGGCGGACAGCCTCTCGCGCTGGGGCGAGGCGCTCCGCGAAATCGCCGCGCGCCTGCAGGAGATGCCGGGCGAGGAGGGCTATCCCACCTATCTCGGGAACCGGCTGGGGAAGTTCTACGAGCGCGCCGGGCGGGCGCTGGCCCTGGGCGAGCCACGCCGTACGGGGGTGATCACGCTGATCAGCGCCGTCTCACCGCCTGGCGGCGACTTCTCGGAACCGGTGACCCAGGCCTCCCTCCGGGTGGCGGGGGCACTCTGGGCGCTCGATCCGGCGCTCGCGCACCAGCGGCAGTTCCCCGCGGTCGACTGGGAGACGAGTTACTCACTTCATGCCGAACGCACCGCGCCGTGGTTTGCGGAGCACGGCGGCCCCGAGTGGCCCGAACTGAGGCGCGAAACGCTCGAGTTGCTCCAGAAGGAGCGGGAGCTTCGCGAGATCGCCGGGCTGATCGGGCCGGAGGCGCTGCAGGACCGCGACCGGCTCCTGCTCGAGGCCGCCCGGCTGGTGCGCGAGACGGTCCTCGCCCAGAGCGCCTACGACCCGAACGATGCCCTCTCGACCGTCGACAAGACCTACCGGCTGGCACTGCTGGCCCGGGCGGCCTATCGAGCCGGGCTCGCTGCACTCGATGGCGGCGCGACATTCGAGCGCCTCGGTCTCGCGCCGGTCCGCGCGGCACTGACGGCGGTCCGCTGGTCCGCAGCCGAAGAGCTCGATCGCCGCGTCGCTGACGCCGAACAGGCGATCGCGCGCCTCGCCTCCTCAGGAGCCGGCCGATGACCACGCTCGCCCGCGTCTATCACGGTGCCCAGTCCGCTGGCGGCCCGCTCGTCTTTCTCCGCCGGACGCCGGGCGCCGCGCAGGGCGAGTGGGTGGTGATCCGCACGCCGGGGGAGCCGCCGCGTCGCGGACAGGTCATCGATGCCGGCGAAGAAATCACCGTCGTCCAGGTCCTCGAAGAAACCGTCGGGCTCTCCCCGGCACGGGCGGAGGTCACCCTGACCGGCGACGTCGCCACGGCCATCGTGGGTCGGGAGCTGGTGGGGCGAGTCTTCAACGGCATGGGACACCCGCTCGACGGGCTGCCTGCGCCGATCGGTGAGGCGATCCGCCCGATCTGGGCCGCACCGCTCAATCCGGCGAGGCGCGCCCGTCCCTCGGACTTCATTGAAACGGGGATCTCCGCGATCGATGGAATGAACACCCTGGTCCGGGGACAGAAGCTGCCGGTCTTCTCCGGGCCCGGTCTCCCAGGCCTCGAACTGGCCGCTGATATAGTAGAAGGGGCGCGGGCACCCCATGGCGAGCCGTTCGCGGTGGTATTCGTCGGTATCGGCGTCACCGCCCGGGAAACCCAGGACTTCCTGGCGCGTTTCGCGCGGAGCGGTGCCGGTGAGCGAAGCGTGCTCTACCTCAACGAGACCCGCGATCCGACCATCGAGCGGCTGCTGGCTCCCCGGGTCGCCCTGGCGCAGGCCGAGTTCCTGGCCTTCGAGGCCGGCATGCATGTGCTGGTGGTGATCGCGGACATGACGCACTACTGCGAGGCCCTGCGGGAGATCGCGACCGCCCGGGAGGAAATCCCCGGGCGGCGCGGCTACCCCGGCTACATGTATACCGACCTGGCGAGCATCTACGAGCGGGCCGGCATCGTCCAGGGGCGCCCCGGTTCGGTCACCCAGATCCCGATCGTGACGATGCCGGACGACGACATCACCCATCCCATCCCGGATCTCACGGGCTATATCACCGAGGGGCAGATCGTGCTGTCGCGGGAGCTGCACCGGCGGGGGATCTTTCCGCCCATCGACGTCCTGCCCTCACTCTCCCGCCTCATGAACGCCGGTATCGGCAAGGCCAAGACCGTGCCGGAGCATCGCGCCTGGGCCGATCAGCTCTACGCGGTGTACAGCCGGGGCCGCGAAGCGCGGCTGATGGCGGCGATCGTCGGAGAAAGCGGACTGGCGGAAGCGGATCGTCGCGCGCTGGGCTTCGCCCAGCGATTCGAGGACGGGTTCGTCAGGCAAGGGGGCCTCCGCCGGACCCTGGTCGATACGTTCACGGAGGGGTGGCGCCTCCTGGAGACCTTGCCACGCGAGGACCTGTCCCGCTTGTCCGATGCCATCTGGGCGTCCCGCCCCGGAGCTGCCGCGCCATGAGTCAGGAACGGCTGGCCCCAACCCGGATGAATCTCCTCCGTGCCGAGCGCCGCCTCGAGCGTGTCCACCGCGGGTCGGAGCTGCTCCGGCGCAAGCGGGAGGCGCTGGTCAGCGAGCTGTTCAAGCTGGCGCGCCCGGCCGCGGATGCCCGGCGCCAGATCGAGGCGGGAGCGCGACGGGGGTACCTCATGCTGCTTCGGGCGCTCGCGGTGCATGGGCGTGCCGGGCTCCGCGCCATCTCCTGGCCTGGCCGGGATCTCAAAGTCGAGATCGCCTCCGCACAGATCTGGGGCGTCCCGGTGGCAAGCATTCTCTCGCGGCCTCCGCTCGCTCGGACCGTCGGTGATCGCGGCGTCTCCCCTGGCGCGGAGGGACCGACGACCGCCAGTACGGCCGCGGAGTTCGAGCGCTTGAGCGAGCTCCTGCTCGACGCGGCCACCCGTGAAATGCTGATCCGGCGCCTCGGTGAGGCGCTGTCCCAGACCTCGCGCCAGGTCCACACTCTGGAACGGCGGGTCGCCCCCGGCTTGCGCTCTCAGATGACTTCGGTCCGGCGGACCCTGGAGGAGCGGGAGCGGGAGGAACACCTGCGCCTCCGCCACCTTTCCAGGAAGCGGAAAGGTTAGGCAGCAGTCTCACGGCCGGCGAGGCGTCCGGGATGGCGCCCGGCCACTGGCGCCAGGCATCTGCCGGGCCCGCACCATCCTCCGGATGCGATCCTTGGCCCTTCAGTGTGAAGCAATACCGATCAGGACGTGCCTGGAACTAGCGATCCACCCGGAAGAGCGTCTCCAGGCTCGAAACCTTCGACAAAAGTGTCGGTCCGTCAGGCAGATGGGCAGTTCTGAGGGATTTGTGGGGCACAAATGAAGACAGTTTCACCGGAAATTGTATTGCCTTCCGTAGAATTACGGGTAGAATAGGCCACATTAATACGGGTAGCAGAGGCTCGAACTCTTTCACCACGGTAGACACGTATGAGTCCTTCGCGAGTGCTGTCCCGCTTGGGTTCCGTGGTGCTGGCCGTCTCAGCCGCTGCATGGCTGGGAGCCTGCACCGACATTGTGTACCGCGATCGACCGCCGTTCAGTCCGCCACCCGATGCCAATAGCGGATTCCTCGGCTACTTCGACGTCGCCACGCAGAAGACGAATTGTGGCAATTGCCACGTTGATCACCAGGCCAGGTGGGAGGGCACGAAACACGCCCAAGCCTGGGCGACGCTTCAGGGCATCGGTCAGTCGGGGAATGCCGCCTGCGTCGGCTGTCACACGGTGAACGAGAATGGCAATCTGGCTACGGCACCTGCCGGCTATTCCTCGGTAAAGAGCGCGGCCTATCAGGACGTGCAATGCGAGACCTGCCACGGCCCTGGGTTCACCCACGTTCAGACGCCCGACGCGAATACGGCGCCCCTGGCGAGCATTCACGTCGACACCACGAAGAATTCGGCAAACGCCATAGCAACTGGTTCCTGCGCCGCATGCCACCAGGACACGCACCATCCGCAATGGGAAGAGTGGCGGCAATCGATGCACGCGAGCATGGGCCGCCACAACGATGAGGAATTGTGCCTGCAGTGCCACACGGGCCAGGGCGCGCTGGAGGCCTGGGGTGTCACGGCCAACTACAAGGAAAAGAATGCGCCAGCAGGATCTTTGGAGGGCATCAGCTGTGCCGTCTGCCATGACCCGCACGACGCCACCAACCCGGGGCAGCTCAGGTACTCGCTCTCGACCAACAACCAGGACCAGCAGCTGTGCATGAAGTGCCACAATCGGCGCACCGCACCGCTGGTTCTGGACTCGACACGCGCGAAGGACGACCCCGCCGGCTTCAGCGGCAGCAACTCGCCGCATGCACCGCAGGGAGCCGTCCTGATGGCCACGGCCGGGTACCAGAACTTGAACTACCTCGATCCGGCCGTGCTCTCGCCCTCCAGCCACGGGCAGCTCGCCAAGAACCCAACCCTGTGCGCCGGCTGTCACGTCTACAGCTTCCCGGGGACGGATGATGCCGGAAATGCCGTCACCGTGACCGGCCACCTGTTCCGCCCGATCCCCTGCTACATCCCCGGCGGCACCGTGCCCACAGATACGATCAGGAACTGCGCCTATACAACGGCGGAGCGGTCGTTCAAGTCATGTGCCCAGGCGGGTTGCCACGGCGACGAAGCCACGGCGGCCCAGATCCTGTCCGTCGCGCGGAGCCGGATTCAGGCTCTGACGGCCGCACTGTGGGTGAATTCGGGCACCTCCAGCGGAATCGACATCAATGATAAGGGCATCATCCCCGCGATTCTCAAGAACACGGATAGTCTGCGGGGCACGATCAGTAACCTGAGCCTGCAGGTGAAGACCGCCGCTCTGGCGGGCGCGACCACGATTGACCTGTCTACCTCGAGTGCAACTGTTCTGTCGGGCAGACTCGCGCCGAGTAACACCTTCAAGATTGGAACTGACCCGACGTTCTACACCGTTCAGAATACCGACACGGCCAAATCCCAAGCTGTCACCGGTGTGCAGATCTCGCCGGCTCTGGTACAGGCCTACGCAGCCGGGACGAAGGTCACGGTGTATTACCTTGGTCCCCTGTACGCCAATGACAGGGTGATCACCCCGGTCGACGGGGCCGAGTGGAACGTGCGGGCGTTCGGTGAGGACTCCCTCGGCAATATCCTGTCGGGCTCCACCACCGATCGGTCGCACACCGTACACAACCCGTTCTTCGCGGAAGCGATGCTGCGGGCCAACATCGCGGAGTTGACCGCCCTGTACGGGTCGCAGCCGTGGTTCCCGGCCCCGCCCCCGGCGCTTCAAGCCATCATGCGCGGGCCGCTGGGTGCCACGGGCAGCGTGTCGATGCGGGTAGGCTCCAAGTAACGAAGGGGTACTCTTGTTCCGATTGAATGCTGGCCCCGGTGGGACCCTGCTCGCTGGGGCCGGCTTCTTGCCCATGATTCATCCGCTCCCCCTCGCATTGTCCCTCCAGGACAGCGCGGGGGGAGCGCGTCTCTCGCCGACTGACTCGACGGTCG
Organism: uncultured Gemmatimonadales bacterium; assembly: GCA_963817435.1. Classification (GTDB taxonomy): domain Bacteria; phylum Gemmatimonadota; class Gemmatimonadetes; order Gemmatimonadales; family GWC2-71-9; genus JADJOM01. The sequence goes on from CAWFNY010000001.1 coordinate 1,303,410, forward strand.
ACAAGACCCTGCTCGGCGACAAGATCACCCCCATCATCCAGTTCATCTTCCAGAAGCAACCCTGGGTGATGTGGACCGGTGCGGTGATCGCGCTGGTTCTGGCCGTGATCATCCTCCGATGGCTCTGGATCCGGCGCCAGCCGATCCTGCACTGGGTGACGACTCGGGGCACGGCGGTCAAGGTCGCCCTCATCGCCACGATCCTGCTCGCGATGGGCGTCGCGGGAGGGCTGGCCTACAAGGCCAACGAATTCGTGGCGACGGACAAGCGCTTCTGCAACGGCTGCCACATCTTCGTTGCGCAGTGGCCAGGCGTGGGTGCTCCCCGACACCGGCAACTACACACTGGTCCCGAGGCTCGAGGGCAAGCACGACTCGCATAAGCTGCCACACCTGCCACCCGCTGAAGCCGCTCAAGGAAGGCATCAAGCTCATCTTCTGGATGTCGGGAGTCCGGGACGAGAAGATCCCGGCGCACGCCAAGGTGCCTCGGAAGGTCTGCGAGCGCTGTCACGTGCAGGGCGCGGCGAAGGAGACCTGGCAGGCGATCGCCTCGACTGCCGGCCACCGAACCCATCTCGAGTCCGATTCGTCTGCGCTGAAGGGAAAGGTCGAGTGCCTCACCTGCCACGCCCGCACAGCCCACCGGTTCGTGCCGGCGGACTCGACCTGCGTCCAGAAGGGCTGCCACCTGACCGACGACACCAAGATCAAGCTTGGCAAGATGGCGGGGCAGACGGACTTCCACTGTACCATCTGCCACAAGTTCACCAAGCCGGTGGCCGCCCTCGCGACCCGCGACTCCGCAGCCGGTGCCCTGCGGCCTAGCCTCAAGCAGTGCTTACTCGTGTCACAACATGCAGTCGCTCCTGCCTGACTTCCCGACGGCGAATGACCCCCACGGCGGCACCTGCGGGATGTGTCACAACCCGCACACGCAGACCAACAAGGGTGAGACCAGGAAGTCGTGCACGGCGGCCGGCTGTCATGGCGACTGGCGGAAGGTTCCCTTCCACATGGGAGCGGCGCACCGCAACAAGGCCGAGCAGTGCACGCTGTGCCACGAGCCCCATGCGGCACGGGTGGACCCCAGCGGCTGCGCCGAGTGTCACAACGCCATTCGCGCGCGGAGTCGCGGCGGGATCCGGCCGCCGCTGCCCTTCGATACGGCGAAGGTTCTCCGCCAGTCCATGGCCCCAGAGCCAGCACCGGTGCGAGCCGGAGCCGGAGCCGGCGCGGCCGAGCAAGGTGAAAGGTGACGCGCCGCCCGGGGATGATCTCCCCGGGCGCGCACTCAGCCCGCCTCCCACCCTGCCGAGCGACTCCTTCTCCCATCCCCGACACAAGAAGCTGGCCTGCCTGACCTGTCACCTCAGCACGTCGGGGCAGAAGCTCACCTTCGAACCGCCACGTGGCTGTCAGATCTGCCACCACCAGGATCCACTCAAGGCCGACTGCACCAAGTGTCACGAGCAGGGAAGCCTCCCCGAGATCGTGGCGGTTCCAGTCAGCATCGCAGCCGCGGGCAAGCCCGCGCGTGAACGCACCGTTTCGTTCCGGCACGAGAAGCATACCGATCTCAAGTGCACCGCGTGCCACGGCCAGGCCGTCACCTGGCCCCGGTGGATTCCGCCGTGACCTGCCAGGGGTGCCACGACAAGCACCATGAGACCAAGCGTCGCTGCGCGGAGTGCCACCAGACCGCATCGATCACCGAGATTCACGCCAAGCCGGCCCGCGCCCACGTCGCCTGCGATGCCTGCCACGCGACGGCGGCGATCGCCGCACTGTCCCCGACTCGGACCTTCTGCCTGGCCTGTCACGCGTCCGCGGTCGATCATCACGACGAGAAGGAGTGCACCGTCTGTCACCTGCAGGCCACTCCCGAGGAGTACCGTGCGCGGCTCCTGAAGCGAGGGAAGGCCGGATGAGCATGGGCCTGCGATGGGGACTCGTGCTGCTGCTGGCGCTTCCAACGGGTGCCACCGCGCAGGAGTACCTGGTCCGGATCGATGCCCGCGTGCAGGGCGCATCCTACCGAGGCATCCTCAAGGACAGCATTCCCGTCGGCCAGGTGGTGACCGGACCGACTGGAGGATTCGAGACGCCAGATGGCTACACCGCCATCTGCCTCTCGGGTGATGCTGTCTGCCATTTCTATCGTGCGGGGGCGGTCAGGCGGGGTGGCCCGTTTGTCACCTCTGTCGACCTGTCCGCCTGGGGGTTCGGAGTTCACGGACTCAGCCTTCACTCGAACGCCAGGGTGGGCGTCGACCTGGGCGCCTCCGACGTCTGGCCCGGCACCAATCCCGCAGTCCAGCTGCTGGAGGGATACGCCGAGTATGCCTCTGAGAGGATTACGGGGCGATTGGGGCGTCAGGCCGAGCGCGGACGACTCGGGCTACTACGGCTACGACGGGGCTCGCCTGGCCTATCGCCTGCCAGGCCTCGGCCTGACCGCAATCGGATACGGCGGGCTCGGCCTGGCACGCGGGGTGGCGCTCCCAGTGACCATCGATGCCCTCAACCCGCTCGACGACTTCCAGCCCCGCAAGCGTCAGTGGCTGGCCGGCGGTGCCCTCGAGTGGAACAACCGGTTCGCAGACGCGCGATTCGATTACGAACGCGAGGTGGACCGCGACCCCCGTAACCTCGTTTCCGAGCGCGTGGCGCTTTCGGCCACACTCCGGCCGCTGTCCGGATGGAGCCTGACCGGGGGCGCGGATTACGATCTCGCGCGCGGCTTCTGGGGCAGCGCGGACCTGAGTCTCCGGCACAGCGAAACCCACTTCGGAGGCGCGGTAGGTGTGAGGCGCTATCGCCCCTACTTCGACCTCTGGACCATCTGGGGAGTCTTCAGCCCCGTGCCGTACGAAGCCGTGAACGGATCAGCGTGGATATCGCCGGTCCGTGGCCTGACCCTGCGCGGCGGTGGAGAACGCTACCGGTACCTGAATGCCGATGCGCAGACGCCCCTCGTGCAAGAACAGACCAAGGGCTGGCGCTGGAACGCTGGCGCCACCTATGCCATCACCTCGACGCTGACGCTGGACGGGGGCTATCAGGCCGAGTCCGGACCGGGTGCGAGTTCTCAGGGAGTGGATGGCAGCCTCAGCATCCAGCCAGTCCGCGCGCTCACCCTGACCGCTGAGGGAGGGCACCTGGTTCGCCCACTCGAGTTCCGGATCGACAATCCGGCGCTGACCTGGTACGGCCTCTCGATCGACTTCCGTGCCACCGACCGCCTGCGACTCGGCGCGGGTGCCACCCGCTACGACGAGAACCGGCGCCGTCCGGACGCCTCCGGGATCGACTGGTCGCAGACGCGGCTCCGGGCAAGCCTCTCGTGGCTGTTCGGCACGGGCGCCGACCGGTTGCCTCTGCCACCCGCGGTCAGGCGGGAGGGCCGGCGATGAAAGCCCCTCGTTTCCCCGCAGCCATGGGCCTGGTGCTCCTGCTAGGCGCCTTTGGCGGCGCGGCCCTGCGTCAGGATCGCGTGGCGTTCGACCACGAGAAGCACCGGAAACTGTTTCCCGAGTGCCAGACGTGCCACGCCGGGATCCTGGACGCGGGGAAGTCGGTCTACCCGACCGCCGAGTCTTGCGCGAACTGCCACGACGGGACGATCGAGAAGAAAGTGGACTGGACCGCACCGCTGGCCCGGCCCTCCAACTTTCGCTTCACGCATGCGGAGCATCTCCGCAAGTCCGGCGAGAAGCTCCCCGCCGATTCCTCCGTGGCCTGCCCCGCCTGCCACACCCCGTCGGGCGCGGGGTGGCTCACGGTGCGGCGAACCATCTCGCGCCAGTGCCTCGACTGTCACCAGATCAAGGTGGCGCACTTCTCCGCCCCCGACACCGCCTGCGGCACCTGCCACCTTACTCTGGCCGAGGCCACGGCGTTGCCCGAAGCACGGATCGCGAAGTTCGAGAAACCCGCCTCCCATGAGGATGAGGGATTCCTCACAGCCAAGGGACACGGGAAGATCGCGGAGCGGGGTGACCGTAGCTGCGCCTTCTGCCACGCGCGGGACTTCTGCACCCAGTGCCACGTGAACGCGCCTGAGGTGAAGGCGATTCAGGCGCTGGCGCCGGATCCCCGCTCCCTCGCCCTGAAGGCCGAGCTAAAGGCGCCCGCGTCCCATAAGGACTCGCGGTTCCTCTCGCAGCACGGTGGCCAGGCCAAACGGGACGCGGAGAGCTGCGCGAATTGTCATACTCAGGAGAGTTGCGTCACCTGCCACCGCGGCAGGCCGACGATAGTCCTCGCCCTCCATCCCGCAGGGCCGGGTCGGGCGATCGGCGCGCAAATTGAACGGAAGAAGCCGGGCTACCACACGGCCGACTTCGCCGACCGGCACGCGCCGATCGCAAGTGCGTCGCCTGGCACCTGCACCGCCTGTCACGCGCGCGCGGAGTGTCTGGAGTGCCACCGCCCGAACGCCGGGGCCACCGGTGGTTACCATCCCGCCGGATTCCTGAGTCGGCATCCCGCCGCGGCGTTCAACCGGCAGACCGATTGCGCGGGCTGCCACAATCAGGCCGCCTTCTGCACCACTTGCCACCAGCAGTCAGGGCTGACCGCCAGCGGCAGGCTGGTTCAGGGCTACCACGACGCGAACGGGGCGTTCGCGCTCAATCATGGAGTGGCCGCACGCCAGAACATCGAGAGCTGCATCGCCTGCCACGCCGAGCGTGACTGCCTTGCCTGCCACTCGGCTCAGACCCGTCACTTCAACCCGCACGGCCCCGGGTTCGATCCCGACCGGCTGAAGGCCAGAAATCCACAGACCTGCGCGGCGTGCCACGGCCGTAACATCCCATAGCGGATGAAGTAACCGACGAAAGGTTGCGGGGGTGGGCCTCGGATCGAGGCCCACCCCCGCATCGTTGACACCTCTGCCGCGTTCCATGCCGGACTGGACCGCCAGCGTGTCCTCCCGCTGCAAGTCCGCCTGAGGTGCGGACCACTCGGCATCGGTGGCGCGACGCCGCCGTCCCATGGCATGGATTGAATCAGGGGTGAGCCTCGCTGTGAGGCCCACCCCTGAGTCTTCCGCCCTCGTGCTTTCAGCGACCTGTCCGCGCCCCCCCGCTGGTCACCCCTTGGGAAGGGCTATCGGCGCCGGCACCGCGCCGCCGCCGTCACGCGGAAGGAGACCAGCACCACCGGCCACTCCCATGAGTGACGGCACGTTCAGCGAATCGGCCAGCCCTGACGGCACCACCATGAGCGATCCCCGTTTGACGATGCTCTCGTAGAGCATGTTCATCGCGCGGAGGTTCATCGCTTCCGGGTGGTCGCGGTAGGCGGCCGCGGCCTCGACGAACTTGTGGGCGATCTCGGTCTCTGCCGTGCCGAGAATGATACGTGCCTGCCGCTCCCGTTCGGCCTGAGCCTGACGGGACATCGCGTCTTCCAGTGCGGCGGGGATAATGACGTCGCGGATCTCCACCGACTGCACGTGGATGCCCCAGTTCGCCATCTTCTGCTCCAGCGCCACCTTGAGGCCCTGCCCCAGTTCGACGCGCGACTGGATCAGCTCGGCGAGGTCGTGCTTGCCGATGGCGTCACGCAGCGCCGTCTGTGCCGAGAGGATGACCGCCTCGTCGTAGTCCTGCACCTCGAGGGCGGCCCGCTCAGCATCGCGCACGACCCAGAACGCGATCGCATCCACGTTCACCGGCACCGTGTCGCGGGTGAGGCACGATTCCGCGCCGAAGGCCGCCGTCCGGATACGCTGATCGATGGTGTAGGCGACCCGGTCGAGGACCGGGACGATTGCGAAGTACCCCGGACCCCGGAGTCCCTGATACCGGCCCAGACGGAGCACGACCGCCTTTTCCCACTGGTCGGTGTACTTGATCGAGGCGGCGAGCAGTACGCCCAGTGCCAGGCCCGCCGCGGCCGCCAGCGGCGGTGCGATACCCGCGAGGAACAGTCCTCCGGCCAGTCCGGCCGCACCAACCAGTCCCGCGGCGAGAGCGGCGAACGAGTATCGGGTATCGTTTGGCCTATGTCTGGTCATGTCCATAACCTCGTGGAAAGAAAAGTCAGCCGGCGTTCTACCAGCGGTCGCATTACCGTTTCCGGACGGGCCGAACCTCCTCGTACCGCGCGCGGGTGGCGCGCGGGCGCGCGATCCGCGGTGCGGCCGGTTCCTGTTCCAGGTAGGGGCTCCGCGACTCGCCCAGCTCGATCGGAAGCGCCACCCGTACCAGAATCGTCAGCACGAACAGGCCGAGCGCCCAGATGCCGACGGTCAGGCACAGTTCGACCCATGTGGGTTTGTACTCCACGATCTCCCCCAGCGGCGAGGGGATGAACCCCGGGATCACCAGGCCGATCCCCTTCTCGACCCAGATCCCTGCGAAGAGCGTCGCGCACGCTATCATGAGCACTCGCATGTTGTGCCGCAGGGGGTGGATCATGAGGACGATGGTCGCGCCCACATTGAGCAGGATCCCAGTCCGGATCCACGGCACCAGGGCGTGATACTGGCCGAGGCCGAAGAAGAGGTAGCGGGCGCTGGTGCTGTGATGGGTGGGCGAATAGAACTCGAAGATCAACTCGGAAAGCAGCATCACGAGGTTGACCTGCGCGGCGATGGTGGTCGCGGTCGCCAGCTTCTGAATGGCGACTTCCGGAATGGTGTACCTGCTATTCGCGCGGATGAACCCGAGCAGCAGGATCATGAACGCGGGTCCGGCCGTGAAGGCCGACGCGAGGAAGCGCGGCCCGAGCAGGGCGGAGCTCCAGAACGGGCGGGCCGGCAGGCCGGCGAAGAGGAAGGCGGTGACGAGGTGAATGCTCACCGCCCAGATCACCGAGATATAAATGAAGGGAACGTACTTCTTCTTCTCGGGTTCGTGGCCGGTGTAGTGACTGTAGAGGATGTAGAACGGGATGGCGATGTTCAGCACCAGATACCCGTTCAGCATGATCACATCCCACGCAAGCATCGAATTCGGCCAGTTCAGCAGACCGATGACCGGCGTCAGGCGCCACCACTTCCAGGGATACCCCGGGCTGTTGGCCATGACGAAGCAGAGGCACATGACCAGAGCGGACACCGCGACTCCCTCCGCGATGAGCACCGCGCGGCTGAAGTCGACGTCATGCAGGATGTATGCGGGAAGCACCAGGATCACCGCGGCGGCAGCCACCCCCACGAGGAAGGCCATGTTGGAGATGTACAGCCCCCAACTCACGTGGTTGTTCATGCCCGTGACGATGAGCCCCGTGCTGGCCTGGTAGAGGTAGGCGTAGAACCCGACCAGGATGATCGCCAGGAGGCTCCCCATCCAGAGATAGTAGCGGCGGTCGCCGGAGGTCACGGAGCGCAGCGCGCTCATCAAGAAGGCTCGTAGGTGCACGGTGATCTCAGTCGGCGAAGTACCAGAAGCGCGGTTCCGTCGCCAGCTCTTCCTTCAGACGGAAAACGTGCTTGTTGGCCAGGATCCAGCGGATCTCGGAGTCAGGGTCCAGCAGGTTGCCAAAGACACGGGCCCCGGTCGGACATGCCTCAGCGCAGGCCGGCAGCCGGCCTTTCCGCGTCCGGTGGATACAGTAGGTGCACTTCTCCACGCATCCCTTCTTGCGCGCGCGATTCCCCAGGTAGTGCTGGTTGGGGTTCACTTCTTCCAGCGGCACCTCGGGATCGGCCCAGTTGAAGCGCCGAGCCCAGTAGGGACAGGCTGCCATGCAGGCGCGGCACCCGACGCACCAGTTGTAGTCGATCACCACGATGCCGTCGGGTTCCTGCCACGTGGCGCCCACAGGGCACACCGGCACACATGGCGGATTGGCGCACTGGAAGCACTGAGTGCCCAGGTAGAAGTGGCCCTCCGCCGGCACCTCGTGCTGGTAGGTCGGGTCCGCTTCGTCCAGGTCAACCACCCCATTCTCCATCTCGAAGATGCGGATGTACTGGGTGTCCGCGTGGCGGTCGAGGTTGTTCTCATTGATGCAGGCTTCGACGCAGCTCCGGTACCCCTGGCACTTCGAGATGTTGAAGGCATAGCCGAACAGGACCCCCGGCTGCGCGTCGGTGGTATCGACCGTGATGTCCTCGTTGTGACGGAGCTTGGCGAGACGCTCGATCCGTGCGATGGTCTCCGCCCGCTCTTCCTCGGTCATCCGGCGATAGTGTTTCTGGGTGAACTCCTGCCACTCGAGCAGCTTGAGTTCCCGCTCCTCGGGCGTCGCCGCGTTGAGCGGAGTGCAGGCCCCTACCGCCGCAGCGCCCGCGGCCAGCCCGCCGAGGATGAGACCGAGCGCCTCCCGCCGGTCGACGCGCTTCTGCAGCACGGTCCCGTCGGCAGCACTCTCCGGCATCCCGGCGTCGTGGTCGTCACTCATGGGCGATAACCCCTGACCTTCTCGAGTTGGGGCGCGCGGAAGGGGATGCGCGCCAGGATCGCGGGCTCGTGCGGGTCGTGGCAATCCGCGCAGGCCATGACGACACGGCGCCCCTCCCATCCGTCCAGTCGTTTCCCATGTGCGCCGCCGGCCCATGCCTCGGCCTGTTTATAGTGGCATTGCGCGCAGAGCCGATAACTCTCATCCAGCGTCGCGTGCTCGCCGCTCTTGAGTGTCAGGGTTTCGACGTTGTCCGGCGAGTGGCAGGTCGAGCAGACCGCCCCGAGCTGCTCCGGGTGCACCGGCTGGATATTGTTGTGCGCGTCGGAGATTCGCTTGTTGACCATGACCACCTTCCTGCCCTGGTGACAGGAAGTGCAGGGGTATTGACTGATGGACGCGGCGCGGTTGCGCAGCGCGATCGGCAGCGTGATGGTGCCGAACGGCCGTGCATGCCCGGCCTCGGGAGCGGCGCTGCGGAGGGCAACCTCGAATGGCCGCTTGCCCGGTCCCGTCCAGCGTTCGACCGGCACTGCCTGCACGGCCTCGAGCATGCCCGGTTCCAGGACGGCGTTGCGGGCGGCGGTGGCTGAATCGACCGCCACGACCACCGTGCCGGGTGGGGGCTGGTCCCAGCGCACCTGGTGGCCTTCACGGCAGCTGCAGACGAGCCACGCCGCCGTCAGGCACAGCGCCAGGTTGCCGGCCCTCGTGTGCGTCACGATGCACCTCCCGCGGCGCCAGACTCCTGCGGGCGAGTGAAGGCCCCCGCGTCGGGATGGAGCGCCACATGACATTGACGACAGTCGGCCCGCTCCGGGTGGGATGTTCGGATCTCGGCGACGGCGGCGGGTCCGGCATGACAGGTGAGACAGTTCTCCCGGAACGGGAGATCGTGCGGGATTGGAGGAGGGTCCCGGTCCGGCATGAGCCGGGGCAGCTGCGGCCAGACCGTGGTGGGCCAGGTCAGCGAGAAGTCCCCCCGCAGGGGGCCGCCGTTCGGTCCGTGACAGAGCGAACACCGGGAGTTCGGATTCGCCCCTGGATCCGCGGTCCCCATGACCGAATCAACGCCTACATGACACTGGAGGCACATGCCCCGGTCCGGATGCGGAGTCAGCGGCACGTAGGCCGAGAAGCGCACCGAGTAGCCACCACGCTCGTGGCAGGTCCGGCAGGCATCGGTCCGGAATTCCTCGGCACTGAGGGGGTGCGGGATGCGTGGGGGCGCACCCTCATACCCCCGCAGGTAGTGCACCGTCTTCAGCGTGCGCGGGTGAGCCGAGCGTTCCCGGTGAGACGCCGGCTCGATCGCCACCATCGCGGGGCTGGTACGGAAGACCTGCGCCTCCGCGAGGATCGGCTCGACGGGTGCGGCCACTATTGCGACCGCGGCGGGCGGCGGCACGGGCACCCGGCGCCCCGAAGCGCGCTTCACCGCGACGGTCACGGCAACTGCCGCCGTGATGGCCGATACGATCAGGTAGACTCGCAGTGCCACCGCGGTGGGATGCCGGTCGTGGCTCACGTGCTGCTCCGCGCCGGCAGCCGCTCAACGCGCACCGCGCACTTCCCGCCGTCGGGCTGCCCCGAGAGGGGGTCGCAGGCATCGAGCGTCAGCCGGTTCACCAGCCGCGCCTCGTCGAACGACGGGACGAAGACCAGTCCGCGCGGCGGCTGGGAGCGGTAATCAATGCGTGCCTCGAGCTCGACCGAGCCCCTGCGGCTCACCAGCCGGATCATTTCACGATTCCGGATCCCGAGATCGCGCGCGTCGTCGCGGTTGATCTCGGCGTACGCATGTGGCAGGGCACGATGCAGGGTCGGGATCCGTTGTGTCATCGAGCCGGCGCCCCACTGCTCGAGCACGGCGCCAGTCGTGAGCCAGTAGGGATACTCGCGTTCCGGCGATTCGGCAGCCGGCTCGAACGGCCGGAACCAGATCCACGCACGATGGTCCGGGTGCCCGTAGAAGTCGAACGCGCCGAGCGACGCATCTGCCGCAGGGTCGTAGGCCGGGTTGTAGCGCCAGCGGGTCTCCCGGCCGGCCACGTACGGCCACAGCACACCGGGTTGTGCACGCAACGCGGCGAGAGGAGGCAGCGCGCTGGACGGCTCGGCATGGAAACGGCCGTACTCGTCCCAGAGCTGCTCGACATACCGGCGGGGTTCGAAGGGAAAGAGCTTCTCGTAACCGAGGCGACGTGCCACCTCGATCATCTGCCAGGCGTCGCTGGTCGCGTCGCCGGGCGGCGAGACCATCTGCTCGAAGTGCTGCACCCGCCGCTCGGCGTTCGCGAAGATGCCCGCACGCTCCAGCCACATCGCCGCGGGGAGGATGACGTCGGCCACGTCTGTCGTGGGCGTCGGATAGGCGTCCGACACCACGATGAAGCGGTCCTCGCGGGTCGCCGCATGGCGATACCGATCGAGGTTCGGCAGGCTGACCATCGGATCGGTGGCCAGGATCCAGAGGAAGCGAATATCGCCCCGTTCGAGTCGGCGAAACATCGAAAGCGCCGGACCCGTCGGCTGCGGATCGATCGATTCCACCGGGACGCCCCAGAGTTCGGCCGCTCTGCGGCGGTCCTCTTCGCTCTGCACCACCCCGCGCGGCAGCGTGTGCGTGAGGCTGCCCGCATCGTGCACGGCGCTGCCGCCACTGGGCTGCCCGGTGGTGCAGAAGGCGTTGTTGCCGGGAGAGGCGACCTTCCCCACCAGGAGATGGATATTGTAGAGCAGGTTGTTCATCCACGTGCCGCGGACGTCCTGGCTCACCTCCCTGCCCCAGACGGACATCACCTTGCGGAGCGGATCGCCGTACAGGGAGGCCAGCCACCGGATACTCGCCGCCGACAGACCGGACAGCTCCTGGGCACGCTCCGGATCGTAGTCGGCGAGAAACGCCACGTATTCGCGCATGGTGGCGTCCGTCGCGGCCTCGGTGACGAGGGCGTCGTCGGCCAGGCCGTCGCCGATATTCGTCCTGCCGCGCTTGAACGCCACGTGCTTCTCGACGAACTCGTTCTGCACCCACTTCCTTGCCACGATCTCATGACAGATCCCGTGGGCGATCATCGGCCCCGCGTGCGGCACGTGCAGGAGGGAGTGATCGCTGGCGTAGCTGGTGCGGGTGGTGCGGGTCGCCACATCGATGATGCGAACCGCCGGATTGGCCCGCTTGCGCTCCAGCATGCGTGAGAAGAGCACCGGGTCGGTCTCAGCCAGGTTGATGTCCCACAGCACGAAGACGTCCGCATGATCGACGTCATCGTAGCAGCCGATGGCCCCGTCCAGGCCGAAACTCCCCTGCAACCCCTCCATCGCGCTCGCCGCGTAAACCCGGGTACTCGTCTCGACATTGTTCGTGCCCAGCGCCCCCTTGAAGAGCTTCGACGCCACATAGGCGTCCGTGATGCTCCATTGGGCGGACCCGTAGACGGCGACACTGTTCTTGCCATGCTGTCGTGCGGTGTCTCGAAGCTTGTTCGCCACCAGATCCAGTGCCTCACGAAGCGGCACCGCGACCAGCACCCCGTCCCGACGGACCATGGCGCGGGTCAGGCGGTCGGACCCATAGAGCGCCTGGACAGAGTTGTAGCCTTTCACGCAGGCCAAGCCCTTGCTCACCGGTGAGTCGGAGTCGCCTTTCACGGCCACCGCCCGGCCGTTCTCGACCCCGACCAGAAGTCCGCAACCCACGCCGCAGAGCCGGCACGGCGTCCTGTGCCAGACCGGGCCCGCCTGCGCCTCGCCCAACGACATCGCACTCGCGGGAAACGCCATGCCAGGCACCATCGCAGATGCGGCGGTGGCTGCCGAAACGACGCCGACCCCCTTGAGAAACGTCCTTCGATCGACCCGGCTCATGGCAGTCCGTGGCTCATTGGAGGTGCTCCCAGGTCCAGACAGGCCTGGAGGGATGCAGAAGGACACGAACGCGCGGAGCGTCGATCCATTCACGCATGATCGAGGAGTACGGCCCCGGCAGAACTCGACCGGGGCTGGGACTACGCACAAGGAGCATGGGTCTCTCGCCGCAAGGGTCTGACGGTGCTCCCCCGCTACGACGGTTCCTGTCGATCTGAAAGGAGGGCACCGCGATCGGGCGATCTTGGTTTTCCAAGGTGAGTACACGGGATTGAACGAATGCGGAACACCGGATGAGGATCTCCTCACCACCGCCAGCGTCCGTAGCCGCCTCGCAATGGGATCTCCGATATCAGTGGGAGGGATTGCACGATGCCGGGCTTGCCGAGGCGGGCGGGCCCGGAGACCGGGGATGGAAGCACGACAAGGGGGTGAGGCTCGTTGCGAGCCTCACCCCCGTTGGTTCTCCCGGCGCGGGACCGGCGCTACGGCGCTACGCCTGCTTGCCCTGCTCGGTGTACTTGGCCTCGTAGCGCGATCCGCATTTCGCGAGCAGCGTCGTGGCCCGGAACACGCCATCCCGGCCCAGCCGCCCCTCGACGACCACTTCGATGTCCTTCTGATCGGTGAAGGTGTCGGGCGCCAGTCCGCGATAGCTGACCGCGTAGGTCTGCACCCCGTCGCTCACCTTGAAATCGATCGTCTGGCTGGCGGCATCGCGGGTGACCGAGCCCGGCACCACCTTGGCCTCCATCTTCAGCCCGGTGTCGTAGAGGCTCGGGTCCCGCTCGACGCGCTGCGCGAGCTCGGATGGCTTCATCGAATACTGCCCGAATTGCTTTACACCCTGGGCCATGAGCAGGCTCACGGCACCCACGATGATTCCCGCCCCGATGATGAACTTGTGACCCGCCTTCATATATCTGACTCTCCGGGCTGAGCGTACGCCACCAATATACCAGTTCAGGCGACTTCGCGCGCCTCGGCGGCAGCCTGGGGGCTCAGGTCGACCTTGCCGATCTGGACCCCGATCTTTTCCAGGAAGGCGTTCGGCGGCGTGCCCCCCGCGAAGACCCAGACGAAGTCGTTGGAGATCTCCCGCTTGCCGCCCTCCACCTGAAGAATCACCGACTTCTCCCGGATTTCGACCGGATGAGAATTGAAGATCACCTTGACCTTGCCGGTCCGGATGCACTCGCGGATCCGCTGATTGTTCCGCTCCTTGAGCCGGCTGAACACATCCTTCCGGTATGAGAGGGTGACGCTGTTGCCCTTCTGGTACGCCAGCCCCATCGCAGCCTCGACCGCGCTGTCTCCACCACCGACCACAAGCACGTGATTGTCCTTGTAGTGCTCGGCCTCGATCAGGCTGTACATCACCTTGTCCAGTTGCTCCCCCGGTACGTCCAGCTTCCGGGGAGTCCCCCGTCGTCCGATGGCCAGCACCACCGTCAGCGCCCGGTAGCGCCCTTTCGCCGTCTCGATCGTGTACGCACCGTCCGGTTCCCGCTGGATGTGCTCGACGCGCTCCTGGGTGCGGACCTTCAGTCCGGCCTTCGAGGCGCTCTTCCGCCAGAACGCGAGCAGCTCCTCCTTGCCGATCTCGAGCTTGTTGAACTTGCCTGAAAGCGGGAACTCGACCGGACTGGTCATGACGAGCTTCTGCCGCGGATATTTCGACACCGTCCCCCCGAAATCCTCGGCCTCGAGCGCCACGTACGAGAGCCCCTTCTCCACCGCCCGGAGCGCCGCCGACAGGCCGGCGGGGCCGGCGCCGACCACACACACATCCACGACGTCCCCCACCCGGCGCCGGCGCAGCTGCGGCACCAGGCCGGCGATGTGATCGATGCAATCCCGACCCTGATTCACCGCATTCTTGATCAGTGCGAGGCCGCCGAGTTCGCCGACGATGAACAGATTCGGGAGGCTGGTCTCGAACTGGGGCGAAAGCGCGGGCATGTCGGCCATCATGCTCGGGGGAGCCATTACGATCTCGATGGCGCCGACGGGGCAGGCGTCGGCACACAGCCCGTGACCGATGCACTTGGGACCATTGACCAGCGCGGCCTTCCCGCCGATGACCGCCAGCACGTCCCCTTCAGGGCACGCGGTCACGCAGGCACCACAGCCGATACACCACGTGACATCGATGTGAGGGTGCTGCGCGCGGGGGCCGGAGGAGCTGAGGCCCGCGCGTTCAGCCGAGGCCCTGGCCGCGGCCTCGCGGCGCTTGAGGCCGCGGACCTGGGCAACGAGGGCCAGGATGAGCAGGATGGCGAATGCGAGATAGATGAGCATATCGAGAAATTACCGGCGTTCATGAAGTGCAATATTTCGATGCGGCTGGAATATCCCGTTCCGCCAGATGAACGGAGTGAGGTGTCTCACCTCTGCTATCCAGACGGTTCCCAGCAACAGCTTAGGGCTGTGCAACCGACAGGGGACCTTACGGTTCCGTCATGTGGATCTCGCACGGTTTGTGCCGTAACAGAGCGTGACAGCGTTCACCAAACCCGACAATCCACGCACCACCGAGCACGCGATGACCCGGTCCAACCTGGCCAGCATCCGCAGCGACGCGTCCCCTTCGGCCACCCAGTCGCTGAAGGTGCGTCCGCCCAGCGGTCCGCAGACCCCCATCACCCCCAAGCCCAAGCCGCGGGGGGACAAGACGCTGACACCGGTCTTCATCGCGGTGGGTGTGCTGCTTGCCGGGACCATCGCCGGCAGCGGGTACTACTTCGCGTCCGCCGCCGATCAGGTCCGCAGCCCCCTCCATCCGTGGCTCCGCCCCTCAGGCTACATCGGGCAGAGCGCCGGCATCCTGTCGGTGCTGATCTTCCTCTTTCTCTGGCTCTACCCCTTCCGCAAGAAGCATCGCTGGCTCGCCTGGACCGGAACGATGTCCAAGTGGATGGACGTCCACGTCGCCACCGCGCTCGTCCTGCCCTTTCTCGCGGCGATTCATGCGGCGTGGCGCTTCGATGGTGTGATCGGGCTCGGTTACTGGTCGATGATCATCGTCGCGCTCAGCGGGATCGCGGGCCGCTACCTCTATGTCCACATCCCCCGCAGCGCGAGCGGCCTCGAACTGACGGCGGAAGAGATTGCCGCGGAGCGGCGGGAACTGATGGGCGCGGTTGCCGCGACGTCCGGGCTGCCGGTCGCGCAGGTCGAATCGGTGCTCCGCTCCGACCCCACGCCGCACGAGGGCGCCGGGTTCATGAAAACCATCGTGCTGATGATTCGGGACGACTTCGCCCGCCGGCGCGCCGCCCGGGCGCTGCGACGGATCTGCGCGAGCCGACCTGGAGGCCAGCAGCTCGACCGCCGCGCACTGCGCGAGGTCGTGCGCCTCGCCAGCCGGGAGATGGCGCTCACCCAGCAGGCGCGGATGCTGGAGGCCACCCGGAACATCTTCCGGTTCTGGCATGTGGCGCACCGCCCCTTCGCGCTGACGGCGCTGGTCGCCGTGCTGGTGCATGTCGGCGTGGTGGTAGCGATGGGAGCGACCTGGTTCTGGTAATGCAATTCCGACAGATCGGATTGGTGATCATGCTGGCACTCGGGTTCGGTGCGGTGTCGACGACTCGGCTCGAGGGGCAGGTCTCCCCCGGGCCGCTGGCGCGCGCGCACCACGACCTCGAGGGGACGCTCAAGTGCACCAAGTGTCACGGCGGAGGCAAGGACGGAATGGCCGCCCGCTGCGAGAGCTGTCACAAGGACATCGCCTGGCTGATCGATCACGGACGGGGCTATCACGCGAGTACGGAAGCCAAGGGAACTCCCTGCGCGTCCTGCCATCCGGACCACGCCGGCGAAGCCTTCAGCCTGGTGAAATGGCCGGACGGGAGTGCCGAGCGATTCGATCACCGGCGCGCCGGCTGGCCGCTGCTGAAGACCCACGCCGAGACGAAGTGCGCCGAGTGCCATCAGGCGAAGTACCAGGTGTCCGACGCGGCGCGGCAGTCAGCCCGAAAGACGGGCCAGGGCTACACAGGGCTCGAGACCACCTGCACCAGCTGCCACGAGGATGTGCACCGCACCGCCCTCGGCCAGGACTGTGTGAAGTGCCACGACACCGGCAAGTGGACGGTGACGCCGGGGTTCAATCACGACAGCACCGCGTACCCGCTGACCAACAAGCACACCGACGTGAAGTGCGAGAAGTGCCATCTGGCCGCCCGGCTCTCACCCAGGCCCGATGCGCAGGGACGGCCGGTTCCGGTCTACAAACCGGTGCCCCATCAGACGTGCGCGGACTGCCACGAGGACGTGCACAAGGGACAGTTCGGGGCCAACTGCGCCAGCTGCCACTCGACCCGCGGCTTCCAGCAGATCGACCGGTCAAGCTTCAACCACGACCGCACGAAATACCCGCTGAAGGGTGAGCACGCGACGCTGCGCTGCGCGGCCTGTCACGGTGACTTCTCCACGGCGGCCACCAAGAAGCCGGCCTTCCAGACCTGCTCGGCCTGTCACAAGGACGCGCACAACGGCACGGCGACGGTCGGGGGCAAGGTGGTCGGCTGTGAGGAGTGCCACACGGTCAACGGCTTCGTCCCGTCCACCTTTACGGTCGAGAAGCACAGCAAGGCCAAGTATCCCCTCGAGGGAAAGCACGCCGCCGTGAAGTGCGGATCCTGCCATCGACGGGAGACGGGCACCGCGGCTGTACCGAAATGGGGCAGCTCGAAGGTGGTCATGCGGCCCGTGGCCGCGACCTGCCTCGATTGTCATGCGGACGACCATGGAGGTCAGCTGCGTGCGCGCGCTGACCATGGTAACTGTGCCGCCTGTCACGGCGTCGGTGGGTGGAAACCCAGCACCTTCGACCGATCCGCACATGCCAAGCTGAACCTAGCGCTCGACGGCCGCCATGGCGACATCGAGTGTCGTGCCTGCCACGGCAGCGACCGCAAGGGGCTGCCCCCGATCACCGCGACGGCGACGCTCGGCAAGGCCGGGTTCCTGTTCAAGGTGACGCAGGTGGCGTGCGCCGCCTGCCATGCCGACCCGCACAAGGGGCGGTTCTCGACCGGCGGAGCGAGGGCGAAGGACCGGGGATGCCTGGCATGCCATGACACCAGGGCATTCCGGCCGTCCACCGCGAGCATCGCCTCACACAAGGACTTCGGGCTGGCCCTCGATGGGGCCCATGGCGCGACCCCCTGCGTCGCCTGCCACGCGGACATGAAGCAGACGACGGGAACCTCCAGGCGGTCCTCGCTGATCGCGGGGGGCGCCAGCTTCGCCGAGCTGCGATTCGAGGCCAAGACGGCGTGCGCCGACTGCCATGACAATCCGCACGGGAACCAGTTCGCGAGCCGGAAGGACGGGGGCCGCTGCGATGCCTGCCATACGACGGAGGCCTTCCAACCGGCGGGCCGCTTCGACCATGACCGGGATGCAGCCTTCTCCCTCAAAGGTGCTCACGAGAAGGTCGCATGCAACCGTTGCCATGCGAATGACTTGTCTGGCGGACATCCGGAACGGCTGATCTTCCGGCCGTTATCGGGCAAGTGTGAAAGCTGCCACGGCGGCAAGGAGAACCGATGAAGCGCCTCATCCCGCTGGGCCTCGCGCTGCTGCTGGCCGGGCCGCTCGCCGCGCAGGAGCGCACCCGCTCGCCGCATGGCGAGCTGAAGCTCGACTGCATCGCCTGCCACCGCTCCGAGGGGTGGACCCAGGTGACGATCAGCCGGTCGTTCGACCACAACAAGTTCGGCTTTCCGCTGATCGGCGCCCACACGACGGCGGCCTGTCGTGCCTGCCATCAGACGCTGGACTTCAAGGGCACCCCGACGACCTGCGCCACCTGCCACGAGGATGCGCACCGCGGTGAACTCGGCGCCGACTGCGTGCGCTGCCACACGACGCGCAGCTTCATCGACCGCGGCCGGATGGCGCGGGCGCACCAGCTCACCCGCTTCCCGCTGGAAGGGGCCCACCTGGCGACTGACTGCACCGCCTGCCACGCCCCGACTGAACAGGGGCATCTGCAGTTCGTCGCCCGGGCGGCCGACTGCATCAGCTGCCATCGCCCGAATTATCTCGCCGCGAAGGCGCCGGATCACCTGCAGAACAACTTCCCGCAGGACTGCACCCAGTGCCACAGCGTCACCGCCTGGACGACCGCGCGGTTCAATCACGACGCCTCGGGCTTTCCGCTCACGGGAACGCATACCCACACCGCCTGCGACCAGTGTCACAAGAACTCGAATTTCCAGACGCCCCTCGGCACCCAGTGCGTGGGGTGTCACCAGGACAAGTACAACGCGACCAGCCACACCGCCGCACGCCTCCAGCGGCTTCAGCACCGATTGTGTCCTCTGCCACAACACGACGGACTGGAACGCGGCGTTCGACCACTCGAAGAGCCAGTTCCCGCTGACCGGCGGCCATCAGGCCCTGAACTGCGTGCAGTGCCATTCGGACGGCGTCTACAAGGGCAAGCCCACGGACTGCTGGAGCTGCCATCAGAAGGACTACAGCGGCACCAATGGCGCCCCCACGCCGGACCCGGTGCACACGCTGCCGAGCTTCGTCACGACCTGCACCAACTGCCATAACACGGCGGCGTGGGTGCCCTCGACGTTCAAGCACAGCAGCACCGCGTTCCAGCTCACCGGGACGCACATCACGACGCCGTGCGTCAAGTGCCATATCAACGGCCTGTACAAGGGGACGCAGGGCACCCTCTCGACTTGCCAGGTGTGCCACCTCGCGGACTACACCAGCGCGGTGAACCCGAGCCATGTCCAGTACGGCTGGCCGCAGACCTGCATCACCTGCCACTCCGGCTCGAGCAACACGGTAGCCTGGGACGCGGGTGTGACGCTGCCGACGCAGTACCACTCGATGTTCAGCCCCAGACACCAGGGCGCAAACAACGTGTGCAGCACCTGCCACGTCACCACGGACCTGAAGCAGTCGACGTGCAGCACCCACCACCACCCGGCGTCGTGCACGTTCCTGAACCAGGGATCGTGCGACAACTGAGCGAGCCAGGGGTCGGCTGAGAATGATCGATGGGCGACAAATGACGAGCGAAGCATCGGGAGGCGCACCGTGAAAGTGAGCAGTCTTGCAGTCCTGCGGGTGGTGAGTGCCGCCGCGGCGCTGGCAATGGGAGCCGCGCACCGCGGCGCGGCCCAGGATACCAGCGCGGTGCGGAGCGCCAGCGTGACGTATATCTCCGGCACCTCGATCTATGTGAGCGCGGGCCGCACCGACGGTCTGGTCGAGGGCCAGGAACTCTCGGTGGTGCGGCACGATTCCACCGCCGCGACGCTGAAGGTCGTGTTCCTGTCTTCCCGCCAGTCCTCCTGCGAGGTGGTGCGGGGGGCGACCGATATCGCCGTCGGCGACCTGGTACGCTTCACGCCTTCCGCGTCGAACTCCGCGGGCACCCAGGTCGCGGCGGCCAGGACGCCCTCGCGCCCGCACCGGTTGAGCGGCCCCGGGCTCCACGGCCGGGTGGGAGGCCGATACCTGCTCTCCCAGACATCGCCGAGCAGCGGCGGGTTCAACCAGCCTTCGCTCGACCTCCGTCTCGATGGAAGCGGGCTGGGCGGCTCACCTTTCGGTCTCGCGGTGGACCTGCGCACCCGGCGCACCGCGGCCACACGGTCGGACGGGTCCAGTACCGTCGATGGCCATACCCGGGTGTATCAGGCCGCGCTGCTCTGGAACGCCCCTGGCGCCGGATTCCGGATGTCCATGGGACGCCAGTACCTCACGGCGGTCACCTGGGTCAGCATGTTCGACGGCGCCCTGGTCGAGGTCGGCGGGCAGCACCTGACCTTCGGCGCCTTCGGCGGCGTGGAACCGGACAAGGTCAATCTCGGGTTTTCAAAGGACATCCAGGACTTCGGCGCGTATGTCCAGGCGCATAACAAGGCCGGCAGCGGGATACCCTGGTCTTTCACGACCGGCGCCGTCGGCTCGTACGCGTCCGGCAAGTCCAATCGGGAATTCGCCTTCGCGCAGGCGAGCGTGAGCAGCCGGGTGCTGTCGCTGTATGCCCTGCAGGAGATCGACTACTACCGGCCGTGGAAGGTCTCCCTCGGCGAGAGCTCCGTCTCGCCAACCAGCACCTACCTGAACGCCGCCATCCGCCCGACCAACTGGATGTCGTTCAATGGTGGCTACGACAACCGCCGCAGCGTGCGGCTCTACCGGGACGCCACCAACCCCGCGATCGCCTTTGACGACGCCTACCGGCAGGGCGTCTGGGGCGGCCTGTCGCTGATCGGGCACCGGGCCCGGGTATCGGGCGATGTGCGCTTTTCCGACGGCGCCGGCGCGGGCAAGGCGACATCCTACACCGGCTCCTTCGGGCTGGACCAGTTCACGCCGCTGCACCTGAGTCTGACCAGCCGCGCCACCTGGTACCAGAGCCACACCAGCGCCGACAGCCTGGGCGCCTCGCTCCGGAACAGCGGTCAGATCTACACCCTCCGGCTCGGTGGCGATCCCTGGCAGGCCATCCACGTGGACGTCGAAGGTGGCCTGCGCAAGGACAACAACCCGCACAACAGTCCCGCGAGCAGCACCATCACCTGGTACGGCCTCGACCTCGACGTCAGTCTCGCGCGATCCTGGTTTCTCTCGCTCTCCGGCCAGCGGGAGAAGAGCCCCGGGTTCACCACCACCCTGTTCTACAGCAGCCTGACCTGGCGCTTCTAGCCCGCAGTGTCCTCACGACGAAAACGGGGCGACCGGCATCGGTCGCCCCGTTCGTTTCTGCCCCCGCCGCCCGAGAGCCCGGTCACGGTGGCGGAAGAGCAACCTCCCTCAACCCTCGTGTCTGGCCCACGCGAGTGCCGCGTGCACCGCGCGGCGCCAGCCGCGCCACCCCTCGGCCCGGCGTCCCGAATCGAGGGCCGGCTCGAAGGGAGTGAACACGCGTCCTTCCAGAAACGCGTCGATGGAGGGCCACACCCCCAGCGCGATGCCGGCGAGGGCACCGGCGCCGAGCGCCGTGGTCTCGACGTTGTCGGGGCGTTCGACGGAGACGCCGAGTACGTCCGCCTGGAACTGCATCAGCCAGTCGTTCGCGGTCGCACCGCCGTCGACGCGAAGGGCAGAAACCTCCAGGTGGGCGGCCGCCGACATGGCCCCCAGCAGATCGGCGCTCGCGAAGGCCATCGCCTCCAGCGCCGCGCGGACGAGGTGCGCCCGGCTGGTACCTCGGGTGAGGCCCACGATGGTGCCACGGGCCTCCGCCTCCCAATGGGGCGACCCGAGCCCGACGAAGGCCGGAACGAAATACACCCCGCCGGTGTCCGAGACCGATCGCGCCAGCGCCTCGGTGTCGTGTGCGCGCGTGATCAGGCCGAGCCCGTCCCGCAGCCACTGGATCGCGGCACCCGCGATGAAGACGCTGCCCTCGAGCGCGTAGGCCGGCTCGCCGCGCGGTCCGCAAGCGGCGGTCAGCAGGAGGCCCTCACCCGGGTGGGGGCGCTGCTGGCCGGTATAAGCGAGGAGAAACGCGCCAGTACCGTAGGTGTTCTTCGCGAGTCCCTCGCGCACGCATCCCTGCCCGAAGAGCGCGGCCTGCTGATCCCCGGCGATCCCGGCGATCGGCAGCCGCACGCCGAAGAACTCGGCCTCGGTCTCGCCGACGACACCAGCGGAGGGCACGATGTCCGGCAGGACGCTCCGGGGTACGCCGAACAGGTTCAGGAGTTCTGGATCCCAGTCGCGGGCGGCGAGCCCGTACAGGAGCGTGCGCGAGGCGTTGGTGTGGTCGGTGGCGTGGACCCGTCCTCCGGTGAGGCGCGCGATCAGCCAGCTGTCGATGGTCCCGGCGGCGAGTTGCCCGCGTTCAGCCCGGCGCCGCCGTTCGGGATCCTGCAGCAGGAGCTCGAGCTTGGTGGCGGAGAAATAGGGATCGAGGAGGAGGCCGGTGCGTTCCCGGAGGACAGCCTCATGCCCGGCGGCCTTGAGCTCGCGGCAACGTTCGGCGGTGCGCCGGTCCTGCCAGACGATTGCCGGCGCCAGGGGCCGGAGCGTCCTGCGGTCCCAGAGCACGACCGTCTCCCGCTGATTAGTGATGCCGAGTCCGGCGGGCGTCTCGCCAGCGGTGGCGATCGCCTCGCGGGCGGCCTCGAGGGTGACCCGGAGAATCTCTTCCGGATCGTGTTCCACCCATCCCGGCCGGGGAAAGAACTGGGTGAACTCACGATAGCCGCGGCCAAGGATGCTCCCATCCTGATGGATGACGAGCGCCGTGGTACCGGTGGTGCCCTGGTCGAGGGCGAGAATCGAGGGCATCGGCAGAAGGTGCGAGTTCGGGGACGGACTACTGGTCAGCCAGCTCCGCGAGGTCAGTCCGCGAGTTGTCCGAGCTGATCCCGCGTGAGCAGCCCGGCGTCGGTGATGTAGCCGCGAATCAGCGCTGCCGGTGTGACATCGAACGCCGGATTCCAGATGGCGGCCCGATGGGCCGCCGGGCCAACGCGACGCACCTCTTCCGGGGTGCGTTCCTCGATGGGGATCGCGGGGCCGTCAGGCGTCATCGGATCGAACGTGGACCTCGGCGCCGCGACGTAGAACGGCACGCCATGCTCGCGCGCCGCGAGTGCCACGCTATAGGTCCCGATCTTGTTCGCCACGTCACCGTTGCGCGCGATCCGGTCGGCACCCACGATCACGCAGGTGACGTCACCGAGCCGCAGCCGGCTCGCGGCCATGTTGTCGGCGATGACCGTCGTCGGAATCCCGGCGTTGGTCAGCTCCCAGGCGGTGAGGCGGCTTCCCTGCAGCAGGGGACGGGTCTCGTCCGCGATGACGCGCACGTGGCGCCCAAGCGCATGGGCGTGATAGATCGGGGCGAGCGCGGTCCCGATGCCCCCGGTCGCCAGCGCCCCGGCGTTGCAGTGCGTCAGCACCAGCGCCCCGTCCGGAACCAGCGGGAGGCCGGCCGCCCCGATGCGTTCGCACATCGCGCGGTCCTCCTCCCAGATGGCGTTGGCCTCCGTCAGCAGGGCGGCATGCAGCCCTTCTCCGCCGGTGCGGCGGGCCGCAGTCCGCATCCGGGCGAGCGCCCAGGCGAGGTTCACGGCGGTGGGACGGGTGGATTCGAGGAGGTCGCAGGCCGCCAGCGCGGCCGCCAGCGCCGCGGCGGGCGTCGAACCGGCCGGGAGATTCCTGGCGGCCAGGGTAGCCCCCATCGCCGCGGCGACACCGATGAGTGGCGCCCCCCGCACCCGGAGGATGCGTATCGCCTCGGCGACTTCCTCGACGGTGTAGACCTCGAGATAGCGCTCCTCAGTGGGAAGCAGCGTCTGGTCGAGGAACCGCACGCCATGCTCCGGGGCCCAGCCGATGTGTGTGATGGACATGGGAGGAAGATACCTGCCCCCACCAGCCCGCGAGCATCAGTGCAGCGCCGGGATCGATCACCCAAGGTTCCAGCCACAGGCATCCCTGCTAGTTTTCGGCCACCCAAGAATGGCCGGCTGCTCCCCGCTCTCCTTCCGGATACCCGCATGGCCTACTCGACCCTCCTCTATGACCTGCGCGACGGGATCGCCGTCATCACCGTCAACCGTCCCGACAAGCTCAATGCCCTCAACGACGCCGTCATTGCCGAACTCGGCATGGCGATCGACACCGCGCGCGACGATGCCATGGTGCGGGGCGTCATCCTGACCGGCGCCGGCCCCAAGGCCTTCGTGGCCGGGGCCGATATCAGCGAGCTCTCCAGCCAGAGTCCCTTCGAGGGAAAGGCGCGGTCGCTCAAGGGGCAGGCGGTCTTCCGCCGCTTCGAAGCGCTCAGGAAGCCGGTCGTCGCGGCGGTGAACGGCTTCTGCCTTGGAGGTGGCTGTGAGCTGGCGATGGCCTGCCACCTGAGGATCGCCAGCGACACGGCGAAATTCGGGCAGCCGGAGGTGAAACTGGGCATCGGCCCGGGGTACGGCGGCACGGTCCGCCTGCCCCGGCTGATCGGGCGGGGCCGGGCGATCCAGCTGCTGCTGACGGGGGAGATGATCGATGCGCAGGAGGCCTGGCGAGTCGGCCTCGTGAACCGGGTGGTCCCCGCGGACCGCCTGCTGGCGGAGTGCGAAGGGTTCCTCCGGACGGTCCTCGCGCAGGGACCCCTCGCGGTGCAGTGCGTGCTCGAGGCGGTGGACGCCGGGTACGAGATGACCTCCCAGGATGCGCTCCTGCTGGAGGCCAACCACTTCGGCCTGCTCTCCTCGACGGCCGACATGCGGGAGGGTATGACGGCCTTTCTCGAGAAGCGGAAGGCCGACTTCGGAGGCCGATAGTCGCGCCTGCAAATCCCCCCTCGGCCCGGCTAAATTTGGCCATGCGCACCGGCCGATTTCGACCCCGTTTTCCCCGGAAGATCGCGGCCAGCTGCGCCCTGTCCGCCCTCGTGGTCCTTGGCTGCCAGACCAGGGATCGCCTGATCTTCCCGGGCACCGGCCCCAATGGGGCGGGCCCCCATACGGTCATCGATCGTCCGACAGGTGATATCACCGTCTCCGGTGATTCCGCCATCTTTTTCGTGACGGGGTACAGCGTCGACCCCGACGGGCTGGACTCGGTCTACTTCGAGACGGTTGGAGGGTTGTCGAGTTTTCAGCCGGAGGTGGTGAGCCGGGACTCCATGCGATTCGGTCTGCCGCTGACGACCGGTGGCCTGGCGGGGGATACGATCCTGCTCCGGGTCTTCGCCACCGACCAGCTCGGCAACCGGGGCGACACGGCCATCCGGCGCATCGCGGTCCAGTAGTGCGGGCGGCGCGGCTGGCGGTACGCGGCTTTCGCAACCTCGCGGAGGCGGCACTCGAGATCCCCGACTCCGGGGTAGTCCTCCTCGGGGCGAACGGTCAGGGCAAGACGAGCCTGCTGGAAGCGATCGCGTATCCGGTGCTGTTCCGGTCCTTCCGGACGGCGCTGGATGCCGAGATAGCGCGGTTCGGCGATCCGGGGTTTCACGTCGAGCTCGACTTCACCCGGGACGGCCGGAGACGCACGGTGGCCGCGACGTTCCGTCAGGCGGGCCGCCGCAAGCGGCTCGAGCTGGATGGGGCGCCGCTGGAGCGGCTGGTCGAGGGGGCGGGCACCTGGCTGGCGGTCGTCTTTGCGCCCGAGGATGTGCGGCTGGCGTCGGGCCCCGCCGCCGCGCGGCGGCTGTTCCTCGATCGGACGCTGGCGCTGTCCGATCACGACTACATGCGCGCCCTGGCCCGCTACCGCGCCGCCCTGGCACAGCGAAACTCGGCGCTCAGGCAGGGGCGACCCGAACTGGCGGCAAGCTTTGACGCGCCGCTGGCCCGCGCAGGTGCGCTGGTTGTGGCTCGGCGGGTCGCCTGGGCGGAGGCGCACGCCGAGCGGTACACGCAGACCGTGGTGGCACTCGGGGAGCAGGGCGGTGAGGCGGCGCTCGCCTACCACGGCGCGTCGGAACTGGCCGATCCGGCGGCCTGGCCTGAACGGCTGACGCAGGCTGCGCCGCGCGACGCCGCGCGGCGGGTCACGACGGTCGGCCCGCACCGGGACGACCTCATGCTGAGACTCGGCGAGCATTCGTTGCGCGAGTACGGGTCAACGGGGCAGCATCGCGGCGCCGCCATCGCGCTCAAGCTGCTGGAGCTGGAGACGATCGAAGCGGCGACCGGATCGTGCCCCGCCCTGCTGCTCGACGACGTCTTCGCCGAACTCGATGGGCGGCGACAGGAACGGCTGGCGCACCGGCTTTTCGATGGGCGGTCCGCCCAGGTCTTCATCAGCTCTCCCAGACGGGAGGAGCTGCCGGCGGGCCTCGCGCTGCCGATCTGGGGCGTGGAGGCGGGACGGGTGGTAGTGCCATGACGGGGACGTGCCCAGGAGCGCGAGGAGCGGCGGGCTGACATGAGAGAACGGAATGGCGACTCCCGGCCGACCCCGCTCGCCGACGTGCTGCAGTCCTATCTGAAGCGCGCGGGGCTGGTCCGGCGGATGGGGCAGGCCGGGGTGATCGAGGAGTGGGCCGAGCTGGTAGGACCGCAGATCGCCTCGGTGACCGAACCGGAGTCGGTCACGCCGGAAGGTGTCCTGCGGGTGAAGGTGGCGACGGCGGCATGGGCCTCCGAGCTCCAGTTGATGACGCCGCAGATCCTGGCGCGGCTCAATACCGGGCGGACGGGGCGGATTACCGCCGTCCGCTGGATGGCGGGTGGCATCGACGGCGGTCAGGGCGGATCCGGTCGGGCCCGCCAGCGGTAGCAGGAATCGCGCGCACGGCCGTGCGCGCTCATGACGGTCCCCAACAGGAAGCGCAATGGCGAAGGAATCGGCGGGTAACGGCAGCGAACAGCAGTACAGCGCGGGATCGATCCAGGTCCTCAAGGGTCTCGAAGCGGTGCGCAAGCGGCCGGGCATGTACATCGGCTCCACCGGCGAGAATGGTCTGCACCACCTCGTCTACGAGGTCGTCGACAACTCGATCGACGAGGCCCTCGCGGGATTCTGCGACACCATCAACGTCACCATCCACAAGGACAACTCGATCTCGGTCGAGGACAACGGGCGCGGCATTCCGGTCGAGATGCACCCGACCGAGAAGCTGCCCGCCGTCGAGGTCGCACTGACCGTGCTGCATGCCGGCGGCAAGTTCGACAAGTCGAACTACAAGGTCTCCGGCGGCCTGCACGGCGTGGGCGTGTCGGTGGTGAACGCGCTGTCGGAGCGCACCGAGGTGATCGTCAAGCGGGATGGCTTCAAGTGGCGGATGGCGTTCGTGCGGGGCCAGACCGTGAAGCAGCTCGAGAAGCTGGACAAGGTGCGGGACACCGGCACGCTGGTCCGCTTCAAGCCCGACCCGGAGATCTTCAGCGTCCTGGAGTACAGCTGGAGCACGCTCTCGGACCGGCTGCGGCAGCTCGCCTATCTGAACAAGGGCGTGAACATCACGCTGAAGGACGATCGTCCGGACGAGCCGAAGAGCGAGACCTTCTTCGCCAAGGGGGGCCTGATCCAGTTTGTGGAGTGGCTCAACCGGAACAAGAAGCCGCTCCATCCCAAGCCGATCGCCTTCACGGTCACCAAGGACGATGTGGAGGTGGACGTGGCTATCCAGTACGAGGATGGCTACAACGAGAACATCTTCACCTTCGTCAACAACATCAACACCCATGAGGGGGGCACCCACCTCACGGGCTTCCGCGCGGCGCTCACCCGCGCGATCAACGAATTCGCCAAGCAGCAGGGGTCGCTCAAGAAGGAAGACTTCTCGCTGACCGGCGAGGACATCCGCGAGGGCCTGACCTGCGTGCTCCACTGCAAGGTCCGCGAGCCCCAGTTCGAGGGGCAGACCAAGACCAAGCTGGGCAACTCCGAGGTCGAAGGCATCGTCAAGCAGGTGGTGTACGAGCAGATTCGCACCTTCCTCGACGAGAAGCCGGCGGTGGGCCGCGCGGTCATCGAGAAGGCCGTCAGCGCGGCGCGAGCCCGCGAGGCCGCCCGCAAGGCACGCGACCTCGTCCGCAAGAAGTCAGGTCTCGAGGGCGCGGTGCTCCCGGGGAAGCTCGCCGACTGCTCCCTCGACGATCCCGCCCTCTGCGAGATCTACCTGGTCGAGGGCGACTCGGCCGGCGGCAGCGCAAAGCAGGGGCGGGACCGCCAGTTCCAGGCCATCCTGCCGCTGCGCGGCAAGATCCTCAACGTCGAGAAGGCGCGGATCGACAAGATCCTCTCCAACGAGGAGATCCGGGCGATCATCACGGCGATCGGGGCGGGCGTCCGCGACGACTTCACGCTCGACGACGTGCGCTATCACAAGATCGTCATCATGACCGACGCCGACGTGGATGGCGCCCACATCCGCACGCTGCTGCTCACCTTCTTCTTCCGGCAGATGCCGGAGCTGATCGACGCGGGCTATATCTACATCGCCCAGCCGCCGCTCTACCGGGTCGCCAGGGCCAAGGAGGAGTTCTACGCCTACGACGAGAAGGAGCGCGACGAGTACGTGAAGCGGCTGGCCGGCCCCGAGGGGAAGGGGAACGTCAACATCCAGCGCTACAAGGGTCTGGGAGAGATGAACCCGGGCCAGCTCTGGACCACGACGATGGATCCGGCCCGGCGCACGGTGCTCCGGGTGACGATGTCCGATGCCGTGGAAGCCTCCAAGCTCTTCGAGGAGCTGATGGGGGATGAAGTCGAGCCGCGCCGGCTCTTCATCGAAAAGAACGCCAAGTACGTGAGCCATCTGGACGTGTGAGCGGCTCGCCGTACCCGCTGCAGCATCGAGGGGGCCGCGACTAGTCGCGGCCCCCTCGGTGCTTTCCGGCACCCGGACCCCAGTCATCGCCCTCGAATCCGTCCTCCGGCCGCTGCTCGATGCCCAGATCGCGGACCTCGCGCTCGGCGGCTTCGAGTTCCTCCCTGTCGACCGGTTCGATCGGGTCGTCGTTCCCGGTGGAAGCCCGCTTCCCCGGGACGAGGCACCACGTGAGCAGCGCACCTGCCACGACCACGAGAAAGATCACCGACACGAGGCCGCCTCCCCTTCGGAATCCATGCCGCTCAGAAGCTCTCGACCCCCGCCCCGGTGACACGGTGCGAGATGAGGGGGCGCTGTGCCACCGCCTCTCCGAACCGGATGGCCTCCTCCAGCGCGCGGAGCCCCAGCGCCGCACCGGCCGCGTCCCGAGCGAAGACCGACGCGATGGGCTCACCCCGGGCGACCTTGGTTCCGGGGCGGGCGGAGACGACAAACCCCACGCTCGGGTCGATCGTCTCGCCCAGCGCCTGACGACCGCCTCCCATCGCGACCACCGCCAGGCCGAGCGGCCGGGGATCGACCGCGGCGACGGTGCCGGCGGCGGGCGCTTCGAAGAGCTCCACCTCGCTGGCCTGCGGCAGCAGACCGGGATCGTCGATGACCGCGGGGTCACCGCCCTGCGCGGCGATGAGTTCGCGGAACTTCTCGAGGGCGCGACCCGACTCGAGCGCCTCGGTGACGCGCCGATTGGCGCCGGCGCGATCGGGGTCGGTGCCGGCCAGCACGAGCATCTCCACCGCGAGCGCCCTCGTGACCAGCATCAGATCATCCGGGCCACGGCCCTCGAGGGCGAGCAGGGTCTCCTCGAGCTCGAGGGCGTTCCCGATGGCCCGCCCGAGCGGGCGATCCATTGCGGTGACCAGCGCGGCCGTCCTGCAGCCATGGGCCTCTCCAAGCGAAACCATGGTCTGGGCCAGTGTGACTGCGGCCTCGGGATCCGGCAGGAAGGCCCCGCTGCCGGCCTTCACGTCCAGCACCAGCCCCGATAGTCCCTCGGCGAGCTTCTTCGACATGATACTCGCAGCGATGAGGGGAATCGACGGCACCGTGCCCGTCACATCGCGCAGGGCGTACAGCCGCCGGTCCGCCGGCGCGATGGCTTCGCTCTGACCGAACATCGCCACGCCGATCCGTTCCACCTGGGCGCGCACTTCCGCCAGGCTCAGGTCGGTGCGGAAGCCGGGGATCGCCTCCAGCTTGTCGGTGGTGCCGCCGGTGTGGCCCAGACCCCGGCCCGACATCATGGGCACCGCTACGCCGCAGCAGGCGACCAGCGGCGCCAGGACGAGGGAGACCTTGTCCCCCACCCCACCGGTGGAGTGCTTGTCGACCCGCGGCCGCGCGAAGCCGCCCCAGTCGAGGGTGGCACCGGAGGCGAGCATCGCCTCCGTCAGCGCCTCGAGTTCGGCCGGCTCGAGCCCGCGCCAGACGATGGCCATGAGCATCGCGGCCATCTGATAATCCGGGATGGCCCCGCCCAGATATGCAGTGATGACGCCGTGCCACTCGGCGGGCGTCAAGGCACCGCCGTCACGCTTGCGCTCGATGAGCGGAGGGAACAGCATGATGAATGCTTGGTATTATTGGAACCGGTTATGGTCAGCCGAGCGGGTCAACTTATGCAGGAGAGCGCCATGCGTCGAGCGTCACGATCCCTCGTCCTCCTCCTGGCCGCGGGATTCACGCAGTCACTGTCGGCCCAGTCGGCCGACGAACATATCCGACTCGGCGTAGAGGCGCAGCTCGCTCGCGACCCCGCCACCGCCTTGACTCACCTGGAGGCCGCACTCGCGGTGGAGCCCCGGAGCTACGAGGCGAACTGGCGCGCGGCCGAGGTGCTGATGGACATCGGCAAGCAGACCCCCGATTCGGTGAAGAGCCCGACGCGGGATTCGGTCTACGCCAGGGCCGAGGCGTATGGGCGCGTCGCGACGGAGGTCAATCCCGACGGTGCGGATGGCCATTTCGCCCTGGCGGCCGCGATCGGGCGGGCGTCACTGACCAAGAGCAGCAAGGAGCGGGTCCGTCGCGCCGCCGAGATCCGGAGCGAAGCCCTCCGCGCGCTCGAAATCGACCCCGAGCATCACAAGACCTATCATGTGCTCGGCCGGTGGAACGCCGAGATCATGCGGTTGTCAGGTTTCCAGCGGTTCTTCGCCAAGGCCTTCCTCGGCGGCAAGATCTTCGGGGCGGCGTCCTGGGACAGCGCAGTGGTCTACATGGAGAAGGCGGTGGCGCTGGCGCCCGACAACATCTACCACCACCTCGATCTCGCGGAGATCTTCATTGACCGCGGCCGCTATGCCGAGGCGAGGATCCACCTGAATCAGGTGGAAAACCTGCCGGTGGTGGACGTGATGGATCCGGCGTACAAGGAGCGGGCCGCCTCGCTGGCCCGGAAGATCGAGGGCAAGAAGGACAAGGGAGACTGAGCCGGCTTCAGACGTCCAGCTCTTCCTCAATCCGGTCGAGGCCCTGTGCCAGCCGCTCGCGCAGGGCCTCCTTCTTGTCCTTGAACTGGCGGCGCGCCTCATCCCTGGCCGACGCCAAGCCGTGGGCTGCATCCTTCCGAATGGACTTGGCACGGCGCCGGATCAGCCGCCGGGTGTCGTCACCCGAGGCCGGCGCAAAGAGCAGCGCGATGCCGGCGCCCACCGCGGCGCCGACCAGCACGCCAGTCAGAAAGCTGGTCGAGTCGAACTCGCGCCCGGCAGGCAATTCGTCTTCCAGTTCTTCGTCATCCATGGTCCACCCCCTGTCTGCCGGTAAGGTACCCCCGCTTGACCCCCCTCCGCCACGCCGCGACAATTCGTCAACCCTTACAGGCATCCCATGAGCACCACGGCCCTCACCATCGACGAGATCGAGCGCCTCCAGGCCCGCGTCCGCGAGCTGGAGCACGAGCGGAAGCATCTGCTGGCGGTCCTGGAAATCCTCCAGGAGATCTCGGGATCGCTCCACTTCGTCGACATCATGCAGTCGATCGCCCGCCGGCTTGGCGAGGCCTTCGGCCTGGACCGCTGCTCCATCTTCCTCGCCGAGCGCGACGGCAAGACCGTGCGGCTGGTGGCGAGCTTCGAAGATCCGAGCATCCGGAACTACGTGGTCGACCTCGATCGCTACCCGGAGCTCCGCCGGGCGCTGCAACAGGGCGAGACGGTCTATATCCCGGATGTCGAGACCGATTCGACCATGGCTCACCTCAAGGGGTCGTTCGACAGCCGCAGGGTGCGCTCGATCACGGTGCTCCCGATCACCTGGCGCGGGGCCGCCATCGGCGCCATCCTGCTGCGCACCTTCCGCGATGGCCCCGCCTTCTCGGAATCGGATGTCCGTTTCTGCCAGGTGATCGCGAGCCTGACCGCCAAGGCCCTGCGCAACGCGCACCGCTTCGAGAAGCTGCGGCAGCGGGTGGGCGACGACGGCAGCAGCCGGGCGGTCGAACGGGAGCGGGTGGCGCTCATCGGCTTCCTGCGCCGCCTGCTCGATGACTTCGCCGCGCGGGAAGGCCCGTGGAGCGAGGGCGTCCTGGCCCGTGCGAGCGCGGAGGAAATCGAGCGACTGGTCGGGGTGGCGCTGACGGTGCTGCAGCAGGAGGCGGCGGCGCGGTAGGGGCGACCGGCCGGTCGCCCCGACAACGCCGGCGCCAATTCGACCATGCCCGAATCACCGAAGCAGGAAGCCGCTCGGCTCCGTGAGCTGATCGACCAGGCGAACCACGCCTACTACGTGCTCGACGCGCCGGTCATGCCCGACGCGGAGTTCGACCGGCTCTTCCGCCAGCTCCAGCAACTCGAATCGCTTCATCCGGAACTCCTCACTCCCGACAGCCCCACCCAGCGCTCCGGCGCCGAGCCCGCGTCGGCGCTGGTCAAGCACACCCACCTCCGGCCGATGGTCTCCCTGGCCAACGCCTTCGACCCGGACGAGCTCGAAGCCTGGGAGAACCGCAATGCCCGCATCACCCCCGATGCGCGCAGTGGCGGCTACACCACCGAGGTAAAGATCGACGGCGCGGCCATCAGCCTGACCTATCGCACGGGTCAACTGCTCGTCGGGGCCACCCGGGGCAATGGGGTGATCGGGGAAATTGTCACGGAAAACCTGAAGACCATCTCCGAGGTGCCCCTTGTTCTCAAGGGGAGGAAACACCCGGCCCTGATGGAGATCCGCGGCGAGGTGTACCTCTCGCGACAGGCCTTTCAGCGGCTCAACGAGGACCGGGCCCGCGACGCGGAACCCCTCTTCGCCAACCCGCGCAACGCGGCCGCCGGCAGTCTGCGCCAGCTCGATCCCAGGATCACGCGGAAGCGGAGGCTCCGCATGTTCGCCTTCCACCTCGAGGTGATCGAGGGGGAGCTGGGGCTCAAGTCGCAATGGGACGTCCTGGAACAGCTCGCCGAATGGGGGTTCCCGGTGGAGCCGCACCGGGCGCGGCACCGCGATCTGGTCAGCGTGCAGAAGAAAATCGCGGAGTACGAGACGCTCCTGCACAAGCTTCCCTTCGACGCCGATGGCGTGGTCGTGAAGATCGACCGGCTCGCGCTGCACGAGGAACTCGGCATCGTCGGGGGCCGGGAGCCGCGCTGGGCGATCGCGCGGAAATTCGCGCCCGAGGTCGCCGTCACCCAGCTGCTCGACATCCAGCTGAACGTCGGACGGACCGGAGCCATCAATCCCTTCGCGGTGCTGGCCCCGGTCGAAGTCGGCGGCGTGACGGTCTCGAGCGCGACCCTCCACAACGAAGACCAGATCGCCGCGAAGGACATCCGGATCGGCGACTGGGTGGAGATCACCCGGGCCGGCGAAGTCATTCCCCAGGTGCTCGGACCGCTGCGGGACCGGCGCACCGGGGAGGAACGCCCGTTCGAAATGCCGGCGGCCTGCCCGCGCTGCGGGACGAAGCTCGAGCGGGTGGAGGACGAGGCGATGCGCTATTGCCCCAACCCCGCCTGCCCCGGGCGGGTCCTCGAGGGCATCGTCCACTTCGCGTCCCGGGACGCGATGGACATCCGCGGGCTGGGCTACGAGCGCGTACGGCAGCTGCTCGACGGGCAGTGCATCGCCGATGTGGCCGACCTCTATGATCTCACCGCAGAGCAGCTGGAGCAGCTGGAACGCTTCGCGGAGCAGTCCGCATCCCAGCTCGTGGCGGCGATCGCCGCGTCGAAGCGGCAGCCGCTCTCGGTGCTGCTCTTCGCCCTCGGGATCCGCCACGTCGGGAAGTCGGTGGCGCAGATCCTCGCGAAACGCTTCGGCACAATGGCCGCCCTGGAGGCGGCCACGCCGGAGGAGATCGAGAATACGCCTGGCGTGGGCCCGACGATCGCCGAGGCCGTCGCCGCGTTCTTCCACCAGAAGGCCAACCGCGACCTCGTCACCCGCCTCAAGCGGGCGGGGCTCACGATGGAGGAGCCGCGTGCCGTGTCCGCCGGCGGTCGGCTGACTGGCCAGGCCTACGTCCTCACGGGCACGCTCCCGACGCTCAGCCGTCAGGAGGCGACCGACCTCATCGAGCAGGCGGGTGGCAGGGTGACCGGCAGCGTGAGCAGGAAGACGACGGCGGTGGTCGCCGGGGACGAGGCGGGCAGCAAGCTGGACAAGGCGAAGGAGCTGGGGATCGAGATCATCGACGAACCCGAGCTGCTGAGACGGGTCGGGCGGTAGCCGTGCGGAGAGCTTGCCTGAGACTCCGCCCGCCCCTAACCTTCGGCCGTCCCTCCGGAGCGATCCTATGCCGACCGTGACATCCGCCGCGCCGCCCGACACCGTGCTCCTCAGCCGGCAGAGTATTCGCCACCTCCGGCAGGTTCTCGAGCGCGAGGCTGGCGGGCAGGCCGCCACCTGGATGCAGGAGGCCGGTTTCGCGGGTGGCGAGGCGCTGTACGCGATCTACGCGGAATGGCTCTCGGGCCGGTTTGCCGTCAACCGTCCCTCCGCGCTCGACGTGCGCCACCTCGGCGAGACCCTGTCCGGCTTCTTTCAGGAGAATGGATGGGGCTCGGTGAGAGTCACACCGCTGACCCCCGCGGTCATCGCGATCGACTCGGCGGACTGGTGGGAGTCCGACCCGGGCTCAGGTGCGGCCTATCCCTCGTGCCACCTCTCGTCCGGGCTGCTCGCGGAGCTGCTCTCCCGCATTTCCGAAACCACCCTCGGGGTCATGGAGGTCGAGTGCCGCTCCAGGGGAGACGCCCATTGCCGCTTCCTGGCGGGTGCATCAGAAACGCTCCAGATCCTCTACGACCGCATGGCCCAGGGATCCAGCTATCTCGAGGGACTCGGCATTCGCGCCTGACATGTGCGCCTACAACGTCCGCAAGAGCGGGAAGGTCGACTACGATCCCGCGTCGGGCACTGACCGGACTCTGAACCGTTTCCGGGAAGTCGCTGTCCTGCTGGTCATCGCGGCGCTGATGTACCTCGTCTACTGGCTGGTGCGGCGGTTCCTCTTCTAGAACACCGACACCCCGTCCACCACCACCGCCGGCGTCGACCGGCTCCCCACCCACATCGGATCGCGCCCCACCGCCAGCACCCGGCCGAGCAGGTCGTGCGCGTTGCCCGCGACGGTCGCTTCGGGCAGGAGGCCGGTGATTTCGCCACCCTCCACGCGCCAGGCCAGGGCGGCACGCAGCGCGAAGGTCCCGCCGATCAGATTGGCCTGGCCGGATGGCCGCAGGCGCTCGATGAGCAGCCCATCCCCGATCGCCGCGAGGATCTCCTCCCAGCTCGAGGAGCCGGGCTCGAGCACCAGATTGGTGTAGGCCGCCTGGGGCTTGCCGAAGGTCGAGCGGCGGCCGTGCCCGGACGGCGTGGCGCCCACGCGTCCGGCGGTCTCCAGATCGTAGATCATGGCATCGATCTCACCGCCCACGACCAGCGGCAGGCGCCGGCTGGCGACGCCCTCGTCATCGATGGGCCGCGAGCCCGGGCGCCCGTCGATGAGCGGGTCGTCATGCAGGGTGAGGAGTTCACTGAAGGCGCGGGCACCGCGGCGGCGTGCGAGGGGCGAGCCGCCGTGCAGCGCGGCCTTGCCCACCAGCGCCTGCTCCACTGGCGTGAGCAGCACCGGCATCGCCGTCGGGAGGAAACCGACCCGCTGGCGACCGGGCGCGATCTCGGCCTCGCGCTCCGCCCAGGCGAGTCGCTGGCGCACCATGGCGACCAATTGCTCGAGGTCCGGCAACGCCGGCAGGTCGGCGCCAGCGAGTGCGCCCTCGATGGAGAGCTGCCTCGCGTCGCGATTCCGCCGGGCCTGCAGGCGGAGCATGACGAGCGAGACATCATAGCTCGCGTCGACGCCCAGGGTGTTGGCCACCCGTACCGAGCCGAGGGAGCGGGAGATCGTCAGGGAGAGGTCGGCGCGCTCCGCACCGAGCCGGTCTCGGACAAGAGTGCCGAGCGCGGCGAGCTCCGGCACCGTGGCGGATGCGGCGCGGGGGTAGTGCGTCATCACCTCGGGAAGCTGGGCCGGCCGCGGCAGGGTGAGCACGGCGAGTTCCCCGACCCTCGACGACTCGAGGGCCCGGTCCAGCAGCTCGGCGCCGTCCTCGAGGGTCGTGCCCGCGATCCCGACCCGCCCCTCGGAGACCACGCGGAGGTTCACACCGTGGCTGGTTGCGGTCGTCGCGCCTGACAACCGCCCTCCGGTGAACTCGAGCGTCGTCGTCTCGTCGGTGCTCAGGGCAGCGTCCGCCATGGTCGACCGGCGGTCCGCCTGCTCGATGAGCGTCTGAATCATGCGACGTCTCCGCCGACGGACACCCCATCGATGCGCAGGTGCGGCGCGCCCTCGGAAACCGGGAGCCGTCCTCCGTCGCCGCGGCTGCAGCCGCTCGCGAGATGGTTCCAGCGGAAGTCACCGGCCACGGCATCGACGCGCGAGAGCGTCTCGACCAGATCCCCGGTGATGACGAGCGGCTTCACCACCTCGGCGAGGTGACCGTCACGGATGAGCTGTCCCCACCCCGTGGTCAGCGAGAACCGGCCGAAGTGCGACTCACCGGCCATAGCGTCACTCACGTAGACGCCGTACCGGATGCCGCGGATCAGGTCCTCCAGGGTGCCTTTGCCATTCGCGACGTAGGTGTTCGTGAGCCGGGCACCCGGGACGCGGCGGAACGAGCCGGCGCGGGCGTTCCCGGTCGGGCGGGTGCCCGCCCGCCCCGCGGTCTCGCGGGTGTGAAGCCTGCCGACGAGGACGCCGTGCTGCACGAGGAGGGTGTTCTGAGTGGGAGCACCCTCGTCGTCAAACGCCAGCGATCCCGTCAGGCTCGAGGCGCTTCCATCGTCACCGACGGTGAGCAGGTCCGATCCGATCCGCTGGCCCATCCGGAGGTAGTCCGAGGCGTCCGCTGCGCTGAGATGACCGATGGTCTGATGGATCAGCGCGCCCACGGCCCGCGGGTCGAGGATCACTGGGACGACGCCGGCCTTCATCCGTGGCGCGCTCAGCAGATTGATTGCCCGACGCGCGGCGGTACGGAAGAGGTGATCGGCGTCCTGCACCGAGCGCCAGCCGCCCCGGACCGCCCAGGATTCGAACGCGCGCTCGAGAAAGCTCTCTTCCCGCGCAACGGCCCCGGCGGCCAGCCGGACCTCCGGGCGGAAGTCGTACACCATCAGCCCTTCGGACGTGGCGATCCACCGCTCGGACACCCGGTCTTCGTAGGAGGCGTGCGAGTCGACGATGCGCCGGTCGGTCGCGAGCATCTCCTGGTTGAGGCGCTCGAGCAGCTGCCGCTTCTCGGCGAGCGGAACGGTTCGCACATCACCGTCGGAATCGGCGACGTGCTCCGCGGTGCGGATGGGGATGTCGGCCAGGCGGACCGGCTGCTCGACGTGAACCGCCAGGGACAGCTCGTGGGCGCGCGAAACCATGGCGCGGAGTCCCTCGAGCCCCGTGAAACTGGCGATGCCCCAGCCGCGGCCGCGATTGAGGCAGCGCACGATGCCGCCGAGCTCGAGCCCGGTCGTGGCGCCCTCGAGCCGGCTGCCCCGAAAGGCGATGGCGGTGGCCCACCTCCGCTCGAGGCGGATCTCGGTATGATCGGCGCGGGAGGACCGAAGCGCGTCGGCGAGGAGATTCTGCAAGCCCTATCCGTTCCCCTTGAGCCACTTCACGTAATCCGGCCGCATGACGAGTTCGCCGTTCTCGATGATCTCCCGATCCCAGGGGAGAATGATCAGGTTCTCGGTCTCGAAGGCGTGGAAGTCCGGCAGGTACGAGCCCGTCTTGAAGGAGACAGCAGTGCGCACCTCCTTCGGTTTGAGCGCCCGCACCTCGTTGAGCGCCAGCTTGAACGTGGAGCCGGTATCACAGGTCTCATCGACCAGGAGTACCCGCCGGCCCTTGATGCTCGGCGGCGGCCCGGTGACGAGGATCGGCTCGCCGCCGTCATCGCGCCGGGTCACCGCCATCGACGTGAACTCCGCCTGCAGGATCGACGCGACGACGACGCCGGGAATTACGCCGGCCTTGGCAATGCCGAGGATGACTTCGGGCTCGTAGGCCCGCGCCACCTTCAGGGCGAGGGCACGGCAGATCTCGCCGAAGAAGGGCCAGTCGACCTCGAGAACACCGCGGGGCTGGGAGGCGGGTTGCGCGCGCTTCATGGCATGCCTGTCTGCTGGGGCTCGCGGCCGGTGAGGTGATGGCCGCGGTGACTTAAGCTACCGGCTCAAGCGCCCCCCTTCAACCACGTTGCGGCCCCCAGAGGGCAGGGCTATCTTAGCCTCAACTCCCCTCTCTGATCCGCGAGGATGTTGTCCCGCAATGAGTTTCTGGCGGTCCTTGTTCGGTGGCGCCAAGTCGGAAAAACTGCAGCCGCAGCGCCTCGACTACCTGAATGAAGCGCTGGCGCTCGAGCGTCAGGGCGACTACGAGGCGGCCCTGACCTCGTATCGCCTCGCGATGCGCGACAACCCGAACGATCCCCGGATCCTCCAGAACATGGCGA
This sequence comes from uncultured Gemmatimonadales bacterium, assembly GCA_963817435.1. Classification (GTDB taxonomy): domain Bacteria; phylum Gemmatimonadota; class Gemmatimonadetes; order Gemmatimonadales; family GWC2-71-9; genus JADJOM01. The sequence continues at coordinate 1,341,891 of CAWFNY010000001.1, forward strand.
TCGCCTTCACCAAGACGGGCCAGCAGGACGAGGCGATCCGCCACTACCGGCGTGCGCTCGCGCTGGACGATTCGCTGGTCGGCGCGCACTACGGCCTGGCCTTCCGCCTCAAGGAGAAGGGGGAGGACGACGAAGCGGCCGATCACCTGCGGTCTTTCCTTGCCCGTCCGCCGAAAGGCCCCGATGCCGAACGCTGGATCCGGCACGCCGAGGCGACACTGCGGGAGCTGGAGGACGGTCGCGCGGCGGAACCGGAGTGACCCGGGCGCGCTGGTGCGCCGCCCTGGCGCTGGTCGGCGGGTGCAGCAACCTCTCGGGGCCGAAGGGCCAGCCCGTCTCGCTGGAGGTGAGCCTGCCCGTTCCCGCGGTCGTCGAGCAGAACGACACCCTGCAGTTGCGGGCCCGCGCCCTCGACATCAACGGTGACAGCGTGGCGGCCATCATCGTCTGGCGGTCCGCCGACACCACCCTGACCATGGTCGATTCGACTGGCCTCGTCACGACGCCGCTGACCACCGGCACGGGCCGCGTCCAGGCCGTGACCGGCAGTCTCCGCTCCACGCTCGCCCAGTTGACGATCCGCCCGCGCTCCGACACGCTGGCGCTGACCTCGCCCCTGACGGACACGGTCCTCGCCAACGATTCGGCGAGCGCCGCCCTGGGCAGTTCGGTGCTCTCGTTCAATCCGGCCGGCGGGGTCTTCGACAACCGGGTGCTCTACGAGGTGGTCGATACCGTCGCCGCGCTCGGCACGGTCCGTTTCGCAGGGGGCGGCCTGAGCCAGCGCGTGCCGACACTGTCCAGCGGCGCGGTGCCTGCCACGGTCACGCTCCGCAAGGTGTCAGGCGCCACCCCCCCGGCGAGCGTGCAGGTCCGGGTGAGCGCGAGTCGCCCGAGCGGCACCCCGGTGCCCGGCTCGGGCCAGCTCTACACGATCCTCTTCCAGTAGGCCCAGGGGCCAGTTCCCTGCCCTGCCAGTCCCTCCCATTCCGGAGGCAGCATGACGGCTCCGCGTACGCTCAACGAAATCTTCTTCGGCGGGCTCGAGCGCGCCGACCGGCGGCCGATTGCCATGCGGTGCAAGCCACGCGGCGCCACTGCGTGGAAGGAGTACAGCTATCCCGAGGTCGAGGATCGGGTACGCTGCATCGCCGCAGGGCTCCGGGAACTCGGCGTCGTGCCCGGGAGCAACGTCGCGATTCTCGCCGAGAACCGGCCGGAGTGGGCCTGGGTCGACTTCGCCTGCCTGACGATCCGTTGCGCGGACGTCCCGATCTACCCCACCCTCCCCGCCGGCCAGATCTCCTACATTCTGCGGGACTCGGGCGCCATCGCGATCGTGGTCTCCAGCAAGGACCAGCTCGGCAAGGTCCTCTCGATCCGCGACCCCGACGTCACCCCCGCGCTCCGGCACATCATCGCCATCGATGACGACGCCACCGGCCCGGGCGTCATGCCCTTTGGCGACCTCGTGGAGCGGGGGCGCCGGGCCCTCGACCGCTATCCGCGCTGGCGGGAGGAGGCCCTCGAGACCGCCCCGGACGACCTCGCCACCCTGATCTACACCTCCGGGACCACCGGCGACCCGAAGGGCGTGATGCTCACGCACGGCAACCTCTGCTCCAATGTCGTCTCAGGGCTCAAGTCGCTGGACCTGCGTTCGAGCGATGAATGCCTCTCGTTCCTCCCGCTCTCCCACGTCTTCGAGCGGATGGCGGGGCACTACTGCATGTGGCAGGCAGGCGCGCTGGTCAACTACGCGCAGGGCATCGAGACCGTCCCGAACGACATGCTCGAGCGCCATCCCACAGTGCTGCTGTCCGTCCCCCGCCTCTACGAGAAGATCTACGCCAAGGTCCTCGAAGGGGCTGCGGCGTCCCCCGTCAAGCGCCGCGTCTTCGACTGGGCACGCGCCGTGGGGGAGACCTGGGCCGACTACGTGCTCGCCAACAAGCCGGTGCCCGGCCTGCTCGGCGTGAAGAAGTCGCTCGCGGATGCCCTGGTCTTTGGCAAGCTGCAGACGAAGACGGGCGGGAAGATCCGGTTCTTCGTCTCCGGCGGCGCGCCGCTCTCCGCGGAGATCGCGAAGTTTTTCTTCGCGGCGGGACTGCCGATCTACGAGGGCTACGGGCTCACGGAGACGTCCCCCGTGATCACGGTGAATTGCCGCCAGGGGGTGCGCATGGGCTCCGTGGGCCGGACCATCGAGGGAGTCGAGGTGAAGATCGCGCCGGACGGCGAGATCCTCACCCGCGGCCCCAACGTGATGAAGGGCTACTACAACAAGCCGGCGGCGACCGCGGAGGTGATCGACGCCCAGGGCTGGTTCCATACCGGCGACATCGGACTCGTGGACGCCGACGGCTTCGTGCGCATCACCGATCGCAAGAAGGACATCATCGTCACGGCCGGCGGGAAGAACATTGCCCCGCAGCCGATCGAGAACCGGGTGAAGACCAACCCCTTCATCCTGAATGCGGTGATGCTCGGCGACAAGCGGAAGTTCCCGGTGATGCTGGTGGTACCGAATGTGGATGCGCTGAGGGAATGGGCCACGACCCAGCAACTCTCCTTTCCGAACGATGCGGCGCTCTGCGCCAGTCCGGAGGCGGGGGACAAGGTCGAGCGGGAAGTCAAGAAGGCGCTGCGGGACCTCGCCCAGTTCGAGATGCCCAAGAAGGTGGTCCTGATTCAGCGCGACTTCTCGATCGAGACCGGCGAGCTCACTCCCACACTCAAGGTCAAGCGGCGCATCGTGGAGAAGAACTACCAGGCCCAGATCGAGGCGGTCTACGCGGAGCCCAAGGGGGGCGGCCACGACATGTAGGGGCGACCGGCCGGTCGCCCTGGCCTCGTGCCCGCCGCGCCCCAACCGGGACGGCACGTCACCGCCGCACGCCCACCCACCATCCCTCCGCCGCACCCAGCAGCTCGAACCCCTCTACCACCGGCGTCGGTCCCATCCCCGTGGCCCGGAGCCCCGGCAGTACGGCACGGATGGCATCGGCCTGCCACGCCCGGTCGGCCGCGGCCGGAATACCGACCACCACGCCGCGCAGGGAGCGGGCCTTGAGCGGCATCCGCCGCGCCCGGAGCACGCTCACCCCCGGTGACGGCTCCATCGCGTCGACGGGATTGATCAGGACCAGGTGGATCCCCGGAAGCGCCGCCGCGATGTCCCCCGCCGCGCGCGCCGCCTCGCCCACGAGCCCCACATACCCACCCGGCCCCTCGAGGCCAAGGAAGGCGAGCAGCGCCGCCGGCTCGAGTCCGCCCTCCGGCATCCCGCTGACGATCGGTGGCGAGGCCGGACCCAGGTCAACGACTCCCGCCTCGATCGGGTACTCCGCCTGACACACCGGGCAGCCGAGGGTGCCGCGCAGCACGCGGCGGCCCTCCATCTGGTGCGGGATGAGCACCAGGAAGGACTCGTCGTGGTCGGCGACGCAGCGGAGATGATCGGTGAGTTCGATGAACATGCGGTTCGACCCGGGCCGGCGGGGGAAACCGGCCCGCGGCCCTGGCGTTACGGCCGGAAGACCACCCAGGTGTACTTGCCGGCCTCGATCGTGACCCGGCGGAAGATCCGCTTTCCCTCGATCTCGGTCCCGATCACGTAGGTGCCCGGCGGGACATCGCCGATGGCAAAGTGCTCGCCATAGAGCGGGTGCGGGTGCGCCTTGTCGCCATAGGTCTCCGCGTAGGAGAGCGGCGTCTCGACGGGCTCGGTCTTGATGATGCCGTAGATGCGCGCCTGCGGCACCGGCTTGCCAGCCGCATCGAACACCTGGCCGGCGAGCACGCCCGTGCCGGGGAGCGGCTCGATCCACAGCTCGGGATTGGTGGTGTAGGGCGGAAACTTCTGCAGCGAGTCGACAATCTGACCGACGTCGTCGTCCGGCGCGGCGTGCACCTCGAGATGCAGGTGGTCATTGGTGGCCCGGCCGGTGTTGCCGACACGCGAGATCACGTCACCGGCGGCGACCCGGTCGCCGACCTTGACCTTCAGCGAGGAATTGTGGTAGTAGACGCTGAAGATTCGCAGCGGCCCCGCGGGGCCGGCCACCACGCTGTCGTGCCGGATCGCGACGGTCAGCGCGCCCTGCTCCGCCGGCCCGGCGTAGACGACCTTGCCGGCGCCGATGGCCATCACCGGCGTCCCGTCCGGGTTGTTGAACTCGACGCCCTGATGCTGCTGGAAGTTCCCGCCCATCGTCGACCCGTACCGGTAGGTCTGATCGATGTAGGGATTGTCGAGGCGATCGATCGGGCGGCGGAACCAGCTGGTCTTCAGGGGCCTGGGCTCCTCCCCGGCTTTCACGGCCCGGCGGAGGCAGGGGAGCGTGTCGCTCAGCGGGTGGAGCCCGCACGGCGTCCCGCGCCAGGGACGGCCATCGAGCAGGAAGCGGTTCCTCGGCACGAAGGCGGCAGAGGCAACCGCTTCCGTGGACCAGGTCCCAACCGTGTTGAGCAGGCGCTCGTTTCCCTTGAGTGTCGTAACGAGGAGCCCGCGGCGGTCGAGACCGATGCGGCGGACATACTCATTCTGCAGCAGCGCGAGCGCGGTATCGGCCGGACCCTTCGACGGCGGTCCGGTGCTGTCCGTGATGGCCACCCAGTGCGCTCCGTCGTCGGTCGTCATCTGCACGCCGTCGGCGGTCCCCACCCAGGTCGTGTCGCCCCGGTTCACGATCCCATCCGGGGCGACGTACTGCCACTCCGGTCCGAGCTCGGTGAACGTCCAGTTCTTCCAGGTCACCCCGCCGTCCAGCGAGAGCCCCCAGCCATTGCCGACGGTCCCGTACCAGATCTCGCCGCGGTTCCCGAACCCGAATGCATGCACGAAATCCCACGAGATGCTGGTGGCGGTGGAATCGTGGCGGATCTGCTCCCAAGCCGTTGCCCTGGGCCGGAGGCGGAAGATGCCCTGTCCGTAGGTACCGACCCACAGTCCACCCTCCGGGTCCCGGGTGACCGAGAGCACGTGCACACCCCAGCCCGATGAGTCCGGGAGCGCGGGCAGCGACTGGGCCCGAAGGGCTGGGAGTGGTGCGATGGCCGAGACCGCGGCGAGGGTGAGGGCGCGGATGAACTGGCGCCGACGGTGTGGCGCTGGGTGCATGACGATCACTGCGTTTCCTTACCGCGCACGGTCAGCCATCGACGGGGTTTGGGGACAGCCGCAGCCACTCCACGTTCGCATGCGTGGGCCGGGTGGCCACGAAGCGGACCGCATCCGCCACGTCGGCGGGACGCAGCATGAGTGCACGACGGAGGAAGCCGGGACGCGCATCGGGGTCGAACGGGTCCCAGATCGGCGTGTCCACCGATCCGGGGGAGACCAGCGAAAAACGCACGCCGGTGCCGCGGTACTCCGCCGCCAGCGCCTCATGGAGGCCGCGCACCCCGAACTTGGTGGCCGTATAGACGCTGTTGTCGGGATAGCCGATGTGATCGCAGGTGCTGCCGATGGTGACGTGGATGCCGCCGCCGGCGGCGCGCATCGCGGGCAGCAGTCCCTGTGCGAGAACGAACGGCGCGCGAAGGTTGAGCGCGTAGTGCTGGTCGAGATCCGCCGGCTGCGTGCTCTCGAAGGGCTGCAGCAGGAAGAGACCGGCGTTCTGTACCACGATGGCGGGGGAGCCCCATTCCCCGAGGATCCGGGTGGAGCAGCGGACGATCTCCGCGACGTCAGCGAGATCGCAGCGCAGGTCCCGGAACGGCCCGTCCGTCCGGTCCGGCAGACTCCGTGCGAGGCGGACCACGGTCGCGCCCTCGTCCGCGAGCCCGCGCGCCACGGCCTGTCCGATGCCCCGGGAGGCACCGGTGACGACCGCCAGCTTGCCCTCGAGCGTTCTCATTCGCCCCCGCGCCCGTAGACCAGCCGGAGGAATTCTTCGCGGGAGCGAATGTCACTCCGGAAGATCCCCCGCACGGCGCTGGTCACCGTCCGGGAGTTCTGCTTCTCGACGCCGCGCATCGCCATGCAGAGATGGGTGGCCTCGATGAGGACCCCCACGCCGTGCGGCTCCAGGACATCCATGATCGCGTCCGCGATCTGGTCGGTGAGCCGCTCCTGCACCTGCAGCCGCCGGGCGAACACCTCCACGATCCGGGGCAGCTTGGAGAGACCCACGATCTTGCCGTTGGGAATGTAGGCCACATGGGCGCGCCCGAAGAACGGCAGGATATGATGCTCGCACATCGAGTAGAGCTCGATGTCGCGCACCAGGATCATGCTGTTGTGCTGCTCCTCGAAGAGCGCGTCCCCGACGGCATCCATCACCGAGAGGCCGTAGCCGCGGGTCAGCCAGCGCAGGGCCTTCTCGACCCGCTCCGGCGTCTTGGAGAGTCCCTCGCGATCGGGATCCTCGCCCAGGGCGCCGAGCATGTGGCGCACCTCCGCCTGGAAGGAGATGGTGCGCGCCTTGGCGATGTCAGCGGCCGTCATAGTCGACATAATTCCGCGGGGTCTCCCAGAGACGGATGCGCAGCAGGCGGCCAGCCGGAATGGATGGCGCGAGCACGCCCCAGCAATACACAGCGATGTTCTCCGCGGTAGGGATGACGTCGCGGAAATGCGGGACATCCAGATTGAGGTTGCGGTGGTCGAGGTGGGCCAGCAACTTCTCCTCGGCCAGCCGCTTCAGTACGTTGATGTCGATCACGTAACCGGTCTCGGGATCGATCTCCCCTTCGACCGAGATGTCCATTTCGTAGTTGTGGCCGTGATAGTTCGGGTTGGCGCAGACCCCGAACACCCGCGTGTTCCACTCATCGGAGCGCGCCGGGTTGAAGAGCCGATGCGCCGCGTTGAAGTGCATCCGGCGGGTGACACTCATGGTCGGCATGCCGACATTCCATTCCAGGGTTCGGTTGAATGGAAGATGACCGGAGCCGTCGCTCCGTCAAGGATGCGTCCCGCAGCCTTGAACAAAAGGAGGCACCGGCCCGCTGGCCGGTGCCCCCGGGGAATGGCAGGGCGGCGCCGAAGAGGTTTATTGAAGCCCGAAGAAGAAATTTCGGCGCCCTCACCGCAACATCTGCCTACCCCCGTGGGGCGTGACATCAGTCGCAGTATCTGGGCCCTTCAACGGACCTGTTGGCTCAATAACGTTGTTCCTCGACACCGCTTTCGATTTCGAAGATAGGACCTCGCTCCGCTACCGTCAACGCGCAACACCCGGGACTCGCATGCCACTACCGCTGCTCGGCGCGATCGTCGCCCTCGTTCTGTGGATTGTCCTCGTCTTCATCTTCCCGCTCGGACCGGCCGGCTCGATCGTGCACCTGCTGCTCGGGGTTGCGGGCGCCCTGTTCGTCCGGTGGTGGGCCCTCCGTCCGGGGAACGGCCCGGCGTAATCACCGTGCTCGTGTCCCCGCCATTCGCCACCCGGTGACCACCATCGGTGCTCCATGACGGAGAGTCCGCCGAACCGGGACCTGCTCCCCGCCGTGCTCGCGGGACTGCTCTATGTCCTGCTGCTCGTCACGCTGCGCGACATCCTGGTGCCGCCACTGGTGCTGCCACTCGTCATCGTGGCGCTCTGGCCGCTCCGGGCCCGCGCCGGCGTCCAGACGGCGCTCGGCATCGCCGTCACGCTGACCCTGCTCTGGGGGCTCAAGCTCTACGGCGGGCTGCTCGGGCCCTTCCTGCTGGCCCTGGCCGTCGCCTACCTGCTCTCCCCGCTGGTGACGACGCTGGAACGCCGCCGCGTACCGCGCGGCTTCGCCATCCTGCTGGTCACGCTGCCGCCGGTCGCCGGCCTGATCGTGCTGCTGGTCCTCGCCGGCCCGCAGATGTGGGCGCAGGCCGTGGCCCTCGTGAACGCGATGCCGCGGTTCGCAGCCACGATGCTCGACTTCCTCGACGGCCTTCGCGCCCGGCTGGAGGCGCTCACCTTCCTCAGCGGCGCCCAGCGGACCTGGATTCACGACCTCGATGCCGCGCAGCTCTCCGCGCTGCTGCAGGAGAACGCGGACAGCCTGCTGCGCGGGCTGGCCAACTGGGGGCTCGCCTTCCTTCGCCAGCTCGGCACCCTGGTCGGGTTCCTCGGCTATCTGGTGGTGACGCCAGTCGTCGCGTTCTACCTGCTGCGCGACTGGCAGCCGCTGCTGCGGTTCCTCGAAGGCCTCATCCCACCCGTGCACCACCCGCCGGTCGTCGCATTCATCTCGGAATACGACGAGGCGCTGGGCAAGTTCTTCCGGGGACAGCTCCTGGAGGCGACGCTGGTTGGCGTGCTGACGGGCGGCGGGCTGGCGATCCTGGGAGTGCCGAGCGCGCTGCTGCTCGGCGTGATCACCGGACTCTGCAATCTCGTCCCCTACATCGGCATCGTGATCTCGATCCTGCCCGCGCTGGTGGTCGCGCTCACCATGCCGGCGCCGCTCGAGGGCCTGCTCCGGGTCGGCGGCGTGTTCCTCGTGGTGCAGTTCATCGATGGGTCGGTGACCGGCCCGCGGATCGTGGGCGGCTCGGTGGGGCTCCACCCGGTGGTGACGATGCTCGCCCTCGCCTTCGGTGGCGCGGTACTCGGCTTCGCGGGACTGCTGCTGGCGATCCCGCTCGCCGTCCTGTTCAAGATGATCGGGATCCGATTGCTGGCCCGGTACCGTTCCTCGACGATGTACGCGGGAGCCTCGCGCACGGCGTAGGCGCGCCGCCCGACTCAGATCTCCCAGTTCGACCAGACCACCGCGCTCTCCGTGACTGGCGGCTCCCCGGCACCCGCGAGCGTCATGCGCAGGTCGGTCCAGTGTGCGCGATAGCCGAGATTGATCAGGCGGAGATAGGCATCCCCGAAGGCGGTCTGACACCGCAGGCTCACCCGCCGGATGTCGGCGGCGAGGGCTGCCGCCTCGGCGGCGGCGATCAGCCGCTCGAAGACCTCCGCGTCGCGGGCGACCAGCTTGAGGATGCGGAGGTCGTCCTGCGGCCGGCCAGCGGCGAGCGCGGCGGTGTGGTAGAGCGCAAAGCCCGCGAGGTCCCCGGTGGCGTCCCGGAGCAGCAGGGTATCGCCGATCCGGAGATCGGCGGTCGTCGCCAGCTCGCGGGTGAAGTCGGTCCCCGGCACCAGGCGCTGCGTCAGGTCGCGGCACGCGCGTAACCGTTCGGCCCGCGCGGGCCCGGACGTGGAAAGCACTTCGGGATGCAGCGCCGGACGACGCGCGAGATCGCGGACCAGCGTGATCGTCAGGTGGCCGGGCACGAAGCCCAGCCGGCTGTAGAAGCCGATGTTCTCGATGGTGCGCGGCATGGTTTCGAGTCCCACCGTCCGCGCTCCACGATCCCTGAGCCAGTTGATTCCGGCGTGCAGCATCGTCTTGCCGAGGCCCGCGCCCTGCCGGTCGGGGCGAACCGCGAGCGGTCCCATCCATCCTTCCCGGCCGGACAGATGCACGATGTTGAAGCCGCAGAGTTCGCCATCGGCATCGCGCCAGACCATCGCGCCGTCCCCGGCATCCTCCAGCGCGTAGCGCCAGATCGCGGGGTTCAGGTGCGGCACCCGCACCCCGCTCATGCCGTCGCGACGATAGCGGTCCGTGAATGCCTCGGAGAAGATCCGGTTCAGCGGCTCGATGTCGCGCACGGTCGGCCGCTCCGGGCCGTGCACCTCCCGGTCAGGCAGCCAGGCCATCGGTCACCCCCGTCGCCTCGTCGCGCACCCGCGCGGCACCCTTCTCGACATCGAAATCCACCCGGATCACCCGGTCGAAGCCTTCACGCACGCTGTCGATGTGCGTGATGAGGATGACCTGCGGGAACCGGTCGGCCAGGCTCCGGAGGAGGTCCATCACCGAGGCGCGGCGCTCCTCGTCGAGGGAGCCGAAGATCTCGTCGAGCACCAGCAGCGACAGGGGCTGGCCGGCCCGATCGGCGATCATCTGGCTGATCGCCAGACGCAGCGCGAGGTTCGCGACGTCCTCCTCGCCCCCTGAGATGACCGGCTTGGGTTCCCCGGCCTCGATGATGGTGGCGACATAATCCTCGTCGAGCTCCAGCTCGGGGTACCGGCCATTGGTGAGATCCCGCAGAAATCCGCTGGCGATCTCGGAGAGGTCCGGCCGGAGCTGCAGGTTGAGATCGGTGCGCAGGTCGGTGAAGGCGCGATCCAGCTCGTTGTACAGCGCGAATTCGCGCGCGGTCCGCTGCGCCTCCTCCTCGCGGCGGGCCCGCTCTTCGCGGCGCCTGGCAACGGCCTGCACTCCTTCTTCCGCCGACTGGCATTCGGCCCGCGCCCGCACGATGGTCATCTCCGCCTCACGACGCGCGCGGTCCGCCGCCTCCCATGCCTCACGCGCGGAGAGGAACGCCGCCTCACTGTAGCCCAGCAGGGCGAGCTGGTCGCGGAGCGCGGCGACCTGTGCCTCCCGCTCGGTGAGCGCGCGCTCGGCCTGCTCCGCTTCTCCCACCAGCGCCTCCGCGCGCTCGGCCGCCGCCTTCAGCCGCTCCGCCTGCAGCGCGAGTGGATCCAGCTCGGTGAGCATCCGCCGCACCTCGGCGTGGCGATTCGGGTCGTAGTCCCGCGGCCCCTGGGCAGCGGTCAGTTCCAGCTCCGCGATCCGCGCCTCCAGCCGGAGCTGTTCGGCGCGGAGGGCGGGCCCCTCCTGGGCCTGGGCCTGCAGCCGGCCGAGCTGTCCCGTGGCCTCGGTGAGCAGCTTCTCGGCCTCCTCGCGCTGACGCTCGAAATCGCGCAGTTCAAGCGGCTCGACCTGAAGCTGCTCCACCCGGGACTTGAAGTAGTTCCCGTTGAACTTCACGTCTTCGAGCTGCCGGTCGAGGATGCCGATGACGTTCTCGTACTCCGCCCCGAGGGGGCGGGCGCAGGTGGGACAGGCCCCGTCGGCGCCGGCCTTGGTGATCCGATCGAGCTGCTCCTTGAGGTCCTTGTACTGATCCCGGAGCGCCACCAGCTTGGTCTTCGCATCCTGCAGATCCCGGTCCCAGCCCGAGCGGCGCTCCTGCCGTGCCTCATCGACGCCCTCGAGCCTGCTCCGCAGCTCGGTGATGCGGGTGCGCGCCTGCTCGATCGCGTCGGCGGGTGGCAGCTTCGCGGCACGGCTGCGGGCCGCCTGCAGCCCCATCCGCGCCTCCTCGAGCTGGGCCTGCGCCACCTGCCGCTTGGCGAAGAGTCCGGCCTGCTCGTCGAGGCGCTGCCGCTCGAGGCGCAACTGCGCGATCGGCTCGAGCTGGGTGCGCAGGCCGTCGAGCCGGCCGCGCGCCTCGTTCGCCGCCACCAGCTGCCGGTCGAGCGAGCTGAACGCCTCCCGAGCGGCCTGCACCCGGTGTTCGGCGAGACGCAGGTCCGCGTCGAGCGTGGCGACCCGTTCCTTCTGCGACTGGAGCTCCTGCCAGCGCGGCCCCGACTCCTCGCGACGTCGCTCGGCCGCCTCGAGCGCGGCGCGGGCGCCCGCTTCCAGCTCCTGCGCGGACGTGAGCCGCGCGCGGGCCCGGGTCTCTTCCGCCTCGAGTTCCCGCGGATCAGGCAGCGACGCCTCGAGGGCCTGCATCCGCGCACGGATCACCACGCGCTGCTCGCGCAGCCGGTCCTGGGCCGTCTGCAGCCGGTCGTAGCCGAGGACGCGGGAGAGAAACTGGGCCCGCTCGACCGGCTTCATCGCCGACATCACCGCCAGCTGCTTCTGCCCGGTGAAGTAGGTGTTGAAGAACTCCTCGCGGGTCATGCCGAGGAGCCGGCCCACCTTCTCCGTCACGGAGGCGAGGCTGTTGGCGATCGGGGCGGGCTCGGCATCCTGGTAGAGTTCCGCACCATTCAGCGTCCGCACCGCGCGGTAGCGGTGCGGGCCGAGCACGAACTCCAGTTCGACGCGCACCGTGGCCCGGGCGCCGGCGCCCCGACGCCGGATGGTGTCCCGGGTCCCGCGTGCGGCGTCGGCGCCATAGAGCGCCCAGGCGATCGCCTCGAGCAGGGTGGTCTTCCCCGCCCCGTTCGGACCGATGATCCCGGTGAGGCCAGCGCCTAACACCAGATCCGTGTCCTCATGCTGGCGGAAGTTCACGAGGCGGATGCGTTCGATCTGCATCAGCCCTCCGCCCACTCGCGCTCGACCGCCGCCATCAGCTCGGTGCCGGTCCGCACGAAGGCTTCGCGATCGATGTCGCCCGGCAGCAGGCGGCGCCCGAAATAGTCCTCGACCAGCTCCGGCAGGGTCTGCCGGCGGCCTGGCGCCCCCACCCCCACCTCGCGATGCGATTCGGGGCGGCGCAGATCGAGCTGGAAATGCAGCGCCTCCGCCTTGAAGCCCCGGATCGCCGCGTGATTCATCTCCCGCCCCACGTGCCGGGGCACGTTCCGCACCACCTGGCGCACCACCTGATCGGCATAGCCACCCTCGATGGTGCCGAGCGCCTCGGCGAGCGCGCGATCGAGCTCGACCGCGGAGAGCCCCTCGCCGTCGATCGGCGGCAGGTCGATCACTCGACGGGCAGGCACCACGGGTTGCCGCTCCACGGTCCCCGCCGGGAGATCCACCATCAGCCAGCCCTTGCCATGGATTCCGTGCGCGCGTTCGTCGGCAAGTTCGCCCCAGGGATTGGGACTCACGTAGTCGAGCGCGCCGCTGTACCAGACCCGAGGGGACACTTCGCGCTGCACGTGGTAGTGCCCCAGGGCGATGTAACTCCACCCGCCCCTGGCGAGTTCCTCCGGAGACAGCGTGGCACCACCATACTCGACGGCGGTGCGGTCCGCGGGAAAGATGCCCTCCACCTCCCCGTGCAGCACCAGCACCTGATGCGGCTCGGCACCGTCGGTCCGCAGTTCCGGACGATCCGGACCGACCAGTGCCGCGTGCGGCACCGCCAGCACCGACAGCCCGAGCGCGGGATACGCCAGTCGTCGTGACTCCGACGCGACCACGTCCGCGCCGAGGGTCTCGAACAGCTCCAGCAGCGATCCGGTCTCCGTCGACCGGGGGGTGTCGTGGTTTCCCGACAGGATGATCAGCGGCGCATCGGGCAGCGCCTCGCGCAGCCGCTGGAACTGGTGGAACGCGAAGAGGATGGCCGGATTGGTGGGCCGGACGGAGTGGAAGATGTCGCCCGCGACGATGATCGCGTCGGGGCGGGACGCGATCACCTGGTCGACCGCGCGCCGGAACGCCTGCGCGACATCAGCCTCACGCTGGTTGAGGCCGTTCGCGGTCTGGCGATGGTACTGGCGGAAGCCGAGATGCAGATCGGCGAGATGCGCGAGTTTCACTCGGGGAATTCTAAGGGGGGGCGGCGCGAGGGTAAGAGGCGCGCCGATGGGATTGCAGATATATTGACATCAATGCATTATTCATCCACGATGCCTGCGCTCAGCCGCCCCGCCGCACGCCGCGCCACGACTGCCCCTGCCATCGATGCCACCGCGATCGTCGTGGGCCTCCGGCGGATCGTCCGGGCTCTCGAGCTCTACTCGGTCGAGGTCCGGCGCAACTACGGGCTCACCGCCCCGCAGCTCTGGGCGCTCAAGACCCTGGCGCGAACCGGACCACTGACCACCGGCGACCTGGCGGTGGCGCTCATGGTCCACCAGAGCAGCACCTCGCTCCTCGTTGCCCGGCTGGAGCGGCGCGGGCTGGTGCGACGCACCCGGCGGAAGGACGACCGGCGCTTCGTGCGGATCGAGCTCACCGAGCGGGGCCAGGCGCTGGCCGCCGAGGCCCCGGAGCCGGCGCAGGGCCGCCTGCTGCATGGCCTCGGGCATATGCCCGGCCGCCGAGTCCGTGAGATCCGCCGGGCGATCGACGACCTCGTGGCCGCCATGGAGGCAGAGGGTGTCGAGCCACGATTCTTCTTCGCGGATGGGTGAAATGATGCTTCGCCAGGTTCGGCTTCCCCTCACCGGGTTCGGCGCCAACCCTTCGGAGGCAGCAATCGAGATTCGCACGCTCAGCGGGAAGGAGCGATTCCGGCGCGCCGCGATGGCACCACTCATCGGCCTCGGCATCGCGGTTCTGGTCTTGCCGATCCCGATCGTCCACTTCGCGGTGCCACCGGTCGCGCTGATCGGCGGAGTGGTGCTGGCGGTTCGTCGCGCCTCCCAGGGCGAGCTCATTTCCACTGCCCACGGCGCGTGCCCCTTCTGCGGCACCGACCAGACCCTCGGCCTCAACGGCACCGCATACCGTCTGCCTCGCAATCTCAAGTGCCGCAGCTGCCTTAAGCTCATGACGCTCGCCCAATCCTGACATCGTGGTACCCGAGACCGAACCCGACCGTCCGGCGCTGATCACGCCACCGGAGGCTCCCCCGCCCGGCCGGCGCCTGGTGTTCATCTGTGCCGCGTCTGTCCTCCTCGCGATCGGTGCGGGGTTGCTCGCCGAGGCGCTGATGGCGCTCATCGCGCTGATCACGAACCTGGCCTTCTACGGACGCCTCTCGACGGCCACGAATTCGCCGGCGGGCAACCATCTCGGTCTCTGGGTCGTGCTGGTGCCCGTGCTGGGCGCGCTGATCGTCGGAGTGATGGCCCGCTACGGATCTCCCGCGATCCGCGGCCACGGAATACCGGAGGTGATGGAGCGGATTCTCCTCCACGAGAGCCGGATCGCGCCGGGGATCACCGCACTCAAGCCGATCTCCACCGCGATCTCGATCGGTACCGGCGGCCCTTTCGGCGCCGAGGGCCCGATCATCGCTTCGGGCGGTGCACTCGGCTCCCTCGTCGGGCAGGTGCTCCGAGTCACTGCCGACGAGCGGAAGACGCTGCTCGCCGCCGGGGCGGCGGCGGGGATGGCCGCGACCTTCGGCGCGCCGGTCTCCGCGACGCTGCTGGCGATCGAGCTGCTGCTGTTCGAGTACCGGCCACGCTCCCTGGCCCCCGTCGCCCTGGCCACGGCCACCGCGACGGCGGTGCGTTACGTGTTCCACGGCATCGAACCCGTCTTCGCGGTGCCGGACATCATCTCCGAGCCGAGTGGCCAGGCGCTCGCGGCGTATGTGCTGCTCGGCGGCCTGGTGGGATTGATCGCCGTCCTGGTGACGCAGGCGCTCTACTCGATCGAGGATGCCTTCGAGCGGCTGCCGATCCACTGGATGTGGTGGCCGGCAATCGGCGCCGTCGTCGTGGGGGTGACCGGCTGGATCGAGCCGCATGTGCTGGGCGTCGGCTACGACAACATCACCTCGATCCTCGGCGGCTCCCTCGTCGGCCGGGCCCTGCTGGTCCTCGCCGTCCTCAAGTGCGTCGCCTGGGCGATCGCGCTCGGCAGCGGCACCGCGGGCGGGACACTGGCGCCGCTCTTCACCATTGGTGGCGCGGCCGGGTCGCTGCTCGCCGGCCTCGCGGTCGCCGCGTTCCCCGGGCTCGGGCTCGACGTCAGGATCGGGGCCCTGGTCGGCATGGCCGCGATGTTCACCGGCGCTTCGCGGGCACTGCTGACCTCGGTCGTATTCGCCTTCGAGACGACACACCAGCCGCTGGGTCTCCTCCCGCTGCTGGCAGGCTGCACGGGCGCCTACCTGATCTCGCTGTTGCGGATGCGGACCACGATCATGACGGAGCGGCTGTCCCGCCGCGGCGTCTCGGTCATCACGGAATACATGGTGGATCACCTCTCGCAGGTGCCGGCGGGGGAGTTCGCCACCCGCGCCGTCGTCAGCCTGCCGGGCGACCAGACCCTCGGCGCGACTCGGACCTGGCTCGCCGCCGCCGGGGGGATCGCCACCCATCAGGGGTTCCCCCTGGTGGACGGCTCCGGCGCGATCCTCGGCCTGCTCACCCGACGGGATCTGCTTTCGCCCAATGCCCCCGACGGCTGCCGACTCCGCGAACTGGTGCAGCGAACCCCGGTGGTGGCGTTCGAATCGAATACGCTCCGCGAGGTCGCGGACCTCATGGTGCACCAGCAGGTCGGACGGGTGCCGCTGATTGCAGCCGACGGCAGCCGGCGGGTGGTGGGTATCCTGAGCCGGAGCGACCTGCTCGCCGCGCACGGACGCCGGCTGGATGCGGGGCGTCCTGCAGCGCCGACTTACGCATTATCTTTTCCCGTCCTTTGACTCGGGTTTCCTGATGCGCATTTCGACGACGGTCCTCGCCGCTGCTGGGCTGCTGGTATTCGCCGCGCCGCTCCTGGCGGAGAGTGCCGACTCCACCGCGCACTGGTCCGCGACCGGTGAGCTCTCCTACACCGACGTGAGCGGCAACAAGGCGCTCTCCCTGCTCAGTTCGGGACTCGGCTTCCGGCGGAGTGGGGGGCGGATTTTCGAGATGGCCGCGCTGGCGGGCATGCGCTACGGCAAGAGCAACGGGAGTGTCGCGGCGGAGAATTACGAGGCGGAGATCAACGCCCGGTTCCGGCCGGCCTCCTGGGTTTCGCCATTCTTCTATACCAAGGCGATCCGCGACCGCATCCGGAACATCGATGTGCGGGTCTCCGCCGCGGCGGGTGCCGAGGTGAATCTGGTCCAGCCCACGGAAAACCGGGTCTCGCTCGGCCTCGCGGTCCTGGAGGACTACGAGCGGCGCCTGATTCCGGCGGGCAACACCGATCCCCGGTCAATCACGTCCACCCGGTTCAACCTGCGGGTCGTCGCGAAGCCGGTGCTGCGAAAGGGACTGACGGCGGAGCACCGCACCCAGTTCGAGCCCGTCGCGGGCGACTTCGGGGACTACCTGTTCACCTCGCAGACCTCACTGCGCGTCATGCTCGTCAGCGGCCTCGCACTGCAGACCAGCTATCAGTACAACTTTGATTCGACGCCGGCGCCGGGAGTGACCTCCCGCTCCGACCGCTCCATCACCACCGGACTCATCGTCGAGCTCAAGTGACCCTCCACCCCGGCCGGCACCACCGGCGGCCGGATCAGGCGTAGGGATCGCTGCTCTTCTTGAGACCGGGCACCCCGCGCCTCGGCGCGACTTCCCGCTCCACCCGTTTCCCCAGCTGCGCCGTGAAGAATGCGAGCACATTGTCCGGCCGGGTGCGCCGGGTGGCGTGCAGCGCGCGGCGTACATCCTCCTCGCGACGGCCATCGATCAGCGGTTCCACCTTCGCGAAGCTCAGCGCCGGATCGAGCGCACGGAGCTGGCGGGCGACCGCCTGCCCGAACGGGAGTTCCGGCGCCGGCGGGAATCGCTCGACGCCGATCCGCCCGGGGAGCACCGCCGGCCGCGGGAAGCGCACGAAGAGCGGCTGGGTGAAATGCGGATGCCGGACCATCAGCTCGCCCTTGGGGAGCGCCGCGAGCTTTGCCTTGGTGGCGGGGCTCAGCGTGGCGTACCCGGGCGAGGAGATCTCGTCCATGTCCATCCGCCCGAAGAGCGACGTTCCCGCGTTTCCCACCACCCGCCTCAGCACCTGGGAGCGGAACTGCTGCGCCGAGAAGAGCACCAGGCCGAGATAGCGGCCCCGTTCGGACAGGTCGAGGAGCATCCGCCGCACGTAGGTCTCGGGCCCGTCGGTCGGGGCGTACTTGTTCAATTCGTCCACGAAGACCACGACGTGGTCGACGCCGAGATCGCGGCGTTCAAGGTGCTCGCGGAGCTTGGAGACGATCCGCGCGAAGACCAGGTCCTGCACCACCGGCTCGAGTCCCGCCACGTCCACCACATGCACGCTGCGGTCGGCCACCTTGCCCCAGGGAAGATCGCTCGCCTGGCCGTCGTCGGTGACCAGGCCCCTGGCGCGCACGCTGATATTGCCGAGGCGGTTGCGCACCTTGCGAATGGTCGCGAGATGATGGTTGCGCCACACCTCGCTGGTCTTCGACTGCACCTCCATGAACTCGAAGATCCGGCGGAAGAAGTCCTCGAGATCGGCGAAACTCTTCACCTCGAGGGGGTCGTCACTCAGGGCCGGATCGTGGAAGGGGCGGCCGATGACCCGCTCCTTCAGAAAGTCGATGAATCCCCCGGCCTTCGCATCGACGTCATCCTTGTTCAGCAGCACCTCGGCGTAGTCGAGCACCTCCCGCAGCCCCCAGACCAGCGGGACGGTGTTGGACGCGAGGGCCTCGTTGGTGCGCAGGGTGTTGAGGTTCACACCGTCGCCCTTGTACGGCGCGTAATAGCGCACATTGGAGAATGGCTCAGCGTTGAGCCCGAGCCGGGCATAGAGCCGGCGATCCTCGTCACCGAGATCCGCGGGCTGATCGAGGAAGCAGAGGTCCGGCCCCTTCACGTTGAAGCAGATGGCCGCGACACTGCCCTTGTGAGGCGGAAAGGTCTGGAAGATGCTCGAGAGCAGGAACTCGACGGCGCTCGTCTTGGTCGCGAGGCCGGAGACGCCGGTGATATTGAGATGCGCGGCTTCGGGACCGAGCAGAAAATCGGCATCGAGGTAGATGGGAGACTCGAGCCCGCCGGCGGCGTAGACACCGGCGGGAATCCCGGTGGTCTGCTCGCCGGCCATGAAGGCGTCCATCCGGAGGCCGGAGACCACGTCGGCATCGTCGGCCATGTGCACCGCGCCGAGCGGCACCGGCTGCAGGGGCTCCTCGGGGATCTGCCGGAGCACCGCGGCGGTGTAGAGGCGGATCTCGGCGCGTTCGGTCGGCGCGAAGCCGGCGAGCGCGGGGTCGCCGTCCGCGCCGATCACATCGTGAATCGGCGTGAGCAGATCGGAATAGGCGAAGCCATCGGTGACGATACCGAGCACGGTGCGCCCCGGTGCGTCCACCCGAACGATGGCCCCGATGCCGACGGGCGACTCCCGTGCGGTCCAGAAATGGAACTGGTGCGGGGTGGAGGGCTTCATCTCGGTCGCGACGACGCGACCGATGGCCGTGGGCTGGTTCACCGCTCTCCGCTGGCGCGCAGGTATTCCTCGACGGCACGGATGCCGTACAGCAACCGGTCCCAGCGCGGATCCGGAGTACTCACCGGCGCCCGCTCCGCCAGGAGCCAGCGCGACACCTGATCGGCCTGGGCGAGCGTATCGAGCGAGGCGGCGGCCTCCACGCGGATCAGGCCGTGCAGCAGGTCCTTCCCCTCCCAGGGCCAGAGACGGAGCGCCCACGAGTAGACGGGTGCCACTTCTCGCCCGGCGGGCTGGAAGACGGGAGAGCGCGATCCGGCGGGGAGCCGCAAGTATTCCTCGAGCTCGATGCCCGAGAAGGGGAGCGTCGCGTGGCTCTTGGCGACTCCGAGCATCCGGCCATCGAGGGCCCACTGCGGACTTTCCGCCAGCGACCCGTCGATGATGAGCCAGGCATCATTGGCCGCGCGGAAGCGGTTGCCGGTCTCGACCTCGAGCCGGCCGCGCGCGCTGTCGACCTCTCGACGGGCAAGCTGGTAGTCGAGGACCGGATGCACCGGCCCGTCCTCCGGCAGCGCAACGGCCTCGTGCCCCACGATCGCATCCTCGAGCTGCTCGAGCACCTCGGGCCGTGCGATCACCAGCCGGCGGCGGAGCACTTCCGCGACGTGAAGCTGCCGGTCGCGCCGCACCAGCACAGCGGCGGCGATTTCGGCGACCACGACCGGGCTCGCGCCCGCGTAGGCCATCACTTCATAGCGCTGGGTGCCATCGAGGAACCCGACCGCCTCGGGCCATGCCTCGGCTGCACCGACAGGGTGCCCCGCGATCGGCAGATCCTCCAGTACGCGGGCCAGCCGGATCGTCGCCTCCTCGGCGCGACCCTCGCTGGCGGCCGGGATCCAGGTGGCCGGGGTGAACCCTCGCGCCGCGACCGCCCGGCGGAGGCGGGTCCAGTTCCGGGTGGCCACGTCAGGCGGCCTTCGCGCCGAGCTGCTTGATGAGCGTCATGAGCCGGTCGAGTGCGATGTCCAGATCCTTGTCGGACGTCGCGTAGCTCATCCGCACCCAGCGATCGTCGCCAAATGCGGCGCCGGGCACCATTGCGACCCCCGCTGCCATCGCCGCCTCACAGAAGGCGGTGCCGGTGCAGTCGTGCGAGGGGGTGACGCCATCCACCCGGAAGAAGAAGTAGAATGCGCCGGTCGGCTCCACGAACTCGACGCCGGGCGCTTCGCTGCGGAAGCGCTCGACCACGCGATCGCGCCGGCGACGGAAGGCGGCCACCATCTTGACCACGTCCGCATCGACCCGCTCGTCGGCGAACGCCGCGGCGGCGGCCCACTGCGCGGGGTGATTGGCGCCGGTGGTCGTCTGCGACTGCAGCGCCGCCATCGCCTTGGCCACATGCATCGGCGCGTAGGCCGACCCGATCCGCCAGCCGGTCATCGCGTACGCCTTGGCCGCGCCATAGATGAGCACGACGTGCTCGAGGTACTCATCGGGCAGATCGAGGAACGAGGGCGCGGGGCCGTTGCCGTAGTAGATGCGACGGTAGATTTCATCGGCGACGATCCAGACGCCATGCTTTCGGGCCCACTCGGCGATCGCCTTGATTTCGGTGGCGCTGTAGGTCGCACCCGTCGGATTGCAGGGGGAGCAGAGGATCAGCCCCTTCACCAGCTTGTCGTACCGCTGCTCGAGGTCCTTCACGCTGACCTTGAGTCCCCACTCCGGATCGCCCGGCACCGCGACCGGTTCCGCCCGGCAGAGGTGGATGATCTGCGGATAGGAGACCCACGCCGGCGACGGAATGAGCACCTTGTCCTTGGGGCCGAAGAGCGTGAAGCAGGCGTTGAAGATCGACTGCTTCGAGCCGGAACTGATCACGATCTGGTCCGGGTTGATCGCCCGCCCGCCGGACATGAGGGACATGTTGCGCGCGATCGCCGCCCGGAGTTCGGGGATGCCGATATTCGCCGGGTAGCGGGTGTAGCCCTTCTGGATCGCGGCGATCCCCGCGTCGCTCGCCACCTTGGGCGTGTCGAAATCGGGCTCCCCGACGCTCAGGTCGACGATGTCCTCACCCGCAGCCCGGCGGCGCCTGGTCTCGTTGCTGATCGCGACGGTCTCGGAGGGCTTCAGGTACGCGAGGTTGGACGACAGGCTGTCCGACATGATGGGTCCGGCTCTGGTTAGTGACCACGGGCAATGAGGGCCCGCACAGCTCGGCTGTGCGGGCCCACACGGGAGACCATCAGCGGCTGTGTCTTGGAAGGGGAAAAGTCCTCGGAGAGCGGGGCGAAGTCAACTGGCCCAAACCCCAGCCCACGATTAGGTTGCACGCCCGCGGAATAACCCGCGCTGTTTGACAATCGAGGGTGGCATGTCGGGACTTGTGGAGCTGCATCTGGCCCCCGCCGTGGCGGGCGCCCTGGAGTCGTTCGGCTATACCGCTGATGATCAGTCAGTACGCGATCAGGTACCCGCCGCCGCGCGAGGCACCAACCTCGCGCTGGCCATCCCGCCAGCGGCGCGCTACGCCGCGCCGGCCCTCGCCGGCCTGGTGAGCGCCCTCGCGGCCAGCCAGTCCCGCGCCCTCGTGCTGGTCCCGCCCCACGCCCTCGCCGAGTGGTCCGCCGTCCTGCTGCCTTTCGCCCGAAGCGCCGGCGTCTCCGCGCTCTCGGCCGCGATGCCCTCCCGCGCCGCGCGCGCGCTCAAGGACGGCAAGCTCCGTCTCCTCATCACCACCCCAGGCACCGCCCTGGCGCTCCTCGAGCGCAGCGCCCTCAAGGCGGATCAGCTCGGGCACATTGTGCTCGCCTGGCCCGAGCTGTTCGAAGGGGACGACGCGCTCACCGCGCTGATGCAGGACCTGCCGGCCGAGGCCCAGCGGATCCTGATCCTCGCCGATCCGCGGTCGGGCCAGCACCTGATGGAGCGCTATGCCCGGCGCGCGCTGGTCGTCGGTCCGCTGGCCAACCCGGATGATGGCCTCACCCAGAAGCCCATTGTACGGATCGCGCCGGTGGCGTGGAGTCAGCGGTCGGCCGCCCTCGCGGCGGTGCTCGAGTCCGAAGACCCCGCGTCGGTGGTGGTCTGGTGCGCGGATCTGGCCAGTGCCGCGGAGGCCCGCGCCGCGCTCCCCGTCGGCGACGAGAGTGTGAAGGTGATCACCGGCGCTGCCCAGCCTGCCTCCCAGATTGTGGCGTGGGATCTCCCCAGTCCGGCCGCTATGGCACAGCTCCGCGAGGCCGGTGACCTGATTCTGCTGGTGCCGGCACACGCCAGCGCCTATGTGGCGCAGGCGAGTTCGCGGCAGCTGACGGTGCGGGTGCGCGGCGCGGCCGACGAGGCGCGCGAGGCGACCGCCAGACGCCGGGCGCTGATCGAGGCGGAACTCACCCGCGATGGGCTCGAGGGCGACCTGCTCGCGCTGGCGCCGCTGTTCGAACGCTTCGATCCGGCGAAGGTCGCGGCTGCACTGCATCGCCTGTGGCACTCCAGGGCTCCGGAACCCGCTCCCGTGGCGGCGCCCGCCCCGAGCAGTTCGGCGCTGCCGGCTGTCGCCAAGGTGTGGGTGAGTGTCGGGAAGAAGGATGGGGCGACCGCCAACGATCTGGTTGGTTCCCTGACCAAGGAAGTCGGACTTGGCGCCGGGAAGATCGGGCGGATCGAGCTGAAGGAGGCGTATTCGCTGGTCGAGGTACCCGCGGCGGAGGCTGAGGACATCGCGCGCGGGCTGAGCGGGAAGACGATCCGGCGCCAGAAGGTGGTCGCGAAGGTCGACCGGGTGCGTCCTAGCGCCGATTCACGAGGTCCTTCAGGCTCTTCCCCGCGCGGAAGACCGGGGCGACCGAGGCCTTGATGGTCATGGCACGGCCGGTGCGTGGATTGCGCCCGGTCCGCGCCTTCCGGCGGCGGGTCTCGAAGTTGCCGAACCCGCTGATCTGGACTTTGCGGCCGCGTCGGAGTTCGCCGGTCAGGAGCCCCTCCGCGCCGAACAACGCCTCCACGATCCGGCCGGCCTCTGCCTTCGAGTGGCCGAGCCTGGCGGCGAGCGCACCCACGAGCTGCTGCTTGTTCATGCGAGCCTCCAGGCGCCGGGGGAAATTTCGGGGCGCGGAGTATAGCGAGGCGTTCCGAACCGCCGCAAGCGGCGATGCGGGCTCGCTTGACCCGGTCCCCCTCACGCCGTATCGTCACAACGCTACTCCCTGAAAGGCCGGCGGATGTACCACGGATCGCGTCCCGGGTGGATCGAAGTGATCACCGGCGTGATGTTCAGCGGCAAGAGCGAGGAACTGATCCGCCGAGTCCGGCGGGCGATCATCGCGCGCCGGAAGGTGCAGGTCTTCAAGTCGCACCTTGATGCCCGCTACGCCGGCCTCTTCAGTGTTGCCACCCATGATGGACGCGAGATCGAGGCGACGCCTGTGGACCAGGCGGGCGAGATCTTCCGTCTGGTCCGGCCGGACACCGAACTCGTCGCGATTGATGAGGCGCAATTCCTCGATCCCGAGATCGTCACGGTGGCGAGCGCGCTCGCGGCGCGCGGCGTACGGGTCGTGCTCGCCGGCACCGACACCGACTTCCGGGCCGAGCCGTTCGGCGCGATGGGTGATCTGCTGGCCATCGCCGAATCGGTGGACAAGCTGCAGGCCATCTGCGTCATCTGCGGCGACCTCGCCACCCGCAACCAGCGGCTGGTCGACGGCAAGCCGGCGCGCTACGACTCCCCCACCATCCTGGTCGGCGGCCGCGAGACCTACGAGGCCCGCTGCCGGCACTGCCATCGGGTGCCCCGCAAGGACGAGGACCAGACGGCGCTGCTGTAGCGGCGACCTGCGGTCGCCCCTGCGGTAGCGCCGCGCCTGATGCCGCTGACCCACCCCCCATGCTCAACATCGCGCTCACCGGAAACATCGCCGCGGGCAAATCGACGGTCGCGAATCTCTTTCGTGACTGGGGGGCGACGATCATCGACGCGGACCGGCTGGCGCGCGAGGCCCAGTCGCCCGGCTCGCCGGTGCTCCGCGCGATCGCGGAGCGGTTCGGCGCCGACGTCCTGCTCCCCGATGGCGAACTCGATCGCGCGAAACTCCGAGCCATCGTGATGGATGATCCGATCGCGCGCCTGGCGCTGGAGGCGATCGTGCACCCCGCGGTCCAGGCGCTTCGTCTGGGCCGGCTCGCACTGGCACGTGCGGCCGGCGACCGGGTGGTGGTCAGTGACATTCCCCTGTTGTTCGAGGTGGCAGCGGAAGGCGGTGCGGCTCCCCTCGACCCGGGCACGTTCGACGCCGTGGTGCTGGTCGACGCCCCCGAGGCGGTGCGGATCGAGCGCCTGGTGCACGACCGCGGACTCTCCGAGCGGGAGGCGCGGCGCATGGTCTCGGCACAGCTCCCGAGCGCCATCAAGCGGGCGTGGCGGGGTGGCGCGCGGGAGCGGGGCGCCTACGTCATCGACAACGACGCCGATCGCGCCACCCTCGAGGCGCGGGCCCGCACGGTGTGGGAACAGCTGCTGAAGGAAGCCACTGCATAAAGATGAAGGGGACGGAGCGGCCACCGTCCCCTACTTGATATGAATCGCATCGCTGTCTATCGTTGCCGCACGTCTTCCTCCGGAGCCTGTCGTGGCCAACGTCCCCGCCGATCTGCTGTACACTCCCGAACACGAGTACGTCCGTCGCACGGCAGACCCTACGATCGTCGAAGTCGGCATCACCGACTACGCCCAGGCCGAACTCGGTGACATCGTCTTCGTGGACCTGCCCAAGGCGGGCGCGACGTTCAGCCGCATGGGCGTCTTCGGCACGGTCGAGGCGGTGAAGGCGGTCTCCGAGCTGTTCTGTCCGGTGTCGGGCTCGGTGGTCGAGTCCAACGCCGCAATCGACGGCGATCCCGGGCTCATCAACCGCGATCCCTACGGGACGGGCTGGATGGTTCGGCTCAAGATCTCCGACCCCGCCGAGCTGGCGACGCTGCTCAATGCCGCGGCGTATGAGGCGAAGATCGGCGGATGAATCGCCCGCCGATGCCCGAACTCCTGACAGCACCGAACGCCCCGCGGCTGGATCGCGGGGCGTTTGCATTCACGGCGGGCGACCGCAACGTTCGCCCCTACAATTCTCATTGCGTGCCATGACCGACACTACGCCAGCCTATACCCTCCTTCGCACCGATCGCTTCGTCCAGCGGCACATCGGCCCCCGGCAGGACGACATCCAGTCCATGCTCTCGGTACTCGGCTACGAGACGCTTGACGCCTTCATCGATGCCGTGGTGCCGGAGGGGATCCGGCTGCGCCAGCCGCTCGACCTTCCGCCCAATCGCAGCGAGCGCGAGGTGCTGGTTGCCCTGCGCGGGATCGCAGGACAGAACCGCCTCTGCCGCAACTATATCGGCATGGGGTACTACGGCACCTTCACGCCGCAGGTCATTCAGCGGAACATCCTGGAGAATCCGGGCTGGTACACCGCGTACACCCCGTACCAGGCGGAAATCTCCCAGGGCCGGCTCGAGGCGCTGCTCAACTTCCAGACCCTGGTGGCGGATCTGACCGCGCTCCCGATCGCCAACGCCTCGCTGCTCGACGAGGCGACGGCCGCCGCAGAGGCGATGAACCTCACGCTTGCCGTGAGCAAGGCGTCGGGGCCACCGGTGTATCTCGTGGACAGCGGCTGCCATCCCCAGACCATCGCGGTGGTGAAGACGCGCGCCTGGGCCCGCGGCATCGAGATCCGGGTCGGCCCGATCGACGCGATGGAGTTCGGGGCCGGCGTGGTCGGCTGCCTGGTCCAGTACCCCGCGACCGACGGCGGCATCCGCGACCTGCGCCCGCTCTGCGAGCGGGCCCACCAGGCGGGCGCGCTGGTCACCGCGGCGACGGACCTCCTCGCCCTCACGCTGCTCACGCCGCCGGGGGAGTGGGGTGCCGACATCGCGGTCGGCAATTCGCAGCGTTTCGGGGTGCCGATGGGCTTCGGCGGCCCGCACGCGGCGTTCTTCGCGACCCGCGACGAGTTCAAGCGCCACATGCCGGGCCGCATCATCGGCGTCTCGAAGGACTCGAGCGGGCGGATGGCGCTCCGAATGGCGCTGCAGACCCGCGAGCAGCACATCCGCCGCGACAAGGCCACGAGCAACGTCTGCACCTCGCAGGTCCTGCTGGCCGTGATGGCGAGCATGTACGCCGTGTATCACGGCCCCGAGGGGCTGCGCCGCATCGCCGAACGGGTGCATACCCAGGCGACGCTGCTCGCCGCCGCGCTCCGGCGGCTGCGGTATCACATCGTGCACCCGCACTTCTTCGACACCGTCTGCGTGGAGGTGAAGTCCGCCAACCTGCCGCGGATCCTCGACGCGGCGCGCTCGCGCAAGATCAATCTCCGGGTGCTCGACCCGCACCACGTCTCGGTCGCGCTCGACGAGACGGTGTCCGTCGCGGATCTTTCCGACCTGATCTCGGTGTTCTCGCTCGATGTCGCGCTGCCGCACATGCTGGGCGACACCGGCGCGCACATCGAGCCGGCGATCCCCGACGCCCTCAAGCGGACCTCGCCGTACCTCACGCACCGGGTCTTCCACCGCTGCCACAGCGAGACGGAGATGCTGCGCTACATCAAGCGCCTCGAGGCGAAGGACCTCTCGCTCACCTCCGCCATGATCCCGCTCGGCTCGTGCACCATGAAGCTCAACGCGACGACCGAGATGATGCCGGTCGGCTGGCGGGAGTTCAACCGGCTTCACCCCTTCCAGCCGCCGTCCCAGACGCAGGGCTACCTGCAGCTCTTCGCGCAGCTGGAGACCTCGCTGGCGGAGATCACCGGTTTCAGCCGGGTCTCGCTGCAGCCGAATGCCGGAAGCCAGGGCGAATACGCCGGCCTGCTGGTCATCAGGAAGTACCACGAATGCCGGGGCCAGGGACACCGGCGCACCTGCCTGATCCCGATGTCCGCGCACGGCACCAATCCGGCCAGCGCCGTCATGGCGGGACTCGAGGTGGTGCCCGTGGCCACCGATGCGCAGGGCAACATCGACCTTGCGGATCTGCGGGCCAAGGCGGCGAAGCACCGCGAGACGCTCGCCTGCCTGATGGTGACCTATCCCTCGACCCACGGCGTGTTCGAGTCCGGCATCCGGGAGATCTGCACGATCGTCCACGAGCAGGGCGGCCAGGTCTACATGGATGGCGCCAACATGAATGCGCAGGTCGGGCTGTGCCGCCCCGGTGATTTCGGCGCGGACGTCTGCCACCTGAACCTGCACAAGACCTTCTGCATTCCCCACGGCGGCGGCGGCCCCGGGATGGGCCCGATCTGCGTCGCGGAGCATCTCGCGCCGCACCTGCCGGATCATCCCGTCGTCCCGCTGGGGTTCGCCCAGAGCTGCGGCACCATCTCCGCCGCCCCATGGGGCAGCCCCTCGGTGCTGCCCATCTCGTACGCCTACATCGCGCTGATGGGCACCGACGGCCTCGCGGAAGCGACCAAGGTGGCGATCCTGAATGCGAACTACATCGCCCGCCGCCTCAAGGGCCACTTCGAGGTGCTGTACACCGGCGCGCATGGCCTGGTCGCCCATGAGTGCATCATCGACATGCGCCCGTTCAAGCAGTCCGCAGGCATCGAGGTCGAGGACATCGCGAAGCGGATCATCGACTACGGCTTCCATCCGCCGACGGTCTCCTTCCCCGTGCCCGGCACGCTGATGATCGAGCCGACCGAGAGCGAGCCGCGGGAAGAGCTCGACCGGTTCATCAACGCGCTGATCGGAATCCGCAACGAGATCCGCGAGATCGAGGAAGGCAAGGCGCCAAGGGAGAACAACCTGCTCACCAACTCGCCGCACACCCTGGTTCAGGTGATCGGTGACCAGTGGGACCGCCCCTATTCGCGGGAACAGGCCGCCTTCCCTGCCCCGGGCCTGCGCGAGCACAAGACCTGGCCGACGGTGGGCAGGATCGATGGGGCCTACGGCGACCGCCACCTGGTCTGCACCTGCCCGCCGATGGCAGAGTACGGGTCGTAGGCAGCGCGCCATGGGGAGCCCGGCAGCCGCACCGCACCGTAATCAGCGTGCCGCGGTGACACCCGACAGACGCTGGATGCTCCTCAGCGATTCCAGTCGGCCAGCCGGGCTGGCGGCAGATGGCGATCGACCAGGCGCTGCTGGACCGCGCAGAGCGGACCGGCGAGGGAGTAGTGCGCCTCTACCGGTGGGAGCCCTGGTGCCTGTCCTTCGGCCGCAATGAGCCGGCGCTGCGGCGCTACGACCGGGCCGCGATTGCCCGGCTCGGCCTCGACACGGTGCGGCGGCCAACCGGCGGCCGCGCGGTGTGGCACGCGCGCGAACTGACCTATTCCGTCGCCGCGCCCAGTGCCTGGTTCGGCTCACTCCCCGAGACCTACCGGATCATCCACGCCACCTTCGTGGCCGCCCTTCGGGGGTTCGGAGTCGAGGCCACGCTCGCCGATGCCGGCCCCGCCGTCGGCCTGGGCGCCGGTGCCTGCTTCGCGACGTCCGCCGGCGGCGAAGTGATCGCGCGCGGGCGGAAACTCCTCGGCAGCGCCCAGCTGCGACAGGGATCCGCCTTCCTGCAGCACGGGAGCCTGCTCCTCGAGGATGATCAGCGGATGGTTGCCGCGCTCACGCTCGGCGAGGTCCCGACGAGCGATGCCATCACCCTCGTCGAGGCGGCGGGGCGTCCCATCTCCTTCGACGAGGTCGCCGCTGTCGTGGCGGCTCATGTCGGAGGATGGGCCGGGGAGTGGCAGATCGGCCGGGAGCAGCTCGATCTCGGCGCTCTCGCCGCGGAGACGGAGGCCCGATTCCGCGACGGCGCCTGGACCTGGCGCCGGTAGGCGCCGGGCTTCGCGGTGGCCGGCCGAGCGTAGTAGCGCGGGTGCCGAGGCCCGCGCTACTATGATGCTCATGATGCACACACGCCTGCTGGTCTCCGCGCTGCTGTTCCCGCTGATCGTGCCCCGCCCGGTCTCCGCTCAGGTTCCCGCGGACGCGGGAACGCTGGTGATCGCCACGCCGGTCGAAGCGAAAAGTCCGGTCCCGACCCTCTGGCGGAACGATCAGGCGAATCGCGAACTCTCCGACCTGCTCTTCCTGCACCTCGCCGACCTCGGCCCGGAACTCAACACTGCCAGGGAGCGCAGCTTCCTCCCGCGACTGGCCAAGTCGTGGTCGCGCCGGGACCCGACCACGCTGGTCTTCGACCTCGACCCGCGGGCCCGCTGGCAGGATGGAACCCCGGTCACCAGCCGCGACGTGCTGCTCGCCTTCGAGCGCGGGCGCGACCCGAAGCTCACCCCGCAGCTCGCGGTCCTGCTCAGCCGCATTCAGTCGGTGGTTGCCGAAGGGGACCATCGCGTCGTGGTGCACTTCTCCCAGCCGTACGCGGAGCAGATGTACGATGCGGTCTTTCATCTCGCGCCACTCCCGGCCCACCTGCTCGCCGGGATACCGCCCGAGTCGCTCGCCACCTCGGCGTTCCTCGCCCAGCCGGTGGGGAACGGCCCCTATCGCTTTGTCAGGCGGACCGCCGGACAGGTCATCGAACTCGCGGCCAACCCGGCGTTCTTTCTCGGCGCGCCGAAGATTCGCCGGGTGATCTTCCTGATCGCCGGCGACGCGGAGGCGCGGGCCAACCTGCTGCTCTCCGGGGAGGCGGACGCCATCGACAATATCTACGCCCTGCCGAACCCGGGCCGGCTCGAGCACCTGCCGCAGTTCCAGTACTATCCGGTGCCGGGGCTCAACGTCTTCTACGCCCTCTTCAACGCCCGCAACCCCGCGGATTCGACGCGGCCCCATCCGCTGTTCGCGGATGCGGCGGTGCGCCGGGCGCTGGTGCAGTCGATCGACCGGGTCGCCCTGGCCCGGGAGGCGTTCGGGGCTCTGAGCACGTCGCCGAGTGCGCCGGTGTCGGCGATCGTCGGCCGCAATGTGGATGCGCCGTCTCCGCTGCCCTACGATACGGCGGCGGCCCGCAGGGGCCTCACGCAGGCAGGCTGGGCCGATCATGATGGGGATGGCGTGCTCGACAAGGACGGGCGGGCACTGTCGTTCTCGATCATGGTCCCCGCCCCCAGCATGACGCGGCGGACCATGGCGACCCGGATGCAGGAAGCCTGGCGCCAGCTCGGGATCCAGGCGCAGGTCGATATCGCGGAACGTGGGGTGTTCACCGACCGCCGGTCGAGCGGCCGCTTCGATCTCGAGATGGACGGCGTCAACCAGGACCCGACCCCGTCGGGACTGAGCCAGAGCTGGAGCTGCGCCGGGATCGGCGGCTCGAATGTCGCGCACTACTGCAACACACGGGTGGATTCGCTGCTCGGTCTCGCGCCGACGGCGAGCGGCGGACCCGAACGCGCCTGGCGTGACGCCGTGCGGCTCATCGCCTCGGACCTGCCCGCCATCTTCATCGCGGCGCCGGTGGCCTTCCCCGCCGTGCATCGCCGATTCACCAACGTGACCCTCCGGCCCGAGTCGACCTGGTCGCTCGTGTGGCAGTGGTCGGTCCGGCCGGGACAGCAGATCGACCGGGATCGCCAGTGAGCCGATGGGTGGTGCGCCGGGCGCTGCAGGCGCTGGTGACCTACATCCTCGCCGCGACGCTCGCCTTCATTGTCATGCGGCTCACCCCGGGCGATCCGCTGACCCGCCTGACAGAAGACCGGCCTCTTCCACCCGAGGCCATCGCCGCCCTCCGCGCCCGGTATCAGCTCGATCAGCCGATCCTCCGGCAGTACGCCGTGTTCCTGGGTGGTGCCCTCCGCGGCGACCTCGGGCGTTCGATCGAGCATCAGGGCAGCGACGTCGTCGGCCTGATCCGGGAGCGACTGCCGGCCACGCTCCTCCTCGGCGGCACGGTGCTGCTGCTCAACTTCTCGGCCGGCATCGGGATCGGCGTCTGGCAGGCGACCCGCAAGGGCTCGTCGTCCGACCACCTGATAACGGCGCTCACGCTGGCCGCCTATGCGACCCCGTCCTTCTGGCTCGGGCTCGTGCTGGCCTGGGCCTTCGGGACCGAGCTGCACTGGCTTCCGGTCGCCTTCATGCACGATGCGCTCATTCCGCCGGACGCGTCCCGCGTCACGGTCGCGCTCGATGTCGGGCGGCACCTCCTGCTCCCCGCCCTGACGCTCTCGATCACGACGCTCGGTGCCACCGCGCGGTACCAGCGGGCCACGATGGCCGAAGCGCTCGGGGCGGACTTCGTCCGCACCGCCCGCAGCAAGGGGCTCACCGACACCGCGGTGCTCTGGCGCCACGCGTGGCGAAATTCCGCCGGCCCGATGCTGGCGCTGTTCGGACTCTGGCTGCCGCTGCTCGTCGCCGGCTCCGTCTTCGTCGAGGCGATCTTCGCCTGGCCAGGCCTCGGCACCCTCGCCTACGACGCGATCATGAGCCGGGACTATCCGGTCATCATGGGGACGACGCTGCTGGTTGCGGCAACCGTCATCGCCGGCAACTTCGCCGCCGACCTGCTCCATCGCCTCGTGGACCCGAGGCTGCGCACCGCGTGAGCACCTGGCGCCGGATCTGGTGCGACCGTGCGGGGCGCTGGGGCGCGATCCTGCTGCTGCTGCTGAGCACGGGAGCACTCATCGGCCCCCTGCTCCTCCCCGACCCGCGCGCCATGGGCGACCTCGGCGGACCCGCCCTCGAGCCGCCGAGCCTGACACATCCGCTCGGCACCGACTCGGAGCGTCGTGACGTGCTCTCGCGGCTGGTCAACGGGGGGCGCGTCTCGCTCGCCGTTGCGGTCGGTGCGGTCACCCTGTCGCTGACACTCGGGGCCCTGGTCGGCATCGTCGCGGGGTACGCCGGCGGCGTGCTCGATGCCGCCCTCATGCGGCTGGTCGACGCGGCCATCGCGATTCCCCGGCTCTTCCTGCTGCTGCTGATCGTCGCGATCATGGATCACATCCCCCTGAGCGTCCTGGTGCTGGCGATCGGCGCCACCGGCTGGTTCGGCACCAGCCGACTGGTGCGCGCGGAGGTGCTGCGCTTGCGCACGCTGGACTTCGTCCGGGGGGCCGAGGCGCTGGGCGCGGGACGAGGGCGGATCATCTGGCGGCACCTGCTGCCGAATGTCGCGGGGCCGCTGGCCGCGGCGACCACCCTGGCGGTGGGGGATGTCATCCTGCTGGAAGCGGGGCTCTCCTTTCTCGGACTGGGCGTGCAACTGCCGACGCCGTCATGGGGCGGCATGATCCTGGACGGCAAGTCGTATCTGCTCGACGCGCCGTGGGCCAGCCTCGCCCCCGGGCTCACCATCGTGGTGGCCGTCCTGTCCGTCAACCTCGTCGGGGAGGCGCTGCAGCGGCCGGGTGAGACGGCTCCCGCATGACGCCACTGCTCGATGTCTCCAACCTGCGGGTGAGTTTCCCTGTGGCCGGCCGGCGGGTCGCGCCGGTGGATGGCGTGCGCTTCAGCGTGGGGCGTGGCGAGACTCTCGCGCTGGTCGGCGAATCGGGATCGGGGAAGAGCCTGTCGAGTCTCGCGCTCCTGCAATTGATTCCGGCGCCGGGTCGCATCGAGCCCGGGTCGGTGGCGCGGCTGGGCGACCTCGATCTGCTGGCCCTGCGCGGTGAGGCGCTGAGGCAGGTGCGCGGACGACGGATCGGCATGGTCTTCCAGGACCCCGCGGCGAGTCTCAATCCCGTGCTGACGATCGGAGCGCAGATCAGCGAAACGGTCCGGGCCCATCTGCCGGTCTCCGCCCGCGAGGCGCGGGACCGCACCGAGCGCCTGCTGGCGGAGGTCGGGCTCGCGGATGGCACGGCGCGGTACGGGAGTTATCCGCATCAACTGAGCGGCGGCATGCGCCAGCGGGTCATGATCGCGATCGCCCTCGCGGCCGAGCCCGAGCTGCTGATCGCCGACGAACCGACGTCTGCGCTCGATGTCACCGTGCAGGCCCAGATTCTCGCCCTGCTCGACCGCTTGAGGGAGGCCCGCGGCATGGCGATGCTGCTGATCACCCACGATCTGGGGGTCGTGGCGGGGCGCGCGGACCGGGTCGCCGTGATGTACGCCGGGCAGATCGTCGAAGAGGCACCGACCGCCAGACTCTTCAGCGACCCCGCGCATCCGTACACCCGCGGGCTGCTCGCCTCCCTGCCCCGGCTCCGCGGGCCGAAGCTCCCGCTCGTGGCGATCGCCGGCACCGTCCCGGTCCCGGGAGACTGGCCCGCCGGCTGCCGGTTCCGTCCCCGCTGTCCTCGTGCCATCACGGCCTGCGCGTCCGAACCGCCGGTTGTCAGCCTCGCCAACAGTCAGACCAGCCGCTGCTGGCTGGCGGAGCCCTCATCCCGGCACCTGGCGGAAACGGAGCGGGGATGAGCGACGACACGCCGCTGCTGACCGTCGAGGGGCTCGTCGTGGAGTACGCGAGCGCGGGATTGTTCGCGCCCCGCGCACCGATGCGCGCGGTCGATGGCGTCTCGTTCACGATCGGCCGCGGTGAGACGCTGGCGCTGGTGGGAGAATCCGGTTCGGGCAAGTCGTCGGTCGCGCGCGCGATCCTCCGGCTGCAACCGGCGACCTCAGGCCGCGTCAGCTTTGACGGGCAGGAGATCTTCTCGCTCGAGGCGGAGGCACTTCGCGTGCTCCGCCGGCGCATGCAGATCGTCTTTCAGGACCCGTCGAGCGCGCTCAATCCGCGCATGACGGTCGGCGATGCGATCGCCGAGGGGCTGGAGATCCATCGGCTGCTCCCAAAGGCGGATATTCCGGCGCGGGTTCGCAGCCTGATGGAGGAGGTGGGTCTCGATCCGGCGTCGGCGGGGCGCTATCCCCGCGCATTCTCCGGCGGCCAGCGGCAGAGGGTGGGAATCGCCCGCGCGCTGGCGGTGGACCCCTCGTTCCTGGTGCTCGACGAGCCGGTGTCCGCACTCGACGTCTCGGTTCAGGCGCAGGTGCTCAATCTGCTGCTCGCCCTGCAGCAGCGACGGCGGCTGTCCTATCTCTTCGTCGCACACGACCTGGCCGTGGTGCGGCAGGTGGCCCATCGGGTCGCGGTGATGTATCTGGGAAAGATCGTGGAGACCGGCTCGACAGAAGACGTGCTGTCCGCGCCGCGCCACCCGTACACGCAGGCGCTGCTGGCGGCGGCTCCGCACCTTCCGCCCGCCCCGGGGGCAATTCAGGCGATGCCCGCGACCTGAGCAGTCTCGGGCCCGAGTTCCTGGAGGAGCGCGGCCCGCACCCGTTCCCACTCCCGAATCGCCTGAGGGAATCGTCTGGCCGCCGACGCCACATCTCCTCGCTTCGCGTCCGATTCGATCTCCCCGACGAGCAGTCCCAGCCGTCCCGCTCCCAGTTGCAGGGCCGCGCCCTTCAGCGCGTGCGCTGCACGGAGCAGGGCGGTGGCGTCCTCCGAGCCGAGTGCCTCTTCGATGCCGGTGAGACGGCCGGGCACGTCGCGCAGGAAGAGCTGGAGGAGCGTGGTCGACAACCCGGGCTCATCGGCATCCATTGCCCGGTACTCCGCAAGCCTGGCCGGATCGAGCGGAGGCGACTCGTCGCCGCCGCCCAGGGCGCGAACCGCCCGCGCCGCCTCCAGCTCGAGCCGCGCCATGGTTTCCAGTGCTGACTCCCTCGCCCCGGTCGTCGCGGCGTCCTCGAGGCGCCTGCACAGCTCCCCGACCGCGACCGCGCCCATGACGTGCGACACGCCTCGCACGGCATGGGCGATCCGGCTTGTGCTCGCCCAGTCTCCCGCATCGACGGCCTGGCGCAGTGCCTGGACCTGCGCGGGCGTATCCCGAAGCAGGTGCGCCGTGAGCCTGGTCGCGAGTCCGGCGCCGCCCGGCCCGGAGCAGCTCAGGCCGTCGAGCGCACCGGGAGCGCCGGGAGTCGCGCCGGCGGCCGGCGGCGGCGCGGCCGGATCGCGACCCACGCCGTGAACACCCCGCGTCTGCGTGCCATCGACCCAGCGGCGAAGTGTCCGTGCAATCTCCGATTCCCGGATCGGCTTGCTGAGGTAATCGTTCATGCCCGCGGCGAGACAGCGGTCGCGGTCCCCCTGCATCGCATTCGCCGTCATGGCCACGATCGGAACCTGCCCGTATTCGCCGGGGAGATCGCGGATCCGGGTGGTGGTCTCGTAGCCGTCGAGGTCCGGCATGTGACAATCCATGAGCACCAGGTCGAATCCACCTTCGGCGAGGTAACCGAGTGCTTCGCTCCCGCTGGAGGCGGTCACGACCTCGGCGCCCTGCCGCTTCAGGTACTCGCCGGCGACGAGCCGGTTGAGCTCGTTGTCATCGGTGACGAGCACCCTCGCCTTGT
Organism: uncultured Gemmatimonadales bacterium; assembly: GCA_963817435.1. GTDB lineage: Bacteria > Gemmatimonadota > Gemmatimonadetes > Gemmatimonadales > GWC2-71-9 > JADJOM01. The sequence goes on from CAWFNY010000001.1 coordinate 1,376,928, forward strand.
GTGAGGCAAGACGCTCGCTCTCGCCCGGCTGATCACCCTCTGCCTCACTTGCCCGTGCCTCGAGCAGCCACTGCCGCGTGATGAGTGGCCACGACAATCCGCCCTGCACGACCTGGCGGGCGACAGCGAGCGCCTCCCGGAGATCCGCCGGCGTCACGGGATGCACCAGACAGGCGTGCGCTCCGGCGAGGCGCGCGTGACTCGCCATGCCGCGGAACCCGCGCCGTACCAGGGTAACGATTGCCACCGCGGGCCACAGGTCCCGCCGGCAGGCGGCGATCGCATGCTGCACCGCGGGCGACATCTGCTCGCCCTCGATGAGAACGAAGTGGAACGGCTCCCGGCCGTCGGCCGCCTGCAGCAGCGCCTCGTCGAGCCGGAGGTATGCTGGGGACTCCGTGAGGCGCAGGCCCTCGGCGGCGAGGCCTGCGGCCAGCGCAGGATCCGGCGCGCCGTCCGCGGACACATGCAGCAAGCGAAGCCCGGTCAGGGGAAGTTCGCGAGGCAGGCGCGCCGGCACGCCGGAACAGGCCGGCAGGGGAATCGCGAAGGAAAACGTGCTGCCGCGATTCACTTCGCTCTGCACGCTGATCGTCCCACCCATAAGCGCGACCAGCTGGCGGCTGATCGAGAGCCCCAGTCCGGTGCCGCCGAACTTGCGCGTCGTGCTGGCGTCGGCCTGCGCGAACTTCTCGAAGATGCGATCCAGCTTGTCGGCGGGAATGCCGATGCCCGTATCCTCGATCTCGAAGCGGATGACCGCCTCCTCTCCCACGTCGTCAAGCACCACCCGGACGCGAACCCGTCCTTCCCTGGTGAACTTGAGCGCATTACCCACGAGGTTCGTCAGGACCTGGCGGAGCCGGCCCGGATCCCCGAGAACGCGGCGGGGGACATCGGGCGCGATATCTTCCTCGAGGCGCACCCCACGTTCCGCCGCGCGATGCGTGAAGATGGCCACGGTCTCGGCTACCGCGCGGTGGAGATCGAACGGCACCGTTTCGATCGTCAGCTTGCCCGCTTCGACCTTGGACAGGTCGAGGATGTCGTTGACCAGCGTGAGCAGCGCCTCGCCCGAGCCATGCACCGCCTCGACGTATCGCAATTGTTCCGGCGCCAGCGTGGTGCGCCGCAGCAGGTCGGACAGCCCGAGGATCGCATTCATCGGCGTGCGGATCTCATGGCTCATGTTCGCCAGGAAATCGCTCTTGGCCCGGGTGGACTCCAGGGCCTCGTCCCGGGCCGAGGCCAGCAGCCGTTCGGCCCGTTCGCGTGCGTCGGCGAGATGGTTGAATGCGTCGGTGAAGTGGGCCCATTCGCGTGCGGTCGGCGCGTCGTCGAGCCGGAAGATCCGCCCCTCGGCACGCATCCGCTCGAACTGCTCCCCGATCCGGGCGAACGGCCGCATCAGATACCGGGAAACGACGAACACCAGCAAGCCGAGGAGGAGGCCGCCGAGGATGAGAGCGCCGGCCAGCAGATGCCGCATCCAGCCTTCCACGCCCCGCAGAAAGGCGCGCGAGGCCCGGAGTTCCACCCCCAATTTTGGTCTGCCGAAGAGATCCCCCATGCCGAAGCTGGTCGCGACGCTGTCCCCGCGCGCGAAGACGAGTCGGACCGTTGAATCGGAGCGGAGAATCACGGGCCGGATCGCGACCCGCTGCTGCAGACTCACCGACAGGCGGGCCGTGGCGCGCTCGTCCACCCGTTGCGCGGTCACCAGGTAGCCGTGTGATGGCGCCTTGCTTTCCAGGTCGCTGGGCCGAATGAGCGCGCCAGACACCCGGTAGATGGCGCCGCCGAGTGTGAGGAATCCCGAGGCGGTCCGGTTCCGGTCGAGCAGGTCGAAGATCGCGCTGAGGGGGACGGCGTGCGCGAAGCTCGCCGCTGCGGAGTCATGCCACTCCGCCACCGGCGCACGATCGGCCCTCCAGATGCCGATGAACTGGTCCCCGTACTTGGCCGGGAGCGTATTGATGAAGTTGTCGCGGAGGAAGGCATCGAGAACGACGGGATGGCGCCGCTCCACCCAGCTGTAGAGTTCGTCCCACCAGGCGAAATCGGTGATCCGTCCGCGGTCCGCTTCCGTGGTCAGGCCGATCGCCACCCGGGCTCGCCGAACGGATGCGGCCGCATCTTCCCGGTCAAACCGCGACCGCGCGGCGCTGAGGACGAATGCGGTACCGGCGACACCGACGATCAGCATCAGCGCCGTGGCGACCCCCAGCAACATGATCTGGGTTCGCACGCTCCAGAGTCGGCGTGCCGGGGCGGATGCGGACGGCGTCATCCGACGAGGTCCAGGTCGGCGGGCAGCGCTTCGCCGCGTGAGGCGGCCGCGAGGGCCCGTTCATAGAACGGGCGGATGCGCTCGAACTCCTTCTGCAGCCGCACCGACTGTTCCGCGGCCCGCCGGAAGAGGCCGTTGCCCGACTGGTGCTCGAGGCCTTCGGCGACGGCCCCCATTCGCCGTGCCCCGACCAGCCATGCGGCGCCCTTCACCGTGTGGGCCATGAGGTGCACCTCCTTCGCGTCACCGCGCGCGACCGCGTGCGTCAGCGCGGCGATGCGAACGGGAGTATCGGTGAGGAACAGGCGGCAGAGTTCCTCGACGAGGGTCGAGCCGCCACTCAGGTCGTAGGTGCGGAGCTGATCGAGCGGGCTCATCTCGACGGCGTCAAACTCACCGGACCGGCGGCCATCCGGGGCGGCGGCGGCGCTCCCCGTGTCCATCCACCGGCGCAGCATCGCGGCGAGGTCATCGGTGCGGATCGGCTTGGTGACATAGTCGTCCATGCCGGCGTCGAGACATTTCTCGCGGTCGCCGCGCATCGCATTCGCGGTCATCGCGATGATCGGGACGTGCGACATCCGGGTCTCCGAGGCCCGGATCTGCCGCGTCGCCTCATAGCCATCCATCTCCGGCATCTGGCAGTCCATGAAGACCAGATCGTAGGGCAGCAGGGTAAGCAGCTCGACGCCCTCGCGACCGTTGGCCGCGACATCGACCCGGCAGCCGAGCTTCTCGAGCAGGCGGGTCGCGAGTTTCTGGTTGACGGCGTTGTCCTCCACTAGCAGCACGCGCGGGCAAGCGCTGCGGGTGGCCACTGCGAGCACCGGCGGCGTGCGCTGCGCGGCCCGCCCCTCCGCCAGCGAGTGGCGGGTGATCAGCATGGCTGGCTCGGCGGCGTCTCGAACCATCCACGCCAGCGACAGTGCATCATGGAGGTCCTCCTGGCGGCAGGGCTTCAGCAGGTAGGCCGCGAAACCGGCGTCGTGAATGCGGCGGCCATCCCCGGGGCGGCCCTGGGCGGTGAAGTAGAGGAGCACGGTGGCGTGCAGGCGCGCGTCCGCCTTGATCAGCCTCCCGAGCGTCTCGCCCTCCATGTCGGGCAGGACGGCAGTCAGCAGAGCCATGCCGAAGGGATCCCCCGCCCACTCCGCATTGCCGAGTTCGGCGAGCGCCTCCGCTCCCGAGGCAACGGCCGCGACCCGGAGTCCACGACCGTCGAGTTCCTCGGTCAGTACGTGACGGCTGGTCGGGTCCGCCTCGACAATCAGCGCGCGCACCCCGGTCTGCACCACGTCGGGCGCCGGCAGCGGCCTCGTGTTCGGATCGACGGGGAGCGGCAGGGTGACCCAGAAGGTCGAGCCCTGGCCTTCGACGCTCTCGACGCCAATGCGCCCCTGCATCAGTTCCGCGAGCTGGCGGCAGATGGACAGACCGAGACCGGTCCCGCCGAACTTCCTCGTGGTGCTCGCGTCGGCCTGGGTGAACTTGTCGAAGATCGCCTCGCGCTTGTCCGCCGGGATGCCGATCCCGGTGTCCTCGACGGCAAACCGGATCGTCGGCACCGGGCCGGGTCCGGCCTCGACGTCGGCGTTGATGAGGACGTGGCCCCGCGCGGTGAACTTCACCGCGTTGGCGACGAGGTTCGTGAGGATCTGGCGAACCCGTCCTGCATCACCGATCACGTAGCGCGGCAGTTCCGGGGCGGTGCGGACGATCAGCTCGAGCCCCTTCTCCCGGGCCCGCTGGGCGAGCAGATCCACGACATCCTCCACCGCGAGGCGGAGGTCGAACGAGACCGGCTCGATGGTGAGCTTGCCCGCCTCGATCTTGGAGAAGTCCAGGATATCGTTGATGATTCCGAGGAGCGCATCCGCCGATCGCTGAATGGCCATCGCGTAGCCACGCTGTTCGGGATCGAGATCGGTATCGATGAGCAGCCCTGACATGCCGAGCACCCCGTTCATCGGGGTGCGGATCTCATGGCTCATGCTCGCCAGGAACTCCGACTTGGCCCGGACGGAGCCGAGGGCCGCATCCCGGGCCTCGGCGAGCTCGCGCGCCTGCGCCCCCAGCAGCCGGGCCTGCGCTTCGAGCGCCCGTTCCGCTTCGTGCTCCTCGGTCACGTCATGCAGGGTGCCCGACATGCCGAGCACGGCGCCCTGCGGGCCGCACATTGCGCGTGCGTGGCACTCGATCCAGCGGTGGCCGCCCTCGCGCGTCAGCAGGCGGAGTTCGTGCCGGCATTCGTCCCGCTCCCCTCGGAGGATCGGCGAGACCAGCTCCGTGTGGCGGGCGCGGTCCCCGGGATGCACCGCGTCGAGCAACCGGGTGCCGAGCGTCGACGCCAGCGCGAATCCGGTGATGCGCTCCCATGCGGGGTTGAGATAGGTCCAGCGCCCGGCGGCATCGGTGCGGAAGAGCACCTCGTCCACCGCGTTCACGACCGAATGCAGGGTGTCCATGCTCTCGCGCACCGCCTGGTCGGCGCTTCGGCGGAGCGGCGCCGCGACGAATACCCAGAGCGCGAACGCACCGACCACCGACTGGATGCCCGCGTCGACCAGCGCTTCCAGCCAGACCGATCCGGGCGGCACCACGGCAGGCAGCAGCAGCATCGTCAGCAGTTCCGCGCCGAAGATCGCCACGACGACCAGCAGCAGTCCCCTACGCATGGGTCAGCTTCACCTGATCCAGCTCCGCGCGCGCCCGGGCAAATTCCGATTCCAGGTCGGCCAGCGCGGCCGCCGGATCGGCAGGGAGGCCGTCGCCCGCGTCCTCGAGCACGCGGCAGCGCTCGGAGAGGCGGATCGCGCCGACCGACCCGGAAGTGCCCTTGAAGCCATGCAGACTCTGCCGCCATGCGGCGGCGTCACCGGCCGCAAACGCCGCGCGCAGCTCGTCGAGCATCACGCGCCCCTGAGAGTCGAACAGCGCGACGACCTCGGCGAAGAACCCGCTGTCGCCGGCCGTCTCGATCGCCCACAGGCCGGCCACGACATCCGGATCGAGCGTCGTCTGCGACGAGGGACGATGCGCCGGTTCAGGATCCTGTCGTGAGGGCCGGAAGCGTCCCGGGATCCAGCGCGAGAGGACCGCCGCAAGGGCGTCGCGACTGACTGGCTTGGTGAGGTAGTCGTCCATTCCGGCGGCAACGCAGCGCTCGCGGTCGCCCGGCATGGCGTGCGCGGTCATGGCGATGACGGGGACATGCCCTCCCTGCGTGCGCTCCCGCTCCCGCAGGGCACGGGTCGCCGTGAAGCCGTCCATGCGGGGCATCTGCCCGTCCATCAGCACCAGATCGTATGCGGTGCCGGCAAGCTTCTCGATCGCCTCAGCACCATCGCAGGCGATGTCAGCCCGGCATCCGAGACGGTGCAGCATGCTGAGCGCCACCTTCTGGTTCACGGGACTGTCCTCGACCAGGAGGATCCGCGCGGGACCGAGTCTGCTCTCCCGCGCCGGAGTGATATCCCTCGCGCGCGCTCCGCGCGGGCCTCGCCGCCCGATGGCATCGAGGAGGTCACGCTGCCGCAGCGGGCGAATGACCACCGAGGCCCTGTCACCGAGCCCAACGACCCGCGAGTCGGCACGGTGACTGACCGCATCGATCACCACGAGCCGGACCGGCTGGTGTTCAGGCCGGTAGCACAGCGAAGCGATGAGTCCGTCCACTTGGGCGGCTTCGGTGACGAGGGCGTGGAACGGCTGACTCGTCGTGGCCGCGGCATCGAGCCGGTGCAGCGCGTCGCCGGACGTGCCTACCGCGACGACCGTGGCTCCTTCGCTGGCGAGCAGTTCCTCCACGATGGCCCGCTCCGTCGGCTCCGCGGCGACAAGCAGGACCTGCTGGCCACTGAGGCGTCGCGGCGCGGGAGGGTTGTCGGAGGCCGCAACCTCGAACGGCAGGCTGCACCAGAATGTGCTCCCCTTCCCGAGGCTGCTCTCCACGCCGATCCGGCCACCCATCAGCTCCACCAGTTCCCGGCAGATGGCGAGCCCGAGCCCGGTTCCGCCGTAGCGCCGCGTGGTCGAGGCATCGGCCTGAGTGAACTTGTCGAAGATGTGCTCAAGCTTGGACGCGGGAATGCCGATGCCGGTATCCTCGATGCGCAGCCGCACGGTGAGCAGCCGGCCCTCGCGCCGCTCCGGGGCGAGGTCGACGCGGACCTGTCCTGCTTCGGTGAACTTGATGGCGTTGCCGACAAGATTGGTGAGCACCTGCCGGAACCGGCCGGGGTCGCCCAGCACCTGCTCGGGGAGGCTCGGCGCCACGCGTGCGGAGAAGGTGAGGCCCTTCTGGCTGGCGCGCACGCCGAGCAGCGTGGCGACCTCCTCCACCGCCTCGCGGAGGTTCATCGCCACCGGGTCGAGGGTGAGCCTGCCCGCTTCGATCTTGGAAAGGTCCAGAATGTCGTTCAGCAGCGTGAGCAGGCTGTTCGCCGACTGATTGATGGTCTCCGCGAAGTCCCGCTGCTCGTCGGACAGTTCGGTATCGAGCAGGAGGCTGGCCATCCCCATCACTCCGTTCATCGGGGTGCGGAGCTCATGGCTCATGTTGGCGAGAAACTCGCTCTTCGCGCGGTTGGCTGCCTGGGCGCGTTCGTTCGACTGCACCAGCTCCCGGGTCCGCTCCTCGACGAGTCGCTCGAGACCTTCACTGTACGCCGAGAGCGCGTGATACAGCTGCGCGCTCTCGAGGGCGCCGGCCACATTGCTGAGCAGAATGGACAACAGCTTCTGGTTCGCCTCGGGAGTATGCTGCAGCGAGTCCCCTGCGACTCCGAGGAACATGCCGATCACCCGGGAGCGGGTGGCGAGGGCATGCAGCAGCACGACGCGACCGGGCTGCGTGGCTGACGGCACCTGGACGGCGGAGTTGCGCTGCGCCGCCCAGGCGAATATGCCCGCCCGGATCTGCTCGTCGACTTCGCGCTCCAGCGCATCACTGGCGCCGCGGGGCTCCGCATCCACGAGGTGGAAGCCGAGGCCGTCGGGCTCGAGCAGCAGGAAGGCCGCCTGCTCGAACTCGAGCAGCCGGCGGAGCACCGGCTTCGCGGCGCCGAGGACGACGGCTGGCGTGACATCCCGCGGCTCGCCGGCGCGAAATCCGCCGAGTGAGGCAACCAGGTCGAGGGCCTCGAGCACCCACTGCGGATCGGCACCCGGCACGAGAGAGTCGGTCATACGCGATCCAGGGCGATGACCTGCACCGCTGCCTCGTAGTGCTCCTCCGATTCCTGCATCACGTCGGCGAGGACGCCTGGCGCGAGCCCGATCGCCTCCCAGGCGCCCGGGGCGAGCGCCGGCACCCCGGGCTCGCCGCTGGTGCCGAACTTGAGGGCGTTTGCGATGACATCGGCGACGTGGACCAGCGAGGCTTCCACCGGGAAGCGCTGGGAGCGGTCGGGATGGTGGTGGTGAGCGACCGGCTCCCGGAGGCTCGGCGGGAGCTTCCACTGGTCGAGCAGCGCGGAGCCCACATGGGAATGATCGAAGCCGAGGATGTCGTGCTCGACTTCGAAGAGGGGCTGGCCCGTCTCGCGGCTGCGCAGCACCGCGACCCGGGCCTCCTCGGGGACCTGCATGTACATGATCGGGCGCCCGATGTCGTGCAGCAGCCCGGCCACGAAATACCGTTCGACGTTCGACTCCCTGCGCCGGGCGGCCAGGGCGCGGGCGGTCACGCCGCATGCCACACTGTGGCGCCAGAAGGACTCCATCGTGACCAGCTTCTCCGGCACGCTGGCGAAGAGCCGGATGACAGAGGTCGCCAGCGCCAGGTCCTGCAGCTGGGCGGTGCCGACGATGCTGATCGCGTGGCTCACCGTCTCGATCTTCGAGGGGAAGCCGTACATCGCGCTGTTCACCAGCTTGAGCAGACGCGCCGTGAGTCCCGGATCGTCCGCGATCACGCATCCCACGTCGGCGGCGGAGCTCCGGGGGTCGCTGACGACCGACGCCAGCCGAAGGTAGACTCCCGGCAGGGTCGAGATGCTGACCACGCCCTTGAGCAGGTCGGATGCCTTACGCATGGGGCCGGTCCCCGGCGGCGATCAGTCGCGCTTCCCGCTGCACCGCGAACCGGACAATCTCGGCGATCACCGGCAGCGCGAGGTCGTTGTGGTGCATCCGTTCGCGGACCCGCCGCTCCGCTTCCGCAAGGATCTCGGGAGAGATCACCGGGTCGGGAGCGGCCTCTTCTCCCGCGCCGCGCACCTTCACCGTCAGGATGCCCCACATCTGGAAGGCGCGAAGGTGCCGGTCGGTCAGCTCACTCCCGGTCGGGAGCAGCAGGCGGCCCTGCTGGTCGTGGACGTCCTCGGCGAGGATCATTCCGGCCTCGAGATCATCGACTCCGACGGCCTGACGGCCGCCGCGCGAGGATGGTGAGAACGACGTGGAGGCCATGGCTCAGCGCCCGTCGTTCCCGCGGAGACCGGCCAGCGCGGCTGTCGCCGCGGCATACTCCCGGTCGAGGCACTGCAGAGTGTCACCATCCGGATCTCCCCCCACCCGGGCGAGGGACTCTACCTGCTGACACGCCTCCGCCAACCGGAACAGTCCCAGCGTCCGCGCGCTGCCCTTGAGCGCATGGGCGACCGACACCAGCCTGCGGCAATCGCGCGCCGAGGCGGCGCGCCGGATCTGCGCGAGACGCGCGGGCGACTCGGCGCGGAACATCGCGACGATCTCGGGCAGGAACTCATCGGCTCCGTCATCGAGCGCGCGGATATTCGCGATGACCCGGAGGTCGATCAGAGGAATCGATGCGCCGGCTGGCGGCGTGGCGAGTGCCTTCGGCATGGAAGCTCTCATGGTCTCCGGATGGCGTCGCTCTGCACGCTCTCGAGCTGCGGCTTGAGATGCCGGTCGTAGCAGGTGGGGCAGATCCCATGCGAGAACTGGGCTTCGGTGCGACGACCGACGTACTCCTCCACCTGCGACCACGAGTCGGCCTCGTCCCGGATGCGCTTGCAGTAGCTGCAGATCGGCAGCAGCCCTTCGAGCTGTTTCACCTCCCGCTGCAGCCCGAGCACGCGCTCCGCGACGCGCAGGCGGGCCTGAAGTTCCTCCTTGTCGAACGGCTTGGTGACGAAGTCGTCGGCGCCGGCGGCCATGCCGTCGAGATAGCTCGTGCGACCGCGCAGCGCCGTGAGCATGATGATGTAGGCATAGCGCTCGCCGTGGCTGGCGCGGATCCGCCGGGTGAGCTCGATCCCGTCCATCCGGGGCATCATCCAGTCGGTGATGACGACCTCCGTTGGCGCCGTCGCGAATTGCGTCCAGGCCTCCTGACCGTCCTGGGCCACCGTCACCTCATGGCCGAGGCGCTCCAGGGTCGCCGTGAGAATGCGACGGGATACCGGGTCATCCTCCACGGCGAGGATCTTCATGTGCCGGCTCCCGCCAGGCGCGCCGCGGGACCCGCCACCGCAGCGGCCGGCCGATAGGCCACCGACGCGCCGCAGCTCACACGCGCCCAGGACTCATCCACCATCACGGTGGTTTCCGCGCTGCCGAGAAAGAGCGACCCATCGGGCCGGAGCGCCATACGCGCGCGCCGGAGGATGCCCCGCTTGGTTTCGAGATCGAAGTAGATGAGCACGTTCCGGAGCATGATTACATCAAAGCGCGGCAGCGGCGGCCAGGCCGTGACGAGATTCATCTCGCGCGCCTGGACCAGACGCCGAAGCTCGGGCTTGACCTGCCAGTGCGTGCCGGCGCGCTGGAAGTACTTGAGCAGGAGCGCCGCCGGGAGCCCGCGGTTCATTTCGAGCTGGCCGTAGATCCCTTCGCTCGCGCGCTGCACCATGTCGCGAGAGATGTCGGTGGCCAGGATGCTGACGTCCCAGTCGCGCAGCTCCGGGAAGTGTTCGGCGAGCAGCATGGCGAGGCTGTAGGCTTCCTGCCCGCTGGAGCAGGCGTTGCTCCAGAACCGTAGCTTCCGCTCCGCCGCGCGGGCCGCGATCAGCTCGGGCAGCAGGCGGGTCCGGAGCGCCTCGAAGGGATGGAGGTCGCGAAAGAAGCTGGTCTCGTTGGTGGTCATCGCCTCGACCACCCGGCGCTCGAGCTCCCCGCGGGGCGCGGCCCGCAGGACGGCGCACAGTTCAGCGGCGGACGGAAAGCCCCCCTCGCGCAGCAGCGGCAGTATCCGGCTGTCGACCAGGTACTCCTTCCCCGGTTCGAGCACGATGGCGGAGCGCTCGCGGACGAGCCCCCGGAGGAAGTCGAATTCAGCCTGACCGAGCACGAGCGCGTCCTTTCGCTCAGTGGGTGGTAGTCGCCGGCCTGGCGGCTCCGGACAGGCGTGGAAGCCGCCCGACACCCGCGCGTTGTACCAGTTCCGCCGCGATCCGTTCGAGCGGCAGCACCTGATCGGCCAGGCCGGCGCCGACGACTGCGCCGGGCATCCCCCAGACGACCGACGAGACCTCGTCCTGGGCCAGCACCTGGCCCCCCGCGCTCCGGATCGCTCCGGCGCCGATCAATCCATCCTGGCCCATGCCGGTGAGAATCAGGCCGAGCGTCCGGTTGCCATAGAGATCGACGGCGCTCCTGAAGAGCGGATCGACCGCGGGGCGGCAGGAGTTCTCCGGCGGCGCCTGATTGAGGCCGACCCGCACCTGGTCCCCGTCACGCCGCAGGATCATGTGGTAGTTACCCGGGGCGACCCAGACGACCCCCGCTTCCAGCACGCCACCTTCCTCGCCCTCACGCACGGTGAGCTTCGACGCATTCGACAGCCGGTCCGCGAGGAACTTCGTGAAGACCGGCGGCATGTGCTGCACGATGGCGATCGGCAGCGGAAAGTCCTCCGGCAGCCTGGGGATGAGGTCCGCCAGCGCGTTCGGCCCGCCGGTGGAGACGCCGATGACCAGGACATCCATTCGCAGCGGCAGCGCCGGGCGTGGCGCGGGAGCCGGATTCGCCGGCTTCGGTGGGGCCGGCGATGCGGGTCTCGATGGCAGCGCCACCCGGCCGCAGAGGGCGCGGATCCTCGGGATCAGCGCATCGCGGATCCGCTCCTTCGCGAGGTTGACGCTGCCGACATTGGCGGGCTTGGTGACGTAATCCGAGGCCCCACGGGCCAGCGCTTCGAGGGTCGCCGCGGCGCCCCGCTCCGTCAGCGTGCTGAACATGATGACCGGAAGGCGAGGGTGGTTCTTGCGGAGTTCCACCAGCGTCTCGAGGCCATCCATCTCCGGCATCTCGATGTCGAGCGTGATCACGTCCGGCGCGAGCTGCGCCAGTTTGCCGAGGGCCAGACGCCCGTTGGGCGCCGTTCCCACGACTTCGATCTCGGGGTCGGCCGCAAGGACGTCCGTGACGATTCGCCGAACGACGACCGCATCATCGACCACCATCACGCGGATCTTGCGCATGCGTCAGGCGGTGGCCAGACCCACCAGCTGCAGCTTCTCCCGCAGCACATCCTTGGTGAACGGCTTCATCACGTACTCATTGGCCCCCGCCTCGAGGGCCCGCTGCATCTGGGACATCTCGGTCTCGGTCGTGACCATCATGATGACCGTATCCTTCCACTCCAGGTTCTCCCGCGCCTTGCACAGGAAATCGAAGCCGTTCATCTCGGGCATGTTCCAGTCGACCAGGATGAGGTCGACCCTGCCATGTTCCGCGAGTCGCGCGAGCGCTTCGACGCCGTGCCCGGCCTCGAAGACCTCGAACCCGAGTTCCCTGACCGTCTTCCCGACAATGCTGCGGATCGCCCGCGAGTCATCCACGACCAGCGCTCGCACTGCGGCCTCCTTGCTTCAAGGTGAGTACCTTCGCCGTCGTGTCCTTCCGGACCGGAGCGGCCTGCCGCCTGCCCTGACATTCCGGGCACCGGGCTGGCGGCCGGACTCCCGCCGCAAGACTGCTGGCAACCTGAGTCAGCCCCGCCCAGTGCCCATCCGTCTGCCGGACCCGTCTGCAGTCGGGACAGCACTCGTGGATCGCCGCGAGGTGCCGCAGCGTGCTTTCCATGCCGAGAATTCGTTCGGCGACCCGCAGCCGGGTCACCAGCTCATCCGGATCGAACGGCTTGGTCAGGAAGTCATCTGCGCCTGCGTTCATCGCTTCGAGGTAGTTCTGCTTCCCCCCCAGCGCGGTGAGAACGACGAGATAGGTGTATCCGTCGTTCGCCGCGTCACCGCGAATGCGCCGGCACAGCTCCAGGCCATCCACCCTGGGCATCATCCAGTCGGTGATCACCACCCTGGGCTGGTGCTCGTTGAACTGCTCCCACCCCTCGGCGCCATCACATGCCTCCACGACGCCATAGCCCAGCAGTTCCAGCGTCCGGGCGAGGAGTCGCCGCGAGGGATTGTCGTCCTCCACGATCAGGATGCGCACTCAAAGCTCCGCGCGGCGTCCGCGCCGCGAATGGGGATCCCGCTCGCCCGCCAGACCGGCCGCGGAGGCGACGAGGTCCGCGAGGCAGCCGGGCCGGAGCGGTCGCTGATGCGTCGCGAGCATCATCGAGCGCCGAGAGGGCCATCTGTTCGAGCCCGGAAGGGCCGAACGGTCGCCCCGGTGTCTCTCTAGGTATCGGCAGATGAGGCGGAGAGCTTGACCGCGAAATGGAGGGCGCAGGCCGGGCGGCCGCGTTGACTCACCAGCCGCCGGAGCGCCGGAGGCCGGTTCGGGGGAGGGGTGTTACGGTTCCCGCTTCAGACCGAGATGCGCCTGGAACTCATGCACCACCTGGGCCGGATCGTGGGAGTTGAAGAGGATGAGATTCCGCAGATGTTCCAGGCTGTCCAGCCCCACGATCTCGCTGAACTGGATCGCGCAGCCGGCTGGTCCCATGCGGACGATGACTCCCCGCGCGTGCACCACCACCTCCGTGCCGTCCAGGTGCATCCGAACGTCGCAGGCGGCCCCTTCGGCCGGACCGTTCGCGATGCGGAAGAAGCCGCCCTTGAGGCTCAGGTTCTCCATGGTACCACCGGCGTACCGAACACCGTCGGCGGTCACTTCGGAAACCAGGTGCACCGTCACCCGGCTGAACTCTCGGCGATGGGGAAATGGCACGTCCTGCATGGTTTCCTCCTAGTTCGTGCTGGCGACCTTCTTCAGCAATCGCACCACCAGCGGGGAGCCCTGGCATTCGAACGCCACCGAGGTGACCAGCTCGCCACCGTGCACGCTGGTGGTGACGTCGGCGCCTTCCACCACGGTCGGGAGCGACAGCCGGCAGGGCTCGGGAAGCAGCGCCTTCACATTGCCTCCGGTCATGTTGGCGAGTTCGCCGATCGCGTCCTGGGTATCGGAGACCGAAGCGGCGCTGAGGTCGACGCCGAACATCGTGGCCGCGGCCTGCCGCGCGAATTCCGCCGAGCACTCGATCGTCACCGCTCCCTCCCACGCCCCGGTGAACTGCACACAGCCGGAGACAACGCGCAACGGCGTCGGCGGAATCGACGATTGCCGGACGAGACTGACGCCCAGGACCGACTCCCACACGGTCTCCGCCACCTGGCGGATCTCCTCCTCAAGATACTGCATGGTCTCCCCCTAGCTTCCTTTGAGCCGGTAGCAGCCGGCCTTGTCGAACTGCACCCGCTCGAACACATCGCCCAGATTGATGGTCGTCTCCGCACCACCCAGGAAGAGGTATCCCCAGGGCGGCAGGATCTTTCGGACGTTGCCCAGGATCTGCCGCTTGGTCTCGACATCGAAGTAGATGAGCACGTTGCGCAGGAAGACAACGTCCATCGCCGGCAGCTGCCCCCAGGGCTCGATGAGATTCAGCTCACGGAACTCGCACCACCGCTGGACCTCGGGCTTCACCTGCCATTCCATACCCTTCTTCTCGAAGTACTTCACCAGCAGGTGCGCCGGCAGGCCCCGGTTGACCTCGATCTGCCCATACCGTCCCGCATGGGACTTGGCGACCATCTCGCTGGAGAGGTCGGTCGCGGTGATCTTCACCGCCCACGACGCAAGCTGCGGGAAATGCTCCAGCAGCGTCATCGCGACCGTGTACGGCTCCTGGCCGCTGGAGCAGGCCGCGCACCAGATGTTCAGCCGGCGCTCGGCGGCGCGGCGATGCATCACCTCGGGGATGACGACGGCCCGGAACGCCTCGAACGGATGCAGATCCCGGTAGAAGCTGGTCTCGTTCGTCGTCATCGCTTCGACGACCTTGCGATGCAGCCCGTTCTGAGGATGGGCGCGCATCTGCGCCACCATCGCATCGAGCGAGGAGAAGCCCTCCGCGCGAGCCAGCGGCGCGAGCCGTGCCTCGAGCAGGTAGCTCTTTTCGATCTCCAGCACGATCGCCGACTTCTGGCGGACCAGCGTGCTCACGAACTGGAAATCTGTGGGACTCAGGGCCATCGCCCGGTCTCCCCGGTTCAGGGGTAGGCGGCCAGGACCCGGCCGCCACGGGAGTGCTGTACGATCTCGTCCGCGATGGCGGTCAGGGGCAGAATCCCGCTCGCGAGGCCGGCTCGGGCGACCGCACCCGGCATCCCCCACACCACGCTCGTCGCCGCGTCCTGCGCCAGCACCGCACCCCCGGCCTTCACGATTGCCTCCGAGCCCTTGAGCCCGTCGTAACCCATGCCGGTGAGGATGACGGCCAGTACGCCGGCGCCATACGCCTTCGCGGCGGACTGGAAGAGCACGTCCACCGAAGGCCTGCAGGAATTCTCGGGTGGTTCACGATTTGTCTGAAGCGTCACTGTCGATCCGCTCCGGCGGACCGTCAGATGATGGTCCCCGGGCGCGATCCAGACCCGTCCCGGCTCCACGACCGAACCATGCTCGGCCTCAGAGACGGCGAAGGGCGTCCTGAGCTCGAGACGCTCCGCCAGCAGCCGGGTGAATCCGACCGGCATGTGCTGAACGATGAGGATCGGCAGCGGGAAATCGGGCGGCAGCTCGCAGAGCACCTTCTCCAGCGCGTCCGGTCCGCCTGTGGAGCTCCCGATGACCAGCACCTGCGGGCGCACCGCACGGCCGGATCGGGCGGGGCGCACCGTCGCGGCCCGCTCGCGTTCGGGCGACGGCGAGGCCGGCGGCGGAGCGCGGTTTTTCGCCTGCCACTCGCGGACCACCTCCTTGAGCCGCGGCACCAGACCACTGCTCACCCACTCCATCGCGTTCAGCATGTTGCCTTCATGGGGCAGCTTCGGCAGCACGTCCTTGGCGCCAAGCGCGAGCACCTCGAGCTCCGCGGCCCCCGGCTCGCTCAGTCCCGTGAAGACGATCACCGGCAGACTGGGCCACCGCTTCCGGATCTCGCGCAGGGCAACAAGGCCGTTCATCGCCGGCATGTCGAGATCGAGAACGACGACATCGATGACCTGCTTCTCGAGCTGTTCGATGGCGATGTCGCCATCAGACGCGGAGCCGGCGACGTGGATCCCGGGATCCTTCGACAGCGCCATCGTGACCAGCCGCCGCACGATGACGGCATCATCCACGACGAGCACCCGGATCGGGGTCGTCATCCGGCGGGAGCGCCCGCGCCGGGTTCGGGTGACGTCGCCTCCTCCGACGGCTCGCCCAGCGCAGCACGCAGCTCGCTCAGGCCGGTGGCCGCCGTCACGATCTTGCCGAGCGCTTCGGCAGAGAGCTGGGTACGATGCATCGTTTCGCGAACCCGATGCTGCATTTCGGTGGTGAAGCTTCGCGTCTCCTGGCTCAGGGCGGCGGCCGCCTCATCGGCGGCGCGGCGGACGGCAACCAGGGCGGCCGTGATCGCCGCCTCCGCCTGGCCGGTGGCCCCGGACTCTGGAGCAGGTGCCTCACAGGAGACCGCTTCCGGTCCTTGTCCCTCGGCCTGGTCCGCGACCAGATCGAGCAGGCGAACCAGCGTCTGCAGTTCGGCCGCCGTCGCCTCCAGGGCGCGCGCCTCTCCGCGCAGCACCCGTATGGGGGCCGGCGCCGCCTCGACCGCCTGCACCGCCGCCGCCTCGGGAGCGGCCGGCAACCGGGACACCTCCAGAGGGGATCCTTCGACCGGGCGGGACTTCCGAGCGGGCGCAGGCGCCTGGTCTTCCTTCCTGGTGAAATGGACGATCTCCCAGGTGATCTGGGGTCCGAGGTAGCGCTGCTCCTCATCCCGGATCGGCGAGACCAGGATCGCTATGGTTTCGGGGCCCATCCGGATCTGCGACTTGTAGGGCAGCCGCTCGGGATCCCGGAACAGCGCCCGGCGCTCGTTCTCGTCCGGGAGAAAGAGCTGCACCGGCACGCCATCGAGCGGATTGACGGGAAATGGCAAGTACGGCGCGAGCCGCTGAAGCGCGTGCTCGCACGCCGCGTTCCCGAACCATTTCTCGATCATCGGGTCCGGGTACATGATGGGCACCGGCAAATCCTCCGCCTGGGTCCGCAGCCGGCGGAAAACCGCCTCGGCACGATGGACGTCGGTTTCGTCACGCCAGGCGATCCCGTAGCCGATCAGTTCGCCCTCCGGGTTCCGCACGGCGCTGATCCGGGCCTTCCAGACCGCATGCCCGAAGCACCACGTGGTTTCCTTCGGCAGCCGGGCAACATCGTGCAGCAGCCCCTGCAACTGCGAGGGCGCGGGATGGAAGCGCAGGATCGAATGCCCCGGCAGGTCGCCAGCCCCGATGCCGAAGGCGCGCCGCAGATCGTGGTTCGCCGCCTCCAACCCCTTCTCTGCCTCGGGATTGAGATGCACGAGCGTCAGCTCCGTGTCCAGCACGAAGACCGGCTGGTTGGCCAGCCCCGCCCCCTGGACCTCCTCCAGCGCCCGGGCGACGAGCACCACGCGCGGATCGCTCGCCGGCGCCGCCGACGCGCCGAGGCCCAGCGCACCGGCCGCCTCGGCCAGCGCGCGGCGGAGTTCGTCGATCGCGGCGGGTGACGCGCCGCCATCCTGGAACGCCGCGAGCACATGCGCCTCAATCCGCCCGGCCTGGTCGGCATCGATCCCGAGCCGGGAGCGGAACAGCGCGGGGTCGGGGCCGTCGTAGGCCATCGGGCCACCAAGCCTGTCGGTCAGGAGCATCTGGACCTGCCAGTGCGCATCGCCGAGGCCGCCCACGGGCAGCAGGCCCCGCAGCGCGGGGTCCGCGGCCAGTCGCTCGAAAAGGCGATGCACCGCCCGGTCGACGCCATCGAAACCGCCGAGCCGGTCGAAGAGCGCGTTCCGCGGGGCACTGGTCCTGATCGTCATGAGGTCTCGTCCGTGTGTCGCATCCCTAACACTGGAACTTCCCCACCATCGCGTGAAGCTGTTCGGCGAGCCGCGCCAGGGCGTCAGTGGCCCGCTGGCTGTCGCCGATGCCCTGGCGCGTGCCCGCGGCCGCCTGGGAAAGGCCGGTCATCGTCGCGGCGATGGCGCCCGCGCCTCGCGCGGCCTCCGCGGCGCTGCGTCCCATCGCGCCGGTGGTCGCGGTCTGGGCCTCGACCGCGCCTGCGATCGTGGTCTGGATCCCGTGGATCTGCGCAATGATGTCGCTGATCTCCCGAATGGCACTGACGGCTTCGCCGCTGTCGCCCTGGATCGCCTCGATCTTTCCGCCGATCTCTTCGGTGGCCCGGGCCGTGGCCTTGGCGAGTTCCTTGACCTCACCGGCCACTACGGCGAATCCCTTGCCCGCGTCTCCGGCGCGGGCCGCTTCGATCGTCGCGTTGAGCGCAAGCAGATTGGTCTGTTGCGCGATCGACGTGATCACCTTGATCACCTTGCCGATGTCCATGCTCGACTGCCCCAGCCTGCCCACCGTGCCGTTGGCGCGCTCCGCCACCTTCACGGCATTGCCTGCGACCTTCGCGGCGGTCAGCGCATTCCGGGCAATCTCGTTGATCGCGCCGGACATCTCGTCGGTGCCCGACGCCACCGTCCCGACGTTCCGGGAGACATCCCCAGCGGCCCCCGACGCGCTCTCGGCCCGCTCGAGCGTTTCGTCCGCCGAGGCCGACAGGCTCCGGTTGACGGTCGACAGCTCTTCGGCAGACGATGCGAGGGTCCCGGCGTGCTCGCCGATGCGCGAGATCTCCGCGCGGAAACCCTCGAGCAGGTCGGCTAGGCCTTCGCCCAGCTGGCCAATGGCATCGGCGCCGCGCACCGGCACCGCGTGCCGCAGGTCGCCGCGGGCAGCCTCACGCACCACCGCAAGGATCTGATCGACCTTGCCCTGGAGTTCCACCGCCAGGCGGCGTTCCCGCTCCGCCGCTTCGCGCACCGCCCGTTCGGCTTCCAGCCGCTGGGTACTCACCTCCCAGGTGATCATCGGTCCGAGGTACTGCTTGCTCGCGTCGAACGTCGGACTCACCTGGACCTCCAGCGTCTCGGGGCCAAGCATGACCTGGAGGGAATGCGGCAGCCGCGCCGGATCGAGCAGTCGCTCCCGGATCGCGCGCAGATCGGGGTGCAGCACGTCCACCGGCTGTCCCAGCAGCTGATCCGGGGCGACGCCAAGAAACTCCTCCAGCTGGACCAGGCAGGAGTGAGCCGCCGGGTTGACGTACTGGATCATCAGGTCCTTGTCCGCCGACACCGTGTTGATGGGCGAGTTCCGCATCATGGAGGCGAAGCGCGACAGCTCCACCCGTGCGATACCACCCGCCACCTGATGCGCCACCTTGCGCAGCGCGTCGGCCTCGGCGGGGCCGTGTGACCGCAGCTCCGTGGCGTAGAACTCCAGGGTGCCGATGATCTCCCCGTTCACGAACATGGGCACGCACGCCGCCGACCGAACCCCCGCGCGCCGCGCGACCGATGCCCGGGCGAACTCCGTCACGGCACCGAAATCTTCGATGTACACGAGATCACCCGAGCGCCATGCCCGGCCCGACAGCGCCTCCCCTTCGGCAAATTGCGCGGCGCGGGTCCGCTCCCGGAATTCGTCATCGATGCGGCCCGAGTCCATGACGCACTTGAGCAGGCCATCGACCGGATCGCGACGCAGGAAGGCCGCATAGGCCCAGCCCTGGCGCTCGCGGACCACCTGCAGCGCGGCGGAGATCGCGCCCTTCACGGTCGCGGCCCGCGCCACCGCTTCGATGACCCGGACCACCGTCTCGTATTCCGCCCCTGCGCCCTGGCCGGCGTCAGCCGGTTCCGCCAGCGCCAGCGCGCCCTCGGACTCCCCCGAACGGATCACCCTTGCCCCCTTCTAGTGCCGGAAGCGCCCCACCAGCCGGCGCAGATCCGCGGCCATGGTGGCGAGCTCCTGGGTGGCCTTCTGACTGTTGCCGGTGCTCTCGCTGGTGGACTGCGCGGAGCGCGCCACCCCCGCGATCGTGTCGCTGATCTCGCTCGAGCCACGCGCGGCGTCGGTGATGTTCCTGCCCATCTCGTTGGTGGTGGCCGTCTGCTCCTCCACCGCCCCCGCGATGACCGTCTGGATGTCGTTGATCCGGCTGATGATCGTGCCGATCTCCCGGATGGCCCCCACCGCACCCGCCGTGTCGCTCTGGATGGCATCGATGCGCTGCCCGATCTCCTCGGTGGCGCGCGCCGTCTCCTTGGCGAGATCCTTCACCTCCTTGGCGACCACCGCGAAGCCCTTCCCCGCCTCCCCCGCGCGCGCCGCCTCGATCGTCGCGTTCAGCGCGAGCAGGTTCGTCTGCTGCGCCACCGAGGTGATCAGCTTGAGCACCTTGCCGATCTCCTGGCTCGACTCTCCCAGCTTGGTCATCTTGGCGTTGGTGGTCTCGGCCAGGCTGACCGCCTCACTCGCCACCTTCGACGCGTCGCCGGCGTTCTTCGCGATTTCCCGGATGCTCGCCCCCATCTCCTCGGTCCCGGCGGCGACCGTCTGCACGTTCCGCGTCACCTCCTCCGAGGCGGATGCCACGACCCGGGCCTGGGCGCTCGTGTCCGCGGCGCCGTTGCTCACCGTCTTGTTGACCGAGGAGAGCTCCTCAGTCGCGGCGGCGAGGGTGTCCGCATACCCGGCGATCTCCCCGATGCTTCCGCGCAGATCCGCGAAGAAGGTCGCGAGTTCGCTGCCGAGCTGGCCGATCGCGTCCTGCCCGCACACGGTCAACTCGCGAGTCAGGTCTCCCGCGGCGGCCGCGTGGACCGAGGTCAGGATGCTGTCCACCTTCGCCCGCAGGTCCGCAGCCTCCCGCTGCTCCCGCTCCCGCGCTTCGGCGATCGTCCGCTCCGCGGTCACCTGCTGGGTGAGCACGTCCCACGTGAGCATCGGCCCGATGTACCGCTTCTGGTGATCGTAGGTCGCCGAGACCAGGAGCTCCACCGTTTCTTCCGCGAAGGTGACCCGGGCCCGGTACGGGAGATTGGCCGGATCGAGCAGGATCCGCTCCACCTCTTTCGGCCGCTCGAAGAACACCGTCATCGATTTCCCGTTCACCTCCGACGCCCGGATGGGCAGCACCCGTTCGAGGGCCTCGAGCGAGCGCCGTCCGGCGGGGTTCAGGTACTGCATGGTGAGATCCGGATCACCACAGATGATGTGGGTCGGGCAGCTCTCGATCATCGACAGCACCCGTCCCAGCTCCACCTCGACCCGCTGCCGCTTGGTCTGGTCCTCCCAGGCCACGGCGTAGCCGGCCAGCGCGCCCGTCTCGTCAGGCACCGCCGATACGATGCACTTGTAGACCGCCTGCGCGGCCTTGATCTTGTGTTCGAAGGGGAGCGCCGCCGCGTCGGCGACCGAGTCCCGGAACCCGGCCGGGGCGCCGTGCACCGCCGCGAGGTCCAGTCCTTCGAGCGCGCCGCTGGCGTACCCCAGCTTGCGGACGGCCTCGACCGCGGCCGCACTCGCGGCAACGATCCGCTGATGCCGGTCGGCGAGGAACAGAATCGCGTTCAGCCTGGTGAGGCCCTCCAGCAGCCTGGGCGCGCCGAGCGGGTCGCTCGAGGGCGCGGGGTGTGGCATGCTGTGCGGTGTACTGCCGGTCGGAGCTGTCATGAGTACGCACTCCCTGCGCTACCTGTGGAATTCGGTTGGCAACGGCGCCTCCTCGCATGGTGGGATCAGCCAGATTCCACACATGAGAGGCCTGGCTACCGCCAGGACCGTCGCGAGCACTCGCGGTGAGTGCCCTCTTCCGTGCTGACCACGCCTCATCGGCAACAGCTGTCCCGGTCGCGTTCCCCTGCGACCGGCCACGCCGGGACCATTCCGGCGCGTCCCGCTCAGCGCCCCGCCGGCTCCATGGCCAGGGCCTTCTCGGTATCGAGGATCAGCAGCAACCGGCCCGGCAGTTTGTAGACGCCCCGCATGAGTTCCCGCGACTCGGACGAAAGCGTCGCCGGCAGGGGCTCGTACTGCTGTTCCTCGGTTTCCAGCACGTCGCCGATCTCATCGACAAGCAGGCTGACGGCCCCCTCATCGGTGCGCACCACGACGTTCATCGGCTCGTGATCATCCTGCCGCGGCGGCAGTCCCAGCCGCTCCCGGAGGTCGACCGCGGTCACGATCTGTCCGCGCAGGTTGATCAGGCCACGCACCGCCCGGGGGGCGAGCGGGACCCGGGTCATGGCCTGGCGCCGGATCACTTCCTGGACCAGCTGTACCTCGATCCCGATGAACAGGGCACCGAGGTGGAAGGTGCAGAACTGACGTTCGATGGCCATGGGACTCAGACTCCCGCGCCGACGGTTTCAGACTGGGCGCCCGCGAACAGCAGGACGTCCGCGCCTTCGATCAATGCCCGCACGTCGAGCAGGTCGGTCACCTTCTGCTGAATCACGGCCGTGCCGTACACCGCCCCCGGTCGCTGGCGCCGGTGCACGGTGAGGTGTTCTTCCACGATGTCGAGAATATTCTCGACGACCAGGCCGACGTCCCGGCCATCGTGGGCATAGACGACCACCGGCAGCGGGTCGTGCTCCTCCAATTGGCCGCCCGACTCGCCCAGCAGCTCGGTGAGCCGCAGCAGCGGGAGCAGCCGGTCGCGGTACTGCACGACCTGATGGCGCCCCGCCCGCTCGATCGCACTCTGGGGAAACTCCTCGAGGCGGGCCACCATCGACAGCGGGATCGCCATTCGGCGCCCCTCGCCAAGCCGGAAGAGCAGCAGCATCTGCTTGTCGTCGCCCTGCATCCGCGTGGCGTCCGCCGCTTCGGCCTGGCCGCGCACGCGCGCCTCCGAGACCACCGCGGACTTCTGGGCGATGCCCAGCACATCCAGGATCAGTGCCACCCGCCCGTCGCCCATGATGGTGGCGCCGGCGAAGGCGCTGATCCCCTTGAGCTGCTTGCCGAGGGGCTTGACCACGATTTCCTCGGTGTCGTTGATCTCATCCACCACGAGGCCGAAGCTGTGCTCGTCGGCCTGCAGGATGACGATATTCACCGCGTCATCGGAGGCTGGTGGCGCGCCCGGGCCGCCGGAACGCAAGCCCAGTGCGTCGGAGAGATGCACCAGCGGCAGCAGCCGCCCGCGCAACCGGTAGACCGGCGAGCCGCACACCATCTCGATGCCGGCCCCCGCCTCGTCCCCCTCGAGCCGCACCAGCTCGAGCAGCGAGACCTGCGGGATCGCGAAGCGATCCCCGCCGGTCGTCACGATGAGCGCCGGGATGATCGCAAGCGTGAGCGGAATCTTGATCTTGAGCGTGGTGCCCTGGCCGGGAACGCTGTTGATGTCGACGGTGCCGCCGATCTTCTCGATGTTGGTCTTCACCACGTCCATGCCGACGCCGCGGCCGGAGATGTTGCTGACCTGTTCCGCCGTCGAGAAGCCCGGCGCGAAGATCATGTTCACGACCTCGCGATCGGCCATCCGGGCCGCCTGCTCGGCGGTGATGAGACCCTTCTGGATAGCCTTGGCCTTCACCCGGTCGACGTTGACGCCGCCGCCGTCATCGGAGATCTCGATGTTGACCTGCCCGCCCTCGTGATAGGCGCGCAGCAGCAGCGTCCCCTCGGCCGGCTTGCCGCGCGCCACCCGGTCCGCCGGAAGTTCCATCCCGTGGTCCACCGAGTTGCGCACGATGTGGGTGAGCGGATCCTTGATCGCCTCGATGATGGTCTTGTCGAGCTCCGTCTCCTTGCCCTCCATCTCGATGCGGACCTGCTTCTTGCAGGCCAGCGCGAGATCGCGGACCACCCGGGGGAACTTCGCCCAGACATTGCCGATCGGCTGCATACGGGTCTTCATGACCCCTTCCTGCAGCTCGGTGGTGATGAGGTTGAGACGCTGCGTGGTCGCGACGAAGCCGCTGTCTTCCTGCGTGGCGGTGAATTGGAGGATCTGGTTCCGGGCCAGCACCAGTTCCCCGACCAGATTCATCAGCTTGTCGAGCAGGCTCACGTCCACCCGGATGTTGCTGTCGGGCGCCTGCGGCCCCTTCGCCTCGGTGCCATCAGCCACCGATGCAGCGGGGGCCGGGGCCGGCGCGACGGCCGCGGGAGTTGCGCTCCCCTCAACCGCCACCGCAGGAGCCGCCGCGGCGGGCGCGGACGCCGGCGCTTCCGGCTTCTCCGCCTTGCCCGTCTTCGGGGACGTCTCCTCCCGCTTCGGCTTCCCGCCCCCCTCGGCTTTTCCCGCGGCCGGTTCCCCCTTCTGCAACCGCGTCAACAGCTCGACGAGCGCCTCGAAATCGTCCTGGCCATCGGAGCCAGTGCTCTCGATCGCGGCCAGAATCGTCCGGACCGCGTCCACCAGCTGCAGCAGCGCGCTGGTGATCTCCGGCGTGAGCGCCTTCTTGCCGTCACGCAGGTCGGAAAGCAGGCTCTCCCCCACATGCGCCACCGACTCCAGCCGGCCGAAGCCGAGGAATCCGCTGGTACCCTTGATCGTGTGAATCGCGCGGAAGATGCCGCCCATGAGTTCCTTGTCGCCCGGGCTCTTCTCCAGCGCCACCAGATTGCGATCAAGCGTGTCCAGGCCCTCCGTGCTCTCAACGAGGAACTCTTTGACGATGTCGTCCATGTCGCTCATTCAACGCTCCCCTGCACCGGTAGCTCGGCGGTGACCACACGGGAAATCCATCCGATATCGGGAGTATCGGTCATCGCGACGAAATCGTTGAGCCGCGTCACACGCCCTGCTGCCGCTGAAGCACGGCGGCCATCTCCACGCGCATCAGCAGATCGGAGGCCAGACCTGAAGTGCCGTCACGGCAAGCGGATGACACCTTCCCGTCGCTCCATGACCGGGGAGTCCGGCCGGCAGGCGGCAGTTCTTGCCTGCCGCTCCGGACGGTGCACCGGTAGCCGGGTCACAGAGTAGACAATCGGTGGTGTGCGCCGGGGAGCATGGTGTGCGAAGGGGGCCGATCCGGGCCTGCCGCGGCTCATGCGTGCACGGTCGCGGCCGGGCGGGAGGGGCGAGCCCGCGTCGCCGAACTCGCTTCCTCATACCGGAATTGCGCAACCAGGGCCTGCAATTCCCGGGCGGCACGCGCCAGCTCGCCGGCGGCGGTCTGGCTCTGCGTCGCACCCTCGGTCGTGCCATGTGCCGTCGCGGCCACACCCTGGATGTTGTGAGCGATCTCCTGCGCGCCGCGCGCCGCCTCGGAGACGTTGCGGGTCATCTCGTTGGTGGTCGCGGTCTGCTCCTCGACGGCGCCCGCGATCGTGGTCTGGATGCCACTGATCTGGGCGATGATGTCGCTGATCTCGCGGATCGCGCTGACGGCATCGCCGGTGTCCGCCTGGATCGCGTCGATCTTGCGGCCGATCTCTTCCGTGGCGCGTGCGGTCTCCTTGGCGAGCTCCTTCACTTCGTTGGCCACCACCGCGAAGCCCTTGCCCGCCTCGCCGGCGCGGGCAGCTTCGATCGTCGCATTGAGGGCGAGGAGGTTGGTCTGCTGCGCGATCGACGTGATGACCTTGATCACCTTGCCGATCTCGGCGCTGGATTCGCCCAGCTTGCCGACGGTCCCGTTGGTCCGCTCGGCGACCTTGACCGCCTGCAGCGCGACTCGTGCCGCCTCCGCCGCATTCTTGGCGATCTCCCGGATGGACGCGCTCATCTCCTCCGTCCCGGAGGCGACGGTCTGCACGTTGCGCGAGACCTCGTCGGCCGCCGTCGACACCACATTCGCCTGCGCGGCCGTCTCCGAGGCCGCCCCGCCGAGCCGCTGGCCGACCGCATTCACCTGGGTGGAGGTCGCCGCCACGGTCTCCGCGGTCCGCGCGATATTCGCGATGCTCCCGCGCAGGGTGCGGAAGAAGCCGGTGAGTCCCTCGCCGAGGCGCCCGATCGCGTCCTCACCATGCACCGAAATCTGCCGAGTCAGGTCGCCTTGCCCCGCGGCATCCACGACAGCCAGGATCTCGTCGACCTTGGCACGCAGCTCCGACGCCCGCGCCCGCTCCGCCTCCGCACGGGTGCGCTGCTCTGCCTCACGATCCGCGGCCTCGCGCTGCCGGCGCTCGGCCTCCGACTGCTCCGCGGTCCGGCGTGCTTCCGCCGACCGTAGCTGCTCCTCCTGCGCGTCCTTCACCTTCCGTTCCGAGTCGAGCCGGGCCGTCACGACATCGAAGGTGACCATGGTCCCGATGTGGTCGCCGGATTCGTCACAAATGGCGCAAGCCATGAAATCCACCGTCTCCGGCCCAAGCTTGAACTGGGCATGGTGCGGCAGGTTGCGTACGTCGCTGAGCATCCCGCGCTGCTGCGCCAGGCTGGGATGGAAGGCGTCGATTGACCTGCCGACCATCTCGTCCACCCTTACCAGCAGGGACTGCTCCAGCTTGCGGAAGGTGCTGGCCGTGGCCGGATTCATGTACTGGAGCGTCAGATCGCGGTCCGCGTACATGATGTTGATGGGAGCATTCTCCACGATCTGGCGGATCCGGGTCACCTCGGCACGCTGGCGTCCGACGTCCTGCCAGTCCACCTGCTCCACCGCCAGCGCGGTGCGCATCCCTTTAATCGCCCGATTCAGTGCCTGGGCGGTCTCACCCAGTTCGTTCCGGCTCTGCACCTTCGCCTCTTCGCGGAAATCGCCGTGACCCACGAGCGTGGTCACACGCTGGATCTCCTGAACCTCGCGTGTCACCCGCCGCGCGACCATCCACCCCAGGGAGACCGAGAATCCCAGCCCGACGAGCGCGACGATGCCGATCATCTTCCGGGACCGAGCGCCCTCGTCGGCCGCCCACAACTGCACGCCTTCGCCCTCCTGCTGGACGGCATCCCCGAGATTTTCCATGCCGACTTCCAGTCGCTCAGAGGCGGCCTGGAACTCAGTAAAGCGCCGCTCGGCGAGCGACCGGTCCCGGAACGCCAGGGCGGACAGCTCCTGCGCCGATGCGAGGTAGCTCTCGACCGCCGGCTGGATCTGGGTCAGCACCTGATGGATGGGTGGACCACCCGCCTGGAGGTCGCTGTCGGCGAGAGCGGCGCGAAGGGCTGCGACATGTTCCTTCACGTCATCGAGAACCGAGTCCCGCAGTTGCGGAGCCGTTCGGGCCACGAGAAGGGCACGCATGACATCCCCGCGCAGGGCGTCGTGCATCATGTCCGCGGACATCTCCTGGCGGATGGCGCGCGCCTCGCGGTTGAGCATCGCCTCACCCTCCGCGGCCTGCGTGGTCGCCCGGATGCCGACTCCACCCACCAGCAGGGCCACCGCTGCGCCCAGCACCCCGAGCCCGATCAGCGTCCGTTGGATCGTCCACCGCATCATGTCTCGCATCCCCTCTGATCGTGAATTTTCCAGGTGTGCGCCGAGCACCACTGCGGTTGGTGCAGACCCGTTGCTGCATGTCGTCCGCACGCGGCTCCAACCGACCTGAGTATCGGCACTCCCTCGCCGGGGCTGAACGAAGCTTTCTGTGCGCGCCCCGAACGGCGCCGATCTGCCGTCGAGGGCGACCTCGGCCGGCTCGGTCGGAGGGGGTCCAACGAGCCCCCGCTCCGCCGCCACCCGCTGAGTGTCGTTTGCCCTGTGAGGCGGGGCGCCCGATCGGGCAGTCGGGGACGAAGGACCGTTGTGGACACTCCGTGTCACCCCCACCGACGCTTCCGCGTCGAAGCCACACGCGTGCACATCGAACGGGCGTCCGTCAGATGCGATCTAAGTCATTGATATACAAGCAGTTCTGAGACTTCTACACGCCCGACGAGGGACGCGGAATGCCGTGGAACTGTTCTTGCTTGAAGTTTGAAAGCGATCCCAGTTGTCTTCCCAGCCGTGGAGGTGGCCGATGCTCAAGGCCTTGTTCATGATGATCGTAGTCAGCAACGACTACGCTGCTCGACTCGTCCAGCGATTCGCGCGCAGGACTGCCTGACCACGTCCACTCCCGCCGGGACCGAAAGCGCACCGGGGGCCCTGCATCAGCAGGGCCCCCGGCTGTTTGAAGCCATACAATTCTGTTAGGAGAGGAACTCGCGGGCCCGCTCCGCCACCCTCGGGATCTCTGCCTGCATCGCCTCGATCGTGGCCTCGTCGGCACCCAGCTCCCCCAGGACATCCGCCGCCGAGCAATCCGCCGGTCCCTCATCCGCCAGACCCGCCCCGAATTCGGTGCACAGTACCTCCGCAGCCTGCACGACCCGACAGAGTGCCTGGAACTGATCCTCCGCCTGGTGCGGGTGATGGTGGTTGGTGACCGCCTCCGCGATGAAGGGCGGCAGTGACCATCGGCCGAGGAGCAGGCCGCCGACTGCGCCGTGGTCCATGCCGAGATGTTCCTCCTCCGCCTGCCAGAGCCGGCCGCCTGATTCCGCCCGGGCGGTGAACGCCTCCATGAACTCCCTCGGGAAATGCTGCTCCAGGACCAGCAGGCCCGTGTCGTGGAGAAGCCCGGCTACATAGATGTCGTCCCCGTTGACGTTCGGGTCCTCACCAAAGAGGTCCCACACGCGCCGGGCCGTCATGCCGACTGCGGCGGAATGCGTCCAGAAGGCCTGGTGGTCGAGGCCACCCGTCTTCCGGCTGAACGCCTTCACGACGGCGAGAGCGATACAGATCGCCCGGACCTGATTGACCCCCAGCCGGGTGACCGCCGAAGACACCGACCCGATGCGCTCCCCCGACCGGGAGAATGCCGCGGAATTCGCCGCCCGGAGGAGGCGCGCCGTCAGCGACGGGTCCCGCTCGATGATGGCGGCGACATCGGCCGCACCGGCATGCTCGTTGTCCAGCACCTTGTGGAGCTGGAAGACGACTGTTGGCAGGGTCGGCAGGTTCTCCCCCCGGGCCAGCAGGTCCCGCATGCCGTTAATGATGTAGGGCACTCCTTACCCCCAATGGCTGTGGCGGGCCCGTCCAGGCCCGCGTGCATCTCAAGGTATCGGCAAGCGCCTCCGATACTTCAGCCATGCAAGGGATGGCACTGTCATGATCGCTATTATCGGGCTGATCATCGTGCTGGCCTCCGTCGCGGGAGGCTTCACGATTGCCGGGGGACACCTCGGCGCGCTCTTCCACATCTCCGAGATAGTGACGATCTGCGGCATCGCCCTCGGTACCGTGCTGATTTCCACGCCGGGAACGGTACTCAAGGCGCTGGGCGGCAAGCTCGGCGTGGTCTTCAAGGGCAACAAGTTCACCCGCGAGCTCTACCTCGACTCCCTCAAGATGCTGTACGAGCTCTTCCAGATCGCCCGCAAGGACGGCCTGGTGGCCATCGAGAGCCATATCGAGGACCCCGAGAAGAGCGCGATCTTCAAGAAGTATCCCAGCGTCCTGCACGAGCATCACGCGATCGCGTTTCTCTGCGACTCGCTCCGGCTGGTCCTCGTCGGCAGCGTTCCGCCCCACGACCTCGACGCCCTCATGGACGGCGAGATGGATGTGCACCACGAGGAGGCGGGAAAGCCGGCGGGTGCACTGCAGAAGGTGGGCGACGCCCTTCCCGGCATCGGCATCGTGGCCGCGGTGCTCGGCATCGTGGTCACGATGGCGGCGATCGCGGGGCCCGTCGAGGTCATCGGCGAGAAGGTGGGTGCCGCCCTGACCGGCACCTTCATGGGCGTGCTGCTGGCGTACGGCTTCTGCAGCCCCCTCTCCACCGCCATCGAGAACGCGAACTCGGAAGAGGCGCGCTTCTTCGCATTCTTCAAGGCGAGTGTGGTGGCATTCGCCAAGGGGTTCGCCCCGATCGTGGCGGTCGAGTTCGCGCGGCGCGCCATCTTCTCGACGGCCCGGCCGACCTTCCAGGAAATGGAAGCGGCCTGCAAGGCGGCGGCGAAGGCCGCGAAGTAAGCCATGAACAAGGCCCGTGAACAGCCCATCATCATCATCAAGAAGAAGGCGCACGGGCACGGCCACCACGGCGGCGCCTGGAAGGTCGCCTTCGCCGACTTCATGACGGCCATGTTCGCGATGTTCCTGGTGCTCTGGCTGGTGAACCAGTCGAGCGACGTCAAGTCGGCCATCGCGGGGTACTTCCAGGATCCCATGGGCCGAGCCGGCGAGTTCGGCAGCTCGATCATGCCGGGAGAGGGCGCCCAGACGCAGAGCCCGCGCATCATGTCGCCCGCCGAGGTCGTGGACCTTCGGCGCGACCGGCTCCGCCAGACCGCCGAGCAGATCAAGCAGCAGATCCGCGAAGTGCCTGCCCTCGCCGAGCTCGCCGAGCACGTGGAGATCGAGCTCACCGAAGACGGGCTGCGCATTCAGCTGCTCGAGGACTCGACGGGGGTGTTCTTCCAGTCCGGCTCGGCCACACCGAAGCCGGCGGGCGTCGCCCTGCTCTCCTTTCTGGGCAAGACGCTGGGCGGGCTGCCCAACGCCGTCGCGATCGAAGGGCACACCGACGCCAAGCCGTACTCCCGTCCCGATGGCTATTCCAACTGGGAACTCAGCGTGGACCGTGCCAACGCAGCGCGGCGGATCATGGAGACGGGCGGGCTCAATGACGCGCAGGTCCAGCAGGTCCGCGGCTGGGCCGACCGGCGGTTGCGCGACCCCGCGCACCCGCTCGCTGACGCCAATCGCCGGGTGACCGTGACCATGCTGCTGCCGCCGCGGCCCGTGGCGCCTGATTCGCTCGCCGCGCGGCGGGACTCCCTCGCCCGCGACACCACGGCAAAGGCCGCGACGGGCACCGCGGGGGACAGCGCCAGCGTGGCGGTGAAGGCCCCATGAGCGCCGTCAGCACGGTCCTTCTCGTCGACGACGATCCGACCACCCTGGCGCACTTCCACGCCGTGCTCACGCACGAACCCGCTCTGCGGGTCGCGACCGCCATCAACGGCAGGGACGGACTGGCCCGCGCCCGCGAGCTCCACCCCGATCTGATCATCTCCGACTATCAGATGCCGGAGATGGACGGCTTCGAGTTCTGCCGCCACGTCAAGAACGACCCGAGCCTGGAAGGCGTGCTCTTCGTCGTGCTCAGCGGTTTCAGCGACACGACCCTCAAGGTGAAGGGGCTCAATCTCGGTGTCGACGACTACCTGACCAAGCCGATCGAGGTGTCCGAGCTGATCGCCCGGGTGCGGGCGAGTCTGCGCCTCAAGCGGCTGCAGGACCAGTTGCGGGATGACAAACTCGAAGTCGAGCGGCTGCACGGGCAGCTCGGCGCGAGTTTCGATGGTCTGCTGCACCTCCTGATCCACCTGATCGATCACGGCCTGCCAGGCGCCGGTGACCGGGGTCGCCGCCTGGCGAAGCTCGCGCGCCAGATGGCGGAGCGGTTCGACGTGCCGGCCGAACTCATCGGCGATCTTGAACTCGCGGCACAACTGCACGAGATCGGCAAGGTCGTGGACGCCGCGCACCATGCATCCGGCGGCCCGACGCAGCCGGATTGGCACTACACGGTGACCTCCGCGTCGCTTCTCGAGCAGGTGCCCCGCCTCAAGGGCGCCGCGGAGCTGGTGGGTGGCGTCTTCGAGAACTGGGACGGCACCGGACTGCCGAATCACTGGGTCTCCGGCCAGATCCCGCTCCGCGCGAGAATCCTCCGCGTGGCGGCCGACTTCTGCCGGGCGGTGGATGCCGAAAGCCGGCCGGAGCCGGCAGCCGCGATCGAAGCGATGCGGGCCCATCAGGGTACCTGGTACGACCCGCTCGCCCTGGTGCACCTGGAATCGCTGGTCCTCGACCGCCCGAGGGAAGAGTGGCAGGCCACCCGCACCCAGGTGGCCGTGGACCAGTTGCGGATCGGCATGGTGCTGGCGGCCGACCTCTCCACCAGTTCAGGCGTGAAGCTGCTGGCCAGGGGCGTCACGATCAACAGCAGCATGCTCGACGTCATTCAGCGGCGGCATCTCGCCGATCCGATCATCGACGGCGTCTGGATCATGCGGTCGTGAGTCCCGGGGAGGCATGACCCCGGGGACGTTGCGGAGACCCGGATTGGAGCGTACAGTTAGGGGCCCCCGGGAGAGCGATCCGTGACCATAGCCGCTGCACCAGCCCTGCAGTCCCTCGTGTCGCCCAAGATCTTCGAAGAGCTTCTGATCCGCGCCGATCGCGCCGCCGTCGTGGCGTCTCTCGCGCGCGGAATCGCTCACGACCTCCGGGGGCCGCTGCAGACCCTCACCCTGCTCGTGGACCCCCACGCCGACCTGCTCGGCGGTCCCGAGGGGGCGCACCTCCGGTCCGCGGTGGGCGACGCCGTCCAGCATCTCGCCGAGACGATCACCTGCTTCAGCCAGGTCTACACGCCGCCGGAGGCGGAGCTGTCCCCCGTGATCGTCGAGGACCTGCTCACGCACATCATCGAACTTCAGAGCTATCAGCGGGGACTGCCAGCGGTCGAAGTGGAGCTGCGCCTGCAGGGCGGGCTGCCTCCGGTGCGCGGCATCGAAGGCCAGCTCCGGCACGTGCTCCTGAGCCTGATCACCAACGCGAAGCAGGCGCTCGCAGGACGGGAAGATGGGGAGATCGTGCTCGCGGGGACGGCACGGGAAGGCGAGGTTCAGATCGTGGTGGAGGACAACGGACCGGGCATCGCCGAAGCCGAGTGGCCGCGGGTCTTCGAACCCTTCCACAGCACCTGGCCCGAGCACCTCGGCATCGGACTGACGGTGGCCCGGTGGCTGGCTGAACGCTATGGCGGGTCGCTGACGCTCGACCGGCCCGAGCGTGGCGGCACCCGGGCCCTCCTCAAGCTTCCCTCCTGGCGCCGCGTCGCGCAGGGCACCGCCTAGCGAAGGCCGCCGGATCGCCTCCGCGCCGCACCACAAACACACAGGGCGACCCGAGGGGTCGCCCTGTTGCTTGTCCGGAGAAGGCACGCCTTCAGGGCTTGGGCTCCCGCAACGGGAGATGCTCCAGCCACTCGGTGCCTGTGACGCGCGCGTTGGCGCGGCGGTTCTCCTCCG
This sequence comes from uncultured Gemmatimonadales bacterium, assembly GCA_963817435.1. Taxonomy (GTDB): domain Bacteria; phylum Gemmatimonadota; class Gemmatimonadetes; order Gemmatimonadales; family GWC2-71-9; genus JADJOM01. The sequence goes on from CAWFNY010000001.1 coordinate 1,409,365, forward strand.
CCATGCGCGAGACCAGCTCTTCCCGCTGGATATTGACGGAGGTCGGCGCCTCGATGCCGATCCTGGCACCGCGGCGGTCGCTCGACAGCACGACGATCCGGATCCCTCCCTCAATGATGATCGCCTCTCCCTGGCGACGATTGAGAATCAGCACGCTATCCCCGCGCCTCCTCCATCCATGTGGTTACCGCACCATCGCGATCACGGCCTGTACCATGTCATCCGCCACCGTCACCAGCCGGGCCGCCGCCTTGTAGGCGTTCTGCTGTCCGATGAGGCTGGTGAGTTCCTCGTCGATGGAGACGCCGCTGATGCTCTGACGCAGCGTATCGGCATGACTCACCACGATCTGCTGCGCCGTCTGCTTCGTTGTCACGTCCCGGACCGTCACGCCGAGTTCCGAGACCAGCCCCTGGAAGGCCTGGCCGATGGTATCGCCCTTGAAGGAGGCCACCCCGGTGGTACGCAGGGCGGAAAGCGCCAGGGCATTGGCGTTGTCGCCTGCCGCCCCGCTCTTTCCCGCGGCGATGTTGTCGGAGGACAGCTGGACCTGCTGACTCAGCGCCATGCTGGCCGCGGTGAGCCCGGTCGGATTGAAGAAATCGATTCCCGTGCCGCCGGTGAGCCCGGTGCCGGTCTTGTGGAGCGCGTTGACCTCGGTGACGATGCCCTTCACCAGGGTGTCGAGCTTGCCCCGGAGCCCGGGAATCGTCGTCGTGGAGAGCTCCACGAGCGCCCCGAGCGATCCGCCCTGCAGGTTGATGGTTCCGGTCGTTCCGGTCATCCCGACGCTGAACTTGCCGGCGCCGTTGTCGCGCACATCGAGCGTGCTGAAGTTGCCGCCATCGACCAGGAGCGCATCGCCCGCCGCGACGCCGATGGTGCCGTCCGGCCGCTGCAGCACCCGGACCCCGACGATGCCGGAGAGCTGGTCGACCAGCTTGTCGCGCTGGTCCTTGATGTCCGGTGCCTCGCGATGGCCGGCGGTGCCGGCCTGGATGCGGGTATTCAGGTCCGCGATCTGACTGACGAGCTGGTTCACGTCCGCGACCGCCCCGCGCATGCGGGCGGTCACGTCGGTATTGGCGTCGGTGAGCCGGCGGTCGATGTCCTGGAAGCTCTGCGCGAGGCTGGCACCTGCCTGGGACACCAGGGTGCGGGCGGTCTTGCTCGTGGGATCGTTGGCCAGGTCTCCGAACGCGGAGAAGAGCTGGTCGATGCCGTTGGAGAGCCCGGTTCCGGAGGGCTCGCCGAAGATCCCTTCGACCTGTCCGAGCAGGTCCTGGGCGGTGCTGAACCTGCCGAGGTCGCCGTTCTCCTTGCGGTAGCTGGCGTCGAGGAACTGGTCCCGCACACGCTCGATGCCGCTGGCCGTGACCCCGCGCCCGATCTGGCCGATCGGCGTCTGGAGCGGAGTCGCGGGCTCGAGCATCAGCCGCTGCCGGGTGTAGCCCTCGGTGCTTGCGTTGGCGATGTTGTGGCCGGTGACGTCGATGGCCTTCTGCTGGGTCAGCAGTGCCGTCCGCGCGATGCTGAGGAGACTCGTCAGGCTCATCGTCAGGCCGTCCGGTTGAGGATGAGGCCGCTCTGCGGGGCCGATTCCAGCGGCCGCTCGCCGCGGTTGTACCCTGGCGACGGGTCACCGCCCATCGAGAACAGCTTCTGCAGGAAGACATCCCCGGCCTCCAGCGCGCGCCGCAGGATGTGCTGATTGATGGCCACGTCCTGGGCCGTCTGCAGCGCCGCGCTCTTCACCAGCGCGCGGGCGTCTTCGACTTCGCGCGGCAGGGCTCCGCCCAGCATGACTTCGAGCCGGTCGAGCGGCGTGGGCTCGCCCCCGGCGATCAGCGCCGTGAGTGCCGCCCGGCGTCGCTTGGCTTCGTCGAGCGTGAGCAGGGTCCGCCCCATGGCGTGAATGCTCGATTCCACGAGATCGGCGTCGTCCGCCGCCACGCCGGAACGCTGGCGCAGCAGGGCCCCGCGCAACTCTTCGATCACGCTGGCCTCGTAGAGGAGCGCATCCGCGAGATCCGACAGTCGTTCACTGACCGATGGTCCGGCCGCGATGAATTCCTGATGGCCGTGCGGTGTCATGGTGCTCCTCACGCCGGGCCGGCATCCGGCAGCCGGCGGCTCAACTGGTGGTACAGCGCGTCACCGATCCCGGTCTTGCCCTGCCCCGCATAGGACTGGGCGATGCGCTCGTCCAGCATCCCCGTGAACAGATCCTGACCCGGGTCCTGCGAGAGGATGCCGTCGTCAGGCACCGTCTGCCGCATGGCCTTGAACAGCTCGTTGATGAAGACGCTCTCGAGATCGTGCGACGCCTTCCGCAGCTTGGCGTGCGCATCGTCTTTCGGCGCCGGCGCCGAGGCATGCCTTGGCGCTCCGGGCCCCCCGATCGAATCCGTCATCGCACCACCACCTCGGCGCCCAGTGCGCCGACGTCGTGGAGCATCGTGAACATCGCCGCGATTTCCTGCGGCCGCGCCCCCGATGCGTGCAGCCCCGCGGCGACCTCCTGGACCGTCGCCCCGTCGAGCACCGCAAGGAGTCCGGCCGGCGCCGAGGTGCCGACGCCCTGCGCGGTCGAATCGGCGGGCGCGGACGCTGGTGCCGGCGGCGGTCCCCCGATCCTGAGGGTGAGCCCGCGATGGCTCACCGTCGCCGAGGCCACCCGCACCGTTCCTCCGGTCACCACGGTCCCGCTCCGCCCGTCGATGATCACCCGGTTTTCGGGGGCCATTCGGACCGGGAGGGTATCCACCAGGGCGAGAAAGCTCATGAGATTATCGGCGCCTCGGGCCCCGGGGTTGAGCGTGATCGATCCTGGGTCATCCACCCTGGCGACGGTGCTGTCGCCCAGCGCCAGGTTGATGGCCGAGACGACCCGCTGCGCCGTGATCAGGCTGGGCTTCTTCAGGAGCAGCCGAGGCGTCAAGGCGGCGAGCTGGCTGGGTTCGACCTCCATGACGCCGCCTTCCGGAATGCGGGCGGAGTTGCCCCGCCGGCCGGCGTAGCGGATCTCTTCATCGGCGAGCAGCAGCGGTCCCTGGGCTGTCGCGACCGGCGCCTGGTCCACGTCGGTGACCAGCGGCGTCATCCACAGCACTCCCCCTCGGAGGCTGGTCGCGTCTCCAATGGAACTCACCTGCACTTCGAAGCGCCCGCCGGCGCGCAGATACGGCGACGCTTCCGCCGTCACCATGACGGCCGCGACGTTTCTTGGCCTGAGCCGCTCGGCGGGTATCTCGAGGCCGAAGCGGCGCAGCGCGTTGGCGATGGAGCGCACCGTCGGGGTGCCGCCATTGATGGAGCCGAGAGAGCGATCGCCGGAGCCTTCGAGGCCGATCACGAGGCTGTAGCCGATCAGCCGCCGCGGCACGGAGCCCGGCGGCGTGGCGAGGTCGCCGACCCGCTCCATGGCCTGCGCGGAGAGTCCGGTGGCGAAGCTCGAGAGCAGCAGGGTGAGAGCGAGGCGTCCAGCCGCAATGCGGAGCGGCGTCGATGTGGTGATCATGGCCAGAAGATCGAGAGGATACTGCCGAGAATGCCCTTCGCGGGACCGATCTTCTTGCCCTTGTAACTGATGACCGACTCCGCGATGCGGGACGAGGCCACTGAATTGTCCGAGGCGAGGTCCTCCGGCCGAATGACTCCCTCGAGCTCGATGACCTGGTTGCGGCCATCCACTTTGAGGGTCTTCTCGCCCTTGATCCGCGCGATGCCGGTCGGCTCGATGGAGACGACGCGCACCGAGATCGTGGTGCTGAGGTCACCGGTGCGCCCGGCATCCCCGGTGTTGCGCGAATCGTTGTTGACGCCGCTTTCGAAGCCCTTTGCCGGGCCGATCTTCAGCGTCGGGGCGACGTTCACATTGAGGCCCATCGACTGGGAGCGCTTGGCGCTGCCCGTCTGACTCTGCCGTTCGCTCGCGCTCACGGTTTCGTCCACCACAATGGTCACGATGTCCCCGACGCGAAGCGGGCGCTTGTCGCTGAACCAGCCGGCCCGGCTGGCGACTGGTGCGACGGCGACAGCGGAGGTCGCCTGGGGAGGCGCCTGCGTCGCTGCGGGTGCGGGGGGTGCGCCTTGCGCCGCGAGCGGCGTGGTCAGCAGCAGAGAGAGAAGCAGCGCCGGTTTCATTGCATCATCCTCGCTTCGCCGAGTGCGGTGACCGTGCCCAGTACGACGCCGCCGCGTCCACCGGTGCGGACCCGAACCGTCTCGCCCATCGCCGCCGCATGGAGGGCGACGCCCTCGAGCGCGATGGACACGTTGCCCTCATTCCAGATGAGCCGAACCGGCTGACCGGCCTCGACCAGCGGCGGCGGAGCGACACGACTCAGGTCGAGGGGATCGCCGGGAGTGAGAATCCGGCGCACCACCCAGCCGGGCGCGGGCGTGGGCGACTCCGTCATGGGAGGCCCCCACTGGATGAACGGCTCCTCGCGGATGTCCCCTTCAACCAGGCGCATCCCGACTCGGAGCGCCCGGGCGGCCACCAGCCGCCGCCCCGCGATGCCGGCGCGCAGCCGCACCGCCACCGGTTGCCGACCGGCCGATTCGAACGTGACCGCGAACCAGCCGCCTTCTCCGCGTCCGAGCAGATGGAACTCCGCCGTATCCGGCACGCCGGCAAGCGACCCCGACCCCCAGGACATCACCAGCCCGGCGGTATCGGTCCCCCATGCCCTCGCGACCTGCACGGCGACCCGCGCCGCGAGCCTCGGGCTGATGTCGCCCGACTGCGCGGTGAGTCGCGGTGGCGCCTGACCCTTGAGCGCGGAAGTGACGGCGCCGAGCGCCGCCAGAACAGAGAGCATGACGTGCCTAACGGATGAGTTCACTGGTCGCCGTCTGGATCATCTCTTCGGCGGTCTTGATCGCCTTGGAGTTGACCTCATACGCCCGCTGCGCGGTGATCATGTCGACCATCTCCTGCACGATTTCGACGTTGGAGGACTCGAGCGACCCCTGCACGATCTGGCCGAAGCCGTCCTCCATGGGGACGCCCGACATCGGGTCCCCGGAGGCGGGCGTCGCCTGGTAGTTGTTCCCGCCCAGACTCAGCAGCCCGCTGGGATTGGCGAACCGGACGATTTCCATCTGTCCGAGCTCCACCTGCTGCCCGTTGTTGCCGAGGATCGCGCTGACGAGCCCGGTGGGCGAGACCGTGACCTGCGTCGCCTCGCTGGGGATGGTGATCTCCGGCTGGACCGCGAAGCCGGCGTGCGTCACCAGGGTGCCTGAATCGGCGCTCCGGGTGAAGGTGCCGTCGCGGGTGTAGCCGAGGTCGCCGTTGGGCAGCTGGATCTGGAAGAAGCCGTCGCCTTCGATGGCGAAGTCGAGCGGATTGCCGGTCGGCTCCGAGGTGCCCTGGGTGTGGACCCGCTGGACATCCGCGAGCCGGACGCCTCGGCCGATCTGGATCGGGGCCAGAGTCTCGGTGCCCTGGTAGTGGACGAGCTGCGAGCCCTGCAGGGTCTCGTAGAGCATGTCCTCGAAGTTGGTGCGGCTGCGCTTGAACGCGGTGGTGTTCACGTTCGCCAGGTTGTTGGCGATCGCGTCGATACGGGTCTGCTGGGCGCGCATGCCGCTGGCGGAGGCGCGGAGTCCTGGATTCATCGTGAGTCCCTCGTCAGAGGCACGCACTGCCGTGCGTGCCTACAGTGTGCGCTTCTCGCTGGCACGGACGGCCGTGGGTGCTTACCGTGCCTGATCGTCAGGCCCTATCCGACCCTGCCGACTTCGTTCACGACGGTGCCGAGCACGCTGTCCAGCGCCTTCAGCGAATCGATATTCGCGGCGTACGCGCGCTGGATCGTGACCAGATCCACCACGCCCTTGAGCGTGTCCTGGTTGCTGTCCTCGACCTGGCCCTGACGGACCGTCGTCGTGGTCGTGTCCACCGGGAGCATCGGCTCCCCTGCCACCGCCACCTGGTACCTGCCGGCGCCTTCCTTGAGCAGCGTGCCGGGGTCCTTCACGGTTTCCATGCGCAGCCGGTCGATGCGGGTCCCGTCGACCATTACCTGGCCGTCGGCCTGGATCTCGAGTGAGGCGTAGCGGAGCGGGATCTGCACCGGGCCGTTCTCGCCGAGCAGCAGGTTGCCGTGCCGGTCGGACAGCCGGTTGGCGGCGTCGAGCGCGAGCGATCCACCGCGAGTCAGCCGCTCCCCCTGATCGGTCTGCAGGACCAGGAAGCCCGGGCCATCGAGCGAGAGATCCAGCGCCCGGCCGGTCGGCGTGAGCGTCCCCTGCGACAGGTCCGTCTTCGTGACCGGCACCGGGAAAGTCGTGTCCCCGATCTTCCGGGCCGACATCACGTCGGCCTTGAAGCCTTCGGTGTCACTATTCGCGAGGTTGTTGGCGGTCAGCGCCTGCAGCTTGGTGTAGTAGCCAAGGGTGCGAGCGGTGCTCCGGAGTGCATCGAGGCCCATGGGTCCCCCAGTGAGGTCGGGAGTGAAGAAAGCAATCGCTATGCCCCCTCCACCCTCGGCCGGGCAAACACGCTAAGCCATGACCTGATATGGGCTTCGCCGCCTGGTGACGGCTGTGGCCTGTGCCGGGGCGGGTGACACCGGCTTCCGGGTCCGGAAAGAACTTCCCGCCCGGGCGGCAGGAGCGGTCGCCGGGCGACCGACCGCGATGCGCACGGCGTCCTGGGAGAGCCCGAACTGCCGGGCGAGTTCGGGCGCGCGGACACCGCGACTCGATTCCTTGCGCAGACGCAGGGCGAGTGGCGATTCCGGAGCGCGCTCCATCGCGCCTGCGGAACCCCGGTTTGCCAGCACCCGGGATGTGGAGGACCGGGGGGACTTCGCCCGGCGCGGCCGGGCGAGGTAGCGCCGCCGAGCGGCAATGACGCCGACCGAGAGGACGAGGCCGCCCGCCGCCAGCAGCAGCAGATTCCCCACTCCGTCACCAAGCTCCGTACCCGAGAGGCCGAGATCGGGGAGCTCGACATTCGCGAGCAGGCCGGAGGACGCGGAGCGAAGGTCGGACGGCGTCGGGGCGACCGAGATCAGCACGAAGACGGCGAGGAATCCGACGATGAGGCGAAGCTGGCGCGGGTTCATGACTGCTCCTGGGTCGGGACCATCCGTTGGCGGAGGCGCTTCAGGGCCTGGGTGCGGATCTGCGACACCCGTGATTCCGTCACATGCAGCACTTCGGCGATCTGCCGGAGGTTCAGTTCTTCGTAGTAGTACAGCGCCAGCACCGTACGCTCCTTCGGCGGGAGCATGCCGATTGCCTGACGGAGACCGGCCACGGTCTCCTCCTGGCTCAGCCGCTCGCCGGGGAGCTGCACGCCCGGGTCGCTGAGCGTCTCCTCGAGCGATGCGCCCTCGGACGAGTCGAGCGAGACGGAGCCGTCGAGCGAGACCAGCACCGCTCCGTCGATCTCCTCGCGCCAGCGCCAGTAGGTCTCCATGTCGAGGGAGAGGACCCCGGCGACTTCCTGCGGCTCGGGCGCACGACCGAGCTTGCTTTCGAGCTGCGCGACGGCGGTGGCCATCTGGCGGCCCTTGGCGCGCACCGACCGGGGCACCCAGTCGCGGCTGCGGAGTTCGTCGAGGATCGAGCCGCGGATGCGGCGCATCGCGAAGGTGCTGAAGGCGAGCCCGCGCGAGAGATCGAAGCTCTCCAGCGCCTGCACCAGCCCGAGCGTGCCCGCGCTCACGAGATCGTCCACTTCGACCACGTCCGACACCCGCGCCGCCACCTGGCGCGCGACGTGATGGACCAGCCCGAGATAGCGATCGAGGAGCTGAGTGCGTGCCGCCGGGTCGCCGGTGCCCCGGTAGCGCTGCCACAGGGCGTCGGTCAGCGAGACCGCCGAGGTTGCCGTGGTCGCAGTTGCGGTGGTTGTCGTTGCCATCGTGGATCCCTCGTTGACTTTCGTCGTCATACGGCCGCCCTCGCCGGAACCGGCACGTCGAGACGCTCGAGCACCGTGGTGAACACATCGTGGTTGAGGCCGGGGCCGAGACCCTGGGCCAGTTGTCCCGGCACGCGCACGGCGCGCCGGATTTCGTCGTCCTCCCACAGCGCCCCGATGTAGCGGAGCCCCCGGTGCAGGAAGCGATCGGCCGCCGTGGCCAGCCGCTCGTAGGTCTGCGGCCCTTCCCCATCGTCGCAGACCCGATTCACCAGCACATCGATCGGAAGATCCGAGACCTGCGCGTGCACGATCTTGATCGTGGCGTAGGCGTCGGTCAGCGCGGCCGGCTCCGGCGCGGTCAGGACCATGCACCGGGTGGCGCGCATCGTCGCCACGCGGACCACGCTCTCGAGCCCGGGGCCAGCATCGACGATCACGGCGTCGAAGTCGTCGTAGAGCGCGCTGAGCCTGTGGTGCAGCCGTGCCCGGTCGGTGGCGCCCAGCGCGTAGAGTCCCTCGGCGCCGCTGTCGGCCGGAAGGAGCCAGAGTCCCTCGTGCACCGGGACCAGCAGGTCGCGGGCGGAGATGCCATCGGCCAGCAGGTGCTCGAGGCGCGAGCTGCGCTGCAGGCCGAGCAGCACGTGCAGGTTGCCCATGTTCTGGGCGCCGTCGACGAGCAGCACTCGCCGGCCTTCCATCGCCAGGCGGCCGGCGAGCAGGACGCTCACCACCGACTTCCCCACCCCGCCCTTGCCGCTGCCGATGACGATGGTCGGCGGGCCGGCCGGCTCCGGTACCGTCACCCGGCGGCCCGCCATCATCGCGCGGAGCAGCGCGGCCTGGTCGTTCATGCGATGACCTCCGCGTCCGCGGCGCTGCGCACCCGGAGTGACGCCACCGCCGCGAGCAGGCGCGGCGCCGCGGCCTTCAGATCGCGCGGCACTTCCTGGCCATCCGACATCCAGCGCATCGGCAGGCGGCATTCGGCCGCCGCGTCGAAGAGGCTCCAGTCGTCCGCCGCCTCGTCCAGCTTGGTCGGCAGCAGGTGGGTGATTCCCTGGGACCGGTAGGCTTCGATGGTGCGACGGACCTGACTCTCCTGCAGCCCCGCGGGGAGCACCAGGTGCACCTCGTGCGGCGCGAGCTGGGACAGCCACTGCCGCACCTGCTGGGTATCGGCGTGCAAACGGGGGCCGCGTCCGGGGGTGTCCACGAGGATCAGGTCGCGGTCGGCCAGCCGCCGAAGCGCGAGCGGCAGGTCGGCCGCCTCGTAGATGACCTCCAGCGGCAGCCCGGCGATCTCCGCGTACGTGCGGATCTGTTCCACCGCCCCGACCCGGTAGGTGTCGAGGCAGAGGAATCCGATCCGCTTGCGCCGGAAGAATTCGGGATGGGTCGCGAGCTTCGCGATCGAGGTCGTCTTGCCCACCCCTGTGGGGCCGACAAAGGCCACCACCCGGGGCGACGCATCCTGCTCGCGGTGGCGGGCGAAGTCGTCGGGGCCGGGCGCGCTCTTGAGCAGCGGGTGGGTGCCGCCATCGGGCGCCATCCGGCGGCGTTCGTCCGCCGCACTCGAGGCATCGGTGGCCAGCACCTGGTAATAGGACGAGCCGTCGGGGGCGCGCAGGGTGCGGACGGCGATGATCTCGGCATCCGGACCGAGTGCCTGACTGGCGCGCGACAGCAGCACGTCGACGGCGTGGCCGGTGAAGGACTCAAGCGGCACGGGGAAGCTCCCAGGTGGCGATGCTGTGGACGGGTGTCTGGGCCGGCAGTTCACCCAGCGAGAGAATCGGCAGATTGGGCATGACCGGCTCCACCAGCCGGCGGACCCCGATACGGAGGGACGGCGGCGTGATGAGCGGGCGGAACTGGCCGTCCCGCTTGTGCAGGGTCATGAGTTCATTGAGCTGACGCAGCGCCGCGGTGAGATCCTCCGGCTCGAGCGCCCGCGCGCCTTCGCGCATCGGCCGCGGACTGAAGAGCCCCATCAGGGCCGCCTCGAGGCGCGGGCCCATGGTGATACCGCTGATGGTGCCGTCGCCGTCGTCGAAGATCTGGACCAGCACGGTGGCGAGCGTGCGACGCACCTGCTCGCACAGCGCCTCCGGATCCTTGGTGGTCTCGGCCGCGTCGGAGAGGGTCTCGAGAATCAGCGGGAGGTCGCGGATCGGGACGCCTTCGCGCAGCAGCCGCTGCAGCACCCGGTGCACCGTCCCGAGCGAGAGCTTGCCGGGGATGGTGTCCTCCACCAGCGCCGGATGGGTCTCTTTCAGCCCGTCGAGCAGTTCGCGCACGTTCTGGCGGGAGAGCAGTTCGGCGGCGTGATGCTTGATGGTCTCCATGAGGTGCGTCGACAGCACCGTCTGCGGCTCCACGACGCTGTACCCGTTGGCCTCGGCCTCGACGCGGCGGTCGGGCATGATCCACACCGCCGGCAAGCCGAAGCTCGGATCGGTGGTGCGGATCCCGTCGATCGGCGCCGCGATCCCGGTGGTATCGAGAGCGAGGAGATACCGGGGCAGCACTTCACCGGTCGCGACCCGCACCCCACGCAGCTTGATGGCATACTCGGTCGCGGGCAGCTGGATGTTGTCGCGAATCCGTGCCGGCGGCACGATGATGCCCATCTCGACGGCGAGCTGCTTGCGCATCAGGCCGATGCGCTGCAGCAGGTCCCCCTTCTGGGCCTCGTCCACCAGCGGCACCAGCGCGTACCCGACCTCGACCTCCAGCGGCTCCACCTGCAGCAGATCCTTGATCGGCGAGCCCTCGGCCTTTGCCGTCGGCTTGAGCTGCACCATCGCCTCGGGCGCCCGCTCGCGCTCCTCGCGGTTGCGCACCATCCACGCCGCACCGGCGAGCAGGGCCGACAGCAGGAAGAACGGCAGCATCGGGAAGCCCGGCGCGATGCCCATCAGGCCGAGAATGCCGGAGGAAATCCACAGCGCGCCCTGGTGCCGCATCATCTGGGCGGCAATGGCGGGGCCGACGCGCGGACTCTTGGAGCCGTACGTGACGATGATACCGGCCGCCGTGCTGACGATGAGCGCCGGGATCTGGGTGACCAGGCCGTCACCCACGGTGAGGCTGGTGAAGGTGCCGAGGGCCTCCTTCGCGGTCATCCCCTGCTGGGTAATGCCGATGAGGAAGCCGCCGATCAGGTTGATGCCGGTGATCAGCAGGCCGGCGATGGCGTCGCCGCGGACAAACTTCGCCGAACCGTCCATCGCGCCGTAGAAGTCGGCGTAGCGCTGGATCTCCTCGCGCCGGCGGCGGGCTTCGGCCTCGTCGATGAGGCCGGCACCGAGGTCGGCGTCGATGCTCATCTGCCGACCCGGCATGGCGTCGAGGGTGAACCGCGCCGCCACTTCCGCCACGCGCCCCGCGCCCTTGGTGATCACCATGAAGTTGATCACGACCAGGATCAGGAAGATCACGAGGCCGACGATGTAGTTGCCGCCGATGACGGCATTGCCGAACGCCGCGATGACCTCGCCGGCGTGCCCATGGCTCAGGATGAGCCGGGTGCTGTTCACGTTGAGGCCGAGCCGCAGCAGCGTCACCAGCAGCAGCAGGCTCGGGAAGATGCTGAATTCGAGCGGATCGCTGACCGACAGCGTCACCAGCAGAATGAGCACCGAGATGGCGAAGCTCGTGGCGAGCAGCGCGTCGAGCATCACGGCCGGGAGCGGCACGATGAGCAGCGCGACCACCACGACGACGGCCAGCGCCAGCCAGGTCTCCGCCCCGCCGCCCATCCTGCTCATCAGCCCCTGGGCCGCGCCGAGGGACCCGCCTGCGGCGGGCGCCTTGCCACGTGCCGCGCCCCCGCCACGCGTGGAGCTTTCCGACACGACCGGCGCCGTGCTCACGGCCGCGGAGGGCGCGGTCATCTAGTCCTCCGGGACGGCAGCTGGGTGCCCTTGCGCCGGAAGACGAAGGCGATGACTTCGGCCACCGCGACATACAGCGCCGGCGGGATCGGCGTGCCCACCTTCGCGGTGGCGAAGAGCGCGCGGGCCAGCGGCTTGTTCTCGATGACCGGCACACCGGCGCGCATCGCGATTTCCCTGATGCGCTTGGCCAGGAGGCGCTCGCCCATGGCGAGCACGATCGGGGCCGGCGAGACGAGCGGATCGTACTTGAGCGCGACGGCGATGCGGGTCGGGTTGGTCACGACGACATCGGCGGTCGCGACGTTGGTGAGCATCCGCTTCCGGGCCATCGCCTTCTGCAGCTGGCGGATGCGGCCCTTCACCATGGGGTCGCCCTCGGTCTGCCGGTGCTCCTGCACTACCTCCTGCTTGGTCATCCGCAGGCTCTTCTCGAACTGCCAGACCTGGAAGCCGTAGTCGAGACCGGCGATCAGCAGGAAGACCAGGCCGACGAACATCGCCATCCGGATGGCGAGCTCGCGGGTGATCCCCAGGATCTGCACCACCCCGGCACCGCTGGTGGAGAGGATCTCCGGCCAGGCCCGATGCAGCACGCCCCACGCGACGAAGGCGATGACGGCGAACTTGAGCACCGCCTTGAACACGTTGAACAGCGCCTGCGCGCTGAACAGCCGGCCCATGCCGGCGATGGGATCGATATGGGAGAGCTTGGGGCTCAGCGCCTCCGGCGCGACCACGCCGCGCGCCTGGAGCGCGTTGACCAGCAGGGTGATCACCAGCACCGCGCCCAGAAACGGGGCCAGCGCCATCAGGGTGCTCTGCCCCACCTGCTGCAGAATGGTGACCGCGCCGTTGGCAGTCATCGGAACGGCGGTGAGCCAGCCGGCACCCGCCCGCAGCATCAGCACCGCGTGCTGCGCGAGGGTCGCGCCGCCGGCCACGGCGAGAGTGAACGTGCCCGCGATGAGCAGGGTCGCGGCGGACAATTCCTGGCTCCGCGGCACCCGCCCTTCCTGCATGGCCTCTTCGCGGCGTTTGGGCGTCGCGTCTTCGGTCCGTTCCTGGCCGTCGCTCTGCGCCATGGCTATCTCACCGCGGGGCTGAGCGTGAAGGCCTGAATGGCCTGGCCGACGAGATTCGGCAGCGCATCGATGGAGCCGGTGATGAAGGCCCCGAGGAACGGCAGCGTGGCGGCGAGCGCCACCATGCCGATGCTGATGGTGATCGGGAAGGACACCATCATCACGTTGAGCTGGGGCACGGCCTTGCCGAGGATCGCGAGCGCGAGGTTGGCCAGCAGCAGCGCGACGATGATCGGCGCCGCCGCGCGGACCCCGGTGCTGAACACGGTGGACGCGAGGTCCACGGCCTGGCGTGCGCCACTCGCGCCGAGCCAGGCCTGCCCCGGCGGCACCGCGGCGAAGCTCGCGGCGAGGCCGCGATAGAGCGTCAGGTGCCCGCCGACGCTCAGGTAGATCATCATCCCGAAATAGCCCTGCAGCTGGCCGATGCCGACGGTGGCACCGGGCGGCAGCGAACCGAGCGCTTCACCGAGCGAGAGCCCCATCTGCAGCGAGGCGACCTCGCCCGCGATCGAGATCCCGTGCAGCACCAGCGCGCCGGTCAGGCCGATCGCGATTCCCATCATGGTCTCGCCGGCCAGCACCACGCTCATCGCCACCATGTCATCGGGCAGGGGCGCGATGTGGGGCAGCGAGGGGAGCAGCACGGCGCTCAGCAGGACCACGGCGGCGCTCCGCACCGTCTTGGGCACGCCGGTCATGGACCACAGCGGGGCGGCCAGGAAGAGCCCGCTCAGGCGGGCGCTCACCAGCACGAATGTGGGCCAGTCCGAGAGGCCCACCAGCTCGAGGAGGCCGGGCGCGATCATCCGACGAGCGTCGGCAGGAGGTTGAACGTCTGGGTGATGTAGCCGACCAGCTCGCGCACCATCCACGGCAGGCTGAGCAGCATGACCACCGCGACGGCCAGCAGCTTGGGGATGAACGTCAGCGTCTGCTCCTGGATCTGGGTGAGCGCCTGCACCAGGCTCACCAGCACGCCGACGACGAGCGCGGTGACCAGGAGCGGCGCCGCCGTGAGCAGGGCCACCATCACGGCCCGATTGAGCAGTTCGATCGCGAAGCCGGGAGACATGGTGTCAGACCTGGAAGCCGGTGACGAGTCGCTGGACCACCAGGCTCCAGCCGTCGGCGAGCACGAAGAGCATCAGCTTGAACGGCAGCGAGATCATCACCGGCGGGAGCATGAACATGCCCATGCTCATCAGCACTGACGCGACGATCAGGTCCACCACGACGAACGGCAGGAAGATCACGAAGCCCATCTGGAACGCGGTGCGCAGCTCGCTGGTGACGAAGGCAGCCGTGACCGTAAGAACCGGCAGCGCCTCGAGGCTGTCGGCGTCCTGCTGGCCGGTCAGCTCCGCAAAGGTGCCGAGATCCTTCTCCCGGGTGTTGGCGAGCATGAAGTGCTTGAGGGGGACCAGCGCCTTCTTGTACGCGTCGACCTGGCTGATCTGGCCGTTGAGATAGGGCTGGATGGCGTCATCGTTGGCCGTCTTCATCACCGGTTGCATGACCACCCCGGTGAGCAGCACGGCCAGCGCGACCAGCAACTGTCCTGGCGGGGCGGTCTGGGTGCCGATCGCCGTGCGCACGAAGTGCAGCACGATCACGATCCGGGTGAAGCTCGTCATCAGCAGGAACACCGCGGGCAGCAGGGTCATCGCGCCCATGAAGACGACGATGCCGACGGCGCCCGAAAGCTGCAGCTGATCGGAACCCTGCCCGATCGTGAGCGACACCCGCGGCGCGACCGGGGCCTGCACGGCGCCGGCGGGAGCACCGCGATGCTGGCCGGCGGCGGCCTGGGCCTCTGCGGCCATCGGCAGCACCGCCAGCGCGAGCACCAGCGGCAGGTAGCGGAGAATCCCGGGGCGGAGCCTGGCCCGTGCGGCGCGCACCGCGGCCGGCGGTTCGAGGGCGGCCTCGAGATCGCGGCCGTCGAGTTCGGTCAGCAGTCGCGCGCCATCGTCCCCGAGCGAGACCACCAGCACCCGCTCACCGACGCGGAGCAGCGCGACGCCCTGCTTGGGGCCGGTCGCGACCCGGCGAATGACTTCGAGTGGCAGCCCCCCGCCCTGCGGGCGCGCGCCGCCCGGCGCGAAGCGGCGCAGGGCCCACACGCCGAGGCCGAGCATGCCCAGGGTGAAGAGGAGCGAAGCAAAGGCGCCGAGCATCAGACCAGCTCGCGCTGGCTGACGGGCTGATCGGCACCGGCCACGATCCGGGTGATGCGGACACCGAAGTGCTCACCGATGACGACCACCTCGCCCTCCGCCAGCTTGCGGTCGGAGACGTAGATGTCGATCGGCTCGCCCACCATGCGGTCCAGCTGGATCACGGAGCCGCTGCCGAGTTCGAGCACCTCCTGCACCGTCATGTGGGTGCGGCCGAATTCGATCGCCACCGGCAACGACATGTCGAGCAGAGTGTCGAGCGAACCGCCCATCCCCGCCGGAATCGCCGCTGGCCGCACGCCTGGCTGGGAGAGTTCGGAGAGGTCGGGCGCCTTGGCGGCGGGGTCACCCTTCGCGCCACCGCCCATCAGGCGATCGATTTCATTCTGATCCATGACTTATACCAGCCTTCCGCGCGCAACTTTGGGAGTGCCTTCAGGGCGCTGTGTCTGCAGCACATTGGAAATGCGGAGACCCACGTAGCGGCGGCTCTGGCCCAGGGTGCCGAGGAAACGGCGCTGGCCCCGCACATGGAGCTCGACGGGAACATCGGAGGCGTGGCCGGTGTGAATGACCTGGCCGACTTCGAGGCGGCCGATATCGCGCGCCTTGAGATTGAAGAGGGGAAAGCGGGCGCGCAGATCCAGCCGCGAGGCGCGGAGCGATTCCTCGATGGCGCGCCGTCCGGCATCGCGCTCGGCGGTACTCGCCCTCACGCTGTGGAAGTGCCGGGTGGGCTTCTCCTGGAGGAACGTCTCGAGCGACAGCAGGGGCACGCACATCGTGATGAGTCCGGAGAACGACCCGGCGCGCACCTCGATGTTGCTCACCAGCACGTTGTCCTCCCGGTTCGCGATCTGCAGGGCGTCCGGGGACGACTCGAAGCTGGCATAGCCGGGGATGAAACTGAGGTGCTCGGCCCAGGCCTCCTCGACCAGCCCCCAGACCTTGTCCGCCATCCCCCGCACCACGGTCCGCTCGAGCAGGGTGAGCGGGCGCTTGATGTCCTGCGCATCGCCCGGGCCGCCGAACAGCCGGTCGAGCAGGTAGTAGGAGAAGTCGGTGCCGAGGTCGAGCGCGGCCTGCCCGCCGACCTTGTCACCGAGTTCGTAGACGTAGGCGGCGCAGGGCGTCGCCAGGGAGAAGATGAATTCCGCGAAGGTGGCCTGCTCGACGCTGGACAGCGACACGTCCACCGAGGTGCGCAGCCGGGATGAGAAGAGCGCCTGAAGCGAGACCGCGATCCGCTGATAGATGCCGTTGAGCAGCGCCTGCCGGTCCTTCGCGATGCGCGGAGGACGCAGGAAGTTGTACGGGATGACTTCGACCGGGCTCTCCAGGGGCGCCACCGGCGCGGCGCCCTTGAGCAGCGAATCGATGTCCTTCTGGGAGAAGACGTCGGCCATCAGAGACTCACTGGATGACGTACTGGGGAAGGAACACCTTGAGCGGCACCTTGGGACCGACGATCGTCCCCGCCGCCACCGCGATCTTGACCTTCAGGCTGTCCCGCGCCCCCGGCATCGTCAGCTGGGCCATCGTCTGACTCTCGAGGATCGACGTCACCTTGTCCCGGAACTCCACTTCGTGATCGGTGAGGATCTTCTGGGCCTCCTCGTTCGCGATCGATACCGCGACGCCGGCCATGAGGAAGCGGGTCCCCTGCGAGCCGGCGGGATTGACGATGATGTTCGCGAGCTGGACCATCTTCTTCTCGCCACCCGCCCCCTCGCCGCCCTTCTCCTCCGTCGCGCCCTCGGGCCTGGTCTCCCCACCGGCCGCCGCGGAGTCGGCGTGGGCCCCCGCAGGTGCCTGGCGCGCGATGATCTTCGGCGCGACAACGAGAGCCGCGAGCAGCCCGCCCACCAGCGCCCCCGCGAATGTCAGCGCGCCAATCAGCCCCGCCTTCTTGCCGCCCACGGACGCAGCCCCTGCTGCGCCATCAACCGCTGCCGCCGCTTCAGCCATTGCTGACGCTCTCCTGAGATGGACAACTTCGCCGGGTCGGGATGGTCTTCGGCGGGATGAAAGGCAACGCGCGTACCAACCCGGGGCCGGCCGCTACCTGCATGCGACAGCACGAGTTAGGTCCGAGGACTGCGAGCGAGGGATGGAAAACAGGAAGAATCTGCCGAACCATCGGACGGGAGTTGCCGGGCCTCGGCACCCGCTCCCGCGGCACGGCCCGGTGCGCGAAACGGCCCTCCCCACCGTCGTGGAGAAGGCCGTTTCGTTTTCGCTTCGCTGTCCTGCGAGAACGCCTACCAGCTGCCGCGGCGACCTAACGCTTCAGGCTGACCAGCTCCTGCAGCATCTCATCCGAGGTCGTGATCACTCGCGCGTTGGCCTGGAAGCCGCGCTGCGCGATGATCATGTCCGTGAACTCCTGCGACAGGTCGACGTTCGAACTCTCCAGCGCGCCCGGCGTGATCGTGGACTGATTGCTGGTCCCCGAGAACCCGATGATCGCGCCACCCGAGTTGGCCGATTCCGCGTACATGTTGTTGCCGGCGCGGATCAGGCCGCTCGGGTTGTTGAACGAGGCCATCGAGATCTGGGCCAGCGTCTGATTGATGCCATTGGTGAAGTAGCCCGTGATGACGCCACGGGAATCCACGCTGATATCCTGCAGGTTCCCCATCGTGTAGCCGTCCTGGCTGCTGGCCACGGCGTTGGACGGGCTGGCGAACTGGGACAGGCCGTTGATGTCGCCCAGCACGCCGCTGTCAAGCTGCAGGTCCACCGGGGCCGTCGCGCCACTGCCCGGATCGAACTGCAGGCTGTTGGCCCCGCCGTTATAGGCAAAGGTCTCGAGCCGGCCGTCGGTGTCGAAGGTGACGAACCCGGTACCGCCGCCGGTGATCGTGGCCGGGGCGGGCACGGACGCCTTCCACAGCCAGCGGTTGGGCGAGGTCGGATCCTTGGTGAAGTCCATCGACAGGCTGATCGGCGTGCCGATCGAATCGTACACGGTGATCGCGGCCTGGTGGGTGACGTCGGTCGCCGCCTGGCGCTCGACGTAGTTTCCCGCCCGGCTGTCGAACACCGCATTGAAGGCCGCGGCGCTGCTCTTGATGTTCAGGCCCGAAAGCGCATTGACCGTCCCGCCGTCGCCATCGATCGTGAGATTGCCGGTCGTGGGGTCGATCGCCGCGCCGGTGATGTTCGTGATCCCGAGCGTGGTGTCGATGTTGGTCAGCAGCTGGCCGTAGGTGGTGCCCGCCGCGACCGTGAGGCCACCGGTGGTCACCGCGGTGCCGCCCTTGTTGCCGTCGACCGTGATCGCCGCACCGGCGGTCAGACCCATGTTGGTGCCGGAGCCGTCCCGCAGGTTGGTGAGCAGGTCGGTGGTAGTGGCGATGTGGCTGAACTGATCGCTCGACGCCGTCGCCGCCGCCGCGAGGGCACCATCCGCCGCGCCGAGCGCCTTGAGCAGCGCCGGGTTGGAGCTGGTGATGCCGAGCGTGATGGCCGAAGTCGCGGTGAAGTCGATCGCGCCGGTGGCGTTGTTCTGCGCTGCCGTCAGCGTATTGAAGCCGGTCGCGCCGAAGGTGTTGTTGATCTCCGCCACCAGGTCCTTCAGGCTGTGGAAGTCGAAGGTGCCGACGCCGGTATCCGCGGCCACGTAGGTGTAGGTCTGGCTGTTGGTGCCGTCGGTCACCGTGATCGTGGTGCTGTCGGGGACCATGCCGAAGACCGCCGTGTTGGCCGCGCCGTTGGCGTAGAGCCCGCTCATATCGGAGCCGAGACCGGCGTTGCTGGTGGACTGCTCCACGCCGTATACCCGTCCCTGGGTGGCGAGGATCGTGCCCTGCGGCACGGCCCGCGCATCGAGGTTGCCGGTCAGGACCACCTTGGAGGTGGCGCGCGCCGGCGACTTCTTGCCGAACGGCAGCGCGATGTCCGTGACCGCCGACCCGGTGGAGAGCACGCCGCTCGAGTCGGCATTGATGCCCTGAACCTTGAAGCCGTTCGCCGGCGACACCAGCTTGCCATTGGCGTCGAGCTGGAAGTTGCCCGCGCGCGTGTAGTAGGAGCGCGTGCCGTCGCTGACCACGAAGAGTCCGTCGCCCTGGATGGCGAGGTCGGTGCTGCCGCCGGTCGACTCCAGGTTGCCCTGGGCGAAGTTCTGGTCGATGGACCCGATCTTGGATCCGAGACCGATCTGGATCGGGTTGATGCCACCGAGGTCACCCGGCGGACGGGAGGCGCCCTGCAGCAGCTGGGCGAAGGCCTCCGCGAAGGTCACACGGGACGACTTGTACGCCACCGTGTTGACGTTTGCGATGTTGTTGCCGATCACGTCCATCTTGGTCTGGTGATTCCGCAGACCAGAGACGCCGGCAAAGAGCGACCGCATCATGGCTTTACAGACTCCACGGGTGAGGGAAGAATACGGGCCGCGCTGAGGGCGGCGATGGCCGCCGCACCCGCGGACTGCTGATCGACTTCGACTACGTTGTCCAGCGGAATCGTCAACTTGCCGGCCTTGAGCACCACCGTGCCGCTCTGGAAGGCGACGCCGTCCACCGCGCCCCTCGTATAGGTCTGCACCGGCACGTCGGCTCCGCTCGACGATGTGACGGTGACCTTGTAGGTGTAGGAACCCGCGGGAAGCTTCCCGACATTGAGTTGCTGCCGCCCGCCGCTGCGGTAGCCGAGATCGCTCGTGAAGACTTCGTTCCCGCTGCTGTCGAGCACGCTGAGCTTGGCCGTGCCGCCGCCCGCACCGATATCCACGGTGACCTGGGAGGCAGACGAGCCGTCCGTCTCCATCTGGTTCCCGGCGGCCAGGACCGTGCGGCCGATCATGGACGTGCCGAGATTGCCCTTCGCGGCCAGCGTATTGAGCTGCCCGGCCTGCGTCTGCGTGGTCAGAATGGTCTGGATGTTCTGCATCCCCTCGAGGCTGGAGAACTGCGCCAGCTGGGAGGCGAACGCCGACGCGTCCTGGGGCGACGTCGGGTCCTGATAGCGGAGCTGTGTCACGAGCAGCTTCAGAAAGTCATCCTTTCCGAGAGTGCTCTTCCCGGTCCCCGTCGTTGCCGGGGGCGGGACCGTCGGGACTGCCGCCCCGATCGGGCCCTGCGTGATCGTGGTCATCATGCGTCCTGGTTCTGGCGATCGTCCCGATCGCGCTGGCGGAATCGCTGCTGGGGATGGCGTTGTCCGTCCCCGTGGCGGTCCTGATCCTGCCGGCCCGATCCCTGGCCTCGATCCTCCGCCGGCTGGTCCGTGCCGCGGCCTGACGCGTGGTCGGTCTGCGTCCCACCCGGTGCGGCGCCCCAGGCGGCCTGCGTACTCGCCGCACCGGGGGACTGCACGCTCACCTTCGGATCCGCAAACCCCTGCCTGACGAGCGCTGCCTGAAGATCGTCCATCCGTCGCTCGAGGTGCCTCGCCGACTCCTGGTCATTCGGCAGAATCACGGCTCGCACCTGGTCGCCCAGAACGGTGACCTTGATCCGCGTCTCCCGCCCCTCCGCGTCCGCCACCTGCAGCGTGACGCGATCGGCAAGCCCTGCCGGACGATCCTTCGTCTCAGCCCTATCGGGCATGTTGCGTGCCTCGCCGCCGACCAGCTCTTTCGATCGCGGCTCGCCGCGACTCATCGACTCGCTCAGCGTCGTCACCGTCGCGGAAGCCCTGCTCTGCGCGTCACTTGGCTCGCTGGCCTCGCGCGCGTCTTCGCGGCGAGGCACCGGAGCGCTCTCATCCTCACGAGTCGCTGAGGGGGGAATCTCCTGCCGGGACGCCGGAAGAATCGTCGCACGGGAGGCGGCTACCGAACGTGCGGGAGGTTGATTGTCGGGCGGCAGCGCCGAGGGCGCCGCTCGTTGCGGTGCCGGCTGCGCGACGCGGACCCGGACCGCCTCGCCCATCGCGCGTCCGCTGTCTCTTGCCGGGGCCTCGCCCGCGTCATCACCCCGCTCAGTGGCATGGCGCGGCGCGGGCCCCGCGCGTGGCGCGACAGCGGGCTCGCGAGCCCCCGCCACGGCATCACTCAAGGCAGGGATACTTCCCTTGCTAATTGCTAAGCGGTCGTCGTCCAGCGCGTGCATCACCGAGCCGTGCGGCACACCCGCCGGGGCCGGTGCGGCCGGGGGTCTTCCTTCGGAGTGATTCGCATCGATGGAGACCGCGGGTGACTGGGTGATCAGAGGCACCTGAGGCGCCCGCGTTGGCGGTGCGGAAGTCACCGGTCCGCTCGCTCCCTCCTCGACCGCCGGCGCGTTCGCCTGGACCGACCGCACCGCCCCGCGGTCGCCCCGGCCGAGCTTCACTCTGACATCGGTGATCTCGGCGTCACCAAGCAGGGCAGCCAGTTCCTGGGCGAACGCGAGCCCTCGGTGACTCCCCACCTCGGGAGCCGCTCCAGTCGGCTGCTCCGCTGACGCGCCGCCTGACGACGCCACCGTCGGCAGCCCGCCGTCGCTCCGCTCCCCGTGTGGGCTGGCCTCTGCTTCACCGCCACTCGGCTCGGATGCTGGCGGCTCGACCTTCGGCGCGACCACCGGCACCGGCGCCGGCATCGCCAGCACGGCGGGGAGCGTCGCGGGCTGTGAGGCCGCCGCATGTGCGCGGGCTGCGTTACCCTCGTCGGTACGCATCTCGGCCTTCCGCCGCGTCCCGCGAGGCGCTCCCTCGGCGGACCGCGCCTCCACTCGTTTGTCGGATCCGGTGATCCGCGATGCTTCTGCGCTCGCCGTCGTGGCATCCTCGATGGATTTGCCCGCTGGCGCAGCCATGACTGTCCCGTTCGCGATCCGCCGGGGCCACCGGAGGATTCGTCACCCCCGGGGCCACATCGTCTGGAGGCGCGGAGGAGAGAGGCGCCGGAGGGGCCATGACGTTCACCTGCCGTCTCGTGTCAGGCACTGGACTCCGAGAGGCACAGTCGTCGCCGTCGCATCGGCCGTGGTGGCGGCCCCGCGCGCCTCGACCGGGTGGTCAGCGGCGCCGCTGCCTCCAGAGACTTCGCTGTCGGCTCGTCGTCACCGGTGCCACGGTGGGAGTCGGTGCCGTGGGAGCGGTCGCGACGGCGGTTGTCGCGGTGCCTTCGGCCGAAGTGCTTCCAGCCGTCACTTCCTGGCGATTCTTCGTCGAGGTCGACGGGAGTGGAACGACGGACGCACCAGCAGTGAGAAGTTCGCCGGCGGCAGGTTGAGCGCCGTCCTTCGACCAATACCCGGGCACCACTCGACTCTACCGCGCTCGAGGCACCCTTCACCGCCTCCGCCGCCGTGAGCCGCTCGGCCGGGACACGCGGACCTCGAGACATCGTGGCGCCGCCGTGCGGAGTCGCCGCGATCTCTGGCTGCGCGTCCGGTGCGGCGCCATTGGCACCTGACTCGCCCGGCTGGGCGTCGGCTGCCTGACCTTCAGTCTGGGGAGCGAGTGGCGGAGCCGGTGCCGCAGCGTTCACGGGGGCCGGGGTCACCGGCGCCGGCAGCATCGCCGACTGCAGCGCGGCCATCAGCGCCGCGGTAAAGCGCGCCGGATCCTCCGCCGGCGCAGGCTGCGGTGACGGCTCGGCCCCGCTGACCGGCAACAGGAGTACGATCGGACTGGTCACCGGCTCTGCCCATTGGGAACGAGCAGCCGGCGGCTGAGCCCGGCGGCGCGTTCCTTCGGAATATTGGTGAGGAAGTCGGCTGCCTGACGGGGGCCGACCGCACGAAGCAACCCCTCGACCTCCTCATCCGAGAGAAAGGCCAGAACCTTGGCGGCTTCCACTGGCTTCATCGCCGACAGCACGCGCGCGACCTGCTTGTAGGCGGCCGCCCTGGCGGCTGGATCAACCTGGATTGCGGCTGGACGGACCGGCAGCGGCAGCGGCAAGGCCCCGCGGCGGGCACGGCCTGCGCCACCTGCGCATGCCCGGGCACCGAATCAGGCCGCACCACCGCGTGACTGGAGTCGGTTCGCGTCGAGTCCCGCTTCGCGGTGGAGTCGCTCCTGGCCGCCGTGCGCGTGACCGAATCCGTCGCAGTCGAGTCTCGCTTCGCCACCAAGTCCTGCTTCGGTGGAGCGAATCGACGGCGACCGCCTCGGGCTTGTGGGTCTTGACCAGGTAGGTGGTGGTTGTCCCGAGCGACACGAGGCAGGCCAGCACCGCGTAGATGATCGCCTTCTTCATTGGTTTCCTCCCTCGCGGGGCTGCGACCGCTGCAGCGCCGTCTCGTCGCTCACGCTCTGCTCATAGCGCGAGAGTTCCTCGCCCCACGCGACCCGGCGGTGCTCGCGCAGCCGCTCGATCACCCGGCGTGCCATGCGCGCCTGCTCGAACTGATGCCGTTCCGCCTCCAGGCGCTCGAGGCTCTGCTCGTGAGTCTCACTGAGCTGCCGGACGTTCGCCGAGAGCGACTCCATCGCCAGCTCGAGGTTCTGCAGTGTCCCCGCCTGCGAGAGCTCACGGGGGGTCGCCTCGAACTGGGCCCGGGCCTCCAGCAACCGCGCCTCGCTCTCAAGCACGGCCGCGCGGCGCAGTTCCTCCTCGCGCCTCGCCTGGCCCAGCTCGCGCGCCCGTTCCTTCTCCGAGGCCTCGCGGAGCTGCAGCAGCCGCTCCAGCCGGAACGCGAATCGTTTCATGAGGGCTTGCCTCCCTGCAACGCGCTGGCCCGCTGGGTGAGCGCGGCCAGGCGGAGGCGGGTCTCTTCGAAGGTGGAGCCATCTTCCGAGCGCTGGCGGAGGAACTGCAGGATGTCCTCCCGCAGGGCGATCGAGGCGTCGACCAGGCGATCCGCGCCCGCCTTGTAGGCGCCGACCGCAATCAGGTCCTCGTTCGACCGGTATGCGGCTTCGAGTCGAAGGAAGGTGTTGGCCGCGTTCAGGTGCTCGGCGGAAATCACGGCATCCCGGACGCGGCTCACGCTGTCGAGCACGTCGATCGACGGAAAGTGTTTCTGCGCCGCCAGTTTCCGAGTGAGCACGATGTGGCCATCGAGAATCGACCGCGCCGCGTCCGCCACCGGCTCGTTGAAGTCGTCGCCCTCGACGAGCACCGTGTACAGCCCCGTGATGCTGCCGCGCCTTCCGGTACCCGCGCGTTCCAGCAGCCGCGGCAGATGCGCGAAGACCGACGGCGGATAGCCCTTGGTCGTCGGCGGCTCGCCGACCGACAGCCCCATCTCGCGCCACGCCATGCACACCCGCGTCACCGAGTCCATCATCAGGAGCACATCCTTGCCGGCGTCACGGAAGTACTCGGCCACCGCGGTCGCCACATGGGCACCGGTGGCGCGGATGACGGCGGGCTGGTCGCTGGTCGCGACGATCACCACCGAGCGCCGCAGGCCTTCGGGCCCGAGGTCGCGTTCGATGAACTCGCGCACCTCGCGGCCCCGCTCGCCCAGCAGCGCAATCACATTGATGTCGGCCGTCGTCCGCCGCGCGATCATGCCCAGCAGCACGCTCTTGCCGACGCCGGAGCCGGCCATGATGCCGATGCGCTGGCCGCGGCCCAGGGTGATGAGTCCGTCGATCGCGCGGACACCGGTGCCGAGCGTCCGCTCGATGCGGCTGCGCTCGAGCGGGTGGGGTGGTTCGGCGGAGAGCGGATAGCGGGTCGTGAGGCCCACCGGGCCCAGCCCGTCGATGGGACGACCAAGCCCGTCGACGACCCGGCCGATCAGGCCGTCACCGACGCGCACATCGAGCGCCCGGCGGAGCGGACGGACCGTCGCGCCCGGGTGAATGCCTTCGAGGTCGCCCAGCGGCATGAGGAGCACGCCGCGCTCGTGGAAGCCGACGACCTGCGTCGTTACCCGCGGCCGTCCGTGACTCTCGATCCGGCAGAGCTCGCCCAGCGCGACATCGAGCGACGAGGCTTCGACGACCTGACCGATGACCCGGGTGACCCGTCCATGGACCGCGAAACGCGGAGACTCCTCGATTCGCGCGGCGGCGGAGGTGACGCGTTCCCGAAGGCTGGCGCCGGAGCCGGTCACGGGGTCAGTCATCGCGCAGCCGCTGGTAGAGGTCACCGAGTGCGAGATCCACGCGGCCATCGACGACCCGATGCGGCGTTTCGAGCGTGCAGCCGCCCCGTTCGATCGCCGGATCGGCGATCCATTGCAGATCGGCGGCCCGGCCGGCGGTTCCCGGCAGGCCGAACTGGCTCCGCAGGGCGTTCAGGTCTTCGGGATTCAGATGGATCTCCACGCTGGAACCGACCGGGAAGGCCTCGAGGCCGCGATTCACGAGGTCGCGGACGATCGTCGGATCAGCCGTCACTTCGCGCTGGATCAGGTGGCGCGCGACGGCGAGCGCCAGCAGATAGACGCTGTCCTCCAATTCACGGACCACGCCGAGTCGCGCGGCATCGAGCGCCTCGGCGGTGGACACCAGCAGACCCGCGGCGCGCTTGATGGTGCGGCTGGCCTCGGCCGTCGCGTCGGCCTGGCCCGCGGCATAGCCGCGGGCGTATGCCTCCTGCTCCCGACTGGCGCCCTCTTCCTCTGCGGTGCGGGGCAGCGCTTCCGGCAGCACCGCACGGCTCAGGTCCGGCAGCGGCCACAGCGAGAACTTCGCGACGGCGGGCGCGGCAACGGGGGCCCGCACCGCCGGCTCAGGCGATGACTTCATCGTCGCCGCCCCGGCCACCGAGCACGATTTCTCCAGCCTCCTCGAGCGTGCGCACCGCCGCGATGATCCGGGTCTGAGCCGCCTCGACATCCTTCACGCGGACCGGCCCGAGGAATTCCATCTCTTCCTGCAGGGCCGACGCGGCGCGCTCCGACATGTTCTTCATGATGTGCTGCTTGAGCCCGTCGCTGGCGGCCTTCAGGGCCAGCGCCAGCTCCTTGCTGTCGACATCGCGCAGGATCCGCTGCATCGACTTGCCGTCGAGCGTCGTGAGGTCCTCGAAGGCGAACATCAGATTGGTGATCTGCTGCGCCAGCTCGTGGCTGCGCTGGGTGATCGACTCGATGACCGCCTTCTCGACCGACCCGCTCGCGAGCGTCAGCACCTTGGCGACGGCGGCGGGCCCGCCGGAGGCCGTCATCTCCGACGACAGGGTCAGGTCGGTCTTGCTCGCCAGCCCCTGCTCCACCACCGCCAGCATCTCCGGCGCGACCTTCTCCATCCGCGCCACGCGGAAGAGCACATCGCTCGCCAGCTCGTTGTCCATCACTTCGATGACCGTCGCCGCCTGCTTGCTGTCGAGGTGGGCGAGAATCAGCGCCAGGGTCTGCGGGTGCTCGCCGCGGAGCACGGACAGCAGCACCTCCGGGGCGGCCTTCTTCAGTTTCTTGAGGCCGGAGTCGGTGAGCTGCTCCTTGATCTTTTCGAGGATCTGCCTGGCCTTCTGGGGCCCGAACGACTGCTCGAGGATTTCGCTCGCGCGAAGCAGACCGCCCTCCGACAGCGACTGCACCGCCCGGGCAACCTGGCGGTACTCGAGCAGCACGCCCTCGACCGTGCGGGTGTCCGCCATCGGCATGGCCGCGATCTCGCGGGAGACGGCCTCCACCTGCTCGGGCTGCAGCAGCTGCATGACCTTCGACGCCACGTCGGTGCCGAGCGACATGCAGAGCACCGCCGCCTTCTGCGCTCCGCTGAGCGCCTCCTGCTCGGTCGCGGTCGCCATCAGCTGTCCTCAGCGAGCCAGGCCTTCACCACCGACGCCGCCATGTCGGGCTTCTGACTCGACTCCGCCTGCACTTCGTTCTTGAGACGGGTCGCCGCGGCGTTGAGCGCGGGGACCCTCACCGGCGGGAGCTCCGGCTCCTGGGACTCGGATCCGATGGCGCCATAGCCGGCCGACTCGGGCGAACCGGGGAGCGAGCCGCCACTGCCGCGCGGGGCCGGACCCGTCTTGAGCACCCGGAGCGCGAGGATCAGCGCCGCCAGGATGCCCACGACTCCGATCAGCGGACGGCTGAAGCGTTCGACGACGACGAGCACGCGCTCGGTCCCGCCGCCGGTCTCCTGCACCGGGTCCGGAACGGCCAGCGTGCTGTCGAACTTCACCGCGCTCACGGTGATCCGGTCGCCACGCGTGGAGTCCATGCCGATCGCGTCCCGCACTACCTGCTCGTAGCGGGCGATCTCGCCCTGAACATTGGCGCCCGCGCCGGCGGCCTTGCCGATCGCGGCCTCGTTCACCAGTACCGCGACCGTCAGCCGCTGAATGCCGCCCACCGATCCTGCGACCTTCTCCACCACCCGCGAGTTGAGATAGGTGTTATTGACCACAGTCGAGTTCCCGCCCGACAAGCTGTCGGCCCCGGTGACTTCGCTCCGCTGCTCGTTCTGAAGCACCGCGCCGTCGGGGTTGTAGGTCTCGACGGTCTTGTCGACCTGCTCGAAGTTGAGCCGGGCGTTCACCTGGACCTGAGCCTCACCGGCGCCCAGCGCGGTGGCGAGCATCCGTTCGGCGTTCCGGGCGAGATAGTCCTCGACCTTGTGCTGCATCTCGAGCTGCCGCGACGAGAGCCCGCCGACCGACCCATCGTTCGGGGCGGACAGCAGCCGGCCATCGCTGTCGAGCAGCGCGACCTGATCCGGCGAGAGCGCCGGCACCGCATTGGCGACGAGGTAGGTGATGCTGGCCACCTGCTCGGCGCTCAGCATCCCGGCGCCGCGCACGGTGAGCACCACCGAGGCCTTGGCCGGCCGCTCGAGCTTCCGGAGCGGACTCGACTCCGGGAGCCCGAGATGCACCGAGGCCCGCTCGATGCCGTGCAACTGTTCCAGCGTCCGCGCCAGTTCCCCTTCCAGCGCCCGGCGCTCGAGCACCGCCATCTCGCGGTCGGTCTTGCCCCAGGTCGGGGCATCGTAGAGTTCGTTCCCGGGCTTCTCGCCATCGGCGCGGATGCCTTCCTTGGCGATGGCGACACGGGCCCTCGCCATGTCGCCGACCGGCACCATGATCTCGCTGCCACCCGAGGTCAGCTCGTACCGGATGCCGCCCTTCTGCAGCGCGTCGGCCATGCTGGCCGCCTCCCGCAGTTCGAGCCCGCGGTAGAGCGTCACGAGATCGGGGGTCTGCGCGTACCGCGCGATCGCCCAGATCACCGCGAGCGCGGCGACGAGGCCGCCCAGGGTGAGGAAGCGGCGTGTACCGTTCATCCGGCGCACGCCGTCGAGCATGGCTGGGGGAATCGCGCTGGTCATGCGACGGTCGGCTCAGGCACGGGTCAGACCTGCACGTTCATCACCGTGCGGTACGCATCGGTGAGCTTGTTGCGCATTTCGACGAGGAATTCGAGCGCGATGCCCGCCTCCTCACTCGCCGCCATGACCTGGTGCAGCTCCACCGGCTCGCCGCGGACGAAGCGTCCGATCAGGGCCGTGGCATCCTCCTGCATCTGGCTGGTGTCGCCGACCACCCGTGCCAGCGTGTCGGCGAAAGACGGCCCGTCCTCCTGGCCGCGCGGCGCGAACTGATCCAGCGCGCGGTCGAGCGGCGTGAAGCGGGGCCCGTCAGGGCGGATTGGCGTGGTCACCGGTTCAGCCCGTCACGTCGAGACGGAGGCCGCGGGGCGCGGCGGGTGCGGCGCTCGCGCGCCGGCCCGGCCCGTAGGTGATCGGGCCCAGGGCGGCGATCTGATCGAAGTAGGCCTTCTCTTCCTCGTTCAGCACCGCGCGAAGGCCGTCGGCGGCACTCGCCGGCGATTCCTTCGGAGGCGCGGCGATGGCCTTCGGCACGACACCATAGGCCTTGGCGGCGCGGTCGAGGGCACGAGCAGCGGGCGGAAGCGAGCCGGGGATGGTCATGAATCAGTCTCGGTCAGATGTCGATCGCGCGGCGCAGCATCGCCTTCGCCGCCTGGAACACGGTGGCGTTGGCCTCGTGCACCCGGCGCGCAATCATGAGGTCGGTGATTTCGGTCTGGATGTCCACGTTCGGACGCTTCACGAAGCCGTTGGCGTCCGCATCGGGATGGCCCGGCTCGTACTCCTCGGTGCCCGGCCGCGTATCCTCGACCACCTGGGCCGCCTCGACGCCTCCGACTCCATTCCGCTGAAAGACGACCACCTTCCGCTTGTACGGCCCGCCTTCGGGCGTGCGGGTGGTCTCGGCGTTGGCGATGTTCTCGGAGATCACGTCGAGGGCCTTGCTCATCGCGCCCATGCCGGCGCCGCTGATCCCGAGCGGCTTGAGCAGCGACCGCACTGGCCGCGGCGGCC
The DNA here is from genome assembly GCA_963817435.1 of uncultured Gemmatimonadales bacterium. GTDB lineage: Bacteria > Gemmatimonadota > Gemmatimonadetes > Gemmatimonadales > GWC2-71-9 > JADJOM01. The sequence continues at coordinate 1,438,553 of CAWFNY010000001.1, forward strand.
AGGCGCCACCGGTGCCGGAGATATCAGCCATTGCTCTTCAGCGCGGTGCGGAGTTGCTGATAGGCGGACTGCAGCAGCTTGGCGTTGGCGTCGAACCGGAGCTGGGTGCTCGCGAGGTCGACCATCTCCTGCTGGATGTCGACCTGGGGCTTCTTGCCCTGCTGGCCCGCGAGCGCCTGACTGAAATCGGTATTGCCGCTGGCATCGAGCGCGCCCGCGACTCGGGCGGCGATGCCCTTGTGGGTGCGGCTGGAGTCGTCGAGACTCCAGCGCAGGTTGCCGATTCTCGTCTGATTGCCGAACAGTGCCGAGAACATTGCCGCCTCGCAGGGGTGAAAGGGTCCGCCGCGATGGAAAGCAATCGGCATACCGAACTCGGAGGACGGGTTCGGCAATCGAGCCAAGCCATTGCGCGCGTTCGAGTTCGGGAGGGGTGAGGATACGCGAACGGCCCGCGTGAACGCGGGCCGAGCGGAAAGAACTTCCGGAAGGAGGGAAGCCGAGTTGCCGGGCTATTCGGCGACGGCGGATTCTTCCTTGGGACCGTTCAGCTTGTTGCGCAGAGTCCGCTCGCTGATGCCGAGCAGCTTGGCGGCGCGGGTCCGGTTTCCGCCGGTCTCGACCAGGGCGCGCTGGATCGCCACGCGCTCGAGGTCGTCGAGATTGAAGGAATCGGGCACGGCGTGACTCGCCGCGTCCGCGAGCGTGGTCGCGGCGCTGTGCCGGGCGGCTCCCACGGATGTGGGAAGCGGGGTCGCGCCGATCCCCGCGATGGGCGGCATCATGGCGGGGCGGACCGAGACCGCCTCCAGAATGCCCTGGAACACCTCTGGTCGCAGCACGCCGCCACGTGAGAGGATCACGGCGCGCTCCACGGCATTGCCGAGTTCCCGCACGTTCCCCGGCCATGAGTGCCGCATGAGCAGCTCCGTGGTTTCGGCGGCGACACCCTGGACCGACACCCCGATCTCCTCGGCGGCCCGCCGGGCGAAGTGCTGCACCAGCATCGGGATGTCTTCCTTCCGCTCCCGCAGGGGCGGGGTGCGGATCGGCATGACGTTGAGGCGGTAGTACAGGTCGCTCCGGAACCGTCCGGCTTCGGCCTCGTGCCGGAGATCGCGGTTGGTCGTCGCGATGAGGCGCACATCGACCCGGATCGCCTGATGGCCACCGACCCGCTCGAACTCATGCTCCTGGAGCACCCGGAGGAGCTTCGATTGGAGGTCGAGCCGCATCTCCGAGATTTCGTCCAGCAGCAGGGTGCCACCGTGGGCGCGCTCAAAGGCGCCGGCGGAACGCATCGTCGCTCCGGTGAAGGAGCCCTTCTCGTGGCCGAACAGCGCGCTCTCGACGAGGCCTTCGGGCATCGCCGCGCAGTTGAGGCTGATGAAGGGACCGTCGTGCCGCGGACTCTGGTCGTGGATGGCGCGGGCGAACAGTTCCTTGCCGGTCCCCGACTCGCCTTCGAGCAGCACCGTGGCCTTGGTCGGCGCCACGGTGGCGATGGTCTCCATCACCCGGCGGAACTGCACGCTTTCGCCGACCAGGGCGCGGGTCGACCGGAACTTGTTGATCTCGCGGCGGAACTGCTCGTTCTCGCGGCGCAGGCGGACGACTTCGAGCGCCTGGGTCACCGCGATCTCGAGCGTCTCCGGCCGGATCGGCTTGGTGAGGTAATCGATCGCGCCGGACTTAATGGAAATCACCGCGTGCTCGATACTGGAATAACCGGTCATGATGATGACCGGAACCTGGTAGCCCTCTTTTTCGAGCAGGCTCAGGAGGTCCAGGCCGGTGGCCTTGGGCATCCGGTAGTCTGCGATGATCAGATCGACTGGGGTGCGGGTGACCGTCCTGATGGCTTCCTCGACGCTGGTCGCGAGGAGCGGACGGTGCCCGATCTTGGTGAGATGATGTTCGAGAACGACCCCGGTGGCGGGTTCGTCATCGACACACAGGATGGTAGCCATAGCCCCCCTCGACAGCGGTAAGTGCCCGGACAATAGCGGGCCTCAAGGGCTCGACCGCATCAGGGAGGGGGGCCCGGGATGCCGGTCGATGGTGTCCGCGAATGTCTGGCCTAAAGTTCGCCTCTAATCTAGCCGATACGGAAAATATTGCCACCCTCCTTCCGGGTCGTCGAATGCGGATTTCCAACAGCCTGCTTCAGTCGCGCGTCCTTCGCGACCTCCAGGGCTCCCTGGCGAACCTGGCCCAGACCCAGGCACAAGTCTCTTCTGGCAAACGATTTGAACGGATGTCGGAAGATCCCCTCGCCGGCACCCAGGTGCTGACCGCGGACCGGGGACTGCGCGCGATCGAGCAGTATCGGCGGAACTCCTCCAGCGCCCGCGCCCGGACTGATGCCGAGGAGTCGGTCCTCTCCCAGATGACCGACCTGATTTCCCGGGCAAAGGAACTGGCGCTCCAGGAAGGCTCCGCCGGGGGCAACCCGCAGACCCGCGCGGCGGCCAAGAGCGAGGTGGACCGGATCATCGAGCAGGTCGTCGCGCTGGGCAACACCCAGGTCGGCAACGAGTATCTCTTCGCCGGCAATCAGTCCACGACCAAGCCCTTCGATGCCGCCGGCCTCTACTACGGCGACAACGGCGCCCGCCAGGCCGAGATCGGCCAGAACTACCAGCTGACGACCAATCACACCGGCCAGGAGCTGCTGGTCTCGAGCGGGGTCCTCTCCTCGCTGCAGAGTCTGAGCACGGCGCTGAACGCCGGCGTCCCCAGCGGCATCGCGTCGACCGCCTTCAAGCTGGACAGCGCCTTCGACGCGACCCAGACGATGCTCGCCACCAACGGCGCCCGGGTGCGCCAGATCGAATCCGCCATGCAGAACACCGATGCGCTGGAGACCAGCTTCACACAGAAGAAGACCGACGCCCAGGGGATCGACCTCGAAGCGGCCACGACCAGGTTCGTCGGGGCGCAGAACACGCTGCAGGCGGCGCTGCTCTCGACCTCGAAGATCCTCAACACTTCGCTGACGGACTACCTCCGGTGACGGCACCGACGCAGCCGGCCACGGCGGCCGGCGAGACGCTGTTCGTCGCCTCACGTCTCTTCGGTCCGCTCACGGTTCCCCGCAGCGATGTCATCGTCATGCCGGATGGCATGCTCGGCTTCGCCGGCGAGCGGCGGTTCATCATGCTGCCCGCGGCGCCGGACGGGATCTTCTGGCTGCAGAGCATCGACGAGGGCGGCCTCGTCTTCCTGCTCGTCGATCCATTCATCTATTTCCCCGGCTACGTCGTCGACCTGCCCGATCACCCGGATCCCGCGCCCGGGGAGGAGGTCGCCGTGCTGACGATCGTCACCCTCCCCCGTGGTGACGATCCAGGGTGCACGGCCAATCTCCAGGGACCGCTGGTGATCCACTTCCCCACCCGGATCGCGAGGCAGGTGGTGCTGAGCGACAGCCAGTACCACACCAGGCACCCGCTCGATCTCCGCGAGAAGCTGGGATGAGCGCGACCGGGACGCGACCGGCGCCTCAGGGTAGCTCTCCGCGTCCCTCGGCCAGCGAGGCGTCACCCGCGCCGGCAGTCCTCCCCGAGGCGGTGGTGCTGGACTGGCCGATCGGCACCGGCACCGGGTGGCAGGTCTTCGGCCTCAACCTCGCGCTCGAACTGGCACGCGACGGCCGGGTGATGCCGCTGCTTCTCGAACCGGCTGACACTTCCGCCCTGCACCCCCTGCACCGTCACGCCCTCGCGCTCCCGCTCGCCCAGCAGTCCGAACTGCGCGACCTGCTCCACTCGGCAGGAGCGGCGGGACTGCAGAGCGACTACCCCGTGCTCCGCGCGCTCGGCAACGGTTTCCGGGGAAATGAGTCGGGCCGCCGCCTGACAAGCGATCGGGATCTCGGGGTGATCTTCTTCGAGGACACCGCCCTCACCGTGGACGCGCTGGCGCGCGCGCGGGCCTGCGACGCGATCATCGCCGGATCGGCATGGAATGGCGCAGTACTCCGCGCGGCCGGTCTTCCCGGCGTGCACGTCGTCCCGCAGGGAATCGATCCTGCCATCTTTCACCCCGCCCCGCGGAGCGGACTGCTGCGGGATCGCTTCGTGGTGTTCGCCGGCGGCAAGCTCGAATACCGGAAAGGGCAGGATCTCGTCGTGGCGGCGTTCCGGGAGTTCGCGTCCCGGCACCGGGATGCGCTGCTGATGACGGCCTGGCACAACCCCTGGCCGCAGACGATGGTGGGCCTCGATACCGCCGGCCATGTGCGTGGACTGCCGGCACTGGATGCTCGCGGCCGATTGGCCCTCGAGCCCTGGCTCATGACGAACGGAATCGGCCCGGAAGCCTTGCTCGACCTGGGAGGGCTCCCCAACCACCAGATGGCGCAGACCATCCGTGAAGCGGACGTGGCCCTGTTCCCGAACCGCTGCGAGGGAGGGACCAATCTCGTCGCGATGGAGACGATGGCCTGCGGTGTTCCCGCGATCCTTTCGGCCAACACGGGGCACCTCGATCTGCTCGCCGAACCCGACGCGGCGATCCCGCTCACCCGGCAGCAGCCGGTACGCGGCCGCTGCCCGCTCTACCGGGGCACCGAGGGATGGGGCGAGAGCGATGTTGCGGAGATGGTGGAGCGCCTCGAAGAAGTGTACCGGGACCGCAACACGGCGGCCGCGCGGGGCGAGCGGGGAGCGCGCTTCCTGCACCGGGCGTGGACCTGGCGGCAGCGTACCGCCGAGATCCTCGGACTCCTCGCACGCTGAGTCGGGCGCGCGGCCGCGCGTCCTGCTACTCGCCCTCCACGCTGCCGAGTGCCTGCACCACCTGATCAATGACCGCCGTCCACCCGCCCGGATGGTTCTGACGGAACAGCCGCGCAGTGGGATACCACCGGCACGCGTCGCCCTCTGTCCCCCACTGCCAGGCCGGTGCGGCACTCAGCAGCACCCACACCGGTATTCCCAGCCCTCCCGCCAGATCGGCCACCGCGGCATCCACGGTGACAACCAGATCGAGCTGACCCATCAGCGCCGCGAGGTCGGCCACGTCCCGCACCAGCGGCCCAAGATCCTCGACGTTGCCGGCGACCGGAGCATCGACGAGCGGCTCGGCGTCACCGGAGGTCTCCAGGCTGTACCAGCTGATCTTCGGAAGACGGAAGAGCGGCGCGAGTGCCGCCAGCGCCAGCGTTGCCCGTGAATTCCGTCCCTCGCGGCTGTTCCAGACGATGCCCACGCGCAGCCCGTTGCCCGGCGGCAGCAATGGTACCCGGGTCGACCAGGTGCGCGTCGGGAGGTACGGGGTCTCGATCGGCGGCAGCGACCACTGCCGCGCGAACTGATGCGGCAGACTCCCGAGCGAGATGTGAAAGTCAGCCGACGGCACCGGTTCGCCTGGCGTCACCGCCTGCGCAATGCATGGCATCGCCTCGAGGAGGCGGCGCAACGGAGCCGGACACTCGAAGATCACCCGCCCACCACGGGCGGCAATCGACGGGAGATAGCGCACGAATCGGAAGATCTCCTCCACCCTCATGTCCGCGGCGGTGACCAGGATCGTCCGCCCATCGAGCGGCTCACCCTGCCAGCGCGGCACCTCGGACGCCGGCACCGAGAGGCGAAGCTCCGGCACCTTCCAGCGCCATTCGTACCCCTCCCAGCCCGGCTCGAAATCACCGACGCTGAGCTGGGCCAGGCCCCGGGCGTACCGGGCAGCGGCATGGTCGGGCTGCAGCTCGATCGCGTGACTGTAGGCCGCAACGGCTTCCGGCACCCGGCGTTCCTCGCGCATCGCGTTGCCCAGCTCATACCAGAGGCCCGCGCTCGCGGGACGCAAGGTGAGCGCGAGCCGGTAGGCGGTGATCGCCTCGGCCGGGCGGCTCAGCTTCATGAGGACCGCGCCCATGCGGGCGTGGGCATCGGCGAACTCGGGCCGGAACGCGAGCGCGGAGCGATAGGAGGACAGCGCCTCGACGGGGCGATCGAGTTCCGACAGCAGTACGCCGAGGTTGAAGTGCGCTTCGGCGAAATCGGGGCGACCGGCGAGCGCCTGGCGATAGGCGGAGACGGCCTGGTCCAGGTAACCGAGATTCCGGAGCACCATCCCCATGCGATTGTGCGCGTCGGGGGAGTTCGGCTCGATCGTCAGCGCGGCCTGCAGCGCCTCCGCGGCATCGCGGTGGTGGCCGAGCGCACTCAGGGCCGTGGCGAGGTTGCAGTAGGCCGCCCCCGCCCCGGGATGCAGCGCGATCGCACGCCGATGGGCTTCGGCGGCTTCTTCCCATCGCCCCGCGGCGCCGAGGGCGATGCCGAGCTGGTCCTGGACGGCGGGGAGGTCGGGGCGGGACCGCGCGGCGGCCTCGAGCGCGGTGAGTCCCTCCGCCGGCCGGCCCAGCTCGGTGATGACGGTGCCGATATGCAGCAGCGCCTCCGCATAGCCTGGACGGAGCCGCACCGCCTCCTGGTAGGCTCGCAGCGATTCCGGCAGCCGATTCAGGTCCTGCAGCGCGCCACCGGCGCCGTACCAGGCGGCGGCATCATCGCGGGCGATGCTGATCGCCTCACGAAAGGCCCCGAGCGCCTCGTCGGGCCGTCCGAGCGAGCGCAGGATCGTTCCGCGCTCCTGATGACTCCCCGCCACGCCGGGCTCCCGGGCAATCGCCCGATCGATGAACTCGAGTGCCTCGACTTCACGGCCGGCTTCGTGGGCGAGGGTCGCCGCGAGCCGCAGTGCCCCGGCATGCTCCGGGGAACGCCGCAGCACGTCACGGCAGAGCGCCTCTGCCTGCGGCCCCCGCGCCGACTTGCGGTACTCCATGGCGAGGGCCAGCCGCTCGCGCAGGTCGTGGGCATCGGTCGCGACCGATGCCGGAGGCTCGATCGCGACACCCCGCTGATCGACGCTCACACCGACACCGGCAAATCGGTGAACAGCACGTTGTAGACGTACTCGAAGGAGTGCGTCTCCTCCGGCGGGAACGGAATCAGGAACGGCGACTCGGGAATCATGCGGTAGCAGTGGTACCCACAGGCCTGCATGAAGGCCCGCATCCCCTGGCCGGTCGCCCCCATCTGCTGCAGCGCGAATTCGTTGATCTCGCAGATCACGTAGGGCACCTTGCGCGCCATCAGCAGCAGCATCGCTCCCTTGAGGATCCGCAGCTCGGAGCCTTCGGCATCGATCTTCACCAGCCGCACCCGCTGGCCCGCGGTCTTCGCGAGCAGCTGCCCCAGCGTGCCCCGGCGGACCGGCTTCACTTCATGATGGACGCGGCTGCGCGCGTTGTACGGGTGTTCCCCCACGTCCCAGAGCGCGTGCCCGCCGGTGTTGTCCGCGTTGACATGCAGTTCGGCCTCCCCCTCCACATCGCCGACCGCCTCTTCGAAGAGTTCGACATTCGCGACTCCATTGAGCGCGATGTGCTCCCGGATGTGGCTGGCGTTTCGCGGTTCCGGCTCGAAAGTGTAGACGTGCCCTTCGGCCCCGACCGCGTGGGCGGCAAGCATCGAGAAATACCCGACGTGGCCGCCGACATCGATGAAGGTGTCGCCCTGCTGCAGCACGTTGGTGATGAAGTAGGAAACCTCGGGTTCGTAGAATTCGCCGGCCGCGAGGGCCTGGAGCATCGGGCCCTCACTGGTTTCCCCGGCATCGAGCCGCAGGGTCAGCGCGAGCGTACGCCCCGCCGACTCGAACGACACCTCGACCTCCTGGACCGCGTCGAGAGCCAGCGTCCGCGCCGGCGCGGGAACGACCGCCGGCCATGACGCGGAGCCGTCGCGCTTCCGCAGGACGAACCCCCAGTACATGTCCGGGCCGGCCGGAACCTGCAGGTCGATCCGGGTGCCGTCCAGCAGCTCGAAGCCGGCCCGCTCCATCAGACTCAGCCAGGCGGACTGGCCGAGTACGCTGTAGTGGTTCGGATTCAGCTCGTGATGGCAGGCCGTCTCGGGAGCGGGGACCTCGACATACAGGACGCCGCCCGGAGCGAGCACCCGGTGGAATTCCGACAGCGTGAAGTACGGCGCCACACTGTGCTCCAGCGCATGGCGGCACCAGACGAGATCGAAGCTGGCGGTCTCGAACTCGAGGAACGACTGGTCCATCTCGGCCACCTCGAATCCACGCGCCTGACACGCCGCCAGATCGTCCTGGCCGATCGTGATCCCGACCGCACTCAGCCCCGCGGCGCGGAAGAGTTCGAGCGCCAGGCCCTGGCCGCAGCCGACATCCAGCACCCGCGAGCCCGCGCCGAGCGGCACGAGACCGCGCACCCGCTCCCACATCTCGCGGGTGATGCCGGTATGCTGCTCGGAGGGCAGCTCCGGATAGACGTCCTCCCGCAGCCGGGCCAGGAATTCGGTGAAGCGGACGCCGGGACTCTCGGCGACGGGGACGGAACTGGCGGTCATGGAGCGCTCTCCTCGAGGGCGGCGCGGACGGTGGAGACAACGGACGCCCAGTCGCCGCGGGACGGCTGGCGAAAGAGCCGGGCGGTCGGGTACCAGGGACTGTCGGAGCGGTCGAGCAGGTAGCGCCAGCAGCAGGTGTGCGAGAGCATGAGCCACACCGGCCGGCCGAGCGCGCCGGCGAGGTGGGCAACGGAGGTGTCGATGGTGATGATCAGGTCGAGTTCCTGCATCAGCGCCGCGGTATCGGCGAAATCGGCCAGCTTCGGCGTGATGTCGATCAGACGGCTGGACGCCGGAGTCGTTGCGAGTTCAGCGGCAGTCGCGCCGACCTGGAGGCTGACCCAGTCGATCTCCGGTAGCGCGAGCAGGGGTGCGAGTTCGGCGAGCGGCACCGAGCGAAAGCGGTTGTTCGCCTGCGCGGGCGAGCCGGACCAGGCCAGACCGATCCGGCGCCGCCCCGCGGAAGGCGGCAGCAGCGGGCTGGCGCCGGCCGGGGCATGCAGATAGGGAATGGTGTTCGGGACGGTCGCCAGCGTGGTGCCGAACAGGCACGGGAGGCTCATCATGGCGACCTGGAAATCGGCGCGCACGCCGGTCGCGTCGCGATCCACGAATTCCGCCACACCGTCCAGCCTCTCGAACAGCCGTGTGAGCGGCGTCTGCACCTGCAGCAGGATCCGGGCGCCCTGACTCGCAAGCAGCGGGATGTACCGGGCGAAGTGGATGCTGTCGCCGAAGCCCTGTTCCCAGTACACGAGGAGCGTGCGGCCGGCGAGCGGCTCGCCCTTCCAGCGAGGCAGGCCGTTCGGGGTGGGCCTCAGCCGCCGCCGCTGGGCCTCGAAGCGCCACTCGAATTCCCGCCATCCCTCCGCGTACTGACCGGTGCGGAGGAGCGGCAGGGCAAGATTCCAGTGCGCCTCACTATTGGATGGCTGGCGGGCGATGGCGTCACGGCAGGCGGCGATCGCCTGCTCGGCCATGCCGAGCTCGCCGAGCGCGCGACCGAGCACGGACAGCGCGGTGGGCATGCCGGGCGCGAGGGAGAGCGCTCGCTGCGCCGCTGGTACCGCGTCGGGGTAACGTCCCATGTCGCACAGCGCGCAGGCGCGGTTGGTGTGCGCCTCGGCCGCGCGCGGGTCACTCGTGACGGCCCGATCGAAGCAGGCCAGCGCATCCCCGGTCCGGCCGAGATCGAGATAGACCGCGCCGAGGTTGCAGAGCGCCATCACGTGCCGGGGCTCCTGCGCCACGACCGATTCGAGGAGCGGCAGCGCCTCAGCGTGACGATCCAGTGCCCGGAGGGCAGCGCCGAGATTGGAGGCGGCCAGTACCGAGGCGGGCGCGGCGCGGTGGGCGATTTCGAAATGGTGCAGCGCGGTCGCCGGCTGTGCCCGCCTGAGCGCAATGACTCCAAGGCCGGTGTTGGCTTCGAAGTCCTCGGAAGCGAGGCGGAACGCAGAGAGGTAGGTCTCGAGAGCCGCGTCCATCTCGCCCCGGTCCAGTTGCACGCTGCCGAGCACGCCCAGCGCGACGACATCGCCCGGAGAGAGCGACAGCAGCGTCCGCAGTTCCAGTTCGCCGGCCGCGAGATCGCCGGCGGCGCAGAGCGCCCGCGCCAGCGCGAGCCGGGACGCGTGCTGGGTGGGGCGGGCGGCAAGCGCCTGACGATAGGCCGTGATGGCCTCCGCGGGCGACCCGGCCGCCACCAGGGCGCCGGCCAGGTTGTGTAGCATCTCCGGCTCGCCCGGCGCGGATGCGAGCGCACGCCGGTAGGCGGTCACGGCCTCTTTGGGCCGCCCCTGCGCGATACGGATGTTGCCGAGGGTGGTGAGCGCCGCGGGAAAATCGGCGCGCCAGTTCAGCGCCCGGCGGACCAGATCGGCCGCGGCAGCCTGATCGCCGCGCTGATGCGCGGCCAGCCCGAGCAGATGCAGCGCATCGGGCTGCCGGGAATCTTCCACCAGGATGCTTCTATAGAGGTCTTCCGCCTCCGCGAGCCGACCAGCCTGATGATGCGCGACCCCCTGCTGCAGGAGCGCACTGATGCGGGCCGGATCCCGATGGGCGGCAACTTGTGATGGCATGCCCTCCCGAAGGCAAGCGGCGTACCGCTTGAACCCGCTCCGGCCCGATCGCCCAACTCGTTGTCCGCGATCCACTTCCCCCGTCGAAGCGCTGCGACAGTCCCGCCCTCCACTACGGTACAATTTGCCGCCACGGCCGCCGCACCCGGCGGAAAGGACCTGATGGCCCTCAAGTTCGCGACGCCCTCGCCGATACATCTCTCTGACGGTCACTACGGACCGATCATCGCAGTCCCGGAGCAGGGAAGCCCCGGCCCGCACGACCCAAGGAGATGTACCCGTATGAAGATCCAGACCAACGTCGCCGCCAACAACGCGTACCGGAATCTTGCCAACACCGGCATGGCGCTCGAGAAGAGCATCGCCAAGCTGTCCAGCGGCTTCCGGATCAACCGTTCGGCCGACGACGCCGCGGGCCTCGCGATCGCCAACAAGCTCCGTTCGGACGTCCGCTCGCTGCAGGCCGCCCAGCGGAACGCGTCCCAGGGCACCGCGATGCTGCAGATCGCCGATGGCGCGATCAACACGATCTCCGGCATGCTTGACCGGCTCAAGGAACTCGCGACGCAGGCCAACTCGGCCAGCATCGGCAGCGAGGCTCCGAAGCTGTCGGCCGAGTACCAGAAGATCACGCAGGAAATCGACCGGATCGTCAGCACCACGAAGTACCAGGGCGCCAGCCTCGTCGACGGCACCTTCGGCGCGACGGTGGACAGCGCCTCGACCGCCCTCGCGGCGGTGGGCGTGTCGAACGTCAACCTGAACGGCGCAGCGGCGGGGTCGTACACCCTGGCAGCAGCGGCCACCGCGGCCACCATCTCCGGCGCCAGCGGCAGCCAGATCGTCACCGGTATCTCCACCAGCGCGGCTGGCTCGGTGACCTTCAGCAACTTCGGCGTGACGGTCAACGGCGGGTCGAGCTGGGTCGGCGCGGCGAGCCTCAACGGCACCAACGTGACCGTGGGCGCGACCACGACCGCGGACTTCATGGTCAGCTCCAGCGGCTCCTACGGCTCCGGCGGCAACGACCTCGTCTCGGTCTCGGCCGGCAACCTGAACCTGGCCGTCTCCGGCCTGGGCCTGACCACCGGCGGCACCGTCCTCGACACCCAGGCGGGTGCGGCGGCGGAGCTGACCAAGATCGACACCGCGATCACGAAGGTGAACGCGGCCATCGGTGACGTCGGCGCGGCGCTGAACCGCTTCGACTACGCCACGGCGAACACCTCCTCGACCATCCAGAACTACACCGCGGCCGAGAGCACCATCCGGGACGCCGACATGGCGCAGGAAATGACGATCTTCACCAAGAACCAGATTCTGCAGCAGGCTGGTACGGCCATGCTCGCCCAGGCCAACCAGGCGCCGCAGACGATCCTCAAGCTGATCCAGTAATCAGCCGCCGCACGAGGGTCGTAGAGCACGACATTGACGCACGACCCCCGGAGGCCGGTTCATCGGTCCCCGGGGGATCGTCATCCAGCAGGGGCAGGACGAGAGGGAGGTCACCTTGGCGACGACATCGGGTGCATCGGCCACGCCGGCCAGCGCGGTCACCGGCATCATCAGCGGGATCGACTACCGCTCCCTCATCGATCAGATCATCACGGCCGAGAGCGCGCCGGCGACCCGGCTGCGCGACCAGGAGCAGAAGTACAACGACCAGCTCAAGGCCTTCGCGACCTACCGGGGACTGCTCGCCGCGGTCCAGACGGCCACCGCGACGCTGCAGGACGGCACCGCCTTCGATGGCGTGTCCGCCACCACCTCCGCGATCTCCGGCACCCGCGCCCTGCTCAGCGCCAGCGGCGGACGCACCGCCGCGACCGGCAGCTACCGGGTCGAGGTCACGGCGCTCGCCAAGGCCCAGAAGCTCGGCAGCACCTCTTTCGCCAGCGCGAGCACGCCGCTCGCCCTGACCCCGGGCAGCTTCACGCTCAATGGCGCCACGATCACGGTGGACGCCAACGACACGCTGCTGTCGCTGCGCGACAAGCTCAACAACGCCAACACCGGCACCAGCGCGAGCAAGGTCTCTGCTTCGGTGCTGCAGGTTGATGCGACGCACTTCCGGCTGGTGCTGACCAGCGAAGCCACCGGCCAGGCTGGCATGACCTTCACCGACGTGTCGGGCGGGATCCCGCTGGCGCTCGGCCTGACCAACGGCAGCAACGTCATCCAGCCCAGCGCCATCCTGGTCGCCGGTCAGGACGCCAGCTTCGCGGTGGACGGCGTCGCCATGACGCGGACCTCCAACACGATCACCGACGCCATCCAGGGCGTGACCCTGAATCTCAGCGCCGAGGAGACGGGGGCCGTCACGATGGTCACCATCGAGCACTCGGAGGATCAGGCGCTGAAGGCGATGCAGAGCTTCGCCGACGCCTGGAACAAGCTGGTCGATTTCGTGCAGCAGCAGCAGACCGCGCCCAAGGCCGGCACCGCCGCCCCGGCGCTGTACAACGACGCGCTGATGCGCACCGTGTCCGGCACGCTGTCACGCACGCTGCTGTCGACCATCGGCGGCACACCGGCCGACCTTTCCACCGCGGGGCTCGCGGGGCTGAGCCTTGGCCAGGATGGGAAGCTGACCCTTGATTCGACCAAGTTCGACGCGGCGTTCAAAGGCCGCCTCAGCGACCTGCGGACGCTGTTCAGCCAGGTCGGCACCGCCACCGATTCGCGGGTGAGCTATCTGACCTCATCGTCCGCGACGGTCGCCGGCACCTACGCCGTCAACATCACCCAGGCCGCGACCCAGGGGACCCTGCTCGGCACCGGCTTCAGCGGCACCTACGCGGATGACGCGACGCCAGACACCATGTCGATCACCGAGGCGCAGAGCGGCGCGACGGCCAGCATCCAGCTCGCCAGCGGGGCGACGACCGACAGCATCGTCAGCGCGCTCAACACCGCCTTCGCCGCCGCGACCAAACACAAGGTCGGCACCGGCACCGTGCTCTACGGCGACGTCGCCGGCACCCTCCCGATGACCGCGACGACGACCTTCGCCTCGCTGCGCGCGGCCGGCGGCGGGAGCTTCGGCATCGTCAATGGCCAGACCGTGTCCTACAGCGGCAAGCGGAGCGACGGCTCCACCTTCTCCAGCAGTTTCACGATCACCGACGCCAGCACCAAGACCATCGGCGACCTGGTGGGACAGATCCAGGCGGCCTACGGCTCGACGGGCACCGTCAGCGTGAGCAACGGGACGATCGTCGTCGAGGACAGCCAGGCCCGCACCTCGGCACTGGACCTGACGATCACCGCCAACAATGAGGGCGGTGGCACCCTCGACTTCGGGGCATCCTCCGTACTCGCGACGGGCCGCCCCGCCCTGAGCCTCACGGCGAGCAACGTGGGCGGGCAGGTCCAGATCGCCACGAACAGCTATGGCAGCACCTCCGGATTCACGGTGGCTTATACTGCGGGAGGCGCCGACGGGACGGCGCAGCTGGGCCTCGCCGCAGGAACCACGAACGGCCTCGACGTGCAGGGCACCCTGGGCGGCTTCGCCGCGACCGGCAGCGGCCGCACCCTGCTGGGCGGCACCGGCACCGCCGTCGACGGGCTGACCGTCCTCTACACCGGGACCGCCACCGGCGCCATCGGTGACACCACCGTCACCCTCGGCACCGGCGCGCTGCTGCAGCGCTCGCTGGACACCTGGCTTGCCGCCACCTCCGGCACCCTGGCCACCAAGGAGACTTCGCTCACCACGCGGGCCAAGTCGCTCGAGGACCGGGCGCTGCAGGTGGATGACCGTCTCGCGCGCCGTCGCGAGAGCCTCCTCAAGCAGTACGCCGCGATGGAAACCGCGCTGGCGCACTTCCAGTCGCAGTCGAGCAGCATCACGGCGCTCTTCAACAGCACCAACAAGTCCAGTGGCTGAGCGCGCCGTCCGGAAGCCCGAGAGGTCCCGGGTTTCCGCCGCGCTGGCGCCGGCGGAGCGGCTCGACCAGCTGCTCCAGTCGGTGGCCGAACTCGCCCGCAGCGGCCCCGCCGAGGCCCTGATCGAAGTGCTGAGGGAAGCGGACCGGCTGATCGCACGCGAGGGCGAGCGCCTGGAGCGGGACGCCAGCGCCGCGCCGCAACTCCGCGCGATGCAGCGCCGGATTCTCGAGGAAAGCCGGGCGCTGGAGAGCGAGCAGCACCGCATCGTGCGCGACCTCGCCGCGCTGCAGGCCGCCGCGCAGCTGGAGGGCCGGTATGCCCCCCACCGGCCGGCCGCCATTGCGCTGGACCGCCGGGGCTAGCCACCCGACCGCAGGCCGAAACACGAGCGCCGGACCGACCTAATCGCCGACGGCAAGCTGCCGATACTCAACCTGTACGCCGGTGTTCGCCTGATTCCCGGCATCCCTTCAGGAGGTCGCCAGTGAGTTACGCCGCGGTCGCCCGCTACCAGCAGAACGACGTCTTCTCGATGTCACCCGCCCGGCGGGTGGTGTTCCTCTACGGCCAGACGCTCGCCAGTCTCCGTCAGGCAGCGCGCTACCTCGAGAAGGGCGACATCGAAAACCGCTCGCGCTGTATGATGCGTGCCAGCGAGATCGTCGCCGAACTGCTCTGCTCGCTGGATTTCGAGGCGGGCGGGGCGATCTCCACCAATCTGGCCCAGCTCTACACCTGGATCATGAGCGAGATCTTCGAGGTGGACCGGCTGCGGGACGCGAAGCGCCTCGAGAAACTCACCGCCATCGTGGCCGAACTGCACTCGGCCTGGAACCACGCCGCCGCGCAGGTGGCGGATGCGGCACCAACGGTGGCCGGCGGCGAGTGAGCGACCTGCCCGTCGCGCTGCACGAGCGGGCGGCACGGGCGCTGGTGGGCAGCCGGGTCAGCTATGCGCGATACCTCCAGCTGCTGGAAGCACAGCGGGCGGCGCTCCGTGCCGACGACATCGACCTCCTGGCCCGGCTCGCGGCCGAGGGGGTCGCGCTGCTCGGGGAGCTGGAGCTGAGCATCCAGCTCCCTCCCGAGCTGCTCACCGCCCTGGGCCAGTCGGACGGTCCCCTGCGGGATGACGTGGAGCGGCTTCTGGAGACGGTTCAGCTCGAGGTGGGGGCCGCCCACGCCGAGATCCGGCGGTTCGCCACGGCGCTGGAAGCCCGCAAGACGATCATGATGGCGACGATTGCAAAGCTGCATCCCCCGGACCCCGCCCCGCCCGCCCCGCCCACCCCGCCCCCTGCTTCCCAGTGACCGCGGTCGCTCGGAGAACCGCCCGGTGGCCTCGACCCGGCGGATTCTGCCCCCCTCCGCTCACCCGGTCAATTCTACCCTAAAGGTTTGCCGCCCCCCGGACGATACTGTCACGTAGAAGGTTTTCGACCAGTCTGGAGGACACTATGTCGGTACCATCAGTGCAGGTGTACGGACTCGAGCAGGTCCCCCCGGTGCGGTCAGCCGGGTCCGCGGGCGCTGCCCCGTCCAGAACGGGTGACGAGCAGCGCGGGCCAGTGCAGCCGCAGGACCAGGTGATCGTGTCCGAGCAGGCCCGGAAGCTGTCGGCAGGGGGATCCGGCATGCAGGGCAGCGGAGCGGACGGCGAGGTGGAGCTGCAACTCGACTTCCGCAAGCTTCGCGAACTCGCGTCCGCCGGCTCACCCGACAGCCCGTCCCGCAACGTCTGAATCGGCACGGGCAGCTGCGGGCGCTGCGGGCCGGATCCCGCGGGATACCGGCCGGCGCTCCGAAGTCCGCCCTCAAGTCCGGACCGGACTGGCCGAAAGTCAAATGAAGAACGAGGAGCCACATGTCCATTGATCCTACGAAATCCGGCGGCGCCAATCCCCTGAGCGGCGCGCGTATCGACCAGGCCGGCGGCAATCAGTCGACCCGGCAGTCCGGCCAGGTGAAGCCGGTCGCACCGCAGGCGGTTCGGGATGCCTCGCCGGGCGATGACCAGGTGTCGCTGTCGGCCGAGGCCCGCGCCACTGGTGGCACCCAGGAGGGGACCAGCGCCAGCGGGATTCCGGCAGAGCGATTGCACGGCATTCTGAAGCGCATCTCCTCGGGCTACTACGACACGCCCCAGGTCCGCGACCGCATCGCCCAGAAGCTCCAGGCGGAGCTCGGGACCAAGCCGACGCAGTGACACCTTGAGCTCACGGAGCGCGCGTAATGAAGTGCCTGGTTGTGGATGACAGCGCCACCATGCGTCGGATCGTGGTCAATGCCCTCAAGAGCATCGGCTACGAGAACGTCGTGGAGGCCGCGGACGGCAGCGATGCCCTGCAGAAGTGCGATGCGACGATCGAACTGGTGATCACCGACTGGAACATGCCGGTGATGGGCGGGCTCGACTTCGTGAAGGGCGTCCGCGCCAACGCGCAGCACGCCAAGACCCCGATCCTGATGGTGACCACCCGCAGCGTGAAGGAAGACATCATGCAGGCGGTCGAGGCCGGCGTCTCGGGATACATCCTCAAGCCGTTCACGCCCCAGGTGCTGAAGGAGAAGATCGACCAGATCCTCTCGCTCACCTCCGGCTCGGCCTGAGCCCACGCCCGACCACGGAGGGTGTCATGGACGCCGCCCAGGTCAAGGCGCTCGCGACCGAGCTGGAGACCACGCTCGGCCTGCTGGGCGACCTGATCGCCGAACTGCAGAAGCACAAGAAGGAATGGCAGAGCTCGGGCCAGGTGGCCGAACTCGTGGGCCGGCTCGCGCGCCAGCCCAACCTGGCCGAGTTGCCGGCAGTGCTGCTCCGCGCGCACGCGGAGATCAGTGAGATTCTCGGTGGCATCCGCCTGACGCGAGAATCCATCGAGGCGCACGCCGTCGAGCGGATCCGGGACACCAAGGACAAGCTCTCGGACGTCACCAGCACCACGGAGTCGGCGACCATGGAGCTGATGAACGGCCTCGACCGCTCCCTCGAGCTCATCAATACCCTGGAGACCCAGGCGAGTGGCTCCGCGCCATCCGACGGGTTCGAGAGTCTCCGCGGGCAGGTCAGCACCCTCTACAATCACCTCCAGTTCCAGGACATCACCGCCCAGCAGCTGCAAGGCGTCGGTGTGGCCCTCCTCGATCTCGAGACCCGGGTCTCGGCGGTCGCGGCTCTCTTCGACAGTGCGCTGGGCCACGGCCCACGGGCGGAGCTCCTGCTTCGGGCCGTGGACACCTCGTCGGCCCACCTGCCGTTCAATCCCGACGCGACGATGAAGCGCTCGCACGCGGACCAGGCAGCAATCGACGAAGCCTTCAAGGGGGCCCGGAATGGGAACGCCAGCGACTCCGGATGCGCCGTCCCCGGCGCCCGGACCTGAGCCCCTGCCCGGCGCGGAAGCCCACGCCCTGCTGGACGGCATTCAGCGGGACAAGCTTTCGCTCATCGGGCACATGGCGTCGAGCATCGCCCACGAGCTGAGCAATCCGCTCGCGACCATCGTCGCGAGCACCCAGGCCATTCTCTCGTTCTGGCCCCGTCCCGGCATGCCCGGGGCGCCGAACGGCTCGAGCCGCGACCCGTGGAGTCCGCCCCCGGAATTCGCGGCGCAGGGCGTGCCCCTGCGCCAGCTGCGCGAGGATCTCGAACTGGTTCTGGAAGAGGCCCGCCGCGCCGGCGACATCGTCCACGGCCTGCTCGCCTCCGCCCGCTGCCATCCGCCCGAGTGGCGGATCTGCTCCACGGCGGACGTCGTGCGACGGACGGTCGCGCTGTGCCGCCATCACCTGAAGCTGCACAACATCTCCCTGCAGGCCCCGTTCTTCGATCCGCACGAGGGCTTCCCCCTGTGGAGCCGGGTCCGCGGCGACGCCAACCAGCTGCAGCAGGTGCTCCTCAACCTGATCATCAACGCCCAGCAGGCCATCACGGCGCATCGGGGCTACGGCACGGTGCGTGTCACCCTGGCCGCCGACGGCACCGACCGCGTCGTCGTGACCGTCGAGGACGACGGCCCCGGCGTCCCCGAGGGGATCCGGGGCGAAATCTTCCGGCCCTTCTACACCACCAAGCCGGCCGGCCAGGGCACGGGCCTCGGCCTCTCGATTTCCGCCGGCATCGTCCGCGCGCACGGGGGCGATATCCACGTGACCTCACATCCGAATGGTGGCGCCATCTTCCGGATCGTCCTTCCCTCACTCGCCGCGAGCGACCGCCTGACACAATCTCCGGTCTTTCAGGAAGAGCCCCCCACGGCGAGGAGCGTGGTGCAGCCGCTGCTTGGACTGCCTGACGGGTCCGACCGCGAAACCGCCCAGCTCCGGAGGGTCCTGCTGGTCGATGATGAGGTGGGCATCCGGCGGAGCGTGGGACGCTTCCTGCGGCGCTACGGTTACCTGGTCACGGACGTGCCGAGCGCCCAGGCGGCGCTGAACGCACTGAGCAGCGGCCGTTACGATGCGGTCGTCTCGGATCTGCGCATGCCGGGACTGTCGGGGGAGGAGTTCTTCGAGCTGGTCGGCCGCGATTTTCCGGCGATGACCAGCCGCATCGTGTTCACGAGTGGGGACATCCTCCGCGAGGAGACGCAGGACTTCCTCGCCCGGAGCGGCTGCCCTTCCCTGCAGAAACCCTATGAACTCACCGCGCTCGTGCGCGTCCTGGCCGATCTCTGCCCTCCCCTGCCGGCACTCAACCGCCGGGAGACCGCCTGAACGATGCCCGTCCGTGACCCGCGTGACGCCCTGCTCGCCCCCTATCCGATGCCATCCATCGACCCGACGTCGTCCCCGATGAGCAGCGAACGCCTGGTCCTTTCCGCGCTCCCGGACGCGGTCCTGGTGCTGGATCCGCTCGGCGTCGTCCGCGAGGTGAATCCCGCGGCGGAGCGCCTCTTCGGCCGCACCGCTGAGTCCCTGCGCAACGCGCCGGTCGACCGGCTCCTCGCCACGCCCGACGGGAGCCCCGGCGCGAACGGCCTCGCGGCGTGGCTCCGCACCACCCGTCTCGCCGCTGTCCAGCGGTGGACCGGCTGCCGCGGAAGACTGGCTGACGGGAGTGACTTCGCCTGTGACGTGAGCCTTGCCACCATCAGCGGCGCGGGTGCGCCGGGGCGCTGGGTGCTCACCGTTCAGGAGACCGGCAGCCGCGAGTTCCAGACGACGCAGCGTCGCGAGTCGGCCAAGATGGCCGCGATCGCCACCCTCGCCGCCGGTATCGCGAACGACTTCAACAATGCGCTGGCCGCCATCACCGGCAGCATCGAGGCCGCCCGGCTGCGCATCGTCTCGCAGGACCGGGTGCCACCGCGGGAACTGCTCGAAGCCAAAGAGGCGACGCGCGGCGCGGCGCGACTGGTGCGCCGGCTGCTCAATTTCGCCCGACCCTCACCGGGCACCCGCCGCACCATCGAGCCGGGCCTGGTCATCGAGGAGGCCGCCCAGGTGCTGCGGCGCGACCTCGATCCGCGGATCACGCTGGTGACCCGGCTCGACCATGGCGACTGGCGGCTCCATGCCGACATGGAACAGCTCACCGATCTGCTGGTGAGCCTCGGGCATAACGCCATCGAAGCGATGCCCGCTCGGCGGGGTCCTCACCCTGAGCACCGCCCGAATCGCGGGCGGCTGGGGCGCCGGCGCGCCGGAGGCCCTGGCTGGACGCGAGTTCCTCCGCATCGAAGTGAAAGACACCGGCACCGGCATCCCGGCAGAGATCCTGCCGCGGATCTTCGAGCCCTTCTTCACCACCAAGGAGGCCGGCCGCGGCGCGGGACTCGGCCTCGCGACCGCCTACGCGGTCCTGCGCCAGCATGAAGGCGGCATCACGGTGGAGAGCGCCGCCGGCGCCGGGTCGACCTTCCAGATCTATCTGCCCCGTACCATGGAGCCGCAGGCGCGGCTGGCCCGGCCCTGGTCCTCGAGCCGGGCAGCGGCACCGGCACGATCCTTCTCGTGGACGACGAGGCCGCGGTCCGCCGTCCGCTGCGCCAGGCGCTCGGCCTCTGTGGCTACGTGGTGCTCGAGGCGCGCGACGGCCTGGAGGCGCTCCGCATTCACGGTCAGGGCGAGACCGCGGTGGACCTGGTGATCCTGGACGTGAAGATGCCCGGGATGACCGGCTGGGACGTGCTCGCGGAGCTCAAGCGGCGCGCACCCACGCTGCCGGTCATACTCACCAGCGGGTACACGAAGGAAGACAGCACCCCGCCCGCGAATGCGGTGGCCGCCGGAGGCCTATCTGCCCAAGCCCTATGATCTCGCCGAGCTCACCGGACAGGTCCGCCGACTCCTGAAGCCGCGCGGGTCGGCGGGCAAGCGGGCACCATGAAGGCGCTGATCATCGAAGACGAGCCCGTCATTCGGCACCTGCTCAAGAGCCTGCTCACCCGCTTCTTTCCGCACAACGTGCTGGAGGCCTCGGACGGAGAGGAAGGCCTCGCCATGGTCGAGAAGGAGCGACCGGCGATCGTCTTCTGTGACATGTACATGCCGAGACTCGACGGCATCGGTTTCCTCGAACGGCTGCGGGCCATCCCCGAATTTGCCGAGCTGCCGGTCGTGGCGATCTCCTCCGCGAAGGACCGCGACCTCGTCCTCAAGCTCGTCGACCTCCGGATCGCCGATTACATCATGAAGCCGATCGACCTCGAACAGACCTTCAACCGACTCGAGAAGCTGATCCCGCGCGTGCTCCCCAGGAGGGAGCCCGCCAGGCCGTAGCGCCACCCCCGCCGGCCGCGCTACGTTTCGGCCATGCCGCGCCAGAACATTTCCGGCGGTGCGCCCTGGGAGCCGATCGTCGGATATTCCCGCGCCGTCCGGGTCGGCAACACCATCCATGTCTCCGGCACGACCGCCATCGGCCCCGATGGCAGCGTGGTCGCCCCGGGCGATCCCTACGCCCAGACGGTCCAGGCCATCCGCATCATCGAGCGCGCGCTCGGCCAGGCCGGCGCCGCGCTGAGCGACGTGGTCCGCACCCGCATCTATACCACGAACATCGCGCAGTGGGAGGCCATCGGCCGGGCCCACGGCGAGTTCTTCCGAGAGATCCGCCCCGCCGCGACGATGGTCGAAGTGCGCGCGCTCATCGATCCCGCGATGGTGGTGGAAATCGAAGCCGAAGCGATCCTCCCATGACCACCGCGATCACCGTCGTCGATGCGTTCACCGACCTGCCCTTCGCCGGCAATCCGGCCGCCGTCTGTGTGCTGCCCCGTCCGGCGTCCGAGGCACTGGATGCGGGACGTCGCCCGGGAAATGAATCTCTCGGAGACGGCCTTCCTGCATCGCGTCGAGGATGGCTTCTCGCTCCGGTGGTTCACCCCCTCCGTCGAGGTGGATCTCTGCGGCCACGCGACGCTCGCGAGCGCGCATGTGCTGTGGAAGCAGGCCTACCTGCCGCCGCATTCCGTGGCCCGTTTCCATACCCGGAGCGGGCTCCTCACCGCCACCAGCGCCGGCGACCGGATCACGCTCGACTTCCCGGCCAAGCTCGCTGTGTCGGCGGAGGCGCCTCCCCTCCTGCTGAGCGCGCTGGGTGTGAGCGGCGCCCGCTGGATCGGGAAGAATCAGTTCGACTATCTCGTCGAGGTGGGAAGCGAGGCCGAGGTCCGGAAGCTCACCCCGGATCACGGCCGGCTCGCGACGCTGCCGGTGCGAGGCGTGATCGTGACGAGCCAGGCGGAGGGCGGGCAGCCTTACGACTTCGTCTCCCGCTTCTTCGCGCCGGGATCCGGCGTCGCCGAGGACCCCGTGACTGGCTCTGCCCATTGCGCGCTCGCGCCGTACTGGCGCGCGAAGACGGGGCGGGATGTGATGACCGGCTACCAGGCCTCGGCCCGCGGCGGGACGGTCTATGTCGAGTGCCGCGGCGATCGTGTGCTGCTGGGCGGCCAGGCGGTGACGGTGTTGCGGGGGACGATGCTGTAGCGCGCGACGGAGGCGCGGCGCCGGGAATCCTTCAGCCGATTCTCATCAGAGAGTGCCCATGCGCCTCGCCCTTCCGTGTCTCTGTCTGCTGGCCACCCGCCTCGCTGCCCAGGAGCCGGTCGCTGACGTCCTCTCGGCATACGATCGGATGGCGGGCCAGCCACTCTGGGCCGGATTCTCCCCGGCGACGACTCCGCTCGCCATCTACGATGGGCAGCGCACCTGGCTCATCCGCCACCCCGCTCCTCCCGCCGGGTTCGTTCCGTCGCCGGAAATCCCGGGCGCGAGCGTCATGCCGGGGCAGTACTCCGAGGTCCGGGCGAACACCCACAGCGACATCGGTGGTATCCAGACTGCGACGCTGCTCTGGCCGGACAAGGTGGCTGATCCCACGCGCCTCGCCGCCACGATGATTCACGAAGCATTCCACGTCTACCAGGCAAAGTCTCATCCCGGATGGTTCGGCAACGAGGCGACGCTCTTCACCTATCCGGTGACCGACTCCGCCGCGCAGCGGTTGCAGCGACTGGAGACAGAAGCGTTCCGCCGCGCCTTGCTTCCCAAGGCACCGCTCGCCTGCTGGGCCTCGCGTGCGGTGGCATTGCGTGAGGCGCGGTTCCGCCTCGTGGGCGCCGATGCCATGGCGTATGAGCGCGGCAACGATCTGAACGAGGGCATGGCGACCTGGATCGAATGGCGCGCACGCAATGCCCCGGTGGACTCGCTCATCCCCCAGGCCGGCTTCGCCCCGGATGGCGTGCGGCTCCGCGCCTATGCGGTGGGCCCGGCCCAGGCCTTCCTGCTCGACAGGCTGCGGCCCGGCTGGCCGGCCGAGCTCAACGCCGACAGCACGCTGACGCTCGACCTCCTGCTGGCCAAAGCGACGGCGCCGATCAGCTGTCGCGCCGACTTCACTCGCCGTGAATCCGATTCGGTCGCCGCCCTCGCGCGGCGCGAGACGGCGGAGGTGCTCGGGAAGCGCGTCGGGCTGCGCCGGGAGTTTCTCGCGCGCACCGGCTGGCAGCTCCTGATCGAGCTGCCGGCTGATTCGCCCCTCTGGCCCCAAGAGTTCGATCCGTGGAACGTGACACCGCTACCTGACGGCGAGGTCCTCCATCAGCGGCACATCCGCCTGAGCGGCGCTCACGGGCGCATCGACGTGCTCGACCATTGGGCACTCACCAGCCCTGCCGGTGCGCATCCTCTGTTCAACGGCATCCGGCGGATCCTGCTCACAGGCCTCAAGGAACGGCCCGTGCTGGGGAGTCGGGGTGACACCATCGTGGTGAGCGGGCCAGGCCTCGATGGGCGGCTCACCGGCCTGGCAGTCGACACCACCGGAACCCGGATTTCCCTGCGCCCGCGGTGACCCGCGCCGGGTTGGCCTGCGGGGCGGTTCGGCGCTACCTTCTCGCCCATGCGCATCTATCTCTCCGTGGATATGGAAGGGATCGCCGGGGTGGTCCACGAGGATCAGACCAATCCGATCGATCCGCGCTGTGCCACCGAGTATGCCCGGTTCCGCCGGCTCATGACCGCGGAGGCCAACGCCGCCATCGAGGGGGCGCTGGCCGGCGGGGCGACCAAGATCCTGGTCAACGACAGCCACTGGACCATGCGGAACCTGCTCGCCGAGGAGCTGCATCCCTCCGCCGAGCTGCTGGCGGGCGGCCCGAAGACCTGGTCGATGATGGAAGGGATCGATCGCGGGTGGGATGTGGCCGGGTTCATCGGGTACCACGCCAAGGCCGGGACCATCAAGGCGACCCTGGATCACACCTACACCAGCCGGATCCTGGACGTCCGCCTCAATGGGCTGTCGGTTGGAGAGGTCGGCATCAACGCCGCGCTCGCCGGCGCATTCGGCGTTCCTGTCGCGCTGGTCTCGGGAGACGACGCCGTCGCCGCGGAGGCCCATTCTCTCCTCGGTGACGGGGTGCGCACGGTGACGGTGAAGGAAGCGGTGAGCCGCCATTCCGCCCACAGCGTCGCCCCCGGGGTGGCCTGCGCCATGATCCGCCAGGCGATGCAGGAGGTGGTGAGCGCCCACCGCGCGGGCGTTTCGGACGCCCAGATCTTCGTTCTGGCCGCTCCGGTCCATGTCGAGGTCGACTTCGCGATGACCGTCGAGGCCGATCACGCCGCCATGGTCCCCGGCTTCCTCCGCTCCGGTCCCCGGTCGGTCTCGTTCAGCCACGAGGACTATCGCGAGGTCTTTCGCGCGTTCCGGACCATGTTCAATCTCGCGAGTGTCGATTGACGGATTGGCGGGCGGGGATCGCGCCCAGCGGAAGTTTCAGTATTCAACGCGCGATCGCCGACCCCGCACCGTGATCGCTCCCGCGAAACGTTTTCGGCGATTCTCCGTCCAACTGCTGCACGCACCACCGGTGCGCCACCCCGTCCATAGGCTGTACCCGCTCGTCACTTCATCGGAGCATGGATGCTGATCTCTGCGCTGGCCCTCGTCACCGCCCTGCACGGTGATACCACGAAGAAGAAGATCGACAGTCTCCCCCTCACCACGACCCGCACTGTTGCCTTCGAGACCAGCGAAGGGACCTGGATGTCCCTCGATGTCTCCCCCGACGGGCGGACGATTGTCTTCGAGCTCGTGGGTGACATCTACACCATGCCGATCACCGGCGGACGCGCGACGCCGGTCACGCACGGCCCCGCCTTCGACTCCCAGCCCCGCTGGTCCCCGGACGGGACGCGGATCGTCTTTCTCAGCGATCGCGACGGCGGCGAGAACGTCTGGACGATGGACCCCGATGGCTCGAAGACCACGATGGTCAGCAAGGGTGACAACAACCTCTACGCCTCACCCGAGTGGACGCCCGACGGCCAGTACATCGTCGTCTCCCGCACCAATGCGCCGCTCGGCAGCAGCTATCAGCTCTGGATGTTCCACAAGGATGGCGGCCCGGGCGTGAGCCTCACCAAGGACGACAAGGGCCAGGGAGCGCTCGGCACCGGCCGCGGGACCAACATCAACAGCCTGGGCGCCGCCTTCGGGCCCGATGGCCGCTACCTGTGGTACGCGCGGAAGCGCGGCGGCTTCGGGTACAACATCGACATCACCCAGTGGCAACTCGCGATCTTCGATCGGCAGAACGGCAAGATCTTCCCGCAGACGGACGTCTACGGCAGCGCCATGCGCCCGGTCCTCTCGCCCGATGGACACTGGCTGGTCTACGCCGTGCGCCACGACGCGGAGACCGGCCTCCGGCTCCGCGACCTGATCAGCGGCGACGAGCGGTGGCTGCGCTATCCGGTGCAGCGGGACGACCAGGAATCGCGCTTCACCCGCGACCTGATGCCCGGCTCCTCGTTCACCCCCGACAGCAAGGCACTGGTCACCAACTGGGGCGGCCGGTTCTGGAAGGTCTCCCTCACCGACACGACTGTCACCGAGATTCCCTTCACCGCGGCGGTGCATCTCGATCTCGGTCCGCTGGTGAAGTTCCCCTTCCGCGCCGACACGGGAGACATCCTGGTCAAGCAGGTCCGCGACGTCTCGCTGTCTCCCGACGGGACCAGCCTCGTCTTCACCGCACTCGACCGGCTGTACCGGATGGACCTCCCCAACGGCAAGCCGAAGCGCCTGACGAGCGACACCGTCCACGAGCAGCACCCCGCCTGGTCGCCCGACGGCAAGTCGATCGCCTACATCACCTGGGGCATCGAAGGAGGGTACATCGAGTCGGTGAGCGCCTCCGGCGGCAAGCCACAGCGCCTCGTCACCGCCCCGGCCTTCTACCGGTATCCGACCTGGTCGCCGGATGGCCAGCGTATCGTCGCGCTCCGGGGCCCGCGCGAGGCGCGGGTGCGCGAGGGCTTCGGTCCCGGCTATGACCTGATCTGGATTCCCGCGAAGGGCGGCGCGATCCAGCGGATCGCGCCGATCAACCCCAACGGCCGGCCGCACTTCAGCCGCGATCCCAACCGCATCTACCTGTATGACGCGGGCGAAGGCCTCCTCTCGATGCGCTGGGACGGGACCGACCGGCGGGCGATCATCAAGATCACCGGCTTCACCGTCAACTCGCCTGGCGCGGAGCCCAACGCCGCGGACGAGATCCTGATCTCTCCGGACAGCCAGCAGGTCCTCGCGCTGGTCAACAACTACGTCTACCTCGTCACGCTGCCCATGACCGGGCAGCTGCCGCTCTCCATCAGCATCGCCGATCCGTCGGCCGCCGCCTTTCCGGCCAGGCGCCTCACAAAGGTGGGCGGAGACTTCATCGGCTGGGCCGCCGACGGCCGGAGCGTCACCTGGGCCCTCGGGCGCAGCGTCTTCCGCTACGAGATGGCTCGCGCCGACTCGCTCGGCAAGGTGAAGGCGGCCGAGGACTCGATTCGCGCCGATTCGCTCAGGACTCTCGGAAGCAAGGCGGACTCCGCCACCAGGGCCCGGTACGATTCGCTCGCGAAGGTCCCCGCCTATGAAGCCCGGCGGCTGGACATCACCGTCACCGTGCCCCGCGACGTCCCGCGCGGCACCGTGGTGCTCGCCGGTGCCCGCATCATCAGCATGAAGGGCGACGAGGTCATCGAACAGGGTGACGTCGTCATCACCGACAATCGCATTGTGTGCGTCGCCGCCACCGGCTGCCCCCGGCCCGCGGGCGCCAAGATTATCGACGTCAGCGGCAAGACGATCATGCCCGGCATGGTCGACATCCATGCCCATCCGTGGCCGGCCTTCGGGGTACATGCCACGCAGGTCTGGAAGTATCTCGCCAACCTCGCCTACGGCGTCACCACCACCCGGGACCCGCAGACCTCCACCACGGACGTGCTCACCTATGCCGATCAGGTGGAGGCGGGTGCCCTGATCGGACCGCGCATCTACCACACCGGCCCCGGGGTGTTCGGCCCGTACATCGAAGAGCCGTTCGCGAGCCTCGACGATGTCCGCAACGCGCTCAAGCGCTACAGCGAGTTCTACCACACCAATACGATCAAGCAGTACATGGCGGGCAACCGCAAGCAGCGGCAGTGGGTGATCATGGCAGCCAACGAGCAGAAGCTGATGCCCACCACCGAGGGCGGGCTCGACTTCAAGATGAATCTCACCTTCGCCCTCGACGGTTATCCCGGCCACGAGCACGCGCTTCCCATCATGCCGCTTTACAAGGATGTGGTGGAACTCTACGCCAAGTCGGGTATCACCTGGACGCCGACCCTGCTCGTTTCCTACGGTGGCCCGTTCAGCGAGAACTACTTCTACGAGCACTACGATATCCACGACATGCCGAAGGTGCGCCGGTTCTTTCCCCACGCGGAGATCGACGGACGGGCTGAGCGGCGCCCCTGGTTCCGGGACAACCAGTATGTCTTCACCCGCATCGCCGAGGGGGCCCGCAAGGTGGTCGAGGCCGGCGGCAGGGTCGGGCTGGGTGGCCACGGCCAGATGGATGGTCTCGGAGACCACTGGGAACTCTGGGCCATCGCCTCGGGCGGCATGAAGCCGCACGATGTGCTGCGGGTCGCGACCATCTTCGGCGCACAGGCGATCGGCATGGACCAGGACCTCGGCTCGCTCGAACCGGGGAAGCTCGCGGACCTGATCGTGCTCGACCAGAACCCGCTCGACGACATCCACAACACCACGGCCATCCACTACGTGATGAAGAACGGCCGGCTCTACGACGGCGAGACGCTCGACGAGGTCTATCCGCGCGCGCGCAAGCTGGAGAAGCAGTGGTGGTGGAATCGGGACACGGGCGACATCGGCGCGCCGCCCGCCACCGACGCGGACGATCCGGGCGCGGGGCTCCCCTGATGCCTCTGAGGCGGTTGCGGAGGACGACGCCCGGCCTCCTGGCCGGCCGGGGATACCGTGCCCTGGCGATCGCGGGTGTGCTGGCCGGCGTTGCGCTGACGGGCCATGCCCGGTACGCCCATTCCCAGGCGCTCCCCGCCCGCGCGGACGGCCCGCTGGCGACCGTGGAAGACGCCTATCAACTGGCACGCTACTGGGGTGACCAGCTCCGGCTGGCCGAGTCGCTGGGCAGTGATACCACTCCCGCGGGGCTGACACGGAGGACCGTCCGGGACAGCCTTCGAGTTTACGATGCGGCGTTTCAGCGTCTGCTCGGCGCGGTCCACACACGCGACTTGTCCGAGGACGACCGGCGGGCGCTCGGCGTCCTGCGGGAAGTCGCGGCGGGAGAGCTGGCCATACCAGCGGGAAATTCCGGCCAGCCCGTTCTCCCGCCACGCGAACTCCTCGCGGCGCTCACCGACAGCGTGCTCTCCGGTTACGGCGCCGCCGCGAATAGGGTCGTCGTGGGGCGTGATACACTCAACCGCCTCACTGTGCTCGGCCGACTCGCGCATACCGACGATCCGGCCCGCCGCCGCGAACTCTTCCTGGCGCTCGAGCCGGTGTGGCGGAGCGTCAACTCCGATGATGCCCCATCGAGCCCCTTCCGCACCCTGGTGCGCCTCCGCCGTGCCGAATGGGGGGATTTCGCCTCCCCGATCGAAGCGAAGGGTCCGGCCTTCGGACTCGGCACCCGCCAGCTCGAGGCCTGGCTCAGCAACGCGCTCGACCGGTGGCGCGCCGCCACCCCGGACAGCCTCCTGGAACCCTGGGACTGGTACTACTTCACCGGCGCCGCGAGCCGCCGGCTGAGCCCGCGCATATCCGCAATTGCGGATATGCGACGGGTGAACGACGCCTATTACACCGCCATCGGCGCCTCACCCGTGCGGCTTCGCGTCAGATACGACCTCGCAGCCCGCCAGGGCAAATACCCCGTCGCGTTCACCGATTTCGGAAGCCGAAACCGCTGGCTCGCCGGTCGCCTCCATCCGGGCGAGCCGGCGGTCTTCACCAGTTACCTTGAGGGCAATCTCGATAATCTCGCCGAGCTGCTCCACGAAACCGGCCATGCGATTCATATCGCGGCGATCCGCACCCGTCCCGCCTACATCGGCTGGCCGGACAACGACACATTCATCGAGGCGCTCGCCGACCTCCCCGCCCTCGAGCTCTATGAGCCGGTGTGGCAGCAGCGCTTCCTCGGCGACAGCGCCCCGCTCCAGGAGTCGCTGCGCGCCAAGTACGCTGGCGTCGTGATGGACATGGCCTGGGCGCTGTTTGAAATCCGGGTTCACCGCGACGCCGATGCCGATCCCAATGCGATCTGGAGCGATATCACCTCGCACTATCTCCACATCCGGCCTCACCCGGAATGGTCGTGGTGGGCCATGCGCGGGCAGTTGATCGACGGACCGGGCTACCTGGTCAATTATGCCCTCGGGGCGTTCCTGGTCGCGGACATGCGGGCACGGGTGTCGGAGCGGTGGGGTTCGTTCGCGAGTGCCGACTCGCTGTTGTATCCGCGGCTCACCGAGACGATCTACCGGTTCGGGCTGGAGCGCCCTTCGCGACGGGTGCTCGAGGACTTTCTCGGCCGCCCCCCGCGGCCGGATGCCCTGCTCTCCGATCTGGCGCGGATGTCCCGGTGAGTGGCCACCCCCTCTTTTCGAAGGACAGCGGTGACAAGGCCGAGTTTCTGAAGCTGTTCGTCCGGACCGCGGTGCCCGGCCTGCCCATCCTCGCCGCGGGCCAGGGCCTCGGCGCCTTCCGTGGCTGGTATGGCGGAAAGATCTACCTGCTGCTCCTGCTGCTCGATCTCCCGCTGATCTTCGCGCTGTCCACCGCCCTCTGGTACTTGATGCAGGGCGCTGCGCGTGGATTCACGCAAACAGTGCTCGGCGCCGGCAATCTCGCACCGGATCCGGCCCACTCCGGCTGCGAATCACTCGTCGCACGCGGCTTCTACCCCGAGGCCGCCGAGTGCTTCCGTACGATCATCACGGAGCACCCCAGGGACGACCTCGCCCGCATCAAGCTGGCGCAGGTCTGTCGCGACCATCTCGGAGACCCGGCGACCGCGGAGACCCTCCTGGTGGAGGTGCGCGCGCATGCCACCGATCCCCGGCAAGCGGTGATGGCGGCCAATCTGCTGATCGAGCTGTACCGGGCGACGGGACGAAAGGACCGGCTGATGGTGGAGCTGGCGCGCTTCGCGGATCGCTACAGGGGCACCCGTGCTGCGTCCGAAGCGGCCCGGACCCTGCGAGAAATGAAACAGGAACTCGGCGAACCCGGGCGGTGACCGGACCGGAGGCCGGAACCTAGACCCTGCGCAAGGTGAACAGCCCCACCTCTGGCGGGCAGCGGAACCGCGCCCGGATGCCGCTGGTGCCGATCCCTCGACCTACGAACATCGGCGCGAAGGTGTCGCGGTACCAGCCTGCCACGAACCGGCCACTGGCCGGCGGCGTGATAGCCGGCACCAGCGGGGGCCGGATCTGGCCGCCATGGGTGTGCCCCGAGAGCACCAGCGGTGGCCGCGGATACGCGCGGCCGATCAGCTGATCCGCATACCCCGGCGCATGAAAGCCCCAGATGGGTATCGCATCCGACGGAGCACTCCGCAGCGCGCGGTCGGGATCTGGAATACCGGCACGCGGATCGTCGAGGCCGACCAGCGCGAGCATCGCATCCCCGATGCGCACGACCTCAGTCTCGTTATACAACAGTCGCGCCGACGCCGCCGAGCATACCCGCGCGAGCGTGCCCGGGGTGACGCCCACCTGAATTTCCCAGTTGCCCATCGTCACGACGGTGGCCTGCCTGCCCCTGCACGCCGCCAGGAACGGCCCCAGCTCGGCAAGCTGGCGCTGGTTCTCGACCAGGTCCCCCGTGATCATCGTGATGTCAGGCTTCGCGGCAGCCACCAGTTCCATGGCGCGCCGGGCTCCCGCGTGGATACCGGCGTAGAGATGAATATCACTCAGGTGCGCGATCGTCAGACCCTGCAGCCGGGACGGCAGGCCAGGCACCGGGACATCATGCTGGTTGAATTCCACCCGGCGCAGCGCGCCGCTGAAGGCATCGGAGCCGGCCGCGACCACGCCGACCGCTGCGCCACCGGCAGCAACGAGAAAGGCGCGACGGGTTATGGGGCTGACGGGCATCGGTAAGGGCTCGACCTGGGTATGGGGCCAACTCGTGCTTGCCCGCGCCGGACCGGAAGGCGAGTGGGGTCTTCGGCAGGGCCAACGGGGCGGTCGCGAAATCTAGAGGGTTGAGTCGCGCATGGAATCTCCGCCGCTCACCGCACCAGCACCGCCAGCACGGCCGCGACCAGCCAGAGTCGAAGCTCCGCCTCCTCGCCAACCGGGGGAACCAGCTCCGTCGGCCGCAGGGACATCAGGACTGCCGCCATTGCCGCCGCGAGCGCTGGAATGGTGTTCACGACGAGATTGGCGGAAGCGCCAGAAGCACCTTGCCGTGCCAGGGACTCCGCTCGCTCCCGATCACCAGAGCGTCGATCCACCCCGAATCCTCCACCACCAGGTGCCCCGGCACGGCGGTCGCGGGGAGGTCGAACAGCAGCGTGGAGGTATAGGCCTCACCGGGCCGCAACGACTGGGAAAGCGGCGTGGAATGACCTCCCTCCTTCTCCAGCCATGCGTCGCCACCCCTCATCGGTTCGTGGGCCATTCCGCCCGAGTCGCGGAGCGCCACGTGACGGGGCGAGGGCCAGAGCGGCGCTTCCCGCCCCCGCTCTGGCGAGATAGTCTGCTCGTCGAACCGAGTCCGGAGCTCCACCGCCCAGACACGGCCAGTCGCACCGGCCACCTGCTCCGCCGGCCTGATGCCGACCACACTGTAGGCGAGGTGGCAGTCGATCTCGCAGAAATACTTCTCGGCTCCAGGTGCCTTGATCGTATCCCGGCTCAGGAGTCCGTCCCCCAGCAGCGCGACCGAGTAGATCCCGAGAAGCCACGCAGCACCTCCCCCGGCCAGCTTCGCGACCCGCGAGTTGCCTCGGATCGCCGCTCCGGCCGCTATGAGGACGGCGGCGCCAAGCAGGAGCGCGGTGCCAAGGAGTGCCAGGGTGCCAAGGATGACAGCCAGTTGGCTCGAAATCATGGGTCACTCCGCAATCGGGCCGAGTCGATCGAGCTGGACGATCGAACGACGAGCCTCGGCCCGGCCGAAATGCCAGGCGCGCCAGCCATGGTCGAGCGTGGCGGCCTGGGACCGGAGCATGAGCACGACCGCACCTTGCTGCGCTGCGGGCATCCGGCGGATCCCCGCGACGAGCGCGGGAGAGGCGTCACTGGTGAGCTGGGTGAGGTAGCGGGTATCAAGCGGCTTGCCGGACGCCGCGCGTGCGAGGTTCGTCTCCACGATCACCCGCTCGGGATTGATCACGTGAAGCAGCACCAGCCATCCCGCCCATGCCACCAGCGCACCTGCCGCGAAATGCTCGGCGCGATCACGCAGGACGGTCATGCCGAACCAGCAGAAGGTCACCGCCAGCCCGGCCATGACTGCCGAGGCGAAGAAGCGGTCTTCCGTGAGACCGAATTCCTGCTGGTAGAGCGCCATGCGATGAATCGCCGAGGCCATGATGATCAGCACGAGGACAACCTGCCACGCTGCGAGTGAGCGGTAGAGGCGGGGCGTCGCCGCCTCGCCGGCACGCAGTTGGGCATGCAGCACCAGCAGCAGCGGCAGCACCAGGGCGGAGACCGCCACCAGCTCGAAGAACCCCTTCCGCGCGTACTCCGCGAGGGTGATACCGGCCGTACGCTCGACCCACGAGGCACCGCCGAAGAAGTAGGGAAGCTGGAAGGCGATGAAGGCGGCAAACAGCAGATTCAGCAGCCCCAGCAGCATGCCCACTTCAACCCGGCCGAGTCCTGCGCCGATTGCCACTGCGTCGCCGGCGACCGTCGCCCGCTCCTCCGCGATCGTGCCGTGCAGGAATGCCGCCGCCACCCAGCTCGCGATCAGGATGACGAGGGAGTGATTCGCGAGCCGATCGATATCGAATCGGACCAGGCCCTTGAGGAAGTCCCCGAACACCGGATCGGCGTGCCCGAGCAACCCGCCGAAGAGCAGCAGCGCAGGCACGCTGAGAAGTGCACCGCGGGCGACGGACGCCACCGTTGGCGCGAGTCCGGTGCGCTGCTCCCGGGACGTCCGGCTGGCATCAAGCAGCATCGGGGTCAGACCCATGAGGCCGCGGCGGAGGAGTCGCAGCATCGCGGTCGCCAGCCGTCCGAGGGACAGATTCCAGAAGTCCATCGCCCCGGTGGGCGCCGCAGCGAGCGGCAGTACGGCGGCACTCACCACCAGCGCCACCGCGTCGAGGAAGCGGAGCAGTGGATTCTCGCGCCACATCGCTGCGAAACCCAGGGCGAGCAGGCCGAGCAGCAGTCCCCGTTCGGCCGCCCCGGGCCTCGCTCCTTCCTGCTGGCGGAAGATCCACCACGCGACGACGGCACCAGCGAGCCAGAGCGCCACGTTGAGCCCCAGCGCGTCTGTCTGGAACAGGAGGTCTGCGGCGAGGCCGAGGAGGAGCACCGGCCAGAGCAGCTTGCCCATGCCCTCACGCTGTTTCGTCACGCACCCCTCCCTTCCGCCACCCGGCCAAACCGCCGGTCACGGCGACGGAATTCGGCGACGGCGGCGGCGAGCGCTTCCTGGCCGAACTCCGGCCAGGGCAGCTCGGTGAACACCAGCTCCGCGTAGGCGGCCTCCCAGAGCAGAAAGTCGCTGAGGCGCTGTTCTCCCCCGGTGCGGATCAGGAGATCCACTTCCGGGGCCCCGCCGAGCGCCGACAGCACGCGGGCCCGGGTGATGGCCGAGCGCGCCGAGTCACGGCCGCCCGCGCCGCGTGCAAGCTGCGTGGCGGCACGCAGGATTTCATCGCGAGCGGAATAGTCGATCGCGAGCCGGAGCCAGAGACGCGAACCGCCAGCCGTCACCCGCTCGGCGGCCGAGATCGCACCGCGCAGCGCGAGCGGGAGCCGGTCGCGCCGGCCGATCACGGTGAGGCGGACCCCGGCTTCCCTGCAGCGGGTCGCCTCCTCGCGCATGTACCGGGTGAAGAGGGCGAGCAAGGCCGCCACTTCCGCAGGCGGCCGGCGCCAGTTGTCCGAGGAAAAGGCATAGAGCGTGAGCGTCGAAATGCCGAGTTCCGGGGCCGAGCGGACGATGCGGCGGACGGCGTCCGCTCCAGCGGCGTGTCCCTGGGTGCGAGGCCGTCCCTGGGCCGCCGCCCAGCGGCCGTTGCCGTCCATGATGATGCCCGCGTGCAGCGAAGTACTTTGCATTGTAAAGTTTCGCCTCCAAAGAGAGGGCGACCCCGAGGATCGCCCCGGCCGGCGCTGGGCGCCGCGGCGTGTTGGCTCTCAGCCCCGCGTGACGCGGATGAGCGCCTCCATGTGGTCCAGGTAGCGCTCGAGCGCCTTCCGTCCCGCTGTCGTCAGGCGGAACTCGGTCTTCGGCACCCGGCCTTCAAACGACTTGGTGCAGGTGACATAACCGGCGTCCTCGAGCTTGCGGGCGTGGACGCTCAGATTGCCGTCGCTGGTGTCGAGCAGCGCCTTCAGTTCGTTGAAGGTGAGCTCCTCGTTGACCGCCAGGGCGCTCACGATCGCCAGACGCACCCGTTCGTGGATGACCCGATCGAAGTCGGGCGCGATCGCCGAACGGCCGCCGGCGACCCCCTTCAGCCCAGGGCCTCTGGCCTCGCCCCCGGCGCGAGCCGCGTTTGACTTAGCCACCGTACCTCCTTGCGATCCACGCACCAAAGCCGATATGCAGCACCCCGAAGCCCGCCGCCATCAGCAGGTCGCCCCATGCCGCCGGAGCGAACAGCGCGAGCGTGCCCAGTGCGATGAAGCATGCCCCCATCACCGGAACGATCGGCACCGAGAGCGCCCCGCCGGTCATGACCGCCGCGCCATAGAGGAGCAGCCAGGCGGCTGGAAGAATGGTGGTGAATCCGGCCCGATAGAGTGCCAGGGTGAGGAGACCACCGACGACGATCGGAGGGGAGTACGCAAGCACGAAGCGCCGGCCCGGTCTCGATGTGAGGGGGGTGTCGCCAGCGCTCGCCTTGCGCACCATCGCGAGACCGCCGATGGCGAACGCGAGCCACCCCTCGGCGACCCAGGTGAGCAACCACCGCTCCACGCTCGGCTGCTGATGTGCGACCCACGCCGCGACGAGTGCCGTGACTCCCATCCCCACCCCGCCCCACCCCGGCACACCGGTGAAGGCACCGGCTCGTTCCATGGTGTCGCGGATGAAGCGGAGGTTCTCGATCGCCCGGTCCTGAAGGGGCAGCTCTTCGGTGGGTTGGCGCTCTCGACGCGGGGCAGGCATGGCAGACAGGATACGGCTCCGGACGGCTTTCGTCAAGTACTTTGTATTGCCAAGTGCACGCCCTCATCCACCGGGAACGGCGAGGGATCCCTCCCGCTGCCATCCGGGAGAGATCCCTCGGTGTCCCGCGGGCACGCCGCCCTGCTGCTACTGCACTGTCACGCTCTCGGTCGAACCGGGGATGATCCGGAACCCCGGTATCGTCACACTCACCGATGTCACTCCTGGCGCCAGCGGATCGAACTCGATCCCGCCCGCGGCTACCCCGCTCGGCGACCGTGCTGCGCCGGTCGGGATCACCGTCTGGACGCTGAGCCCGCTGCCGAGCGAGTTGACCAGCAGACCCGCCGTGGAGTTGGTCGTGGTGACGGTAGCCGTGGCCGCGTTGCCGCCGAAGCGGATCCCCTGCTCCTGCGAGATGCTGTTCCCGAGCGCATCCGGCGTCCCGGTCCGGACCTGGAAGGCCACGTTGGCCGATGTGGAGGCGATCGTCGTCGGCAGGAAGATGATATCCACCGACGGCTGCACTACGGTCTCCGTGGCAACACCGTCGGTGAAGCCTGGTGCGCTGACGGTGACGGATGCCGTGCCGGTCACGCTGTCGAGCCCCTGCACCACGAAGCTGACGCCCGTCGAGCCGTTGGTCAGCGGGACGTCAATAAACGGCGTGCCGGCCGTCGTGGCGTTCGGGGCGATCAGGAAGAGCGCTGGATCGTTGCTCGTCACCCGCACGGTCGTGCCACCGTGATTGGAGGCGCCGAGGAAGGCGCTGCTTGCCGCCTGCAACCCGGCACCCACCGTCAGGCCGGACACACTGATCGACGGCGTCGTGACGGTGACGGTCTGGGTGGCCGTGGGCATTGAGAGGAAGCCCGGAATCGTCGCGCTCACGCTGGTCGTGCCCGCCGCGAGCGCCGAGAACTCCACACCGCCCGCGCTCGCCGGGCTCGGCGAACGCGCCTGCTGCAGCGCGATGTCGACAGTCCCGGTCTGCGCGGCGCCGCTCTGGAAGAAGAGCTGGCCCACCGTCGCGTTGCTGTTGGTGATCGTCGCGGTCCGCACCGTGCCGCCCGCACGCAGCGCCTGCTCGCCGGCGATGCCCGTGTTGCTGGGGTTCGGGTAGCCGAGCCGCACCTGGAAGGCGTTGTTCGGTGACAATGTCGTCGTATTCGTGTTCAGGAAGATGAGATCCAGCGCCGCAGGGGCGACCGTCACCGCCGCGCTGCCGTCGGTGAACCCGGGCGCCGAGGCCGTGATCGCCGGGGCGCCGGTCTGGCCCTCGACACCCTGGATCACGTAGCTGAAGCCGGTGCTGCCGTTCGGGACGACGATGTCGATGAAGGCCGTGCCCGGCGTCGTGGTGTTGGGCGAGACCAGCGCCACACTCGGCTGCGAGCTGGTGACGCGCACGGTGACGCCACCGTGGTTGGCCGCGCCGAGGAATCCGCTGGTGCTGAACTGCAGCCCCGCGCCAACTGTTCCGCCGCTCATCGAAATGCTGGGCGCGCTCACCGTCACCGCCACCGAGGCGGATGGCAAGACCACATAGCCCGGGCTGGTGGCGCTCACGGTCGTCGCGCCGCCGATGATCGGGTCGAACTCGATGCCGCCCGCCGGCACCCCACTCGGCGAGCGGGCGTTCAGCGCGGCGATGTTCACCTGCCCGGTCCCGCTGCTGCCGGCCAGTGTGACCAGCGCGCCGACTCCGGGCACGCTGCTCGCGAGCGACACGGTGATCCCGGGGCTCCCCGCGCGCAGCACCTCTTCCTGCTGGATGCCGGTGAGCAGACCGTTCGGAATGCCGGTTCGCACCTGGAACCCGCTGTTGGCGGAGAAGGTCGTGGTCGACGTCGGCAGGAAGATGATATCCAGCGCCGGCTGCACGGCCGTGAGCGTCGTGGTCGCGGTCGTGAAGCCGGGGACCGTGGCCGTCAGCGTCGCGGTACCCACCTGACCCTCGAGGGCCTGAATGGTGTAGCTGAAGCCGGTACTGCCGTTGGCGACCGGGATATCGAGTGACCCGGTGCCGACGGTCGACCCATTCGGAGCGATCAGGAACAGGCTCGAGTCAGACACCACGAGGTGCACTGTCACGCCGCCGTGGTTCGAGGCACCGAGGAATCCGCTGCTCCCCTGCTGCATCCCGCTGCCGATGGCTGAGACGCCGCCCAGCGTAATCGCCTGCCCCGTCACCGTGATCGGCTGCGTGGCACTCGGCAGGACCACGTAGCCGGGGATCGTGGCGGTGACGCTGTCGGACCCGGGCGCCGCCGGATCGTATTCGACGCCGCCGGCAGAGGCGGGGCTGGGCGTGCGGGCGTTGAGCGCCGTGATCGGGGCCGTCACCGTATCGGCACGGAGCGCGGTGGTGAACAGCTTGGCTGCCGCCGTGTCGGTGTGCGTGAAGGTGACGGTCAGACCCGGGCTGCCGAAGCGCAGCCCGAACTCGCTCTGGATCCCGGTGAGCTGGCCGTTCGGGACACCGATGCGGGCCTGGAAGGCCGCGTTCGGCGCGAGCGAGGCGATCGTGCCCGGCAGGAAGATCACGTCGACAGCCGGCGTGACGGCCGTGACGGGGATCGTGTCGGGCGTAAAGCCGGGCGCCGTCGCGATGATGGTGTCGGTCCCGACGGCGTTGTCGGTGGCCTGCACGGTGTAGCTGAAGCCGGTGTTGCCGTTCAGGAGGGCGATATCGAGCGTGCCGCTGCCGACGGTCGAGCCGTTCGGCGCCAGCAGGAATCTCGAGGGGTTGGTGCTGGCGAGGTGCACCGTGACGCCGCCGTGGTTCGACGCGCCCAGGAAGCCGCTGGTCCCGACCTGCTGCCCACTGCCCAGCGTCGGAGGAGCGTTGAGCGTGATCGCGGGCGTGCTGACCGTTACCCCGTACTTCGGCAGCGGCTGCGGCAGGGAGATGTAGCGGCCCGCACTCGCGGACACCTCGGTGAACCCGGCATTGAGCGGCTTGAATTCCACGCCGCCGGCCGAGGCCGGGCTCCCGGTCCGCGCCTGGCCCGGCTGCAGGAGTACCTGCACGGTCGAACTGGTCAGCGCCGACGTCACGAGGGTCGCGACCGCGGCCGAGTCATTGATGACGGTGATCGTGTCCGGCACGGCCCCGAACCGGCGGGCCTGCTCGATCGCCATGCCGGTCCGGGCCGCGTTCGGGACGCCGAGGCGGATCTGGAACGCCGAGTTCGGCTGGTAGACGGTGGCCGTGGGCAGAAGGAAGATGACGTCGAGCGCGGGCGCGACCAGCGAGTCGCCGTGCGTCGCGGTGAGGAAGCCGGGCGCCGAGAGGCTGACGGACACGTTGCCGGTCTGGCCATCAAGCGCCTGGAGATAGTAGCTGAACCCGCTCCCGTTCACCGGGATCGGGATGTCGATGAACGGGGTCCCGGCCGTCGCTGCATTGGGCGCGACGAGCAGCTTGAGCGGATCGGCGCTGGTCACCCGCACCGTGGTACCACCGTGATTGCTGGCTTGCAGCGACGCGCCGACATTCGTCTGCAGACCGGACCCGAGTGTGACGGTACCGGTGACGTTGAAGCTCGGCGTCGGGTTGACCGTGACCAGCACGCTGTCCGGCTGGATGTTGGTCGCGGTTGCGACGACATAGGTCGTGCAGGCGAACGGCCCGGTGCCGGCGGAGAGCGTGGCCGTCGTCGCGACTAGACCGGGCGCGATGGTGCGTGGCGAGTTCGAGGTGACGCACGCCGGGTCCCGCGCGATCAGCGTGACGGGGACGCCACCGGCCGGCGCCGCGATCGCGATGCTGTTGCTCTCGAACTGGATGTCGATATCGATCGGGAAGCTGGCGTTCAGCGTCGTCGAGCCCTGCAGCACGTTCAGCGATGCCGACGTCGTCACCGTGGAGAACGCCGAGGTGAAGGCGGGGTTGTTCACCGTGACCGTGGAGGTGCCGGGCAGGAGTCCCTGCACCGTGACGTTGGCGCTGGTCTGCCCCGCGGCGATCGTCACCGACGGCGTCCCGAGGCCCACGGAGGTCGGGTTGCTGCTGGTCACCGAGAACACCACACCGCCCGCCGGCGCGGGCGCCGGCAGGTTGATGACGAGCGACGCCGTGCCGTTGTAGGGCACGTTGAGCGTGGGCGGCAGCACGCTGATGTTCCGGTTCTGCACGTCCACCGAGAGCGTGCCGCTGGTGTAGCCCGTGGCGGCGGCGGTCAGCAGCGCTGTGCCGGGCGACACACCCGTCACCAGCACGCTGTCGAGAACCTTGCCCTGCGGGATCGTCACCGATGCCGGCACGGTGAAGAAGCTCGGGTTCCCGCTCGTGAGCGTGATCGCGGCGCCACCCACCGGAGCAGCGGTATTCAGGGTGATATACACCTTCGATGTGAGCCCGATGCCGACACCGGGCACACCCGCGAACGAGAGCTGAATCGTCGGCGAGCTGAAGAGTGTCGTCGCGGTGAAGATGGCCTGCACGGTTCCAATCGAGGCAGTCGCCGTCGGATTGGGCTGGATGGTTCCGAGGGTCCAGACGGTCCGGGCCCGGCCGAGCGCGTCGGTGGTGCCGGAGGTCGGCGCCACCGAGCCGTCGGTCACCGTCCAGTTCACCGTGGCGCCCGGCACCACGTTCGCGAAGCTGTCCTTCGCCTGGACCACGAGCGCGACCGGCAGCGGCTTGCCCGCTGAATCGGACTGCGCGTCGCCGGAGTCCTTCGCCAGCGTGAGAATGGCCGTGGGCGTTCCGGTGGCGGTGAACGTCACCGCGGGCAGGCCCGTCACCGTGGCGGTCACGGTGTTGCTGCCGACGGTCTGACCGACACGCCAGCTCGTGGCGGTTGCGACGCCGGAGGCGTTGGTTGCCTGGACCGGACCGGTGATGGTGCCGCCGCCGCTTGCGACGGCGAACGTGACCGACACGCCGGAGAGCGGCGCGCCGGCGGCGTCCTTCACCACGACGGAGGGCGCCGCCGCCACGAGGGTGTTCACGACGGCGTTCTGGGTGATGACCGAGTTGGCCGTCACACTGGCCGGCGTCGTGGTGACGCCAGTCGCGGTGAAGGTCACGACCGGCAGACCGGCGACCGTCGCCGTCATCGTGTTCGGTCCGGGCGTGGCACCCACGGTCCAGCTCAGTACCGTGGCGATCCCGGAGGCATTGGTGGTGGCGTTCCCGCCGGTGAGCGAGCCGCCGCCGCTCGCCACCGCGAAGGTGACCGCCACGCCGGGAACCGGGTTCGAGTTGGCGTCGAGCACCACCACCGACGGAGGCGCACTCACGGCGGTGCCCACCGTGGCATTCTGGGTGAGCGCCGAGTTGGCAGCGACACTGGCCGGCGGGCCCACGACCGTGGTGGCCGTCGCGGAGAAGCTGAGCGGCGATCCGGTGAGTCCGCTCGAGGTGGCGGTGACGATGATCGCGCCGGCTGTGCCGCCGGCGGTGAGGGTCGTCTGCGCCTGGCCGGCGCCATTCGTCGTCGTCGTGGTAGGCGCCACCGTGGTCCCGGCCGGCCCCGTCGCCACGGCAAAGGTGACGCCGACACCGGCCACCGGATTGCCAAGCGCATCCTGCACTTCGACCACCAGCGGCACGCTGGCGGCGCTGCCGGCCGGCACGTTCTGGTTATCGCCGCTGATCTTGATGATTTGGCTCGGCGCCGGCGACCACGACACCGTACCGGTCGCCGTGAGACCACCTGGGGTCTTCGCGGTGATCGTGACGCTCCCGTTGCCTGTCGCGGGAGCCGTAACACTCGCCTGACTGAAGCCGGTGGACTGCGGGACCAGCAGCGTGGAATCGCTCGACTCGAACGAGACCGGGACGCCGCTGACCGGCAGGCCGGCCTGCCAGACCGTTGCCGTGATGGTCGCGCTCTGGCCGTCGGTGAGGCTGGTAACCGCTGGGATGGTGACCGAGTCCGCCGAGCTGCCGGGACCGGTGTACGTCGGAGTGAGCGGCGACGTCTGGGTCGACTGGCCAGCCGTGGCCGTGACGGTGCCGGTCGTGCGGTAGTACTCGATCCCGCCACCGCGGACGATGGCGGTGAAGCTGAACTGCTCCGTCGCGCTATTGAGGTCGAGGGTCACCTGAATGAGCAGCTGCCCGCCGCTCTGAGTGAACTGCTGCGCGGTCAGCGTGTCGCTGAAGGCCACGCTGTTGTCGGACACCCGGCGAAGGTCGAGGATGACTTCGTCCACGGGGATCGGAAATGTCCCCCCCGCCCGGAAGAAGGCCGTCGCGTCGATGGTGCTCTGCGCCGTCCAGCGTGGCGCGAACGCACTGTCGGTGGAGCACGTAGTCAACAGAATCGCGCCGAAGATGACACGAACGGCGCGACCGATGGCACTCCAGCGGCGGACGGCAGGGGTCAAGGATCGCACGGGGGTTGAAAGGTAACGTCAAGCTACGAGGCAGTTTGACGGGTGTCAAACCAGTCCTCCGCGACTATCTGGCCCTGGCCAGTCCGGGCTTACATCGGAAGGCCCGTGCCACCCGCGAACGGCAGCCAGAGCCGGGCCCGGCATCCTCGCTGATCACCACGATTCTCCAGCCGAAGAGTGCCCCCGTGGGCCTCGGCGATCTGTCGTGACAGCGCCAGTCCGATCCCTGAGCCTCCTGGCTTGGTGGTGAAGAATGGCACGAAGAGGTTGGCGGTCTCGCT
This sequence comes from uncultured Gemmatimonadales bacterium, assembly GCA_963817435.1. Classification (GTDB taxonomy): domain Bacteria; phylum Gemmatimonadota; class Gemmatimonadetes; order Gemmatimonadales; family GWC2-71-9; genus JADJOM01. Next base: position 1,480,704 of record CAWFNY010000001.1, read on the forward strand.
CAGCCCGTCTCCTTCGTCCTCGATCACGACCTCCACTCCGCTGGCCAGACTTCGCCAGCCGACCTGCACTCCACCGCCGGTCTCCGCCACGGCATCCGCGGCGTTGCGGACCAGGTTGATGAGCAGCTGGTCGAGCTGGTCACCATCGGCCCTGAGCACGCAGCGCGGCCCCGGAAGAACCGCCACGGCCACCCGCGTCTCGAGTGCGGCGACGCGGCGAATCCAGGGCTCGACCTCGACGGCCGCGAGCCGTGGCCGCGGCAGCCGGGCGAGCCGGGCATACGCCGCCATGAAACGGCCCAGCGCGTCCGCGCGCTGGCCGATGATATCGAGGCCCTGACGCAGATCCTGGCCGTCTTCCGGCGTGTCCCGCCCGCGATCGAGGATCGATCGGAGACTGCCCGCCAGCGACCGGATCGGCGCAAGCGAGTTGTTGATCTCGTGCGAGAGCACCCGGACCAGCCGCTGCCAGGCCAGGCGCTCCTCGGCCTGCAGGGTTCGGCTCAGGTCGGTGAGCACCACGAGCTGGTGCTCGCGACCATCCTGCCGGAAGCTGCTGCGGCGCAGTTCCCATCGTCCCGGCTCGCGCCCGCCGCGCTCGAGCACACGTGGCGAGTCCCCCGTCAGGCACTCCGCCAGACCCAGCTCATCGGCCCCGCGTCCCAGCAGCCGCTCGACGCTATGGCCGAGGAGCCGTTCGCCGCGCCGATTCACGAGTCGCAGCGTGCCGTCCCCGTCGAAAGCGAAGATCGCCGCGTCGATTTCCGCGATCACGGTGCGCAGGAGCGCGGAGGCCTCAAGCGCGCCGAGTCGCTGTCCCCGAAGCGTCTCGGCGAGCGCGTTGGCCTCGAGGTAGACGAGACCGAGCGCATCGTCGGCATCGGCGCCGCGGGCGCGGAGAGAGTAGTCGCCCTCGCGGAGCGCGGCGAGCACGTTCGAGAGCGTCTGCAGCGGGCGCACCACCCGCTCCTGCAGCACCAGCAGGCCGATCCCGAGCGCGCCGAGGGCGAAGATCGTCCCGGTCCACTGGGCTCGCGGCGTGAAGTCTCCGCGCCAGAGCAGCAGCAGCGCCAGGGCGACGGCGGGCAATGCGGAGACGGTCGCGACCAGGAGGACACGGCGGGGGTGGGAGCGCATGACGCGTCGGGGATCAGTCGCCGGCGCTCGCGACCCACGGGCCGACGGCGCGGGAGCCTAGAGGCCATACCGCTCCAGCCGACGGTACATCGCGCTGCGCGAGAGGCCGAGAGCCTTCGCGGCATCCGTCACGTTGCCGCCGGCACGGGCCAGCGCCTTCTGCACCAGGAGCTTTTCGACTTCCTCGAGCGTGAGCTGATCGAGCCGGACCGCGGTATCCGCTGGAGCCGAGAGCGAGAGATCCACGATCCGGATCTCGCTCCCGTCGGCGAGCAGCACCGCGCGCTCGATCGTATGGTCGAGCTCCCGCACGTTGCCGGGCCAGCCGTAGCGGATCAGTGCTTCCATCGCGTCGGGCCGGAAGCTGGAGAGCGGCTTCCGGTAGCGCGTTGCATGCCGGTGCAGGAAGCTCGCGGCCAGCAGCGGGATGTCCTCCCGCCGGTCGCGGAGCGGCGGAATGCGGATCTCGATGGTGTTGAGGCGGTAGACCAGGTCCTCGCGAAAGCGCCCGGCCGCGACCTCGCCGGGCAGCTCCGCGTTGGTGGCCGAGAGGACACGCACGTTCACCGTCCGGGTCTTGGAGGACCCGACCCGCTCCAGTTCGCCCGTCTGCAGCACGCGGAGGAGCTTGGCCTGTTGCGCCAGCGTGATGTTGGCGATCTCGTCGAGGAACAGGGTGCCGCCGTCGGCGAGCTCGAAGCGTCCGATCCGGTCGGCCTTGGCATCGGTGAACGCACCCCTGAGATGGCCGAACAGCTCGCTCTCGAAGACCCCTTCCGAGAGTCCGCCGACGTTCACCGTGATCATCGGGCGGGTCGCGCGTGCGCTGGCCGCATGCAGCCACCGGGCGGCGATCTCCTTCCCGACGCCGTGTTCGCCGAGAATCAGCGCGTTCGCGTCGGAGGGCGCGACCCGCTCCATCAAGCGCGCCACCTGTCGCATCGCCGCCGATTCGGCGACGAGGTCCGGGAGCCCGTCGCGGCGCAAGGTCTGGTTCTCGCTCTCGAGCCGCTGGCTGCGCTTGAGCGCCCGGCCGAGTTCCACCTGGGTGCGGAGCAGCGCCACCAGCCGGGTGTTGTCCCAGGGCTTCTCCAGGTAGTCCCGGGCGCCCCGGCGCATCGCCTCGACGGCGCCTTCGACACTGCCGTAGGCGGTCATCACGACCACGGGCAGCTGCGCGTCGAGCAGCTGAATACGGCTCAGGAGATCGAACCCCTCCATGCCCGAGGTGGTGTCCCGGGTGTAATTGAGGTCCATGAGGAGGACATCGAAGTCGCTGCGCTCGAGTGACGCGAGCACCGCTCCGGGCGAGGCGACGGTCTCCACCACGAAACCCTCGCCCTTGAGGAGAAGGCGGAGCGCCTGGAGGATGTCCGGCTGATCGTCGGCGACGAGAATTCTTGGCGTGGGGGACGGCATACCGGCACTAATCTACTGCGCCACGCGATCCCGCAACCGGCGGGAGTCCCGAGGCGTCGGCGGCGTGGACCCCGCGGAGCCAGCCGCCATCAGACCAGCCACCCGTCCCTCAGCCGCACGATGCGGTTTCCGTAGCTGGCATTCTCCTCGGAGTGGGTCACCTGCACGATGGTCGTGCCCTCCCGGTTGAGCCTCCGGAACAGCTCCATGATCTCCCGGCCCTGCTCCGAGTGCAGGTTGCCGGTCGGCTCGTCTGCCAGCAGCAGCGGCGGGCGGGCGATCACGGCCCGCGCCACCCCCACGAGCTGCTGCTGTCCGCCTGACAACTGCGACGGAAAGAGGTCCTTCTTCCCGACCATCTGGAACCGGTCGAGCGTGTCCGCGACCAGCGCCGCGCGCTCGCTCCCCTTCATGTTCCGGTAGCTCAGCGGCACCTCGAGATTCTCCGCCACCGTCAGGTCGTCCAGCAGGTGGTACTGCTGAAAGACGAACCCGACGCTCCGCCGCGCGAGATCGCCGCGGAGCTTCGGCTTGAGGCTGTGCACCGGTTCGCCCTGCAGCCAGTACTCTCCCCGGAAGTCGGCATCGAGCATGCCCAGGATCGAAAGCAGGCTGCTCTTCCCCGCGCCGGAAGGGCCCATGATGGTGACGAAGTCCCCGGCGTCGATCGACAGCGCAATGCGCCGCAGCACGAACGTCGGCGACGGCTTGGTGTCGAAGGACTTCTCGAGATCGACGAGACGGATCACGGCATGCTCCTGACGGCGGTCATGTGTGAGGGGGGAGACGCCTGCTGCGAGGGACGAGCCCCCACCGACCGGCAGGCGATCCGGAGATCGTGCAGCATGGCGGCCGCCTCACTCGGTACGCAGGGCCTGCATCGGATCGACATCCGCGGCCCGGCGGGCGGGGAGGAGGCTCGCGCAGACCGCCGTCGCGAGCAGCACGAGGGCGCTCATCCCGAGGGTGAGCGGGTCGTAGGGCGCGACTCCGTACAGGAGCGCCCGCAGCGCCCCGCCCGCGGCAAAGGCGGCGAGCATTCCGAGGGCAAGACCGAAGAGCACCAGCCGGATCCCATCGCCAACAACCAGCCGCACGAGGGCGGCGGGCGCCGCCCCGAGTGCGAGGCGGATGCCGAGCTCCTGGGTGCGCGCGCGCACCGCGTAGGCGAGGACGCTGTAGAGTCCGAGACCCGCCATGACGAGCGCCACCAGCGCGTAGATGCCGAAGAGGCTCGCGCCGAGGCGGAAATCGCGGTACGCCGGCTCCAGCAGTTCGCCCAGCGATCGCACCTGCACATAGGGCAGATCGGCAACCGATGCCTGAAGCAGCCGCCGGACGTCGGCAGCGACGACAGTGGCGGGTCCGCGCGTACGGAGAAAGAGGGTCAGGTGCTTCGTCGCGGCGCTCGGCGGCGGGAGGGGGACGTAGTAGATCGCCTGCGATTCCTCCCGCGGACTGTAGCGCACCCCATCCTGCACGACGCCGATGACCTCGGTGCAGGTCGTGGCATCCTTGCCGATGAGCAGGCACTGCCCGATCGGATCCTGGTCGGGGAAGTAACGCTTCGCCATCGTCGCGCCGATGAGCGTCACGGCCGGCCGCTCCCGGCGGTCCTGTTCGGTGAAACCGCGCCCGTGCTGTATCGCGAGCCCCATCGTGGTGAAGTAGTCCGGCGTGGTCCGCTGCACATAGGGCCCCCCGCTGGCCAGCCTCGGCAGCGAATCCCTGCCCTGGATCCGGAGCCGCTCGGCCATGCTCCAGCCGAACGGCTCGCCATTGTTGATCGCCACCGCTGCGACGCCGGGATGTGCCCGGGACACTTCAGCCATTGTCTCGAAGGCCTGACCGGTCGCCACGCCGCTGAACCCGACCGCGGCCGGGTCCACGGTCGCCATGAGGATGTGTTCCCGGTCGTAGCCGATGTCGATCGCGAGCACATTGCGAAGGCTCCGCACGAAGAGCCCCGCGCCGATCACCAGCAGCACGCTCAGCGCGACCTGTGCCACGACGAGACCCGACCGCAGCTTCGAACGCCGGAAGCCGCTCCCCCGACCGCCCTCCTTGAGCACCGGCGTGAGATCGCTCTTCGTGACCTGAATGGCCGGCACCAGGCTGGAGAGCAGCGCCGCCACCGCCGTCGCCGCGACCGCGATCAGAAAGACCCGGCCATCGGTGCTGAATCGCTCTGCCATGGAAGCTGGAAGGACGTAGCCGCGCAAGAGTCCCACACCCCACGAAGCCGCGAGCAGGCCGAGTCCACCCGCAATCATGGCGAGGAGCGCCCCCTCGAAGAACAGCTGGCGCACCAGCCGGCCCTGCCCCGCACCGAGCGCCTTGCGCACGGCAAGCTCGCGCGCCCTGCCGAGGCCGCGGGAGAACATCAGGTTCGCGATGTTGGCGCAGGTGATCAGCAGCACGAGCAGCGACATCCCCGCGAGCCACCGCGCGAGTGCCGCCGAACTGCTGTAGTCGGGACCGGCGGCGGCGAGGATGGGGCCGAACTCGACCTGCTGGAAGCCGTTCGCCGTAGTAGAATCGCTGCGACCCGCGCGAATCAGCGCCGTGGCTTCCGCCTCCGCCTGGCTCGGCGTGACGCCCGGTGCAAGCCGGGCCACGAGCTGGATGAAATACCAGCCGCGGTCGGTGCGATAGTCGTCCCCGCTGATGCGGCGCGCCACCCCGGTGAACGGAACCCACAGCTCCGGTGCGTCGTACTCGCCACCGTCGAAAGCGCGCGGTGCCACGCCGACGACGGTGTAGCTCTGATCGTCGAGCGCGAGAGTCTTGCCGATGACATCCGTCGCGGCCCCGAACCGGCTTCGCCACAGCCGTTCGCTGAGCACGGCGACTGGTACGCCGGCATCGGCGCGATCGTCGTCGGGCCCGAGCAGACGCCCGAGCCGCGCGCGAGTGCCGAGCATCGGGAAGTAGCCTCCCGTCACGGACGCCAGCGACACCTGCGCGGCCTCCGGACCACGGCCGAGCGAGGCGCTGGTGGAATACTCCGCCGCAATCGCGGCGAAACTCTTCGCCCGGGTCAGATCGGTGAAATCGGGGTAGCTGACCGACGAGTTGCGCCACTCGCCGAACTGGGGATTGCGGTGATGGAAGAAGAGCCGCACCAGGGTGCCCGGCGCCTCGACCCCCACCGGTGGCCGGAAGAGCAGCATGTCGAGGACGCTGGTCAGTGCGGTGACCGCGCCGATGCCAAGCCCCAGGGTGAGCACGACGGTGACGGTGAAGCCCGGAGCGCGATGCAGCGCTCGAATCGCGTGGCGAATATCGGTGAGCATGGGAATGGGTTCCGGGTGACTGGCCGCTGGCTAATCCGCGCGGAGGGCGACGATCGGGTCTACCCGGGCGGCCCGCCGCGCCGGCAGCCAGCAGGCGAGGAGGGTGACGGCGAGCAGCAGAAGGGGAATGGCCACGAACGTGACCGGATCGGTCGTGCTCACTCCGAAGAGCATGCTGCGAAGCACGCGGGAGACCGCGAGGGCTGCAACCAGGCCGATGCCCAGCCCGACCGCGGCAAGGCGCACGCCCTCCCGGATGACCATGCCCAGCACCTGCTTCGGCCCCGCGCCGAGTGCCACGCGAACGCCCAGCTCCCTGGTCCGCTGGGTGACGGTATACGACATCACCCCGTACAAGCCGATCGCGGCGAGGGCGGCCGCGAGTGCCGAGAACGAAACCAGCAGCAGCATCGCAAAGCGCCGCGGTCCGGTCGTGCCCTCGATCAGGTCGTCCATGGTGCTGACGTTCGACATCGGCAGGTCGGCGTCGACGGACGCAACCGCGCGCTTGAGCTGGGGCACCAGCGCCATCGGATCGCCCGCGGCGCGCACCGCGTAGGCGAGGAACGGCAGGCCGTTCTGCTGCAGCGGGAAGTAGAGCTGGACCCGCGCCTGCCCGTCGAGTCCCTCGTGCATGGTGTGGCGGACCTCGCCGACCACGTCGATCCATGCGATGCTGCTGTCGGTGAGATTGTTGAACGTGATCCGCTTGCCCACCGGGTCCTGGCCCGGCCAGTATCGCCGCGCCATCTCCTCGTCCACGATGACGACCGGACGTCCGCCGGCCCGGTCCGCGTCGGTGAACTGCCGCCCCCGCAGCAGTTCCACGCCGAGGGTGGGCAGGAAGTCCGGCGTTACCGTGCGCATGTCACCCCACGGCCCCGGCGCGTTGGGGGCGGGCTGAAAGCCTTCCACGCTGAAGCTGGCCGTGGCCCACGAACCGCCGAACGGCATCACCGAGGTTCCACCGGCGCCGGTCACCCCAGGGACCTCGCGCAAGGCGCGCGTCACGCGCTCGAGGGTCGCGATCTGGACGGTATCGCTGGGGTATTTCGCGAGCGGAAGCGCCACGTTGAACGTGACGAGGCGCGCAGGCTGGAAGCCGGGATCGACTCCCACCAGCCGACCGAAGCTCCGAATCAGCAGCCCCGAACCGGCCAGCAGCATCAGCGCGAGCGCGACCGTGGCCACCACCAGGCCTCGGCGGAGCGCCAGCCCGCCGCGATCAGCCGAGGCGCCGCGACCGCCCTCCTTGAGGGTCTCGTGCAGATTGCCCAGGGCGACCCGGCTGGCGGGGGCGAGTCCGAAGACGAGGCCCGTCAGGACGGAGATGCCAAGCGCGAACGCGAGCACCGTACCGTCGAGGCGCACGTCCGCTCCGGCGGGAAGCCCACGTCCGCCATTCAGTCCCAGGAGCGCCGGCACGCACCAGACCGCGAGCAGCACGCCCAGCACCCCGCCGGCCATGGCCAGGAGAACGCTCTCCGTCAGGAGCTGCCCGATCAGCGCACCCGGCGAGGCGCCTAACGCGACGCGCACCGCGATCTCCCGCGCCCTGGCGGCGGCGCGGGCAAGCTGCAGGTTGGCGACATTCGCGCAGGCGATGAGCAGCACCAGCACGACCGCGCCCAGCATCAGGTAGAGCGCATGCCGCAGGGGGCCACGCGCCTTCTCGTTGAGCGACGTGGTGACCAGACCCCAGTCGGGACTGAAGCGATCCGGGTTCTCGGTCCGCAACTGGACGCCGTAGGCGGCGAGGTCCGCGGAAGCCTGCTCCACCGATTCACCCGCGCGGAGCCTGCCGGTGAACGAGAGATACTCGTTGGTCCAGCGGTTGGGATCGGCCTGCGCCGGGGTGAAGATCAGCGGCACCCAGAATTCCGCCCGCCGATTCCAGAAGTCGCTGAAGCCGGCCGGCATCACGCCGACGACCTCGTACTGCTCCCCGTCCAGCCGGACCTGCTGCCCGAGCGCCGAGGGATCGGCGCCGAACACACGCTGCCACATTCCCTGGCTCAGCACCACCACCTTGCCGTGGCCCGGCTCTGCATCTTCCGGGCGGATCACGCGGCCGAGCGCGGGTGCGACGCCGAAGACGGCGAAAAAGTCCCCCGTGACCTGCGAACCGGTGATGCGCGTGGGGTCGCCGTGGCCGGTCAGCGTGGGCAACCAGCCGTTCTGCACCGCGGCCTGCTCGAAGATCGTGCCGCGCGCCTGATAGGCGAGGAAACCCGGCACGGATACGGAGGCGTGCAGGTCGTTGAGACTGGGGTAGTGGTGCTCCACGGCGACCAGCCGGTCCGGCTCACGGTAGGGCAGCGGCCTGAGCAGGACGGAGTTGATGACCGAGAAGATCGCGGTGTTGGCGCCGATCCCCAGTCCGAGCGTGAGCACGGCGACGGCGGTGAAGCCGGGGCTGTGCATGAGGCGGCGGCTCGCGTACCGGAGATCCTGCAGAAGGCGATGGCTCATGGCGATCGTGCTCCCTGCCGGGGGTTTTCGGGAAGGCGGGACGCGCCGCCTGGAAATCGCGCGACTACTCGGATCGCAGCGCCACCATTGGATCCACCTTCGCCGCGCGCCGGGCCGGGATCCAGGTCGCGAGGAACGCCGTCGCCAGGAAGAGCGCGGGGCCGCCTGCCAGGGCGATCGGCTCCAGCGGCGCGAGCCCGAAGAGGACCCGGTGCGCGACCACGCCCGCAGCCATCGCGAGGGCGAGCCCGACGGCGACTCCGATCACGACCAGACGCATCCCCTCCCGGATGGCGAGCCCGACCACCGACTGCGAGGCGGCCCCCAGAGCCAGGCGGATGCCGATCTCGCGGCGGCGCTGGTTCACGCTGTAGGCGACGACGCCATAGACCCCGAGGCTGGCAAGCAGCATCCCGAGGATGCCGAAGGCCCCGACCGCGAACCCGCCCACTCGTGCCGGCAGCAGGGCCAGCGAGAGTGCCTCACGCAGAGAGCCGAGGTCCTCGATGGGCAGGCCCGGGCCAAGCTCCCGCACGATGGCCCGCAGCGCGGCGGCGAGCGGGCGAGGATCCGCGCTGCTTCGAATGAGCAGCGTCGTCCGATGCGCGCTGACCTGCTCGAGCGGCACGTAGAAACAGGGTGGCGGCGCGTCGCCCGGCTGCCCGTACACGACATCACCGGCGACCCCCACGACCGTGAACCAGGGACCGGCATCACCCTGGAAGCTCAGGCGGCGCCCGAGTGCGCTCGCGCCCGGCCAGTAGCGGGACGCGAACGCCGCACTGACCACCACCACTCGGGGGCCATCGGCCCGGTCGGCATCGGTGAAGCTCCGCCCCTGCAGCAGCGGCACCTGAAGCGCCTCGAGCAGCCCGGGCCCGACCGCGACTCGGCCAACTTCCATGTCCTCCGATGGCTGCGGGACATAGCCCTCCACGGTCACTCCGGAGCGATTCCCCGAGAGCGAGAGCGGCAGGGTCTCGGTCAGCCCCGCCGCGACCACACCAGGCAGCGCCCGCACTCGCTCGACGAGCCGGCGCTGAAACAGATGGCCGCGCGCCGTCTCCCAGCCGGTGAGCCCCCAGTCCGTCGAGAGGACCAGGCCGTCGCGTGCACCGAAGCCCGGATCGATGGCCGCCGACCTCACCACGCTGCGCCCGAAGAGGAACGCGAGCGCGAGCAGCGGAAGCGCGAAGGCGACCTGGGTAACCACGAACAGGCTGCGCAGCCGCGACCGGCCGGCGAGCGCCGGGCCGCCCTGGTCCTTGAGTGCCGGCGCCAGCGAGGGGCGCGTGACCTGCAGTGCGGGCGCAAGCCCGAGGATCGTGCCGGCGACGACCGTGACCAGGAAGGTAAAGACCACGACGCGCGCATCGAGGGAGAGGTCCAGCGCCACCGGCACCGGCAGAGGGAGGTGGATCGCCGGCACCAGGCCGTTGAGCCACGCCGCCGCCAGGAGTCCCAGCGCGCCGCTCCCAAAAGCGACCAGCATGCTCTCGGCAACCAGCTGGGCCACGATCCGCCGCCTGGTCGCACCGATCGCGAGGCGAATCGCGATCTCCCGTCGCCGCGCCAGGGCCCGGCTGAGGGAAAGGTTCGCGACGTTCGCGCAGGCGATCAGGAGCACCGCCCCGACCACCAGGAAGAGCAGCAGCGTCGCCAGAATGACCGGACTCCGGGCGTCGGGAAAGATCCTGGCCTCGGCCTCGGAGAGCAGCGTGATCTCCCGCCCGGTGCCGCGGAGTGTCGTCCACGCATTCGGCTGGGCTTCGGCCAGCCGCCGCGCAACAGCCACAGCCTGTTCCCGTGCCTGGCTCAGCGTGCGGCCCGGTGCCAGGTGACCATAGAGGAAGAGCGCGCGATTGCCACGCTCCGCGAAGAAGTCATTCCCCGGATTGATCACCGGAGAGGCGCCGAACGGCACCCAGGCCTCCTGGCCGATACCCCGTACCAGTCCGGCGAACCCGGGGCCCGCGACGCCCACCACCGTGAACGGCTGCCCCCCCAGCCGCACCAGACGACCGACGACACCGCGGTCGGCCCCGAACCGCGCGGTCCACAGGGCGTGACTCAGCACCACCACATTCGACTCCGCACCCGGCCGGTCCTGATCGGGGCCGAATCCCCTCCCGGCGGCCAGCGGGATGCCGAGTCCATCGAAGAAATCGGCGGAGACGAGTCCGGCGACGATGCGCGTCGTCTCGGTCCCGTCGGTCAGGCTGGTCGGGAGCAGCTGCATGCCGACGAGATGATCGAACGCCGAGATCGCCTCACGGAAGCTGACGAGATCGGGGTAGCTCGAGCCACCGAAGCGGGTGCCACTGTAGTCGCTCGTGTACACGGCGGCGACCCGCCCGGGCTCGGCGACGGGCAGTGGCTTCAGCAGGAGGCCGTTGACGATCGTGAACAACGCGGCATTTCCCGCGATACCCAGCGCGAGGGAGAGCACCGCGACCAGGGTGTAGCCCGGACTCCGCGCGAGACTGCGGAATGCGTAGCGGAGGTCCTGCTGGAGGATGTCCATCGAGCGCCCCTGGAATCGGTCGCGGGGGCGAGCGCCCCCGCGTGTCTGCCCCGCCGCCACCCGTCTCAGTGCTACGCCAGCTCCGCGACCTTGTCCTCGACGACGCGCCCGTCAAAGAGATGGATGGCCCGGTCGGCGTGCGCGGCGTACCGCGGATCGTGGGTCACCATGCAGATGGTCGCGCCGCCGCGATGCAGCTCCTGCAGCAGCCCCATCACCTGTTCACCATTGGTGGAATCGAGGTTGCCGGTCGGCTCGTCCGCGAGCAGGATCAGAGGCTCTCCCGCGACCGCACGCGCCACCGCCACGCGCTGCTGCTGGCCGCCCGAAAGCTGGGACGGGTAGTGCTTCACCCGGTGGGACATTCCCACCTTTTCCAGCGCGGCAAGCACCCGCTGGCGACGCTCGGCCGCCGGCATGCCACGGTAGGTCAGCGGCAGTTCGACGTTTTCGTACACCGTGAGGTCCCCGATCAGATTGAACGCCTGGAAGATGAAGCCGATCTCCCGGTTCCTGATCCGTGCCCGCTCGCCGGGAGAGAGCTGCGCGACCGGCTTGCCGTCGAGCCAGTATTCCCCGCCGGTCGGCGTGTCGAGCAGGCCGAGCAGCGACAGCATCGTCGTCTTGCCGCAGCCCGAGGGCCCGGAGATCGCGACGTATTCACCGCGGCGGACCTCGAGGTGAATCTCCGCCAGCGCGTGGGTTTCCACTTCGTCGGTGTAGAACACCTTCTTGATGCCGTCCAGACGGATGAGCGGCGCGTCGTTCGTGGTCATGCGGACTCCAGGCCTCGTTTGGCTGATGATTGATGACGGACGGCTACTGCAGCCGTACCCGTTCCACGGCATCCCACCGCGACATGTCGGACAGGATCACGACGTCGCCCACCGCCAGACCCCGGACGATCTCGATGGTGTTGACCGAGCTGCGCCCCAGGTCGACGCGCACCCGCTCCGCTTCGTCTCCCCCGGGCAGCAGGCGGAACACTCCGACGGTCGAACCCGCCTGTCCGTACGCGGGCCGGCCAACATGCAGGACGTTGTCGAGACGTTCGATTTCGATCGTGCCATCCACGCTCAGGTCGGGCCTCGCACCGCGTGGCAGCGCCCCATCCAGCGTGACATCCACCGTCACGGTCCCGTTCTGGGACGCAGGGTCGATGCGCATGACGTGCCCCTTCACGATTCCGTTTCGGGTATCAATCGAGGCCACCTGGCCGATCGTCACATCCTTCGCCTGCGTCTCCGGGATCCGCAGAACGGCCTTGAGCTTCTCGGGCTGCACCACTTTGGCGAGGAGCGCGCCCGAAATCGCCCACTGTCCGACCTCGAGCGGCAGCTCCTGCAGCACGCCGTCGGAGCCCGCACGCACCACCATGGAGTTGACCATCGAACGCTGGAAGTCGGCGACGGCCTTCAGGCGCTTCGTCTGCTCCTCCTGGACCGAGAGCTGGGCTCCGATGTTCGCGGTGTAGATCTGCAGCCGCTGCTGCTCGACCTGCAGACGTTCCGTCAGCTCCTCCGCGTGATCGCGGGAGCGCGCGTAGTCCGACGTCGAAATCAGGTTCTGACTCGCCAGCGCCGAGTCCGCCGCCGCCTTCCGGATCGCATCGCGATACTCGGACCGGACCGACGCGACGACCCCCGCCTGATTGAGCCGCTGGGTCTCGAGCGTGGTCTTGAGGGAGAGCAGTTGCGACTCGGCGTCGGTCAGCTGGCGCTCCGCCTGAAGCAGCTGGATCTGGACATCAGGGTTGCTGAGTTCGAGGAGGATGGTGCCCGCCGTCACCCGCGCGCCGGGCTGCACCGGCTTCTTCTCCACCCGCCCCGGAGTCACTGCCGAAACCCAGCGGATCTGCTCCGGCACCAGTGTCCCCGGACCCCGGACCTCGCGCACCATCGGCCCCTGCCGCACCGTGTCCATCCAGAGCGTGCTCCGCTCCACGGACGGAGCGGCGGGCCGCAGCCGGCTCAACCCCACGGTCACCGCCACGAGCGCGGCACAGGCTCCCCCTATATAGAGGAAGCGCCGGCGGTCAGGCTTCTTCTCACGGGCTATGTCCAAGCGGCCCCTCGCTCGTCACGGATAACGGATAATCGCTGGCAGCGGACTCCGACTGCTCGGACGGGAAACAGGTAAGAAGCGTGCCGCGAGAGCTGCCCTCAGCCGGATTCGCAACTGCAATCTGATCAAGCAGTTAGGCGGAGCGCCATGGCCGCGGCCCAGCCTAGTTCGTTCGCTCATGGGATTGCTCGTCCCGGAATCGGACACCGGAGGTCTCCGAGCGGGGCCAGTGTGCCTGACCAGCCTTACGTCGTCTCCAGCCGCGAGGTACCTTGGGCCGAATCATCGACGGCCCCTGCGGCCTCGATTCCGCCACTGACAAACCGGATCCGCTCGCCGCTCTCCAGCCTGCATTTGGCTGGGAGCAATTCCCGTTTCCGACGTGAGCTATGCGACGCCCTGACCCGAGACTGCTCTGCCTCCTCGCCGCGTTCGGCTGCACCCACAGCGAGCCGTTCGTCCCGCGTGACAACGGCTCGACCGGCCCCTTCGATCCGACGCCGCCCGTTCAGCTCACCCTCAATATCGGGCAGGATCGCGACCCGGTCTGGCTACCCGATGGATCGGGAGTCCTCTACTCGGTGCAGCGTCTCGACCGCCCCGATCCGGACCAGTGCCTCGCCGTCATCCCGCCTGGCGGTGGCACGCGCTCCCGGGAGAAGTGCTACGCGGACGATGCCGGTCGCGACTCGGTCAACGTCATGCGTGAGCCGGCGATGAGCGCCGGCGGCCGGCTCGCGTGGGTGGCGGAGGGCACCCCGATCGGACGATCCGACCCCCAGAACGCCGGCATCCGTGTCGGAACCCTCGACCCGGCCGACCGCGGTGTGCTGGTCCGGTCCCTCCCATATCCCGCGCCTAACGGTGCGGTCCACGCCACGGCGACTCACCTCGCCTGGCTCGGCGAGGACAGCCTCGTCTACGTCGGGAACGATGTCGCGTATGTCCGGGCGTGCAACGGCTGCAAGTTGGACACCCTGCTGGCCGGCAAGGATGTAGCGCTGCTGGACCTGTCGCATACCCCGGCGACCGTCAGCATCCTCCCGGGGACCGGCGAGGCGACGGCGGTCTGGCCCGCGCCGGACGGCTCCGCGATCTACTTCACGCGTCGCGGCGACTCCCAGGTCTATCGCCAGGCGCCGGTGGGGGGAGCCGTGACGGTGCTCCACGACTTTGGCGCCGGCCGGATCGCGCGGGATCCGCAGGTCAACGGCAACCGCCTGGCCGCGATCGTCGATGGCCTGGTCGACACTCAGGTGGTGGCGATCTTCGGGACCGCGCAGGTGGACCGGGGCGGTCGTCTCGCGCTTGTCGACCTCGGTACTGGCGCGGAGTCCCTGGCGACGGTGTCGACACTGCTCTTCCGCCGCCCCGCCCTTTCTCCATCAGGTGCGCAGGTCGTGGCGGAAGGCTATCCGCTCGTTCTGACTCCGATTCTCGACTCGTCCGGCCAGGTGATCGGCATCGACTCGACCGTCGCCAGTGTGGCCGATCTTCGCCTCGTGGAGCCCTGACTATGCGCCCCCATATCGCCGCATTGATGCTCGCCGGGGTGCTTGCCGGGACTCCGCTCGCCGCGCAGTCGGTCGGGGCCATCGCCGGGACCGTCCGGGAGGCCGAGTCCGGTGGTGGCGGCCTGCCGGGGGCGAGAATCACCGTGGATGGCGGTCGGTTCATCACGACGACCGATGCGCGGGGTGTCTACCGGCTTCGGGACCTCGCGGCGGGCTGGCACCGTGTCGGCGCCGCAGTGATCGGACGACGGCCCCAGATCCGTGACAGCGTGCTGGTGCGGAGCGGGCAGACCACCGCGCTCGATTTCGCGCTCCATGCCGATCCCGTGGGGCTCGAGCCACTCGAGGTCATCGCCCAGCGCGTGGACTCCGTCCTCGACCCCCTCGCCGTCCAGGATCAGCAGCGCTTCACCTCCGAGGATCTTCGGCGCCTGCCGGTCTCCAACGTCGACGAGGCGATCGCGCTCTCTTCAGGCGCCGTCGGCGAGAGCTATCGCGGCGGCCGTCTCGGGCAGCAGTCCTTTGTGCTCGATGGGCTCGGGCTCAAGAACCAGCTGGATGCCTCGAGCGGTGCACTCGGCATCCGGGTGCCGCCCGATCTGCTGGCGGAAGCGTCGCTGGTGACCAACGGCTTCTCCGCCCGCTACGGGCAAGCGGTCTCGGCGCTGGTGAATCTCGCCACGCGCGACGGCGCCGATCGCTGGGGTGGACGGGTGGCCTACGAGACCGACCGGCCACTCGGTAACGGCGCGGATTTCGGCCTCGACCGCGCGGTCGTCAGCGCCGAGGGACCGATCGTCGCCGGCATCCGCCTCGTGGCCGTCGCCGACATCTCCGGGCGGCTCGACGCCGACCCCGTCAACGCGCCGGCCCCTTCCAACCCCCGCGACCCCCGGCACTCGAATCCCTGGCTGCTGCCACACAACAGCGGGGAGCAGGCCGATCTCGCGGCCAAGCTGACCATCCCGCTCGGGGCGAGGCAGACCCTCCGGCTGCTCGGAATGCACTCGGCAGAGCAGCGGCTCCTCTACGATCCCGCCTACAAGTACGACGTGGCGCTCTCCCCTGTCAGGCGGATCACGGGCGATCTCCTCAACGCCCACCTCCAGCGGACCTTCCCGGGCCCCAACATGGTGGCCGACCTGCGGGTCGGCTATTTCGGCCGGGACTTCATCCGGGGCGCGGCCACGAGCACGCCGGACTACCGCTTCGGAGCGTTCACTGGCAAGAAGATCGGCATCATCGACGAGAACCTCGCGCGGGCGCAGGATACGGCCGCGGCGAACGCCCCGCTGCCCGGGCTGGTGGCGCCGGACTTCAGCACCAACACGCCGTGGGGCGTGCCGGCCTTCTTCCGGGGCGCGGGGCCGCGTGGCGACCTCGGCTGGAATCACTACCGGGAAATCCGGAGCCGGCTCGACGTGAGCGTACCCGCAGGCAGCAGAAGTGATTTCTATTTCGGCGGCGAATACTCCACCCAGCGGGTCAAGACCTTTCAGCGGACCCTCGGCTACCTCCCCGTCGGCGACAGCGTCCCCGCGGCCAGCGCGGCGAACTTCACACCATGGGCCGGATCGGTCTACGCGGAGGTGCAGGGGCGGTCGAACGACCTGGCCGTCACCGTCGGCGTCCGATACGACCAGTTCAGCGGCCGCAACGACCTGAAGGGCAAGCCGGCGAAGAGCCAGCGGGCGATCTCACCGCGAATGGCGGTCAGCACCGTCCTCAAGGGAGCCACGTTCGTCGCCAGCTTCGGCAAGTTCCGTCAGGCACCGGACTACCAGTTCCTGGTCGACGCCGCGTTCGACGACACGACGCGCACTGGACGCTTCCGGCAGGGGAACCCCGATCTCGGCTTCGAGGAATCCACCCAGTACGAGTTCAGCCTCCGGCTCCGCCCGGCGACGTACGCCTCGGTGCGCGCCAACGTCTACGTGCGCCGGCTGGACGGCCTGGTTGCCTCGGTGCCGCTCGGGGTCAATCCCGACTCGGCGATCTTCGGCAACGTGGATGCGGGTTCGGTGAAGGGGGGCGAGATCATCCTGGAGCGCGAGTTTGCCCGCGGCTGGGGCGCCCGCGTCTCCTGGAACGTGCAGCAGGCCACGGCCAACTCCTCGAATGCCTTCCTGGTGCAGAAGGTGCCGACCATCGATCCCACGACCGGCGACACCACCTTCCCGGCGAAGGTGGAGTTTCCGCTCGACTTCGACCGCCGCCAGTCCTTCACCGGCATCGTGACCGGCACGGTGCCGGCGCGGTTCGGACCCGCACTGTTCGGGACGCGGCTGCTGGCGGGACTCGAGGGCACCGCGATTCTGCGGATCGCGACCGGCCTGCCCTTTTCGCGCACCAACGCGAAGGGCGACTCGATCATCGGCCTGCCGAACGAGGGGCGGCTGCCGACGACCTCGACCCTGGACGTGCTGCTGCGCCGGCCGTTTCGCTTCGGCCGAATGGGAGGCAGCGTCTATCTGGATGTGAGGAATCTGCTCAACCAGCGGAACGTGCTGGCGGTCCGCCGGGATACCGGACGGCCGGGGCCCACGGCCGCCGGGCTGCAAGCCCTGGCCGACTCAGCCTATGCCGCCAATCCCTATCCGATCCCCTTCGAGTCGAGCCGCTACAGGCGCTGGGCCGACCTGGATGGGAATGGGCAGGTGGACGGCCCGGCGGAGCTGAAGCCGCTCTACCTCGCGGCGGCGAAGGACTTCACCCAGCCGCTGTTCGCCTACGGCCAGCCGCGGCTCTTCCGGCTGGGAGTCGAGTTCCTGTTCTAGAACCACTCACACTGCCACTTCACCGCCGGCGAGTAGCTGCAGTGCACCGGAAGCGGGTTGGTGTAGTTGAAGGTGAGCTGGAAGTTGGCACCGAGCCGCTCGTACTCGATCTCGCTGCCATTCGAGAGATGGGGGATGCCTGACAAGTAGTCCGGCACGAGGTCCGACAGATTGAGCGGGTATATGCCGCGGTCGCTGCGGTAGTTCTCGAGGGTCCGAATGACGGCGGCGGACGCACGCATGCCGGCCTGCGCGTTCGGGCCCTGCCCCGGCGGGAGCGGCTTGAAATAGATCCATGCCCCCGCGGCGATCGCGGCGAGCACCAGCATGAACTTCATCACGGCCTCCTGGAATCAGGCGAACGGTTCCACAGGAGCAAGTCGGGTGCCGGAAGACGGCTCCCGTACCTTCCCGGCATCGCAGCCTCCACGACGAGCCGCTATCTTCCCATCCGGCCATGCTTTGCGGGCCCCGCACCCGACCCTGGTACCCTGGCAGAAAGCCCCTCCATGCGCCTGCGCCCTCCCGGGCCAGTCATCATCCTGCTCGCAGGCTGCACCGCGCCCCCCCATACGCGGGCCGCTCCGACGGAGGCTGAATTCCGCCTGCGGGCCACTTCGACCTTCACAGATACCCTGAGTTCCAGATGAACAGTCAGTCCCTTCCGCTCCTCGGACTCCTCTCGGCGACGGTCGTCACCGGCGCCTCGGCCCAGCAAGCCCCCGGAGATGGTCCCCCACCGGTTCGCGCGGTCTTCGCCATCATCGATAGCAGCGGCGGGCGTGCCGGCCAGGTCAATGCCGTCCAGAATCCCGATGGGGTGCTCTTCCAGGTCCTCGCGACCGGCCTCGCACCGGGACAGCACGGGCTGCATCTCCATGTCTCGCCCGCGTGCGAGCCGCCGGCGTTCCAGTCGGCGGGAGGGCATTACAATCCAGGCGCCAGGCAGCACGGCGCGAAGAACCCTTCCGGACCGCACGCGGGAGACCTGCCCAACCTGGTGGCGAATGAGCAGGGCGAAGCCCGCGCCCAGCTGCTCATTCCGGGAGTCACCCTGAATCCCGGTCCGCATTCGATCGGCGTCCCGGGCACGGCGCTCGTGATTCATGCGAAACCGGACGACGAGATGACCGATCCGACCGGCAACTCCGGTGCGCGTATCGGTTGCGCCGTCATCAGCATCGCCACGCCGTAGCTCTCGCCCCGGCCGGCGGGCGTCAGACGTCCCCGTGGCGCTCGGGTGTGCGGGCGAGCCCGCCGCTGTTGCCGAAGCGAGACCCTGCGCATAGTGTCACAGAGCCGTTATCACCCCGGGGCCCATGACCGACCTCCTTGCCGCCCGCGCCCAGATGGCGCTCTCGCTCGGCTTCCACATCCTCTTCGCGGTGGTGGGCATCGGGATGCCGCTGCTGATGGTGGTGGCGGAGCGGCGCTGGCTGTCGACGCAGGATCCCACGGACCTCGAGCTCGCCAGGCGCTGGTCCAAGGGGACGGCGATCCTGTTCGCGGTTGGCGCCGTGAGTGGCACCGTGCTGAGCTTCGAACTGGGACTGCTGTGGCCGAGGTTCATGGAGGTCGCCGGCCCGATCATCGGGATGCCGTTCTCGCTCGAAGGCTTCGCCTTCTTCACCGAGGCGATCTTTCTCGGCATCTATCTCTACGGCTGGGACCGGATTTCACCCCGTGCCCATCTCTGGGCCGGAATCCTCGTCGCGGTGAGCGGGGCCATTTCCGGCGTCTTCGTCGTCATCGCCAACGCCTGGATGAACACGCCGACCGGCTTCGACCTCGTGAATGGTCTCCCGGCCAACATCGACCCGATCCGCGCCATCTTCAATCCGGCCGCCGTGCAGCAGACCCTGCACATGACCCTCGCCGCCTACGCGGCGACCGGCTTCGCGGTCGCGGGCATCCATGCCTTTCTTCTGCTTCGGGATCCGCTGAACGCCTTTCATCGCCGGGCCCTCACCATCGGCGTGCTGGTCGGCGCCCCGGCGGCGGTCCTGCAGCCGCTCTCCGGCGATCTCAGCGCCCAGAACGTGGCGCGCTATCAGCCCGCCAAGCTCGCAGCCATGGAGGCGCTCTTCACCACCCGGGCCGGCGCGCCGATGGTGATCGGAGGGCTGCCTGACATGGAGACCGGGGAGGTGAAGTTCGGACTCGAGATTCCCTACGGCCTTTCCCTGCTCGCCTTTCACGACCCCCGGGCCACGGTCCAGGGCCTCGACTCGATCCCCCGCGCCGACTGGCCCCATGTGCCGACGGTGCACCTGGCCTTTCAGGTCATGGTGGGTGTGGGGACTCTGATGGCGCTGGTGGCGCTCTGGAGCCTGGCGGTGCTGCTGCGACGGCAGGATCTCGCGACCAGGCCGCTGCTGCTCAAGGCGATCGCCGGGTGCGCGCCGCTCGGCTTTCTGGCGATCGAGGCGGGATGGACCGTGACCGAGGTCGGGCGCCAGCCGTGGATCATCCACGGAGTGCTCCGCACCAGCCAGGCCGTGACTCCGATGCCGGGGCTCGTGTACACGATGCTTGGCTTCACGCTGCTGTACGCCTTCCTCGGCGTCGTGGTCGCCTACCTGCTGTATGCCCAGATCATCCGGAGTCCCCGCGACCACGAATGGCACCGCGTGTACTCCCCACGGACGACCTGAGCAATGGCACTGCTGACTCCCGCGGTCCTGCTGGCCGGTGCGGTCGTCCTCGCCCTGAACGCGTACGTGGTGCTGGCCGGGGCCGACTTCGGCGGTGGCGTGTGGGACCTGTTCGCGAGCGGGCCGCGACGCGACCGGCAGCGCGATCTGATCGCCCACGCCATCGGCCCGGTCTGGGAAGCGAACCACGTCTGGCTGATCCTGGTCGTGGTCCTGCTGTTCACCTGCTTCCCGCCGGTGTTCAGCCGCATCGCCATCGCCCTGCACATTCCGATCACGCTCATCCTGCTGGGCATCGTGCTGCGGGGCTCCGCCTTCACATTCCGCAGTTACGGCGGGGATGACGTGCCCACCCAGCGCCGGTGGGGCCGGCTGTTTGCGACCGCGAGCCTGGTGACGCCACTCCTCCTCGGCGTCGGCGTCGGGACGATCGCGGCCGGCCGGGTGCGCGCCCCCACCGGAGCGGGGTTCATCGAGGACTACATCACCCCCTGGCTCTCGCTCTTCACGGCGAGCGTCGGGCTCCTCACACTGGTGCTGTTCGCCTTCCTCGCCGCGGTGTATCTCACCCTCGAGGCCGGGGACCCCGAGGTCCGAGAGGACTTCCGTCGCCGGGCGCTGGCCTCCGGGCTGGCGGTGTTCCTCGCGGCGATGCTCACCCTGGGACTCGCCTGGCGGGAGGCCCCGCTGGTGTGGAGCGGCCTGGTCACCGCGCCGCGCGCGATCCCGGTGCACCTGCTGACCGGAGGGAGCGCGACCCTCGCGCTCTGGGCGCTGTGGACCCGGAGGTTCCGGCTCGCGCGAAGTGCCGCCGTCGCGCAGATCACGCTGATCCTGTGGGGCTGGGCGCTGGCCCAGTTCCCATGGCTGCTTCCCCCCTCGCTCGGGATCAGCGACGCCGCGGCGCCCGCCATCACCCTCAAGCTGACCCTTGGCGCGCTGGCCCTCGGCGCGGCGGTGCTGCTCCCATCGCTTCACTATCTCTTCAAGGTCTTCAAGAGCCAGCCACGTTAGGCAGCTCCCCTGCGCGACAGCGGGCGGAGATCCTCACGGATCCCCGCCCGCTCTGGCCTTCAGGCCAGCGGAAGCTAGTCGCGCTCCATCATCCTGCGGATCGGTCCGACCAGCGAGAACATGATCAGGCTCGCGATGACCGCGAATGCGGTGACGGCGCCGAAGAGCTGGACCAGGGTGAAGGATTCATAGAGGCCGGCGACCCGGCCGGCGATCAGGTTGCCGACGGAGGTCGCGAGGAACCAGACTCCCATCATCATGCCCTTTACCCGGTCGGGCGCGAGCCGGGTCATCGAGGAGAGACCGACCGGGCTCAGGCAGAGTTCGCCGACCGTATGCAGCAGGTAGGTCAAGACCAGCCACATCGGGCTCACCAGGTGCCCCCCGGCGGTGGCGGCCGCTGCGCCGATCATGACCGCGAAGCCCAGACCGACGAACAGCAGGCCGACGGCGAACTTGGCCGGGCTCGAGGGATCGCGCTTGCCGAGGGCCATCCAGATCCATGCGAACACCGGCGCGAGAGCGATGATCATCAGCGCGTTCACCGCCTGGAACCAGCTCGCCGGGAATGCCCACCCGAATATCGTGTTGGCGGTGTTCTGCTGCGCGAACAGGTTGAGGGTCGAGGCCGCCTGCTCGAAGGCGGACCAGAAGATGGCCGCACCGACGAACAGGACGAGGATGACCGTCAGGCGCTTCCGCTCGTCCCTGGTCCAGTCGCCCATCGAGAACAACACCACGAAGAAGACCACCACCACCAGGGCATACAGCCAGCTGAATGAATCCGTGACGGTCTCCACCGACAGCGTACCCTTCGCCACCAGCATGGCGATCAGTGCCGCGACTCCGAGAATGCCCGCGAGCCCGATCCACAGTTGCCGACGCGCCTTCGCGCCTTCCGGGCTTGTGGGGGAGACGCTCGGATGGATACCGGCAGTTCCGAGGTGCTTCCAGCCCAGCCGGTACTGGATCACGCCGAACAGCATGCCGATCGCGCCGACGCCGAAGCCCCAGTTCCATGAGGTCGTCGGATTCAGACCGAGTCCGCCGAGGATTCCCTTGAACCCGGCGCTCTGGGCCAGCCATCCGACGATCAGCGGCGAGATGAACGCGCCCAGGTTGATGCCCATGTAGAAGATCGAGAACCCTGCGTCACGCCGAGTGTCCTCCTGGGTGTAGAGCTCTCCCACGATGGCACTCACATTCGGCTTGAGCAGTCCAGTCCCGAAGATGATGAAGGCCAGACCCGGATAGAACAGCACCGCGCCCGGCATGGCGAGACAGAGCTGCCCGCACATGATCAGGACGCCGCCCACCAGCACCGAGCTTCGGAGCCCCAGGATCTTGTCCGCGACCCAGCCACCGGGGAGCGACAGCAGGTAGACCAGCGCGACGTAGGTGCCGTACACGGCGCCGGCCCGCTTCACATCGAAACCCAGACCGCCGTCCGCCGCCGCTGCGGTCATGAACAGGATGAGAATTGCGCGCATGCCGTAGTAGGCGAAGCGCTCCCACATCTCGGTGAAGAAGAGCGTGGAGAGGCCACGGGGATGGCCGAAGAAGGCGGTATCAGTCGAAGAGGAGGTTGCCAAGCGAGTGGCTCCAGTCAGAGGGAAGCGAGCGGCCGGATGGCGCGTCTCACGGTTGGCGCTTCTTCAGGAAGTGATCCAGCACGACGCAGCGGATGATCAGGGCTCTTTGCCGAGCTTCTTCTTCAGGTGGTCCAGCTGGGCCTGGACGGCCGCGTCCATCTGCGACCGGTTGATCTGGTGCTTGAGGAGTTCACCGTCGACATCGGTCTCGGGCCTGCTCGCGCCGGCGGCCTCGAGGTCGCGCCAGGCCGCTTCCTGGGTCGGCGTTCGTCCCGACTCGGTGCCCTGCCGGGCGCCGCGGTACTGCCGGGTCAGCTCGGCGAGGTCGCGCTCGGCCAGCGAAAGTTCTTCGCGCTGCGCGGCGAGTTTCTTCTCGAGGACCGCGACCCGCTCGCGGTGCCGGACCGCGAACTGCTCCGCGACCTGCACCGTCTCGGGATCCGGCACCTGCGCCGCCAGGGCACCGCGCCGCGCAGCGTCCGTCAGCTGCTGCTGCTCGGCGGCGAGGAGCCGTTCGGTGGTGGCCAGCGCCTCATGCATCGTCCCGACCGCCACCTTGGTTTCCAGGAGGGCGGCATGGAGCTGAGCGGTACGAATCCTGGGATCATCCGGCGGCGAATGGTCGGCAAGGAGCTTCTCGAGCCGGGCCCTGAGCCCTTCAAGCACGGTGGGATCGTCCGGGTCGCGGAATGGCCGAATGGTACGGATCGCCCTGGGGGGCGTCAAGGAAGCAGGCGCGTTACCTTATTGGACATGCGCCGCGCGATCCTGTCCCTCCCGCTCGTCGGTCTCCTCGCCTGCAGCTCCGGCCGCTCCAGCGGCGCCTGCGGGATCGCCGCGATTGCCGGTGCCACCATGCTGCTGCAGGAGTTCGGGGTGCCCGAGCAGACCCTCGGCGTGCCCCCCGCCACCCTGCCCCCGCGGCTGGTGGCCCGGGTTGCCGCCGGCCCCGCATTCGAATCGGTGGTCGGCAGGACCGCCGACAGCGGCTGGGTCATCGGGATCGAGGGCGCCATGCCACCCCGGATCAAGCCGCGCTTCGGGGTGCTGATTCTCGACCCGAAGGGGAGCGCCCGCGGGGTGATGGTGTTCGAGTCGGAACCGATCCGGGGTGCTCCGCAGATCGGGCGGCTCAGCGTCGACACGCTCATGCTGCCGCTGCTCGGCATCCAGCTCGACCCGGGCCGGTTCGAGGATCCCAAGTGTCCGCTCTTCCCCGACAGCGTCCTGCGATGAGTGCTCCCCGCATCGGCATCACCGGCATCACCCGGTCGGTCCTTGGCACCGACCGGACGGGCGTCAACGCGGCCTATGTTCGGGCGGTGTTGCGCGCCGGCGGCGTACCGCTGGTGCTCTCGCCCCTGCTCGGCATCGAGCACAACGCGGTGCTGCTCGAGGCGCTCGACGGTCTGCTGCTCAGCGGCGGCGACGACGTCGATCCGGTCCATTACGGCCAGGCCCCGCACCCCGACCTCGGCGCCGTGGATCCGCAGCGTGACGCCTTTGAGCTCGCGATCTTCCGCGATGCGCGGGCACATGGACTCCCCGTGCTGGCGATCTGCCGGGGGATCCAGCTGGTGAACGTCGCGATGGGCGGCACCCTCTGGCAGGACATTCCGAGCGAGCGCCCCCAGGCACTCCGGCATGCACAAGCCACCCATCGCGACGACCGGACCCACCGGGTGGACCTCACCCCGGGCTCGCAGCTCGCCATGGCACTCGGCGGCACCGTCTGTGAGGTGAACAGCTTCCATCACCAGTCGATCCGCGACCTCGCGCCGGGCCTGGCGATCACCGGCCGCGCGCCCGATGGCGAAATCGAGGGCGTGGAATCCGAGGACGATGGCCCGTGGCTGCTCGCGGTGCAATGGCATCCCGAGGAATTCCACCATCACCACACCGCGCCCGACCACGGCCTGTTCGATGCCCTCGTCCGGGAAGCCAGCGCAGCGAAACCGGCGCAGGTGCGCCAGCACTGAACCCGCCGCTCTTCGTGCCGCCCTAGTGCACGAACAGCACCCGCACCGAGAGTTCGTTGAGCGCCTCGCGCAGGGAGGGATAGCGCTCGGCCGCGGTATCGAGGATGCCCTCGAGGTGGTAGGCATCCGCCAGCACGTGGTCGCGCGCCATCGCGAAGCCGCGGCGGCCGAGGGCATCGTAGTAGCTGAGGTCGGGGCCGCCACGGCGGAGACGCCGGGCCTCGATGTACTGCGGGAAGAGTCCGGCGAGCCAGAGCGCGTAGTTGCCAAGATGGACCATCACCCGGAAACGCCGTTCGCCCTGAGTGGCCTCGAGATCGGCCAGGATATCGACCAGATAGCGGTGCGCATGATCGTCGTTCCAGTCCACGCGCACCGCGCGGTCGCGGCGGCCGAATTCCAGCAGCAGCGCCGCGACGTAGTCCGCAACATCGCGGTCCTCGACCCCCGCCGCCAGCAGACGTTGCCGGACCATCACGTAGAAGTAGAGCACTTCGCTCGGGGCAAGCAGCGTCCGGACGGCCTGCAACCGCTCCGCCAGCTCCGGGGCGTCGAGCAGCACATCGGGCCCCTCACGCTCCAGGCGGGTGGTGAGCTGCCGCCGGCGCGTGGCGGAACCTTTGGCGAGCAACAGCAGCACGAGCTGCAGGTCGCCAGCCGTCAGCCGACCGCGCATGTTTGCGAGGATCATGACTCTGCCTCCTGACGGTGAAACTCCCCGGACTCCGCAGCATGCATCGGACGAAGTCCTGGCGCGCGTGCTTCGGTTCGCGCAGAGCATCTCGGGCTCGCTTCGTCCTCATTCACTTTTCGACAGACTGGCTCAGGAAGTCAAGGCAACCTTCGGGCCGTGCCCGTTCGCGATCGTGACCCTGGATCAGCAGGGTCTCGAGGAGAGTGCCAGCGGTGACATCAGTCACCCCGCGCTGGTCCCCCTGCTCCTCGACGTGCTTCGGACCGGGGCGCCGGCGCATCACAGCCATGAGGGACTGACCGCGATCGCGGCGCCACTGCCAGGGCGCCGGTCGCTCCTCGGTGCCGCTGGCCTCGTGCTCCAGCGCGAGGCGACCAGCACCGAAACGCGGACGCTGGAGGGCCTCGCCGCGATCACAGCGGTTGCGCTCGAAGGCCTGCGACTTGTGGACGCCGCTGATGCGCGCCGCCGTGACTGGGAGGAGGCGGTCGACGCGGTCAATCTCGCCATCTGCATTCTCGATCGTGGCGGGCGGGTCCGGCGCAGCAACCGCGCGTTCGCCGAACTGGCGGGGGTGCCGAGCCCGAGTCTGGTCGGGCGGCCATGGCAGGGCCTCGTCGCGGAGGAGTGGCGCGACGGCATTGTTCGCGCCCTGGCGACGCCGGGCGGCGAGGCGATCGAGCTTGGCCGCGGCACGCGGACGATCGCGGTCACCGCATTCCCCGCCGCCGACACGGGCACCGGGCATACCATCCTGCTGTTCGAGGATCAGACTGATCGCCGGCGCCTGCAGGACCGGCTGGTCCAGGCCGAGAAACTCACGGCCATCGGTCAGCTCATCGCTGGCGTGGCCCACGACCTGAACAACCCGCTGACATCGGTCGTCGGTTTCGCCGACTTCCTGGCCGAATCAGCCGACGTGCCGCCACGGATCCGGGAGCCGCTGCGGGTGATCCAGCAGGAGGCGGAACGGGCGTCGAAGATCGTCAAGAATCTGCTGAGCTTCGCCCGGCGACAGGAGACCCGGCAGAGCGCCGCCATCCGGCCCATCCTCGAGGCGACCGCGGGGTTGTTCCGAAGCCAGCTCAGCGCGGACAGCGTGACGCTCGAAACGGAGATCGAAGCCGACCTGCCGGACCTCGACCTCAATCCGAACCAGATCCAGCAGGTGTTCGTCAACCTCATCCAGAACGCAGCGCATGCCATCGCCGCCGCCGGCCGGCCCGGCACGGTCCGTCTCCGGGCCCGCCCGTGGATGGACGGGGTGGCGGTCGATGTGTCGGACGATGGCATCGGCATGAGCGCCGAGATCGCCGGACATGTATTCGAACCGTTCTTCACGACCAAGCCGGAACATCAGGGCACCGGGCTGGGACTCTCGATCTGCCAGGGCATCATCAAGGAGCATGGCGGCCGAATCACCCTCGTCACCGAGCCGGACCGGGGCTCCATCTTCACCATCGAGCTGCCGGGCCGGGTCCATGGCGCCCCGCGGTTGCCAGAACCGGTCCCTGACATCACGGAGCGTCCGATCCGGGTGCTCGTCGTAGATGACGAACCACACATCCTTCACTACATCCGCGCCACCCTCGAGGCATGGGGACACAGCGTCACGACCGCCAGCGATGGACTCGAAGGCCTCGAGCGCGCCATCGCCGAGCCGTTCGACCTCATCATCTCGGACCTGCGCATGCCCCGCGCCGGGGGCCGGGAGTTCTACGCCGAGCTCGAACGCCGCGCCCCCGAGGCGGCGGCCAGGGTGGCGTTCAGCACCGGCGACACGGTGCGGGGAGATACGCTCGCCTTTCTCGAGTCGCAGCGGCGCCCCTGCCTGCAGAAGCCCTTCAGCCTCGCGGA
Organism: uncultured Gemmatimonadales bacterium; assembly: GCA_963817435.1. Classification (GTDB taxonomy): domain Bacteria; phylum Gemmatimonadota; class Gemmatimonadetes; order Gemmatimonadales; family GWC2-71-9; genus JADJOM01. The sequence continues at coordinate 1,507,697 of CAWFNY010000001.1, forward strand.
ACTCCGCACCCTGCTCCGCGACGTCGCGCGCGCATGACCTCATTCGCAGTCGTGCAGCTCTGCCGCGGCCGGGACTGGCGCGGTGGCGAGCGCCAGGTGCGGTTGCTGGCCCGGATGCTCGCGCGCCGCGACGAGGTGTCACAACTCGCGGCGGTCGGTCGCGGATCACGGCTGGCGCAGGCGCTGCACGAGGACGGGCAGCGGGTCCTGGATCTGCCGTGGAGCGTCGCGCATGACCCGCGCGCCTGGCTGGGATTTGTCAGGCACCTGCGCAAGGCCCGCGGGGACGGTACTCCGCTCGTGCTGCATGCGCACGACAGCCACGCCCTCACCCTCGGACTGTTCGCGTCCAGGGTGCTCGGCGTGCCGCTGGTCGCGACGCGGCGGAGCGTCGCCCCCGCCGGCCGGCAGTGGCGCCAGCCGCTGCGTGTGATCGCCATCTCACGCGCCGTCGAGCACTCGCTCGCCGCCAGCGGCGTCAGCCAGGCACGCATCGTCAGGATTCCCTCAGCCATCGAGGTGGCTGGGATGCGGCAGACCCCCGATGCGGCTCCCCCCGCCGGGCCATTCCTCGTCGCCATCGGCGCACTCACGCCGGAGAAGGGGCACGCGACCCTGATCGAGGCCTTTGCATCCATCGCACGCCGCCGGCCCGGCATGCGGCTGCTCCTCTGCGGCGAAGGCCCTGAACGGGGTGCGCTCGTCACCCGTGTGACCCGGCTCGGCCTGGGCTCGCGCGTCGTGCTGATGGGCGAGGTCGCGGATCCCGCCTTGTGGATCGCGGGTGCAGAATTGCTGATACAGCCATCGTACCGGGAGGCGCTGGGGACGGCGGTGCTGGAGGCGATGGCACTGGGCATCCCGGTGGTGGCGAGCCGGACCGGAGGGCTGACGGAATTACTCGAGGGCGGCGCGGGCGTGCTCGTCCCGCCCCATGATGCCCCCGCGCTGGCCGCGGGCATCGAGGGATTGCTTGCCGCGCCGGACGAACGCGCGAAGGTCGCGCGCGCCGCGCGCGCGCGCGTCACGGAATACGATGCGTCCGGGATGACAGACAGGGTGGTGAAGGTGTATCGTTCCGCCCTGGGAGACACCTGACGACGATGCTCTATATCTGCATACCATCCCACAACGAAGCCCCCACGGTGGGGCTGCTCCTGTGGAAGATCCGCAAGACCCTGCAGGCCTTTCCGCGCGAATACGAGATCCTCGTCGCGGACGACGGCTCCACGGACGCGACCGCGGACGTGCTCGAGCCGTACACCAAGGCGCTGCCGCTGACGGTCGTCCGCCACGGCGAGCGCCATGGCTACGCCCGGACGGTTGAAGAGCTGCTCCGGATGGCGGTAGAGCGCACCGACCGGCCGAAGCGCGACGCCGCGGTCCTCATGCAGGCGGATTTCACCTCCGGTCCCGAATTCCTGCCTGAGCTCGTGAAGCGGCTCGACAGCGGGGCCGACGTGGTGGTCGGCCAGGCCACGACCGAAGGCGAGCCCAGGCGCGCGGCACGGCTCGTGCGAAGAGGGGCTCGCTGGCTGCTCAGAGGCGTCCATGTGTCCGGAGTTGCGGACATAGTGTCCGGATATAGCGCATTCCGGCTGATCAGTATCAAGAATGCGCTCCGCGCCCATGAAGGGCCGCTGCTCACCGCGGAAGGCTGGGCGGCGAACGCGGAACTGATCGCCCGGATCGCGCAGCAGGCGCGCCGGGTGGACACGGTGGACATCATCGAACGTCACGACCTCCGTCAGCGGCCCAGCCGGATCGACCCGTGGCCCCTCGCCAAACAGTTGTGGCGGGAGGGTGGCAGGCTCCGAATCCGCGCCGACCGTCCCCGCGGCAGCAAGCGGGATGCAGCATCACGGCCGGCTGAAGAACCGGACCTGGAGGAAGCGACCCGATGACGATTCTCGCGATGATCTGCTGCACGGCGCTCGCGGCCCAGACACCCGCCCCGCCGCCCGCGGCCCTTCCCACCGTGGTGCAGGCGCAGGCGCCCGCGGACTACCCCTTCAAGGTGGGCGAGCGGTTCCAGTACGCCGCCAAGCTCGGGTTTCTCCGCCTCGGCACCGCGTGGCTGAGCGTCACGGGCATCGATACCGTGCGGGGTGCCGAGTCGTTCGTCTTCGAATTCGGGCTTGATGCCGCGGCCCCGTTCTACAAGAGCAGGAATGTGATGCAGTCGTGGACCGGAACCCAGGATCTCATCTCCCGCCGCTTCCACAAGGACATGGTCGAAAACGGCAAGGCCCGGCAGTACTACTACGATATTTTTCCCGATTCGCAGGTATACACCCAGGAGCGGAAGACCGGCGATCATCCCTCGGTGAGCAACCCGCTGGATGACGCGGCGTTCTTCTACTTCCTCCGCACCGTCCCGCTCGAAGTGGGGAAGACCTATCACTACGACCGGTATTTCCGGCGCGAGCTCAACCCGGTGTCCATCAAGGTGACCAAGCGGGAGAAGATGGAGCTGCCTGACGGACGCCAGGTCCAGTGTCTCATCCTCAATCCCGAGGTGGGCGAAGAGGGCGTGTTCGCGCCCCGGGCCAAGGCGCTGCTCTGGATCACCGACGACGAGCAGCGCATTCCGGTGCAGATCCGCTCCAAGCTCCCCTTCGGCACCGTCACCCTGCAGCTCGAGAAGATCGGCGCGGAGCCTGCCCCGGAATGAGCGGCTACCGCGAACCCGATCTCACGCGTCTTCGGACCGTCGCGATCGGGGCGCGGCCCAACAAGGTGGACCAGTCGCTGCTGGCGACCGTCCCTGGCACCGAGCGCTCCTTTCGCGGCTTTCTCGACAGCCTGCCCCACGTTCTCGCGGCCGACCACCTTCGCACGGTGGCGGCCGCGATCGCATCCGCCCATCGCGCGGGGCGCGGCGTCATCCTCCTGGCGGGCGGCCATGTGATCAAGGTCGGCCTCGGCCCGCTCCTCGCGGACTGGGTCACCAGCGGCATCGCGACCCACGTGGCGCTGAATGGCGCTGCCGCGATCCACGACTACGAACTCGCCGCGTTCGGTGGCACCAGCGAGGACGTGGAGCGCGGGCTCATCGACGGGACCTTCGGCATGGCCGAGGAAACTGGCGCGGAAATGAACGCGGCGATCCGCGCGGCCCACTCCGCGGGCAGGGGCCTGGGCGAGGGACTGGGGCAGGCGCTTGCCGCGCGCCCCGCCCTGCCGGGAGGCAACGCCTCGGTGCTGGTGGCCTGCGAGCGCGCCGGCGTCCCGGTGACGGTCCACGTGGCAATCGGTGCCGACATCATCCATCAGCATCCGGCCGCCGACGGGGCCGCGATCGGCGAGACGACCCATCGCGATTTTCGCCGGCTCGCCGGTTCGCTGCCCGACCTGCACGAGGGCGGCGTGGTGCTCAATCTGGGAAGCGCGGTCATCCTCCCGGAGGTGTTCCTCAAGGCGCTGACGATCGCGCGCAACCTGGATGACGGCCGACCGACTGGATTCCTGGCGGCGGACTTCGACATGATCCGCCATTACCGGCCGCGCCTCAATGTCGTCGAGCGCCCGACTCGGGGCGCAGGGACAGGTCTGCTCCTGACCGGCCATCACGAACTGATGATTCCCCTGCTCGCCTGGGCAGTCCGCGATGCGCTGGATCGGGCCTGAGATCGCCCTGCTCTCCCTCGCACTGGCCTGCGCGCCCAGGCAGGCCGGCGTGATCCCACTCACCGCCAGCCCTGCTGTCGCAGATCAGCTTGCCGAAATGGCAACGGCGGCACTCACCGCCGATGGCCGTCTCGAGCCGGCGGAGAGCCTCTATGCGGCCGGGGCGGAGATCCTGGCCGACGGGCGCCGCCGCTCAGGCGTCCCGCGCTTCGCCGGAGTGGAAGCCGGGGGCGAGGTCGTGGTGGGGTCGCTTCGGGTGGATGTGAGGGGTTCGGCGGCCTGGGCATCGGTCGAGTACCGCTGGCTCGCTCAGGACCAGAACCTGATCCGCGAGGCCCGGGCGACTCTGGTCTTTGCGCAGATGAGCCCCGACGGGCGGTGGCGAATCATGCACGCGCACAGCTCCACCTCGCGCTGACCAGTTTCCCTGGCTAACCGTCCGTCCTGTCACGCTCGAGGGCCTGAAACAGCAAAGGCGGCCCGAAGGCCGCCCCGCTCAACGCTATCACACCGGTCAGGTTACAGACTCGAATTGGGCTTGCCGGCGATCATTTCCTTGACCCGATCCGCGGTCCCCGGCGCGAAGACCCGAAGCACCAGGTAGACCAGGAAGCCCAGGAAGGCCAGCCAGAGAATCCGCCCCAGCAGCCCCACGATGATCCCGAACAGGCCGAAAAAGAGATTGAGGCCGATCCAGGCCACGATGGCGAGCACGGCGAACCCGATCAAGTTCCGGAACATGCTATTTTCCTCCAGCGGAAGACTGTTCAGGCCGCCTTTACGAGGCACGTTTCAGAAAGTTTCGCCATTCCTATCGTGACACAAGTATACGACGTCATCGTGGTGGGCGGCGGTCCGGTAGGCGCGGCCTGCGCCCGGGAGCTGGCCGAGACCGGCCGTCGCGTCCTCGTGCTCGAACGGGGCGCCGATCAGGGAGCGGGCTGGCGAGCCGCTGCCGGAATGCTCTCGGCCCAGGCCGGCGCGGGCATGGATGATCCCCTGTTCGATATCGGGATCGCGGGCCGGGAACGGTGGGCCGAGTTGTCGCCGTTGCTGCTCGAGACGACCGGAATCGATATCGGATTCTGGCAGGAGGGGATCGCCCGGGTCGCGGCGGATGAGGGAGACGCCTCCACCCTCCGCGCGCAGGTCGCGTGGCAACGGCAGCAGGGACACATCGTCGACTGGTTCGATGCCGGGGAGGTCCGGACACGCTGGCCCTGGGTCGGTGCGAGCAACGGCGCCCTGTGGGCCTCCCGGGATGCGGCCCTGCACCCGGTGCGGCTGGTTGAAGCACTGACCAAGGACGCGGTGCGGCTCGGTGCGTCCGTGGTCAACGACGACGTCGTCTCCCTGGAGCGCCGCGGGGACCGGATCACCGGAGTCCGCGGCCGGGAAAGCTACAGCGCCGCGGACGTGGTGCTGGCGGCCGGGCCCTGGTGCAAGCAGATCGCCGGGCTCCCCCGGCCGATGAGTGTCGAGCCGATCCGCGGTCAGATGGCCGCACTCGCCTGGCCCGATCGGGTGCCTCGCACCATCCTCGTGGGCCGTGGCGCGTACCTCGTAGCCCGTGATGGCGAGGCCATCGTCGGCAGCACGATGGAACATGCCGGGTTCACGCCCGAGGTCACCGCCGCCGGCCTCGCCGAGATCTTCACGCGCGTGAGCGCCCTCTGTCCGTCGCTGACCAGGGACGAAGTGCGCCGAACCTGGTCCGGCCTGAGGCCGATCACCCCCGATGGGCTGCCGATCATCGGCCGCGAGCCGAAACTCGACGGTCTCTGGTACGCGACCGGGCACGGCAGGAACGGCATCCTGCTGGCCGGCGTGACGGCCGTGATGCTCTCGCGGTTGCTCGCGGGCGAGAAGGACATCGAGCACCTCACTCCGCTCAGGCCGGAGCGGTTCTGGAACTGGTGAAGCCGCTCCAGATGCTTCCGACCGCCGCGATCCCCGGTGTACCGGGGGTCAGGCGCCTGACTCACGCCCGGTGCGGTGATCTCCCCGCCCTGGCCGGCGCGTGCGCGCTCTCCCTGCTCCTGCTCGGTTCGGCGGCGCACCGCCTGGCGGCTCAGGTGCCAGCGGCGATCGCCGACGAACGTGCCGACTTCGCCAGCTGGCTGACCTCGGACGCCCTCTCTCCCTACGCCGTGCTCGCACTCCAGCCAGTGGGCACCGGCATCAGCATCGGGCATGAGCCCTCGGATATTCCGCTCCCCATCGCAAGCCGGGGCATCGCGAAGGAGGAGCGCGGCGGAGTCTCGCTGACGAGGAGCGGCACCACGATCCCGTTACCGCGGGGACGGCCCGTCCATCTCGAGAATTTCGTGCTGGTGGCGAGCGGGAGTCCGGGTCGCTCCGTCGTCGCCGCGTATGGCCCGGTGCGCAAGTCGCCCCCGCCCTCCTACTACCCGTATGTCGCCTCGCTCTCGCAGCCGGTGACGCTGGAGCCGCCGGAGCGCCGAGGCAGCTTCCGCATCCTCGGACTCGATGGCACGGAGACCGACGCGAACGAAGCCGGTCTTATCCGCGTGTCCGCAGGCGGCGCCACCGCACGCCTCCGGGTGTATCGTGTCGGAGGCGCCGAGGATGAGGAGGCCGAGCTGGTCGTCTTCTTCCGCGATGCAACGAACGGGAAGGGCAGCTATCCCGCCGGCCGCTTCGTCACGCTCGAGCCCGAGCCGCAGGGGCGGTTCCGGTTCGACTTCAACCGGGCGCGCAATCCATTCTGCGCCTACAGCTCGGTGTACCCCTGCCCCGCGCCCTGGCCGGGCAACGTGGTGCCGGCGGCGATCGAAGCAGGCGAACGGTACCACGCCGCACCGGGAGCGAGCCCGCCGTGATGCTGCTGCTGCTGGCACTCGCCGGGGTCGCCGGCCCCACCGGGACGTGGCGCGCCGCGCTCGACCTCGCCGGGGGCGAGCTGCGCTTCGGCGTGATCATCGAAGGCTCCGCGCCCGAGTGGCACGGCCGTCTCTGCAATGGCGAGGAGTGCCAGCCCTTCACCAGCATCCGCATGCGCGGCGACAGCCTGATCTTCGGGCTGGATGACTATGCCGCTTCGATCGCGGTGGTGATGCGCGGTGATTCCCTCGTCGGGCGCTACCACAACGTGGGGCGCAAGGGACCACGAACGATCCCGTTCAGGGCGGCACGGGGGCGATGGGAACGCCAGCCGGGTGCGCGAGCGTTGCTCGGCCGATGGGACGCCTGGTTCCAGAGCGGCTTCGACCAGAGCCCGCGGGTGCTGGTATTCCAGAATGGCGCCGGCGGTCTCGAGGGCACCGTCATCTCCAACTCCGGCGATTACGGACAGTTCGCGGGCAGTGTCACGGGGGACAGCTTCGCGATCGCGCACTTCGACGGCTCGTTCGTCTACCTCCTCACGGGGAGCGTGGATGGCGACACGCTGCGGGGGACCTTCCACGCCGGGCTGCGCAGCCAGACGGCATTCGTCGCGGTGCGCAGCACCGGAAGGCCGCACCTCACGCCGCCGACGGCGGTGACCCGCGCCGACACCAGCGGGCCGTTCAGTTTCCATTTTCCCGATCTGACCGGCCGGATGGTCAGCGCCGGGGATCCGCCCTTTCGCGGCAAGGTGGTGCTGCTCGATATCTTCGGGAGCTGGTGTCCCACCTGCCATGACGCGGCGCCGGCGCTGGTCGATCTGTACCATGCCTATCACAAGCGCGGCGTGGAGATCGTCGGGGTCGCCTTCGAGGTCACCGGCGACACGGCGCAGGACGCCCCGCTGGTGCGCCGCTACCGGGACAAGTTCCACATCCCCTTCCCGCTCCTGCTCGGGGGCGTCAGCGACGCCGAGGCGGTGAGCGCGGCCCTGCCACAGCTCGACGGGTTCACGGCCTTTCCGACGACGGTGTTCGTGGGGCGGGACGGGCGGGTACGGCGGATCCACGCGGGGTTCTACGGGCCGGCGACCGGCGGGCAGCACGAGGCCCTGGTGGCCGAATTCCGGCGGGAGATCGAGTCTCTGTTAGGCGAACCGGCCCCGGCTACGGGGCCGTAGTCCGCGTCACCACCGACGCGGTCGTGGCGTCGCGGTCGATCTTCAGGCCGATCCACTCTCCGCGAATCGCGTGGGCCGGCACGCCACAGAGAATCCAGTACCATCCCGCCTGGTCGGCGAGGAAGGTCGTCAGGTCCCGCTGCCCGGCCTTGAGTCCGGTGGTTACCGCACGGCTCATGGCGTTGTCGAGCGCCGGCCGGCCGCCTTCCATGGGCAGCTTCTCCCGCTCCGCCATGACGACCAGGCTGTGATTCTGGGTGCTGTCCCGGTTGACCCACTCCCAGTTCACCGTCCAGTTGAGCGGTACGACCACCTGGACGCCACCGTGGTGATTGCCGCTGAGGGTCGCGATGCCGTCCGGGCCGCCGGGCGCGGCCTCCAGCCTCAGGGTCACCGTCTTCCGGGCGGAATCCACCGCCATCCATGCGGGGAGCTGCGCCTCCGCCGTCCGCGGCCGGGTGGCGGCGAAGAGCAGCACGGCGGGGAGCAGCAGGCGCGTCCAGCGAGTCACGTGTCGTGCCTTCCGGCGAAGGGCGTTGGCATTTTTCTCATTCCGACGATAATGTAAGCCGTCCTGATACCCAACCCCAGCTCCCAGAAGGAGTGTGCCGATGGCCGGTCTCCTTGACCGCGAACGGATCGTCGCCGGCCCGGGCTTCAATCGGTGGCTGGTTCCCCCGGCCGCGCTGGCGATTCACCTCTCCATCGGCATGGCCTACGGTCTCAGCGTGTTCTGGAAACCGCTGACCCAGGCGATTGGCATCACCAAGCCAGTCGAGGGCGACTGGAGCATTCCCGAGGTGACTCTCACCTTCGCGCTCGGGATCTTCTTCCTCGGCAGCTCCGCCGCGGTGTTCGGGCGCTGGCTGGAACGGGTCGGCCCGCGGCGGGCCGGGGTCTTCGCCGCCTTCTGCTGGGGCGGCGGATTCCTCATCGCCGCCCTCGGCGTCAAGCTCCACGTCCTGCCGCTCCTGTGGCTCGGCCTCGGCGTGATCGGAGGCTGCGGACTCGGGCTCGGGTACATCTCGCCCGTCTCGACCCTGATCAAGTGGTTCCCCGACCGCCGCGGCCTGGCCACCGGGATGGCGATCATGGGCTTTGGTGGCGGCGCCATGATCGGCGCTCCGCTCGCGGATATTCTGATGAAGCACTTCGCCTCCCCGACTTCCGTCGGAGTGGCCGAGACCTTCACGGTGCTGGGCGTGGGGTACTTCGTCGCGATGCTCTGCGGCGCCTTCGCGTATCGGGTCCCGCCACCCGACTGGAAACCCGAGGGGTGGACGCCGCCCACCACGGCCAAGGCGGCGCAGACCTCGCGGCACGTGCATGTGGACGTCGCCTGGAAGACGCCGCAGTTCTGGCTGCTCTGGGGGGTGCTGTGCCTGAACGTCACCGCCGGCATCGGAGTACTCAGCCTCGCGAGCCCGATGATCCAGGAAATCTTCGGGGGACGGCTGATCGGTGCCGGAGGCGACTTCGCTTCCCTGACGGCGGACCAGAAGGCCCAGATCGCCACGATCGGCGCCGCCTTTGCCGCCCTGCTCAGCTTCTTCAATATCCTGGGGCGCTTCCTGTGGGCCTCCGCATCCGACTACATCGGCCGGAAACCCACCTACGCCATTTTCTTTCTGCTCGGTGCCGCGCTGTATGCCTCGGTGCCGGGCGCGGGCAAGGCCGGCAGCGTGGCGCTGTTCGCCGTCATCTTCTGCGTGATCCTGACGATGTACGGCGGCGGCTTCGCCACGATTCCGGCCTACCTCGCGGACCTGTTCGGCACCCAGTTCGTCGGGGCGATCCACGGTCGGCTGCTGACCGCCTGGTCCGCCGCCGGGCTGCTGGGGCCGGCGATCGTCAGCTACATCCGGCAGTGGCAACTGGCGCGGGGCACCGCTCCCGCGGACGTCTACAACCTCACGATGTACATCCTGACCGGCCTGCTGGTCGCGGGCTTCGTGTGCAATCTCCTGGTGCGTCCCGTGGCCGAGCGCCACTTCATGACTGATGAGGAACTGGCCGCCGCGCAGCGGCGTGGCCACTGACCCCGAGCGGGGAGAGTCACCGATGAACAAGCCGTCTGAAACAAATCCCTCCCCGGGCCAGTGGCCCCTGGTGATCGCCGCATGGCTGATGGTGGGCGTGCCGCTCGCATGGGGCGTCATGCAGACCATCAAGAAGGCGGCGCTGCTCTTCCGGTGAGCGCCGGGCTACTTGACGGGAACCAAGACCGGGGAATATTGGTATCACCTTGAGTCCTCCAGTTTCGTCAGACAGAAGCGACAACGCTGTCCCTCAGACCGGCGGGCCATCGCCGGTTCGTGTCGCGGCCCTGACCCGGACGCATCCGCCTGCGGGCGTTGCTGTGTGCAGTTCCTCTCTTCCTTCCCTCACAATCGGAGATCGTCCTCATGCGTAGCAGTGCGCGTTGGGGTCTCTCGCTTGTGCTGCTCGGAGTAGGTACCACTACTCTGTCGGCGCAGGCGAACTGGACCACGTACGGCGGCAACGACTGGAACCAGCGGTATTCCACGCTGGCGCAGATCAATACGACCAACGTCCGCAGCCTGGTTCCGCGGATGGTCTTCCAGACGGGCATCAGCCGGCTGGGCAGCTTCGAGAACACCCCGATCGTCGTCGACAACATGATGTACGTCACCACGCCGTACAACACGGCGATCGCCTACGACCTGAGCACCGGCAAGCAGGTCTGGCGCTACGAGCACAAGCTCGGCACCAGCATCTACTGCTGCGGCCCGAACAACCGCGGCGTCGCGGTGCACGGCCCCCACGTCTACATGGGCACGCTCGACGCGCGCCTGGTGGCGATGGACCGCATGACCGGCGAAGTGGCCTGGGACGTCGAAGTCGCCGACCCGGCCTATGGCTACAGCATCACCCACGCCCCGCTGGTGATCGGCGACATGGTGATCGTCGGCGTGTCGGGTGGTGAATACGGCATCCGGGGCCACGTCACCGCCTACAACGCGATGACCGGCGAGCAGATGTGGCGCTGGTACTCGATCCCCGCGCCCAAGGGCGACCCGACCTTCGACGCCGTGGCGCCGAATGGCTGGTCCGGCACCTGGGCGACCCACACCCCCGATGGCGCGGACCTGCACCGGAACATCGGCGCCGAGAAGGCCGACAGCGCCAAGTATGCCGATGCGTGGACCCGTGGCGGCGGCGGCGTCTGGATGACCCCGGCCTACGACAAGGCGCTCAACACGATCTTTGTCGCGGTCGGCAACCCGTCGCCGGACCTCGACGGTGGCGTCCGCCCGGGCGACAACCTCTACACCGACTGCATCGTCGCCATCGACGCGAGCACCGGCAAGACCAAGTGGTACTACCAGACGGTGCCGCACGACGTGTGGGACCTCGACGCGGTCTCGCCGCCGGTGGTGACCACGCTGGCCGGCCGCAAGGTCGTCGTGCATGCCGGCAAGACCGCCTGGGTGTATGTGCTCGACGCGGCGACCGGCAAGCTGGTCCGCCGCACCGAGAACTTCACCCCGCAGGAGAACATGTTCGCGCTGCCGAGCGCGGAGGGCACCCGGATGCTGCCGGGCGCCAACGGCGGGTCCGAGTGGTCGCCGATCGCGGTCGATCCGCGGCTCAACTATGCCTTCGTGTCGGGGCTGCACCAGCCGATGAATTACATCACCCACAACGCGCCGTGGGAGAAGGGCCGCCTCTGGCTCGGCTCCGCCTTCGTGGCGATCGCGGGTGAGGAGCAGTGGGGCACCTACACCGCCATCAACCTGGCCACCGGCAAGGTCGTCTGGCAGAACAAGGTCCCGCAGCCGATGATGGGTGGCGGACTGGCCACTGCCGGCGGACTCACCTTCACCGGCGAGGGCAATGGCAAGTTCAACGCCTTCGATTCGCGCACCGGCAAGCTGCTCTGGCAGTTCCAGGCCGGCGCCGGCTGCAACAGCGCCCCGATGAGCTTCTCCTACAAGGGCGAGCAGATGATCGCGGTGGCCTGCGGCGGCAACTTCCAGCTGAACTACCCGCTCGGCAACGCGGTGATGGTGTTCGGCCTGCCGAAGCCGTTCACCACGGCCATGGCGCACTAGGCAGCCGCGGCAGGTCCGAAGTAGGTTTGGGGCGGGGGCGTCCATCCGGACGCTCCCGCCTCTTGTCTGTCCTGGGAGGAACTGGATGTTTGTGATGCGTTCGTCCGTCTTCGCCGCTGCCCTGAGCCTGTCGCTGGTGCTGGCGCTCCCTGTCCGCGCGCGAGGGGCCGGCGCCGGCACTGGGATCCCCGACTCGACCTGGCTCAAGTGGAACCCCACCACGAAGACGACCAGTTTCAAGCTGATCGCCGGTATTCCGGGGCACGCCAAGAGCCCGTTCAACTTCAACGGCTACACCGATGGCGAGCTCACCCTGGTCGTGCCCGAAAACACCACCTTGGTGATCAATTTCGTGAATGAGGACGGGACCCCGCACAGCGCCCAGGTGATTCCCGATGCGAAGCCCATTCCCAACATGGCCCTCAACGATCCGGCCATCCCGCGCGCCTACACCCGGGCGGTGAGCGAGGGGATCGCCCAGTTCGGGACCGACAACATGCGCTTCAAGGCGGCGCCGGCGGGGAGCTACCTGATCTTCTGCGGCGTCCCGGGACATGGGCTCTCCGGGATGTGGATCCGGCTCAAGGTGAGTCCCGATGCGACCGTGCCGGAGATGCAGGAAACGCCTACCAGTAAGTAGGTAAGCCATGATCGACCTTCGTTTTGGCCTCGATGGCTGCATAATGATGCAGCACAATTCCGAGTTCTTTTATGGGGATTAGATGGCATTGGGTTGCGGTGGCGGCAGGGATCGGTACATTAGTGGCGCCATCGTACACTATTGCGCCGGACTGGCTTGAGTTCGACGGCCGCGGATGGGGGAAGCTCTCCCCGGACGCGAAGCAGGCCTACCTGGCGGGATTCCTGGCCGGCAGTGCAACGGCACAGGCCCTCGACGCCGGGACCGCGGACTCCGCTGGGCTGCGTCAGGCAATCGACAGTCTGGGTCGCACGGGGTTTCGGTTCCCCTTCAGCCCCTCGGTCTACGGGGCGCGCGTGGAGGACTATTACTGGTATGAAAACCAACGTCCCCTACCCGTTTGGTTCGTCCTCTGGGAGGTGAATAACCGGCTCCACGCGCCGCCCTCCGGGCGGCAGTGAAGCAGCGTCCAATGGCGTTGTCAGTACCGCGGGTGCAGGCAGGAAGTCGTTCTGAATCGTGCAGTATCAGTCCTCTTCTAGTCAGGAGAAGCACCGATGAAGCGTAGCGCTCTGTTGTTCGGGGCCCTCATGCTCGGCGTGGCCTCGGCCGCGAATGCGCAGGGGCTGTCCATGCAGATGAGCAATGGCTGGAATTTCTCGTTCGCCGGCAACGTCAACATCTTCGCGATGTACCAGTCACAGTCGAGCAGCGGCAACACAAACACCCCCGGTGGGCTGGTTGGCGCGGGTGAGGCAAAGGGCTTCTACTATGGCACCGGCCTACTCCCAGCCTTCGCCACATTCTCGGCTACGGGCAAGGAAGGGAACACCGACCTCGGCGTGCACTTCGGCTTCGCGCCCCAGGTGCAGTGCGGCGGCGGCGCGCACGACTGCTTCGGCGCCCAGATCGACATGCGTCAGGTCTACATGACCGTCGGCGGCACCTGGGGCACCATCACCGCCGGTAAGGAACTCGGTCTCTATCAGCGCGGCAACATCCTGAGCGACCAGACCCTGTTCGGCGTCGGCGGCGGCGGGATTGCCCCGGGCGGCACCACCCTCGGCCGCATCGGCTTCGGCTACATCTATCCGAATTTCGTCGCCCAGATGACCTACACCACCCCGTCCGGTCGTCCCGGCTCGCTCTCCATCGGCCTCATGGATCCCAGCGCCTTCGGTCAGTACGGCGTGAACCAGACTCCGCGCGTCGAGGCTGAGGGCAGCTACACCAGCGGCAGCTTCAAGGTGTTCGCGAGCGGCACAGTCCAGAACAGCAAGACCGCTCCGAGTGGTGGCACGAGCAAGACCGCTGTTGGCGGCGCCGGAGGTGTCACGTACAAGACTGGTCAGTTCTCGATTCACGGGTCCGGCTACTACGGCAAGGGCCTTGGCACCACCCTGATGTTCAACGGGACCGGCGGCGCAGACCCGACCGGTGGCCTGGCGGCGGACGCGGCGGGCACGCTCCGTAGCTCCTATGGCTTCTTCGGTCAGGTCACCGCCACGAGTGGGAAGGCCACGGTCGCCGGCTCGTACGGCTCGAGCTACCTGAAGGCCACCTCGGCTGAAGGCAGCGGCAAGACTGAGAACACCCTGATCTCGGGTGGCATCTATTACCAGGCGACCAAGTCCCTCAAGGTGGTCGGCGAAGGCGATTACATGTGGACGAAGGCTTCTCCGTCAGGCGGCGCCACGAAGAACAAGGCGTTCACCGGCGCGTTCGGCCTGATGCTGTTCTACTAGGCATCGGTTCCCAGCGGGGGTATACCCGTCGGGCTCCAGGAGCGGCCTCCCGGTGGGGAGGCCGCTTTCCTTTTCCCTGCTGCCGGGCGCGGTCAGGGCGCAGTAGATTGCCGGGACCTTTTCTCTCGCTGAGGCCGTGAACGATGCGCCGAGCTGCCCTGTTCTTCTTCCTTGCCGCCCTCTCCGGCTGCGCCGGTACCTTCTACTCCGCCGCCAAGGCAACCTCGACGCGCGCTCCGGACGATTCATTCACCTGCATCCAGGACCAGCTCAACAGACTCGGGTACAAGAGGAAGAACTACGACTCGCAGGACCGCTGGTACGTGGGCCAGAAGGCCGACCCAACCGCGCGGCTTGCCGATGTCCGTTTCCGCCAGCGGGTGAACCGGCTGGACACGCGGGTGCGGCCGGATGCCAGTGGCAACTCGTCGATCGAGATCAAGGCACAGACCTTCGACCAGTTCGACAACCAGCAGGGCCTCGCCGAGACGGAGATCCCGGCCTCGACGCAGGTGAAAGAAGATGCCCAGGCGCTGATCGGAGCCTGCGGCAAGTAAGGCGCGGGCCCCGATAGACCCGCACCCCCGCGAGACGAAACACAGCCGGCCGCCTCTGACATTCAGGGGCGGCCGGCTGTTTGTGGCATCGGGGCTTCGAAGCGCCCTGCTGAGCGCTAGAGCCGGAAGTTGACGCCACCCCCGAAGTCGACGCGATCGGCGTCGCCGACGACGATCCGGATCTGGCCGAAGGGGAGCAGATTGGTCGACGTGGTCTTGAACTGCCAGCCGCTGAGCAGCGAGAGCCCGATGTCGGTGCTCGAGCCGGACACGCCGGCGACGCTCACGCTGGTGTGCGAGATGTCCAGTCCGCCCCCGGCGTACAGCCCCGAGTCCTTGATGTTGAGCTTGGGCCAGTAGCGTACGTTCCCGGCCAGACTCCAGAGATGGACATGGTTGCCGGGAAAGTAGTACTGGAAGGTGGGGTAGATATCGAGCCGGTTCATGATGGGATATGAGAACTGGCCGCCGATGAAGAACTTGGTGTGATTCGTACCATACCCGATCTGCGGCCCGACGGTGGGCCGGTCACCCTGCTCGAAGCCACCCGCGCGATGCTGGGCGTGCGCGGCCGAGGTCACGGCGAAGAGGGCGAGGGCGGTCAGTAGCGGGACACGGCGGGAAAGAGACATAGGTGCGCTCTCCATGGGGGGGTGATGACGCGGCAGGGCGAATGCGCCCCGCTCCAAAGAAACTATACGCAATTCCTGGCAAAGAACCTTCATCGCGGTGCGGGAAGTCCCCATTCAACCGTCTGGTTGAAAACGACCGGTCTGCCTATGGCCCGCCGCCCACCACGGCACTAGCTTGCCTCCGCACTCGCTGCACGAATTCTCATGGAGCCCCGCATGGCAGCACCGCTCGTCCAGCTGACCCGAGGCGGCACCCCGACGCCGCCCGACCCGGCGCCCGCGGCGGCCATTCCGCTCATCCGCAAACCCTCCTGGCTCAAGGTGAAGGCACCCGGCGGGGAGAGTTACATCCGGATCAAGGGCATGATGCGGGAGCTGGGCCTGCACACCGTCTGTGAAGAGGCGCGCTGCCCCAACATCGGGGAATGCTGGGAGCACAAGGCCGCGACGTTCATGATCCTGGGCGACGTCTGCACCCGGAACTGTGCCTACTGCGCCGTCGCCCACGGTACTCCCGCCCCGTACGATCCCGTGGAGCCGGCACGGCTGGCCGAGGCGGTGGCGCGGATGGGCCTCGAGCATGTGGTCATCACGTCGGTGGACCGGGACGATCTTCCGAACGGCGGGGCCGAGGCCTTCGCGGGGTGCGTGACCGAGATCCGCGCGCGGCTCCCCGAGACCACCGTCGAGGTGCTGATCCCCGATTTCAAGGGATCGGAGCGGGCGCTGCAGATCGTCCTCGACTCCAGGCCGGCCATCCTCAATCACAACCTCGAGACCTGCGAGCGGCTGTACCGCCTGGCCCGGCCCGGCGGTCGCTACGACCGCGCGCTCCAGCTGCTCGCAAATGCCCGCCGGATGGCACCTGACGGCCTGACCAAGTCGGGGATCATCCTCGGCATGGGCGAAGAGTGGGACGAGATCGTGACCTGCATGCGCGATCTTCGCCGGAGCGACGTGAACATCCTCACCCTCGGCCAGTACCTGCGCCCGACGGAGAGTCACCTTCCGATCGCGCGGTATTACACCCCCGACGAGTTCGCGGAGCTGGAGCACATCGGCATGCGGCTGGGCTTCACTCATGTGCAGGCGAGCCCGCTCACGCGGTCGAGCTATCACGCGTGGGAACAGGCGAGGGCCGCGCAGGCCTAGCACCGTGTCATCCCGAGGGGCGGAGCCCCGAGGGATCCCTGCAAGTGTGCAACGCAAGAGATTCCTCGCTTCGCCCGGCATGACAGGCCGGGCAAAGGATCGCAATGGCAACGGCGAGATCATCGCGGAAGACCGACACCAGGCTGGCCGAGAAGTACCGCTTCTACCTCCGGCAGATGCTGCTCATCCGCCGGTTCGAGGAAAAGGCGGGCGAGGCCTACAGCCTGGGCAAGATCGGCGGCTTCTGCCATCTCTACATCGGGCAGGAAGCGGTGGGGGTGGGATGCCTCTCGCAGCTCCGGCCGGACGACTACCTCACGACGACCTACCGCGACCACGGCCAGGCGCTCGCGCGCGGCATGTCGGCCCGCGCGGTCATGGCGGAGCTCTTCGGCAAGGCGACCGGCTGCTCGAAGGGCAAGGGCGGGTCGATGCACCTCTTCGACACGTCGCTCGGCTTTCTGGGCGGGCATGGCATCGTCGGCGGCCACATCCCGCTGACGACAGGCATCGGATTCGCCATCAAGTATCGGCAGCAGGACCAGGTCTCGGTCTGCTTCTTCGGCGAGGCGGCGGTGAACAACGGCGCCTTCCACGAGGCGCTCAACATGGCCGGCATCTGGAAGCTGCCCTGCATCTTCATCTGCGAGAACAACCGCTACGGCATGGGCACGGCACTGGACCGCGCAACGTCCACCTGGAACATCTCCGAGCGGGCTGCCTCCTACGACATGTCGCGCGAGGTCGTCGATGGCCAGGATCTCGGCGAGGTGATGGCCGCGATGGACCGCGCCGTCGTCCGCGCCCGCCGGCCGGCCCAGCCGACGCTCCTCGAAATCCGCACCTATCGCTTCGTCGGCCACTCGATGTCCGACCCGATCCACGGTCACTATCGTACCAAGGAAGAGGTCGAGGCGCATCGCAAGCGCGACCCGATCATCATCTGGAGCGAGCGGCTCAAGGGCGAGGGGCTGATCGACGACGCCGGCATCGAGCGGCTCGACACCGAGGTGAAGGCGGAGGTGCAGGACGCGTATGAGTTCGCGGACCAGAGCCCGGACCCGGAACCCGCGGAGCTGTACACCGACGTCTACGCGCCGCTCAAGGAGCCCGTCTGATGCCGGTCATGACGTATCGTGACGCGCTGAATGCGGCCCTGCGCGAGGAGATGGCCCGCGATCCGGATGTCTTCCTCATGGGCGAGGAGGTCGGCGTCTACCAGGGCGCCTACAAGGTGAGTCGCGGGCTGCTGGAGGAGTTCGGCCCCAATCGAATCGTGGACACGCCGATCACCGAGCTCGGATTCGCGGGCGTCGGTGTCGGCGCGGCGATGGTGGGCCTCCGGCCGATCATCGAGTTCATGACCTGGAACTTCGCGCTGCTCGCGATCGACCAGATCGTCAACACCGCCGCGAAGATCCGCTACATGTCCGGCGGCCAGGTGGGGTGTCCGATCGTGTTCCGCGGGCCGGCGGGCGCGGCGCTGCAGCTCGGGGCGCAGCACTCCCAGTGCTTCGAGGCGATGTACGCCCACATTCCCGGGCTCAAGGTCATCATGCCGGCCACGCCCGCGGATGCCAAGGGATTGCTGAAGAGCGCCATCCGCGACGACAACCCGGTCGTCTTCATGGAAGGCGAGATGCTCTACAATACCAAGGGCGAAGTCCCCGAGGGCGAGCATATCGTCCCCATCGGCAGGGCGGAGGTGAAGCGCGCCGGCGAGCACGTGAGCCTCATCTGCTACTCCAAGACCGTCGCCTCCTGCCTCAAGGCCGCCGAGCAGCTGGAGACTGAAGGGATCTCGGCCGAGGTCGTCGACCTGCGCACGATTCGGCCGCTTGATCTCGAGACGCTGTTCACTTCGGTGTCCAAGACGCATCGCGCGGTGATTGCGGAGGAGGGCTGGTACTTCGCGGGCGCGGGCGCGCAGGTGGTGGACGAGATCCAGCAGGGCATCTTCGACGAGCTCGACGCACCGATCCTTCGCGTGACCGGCGCCGATGTTCCGATGCCGTACAACAAGTATCTCGAGAAGGCGGCGAAGACCTCGCCGGAACGCATCGTGGCGGCGGTCAGGAAGGTGCTCTACCTCGAGTCGTGAAGCGACTTCCGGGGCGCCCCTCGTCCCCGGAATGACCGTGAACCGGGAAGTCTCATGGCGACGAAAGTTCTGATGGAAGCGCTCTCTCCCACGATGGAGGAGGGCCGCCTGGTCGAGTGGAAGAAGCAGGAGGGCGACGCAGTCGCCGCCGGCGAAGTCCTGGCCGAGGTCGAAACCGACAAGGCCGTCATGGACCTCACCGCGCGTGCGGCGGGCGTGCTCCTCAAGCACGCGATTGCGGCGGGGACGACCGTGCCCGTTGGACAGGTGGTCGGGGTCATCGGTGCGAAGGGCGAGGACATCGCGTCCTTGCTGGGCGGCGGAGCCCCGAAGCCATCCACGCCCGTTGCGGCACCGGCCGCTCCTGCTGCGGCGATGAAGGCGACGGCGCCCGTCACCGCTCCGCTTCCGGAGCCGGCTGTGGCGGCCGCGCCCGCACTCACTGTGGCCGCCGCTCCCGGGGATGGCCGGGTGAAGGCCTCACCCCTCGCCAGAAAGGTTGCCGCCGAGCGAGGGCTCGATCTGGCGGGACTGCGGGGCTCCGGCCCCGAGGGACGGATCGTGGTGCGGGACGTGGAGGGTGCCGGCGCGATCGCGGCGACGCCCGCTGCTGCGGCGGCACCGGAGGCGCTCACCGGCTTCACCGATACGCCACTCTCCCAGCTCCGGAAGACGATCGCGAAGCGACTGACTCAGTCGATCGGACCGGTCCCGACCTTCTACCTCACGGCCGAAGTGGACATGGAGCGGGTGGCCGAGGCGCGTGAGGCGCTGAATGCGCGGGCGGAAGCGGAGAAGAAGCCGAAGGCGAGCTTCAACGATATCGTCATCAAGGCGACCGCACTCGCGCTGCGGCAGCATCCGGCGTGCAACGCCTGGTGGCAGGAGGACCGCATCCGTTACTGGCACGACGTGCACATCAGCATGGCGGTCGCAATCGAGGACGGGCTCATCACGCCGGTCATCCGTCATGCCGACCGGAAGTCGCTGCGCGACATCGGGGCGGAATCGAAGGAGCTGGCCGGGCGGGCGCGGGAACGCCGGCTGACGCCCGAGGAATACACCGGCGGCACCTTCTCGGTATCCAATCTCGGCATGTTCGAGATCGACCAGTTCACCGCGGTGATCAATCCGCCGGAGGCAGGGATCCTGGCGATCGGCAGCATCGTGGCGAAGCCGGTGGCCGAAGGGGACCAGGTCGTGATCCGGCGGCGGATGCGCATCACGATGTCGTGTGACCACCGTGTCATCGACGGCGCAACTGGCGCCGCGTTCCTGAAGACCCTGAAGCAGATGCTGGAGAATCCGCTGGCGCTGGTGTGGTGAGAAGGCGGTTAGGCGGTTGGGCGGTTGGGCGGTTGGGCGGTTAGGCGGAATCGGCAGTGGCACACCAACGGCCTCAACACTAACAGCCTAACCTCCACAGAACACTAACTCCGAGGCTCTCGTGGCGACCTTTGACGTGATCATCCTGGGTGGCGGTCCCGCCGGTTATGTCTGCGCGATCCGTGCGGCACAGCTCGGCCTGTCAACGGCGGTCGTCGAGAAGGACAAACTGGGCGGCGTCTGCGTGAACATCGGGTGCATCCCCACCAAGGCTCTGCTCCACAGCTCGCGGGTCGCCAACATCGTGGCGCACGAGGCGAAAGACCTCGGCGTCGAGGTCGGGGCGGTGAAGGTGGACTACGGCGTCGCGATGAAGCGTTCCCGGAAGGTGGCCGATCAGAACTCCAGAGGGGTCGAGTTCCTGATGAAGAAACACAAGGTCACCGTCATCAAGGGCGAAGGGACCCTGCTGCCGGGGCGCAAGATCAAGGTCGGTGCGGATGTGCACGAGGCGAAGAAGGCGATCGTCATCGCGACCGGCTCCCGGGTGAAGGGCATCCCGCAGATCGGCCTCGAGATCAACAAGACGACCGTCATCAGCTCCGACGAGGCGCTCTTCCTCGAGAAGGCGCCGGCCAGCATCGCCATCATCGGTGCAGGTGCCGTCGGCTGCGAGTTCGCCGACATCTTCAGCTCCTTCGGCTCCAAGGTGACGCTGATCGAGGCACTGCCCAGGATCCTGCCGATCGAGGACGCGGAAGCCTCGGATGCGGTCGCCAAGAGCTACAAGAAGCGCGGCATCGACGTGCACGCCGGAGCGAAGGTCACCCAGGCGGACGTCGGCAAGGACAAGGTGGTCCTGACCCTCGAGGTCGGCGGCAAGCCGCAGCCGGTGGAGGCCGAGAAGGTCCTGATGGCCGCGGGTCGGGCGGTCAACACCGAGAACATGGGATTCAAGGAAGCGGGAGTGCAGCTCACCGAGCGGGGGTGGGTCAAGGTCAATCTGGCCACGCTCGAGACCACCGCGCCCGGCATCTACTGCATCGGCGACGTCGCCGGTCCGCCGATGCTGGCGCACAAGGGCAGCCGCGAGGGGGTCTTCGTCGCCGAACTCATCGCGGGTCACAAGCCGCATGCCATCCGCTACGACAACATTCCCTCGGTCACCTACTGCCATCCCGAGGTGGCGAGCATCGGGCTCACCGAGGATCAGTGCAAGGAGAAGAAGCTCGACTTCCAGGTGGGCCGCTTCCCGTTCAGCGCCAACGGGCGTGCCCGCGCGACCAACGAGACCGAAGGCTTCGTCAAGATCATCCGGGACAAGAAGTACGGCGAGATTCTCGGCGCGCACGTCGTGGGCGGCCATGCCTCCGAGATAATCCACGAACTCGTCGTCGCACGGGAGAACGAGTACACCGTCGAAGAAGTCGAGCTCGCGGTGCACGCCCACCCCACCCTGTCGGAGGCGATCGCCGAGGCGGCGCTCGATTCGATGGGGCGGGTGATGCATATCTGACGCGTGCGGGCGAGGTGAGGCCTCGCCCCTGCCCGGTCTCCGCTCAACGCGCGCAGCCGATCGCAATCCAATGACCGTCGAACTGTCCCCCACTGGCGAAGTGGCCGCGCCCGATCATGTCGGCGTGGCCATGCGCGCGATGGGCTTCGGCATCCTCTTCGGGCTGGCGGTGACCTCGGCCATGCTGTGGGTGGTGCGGACGGTTCAGCTCTCGACCCCGCATCCGGCCGACGGCAAGCCGAGTGACGCCGTCGTCAACCTGCTGCTGCTCGCCTGGCTCGGCGGGGCGGCGCTCGCCACAGCGGCCGGCTTCTCCCTCATGCGGCCGCTGACTTCGCTGTACCGTCGGGGCGGCCTGTCGATCGTCGCCGGCTTCGCCACGCTCGTCGTGTCGTTCGTCACCCAGCCGGTCGACGGGCTGCTCGGACGCCCAGGTCTGCTCGGGCTCGCGGCGCTGGCCATCGTCCTCTGCCTGCTCCTCGCCCGCTCGATCGCCCGGGAGCGCCCATGATGCCACCGCTCGCCGTCGCGGAGCTGGGCCGGGTGCCCTACCACGAGGCCCACGCGCTGCAGCGCGCGCTCGTGGAACGGCGCATCGCGGGCGCCCTCGATCGCGACGTCCTGCTCCTGCTGGAGCATGAGCCGACGGTCACCCTCGGTCGCGGCACCAGGGCGACCAGCCTGCCGCTGCCGCCGGAGGCACTCGCCGAGCGGGGGCTCACGGTGGTGGAGGTCGAACGCGGGGGCGATGTCACCTGGCACGGCCCCGGGCAGCTCGTCGGGTATCCGATCCTCGACCTCCAGGGACACCGGCCGGACCTGCACTGGTACCTGCGCCAGGTCGAGGAGGTTCTCATCGTGGCGCTCGCGCGGCTCGGCATCGCCGCGGAGCGGAACCCCGGCTACACCGGCGTCTGGACCTCCGGTCGCAAGATCGCAAGCATCGGTGTCCATGTCCGGCACTGGGTGACATCGCACGGCTTCGCGCTCAACGTGAGCAACGATCTGCGCGAATTCGGGCTCATCGTCCCCTGCGGCATCAGCGGCGTCGAGATGACCTCCGTGTCGCGGGAGCGAGGCGCGCGCTCCGCCGAAGGTGCCGCCACCGACGGCACCACCCGGGAGGACGCAGGCGTGCTGTGGCGCGAGACGATCGCTGCGGTCAGCTCTGGCATGGGCACCGTGTTCGGCCGGACACCCGCACCGGCGATCCTTACGGAGCTGCTCCCCGAGGGAACCGCCCGCCCGGCTGCGGCGTACTAGAGGCATCCCGGGCCAGCCCCGGCATGTCCCCCTGGAGTGATCATGACCGACCGGATCGATGTCCGCACCACCGACCGCGAGCGCCTGCCCCCGGGACAGATTGTCACGCAGAAGTGGCCGGTGCTTCACTACGGCACGGTGCCGTCGGTCAACCGGAACACCTGGCGCTTCACGGTGAGTGGGGCGGTGGAGCATCCCTTCGAGCTCACCTGGGACCAGCTGCTGGCCTTTCCTCGGCAGGAGACCCTTTGCGACATCCACTGCGTCACACGGTGGAGCCGGTACGACAATGTCTTCGAGGGAATCCCGGTCGCGCCGATCATCGAGCAGGCGAAGCCGCTTGCCGGGGCGGCCTTTGTGCTGATTCACGCCGAGCACGGGTTCACCACGAACCTGCCGCTCGCGGATCTGCTCCTGCCGGCGAACCTTCTGGCGCTCACGCACAACGGGCAGGAGCTGGACCCCGAGCACGGCGGGCCGGTGCGGTTGGTGGTTCCGCATCTCTACTTCTGGAAGAGCGCTAAATGGATCCGCGGGTTCGAGTTCCTCGACGAGGACTATCCGGGCTTCTGGGAGCAGAACGGCTACCACATGCGCGGCGAGCCCTGGGCCGAGGAGCGGTACGGCCGGCCCGACCCCGCGCGCATGCGGAGGGGCCCGAGGAAATAGGGCGACGCCGAGTTGTCAACCGGTGGCGGCAGACCTGAGGCTCGGTTCCGCCATTGCGTTTCGATGATGGCGGGGGCATTCTGTCTATCCTATGACTGCTCCGACCGAGCGCCGCCCTCCCGAGGCGCAGGCCGACCAACTGGTCCAAGACATTCTCAAAGCGGCCCATGGCTGGGCGCGTGAAGCCCCGGCCGCCGTGCAGCCGGCCGTGCGCGCCGTGTGCATCCGGCTTGGCGAGATGGTCGCCGATCAGCGGAATTTCTTCGCGCCGCTGCCGGAGCCTCAGGAAGCCGAGCGCGGGCAGGTGCTCGCGCTGGTCGCCAAACGGCTCACTGTCGCGGCCGAGGCGGAAGGGCTGGAGCAGCAACTGGCGGCACTCACCGAGCTCGAGCTCAAGTCCACTTCTTCGTGGGCGCTGGTACCGGCCGCGCAGGGCGAGTGGGTGTTCACCGCAGTGCAGTTTCTGGAGAGCTGCGCCCGGGACGTGCCGGCGGACCAGCGCCCCGATCCCTACTGGGCGGACGACGTGGTGGCCGGCGTCATCGCATCGGTCCGCGCGGTGCTCGGTATCGACGAACTCCATGCCCGCACCGAGACGCAGTACCCCGGCGGCCGGCGGACGGGTGAGCAGCCGATCATTGAGGAGGAGCAGTAGGATGCAGGGGTGAGGGAAGAGGGAAGAGGAACAGCGCGGAAACGACGAACCCTCCGGAGCGACTCACCGGAGGGTTCATTGCGTCCCCCTTCCCTCTTCCCCCTTCCCTCTTCCCTCTTCCCTCTTCCCCCTAAGCTTTTCCTGACGCCGCGAAGAGCTCCATGAAGCGCCCGAAGACGTTGATGCCTTCCCACAGCTGATGCAGGTCCAGCTTCTCATTCGGAGAGTGCAGCCCGTCATCGGGCAGGCCGATGCCGGTGAGGAGAACCGGGGCTCCCATCGTACCGAGGCGCGGAATGATGGGGATCGAGCCGCCTGCGCGGACCCGGACTGCCGGTTTCCCTGCCACTTCCTTGAATGCGGCATCCAGCACGACAAAGGCGGGGTGAGAGGTATCCACCTGAACCGGGTCACCACCATGCAGTATCTTGATGCTGACTTCCGCGTACTTGGGTGCGGCCGCCTTGGCGGCGCGCTCGAGCCACTTCGCAACATCCGCGAACGGAAGCCCGGGAACCAGCCGCAAGCTGACCTTGGCAGTCGCGACGGCGGGAATGACTGTCTTGGCGCCTTCGCCGACGAACCCGCCCTTGATCCCGTGGATCTCGAAGGTGGGCAGCGCCCAGGTCCGTTCAAAGACCGAATACTTCTTGAGTCCGGTCAGCGCCTTCGCCGTGACTTCGTCCTTGAGAAACTCCTTCTTCTTGAAGGGAAGCCGATTCCAGTCACGCAGTTCCGCCTTTGATGGCGGCACGACGGACCTGTAAATCTTCGGGATGTTGATCCTGCCGTCTTCATCCTTCAGGTCCGACAGGAGCCGGACCATGGTCTCGAGGGCATTGGGCGCCACGCCGCCGTAGGTCCCCGAGTGCAGATCCCGCTGCAGGGTCCGGACGGTGATTTCCGCGTAGCACATTCCGCGGAGCGCGGTGTACACGCCGGGAATCCCGGGGGCGTAGTAGGACATGTCGCAGACCAGCGCCGCGTCGGCCTTGGTCCGCTCCGGCTCCCGCTTCAGCAATTCGTCGATCATGTGCCCGCCGCATTCCTCTTCGCCCTCGAAAATGAAATGCACGTTGAGCGGCGGACGGCCGTTCGCGTCGCGGATGGCCTCGTAGGCGCGGAGCAGGCAGAAGACCTGGCCCTTGTCGTCGGCGGTCCCCCGCGCGAAGAGCTTGCCGTCGCGGACGGTGGCTTCGAAGGGTGGCGTATGCCACTCCTCGACGGGGTCCACCGGCTGGACATCGTAGTGCCCGTAGATGAGCAGCGTCGGCGCACCGGGGATCTTGGGGCCTTCCGCCCAGACGATCGGGTGGCCCTCCCCCTCGATCAGCTGTACCACCGGGCAGCCGAGCCGGTTGAGATCGTCCATCAGCCACTGGGCTGCGCGTCGGCAGTCGCCGGCGTGGCCCGGGAGAGCGCTGATACTTGGGATGGCGAGGAATTCGGTGAGCTCGCGCAGGAGGCGCGACTGCTCGCGGGTCGAGAATGAAGTGTCCATGGGAGAAAAGGTACAGCAGAAACGGGAGCGGGAGAAGAGAGCGAATCGTCACACCATGAAGCCAGCACGCATACACCGGCAGCAGGGTGGCTGTGGTGCGACTCACCCCTCTAGCGCTTCGGACGGTGCGCGGTACATTCGCGCGCATGTATTCCACCGACCAGTTCCGCATCTTCACGGGCGCCCCGGCCGACCGATTGCTGTCGCGGCCGCGGCGGCTGCTGCAGGAAGGGCGCACGGGGGAAGCGGAACTGGCGTACGGGGCGCTGCTTTCCTCACAACCCGACCTCCGGCAGGTGTGGCTCGAACAGTTCACGCTGCTCCGGCAGTCCGGCCGCTTCGCCGACTGCCTCGCGCTGGCGGAGCGCTGCGCGGCGCACTTCGGCGAGGGCGCCCTTCCCTCGGCGCTGCGGGGCGCCGCGCTGGTGGAATTGGGACGGTTCAAGGAGGGGCTCGCCGCACTGGATGATGCCGCCTGTCAGGACCCCGACCTCGGCCTGGTCTGGCACGAGGCGGGATACGCGGCCTGGCGCCTGGGAGAACTTTCCCGCGCCCTGATGGCGCTGGACCGTGCCTTCGCGCTCGAGCCGCACGGAAGCACGCTGCACTTGCGAGGCAAGGTGCTGCGTCAGGCGGGGCGCTACCTGGCCGCCGAGGTGGCGTTCGAAGGGGCCGCGGAGGCCGCGGAGTTTTCGGAGCAGCGCATCGCCGCGGAAGACGAGATCCGCATCACCCGCCGCTACGCGATGTTTCCCGGCTCCCGTCCGGAGACGCTCCGGCCGATCACCCGCTGGTTCGGTGAGACCGGCGCGATCCCGCTGACGGGAACCGTTGGCGATCCACCGACCGAGGCCGATCTCGCCGCGGGCTTCGCCGAACTCACGAAACGGCTGGGGTGGCGCTTCACTGTTCTGGTGGCGCTGGATGCGTGGGAGGGGTGGTACGATCTGGCAAGGTTGCTGGGCGTCGCCGTCGCGGCGGTCATCCCCATCGATCCGATGGCCATCCCGATGATCGCCGCGCGGCAGGCCGGCGCTCACCCGCAGTGGGCGACCTTCGCCAGTGCACCGCAGACGAGTGGCCGCGGGCTCAGCTTTGCCCTGCGCCAGCGCTCGGACTCCGCCAGCGCCGACGTCATCGCGCAACTGGATGATGTTCCGGCGCGGGGCATCGACTTCGGCTTCGCCGCCGAGGCGGCGCTGCATCCTGAGGGGCGCCTCGCGGGGCGAGTCCTGAAACAGTGAGCGTTCGTCGGGGCCCGCGCGGGACCCGACGGCCGCTCAGGCCTTGAAGATCCGGTCAACCCACTGCACCGAGTTCCGGTACAGACTGGGCAGCCTGCCTACCGACACGTCCGCCGCATCAGCCGCATCCTTCAAGCGATCCCATTCCGCGCGCTCGTAGCACAGCACCAGCGCCCAGACGGCGGAGAGGCTCGTCCGGCGCCCGAGCAGGGTGTCCCGGATCTCGGATGAAACGGGGATATGCGAAAGCGCCTCGTCCATCGGACGGCCGAGCAGACCGTCGAGCGTCGACAGCATGCCGATCAGGAAGAGGTCGACATCGCGGGAACCGAGCCCTGCCTCGCGGCCCACCTGCTCGGCGAACTGGGCTCGGACCAGCGAGGTGATGACCATCTGGGCGGGCTTGTCTTCGCCCAGGACCGTCAGCGCCATGAGCGAGCACCATTTCCGCGCCGCCCGCTCCCCGAGCACCCGCAGGGCGTGCTTGATCGAGGTGATCTCGTGGCGCCAGCCAAAGCCCGCCGAGTTGAGGTAGCGCAGCAGCTTCACCGCGAGCGCCACCTCCTGCTTGATGATGCCTTCGAGCTTGTCGAAATCGAGCTCCGGCCGGTGCAGCTCCGCCATGAACCGGACGCAATTCCGCTTGAACGCGGGGACGTCGGACGCCGAGAGGATCTCGGGTTCGCAGAAGAAGTAACCCTGGAAGTGGGTGAACCCCTCCGCCATGGCGGCCGCGAACTGCTCGCGAGTCTCCACCTTCTCCGCCACCAGCTGCACCCGCCGCGGGCTGAACTCGCGCACGATCGCCCGCCGCTCCGCCTCACCGGTATGCAGAAAGTCCACCTTGATCACGTCCGCAAGGTCGGCCAGCGGGGCCATCGCGGGCCGGCGGACGAAATCGTCCAGCGCCAGCCTGTAGCCGGCGCGTTTCAGTCCCTGGCAGGCCTCGACCATGTCTGGCGTCGGCTCGACGGTCTCGACCAGCTCGATGATGGTGCGGTCCCGGGGCAGGACGAGGTAGAACTCCTGCAGCAGCACTTCCCGCGAGGCGTTCACGAACCCCAGCTTGTCACCCAGCAGCATGTCGAGGCCGAAGCCCAGCAGGCTGGTGTGCAGCATTTCGAAGGATGCCTGATCCTGGTTCGCGGCATGGAAGGCATTGTCCAGGCCGGAGCGGAACAGGAGCTCGTACCCGTAGATCCCCTGGCGACGGTCCAGAATGGGCTGTCGTGCCACGAAGATCTCGGTGTTCTGGCTGGTAATGATGGCAACCCCCGGGGAATCCGACGTCGCCCGCCGCCTGGTCGCTGGCTGCGGGACTGCTACGGCTAGTATCGTCCGGAGCCCGGGCCGGCTTGACCCCCGGCGTGCGCATGGCCCACCCGACGGGGCCGCAGCCGCCTGCGCGTGTGTCCGCCATGCTACGACGGGAGGGTGACCGCTCTACGGCAGGGCGCCCTCCGCGATCACGATTTTCGGCAGGAGATCGTGTCCATCGAAGCTCTGCGCGACTGTGAGGGTCGTGGTGGTGACGAGCGGCGCACCACCCCCGTCGTTGAAGGAGCAGGACAGCACGGACTGGGCGCCCAGGACCGGGCCCGTGGAAGTCGTGAAGTTGAGGAACTGGATCACGCCGGCGACCGAAGTATTCACCGTGAGATTCGACATCTGCGAGTTGGCGACCGAAGCGCATCCGACCAGCTGGAGTCGCGCGGAATCGTAGGTGACTTGGCCCTGAATGGTCTGGATGTCGTCCGGCGCCACGCCGTTGACGACCAGGTCGTTGTACGGCGACATGTCGATCCCCAGTGTCAGCACCACCCCGCTTCCCGAGGCGCCGAATGCCGCCGTCATCGGGTAGCCAGCCCCACTTGTCGTACACGATACGTTCACGCTGACGGTGGTGGTGCCGCCATTCGCAAGACCGCTGTAGGGCACGGCGCCAGGGTTCGTACAGCTGGCCGGGAGCCCTGCCAGCACCAGCGTGCCGGTCCCATCACTCACCGGAACATTCGGCACGGTGAAGTTTCCGCTCGCATCCGTCAGCACCAGCGGGAGCGGGGCACCGCCGGTCGGTGTGATGGTTACGCCGACTCCTCCGAGGCCCGGGCCGCCAGGCAAGGTGACTTGCCCCGCCACCGTTCCGACGAGCGGTGGCGGTGTGCACGTCACCCCAAGGGTGACACTGGTGACCGTCCCGGGACTCACGATCGCGAGCGCGGGAGGGGGTGTGGCGCAGATGGTCGGGAGACTCGTGACATCGAGGCTCACAGTGCCTGGGGACAGCCCGGAAATCTGAAACGTTCCGTTCGGGAGGGTGACTGCGGTGGCACCACCGGGAGTCGCGGTCACGACCGCGCCCGCGATTGGGCCGAGAGAGGCAGCGGTCACAATCCCCTGCACCGTACCGGATTGAGGAACCGACGTGTCGAGGAGGTCCGAGGCGACGATCAGGCGTGCAGTGAACTGCCCCACCGTCGGGTCGATATCGAATCCTACGGTGCGCGCCGCGGTCGTCGCTCCAGGCGGCACCGCAGTGAACTCCTCCCACCGGTAGCAGTCGCCGCCGGCACAGGTCGAATCGTTGAAGAAATTGAACGGGGCGCCGTCCCAGTCGGTGCTCGGCGCCACCAGGCCGCCGCTCGGCAGCACCACGATCACATCGCCCCCGCTCCCGCTCGTTCCTCCGCTGGTCGTGGCCACCGCAATGTCATAGGGAAAGAGCAACGGTCCCGTGGTACCGGCCGGGGGATTGGGGAAGGTCGTCGGCCCGGCGAGTTGCACGTTCGTCAGCCGGTTGGTGAGCGCGACATCGAAGGTCACCCGGATCTTACCCGGCTGGAAGGCGCCGACCGCCGAGGCCGAGAAGTTGGAGGTCGTCATCAGCACGGCGTCGCCACCGACCAGCGAGAATGCAGGACCGCCGGAGGCACCGCCCGCCGCATCCACTGTCGTGGAGATCTGCGGGGAGGTGATGGTGATGCGGCCACTCCGCAGATTCACGTCCGCGAGAAAGGCCGCCCGCGCGAAGCCCGTGCTCGGGATCTCGGGGGGACCCCATGGCCCGAGCACCTTGGTTTCTGCCGTACACCCGAGTTCCAGGATCGCGAGACTTACAGACAGCGCGGCTGCCGGGAGACGACGCGAGCGGGGGAATCGCATCAGTCAGCCTTGGTATGGTGGACAGGAATCTCCCCGCACGGGGTAACGAACTCGTGACAGTCGTGCGACGCCGGCATTTCAGCCGCCGCCCTCAGGGTACAGGCCCTGACCACCCGCGGGTCCACCCGGCATACCACGGGATGTTGGTGCCGGTCCCGTTGGCGGGCTCTGCCGCACCCAGATAGGTCACTGTGACGTCGAAGAAGAGATTGGACGGCGGCGTTGCGGCCCCAATCGTCGCCGCGGAGCCGGGGAGCGGCCGTGTATCCGGCGTCAGCGTGTTGGCAGGAGCATTCAGCCCGGGCGCAGTCACCCGGTTCTGGAGCGCGGGGCTGGTCGCATAGGCAGCCTCGTCGAGGCAATCCGCGTCGCTCGCGAAATCCGGTGTGTTGTTCGAGAAGATGTCGTGATCGAGAAATGCCAATCCGCCGCTGACCTGGTTGCAGCTCTCGGCGCCCTGCACGTCGAATCCGCTTCCCGCGGTCTGCAGGATGATCGCGTCGCGGAGGGTTCCGGACGAGCCGTCCTGCAGCACGAACCCCCGCCCGCCCCCGAATCCGGTCCCTGCCCCCACAACCGTCACGTTGTAGAGGTCCGGTTCGGAACGTGGACCAGCGTCCGGGTTGCCGCTCAAGTTGGACCCGACGATGGCATCGCCGCCGCCCTGGGGTACCTGGATCTGCACGAACTGCACGCTCCCGCCGAAGGCGTTGCCACCCCAGCCGTGGTCCCAGTGAAGCGAGGTGCCGAAGTTTCCGGTGAGGACCAGTTTGCGGAGATTCACATTGCCACCGGAGAGATACACACCGTCACCGAGCGAGCCGTGGACCTGGACGTTTTCGATGACGGTTCCGGTGCCCACGCCCAGCAACGCCAGCCCTGGGGCGACGCCCGGCCCGCCGACGCCCATGCCGGCATACTCGATGCGCACGTAACGCATGACGCCGGTCGTGTCTTCCACCAGGCACCCGCCATACAGCTCGCTGCTCCCGATGCTGTACTTCTCGGGGCAGAAGCCGGTCACTCCAGGATCCCGGTTGTTGAGCAGGGCCAGACCATTCAGCACGACCCCACCCCAGCAGCCCGGCGTCTTTGCCGCACCTTTGCAGGTGAAGATGATCGGCTCGAGGCGGGTTCCCTGCCAGTCGATGTTGCCTGCCCGGGCAACCACCAGCGCTCCGCGGCTCGATGGATCGCCCTCGATCTGGGTGCCGGGCTGGATGGTCAGGGTCACTCCCGGGCCGACAATGACATTGCCCTGCAGTTCGTACACTGTATCCCGCGTGAGCGTGCGGCTGCTCGCAACCACCCCAGAGAGCACCGCCTGGAAGGGGCGTGGTGTCCGGCCGGGAATGGGGTCACCGGCGACGGGCTGGTCGTTGCCGACGGCTTCGTTGGCGATCACCACCGCGTCGAGCGCATTGATGTTGAAGCTGCCGTCGGCCTCCTGCCCGGGAGGGATCAGGTCGTTGGCTTCACCGAGGCCGGGCAGATTGAACGGGAAGACGTTCCCCGCGATCACGTTGTCCCGCGGTGTGTCGGTCAGGAGTTGCCGATTGCCCACTGCCAGATTCGCGATGATCGAGGCATCGAGCACATTGATCGTCCCGTCGGTGAAGGCGTCTCCGTAGATCGCGCCGGCGCCGGGAACGTTCACGCGAACCTTCGGCTCGAGTCCGAAGGCGTGCCACCAGTCCTCGATGGAGAGCTGGCGGACCACCGTTCCCATGGGATCGCCGGCCCCCGGCTCCTCGGCGAGGGGGAGTGTCCCGCTTCGGGTAAAGGCGAGCAGGCGCGCCGTGCAGGCCACGGCGAGTCCGTAGCGCAGCCGGTCGGCATAGCCAGGAGCGAGGATCACGAACCGCAGATCGGCCGTCGCTCGGTCGAGACCTGCGAGTCGCAGGCTGATCACGGGAAGGACGCCGGCGCCGGCGCTGTCCGCGTTGACGAGGTGGTAGGCGCTCCCGCTGAGTGGTTGTCCGACATACCGCAGGGCCCGCGGATCGAACTGCACCGATCCCTGGATCGCGGCCAGCGGTTCATCGCCCGCGACTTCGCCGATCACCCGGACCTGCAGGGTATCGCCGACCCTGCCCGAGAGGGTGCTGACGGTGAGCCCGGTCCTGAGCGGCGCGACAGCGGGCGACGCACCGGACGGCACCTGATCAGGGGAACAGGCGAGCACCGAGAGCAAACAACAGCAGGCGAGGGCGGCGCGCTGGCTAGTGGAACAGATCATCGTCCACGACCCGGGTGAAATTGCCACGGGAATCGAACAGGTAGAGGATCACCGAGTAATAGTCGTAGTACTGCGGCCGGCCGCCGCCGAGCGGCACGGTTGGCACCAGCACGTCGGTATACCCTTCGGTGTTGAAGACACCGAGATCGGGATTGCCGTCCGGAGCGAAGAGGATACCGTCGCGCAGCAGTGCTGCGGCGAAGACGCCCACAAAGCTCGGATCGGTCACCGTGAGCTGGGTGGAGAGCGTCGCGGTGGTTGAGAACTGGGCGTTGAAGTAGGCCGGCAGCGGCCCCGTCCCGGTTTCGTTGCCGATCAGCTCCTCGACCACCGGCGTGGTGTTGCCGAATTCATCCGCCACCCGGATACTGGTACAGTGGCCCTGCATGCTGGCGTCTGGCAGGCCCAGCTCGATGGCCCCGAAGACCGTGACGGTATCCTGTCCCGCGGAGCGATCCTGGCTCAGTCCTCGGCGCAGCCTGCCACCGCCGGACAGCACGCTCTTGCCTCGGCAGTCGGTGATATCCCACGCATACCGCTCGATGTCGCGGTCGGGGTCGGTGGCACGGATCAGAAAGCCGCTGGTCCCGTCGTGGTACGAACTGGCGAACGACAGCAGTTGCGGCCGGTGCGCCTCGTCGGAGCAGACGACCCGGAAATCGGCGTGTCCGCCGCCGGTGCCGTCGATGGTGAGGTGCAGTGTGGCGCCGCCATCACTGGTGACGACACAGTTGTTGGCGACGTGGCCGAGCGTCACGTCATAGTCACCGGGCACCATACGGTCCATGCGCAGCGTGTCGTTGCCGCCGAGGATCCCGGTACGGTCGCCGCCGGGCCCGGTGATGCTGTAGATGAATCCGTTGTCGGCGGCAAATCCATCGGTCCCCGTCGTGATCGTGAGCTGGGATTCGCAGCTGATCAGATAGCGCCAGATTGCGGTGTTGCTGCCTTCGGGAACGAGCAGATAGATCTCGGCTCCGTCCTGCACCATGCACTGCGGCGGGAGCCCGGTCAGCGTGATGCGGTATGTCGCCGGCTTCACCGGCATGATCACGGTATCCGTCGGCGAGACCCGGAACGTCTTGTCGATCTTGAGCGTACCCGAGATCTCCTCGATCCGGTATGAATACTGGCTGCCCACGTCGGTCCCCGGGGCCGCGGTGATGATCGCCACGACGGCGATGTACGGCGGCTGGGTCGGCCCGGTCGCGTCGCTGCAGCCACTCAAGCCAAACAGCAGAGTCAGCAGCAGCGCCCAGGGCACCAGCACGAACGGCGAAGCCCCCGAGGCGCCTGGCGAGGAGCCAGCCACTTCGGGGCGCGGGGAAGCGACGCAGATACATCGGTCGTGCGGTCACAGAATCCTCCTGCAGGAGAAAGCCCACCGGGATGGCCGGCGCCTGGCATGCGCGCCGACCACCCCG
Source organism: uncultured Gemmatimonadales bacterium (assembly GCA_963817435.1). GTDB lineage: Bacteria > Gemmatimonadota > Gemmatimonadetes > Gemmatimonadales > GWC2-71-9 > JADJOM01. The sequence goes on from CAWFNY010000001.1 coordinate 1,541,256, forward strand.
CTGGATTACAGCACCTGCGAGACTACGGATTGACCGGGTCCGCCCACGTCCGGGTCCAGCCCGAGTACCACGGGATGGAGCTCAGACCGAACCCATCGGGGGCCACAGCGCCCTTATAGGTCGCGGTCTGGTCGAAGAAGCCCGCCGGCGGGGTGTCGCCACCGACCACGGCCGCCGTGCTCACCGGACGGAAGTCCGGATACATCACGTTGTACGGATCCCGAAGTATCTCGGTCGCCGATGCGGAGTTGTTCGGATTCCGAACCGCATCGAGTGAAGTAATCGTCCTCGATGCTGCCTGCGGCGTACGGCGCGGCCAGGGTAGCCGACTCGGCGTCCGGCTCATCCAGCCGGAAGATGTTGTTCCAGTTGATCGGTCCGACCTTGAGCAGCGCAGTGAAGTCGGTACCGTTGCCAGTCGCATCGTCATCGAGGTCCATCAGGTACCGCCACCCTTCCGCCACAACATTGGAGATGGTGGGGCGGGCGCCGCGGCGGAGGTGGATCGCGCCGCAGCTCGCGTCGCCACCGGCGAACCGGGGCACCGAGGAGTTGGCGGTACCGCCACTGCACGGATTGGACGACGTCGCATTGATCGTCCCGCTGACATCCTTCCGGCCGATCATGGTGACGTTGTAGATCTGGCCGCGGGTCCGGGGCCGGGCCGGGATGGTGGTGCAGATCCCGGAGGCATTCGGGGCGCACGGCGTATCATCCGAATACGTCGTGGCATCCTCGGTGTTGTCGATCTCCATGCCCTTGTCGGAGTCGATCGAGTCGTGCTGGATGATCATGAACTGCGCGTTGCCGGTCCAGCCGCTCGAGAAGTCGTAGGAGTCGTCCTGGTTGGCGGTGGCGAGGTAGTGCTTCACATTGACCGTCCCGCCGAAGACCTCCAGACCGTCATCCTTGCCGGCATGGGCCTGCACGTAGTCGATCACCGTCCCGCTCCCGACACCGGAGAGCGTGAGGTTGTTCAGCTCCTTGTTGGCCGACGAGGACCACCCCGCCGTACTCGACGCGGACATAGATCAGCGCGCCGCTCGAGTCGTTGGCGGTGCAGCCGCCGTAGTTGAACAGGAAGGCGGTGCCCGGCGTGCCCTCGAACGGCGACTCGAGGCAGCCGCCGTCGGGGCTGGTGGCGGTGGTCGCGTTCAGGTTGCTGTTGATCGGGGCCCGGCCCGCGAGCAGGAGGCCCGGCCCAGCAGCCCTTGAACTTCACCGCCGAGTTGCAGGTGAAGACGATCGGCTGGTTCACGTTGCCGACAGCGACGATCTTGGCCCCGCGCTCGATCAGCAGCGCGGACGGGTTGTTCGCTGAGTTGCCTTCGATGCGGGTGCCGGCACCGATGGTCAGCGTCGCGTTGTTGGTCACCCGGATGAAGCCGTCGAGCACGTGCACCTTGGTGTTGTCCCAGGTGGTGTTCGTCGTGATGTTCGCGGTGACGGAGTCACGCACCGTGGGCAGCGCGCTGCGGCCGGGGATCGGATCGCAGACCACCGGACGGGCGTTGCCCACCGCTTCGTTGGCGATCGCGGCGGCGTCCTGCGAGTCGATCCGGCGGGTGCCGTTCGACTCGATGCCGGGGATCGGTGTCGAGAAGGGGAAGACGTTGCCGGCGATGACACCGTCACGCACCTGCGTGCCGCTGGTGTCGCGGAGCACGTTGATGTTGCCCACGGCGACGTTCGCGATGTAGCTGGCGTCGATCGCGTTCACCGAGCTCCCGGCGACCGCACCGCAGTTGGGGCTCTCCGCGCTCAGGTTCGCGTTGCCGTACTTGAGGTCCTGGAGGTACTGGCCGGGGGAGTTGACCCGGACCTTGTTTTCCGCCGCGACGAGCTCGGGGTAGAGCGCGTCGTTCCAGTCCGCCATGGTCATGATCTTCGGATTGGACGGAACCACCAGGTCCTGCGCCTCGGTGACAGCCCGCATCAGCTGGGCCTTCGCGATGGTCAGCGTCGTCCCCTTGTCGCCGGCGGTCTCGAACTCGTACTTGAACCCGTCGGTGTAACCGGCCTTGGCCACCTGGAAGACCAGCGTGGCGGTCCGGCGGGAAAGCCCCGTCTCCACATTGAGGCTCGACATGCGCAGCTCGCCCATGCGCGGCGCGGCTGCTGTTGACCGTGACCAGCGTCCGGCCTTCCGGCGCCTGACCGACGTACTTGAGCGCGCTGGGATTGAAGCGCACCGTGCCTTGCAGGTCGCCGAGGACCACCGGCGACTCCGCGACCACAGCCACGGCAACGTTGCTGCCGACGGGGGCCCGGCTCGAGGAGACCTCGAAGCCGACCGTGAGGTCCGCGCCGGCGGGGTTGCTGCCGAAGCGGACTGACCTCGTCCGAATGGCAGGCAGAGAATGCGGCAGCCGCGGCGACCACGAGGGCCGGGCGCAGTGACCGCAGGATGCATGCTGGAATTCATCTGTGGGCTCTCCTGGGAGTTAGGGTCGGGTGACGGGGGCCCCGACTCGGGACCCCCGCCAGCCCTCCTGCCTTACGGCAGGGTCCCCTCGTTGATGAGGACGTTCGCCAGCAGGTCGTCAAAGTTCGAGCTGCTCGCGACCAGCAGCGTCGTCGCGGTCTTGGCGCCCGGAATGGCGCTGCCGATGACGTTGAAGTCGCACTGGATGACCGGCTGAACACCCGTAAGGAGCGTCGTGCCGGTGGTGAAGATGCCGTACCCGATGGTGCCAGGGGTGCTGACGTTGAAGGTCGGGGAATCCAGACCCTGCGTCGCCGAGGCCTTGGTGCAGCTGCCGGCGACCAGCGTCAGACGGGCGGTGTTGTAGGTGAAGGAGCCCTGCAGCACCGAGATGTCGTCGGGGCTGGCCCCGTTGACGGTCGGGCTCGTTGAAGGTGCTCATGTCGAGGTTGATCGTCAGGCGGACGACACCACCGGCCGGAGCGCCGAAGGCCACGTTGTAGTTGTAGCCGGCCGGCGGCGCGACGCAGGCGACGCTGAAGTTCACGGTGGCGGTGCCGCCGTTGGTCAGGCCGCTGTAGCTGCCGGCACCCGGGTTGGTGCAGCCCGAGGGCAGGTTGCTCAGCGCCACGGCGCCGGCGCCAGTGCCGACCGGGACGCCGCTGCGGCTGTAGACGCCAGCCCCACTCGGGTTCACAGCCGCCTGGGCCGAGCCACCGGTCGGGGTGACGATCACGGAGATGCCGGTGATGCCGGACGGGGTGAAGCCGGTGAAGCGATCGTGCCGCCAACCGTGCCGGTCGGGACCGGGCAGATCACGGTGAAGTTCACCGTCGAGGTGCCGCCGTTGGTGACGGTGGTCGACTGCGAGCCGGGGTTGGTGCAGCCGGCGGGCAGACCGCTGGTGATGGCGACGCTGGCCGGACCGGTCGGCACGCTGGCGATGGAGTACGCGCCCGCGCCGGCGGTGGTGCCCGGGAGGCTGGAGACGCCGGCCGTCGCCGTCACGACGACGCCGTTCAGGTTGCCCAGCTGCGGCGAGCTAACCGTGCCGGCGATGGTGCCGGTCGGGGCCGGGCCGCTGTTCTGCAGGTCCGCCGCCACGATCAGGGTCGCGGTGAACTGGCCGACGGTCGGATCAAGGTCGAAGCCGACGGTGTTGGCGCCGGTGGTGGAACCGGGGAAGATCGGGCCGGTGAACTCCTCGAAGCGGTAGCAGTCGTTCGCCGTCGCGGGGCAGCCGGTGTCATTGAAGAAGTTCCACGGCGCGCCGTTCCAGTCGGTGCTCGGCGCCACCAGGCCGTAGCTCGGCAGCGTGACGATCACGTCGTTGCCCTGACCGCCGGTCGCGGTGCCGCCGGAGGTGACGGCCACGGCAATGTTGTAGGGGAAGAGCAGCGGGCCGGAGGTGCCCGGCGGCGGAGCCGGAAAGACCGTCGGGCCGATGAGCTGAACGCCCGACAGCTTGTTCGTCATGTTGACATCGAACGTCACCCGCACCTTGCCGGGCTGGAACGCACCCACCGCCGAGGCGGCGAAGTTGGACGTGGTCAGCGTGACCACGTCACCACCGACGAGCGAGAAGTCCACCGAGCTCGCGGCAGCGCTGACCCTGGAAGCGGACGAATCCACCCGTCGTGGTGAGCTGCGGAGGCGTGATCTTGATGGTCTTGGTGCGCAGGTTCACATCGGCGAGGAACGCCGCCTTCGTGATCTGCGGGTTCGGCGTGGGCTGACCCGGAATGATCGGGCCGGCGCCGGTGCTGTCGGAAGAACAGGCGTTCGCGAAGAGCGCACCAGCGACGAGGATGCTCGTCGGAAGCGCACGGCGGGCCTGGCCACCGAGACGGCGGACCAACTGCATGGAACCTCCTGGAACGGATTGGTGGAAGGGCGGACGGTTCCCACGGCAAGGAGACCGCCCGGGCTCTTGAGCCGCGACAATAGTCGGCCGATACCACCAAGGTCCCTTCGCGGACTGGTATCGAATTCAGCCCTGATCAGTAACGGAGAGCGCACGCTATCCCCGTGGAGAAGAGGCCCGTTCGTGATGTGGAGTAGTGACGGTTCAAGTGACTTTGTGAGGTGCCTTCTCGCAAACGACAACACGACGGGCAACTGCTCCCGTCGTGTCATCAACGCCACACCACCGGCCGCCTGAGCGCCACACCGGGCCCGCCTATGGCAGGGTGAGTGTCCCCTCGACGATCTGTATCAGCGACCGGTAGTTGAACGATCCGAGCGCCGACGTGCTGAGCACCGGACCGAGCCCCGTCTTCGTGGTCGTGCTGCTTCCCGCGCTTGCGCCCGGTGCCGGACGGAACCGCACGGTGGCGACCAGCACCACGCCGCTGTTGCTGCCGCTGCTCGGCGCACCGCTGAAGATGAGCTTGCACTTGCAGCCGCCCACGGCGTCGGTGGTGTTGAAGGAGCCACCACCACTCCCGAATGAGAGGGAGAAGTATTGCAGCACCGCCGGATCCCAGGTCAGTGAGTCGACCGCGAAGGTGCCCAGCGCTTCGGGTCCCGACGTCTGGGAGATGTCCTGCGCCAGGTTGAGCGTGATGGTCAGCGGATAGGTGTTGAGCCCGCTCTCCAGCCCGCCGAAGCTGCTGGTCCAGGCGAACGGCGTGCTCGAGGCGGGAGTCACCGTGACCGTCGCCTGCGCGCTGCCTGTGGCGCCCTGATTGTCGGTCACCGTGAGCGTCGCCGTGAAGCTCCCGGCGGCGGCATAGATGTGCGCGGGGTTCGCAAGCGCACTGCTGCCGCCGTCGCCGAAGTCCCAGCTGTAGCTCGCGATGCTGCCGTCAGGATCGGTGGACCCAGCCGACGAGAAGCTGATCGCGGCGCCCGCCTGGCCGCCGTACGGCCCGCCCGCCACCGCCGTGGGCGAGATGTTTCCACCGCCCCCGCCGGACACCGTCACCGAGGCCTGGTCGGAACCGGTCGCGCCCTGGTTGTCCGTGACCGTGAGCGTCGCGGTGTAGAAGCCCGCCGCCGCATAGCTGTGGGTGGGGTTCGCGAGCGTGCTGGTGCCCCCGTCCCCGAAGGTCCAGGCATAGCTCGCGATCGTCCCGTCGGGATCGGAACTGCCGGCGGAGCTGAAGCTGATGGCCGCGCCCGCCGTGCCGCTGTACGGGCCGCCGGCCTGCGAGGTCGGCGACTGATTGCCGGAGCCGGCGCCCACGGTGAACGTGTCCTCGACGATCCGGAACAGCGTGTCGAGCGCGGTGAAGCCGTCGCCGGCCGCCGCAATCTGGAGCTGGGTCGCCGTCACCGACGTCCCGCTGGCGCTCTTGACCTGGAAGGTGAATCGCGCCACTCCGATGAGCCCCGTCGGCGGTGTGCCGGTCGTGAAGTTGCCGAAGGTGATGCTCCCGGGCGTGGAGGCGTTGACCGTGAGGTTGGTCAATCCGCTGCCTGGCGGCGCCGTCGCACTGACGTACTGCAGCACTCCGGCGTTGTAGGCGACGATTCCCTGCGCCACGCCGAAGTCCTGCGTGGGCACCGCGGTGAGGTCGACCGTCACATCGAGCGTCACCGTCTGCCCGTTGCCTGCCGCCTGCGGAGTCCAGGTGTTGCGCCAGATGAAGGGTCCGCTCCCGCCGCCCTTGGTCGGGCAGGTCACCTGGAACGTGACGGTATCCGACACCTGCGGACTGGTGGTGACGCTCCGGCTGGCCGGTCCGGTGATGCTGCAGGGCGATTCGACATCGCTGAGCGAGATCTGGTAGTCGCCGGGCTGGAGCCGCGGAAAGGCGAGTGTTCCCCCCGTATTCGGCAGGATACCACCGCCCAGCACGGGTAGGGTGTCGCCCGGGATGATCCCGGCGTAATCGAGCCGGAAGCCGTCGGGGTCCAGGCTGTCACCGGCAACATCGACCATTGCCACGATCGTGCCGAGCGAGGGATCGAGACAGGACACGACGAAATTGAGTTGCTGCTCGGTCGACGTGCCCTGGTCGGTCACGCTCACCGACCGCACCGTGTCACCCGCCACCGTGCAGGTGGGCAGGAGCTCGCTCAGCGTCACCGTGTAATCTCCCACCGGCAGCGGCGAGAACTGCTTGGTCTCGGCCGTCGCAATCCGGGCGGTCGTATCGATGGCCCCGGTGATATGCAACCGGTAGCCGTCGGGATCGGCAATCGCGGCCGTGGTGCCGCTGCCCAGGATGGTCGTGATACGAATGCCGGGCGGCGGCGGCGTCAGGGCGCCTGCCACGGTCGACGGGCTCGACTTGTCACCTAACTTGCTCACGGAGAGCAGCCGATAGCCGTAGAAGGTGGCCGGCTGCAGCCCGGTGTCGAGATAGTCCACGCCGCTCGTGGCGAGGAAGGTCGCGATCGTCTCAAAGGCTCCGGTGAGGTTCTCCCGTCGCTGAACCACGATGTTGGTATTCGGCGCGTCGATGCCCGCTGGAAGCGTCCAGCTCACCTGTACCGTGTTGACGCTGCGCGCGATGGCCCGGACCCCGACCGGCGGTTCGATCCCGCTGCCGAGCATGCTGTCGGCACTGCACCCCATGCCGGCGAGCGTCAGCAGGAGACCGAGCCTGAGGGCACGACGGCGATCAGTAGAAGTCATAAGTCAGGCCCACGGTCCAGGAGGTGCCAGTGGTATAGCTACGGGTCACCAGGTTGCTCCCCTCGAGCAGGAACCGGGGCTGGCGATTGGTGAGATTGGTGGCGCTTACCGACACCTTGAGGCCACCGAAGGACTGACTGACCTTCGCATCCAGATTGTAGCGCGCCTTCTCGATGACGTTGGACGGAATGATGTCGGGGGCGGAGTTGGCGCCGTAGCGGGCAATCCGGTCCCCGAAATAGTTGTACAGCAGAGCGACTGAGGTCCGGCTGCCCGGATTGGTGTAGGTCAGGCTGCCGTTGAGCAGCAGCGGTGACTGGCCCTGCAGGTCCAGTCCCGGTTCCTTGATGCCGAACCGGACAGGATCGAGCTCGATGCTGGAGCCGAGGAAGGCCGCGTTCATCCCGATGGAGAGGTGGCGCAGGAATCCCGGCAGGAAGTCGAGCGTGCGCCGGGCCTCCAGCTCCACGCCGAAACTGTTCGCGCGTTCGCCGTTGGCGGGCCGGGCGGCACAGGACGAGGTGCCGAAGGGACCCACCACCTCGACCAGCGGCTTGGTGAAGCGCTTGTAGAACCCGCTGATCGAGAAGATCTCCCCCGGGCGCGGATAGTACTCCCAGCGTGCATCCGCGTTGGTGATCTTCGACTCCACGACGCTCGTGTCGCCGGCCACGTTGCACTCCGACCCCACCGGCCGGTAGGCATCCAGGCTGAGGTCGCGCGGATCGGGCCGGGTCACGGACCGGAATCCCGCAAACCGCAGATTCATCGCCGGCGTGAGCGCCAGCGTGAGGTTCGCGGACCAGAGAAAATCCGGGTTGTGGCGAGCCGTGGTCAGCAGGCTGTCGGAGGTGATGGTCGTGGTGACATGCAGGCGCCAATCCTCGAACCGGACCCCGCCGACCAGGCGCGCGAACGGCAGCAGCGGAAGATCGAGCATCCCGTACGCCGAGGTCAGGTCGTCCTTGGCGTGATACCGCGAGGTCAGATTCGCCCCATTCTTCGTGAGGAAGAAGATGCTGCCGATGTTCTCCGGGGAAAACGCCTCCTCGGGCGGCAGGGTTGCAATGATGCTGGCGTCCGGATTCTGCGCGATCGAGAGTTTGGCATTGGTCGCCTTGTAGTCCCGATTCTTTGCGCGGAACAGCCCGCCCAGCTTGAGCTGAGTGTCGCCGGCGTGGCGGAGACCGAGCGGGATCGACCAGTCCGCTTGCCCGCTGAGGATCTTGTCGTTCAGATAGCGCACCGAGAAGTCACTGGTCGCGCCGACTTCGCTCAAGGTCGCCGTCGGCCCGATCCCCACATAGCGCGCCTGGCGATTGTCAGGCTCGTCCCGGATGGCCCTGGCGTAGGTCCCCTTCCACTCCACCCGCGACCCGAAGAGGAACGGCAGGACATGCTCACCGGACAGCTGCGACTGGAGCAGCGTCCGCTCCACGTACTGCACGCCGAAGTAGCGGAACTGGGCGCCCTGCTCGTCCTGCAGACCGTTCCCCTGGGCGAGTACCTCCTCCGAGTTCCGCGTGAGGATGTTCTTCAAGCCGAACTTGTTGCTGCCGAGACGCCAGGACAGATTGGCGATCGCTCCCCAGTCCACCTCCGTGCTGCTCTCGTCGGTCCGCAGCGCCGCCGACGGCACTGCCTGAATCCTCGAGGTATAGAAGGCGTTCAGCTTGTTCGGAGTGAAATTGCGCTTGGTTCCGTAGGTGAGTGCGAGCACGTAGCCGAGCGGCCGCGCCTCCCCGAACTGGCCGCCGAGGTTGAAGCCGAGCCCCAGATTGGGAGCGGCGCGCTCCGAGCGTGCCCCGCCACACGTCGCGAAACGACTCGGCGGTCCGCTCGTCGAGGGTCGCTGCCATCCGCCGGAACCCGGAACACACCCGGGAGCGGCCGCCGGCTGTTCGCCCCGAAGCCCAGTGCGTCCTGGAAGGTCCGCGGTCCCTGCGCGAAGGTCCTGAACGTGGACTGACTGTTGAAGCCCTGGCTGGTGCTGATCTGCAGGACCGGATTCTCCGGGAATTCCTTGGTCCGCACCTCGACCGAGCCCCCCGCGAAGTCGCCCGGCTTGTCCGGCGTGGCGGACTTCGTGGTCACGATCGACTCGAGCAGGCTGGCGGGGAAGATGTCGAGCGGGACGACTTTCTTCAGCGGTTCCGGGCTGGGAAGATCGACCCCGTTGAGGAGCGTATTGCTGTAGCGCTCATTGAGCCCGCGCACCACCACGAACTTCTTGTCGAACACCGCGATCCCGGTGACTCGGCGGATGACGTCGCCGCCGTTTGCGTCCGGATTGCGGCTGATGGCCTCGGCGCTGATGCCGTCGCTCGCCGATGGCGCGGCCTGCTGGGCCGCCAGCAGGCCGGCGTCCGTCTTCGGCGCCGGGGGGATGTCGGACTCCACCGACAGTTCCTCGAGTTCGACGGCCTGCACGCCAAGGGCGAAATCGACCGTGACAGCCTGGCCGCCCACCACAGCGATGCTGTCCCGCTGCGACGGCTTGTACCCGATGTAGGCCGCGCGCACACTGTGCAGGCCTGCGCTGATCGGTGGCGTCCGGTAGCGGCCATCGAGGTCGGACTCCACCACGCCCGGCAGGCCGACAATCATCACCCGGACTCCCTGCAGCGGGCGGCCCGTCTCACGATCGATGACCCGGCCGGTGATCCGCCCTGTCGCAACGGGCTGGGCGGGCGCGGGCGCCGCAGGCTGCTGCTGGGCCCGAAGCGAAACGACACCGATGCCAAGCAGGGCGAGCGCAAGGACGAGCGTCCGACGTGGGTCCATACCGGAGTCCATGGGGCTTCGAGAATCGGGCTGCGCATGGCGATCGCGCGAGCACCGGAGGCGTTAAGGCGGGCTAATGTCGCCCGATCTGTCGGGATTCCCCCTACTGGGAGGTCACAGTGCTGTCACGGGCGGAGCGATGGGATGGCCCAGCGAATCCACCCGAAGCGCCGCGGTGGGCCAGCCGCCTCGCAGGAACCGGTCGATCGCAGCGTTCAATTCCCCGCGGGCTTCGGCCCATGGGAAGAGCGCAGTGTGACCCAGCACCAGCTTCCGGGCCTCATGCAGCCGCGATGCCCATTGGTCGGCGTTGCTGAGCCAGGCGGCCGACTCGCTACCCACGATCACCAGAGCGGGCGAGAGCGCCATCGTGAGCGAGTCGGACCAGTTGTAGCCGGGAAGTGATAGATAGAGCTGCCGGGAGATGGTCGATCGGGAACGAAGCCGGTCGGGTGCGTCGTCGCAAATCATTGGCCCAAGCCGGTGGACGACGGTCTTGCTGGTCACCTCGGCCGGGGAAAAGAGGAAACCCCAGTAGCGCCTGCAGAACCCCGCGGGATCGAGCGATTCCGCGCCCTGCTCGCGCGCGGCGGCCCACGCGGCCATGGCCGCCGAATCGTTCGGGAGGTAGGCAAGCCGGAAAGTGAAGCTGAGCCGATCCGGCATCGGGCTCAGCAGCACGATTCTGGCGACCTGGCCCGGATGGCGGATCGCGTACTGCGCCGCCAGCGCGGCGCCCCAGTGGTGCCCTACCAGTCGCAGTGGCCCCAGCCCGAAGTGCGCCTGCACCGCGGCGAGATCCTCGAGGTCCTGACTGAAGGAAAGGGAATCGGGGTGGGTCGCCGTCGTGGATCGACCGCGCCCCCGCTGATCGTAGAACAGCAGGATGTGAGAGTCCGCGAGCGGCGCGAGCGCCGCCTCCAGGTACCGGCTGTTCAGCGCAGGCCCGCCGTGCAGCACCACCACGGTGTCGGTACCCTGTCCAGTCAGGCGGTAGTGGAGACTGTCCCCACCCGCCACTGCCAGCATGCCCTCCGCGAGCGGGGGCTTCTGCTTCTCCGCGCCAGAGCAGGCCGCAACGGCCAGGAGGACCGCACTCAACAGATGGTTGGAACGCATGGCTGTAGGGTACGGCGGCAAGTCACGTGCGGGTCACACCGGGAACTCCCCTGAGTAACGAAGCCTAGAATCGGAATCCGACGCCAAGCGTGGCCACGGGTCCCGGTGCGAGCCAGTCACCCGTCGCGCGGACCTGCAGCCGCTCCGTGAGGCTCAGCCGCAGCACCTGGCGCCGGGAACCACCAGGACGATTGACAAGAGGGGGCAGTACCAGATCCAGAGCGAGTGGCTCCGCCCGGTGCGGCTGGGACGCTCGCGATGCGACCAGAGCAGCCGTGCGAATGGCCCCTACGACCCGCACGAGGTGGGGGTAGGGCTCCTGACAGGCCATACCGCCCGGCAGAATACAACTAAAAAGGAAGAGTAAGGCGGAAAGGCACGGCAGGCGTTGCATGCCACAGACTAGCAGCGCTGCGTCACCCCGATTCGTTCCCTGTGTCACGATCTCGAGAGGAGGTCCTCAGCGCGTCGCGAAGATCGCCGTGACCCACTCCACCGCCCGGCGATAGGCCTCGGGCAGATGGGTCTCGGCGATGGCGGTACGGCCGGCGAGGAGTTCGACTCGCTCCCAGTCCGCACGGTCGTAGGCGATGGCCAGGGAGAGTGTCTCCCCGAGCAGATTGTCGCCATCCCGCAAGGCGCGGGAAATCTCCTCGCTGATGGACATCTGATCCAGAATCCTGTCGAGGGGCTGGTCGAGCAAGGCATCGAGTGTGGAGAGGAGGCCGACCAGGAAGAGATCGGCCTGCCGATCCGGCCGGGAGGCGATGCCGCCGAGTTCCTCGCAGAACTGGCCCCGGACCAGCGAGGTCGTCACCAGTTCCTGCGGCTTGTCCTCGCCGATCATGGTCAACGCGACCAGTGACGCCCATTTCCGGGTCGCCCGCTCTCCCAGCACCCGGAGCGCCTGCGCGATGGTGGAGACGTCGTGCTTCCAGCCGAAACCGGCGGAGTGCAGGTACCGGAGCAGCTTGACCGACAGCGCCACCTCGCGCTTGATCAGCGCCTCGAGGCCGTCGAAGTCGAGTTCCGGGCGGTTCACCTCCTGGATGAGCCGCACCAGGCTGGTCTTGAGCGCCGAAACATCCTTCCCGGTGACCATTTCCGGCTTGCAGAAGAAGTATCCCTGGAAGTACTCGTACCCGGCGGCGAGGCCGTCGCGGAAATCCTCGTAGCTCTCGACCTTCTCCGCGAGCATGTGAATGCCACGCGCAGCGAACCTGCGCACCACCTCGGACCGCTCCTCGCCCTTGGTGACGAGGAAGTCGATCTTGATGTAGTCCGAGTAGGGCAGCAGCGCCTCGTATTCCGGGCGGAAGACGAAGTCATCGAGCGCCAGCCGGTACCCCGCCTGCTTGGCTGCCGCGCACGCCGCCGCGACCTCGCCGTCAGGCTCCACCGTCTCGAGCACCTCGATCACCGTTCGGGCCGGCGGCAGCACGGCCCAGTGCTCCCTGGTCATCACGTCCCGCGACGCGTTGAAGAAGGCGTCCTTGTCGCCCACGAGGCTGTCGAGCCCGAAGCCCAGCAGCGTCGTGTCCATCATCTGCAGCGAGGCCTTGTTGGGGTCGTTGCGGCCGAAGACGTTCTCGGTGCTGGAGCGGAACAGCAGCTCGTAGGCGACGACGTTGCGGCGGCGGTCGAAGATCGGCTGTCGCGCGACGAAGATGTTCATGGTCACGGGTTCAGGTCGGCTGCAGCGCCGGCAGGACGGAGCGCATCGCCTCCGCCGTCGGCCAGCGATCTTCCCTGGACTTCGCGAGCGCCCGAGTGATGGCGGTGGCCAGGCCCGGCGGGGTGTCGGGCCGGGCAAGCGTCACATCGGGGATGGGCGCGGTCTGGTGCTTGGTGAGGACCTGGTCCTCGAAGGGATCATGGAAGGGCGGCTTGCCGGCGAGGCACTCGTAGAGCACGCAGCCGACGGAATACAGGTCGGAGCGGGTGTCGAGTCCATCGAGGCCGCTGATCTGCTCCGGGCTCATGTAGGCCGAGGTGCCGACGGCAAACCCCGACCGGGTCAGCCGGTCCGAGCCGGCCTCCGAGACCGCCTTGGCGATGCCGAAGTCCAGCAGCACCGCCCCTGCCGGCGAGAGGACGATGTTGTCAGGCTTGACATCGCGATGCACGACCCCGATCCTGTGCGCCGCGTCCAGTGCGCCGAGCAGATCGTGGGCGATATGCACGGTGTCCCCGATCGAGACCCGGCGCGCCCGGTCGATGTGCTGGCGCAGTGACGGCCCCGGCACGTACTCCATGATGTACCAGAGCAGCCAGTTGGTTTCCCCCCAGTCCAGCAGGCGGGCGATGCGGGGATGCTCCAGCCGCGAGATGACCTTGATCTCGCGAAGGAACCGCTCGGCGGTGACGCTGGCCGCGAGCTGAGGATGGAGCACCTTGAGGGCGAGCGGTTCCCCCGCCGCACCGTGCGCCAGGAAGACCCGCGCCGCCCCCCCGCGACCGATCTCGCGCTCCACGGTGTACTTGCCGAGGAGTGCCTGGCGTATCAGCGGGAGGAGATCACGGCCCATGGAGGCTCCACGGGAAAACCTGAGGGGGTAGCTGGTAAGTATGGGGCAGAGCCCCGACGCCGCAAGGGCGCCGTCCGCGCCCATCCAACCTTCTTCCCCCTGCCTGCTGTCCAACGGCTGTTCCCCAGCCAGGAGACTCGACGTGCCGCGTTCGCTTCATACTTCCCTGCTCCTCAGCGTGTTGGCGCTGCCGCTGTCGGCCCAACAGTCCCAGTCCTACACCCTGTCGGGCGCGGAGGTCGCGCTCTACAACCTCGCCGGCCAGATCAGCGTTCTCGGGGGGTCGGGACCGGCGGTCTCGGTCGATGTCACCACTATCGGCCAGGATAGCGGGCGTCTGAGGATCGAGAATGGCGACCTGCGTGGTCGCCAGACGCTTCGCATCCTCTACCCCGAGGATCGGATCGTCTATCCCGCCCTCGGCCGCGGCAACAGCAGCAACCTCACGATCCGGGAAGACGGGACCTGGGGCGAATACCAGGATGATCGAAGCGGCCGCTCCGGTGGACGCAAGATCACCATCCGGGGGGGCGGCTCCGGATTGGAGGCCGCGGCCAACCTCCGAATCACCGTACCGGCTGGCAAGCGGGTGCGGCTCTATCTCGGTGTCGGCAAGGTGGACATCACCAACGTGGACGGTGATCTGCGGATCGATGCCGCCGCCGCGGACGTCACCAGCCGCGATACACGCGGCGGGCTCAATATCGACACGGGTTCAGGCGACGTGACGATTGAAGACGCCACTGGCATGGTGTCGCTGGATACCGGTTCGGGCGATGTCCGCATCACCCGCATGAAGGATGGCGACCTCAAGGTCGATACCGGGAGCGGCTCGGTGGAGGGCACCGGCATCGCCGCCGGCACGGCGACGCTCGAGACCGGCTCCGGCGATATCCGCCTCGACGCCATCACCGCCCCGCGACTCTCCCTGGAGACCGGCAGCGGCTCGGTGCGGGCCGATATCAAAGGCTCGCCGGACGTGCTCCACGTGGATACCGGCTCGGGCGACGTGACGCTCAGACTGCCCGATGGCACCAATGCGACGGTTGAGCTGGAGACGGGAAGCGGGGACTTCGATCTCGATTTCCCGCTGCAACTGGTACGGAAGGACCACGATCATCTGCGCGGGACGATCGGGGACGGCCGCGGACGAATCGAGATCGAGACCGGCTCGGGGGATATCGCGCTGGTGAAGTGAAACGCAGGCAGGCGCAGTCCTGGACCGGGGCCGGCCGATGGGCCGGTCTCCACCCGTTGGGCTCAGGGAACTGCGCCGCTGTCGCCCACCGCACGATCCAGTCTCGCAAAGGCGCTGTCGCCCTCGGCGCCCTGCATCAGGCTGTCGAGCGCCGCCACCGCCACCTTGATATCGCGGCCGTGCTGCTCGTACCACCGCTCGAACAGCGCGAGCCGGGTCCGGTAGATGCGGGCCGCGATCAGCCGGGCATTGTTCACCGGCCGGTCGGCCATCGGGCCGATGGTGTAGGTCTTGAGCTGACGACCGACCTCGCCTTCCAGTTGCGCGCGCGCCCAGCGCCCGAGCTCCGCCCGGCCGCTGTCCACCGCGGCGGAATCCGGCGCGGTGCGATACAGCGAATCGAGCCGCGCACTCAGCGCCGCGTAATACCCGCTCAGCACGACCTCATCGAGCCAGCGGCTGGCCGCCTGGTCCGCGGCCGCCACCGATCCCCGGCTCCGGAAGAATTCCTCCGCCGCCCGATAGCCCGCCAGCTGTGCGAAGCTCTCGTTGAACTCGGTCGCGCTCTTCACATAGAGGGTGTTGTGCGCGATCTCGTGAAACACCGTCGCCGCGAGCTCGACCGAGTCGCGGCTCATGGCGGTGGAATAGAGCGGATCGTTGAACCAGCCGAGGGTGGAAAAGGCGCCGGCCGGGCGCAGGTAGATGTCGTAGCCCTTCCGCTCGAGCTTGTCGGCCTCCTTCCGCGCCATCTTCGGATCGAAGAACCCCTTGTAGGGAATCCGCCCGACGATCGGATACTTCCAGGTGTACGGGCAGAGGCAGTTGCGCGGGCTCGCGGAGAGCACCAGCAGGAGGGTGTCGCGCCCGATATCGGCGTAGGTGGTGTAGGTCTGCTTCGCCGCGTATCCCAGTTCGGCGGCGAAGTCCCGCGCGTCGAGCACCAGCCGGAGCGAGGCGCGGGTCTCGGCATCGGTCTTCGGGCTCTTGAGCATGTCGGCGATCGGCTTCCGCGCTTCGAGGATCACCGTCTGCTCGATCCCCGCGCGGGTGAGATACCGCACGTCTTCGCTCGCGACGTAGGCCGTGCCGTACCCGGCCATCAGGGCCCCGACGATGATCAGAAATACCATGCAGCCTCGCGGTCGCATCAGATGGTGAAGCGCAGACCGAGCCGGTGTACCTGGCGGCCGAACTTGGTGCGGTGCTGCCAGGCATAATCGATGTTGAAGCGGCTGAGCACCACCCCGGCACCGAGCGAGAACTCTTTTTGTCCCGAGCCCTGGGGCGCGGCGCCATATCCCAGCCGGCCGACGAGACCGACCTTCCCGAGCACCGCCCCCGCCTCGAGTCCGATCAGGGTGCGACGCGGCGCACGAGCGGTCCAGGCCACCTCCAGTGTGGTGAGGAGCCGCCAGGTTTCCTGTGGGTCGGTGAAGTTGAAGGTGAATCCCGCGCGCTTGGTCACCGGCAGCAGCATCGGCCCGCCCGTCACCCGCCAGCTGCCGATATTCTGGACCGCGAGGGCCAGCGTCATGATGTCGAAGACGTGGATACCGAGGCCGAGGTCGGTCGTCGCCGAGCGGCGGGTCTTGCTGAGCGAGTCTTCGAGCGAGACGTACTTGAGGGTGCCGCCCAGCGCGATCAGCCCGACGCGATAGACGCCCGAGGCGGTCCACTGCAGGTTGTCGCGGACGCTTGAGGTGTCACTGAACCGCAGGTACTGAATGCCGCCTCCCACATCGAATTGAAAGAGACGAAACGCACCAGCCGCCATCCCTTCGAGCGTGCCATCAGGATAGCGGGCCGCGCCGGCCTCGATGGCGATGTTGCGGATGGTGGCGAGTCCCGCGGGATTCAGGAACGTGGCGCTCGCGTCGCCGGAGAGTCCCACGCTCGCGCCGCCGAGCCCTGCGGCACGGACGGAGACCGGGAGCGTCAGGATGACCGGGGCGACGGCCGACTGCCCCGCGAGCGGTGCCACCCCGCTGACCAGGAGCGCGCTGGCGGCGATGGCGAGCCGATTCATCGGACACGCGCCACGGCGAAGCGCGGCGCCAGCGCCGCGGTGTTGGCCGTCCGGAGTCCAAGCGCCACCGCGACCCCGCCGGCGGGCTGGACGATTCGCACGTAGCTGCCTGACCCGCCCAGCAGTGTGCCGCTCACGGCGTACGCCTGTCCCCCGGTCGAGTCCGGTCGGAGCGGGTAGGGTCCGGGCAGAAGCTGGCTGAACGCAGCCTTCAGATCCCAGCTCCGGTAGCGGAGCAACCCGGCGGAATCGGTGAAGGGGATCGCCTCCAGGTAGTTCGCAAGGTGCCACTGGCCCACCAAGGTCGCAAAGGTCGCGCCCGGCTCGAACAACTGCGCGGCCTGCGCGGCGTTGAGCCCGCCGGTGGCTGTGATTCCACCGGGCTGATCGGCCCCGACCAGACGCCGGCTGATGTCCGTCCCCAGGAGCGAATCGGTCGGGGAGCGATCGGCGAGCCACCGGACGAAGAGCCAGTTGGCTCCGCGCTCCGCGAGTGTCCCGCTCGAGGCGCCCGGCTCCACGAGGTAGTTGCTTGCCGGCTGCAACAGATAGTCGAATCCGTTCCGGATGTTGCCCGCCGCGAAGTCATCCAGACAGTTGCCGCTGCTGCAGAAGCTGTTCGGCACCTGCCGGCCGCCCAATTCCTCGGCGAAATGGGACAAGCCTTCATTGAGCCAGGTCTCCTCCGCCGCGCCGCCGGCGAGCAGCACGTGACGATTGAAGCTGATCATGTGCTGGAACTCGTGAATCGCCGTCGGCGCGAGCTTGCGGAGGGCGAACGCCTTCCCGAAGCAGAGCGGCTTGGCAGGGTCGGGCACGATCCCGTAGAACACCTCGCCACGATTCGAGTTCGGGTCGGACACATCGAGATCGAGCCCGAAGAAGTAGCCCAGGATGACCTGCCCCGTCTGCTGGCAACTGGGGGAGAGCGCGTTGATCTGATCGGTCAGCAGAATGACCACGACGCCGTTGCCATCGAGATCCGATTCGCGCCCGAAGGCCGTCGTGTCGATCGGGTAGAGATGCTGGTCAAAGAGCGTCCCGAGAGTCTGGATGTCGGACGGAGTGTAGCCATTGGCCGGCACAGTGTCGTCGAGGAAGATCGCACTTCGCGAACCGACGTATTGCGCCGTGGCCCGCACATTCACAAACCCGCTGCACGTCTGGCTGCTGCACACCCTGAAGCTGCGGGAGCTGCCCACCGTCGGCGGCACCACCAGTCGCTGAAGCCCGCCGCCCGCCGCAGACACCGGTGCGCGCCGCGCAATCTCCCGTTCTCTGGTCCGCAGCATCGCGTGAAACGCCGCCGGCTCATCCACGCCGGATCGGGCGGCTGCACGGATCGGCGAGGGCGCCGGCGCGAAGGTGTCCGTCGACGCAAAGAGACTGAAGCTCCCCTGCACTCCTCGCGGAGTCTCCTGACCGCTCGCGGAGAGGGCCACCACCAGGTACTCGGCGCCCCCGGCACCCGCCGCCGGCAGCCGGAGACAACCCCCATCGAGCACCGGATCAATGAGCGCGTTCGCCCCCGCCGCGAGCACCGTCGCGGGGACCTGGTCGCAGTGCACTCGGCTCAGCGGATCGGTGAGCTGGCCGCCGCCGCAGCCCCCGAGCCCCGCGCAGAAGAGAGCAAGCATCACGCATTTGCGGGAGGGCATCAGGTGGGCGCTCCGCGGGCGGCAACGGGGAGTGGAGAACGAGGGCAAGATAAGGCGCCACAACGGCTTTTGACAATCATATGTGGCCCCGATACCTTGGGGCCGTGACTCACGATCATTGGCTGGATCAGGTCCGGTTCGGTGCCGACGGACTGGTGCCCGTAGTGACCCAGGACCAGCGGACCGGCGACCTCCTGATGCTCGCGTGGGCCAACCGCGAGGCGCTGGAGCTTACCCACGCCACCGGGACCGCCCACTACTGGAGCCGCAGCCGGGAAAAGCTCTGGATGAAGGGTGAGACCTCCGAGCACGTGCAGCTGGTGCAGGAGATCCGCCTCGACTGTGACGGAGACACGGTGCTCTACCGCGTCGACCAGACCGGGCCCGCCTGCCATACCGGGAGCCGGACCTGCTTCTCGACCGCCGTCCGTGCCGATGGGAGCACGGCCCAGGGCGCCGACCCGGGCGGGCATCTACTGACCCGGCTGGCCGCGACCATCGCCTCCCGGGTCGCGGAGCGCCCCGACAATTCGTATACGGTCGCGCTGCTCGATCACGGTCTGGCGAAGGTTTCGCAAAAGGTTGGCGAAGAGGCGGTCGAGGTCGTGGTCGCGGCGCATGCCGAGGACGACCGGCACCTCGCCGCGGAGTCTGCGGATCTATTGTTCCATCTGCTGGTGCTGCTGCAGGCGCGAGGGGTTCCCTTCGGCGACGTCCTCAGCGCCCTCGAAGCTCGGGAGAAATAGCCGGCCCCCGGTCGCCCCTCCGTCGCCTGTCGAGGCGAAGGACTCGAGGCCGATGGCCGACGGTTGACACATGTCTTTCGTTCATCTCCACACCCACTCCGAGTATTCCCTGCTCGACGGGGCCAATCGCGTGCCCGAGTTGGTGAAGCACGTCCAGACGCTGGGCATGGACAGCCTCGCCATCACCGACCACGGGAACATGCACTGCGCCTGGTCGTTCTACGAGGAGGCAAAGGCGAAGGGCCTGCGCCCGATCCTCGGCTTCGAGGCCTACCTCGCCTTCGGCCCGCGCACGGTGATGCAGAAGCCGCAGTGGGCGCCGGCGCAGTACAGTCACCTGGTGCTCCTCGCGAAGAACCGCGCCGGGTACAAGAACCTGGTCCGGCTGTCCTCGATCGGCTACCTGGAAGGGTTCTATCGCCGCCCCCGCATCGACAAGGAAGTGCTGGCGCAGTATTCCGAGGGTGTCGTCTGCCTCGCCGCCTGTCTCTCGGGCGAGATCGCGCTCTACCTGCGGCAGGGGAACTACGAGGAGGCGAGGAAGTCGGCACAGTGGTTCGCGCAGAACTTCGGCGAGAAGAACTTCTGGCTGGAAGTCCAGCTGCACGGGATCCCCGAGGAGCAGGTCGTCAACGAGGGGATGTACCGCCTCGGAGAGGAACTCGGGCTCGGCGTCGTGGCGACCAACGACGCGCATTATCTCCGCCGCGAGGACGCCGAGGCGCACGACGTGCTGCTGGCGATCGGGACCGGCGCCGAACTCGACGATCCGAAGCGGTTCCGCTTCACCGGGGAGGAGTCGTACGTCAAGAGCGAGCCGGAGATGGCGCAGCTCTTCCGCGATCACCCCGAGACGCTTGCGAACACCCAGACCGTCGCCAACGGCTGCGAGTTCAGCTTCGAGAAGAAGTACTTCGTCCCCGAGTTCCCGAGGCCCGAGGGCTTCGCCTCCGAGGAGGCGCTGCTGGAATCACTCGCCACGGCTGGCACCGAGGCGCGCTACGGCAGCCCGCTCCCCGCCGCGGTGAAGGAGCGGCTCGACTTCGAGCTGGGCGTCATCAACAAGGCGGGCTACGCCGGCTATTTCCTGATCGTGCAGGACTTCATCAAGGCGGCGCGCGACCGCGACATCCCTGTCGGCCCGGGCCGGGGCTCGGCGGCCGGCTCGATCGTCGCGTACGGACTCGGCATCACCAACGTCGATCCGCTCAAATTCGACCTGCTGTTCGAACGCTTCCTCAATCCCGAGCGCGTGTCGATGCCCGACATCGACATCGACTTCTGTTTCGAGCGCCGGGGCGAGGTGATCGAGTACGTCCGCCAGCGCTACGGCCGCGCCAGCGTCGGCCAGATCATCACCTTCGGAACGCTCAAGGCGCGCGCGGCGGTGAAGGATGTCGCGCGCCTGCTCCGCATCCCGCCGGGAGACGCCGACAAGCTCACCAAGCTCATCCCATCGGGACCGGCCTTCGCGCTCACCGTCGACGAGGCGATGGGAAAGGTCCCGGAGTTCCGGGACCTGGTGAAGACCAGCCCGCAGTACGAGCGCTGCATCGACCTCGCCAGCCGGATCGAGGGCATCTCCCGCCACGCCTCGGTGCATGCCGCCGGCGTGGTCATCGCGCCGGGACCGCTCAGCGAGTACGTGCCGGTCTGTACCGCGCCCACCAAGGGCTCGGGCCAGAACGCGGAGGGAGAGGACTCCATCATCACGCAGTTCGAGATGGGTCCGCTGGAGAAGGTCGGCATGCTCAAGATGGACATGCTCGGCTTGCGCACCCTCACGGTGATCTACGACGCCGTGAAGATGATCCGGGAACGCCACGGCATCACCGTCGACGTGGACGCACTCGACCTCGAGGACCCGAAGGTCTACCAGCTGCTCCGCGCCGGACGCACCGCCGGGATCTTCCAGTTCGAGTCGCCGCTGGCGACCGAGACGCTCCGGAACATGAAGTGCGACCGGTTCGACGACCTGGTCGCCTCCAACGCGCTGCTCCGCCCGGGCCCGCTCGACACGGGGATGCACCTCGTGTTCATCAAGCGGAAACTCGGCCAGGAGGCGGTCAGCTACCCGCATCCCAGCCTGAAGGAAGTCCTCGAGCCGACCTACGGCGTCATCACCTACCAGGAACAGGTGATGCGCATCGCGAACGTGCTGGCGGGGTTCAGTCTCGCCGAAGCCGACGTGCTGCGGAAGGCCGTCGGCAAGAAGGATGCGGAGCTGATCAAGAAGGAGCTGGGCAAGTTCGTGGAGCGCGCCATCGCGCTCGGCCACCCGAAGAAGCTGGCCGATGAACTCGCCACCCAGATCGAGACTTTCGGCCGCTACGGATTCAACAAGTCGCACTCGGTCGCCTACTCGGTCCTCAGCTACCAGACCGCCTGGCTCAAGACCTACTACCCCGCCGAATTCATGGCAGCGCTGCTCTCCTCGGAAATCGGCAGCACCGACAAGGTGGTGCAGTACATCAACGAGGCCCGGGAACTCGGCATCGAGGTCCTGCCGCCGGACGTGAACGAATCGGGCTTCAAGTTCACCGTCACCGGCGACAAGCGTATCCGCTTCGGCCTCGGCGCGGTCCGCAACGTCGGACGCGGGGCCATCGAATCGATGATCGCCGCGCGCACCACGACCCCGTTCACCACCCTGAGCGATTTCACCCGCCGGGTGGATCTGCGGCTCTGCAACAAGCGGGTGGTCGAGTCGCTCATCGCGGCGGGCGCCCTCGACCAGCTCGGCGGGCACCGCGCCCAGTTCGCCCAGGGGCTCGACGAAGCGCTGCGCGAAGCGCAACTTCTCCAGCAGGAGCGGGAGGTCGGCCAGGCTTCCCTCTTCGGCGAGGGCCCCGGCACCACCGCCCGGCCGGCAGTGACCTCCCTCGTGGACGTCCCGCCCTGGACGGAGCAGGAGCGGCTGGCGAAGGAGAAAGAAGTCCTCGGCTTCTTCATCTCGGGGCACCCGCTCGAGCGATTCCGTGCGGAGGTCGAGGTCTTCGGATCCCGGACCACCGCGACCCTCGGCGAGTGGAGCGAGCACCAGGTCACCCTCGCCGCGGTGATCACCCAGGTGAAGCGGCAAATCTCGAAGAAGACGGGCAAGGAGTACGCCCGGCTCATCCTGGAGGACTTTCACGGCACCGCCGAGGCGATCGTCTTCCCGGAATCGTGGGCCAAGCTGAATCAGGTGGTGAAGGAGGACCTCGCCGTCCTCCTCACGGGCGGGTACAGCGCCCGTGACCGCGGCGAGGAGCGGGCTCCCTTCGTGATCGAGAGCGCCCGGCCACTCGAGGACCTGATGAGCAGCGGCGCCCTCGGGCTCGCGCTCCGCTGGCGGCTTCCCGAGGCGCCCGGCCCGGAACTGCTCCGGGAGGCGGTGGCCATGTGCGGAAAGCACCCCGGTCCGGCTCCGCTCTATATTGAATGGAGCGACGGGAACGGCGAGCGTCTGCGGGCGCGGTCCCGCCGCATCCGCGTCGCCCCCGATGAAGAACTGGTGCAGGGCCTCCGGCGGCTGCTCGGGCCGGAGGCGGTCGCATTCGTAAAGGCGAGCTGACATGGCATCCAATTACGCACTCGACTTCGAGAAGCCGCTCCAGGAACTCGAACGCCAGATCGACGACCTCCAGAAGCTGGGCGAGGAGCGGCAGATCGACGTGAGCGAGGAGGCGCGCCTGCTGCAGGTGCGGCTGAACACCCTGCGGCTGGAGATCTACACCAACCTCACACCGATGCAGCGGGTGCAGGTCGCCCGGCATCCCCGCCGGCCCTATCCGCTCGATTACCTCAGCACGATCTTCACCGACTTCATCGAGCTTCACGGTGACCGGCTCTTCCGCGACGATCCCGCGATCGTCGGCGGATGGGCGCGCCTCGCCGGCATCTCCGTGATGGTGATCGGGCATCAGAAGGGCCGGGATACCAAGGACAACCTGAAGCGCAACTTCGGAATGGCGCATCCGGAGGGGTATCGCAAGGCCCTGCGCCTCATGAAGCTCGCCGCCAAGTTCAGCGCACCGGTCGTCACGCTCATCGACACCCCTGGCGCCTTTCCCGGACTCGGCGCGGAGGAGCGCGGTCAGTCGGAGGCGCTGGCGCGCAACATCCTCGAGATGGCCGCGCTCCCCACGCCGATCGTCGCCGTGGTCATCGGCGAGGGCGGCTCGGGCGGCGCCCTGGCGCTCGGCACCGCCGATCGCATCCTGATGTTCGAGAATTCGGTCTACTCGGTCATCTCCCCGGAGGGCTGCGCCGCGATCCTGTGGAAGGACGGCAGTCAGCGCGAGCGCGCGGCCAACGCCCTGAAGCTCACCGCCCAGGACCTGCTCAAGTTCAAGCTCGTCGACGAGATCATCCAGGAGCCGATGGGTGGCGCGCATCTCGACCCCGATGCCACCGGGGAGGCGCTGCGCGAGGCCCTGATCCGCCACGTCAACGAACTCCGCAAGGTTCGTCCGGAGAAACTGGTCCGCCGCCGCGCGGACAAGTACGGGGCGATGGGCGCGTACACCGAGGCCTGATGCCCCAGACCGTCGAAGTCCGGTTCAAGGGCACCCGTCGCGATTTCTTCCTCTGGCCGGACGATCAGGAGCCGCTCCACCTCCGTGAGGCGGTGGTGGTGGATGCCGACCGCGGCACCGACCTCGGCCGGGTCCATTCCGCCGGTGCCACCGCTGAAAAGAAGTGCGGCGGCGCCTGCACCTCCTGCGCGGTGGGCGAGGGAATCCAGGAGAGCCGCGCCGGCGGGCAGGTTGTCGGCGACCCGCCCGACTCCCCCACGGAGGGCGCGGCCGAAGCTGCACCGCCGGAGGCGACGCCATCCTCGCCTGACCCCGTTCCCCCGGCACCCAGCGCCGCTCCGCCCAGCCTGCGGACCGTGCTTCGCCGTGCCTCCCAGGACGATGTCCGTCTCGCCAACGAGCTCCGCCGCTCGGAGGAAGACTGCCGCCGCCAGATCATCGAGAAGGTTCGTCAGCACAAGCTCGAGATGAAGGTGAGCGACACCGAGTGGCAGTGGGACAAGAGCAAACTCACCGTCTTCTTCACCGCCGAAAAGCGGGTGGACTTCCGCGCCCTGGTGCGCGACCTCGCCACGATGTTCCGGACCCGGATCGAGCTGCGGCAGATCGGCGTCCGTGACGAGGCGGCGCGCCTCAAGGGCGTCGGCCGCTGCGGCCGGGAGTACTGCTGCTCCACCTGGCTCGGCGAACTCTCTCCCGTCAGCCTCGCGCTCGCCAAGGACCAGCACCTCTCGCTCAACCCATCGCAGATCTCGGGCGGTTGCGGCCGCCTGCTCTGCTGTCTCAAGTACGAGCACGAGTTCTACGTCGCCGCGCGCAAGCGCTTCCCCCGCGAGGGCAAGATGCTCGAGGCGGCGCGGGGCCCCGAGAAGGTCATCGCCGTCGACATCTTCCGGGAGCGGGTCTTCCTCCGGAATGAAGAAGGTTCGCGGATCATCCCGCTGGTGCAGCTCAGGGAAGAGATGGAGCAGGCCGCGCTCTTTGCCGTCGCGGGTGGCGCCCTGGAAGCTGGCCACCCGGCGAAACCGGAGCGTCGCGGTAGCCCGCCCGCCGAGCGGCCGCGGACCGAACGCCCGCCCCGCCCCGAGCGCGGCCCGCGGACACCGCTGAGAGACCAGGTGGTGAGCGGCCCGCCGCCCGCGGAGCGAGCCCAGCAGCCGCAGCGCCCCCAGCGACCCCCACGTACGCCTCGACCAGCGACAGAGCCGCGCGAGCGCGCGCCCCAGGCGAACCGTTCGCCTGCGCCACCGCCCACTCCGGCACCGGCTGCACCCTCCGAGCCCGGCACTCCGGCGCCGGGGAGCGAACCCAGACGGCGTCGCAGGCGCGGCCGCCGCGGTGGACGCGGCGGTCCCTCCTCCCCACCTCCCGCGCCGGAGGCGTGAGTGGCAAGGTTCTTCATCACCACCGCGATCGATTACGCGAATGGCGACCCTCACATGGGGCACGCGTTCGAGAAGCTCGGCGCCGACTGCATCGCCCGCTATCGCCGTCTCCGGGGAGACGATGTCTGGTTCCTGATCGGCATGGACGAGCACGGCCAGAAGGTGGCGCAGACCGCCGCCGAACGCGGCCTCAGCCCGCAGGCGCTCACCGATGAAGTGGCAGAAGTCTTTCAGCATACCTGGGCGCAACTCGGCATCTCGAACGACCAGTTCATCCGCACCACCGCCGAGTCGCACCGGGAGGGCGTCCGCGACCTGATCGAGCGGATCTTCGCCCGCAACCCCGATGATTTCTACGAGAAGGCGTACCGCGGGCTGTACTGCGTGGGCTGTGAGGCATTCAAGACCGAGGCGGAGATCGTCGAGGGCAAGTGCGTCCTCCATCCGACCCGCACGCTGGAGATGGTCGAGGAGCGCAACTGGTTCTTCCGCCTGAGCCGCTATCAGAAGTTCCTCGAAGACCTGCTCGAGACGAACCCGGACTTCGCACGGCCGGAGATCCGGCGCAACGAGATCCTCGGTCTCCTGCGACAGGGCCTCGAGGATGTCTCCGCCTCCCGGAGCCGCTTCAGCTGGGGCGTGCCGTTTCCGCGGCCCACCAGCGACGGGGAAGCGCAGACCACCTACGTCTGGTTCGACGCACTGCCCAACTACTGGACCGCGCAGCGGTTTCCCGGCTCGGGGGCGCACTGGCCGGCGCAGCTGCATGTCGTCGGCAAGGACATCACCCGGTTTCATTGCGTGATCTGGCCGGCGATGCTCGCTGCGGCGGGCGAGCCACTCCCCGGGGGGGTGTGGGCCCACGGCTTCATCTACTACGGCGGGGACCGCTTCTCCAAGAGCTCCGGCGTACGGCTCGACCTGCAGGAAGCGATCGCCCGCCACGGGCCGGATGCGCTGCGCTACTTTCTGCTGCGCGACATCGGGTTCGCCAACGATGGCAACTTCACCTGGGAACGATTCGACGAGCGTTACCTGTCGGATCTCGCCGACGGACTCGGCAACCTGGCGAGCCGGTCGCTCGCCATGATCGAGAAGTACCGCGGAGGCATCGTCCCCGCGGAGAGCATCACGCCGCTGGATGAGACCGGCAGCGCGACCGTTGCCGCCTATACCGCAGCGATGGATGCCCTCGACCTCCGCGCGGGCGCCGAGGCGGCCTGGGCACTCGTCACCTCGGCCAACCAGTACATCGTCCAGACGGCCCCCTGGGCGCTCGCCAAGCAGGGCAAGGACGCCGAACTCGATCAGGCCCTGGGCGCCCTCGCCCGGTGCCTCAATCGGCTGGCCGTCCTGGCTTCCCCCTTCATGCCCGGCAAGGCCGAGGAGCTCTGGCGCCACCTCGGGCAGGATGCCCCACTGTCTGGCGCATGGCGACAGGCCGAGCAACCAGCCGCAGCCGGTCGACAGGTGAAGAAGCCGGAGGGGCTATTCCCCAGACCGGCACCGGCAAATCCTTGACTGTCAAAGACTTGGACGTGACCTACCGCACTTGACGTCCCCCGCCCCCAGGGGCATGTTATCCCGCCCTTCGGCAGCCCAGCCGCGCCGCCGCCCCCTGGGGCACAGGATTTCCTAAGAATTCCGGCACACCTGCCGACAAATAGGATGTGCTCATGCGCGAACGGAAGTGGACCCTTGTCGTCGTGCCGCCCGGCTCCGATGCCTCGAAAGTCATCGAGGTGTCGCAGCGGGTGCTCAAGACGGCAACCGGCTTCGGGGCCGTCATCGGCCTCCTGGCACTTCTGCTCGGCTATGGCACCATGTCCCGTACCGTCGACCTGCAGCACGCCGCACAGCTGGAGCGGGAGAACGCCCGCCTTGCCGAGGAACTCGGACGCCTGCACGGCCAGCTTTCGACCCTGTCGGACACCCTGAGTCATATCGCCGAGCGCGATGCGCGCATCCGGCTGCTGGCCAACCTCGAGCCGAACGACCCCTCCGTGCAGCAGGCCGGCATCGGCGGTCCGAAGTCCGTCAACGCGGAAGAGGCGAGTCTGCTGAGCGCCGGTGTCCTCGGGCGCCGGGCGGACGAGATCCGGGTGGACCTCGGCGCGCTGATCCGCCGCGCGAATCTGCTGGCCGCGTCGTTCAACCAGGCGCATGACTCGCTCGAACACCACCGCGAGCGGCTGGCCGCCATGCCATCCATCATGCCGACCACCGGCTGGCTCTCGAGCGCGTTCAGCTCGATGCGGGAGCATCCAATCCTCCATATCCAGCGGCCGCACGAGGGCATCGATGTCTCCGCGCCGATGGGCGCCCCGATCCAGTCGCCAGCCGGAGGCACGGTCGTCTCGGCCGGCTGGGAGAGCGGCTACGGCAACGTCATCGAGATCGACCACGGGTTCGGCATCGTGACCAAGTTTGCCCACTGCTCCAAGCTGCTCTTCCGCAGCGGCCAGCACGTTTCCCGGGGTCAGGTGATCGCCGAGGTCGGCAGCACCGGCCTCGCCACCGGCCCGCACCTGCACTACGAAGTGCACGTGAACGGCAAGCCGGTCGATCCGCTCCGCTATGTGCTGCCTGATGTAGTGGTGGATTGAGGCCGCGTTGCCGGCAGCCCATCAGCCTCCAGGAAGTCAAACGACCCTCCCGCATCCGCAGGAGGGTCGTCTCACGTCAGCAGGCAGGGGCCGCCGCTAGAACTTCACCGGCGGAGGCGTCTCTGCCCCTTCCTTGGCCTCGAAGTACGGCTTGGGTGCGCTGGCGCCGAACAGCTTCGCGGTGAGGTTGTTGGGGAAGGTCCGGATGAAGCTGTTATAGCTGTTCACCGCGTCATTGTAGTCCTGGCGCGAAGTGGCGATCCGGTTCTCCGTGCCCGTGAGCTCGTCCTGCAGGGCGCGGAAGTTCGCGTCCGACTTGAGTTGCGGATAGTTCTCGCTGATCGCCAGCAGCCGTCCGAGCGGGGCGTTCAGCGCCTGATTGGCGGTGGCCATGCTGTCGAGGTTTCCGCTCTGCACCGAGCCGGCCAGGCGGGAGCGCGCGTTCGCGACCTCGATGAAGATCGAGGACTCCTGCTTGGCGTACCCCTTCACCGTCTCGACGAGATTCGGAATGAGGTCGGCCCGGCGCTGCAGCTGCGCCGCGATCTGGCCCTTGGCCTTGCCCACCTGCTCATCGAGACTCTGAATCCGGTTGTAGCCGCAGCCGCTGGCGACGAGAGCAAGGGCCGCGAAGAAGGCCACTCGAAGGGACCGCATCATTCCTGTACTCCAGTCTGAAAGTGGTCGATGTAGCGTGCCGCCTGTTCGACGGCCAGAAGATACTCCCGGACATCCGCTTCCGTACACTGCCACGTCTTGTCGGCCCTGCGCGCGATGATGCGGGCCATTCCGTCGGACGTGAATCCGGCGGCCGCCGCCGCCGCCGCGATGACCGCGGAGGCCTCGGCGGGAACCGCGCCGCCCTGCAGGACCAGCAGCCCGCGACAGAGGAGCAGCATCGACGAGGCGCTCCGCCTGACGAATTCGGTGAGCTCCCTGGCCTCGCCGGCGTACAGCGCAAAACCCTGCCGAAGCCGCATCAGCTTGCCGCGGAACTCCCGCTCGAGCGCAGCCCGGAGGTCCGCGGGCTGCACGCTCATCCCGGCGAGCGGGTCGTGGCCGCGGAGCACCCGATACGCCGTGCGCATCTCCGCGATTTCCAGCGGATAGGCGTCCGCCGAGCGGCGCCATTCCGCGACGCTGAAGAGGAGGGGCAGCGCCTGTGCGGCGTCCCGCCACGCGGCCAGCGCCGGGCGCACGGCGAGAAGATCCGCCGGCCCGAGGGCATCGGCCACGAGGAGGACGTTGATGTCCGACCAGCCCGGGACGTGCTGGTCGCGGGCCGCCGAACCGAAGAGCACGGCGGCATAGCGGCCCGGCCACGCCCCGTCGAGGTCGCCCAGGAATCGATCGATCTGCCGCTGTACGTCACTCATCTAGAAGCTCCTCCCGGCACCACCACCGCTGAAACCACCGCCGCCGCCGAACCCGCCAAAGCCGCCGCCCCCGCCACTGAAGCCACCACCGCCGCCCCACCCTCCGCCGCCCCATCCTCCGCCACCGGGGAAGATCATCGGTCCGCGCCCGCCCCGCCGCGCCCACCGCGGGAGGCCGAGGAGAGAACGATCATCACGACGACAATGATGAGGAAGACAACGAAGGGATTGATCTGCTGGTTGCCGTCACCTCCGCCGACGAACGGATCGGCGGCCGCGAGCACCGAATCGCTGACGCCGTAGCCCTTCGCGACCGTGGACACGACCGCGCGGGTGCCGAGCACCAGTGCGGGCCCCCACTGGGCGCCCTGGAGATCGGGCAGCATGAGGTCGGTGATCCGGCCCGCCGTGGCATCGGTGATGATGCCTTCAATGCCGCGGCCAGTGGAGAGATAAATCTCGCCCTTGTGATCCGGTGTGCGCGGCACCAGCAGCAGCACGATGCCCGCATTCTTCGCCGGATCGCCGGCTTCCCCCTTCGCGCCGACCCCCCAGGCGCGGCCGATCGCGAGCGCCACGTCTCCCGGCGCCCGGTCTTGGATCGTGGGAAGCGTGACGACGGCGAGTTCCGCCCCGGTTGCGGTGCGCAGCCGTGCGGCCAGATCGTTGATGGTGCCGGCCGAATTGCCGTCCACCACACCCGCGACATCGGTCAGGTAGTTCGACGGCTGGGTGGGAAAGAGCTGCTGGACTCCCGCCTGCTGCGCGGCCAGGAGGGAGGGGATGAGTTGAAGCAGCCAGAGCGTGCGGGTAGCTTTCCGTCGTCCCAGACCAAGCACGGTGCCCGTGTCACGATGGTTGCCCGTCCTGCTGCTCGCGCTTGCCGCCTGCCGCGGTCGCGAAGTCCAGATCGAAGTTGCCATTCCCGGTCCTGATTCCGTGGATGCGCCCGTGGCGCATCTCGGGCTCGTCGCCCTGCCGTACAACCGTGACAGCCTGCTCCAGGTGCTCGAAGCGCGGAGTCCCAGACCCGTCGCGCTTACGCGGCCCATGGACAGCCTGTTTCAGATCTTTCGCGCGCCGTTCGTCGCATACGCCTCCGCCGCCTATCGCCTCTCGGCGCTCGAGCGCTCGCTGGCCGCGCGGAAGAGCCAGCTCGATTCCCTGCCCCGCTCCAGCCCGAGGTACGACTCGGTCTATCGCTCGTTTGCCACCGGCTCCGACAGCCTCGCGGCGCTGCGCCAGCGCCGGGACGAAACCCAGCACACGCTGGCCGAGTACCGCAATCGGGTCACCACGCCGCTCGACTCCCTGCGCCGGCTCATGAGCCAGTGGGAAGATAGCACCTATCGGAGCTACGACAGCCTCACGAAAGCGCTGGGCACCGGGATCGGGCGCGAACCGATCGCCGACAGCACCGATGCCACCGGGAAGCTCACCCTGCGGCTGCCGCCGGGCGACTGGTGGATCTACGCCCGTTCCTGGGATACCTGGGACCCCAACAGCGAGTGGTACTGGAACCTCCCCGTCAAAGGGAAGCGCCTGACGCTCGACCGCGCCAGCGGCCGCCGCCTGCCGCGCTACTGATCCGTCTACCTGGAGAACCAGCATGATTCGCCGTTCCCTCGTCTGGGCCGCAGCAGGCTCGCTGCTGGTGATTGGCGTCGGCGTGACCGTCCTCACCCGGGCGACCCCGGCGCGCGCCTCGTTGACGCCCGCCCCGGCAGCGGCCCCCGTCCCCCAGGCCTCAGGAGTGGTGGCGCCGACCAGCGCCCCCGGTGTGCCCGCCCTGCTCCAGCGGCAGCTCGATCCGCTCATCGGCCAGCGGACCAAGGGCTCCGCGACGGCCCCGATCACGATCTATGAGATGTCCGACTTCCAGTGTCCATTCTGCCGGAAGCAGGCGGTCGAGACGTTCCCGATCATCGATCGGGAGTATATCGCGACCGGCAAGGTTCGCTGGATCTTTCTCCAGTTCCCGCTGACCCAGATCCACCCCAACGCGGCGGCCGCGGCCGAGTTCTCCATGTGCGCCGCGGCCCTCGACAAGTTCTGGCCGGTCCACGACCTGCTCTTCACCTACCAGGACAAGTGGGCGCCACTCAAGGACCCGGCGCCGTTCCTGATCACCCTCGCCGACTCCGCGGGCATTCCGCGCAGCGACATGACGTCCTGCCTCCAGAATCACGAGACCCGGAGCCGGGTGGAGTCGGAGGCGGAGGGTGCCGCCAAGTCCGGCGTGTCGAGCACACCGACGGTCTACATCGAGGGGGCCGGGATGCTGCGGGGAGCGGCGCCGATCGCCGTGTACCGGGAAGTACTCGACTCGCTCGTGAAGGAACGCGCGGCGGGAGGCGGCAAGCAGAAGTGAGACACCAGCCCGGCGAGCCGGGTCAGGGATGGCGCAGCGAGGGCGACTGTGACAGTCGCCCTAGAACCCCCGCAGGGTGAGAAAGACGTCGTAGAGCGCATGGGTCCAGGCCGCGACCCCGAATCCGCGGATCAGGAACAGGCCGCTGAGCATGAGGCCCGCCACCATCCGGAACACGAACGACCCGAGCTGAAGCGTGTCGCCGAGCGGCCCGATATAGTGGAACGCGCTGAAGATCAGGGCGCCGAGTATCGTCGCGAAGCTGCCGGAGACCCAGGGCCGCCAGCCGAACCCCACCGCCGCCAGCTTGGCCAGCGCCGAGACCACCACCACCCGGAACAACAGCTCCTCGTAGATCCCCGCACCGAGCGAGACCATGACCTCGGTCGGGACGCTGAGCGCCTTCCCCTGGACGATCGCGAGCGCCCTCGGCCCGTTCAGGAGCAGCCCCGTCAGGGTACTGGCGACTCCACCGAACACCGCCGCGTAGACGACCGATTCCCCCAGCATCCCGGCGAAGTAGCCGGCCCGCGGCGCGCCACTTTTTCGCCAGTCGCGCGCCACGAGCACGATCCCCGTGCCCAGGAGCACCACCGCGAACGCCGTCAGCCCGTGGCGGCCGCCGAGCAGGATGAACAGGCTCTTCAGCAGGACGTCGGCGCCGTTCCGCACCCCCTCTTCGCCCGAGAGCAGACGGGCGAGAATTTCGTAGAGGAGGAGCAGCGGGGCCGCGAAGAGCAGGCTGTAACGCGGGGCACGCGTGTCGCGCCAGTAGGTGGAAGCCATGGCAGGAATCTACGCAGGACAGGGGCGGGTTGTGTCTGCCTGCGGACGGCGTCTCAGCAATGGGGAAGGCCGGACGTGAACCGCGCCGTGTGGTGGCCGCGATTCATCGCGGATACCACACGGCGCGGTCAGGGTGCATCGGACTCGAGGCGATCCCCGGTCAGATGGGCCAAGGCGGACCTTGGCCGCTAGGGATCAGCAGCTCACCAGGCGATCGCTTGCCCTATTCGAGCCACCGATGCAACTCTCACTAGACAATGGATCACCTCCTTCATTTCGGGTGGGACATCGGGCGGACGTTTTTAAACTAGGAAAATCCGGGGATGGACGCAAGCCGGTAGATTCCTGTTCATGCTCGAGCCGCCACTGATCTACCGCGCCGCCATCGCCCTCGCCGCGCGGGTCGCTCCGCGGGACTCCACGCTGCCGTCGTGGGGAGTCACCAACCGCGATCGCGCGCGTCCCCTGCTGCTCTTCCACGCCGCCTCCGCCGGAGAACTGCGCCAGGCCGAGCCGGTGATTCGCCGGCTCCGCAGCCGCCACCCGGGCTGGCAGGTCGCCGTCAGCTACTTCAGCCGGTCAGGCCGGCAGGTGGCGGAGAGTCTCCCGGTCGATGCGACCGGACTCGCCCCGTGGGACACCTCGCGCGACGTGGCGGCCCTGCTCGACTCGCTGGCGCCAACCGCGATCGTGATCGCCAAGCACGATCTCTGGCCGGCGCTGGCCGCCGCTGCTGCGGTACGAAAGATTCCGCTGATGCTTATCGCCGCGACGGTGCGCCCCGGTAGCGGGAGATTGCGCTGGCCCGCCTGCGGTATCCTCGCGCCGGCCTACGCCAGCGTCACCCGCATCGCGGCAGTGAGCGATGACGACGCCGCCCGGCTGGTCACGCTCGGCTGCAGCCCCGATCGTATCCACGTTCTCGGCGATCCCCGCTACGACGGCGCCCTCGAGCGGATCGTCGCGGCACCGCCTTGCACCTCCCATCCGAACACCCTCGTCGCCGGCTCCACCTGGCCCGCCGATGATGCGGTGCTGCTCGCGGCATTCCGGCAGGCCCGCCAGGAACGGCCCGACGTGCGGCTCATCCTCGTCCCCCATCAGCCCAGCGCCGCGGGATTCCGCCGGATCGCCGGCCGGGCGGCCGCCCTCGGCTTGCCCGCCCCAGTGAGACACGCCGCGGCGACGGAGCGGGATCCGCTGATCGTGGTGGACGAAGTCGGCCAGCTCGCATTCCTCTACGGCTTGGGAGCGATCGCCTATGTGGGCGGGGGATTCGGGCGCGCGGGGCTCCACTCGGTCCTGGAGCCGGCGGCACTCGGGCTTCCGATCGTGGTCGGTCCCAATTCGGAAGAGAGCGCCGATGCCCAGCGACTTGAGGAGGCAAGAGCGCTCGTCCGGCTCTCTCCCGGCCGCGCTGCGGCGGTCCTCGAGGCGTGGTGGATGAAATGGCTCGTGGACACCGGGTCGCGCGCAGCGGCGGGCATACAGGCACGAGCGGTCGTCGAGGCAGGCCGCGGCGCCGCGGACCGCTGTGCGGCGATGGTGGAATCGGTGCTGGCAACGAGATAGGGCCGGCACCAGGCCGGCCCCTCAGATCAGTCGCTCCACGCGAACCGCGCCACCATCCCTACTTGTCGACGACGACACCCTCGATCGTCACCGCACGCGGCACGACGAGTCCGAGCGTGAGACCGGTGATGATGAGGTCGCTGAGCTTGCTGCGAACGTGAATCCGCAGATCGGCGACCTGCTTCCCCCCACCAGTTGCGCCGCCAGCGCCTTCTGCAGCGAGGGCTCGGAAAGCTTCGCCAGTCCCCAGAATGCATAGACCGCGCGACTCGTCACCTTGAACGGCTGGCCCTCTGCGGGCGCGCCGGCAGCGGAAGCCATCGTGGCGGGGACGCCGAGTCGCGTGGCGTCGAACGTCATGGAACAGCCGGTGACTGCGAACATGAGACAGAGCGGGATCACCAGACGGCGCGGCGAGAATCGAATCACGGGACCATCCACGCGGGAGGGAAACAGATGGGCGGACCGAAGCCCGCCCCCGTTGGAACGCCTCAGAGGCCGGGAATCTTCAGCGTGTAGTTGATGCCAGCGCTGAAGACAGAGGGGTGCAGCCCGCTGCCGGGCGAGTAGCGGTCGTAGGCGACGCCAAAGCCGAGCCCGCCGAGCAGGCTGAAGTCGATACCGCCGCTGATGCCGAACTTGGTCGTGGTCTTGGTCGTCAGCCCGCTGCCCGACACCCGGGAGACATCGACGCGCGGCGCGATCCATGGCTTGATCGCCAGCGCGGGGTTCGGAATCTTGAGCGCGATGCCGAGTCCGATCGGCGCATGCAGCAGCTTCACGCCGGTATTCTTCACGTACTCCGCGCCGCCCTGCAGCGTGACCGAGAGCGGGATGAGCGGACCGCCGAAGATCTTCAGGTTCAGATACCCGCCCAGACCGGTCTGCGAGCCGCCGGGCCCCTTCGGATTGTAGCTGGACACAACGGCGCTGACCCCGAAGGGTCCAAGGCCGAGCGCAGCACGGCCGCCGAAGGCCGTGCCCTTGCCGTAATCGGCGTTGGGGAAGCCGACCTCGCCACCGATGGAAAGACCGCTGCTGATGCCGCTGTTGTGCACTGGAAGGCCGGTCACCTGCGCCGCGCCGCGGGTGGCGAGACCGGCCCCGAGCAGGGACGCGAGAAGCAGGACACGGGTCAGACGCATGAATCCTCCTGGGCGGCGGTTCGGGATAAGGCGCCGCAAGCTACTGTCGGGTTTAGGGATAAGTCAATGATTCGAGCCGGTGACAATCACCGATCGACCGTCAGGCGTTCACCTGTGAATCGACCCCTCCAGGTGGGGCCCGGAAGGGTCGGAATCCGCATGACGGCTGAAAACGCTGATACGCCGGCGAGCGCTTAGTGGTGCCAGGCCAGCCCGACCCCGACGCCCTCGTAGTCGCCGAGTGCACCGCTGACCCTGGCATCGAAGGTCCGGCTGAGCGCGATATCGACTCCGAGACCGAGGCCGAACAGCACGTCGTCCGGGCCATCACCGAAGTTGGGAGTGATGACGGGCTCCACGTAGGGAATGAAACTGACGTTCGACCCTTCCAGCAGCACCTGGCGGCCCAGGCTCAGGCCGAACGGAATGAAGAAGTGGGAGTTGCCGCTCGAGAACAGCCCGCCGAAGCCGGCCGTGAGCGAGCCGTCCAGCGGAAAGCTCTCCGAATGGCGGACCAGTGAGGCGCGACCGTCGATGCCGACGCCGAAGGCGTTGTTGGCGCCACCGCTGCCATCCAGATACGCGGCGCGGACACCGAAATCGAACTTGGGGCGGGCGAGGCGATATTCGCCCTCGAGCGCCAGGCTCACACCGGACCCGGGGTCCGAGATGTAGCCGGCAAGTTCGCTGTGCTGGAAGTTCCGGTACGGACCCTTGAAGATCGGCGTGCCGATGGTCTGCGCCATCGCGGAGGTGGTCATGAGGGCCACGAGTGCGACGGTGAGGAGGGAACCACGACGCATGCTTTAGTCTCCTTTTACGTGTTCCGCGACCACGCGGACCGTGTTGTTGACCGCTTGCAGGAACCCGCCATTCACGGTGAACCTGTGGACGTCGCCCCCGGCACGAACGATCAGCGGCCCGTTCCCAAGGAGCGTCATGAACGGCGCATGGCGGGGAAGAATTCCCACCTGCCCGTCGAAGGCCGGCGCGGTGACCGCGTCGGCTTCGCCGTCGAAGATCGCAGATTCGGGTGAGATCACCGTGACCCGCATCACGCGCTCGCCAGCTTCTTGGCCTTCTCGACCGCCTCGTCGATACCGCCAACCATGTAGAACGCCTGCTCCGGAAGGTCGTCGAACTCACCCGACAGCACCCGCTCGAAGCTCGAAATGGTGTCCTCGAGCTTGACGTACTTGCCGGGGAAGCCGGTGAACTGCTCGGCCACGAAGAACGGCTGCGACAGGAAGCGCTGGATGCGGCGGGCGCGGGAGACGACGAGTTTGTCGTCCTCGGAGAGCTCGTCCATACCCAGGATCGCGATGATGTCCTGCAGGCTCTTGTACTTCTGGAGCGTCCGCTGCACCCCGATCGCCACATTGTAGTGGCGCTGGCCGAGGTACTGCGGATCGAGGATGCGGCTGGAGCTGTCCAGCGGGTCCACGGCCGGGTAGATGCCCAGCTCGGAGATCGCGCGGGAGAGCACGACCGTCGCGTCCAGGTGGGCGAAGGCGGTCGCCGGCGCGGGGTCGGTGAGGTCGTCGGCGGGCACGTAGATGGCCTGCACCGAGGTGATCGAGCCCTTCTTGGTCGAGGTGATCCGCTCCTGCAGGTCGCCCATCTCGGTGGCCAGCGTCGGCTGGTAACCCACCGCGCTCGGCATCCGGCCGAGGAGCGCCGACACCTCGGAGCCCGCCTGGGTGAAGCGGAAGATGTTGTCGATGAAGAGCAGCACGTCCTGGCCTTCGATGTCGCGGAAGTACTCGGCGACCGTGAGGCCGGACAGGCCGACGCGCAAACGGGCGCCCGGCGGCTCGTTCATCTGACCGTAAATCAGGGCGCAGCTCTTGATGACGCCCGACTCGTTCATCTCCTGGTAGAGGTCGTTGCCCTCGCGGGTCCGCTCCCCCACGCCGCAGAACACCGACTTGCCGCCGTGTCCCTTGGCGACGTTGTTGATCAGCTCCATGATGACGACGGTCTTGCCCACGCCGGCGCCGCCGAAGAGCCCGATCTTGCCGCCCTTCACGAACGGCGCGATCAGGTCGATGACCTTGATGCCGGTCTCGAAGACCGTGGTCTTGGGCTCGAGGTCGGTGAACTTCGGGGTCTCACGGTGGATCGGCCAGCGCTCGTTGCTCGCCGGGATCGGAGCGCCACCATCCACCGGCTCGCCGAGGACGTTGAGGATGCGGCCCAGCGCGGCCGACCCGACCGGCACCGTGATCGCGGAGCCGGTGTCGACCGCCTGCATGCCCCGGGTGACGCCGTCGGTGGTCGACATCGCCACCGCGCGGACCTGATTCTGCCCGATGTGCTGCTGCACTTCGGCGACCAGCCGCACCGGCAGAGCGCCGGTGGAGTCCTCGATCAGGAGGGCGTTATAGATCTCGGGCAGGTTCTCCGGCTCGAACTCGACGTCGAGCACCGGCCCGATGACCTGGACAATCTTGCCGATATTCTTCGTTGCGGTTGCGGTAGCAGTTGCCATGACGCGCGTCTCTCTCCGGATATCGTTGGCGCGCACTGCCGTGCGCGCTTACACCTGTCTAGCTGTTAGCCTTCCAGTGCCGCCGCGCCGCCCACGATCTCCGCGATTTCCTGCGTGATCGCCGCCTGCCGCTGACGGTTGTACGTGCGCTTCAGAATCTCGTAGATCTCGCCCGCATTGTCGGTGGCGTTCTTCATCGCCGTCCGCCGCGCGCCGTGTTCCGCCGCCGCCGTCTCCACCAGCCCGCGATACACCTGGTTGCGGACGTAGAGCGGAAGCAGCTGCTCCAGGATCTGATCCGCGCCTGGCTTGAGAATGTAGTCGGCCTTCACCCCGCCCTTCTTCGCCGCCGGCGTCTGCACCGGCAGCACGCCGAGGGTCGTCGGGGGAGTGGAGAGCGGGCTATTGAACTTGGCGCAGACCACGTCGACGCTCGCAAGCTGCCCCGCGGAATAGTCCGCGATCAGCCCGGCCACCAGTTCGATGGCGTGCTCCGCCGTCGGCTTGTCGCCGATATCGATCCGCTGATTCGTGATGGCCCGGCCGATATAGCGGAAGTAACCGATGCCCTTCCTGCCGACGCAATGCAGGTCGACCTGGTAGCCCTGGCCCTCGAGCTGCTCGATCCGCTTGCGGGCCTCCTTGATCAGGTTCGCGTTGAAGCCACCGCAGAGACCCCGGTTCGACGTCACCAGCAGCACCGCGGCGCGGCGCGGGCCGCCCTTCGACGGCGGTGCCGGACGCCGCAGCAGCGGGAACCGCTCCGCCAGCTCGGGCGTCACCAGGTCGGCGATCACCTCGGCCAGAGCGCCCGCGTAGGGCCGGGCAGCCACCACCCGGTCCTGCGCCCGCTTCAGCTTGGACGTGGAGACGAGCTCCATCGTCCGGGTGATCTTCCGGGTGTTCTGGACGGACTTCATCCGTCCCCGGAGAGCCTTCGACGACTTGGCCATTTACTCGGCCTTGAAGAGTGGCTTGAAGGCGACGATCGCGGCCTTGAGTGCGGCCGTGTTCGCGTCGTCCAGCGCCTTCTTGGTCCGGATTCCCTCGAGCACGGCCGGGTGGGCCGTCTCGAGGAAGCCCAGGAAATCGGCTTCCCACTTGCGGATGTGCTTCACGTCCACGTCGTCCAGATAGCCATTGACCACCGCATAGATGATCGCGACCTGCCGCTCGACCGGCGCCGGCGCGTACTGCGGCTGCTTGAGCACCTCGACGGTCCGGGCGCCCCGCGCCAGCTGGCGCTGGGTCGCCGCGTCGAGTTCCGACCCGAACTGCGCGAACGCCTCGAGCTCGCGATACTGCGCCAGCGACAGACGGAGCGGACCGGCCACCTGCTTCATGGCCTTGATCTGCGCGTTGCCACCGACGCGGCTGACGCTGATGCCGGCGTCCACCGCCGGCCGGACGTTCGAGTAGAAGAGATCGGTCGTCAGGAAGATCTGGCCATCGGTGATCGAGATGACGTTCGTTGGGATGTAGGCCGAGACGTCGCCGGCCTGGGTCTCGATGATCGGCAGCGCGGTGAGCGAGCCGCCCGGCTTCTTGATGCGCGGATCGAGCTTCACCACGTCCGCCTCCTCCGAGATCTTGGCCGCGCGCTCGAGCAGACGGCTGTGGAGGTAGAACACGTCGCCCGGGTACGCCTCGCGGCCCGGCGGGCGGCGGAGAATCAGGGATAGCTGCCGGTACGCGGCCGCCTGCTTGGAGAGGTCGTCATACACGCAGAGGGTCGGCTTTCCCTCCTCGTACATGAAGTACTCGGCCAGCGCGCAGCCGGAGTACGGCGCGATGTACTGCAGCGGGGCCGGGTCGGAGGCGCTGGCGACGACCACGATGGTGTAGTCCATCGCGCCGTGTTCCTTCAGCTTCTCCACCACCGTGGCGACCGTCGAGCGCTTCTGCCCGATGGCCACGTACACGCAGATGACGCCGGTGCCCTTCTGGTTAATGATCGTGTCCACCGCGATCGCCGTCTTGCCGGTGCCGCGGTCGCCAATGATCAGTTCGCGCTGGCCGCGGCCGATCGGGATCATGGCGTCGATCGCCTTGATCCCGGTCTGCATCGGTTCCTTCACCGGCGTCCGGACGATGATGCCAGGCGCGACCATCTCGACCGCGCGGGCGCCCGTCGCGGCGATCGGCCCGCGACCGTCGACCGGCTGGCCGAGCGCGTTCACCACCCGGCCCAGCATGGCGGGACCGACCGGCACCTCGAGGAGGCGGCCGGTGCAGCGCACCTGATCGCCCTCCTTGAGCTTCAGGTAGTCGCCCAGAATGACGGCGCCGACGTTGTCTTCCTCGAGATTCAGCGCCATGCCGGTGACCGTATCGCCGGTCTCGGTCGCGGTGAACTCGAGCATCTCGCCCGCGACGGCCCTGGTCAGGCCATAGATGCGGGCCACACCGTCGCGCACCTCGAGCACGGTGCCGACCTCGTTGGTGTCCAGCGACGCCAGATCGGCCTTCTCGATCTCACGCAGGAGGACGTCCTTGAGCTCGCCCGGACGGAGGACAGATTCGGTCGCCATAGGTCTCGCAATTGGTGGGTGGCAGGGTTCGGGTATAGCTTGTGAAAACTATCACAAGGACCACCGAAAGGCAACGGTTTCCGACGCCCTATATTCCGGTCCACGGGGCGCTCCTGGCGCCGAGCTTCTATAGGAGAAATCGACATTTCCCGCCCCCTGCTCTCTCGTACTCTGCGGCCCTGGCGCGACCGGTTCAGCCGGGTGGGACAGCGGATCCCGGACCTGATCTCTCATCTCGGTCTCAACGAAGCCGCCCTCCTGCTCATCATAGGCGGTCTGGTCGGCGTGCTCGCGGGCCTCGCCATTCTCGGCTTCTACCGGATGCTGGGGTTCGCGGCGACACTCTCAGACAGCCTCGCCCACCGGCTGGCGCTGCCCACGTTCTGGGTCCACCTCGCCGTGCTCCTCACCGGCATCGGCATCGCGCGGGCGCTGGTGCGACTGGGGACCGCCGACTCGCCCGGGGAAAACGTCCCCGCCGTGATGCAGGCCGTCGCCCGGCTCGGCGGACGGCTCTCGATCCGGCCGATCCTGGTCAAGACGCTCGCCGCCGCCATCCTGATCGGGGCCGGGGGCTCAGTCGGGGCGGAGGGCCCGGTCGCCGTCCTCGGTGCCGGAACCGCGAGCGGGACCGGCCGCTGGCTGCGCTTCCGGGCCGACCGGCTCCGGCTGCTGGTCGGCTGCGGTGCGGCTGCGGGCATCGCGGGCGCATTCGGCGCACCGATCGCCGGCCTCTTCTTCGCGGTCGAGAAGATTCTGGGCGGAATGCGCAGCGTCTACGTCGCCCCGCTGATCGTGGCGAGCGTCTCCGCGGCGGCCGTCACTCGCGCCGGCGTCGGGGCCCACAGTGCCCTGATCCACCTCGCCCACGGCGCGCCTGGCTGGGAAACCCGTGACCTGCTGTTCAGCGCCGGGCTCGGGATTCTCGGGGGCGTCATCGCCGTGGGCTACTCGAGGGGGATCTGGCTGGGCCGCGATCTCCTCGCCAGGCTGCCGATCACCGGGCGCATCGCGCTGGCTGCCCTGGTGGTCGCCGCGATCTATACCGCCTTTCCGATCGCGCTGCTCGGTGTCGGCACGCTCGACCTGACCCAACTGGCCGGAACCGGGGCAGGTCTCCTGCTCCTGCTGGTCGCCGCGAAGATCGTGGCGACCGCTCTGACCGTCGGCGCCGCGGAGGTCGGCGGGCTCTTCGCGCCGGCCATCATCACCGGGGCGCTGCTCGGCGGAGCGGCCAGTGCCCTGCTTCGAAGCGCGGGACTCACTTCCGGCATGGACGCCAGCGGGTTCGCGCTCCTCGGCATGACCGCGCTGGTCGCGGGGTCGGCCCACGCGCCGCTGACGGCCATCTTCATCGTGCTCGAGATGTCGGGCGACTGGACCCTGATCCTTCCCCTCCTCCTCGCCGGATCCGTGAGTTACGTGGTCGCCCGCAGTCTCTACCCGGAATCGGTCTATTCCGAGTGGCTCACCCGCCGGGGCGAACACCTCGCGCATGGCACCGATGAAAGCGTGCTGGCACGGCTCAGGGTGGCGGATGCGCTCGATCCTGCGCCCGCGACGCTCCCGGCCGATCTCCCGCTGGCCGAGGCGCTCCGGCAGATCGCGCGGAACCCGCGCAGCGACTATCCGGTGCTGGATGGGGAGCGTCGGCTGGTGGCGGTCCTGACCCTGGAGGACTGGCAGCGGGCGCTGTTCGAGACGGGCGCGACGGGACCACGCACGGTCCGCGACGTGGCGAGTCCGGTGGTGGACACCGTCGCCGGCGAGGACAGCCTGCTGCTCGCGCTCCGCCGGATGGGCACCCGCGACGCACCGCTGCTGCCGGTGGTGGCCGCGGAGGACCGGACGCGCCTGTTAGGCGTCATCGGCCGCAAGGAAGTGTTCGACGCCTACCACGCGGCGGCGGGATAGCCGGGGTCAGTCGCGGCTGCGGGTCTTCCCCCGGGCGAAGTTGCCCAGGACGCCGCGGGGCCCGAGCGCGGCCAGCCCGCGGGTCGGAACGCCCGCGATCCGCCGTGCG
Source organism: uncultured Gemmatimonadales bacterium (assembly GCA_963817435.1). Classification (GTDB taxonomy): domain Bacteria; phylum Gemmatimonadota; class Gemmatimonadetes; order Gemmatimonadales; family GWC2-71-9; genus JADJOM01. The sequence goes on from CAWFNY010000001.1 coordinate 1,583,134, forward strand.
GTGGCGCTCAGATGGCTCGCGGTCGCGAAGCGGAGAATGCGGGCCACCGCGGCGACGTCGTAACCTGGATTGCGAAGCAGCGACGCCGCGCAGGCGATCCGGGTCAGGTCGATCACCCGCTTGAGGTTCGGCGCGCCGCCGGCCCCGAATTCGCGGGAGAGGTGCTCGCGCGAGCAGCCGAGGGTGCGGGCGATGTCGCCGGTGCGCACCGTCTGGTCCACCCGGTCGAGCAGATAGTGCCACACCTCCCGCTGCAGTGGTTCCGTCAGGCGCAGCATGCGGAGCGCATCGGCCAGCGCCCCGCGCCGGTGCGCCGCGGCCGAGTGGCGCACCACGAGGTCCCCGGCCACCGCGTTATCCACGCCATCCACCAGCACCAGCGCCACCTCGCTCGCCTGACAGGCGAGCAGCAGCGGCCCGTCGTCCGGGCGGAACGGCGCAAACGCGATCCAGGGCACCTGGGGGAATGCATGACGCAGCCCCGCGATCTCGGCGAGCGGTGTGCGGGTTGGGGCGAAGACCACCGCATCGACCAGCCGCGACGTCAGCGTGGTGGCGAGCTGGGGCGCGGAGCGGCAGCCGATCACGGCCCACGACCCGCCGGCCGGCAGCGTGCGCCGCAGCGCCAGCGACGCTTCCGCGCCCGGCATCAAGGCGGCCACGGCGGGCATGTCAGGGCTCCGACGCTACCGGCGGCGGGGGGAGCGCGGGCGGGGCGGACACGGGGCGGTGCGGGCGGCCCGCTCCCATCGCGACGAGGGTGCGGGCCATTTCACCGGCGCGCTTGAGCACGCCCCGCGCGTTGTCGTAGGAGAGCAGGTCGAGCGCCTCCTCCAGCGTCAGCCAGCGATGGTCGGTGATGCCCTCATCCAGCTGGGGCACGACCTCCGCCGCCGGGCTCTCGAACAGGAAGAAGTGGCAGAACTTGTGGATGTAGCGGCCCTTGAACCGGAAGTGCCAGTCGATGATCCGGATCGGGCCCAGCATCATCAGGTCCGTCAGGCCGGTCTCTTCCATCGATTCGCGGAAGGCGGCCTCGGCCGGTGTCTCCTCCCCTTCCAGGTGTCCCTTCGGAAAGCCCCAATGCTCGTAGGGATCACGGATCAGCAGAAAGCGGGCGCTGCGGTCCGGCTGTCGTCGGAAGACGATGCCACCCGCGCTGACCTCCCGCTCCGCCTTGCGCTTCGGCTTGGACACTAGAACACCGAGAACTTGAAGTACTTCCGCGGATTCGCCTGGATGTCGGCGAGGAGCCGCCGCATCTCCTGCATGGTCTCGATCGTTTCGTTGTACATCGCCGGGTCCTTCGACAGCAGCCCGATGGTGCCCTGCCCGTTCTGAATCCGCGACAGCGCCGAGTCGGCCGCGAGCAGCGTGTGCACGAGCGTGGAGTCCTGGCCGTGCAGCGTGGCGAGGAACGCCTTCAGGTCGGCCGAGGCCTCCCGAATGTTGCCGGAGCCGTCGCGCGCATTGTTGAGAATCTGCTGGAGCTGGCCGTCGGCCGTGGCGGAGTCGACCCGGGCCAGAGTGTTCTCCAGGTGACCGGACGCGCTCAGCACCGCGTCCGAGGTGCGCTCCACGTTGCCGGTGACCTGATTGAGGCGGCTGGTCTGGCTCTGGGTGAAGCGCTCCAGCTGGCCGGCGATGGTGCCGAAGTCCTTGATGCTCTGCCGCAATTCGGCGACCGCGCTGGAGTCGAAGGTCTCCTGGACCCGCTGCGCGACCGCCGCGATGTCCGTCGCGATACGTCCCGCCTGCGCGGTCAGCTGCCCGACGTCGGGCAGCGTGGCGCCGGGCCACCGGTCGCCGCCGGGCCGGGCCGTCTCCGCGAGCATCTGCACGACGTTGGGGTCGTCCTGGGGCTGGTCCCGCGAGACGATCGTCGCGGCCCACTCGCCGAAGAGGCTCTGCGAGGCGGCGATCACGGCGGGATTGGCGGGGAGATCGACCGCCTGGAACACCCGGAGGTCGGCCTCGACGAACTGATCGGCGAGCCGGATCGCCTCGACCCGCCCGACCCGGACACCGCGGTAGGTCACCGGTGCACCGGGCGTGAGCCCGCCAACGGTGCGGAACCGCGCGACATGCACGGCCTCGTGCCGGCCGACGTCCGCCTCGGAGAGCCAGAGCGCGCCGGCCACGATGACCGCGATGCTCACGAGCAGCACCAGGCCGACCAGGAACTCGTTCCGCCGCTTCATCGGCCCGCCTCCTGGACTTCGAGCCGGTCGGGATCGAACGGCCGTCCCTCGATGAAGTTCCGGACCACCGGGTCGTCGGTGTGCCGGATCTCCTCGATCGTGCCGACCTGACGGATGCGGCCCTGGTACAGCATCGCGATGCGGTCTCCGACGGTGTAGGCACTGCGCATGTCGTGGGTGACGACGACGCCGGTCGTGCCGAGTTCCTTGCGGACACGCACCATCAGCTCGTCGATGACCGCGCTGGTCACCGGGTCGAGCCCGGTGGTCGGCTCGTCGTAGAGAATGTAGCGCGGCCGAAGCGCGATCGCGCGGGCGACGCCGACCCGTTTGCGCATCCCGCCCGAGAGTTCCGCGGGATAGCGGTCCTCCGCGCCGGCGAGGTCCACCAGGCGCAGGCTCTCGCGGATGCGCTGGTCGATCTCCGCCTCGTCGAGCCCGCGCCGCGCGAGGCCAAGCCGGATGTTGTCGGCGACCGACATGGAATCGAACAGCGCCGCGAACTGGAAGACGTACCCGATATGGCCGCGCAGCGTGTCGAGGTCCCTCGCCTCGAGCTGGCTCACGACCTGGCCATCCACTTCGACGGTGCCGGCATCCGGCACCAGCAGCCCCACGATGTGCTTGAGCGCGACACTCTTGCCGCTGCCGGAGAAGCCGATGATCACCGTGGTCTCGCCGTCGGGAATCTCGAGCGACATCCCGGCCAGCACCACCTTGGTGCCGAAGGCCTTCTCCACGCCGCTGAACCGGATCACAGGAGCACCAGGGCCCAGAAGGCGTCGAGCACCAGGATCGCCTCGCAGCCGATCACCACGGCACGGGTCGTGTTGCGTCCCACGCCCTCGGCGCCGCCACGAGTGGTAAGCCCCTGGATGCAGCCGGCGAGGGTGACCGCCGCACCGAAGCTGGCCGCCTTCACCAGCCCGAACCAGATGTCCTTGAAGCGATAGAAAAGCCGCAGGCCCTTCACGAACTCGAGGGACGAGAGGTCGAGCAGGTTGATCGCGGTGAACCACCCCGCGGTGATGCCCAGCGCGACGGCGATGGCTGTGACGACGGGGAACATGAGCATGCCCGCCAGCACCCGCGGGACCACGAGGTAGCTTCTGGGGTTGTAGGCGAGAGTCTCGAGGGCGTCCACCTGTTCGGTGACGCGCATGGTGCCGAGTTCGGCCGCGATGTTGGCGCCGACGCGGCCGGCGAGTGCCAGCCCGGTCAGCACCGGGCCGAGCTCCATCATGATCGTCTTCCCCACCAGCGCGCCCACGAAGTACAGCGGGACGGCGCCGGTGAAGATGTACTTCGAGAGCAGGGAGAGGACGATGCCGGTGAAGGTCGCGATGAACAGCGCGATGGGCACCGAATCGACGCCCAGGCGGCGCATCTGCGGAATCACATGCGGCAACCAGGTCCGCACATCCGCCACCGCCCGACCGGATTCAACGCCCCACCGGCCGACGCGGGTCACGGCCCCGTTCCAGCCTGCGCGAGAGGCGAGATTGTGAGTCACGGAGGCTAAGGTAGGCGGCTCCGCGAGGATGCGTAAGGGTGCCGGCGGGCGGCGCCGGCCCTCCCCGCCGCCGGCGGCCTAGGCCGCGAAGCTCGCCAGCGCCCGCCCGACGTCGCCCTCGCGCAGCCGCTTGAGGGCGCGGTCGCGGAGCTGGCGCACCCGTTCACGGGTGACGCCGAGCATGCCACCGATCTCCTCGAGGGTGTGTTCGCGGCCGCCATCGAGGCCGAAGTAGAGGCGGAGCACCTTCGCATCGCGCGAGGGCAGCGTCGCCAGGGCACCCTCGATCTCGGCGGTGAGGAACTTGTCCATCGCCTGCTCTTCGGCGTCGGACTGGTCGTCGGCGATGAAACGGTCGATGAGCGACCGGTCGCCATCGGGATCGAGCGGGGCGTCGAGCCGGACTTCGCTGGTGTTGAGCGCGGCGAGCGACTGCACGACTTCGAGCGACAGCCCGGTGGACTTGGCGATCTCCTCCGGGGTCGGCTCGCGGCGGAGTTCCTGGCGCAGCGTCTCGGCGGTGCGGACGATGCGCGACAGGTCAGCGGTACGATTGAGCGGCACCCGCACGGTGCGGCCCTGGCGGGCCAGCGACGCGAGGATGGCCTGGCGGATCCACCACACCGCATAGGAGATGAACTTGACGCCCTGATCGGGGTCGAACTTCCGCGCGGCGGTGAGCAGGCCGACGTTCCCCTCGCCGATCAGGTCGGTGAGCTGCAGGCCGCGGTTCTGGTACTTCTTCGCCACCGAGATAACGAAACGGAGATTGCGTTTGACCAGCTCCTGCATCGCCTCGGGGTCGCCCTGGCGGACCAGCCTGGCGATGGCGATTTCCTGCGGGGTGGTGAGCAGGGGCGTCTGGCTCACCTCATACAGGTACTGGTCGAGAATGTCGCGGTCGGCATCGTAGACGCCCAGGGTCTTGGAGGTTTCGCGCTTGCTCTTGCGCGGCTTCCGGGTCGGCTGGTTGTCGATGAGGATCTGCTGCACCGGCGTGAGCTTGAGTTCCTTCCTGGGGGCCTCCGGCGACGCCGCTGGCGCCGCTTTCCGCGCCTTCGTCGCCGGTTTGCCCTTGGCCTTCGAGCTCTTCGTGTCCGGGCCCTTGGCGCCCGATCCCGTGCGCTTCTTCATCGCCGCCGATTACCCTCCGACTACGCCGAAAGTTCATCCGCCAGTTGACACCGCCAGCAACGGCCAAGTAGCTTGTCGTGCTCCCCGAACGGGGGGTCAGCGGGGCGCGCTAATATAATGGGGGCGTAGCTCAGTTGGGAGAGCGCGTGAATGGCATTCACGAGGTCAGGGGTTCGATCCCCCTCGCCTCCACTCTATTCGCCGCACCGTTGGCGCGCATGACCGTGCGCGCGCTCCTTGGAAATAAGGTAGTTGCGAAGTCGCCGGTCGGTCGGTAGTATCCGGCTCGTTTCGCGGGAATAGCTCAGTTGGTAGAGCACAACCTTGCCAAGGTTGGGGTCGCGGGTTCGAGTCCCGTTTCCCGCTCTCCAGAAAGCCGCCGCGATGAATCGCGGCGGCCACAGATTGGTGAGGGCCACGATTGATCGCGGCCAACGCAGAATTCCGTCGCGGGGTGGAGCAGTCTGGTAGCTCGCCGGGCTCATAACCCGGAGGTCGTGGGTTCAAATCCCACCCCCGCTATTTCGGTAAGGCGGTAGGACGGTAGGGCGGTAGGTCGGGCCGTCTGTCTCTGGTGCCGGCTACCTTCCGCCCGATCCTCTTACCGCCTTGCCGCCTTTCGGGCGGTTAGCTCAGTTGGTTAGAGCGCCACGTTGACATCGTGGAGGTCACAAGTTCGAGCCTTGTACCGCCCATTGGGCCCTTAGCTCAACTGGATAGAGCATCTGACTACGGATCAGAAGGCTAGGGGTTCGAATCCCTTAGGGCCCATGACGGCACCGAGGCATGCCTCGGTGCCGATCACTTAGAGAAGGAAACGGGGCGTAGCGCAGCCTGGTAGCGCGCCTGCTTCGGGAGCAGGAGGCCCCGGGTTCAAATCCCGGCGCCCCGATTGACCGGACCATCATCAATGCCGAACCCCGCCGAGCCCGTGCCCGGCGGGGTTTCGCATTCCTGGCGGCGAGCCGTAGCAGTTCCTCCGACCGCACCGCTTCCGGCCCGTCACCCTGGCGACCTCAAGCCGTCTCCCGCAACCGGTGAGACGGGGCCTCGGCGCAACCGACCCGCGCGGCTCAGTGCGAACCGGGGTGTCTCGCCGCGGTATCGGCGGTCGGCACGAGCATCGGCATATCCATGGGCATGCTCATGTCCATCATGTCCTTCCCCTTCCACGCGCCATTGTCGAGGTAGCCAGATCCGGTGGTGCCCAGCTGTGGCCATTGGCGCAGGTCCCGCACCGCGATGATGCCGTCGAGATGGCCCATCGCGCCCTCGATCGACGCGCCGGAACGGTTGTCGTAGGTCGCGACCAGTCGGTAGCGATGGCCGGCCTCGAGCTTGAGCCCCTCCCCGGTGATGCCGTAGAGCCTGAGCGGCATGTGGGTGATGCGGCCAAGTGAATCAAGCGTCGGCATGACCCGGGTGATGACGTGGCCGGACTTCGCATCCTCGAGCCAGAGTCCGGTGCCCCAGTCGTGCATGTGCCCGCTGAGCGCCAGGACCCGGCCGCCGAGGGGGAGCACGAAATCGCGCGTGATGGTATCCGCGCCCATGGGGATCGTGAAAGTATTGGGTCGTCCCTTCATGTCGGCGATGTCCATCGAAATCGGCAGCACCGGCACCGGCCTCGGTACCAGGTTGTCAGGCGAATAGCGGATCCGGAGCGTCATGTAGACGGAGTCGAGATCGGTCGCCGTCTCGTTATGCCACATGATGTTCATTCGCATCCTGCTGCCGGCGGCAAGCGGCATCCCGACGGTATTCGGCAGCATGATGCTGGAAGTCTCGCGCCCGATCGCCATGATCTTCTCCTCGAGCGGCAGGAGCAACTGGCGGCGGCTGGCGTTGATAATCTGGAGATGGTGCAGCACCCGCTGGGAGACGCGTTTGCCGCCGGCGTCCCGGAGGTCCATGTGGAAGCCTCGGCCCATGCCCTCGACGGGCCAGTCGAAGCGCTGGGTGATGCTCTCCATCATCGCCTCATGGTTCATGTGGGCGGCGTGCTCGCCCCCCATTGCGGGCAGGCGATACGGCCCGGTCGTGATCACCACCTCGTCGCGTCCCGAATCCACGGTGACTGCGAACGGCACCGCGGCGGCCTGGGCAGAGAGAAGACGGGGGAGGAGCGCAACGAGCACAACAACAGGCGTTGCGGCCTGCCGGAAACGACGACGCATGTGTCACTCGCGATGGATGTGATCCAGGGGGGGCGCCCAGGAGAGCGTCCAATGATAATGATGGGCTCGGTTGTCTGCTGAGACGAGAACGCGTACGTTGACGAGCCGTCCGCTCCTGAGCCACTGGAAGGGAATGCCTCCATGAAGCGTGTCATCCTGCTGCTGGTCGACGGACTGCGGCCCGACGTGGCCGAGGCCGCGCTCGGGCGAGGCGAGTTGCCCGCACTGGCGGCGATGACGGGCACCCGAGGCGTCCAGCGCGGCATCACGGCGTTCCCCTCGACCACCAGCGTGGCCTATCTCCCCTTCCTCACGGGCTGCATGCCCGGGCGCTGCAACGTCCCGTCCATTCGCTGGCTCGATCGCGCCGCCTATAGCGGCCGGTGGTGGCGCGAGCGGGAAGCGGTCCGCAGCTACTGCGGGTATCAGGCGCCGCGGCTCGACGGAGACATCGCGCCCGGCGTCCGGACCATCTTCGAGCTGGTGCCGGAGAGTCTCGGCATCTTCACGCCGATTGCGAAGGGACTCACCTCCGACCGTGACCCCGCGCGCACCGAGCGGAAGTTCTGGGGCGCGCTGGCCCACTACGCCGAGTGGCATCAGCCATCGGATGATGCCGTAACGCGGCATCTGCTCGCCGGCATCGACCGGGGCTGGCGGTTCATCTTCGCGCAGTTCCCCGCGGTGGATGGCTACACCCATCAAAGCACGCCTGACGGGCCGAGGGTGCTGCGAGCGCTGCGCAAGGTGGATGCGACCGTTGCCGCGATGCGCGACCGGCTTCGCGCCCGCGGCGAACTGGAGGACGCGCTGGTCCTGCTCGTGAGCGATCATGGTGCGTCCGTGGTGCAGACCCATCTCGATCTCGCGACCTGGTTCCGCGGGCAGGGTGTGCCCACGCTCTCCCATCCGATCCTCTGGGAGAAGAACCCGCGCGCGGCGGTCATGGTGGCGGGGAACGGCTCGGCGATGGTGTACGCGAGGCCCGGCGTGCCGCGCGCCGGGCGCTGGCCGCTCGCCCGGCTTCGTGCCCCGGAGACCTTCGGGACCGGCCACGATGTGATCGCGGCCCTGATCTCGGAGCCGGGTGTCGGCTTCGTGGCGGCGGAGGAGCAGCCGGGGGTGGTGCGGGTCGCGAGTGGGGATGGCGCCGCGGACGTCAGTCGCGATGGGGATTGGATCCGCTATCGGCGGCTCACCGGTGACCCCCTGCAACTCGGCGCGGACCTCGCGCTCGGTGCGGCCGAATGGGCCGAGGCCACGTGGGACAGCTGCTACCCGGACGCCTGCTACCAGTTGCTCGACCAGTTCCGAGCCTCGCGCGCGGGCGATCTCGTCGTGGTCGCGAAGGAAGGCACCGATTTCCGGCTGCGCTACGAGGTGCCGGAGCACAAGGCGGGACATGGCAGCCTGATCCGCGCGCACATGCAGGTGCCGGTGTGGGCCAGCGTCGAGGCCCCCGCGACGCCGCTCAGGACCGTGGACCTCTTCCCCGCCATGCTCGACTGGCTCGGCGTGCCCGTGCCGCCAGATATTGATGGGCAGCCGGTGTGGACCCCGGCGCGGGCGATGGCGGTTGCGTAACCAGCCCCGGCAGGCGAGTTTTACCGCCCTCGGATGACACTATGTTGTGACGTGCGGCCCCGAGGGTCGCCCGCGCAGCGAAGAGCCAGACGGGATCCGCGCCCGTAGCTCAGCTGGATAGAGCGCTTGCCTCCGGAGCAAGAGGTCGGACGTTCGAATCGTCTCGGGCGCATGCATCAAGCCGAAGCCCCGCCGTCCGTGAGGACGCGCGGGGCTTGGTGCTTCTCGGGGCACGGCATGCGCGTTGGGCCACCGAGACAACATCTGCTTCGATACTAGTTGGTCCTGCTCAGCTCGACCCGGCGATTGGCGGCGCGGCCGGCAACCGTAGCGTTATCCGCTACCGGATTCTCCTCACCATAGCCCTTGGCGGTCAACCGCCCGCTATCCACTCCCTTGCCGATCAGGTAATCGCGGACGGCGTTGGCGCGAGCCTGGCTCAGCCGCAGATTCGCGGCCGAGGTGCCGATGTGGTCAGTGTGACCGCCCACTTCGATATTCACGTCCGGATTGTCGACCAGTGACTTGGCGACCTCGTCCAGCACGCTCTTCGACGACGGCAGCAGTACCGCCTTGCCAGTCTCGAAGTTCACGCCGAGGAGGATCAGTGGCTGGCTCGCCTGGAAGATCGAGGGGCAGCCCTTCGCGTCGACACTCATGCCGGCGACGGTTGCGGGACAGAGGTCCTTGTCGTCGGTAACGCCGTCGCCATCGCTGTCGAAGGCACATCCGAAGTGATCCACCCTGGTGCCTGCCGGGGTGCCCGGGCAGACATCGCGGGCATCGGTGATGCCATCACGATCGGAATCGCTCGGGCAGCCAGTCGCGTCCACCCCGGTCCCGGCCGGCGTGTCGGGACACTTGTCGCTCGGGTCCGCTACGCCATCGCCGTCACTGTCCTGCGGGCAGCCGCTCGCGTCCACGGCCGTACCGGCGGGTGTGTTCGGGCACTTGTCATTCGCATCAACCACACCGTCGCCATCGGCATCCTTCGGCAGCGGGCAACCGGTCGCATCCACCCGCGTTCCTGCCGGGGTGTTCGGGCAGCGATCGAGGTTGTCCACCACGCCGTCACGGTCGGCATCCTTCGGCAGACTGCAGCCACTGGCATCGACCGCGTCTCCCGCCGGAGTATCGGGACACGCATCGACCGAGTTCTTCACCCCGTCGTGGTCGCGGTCGCCATCGTGCCCGGCGCCGAAGAGGAGTGACACGCCAGCCTGGATGCCCAGGTGGACATTGGATTTCTTGTGCTGCACGCCGGCGACCTGAGGTGGTACGGCATCGCTCTCGGCGGTGGGGATGTAGTCCGCGGTACCATCGACCCGCAGGGCAAGCACGTTCCCCAGGCCGAAGCGGACGCCGAGCAGCCCGCCGACCCCGTCATTGGTCTCGCGATAGTTCGCGCGGAAGATGCTCCGCACGTAGCCTGCGCCCACCAGTACGGCCGCGTCGTCGGCCACCGGGATGTTGTAGATCAGGCGTGCGTGAATCGGAGTGTACCGGACATCGAGGTTTCCCTTGGTCTTGGTCCTCGTGTACGTCACGTCCCCCTCGAGGGCCAGATTGCGCAGCACGAACACACCCACTCGGCCCCCGACGCCGAGGCGATCGTCGAAGTTGAGCTTGCTCTCGAACTTGGTGTAGCGCCCGAAGGCGCCGACTTCCACCGTTCCCGGCTGCTGGGCATGCACCGGCATCCCCCAGGCGAGGAGCAGCAGACCCGTAGACAGACCAGTTCTCACGCGCATGAAACCCTCCCTCAAGAACCCGCGAAGGACCCTGTTCCCGGCTCCATAGTCATGAATCGTACCCCGCCGTGCTAGGCGCGCCATGGGCCCCCACACCACCCCCGCAGGGGCCTCGCGGGGCGCCCCACCGAGGGCCTGAACCGAGCCTAGCCTAGCATGGCAAGCGTGTCGAAACGCTGAAGGGCGAGTGAGAGTCCAAATGCTCGAGGCCGAAGGCTCCGAGCTCTGCCCCGCGGCCCTGCCGCCCGGTCCTCAGGTCGTCGTGAAGCTGAACATCATGCCGTAGTGGCCCATACCGTCCATCCAGTCACTGCCCATCATGCCGATGGGGTGTCCGGCGTGCATACCCCCCATCATGGGGCTGCTGACCCACTGCCCTCCCGCCGTCAGGCCCCTGCTCATGCCGCAGCGATGCCCGGCTTCGTCCAGCATGCCGGCCCCCATGTGGAGGACATAGGTTGTCTGGGGCTGGAGCGGTGAGTCAGGGGTGCAGGTCAGCACGGTTTCTCCCGAGTTCCAGCCGCAGCTCATCGGCACCACCGCACCGCCGATGGCACCGAGATGGAGATCCACGAACTGTTCCATTCCCTGACCCATATGACCGCTGAAGGTCATCGTCATCGAGGTCGTGGTGGAGACGGCGGTCGCGTTGCCCTGCGGGGCGACGGCTGCAAGCACGGTCGCTGGCCCCGTGCTGTCGCTGCAGGCGACCAAAATGGAAAGCAGAGCAACAGCGGCGCTGGCGACTGACATTCGGCGGATCATCTGCATGCCTCCTCGCATCGGTGCCTCGGGAATCTGCCGGTGCCGCACGGCGTGCGGGACCGCCGGACTCCACAGTCGAGGTCAGCGAACAGGCTAGCGTCATGAACATCGGCCACGGCTGAAAGCCGCATGAAGAAAGCGGGAGAATCCCCCGAATGCCCCGAGCCCCGCCGTCGGTGAAGACGTGCGGGGCTCGTTGGTGACCACTCTGGTGCTCGCGGCGGGTTCAGCCGGTGCGCTGCAGGCTGACAAGCTCCGGCTCGTCGTTCTGGCTCTTGAGGTAGGCCAGCGGATCGTGCTCCATCCCGCCCTCGGGGATGTACTGGGCGAGTGAGCCGAGTTCCGCGATGAGCCGGTCGGTATAGAACGTCGGCACCTGGTCGCTCTCGCCCTGCAGGAAAGCGAGCATGGCGGGATCGGTATCGAGGCGGGCGCGCAGTTCGGTGTGATACTTGAGCCGTCCGAAGCCCTCGGTGGAGATCGCCCGCACCACATTCAGCCAGCGCGGAATCGACAGCCGGTTGGCCGCGAAGCGAAGTCCGATGCGCTTCCACGAGAAGGAGTAGGCGGTGAGGTCGACGAGGTTGTCGTAGAACTCGCGCCACTCATAATGGAGCGGCCGCACGTTCATCGCGCGGTTGTTGTCCAGCGTGCCGAACGGGAAGTTGAGTACCCGGCCGTTCCTCTGATAGTCCAGATTGAGCGGGGCTGCGCGCCCGAAAGCGGACAGCAGTGAGTACGCCGGGAACGCCCCTGGGGTCAGCTCGAGGAACTTCTTGGTCAGTTCGAACGGCTCCTCGCCCTGGTCGGTATCCATGCCGAGGACGAAGTTGGTCTGGACGTAGGGGATGTAGCGCATGATGAGGTTCACGTGCTCCGCCACCTGCTTGACCTTGTCCATCCCCTTCTGCCGGGTCTTGGCCTTGTTCCCCATGTCGTACCAGGACTCGATCCCCGGGAGGATCGCCTGGAACCCGTTGCGCGACAGGCGCTGCAGGTGGGGCTCGGACATCAGCGAGAGGCTGCTCTCGGCGACGTGCCGCATCGTGCCCGGCGGCACCACCGCCTCAATGGCGTCCATGTAATCGTCGAACCGCACACCGAAGTTCGGATCGTGCCAGCCGACGATCGGGTCCTTCTTCTTCGTGAGCAGGAAGCGCAGGTCTTCCGACATCCGCTCGAATCCCAGCGGCTGGTAGTCGACCGTGGAATCGATGCAGAAGCTGCAGGTATAGGGGCAGCCGAGACTCCCGAGCATCGGGATGAGCTGGAACCACGGCGCCTTCTTCATGTTGGCTTCGACGTACTTCCACCGCTCCTCGAGCATGGGCAGCTCGAGCGGGTGCCTGGCGGCGGAGACCGAGACACCCATGGGGCGGTGCTGGGCATCGTCCGCGAGCACGTCGGAGATGGTGGTCTTGTCGGTGAAGCCGAGGACGTGGTCGAAGAACCGCTGGGCATCCTCGGGGTAGCAGCGGGCGTGCGGCCCGCCGAGGACCGTGATGGCTCCCCGCATCCGGAAGAGGTTGCTCAGCGCGTAGGCGAGGTGCGCCGCCGTCGTGAACGCCGCGACGAAGAGGTAGTCCAGATCGTCGGGGAATTCCTTTGTCAGGTCTTCCACGCCGGTGTAGCAGATCAGGTGGACCTGGTGGCCCATCTGCTCGCACCAGACCGCGATGGCCTGCGGCATGACGCCGGCGAAGTTGGCGTTCATGATCCGGGTGTACAGCCCCGGCCTGGTCGTGTTTTCGACAATGTCGATGATGCCAATGCGGAGTCGCCGGTTGTTCCGGGACTGCCGGGACGAGGCCATGAGGATCTCGAGTGAGGGAGGCCAAGCTTGGGAGGGCGCCACCAAGAATAGGCTCATGTGCCGCGTCCCACCAGAGCCACCGGGTGCCAGATTGTCCGGCCCTCCCTCCCCATTGCGGGCGTTCTGGCGCGCGGCGTAGCGATACGGGGCACGCGCGGCCCTGCCGTTTCGATTGTCATGAACCCGCGGGCGTCCACCTGATCTGAGCGCCGCGAGTCCGTCCCTCCGAATTAGTCCCATTTCCAACCGGAAGAGCGATTGAGGCCACCCACCGTGGGGCATAGAGTTGCTGCAGGCGGAAGATGCCCGATGCCTTCGTGAGGCAGCCATCCGCTGACACATGCCTGAGCCGGCAGGAAGCAGTCCGGTCGCTCGTCCGCTGGTCCGCCGGCAGAGGCATACCGGGACAGCATACGGCGAGCGGCATGCAAGCATAGAAGTGGAAGTCGAAAGGCAGCACCAGAGCGAGCGAAGTGAAGCGGGAACCTCAGGGGTTCTGCAGCCCTCAGCGAAAGGGCCCTTGAGGTCTCCCACCCTCCTCCCGCCGGAGTTCCCATGGAAGAAGAACCGATGCCTCCGCTCTGCTTTGCGGGGGCCATCCTCACCGGGCTCGGTGTGATCCTGCTGCTCCATGGGGGCGCGCCCGCTTTGCTCCAGAAAGCCGCCGATGCGGTCCGCCTGACGGCGGTATCCGGACAGCAGTGGGCGCACCTGCCACGCGCTGGAGGACTGCTCATGGCGGCCGGCCTCGCGCTGGCCGGGTTCGGGATACGGCGGCGGGTCTAGCCGGGCGTGGCGTCGCTCCATCTTCTCGGTAGTCCCTTCGGATTACATCGCGTTCCACCCGTTTGATCGATTGTCGTCCAGCGCCGATCCCGTGAAATTGCGTCCGCTTGCACCACCGAACCCCGCGATGCGCCGAGTCGCGGCGGGTGATCGGGGGTGCGGCCGGAACCATCACCGGGCTTCTCATCCACGATCCGGCGGTGACGATCATCAACCGAAGGAAACGTCCATGCGTTCTTACCTTATCGCCGGAATCGTCATCCTCGCGCTCGGGGCCTTCGTGCTCCTCCGCGGGGCGAGCTTCACGTCCCGCCGCGACGTCCTCAAGGTGGGCGACGTGAAGGTCACCGCCGATGAAAAACAGTCGATTCCGCCCTGGGTTGGCTGGGTGGCGGTAGTGGCGGGGGTGGCGATCATCGGAGCCGGCGCGCGTCAGCGCGCCTGAGCGACGATCTGCGCTGGAAAGAGAAGCTGAAACCCATGGACGCCGTGGCCAGGCGAAGCCTGCTCGTGGCGTTCGTGGTGGCAACCCTAGGCCTGGTGTTCTTCGGCCGCAACGCGATTGCCTCGGAAATGATGGGGCGCGCGACGATGGGTGCCGATGAGTTGCAGGACCTCACTTCCCGAATCGTTCCCAGCGTTCTTGTCCTCGGCGTGGCGGGCGTGCTTGGCTGGGCGCTCTTCGGCAAGCGGCACTGAGTACCGCAATGCAAGACCGCCGCCGGCAAGCCGGCGGCGGTTTCGTGCGTGAGTGTGATCTCCCGTCAGTCAACGGTCCAGGTGGTCCCCGCGGCGAGCAGTTTCTCGAGCTGCCCCGGGCCGCTGCGCGCCCGGGCGGTGCGGGACAGTTCCTCGGTGCGTTCCTCGTAGGTCGGCACCCGCACCGAGCGGAAGATCCCGAGCGGAACCGGGTAGCTGGGCGGACCCAGCTCCGAGAGCAGATAGGCGAGGCCCGCATCCTCCACCCGCGGGTCATGCACGTGGCAATCGGCCTCCAGGAAGTCGGTGGCGCCGAGCCGGATCACCTCCGGCGCCGCCCCGGCGAACCGGATGCCACGGTCGCGCGCCTTGCCGAAGATCAGCGGCTTCCCCTGTTCCAGCAGCACCCGGTGATCGTCCTTGCTGCTCCGGTCGGTGATGAAGTCGTACGCACCGTCGTTGAACGTGACGCAGTTCTGGTAGACCTCGACGAAGGCGGTTCCCTTGTGTTCGGCCGCCGCACGGAGGACCATGGCGAGATGGTCGAGCTCGACATCCACCGAGCGCGCGACGAAGGTCGCGCCGGAGGCGATCGCCAGCGACACGGGATTGAAGGGCCGGTCCACCGAGCCGAGCGGGGTGGTCTTGGTATGGGCGCCGAGCAGCGAGGTGGGGGAGAACTGCCCCTTGGTCAGACCGTAGATCTGGTTGTTGAGCAGCAGCACCTTGAGGTCGACGTTGCGGCGCATCAGGTGGATGAAGTGATTCCCTCCGATCGCCAGCGCATCGCCGTCCCCCGTCACCATCCAGACCGACAGATCCGGCCGCGCCAGCTTGAGGCCCGTGGCGATCGCCGGCGCGCGGCCATGGATGGTGTGCATCCCGTAGGTATCGACATAGTAGGGAAAGCGGCTGGAGCAGCCGATGCCCGAGATGAAGACGAAGTTCTCCTTCCTGATGCCGAGCGTGGGCAGCAGCTTCTGGACCTGGGCCAGAATCGCGTAGTCCCCGCAGCCGGGGCACCAGCGCACCTCCTGGTCGGTCACGAAGTCCTTCCGCTTGAGCTGCACCGGCGCATCCATTTGCGTGCTCATGGGATCAGCTCCCGGATACGATCGAGGATCTCGCTCGAGATGAATGGCCGCCCCTGCACCTTGCTGAGCGACACCGCCGGCACCAGGTAGCGCTCCCGCAACAGCTTCGAGAGCTGGCCCATATTGAGCTCGGGCACCAGCACCTGGCGGAATCGAGCGAGCACATCGCCGAGATCGGCGGGCAGCGGATTGAGATAGCGCAGATGGCAATGCGCCACCGAATGCCCCTCGGCCTGGGCCCGCTCGACCGCCTGCGCGATCGACCCCCACGTGCTGCCCCACCCGACCACGAGCAGCTCACCCGAGGCCGGCCCGTGCACTTCCGTCTTCGGGATGTCCCGGACGATCCCGGCGACCTTTGCGGCACGGGTCTCCACCATGCGCTGATGGTTCTTCGGGTCGCCGGAGAGGTCGCCGGTGAGGGCGTCCTTCTCGAGGCCACCAATGCGGTGCTCCATCCCCGGCGTACCGGGGCGGACCCATGCCCTGGCGAGATGGTCGTCCCGCGCGTACGGCTGGTAGCCCTCTGCTTCGGTGCGGAAAGCAGCCTTGATCCGCGGCAGTTCGCTCACGGCAGGCACCCGCCAGCGTTCGGAACTGTTGCCCATTCCGCCATCGGAGAGGAGGATCACCGGCGTCATGTAGGTGATGGCGATCCGCACCGCCTCGATGGCGCAGTCGAAGCAGTCGGCGGGCGAGCGGGCGGCGATGACCGGCACCGGACTCTCGCCATGGCGACCGTAGAGAGCCTGCAGCAGGTCCGACTGTTCGATCTTGGTGGGGAGCCCCGTCGAAGGACCGCCCCGCTGCACATTCACCACCACCAGCGGCAGTTCGGTCATGACCGCGAGCCCCAGCGCCTCGGTCTTGAGCGACATCCCGGGCCCCGAGGTCGTTGTGAGGCCGATCGCGCCGCCATAGGATGCTCCAATCGCCGAGCAGATGGCGGCGATCTCGTCTTCGGCCTGGAAGGTGGTGACGTTGAAGTGCCGAAGCGCGGCGATCGTGTGCAGGATGTCGGATGCCGGCGTGATCGGATAGGAGCCGAGGAACAGCGGCAGACCGGAGAGCTCGGAGGCCGCCACAAAGCCGATCGCGGTGGCGATGTTGCCGGTGACGCTGCGATAGAGGCCGGGCGAGGTGGGCGCCGCGCGCACATGGTAGAGCACCGGGAAGGTGTCGGTCTCGTCGCCGTACGCATACCCGGCCTTGAGGGCCAGGATGTTCGCGGCGGCGAAGGCCGGCTCCTTCCCGAAACGGCGCTGGATGCCGGCGATCTCCGGCTCGACCGGCCGGTGGTACAGCCAGAGCATCAGGCCGAGGGCGAAGTAGTTCTTGCAGCGATCGGCTTCCTTGCGGGAGAGGCCCGATCCCTCGACGGCGCGGGCGGTGAGCTCGCCGATATTGATGGCGTACAGCCGGTAGTGGGACAGGCTGCCGTCGACGATCGGATTCTCCGCGTATCCCGCCTTGGTGAGGTTGGCCGCGGTGAAGGCGCCGGTATTGAGGATGACCATCCCGCCGTGCTTCACATCCGCGATGTTGATCCGGAGGGCGGCCGGGTTCATCGCCACCAGGACGTCGGGGGCGTCGCCCGAGGTGAAGACCTCGTGGGAGGAATACTTGATCTGGTATCCGGAGACGCCGAAGAGGGTGCCGATCGGCGCCCGGATCTCGGAGGGATAGTCGGGGCGGGTCGCGAAGTCGGTGCCCGCACCGGCCACCGACTTGGAGAACTCGTCGCCAGCGAGCTGCATGCCATCGCCGGAGTCCCCGGCGAAACGGATGACGACGCTCTCCAGCTCTTCGATGCCGTGGTGCGGGTGGGGCGCATCCGGTGCGGCGGAATTACCGACCGGAGGGGCTTCCGTGGGGCTCACGCCGACCTCCTTGGGGAACCGGGCGCTGAATGCCGACCCGGTCCCTCCAAGTTACGGCCGAGGATATGGGAACCCGCGAAGGTTGTCCGAGGAATTCCCCACGATAGGCTCACACATCCTTCATGCTGCGTGGGCCCCCGCGCGAACTACTGCACCGGGCGCTTGGCCACTTCCGCCTTGTACGCGTCGCTCGCGTAGATGGCCACCTCGACCCGCCGGTTCTGCTGCCGGCCGAGTTCGGTGTCGTTGGTGGCGATCGGATCGCCCTCGCCCATGCCGCGCGTCCCGATCCGGGAGCGGAGAACCCCCTGCGACGCCAGATAGTTCGCGGCCGCGTTGGCGCGGCGCTCCGACAGGCTCTGATTGTAGGACGCGGTGCCGACCTGGTCGGTATGCCCGACGACCAGCAGGTTTGTCCCGGGATACTTGTCGAGGCTGGCGGCGAGGGCCCGCAGGTTGGAGCCCGCATCGGGCTTGATCACGTCGGAGTCGAAGTCGTAGAGCAGCCCCGAGGCGAAGGTCACCGTGATTCCCTCCCCCACGCGCTCGACCGTGGCACCGGGAATGTTCTGCTTCAGTTCCTTGGCCTGCTTGTCCATCTCGTGACCGATGATCGCGCCGGTGGCGCCGCCCACGGCCGCGCCGATGATCACGCCGGCGGCCGTGGAGCCGGCCGCGTGGCCGACGATGCCACCGACAACGGCACCACCCGCGCCTCCGATGATGGCGCCGGTGCCCGAATGGGTGGCGCAGCTGTTCAGCCCGATGGCGACGGCGGTGGCGAGCACGGCGTACTTGCGAATGAGTCGGAATGACATGAGAGCCTCTCTGCGTCCGGAATTCAGTGTGAGGCGCGACGCGCCTCACTGACCGGAATGTATCGCATCCTGGCGCACGGGATCACCCCCTGCCGGCGCATCGTAGGATGTAGCTCTTGAGAGTGAGGCAGGCGCGGCGCAGCTCAGGCCAGGTTCATCCGGGCGAGCAGGGCCTTGAAGCGGGGATGGGAACGGAGGGCGGTGAAGAGGAACGACCCCTTGATGCCGTAGACGCTGCCAGCGCGTTCCGCGAAGGCGCGCTCGAGGCACTCCAGCGCGCGGTCGGCGTCGCCGAGGCCCGTGTAGACGTACGCCATGTGGTAGGGAGAGACATACCGCTCCGCGGACAGCTGCTCGAGCCGGCCCAGAATCGTGCGCGTCTGATCGGGCTTGCCGCTCATCCCGTAGGCCTGCCCCAATTGGGCCAGGTAGATGGTATTGCTCGGGTCGGCGCGGACCGCGTGTTCGAGGTTGGAAAGCCCCTCCTCCACCATGCCGAGTTTCAGGTACGCCCACCCCAGCGTGGAGCGGGCCCGCGGATAGTCAGGCTCGGCATCCGCCACCCGCTTCGCTTCCTGCAGCGCTTCCTGGTGCCGGCCAGCCCGGAGGAGCGTGGTCGCCAGGTCGGCGCGGTGGGTGAGCGGATCGAGTTCCTGCGCCCGCGACACCAGGACCAGGGCCTCATCGTACCGTTCGAGCGCCCCACAGAGCCAGCCATAGTGGTCGTAGATATCGGCGGCGCCGGGACTGAGCTCGAGCGCCCGCTTGAATTCGATTTCGGCACCGGCCCAGTCGAAGTCGTGCGCGAACTTGAGCAGCCCCAGCACCGCGTGCGCCTCCCCCAGCTCGTTGTCCAGCGCCAGCGCACGGGTGACGGCGCCCTGCGACTCGTGGTAGGCCACGTCCGGCCGCACGCCTCCCCCGCCCTGGCCGGCGGCAATCTCCGCATAGGCCATGGCCAGCCCCGTGTGCGCCAGCGCGAAGCCGGGATCGGCGGCAATCGCCTGACGGAAGAAGTCGATCCCCTTCTGGATGCTCTCTCCGGTGTACCGGCTGTAGCTGTACCGTCCCTGCAAATAGAGCTGGTAGGCCTGCAGGTTGGAGGTGGGCTCCCGGCGAATCCGCGCCCGCTCCTGCGGCAGGAGCTCCGCCTCGAGGGCGGAGGCGATCTGCAGCGCCACGTCGGTCTGGATCGCGAAGATGTCGGTGAGCTGCCGGTCGTAGGTCTCACCCCAGACGTGACGATCGGTCTCCGCATCGACGAGCTGGGCGACGATCCGCACCCGGTTGCCTGCCCGCCTCACACTCCCATCGAGCAGCGTCGCCACGCCGAGGGTGGCCCCGATCTCCTGGAGTCCCTGCTCTCGGGCCTTGAAGCGCATCACCGAGCCACGCGAGATCACCTTGAGAGAGCGGATCTTGGAAAGCTGGGCGATCACGTCCTCCGTCACCCCGTCGGTGAAGAACTCATTCTCGGGGTCGGGACTCAAGTTGCGGAACGGCAGCACGGCGACCGAAGGCACCTTCGGCTGGCTCCGGTCCGACGCCGTGAACGCCTCCACAAAGGTGCCGCAGGAGCCGAACCGGTCGGCCGGATCCCTGGCGAGCGCCTTGAGCAGCGCCTGCTCCACCGCCGGCGACACGGTGGGCCGGAGCCGCCGGACGGCGGGGGCGGAGTCGATGAAGCGCTTCGCGATCACCGACTGTGCGTTGGGACCGGTGAATGGCGGCTCACCGGCCAGGAGTTCGTAGAGGACACAGGCGAGACTGTAGACATCGCTCCGTGCGTCGAGGACCCGCTCTCCGGAGGCCTGCTCCGGGCTCATGTATTCCGGGGTGCCGACCGCGAGCCCGATGGTCGTCAGGCGTTCACCCGGAGCGCCGCCCGCCGCCAGCGCGATGCCGAAGTCGGCGACCACCGCCACTCCTTCGTGCAGCAGGATGTTCTCCGGCTTGATGTCGCGGTGGATGAGATTCTGGGCGTGCGCGTAGTCGAGGGCCGCCGCGACCTGCCGGGTGATCGCGAGCGCCTCGTCGATCGCGAGCTGCTTCTCGCGCCGGAGTTTCTGGCGCAGCGATTCGTCCCGGATATAGGGCATGACGTAGAACAGCAGCCCATCGCCCTCGCCGGAGTCGTGCAGCGCCAGGATATTCGGATGATTGAGCTGCGCGGCGACCGCAATCTCCCGGGCGAAACGATCGGGCCCGAGGGCGGCGGCGAGCTCCGGGCGGAGCACCTTGACCGCCACCTTGCGGTGATGCCGGAGATCATCGGCGAGGTACACCGTCGCCATGCCACCCCGGGCGATTTCCCGCTCGATGGAATAGCGGCCGGCGAGTGCAGCGTTCAGGCGGTCCAGCTGATCGGGCGGCATCGGGGGTCTCGTCGGGGTCGGGCAACCGCAGGCTGACGCCGGTTGCGGCGGAGAATCTACTGGATCCCGCTAAAGTCGACAGCGGAGAGGCACCGCCCGCCTCCAGCTCAAGCCAGAGAGCGGCGGCCCGACCCTCAGGCGTCCCAGTTGAGATACCGGACCCGCCCCCGCCCCGTGACGTCGAAGAACATTTCGGAGAGCTGCTTGTCGGCCGGCCAGACCCGCTCGCCGCACTCCACGAAGTCGTTCTCGACCGGATCGATGAGGCTCACCTCGACCAGTCCGTCCTGCACCAGACGGAGCAACGCCACCTGCACCTCGACCGGCTGCAGGATGCGGCCATACTCGGCGTGCCAGCTGAACTCCGACTCATTCAGGTAACGCAAGATGTCGTCGTACAGATCGGCATCATGCAGGATGGCATCGAGGACGTGGTAGTCGACCGGAGAGCGCGGCATGCAATGGAGAATAGGAGGATCAGGCGCGTTTGTCAGGACGCCGGTGCGGAAGACGAATCGTCCCGACCATGGCTCGTCCAGAGGCACGCGGGGCGGCCGTGGATTGCCTCGCGAAGCATCGTCACCAGGGATTCATCACGCCGTAGGACGATTGGCCGAAGCGCCGCGGCGCCAGAGGCGCCGGCACGCCCATCCACTCGTGATCGCCAGCAGCGGGAACACCACCGCCCCAATGTAGGCGCCTGTGCCGCCGGCACGGAGGTGCCGCAGTCCCCCCGTGACGACCAGGAGGCGTACCGTGTAGAAGACGAAGAACGCGCTCACGAGACCAAGGAAGCCGGAGATCAGTCGCATACGCTGGTCAGGTAACGGAGACGCCGAGGCTCAGGAGGCAGGTCGGGGATTGGCGAAGGATGCCAGGAATCCGCATGAAGCGCACCGCTCGGTACTGACCCACATCTCGGGGCCGAGCGGCTCGCGCAGGCCGCCGAACCATGACTCGACGGCTGGTTCGGGGATCCAGACGGGACGCGTGTTCGATCCGGCAATGCGATCGATGATAACACCGGCGTCCATGGATGCATGGCAGAAGGGACACGTGTGAGCCAAAGTGGGATTGCACTCCTCATGCGACGACGGTCACGGCATCTGCAGCCTGCGAACCATCTGGAGGTGGGGCGGGTTTCACGAGACCCATCGGGTCTCGCCGGGCCGTACCAGCGGAACGCTAACCTGACGGCCGCGAGCGCGCTGGCGGGGGCGCCGGGCAGACGGCGCCAGGGGCCGGAGGCTGCCCGCCCTCTCGCCACATCCCGTGCACCACCGGTCCGCCGTCCGGGGCCTGACTGGGGATTGGCAAGGCGCCTCCCCTGGTTCGGCGGACCGGGCGCTGTCGGGACTCATCCATGCCGAGACGGCCCCGAGCATCGTGAACTCGCCGTCAGCGGCTCAGCCTTCACCGCGGCTGTTCGGTATGTCGACGGAACCGGCGCGGGAGGTGCTCACCCAGTGACCTCGAGGCGGGTCTCCTGACCACAGCTCGGGCACGGGTAGCGATAAATGAAAGGCCACCAGCCGAATCCGCGGAAGCGGCTCACCGAACCACAGGGGCGGCATCTCACCGGGAGCAGACGCCCGAAGGCACCGAGTCCGACATGAAACAGGATCACGACGGCGATCGCACCAGGGACGAGCAGCAGCAGGCTGGTGCCCTGCGCATGCAGGGTCGGCACGAAGCCGGCAAAGACGGCGGGCAGGACCACGAACTGGGTCATGAACAGCAGGAACACGTGCAGACGTGCCGACAGTCCGAACCGAGGAGCCGACGGCGGGGGCGTCGGCCCTGTCGAGGACGGCTGCGGAGCGGGAGGTGCAGGCATGCGATCCCTCACTGTGCCAGTGGGCTGGCTCTGACCGACTTCGCTACAACTCCTCCCCGGAGAGGATATCCCTCGAAACCTGACTCGGCAACACGCCCGGGGCTGCCTCGCCAGCGACCCCGGCCTGCCTGACCAATCCGCCCGCCCGACGCCCGCGGGAACCTAGCCCGCGATGAGGGGCGCGGCCTCGGCCGCCCTGTCCGCACCTCACAAGAGGTGAGCTGAGTTCCGAAGCCATGGCCGATTCACCGCATCTTCAGGGTCACTTCATAAGTAAGCGACAAGGTTGTTTGCGATTCCCGGTCCTGAGACGGCACTGGGACGACCCCTGCATATCGATCGGCCGCCCAATCCCCCAGGACCACTGGTTCCGCATCCCGCCGGACCGGAGGTTTCCCGATGTCGTTGCCCACTGCACCACGCTGGCTGAGTAGCGAGCGCCTGGACGAAGAGCTCGCCCAACGCGGCGTATCCCGCCGCGATTTCCTCGAGTACTGCGGCAGTCTCTGCGTGGTCCTCGGCATCGGCAAGAGCGCCGCACCCAGGATGATGCGAGCCCTGCTCGCGCCACAGCGCCCGCCGGTCATCTGGCTGCAGCTCCAGGAGTGCACCGGCTGCGTCGAGAGCGTGCTCCGCACCGCGGATCCGACGATCGGCGACCTGGTGCTCGACCTGATCTCGCTCGACTACCAGCACACGCTCATGGCCGGCGCGGGCGACGCGGTGGAAAAGGCCAAGCAGGACTCGATGAAGGCCAACGCCGGCAAGTACGTCCTGCTGGTTACCGGCTCGATTCCGACCAACGACGGCGGCATCTACTGCACGGTCGGTGGCCGGACCGCCCAGGAGATTCTCGAGGAAGCCGCGAAGGGCGCCGCGGCGGTCGTGGCCATCGGGGCCTGCGCCCACTGGGGCAGCGTCCAGGCCGCGCGGCCGAATCCCACCGGGGCGGTGGGCGTCTCCTCGATCATCAAGGACAAGCCGGTCGTCAACATCGCCGGCTGCCCGCCGATCGGCGACGTGGTCACCGCGACCGTCGTCCACTTCCTGACCTTCGGCCGGCTGCCGGATCTCGACCCGGAAGGCCGCCCGATGTTCGCCTACGGCGCCCGGATCCACGACCAGTGCCCGCGCCGTGCCAACTTCGACGCCGGCCAGTTCGTCGAGGTGTTCGACGACGAGGCGGCACGCAAGGGCTGGTGTCTCTATCACGTCGGCTGCAAGGGGCCGGCGACCTTCTCCCCCTGCCCGATCTTCCAGTGGAACAGCAGCACCTCATGGCCGATCGGCGCGGGACATCCCTGCATCGGCTGCACCGAACCGAACTTCTGGGACACCATGACGCCGTTCTACGGCCGACTCCCGGACGTGGGCGGCTTCGGCATCGAGCAGCGGGTCGACATCCTGGGCGCCGCGCTGGCCGTGGGCGCGACCGCAGGCGTGCTCGCGCATGCCGCCGCCACCGGCGTCCATCAGATGCGGGAACGCAAGCGCCAGCTCCCGGTCGTCGAACCACCGACCGGTGGCAGTGGCACCGGCACCCCGAACGCGTAAGGGAAAGGGCATACCATGGCCGCGACCAAAGTCGTCGTCGATCCCATTACCCGGATCGAGGGACACCTCCGGATCGAAGTGCAGGCGGAGAACGGAAAGATCACCGACTCCTGGGCGTCCTCCACCCAGTTCCGGGGCATCGAGATCATCATGGAGGGGCGGGACCCGCGCGACGCCTGGGCCTTCACCCAGCGGATCTGCGGCGTCTGCACCGTCGTCCACGCCGTCGCCTCCTGCCGCGCCGTCGAGGACGCGCTCGGCATCAAGATCCCGCCCAATGCGAACATCATCCGCAACCTGATCCACGGGATGCAGTTCATCCAGGATCACGTGATCCACTTCTACCACCTGCACGCGCTCGACTGGGTGGACGTGGTGAGCGCCCTCAAGGCCGACCCCGAGGGCACCGCCCGCATCGCGAAGTCCATCTCGCCCTGGCCGAACAACTCGGCCACCTATTTCGCGGAGGTGCAGAACCGGGTCAAGAAGTTCGTGTCAGGCGGGCAGCTCGGCATCTTCACCAACGGCTACTGGGGCCATCCCGCGTACAAGCTGCCCGCCCGAGGTGAACCTGCTGGCGGTGGCGCACTATCTCGAGGCGCTCGACTGGCAGCGGGACGTGATCCGGCTCCACACGATCTTCGGCGGCAAGAACCCGCACCCGAACTTCCTGGTGGGCGGCATGGCGTCGGCGATCAATCTGGACGACACCGGCACCATCAACACCGTGCGGCTCTCCGAGATCCACGGGATGATCACCCGGGCCCAGCGGTTCGTCGAGCAGGTGTACTGGCCCGACCTCGTGGCCATCGCCGGCTTCTACAAGGAGTGGGGGGCGATCGGCGGCGGCGTGCCGAATTTCATGAGCTACGGGGAATTCCCCGAGGGCGACATCACCGACATCGGCAAGCTCTACTTCCCGCGCGGCATCATCCTCAACAAGGACCTCACGAAGGTCCATCCCTTCGAGCCCGAGAAGATCCAGGAGTACATCAACAGCTCCTGGTACGAGTACGCCGGCGGCGACGAGGCCGGGCTCCATCCCTACGAGGGCGAGACCAAGGCGAAGTACACCGGCCCGCCGACGCCATGGACCTACCTGCAGGGCGAGAAGAAGTACACCTGGATGAAGGCGCCGCGGTACGACGGCCTTCCGATGCAGGTCGGGCCGCTGGCCCGGATGCTGGTCGGCTTCGCCAGCGGCCACGAGGAGATCCAGGAGACTGGTGAAGCAGGTCATGGACACCCTGAAGGTCGGCCCCGGCGTGCTCTTCTCCACCCTCGGCCGCACCGCGGCGCGCGGCATGGAGACGGTGCTGCTGGCCCGCCGGATGACACACGTGGTACGACCAGCTGGTCGACCGCATCCGGCAGGGCGACACCCAGACCTTCACCAAGGAGAAGTGGGAGCCGTCCACCTGGCCGGCGGGCGAGGCCAAGGGGTTCGGCTGGCTGGACGCCCCGCGCGGCGCACTGGGCCACTGGGTGCGGATCAAGGACGGCAAGATCAGCAAGTACCAGTGCGTGGTGCCGAGCACCTGGAACTGCTCGCCGCGGGACGCTCAAGGGACAGATGGGACCGTACGAGGCCTCACTGGTCGACAACCATCCGCTGGTCCGGCCCGACCAGCCGATCGAGATCCTGCGCACCATCCACTCGTTCGACCCCTGCATGGCGTGCGGCGTCCACGTGCTCGACGCGGAGGGGAACGTCGTCACGGAGGTCAAGGTGCAATGACGCAAACACCTCCCCAGCCGCGGACCCGCGAGCACCGCGGGTTCAGCCTGGCACACAAGGTCCCGCCGCCGAGCGGGAACTATCACTGGGTGTACCTGTGGGAATGGCCCATCCGCGCCATGCACTGGATCGCGGTGGCCTGCATCATCGCCCTGGTCGTCACCGGCCTCTACATCGGCATGCCGTACTTCATGGTCGGCGGCGACACTGCGGATCACTACCTGATGGGGCGGTTCAGGTTCGTGCACTTCGCCGCGGCCGCCTTCCTCGTGGCCACGGGTATCGTGCGGGTCTACTGGCTCTTCGCCGGCAACAAGTTCGAGCGGCTTCCTGCGCTGTTCCCGGTCCGTCCGCGCGACTGGGTCAACATGTGGCGGCAGGTCAAGTTCTACCTGATGATCGAGCCGGAGAAGGCGCCCCACTACCTCGGACACAACCCGATGCAGCAGTTGAGCTACACCGGGGTGTATGCCGCGGCGCTGGTCATGGTGGTGACCGGCTTCGCGATGTATGGCCAGTCCAATCCCGGCGGGATCTTCTATCACGCCTTCAACTGGGTGGGGATCGTCTTCGGCGGCATGCCGGTGGTGCGGTTCATCCACCATGTGCTGACCTGGGTGTTCCTGATCTTCCTCCCGATCCACATCTACCTCGCCATTCGCGCCGACCATCTCGAGCGCACGGGCGTGATCTCGTCGATCATCAGCGGAGGCCGGTTCGTGCCGGCCGACGAGAAGTACATCGATGGCGACGACATCTAGACCCACCCCCGCCGGCACCGTGGTGCTCGGCCTCGGCAACCCGCTGATGGGCGACGATGGCCTCGGCCTCGCGGTGCTGGGGCGGCTGGTGGAGCAGTGGGACTTCTCCCCGCCGGTGGAGCTGGTGGACGGCGGCACCTGGGGGATGAACCTCCTCCCGCTGATCGAAGATGCGGAGAAGCTGATTCTGCTCGACGCCATCCGGACCGGCGCCGCCCCCGGCACCGTGGTCGAACTGGAGCGGGCGGCGATCCCGCGCTACCTGGCGCACAAGCTGTCGCCGCACCAGGTCGATCTCAAGGAAGTCCTCGCGCTGGCCGAACTCCGTGGCACCCTGACCGAGGACACGGTGGCGATCGGTGCCGAGCCCGAGACGGTCGAGCTGATGTTCCGGCTCTCGGCCTGCCTCGAGCAGCGGGTGGAGGATATCGCGCTCGCCGTCGTCAACCGGCTGGCCCACTGGGGCCACCACTGCCAGCGGCGGGCGGCGGCAGTCGATGCATGAGATGAGCATCGCCCTCGAAGTGGCGCGGCTGGTCGAGGAGCAGATGACCACGCATCCCGGTCGCCTGCTCCGGGTCGGGATCGAGATCGGCGACGACGCCGGGGTCGAGCCTGACAACCTGGCCTTCTGCCTCGAGGCGGTACTGGCCCACCCACCCTTCTCCGGCGCCACGCCGGTGCTCGCCCTGGTCGCCGGCGATGTCCTGCGACTCGACTTCCTGGAGGTGGACGATGGCCGTCCGGACGATTGACGTACGGGAACGCATCATGGCAAAGAACGACGAGTTCGCCGCCGAAGTCCGGCGCCGGCTCGACGCGGCGGGCGTGACGGCGTTCAACATGGTCTCCTCTCCAGGCTCCGGAAAGACACTGCTGCTCGAGCGGACCCTCGAGGCACTGGGCGAGGAGCTCGACATCGCCGTCGTCACCGGCGACGTCCAGACCCAGAACGACGCCGACCGCCTGGCCCGCCGGACCAATCGCCTGGTGCAGGCCGTCGTGACCGGTGGCGCCTGCCATCTCGACGCAAGTCAGGTGATGGCTGCGCTCGATGCGATCGACCTCAACCAGACCCGGCTCTTCTTCGTGGAGAACGTCGGCAACCTGGTCTGCCCCGCGAGCTGGGACCTGGGTGAGCTGGCGAAGATCGTGGTCTTCTCGGTGACGGAGGGAGAGGACAAGCCGCTCAAGTATCCCAAGATGTTCCGCATGGCGAAGTACGCCGTGCTGAACAAGATCGACCTCCTGCCGCACCTCGACTTCGATCTCGAGCAGGCGATGTCCTACGCCCTGCAGGTGAATCCCGGGCTCCACTTCTTCCTCACCTCGGCCCGCACCGGCCAGGGGCTCGACGACTGGTTCGGCTTTCTCCGCCAGCAGGTCAGGGCCGCCGTCCCCGCATGACCACCGCCCAGCCCGTGACCCAGACCGGTTGCCGCGTCCGGGTTCGCGGACTGGTGCAAGGCGTGGGCTTTCGCCCTTTCGTCCACCGGCTCGCGCTCCGGCATCATCTCGGCGGCTGGGTACGCAACGCCTCGGGAGAGGTGCAGATCGCGCTCGAGGGCGACACGGTCGCCATCGAGACCTTTCTCGCGGAGCTCCGGCTCGAGGCCCCGCCCCTCGCACAGATCGATGAGGTCAGTGTCGAAGGCACCGCGCCGGAGGGGCTGGATGCCTTTCTCATCGAAGCGAGTGCGGAGGAGCCGGGGCAGCGGCTTCCAGTGCCTCCCGACGTGGCGATCTGTCCCGCCTGCGAACGGGAGCTCAACGATCCGGTGAACCGCCGCTATCGCTACCCGTTCATCACCTGCACCGATTGCGGGCCGCGCTACACGGTCATCGAGCGGTTGCCGTACGACCGCGAGCGCACCACCATGCGCGCGTTCACCCAGTGCCCCGCCTGTGCGGCGGAGTACCACTCGCCGGGCGACCGGCGGCATCACTCCGAGACCAACAGCTGTCCCGTCTGCGGCCCTTCGCTGTGGCTGGAGGCCGGGGCCGAGGGGCGGTCTTCCGCCGCGGGAGAGGCGGCGATCCGCCAGTCCGCCGCCCTGCTGGTGCGCGGCGGGATCCTCGCCCTGCGCGGCTTCGGCGGCTATCACCTCGCCTGTGACGCGACCAATGAGGCCGCCGTCGCCGAGCTCCGCCGCCGCAAGCGCCGGGACGCGAAGCCGTTCGCGATCATGCTGCCATCGCTCGCGGAGGTGCGAGCCGTCGCGGATGTCAGCGATGCGGAGGCCGAGCTGCTGCAGCGCCGGGAGCGGCCGGTGGTCCTGCTCGAGGCGCTGCCGCACAACGGCATCGCTCCTGCGGTGGCGCCAGGGCTCCGTACCCTCGGCGTGATGCTCCCCTCGACGCCGCTGCATCTGCTCCTCCTCGAGGCCAGCGGCCGGCCGCTGGTGATGACCAGCGGCAACCTGAGCGATGAGCCGATCGCGATCGGCAACACCGAGGCGCGCCGCAGGCTCGGCGTGATCGCCGACGCCTTCCTGATGCACGACCGCGAGATCCTCTCCCGCACCGACGACTCGGTGCTGCGCATGGCGGCGCGGGAACCGGTCTTCCTGCGGCGGGCGCGGGGCTACGCCCCGATGCCGCTCACCCTTCCGGTGGACACGCCGGTCCCGCTGCTCGCAGTCGGGCCGCACCTCAAGAACACCTTCACCGTCGCACACGGCGCGTCGGCCTGGGTGAGCCCGCACATCGGAGATCTCGAGGACCTCGAAGGTCTCGAGCATTTCCGGCACACGCTGAGCGTCTACCGCCGGCTCTTCCGGGTCGATCCCCAGGCCGTGGTGCACGATCTCCACCCCGGCTACCTCTCGACCCGCATCGCGCAGGAGCTGGCGCTGCCGACCACCATCGCGGTGCAGCACCACCATGCCCACATCGCCGCGGTGATGGCGGAGCATGGCGTGAGCACTCCGGTGATCGGCGTCGCCTACGACGGAACCGGGTACGGCACCGATGGCACCGTCTGGGGAGCGGAGATTCTCCGCGCCGACCTGACGAGCAGTGTCAGGGTGGCGCACCTCCGCCCCGCCCCGCTCCCCGGCGGCGATCTCGCCGCGCGCCAGCCATGGCGGAGCCTGCTGGGGTACGCCTCGCTCGACCCCGCCATCGCACCGCTCTTCGCGCGCAGCTTCCGCGAGGTGCCACCCGCGGAACTCGCACTCGCACGCCGCCAGGTCGAGGCGCGGATCAATGCCCCGCTCGCCTCCTCGATGGGCCGGCTCTTCGACGCGGCCGCGGCGGTGCTCGGCATCCGACAGGTCTCGGCGTACGAGGGTCAGGCGGCGATCGAACTCGAGACCCTGGCCGGCAACCGGGTGGCCTCGGAGTTCCACTGCCCGATGGAACACGAAGGCGCGGAGAACTGGCAGCTCGATCCGCTGCCGCTGCTCGCCTGGCTCGCCCGCCGGCGGGAGCAGCGCGGCAACGTGGGAGAGCTCGCGGCGGACTTCCACGAGAGCATCGCACGCCTGACGGAGCTGCTGGTGCGCCGCGTGGTCCTGCAGACCGGCCTCACCACGGTGGTCCTTGGCGGCGGCGTGTTCCAGAATGTGCGGCTGCTCACCAGTCTCCGCCGGCGGCTGGAGCGCCACGGGATCAAGGTGCTTACGGCACGCAGGCTTTCTCCCAACGATGGCGCGATCAGCTACGGCCAGGCCGCCGTGGCCGCGGCACTGCTGCAAACGGGCCAGACGGCCTGATCCTCTACCCCTCAGGAGGTTCCGATGTGTCTCGGCATTCCCGGCCGCATTCTCGACACCCGCGATGATCGCGGGCTCCTGATGGGCACGGTCGACTTCGGCGGGGTCAGGCGTGAGGTCTGCCTGGCCTATGTCGCCGACGAAGTCACGCGGGGCGACTATGTGGTGGTCCATGTCGGCTTCGCCATCACCCGGGTGGACGAGGCGGAGGCCCGGCGCACCTTCGAGGCGCTGAAGGAGATGAGCCAGCTCGAGGAGCTGGACTGGATGCGGGAGGTCGCGGAGCAGGGTCTCGCCGCCCCACCATCGGGGGAGGCGGCATGAAGTACCTCAGCGAGTATCGCGACGGCGCGGTCGCCCAGGGGCTGATCACGCGGATCCGGCAGTCGGCGACCCGTCCCTGGACCCTGATGGAGGTCTGCGGCGGGCAGACCCACACGATTGTGCGGCAGGGGCTCGACGAGCTGCTCGGCGGCGCCGTCGAGATGATCCACGGACCGGGCTGCCCGGTCTGCGTCACCCCGCTGGAGCAGATCGACAAGGCGCTGGCGCTCGCGGCACGCCCCGACGTCATCTTCACCTCGTTCGGCGACATGCTGCGGGTCCCCGGCTCGGATTGCGATCTGCTGCAGGTACGCGCCCGGGGCGGCAACATCCGGGTGGTCTACTCCCCGCTCGACGCGCTGGAACTCGCCATCCGCACGCCGGAGAAGCAGGTGGTGTTCTTCGCGGTCGGCTTCGAGACCACGGCGCCGGCGAATGCGATGGCGGTGTGGCGGGCCCGGGAGCTGGGGGTCAGCAACTTCAGCGTGCTCGTCTCGCACGTCACCGTGCCCCCCGCGATGACCGCGATCCTCGAATCGCCCGACAACCGGGTGCAGGGGTTCCTCGCCGCGGGCCACGTCTGCTCGGTGATGGGCTGGACCGAGTACGAGCCGATCGCCGAGCGTTACCGGGTGCCGATCGTGGTCACCGGCTTCGAACCGCTCGACATCCTGGAGGGGATGCTGCTCGCTGTCAGGCAGCTCGAGGAGGGACGGCACGAGGTGGAGAACCAGTACGCGCGCTCAGTGCGCCGGGAAGGAACCCCTCCGGCGCAGGACCTCATCCACAAGATCTTCCGGCTGAGCGACCGGCAGTGGCGAGGGATCGGGTCGATTCCGATGAGCGGGCTGACTCTCCGCGAGGAATACGCGGACTTCGACGCCGAAATCCGCTTCGGGCTGGAGACGCTCAGCGTGCAGGAGCCCGCGGAGTGCCGGGCGGGCGATGTCCTGCGCGGAAACCTCAAGCCCCGGCAGTGCCCGGCGTTCGGCACCCGCTGCACACCGGAACATCCGCTCGGAGCGCCGATGGTGTCCTCCGAAGGCGCCTGCGCCGCCTACTACAACTACGCCCGCTTCCGCAGCCCGGCGGCGCACGAGGGATGATCCGATGACCACCGTCCACTACACGGCTCCAGCCTGTGCCGTCCCGCTCACCGACAACGAGCGGGTCCAGCTCGGCCACGGCTCCGGCGGCAAGATGAGCGCGGCCCTGCTCCGGGACCGATTCCTGCCCCATCTCGGCAACCCGATCCTGCGCGAGCTCGGCGACGGCGCCGTGGTCTCGCTCGGCGGCGCCGAGATCGTCGTATCGACCGACACCTTCGTGGTGAGCCCGCTGGAATTCCCCGGGGGCAACATCGGGGCGCTCGCGGTGCACGGCACGCTCAACGATGTCGCGATGATGGGCGCGACTCCCGCCTATCTCACTGCTGGATTCGTGCTCGAAGAGGGGCTGTCGCTCGACCTGCTCGATCGCGTCATCCGCACCATGGCGGACGCCGCCCGCCTGGCGGGCGTTCCGCTCATCACCGGCGACACGAAGGTGGTGGAACGGGGCAAGGCGGACGGGCTCTACATCAATACCACCGGATTCGGCCTGCTCGACCCGGACTTCCGCCCCGGCCCGCGCCGCGCCGCACCCGACGACGTGATTCTCCTGAGCGCCCCGATCGGGCGCCACGGCATGGCGATCATGGCGGTGCGGGAGGGGCTGGCATTCGAGACCAGCATCGTGAGCGACACCGCGAATCTGGCGCCGCTGGTGGCCTCGCTGCGCGAGGCAGCCGGGGACGCCGTCGCGGTGCTGCGTGACCCGACGCGCGGCGGGCTGGCCAGTGCCCTCAACGAGATCGCCCAGGCCTCTCAGGTCGGCATGGCGCTGGAGGAATCCGCCCTGCCGGTGCCGGGTGATGTCGCCGCCGCCTGTGAGATGCTCGGCCTCGACCCGCTCTACGTCGCGAACGAGGGCGTGCTGGTGGCGATCGTCCGGCCGGAGAAGGCGCAGGCGGCACTCGCCGCCATGCGCGCCCATCCGCTGGGGACGGATGCCGCGGTCATCGGGCGCGTGGTCGCAACCAATCCCGGCTACGTCGTACTGAAGACCGTGGTGGGAGGCACCCGCATCGTGGACCTGCTGCCAGGAGACCAGTTGCCGCGGATCTGCTAGAGAGAGGACTCATCACTGGGCCAGGACAACCCTCCGGCGCTCGACTTGCGGGCCCAGCGAAACCGCGACGGCAAGGAACGATCCCGTCCGCCCCTCGAGCCGCCCACCCTCCACAACCCGGAGGGCCAGTGGGCTCCGAATCCGGAACCGCTGTTCTCCACTCCCCTCCACCGTGACCACGTAGCGACCCTTTTCCTGACGCCAGTCGAGGAGCCGGAGTCCGCGGGACGGATCCCCGGGCTCGGGGCGAGTCTGCTGAGGCACCAGTTCGGCGCCGCCGCGGAAGCGGATCTCGATCGAAACGGAATCGGTGACGGTCGTCTCGAAGCTCGGGGAGACGTCGTGCGGTGTCCCGACCGTCCGATACTTCGTGGCGTGCCCGTTCACCGTGACCCGTTCGATCACCGCGCCGAGCGGCAGGGACGGCTCCAGTGCTACGGTGGCCGGCCGAGTCCCACCATGGCGGCGGAGCGAAATCAGCAGCCGTCCATCCTCGCGCCGAATCGCCGCGTCCAGCTTCCCGCATCCGGCATTGAGCCGCCGTACTGTCAGGCGATCCCAGTCGGCCGGAAGTTGCGGTGCCAGTGTCACCCGGCAGCTTGACGCATCGGCCCGGAATCCGACCAGCCCGCGGAGGGTGGGCGTCACCAGCATCGAGGTCGAGAAGAATTGATCGGGCATCGCGGTGTCGAGCGGGTCGTAGAACGCCGCCGACATCAGTTCGGGCTGCACGCCGAGGGCAAAGTCGTCACCGGTCCGCGCGATGTCGCGCACCAGGTCGTACCCGGCCCACGCCCGCCGGGTCTGGTAGTGGGCCCACGCCGCGAAGCCCGTCACGAACGGCCACACCGCGCCGTTGTTGTAGTGCAGCGGCTCGTAGAGGGGGTGCGTCCGGTCGAGCGTCCGGACGCCCCAGTCCGTCGTGACGTTGTCCCCGGACACCTGCATCAGCATCCGCCGCGACCGCTCGGCATCGAGCTGCCCGAACGCGATCGCCGTTGCCGGCCACACCGTCAGCGCGTCGTTGAGCGAAGTCTTTCCCGGGCCGTCGTCGAGCAGCGCAAAGGCGTACCGCCCGCTCTGCTCCATCCAGAACCGCTGCTCGAGGCTGGCCTTTGCCCGGTCATGCAACCCGGTCAGTTCGCCGACCAGGGCCTGGTCTCCCCGCTCGCGGGCCAGGTCACGGAGTCCGTCGAGGGCCGATACCCAGACACCGGCCAGGTAGATGTCGGTGTGGAGCCTGTCGCCGAGGTTGCCGACCTCGATCGCGCCGGCGCCGGAGGTGGGGTTCTCCATCAATCCGTCCCCATCGGTGTCGCTCTGCTTCGACCACCGGTAGGCCAGCAGCAGCTTGCTCCACATCGTGTCGATGAACGCCCGGTCGCCGGAGGCCCGCCAGTATTCGGCGCAGGCGAGGATCCAGTAGGGCGTCGTGTCGCCGTGGTACCAGGTGTAGGGATAGTCGGTCCACCACGGCAGGCGCCCGGCGGCGTGAGAAATCTCGTGCGGGATCTTTCCGTCCGCGCGCTGGTACTGGCCCAGGAACGCGAGCCCCTGGCGCACCAGGTCGAACTGGCCGAGCGCGTCCATCGCGAACGAGTTGATGGCGGCGTCACCGCCGAAGTACCAGCCGAACCCGGGACGGAAGTTGCCGGGGCCCGCCTTCCCGTAGCCCGCCACCAGCCCGCAGCCCAGGTCCGGATTGCAGACCAGTTGCCGGTCGAGGCTCAGTTTGGCCCACTCAAAGGCGCGGTTGAAGGCCGGATCGGGCGTTTCGATCGAGACCAGCGAGTCCGTGACGGCGCGGTCGTGCGCGACCTTCATCTCCACCTGCTCTCGCGCGCTCGCGAGAATCCGGTCCGCCACCGCCCAGACGGAATCCTGCGGCATCACTCCGCCGGCGATGACGATCGGCAGGTAGCTGGTCCGGGCCATCGCCGTGTCGATCGTCATCCGGAACTGCGACCCGAATGCCGGCGCGTCGTGGGCGGCGTGCGAGGTCCCGGAGGTTGCGGCCGGCGAGGCCACCACGCCATTGATGGCCCACACCCCGCCCTGGGTGAGCAGGAAGCCGTGATGCGCCGCGTCCCAGCCGATGTGCTGCCCGCCAAAGCCGCCGGGCCAGGCCAGGTTGAAATCGGCGTGCAGCCGGACGATCACCTCGAGCGGCCGCACCGTCTCGACGTCGAGCAGGATCAGCGCGCCCGGTTCGTCGAGCGCGGCCATGATGTGGGCCCGCACCGTGAACGCCGGATGCGAATAGACGATGGTCTTGTAGCCGGGGTGGACGATCACCCGCCGCGCCACCCGGGCGGCGTCGATCGGTTCGTCGTAGTCGGGAATCCTGAACGAGAACGAGAGGTCGCGGACCAGCTTGATGGGCCAGGTCCACGCCTCGAACCCTCCGGTCTCGTCACCGAAGAGCGCCGCGCGGCGGCCCACGTCGCCGAGGTAGACGCCGCTGCGCGCCGGGCCCGCCAGGTCGAGCGGCGAGTCGGGGAGCGGAAACTTCGGGATGCCCGCCGGAGCCTGCGCCGCCGAAGCGCTCGCGGCGAAGACCAGTGCGATGACCAGGAGGGGAACGCGCATCTTATCTCGCGGGAAGGGTTCCGAACGTCCACACCGTCTCGGAGCGATAGACCTTTCCCGGCTCGAGTATGGTGGAGGGGAATCCGGGCTGGTTCGGCGAATCGGGGAAGTGCTGGGTCTCGAGGCAGAGCCCGGTGCGGTGCCGGTAGACCGTGCCGCCCTTGCCGGTGATCGAGCCGTCGAGGAAGTTGCCCGAGTAGAACTGGATCCCGGGCTCGGTGGTGCGGACCTCGAGCGTCCGGCCACTCAGCGGGTCCACCAGACGGGCCGCCAGCGCCAGCCCGCTGTCAGGGCGCGCCAGCACGAAGTTGTGGTCGTAGCCGCCCCCGAATCGCAGTTGCTCGTTCGCCTCGCCGATCCGCTCCCCGATCCGGTGCGGCGTGCGGAAGTCGAACGGCGTCCCGTCCACCGGCGCGATCACGCCGGTCGGGATCAGGGTGGAGTCCACCGGCGTGTAGCGATCCGCCGCGATCAGCAGTTCGTGCCCGAGGATGTCTCCGGAGCCGGCCAGGTTGAAGTACGAGTGCTGGGTCAGGTTGACCGGAGTGGCCCGGTCCGCCGTCGCCTCGTAGTCCAGACGCAGTTCGTTCCGGTCCGTCAGGGTATAGGTCACCTTCGCCGTGAGCGTCCCCGGATAACCCTCATCGCCATCCGGGCTCGTGTGCGTGAACATCACTCCGACACCGCGCGCATCCTGAAACGGCTCGGCGCCCCACACCACCTTGTCGAATCCCCGGACGCCGCCGTGCAGGTGATTCGGACCGTTGTTGGTGGCCAGCCGGTACTCGGTCCCGCCCAGCGTGAATCTCCCCTTCGCGATCCGGTTGCCGTAGCGCCCGACGATCGCGCCGAAATAGGGAGATTCCCTGAGGTAGCCCGCCAGGCTGTCGTATCCCAGCACCACATCGCCCAGGGTCCCGTTTCTGTCAGGCACCCTGAGCGACACGATGATCCCGCCGTAGGTCATTACGCGGAGCTCCACCCCATGCGCGTTGGTGAGCGTCACCAGCTCGACGGCCTCGCCGGCGGGGGTCGTGCCGAATGGTTCGCGGGTCAGGTGGGCCTCCTGGGCGGGGGCAGCGTCCGGCCTTCCTGCCCGAACAGGCGGGCAGGCCTAACATGAGGGGCAGGCACATCGCGCGCAGAGAGCGGTTCACGTTCCATCTCCCCAGATCAGTAGCTCGGTGATCGCCGTGGCCGCCGGCCGGGCGTGTTCGACCACCACCCGGACCTTCGCGGTCTCGATGGGATCGATCCACACGGTGTTGACGGCGGATCCCTCCGGCCGCGCCGGCAGTCGCCGAAGCTCGCGTGCCGGAACCCAGTCGCGGCCCGACCAGTACTGCACAATGAAGCTCAGTGGCGCCGCGAGACCGCCTCCGTCAGCCACGAAGTGCACCTCGATCCGGCCAACTCGCTTCAACGTGCCGAAGTCCACCTCCAGCCAGTCCGCGGGATGGGAAGTTCCGCGCGCCGACCAGCGGTTCCTGGAATACCGTGTGTAGGCGATGCGACCATCGGTCGCCTGCTCGACATGGGACTCGGGCGATGTGTACGACGCGGACACCCGCGGGAACCCCTGCCCCGCCTGGTTGAACGCGAGGTCTCCGGTTTGCTCCACCGGATCGGCGAACGGCGGCCGGGCGTGCGCCCAGGCCTCGAACTCGGTGAGACCGCTCGACGCCCCTGCGCGATGCGTCACCACCAGCCGGAGCTTTGTCGTCTCGATCGGGTCGAAGGTGACCGTGTTCGCACGGCGCCCTTCGGGGACCTCGGGCACCCTGCGCTGGGCGGGGATCTCCTCCCAGCGCCCATCGCGCCAGCGCTCCAGCGTGAACCGCTCCGGCGGCCGGAGCGTGGCCCCGTCGTCCAGGAAATAGAGAGTGACCCATTCGACCGGCCGGCTCACCCCGAAGTCGAGGTCCACCGTGTCGGCCGCGCTGCCTGAGCCGCTCGCCGTCCAGCGATTGGGCGGCGATGCGTCGTACCAGACATTGCCGTCGATGAGATACCACGGCGGCGTGGCCGGCGCGCTGTAGGAAGCGGTGATGGCCGGAAAGGCGCCGCGGCCGTTGTTGACCGCAAAGTTGACCGGGCGGTCCACGCCTCTGAGTGCCGGTGCGGGCCCCATGTCGGCTACCAGGCGCCCGATCCGTGCGGCGCGGGCCACGCGCCGTCCCTCCACATACAGCGACAGGCCGGCGCCTCGGCCGTACCGACTGCCGTCCCGATCCCAGAAGATTGACACCCGTCGGCCGCGGTAGGAGACGTCATCCAGTGCGAACCAGTTCCAGGCGTCAGGAATCAGCGGGTTCACCTCGAGCGAATCATCCGCCCGCGGCCGCAACCCCGCCAGCCCCGTGATGATGAGGTCCACATAGCCCGAGTGGAAGTAGTGCTCGCTGTGATCGTAGGTGTCATGACCCTCCCACGATCCGGTCTCGGGATCGGCGGCCTCAGCGACATAGGGCCGGCCCCCCTTCCGCTGGTCGAGCGTGTACGCCTTGAGCAGGCGGAAGTAGTCGTCTCGGGTGACGACCGCCTGCCGGTACTCGTTCAGCAGGTTGGCCATCGCCGTCAGGGTCTGACTCGTGGCATAGGGCCAGGCGTTGCCGCTCCAGACGCAGCAGATCTTCGAGACGAAGAACTGCGGGTCGTGCCGTTCCACCGTGGTCGGCCCGAAAGGCGCGCTGAAGTAGGCGGTATCCATCAGGAATCGCCACGCGTTCTCGTATCCCGAATCCGGCAGGCTGAACTGCCACGGCACGATAGCCGATCAGCTCACGGCCGTGCGGGTTCCCGGCGAACGGCCCGGCTCTGATAGGTGCGGCTCCCCGCCCGGATGCCGCCGGGTTCATCGCGCGCGAACTGGTGCAGGAAGAACTGGCGCTCCGGGTCCCAGAGCTGCTCCTGCACTCGCGCCTTGAGGTTCGCGGCCCGCTGCGCGTATTCGCGCGCGAGGGCCGAATCACCGAGCAGCGCCGCCGTCCGGGCGATGGCCCTCGCGTCGGCGAAGAGGTAGCTGTTGAGCGTGGGCCGGTAGCCCTCCGCACCCGCGAAGGAGTCCGCGGTCTGGCGGCTGTTGATGTTGGTCTCCATCCCATCGTGCATCCCGTCCCAGCGGAACATCCGATGCTCCGGGTCCCAGTGCTCCGCCATCCAGCCCTGGTACTGGGTCACCATGTGGGGGAGTACGGTCCGGAGGAACGCGGAGTCGCCGGTCACGAGGTAGCTGGCCCAGACCGCGTCGCCGTACCAGTTGCTGTAGCTTCGCGGGCTCCGCCCCGGGCGTCTCGAACCAGTAGCGGGCGAAGTCTTCGACGATGCGCCGGTCCTTGAGCCAGCGCGCCTCGTACATCTGGTGGCCCAGCGGGCAGCTGATCGATCCGTAGGCGCCAGACCAGAATGGCCGGTCGATGAATTCAGTGAAGGTGTACCCGGTCTCCGGGGAGCCGTACGTCAGGTGCCTGGTCAGCAGCTCCCAGCGGTAATAGTACGTCGCGTCGATCTCCGGGTCGGGAGACTCGAAGAATGGAATCTCATGCCGGTACCAGTCCCAGTCGCGGTTCTCCCACCACGACTGCCGCGCGAGAATCGACTGGGGATCGAGTGTCGGCGGGGCCATACGGCAACCGGCCAGAAGGCTGGCCGCGAGGAGGATCGGGGTGGAGAGTCGGCGCATCGCGTGCGGCGGGCGGGAGGCTACGCGGCCACCGCGCCCCCGGCCTTCCGCTTCCGGCTCAGCGTCCACGCCGACACCAGTGTGACCAGGAGTCCGACCGGTAGCGGTTCGAGCATGGTGAACGCGATGTTCACGAGAGGGTTCTGGTACATCTCCTTGAAATCCGCCATCTCCTTCACTCGCTGGGCGATCTGCGCCTCCGTGGCCCCGGACTGCTTCGCCTTCTCCACGGCGTACGCGGCATACTTGTCGGTGAAATCGGGCGCGAGCTTGTAGTAGATCACCTCCCAGGCGGCCACGTAGCAGACGGTGGCGACGGCCACGATGAGCAAGCCCACCTTGAAGGCGCGGCCGAACGTGAGGCTCTCTCCCGCCACATTGTCGCGATACGACTTGATCCCGAAGAACACCATCAGGAAGGCGAGCACCATCGTGGTGTACCCGATGAATGCACCCTTGTCGAACCCGATCTGGTCCTGGAAGTGCAGGGTGATGAACAGCATCGCCGACAGGATGGCGCCGGCTATGAGGCCGAAGGTCAGCACGATCTTCCGCATGGCAACTCCCGAGTGGTTGAGGACGGCCCATTCTACCGGCCGGCCCGGCTCCGCGCGTCACCCGAATTGATGATTTTCAACGAATTTGGAGAAGATCATACGAAAGTTGTGGCCGGGGGTCGCCTCGGACCCCCTCACGCCAGGTGAACGACCCGGCTAGGGGATGAGCCGAAGCTCCTTGCCCAGCTGCACCGCCTGGGTCCGCCGCCGGGCGCCGAGCTTGTCGAACACCCGGCTCAGGTGAGTTTTGACGGTGTTTTCACTCACAAATACGCGCGCGGCGATCTCCTTGTTGCTGAGCCCCGCGGCGATCAGCTCCAGGATCTCCAGTTCGCGGGGCGTGATGCCGAGCGACTCGAGCTTGTGATTGTCGCGCACGAAGTCGACGGGCGCCGGCACCATGACCTCGCGTACGACCACGGTCTCGGTGCGCCGCGTGAGCCGCAGCCCGAGCCAGATGCCCAGGCTGGCAAACAGGGCGGCCACCAGCCCGCCGTAGATCTCGACCGAATGCTCCACCACGAGCCAGCGGTACTCGATGAGCTTGAGTCCGGCGATGAGGACGCCGCCGAGGAGCCCATAGAGGAGGACGTGTTTGCGCATGCCGTATTCTACGAGTGTCCGGCTCAGTGGGGAACGCTCACCCGCCGGACTCAGCCCCGGCCTCGCGGCTGGCCCTTCCCTCGGCCGGGCGGCACCAGTGCCGCCTGCAGCTCGAGGTCGGTCGCGGCTCCGTCCGCGAGGTCGCGGATATGGACCCACCGGGTCGCGACCGCCTGGCCGTCCTCCGTCGTCAGGGTGAGTCCGAGTGCATCACGGGCCGCATAGTAGCGGGCGAGCGCGTCCGCGCGCGCCGGGCCATCAGGGAGCTGATTGGCCGCGCTGAAGAGGCGGAAGACGGGGCGGACCAGCTCATAGTCTTCCGTCGGTTCGAACGACCCGTAGGCGATGCCGCCGCACCGGTCGAGGTCAGAGAGGGAGGAAGTCCCGATCACGGCGGCTTTCAGTCGGAGCTGATAGGACATGCCTGGTCACCACAGTTAGGCAGTTCGGCCCGGCCACGCGCCCCACGTGAAGGGCCACGCTGCCGTTCAGCGGCTGCGCTTCCTGCCTGCAGAACCTACCGAGCGCCGAACGCGGGTGCCAGCCGGCGAATTCGTGGTCAGCTCCGTCGCTACCTGGCACCGCCATGCCTCCGTGATGATCGGCTTGAGTTCTCGTGCGGTCACAGCGGGCAGGCGGACCAGGGCCGCAGGGAACCCGTTGGAGTGCGGCTCGGTAAAGCATTTCGCCGGGTCCAGCGCGAACAAGCAGTCTTTGATCATGTCGAGCACGAACGCCGAGGGCTCGGACATCACTTCATGAGATGACGAATGTGCCTGCTGACCGCGAGCAGCTGCTGAGCGTCCATCCCACCGATGACTCGCCGAGCGACCGGGCCCATGACCTTGAGGATGCCGGCGATGCCAAGCTTCGTGGTCTGCTCCGCCATGAAACCCACTTTCGCGTCCTGCACCGGTTTCACGAAGTAGTAGGCGAGCCCGCTCTCCGTAAGCTCGAGCACGACTTCTGCCAGGGCCTCTCGCTCACTGGTCGCGTCGTCTGCCGTCTCCAGTGCTTCCAGCACCGAGAGGGTCCTGGCACGCAGGGACTCCGAGTGGTAGAAGCGGAGGTACGGCAGACCCCCCGCCCCACCCTCTCTGGCTCGTGCTGGTGCACCGCGGCTGCGCGGCATGTTCTCCCCCGGGTGGCTGAAGACCTGCGACCTGCACCTGCCAACTGACACCTGCGCATGAAGTGCAGGACCCCTATCGCGGCTGGCAGCCGGATCAGAACCGGACCGACGGGCCGCGACAGATGCATGCGCCCGCTAGCCGACCACCGCATTGAACTCGAATACCGGAAGGCAGCGCTCCGGCGCGCCCGGCATCGCGGCAGCAACCAGGCCCACCTGACTTGCACCAAGGCGCCGGTAGAACCCTGCGGCATTGGGATCGGCCTCCACCAGCACCGGTCCCGGATGCGAGGCGCGGGCGAGGGCCAATGCCTGCTCGACGAGTGCGCGGCCGACGCCCTGTCCCAGTTCGTCAGGATCCACCCACACGTGCTCCAGTGCCCAGCACTGTCCACGGTCCTCGAGAGCGCACATCCCGACGATGTCATCTGCGTCTACCGCCACCAGCACGCGATGTTCGGTGAGATACGGCGCCCCGAATGTCAGTTGCGGTTCCCACAGGACGAGCCACTCCGCGGGATAGCCCCAATGCGCCTTGGCCCGCCGGGCCAGGTCGCTCAGGATAGGGGCATCGTCGGCGAAGGCACGCCTGATGGCGAGCGGCATGGACCGTGGAGACTGGGGTGGCCGGCCTGATGTCTGCGAAAAGCTGCAGGGACCGTCGTCGGGATGCCAGTCCGTCCATGGATGGACGGCCCGCCCTCCCGGCGTCATGCGGTGGTCAGACGACGGCGAGGGGGCCTCTACTGCCCGCCCCCCCGACGGGCCCTCCATTGCCGTTCCGCTTCGCGTCGGATGGCGGGCATCAGCAGGAGCCGGATGACGACGATGCCGACACGCGCCCAGCGCCAGTAGCGCCGGAACCGGCGCCGGGCAGTGGCGTCGGTGGCCACCGCACGCGTCTCGTGCGTGAAGCGGGTGAGCGCGGGGCCCAGCGCTTCCGACTCGAGCGTCCACGCGATCTTGACCTGATTGGGCGCGGCGTAGTCCGCGAACTGGTCGGCTGGAATCGGCGTGAAACCGACGCTCGCCTCCCACGGCTGACAGGCCGCTCCGCAGATGATCAGGGTGCCGGGCCGCTCCTCGAGCAACCCCCACCCCAGCCCGCGAGTCTCGGCGAGCAGTCCCTGTGGCTGCCGAGGCGGAGAGGGGCCGGCTCGCATGAGCCGCTCACGAAGCCGGAATATCGCTCGGACGAGGGGAAGGGATTGCATGTCCAGCGTGGTCGCGACCTCCATGACCAGGGCCTGCGGAGCCCGGATGGTGGTCTGGAAGCGCTCCCGGACGTCCGGGGATGGAAGAAAGCTGTCGAGGCCTGTCACGTTTCCCCCGCTGCGGCCGCTGTGTTACCGCCTCTGCATTCTGGTGCCGCCTCAGGTCCCGACGGCACGCATCCACGCCTCAGGAATCAGCGCGAAGACGTAACTCTCGGCTCCAGAGCCATCGACGCGAGAGCCGGCGCGAACCGCGCCAATCTTGAGGACCGCCCGCTGCGACCGAAGATTCATCGGCGCAATGAGAAAGACAATGCGGCCCACCTGACGGAAGGCATGCTCCACCATCAGCCGCTTGAGTTCCCGATTCCAGGTCCCACCCCAGCACGCCCGGGCAAGAAAGGTCCACCCGATCTCGACCTCACTCGCGGTGGCGCTGTAGCCGTGAAAGCGCGATGAACCGATGACCTGCCCGGTGCCGGCCCTGGTCGCGAGGAGGGCCCCGCCGGATGCGATGGCCTCCTCGAAGAATCGCCGGAAGCCGTCGGGAGAGGAGCGCGACTTGTCGGGATGCTGCTCCCAGATGCGGGGATCCGACGCAACGGCAAAGAGCGCGTCGTGGTCCGACTCGCGGAGGGGGCGAAGGTCGATTAGCGGTCCGCGCAAGGTGGGCTGGGAATCAAACGGCATGCGACGTCAGTCTAGCTCGCTTCCTTATCGTAGAATAGCGCCATCCTGTCGGGCGGCCAGTCGGTCGCGCGATTCGTTGCCTTGTCCACGTGGGCCACGGTCATGAGGCAGCGCGACAGCGGCTTGCCCGCAGCATCAGCCATGATGCACTCGATGAGGGCATCGGGTCCGATGAACTCGCG
The DNA here is from genome assembly GCA_963817435.1 of uncultured Gemmatimonadales bacterium. Classification (GTDB taxonomy): domain Bacteria; phylum Gemmatimonadota; class Gemmatimonadetes; order Gemmatimonadales; family GWC2-71-9; genus JADJOM01. The sequence continues at coordinate 1,626,472 of CAWFNY010000001.1, forward strand.
GACGGACGAGGTGATGATGATTTCCTGATCGGCGAGCACCGGCCGCAGGAAGTCGATCTCGATCCGCCGGACCCAGACCATGAACGGCAGCCTGGCGAGCGCCGCCAGGTCCCACCCGATATGGTCTCGCAGCCCCTGCATCCGATGGTCGACGAAATAGATCGCATAGTTCCCCGTGCTCACATGGTTGTAGGGATCGAGGTCGGAGAACTGGATCCGGTGGGTGCTCCTGAATACGATGGCTGTCTTCGGCATAGCCGCCCTCATCGAATGTCGTCGGACGCCCACGCGGTCAGGGCCGCGACGCGCCACCTGACGTCCGTGGCCCCACTCACAGCAGGCGGTGCAGCCAGGCGACGCATTTCATCCACGCATCGCTGGCCTGGGTTTCGCGAAAGACCGCTGGACGCGTGAAGTTCAGAAAGGCGTGACCGGCTCCGGGATAGATGTGGAACTCGTGCGCCTTGCCCAGCCGCGTCAGCTCAGCATCAATAGTATGAACGTCCTGCGGACTCGGATTCGTGTCGTCCTCCCCGAAGAGGCCGAGCAGGGGTGCGCGGATGTTCCCGGCTTGGGCGAAGGGCGATGGCGTACCGTCCCTGGAGATCATGATATTGCCACCGTGGAATACGACGGCCGCGCCAAGACCCGGCGTGTTCGCCGCACAGAGAAATGCCAGCCGGCCTCCCATGCAGAACCCGATCACCCCGAGGCGGAGTGAGTCTGTCCCGGGCAACGCCTGCAAGGCCGTCCTGGCGGCGGCCATGTCTGCAAGGGCTTCCACGTCCTTGATCCTGGTCCAGGCCTCGATGAGCGGCGGATCCTGGCGGTGATAGAAGTCCGGGGCGATCGCCGCGAAGCCGGCCGCCGCCAGGCGTTCACAGATGTCCTGAATGAACGCATCGATCCCCGGACCGTGCATGCACACGAGAACCCCGGGAGCGCCATGCGACTCAGGCGCGGCAAGGTAGCACCGCATACGGCCCGAATCGACCGGCACATCAAGCCATCGCCCCATGGACACTCCTGCGTGACGCGGCTGGCGCGTGCCCTGACTACACCGCCACGCCGAGTCGTTGATAGGTCTCGAGAATGGCGGGACTGAAGCAGGCGAAGATCACCAGCGTCAGGCTTCCCGGCTGGCGAAGCTCCTCGCGCACGGTTGCCACGGCGATTGCGCTGGCCCGCTCCAGCGGATAGCCATAGATGCCGGTGCTGATGGCGGGAAAGGCGATGCTGGCCAGATGGTTGGCCTTCGCGAGGTTCAGCGAGGCGCGATAGGCGGACGCGAGCTGCTCCGCCTCACCCCTGGCACCTCCATCCCAGACCGGGCCCACCGCATGAATGACGAACCGTGCAGGGAGCCGGAAGCCCGGCGTGATCCGCGCTTCCCCCGCAGGACAATGCCCGGCCTGACGACACGCGGCCGCGAGTTCGGATCCCGCGGCGTGGTGGATCGCGCCGCAGACCCCGCCTCCCGGCGCCAGGCTGGAGTTGGCGGCGTTGACGATGGCGTCCACCTCGAGGGTGGTGATGTCGGCAAGTCGCGCCTGGAGGATGCACGGCATTAGAGTTTACTCGACCTCGATTCACGGCCGCTCTGCGCTTTGTCCGCGTGCCCGTCCCCCGGCCCGTCTGGAGATCCCATGCCCACACCATCGATGCGGATGACCGTGCTCGCGGCGCTGGCGCTGGTCCAGTGCCCGAAGGGACCGAGCCCGGCCCCGGACTTCTCTTCGGTGAGCCGCACGGACTCCGGCACGCCGGTGGCCGTCATGCTCACGAGCTACAGCACCACGCTCAGAGCCAACGGAACGGATCGCACCAGGCTGAGAATCGCCATCACCGACAGCCTGGGGCGGGAGATCACCTCGGCCAAGGATTCGATTCGCATCTACCTGACAGGCGACGGCACCATCACGTCACCGGATGGCGAGAGCCTGCCCACGGTGGCGGATACCGGTGGCACCCGGTATACCGCAGTGACCCTCGTACACGGAGTGAAGATGCTGGGCTTCCGGGCGGGAACCTCGCCCGACCGGGTGAAGGTCGAGGCCCGTTCGGGCACCCTCTTCCCGGGAGCGCACGAGATCCACACCATTCCGGCGGACGTGCGGCTGATGACGCCCACGGCCGAACAGCTCCCGCTCACGACCAAGCCCATCGGCCGGATGATCGGCGCGGATATCTCGTTCCTCCCCCAGATCGAGAGCGGAGCGGCACGATTCGCGGGGGGAACCCGGGAGTTCAGGGAGAATGGCGCGCCGGTCGATGCCATCGAGCTGCTCAAGCGTCACGGGTTCAACCTGATCCGCCTCAGGATCTTCGTCAATCCGGAGAACCCCAAAGGCTACTCGCCCGGGATCGGATTCTGCGGGCTCGACTCGACCCTGAGCATGGCCCGGCGCGTCAAGGCGGCCGGCATGGGGTTGCTGCTCGACTTCCACTATAGCGACTACTGGGCCGACCCCCAGCAGCAGAACAAGCCGCTCGCCTGGGCCAAGCTCGAATATGTGGGGCTCCGGGACTCGGTGTCGCACTACACCACCGCGGTGCTCCGGGCCATGCAGCGCCAGGGTACCCTCCCGGACATGGTGCAGATCGGGAACGAGATCAACCACGGTCTCCTCTGGCCGGACGGTCACATCGGTAATCTGGATCAGCTGGCGGGTCTGCTGCGAGCCGGCGTGGAAGGCACCGAGGCCGTGGAGCCCGGCATTCCGGTGATGATGCACCTGGCTCTGGGTGGCCAGAACGAGGAGGCGAGGTTCTGGCTCGACAACATGATCGCGCGCGGCGTGAAGTTCGACATCATCGGCCTTTCCTACTATCCCCGCTGGCACGGAACCCTCGAGGACCTCTCCGCCAATCTCCACGACCTCGTCGCCCGCTATCACAAGCCCGTGGATGTCGTGGAGTACTCCGACTTCAAGAGGCCGGTGCACGACATCGTGTTTGCGCTCCCCGACGACATGGGCAAGGGAGCTGCGATCTGGGAGCCGCTCGGCTGGCGCAGCGGGTTGTTCGACCGGGCGGGCAACGTCACCGGCCTGCTCACCGTCTACGATTCGCTGCATGCGCAGTACCTGCGCCCATCCAGTCGATAGCGCCGGGGCGGGTCGCGCCTACTGCTTCCGCTTCATCGCCGCCTCGTGCAGTGCGATTCTCCGCTCGACTGACGTGGACGCCACGATCTCGCCGATCACGTCGAGCGGCAGCTCCTCGAGCGTCCTGAAGCGGAGGCACGCCTTCCCCATGTCGGGTTTCCTGCCGTCGGCCTTGTAGGCGGCGGCGAGCTTCCCCATCAGCGCTTTGTCACCCGAGGTACAGGAGAGGTACAGCGCGTAGTTGTTCTTTTGAGCCGCGAGCGCCAGGTACATCAGCGGCTGTTTGTTGTAGGTGTCGGGGTAGCGGCTGAGCGGGATCTGGTATGCCAGCATCCCGTAGTTCATCGCCTCTTCGTATCCCCTGGGCAACCGTTTCCTGATGACCGCGCGCAGCGCGGTGATGACCTTGCGCCGATCGGCCGGGAGGCTCGCGATGTACGCGGCCGGTGTCGTTTCCTTGCTCGAGACCATGATGGCGTGCTCCGCTGATGTCGGGACGGTGCGCCGCGGCACACCGGGTGGGGCGGTCAGGCCGCCTGATCGCCCTCCCCGCCCCCGATGAAGCGATAGACGGTCGCGCCGATGAGAGCGCCGGCAATCGGCGCCACCCAGAAGAGCCATAGCTGCTGAATCGCCCAGCCGCCCGCGAAGATCGCGACACCCGTGCTGCGCGCGGGGTTGACGGAGGTATTCGTCACCGGGATGCTGATCAGGTGTATCAGAGTCAGGCCCAGACCGATCGCGATCGGCGCGAAGCCCTGGGGCGCGCGTTTGTCGGTGGAACCCAGGATGATGAGCAGAAACATCATTGTCATCACCACTTCAGTCACCAGCCCGGCCAGCAGGGAGTAGCCGCCAGGGGAATGCTCACCATAGCCATTGGAAGCGAAACCGGCCGTCACGTCGAAGCCGGCCTTGCCGCTCGCGATCACGTACAGGACTCCCGCCGCTGCAATGGCCCCGAGGACCTGCGCGATGATGTACGGCACGAGCTGGTTCGCCGGGAAGCGACGACCGGCCCAGAGCCCGACGGAGACCGCGGGATTCAGATGGCAGCCGGAGATGGGCCCGATGGCGTAGGCCATCGTGAGCACGGTCAGACCGAACGCCAGCGCGACGCCCAGGAACCCGATGCCCAGGCCGGGAAACGCGGCGGCCAGCACCGCGCTGCCGCAGCCGCCCAGCACCAGCCAGAACGTCCCGAAGAACTCTGCGCCATACTTCGTCATGTCCCCTCCCTTGAATGATCCACGGCGGCGCCTAACGTCCGCGCATAAGCTGCAGCGCGAGCGCCGCATCGACAAGCCCTCCCCGGCGGTGAGAGCTGGCTGTCTCCCGGGTGAACCGGTGCCGGGCGCGTGGCTGGAGTGATCGTCGCCGGAAGCGGAGGAGCGGAAATCGGGAAAGTCGCGAGGGCGTAAAGGTTGTCTCACACGGGGTTTCGACGAACGTCAGGGCGAGCGCGGTACCCTTCTCCATGGCGCCCGGCATCAAGCATGGATTGCTCGATCGTGGCGCCGGGGAGGGAACAATGGCTGGCTTCGGACGTCGCATCATGCTTGTTGCGGGAGCTGCACTGGCGCTGGGTATTGGCGCCTCGTCATGTCTGCCGCTGCCCCCTGTGGGCATTGTGGTCATCGAGCTGGGTCCTCCGCCCCCTCGATGGGAGAGGATGGGGTACCCGCCCGGCCACGGCTATGTCTGGGTTGGAGGCTACTGGGCGTGGCGGGCCGGTGAGTTCGTGTGGATCGCCGGAGAGTGGAGACCCTTTCCCGTGGGGCACCGCTACTGGGTCCCGGGCCACTGGGTTCATGCACGCCACGGGTGGTACTTCGTCGACGGGTACTGGGACTAGACGGGCCGCTGCGACGGCACGGCTGAACTTCGTCATCGGATCGGGAACGGCGGTGGGGGATCCCGCGCCGGGAGGGTTCCCCCCAACTAGATGAGATTGCCCCTCTGTCAGCACCCGTTCGGATTCGGGAAGAGATTCCAGGATCCCTGGCGGACATTGTAGCTACCGTACCTGGCCAGCCAGGCGACCTGGTCGAGTTGCCCATTGGCGGCCGCGGCGGTGGTGGTGACTGGGGCAACGCCTGCCGCCGGGAGCTTTGGGGAAGCGCGCTCGGGTGACGTGGGGGCGAGAGCGGCCGCGGCACCAGTCACGCACGCGGCGGTAAGGAGAATGTGGAGTCTTGTCATGGCACGTTCCCTTTCCAGGGAGGAGGGTTCGGAATCATGAAGCCCAACGACTTCAGGGAAGGTGCGGCGATGCGGCTGTTTCGACAAGCCCATCCATGGCAGCGCCCTGACAACGCCGTGCGGTGATCAGGCCGCGGCACCAGGATGCCTGAGGGCCATCCATGTCCAGATGGCTCCGGCAAGATCGACACAGCCGAAGAGCAGCAGCGGCCAGGCAACCCATCCGGCCAGGACAAAGCCAAGGAAGAAGAGGGGAACACTGCTCCGCACCATGATCGTTGCGACGAAGAAGGGAGTGAGGTCGGCGGCCGCGGCGACCCGGTAGTAGATGCCGAGAAAGGCGACCAGCATTCCCACCACGCGTATCCATACCTCGCTCGTCTCCTGAAGTCCGAACAGCGCCAGCAGTGAGTTTGGCATCACGATCAGGACGACGGCGAGCAGGAGGAGGTAGGTACCGAAGGCGTTCACCGTACGGGCAGCCCGGGTCATATGGCCCTCCTGGAAAAGAAAGTGGTGCCCGCGGCCTGACGACCGTACCTAAGCTGCAGGTCTGCGGCGTGGCCGACAAGCCCGTCCCCGGGCGCACGCCGCGTCCGGGGCTTCGGGGTCACGGCTGCTTCGTCACCGTCAGCGGACCTATCGCTTCTTGGCAACCACATGAAACAGCTGCCAGTGCTTGGGATTCCGGACGTCGGGACCGTCATCGCGCTCTTCCGTGCGCATCATTTCGATCTCGAAGCCCGCCAGCAGCTTCATCATCTCCTCCTCCGAATGGTGCGTCCTGTCCGGGAGCGACGCCCAGGAGTCGCGATCTCCGAAGAACTGCCCGGCGAACCGGCCGCCCGGGCGAATCGCCGCGACGATCCGGGCCCAGAGCTCCGAGAAGTTCCGAGGCTCGCAGAATGGGAGGGCGAAGCTCGCGTTCACGAGGTCGCACGGCGCGATGCGCGTCTCCTCGAAGCTCGCCACGACCGTCGTCAGGCGCGGCCTCATCGCCTCCGGTACCCGGGGCCACAGGTACGAGAAGGCATCGGGGTGGCCATCCGTCGCCACCACCCGCCAGCCACGATTGAGTAGTTCCAGCGTGTCCCGCCCTTCGCCCGCCGCGAGGTCGATGGCGAGCCCGCCGGTGAAGCGCTCACGGGCAAAGGCGTCGAGCGCCGCGATCAGTGTGTCGCGTGGCGGCTTGCCCACTACAGCACCGAAATACCCCGGCCAGTCCTGCACCTCGGAGTAATCCTGCGCCCGCATTGCTGGCAGGTCTTCTTCCTGCATCGGCTCAGCCAATGTACGACCCATTCCGCACGGTGGTGAGCCAGCCGATGCGCGCGGTCATGCTGACGAGGAATCCAGCGACGACGCGCACTGCGGACAGATGCCATGGCTGGTGGCCGCCTGATTGGCGGCGAGGAACCCCTCGAGGCTGGTCCATTGGCCGTCATGGCGTACCCGACGGCACCAGGCACAGAGCACAACGAGCGATTCGAAATAGGCCACGCGGCGTGCCATGCGCACGCTGAGGCTGACCACGATGAGGCCAAGGAGGATCACGGCCGCGGACTCGAAGCCTGCTTCGGAGAGCCGCAGAGGGGTGGGTGTGGCCCCGAAGAGATAGTGGGGCAGGTCGAGGAGTTCGTCGGCCCAGATCACCGCGACGATGAGGCCGAAGCCGAGGGCCTCGAGGATGGCCAGTCTGCGCGGCAGGGGCGGCGGGCTGCCAGAGGGTTCGATGAGCGGCGACGTCATGCGGGGAACTCGGGTTCAGAGGCAGGCAGCGGGACGCGATCGGGCCGGGCTCACCGGCATGGTATCCGGATCCAGCGGCCAGCCGACGACCGCGCGTCACCTGCGGGGCAGCCGCGCCGCGGACAAAGTCTACCCGCGCATGACTGGCCGTGCCAGCCGTTCCACCGGCAGCCGGCCGCACCCCGAGCGGTGCGTGCGCTGTCAGAATGCACCTGACCAGTTGCCGGCATGGAGCCGGGACAAGCGTCACTTCTCCAGTGGGAATCCGCCGTCAGTCGCCGGCGGTCGTCGCCTCGAGGGTGAGGCGGTAGGGATCCGTGGGGCTTTGGACCTCCCAGATCAGCTTCAACCGCCGGGAATCCCATTCGAGAGCCGCAAAGTATCTGTCATGGCCACACTGGTGCGGATCGGCCGCTGTCCACGTCAGAGGGCCCCGTGGCTCGAGATGCACCAGGAAGGTGGCCCGATCGCGTCCTCTCCGCAGATGGCTCAGCCGGATCCCGGGTCGATCCGGGCACTGCTCCCAGAGCATCGCGTTGCGGAACCTGGTGCCCGCAAGCGGGCCGGCCGTCCAGCGACCCGATTCGCTCCAGACGATCGTGGAGGAGTCCGGAGCGGGCGCTTCATGCACGGCGAGCTCTCCAGCCCCGGTGTGGATCTGCTGCAGTCCGCCCTCGTTGCAGGTGGCCACCCGCACGGTGAAGCGTCGCACCTGGCGAAGCAGGAGCCATGGAGTGCGGGATGCCACGGGCATCACACTGACTCCTCGACCGACGGCCGGGCGCTGCGTCTCCATGCGATGGTCAGGCGGCGACCGGCCCGTCGCGGCGCGCGCTCACTGGGAGCTGGACGATGTCGACGCGGCCGAGCTGTTCCAGATTTCTCTCGCGAAGCGCCACTCCCCGCCGGGGAGCTGGTGCCAGACCTGCATGTAGTGGCCACGATCGACCGTCGCCGCGCCGCCGGCGACGGGCGTGAGCTGCCACTCGTAGGCGCCGAGTTCGGTGGCCCACCCCTGTCCGACGAACACCTCGCGATCGGTCAAGACCAGCGCGGTGGTCCGATACTGAGTGAGGAAGGTGGTGAGCCACGTGCGCATGGCCTCCTTGCCACGAACTGGAGTTTCTCCGGGCGGCAGCATCAGGACATCGTCGGCCACGCGGCCCAGGACCCCTGCGGTGTCGTTGGTCCTGAGGGCCTCGTGAAAGGCCGCCGTGGTTGACTCCACGGAACTGCGCAACGAGATGCCGGATCGAGGAGTGTCGGGGCCCCTGGGCCCGGAACAGGCGGCCATGAAACACAGGCCAGGCCGGGCGCGATCGCGCGGAGGCAACGAAGGCGGACCGGTGCGGGACGAGGCGTCGGCAGACAGGGCATAGGGTATGAGCGTGGATTGGGAGAGAGTACGCCGCACAAGCTGCGATCCGGGGCACGTCGGCGCAAGCCGAAGGCGACGGCCGGTAGCGAGATCAGCCTTCAGCTCACCGCCTGGCGAGCGCGGCCCCACACCAGCATGGCGTGCGCCGCCTGACGACCGGAGATCACCTGCCGGGCGGGGATGGTGGTGCCGCTGCCAGGCGGAGTCCCGTTACGCCTTTGCCGCACGCCCTCCCAGCTTCGGCGGATGCCGTCTCTTGCCATCAAGTTTCTGCAGGGGCGGTTCCTCATCCGCGTGACGCAGCTTCCGGAGCGCCAGCCGGTCGGTCGCGCGCAGGTCGGACTCCGAGGCGACTTCGTGGCTCAGGAGCGCGATCTCCGCTTCCCGGGCCTTCATCTCGGTGGTGATGGCCTCCAGGCGCGCGGCGGCTTCGGCCTGCGCACTGCTGAGCTTCACCCGCGCGATCTCCGTGGCCTTCCTGCGCTGCTGCTTCTCGGCCCGCTCCAACTGTTCCCGTTCCCAGCGGGCGACACCCATGAGCACCTGCCCCTGCGCGGTGAAGACGTCCGTCAGGGTGACACCGGAGTCGGACAGCGTCAGCTCGCGCACCTGGTTCGAATGACCCGAGCCACGCGACTTCACGATCGTCAGTGCGCGATTGCGTTCTCCCTCATGCACGACATAAGAGAGGTGAATCCAGGTGTCCGCAATCGTCGAGATCCCGGTGGCCGTCGATTCACCGACATCGGGACCGTCAAGCAACGAGGTATTGACGACCGTGATGCCCTCTGCCTTCAGATAATCCAGGAACATCTGGGTCGCATCCGCGGAAGCGATATGGGCGAGCTTGCTCGAGAGGGCCGACAGGGGATCGACGACCAGACAGGTGGGCTGGTGCGCGCGAACCAGCCTCCGGAGCTCACCGAACTGATCCTCGATGTTCGGTCCCCTGGTGCGGGTCGAGTAGATCCTGAGCAGCCCCGACTTCTGATGCCGCGCCAGCCGGATCCCCACCGACGACAGGTTCCGGGTGATCTGGGACGCCCCCTCATCGAAGTTCACGTACATCGCCCGCTCGCCCCGCGCGCACGCGGCGGCGACGAACAGCCCGGCCAGGGTCGACTTGGCGGTCCCGGGGGCACCGGAGATCAGCACATTGCTCCCGCGGTAGAAGCCTCCGCAGAGCATCGCGTCCAGCCGGGGCAGCCCGGAGGAGACCCGTCCCTTCGTGACGACGTACTCAAGCTCTACGGGGCCGCGATTGGTGACCTGGATGCCCGTCCCGGTGATGGTGATGGGAAACTCGTCACCCAGAAACCCCGAGCCCCGGTACTTCATGACGCGGACGTTCCGAAAGCCCGATCCCGCGATGACCTGATGGCCCAGATTGACCACGCAGTCGGCCATGAACTGCATGAAGTTGTAGTGTTGCCAGCTCAGGTCGTCATCGGCGCCGACCTTCTGGGTGATGATTGCGGTGAGCCCGCTCCGCGAAAGCCAGTCGCGGACGCGATAGATCTCGCGGCGCTCCGCGACGGGGTTGTCGAGCAGACGCAACAGCACGTCGATCCCGTCGAAGACGATGAGCTTCGCTCCGGATTCCTTGATGACGGCCTGCAGGACATTCAGCAGCCGGGTCAGGTCGAACTCCCCGGCATGCATCATTTCCGGGGAAAGGCTTGCATCCAGAAAGAAGAGCCGTCTTGCCGCGAGCGCCGGGATGTCCCAGCCGAGTGTCGCGGCGTTGGCGACGATCTGGTCGGCATTCTCCTCGAATGCCACGAGGATGCCCGGCTCCCGCCGGTCCCGCGCACCGTTGATGAGCGACTGTATCGCGAACACCGTCTTGCCGCACCCCGGACCGCCCCGGATCAGGGTGGTGCGGCCGCGAGGCAGCCCCCCGTAGGTGATCTCATCGAACCCCGTGATGCCGGTGGGCACCTTCGCCAGGGCGGTGAGGGGCACCGACTTGAGCACCTGCTGCTTCCGCTTCATGGCGCGTCCTTGGACAGTGGCGATTCAGCCAACGAAAGTCGAGGTGAGGGCGGCGAGTCGCATCCCGGCGTGCGGTTGCCGGCAAGCGCAGGCACTCAAGAGAATTGCCGGTTCCGGCCGGGGCAATCAGTCGTTCGATGGATTGGGAGCTAGCTCTGCGTGGCCGGGGGGTACGCTGGGTTGCGGCGTATGCCTGTCGGGCCAGGTGGGGGTGGTCAGGCTCAGGCGCCACACGGGCCCCAGGTACATCGGTCCTTCGAACCGAATGAAGGCAGGGACCTGATCCATCACGATCCAGACGTCACTGTCCGGTGGCATCCTGCCGACGAGCTTCGCGAAGAAGGTCGTGAGCCCCCCAAGCTGCGGGGAGAGGACAAAGTGGGCCGTGGGCTCGGCGTGGTTGCCGAGCATGACCGTGTCGGTCCCGGCAAAGGCGATCCGCAGCCCGATCAGGCGCGGCTTCGGGGTGAAGGCCACCAGGTGGATGGTCACGGTGTCGCCGGCGCGCAGGTTCATCGCGGCCACGATGGGCAGGCCGTTGTAGGTGTCGCTCGGCAGGTCGAGCCGGCCCGCATAGCGTTCCACCTTGCCGCCCTTGTGTGAGGCAGTCGTCACCGCCCACCGGCCATCGCGGGACAGCGTGGCGTCGATGTCGGCCGCAAAGGCCGGCCCCCGCTGCACCAGATGGTAGCTCTCCATCCGGAAGACCTGGTGCTGGGTGTATGTCGTGGATTCCTCGAAGTACGACGAGTCGCCGAAGTGGAAGATCATCCGGCTCTCGATGGCGCTGTCCCCCGGGACCTGGAGCAGGTCGCCATGGGCCAGAAGGCGGTCCTTGTCGTTCCGGAGCTCGAGGAAGCCGTGCACGCTGCCCTGGCTGTAGCGCACCGTGACGGGACCCTGCTTCGCCTGGGCCTGCTGCCCCTGCCCCTCCGTCGCGACCGTCGCCCAGAGCGCCGCGGCGCAGAGCAGGCTTCGAGTCGGCAGGCAGGGCGTGATGTTCATGGTGGAAGGATAAGGCAGTGTACTGCAGCACGGGACGCCATGGCGGCTGCTGGCGATGCTCAGACCTGGGGCCAGTCGCCGAAGGTGCGGCGCGGGGCGGGGTCGTCCAGCATGGCCTGCATCCGGTCCTCGCAATCGGGGCAGATGCCATGCGAGATGAGGGGCGGCGGGGCACGGTCCAGTACATCGAACACAGGCGCCGCCTCCTCGATCTCCCGCCACGTGCCGTCCGGGAGGGGCACCCGCTTGCACCAGCTGCACATCCGGAGCAACCCCGCCGATCGGGGCTGCAGCACGTCGAGAAGCGCGACCGCCGGGCGACTCTGACTGGCGAGCACGCTGGCGGTGAACTGCAGGCCGTGCGCGGGCGCGGGCACGATGATGAGATCGAGGAGCCGCCGCTCGGTCGGGGTGTCGCAGCGGAAGGAGTACCTCACCTGCGAGATTCGGCCAGTGCGCAGGCGCGTGAAGACCAGGCCGAAGAATTGCGCGATCGTCGGGTCGTTGATGAGGTGCCAGAGCCGGCGGCCCAGCACGCCGGGCGAGGCCAGCCCCGGCGTGGCTGCCCTCTCGGCTTCTTTCGACCAGGCGTCATTGACAGATATCAGACGGTCCTGGTCGTCTATCGCGTACCTCAGAGGAGTCGAATCGCGCACTCGCGAATATAGTCTGAATCGCGCCGCCCTCCCCTACACCTCCAGCCGATCGCCGGGCCGAGCCACCATCCCGTACAGCACCGGCATCAGGAAGACGCTGATCAGCAGCCGGGAGAAGAGCCCGCCCACGATCACCAGCGCGAATGGCCGCTGAGAATCCGAGCCCACTCCGGTGGAGAGGGCCGCGGGCAGCAACCCGAATGCCGCCACCAGCGCGGTCATCATGATGGGGCGGAGCCGCAGGATCGCCGCCTCCCGGGTCGCGGACACGATATCGGCCCCCGCGCGGCGGAGTTCGTTCGCGTACGAGATGTACACGACCGCCGTCTGGACCGACACGCCGAACAGCGCGAGAAAGCCGATGCCGGAGGAGACGGAGAATGGCGTCCCGGTCACCGCGAGCGCCACGATCCCTCCGATCGGCGCGGAAAGGATCACCCCCGCGACGGTGATCAGCGGGAACTTGAAGTTGCTGTACAGCGCGAACAGGATGAGAAAGATCAGGAACAGCGTGAGCGGCAGCACGATCCGGAGCTGACTCTTGGCCGCGGTGTAGTCCTGATACTCGCCCCCCCAGATGACCCGATAGCCCGACGGCATCCGGACGCGCGACGCGATGACCGCCTTCGCCTCCTGCACCGCCCCGGCCAGATCCCGCCCCGCCACGGAGTACTGGATCCCGATGAACCGCGAGTTGTCCTGGCGGTAGATGAACGAGGCGCCACTCGCGATCCTGATCGTCGCCAGCTCCCGCAGCGGGATCTGCTGGCCGCCGGGCGTGGGCACCAGAATTCCGCCGATCGCCTCGGGCGATTCCCGGAACCGGGGCTCCAGCCGCACCACCAGATCGAAGAGCCGCTCCCCCTGCACCACCTGGGTGGCAGCCGCCCCGCCCACGGCCGCCTGCAACAGGCCGTTGATGTCGTCCACGTTGAGCCCATAGCGCGCGATCTTTGCCCGGTCGATGTCCACCGTCAGGCTCGGCTGCCCCAGCTCCTGGACCAGCGTCACATCCGTGATGCCTCGCACCCCCTCGAGCAGATGCTTGACCTCCAGCCCCTTGGTCTGCAGGGTCTCGAGATCCGGGCCGAACAGTTTGACGTCAAGCGAGCTCTTGAGGCCCGTCTCCGCCTCGTCCACGGCGTCTTCCGCCGGCTGCGTGAAGTTGAAAATGATCCCGGGAAAGGCCTCCAGCCGGCGGTCGATCGCGGCGATCAGCTCGTCCTTGCGGTGATAGGCACCGTGCCACTCGCTGTACGGCCTGAGACCCACGTAGAACTCGGCGTTGAAGAAGCCCGTCGGATCGGTGCCGTCATCGGGACGCCCATGCTCGTCCGCGACGACCGTCACTTCGGGGAAGGACCGGAGGATCGTCCGGATCTGCGGGACGATCTTCGCCGACTCGTCGAACGAAATCGTGTACGGCATCGTCGCCCGCACCCAGATCGCGCCTTCGTCCAGGTGGGGCATGAATTCGGCCCCGACCGTCCCGAAGAGCAGCAGCGAGACGGCAAAGAGCGCGAGCGAACCCGCCACGGTGGCCCGCGGCCGTGCCAGACACCAGTCCAGCGAACGCTGGTAGGTGCCCTTGACCCACTCGAACGCCGGATTCCGGCGTTCCCGGACGCCCTTCCGGAGCACCCAGGAACAGAGCACCGGGACCACCGTCAGCGTCAGGATGAGCGAGCCGATCAGCGCGAAGATCGTGGTGTCCGCCATCGGGGAGAACAGCTTCCCCGAGGGACCGCTCAGCACGTAGATTGGCAGGAAACCGGCCATGATCACGGCCACGGCGTAGAAGATGGGCCGGTCCACCTCCGCGGCGGCCTCGCTGATGACGTCCCGCAGGTTGTACTCGGTGCCGTGCCGGAGCCCGAGCTGACGGTGGATGTTCTCCACCATCACCACCGCGCCGTCGACCAGGATGCCGAAGTCGATCGCGCCGATCGAGAGCAGGTTGGCCGGGATGTGCTTCAGGTCGAGGCAGATGAACGCGAAGAACAGGGAGACCGGAATCGTCGCGGCGACAATGAGGCCGGAGCGCGCGTCATACAGGAAGAGAATCAGCACGAACACGACCAGCACGATGCCGCGCAGCAGATTCTCTTCCACCGTGCGGGTGGTGAGCTGCACCAGGTCGCTGCGATCGTAGAACGGACGGATGTGGACATCCTTGGGGAGAATGCTGTCGTTCAGCTCGGCCGTCTTGGCCTGGACTCTGCGGAGCACCGTCTGGGCCTGTTCCCCCTTCCGAAGCAGCAGGACGCCCTCGACGGCGTCGTCGTGATCCATGAACCCGAACTGCCCGAGCCGCGGGGCATGGCCGATCTCCACGCGTCCCACATCCTTCACCAGGATCGGAACGCCATTCCGGTTCGCCAGGACGACGTTTCCGATGTCCTCCGTGGTGACGACCCGGCCCAGGCCCCGGATGTAGTAGAACTGGCCCCCCTCGGAATAGAACCCGCCGCCGGCGTTGCTGTTGTTGGCGGCGAGGGCATTCACTACGTCGCTCGCACCGAGGCCGGCGCCGGCGAGCCGTGCGGGATCGAGGAGCACGTGGTACTCCATCGACTCTCCGCCGAGCGGAGAGTCGTCGGCGATCCCCGGCACCGCCTTGTACTCCCGCGCGATCACCCAGTCATTGATGATCTTGAGATCCATCGCGTTACGGTCCGGGCTCTCGACCACGTAGCGGTACACCAGGCCGGACGGCGAGAACAGCGGGGAGACCGAGGGACTCACCCCGCTGGGCAGTTCCAGGTCCGGCACGCGTTCGAAGACCTGCTGCCGGGCGAAGTAGTTGTCCGTGCCGTCCTCGAACGTCATGCGGACATCCGAGAGTCCGTACAGCGAGACCGAACGGATGATCCGCATCTTCGGGACGCCGTTCATCGCGATCTCGGTCGGCACCGTGATCAGCCGCTCGACTTCTTCCGCCGCGTGGCCGGGCCATTGTGAGACGATCTCGACCATCGGAGGCGACAGGTCGGGATAGGCGTCGACGGGGAGGCGCGAGAACGACCAGGCCCCCACCGACACGATGAGAACCGCGAGGAGCCCGACCAGGAATCGCTGCCGGAGCGAGGCGGCGACGATCCGGTGGATCGCCGACGGGCTCCGCGACTCCCCCGATTCCGGTGCTGCCGGAGGCGCGCTCATTGGCTCTCCGCAAACTGCAGGAACAGCCCGCCTTCCGTGATCACCCGCTCGCCCGCGGACACGCCCCCGCGGATCTCGAACTGCTCCCCGACGTGCGAGCCCAGCGTCACCGGCCGCCGGACGAACCCGCTGTCCCCCGTCGCGACGAAGACGAACGGCAGGCTCTCGGCATCGCGCAGGACGGCGGACGAAGGAATCAGGAGCCCGTTGCGGGGTCGCCGGGACTGGATGGTGACCCGCACGAACATGTCGCGTTTGAGGCCCTGCCCGCGGTTCACCGTCTGCACCCGGACCGCCGTCGCCCGGGTATTGGGATCGACCTCCGCCCCGACATACGTCACGATGCCGTGGTAGACCGTGCTGGAGTCGTCCGTCAGCCGCACCAGGGCGGAGTCGCCGACGGCGACATCGGACAGATCGCCCCCGAACACATCCGCCATGACCCATACCGTCGAGAGCTCGGCGATGGTGAAGCAGGGGGTCGTTCCCGCCTCGAGCAGCTGGCCGGGGGTGATAAGCCGTTCGACGATCGTCCCGGCGATCGGCGCCCGGACGATCCCCTGCGCCGCGGGAACGGGACGGCGCTGGCGGATGTTCTCGATGGTCGTCGAGTCGATGCCGAGGCCCCGGAGCTGCTCCAGTGAGGCCTCCCGGTCGGCCACCGCGCTCGCGGCATCGGCCTGGGATTGCTCGAGGTCCCGTCGGGAGAGGGCGTCGTTCTCGTAGAGCTTCTGGTTCATCTCCGCGATCCGCCCGAGATTCAGGGCGGCGAGATCGGCCTTCCGGTAGGACGCAATCGCGGCCGCATAGTCCGGTGAGGCCACCAGCGCGAGCGGCTGCCCCCGAACCACCTGGGCACCCGGTTCGACGAGGACCCGCGCCACCGGGCCGGACATGGGACAGAGCTGCGCGGTGCTCCGGTCGCCGTCGAACGCCACGGTTCCCGTGACCTCGACACTGGGGCGGAACGACGCCGCAGCCAGGCTTTCGACATGGAGCTTGGCCCGCTGGTCCGGTGTGAGCGCCGGCGCCCTGGACTGTTCCTGCGCGCCCGGATCGCCCTCGCGCCGGCCGCAGGCCGACAGTACGGCCACCCCCGCGAGCGCCAGGAACCTTCTCATGCTACTTGTCATGTGCATCTCCCGAGGGCGAAGGCCCGATCGGTAATCCCGTCGCGCGATCGAGATCGGCGCGGGCATCGTTGGCGGCGCCGAGTGCCTCGGCGTACTGGCTCTCGGCATCCAGCAGGGTGCGGCGTGCGTCGAGCACCTCGAGCAGGGACATGCCGCCAATCCCGTAGCTCACCAGCGTGATGTGATAGGCCTGACGAGCCTCCGGGAGCAGTTCGTCGCGAAGGTATCTGGCCTGCTCGATGGCCGTCGCCGCCCCGGCGTAGGTGGTGCGAACATCCTGCTCGACCTGCGCTGCGAGATCCCGATGCGTCGCCCGGAGTTCGAGTTCATGGTGCTGGGACTCGGCCACCTCGCCCCGGCGGTGATTCCAGAAGAACAGGGGAATCGAGAATCCCACGCCGGTGGTGTAGGTCGTCGCGGTTCCGTCGGCATAGTTCCGCGCGGCGAAGAGATCCAGATCCGGAAGCCAGTATTGCTTCGCCAGTGTCGTGGAGGCACGGGCGCCCGCCTGCTGGCTCGTGAGACTCAGCAGCTCCGGGCGGAGTGCCGAGGCCCGGGCCAGCAGCGTGTCGAGCGGGGGCAGGTCGTCAGGCACCGGCAGCGAGTCGGAGGCGACGAGCGGAGCGGCGAGTGACCGTCCCAGCAGCCGGTTGAGGGCGGCGCGGGCGTTCACGATATCCCGGCCGTTCGCGATGAGCGCATTCTGCGCGGCGGCCAGGTCGACGCGCGCCCGGAGCACGTCGATGCGCGCCACGGTGCCGGCATCGAGGCGCACCTCGGTCTTCTTGAGCAGGTCCTCCGCGAGCTGCTTCCCTTCCGTGAGATCCGCCTGGTGCAGCAGCGCGACGAGCAGCGCGTCGTACGCCTGGGCCGTCTGGGAGACAGTCTGCTGCACCAGCAGGGTGTAGCTGAACGCCGCCGACTCCACGTCGGCGCGGCCGACATTCCCGCGCAGATGGAACTTGCTGGGGAACGGCAGGCTCAGCCCCACGCCGAGATCACCCCCGGTGCGGGTCCCTGGGCGGAGCAACCCCGACGCACCGGAGACGTCGGCCGAGAGCGAGGGATCGGGAAAGGCGCTGGCCTGTACCAGGCGCGCCCGCGCCTGGTCGACCTGCTCCTTGGCGACGACGAGCGCGGGATTCCAGGCCAGCGCGCTGTCGATCGCCTCCCGCCGGGAAAACGACGGCGCCATGGCCTGGCCATACAGCGGTGGGAGATCCGGGAAGCCGATCAGCAGCAGGCCGGCGATTCCCACGATCCAGATACTCAGCTTCACGAGCTCCTCCAGAATCCGGCTCCGCGACCCCGGGGCTGTGCCCGGGCGCGAGGCCGGTGATCAATCACGTTCGGCGAACGGCCTGTGCTGATTCAGCCGGGTCGCACGCGCGCGGATTGACGCGCCGTGGTCCACTGCATGAGGCCCCGGCATGGGGCGCCCGCAGGGGACGGATGTTTGACGACTTCGATTGTCAGGAAGCGATCAGACGGCGGGCGGGGCGCGCGAAAATTGGAGGGCTGGCTCGGTGTGATAGACCATCGCCGGAATGGCGGCGACGGCAGGAAGGCGGGAACCGTGCTCTACCGCGAGCGGACAGGTGGCCGGAAGCGCCCGGCCACTCGACGCGGAGGTGAGGATGGCGCAACCGAACAGGTGGGCCGCTCCGCTCCCGGCGACATGGAAGGCGGGAGATGCCGGTGCGGAGGCGGCGTGTGCGGGAGCCGAATGGAACCAGATGGCATCGAGCACCGGAAGCCCCATTCCCCCCACCAGGAGGATCAGGGCCAGGAGGGCTGCTTGCCCACGGCGCGCGCTGCGGCGAATCATGCGGGGAAGGTATCACCCGGGGCGGAAAGGCGGGAGGGCCGGACAGCGGAAAGCCGGTGCGAACCCTCACGCTGTCGACCAGCGAAGGCTTCGTGGAGAACTATGGGCCGGACCTCGTCATCTGCATCTCGGACGCCACCGGTTGATCCGCCGCATGCACGGGGGCCGCCGGCCCGATGGCGGTCGACGTTGAATCCGGACTCTCCAGCGCGGCCGACGGCGTCACGACGCCTTCGGCGCACGTCACCCGGATCGCCATCGGCGTGTAGATGCCCATCGTGACGACGCCAACCACCTGATTCAGGAAACTCAGCCTGGTCGCGACTCGCGCGACACCGGTCGGGCATTGCGCCGCCGTCGCGACGGTGGACGGTGCGACCAGGCCGAAGATCCAGCCGGAGGCCCAGCGCTTCTCGACGACTTGGTTCGAAGGGGCGACACCGGTGTCGATCGACGCCCGGTAGCATCCGAGCAGCGCTGTCATGCCGAAGAGAAGAATGCTTGCACGGGGACGCATACGGCTCCTTGCGGGAATGGGGCCAAAAAGTGTTTCCGGTCCGGGATCACGACGGTGGTAGCGGCGCCGCCGCCGCCCGCCACGACGATCATCGGTGCTCCCGGCTTCGGCCGGACCGAGGTGTCCACCCTGGGGTGACCGCCGCGGTTTGCGTCTCGCCAGCCGTGGTGAGCGGACTGTGGGCGCGGAAAAAGCCGAGGCCGGGAGCGATGATCGAGCGTGTGGGGGTCAGACCTGTTCGCGGTATCCGCTTCAGGCTGCCTGGCATTCGCATGCCGGGCCGCACTCGCAGGCCGTGCCGCACTGGCAGCCGGAGCGGCGATCGGTGCCGGTGTTCTGGCAGCCGCAGGTGCAGGTCGAGCCGGGACAGGTGACGCAGGTGCAGGTGTTCGGCTGAGCGGACATGATGAACTCCTCGCGTTTGGGTGGACTGCCGTGTTGACGGAGGCGAGTATACCACCCGGAAACGGGAGGAGATTGAACGAAGTGGCTATTCCAGCCGGAGGGTGCCGGCAGCGATTCCATACATCCGGCGGAAGGTGCGGCTCAGGTGGGCGGAATCGGCGAATCCGGCGCGGTAGGCCGCGGTGGTCAGCGATTCGCCGGCCGCGAACGCCTCCACGGCCCGGGTGAGCCGGAGCCAGAGCACATAGTGGCGGAAGGCCAGCCCCATCTCGTGCACGAAGAGGTGGCGGAAGCGGCTGGCGGAAAGATGGACGACAGCGGCGACGCGTTCGAGGGAGACAGATTCGCCCAGGTTGGCGCGAAGATATTCGAGGGCCAGCAGGATGCGGGGATCGGCCGGCTGCGGTGCGCCGAGGCCGTCCGTCAGCGTCCGGATGACCTCACGCGCGGCGGTGATGAGGTCGGCTGGCTTCCGGCTCGCGCGGTAGCACGCGGAGAGGCGACCGGCCGCCACCTCGACCAGCGCCCCGTCCAGCAGGCAGATCCCATGCTCGGCCTCGAAGCGCTGCAGGAGCACCCGGCCCGGTGGAGACTGCGGCTCGACAAAGACGTGCGCCAGGAGCGGCGCGTTCCTCCCGTCAAAGGCGTGAGCGCGGTTGGAAGCGATCACCGCTCCAGCGCAGTCGAGCCACACCCCGTCCGCCGGGCTCTGGAACCGGAAGCGGCCCTCCAGCGCGAGCGCCACCTGCACCGCATGGTGGGCGTGGACGTCGTTCGCCGCCCCCGCTCGGCCGATCCAGAGGCTGCCTCCATCCCAGAGACAGATCTGGCCAGCGCCGTGGCTGGCGGTCACGCGGGACCGCTGGAGGACTTCGGCACCACGCTCACCTCATCGTCATGTGCTTGAGCTGAGCCTTGAGGACGCAGGTCAGCGCCTTCTTCCCGCTCTTCAGTTGCGCAACGCTCGAGAACGCGGCCAGTCTCCTGCCATCCGCGTAGTCGCCTTCGAGGAGGCCGGACGGGTCGGGGGCCCGGTCGCCGTGCCAGAAGACCAGGCGAATGCAGTCCTTGCGATAGAAGTTGAAGACCACCAGGTGGCGCCGATACTCCTTCGGGTCGAAGGGGTCCATCGGCCCGGTAAAGAAGAATGCCGGCGCATTCCACTTGATCTCCTCGCCAATCCGCGGATCGGCGGCCAGGATGGTCGTTCGCAGCAGCGCCGCCAGATCGGCGAGCGGATGCCGCAGCTTCCGCATGTAGGCCTCGACTGCGGCGGTGTCTGATGCCTTCGTCGTGGGGGTCGCCTTACCAGGCATCGCGAACGGGCTCCCTCGGACGGGTGATGCAGGCACTCCCTGCGCAGAAGCTGCAGCGCGGCGGCTCGATCGACAAGCCCCGGGGCGCCGTCAGGCCGCCTTTGGGCCGTCGCAGGGTGAATGCAGCGCCTTCGCAGATTCCGTCCGGTGTCAGGCAACGCGGTCGCTCCACCACTCCAGCTCTGCCGCGCCAGGACCCGAGCGACAGCCGCCCGCGCATCGATTCCCCTCTCCGGATGAGCGGCAGGAGTCGTGCGGCAGAACTCAGGGCACAATCAGGGTATCCGGCCCGGTCACCTTGTTGATGTGGCAGCCGTCGGGGGAATCGAAGAAGTAGGGGGTCGTGCGGCTGTCGGGAGGAACCTCGACTGTGACGGCGACGGAGTCACCGCTCCGGCGGAGGTGCGGAAGCGCCTGATCGGTGAGGATCGGAAGATTGCCGCCAACCAGGACGCCGACAGGACTGGAGAACAACGTGTCGTCGTTCCGGATCAGGACGGAAGTGACTCCTGCCTGCACTATCGGCGCTCCCCGGCTGTCCACGACGACCACGGTGACCACGCGGAAGATCTCATTACATGCGGTCGGCACCGTGTCGCACGCCGCGACCAGGAGCACCAGGGTCAGCGCGACGGGCAGTCTCAGACGAATCACGGCGTGCGGCATGGAGGAGCCTCGGGAGGAGTGCGTCGTGATCTCGCCGGTCGGGCGGCCTAGCGCTGGATGAGGAGCTTCTGCCCGAAGTACACCGGCGCCCCTGGTGGACCCTCGACGGCGCCGTAGCCGGTGTTGGGCGAAACCCAGGCTCCTAGCCGATCCCCGACCCGAACATCACGGATACTGCTCGGCGACTGCATGCGAGTCCCCACCTGCAGGAAGACGGGCACCCTGGCCGCGACGACCACGCCGGCATTCGCGGCCTGCGAAGGCGGGATGGCGAGCCACAGAGCATACTGGTCGAGCGGACCGGCGGGACTCATGCCCTGCTCGTGGGTGATCCGGGTGACCGTCGCGATGAAGGATGGTGGCCCGGCCAGGCACGCCATGTCCACGGGGACCGGCTGGCAGGGACTGGTGGGACCGGAACCCGCACAGGCCGGGACAGCCACCAATGCCAGAGTGGCGACAATGCGCCAGCCAGCGCGGAGCATGCGGCAACCTCCTCTGCAGTGGTCCATGACAAGAGACCTCGCCATTTCGAAACTCGTCACAGCGTGACAGGGCGGCGCCTGAAGTCCCCGCCCTGGCGGCCACGCGAGTTGCCGTGAAGCCGATCGTCTCCGCTCCACTCCCTCGACTTGACGCCCCCTTCCCGGCGCGCTAGCGTCAGGCGTGCGCGACAGGGCGCATCCGGTCCGCGGGCAGGGATTATCCCACCTGGCAGCACCGCAGCACAACCGACATCACCTCACTTCCAGCCCACCGACGGCGGACCCCGGGCTCCACGAAGGAGGCATGATGTCCCGCACCCTGCCCGAACGGGCCAGCCTCGAGTTTCTCACCAAGCAGGCGAAGGACTTTCTCCGCGACGTCAAGGCGGGCGACGCCATCGCGCGCGAACGGCTCCGCGCCTGGGGGCCACCCGATGCGTCCGGGCGACCGAAGCTCGCCGACTGCCAGCATGCACTGGCCCGCGAGTACGGCTTCGCGAGCTGGCCCAGGCTCCGGGCCCACGTCGAGTCCCTCGCCGCGACCGACCCGATGGAAGCCCTCGCGGCGGCACTGAAGTCCCGGCAGGCGGCACCAGTCGCGGAGGTGCTCACCCGCTTTCCGTCACTCAAGGCGAAGCTCGACGAACCCGTGCCCGGCGGTGCCTTCGGGGCGACACCGCTCATCGTCGCGGTGCAGCAGGCGAATACCGAGCTGGTGGAGCTGCTGCTCGCCACTGGTGCCAGCATCAACCAGCGGAGTCACTGGTGGGCCGGCGGCTTCCATGTGCTGGAAGACGATCACGGCCTGGCGGACTTCCTGATCGCGCGCGGCGCCACGCTCGACGCCAAGTCGGCATCACAGCTCGGCCGGCTGGACGATCTCAAGGCCCTGGTCGCCGCCAATCCCAGGTCGGTGATGATGCGGGGCGGCGATGGCCAGACGCCTTTGCATGTGGCGCCCACCGTGGAGATCGCCGAGTTCCTGCTGAGTCACGGCGCGGAGATCGACGCCCGTGACGTGGATCATGAGTCCACCCCCGCCCAGTACCTCGTCCGCTCGCACCCCGAGGTCGCGCGACACCTGGTGGCGCGTGGCGGGCACACCGACATCCTGCTGGCCGCGGCACTTGGCGATCTCGAGCGGGTGCGTGGCTTTCTCGATGCCGATACCGAGTCGGTCCGCATCACGGTATCCGAGAAATTCTTCCCCAAGCGCAACTTCCACGCGGGCGGTCACATCTACATCTGGACCCTGGGCCAGGGGAAGACGGCACACACCGTGGCGCGCGAGTTCGGTCATGAGGAGGTTGTCAGGCTCCTGATGCAGCGCACACCCGACCCGCTCAAGCTGGCGCTGGCCTGTGAGCTGGGGGACGAAGCCTCGCTCGCGGCGCTCCTCAAGGCGAAACCCGGTCTCCCCGGGGCGCTGAGTGAGGACGAGCGGCGGAAGCTTCCGTTCGCGGCGCAGAACAACAACGCCGAGGCGGTGCGGCTGATGCTCGCCGCCGGGTGGCCGGTGGGCGCGACGGGGCAGCATGGCGCCACCGCGCTCCACTGGGCCGGATTCCACGGCAACGCCCGGATGGCACGGGTGATCCTCGAGCACCAGCCGCCGCTCGAGGCGCGGGAGAATGACTACGGCATGACCGCGCTGGGCTGGACCATCTACGGCTCGCTCAACGGCTGGCACGCCGCGACCGGGGACTACCTGGGCACCCTGGAGCTGCTGCTCGATGCGGGGGCGAAGGCCCCTGCCCTCACGAGGGATCTCAAGGGAAGCGAGGCGGTGCTGGCGGCCTTGAAGCGGCGCGCGAATGCCTGACGGAGGAGAAGCGAGGCTTTGGGACGCTCGAGCACGAAGACCGCTTTCGGAGCGGTGCGCACTGCAGCGGCTTCCTCCTGCGGCAGGGCAGGACGGCGGGCGCCGTTCAGGCGTGATCGACGATTGTCCTGACGCCGGATTCCCTGGCGCAATGGGCGCAGCAGTAGATCGCTTCCTTTTCCTCGACACCGTGCCCGATGATCGTGCAGTGACAGTGCGCACAGTGGGGGGCGAGTTGCTGGATGGCGCACTCGAAGGAATCAAAGGTATATGTGCGCCCGTCCTTCACGACCTGGAAGGCCCGGGCATAGTCGTTACCGCAGCAGTCGCAACGAGCCATAGTTCCTCCTCGGGAATCATGTCGCGGCCAGATCGCCGCGCCTACCAGATCCGCACCCGCATGTCCGGCGTCAGGTAGAGCGAGTCCTTCGGTTGTACGCCGAAGGCCGCGTACCACGGATCGAGGTTCCGGACCGTGAGCGCCCGGTATTGTGGCGGCGCATGCCCGTCGGTCCGGATCCGCCCGCGAAGCGACGCCTCGCGCATCTTCGAGCGCCACGCCTCCGCGAAGCTCAGGAAGAACTGCTGGTCGCCGGTCCAGCCCGCGACCGTCGGCGCCTCGGCCCCGCCCAGCGACGCGCGATACGCATCGTACGCGGCCGAGAGCCCGGCCAGGTCGGCGAGATCTTCCGCGAGCGTGAGCTTTCCGTTGACGGCCAGATCGGGAAAGGGGCGATAGGCGTCGAACTGTGCCGCGAGCCGGTCCGCCTGCGTGTTGAAGCGGGCGAGGTCCTCCGGCGTCCACCAGTTCCTGAGCTTGCCATCGGCGTCGAAGGTGGAGCCGAGGTTGTCGAAGCTGTGGCTGATCTCATGTCCGATCACCGCACCGATCGCGCCGTAGTTCATCACGTCGGGACGGGACCCGTCGAAGAACGGCGGCTGCAGGATCGCCGCGGGGAAGTTCATCGCGTTCATCGCCGGCCGGTTGACGGCATTCACCTGCTGCGGCACCATCGCCCATTCGGAGCGGTCCACCGGTTTCCCGATGCGCGACCGCGCGGAAGCAAAGGCGCGTGCCTCCACCCGTTCCGCATTGTCGTACGCGTCGCCGCGCACCACGCGCAGGTCGGTGTACGTCGGCCAGACATCCGGATAGCCGACGCTCACGCGGAGCGTCTTGAGCTTGTGCCGGGCCTCCGCCTTGGTCGCCGGCGCCATCCAGTCGATCGTCTGGATCCGCCGGTCGAAGGCGGCGATGATGTCGGCCACCATCTTCTCCGCCTTCGCCTTCTCGCTCGCGGGGAAGTAGTGCTCCACGTACAGCTTCCCGACCGCGAAGCCGAGTGCCCCGCTCGTGGCTGCGATCGCCCGGTCGGCGCGGGGGCGCTGCACCGAGACACCGCCCAGCGTGGTGCCGAAGAAGGCGAACGACTCCGCCTCGATCTTCCGGGGAAGCACACTCGCCCGGCGCTCGATGGCGTGATAGGTGAACAGGGCCCGCCAGGCGGCGAGCGGTTCCGAGGCCGTCAGCGCCGAGAGACCGTTGATGGCGTCGGGCTGCCAGGCGATCAGCGTGTCCACTCTGGACATGCCCGCCGCGGCGAAGAAGCCCGGCCAGTCGAGCCCGGGGGCGAGCCGGGGAAAGTCGCGCCGCGCCCAGCGGTGGGTGCCGTTCTTCGGCTCCCAGGTCTCCGTCCGGTCCATGTGTGCCCGGGCGATCTTCGTCTCGAGCGCTACGACCGCGGTCGCTTTCTCCTCCGCGCCTGGGATGCCGGCGAGGGTCAGCATCCTGCCGATGTGCGCGCGGTACTTCCCGAGGAGTGCGATGCCGGCCGTCGTGGAGTCGAGGTAGTAGGCGCGGTCGGGCAGCATGAGGCCCCCCTGCATGAGCACGCCGGCATACTGGGTCGGGACGGCGAAATCGCGTTCGAGGTAGAGGCCGAAGAGGTGATCGGTATCGAGGTCACCGTTGTTCAGGACATCCACGTCGGCGCGGAGCGAGCCGCCGATGTAACGGGCGAGCGTCGCGCGATCCCTGATCTTCCCGATCTCGGCCAGCGCGGGCCGGAGCGGGGCGAGGCCGCGCGCATCGATCGCGTCCTGGTCGAGGTAGGCGGCGTAGTAGTCGGCGATCTTCCGCTGGTCCGACCCAACGGTGGCGTGCGCGCCGAGCGCGTCCTTCACCAGCTTCCGCAGTCGCGGCTGGACACTGTCGTCGGCCATGTTGAAGGCGCCGTAGCTGCTCCGGTCCGCGGGGATCTGGGTGCGGGCGAGCCAGCCGCCATTGACGAAGCGGTAGAAGTTGTCACCTGGTCGGACCGTGGTGTCCATCTCCGTGCGATCGAGGGCGGGAACGGCCTGGGCCGACGCACTCGGCGCAGCGAATGCCGCGAGGAGACAGAGCGCCATTCCGGTGGTGCATGATCGGGTCATAGAGGTCCCAGAGGGTTGATGCGACAAGCGAGAGCGTGTATTCGACATCCGGCGGCGACGCTTCCGGCGGTGGGTGTGCGTGTCAGGCGGCATCGGTGACTTCTCGGCCCCACTCCTCATGCCAGCGGAGGCCATCTGGTAGGGGGCCGGCGGCGTACTCGAGGTGAATGACGCGCCGGTGGCCTGGACGTATCGCAGGGGACGACGCATGCAACAATAACGGCCGCATCAGGAGGAGCCCGCCTGCGGTGCAGGGCGTATCCACAGGCGAGACCCGGTCTTTCCATTCATACAGCGCCGCCGGAGTGAGCTTGCCGTGCCGATGACTGCCGGGAAGCACGCGGACGGGACCATTCTCGAGTCCGCAGGGATCGAGATGGATTCGCACCGTCAGCATGTTCTCGAGGATCGCGGCCGGCGGCTGGACATGGGGGATTCCGGCCTTCCTGGACCAGGGGCCGAACCCCGGGCGCTGGTGACGCTCGCGCACCGGGATGGTCAGGTCCTGATGCCAGGCAACCTTCCAGTTGGCAGCCGGGGTCTTGTCGAACAGGATGGCCCGGACGGCGAAACAGGCGGGCCCGAGGACGGCCGCAGGCCACCGGCGGATCCTGGGGTGACCCGCGAGGTCGCGGACTGCGGGCAGCAGCGTGAAGAGGTCGCGATAACCGCCTTGCACCTCTTCGGGCCGGGCCATGGGGAGGGACTCGGCAGCGGTGAGCAGGCTCGCGATCTCCGCGGGGGAGAGCCCGTCTGCCACGACGGCGTAGCCGTCGGCGTCGAGAGTGCGGAGAGTCGGGTTCATGTCAGGAGGCAGGAAAGCTAACGACCGGGCGGCGGTCAGGTGTAGACATGGCGGCGGGAGGGCGGTGCGTCAGCCCGTCCGGCATGCGGGTACCAGCGGCGGTCGTCCCTTGCGGATGCGACGACCCCGGCAAGCGATTGGACGCCTGCCGGGGTGTGTGGACTAGCGCGTGTAGTAGTCTCGATCGACGCCATCGAAATTGCCGCTACGCATGCAGCACTTCTTGAAACCGGCGTCCGGAACCGCAGGGGCAGAGGTCGTTACGGCCGAGCTTCTCGTGGAAGCAACTCCTTGTTGCCGTTGACGATCCGGTCGCCGCGCTTGACGCGGCTCTCGGACGGGTAGCCCTTGCGGCGCTTGCTGCTGACCTCAGAAGCAGGGAATGCCCTGCCATCTTCATGCGACGGTTCCATTGCGGCGGTCACAGCTCGTCGCAGACTGGGTGGCCTTCCTCCTTGGGCGTCTGCCTCTGGACCGCCGTCCGCGGGATCCGCGATGGCGCGACCGCACCAACGGTGATCACGCACGACCGTTTGAGCCACTCGTGGTTGGCGCGGCCTGCCCAGGTGTTCGCCGTGACATACGTCAGCGTGAGCGTGACGCCGGGAGAAGGCACGATGTAGACCTGTCGGTGGTCGGAGCTGCTCAGGGTCTGCCCGTAGCGATTGTTGTCGGAGAAGTACGCCTCCTGGGCAGTGACGAGGTTTCGCAGATCCGACGCCATGTTCGCCAGCAACAGTCTGGCGATGTCCGCGTTCACCTGCATGGGCGGCCCCGTCACGCGCGGACGTCTGGGCCCGGAGTTCACCGGCGAGCGCCAGTGTGAACAAGATCAGCTTGATCGTTCCCGTCGTCCGCATGGAGAAGCCCCCCGTACCCGCAAGGCTGGGATCAAACGCCGCCGAGCACCCTGACGGCGACGTCACGAAACGATCGCTGGCGGCTGGTAGGCATCGAACACCGCGGCCGCACCTCCTGTGGTCAGCTCCTCGAGACGAAGCTTCTTCAGCGGCGCATATGCGTCGGACTGGTACCAGCGCAGTGCCGCCGCGCGATCCGGGAATTGGATCACCACGGTCCAGGTCGACTCCCAGTCTCCCTCAAGCACGGTTGGGCCGAGACTTCCGACCAGGAGCTTCGCGCCCGCGGCCGCCAACTGTGGCAGAACCTTGCGCCCGTACTCGTTCCGGTACCTGTCGATGTCAGGCACGCGCAACAGGGCGATGAAGTAGGCCGGCTTGGGATCGTCGGGTGCCATGCTTCGCCTCCGGAGGGTGGTACCCAGCTCATCACGCGAGGGCGTCCGCGGGAACCGGCACCCCGTGGGACCTCAGGATGGGGAGCAGGCGCGTTCGAACCTTGAGTGTGGTTACGCCGCCGAGGTCGAGCTCATGCCATCGCGCCCAGAGGAACTGGTGCGACTCCCGATATCGGATCCTGGCCCAGGGCACAAGCACCGGAGCGCGGCGATAGCGGAACAGGACCATCGGGTAGAGATAGAGGCCGGCCTCAGTCGCGATGACGGTAGTGACGTTCTTCTCCTGAACGCTTCCGGTGCCGAGGACCTGGCCCCGAATCGGTTTTCCAGCCGGGCGTGGGCCCCCCGGGAACGCGGCGGCGAGCGCTGGCCAGCCGGAGAGAACGGCGAGCAGGCCAGTGACGAGCATCCACAGCCCCAGCGCGAGCGGGAGCGCCACGAGTGTTGCGACGACCGGCGCGAGCACGGGGAGGGACAATCGCTCGGATCTCGAAGAATGTGATCAGCTTCGTGCGCTGGTCGATGGCCGACTGGGTCACCGAGACGATCTCAGCCGACCCAGCGCCGCTATTGCATCTGGACCGCAAAATTAATGGTCCCAGTGTAGTTCGCGAGGGTCACCCGAATCTTCCAGGCACCTCCCGCTCCGGTCGGCGGGGTGATGTCCCCCGTAGCCGGGACGGTTCCGTTGTAGATGACGGTCCCGGCGGCGTCCTTGATGTTGAGAGTGATGGTCCCCGAAGTCGTGGACGTGGCGGGGTGAATGATGACGCTGCCGGAGGATGCATTCCAGGTATAGCTCAGGACGTCGCTGACGCCTTGCAGCCCGGTGGCCTGGAAGCTGAAGGCGACGTTGGGCGTATTCACGACCTGAGGCTGGTACTGCGGGGCGAGCGCGTTGCTGCTGCCGCAGGCCGCTGTCAACAGGGCCAGCGCCAGGCCGGCGAGGGGGAAGCGATAGCTGATGCGCATGAGTCGATGCTCCGTCTGTGAGTGCGATCCGCCGACCAGTGAGTTGCGCCTCGCTGGCGGTGTTGCCTTCAGACAAAGCAATCGGTAGGCCAGATCTGTGGCTCCGGTCGTTGGCTGAACATGTATTTCTGTGACAATGCCTTAGGAGGCAGGCATCGCCCCGGGGGAATCCCGATGGTCCAGATGGGTGTATCGGACCAATGCAGGTTGGCTGGGTCAATGCGTGGCAGCGAAGACTCTCCGATCAGGCGAGGCGACGTGCGCCCTTCCCAGCATGGAAGTCCCACTGCCCCACCCTGCCGGCCTTCAGTCGGCCGCGCGCCTTCGCCGCAGGAACTCGGCGGTTCCCCACGCGAGGAAGATCGCGGTCGCGGCGATCAGCGTACCGGCGATGAGTGCACCCAGGACCGCCCAGAAGGTGGGCGCATCGACCGGACCCGTAGCTTCGCCGCCCGACGTGAGGCGGGACCAGACGGCCGTCGTCGCGGCACTTCCCAGGGTGAGGGCCAGACCATTGGTCAGCGCGAAGAACGGGCTCTCCAGGATCTGGCCAAGTACCACGATCGCCGCGAGGTAGGGAGAGAAGGCGAGGGCCCACCATTGGGGTGGCACCTCGTGCCATCCGGGGATCCGAGGGACGATGAGGCCGCGATAGATGGCGAGGCTGATCGCCGTGGCGATGACCCCGGCGAGGAACGCACGGACGAATCCCCGGACTAGTCTCTGAAACATGAACGTGGTGTGCTCGTGGCGGTCATTGGAGGAGCGCCGTCCGGGAAACGGGCGATGCGCATCGCGT
The DNA here is from genome assembly GCA_963817435.1 of uncultured Gemmatimonadales bacterium. Lineage (GTDB taxonomy): Bacteria > Gemmatimonadota > Gemmatimonadetes > Gemmatimonadales > GWC2-71-9 > JADJOM01. The sequence goes on from CAWFNY010000001.1 coordinate 1,656,165, forward strand.
GCGCTCCTCTTCGTCCGGGCGCAAGCCTACTTCGTCAGGACGACGTGGGTGGCGAGGTCCGATGAGGCGTGCTCCGTGCACTTGTAGCCGAGGCTGACCATATCGATGCCGGCGAGGAGGTGTTCGCCCCGGCCCAGGAGCGCGGGCGCGATCACGAGGTGCATCTCGTCGATCAGCCCGGCGGTGAGGTACTGGCGAATGGTGGCAACTCCCCCGCCGAGTCGGACGTCCCTGCCCTGCGCCGCCTCCTTCGCGCGGCTCAGCGCGGCACGAATGCCATCGGTCACGAAGTGAAAGGTCGTTCCGCCTTCCATCGTGAGGGGCGCACGGGCATGGTGCGTGAGCACGAAGACGGGCACGTGGTAGGGCGGGTTGCTGCCCCACCATCCCTTCCAGCCATCGTCGGCCCAGGCGCCGCGCGAGGGCGCGAACATGTTGCGGCCCATGATCCACGCGCCGAGGTTGTCGAAGCCGCGCGCGGCAAAGTCGTCGTCGACGCCTTCCCGGCCGACCTGGTCACCGATCAGCGACCCGGCGAAGTCGCCGGCCATCTTCTGGAATGTCTTCGTGCCGAACACCCACTGGTGCAGCGCCATCCCTCCGACGCCCATCGGACTGTCCAGCGCCTGGTCAGGGCCGGCGCCGTAGCCATCGATCGAGATTCCAAATGCATTTACCCGAAGCCTCGACATCAGCGTTGCTCCTCGTGCGCGACCACCGCCCGCCTCAGTGCGATGCGGGAAGTGGCACGCTGCTGTTGAACATGTCGGCCACATACTGCCAGGACCCGTCCTTCTGCTTTCTCCGGACGTCCAGGAACTTGCCGCTGTCCACCGGGCTGTCGGGAAGGGCCAGCGTCATGTGGTAGCGTCCTGTCACATACACGAGGTCTGCCGTTCCCGTGACCTCATCCGTGGTGATGGTGAATGCGGCGACCGGCGGAAAGCCGGAGAGGTAGTCGCGAATCGCCGCTCGTCCGTGAATGGGCCCGGAATTGGGGGGAAGCAGCAGGGCGGAATCGGCGTATAGCTGGCTGACCCCATCCAGGTCCTTGGCGAGCAGACGTTCGGCGAAGGTGTTGCCGAGAGCCCGGTTCGCCTCGATCTCGGCGGCCGTGAGCGGTGCACCTTTGGTCCCGCATGCGAGAGTCGCGAACAAGGCGACGACCGGGAGTGCCGACCTGAGGGTGATTCGCACGATGGTCTCCTGGGGGAAAGTGGGAACATCACGGGGGGGGCGCGATGCTCCAGGGCGGTGCAGAGTTCAGCGGGCCTAACGACCCCGCAGAAACTGCAGAGTTGACGCCAGGTCGGCAAGCCCGGACCAGCCACCGCGCGATGGATCGTGGGCGCCGCCAGGCGACGGCCGCGCTCGGTCAGCTTCAAGTAGATCAATGACCTTCCGATTGCAGAAACAGCGACGCCACGTGACGACTCATCTCCCAGAGCCGGGGGGCGTCGTCGGCCATGATGTCAGGGTTGAACGAGTTGGTCAGCACGATGACCGTGACCCCGACATCCAGGAGGCGAAGAATATGGGTCGTGAACCCGGACGAGATGAACCCCGTGTGTTCGATGAAGGGATGTCCCTGCCACTCGCCCACGAACCAGCCGAGCCCGTAGGACGCGCCGAGAAACGTCTGGGCCAATGACCCATCCGCCAGACGCGTTGGACTCCAGGCGAGACTTTCAGCCTCCGCCGGCAGCAGGGTCGCACCCCGCAAGGCGGCGTCGAAAGCCTCGAGATCTCTCAGGCTCGCGATGAGAGAGCCGCCACCCAGGGACTGGGACGGATGAACCGGCCGTCCCCGGCGCAGGCGCCCTGCTTCGAATACGTAGCCAGACGCCAGGCGTGAAGGCACCGAATCCGTACTGATCTGTGCTGCCGTCGTCATCCCCGCCGGTACGAATACCCTGTCATGCATCAACACGCCGTAGGGCTTGCCCGTCAGCCGCTGAAGGATGAGGCCCAGGAGGAAATAATTGGTGTCACTGTAGTGCCACTGAGTGCCGGCCGGAAACTCGAGCTTCCGCGATGCCGCCATCGCCATCATCTGCGCGGGGAGATACGCCCGGGACTCATCTGCCAGGATCTCCGGGAAATCGGTGTGACTGGGAATCCCCGAGGTGTGATTCAGAAGGTTCCTGAGGCGGATGCTCGCCCAGGCCGGAGGAGAACCGGGCAGGAGACTCGTGAGGCTGTCGTCCAGGGACAGCGAATCGGCTCTGACGAGGGCGAGGACCGCGACCGTCGTCAGGGGTTTCGTGACCGAGCCCAGCTCGAAGATGGTTCCCTCGTCCACCGCGGCCTCGTGACCGAGGCTGCTTGTGCCATAGCCGCGAGCGAAGCGGACCCCGCTGCCATCGAGCACCGCGAGAGCGAGCCCGGGGATGTGGCGCCTGGGCATCTCCGCCCGGACGTACCGATCGATCCCCGTACGGTCGCAGGCGACGAGACAGATCAGGAGTCCCAGTATAAGTCGGCGGATTGGTCTCCCCCTCAGCGGCCTGGCGACAGCGCGCGAGCTGCAGGGCCGCGGCGGACTCGGCAAGCGCTCGCGGGCATGGCTGGCCGTCTCTCTGGCGCGAACCGACGGGTGCGCCCTGTGGGCTTGATGCGGTGGTCAGGTGTCACTACAGCCGCATGCTGGCAGTATCGGCGTCGGAACACTGCTGGACTGGCCGCGGGTCTCGGTCCCGGCTGGTCTCCGCCCAGCATTCACGATATAGCGAGCAGTAACAGAGGCGGCTGGTGAGCCGGTGATCGCGTGCCGTGGCGGTATCGCTGAGCGCCGCGTCAACGATGGTCAGGACGTGAAGCGTGTGGCCGGGGAGAATGACCGTGCCGGGGCCAACGACCGAAAAGAAGTAGCCAGGAGTCTTCGCCGGGCTGACCAGGGCGCGTACCACGGGCTCCCAGGAGTGCTGCAGGGTGTCGTCAAGGCGGACCTCGAAGGACCGAATGAGAGCGGGGCCGAGTCCGACGTTCGTGATGTCGCGGACGTAGCGTCCCGCGGAATCCGAGGTCTCCTGGGCAAGCCGGGGCCAGACGGCCATGCGATCATGCTCCCGCGTGGCCTGCGCCTCGTAGAGAGTGATGGCCAGCGAGGCGATGGCGATGACGATCGGGGAGAGGGCGGCGAGCCGTCCGAGGATGCCTTTGCCCGGCGGGAGGTGCGGGAGATGGAGTTCCATGATGGACGTGGTCAGGGAGAGGAAGCAACCCAGGGTCTGCGCACAAGCTGCAAAGCGCGGCAGCACCGCGCCAGTCCTGCGGCCCGGCCTGGGCCGCGCTTCGACGGCATAAGGCGCCGGTGAGGCGCCTCAACTGCCCGCGTCAGGGCGTCCCAGGCGATACACCAGCGCCACGCGGCCGAGCAGGTCGGTCTGGAAGTGGCTCTGAGAAGTGGCCGTGCCTCCGGGGGCGAGGCGAAGACTGTAGAGAAAGGCGGTCAGCCCCACGTCGACTCCTGCGTGCGGACCGAGCGAGAGGTAGGACCCGAAGCTCGCGGCGGCGCCCGCCGACGCCGGCTCATGGTATGGCTTGTAGGCGGCTCCCTGGTGCTTGAGGTATCCGAGGCCGGCACCGAGACGAACGTCATTCGCCCGCCTCCCGTAAGGATGGCGCCAGAGCGCAAGCGCAGCAGCAGGTAACGAGCATCAATGTGAGAACCGGGCGCAACGACGAGTGCATGGGCACCAGAGGTGAAGGGAGTGAGGCCTGAGGCGTCTGGCGACCGCGCATCACCTGCAACATGCGGCAAGCGCCCGAAAACCTATCCGGACAACGAGCGGTGGCGCCGGCCCGCAACAACCACACCGCCGCGCCCCGCCTGGTCCGTGCGCGGGCAAGGCCCCGCCGAACGCCGCGAATGGCCACTTATTGGGTGTCGAAGCTGACTCCCTGGTCCACGAGACGCTTCATGACGTCGGCGGCGATGCGCACGCCCCAGCGTTGACCCACGGCGCCCATGGTCGCGGTGAGCTGCGATTGCACCTCAGCGAGGCGGCGGCCGGTTGGTGATTGGTAGAAGGCGAGGAGGTCATGGAGCTGGGCCGCAGAAAACAGCGCCGCATAGGTGCCAGCCATGGAATCAACAATCTCGGGACCCCGGTGATGCATCTCAGCGATGAGACTGTCCCAGAAGACAGTCGGGATACCCGGCTGCAGACGACGTTGTGTCGGGAGGGCGCTTTCCACGCCGGTGGCCAGCAGCTCCTCAGCGCCCATCGCGGTAAGGACTTGGTGGGCCAGCGCGAGATTCTCGGCGGGAGGAGTCGCTTGCGGCGCTGATTGGGCCGCGAGATCGGGACGGAAGAGGACAAGGAGCCCAGCCGAGAGAAGCAGGACGCGAGATGGCATGAACCGGACCTCACGGGATGAGCGGAAGAGGGCACCTACCGGCGTGGGCCTAACGACCCCGCACAACCTGCAGGGCCGCGGCTGTCTCGGCAAGCCCATGCTCCGCACCGTCCGGTGGTGGGTGGTCGTCGCAACCTGACGTCCGCGCCCCGCCACCTTCATGCGGTGCCTAGCTGGCAGGCGCGCGGGAACCTTCGGGACCACCCGAGGCGGGCCCGGGGGAGTTGCCGAGGCCCGTCGGCGCGCACCCAGCCCGCAGCTTGCGAGTCAGAAGCCGGCGGTGCTCGCGGAGACAACGAATGGACTCCTCCACCCGCGTCCGATGCGCTGCGAGAAGTTCCCTCCGTGCGGGCCACGTGGCGGGGCCCTTGGCCACCAGCCGCGCGTAGGTCCGCATGTCGCGAAGCGGCATGCCGGTCTGGCGGAGGCTCCGCAGGAACTCGATCCATTGAACGTGGGACGGGCTGTACCGCCGATGGCGGCTGGATGGGTCCAGCGCCACGAGCGGCACGAGCCCCAACCGCTCATAGTACCGCAAGGTGTGCGTGGACAAGCCGGTCCTGGTAGCCAATTCCGCAATGGTCATAGACGGCGGGGCGAAGGTGACGCGGGCATGCCGCTAGCGTACGGCCATGGCTTCGACCTCGATGAGGAACTCGGGCCGAAAGAGCTGTGAGACCTGGACGAGGGTACTCGTTGGCGGGGCGGTTGGATCGAGGAACATGTCCCGCGCCGCTCGAAATGCCGGGAGCTGCGAGATATCCGTCACGAAGGTGGTCAACTTGATCACCTGACGGGGGGTGACCCCGACGGCGTCGAGGGCCGCGCGCAGGTTGCGAAACACTTGCAGGGCCTGGGCGTGAAAGTCACCCGGACCGACCAGCTTTCCCTGGGCATCCAGCGCGACCTGTCCGGCGATGACAATGAGCTCGCCGGCGCCAACGACAGCGCCCTGGCTGTAGCCTGGAGGGACAGGGAGGGAGGGAGGGAGGGAGGATTCAGCAGGCGGATCGTGGACATGGCTCGTTCTCCTCAAGGGTGGAGGAGCCAAGGTACGAGTTAGAGCGGACTCCAAGTCAAGTCCTGCCAGCTCACGACACCGCATGAGCGGCGGGGCTGCGGCACGCTCAGCAAGCGCAGTCGGCACACCGTCTGGCTGTGTGTGGTCGGCGCAACGCGACGGCCGCGCGCGGCCAGCCTCCTGCGGTGGTCACCCGGCACCGCACCGCAATCCCTACGGAATGGCAACAAAACCCCCAGTGCCATCGAGACTCAGACGCAGAGACAGGGCACCATCCGCAAGGGTGTCGACACGCGGATACCAGGTGCCGGCATCGGCGCCGAAGATCTGCTGCTGGGAATCCGGGGTCGCCCATAGGACCCAGCGATTGATCTGGAGCCGCTGCTGACCGTCCACGGTCGTGATGCGCCAGGTGCCGGAATCTGCAAGCACCCGCTGATCGATGAAGGCGGTCGTGTGATGGTATGTCCCATTCGGGAGCAGGACGAGGGTATCGCGGGCGTTCCCTCGTTCGAGGACATAGCGGCCGGCGAAAGGCAATGCGGGGCGGCTGCAGGCGAGCAGGGCGATTGGCAGCGCCAAACACAGGGTGACGCGCATTGGTTGCTCCATGTCGGGACGTGATGAGTGAGGAGCAGGCCGCTTCTCGGCGGTCGAGTATGGCAGGCAGTCCACAGGTCTTGAGTGGACACTCTGCGTCAGCATTGTTGCCGTCCCACGACCCCGCATCACCTGCGGGGCCGCGGCTAGTTCGACAAGATCCTCCCCGTCACCAGGAGGTGGCGCAAGGGCGGCGACAGCCGATCGCCGCGCCGTACGGCGTCATGCGGTGGTCAGGCGGCGCCCTCAAGCGCCCTTATTCTTGTCGTCCCAGAGCTTCGGCTCCCACAGTTCCACCTTGTTGCCGTCCGGATCCATGATCCACGCGAACTTGCCGTTCTCGTGCGATTCGGGTCCTTGAATGACTTCCACACCCCCCGCACGCAGCTGCTCCAGCAGCTCGCCCATGTCGTCGACCCGGTAGTTGATCATGAAGGAAGAGTCGCTCGGGCTGAACCATTGGCTGTCCTTCCCGGCGACATGCCACACTGTCAGGCCTTGATCCTCGGCCTTGTCGTCCGGCCACTTGAGGATCGCGCCGCCAAAGCCTTCCAGCCGCAGGCCCAAATGCTTCCGATACCACGCTGCCAGCGCAGCGCTGTCGCCCCTGCTCTTGAAGAAGACGCCGCCGATTCCGGTAATCTTCGCCATCGGTGCCCTCCAGTGTATCCGGCCGCCTGACCAAGTCGTCGCTCGTCCGCCTGAGCGCCAAGGCGTGATTCTGGTTTCGCTGTCGGCGGCTCCGGTGCCTCGTAACGGAACACGATACCGCCCGCCACCTGATCAGGCAAATGCTGGGAACTGCGGCAACTCTGCCCCCAACCCCACCGACCCCCCGCACCCCACCCGGAATGCGGGGGTTCGATGCCAGACCACACCAACACCTGCCAGAACGACCAGTCACACCTCACTCACGCCGCCCCTTCCGTCCCGCCCTTCTTCTTCGCCGCGGCCTTGGCCCCGTTCGGCCAGTGCACGTTCCGGGCGCTCTTCCAGGCCGACAGCCGCTCCGGATCCTTCCGGAACCGATGCCGGTTGATCGCATCCAGCTGCTTCACCAGCATCATGATGTCCGCCATGGTCGCATCCAGCTCGGCGTTGGCGCCCACATGGGTCCGGAGCCCGGCGTCCTTCTGGTCGAGACTCGCCTCGAACTCCTTCACCAGCGACCCGAACTCCTCCAGGAACCCCGCCGGCATCCCGTACTTCGTGAACAGCTCCTGGAACTCGGTGGCCTGCGCCAGCGCGAGCTGCGCCGAGGCAAGGAAGGTGGTGTTCCCCGGCCGGCTGCCCCGAAGCCGGATACGAGCGCCCACACCCGGGACTTCCACCGCCGCGGCCCGAGCCACACCCTGCAGCAGGCGGATCTTGGCCGTGAGAGCCTCACGGACCTGCTCCTTCGTGAGCACCGAGGCACGCACCGTCAGGTGTCCGGTGGCCCCCTGGTTCACCAGCGCCTTGGCCCTGGCGACCTTCTCGTCCAGCTTTGCGACCGCGGCCTCCTGCCCGGGATTGTCCGACGGGTTCGCCATGCTGAAGGCAACCACCCGCGTACCCATCTCGAGCTCGATCAAATTTCCGGCTTGCATCTGGTACCTCGATTCTCTTCTGCTCGACCGGGGTCCGCGGTTGGGCACGGCCCCACCTCCCAGGATCGGAACCGCCGCACAGTGTCCCAACAACGGTGCGACGGGGGTGGGAGAAGCAGGCGGCGTGCCAGAACACAATCAGGCGCCTCACACAGCTCGCGAGGACGACCCGATGCGGCGCGGACGGTTCGAATGCGGAGGCACTCCGTTCGAGCCCGGGCGCGCTCAGTGCGAACCGGGGCGCATTCGGCTCGAACCCGGGCGCACACATTTCGAACCCAGGCGCGCCCGGTTCGAAACGAGGAGCACATGATCCGAGTGCGGGAGTACACTGCTCTAAGGAAAGGGGAGACGGCTCGGAGGTGGGGGCGGACGGTCCGAATGGGGGAGCACTCCGCTCGAATCCGGGGCGAACAGTTCGAGGCCGGATGCACTCCGTTCGACCCCCCGCGCTGACCGTTCGAATCCGGGGGCATCGCGCTCGAGGACCGGAGTATCGATCTCGAATCGGGGAGCACCGAAGCCCCGGCCCGGGCACCGCCCGAAGGTGTCCTCGAGTGTCCACCCGAAGTGTCCACCGTCCCCGAAAAGTGTCCTCCAAAGAGGACACTCGGTGTCCACCGAAGACACTCGGGAGGACACTTGCGAGGACACTCTGAGGGTGGGAAAGAATTTCCGGGTGGGTGCGGTGTGCTCGGGGTTGACGCGCAGACACGGAGAACAACAAGACGCAAACGGTGTCAGGCACACCGCTTGCGTCCGGGTACTGCTCCAATCAGGCAAGAGGACATTCCGCCCTCCCGCCTTACCGCCTGTCCGTCAGACGAACAGCCCGTCCACCGACAGGTACCGCTCGCCGGTGTCATAGCAGAAGACCAGCACCCGGCTCCCCGCCGGCAGCTCCGGGAGCTTCTGCGCCACCGCCGCCAGCGACGCCCCGGACGAGGGGCCGACGAAGATGCCCTCCTCCTTCGCGGAGCGGACGGCGTACGCAAAGGCGTCCTCCTCGGTGACCTGGATGGCGCCGTCGAGCGTCGCGGTATGCAGGTTTGCCGGGATGAACCCCGCCCCGATCCCCTGGATCCGGTGCGGACTCGGCGCGCCCCCGGAAATGACCGCCGACTTGGCCGGCTCGACCGCGAAGGTCTTGAGCTTCGGCATCGTCTGCTTGAGCACCTCGCTCACGCCGGTGATGTGGCCGCCGGTGCCCACCCCGGTGATCAGGACGTCGAGCCCCTCGGGGAAGTCGGCGAGGATCTCCTTCGCGGTGGTGCGCTTGTGGATCTCGATGTTGGCCACGTTCTCGAACTGGTTGGGCATCCAGGAGTTGGGCGTGGCGGCGATCAGCTCCTGCGCCCGCGCGATCGAGCCCTTCATCCCCTTCTCCCGCGGGGTGAGGTCCACCTCCGCGCCGTACGCGGCCAGGATCCGCCGCCGCTCGACCGACATCGACTCCGGCATGACCAGGATCAGGCGATACCCCTTCACCGCCGCGGCGATCGCGAGGCCGATGCCGGTGTTTCCCGACGTGGGCTCGATGATGACGCTGCCCTTCTTGATGACTCCCCGCTTCTCCGCGTCCTCGATCATCGCGATGCCGATCCGGTCCTTGATGCTGCCGCCCGGATTGGCGCGCTCGAGCTTGAGCCAGACCTCGACCTTGCCGGGAAAGAGCCGGCCCAGCCGGACGTGCGGGGTATTGCCAATGGTGTCGAGAATCGAATTGGCCTTCATGGCTGATGTCCTCGGTGACGGATCAGATATTGTACTCCAGCAGCGCCTCTTCCGCTGCCCGGGGGCGCTCGATCGTCGCGCCATGGGTGACGACCGAGCCCGGCGCCACACTATGCGTGAGCCAGACGTTGCCGCCGATGACGCTCCCCGACCCGATGACGGTGTCGCCGCCCAGGATCGTGGCGTTGGCATAGATCACGACGTCGTCCTCGATCGTGGGGTGCCGCTTCTGCTGCGCCAGCTCCTTGCGCACGCTCAGCGCGCCGAGCGTGACGCCCTGGTAGAGCCGCACCCGGTCCCCGATCACCGTGGTCTCCCCGATGACGATGCCGGTGCCATGATCGATCGCCAGCGACCGGCCGATCCGGGCACCGGGATGAATATCAATCCCGGTCTCCCGGTGCGCGAACTCGGTGATCAGCCTCGGCAGCAGCGCCACCCCGACCTGGCTCAGCCCGTGCGCGATCCGGTAGCAGGCCAGCGCGAAGAACCCGGGATACGCGAGCAGCACCTCGTCAATGCTCTTCGCCGCCGGGTCGGCCTGGCAGATGGCGGTGGCATCGAGCCCGAGCAGGCGGCGGAGCTCCGGCAGCTCCGCGGCAAAGGCGGCGCTCAGCCGGACGGCCTGATCGTGCGGCGTGCCCTGCGCCAGCATGAAGCCGTCGAGCTGGCCACGCAGCCGCTCCAGCTCGGCCCGCACCTCCCCCGGCGACGCACTCTCGGTGGCGGCGAAGTGGGGAAACAGGATGGCGAGCGCGGCATGGGTGAAGTCTTCGGCGAGATGGCGCGCCTGCACCGGCAGCGCGTAGCCCTCGCGCGCCGCCGCCACCTGCTTCACGAAGTCGTCGATCGGAGCGGTCATGGGAGACAACTTAACCCGGCGCCGGGGTCCCCGGCGACGCCAAGGCGTCCCGGACCCGGCTGGCGAGTTCCTGCGCGGTGAACGGCTTCTGCAGCAGTTCCACCGACGCGTCGAGCACGCCGTGCACGCCCAGCTCGTCGCCGGCGTAGCCCGACATGAAGAGCACCTTGAGCCCGGGCCGCTGCCGAGTCAGGCGCGAGGCGAGCACCGGCCCCGACTCGCCCGGCATGATGACGTCGGTGAGCAGCAGGTCGATCTGCCCCGGATGCCGCCCCGCCAGATCCAGCGCCGCCTCGGCGCTTGGCGCCCCCATCACGGTGTAGCCGAGATTTTGCAGGATCCTGGTCGCCACGCTGAGCAGCGCCGCCTCGTCCTCCGCGAGCAGGATGGTGCCGCTCCCCGCCTGCGCCGCGCCCGCGGCCGGCAGCTCCTCCCTGGCGACCGCGCCGCTCGCGCGCGGCAGGTAGATGACGAAGCGTGCCCCCTCCCCTTCCCCGCTCTCGACGGTGATGCTGCCGCCGCTCTGCCGCACGATGCCGTACACGCTGGCGAGGCCGAGGCCGGTGCCCTTGCCGCGCTCCTTGGTGGTGAAGAACGGCTCGAAGACCCGGAGCAGCGTCTCCTCGCTCATGCCATGCCCCGTGTCGGCGACGGCGAGCAGCACGTAGCGGCCGGCCGGCAGCTCCATGAACGGGGTGTGCCGGGGCGAGGTGAACTCGACATTCTCCGCCTCGATGGTGAGCACGCCGCCGCCGGGCATCGCGTCGCGGGCGTTGACCGCGAGATTGAGCAGCACCTGCTCGAGCTGGGCGCGATCGGCGCGGACCAGGCCGACGTCGGGGGCGATGAGCGGGACCACGCGGACCCGCTCGCCCACCAGCCGCTCCAGCATGCGGACGGTGTCCTGCACCACTTTGCCGAGATCGAGGACCCGCGGCTCGACCACCTGCTTGCGGCTGAAGGCGAGGAGCTGGCCGGTGAGTGCCGCCGCCCGTTCCGCCGCGTGCCGGATCTCCTCGAGGTCGCCCCGCGCCGCATGCCCCACCGGCACCTGACCGAGCGCGAGGTCGCTGGAAGCGAGCACGGTGGTGAGCAGGTTGTTGAAGTCGTGCGCCACCCCGCCGGCCAGCCGGCCGATCGCCTCCATCTTCTGCGCCTGACGGAGCTGCTCCTCGAGCAGGTCGCGTTCGGTGACGTCGCGGGCGTTGAGGACCAGCCCGGAGACCGAAGGTTCATTCAGCAGGTTGGTGACGATGGTCTCGAGCGAACGGGCCTGTCCGCTGGCATGCAGCAGCCGCCACTGGACGGTGGTGGTCCCGTCGGCGCGGAGCAGGGCGTCGTTGAGCGACAGCTCCGCGCGGGTGCGATCCTCGGGAACGACCAGCGCCCCGAACTCGGTCCCCAGCAGCTCCTCCGGCGCTCGCCCCAGCACCCGCCGCACCGAGGCGCTGGCGAAGCGGATGACCGACTGCGCATCCACGACCATGATCAGGTCCGAGCCGTGCCGCACCAGCGCCTCGTACCGGGCCTCGCTCTTCCGGGCGACCTGCTCAGTGAGGAACCGGAGGTTCTCCTGCACCGTGAGCATGTCCCGGACGGTGAGCAGCCCCATCAGCAGGACCACGCCGGTGGCCAGCGTGCTCAGCGGGTAGCTCCACTCCCGGAGCGCGACCACGAGCAGGAGCAGCGCGGCCGCGCCCGCGACGGCCAGCGGAATCCGGCTGGGCCGGAGCAACTGGCCGCTGGGCACGGGCTGCGGCGGCCCGGCGAGGACAGGACGGGTGAGGTAGCGCCCGCCGGCCCACAGGAGCAGCACGTAACTGACGATGAAGACGGCGTCGGTCCAGGCGTTCTCCGGCGCGCCGGAGCGGAAGTAGAGCGCCTGAAAGGCGATGTCCGCGGCCGAATTGACCGCGATGCCGCCGAGCAGCAGGGCGAGCCCGCCCTGCTGCGCGGAGGGGCGCCGGAACCAGACGATCGCGGCGATGCCGATGACCAGCAGGTCCGCCGCGGGATAGGCGAGACTCTCGGCCAGCTTGAGCGGACCCTGATCGGTCGGCGCGTTCACCGTCTCGACGAAGTACCAGACCAGCAGGGCGAGCCCCAGCAGGATGATCAGCGCATCGATCAGGTGCTTCCACAGTTCGGGACGGGAGCGGACCTTCCTCGGCAGCCGGAGCATCCCCCCGATGAGCAGCGGGTAGGTGAGGAGGTAGGCGATGTTGGGCCAGGCGTAGCCGGGATCGCCCTTGGCGAACAGGGAGATATAGAACCAGCCGAGGTTCCCGATCGCGGTGAAGATGTAGGCCGCGGCGATCAGCCGGAGTCCCTCGCCGATCCGCGCGTCGATCCGGGGACGGCGGGAGGCGCGCCACAGCACCCAGGTGGTGGCCAGGTTGAGTGGCGGGAAGAACAGGAGGATGACGGTGTGGCCAAGCGTGGAATGACCGAGCAGACCGGCGATGTTCGCTATCTCATACAGAAGGCCGTATGCCACCGCGGCCAGGGCGTATCGGCTCTCCCCGCCGAAGGCGGAGGGGGTGGGCGCGGGGTTCGGGGCGGCGGTAGGCATGGCGCTGCCTGCAATCTACCGCCCCTCGGCCGGGACTACTTGGGCAGGTGGGGTGCCGCGGCTCCGAAGGTGGGCAGGGCGCTGAGGCCCAGCCGGAGAAGGCCGGTCACCAGCGGCACGCCGGCACCGAGGCCGATCAGCCCGATGTTGGCGCCGAGCCAGCGGCCGGTCCACCGGTTGACGATGCCCCGGTCGCGGGTCACGGAGACCACCGCGACCGCCACGACGTTGACCACGATGAGCAGCAGAACGCTGGTCTGCCACACCCATGAGCTGACATCGCCGAGCCAGGCGAGCATCACATCATTCATGTTGGTCTTCCTGCACGAGGTGGGAGCGGCACCCGGCCTGGCGCCGCTTCCCCAAGATCGGCGTTCGCGGCCGAAGCGCAAGATGCCGGTGCCTCCGGACCCCGGGCCGCGTTAGCTTCCGCCCGCCGAACCACGGGGAGCCGCGGCAATGCATGTGCTGGTCGTGAACGCCGGAAGCGCGACGCTCAAGTTCAAGCTGGTCCGGGTGACGGGCCGCGAGCTGCGGATCGTCGCGCAGGGCCGCGAGGAGCTGGCGCAGGGGCACGGGCGCGCGGTGGCCCACCTCCTCGCGGGGCTCCCGGTCAGCCCGGACGCGGTGGCCCACCGCTGCGTGCACGGCGGCGAGAGATTCAGCGCGCTGGTCCCCATCGACGAGGCCGTGGTGCAGGACCTCGAGGAGCTGATCCCGCTCGATCCGCTCCACGGCGGTGCCGCCCTCGCCGGCATCGTCGCCACTCTCGGACTGGGCGTGCCCCTGGTCGCCGCCTTCGACACCGCCTTCCACCGCACGGTCCCCAACGTCGCCCGGCGCTACGCCCTCCCGCCGTTCGAGGGAGTGCACCGCTACGGCTTTCACGGCTGGTCCTATCTCTCCGTGGTCGAGCGCTACGCCGAACTCACCGGCAAGGCCGACCCCACGCTCATCGTGCTCCATCTCGGCAGCGGCGCCTCGGCGGCGGCGATCCGCAAGGGCCAGTCGGTGGACACCTCCATGGGCATGTCGGTGCTCGAGGGGCTGGTGATGGGCACCCGCGCCGGCGACCTCGACCCCGGGGTGCTGCTGCATCTCATGCGGAACGGCTACAACGAGGAGCGGCTCACGGAGCTTCTGTACCGCCAGTCGGGGCTGGTGGGCATCGCCGGCGATTCGGACGTGCGCGCCCTGCTCCGGCGGGATGACGACGAGGCGAGGCTCGCGCTCGAGATCTTCTGCTACCGGGTGCGGAAGTACATCGGTGCCTATCTGGCGGTGCTGGAGGGCGCGGCGGAGGCGATCGTCTTCACCGGCGGCATCGGGGAGCACTCCAGCGTGATCCGGCAGCAGATCGCCGAGCCGTTCGGGTGGGCGGGTCTCACGCTCGGGGAGGACGGCGACTGGGTGCGGGAACAGCGGATCTCGGCGGACGGTTCGCGGCTCCACGCGTGGGTGATCCCCACGCGGGAGGAAGAGATGATCGCGCGCGCGACGGCGCTGCTGCTTCAGGGCCCTGCGGTACTGGAGGGCGGAACCACCTGAAGGGTGAGCGCCGCGGTAGAGCCGGTGCCCTGCGGGGCAGCCGGCGGATCGCCGCGGGTGGCGGAGTAGGTTCCCGCCAGCAGGACTTCGAGCGGATGCGCCGCCGCGCGGTTAAGGCCATGATCGGGACTGTAGAGCACCGGGGTGAAGTCCACCCTGGTGCGAGTGGCAAAGAGTTTCACCACCTCCATCCCGTAGGGCTCGGTCGCAAAGTAGCAGATGCTGCTCAGGTAGCTCGCGCCGGGCGGGAGGAAGTTGTCCTCCCCGGAGAGATCGGCGCGGGGGAAGAGCTGCTGGATCGCGCCATCGGGCGTCAGGTCCAGCACCGAGATGTAGGCCGAGTCGGTGCCGTCGTTCACGAAGCGGAGGAAGTAGCCGTCGTTGGGCTTGAGCAGCCACTGATTTCCCTCCGACAGCCGGGCGGCCACGTGCAGCGTGTCCGACTTGCGGGCATCGCAGCTCCCGTCCGGGGCGAAGTGATGGGTGGCCGGCACCAGCTCGATCCGGACCCGGATCCTGGGATCGGCCATCTGCACCTGCTTGAGATAGCTGCCGCGGGCGAGTGCCCGGATCCGCTCGGTGAGTGAGGCGCGCCCCACGGAGGTGGAGGCATCTGCCGGCGGCACCAGCGCGACGCTGGTATCGCCCGCCCAGCTCACGGTGAGTGCCGCCGTCCCGCGGCTCTTCGGGCCGACGGGATGGACCACCATCTCCGCCAGTGAATCGGACAGCTCGATCACCCCGCTCTTCTCGAGGTCGGCGGCGAGCGCGGTGCGCGCCGGCTCGGTGATGGCGGGATCGAGTCTGAGCCGCACCCGGAACTCCGCAAAGGCGAACTCGGTCACGAAGGCCCAGCTCCCGGCGGCGTGCGACCCCGGGGCGAGCCGCACCCTGGCGTGCAGCTCATCGGCGATGGCCACCTCGCCGCTCCCCACGGCCGTCGCCCTGGCGGGATCCTGGGTGCCGAGCGGATAGAAGGAAAGCTTCGAGCCGGGCAGGAGCCCCACCAGGGTGCCGCCTTCGAGCACCGCGATCGAGTCACCGAGCACCGAAGCGATACGGAAGTACGGCGTCTGGGTCACCGCGCGCCCGCTGAAGAGCGCGACGTCGGCGTCGCCTTCGAGCTGCGGTGTCTCGTTCGGCACCTCTCCCTGCATCCACGACTTGAGCTGATCGAAGACCGCGCGATAGGTGAGCGTCTGCCCGTCCGCGGCGCTGAGCGTCGCGAGCACATGGCTGAGCCCCACCGAGAGCGGCCCGGCGGTCTTGTCCTCGCCCTTGAGTTCCACCTCGGTCGCGAGCTGGTCCTCACGGGCGGCGGAGAAGACCACCATCGGCGCCAGCCCGGACGCGGTGCCGCTCCCGCCGCGAGTCGTGGCTGGCGCGGCGAGCCAGCCGGAGCCGCTGGGCGTGCCGCCGCGGGTGACCGTGCGGGTGGATGCCGGCTTGCCGATCGGCGGCAGGCCGCCGCGCACCGGCATCGCGCTCCGCGTCGCGGAGCCGGAGTGGCAGGCGTCGATGAACACGACCACGTTGCCGCCGGGAGAGACCTGCTGCCGGAGCCGCTGCAGGATCGGTTCGAGCTGATCGTCCTTGATGTGGTATTCGCCCTTGTAGGTCGCCGGATCGACGTCGCTCCGGGCATCGTAGGGGACCCAGAGTTCGTCGAGGCCGTCCACCTCGTCGCCGTTGTCATCGGTCATCTGGTGGCCGTGACCGGAATAGTGGACCACCACGACATCGCCGGGCCGGGCGTCGGCGACCAGGGCATCGAGCGCCTGCAGGATTCCGGCGCGGGTCGCCTGGCTGTCGACGAGCACCCGGATACCCGAGGAATCGAAGCCCTGCCGGGTGAGCGCGGCGCGGATGAGGGGGACGTCGTTGTCGGAGCTGAGCTTCTGGTAGCCGCTCGACCGGGGATACTTCGCGACCGCGATGATGAGCGCCAGCTTCCGGCCAGTGTCCGCCGCGGGGGCGGTGAGCTGGGGCGCGGCCGCCAGCGCGGTCCTGATAGAGGAAGGCGCGGACCCGCCGATACCGGCAGGAAGGAGCAGGAGCGCGCCGAGCATCGGCATGCCCGGCAGGCAGCGGAATTGCATGAAGAACGAGGCCTTGGCTTGGGGTGTCATCGCGGCAATGGATGCGCCCGGCCTGCTGACTTGCACGCCCCGGCACAGATGACGAGACTGTAACCTATCTCCCTGTACAAGGGGACGCGGAAACCCGCGTCCCGACGCGCCACCCTTCCTGACTGGACCTATGCGCCTGCGCGTTCAGCCGTTCCTGCTGTGTGCCGCCCTGCTGCTGGCCCCCGTCGCCGCCGTTGCCCAGGGGGCCCGCCCCGGCGCGACGCTGAAGGGGCTGCGGTTCCGCATCACCGAAGTGTTGTGGCAGCGCGGCGATTCAGCCCGGGTCCGGGTGGAGGCCGGCAGCAACGCGGGGGTGCTCCAGGGGATGACCGGCCTGGCCATCGCCGTGCGCCGGGACTCGATGAACCACCGCGGCGGCACCACGCTGGGCGATGCCATGGTGCTCACCTCGGACAGCAGCGGCAGCACGGTCGCGATCAGGCTCACCGACCCGGGCCTACCCGAGAAGCAGATCTTCGAGGGCGACCTGATCGGGCTGCAGCTCGAGGAGCGCTACTCCCTTACCCCGACGCTGCTCACCGAACTGGTCGCCCGCCGCATCACCTACACCGGTGACGACCACAACTCCTTCTACGGCTTCTGGAACGTTCTCCTTGGCGACAACGACTCCCTGCTGACGCCGGTCCTCGCGGCGATGGCGAACGATCTCCACGCGGTGGCCAGACGGGTGGACAGCTCGGTTGCCGCCGACGACCCGCTCCGCCAGCCGATCGAGAAGGGGTACTACAAGGGCCGCGACGTCATGCGGATCCTCGCCTCCGCCACCCCGGAGGATGCGTCCCGCTACCTCGACTACGTGGTGAGCTACCCCGGCCCCTACCTCGGGCGGCCGCTGAGCTTCGCGGTCTCGTTCGCGGACTGGCTCAGCAACGGCGCCACCCCGGGCAAGATCGCGGTCCGCGATGCGCTGCTGGCCGCGAAGGACGACGACGAGCGCCGCCGGCTGATCGCCGCGCAGCCCGATGCGCTCTCCGACGGGATCTGGGTCGGGGAGTGGAACACCCAGACGTTGCGGCTCTCCAAGGCGAAGCAGTTCGATGCGGCCCGGGCGCTCAATCACATCGCGCTGCTGGTGGTGGACGGCTACAACCTCAAGGCGAGGCGGGGATGGGTGCTGTTCCAGGGCGCCCAGATCGCATACCAGGCGAAGGACCTCGAAGGGGCGATCGCTCGATATCGCGCCGCCATCGCCGCCTTCCAGGTAGCGGAGGACGAGGAAGGGGTCCGCTTCGCCCTCAACAACATCGCCGACGAGCTGAGCCACCTCGGCCGCTACGTCCCCGCGATGGCCGTCTGGGACACGGTGGTCACCCTGGAGCGGGCGCGCACGAAGGTCGACACCTCCGCCTCCCAGCGGAGCAGCCTCGCGATCTCACTGTTCGGCTATGGCGGCGCGCAGGAGAAGATCGACCGCTACGAGGAGGCGCTGGCGAGCTACACCGAGGCGGTACAGCTCTTCGCCACGGTGGGCACCGCCGACGCCCGGAGCCGTCAGGCGGACGCGCTCAACTCCATCGCCGGCATCTACGGCAAGCAGGGCGACCGCGACCGCTCCATCCGGACCTACCGCGAATCGCAGGCGCTGTATCACGGGCTGGAGGACATCGAAGGCGAGGCCGATCAGCTCGACGAGATCGGCGTCCAGCTCTCGAAACTCTCGAAGTACCGGGAGGCGATCGCCATCTGGGACTCGGCCTACGCGCTGCACACCCAGTCGGGCGAGACCGGCGACGCCGGCTACTCCAAGTCGCAGATCGGCCAGGCGGCGTGGAGCCTCGGCGACTACGCCGGCGCCATCGCGGCGCATCACGAGGCGGACTCGCTCCGCGAGGTCGCGGGCGACAAGAAGGGCCAGGCCTATTCGCTCGGCAAGCTGGCCTCTCTCTACCGCGACAGCGGCGACCCGAATCGCGCGCTCGAGGCCTATCAGCGGGTCACGGCATTGTACGCGGAGCTCGAGGACCGCGACAATCAGGCCGACGTCCTGAACAGCATGGGCGACGTCTACTACAACGAGAAGGACTATCCCCGCGCCATCGGACGGTACCACGAGGCGCGGGTGATCCAGGAGCGGCTGCAGACCCCGAGCCCGCTCGCGCTCACCTACTACGACCTGGGCGACGCCTTCTACGCCCAGTCCCAGATCGACAGCGCCGGGGCCTACTACACCCGGGCCGTCGCGCTGCAGCGGGAGATCGGCGACGAGTGGAACCTGATCCCCTCGCTCAACAGCCTGGGCTACGTGGCGGAGTTCGGCGCGCACGATCGTGCCCGTGCCGAGGGCTACTATCGTGAGGCGCTGGTCCTCGCGCAGAAGCTCGATGCGAAGAACCTGCTGGCCGGCTGCTTCGCGGCGCTGGGTCGCTCGTTCTACGCCCGGGGCGTGCTCGACAGCGCGCTGGCCTACCGGACCCAGGCGCTCACGATCTATCGCGCACAGGAGGACCGGCGCCAGGAATCGCTGCAGCTCTCCGCCATCGGCGACATCCAGTTGCAGCGGGGCGACCTCGCGAAGGCGCTGCTGACCTACCAGGAGGGACTCGCCGTCGCGGACAAGGCCAACCGGCGCACGGAGGTGGCGAATCTGCTCACCTCGATCGCCTGGATCTACACCCTCACCGGCGAATACCCCAAGGCGATCGAGACGGAGGAACGGAGCCTCGCGATCAGCCAGGAGGTCAAGAATCCCTGGGGCATCGCCAACTCCTTCAACAGCCTGGGCAACACCTACAACCAGAGCGGCGACTACCAGCGTTCGATCGGACTGTACCAGCAGGCCGAGAGCATGTACGTGGATCTGAAGGACCCGCTGTCGCAGGCCTCGGCCATGAACAACATCGGCACCATCTACTTCTGGCAGGGGGACTATCCGAGGGCGCTGAGCCAGTTCAACCGGGCGCTCGACATCGTCAAGGCGAACGGTTCCGAGGGGGAGTTCTACCCGCTCCTGCTCGGCAACATCGGCGAGGTGTATTTCGAGCAGGGGAACTATCCCGACGCCGAGCGCTGGCTCGCCGATGCCCTGGCACGGGCGCGCGAGGTACAGACGGCGCGCACCACCGCCACCGCGCTGACCCTCCTCGGCAAGACCTCGCTGGAGGAGGGGAAGTATCCCGACGCGGCCCGCTGGTTCGAGGCGGCGGACACGCTGCGCCGCCGGATGGGGGCGCGCGACAACATCGCCGAGGTGCTGACCCAGCAGGGGAAGCTCGCCTACGCGCAGCACAATCTCGCGGCGGCCCAGCCCAAGCTCGAGGAGTCGGCGCGCATCGCGCGCGAGATCGGCGCCACCAAGTATCTCTGGGAGCCGCTCTACCTCCTCGGCCAGGTGCGCCGCGACCAGGGCGACTCGGCCGGCGCGCTGCAGGCCTTCGAGGAGGCGGTGAGCGTGGTCGAGCAGCTCCGCAACAAGGTCGTCGGCGGCGAAGGGGCGCAGAAGCTGTTCGCGTCAGGCAAGGTGCAGGGCCGGCTCTACGAGGCGCTGGTCGGACTGCTGATCCGCCGGGGCCAGGGAGAGAAGGCGCTCGAGGTGCTGCAGCGCAGCATGAACGAGGAGCTGCGCGGCAAGTTCCGCGGGCTGGGGATCGAGTTCGCCGACACCACCAAGGCGCGGCTGCTGGCGGAGGAGGAGCGGCGAAAGGCGAGGCTCGACGGCGTGACCGAGCAGCTCGCCCGCGAGCGCGCCGCGCCGGACAGCACCCGCAACGCCGCGAAGATCGGCGCCCTCGAGGCGAATCGGAGCGTGGCGGAGGAGGACTATCTCGGCTTCGTCAATCAGATCATGCGGGAGCAGCCGGAACTCAAGAACCACATGAGCGTGAGCCTGCGTGATCTCCGGAACGCGCGGCTCGAGCTGCCGAAGGACGTCGCACTGCTCGCCTATCTGCTGGGCGAGAAGGAGCTCTACATCTTCGTGGTCACCTCCGACACGCTGGTGGCCAAGGTGATCGATCTCCCGCGCGACACCCTGGACCGGAACATCGAACTGATGGTGAAGCTGGCGCGGAACCCGGCGGCGACCCTGGCCTCGGTGCGCCGCTCCGGCGCAGCGGGACAGGCGCCGCCGGAGGCGCGGCCCGCGGGAGACGTCCGCCAGCAGGCGGCGCTCCTCTATCAGTGGCTCATCGCGCCGATCGAGAAGGAACTCGGCACCCGGAAGCGGCTCGCCATCGTGCCGAGCGGAGCCCTCTACTATCTCCCCTTCCAGATCCTGGCCCAGAGCGCCGACAGCGCGGCCCGCACCCTGGGCGATGAGCGCACCGTCTTCTACGTCACCGAACTGAAGGTGGCGCCACCGAAGACCGGGCCGCGGTCTCCGCTCCGGCTGGCGGCGTTCGGCAATGCGGACAACTCGCTGCCGAGCGCGGAGCGCGAGGTGCTGGATCTCAAGCGGCTCTACCCGACGAGCGCCGTCTTCCTCCGCACCGACGCCACCGAGGCCCGCGCCAAGGCGCTGGCGCCGACGTTCAACGTGGTGCACTTCGCCACCCACGGAAACCTCGACTACCAGAACTTCGACAACACCTTCCTCACGCTGGCGCCGACGGTGAAGCCGGCCGAGGATGGCAAGCTCACCCTGCGTGAGGTGTGGAAGCTGGTCGGGTTCGGGCACCACCGGCTGGTGGTGCTCTCGGCCTGCAATACCGCGGTGGCCGACGAGCAGGTCGCCGGCTGGCCGAACAGCCCGGCGACCGCGTTCCTGGATGTCGGCGTGCCGGCGGTAGTCGCTTCCCTCTGGCCGGTGGACGATGCCGCGACGGCGGTGCTGATCACCGCCTTCTATAAGAACATGCGAACGATGGATACCGCCGAGGCGCTCCGGCAGGCCCAGCTCACGCTCAAGACCAACCCGAAATACAACCACCCCTACTATTGGGGTGCCTGGGTCCTGGTCGGCGACTGGCGCTGAACCACCGTGGACTCGGCCGCCGGGGGCGAGTCTGGCGGCAACCGGCCTCGGCGTGAAGATTCTGGCAGCACACGAGCTGGATACCCGGCCGACATGAAGGTGTGACAGATCCGTCCCTCCGTTCGAATACCCCGAACGAAGGAACCAAATGCCGGTCCGGCTCGTTGTACCCATGCGCCCCCTCCGTCGGGGGCCACCCTATGACTGCCGCTCCTGATCCGCGCCGTCACGGCGCCGACACCGAGTTCGCCCCGCGCGAGCTGGATGTCCCGTATCCGAGCTTCCCGGAGCTGCTTCCGGCCGAGGAGCTGGAGGCGGGGCGCTACGTCGTGCGCTTCGCGCGGACGGTGGACGACCTCGACGCGATCGAACGGCTCCGGTTCGAGGTGTTCAACCTCGAGCTGGGCGAGGGGCTCGACAGCGCCTTTGCGACGGGGCGGGATCACGACGATCTCGATCCCTATTTTCATCACCTGCTGATCGCCTGCCGGGCGACGGGCGAGGTCGTCGGGACCTACCGGCTGCAGACGGCGGCGATGGCGGAGGGGCGGCAGGGCTTCTATTCGGCCGGCGAGTTCGACCTGAGCGGCCTGCCGCGGGAGTTCATCGCGAACGCGGTGGAGGTGGGCCGCGCCTGCGTGGCCAAGCCGCACCGGAACGGCCGGGTGCTCAATCTGCTGTGGCGGGGGCTCGCGCTCTATCTGCTGCAGAACGGGAAGCGCCACCTCTTCGGCTGCTGCTCGCTCACCTCGCAGGACGAGGCGCTGGGCCAGGCGACGATGCAGTTTCTGGCGCGGGAGGGGCATGTGCACCCGACGCTGCTGGCGCCGCCGCTGGCGGGAATGGGGTGCGCGGACGCCGATCCGGGCGCGGTCGCGCGGGCGAGGGTGAAGATCCCCCCGCTCTTTCAGAGTTACCTGCACCTGGGCGCGAAGGTCTTCGGCCCGCCGGCGATCGACCGGCAGTTCAAGACCATCGACTTTCTCGTGGCACTGGATGTCGCAAGCCTCGACGAGCACAGCTATCGCTTCTTCTTCCGCTGAGGCCGCGGGCGAGGTTTCCCCGCTGCTCGCGTGGGGGCGGCTTGCCGGCCTCACGGTGTGGACGGCGTCCTGGACCCTGGCGTGGGCCATCCTGACGCTGCTGCTGTTCCCGTTCGGCGCGGCGCGCCATCGGGTGCGCCGGGGAATCTTCCGGCGCTGGGCGCGGGGCGTGGCACGACTGCTCGGAGTCAGGGTGACGGTAGATGGCGCGGTGCCGGTGGCGCCGTTCTTCCTGGTGTCGAACCACCTGAGCTATCTGGACATCGTCACCTATGCCGCGGTGATGCCGGCGAGGTTCGTGGCCAAGAGCGAGGTGCGGGGCTGGCCCGGGGTGGGGCTGCTGGCGCGGGCGATGCGGACGATCTTCATCGACCGCAGCGTGAAGCGCGACGCGCTCAGGGTGCTTGAGCACCTCGGCGCCGCGGCGGCCGAGGGCGATGGTGTGGTGGTGTTCGCGGAAGCGACCAGCTCCGCGGGGCATGAAGTACTCCCATTCCGCCCCGCCCTGCTCGAGTGGGCGGCGCGGACTGGCAGCCCGGTGCACCACGCGAGCGTCGGCTACCGCACGTCCGCCGGGAGCATCCCCGCGCACCTGTCGGTCTGCTGGTGGGGAGAGATGACGTTCGGGCGGCACCTCGTGTCGCTGGCCCGGCTCCCGTGGATCGAAGCAACGGTCCGCTTCGGCGATGCGCCTATCGCCGAGCGGGATCGCAAGCGACTTGCCGACCGGCTGCACCAAGCGGTCTCGGCGCGGTTCATTCCCGTAGTCCTGGAGTCAGAATGACGGATCGTATGGAAGCGGTGGAAGGAAACCTGATCGTCCTGGACCAGGCGGTGGAGGTGCTGCGCCGCATGGATGACGAGACCTACGCCACCGGCGGCGCCGCTCCCGGGGTGTCGGCGATCGGGGTGCATTTCCGCCACGTACTCGACCACTATCGCTCGTTCCTGATGGGCCTCGCGACGGACGAGATCGACTACGACGCGCGCCACCGTCACGTGCCGCTCGAGACCGACCGGCAACTGGCGATCGCCACGGCGCTGGGTTTCGCCACCGATCTGGCGCGGCTGGCCCCGGAACTCGGCCCGCGACCGGTGCGGGTCAGCACCCGGAGCGTCGCCGGTGACGACGGCGCGCCTGACTGGAGCCAGTCCTCGCTCAAGCGCGAGCTCCAGTTCCTGGTGAGCCATACCGTCCACCACTACGCCCTGATCAAGGAACTGCTCCGGCGCAGCGGATTCGACGCGGGGACGGAGTTCGGCGTGGCGCCGTCCACCATCGCCGCCGCCCGCCGCGACACCGCATGTGCACGGTAAGCTGGCTCCCCGATCCGCTCGGCTACACCCTCTGCTTCAACCGCGATGAGCGATTCACCCGCGCCCCGGGGCTCCCCCCCGAGTCGCGGGTGGCGGCCGGCGTGCCGTACGTCGCGCCCATCGATGGCGACTTCGGCGGCACCTGGCTCGCCACCAACGCCTTCGGCCTGAGCCTCGGCATCACCAACCGCTATTCGGTGCCGGGCTATGTTGCGCCCGCGAAGCCGCGCAGTCGCGGCCTGCTCCCGCTCGCGCTGATCATGCACCCCACCGCGGCGGAAGCCCTCGCCGCGCTCGGGGCGAGCGACCTCGGCGCGGTCCAGCCCTTCTCGCTGATTGCGGTGGAACCGGGAGGACCGGCACGGGTGGCCGCGTGGGATGGCCAGGCACTCGAGGTATCTTTCCACGCCCAGCCGGGGCTGATTCTCACCAGCTCGTCGGTCACCGAGCCGGAGGTCGCCGCCTCACGGAAGGCGCTGTTCGCCGCGCTGACTGACATCACCGGCGAGGCGCTCGCGGCGCTGCACCGCAGCCATATCCCCGAGCGGGGACGGCGGTCGGTCTGCATGCACCGGGACGATGCGGAAACCCAGAGCTACAGCGAGGTTCGCGTGAGCGCGGATCAGGTCGTCTTCTTCCACACGCCCGACGCCCCCTGCCGAGGCACCGCGCTCCCGGGCATCGCGCTCCGGCGCCGCTCCCTCCCCTGCCCCTCGACGAGTTGAGCTCCGCCACCGACGACACCCCAGCCCCGGCGCCGGGATGGCGGCGGCACTGGCTGTTGTGGAGCTACCTGGCGCTGCTCGCGGCGTCGCAGCTCGTGCGCCTGGTGCATCCGCATGAGAGCACCCCCGCGGCGGACGAGCGGGTCGTGATGCTGCACGCGGTGCGCGGGGAGAAGCAGCTCGCCCGTCCGGTGCGCGTCGCCTATCGCGAGTTTGCGCCGGCCGATGCCGACAGCGCCACCCCGACGATCGTGCTGGTCCATGGCAGCCCCGGCGACAACGGCGAGGTTACCGCGCTCGCCAGGCTGCTCGGCCAGCGGTTCCGGACCATCGCGCCCGACCTGCCGGGCTTCGGCGGATCGAGCTGGGACGTCCCCGACTACTCCAACCGCGCGCACGCGCACTACCTGCTGCAACTGCTGGACAGCCTCCACATCCGGAGCACCCATCTGCTCGGTTTCAGCATGGGTGGAGGCGTCGTGCTGCAGGCCGAGGACCTCGCGCCCGCGCGGGTCCGCTCGATCACGATGCTCTCGGCCATCGGCGCACAGGAGTACGAGCTGCTCGGCGACTATCACCTGAATCACCTGATCCACGGGCTGCAGCTCGCCGGGCTGTTGCTGCTGCGTGAGGGAACGCCGCACTTCGGCTGGCTGGACGACGCGATGCTGAGCGTGCCCTACGCACGGAATTTCTACGACACCGACCAGCGCCCGCTTCGCGGCATCCTGCAGCACTACGCCGGCCCGATGCTGATCCTGCAGGGAGAGAAGGACCCGCTGGTGAACGCCGCCCTCGCGCGGGAACATGCCCGCATCGTCCCGCAGGCCGAGCTGGACATGAGCGAGGGCGACCACTTCATGGCGTTCATGCACCCGGAGCAGATCGCAGCGCCGGTGACGGCGTTCGTGGAGCGGGTGGAACGGGGCGAGGCGGTGACGCGTGCGACCGCCACGCCGGAGCGGCTCGCCGCCGCGGCCGAGCCGTTCGATCCGCGGAGCCTCCCCAAGATCACCGGCATGGCGCTCGTCATCGTCTGCCTGCTGCTCGCCGTGGCGACCCTGATCAGCGAGGACCTCACCTGCATCACCGCCGGGCTGATGATCGCGCGGGGCACGATCGGGTTCTGGACCGGCACGCTCGCCTGCTTCGTCGGCATCTTCGTGGGCGACCTCCTGGTCTTCCTGGCCGGGCGCTCGCTGGGGCGGGCGGTGCTGTATCGGGCGCCCATCCGCTGGTTCCTGACCCCGGAAGCCGTGCAGTGGAGTTCCACCTGGATCGGGCGGCGCGGCGCGGTGCTCGTCTTCGCCACCCGGGTGCTGCCGGGCACCCGGCTGCCGACCTACTTCGCCGCCGGGATGCTGCGCACCAGTCTGGCCCGGTTCGCGGCGTACTTCTTCGTCGCCTGCGCCATCTGGACGCCGATCCTGGTCGGGATCTCCGCCGCCTTCGGGGAGGTGACGCAGCGGGCGCTCACCGTGTTCCGCGACCGCGCGGCGCTCTACCTGTTCGTCAGCGCGATCGTTCTCTTCGTGCTGCTCAAGCTGCTGATTCCGCTCGCCACCTGGCGCGGGCGCCGGCTGCTGCTCTCCCGCTGGCGCCGGCTGACCCGGTGGGAGTTCTGGCCGAGGTGGGCATTCTACCCCCCGATCGTGCTGTACGTCCTCTGGCTCGCGCTCCGGCATCGGAGCCTGCTGCTCTTCACGGCGGTGAATCCGGCGATCCCCGGCGGCGGCTTCGTCGGCGAATCGAAGTCAGGGATTCTCGCGGGGCTCGCGGGGAGTCCGGAGTTCGTCGCGTCGTGGCGACTCATTCCGGCGCGGCTGCCGGCGGCGGAACGGATCGCGGCGGCGAAGGCGTTTCAGGCCACGCTGGAGCATCCCTGGCCGCTGGTGCTCAAGCCCGATGTAGGGGAGCGTGGCTCCGGGGTCGCGATCGTGCGGAGCGAGGCGGAGATCGAGCGCTATCTGACGCGGGCCGGCGGCGACGTCATCGTGCAGGAGTACGCCCCCGGACCGGAGTTCGGGATCTTCTACCTCCGGGAGCCGGGCCAGGCGGCGGGCAGGATCTTCTCGGTGACCGAGAAGCGCTTTCCGGCTGTCACGGGTGACGGGGAGCAGTCGCTCGAGGACCTGATCCTCGCCGACGACCGGGCGGTGTGCATGGCGCCGTTCTACCTGAGGCTGCATGCCGGGAGGCTGGCGGACATCCCGCCGGCGGGAGAGCGGATGCCCCTGGTCGAACTGGGAACTCATTGCCGGGGGGCTGCGTTCTTCGACGGTGGATGGGTCACCACCCCCGCGCTCACGACGGCGATCGACCGGATCAGCCAGGGCTTTGCGGGCTTCCACTTCGGCCGGTATGACATCCGGACGCCGAGTGTCGAGGACTTGCAGGCGGGGCGGAACTTCAAGGTGGTGGAACTGAACGGCGCCACGGCGGAAGCGACCAGTATCTACGATCCGGAGAACCGGATCGGCAGTGCGTATCGTACTCTCAGGGAGCAGTGGCGGCTGCTGTTCACGATCGCCGCCGCAAATGTCGCCGAGGGAGCCCGTCCCGCCACTGCCGGCGAGCTGTGGCGGCTGGTCCGGCACCACGGCGCCGCGGTACGGAATCACGAGTAGCTGCCGGCGGCGGATCGCCGCCGGCATGGAGCCCTCAGCCCCCAGGAGCACCGATGCTCGAATCGCATGCCATGTCCCTCCCGAAGTCGGCCAGCTACCTGAGCTGGGCCTGCCAGATCGTCGCGGCGGTGATCCTGCTGCAGACGCTGTACTTCAAGTTCACGGGAGCCCCCGAGTCGATCTACATCTTCAGCACCCTCGGCCTGGAGCCGTGGGGCCGCATCGGGAGCGGCGTGGTGGAGCTGATCGCCTCGGTGCTGCTGCTCATTCCATCGACCGCCGGCGTCGGCGCGGTGATCGCGCTCGGCGTTATCTCCGGAGCGATCGTCTCCCATCTCACGAAGCTGGGTATCGTGGTGCAGAACGACGGCGGACTGCTGTTCGCCCTCGCGATCACGGTGTTCGTGTGCTGTGCGGTGGTAGCGTGGATTCGGCGGGGACAGATCCCGGTGGTGCGGGGGTCCTTCTGACCGATTGACGTTCGGGGTTGGGGCGACCGGCCGGTCGCCCCGACGGTGTGCGGTTCGATTCCATCAATTGCGAACGGGCGACCCGCTGTGGGCCGCCCGTTGTGTGTGACCGGCATCCCGCCGCAATCAGTCCGGCACCCAGAATCCCTCGGGGCAGAGGCGCCTCACGAATTCCTCCCCCGACGGGGTGAAGGGTCGCCGCCATCCGAACGAGGTGATGGGCTGATCCACCTGCCCACTCGCGACTTCCAGCAGCCGGTGCGCGAGGCCGCGGGCCTGCGCCGAGGCGTGGGTCCAGATCGTTTCGACGGTCCACGACGTCATCGGGGCCACGCCGGTGGCGGGCCGGCGCTCCTCGTCCCAGTCATCCCACGACCACCAGGCCCAGCGGGGCCGGGGCCGGAGCACGGCGAGCCCGACGGCATGCCCGCCTTCCCGCGCGATGTAGACCCGCGTGTCTTCGGTATCCGCGGCGGTGTACGCCGGCTGATGGAACGGGGTATCCCGCATGGCGCGCAGCGCCACCTGCTCGGCCAGGGCCTTGAGCGCCGGGGACGAAGCGCCGGTGATCAGGACCACCTCGGTCGCGTTGAACCGGGCGATGACCTGCTCCCCCGCGCCCGCGGGCATGGGGATGGCTTCGAGCTGGGCCTGGGAGTGCGGCACGGGTACTCCAGAGGTTCGTGGACAGCGACGGCCTAATTCTATACAGATGGGAGACGAACAGGAATCCGGCCGAGCCGCGGATTATCTTGCGGCATGCTGCTCATGGACCGCGAGAACCTGCTCGCCCCGGGCTGGTCGCACGTGCTGTCGAGCACCAACGACCTCGCGGAACTGGACCGGCTCCGCCGCCGCGTCGGCGCCCCGCGCGAGGCCTTTCACATCCGGAACGGATCCCGTCCCCATCTGGACCTGAAGCTCGAGCCACGGGAGCGGGCGCTCCAGGACCCCGAGGTGCGCGTGTTCGAGAGCACCAGGCTGCTGATCAGGTTCTGGAGCAGTTGTCAGGCGGCCGCCCAGGCCGACGGCGAGGAGCGCCATCCATGACCGCGGCCCCCGCCCTGCTGCTCCGCGGCCTCCGCAAGAGCTACAAGGATGTCCGCGCGGTGGACGGGGTCGACCTCGAGGTGCAGCCTGGGGAGTGCTTCGGCCTCCTCGGCCCGAACGGTGCGGGCAAGACAACCACCCTCGAGATCTGCGAGGGACTCAAGGCCGCCGACGCCGGCGAGGTGACCATCCTCGGCCTCCGCTGGGACCGCGACGCGGGACAACTCCGCCGCCGGATCGGGGTATCGCTGCAGGAGACCCAGTTCTCGGAGAAGCTGACGGTCGAGGAGACCATCGCCATGTTCCGGAGCTTCTATTCGAGCGGCGAGACGGTCGAGGCGGTGCTCGGCCAGGTCCAGCTCACCGAGAAGCGCGCCGCCCGGGTCGGGCAGCTCTCGGGAGGCCAGAAGCAGCGCCTGGCCATCGCCTGCGCGCTGGTGGGGGAGCCGGAGCTGCTCTTCCTCGACGAACCGACCACCGGCCTCGACCCGCAGTCGCGGCGGCAGTTGTGGGAGCTGATCGGCGGCTTCAAGGCCCGCGGCCGGACCGTCATCATCACCACCCACTACATGGACGAGGCGGAGCGGCTCTGCGACCGGGTGGCGGTGGTGGATCACGGCCGCATCATCGCGCTCGGCACGCCGCGGGAGCTGATCGCCTCACTCGGCGCTGAACAGGTGGTGGAACTCACCCTCGAAGCCGATGCGGCCGGCCTCGCGGAGGGATGCGCCGCGATCGCCGGGGTGCTCGGCGTGAAGCAGCACGAAGCCACGCTGTCGCTCCGGGTGGCCCGGCTGCACGAGACGCTGCCCCGGATCCTCGAGGCACTCCGGCAGCACGGTGCGGTCGTCGCCGAACTGCGGACCCACGCACCGACCCTGGAAGATGTGTTCGTCGCACTCACCGGGAGATACCTGCGCGATGAGTGAACGCCGAGGCTTCCGTCCCGCCCTCCGAGCGCTGATCCTCGTCCGGCTGCGCGAGTTCTTCCGCGAGCCGGAGGCGGTCTTCTGGGTCTACGTATTCCCGGTGCTGCTCGCCACCGGCCTGGGCATCGCCTTCCGGAGCCAGCCGCCGGAGCGGATCCGGATCGGGTGGGGAGACTGGGGCCAGCCCGCGGACTCGATCTACCGCGCCCTCCGTGCCGACAGCGCGCTCGAGGTCGAGCGGTTCGCCGATTCGGCGACTTCCGCGCTGGCGCTCCGGAACGGACGGGTGGCGCTGCTCGCCATTCCGGGGGACCGCGGCGTCTCCTACCGCTACGACGACACCCGCCCCGAGGCCGCGCCGGCGCGGCTCCGGGTGGACAACGCGGTGCAGCGCGCCGCGGGCCGCAGCGATCCGATCCCCACCGCCAACGAGATCGTGCGGGAGAAGGGCTCGCGCTATATCGACTTCCTGCTGCCGGGGCTGCTCGGCATGAACCTGATGGGAAGCGGCATCTGGGGCACCGGCTACGCGATCGTCGATGCGCGGAAGAAGAAGCTGCTCAAGCGCCTGGTCGCGACGCCGATGTCGCGGGCGGACTACCTCGCCTCGTTCCCGCTCGCCCAGCTCCTGCTGCTCGTCTTCGAGGTCGGGACCATTCTCGCGTTCGGCGTCGTCGCTTTCGGCGTCCCGGTGCGGGGATCGCTGGCGTCGCTGGCCGTGGTCTGCGTCACCGGCTCGCTCGCCTTCGGCGCGATGGGCCTGATGGCCGCCGCGCGACCGACCACGATCGAAGGCATCTCCGGGCTCTCGAACCTGATGATGCTGCCGATGTGGGTCCTCTCCGGCGTGTTCTTCTCGTCCGCGCGATTCCCGGAGCTGGTGCAGCCGATCATCCGGGCGCTGCCGCTCACGGCGGTGGTTGATTCGCTCCGCGCCATCATGCTGGAAGGCGCCACGCTCCCGCAGGTCGCGGGCAAGCTGGCGGTGCTGCTGGTCTGGATGGTGGTGGCGTTCGTGGTGGCGCTGAAGAGCTTCCGCTGGCAGTAGCGCGCGGCGTCAGCCGAAGCGGCTGGGCGAGAACGGCGAGAGGTCGAAGGCTGAGCCCCCGGTCGTCGCGAGGTCCGCGAGCACTTCACCGATCGCGCTCGCGAACTTGAAGCCGTGACCGGAGCAGGGGCTCGCGAGGATCACCCGCGGCTCCTCGGGGTGGGCGCCGAGCACGAAGTGATGGTCGGGCGTGCTGGTGTAGAGGCAGGTCGCGGAGTCGATCGGCTCGCCATCGGCCTCCGGAAAGCATCGGCGCAGGATCTCCCGCATCTCCGCGATCTCCGCCGGGCTCACCGTGCGATCCGCGACGTTGGCGTTCACGACCGGTCCCTCGTGGTGGCGGGCGACCTTGAACCCGGCGCCGTGATCCGGGAACCCGTAGATCATCCGTCTCGGCTCCCATTCCCAGATGAACACCGGCAGCTGCCCCGCGCCGAAGTGTGCGGCACCACCCTCCGGGCGGAACCAGTACATCACCTGGCGGGTGACGGTGAGCGGCAGCGTACCGCCCACCAGCCCTCCCATCCACGCCCCCGCGGCGAGGATCAGCCGGCCGCACTCGACGGTGCCGGCGGTGGTCCGCAGGTGGATGCCGTCCCCCCGGCGCTCCCAGCCATCCACCAGGGTATCGAATCGCAGCGACGCGCCGGCGCGTGTGGCCAGTGTCAGGCAGCTCTCGACGCAGGCCTCCGGGTCGAGGAAGCCCGCGCGGCGCTCCAGCATCCCGACGGCGTCCGCATCGGGGCGGAACGCCGGGAAGCGGCGCCGCACCGCGGCGGCATCCAGCAAGTCGCAGGGAATCCCATGCAGCTCGGCGCTCCGCCGGGCGCCTTCGACCAGCTCACCGGCGGCGGGGCCGAGCATCAGTCCACCGGTCTGGGTGAGCAGGGTACGACCGCTGTCGCGCTCGAGGGCGTACCAGAGTTCGTAGGCGCGCCTGACCAGGGGCACGTAGGCGGGAGACTCGTAGTAGGCCTCGCGGATGATGCGCGAGCGCCCGTGGGTGGAGCCGTGGATGTGCGGGGGGTGGAAGCGGTCGAATCCGACGACGCGCTTGCCGCGCCGGGCGAGGGTCAGGGCGGCGGCACTGCCCGCGGCCCCGAGGCCGACGATCGCGACGTCGGCGCGGTCGGTCACCTCACATGCCGAGGTGGCGGTGGCGGTCGAGGAGGAAGCGCTGCTCTTCCATGATCACGCGGAGCGGCACCCCCTCATCGAGCTTGGCGGCCACCTCGCCCTGTACCACCCGCAGCACGACGCCGCGCACGGTGATGGTTTCGCCGCGACGAAACCGGACTGCGCCCTGTACCTCGACGCCGGGGGCGGGCTCCTCCGCCTTGGCCAGGCGGAAGCGGATGCCGCGCTCGGAGATGTCCACGACGTCGAAAGTGTGCCCCTGCACCAGGAGCTTCGGGCGCAGCGTGGTGGGATAGGCTACGCGGTAGTGCTCGCGCTCGTGTGCCCAGGCCATGTTCTGCGCGCCTACCAGAGGAGACCCGTTCGCCGCGGGCTGGCCGGCCCCATCGGCACGCTGGACGCGATCGGTTCATGCCCGCGCTCGAGATGCAGCGCGGCCTCGTCGCCGGCGACGCGCAGGATCCGCCCCTCGACCTCGACCAGACGATCGGCCGGGAACCGGATGGTGGCGCGCAGCACGTCCCCGATGGTGACGGCCGGCCCCTCATGGTTCGGTGCCCGGAAGCGGATGCCTTCGGCGGAGAGATCCACGACCTCGTAACTGCCGGCGGGGGTCTCGAGCCTGGGGGCGGTGCGCCCGGCGAAGGAGATACGGGGCTCGTGACGGCGCGTGGGTTCGGTCATGCGGTCGTGGTGCTCCGGGTGGTGAGCTGCACTGCGTTGCCGGTCGTGATCGTCTGCCGGTCGGCCGGGGCCAGGTCGAGCAGATCCAGCCGGGCGGCGGGGGTCTCCGGCAGCCGAAGCGGCTGGCCGCTACCGAAAAGGAATCGCGAAGCGCCCATCGTGGCAAGCAGCAGTTCCAGATGGTCCTCCGGCGGGCCCCACGCCCAGGAGATGTCCCACCAGGCCCGGGCGGCCTCGGCCGGGGTCGACCCGTGGTGGACTTCCTCGATGAATCCGCGCTCGGCGTGGGTGATGACGATGCGGGCGCCGGGGTCGTGTCGGAGCCAGGCCCGCACCGCCCAGGGGGCGAGTTCCGGCGCGACATCGAGCGGGTGACGCCCCCGGCCGTCCTCCAGCCGAACCGCGCTGATGAGGGGGAGGCCGGCATGACTCGCCGCCGCCACCAGCCGCAGCATTTCGCCGCCGGCCGGCGCGATCCCGAGGAACCCGGGGTCGGCACGCACCGCCACCGCGCCCTGATCGACCGCCTCACGGAGATCCTCCTCCCAGTGCGGCAGTCCCGGGTGGATCGCGGCGACCGCCCTGAACCGGGGAAACTTCGCCGCGACTTCGTAGAGCCAGGCGTTCCCTTCCGCCGGGTCCTTCCAGAACAGACTTGGCAGATGGGATGCCCACCCCGTCGCGATCCCGACGCGGTCCATGGCCGCCAGCACCGCCTCGGGCGAGGTGCCCGGCAGGCGGCGCCAGGGATAGGCGCCGAGGAAGACGCTAACGTCGATCACGAGAAGGCACCCGGCGGAAAGATCCGCGCCGCGTTGCCAGCGGTGACCAGCACGAGATCCGCGGGAGTCAGCAGCCGCTCGAGATAGCGCAGCTTTGCCCAGCCGGTGCAGAGCGTCACATCGGCGCCCCACAGGAGGCGTTCGGCGCCCACAGCTCGCAGCGCGCCCTCGAGCATGCCGCCATCGACCCCGCTGCCGGAGAGATCGAGATAGACGTTGCGATGGGGGCGCGCCGCCCGGAGGGAGTGCAGCCAGTCACCGCCGCCGCCGATATGCGCCAGGATGAAATCGACCCGCGGATGACGGGCCGCCAGGCGGCAGAGTTCCACGGCATCGGAAGCTTCCTGACCGGGCCATTCACGGCGGCGGTGCTGCCAGATGTGATGCAGCACCGGGAGGCCGTTGCGCTCGGCCGCCGTGCAGACCGGATCGAGCAGCGGATCATCGGCGCGGCGGCTCGCCGCCAGCTTCACGCCGATCATGCCCGACTCGGCGCCCCGATCGATCTCGGAGAGCGCATGCCCGGTCACGTTCGGGTTGACCGCGACGTAGCCACGGATCCGCCCGGGATGCTCGAGGGTGAGCAGCCGCAACTGCTCGTTGGCGTAACTGAGATCGGCGGCGGAGGGGAAGTAGGTCGGGGAGGTGAGGCCCCAGCTTCCGAGGATGGAGGCGACGTGCCAGGTGATGCCGATCGTCTCCCCGGCGGCGAGACGGCTCGCGTTCCGCTCCCGCCAGTCGCTGCGCGGCGTGCGGTCATGGTAGAAGTGGGCGTGCACGTCGACGAGCATGGCGGAATCTGGATGCCCCAGGCGGCAGCGTCCAGTATGCGCGCGGTGCGGGCCGGCTACACCCCTCCGGCGGCCGTGCCCTCCACCCGCGTGCCGTCCCGGATCTGATCGTTCGGGTAGCGGATGATCACATCGCCCGGGGCGAGCCCGTCGAGCAGCTCCGCCTCGAGGGCGCCACGATGCCCGAGTGTGACCGCCTGGCTGCGTGCCCGCCCATCCCGGACGGCGAAGACCGCCCAGCCCTCGCCCCGGCGCACCAGCGCGCTCAGGGGAATTTTCCGGGTGCGTGCAGTCCCCCATACCACGACCTTCACCTCTACCCGGTAGCGATCGCCGAGGGCGCCGGGCGGATCGAGCAGGTCGGCGATGACCGGGACCCGCTGTTCCTCCACGCCGAGGGCCGAGACCTTGGTAAAGGCGGAGGGCTCGACCGTGCGCACCCGTCCGCGCAGCGGCGTGGCACCGGGGGTGGGCTCGATCAGGACCGTGTCGCCGGCACGCACTTTCACCGCGTCCGTCGTCAGCAGGTCGGCCTGAATCTCCAGGCGGCCCGGGTCGCCCAGCTCGACGACCGGTGTCCCCGCGAGCACCACCCGCTCACTCTCTTCGAGGAGCCGCAGGATCCGGCCCGCCGTCGGAGCGCGAAGCGGCATCCCGGCCCCCGAGGCGGCATCACTGCCGGTGGCGGCGACGAGCGCCGCCCGGGCCCGCTCGACGTCGTGGGCCGCGGTCGCGGCCCGCGCCGTCGCCGCGTCCGATTCCCGCAGCCGCGTCTGTGCGACCAGCTCCGCGGCCTCCCGTTGGGCGGGCGAAACATGCCCCGCGACCGCCAGACTTTCCGCGCGGGCACGGTCGCGCTCGGCCTGATCGAGGGCGCTACGGGCCACCCCGACAGTCGCCTCGGCCGAGCGATGCGCATCCTCCGCAGCCTCGAGGGTCGCCGTCGCCTGCTGCCGCGCCCGTGAGTCGAGCGGGGCCGGGGTGAGCCATGCGATGATGTCCCCGCCGCCGACGCTGTCTC
Organism: uncultured Gemmatimonadales bacterium; assembly: GCA_963817435.1. Taxonomy (GTDB): domain Bacteria; phylum Gemmatimonadota; class Gemmatimonadetes; order Gemmatimonadales; family GWC2-71-9; genus JADJOM01. The sequence continues at coordinate 1,691,136 of CAWFNY010000001.1, forward strand.
CGGCACGGAACCGCACCCGTGTCAGGCGACCGCTGACCGGCGCGGCGACGATGAAGCGGTCGTGGACCCGGGTCTCCCCCTCCTCGTCGATGGTCTCCCGCAGCGGGCCTTCCGTCACCCGTACGGTGTCCACCGGCAGGCGTGTCGGCCGCAGCCGCCAGACCACCAGGAGGGCGAGGGCCGCCACGACGAGGACGATGCGCCAGCGAGTGGAGAGGTGTTTCATGCGTTACTCCCGCGTCTTGAGCACGGCCACCAGGTTCAGCCGGCGAATCCGCTGCGCGATCACCAGCGATGTGACCGCCGCCGCGGCCAGCACGATGCCCACTCCGATTACCTGCGTGAAGCCGCTGATCACCAGCGGGATCCGGAAGATGTCGGAGGTGAACCGCTCGACAATCAGCCACGCGAGCAGGTGACCGATGCCGAGCCCGAACGGCAGGGCCACGGCCGTGAGCAGCGCCTGTTCGCCGAGCAGCATCGCGGTGACCTCACCGCGGGAGAACCCGAGCACCCGGAGACTGGCGAGTTCCCGGCCCCGCTCCGCGAGCGACACCCGTGCCGCATTGTAGACGACGCCCGCCGCGATCACCATCGCGAAGACCACGATGCTCACGATGGTGATGCGGAAGCTCTCCGCGATGGTGCGCTCGAATCCGTCGAGCAGGTTCCCGAGCCAGGTTACCCCGCTCACTCGCGGGAGGGCCTTGAGCCGCTGGTTGAGCGACGCGCGCATCCGCGGATCGGCCGAGAGGAGGGCTCCTGAGGCGGCGGGCGGCTCCTGCAGCTGGCGGTGGAGGGCGTCGAATTCCATGTAGGCCAGCAGGCCCAGCAGCTCATCGACCACGCCGGCCACCACCAGATTCCTCACCCGCCGCCGGCCGTCGAGCACTTCCACGCGCACCGTGTCCCCGGGCGCGAGATCGAGCTGACGGGCGAGCGTCCCGCTGAGGAGCAGTCCTCCGACGGGCGGTGGCAGCGCGGCCCGGCTCGCGTCCATGATGCGGCGCAGCTCGCCGCCCGCCTCGAGACCCTCGATCACCGTCCGTTCGGAGGCTGCGCCATGACGGAGCCGGACCGGGACGTCGTGCACCAGCTCCACTCGCATGATCCCCGGCAGCCGCTCCAGCTCGTGACGCACCGATACCTGAATCGGGCGATCGAACCCTACCGACACGTCCTGCCGCCAGACCGAGAAGAACTCGAGCTGCTTCATGAAGTCGATCGCATCGAACATGAAGCGACCGACAATCGTGAGCGCGACGGCCAGCGCGAGTCCCGTGATGGACAGCAGTGCCCTCGAGGGCCGGCGGCGGATGCTGCGCAGAATGGTGCGCCCGGCGAGCGGGATCGCCGGGGCCGCGATCAGCCGGTCCACCCCGCCGCCATGGTAGATACTCGGGGACTCGGGCCGCATCGCCTCGGCCGGTGGGAGCCGCAGCGCGCGCCACACCGCCGCGAGCGCGCCGACCAGAGCGGCGCCGCCACTCACCACGACGGCGAGACCGATGACCGTCAGGTCCTGATGGTACCCCACGTCGGGGAACTGGTAGAATCGCGCGTAGATCTGCGCGAAGCCCCGAGCCATCCAGACCCCGAGTCCGGAGCCGACCAGGGTGCCCGCACCGACCGGGACCAGCGCAAAGGCGAGGTAATGGACCGCGATCTGGCCGTTCCCGTAGCCGAACGCCTTGAGCACGGCGATCTGCTCGCGCTCGGTCGCGACCAGCCGGGAGAGGACGAGGTGCAGGAGAAACGCGGTGACCGCGAGGAAGATCGCCGGCAGCAGGATGCTGGTCACCTGGGTCTCTTCGATCTCGGAACTGACGAACTGATCCGAGACCTGGTCTTTCCGCTCGTACGCGCCGAGGCCGCCGTAGCGCGACAGTGCGGCGTCGATCTGCGCGATGACGTCGGGAGTCGCCGCGCCCGGTGCGAGCATGAACGAGGCGTCGTTGAACGCCCCCGTCATGTCAAGCGCGGCCGCGAGCCCGGTGCGCTGCATCCACACCACCCCGAATCGGCGGTTGTCGGGGAAGAAGGATCCGCCGCCCGGCGGAATCTCGTAGATGAACTCCGGGGATATCGCGGTCCCCACGATTCGGAGTGTCTCCCAGCGCCCGCGCAGGATGACGCCCAGCGAATCTCCGCTCTGGAGCCGGTTGGCGCGCGCAAAGGCGTCGCTCACCAGCACCTCGTTCCCCTGGCCCTGCGCCGGATAGCGTCCGCTCCGGATGACGAGGTCGTTGAGCATCGGCCGCGGCTGGTCGGGTATCGAGACCAGCCAGCCGGTGCCCGGCTCCTCCAGCCCGGGCACCTCCAGCACGGCGCGAGCCGTCACCCGCGTTTCCACGGTCTGCACGCCGGGAATCGCGCGGAGGCGCTCCGCCACCGAGGCGGGAGCCCGATTCACCTGCGCGAACACCTCGGCGAAATGCTGCTCGGCGTAATAGGCCGCCTGACGGTTCCGGAGATACCCGTGCATGCTGCGGAGCGCCACGAATACCGACACACCGCAGGCCATCACGACGGCGATCGCCGCGAATTGGCTCCGGTAGTGCCAGCTGTCCCGCAGCAGTTTCCGTCCGAGCGCGCGCATGGCCGTTACCAGCTCAGCTCACTGGGGGCGGCCCGGCGTGCATTGCGGATCGTCTCGACCACCTGCCCGCTGCGGAGCCGGATCACCCGGTCCGCCATTGCGCCGATCGCGGCGTTGTGGGTGATGACGGCGATCGTGGTGCCCAGCTCCTCGTTGCAGCGCCGGAGCACATCGAGGACCAGCACCCCCGTCTCATAGTCGAGCGCGCCGGTCGGTTCGTCACAGAGCAGCACGTCGGGACGCTTGGCGATCGCGCGCGCGATCGCAACACGCTGCTGCTCCCCGCCCGAGAGCTGCGCCGGGAAGTGATCCATGCGATCCCCCAGCCCCACCATGCGCAGCGCCTCGGCCGGATCGAGGGGATGCTCCGCGATCTCGGTGACCAGCGCCACGTTTTCCCGCGCGGTGAGACTCGGGATCAGGTTGTAGAACTGGAAGACGAAGCCGACATGATCCCGGCGAAACCGGGTCAGCGCCTTGTCGTCGTCCACCGTCAGATCGTGATCGAGGAAACTCACCCGGCCGGCGGTGGGAACATCGAGGCCGCCGAGAATGTTGAGCAGCGTGGACTTGCCACTACCCGAGGGGCCGAGCAAGACCACGAACTCCCCCTGGTACAGGTCGAGATCCACGCCACGAAGCGCCCAGACCTCGACTTCACCCATCCGGTAGGTCTTGGAGAGACCTTCCGCGTGAAAGACCGCCTGGGCGCCGACGGGGGTGGGGCTCATGAACTCAAGGTAGGAGCCTGCGCAGTCCCGGGCCCTGAACGGCCCGTGAAATCAGCTTCATACGCCGGGACGCCGGGCCTCCTCGCAGGCCTCTTCGAGGAGCCCGAGCCCGCGATCGATGGTGGCCACGTCGTGCGCGAGGGACACGAAGTTGTAGGCGGTCCGCTTGAACAGCAGCCCCCTGCCCGCCGCGGCGCGGGCGATCCGGATGCCCGTGGCGTCATCATGGAACCGCAGGAAGGACATCTCCGGGATGCCGGCGACGCCAAGGATCAGATCCGGGAAGCGCTCCGCCAGGATCTTGAGCCCGTCCATCCAGCGGCGTCCCACCTGCGAGAGATGTTCAGCGAGCCCCGCCTCGATCACCACCCGCAGGGTTGCCTCCGCCGCCGCGAGCGCCACCATCTCGGTGGCCAGTGTGGAGGAGATCCAGGTCTTGCGGACCTGTTCCATCACCTCCCGCCGTCCGCCCACCGCGGCCAGCGGGAAGCCGTTCGCCAGCGCCTTGCCGAGTACCACCAGATCGGGATCGATGTGATACCGCTCCGCCGCGCCGCCGGGCGCCAGCCGGAAGCCGCTCTTGATCTCGTCGAGCACCAGCAGCGCGCCCGCGCGCCGGGTCTCTTCCCGCAGCATCGTGAGCCAGGCGCCGGAGGGCGCCCGCTCGACCACCGGTTCGATGACCACCGCGGCGAGCCGGCTGGCGAGAAGCCGGATCATCGAGCGGCCGCGCTCGACGTCGTTGAAGGGCAGTTCCTCGCTCAGGGCGAACAGCGCGGTCGGCACGCCGGGGGTCCCGACCGGCTGGCACCAGTCGAGCCACCCGTGGTAGCCGCAGCGAAGGATGACCTCGCGGCCGGTGTGCGCCCTCGCGAGTCGGACCGCAGCCGCGACCGCCTCCGCGCCAGTCTTCAGGAAGCGGGTGCGTTCCATCCACGGCATCATCGAGGCGAGCCGCTCCGCTACGCGCTCCTCGAGCTCCGGCGGCAGCGGGCCGACGACGCCGGCATCGATCGCGGCGTGAGCCGCCGAGTTCACCGTGGGATGCCCGTAGCCTAACGCGACGGCGCCGAGCCCCATGATGAAGTCCAGGTATTCCCGGCCTTCGGCGTCCCAGACCTGGGCGCCCGAGGCCCGCGCGAGGCGCACCGGCAGTCCGCGGGGCGCCCCGGCGCCGAAGAGCGCCTCCGGCCGCTTGCTGCCCGTCGACGTGAAGCCCGGGATTCTCATGCGAGCGTCACCGTTCCCAGCCAGGCGGGATCCTGGCGATCCCCGCGCAGGTACGCCCATCCCCCGCCACCGGTCCAGCAGAGCTGGCCGAGGCGGCGGGTACGGTCGGGGCGCATCTGATTCACGACCAGGTCGAAGCGTGGCGCAGGCTCGCCGACCGCCGGGGGCCAGCCCGGCACCGTCACCTGGGCGGTGACGAGATAGCCGCGCTCGGTCTCCTGCCACGTGCCGCGTGCGGACTCCGCGGTCGCGTCGGTTCCTCCCGCCGCGCGGATCTGGAGCCCGTGGCTCGCCGGATCGGGCACCAGCAGCCAGCCGAACAGCGGCTGCTCGGCGCGCTGCAGGTAGATCTGCAGCCCGTCGGAGTGAATGAGATCGCTCTCGTTGTCGAGATTGAGGGGCGCCGCGTCCCGCGTGCGGAAGGTGAGCTCCGCCTTGGTCACCTCGACCGCGAGGTACAGCGCCCGCTCGTCCCAGGCGAGCCAGGCCTCGGCGGAGAATTCCTCGGGCCCGCCGTACGGCTCTTCGGTGCGGCGATACTGGTCCTCGTGATCGAGCGCGAGCGGGCTCCGGGTGACGAACCCCTCGAGCGTGCCATCGAGTGCGGGCGGCTCAGCGACGTGGTATGCCGTCACGACGGGCGGCACGTACTTCTGCAGCGCGGTGTCGACGGAGGGGAGCGCGATCGCGCCGGCGAGGAGCTCCCGCCTGGCGCCGCGGAGCGGCGTGTGCACCGTGCCCTCCACCACCTCCCACCCTTCGCTGGTCTGATGGTGGATGGTCTCCCCCTCGGCGGTCGTCACCACGATCTCGGCCGGCGCAAAGCGGGCGCCGGTGAGTGCCGGCCCGTCGAAGGCGAGGACGGAGGCGAACCGGACGTAGCGCCCGCGGTGGCGGCGGAGGAGGAAGGTGCGGCCTCCCGCCTGGCCCGGACGGCCGGGGCCGGTGGCGCGGAGCAGCTCGCCGGTGTCGTCGAAGATGCCCTGCAGGGTGCGGCCGAAGGGGGGCGCCGTGCTCTTCCAGTGGATGGGGCCCGCCGAGTCAGGCAGGAACCGCTCCACGCTGGTGGCGTAGGGATCGGCCAGCTCGGCCGGCTCCCAGTGACCGGGAGAGAGCACCTCGATCTCGCCTTCGGGATGCCAGGGGAGTTCGACGACATGCTCCTGGTCGTCGGCGTACTCCACGACGTCCACCAGATGCGTCGGACCGGCGACCACCGTGCGGGCCAGCTTGCCAAACCTGCCCCGCACCCAGCCCCAGGGCCCCGGCGCGTCGAACATCTCGCAGCGCGCATCGCCGAGAGGCTGGGAAACCTCGTCGGCACGCGGCGCATTGTGCGCCATTGTGGAGCGGTACCACTGCAAGTCCGGCGTGACGTACGATCCGGTGCCCGGATCGGCAAGCCAGTGGACCCCGCGGGCATGCAAAGTGAGGTGGAGCCGGTCGGGATGTCCGTGCCCGCCACCGTACTCGCCGCATTCGACGCTGAGATAGCGGTCGCCGTTCCGGAGCAGCGCGAGCCCCTGCGCTCCCAGCAGCGTGCTCGCGGGCGTCCATGTCGCGCCGCCACCCGGCAGTTCCGGCACCATCGAGAGGAGCATCCACCACGAAAGGTGGGAGCGGTCGCGCTTCGCTGGAGCGGGCTCTCCGGCCTCATGCAGGTAGGAATCGAACGTCGCCGCCGCCGGCGCGGGGAGGGCGTAGAGGTGCCGGAGCCATGTACCGATCCCGGCCGCCGGCTCCTGCTGCCCGCAGGCGAGCAGGTCGGCGATGCCCCGCTCCCAGAGTTCCAGATACATCGGCTGCGCCAGCGAGATCCCGAAGCGGGCGTCCTTCCGCGCAGGGAAGCAGCCATCGGGAAGCGCCGAACGGGCAGGAGCACGGAGTGCCGCGGCGAGCCGGGCCTGACTGGCCTCCTCCTCGAAGAAATCCACTCCCGCAAGCCGGGCCCACGCGGCGCCCGTCAGCAGTCCGCGCAGCGCGAAGAGGTGATAGTTCTCGCCCTCGTACCACATACCGTCGTCGCCGAAGCCGTCCACCAGGTGTCCGACCAGTCCGCGGCGCCCCTCGATGGCCCGCGCCGCCAGCGCCTCGTCCTCGAACCAGACCGCCGCCGCGATCAGCGCCGCGTTGTGCCAGGTCTGGCGGTTGGAAAGGCCCTCCTCGAACTCGCCGATCAGGTTCGATGCCTCCTCGGCGACGGTGTCCGCGGCGCGGATGCCGTCTTCGTCGAGCACGCCCGCCTCCCGGAGCATGAACGCGCCGGCGAGGTAGCTGGTGAGCCAGACCGATTCGAGGTAGGTGGAGAAGAAGAGTCGCGCGGGGCCGAGCACATTGTCGGCGTTGGGATAGGCGAGGTAGCGCTCGCCGTATTCGGTCACCTTCCTGGCGGCCCAGGCGAGCAGTTCCTCATCGCCGGTCATGAGGCCGACGGCCGAGAGTTCCGCGATCCGCTCGCCGAGCCAGAGGTGCTGCTGCCAGGCCCAGCGGCCATCGTGGCGCTCTCCCGTCAGGCGCCTTCCACAGTGGGGGCAGGCGTGACTCGACGGGTTCCACGGATCGAACGTGAGCGCCGTCCGGTCGTCGGGACAGACGCCTCCATCGGCGGAGAGCATCCCCTTCCGGGCCGGGATCGCCGGGTCGCCCGCCACCACGGCGCGTGCGCGCACCGCCAGGCGGTCACAGAGTTCCTGCAGGTCCCGCGAGTCGGCCAGCAGCTCGCGCCGGGCCTCGAGTTCTTCCCCAGTCAGCATCGTTCCACTCCGGCCATCGACCAGCCGGCCTTGAGCAGCTTCGCCCCGGCCCGTTCGGCGGCCCGTTGCCCCGCATCGGTGTCGTCGCCCATCACGAAGAACATGCATCCCCCTGCACCCGAACCCGCGGCTTTGCCGCCCAATGCACCTGCCTCAGCCATGGCCGATTCGAGCGCGGCCATCTCGCTCGTCCGCATTCCGGCATCGAGCCGCTGCTGACAGCGCCAGTTCTCGGACAGGAGCTCGGCCACGGCGGGAAGATCGGCCGCCAGCAGCGCTTCCGCCATCCGGTCGGCAACGCCCACCATCTCGCGGAGCGCGCCGGTGACCGTCGCATCACCCCGCTCATAGGCGCCCATCACCCGCGCGATCGTGCTGCCCGACACCCGCGAATGCCCGGTGTAGCAGATGAGCGTGCGCCGCTCGAGTTCCCTGAGGAACGCCGGGTCGAGGGTGAGCCGGTCGGTGCGCACCTCGTCACCGAGGAAACCGAGCCGGTGGAAGCCGCCGAGCGCCGCGGCGTACTGGTCCTGGCGGCCGCCGGGATTCCCCGCCTCAACTACCTCCAGGTGCCAGCCATAGGACGCGATCTCCTCGGCACTCAGCTCCTCTCCGCGTGCCGCCGCGAGCACGGCGACCATCGCGACATCGAGCGCACCGGAACTTCCCAACCCCGAGCCAGGGGGCACCTCGGACCGGGTACGCAGCGTGCCGGGCCCAGCGGGGAACATGCGGACCGCGGCGCGGTGCAGCGCGAGGTTCGGATCCGGCCGCAGATCGATCGCGCCGCTGACCCTCGCCGCCTGCTTCAGATCTTCCGCATGCAGCAGAATCCCCTCGCCACCCGGCTCGAACGACGCGCCCACCCGGAGGTCGATCGCGGCATTGACGACTACGCCTCCCTCACGCGCGGCGAAGGGCGGGACGTCCGTCCATCCCCCGGCGAAATCGAGCCGGACCGGCGCAGTCGCGCTCCAGCCCGTCATGGCGCCACACTCCACTGGCTCACGGTCGCGAGTTCTCCACGGAGTCCGAAATTCACGCCTCTGACCCGGCGGCTGATGCCCTGCAGGCCGCGGGAATGGTACAGAAATGTGACCGGGAGCGAATCCCGGAAGAAGCGGAAGAGCGCGGTCCGATCGGTGGGCGCCGTCAGGCCCGAGAGCGCCGCGAGCGGCCGCAGATAGCCGAGCCCGAGGTCACCGGGCGTGCCGAGCAGGGCCGCATCGAAGTCGTGGCGCCGGCCGTAGACCCGATCGAGAAAGGCGGAGAGCTCGAGCTGGCGGATGGTCACCGTGATCCCCGCCCGCGCGAGTTGCGCCTGCACCATCTGTTCGAGTGCCGCCTCACCCGACCCGACGGTGAGCAACTCGAAGCGGAGCGGTCCCGTCTCGATTGGGGGGCGCACCGGCGCGACTGCATCCCCTTCCTTGCCCAGGGCCTTCGCCAGGGTGTCCCACCCCGCCACGCCGGGCGGCACCGGCCCGTCCGCCGGGGTGCCGAATCCGTAGACGAAGCCCGCGACCAGCGCCGCGCGGTCCAGCGCGGCGGCTACGCGCGCACGGGCGGCCAGTGAGTTGAACGGCGCGCGACGGGCGTTGAAGATGATGCCGGTGGTCAGGAGCAGCGGGTAGTCCATCACCAGGAGCCGGGGATCACGGCGCACGAACTCGGCGTGCGCCGGCTGAATGCCGGCGACATCGAGTTCGCCGGAGGTGAGCGCGGCGAGCTTGGTCATCGGCTCGTCCACCACCGCGATCACCAGCCGCTGGAGCCGCGGCGGCCCGCCGAGTGAGGCAGGGAACTCGGGATTCCGCTCGAAGACCCAGCGGCGATTGGGCTCGTGCGCGACGAACCGGAACGGTCCGTTTCCGACCGGGTGTTCCTGCCATGCCGCCCTCCGAAGCCGGTCGGGTGGCACCGTATCGAGCAGGTGAGCCGGGAGGATGGCAAGATCGGTCAGGACATCAGGAATGCCGCCGGGTGCCGCCGAAAAGTCGAGCTGAAGCGTGGTGTCATCCAGCGCCCGGGCGGCGAGGAGTGCGGCCAGATCCGACTGGCGGGGATATCCGGTGGCGGGATCCCGCGCCCGTTCGAGCGTCCAGGCGGCATCCCGTGCGGTGGTGGCGACGCCATCGTGCCAGTGGAGCGCGTCGCTCAGCCAGAGTGTGAGCCGCCGCCCATCCGGGGACCACGCCCACCGTCGCGCCACAAACGGCTCGATCCGCATCAGGCTATCGTAGCGTACCAGCGTGGTGAGGAGCACATACCGCTGCACCTGGCGCGCGAGGGGGTGCATCGTGAAGAGCGGATTGATACTCTGCAGGTCCGCGCCCGAGGCGTACATCACCGTGTCGCCGCGACGGGAGGCCGTCGCACCGCAGCCGTCGAGGGTGAGGACAAGGAGCAGGCAGAGCTGGCGCGGCCGCATGGCGGAAAAGTCGGACGCCACCCGCCGGAAAGCAAACTCCCGCGCATCGACGCGGGCCCGCTGGCGGCGATCCCGACCCGGGCGCACATTCCCGCCATGCTTCTCCCTCTGCTGCGGCGACTCCTGACCGGGTGCGCGGTCCTGGTCGGCGTGGTGACCCTGACCTTCGCGCTGCTGCACCTTGCCCCCGGCGATCCCGCGATCCATCTCGCGGGCCCGGAGGCGACACCAGCCCAGCTGGAGGCGGTGCGCCACCAGCTCGGACTTGATCGCGCGCTGCCGCTGCAGTTCGCGGACTGGCTCGGTCACGCCGCCCGTGGCGACTGGGGCACCAGCCTCGCGACCGGCAGGCCGGCCAGCCGGATGCTGGCCGAAGCCTGGCCGGCCACCGCCCTCCTCGTCCTGCTTTCACTCGGGTGCAGCTATCTCCTCGGCATCGTCATCGGGCTGATCCAGTCCTGGGGCCGGCCCGCGACCGACACCTCGCTCTCGGTGGTGTCGGTCACCCTGTTCGCGATGCCGAGCTACTGGCTCGCGGTGATGCTGGTCTGGGTGTTCGCCTATCAATTGCGGGTGCTGCCGGCCTTCGGCGCCGCGGGGCTCGATGCGGAGTTCCTCTCGCCATCGCTCCGGCTGGTGGACCGGATCCGGCATCTGGCGCTGCCCCTGCTGACGCTGACGCTGATCGGCTTCGGCGGTGCCGCGCGCTTCGTGCGGGGCGCGGCATTCGACCTCCGCGCGGAACCGTTCATCCTGGCGGCGCGCGCCCGCGGGATCGGCGAGTCCCGGGTCCTGCTGCGGCATCTGCTCCGGGCCGCGCTTGGTCCAGTCGTCACGCTGCTCGGCCTCTCCCTCCCGGCGCTCTTTTCGGGCACCGTCTTCGTGGAAGGGATCTTCGCCTGGCCCGGGGTGGGCCGCGTGCTGATCCAGGCCGTCTCGGCCCGGGACTACCCGGTGGTGATGGCGGCGGCGACAGTGAGTGCCGCGCTGGTCGTGGCGGGCAATCTGCTGGCTGATGGCCTCCGGGTCTGGGTGGATCCGCGGGTGCGCGATGCCTGATCGGGCCTTGCCCGGTGTCGCATCCGGCGGGCGGAACGCGCCGGGACGCCTGACACAGGACCGCCGGGCCCTCGCGGGCCTCGCCATCCTCGGCGCGCTCACGCTCGCGGCGCTCGCCGCGCCGGTCCTGACCGGCCACGATCCGCTCGCCCAGGGCGACGTGGTCGCGACCCGGTTCACGCCGCCACTGCACAGCGACGGGCAGGGGGCGTTCCATCTGCTCGGTACCGATCGCTTCGGGAGGGATGTGTGGAGCCGGCTGCTCTACGGCGCCCGGGTCTCGCTGGCGACCGGGTTTCTGGCGACACTCATCGCCGTCGGCCTGGGAGGAGTGGTCGGCCTCGCCGCTGGTGTCTGGCGGGGACCGATCGGCACGGTACTCCTGGCACTCACCGACTTCGCCCTCGCCATCCCGCGCGTGGTGCTGCTGCTTCTGCTGGCGGCGCTCTGGAAGCCCGGTGCGGTGCTGGTCGTGGTGGTGCTCGGACTCACGGGATGGATGGGCATCGCGCGCCTGGTCTACGGCGAGGCCACGGCGCTCATGGCCCGGCCATTCATCCTCTCCGCGCGCGCACTCGGCGCCCCGCGGGGCCGCCTCGCCTGGCGGCACGTGCTGCCGAACACCTGGACACCGATGATCGTGGCCGCCGCGCTCGGCGTCGGCAACGCGATCACCCTCGAAGCCGGACTGTCGTTCCTCGGACTCGGCGTGCAGCCCCCGACTCCCTCCTGGGGCGGCATGATCGCGTCGGGCAGGGATACGCTCGTGAACGCCCCCTGGGTCGCGGTCGCGCCGGGGGTGGCGCTGGTGCTCGTCGTCATCGCCTGTACGCTGGTCGGGGACGCGTTGCGGGACGGGATGGATGCCGCGATCGGGCCAGGCACGGCGCCGGACGGGGAGCGATCCGCCGATGCGGCGCGCCCGTAGACACGCGGCAGGAAATCACTGGCAGCCCCCTGGACCTTCAATCGGAGCATGCGGATGCAGGCACTGACGATGGACTACCAGCTCACCGTCCCGGCGATGCTGCGCCGAGCCCGCCAGCTCTATGGCGACACGCGCATCGCGAGCCGGCGGCCCGATGGTTCCGTCCATCGCACCACCTACGACGAGCTGCTGCATCGGACCGACCGGCTGGGCGCCGCCCTCCAGTCCCTCGGCGTCGGCCGCGGCGACGCCGTGGCCACCCTGTGCTGGAACCACGACCGGCATCTGGAGGCGTACTACGCCATCCCCATGATCGGAGCGGTGCTGCACACCCTGAACCTGCGGCTGCATGCCGACGAGCTCGCCTTCATCGCGAGCGATGCCGGCGACAAGGTGCTGATCGTCGACGCCGACCTGGTGCCGCTGCTGCTGCAGTTCCGCGAGCGGGCGCCGTTCCGGCACGTCATCGTGATCGGCGACGAAAGGACGGCGCTCCCGCCCGGAACGATCGACTACGACAGCCTGATCGACTCGACCCATGCAGGCGCGCCGCGGTGTGACGACGTCCTCGAATCGAGCGCGGCGGCGATGTGCTACACCTCGGGCACCACCGGCAAGCCGAAGGGGGTGGTCTATTCCCATCGGGCCCTCGCGCTCCATTCGCTCGTCATCGGCATGGCCGACCAGTTCGGCCTCCGCGAGTCCGACATCGTGCTGCCGGTCGTGCCGATGTTTCACGCCAACGCGTGGGGCATCCCGTTCGCGGCGGCGCTGACCGGGGCGGGGCTGGTGCTCCCCGGCAAGCAGCTCGACCCGCGAAGTCTCTGCCAGCTCTTCGTGAGCGAACGCGTGACCTTCACGGCCGGTGTGCCCACTGTCTGGATCGCCCTGCTGCAGCTGCTGGACAGCGCGCCGGGCGAGTTCGACCTCTCCGCCATCCGGCAGATGGTCATCGGCGGGGCGGCCGTCCCCGAATCGCTCATCCGCGGATATGCCGAACGGCACGGCATCGAGATCGTGCATGCCTGGGGCATGACCGAGCTCGCGCCAGTGGGGACCGTGGCGCGAGTGCCATCCCGCATGTCAGAGCTTGCGCCTGACGAGTGCTACCGGGCGCGTGCCCGGCAGGGGACGCCGGCGCCATTCCTGGAGATCCGGGCGCAGGGCGACAGCGGGCTGATTCCCTGGGATGATCAGGCGATCGGCGAGCTGCAGGTGCGCGGGGCGTGGGTCGCCTCCGGCTATCACGGCGCCGGTCCGGGTGGCGTGAGCTTCACGGCGGATGGCTGGTTCAGGACTGGCGATGTCGTCTCGATCGATCCGTGGGGCTCGATCCGGATCCGGGACCGCGCCAAGGACCTGGTGAAATCGGGCGGGGAGTGGATCAGTTCGGTCGCGCTGGAGAACGCGCTGATGGATCACCCGGCTGTCCTGGAAGCCGCCGTCATCGCGGTGCCGCACTCGCGCTGGCAGGAGCGCCCGCTCGCCGTCGTGGTGCAGCGACCGGGGCAGCAGACCACGAGTGAGGAGCTCCGGGCCCATCTGGCCGTGAATTTCGCGAACTGGTGGCTGCCCGACGCGATCGTATTCGTGAATGCGCTGCCGAAGACCGGCACCGGCAAGTTCCTCAAGACGGCCCTGCGCGAGCAGTTCCAGGGCTACTACACTTCGGCATGAACCCGCTGCTCGACCGCTCCGCACATCCGGTGATCGGCCACCGGGGCGCGGCCTGGTACGCGCCGGAGAACACCCTCGAAAGCTTTCGGCTCGCGCTGGCGCAGGGCGCGGACGCCATCGAGTTCGACATCCGGCGCTCCGCCGACGGCGAGGCGATGGTCTTCCACGACGCCACGCTCGATCGCACAACCGACCAGCGGGGGCCGGTCGCCACGCGCCCCGCGGCCGAGTTGCAGCGGCTGGATGCGGGGTTCCGCCACGAGGAGCCGGGAGTCCCCGGCACCCCGTTCCGCGGCCGGGGCGTACGGATTCCGGCGCTCCGCGAAGTGATCGCCGAATTCCCCGGCGTGCCGCTGCTGATCGAGGTGAAGGAGGCCGAGGTGGCGGATGCGGTCGCACGCGTCCTGGTCGAGAGTGGAGCCGCCGACCGCGCCGTCGTGGCCGGGTCGGAGTGGCAGGCGCTGGCCCCATTTCGGATGGCCCCGTTCACGTTAGGCGCGTCGCGCAGGGACATCGCCCGCCTCTACTTCGGGCTCGGTGCGCCAGACGCCGCCTGCCGCTGCTACGCGATCCCCGAGGCCTACCACGGCCTTCCGATCGCCACCCGGCGGTTCGTTCGCCGGGCACACGCGCGGAACAGCACGGTGCATGTGTGGACCGTGGATGACGCGCGCTCGGCACTGGCCCTCTGGCGGAACGGGGTGAATGGCATCGTTACCAACAAGCCGGACGTCATCCGGGCCGCCCGCGACCGCTGAGCCTTGTCCATGCCGCATGACGCCCCCCTCAATCCGGCGGACCAGTCGCTGCTCGCCATCCTCGGGCGCAGCATCGCGCGGCTCGAGGCCGGCTTCGCCTCCCTTCCCCCGAGCGAGGGTGGCCAGCTCGATCTCCCCGCGATCGAACGGGTGCTTAGGGACGTCGCACTCCGGCTGCATGACAACTTCCCCTACTTCCATCCGCTTTATGCCGGCCAGATGCTCAAGCCGCCGCACCCGGTGGCCCGGCTGGCGTACGCCCTGGCGATGCTGATCAATCCGAACAATCACGCGCTGGACGGCGGGCGCGCGAGTTCGGCGATGGAAAAGGAGGCGGTGGCCGCGCTTGCCGCGATGTTCGGATGGTCCACGCACCTCGGCCACCTCACCGGCGGCGGCACGATGGCCAACCTCGAGGCGCTCTGGATCGCCGGGCAGCTCCGGCCCGGCGCGACCATCGTCGCCTCGGCACAGGCGCACTACACCCATTCGCGAATCAGCGGCGTGCTGGGCCTCCGGTATCGGGCGTGTCCCAGCGACCGGAATGGGAAGATGGATCTGGACGCGCTGGACCAGATTCTGGCGGAGGAGAATGTGGGAACCGTCGTGGCGACGATGGGCACCACCGCGGCCGGTGCCGTGGATCCCCTGCCCGCCCTGCTCGCGCGCCGGGATCGCCACGGATTCCGGCTGCATGCGGATGCGGCCTACGGGGGGTACTTCACACTCGTGGACAACCTCGCCCAGGCTGCCCGCGATGCCTTTGCGGCGCTCAAGGAAGTGGACTCGCTCGTCATCGATCCGCACAAGCACGGGCTGCAGCCGTACGGGTGCGGGTGCGTGCTCTTCCGCGATCCGGCGGTGGGCCTCCTCTACCGGCATGAATCGCCCTATACCTATTTCACCTCGGCGGAGCTGCATCTCGGCGAGATCAGCCTCGAGTGCTCACGCCCGGGTGCCGCCGCGGTCGCGCTCTGGACCACGCAGCGGCTGATGCCGCTGGTACCGGGTGGAGCGTTCGCGGCGATGCTGCACGCGGCACGGGAGGCCGCACTCGATCTGTACGGACGCCTGAGCGCCGACCTGCGAATGCTGACCGGGCCCTCGCCGGAACTCGATATCGTGGTCTGGGCGCCCCGCGCCACGACGGCGCGGGCGGTGTCGGCGAGGTCGCGCCGGGTCTTCGAGGAGGCGGCACGCCGTGGGCTCCACCTCGCGCTCGCCGACTTGCCGGCAGAGCTCATCGACCCCACCGGGTCCCGGCTGCGGCGCGACCAGGAGACGGTCACCTGCCTCCGTTCGGTCCTGATGAAGCCCGAGCATCGCGAGTGGGTCCCGCGGATCTTCGCGATCATCGCCGCGGCCACCGACGCGGCGGGCTGAGGCGTCAGGCGGCGCTCAGCCCGGCAGCATTCACTTCTGGCGCGCGGTTGCCATGCACTCGATCTCGGTTCGCGCCCCGAGCGCGAGTCCGCTGGTGGCGATCGTGGAGCGAGCGGGGGGATCTTTCGGGAAGACGGTGGCGTACACCTGGTTCATCGCGTCATAGTCGCCGATGTCGGCGAGATACACGGTGCACTTGATGACCCGGTCGAGCGAACTTCCGGAGGCCTCGAGCACACTGCGGATATTTTCCAGTGCCTGCTGGGTCTCCGCGCGAATTCCGCCCGAGACCAGGTTCCGGGTGCCGCGGACATTCCCGATCTGCCCGGACAGGTAGATGATGTTGCCGACCTTCACCGCGGGGGAGAACGGCAGGCCCTCGACCGTGCCCGGCACCTTGAGGATCTCCTTCTCCTGAGCCGCGAGACCGGTAGTCACCGCGGCGGCCAGCAGCACCCCCATCACGACGCTTCGCATCAGCCCCTCCTCGTCAGTCAGTGAATTCCAGCAGTATGGACACGATGGCCCGCGGTCCCGCACTGAACGCCACCTCCCCGCTGCCGGGACCGGCGTGAAGCGGGGCGAGCGCGGTTTCATCGGCGCGGATCAGCGTCGCGCGGACGAGGGCCCAGGGAGTGCGCCACCGTCCAGGTACGGGACGGTCCAGTGCGTTGTAGCAGCGCAGGACGATCCCCCGTCCGCCGCTCGCCCTGGTGCAGGCGGAGATGACGAGCCCTTCGCCCTCGAGGGTCACGCCCGTCGATGTCAGAGGCGCCGGGGCCGCCTCACAATAGTCGCGCATCCAGAGCGCGAGCGGTGGCACGAAGGCATCCTCCCACATTCGTTCCAGCCGGTCAGGCGCGGCGAGGTCATCCGCCGTCACCGGCGCGACGCCCAGCGTGATGGTCTCGCTACCGAGGCACTGCGCCTCGGGCGTCTCGGTCGGCCAGCCGGCGTGGCCGGGTCGGGTGCGGAGGCCGGATCGGGAGAGCTCGCCGACCGAGCGGAGCAGCGTCACCAGCAGGTCGCCACTCGCGGTCCATTCGTACTCGAAGAATCCCGGCATAAAGACCGCCAGGCCGCGCGCGCCACGCGCCGCTGCGACCCAGCGATGGGCCGGCGCCGTTGCGACCGGGGATTCCGCCGGGTTCCGGGCTTGGCGCTTGAGGGCCGTCCGCGCGATGGTGCCGAACTGGGCTCCTGCCAGACTTGGCCGGCCGCGAAGCCCCGTGGGAATCCGCAGCCGCAGGCGGTGATCCCTCGCCTGGTTGTCGAGTGTGATGGTGCAGCGGAGGACCGGCGAGTCGCCGACCGCCTCGAGTCGCAGCTTCGCGGTCACGCGCCCTTCACCCTTCCCGGCGCCGCGGCCGCAGCGGAGCGCGAGCGGCCAGCTCAGTCCCGCCACGAAGGGGCCCTCCGCGGTGACCATCGGCCGGGCGGCGCGGAGCGGCCGGCGGATCACGTCGCGAGGCACCGGACAGAAGCTGTAGGTATCACCGGCATCGCGCTCGCTCTCCAGCGCCAGCAGCCCTTCGAACAGCGGCCCGTCGCCCGCGGCCCGGAGTGTCACCGTGCCGTCGGCTGCGACCTGCGACTCCACCCTCCCGTTCCAGAGATTCCGCCCATGCGCGGCGGCGAACGGCTCGAGTGGTGGCGCGGAGCCCGGGACGGCCTCCGCCAGGCACCCGCCGAGGCCGGGCAATTCGCTGGGCAGCGGAAAGGCGACGCGGAGCAGGTCCACCTCATCCTGGTCGGGATAATGACGCAGCGCTTCGATTCGCTCGAGCACGACCTCCGCCGTCAGCACTTGCGGAGCGACCTCGCTCACCGTGCCGTCAGGGCGTGAGAACCGCAGTACGAACGGCTGCACCCCGGAACCCCGTCGCGGCACCCGCACGCCCGGTGGTCCCACCAGGATATCCCGCCGGAAGATGCTGAGGTCGGCGATGACGACACCGCCGCGTGCCCGGGCCGCGGGATTCCAGAGAGCGAGCCTCGGTGCGGTGGCGGGATCCTCCCGCGCGCGGTCGGCATCGTGACCGGCCAGTGCGTGCAGGGCGCCGCGCGTGACCTCCCGCAGGGCGGCCTCCGCGTCATCGAACCGGACCGACATCGCGCGCGAGACCTCGTCGGCGGCGCAGCCTCCGATGGCGTCGTGGAAGTGGCACTCGATCACCTCTCGCCAGGCGCGGGTCAGCACCGCCATCATGGCATCGGTTCGCGCCCCGCCGAGGCCGGCGAGCGCCACCAGCGGCTCCGCCTGGCGCACGAGCGCGACCTCGATCCGGCTGTTCCGCCGCTTGATCGGCGCGCGGGTGCCATGCACGCCCTGCAGCGTCCAGGTGTAGCCATAGGACCAGCGGAGCTCGCCGGTCAGGACATCGAGACCGGCCGCTTCGTCGCGCGCCGCGCGGAGGAAGTCGTCGAGCCGGGAAAACCGGAACTGGAGCCCCGGCACCCGGGCGGCGAGCCGAGTGGCCAGGCCAGCGAGGTCGGGGGCGGGGGCATGATGATCGGCCCCGACGAAGACGGCGACGTGACGGGTCGCGGCGCGCGGCAGTACTTGTGAGGCGACCTGCGCCCATGCCGCCGCCAGCCGGTCATCGGCGACCAGCAGCGACGACCCGATCTCATACCCGTCGGGGGGCAGGTGATAGACGAGCGCGCGCCGGCCGTCGGGCGCGTCCCACCAGGCGAGGTCACGATGGCGGGTCCGCTCGGGGCCGAGACCGCGCCACACCGTGCCGAGGGAGATCCCGAACTCCGCGCCCAGCGCCGGCCAGATGGCCGGGTGACCGAAGGCATCCGGCGAATGCAGCACGTCGAGTCGCCCACCGAACTCCGACGCATCGGCACGGCCGGCGGCGAGATTCCTGAGGAGCGACTCTCCAGCCGGGATCTGCTCGTCGGCGAGCACATACCAGGGACCGACCTGCAGCCGGCCCGACCGCACCAGCCCCGCGATGGCCTCACGCCGCTCGGGACGAACGGCGAGGTAGTCGCGCAGCAGCACCGTCTGGCCATCGAGCAGAAAGCTCGTGAGCCGGGGATCGGCTTCGCATTGCGCCAGCAGCTCGTCGAGGGCACTGACCAGCCGGGCGCGAAAGCCGCCGAGCGGCAGGTACCACTCACGGTCCCAGTGCGTGTGCGGGATCAGATGGATGATCGGAACTGGCATGGCGCAGAATCCTACCCCGCTTTGGCATGACCGGTAGTCATGCTCGCCGATTCCCCTTCCCCGCGCGGGGGGTGACGGTCATTTTTGTCGGGTCCCTCGCAACGAGAGCCGCCGTGACGACCATCGCCTGGAAGCCCCGTGAACTCCCCACCCACGGGCAGATGACCCTGCCGCGCCGCTATTTCACCTCGCCGGAACTGCTGCAGGAGGAGATGGAGCGGCTGTTCACCCGGCAGTGGCTCTGCGTCGACCGCGAGGAACGGATCGCGAAGCCCGGTGACTACTTCCTGCTCGAGGTCGCGGGCGAGAGCATCATCATCCTCCGTGACCAGCAGGGCGTCGTCAGCGCGTTCTACAACGTCTGCCGGCATCGCGGCAGCAGGCTCTGCGAGGAGCACCAGGGCCAGCTCTCGGAGACGATCCAGTGTCCCTATCACGCGTGGACCTACGGCCTCGATGGCCGGCTGATCGGAGCGCCGGCGACCAACGACCTCGAGGGGTTCCGCAAGCAGGACTGGCCGCTGCACAGGGTGGGCGTCAAGCTGTGGGAGGGGTTCATCTTCATCAACCTGGCGAAGGAGCCGGTCCCCTTCGAGGAGAGCCATGCGCCACTCATCGGGCGCTTCAGCCGGTTCAACATGCCGAACCTCAAGGTCGGCAGGACGATCGAGTACGACGTCCACGCCAACTGGAAACTGGTCGTCCAGAACTACTCCGAGTGCTACCACTGCCCCCTGGTACACCCGACGCTCACCAGGCGCACGCCCCCGCTCCTCGGGGAGAACGACCTGAGCGATGGACCGTTCCTCGGCGGCTACATGGTCCTCGCCGACGACGCCAGGAGCATGACGATGAGCGGCCGCGTCTGCGGCCTGCCGGTGGATCCCGCGCTCCCCGCGGAGGACCACAACCGGGTCTACTACTACTCGATCATGCCGAACATGCTCCTCAGCCTGCATCCGGACTACGTGATGTTCCACGTGCTCTGGCCCGTCGCGGTGGACCGCACGAGGATCTTCTGCCATTGGCTCTTCAATCCGGCTTCCCTCGCCAATCCGGCGTTCGACATCGAGGACGGCGTGAAATTCTGGGACATGACCAACCGGGAGGACTGGCATGTCTGCGAGCTGAGTCAGGCGGGCATCAACTCGAGGGCCTATACCTCGGGTCCCTATTCCCGCCGCGAGACGGTCTCCGCCGCATTCGACCGGGACTATCTCCAGGCGATGGGTCATCCCGTCAGCACGATCTTCCCGAACCACGGCGGCTGATCGCCGGACAGGATCAGGGTCACCCAGACATGGGAGGGGCGGGTCAGATGACCCGCCCCTCCCTTTAGCTCTGAGCCCCTCGGGCCGATCGATCCGGTCTAGCGCGCTGATCCCAGAAAGCGCGCGATGGGGTCGCCGACATGCTGGCCCTCGAACTGCGGATGCTGGGGCGCCTTCCGGAAATCCATCGACATGGTGTTGGTCTGGTCCACGATCCTGGTCTGCAGATCGGCGAAGCTCATGTTCGCCGGACCGTCCATGATGGACCGGAAGATCATGAAGGTGAGCAGCCCCACGTTCGCGTGCCCGCCATCCGGCATGTCGATCGTGTAGTTGGCGGAGGTCTCGTCCGCGGTCGACCCCGCGATCAGCACGTGGTTCGCGGGCTGGTCGTACTCCGCCTGGTGGGAGCGCGGCCCGTCGTCAGCGACTTGCTCGGCGTCTGCACCTGCGCGGCGATGTCCCGGTACTTGATGAAGCGCGCCTGGGCCAGCGGCGGGTTGGGATCCTTCCGAAAGTGGGCCGGCACCGGCAGCTTGCCGGCGAGGCTGCCCCAGGTACGCACCTTCGGCGGCCCGCCGCGGGTTCCGGTGCCGGCGTGGCACATGTCGAGCACGATCAGGGTGTGCCCGGCCCTGAGCTCGCTGGTGAGCACGGCCATCTCGTCGTCGAGGATGTAGCCATACAGGTCGCCCTGGGTGCCCCAGGTCGCGATCGCCTCGTCCTTGCCATCCGGCTCCGGGTCGTCCGCGCCGGTCCAGCCGCGGTTGTCAGGCATCTGCATGCCGTGTCCGGAATAGTGGAAGACCGCGACGCCGTTCGGGCCGGCCTGGCCGAGGTGCCGCCGGAAGGCTTCGATGATCTGGTCGCGGTTGGCTTCCACGTCCTTGAGCATCACGATGTTCCCGGGCTTGAACCCGTACTTCTCGATCAGCAGCTGGCGCATCAGCTGGGAATCGTTGCTTGGGCCGCCGCCCAGATCGTTGTCCTCGCCGGGGTAGTCGTCCGCGGCGACCAGCAGCGCGTAGCGCCCGTTCGGGTCCCCGCCACCCGGGTAGAGCCGGGCGTAGTCCACATCGGTGACCGAACCCTGCGACTTGGTCGTCAGGATGTAGCGCCCGCGGGAACTCGGCTGCGTGCCGATGACCATGATCGCATAGTCACCATCGAGCGGCAGCTTGAGCTCCGACATCGCTTCGCCCCTGGCGACCTTCGATTCCGCGATCTCCTTGAGCTCCTCGCCCTGCTGGATGAGGACGACGACGAGGACCTCGTAATTCGCCTTCACCGTGAACGAGACCAGCTCGTTCTTCCTCCCCTGGTAGCTCCACTGGTCGAGGATCCACCCGTTCTGCAGCAGCCGGTCGCCGTCGGCGAGCTCACCCTCGAGGAACTGATTGGGCCTGATGAGCGGGGTGTACGTCATCCGCCGATCCGCCAGACTCGCGCGACGTCCGATGTGCGCCTGCCGAAGCTGCTGCCGCAGCACCGCGGCGGCGCCGGGATCCTGCGCCGATGCGACACCGGCGGTCAGGGACAGCGCCGCCATGAACGTGACTGTACCCATCGCGAACCGCATAGCTCCTCCATGTAGGAAACGGGCTTGCCTGCTGATCAGATTCTTCGAAGCCATCGGCCGGGCAGGGCCGGCTACAGCGCGCCACGCCGCTTGAGCCAGTTGTACTGCTCGACCACCGCCGCACTCGCTCCAGCCGGAGCGACATCCAGCACCAGCACCCCCCGGCTGCGCATTTCCGCCAGCGCCCCCTCCCGCGCCTGCAGCAGCTCCTCGGCGGCCGCCCGCTCGAACGCCAGGCCGGCCGACGCGGGCCGGACCGTCGCCAGCCGCTCGAGGGACGGATCCCGCAAGGTCACCGCGAGGGGCACGTGTCTCGGCCTCAGCGTCCCGACCTGCGCCACCAGGGCCTCGCTCGCCGTCCGGTCGATCACGTCGGTGAAAAGCACCGTGAGGGCCCGCTTCCGGTTCCGGGCCGCCAGATAGGCAAAGGCCGCGGGATAGTCCGGTTCGACCAGCCGGCCCTCGACTGTCGCGAGCGCGTCCAGCACGGCGCGGAGCGCCCGGCGTCCCCGTGCCGGGGCCAGGAACTGCTGCACCTCATCAGCGAAGACCATCAGCCCGATGTTGTCGTCGTGCTCCACCGCGCTGTGGGCGAGGTGCAGGGCCGCCTCGACCACCGATTCCAGCCTGGGCCGGCCGTCGATGTCGGCCGTCAGCATCCGGCCGGCGTCGATCACCAGCAGGACCTGCTGACGGCGCTCGTCCTCATATTGGCGGGCCATCACCTTGCCGCGCCGGGCGGTGGCCTTCCAGTCGATCGTCCGGGTGTCCTCGCCCGGAACCCATTCCTTGAGACTCTCGAACATCCGGCCCTCGCCGATCCGACGGACGCTGCGGAATCCCGCCTCGCGCCGGCGCTGTGCCTGGGTCGGAAGGGTGCGCAAGGACGCGCCAACCAGATTGGGGTACACAACAGGCTGCCACGGCAGATCCTTGCGGGCCTGCCGCCACACCAGTCCCCACGGTCCGAGGATTCTGAGATTGAGCCCGCCGCCCGAGCCCCGGCCCCGATGCACCGGGCGGAGCATGACGTCTTCCCGCACGGTGCCGAGCGCCGGGATCACGACGCGCCGCTCGACCCCGGCTTCCGGCAGGATCTGGGCCGGAAACACCTCCCGGACCTTCAGAGTCAGCGGCCTGGCGACTGGATTAGTCCAACGATAGACAACGGGCAGGGAGCGTCCTACCGAGAACGCAGGTGGCGCTTCCCGCAGAATATCGAGTCGGCCGATCGGAATCCCCGCGGCGCGCCACCCGTCCACCGCCAGTGCGAGGACCCAGAGCACGTCCAGTATCAGCAGCAGTGCCCCGGCGCTCGGCCAGACCACCGCAAGCGGCGCCAGCAGCGCGAGGGTGGCGGCGACGAGATACCATCGGCGATCCGGCAGCAGCATCAGTGCGGCCAGCTGTTGTCGGCCGGATCGCGGTCGGGGAATCGGCGCCCCGGATCGAAGCTGATCCGTTCGATCTTCCGGCGCCCGAGAATCAGGTCGGCCACGAAGACTCGGCTCCCGCCGAACCAGACATCCACCGGCCAGGTGATGGTCGCGGTGTTGCCCTCGATCACGGCGTTCTTCATCGGCTTGATCGGCGGGCCGTCTGCGGCGAACTCGACCCGGAGCACGACGGGCGACGGCATCTCACCATCCTCCCGGACGACGACCCGGGTGCGGGCCCCGCGGCTCTCCACCGACACGATGGACCCGTCGACCGATTCGGTGGTGAAGAGCCAGTAATACCAGAACCAGCCGAGATCGCGCCCGAGTGCCCGGTTCATGGCGAACATGAAATCCCAGGGTGACGGATACCGCAGGCGCCAGTCGCGCGCGTAGGCCGACATCGCCCGCTGCACGGCGCTGTCGCCGGCAATGGCGCCAAGCATCGAGAGCATCATCGGCGCCTTGTCGTAGGTCACGAAGGTCGTGAACGGTCCCCCGTAGTTGTTGTCCCACATCATGGGGGCCTGGGCGTCGATCCCGCTGTAGCGGCCGTAGGACTGTCCGACGCCATCGAGCACCGGCACGGTGTCGCGGAAGGCCGCGGCCGAGAGGATGTTCATGTACTCGTTGAACCCCTCATCCATCCAGCCGTACCAGGTCTCGTTGGTGCCCACCATCATCGGCCACCACTGATGGCCGATCTCATGATCGGTCACGCCGAAACCGGGGCCGCTCAGCGTGAGCATCGGGAATTCCATGCCTCCCTCGGGGCCATCCGCCTGGGTGAACTGCGGAAAGAGATAGGGCATCCACAGCGCGGAGTAGAACTCGAGCGCGTGCCTGGCCATCGCGCCGGTCTTTCGATAGGCGGCGTGCTCGGGGAGATACAGCAGCGAGACCGGAATCGGCCCGCGGCCGGGGATCGTGGCCCGCGTCGCATCCCAGAGGTAGTCGGCCGATGTGGCCCAGGCGAAGTCGTTCACCGAATCGGCGACGAAATGCCAGGTGAGCCGGTCTCCGCTCGCCGTGGCCCGGCCGGGGCCGCGTTCGTCCGCGGAAACGATGACGATCTGGCTGTCACTCTCGGTCGCGCGCGCGAATCGCGCCTGAACCCGCGGCGACAGCACCTCCTCGGGATTCCGCAGCGTTCCGGTGGCACCGATCAGCCAGCCGGCCGGCACCTGGAGCCGCACATCGAAGCTCGCGAAGTTGTTGTAGAACTCGCTCGACCCGAGATGCGGTTCCATGTCCCAGCCCCGGAGATCGTCGTACATCGCGACCTGCGGGTACCACTGGGTGATCTGGAAGACCCGGGACCCCGAGCGGCCGCCCCGTGCCCCGCCTCGCCGGCCCGGCGGGATCTCGACGACCTCGTGATGCCACTCGACCTCCATCATCGCGGTATCGCCGGGGGCGATCGGGCGCTCCAGCGGGACGATCGCGATCGTGCCATCGGACCAGTCACGCATGCGGGCGGTATCGAGCGCGGTGCCGTTCACGAGCAGCCGCGTGATCGTCATCCCGGCGGTCACCGATGGAGGAACCCGGGTACGCGGACTGCGGCTGTCATAGCGGTTCTGGTACAGACGCAGGACCAGCTGGGTGAGGGCGGAGTCTCCGGCATTCGGGATGGTGACGATCTCGCGTCCGGTCACCGTGGCGGTCGTCGGGTCGAGCTGGGCCTCGATGCGGTAGCCGAGGTGCAACTGCCAGTAACGAGGGCCGGGTCGGCCGGTGGAATCGCGGGTGCCGGCGGCGAGCCCCGCGCGGAAGCTGTTGGTGATCGGGATCGTGCGCCTGATGGCGCGTGGCGGCGCCTGCGCAGCGCCCGACGCGGTCGCCAGCACCATCAGCGTGATCAGCAGCCGGGTCTTCATCGGGGCCACACATTGTCGCTGGGGTCGCGATCGGGGAACCGCGCCCCGGGATCGAGTGTGATCCGCTCGATCTTGCGGCCACCGAACCGGAGCGTCGCGACGAAGGTCGCGGTTGCCGGCAAACCAGACATCCACCGGCCAGGTCACCGTCGCCGCGTTCCCGGAGATGACGGCGTTCTTCATCGGGCGGATCGCCGGTCCCGTCGCGGCGAACTCCACCCGCAGCACCACCGGCGACGGCATCTCGCCTGCCTGGCGGACGGTGACCCTGGTGGTCGCCCCCAGCGGTCTCGACCTTCTGGATCGAGCCGTCCACCGTCTCGGTCGTGAAGAGCCAGTAGTACCAGAACCAGCCCAGGTCGCGGCCGAGGGAGCGATTCATGCCGAACATGAAATCCCACGGCGTCGGGTGCCGCCCGCGCCAGGTGCGGGCGTACTCGCTCATCGCGCGGACGACGGCGGAGTCACCGACGACGCCGCCGAGCGCGGAGAACATCATCGGCGCCTTGCTGTAGGTGACGTAGCCGTACCAGTCGCCGGCATGATTGGAGTCCCACATCATCGTGGCCTGATCGTCGACCAGCGCATCCTTGCCGTAGCCCTGACCGAGCGAATCGAGCACCGGCGGCTTCCCCTCGAAGGCGGCGCCGGACAGGATGTTCATGTACTCGTTGAAGCCCTCGTCCATCCAGCCGTACGCGGTCTCGTTGTTGGCGACCATCATGGGCCACCATTGGTGGCCGATCTCGTGGTCCGTCACGCCGAACCAGGGCCCGCTCATCGTGAGCATCGGGTACTCCATGCCGCCTTCGGGGCCGTCCACCTGGGTGAACTGGGGGAAGCGGTACGGCATCCAGAGCCCGGAGTAGAACTCGAGGGCGTGCCGCGCGAACGGCCCGACCGTCTTGTACTTCGGGTGCTCGGGGAGGTAGAAGATGCTGACGGGGATCGGGCCGCGCCCCGGAATCGTCGCGCGGGTCGCGTCCCAGACGAAGTCGCGCGAGGTGGCCCAGGCGAAGTCGCCGACGCTGTCGGCGGTGAAGTGCCACGTGAGTTCTCCGGACGCGGCGGAGTCGCCCGAGCCCCCGGATCACGATGTCGCTGCCCTGGAGGGTGGCCTTCCCCGCACCGCGCTCCTCCTTGCCGACGACCGAGATGCGTGCTGTCGCTCTCGGTGGCATGGCTCAGTCGCTCCGCGCACCGTGGGCGAGAGCACCTCGGCGGGATTCGCGAGTACTCCGGTCGCGCCCACCAGCCATCCCGCCGGCACGGACAGCCGCACGTCGAAGGAACCGAAGTTGTTGTAGAACTCCCCCTCACCGAGATAGGGCGCCTCGTCCCAGCCGTGGAGATCGTCGTAGACGGCGACCTGCGGGTACCACTGCGCGAGCTGGAAGAGCCGCTTGCCCCAGCGGCCCATCCGTTCGCCGCCGCCGCGGAGATCGGGCGACTCCGGCACCCGGAAGGACCATTCGGCGAACATCGAGCCGGTGCCGCCCGCCGGGATCGGCGTCGAGAGCGGAATGCTGACGACCGTCGTCGTGCTCCACGCGGCCGCCGCCGAATCGACGTCGACGGTATCGCCGTTGGCGATCAGTCGCCGGATCGTGATCCCGCCGGTGATCTCCGGCAGCGTGACGCTCTTCGGCGCATTCGGCGCAAACAGATTCTGGTACAGGCGGACGACGATCCGGCTGAGCGCGGAGTCGCTCGTGTTGTGGATCTGCACCGTCTCGACGCCCGAGAGCGTCGCCGACCCGGTGTCGAGCGAGGCGAGAATGCTGTAGTCGGTGGTGAGCTGCCAGTAGCGCGGTCCCGGGCGGCCGGTGGAGTCGCGGGTCCCCGCCGCCAGTCCGCGGGCGAAGGCGCGGGTGATCGGGATGGTACGGCGGACCGCCCGCTCCGGAAGCTGCGCCGCGAGTGGTGCCGCGGCGAGTGCGAGGGTGCCGAGCAGCACCAGGGAACGATTCATCGGGGGGCCTCGATCCGTTCGATGATGGTTCGGAGCGCGTGGTCAGGGGTGACGCCTTCGAGTTCGAGCTCGGGCGCGACCACGACCCGATGGCGGAGCACCGGCGCGGCGAAGCGCTTCACGTCGTCCGGCACCACGTAGTCCCGGCCATCCATGCAGCGCCGCGGCCTGCGCCAGCTTGAGCAGCGCCACGCTGGCCCGGGGGCTCGCGCCTAACGTGAGGGCCGGCGCGTCGCGGGTCGCCCGCACCAGCGCGGTGATATACGCGACCAGGGTCGCCTCGACGCGCACCCGCCGGGTGGCCGCCCGGAGCGCGGCGAGCCCCGCCGCATCCATGACGGGCGTCACGCCGAAGCTGGCCGGCTCGGAGGCCTCGAAACCGCCCAGCACGCGCTGGAGCACGCCCTGTTCCGCCTCCGCGCTCGGATAGCCGAGGAGCCCCTTGATCAGGAAACGATCGAGCTCCGCCTCCGGCAGCGGATAGGTGCCTTCGAATTCGATCGGGTTCTGGGTGGCGAAGACGGTGAAGCTCGCGCTGAGCGGATGGCTCGTGCCATCCACCGTGACATGGCGCTCCTGCATCGCCTCGAGCAGCGCCGCCTGGGTCTTGGCAGGCGCGCGGTTGATTTCATCGCCCAGCACCAGATCGCCGAACAGCGGGCCGGGGCGGAAGCTGAATTCGCCCTGCGGGGTGAGCAGGTTGACGCCGGTGATGTCGCTGGGCATCAGGTCCGGCGTGAACTGGATGCGCCGGAACTCGAGGCCCATCGCCTGACTGAGCGTGCGGACGAGCAGGGTCTTGGCGGTGCCGGGGGCGCCTTCGAACAGCACATGGCCCCGGGCCATCAGCGCGAGCACCGCCTCCCGCAGCACCGCGTCCTGGCCGAGGATGACCCGGCCAAGCTGTTCCAGGAGGGCCCGCGCGGACTCCGCGTGGGCCCGAACCTCCTCCGGTGTCAGGGGCGTAATTCCTCCCACACATCCTCCACTGCGTTGGCGGCCCGGAGCACGCCCTCGGGCGGCTGTCCGGGCCGGGTGAGTGCCTTGAGCGCGCCGACCGCCTCCCGCGCGCGCGGCGTCTGCACATGTTCGGCGAGATGCTCGAGCCACTGGCGCGCGTCGCCCCGGGTGCGCTGTCCCGCGGGCTGCAGCCGCCGCCGGAGACCTTCAACAATGCTGCCGATGGCGACGTCGTGGCCATGGGCGGCGGCCAGCGCCGTCGCGAGCGCGCGCACGTGCTCCAGCGATGACCGTCGTTTGCGTTCGAGCACCAGCCGCGGCGGCCCGAACCGGAATGCGCCACCGACCAGCGCCAGCAGCCCGACGACCGCAAGCTGCCACATGCCCCAGCCCCA
Source organism: uncultured Gemmatimonadales bacterium (assembly GCA_963817435.1). GTDB lineage: Bacteria > Gemmatimonadota > Gemmatimonadetes > Gemmatimonadales > GWC2-71-9 > JADJOM01. Next base: position 1,719,356 of record CAWFNY010000001.1, read on the forward strand.
CGGCGACCGCCGGCTCCAGTCGAGCGTCGCACCGGCGAGCGAGCCGCCGGCCGGGAAGCCGTGGTGCGCCTCCTCGAAGATCGCCCGGTCGTAGCGCCCGGCGAACAGGGCGAGGGCGAAAGGTCCCGCCTCGGTCTCCCGGAGCGCGCGATTCCGCACCAGCCCCGCATCCGAGAGCAGCACGACGGAGCGGGCAACGTCTGCGCGGACGAGTCGGAGGGCGATGGCCCGGCCGCTGGTGCTCATGAGCAGTGTGTCCACGCGTGCGATCGGGGGAACCGCGCAGCCGTAGACCTGGGTGTCCGCGATGCGGCTCGAATCCGCAACCACCGTGTCAGTTGTCGCCGCGAGCACCGCCCCCACCGGCGGCCACCCGCCATGGCCCGTGGCGGGCGGAAGACCGGAGGTGCGCACCGTGACACTGTCGAAGGGGCGCCACTCGACCGCATAGCCGAAGCAGCGCATCAGCGCGTTGGTACCCCGCCCAGCGAGGAGCAGATCCCCGCCGTCCTTGCCCTCGGCCCAGTCGCGGATCGTCGCCGCCTCGCCACCGCTGAGCGGCATGCTCGGCTCGAGCAGGGCGAGAACGGTGCGGCCGCTCCCGGTCGAATCGCGCGGCAGCGCCTGCAGGCCGCGCCGGAATCGGAGTACGGTGATGCCGAGCCGCTGCAGCGCATCCGCCAGGCCCCGCGCCCCACGCGGGCCTGCGAGCAGAGTGGAAGGCCTCGGGTCCCCCTCGCCGGCGCGATTCTCCCGCTGGCCCAGCGCCGCCGCGAGGGCAACCAGCATCGCCAGGGCGCCGAGACCGAGCAGGGCCTCAGTGCGCGGCCGCATACTGCTCCGGTGAGGTGTGACGCCGCCACTCGGCGAAGTCGTCGGGCCCGCAGGGGACCCGCGCAAAGGCGTAGCCGTAGAGCGTACGCACCAGCGACCGGAACGACTCCCGCGCCTCGCCGGCGAGCTGGACCTCACCAGTGTATTCGCCCGGCGTCTTGCTCGGATGGAACCGCAGCACACGCCGGGCATCGAGCTCCAGCACCAGCGCCAGGAAGTCGGCCTGCATCGCTTCCGGATACAGGCCCTGAGCCGCGAGCCGCAGCGCCTCGCGGCGGTACCACGCGGCGCCGTGCACTTCGAGTGCCGCCGCGCGGGCGTCGGCGGACGGCGGCGCCGAGGCGGCCCGAATCGTCTGGAGCATGACCCACCCAGCATGCACAAGGATCAGCGCCAGCACGGCGACCAGCCCCCAGAAGAGCACCCAGAAGACCTCGGGATGCCGCTCCTGAACCCGCTGGAGCCACTCGGCGAGCAGCCGCCACCAGCGGACCAGGAAGGCCAGCGGGTCGGGGCGGTCGACCCAGCGGTATTCCGGGGCGGTGAAGACGGAGTCGAGGACCGCGCGCAGGGAATCGGCCTGCGCGGTGTCATGGACGGGCAAGAAGACCGCGTTCACGCCTTGGCGAGACCCGCCGCGAGGACCTCGAGGTCGAAGGCCTCCTTGCGCACCCGAAGGTCGTAGTAGGCCACGGTCAGGAGGCAGTAGAGCAGCGGGTAGATCAGGGTCTGCAGCAGCGCGGCGAGGATCGTGAATCCGAGGAAACCGGTCAGTTCAAGCACCGCGGGGGACCCGCCCTCGGGCAGACTCGCCGCGGCATACACGCCCAGAGAGAGGAACGGCAGGGCGAGCAGAAAGAGCACGACGGCGAGGGCGACGAACAGCTTCCAGCGGAAACCGCGGGTCAGCGCCCACGAGCGGCCCATCGCATCGCTCGCCACGGGCTTGTTCTCGAGCACGAGCGCCGGAATGCCAAGCGAGAGAGCGGTGCCGATGATCAGCGCCGGAAAGAAGAGCAGCATGAACCCGAGGCCGCAGAGCAGCGTCGTCATGATCGTGAGGGCGATCAGCCGTCCGACGAAGGGCGTGGCGCGGCGGAACGCCTCTCCCGCCGTGATACGGCCGCCCATGTAGTTCTCCGACACGATGAAGGTCGACGCGCCTGCGGCAATCGCGCTGAGAATCGCGCTCAGGATGGCGCTCGCGAAGTACAGCGTGAGATTGGCGAACGCCCCGCCGGCGCTTTCCAGATAGACCGACAGCACCAGGGGCACCGCGCGGGTCACGATCGTCACCACCAGCAGCGGAACGAACAGGCTCCGGTACAAACCGAAGGACACGTCCAGCATCTCGCCAAGCGAGAGCGGGCGCAGCACTGGTCCGGACATCGAGTGGTGCTCCACGGAGGGATGGTACAAGATGGGCCTCCCGTCCGACCTTGGGAAGTGAAGCGGCGGCCCCCTACATTCAGGCATGACCGCGCGCACCGACTTCCGGCAGCACCTCCAGGTGGAGACGCCGGAACATGTCGTTCTGGACTACGAGATCGCCGGGCTCGGCTCGCGGGCGCTGGCCACCATCATCGACACCCTGTTGCTGCTGGTCTGGCTCCTGGCGGTAGGCATCATCTTCACCACCCAGCTTCACCCGGGCGCCTGGCTCGGTGCGGCGATGACGGTGATCAGCTTCGCCTCGATCTGGGGCTACTTCACGTTCTTCGAGGGACTCCGCCGCGGCCAGACGCCGGGCAAGCGGCGCCTGGGAATTAGGGTGGTCCAGGATACCGGCCACGCCGTGACTTTCGGCGCCGCGGCGCTCCGCAATCTGCTCCGCGTCGCCGACTTCCTGCCCCCGCCCTACCTGCTCGGCGCGCTCTTCGTCGGCCTGCATCCCAGGGGCAAGCGGCTCGGTGATCTGGTCGCGGGCACCGTCGTCGTGCGGGACCGCCCCGCGGAGGCGCCCGCCAGCGAGCCGTCGCCCTCGACGACCGCGGAGCTGGAAACCACCGGCGTGCCGGAACTCACCGATGAGGAGTTCCGTTTCCTCCGCGAATACGCTGAACGCGCCGAGAACCTCCCGGCCGAGGTGCGGGCGCGGCTCGCGGGACGCCTGACCGAGCGCCTGGCCGAGCGATTCCCGAGCCGGGACCCCGATCCCGTCCGGTTCCTCGCCGTGCTCTATCGGGACGAACTCGCCCGCCGCCGTGGGCGATTCGGTGGCCGGAGCGCTGGCGGGGAGCGGCGCCAGGAGTCCGGGGGCGGGGTGGCCGAGCGACTCGTGGCGAGAAAATCCAGGCGCTGGGAGGAATTCCAGGTCCTGGCCGACCGTGCGGCGACGCAGGGCCTCGACAGCTTCGCCGCGGTGGAACTCCCCGACTTCGCGGCGCGCTATCGCGAGATCGCCGCCGACCTCGCGCGGGCGCGCACCTACCGCGCCCAGCCCCCGGTGCTCGCCAGACTCGAACGGCTGGTCGCCGCCGGGCACAACGCGCTCTACCGGGATGAGCGCCGCAGTGTCCAGCGGGTCTGGCGCTTCATCGCCGAGGAATGCCCGGCCGGGGTCATCGAGGCTCGACGCACGGTGCTGCTCGGCTTCCTCACCTTCCTGCTTCCCGGGATCGCCGGCTTCATGCTCCTGCGCGAGCAGCCGGCGCTGGCCGACCAGATTCTGCCGCAGGTCGTGCTCGAGCGGGCAGAGGCCGGGACCGAGCGACAGCGCATCGGGCGCGGATATTACGAGGCGGATGCGGGCGACCGCCCGATGATGGCTTCATCCATCATGACCAACAACATCAGCGTCGCATTCAACTGCTTCGCGAGCGGCATCTTCGCCGGCGTCGGCTCGCTGGTGCTGCTTGGGTACAACGGACTCGCGATGGGAGCCATCTCGGGGCACTTCGCCAATCATGGCCTGCTGGGCTATCTGTGGACGTTCGTGATCGGGCACGGGGTGCTGGAACTCTTCGCGATCTGGGTGTCCGGCGCGGCGGGGTTCCTGCTGGGCAGAGCGCTGATCGCACCCGGCGATCTGACTCGGGGAGAGGCGCTGGTGATCGCCGGGCGGCTGGCGGCCCGAATGATCGGGGCGGTCGTGCTGCTGCTCGTGGTGGCCGGGCTGATCGAGGGCTTTGTCTCCGCGAGTACGGAACCGCTCGGCTATCGGGTTGCGGTCAGCGGCGGGAGCCTGATCTTCCTGCTGCTCTACCTGGCGAACGGGTGGATGTCCCTGGCGAGGCGCCGAGCCGCATCCACGGGGAGTGGGCACACCCCGGCGCCAGCTCACTGACCGATGGCGGTCAGGTCTCCCGCAGAATTCCCCGCATCCGCACCGCCAGCGCTTCGATTTCCCGGAGACTCTGCAGGGTTTCGGGGTCGATCCTGGATTCATTGAGCAGGAGGAGCTGAGTCTCCGCGAGGAGCGCGGACAGCGGATTCGAAAGGTCGTGGCGCAGCTTGTGGAAGCGGTCGGTTTCAGTCGTCACAGCGGCTTACCTGACGGTAGGGGGAGGGCCGGCCCAGCGACGGACGCCTGCAATATAAGGTTAGAGTTGAAACTGAGGAGGCCTTCATGCCCGGGTTCGAACGGCGACGGGGCCGGTTTCGGATCTCCACCGACCCAGCCGACCTCGATGTCGACGCCATCCACCGCTGGCTTCGCCAGTCGTATTGGGCCGAAGGGATCCCGCGGGCGGTGGTCGCCAGATCGCTGGCGGGATCGCTCTGCTTCGGCCTCTACGAAGACGACCTTCAGATCGGGCTGGCGCGGGTCATCACCGACCGGGCCACCTTTGCCTATCTCTGCGATGTCTATGTCCTGGAGGAGTACCGGGGACGGGGGCTCGGGCGCTGGCTGATGGAATCGGTCATGGCTCATCCCGACCTCGCCGGACTGCGGCGCTTTTCCCTGGTCACCCGGGACGCCCACGCCCTCTATGCCCCGCTCGGGTTCACCCCGCTCGCCCAGCCGGACCGCCACATGGAGATCGCGCGCCCCGGGATGTATCGTGAGGCCGGCGGGAGCTGCGATTAGGCGCAGGTCGCACCGGCCGCTACGGCCCGAACGGCACCGGAACGAAGGTCACCACGAAGACCACCACGCACAGCCAGCCCAGCACCACTCTCCCGGGCGGCACATGCCGCTCGGGGCACATGACCGAGGGATGGGTCCAGCGCCAGCCGCCCACGACCAGGGTGAGCACCACCCAGACCAGCCACGGCGTCCAGTGCTGGGAGAGGTAGATCAGCCCGAGCAGCGTGGCGAGTCCGAGCGGCGTCTGCCGTCGGCCGAGCAGGCCGTAGGCGACGTGCCCGCCGTCGAGCTGGCTGAGGGGGAGCAGGTTGAGTCCTGTGATCAGCGCACCCGCCCAGCCGGCGAAGGCCGGGAGGCTCAGGTGCACTGAGGCAACGCCGGGCAGAAAATGTTCGCGGAAGGCGGCGGTGAGCAGCGAGTCGCCTAGCGGAGCGATCCGGCTGCCGAAGTAGATGAACGTCGGGGCGTTATGGTACCCCGGCGGCGAGGGCTGGGAGACGGCATATCCCCACGCCAGGACCGCGAGAACCACCACGAATCCGGCGAGGGGGCCAGCCGCGCCGACGTCGAGCAGCTGGCGCCGGTCGACCACCGGGGAGCGGAGCTTCAGGAACGCTCCGAGGCTCCCGATCGGTGAAACGATCGGCGGAATGGGGAGGAAGTAGGGTGGCGACGCATCGATGGCGTAGCGCCGCGCGGCAAAGTAATGCCCCAGCTCGTGGATCAGCAGGATGCCGAGCAGCGGGAGCGCAAAGGACCAGCCGCTGAGGATGATTTCGGTCGGCTGGGTCAGAAAATCGGGGAAAAAGCGGAGACAGGCGACGAGGAAACCGATCGCTCCGCTGCTGTCCGGCGGCTCGTAGCGGCTCGCCAGCGTCGCCCCCGCCGCGAGGGCGCAGACCGCCGTGATCATGAACAGTGCGATGTGCAGCAGCCACTGCTCGCGCCGGGCCGCCACGAGCGGGCGGACCAGGACCAGTTCGGCGTGGTCCGCTCCGGCCCAGTAGTGGGCATGCGGCCAGGCGCGCAGGGCCTGCCGGAGTGCGGGGGAGGGCCCGCGGTGCTCCGGAGCGACCAGCCCCTCCACGACCTCGCGCGGGCCGGCGTGAATCACGCGCCAGGCTTCGAAGCAATCAGTCAGTGCGTCCACGGATGCCCTTGACGATGGGAGGCCTGATTCCTATACTGAGGCGCTCCCTGTTGGTTCGCGATCTCTCCCGGCAGTCCCATCACCACGATCAGTCATCGCGCGCCGGACACTCCCGGCTGATTATTCAATTCTGACCCCGATTACAATTGCCCGCCCCTAAGGCCCGCCCGCCGGTAGACCGGCGCCCCACTCCCGAGCGGAGTACGACTGAGCGGAGTACCACACCTGTGGATATCGCCGAGCTCAAACAGAAATCGGTGGCTGAGCTGCACGCGCTTGCCGAGCAGCTCAACATCACCAACTACTCAGGCCTCCGCAAGCAGGACCTGATCTTCCGGATCGAGCAGACATTGCTCGATCAGGACACGGTCATCCGCGGCGAGGGCGTCCTCGAAATCCTGCCCGAAGGCTACGGTTTCCTCCGCAGCCAGGACTGGAACTACCTGTACGGCCCCGACGACATCTACGTCTCGCCCAGCCAGATCAAGCGGTTCGATCTGCGCACCGGCGACACGGTGATGGGGCAGGTCCGTCCGCCGAAGGAGGGCGAGCGGTACCTGGCGCTGCTCAAGGTCGAGAGCGTCAACTACGAGGAGCCGGAAAAGACCAAGCACCGGATCGCCTTCGACAATCTCAAGCCCCGGTATCCCGACCAGCGGATCCGGCTCGAGCGCGCCTCGGGTGACCTCTCGATGCGGGTGGTGGATCTCCTCTCCCCGATCGGCAAGGGCCAGCGCGGCCTGATCGTCGCGCCACCGAAGGCGGGCAAGACGATCCTCATGCAGAAGCTCGCCAACGCGATCAGCGAGAATCACCCCGAGTGCGTGCTGATCGTGCTGCTCATCGACGAGCGGCCGGAAGAAGTGACCGACATGCAGGAGAACGTGAAGGCGGAGGTCATCTCCTCCACCTTCGACGAGCCGGCCGACCGCCACGTCCAGGTCGCGGACATGGTGATCGAGAAGGCCAAGCGTCTCGTCGAGCATGGCCGCGACGTCGTCATCCTGCTCGACTCCATCACCCGTCTGGCCCGCGCCCATAACGTGGTCGTCCCCCACTCCGGCAAGATCCTCTCCGGTGGTGTCGACGCCAACGCACTGCAGAAGCCCAAGCGCTTCTTCGGCGCCGCCCGCAACATCGAAGGCGGCGGCTCCCTGACCATCATCGCGACCGCGCTGATCGACACCGGCAGCCGCATGGACGAGGTGATCTTCGAGGAGTTCAAGGGCACCGGCAACATGGAACTGGTGCTCGACCGGCGCCTCGCCGATCGCCGCATCTATCCCGCGATCGACATCCAGCGGACCAGCACCCGCAAGGAAGAGCTCCTCATGGACAAGGACGAGCTCAACCGGGTCTACCTGCTCCGGAATTTCCTCGCCGACATGCCGCCCGTCGAGGCCCTGGAATTCCTGCTCGAGCGGATGAAGCGCACCAAGAGCAACAAGGAGTTCTTCGCCACCATGGCGCAATGATGCTGTGGCGCCGCGAAGCCAGTGGGGACCGCGATTAATCGCGGTCCCCACCGCGACTATGATCCCGCACGCCGGCCGCATCATGGCACTCGATTGGGGCGAGGTCCGCTTGGGCCTCGCCCTTTCCGATGAACTCCAGATCCTCGCCTCGCCGCTGGGTACCCTGGTCCGCCGTCCCGGCAAGCGCTTTCCGATGCCGGCTTTCCTCGAGTACTGCGACCTCCACCATCCCGTCGGCTTCATCGTCGGCCTGCCCCTCACTCTCGAGGGAGACGAAGGGCCGAGTGCCCTGGCCGCGCGCGAGCTGGCGGCGCTGGTCGGTGCCCGTACCAAGCTCCCCACCGTGCTCATCGATGAGCGAATGACTACCGCCCGCGCCCACCGGGAGATTCACGCCCAGGGCGGCTCGGCGCGCGGGCGCAGGGAAGAGGTCGATGCCCTCGCCGCGAGCGTCCTGCTTCAGGGATACCTCGACATGCGGCGCGGAGGGGCAACGTGAGGGCGCGCGCGCCAATAGCCCTCACCATCCTGCTGGCGTGCGGGGCGCCACCCTCGGGAGGCGCCCCGGTCCGGATCACCATTCCGGCCGGCACTTCCTTTCACGCCGTCACGGATTCCCTCGCCACGCGCGGCCTGATCTCGTCGCGGCTCTGGTTCCGGCTGCTCGCGCGGGTGCGCGGCGTGGACCGCTCCGTCAAGGCGGGCATCTACGACCTGCCCGGCGGCGCCAGTGCCTGGCAACTGCTCAGCGCGCTCGAGGCGGGACGAGTTGCGATGGCGCGATTCACCGCGCCGGAAGGCCTGACCCTCCTCGATCTGGCCGACCTGGTCCGCGACCGGCTCGACCTCCCCGCGGATCTCTTTCTCGCGGCGGCGCGGGATTCCGCGCTCCGCGCGGAACTGCACGTGAACGCCCCGACCCTCGAGGGTTATCTCCTGCCCCAGACCTACAACCTGCCGCTGCCGGTCACGGCGGAGGATCTGGTTCGCGCGATGGTCGCGGAATTCGAGCGCCAATGGCGGCCGGAGTGGGACCGGCGGCTGGACTCACTGGGGATGACGCGGAACCAGGTGCTGGCGCTCGCGTCGATTGTCGAGGGGGAGGCCCGGCACGCCGAGGAGCGGCCGGTCATCGCCGGCGTGTACAGCAATCGCCTGCGGCTGGGCATGCCGCTCCAGGCCGATCCGACGGTGCAGTACGCGATCGAACTCGCCACCGGCGAGCGGAAGCAGCGGCTGCGCTTCAAGGACCTCGAGATTCCGTCGCCGTACAACACCTATCTGCACAGCGGCCTGCCGCCGGGCCCCGTGAACTCGCCCGGTATCAGCAGCATCGAGGCCGCGCTCTATCCCGCCACGGTGCCCTGGCTCTACTTCGTCGCGGGAACCGACGGGCATCATGTCTTCAGCCGCACCCTGACGGAGCACAACCGGGCCATCGACTCAGTCCACCGCGCGCAGCGGAACGCGCGGTAGGGCCGACCGGCTGGTCGCCCCTACCCGCGCCCCTGATCCAGTGCCTGCGCGTAGCGCCGCGCCGCAGCCTCGACATCCGCCTGGCCCAGAATCCCTGACACGACGGCCACGCCGGCGCCCCCGGCCTTCAGCACGGCGGGCACATCCTCGGGGCGCACCGCGCCGATCGCCACGCACGGGCGCCCTCCAGCAAGCGCCACGATACGGCGAAACCCCTCGGCCCCGATCGCCACCCCGGCATCGGCCTTGGTGCCCGTCACCCGCCACGGCCCCACGCCCCAGTAGGCCGCACCCTCGAGATCGCCGCGAGCGACTTCCGCCTCGGCCAGCGTGCCGACCGACACACCGACGATGGCTCCCGCCGGGAGAACCCGCCGCGCAAGAGGCGCCGGCAGATCCTCGGGACCGAGATGCACACCGCATCCCGCCGCCGCGGCCACATCGGGCCGGTCGTTGACCAACACCGGCACGGCGACGGCCGCACGCAGTGCCCGTGCGAGCGCGAGGAGCGTCCGCGCGTCGGCTTCCTTGAGGCGCAACTGGATGCAGGTCACCCCGCCCCGCACCGCCCGGCGGGCGAGGTCCACCACATCTCGCCCCGCCAGGAGCCGATCGTCGGTGACGAGCATGAGGCGAAGGTGTTGAGCTAGATTAGTGTCCATGAGCGACCAGAACCCCATCCGGTTGCAGGGCATCCGCGGCGCGACCACCGTGGAATCAAACGACGCACAGCAGATCCTTGAAGCGACCGACGAATTGCTGCGCAACCTCATCGCGGCCAATGACCTCACCCCCGACGACGTGGTCAGCGGCCTGTTCACGATGACCGGCGACCTCAACGCGGCCTTCCCCGCTCGGGCGGCCGAGGTATACGGCTGGAATATCGTGGCCCTGCTCCATTCGACTGAGGTGCCGGTGCCCGGCTCGCTTCCGCGATGCATCCGGCTGCTGGTGCACGCCTACACTCGGCGCACCCGTGAGGAGATCCGCCACGTCTATCTGCGCGGAGCCGCCGTCCTTCGCCCCGACCGGGCCAAGGGCCGGCAGCCTGGCGATTAGGCAGCTGGACGGTTGGCACCAGCCGCCTAACCGTCTATCCGCCTGATCGCCCAACCACACATGCCACTCCCCACCGCCCGGGTGTCCGACAAGGGTGCCGCACGATGGACCCGGGGCCATCCCTGGATCTATCGGACCGACGTCACGACCGAGCCCGAACTCGCCGGCTGCAGCCGGGTTCTCGACCGGAGAGGAAAGTATCTCGGCACGGCCCTCTTTTCTCCGCGCTCGGAAATCCGGCTCCGGCTGCTCACGACCGAAGACCGCACGATCGACGCCGAATGGTGGCGTGAACGGCTGCGGACCTGCCTGGCACGGCGCGATGGCATCGACGCGACCGCGATGCGCCTGGTGCACGGCGAAGGGGATGGCCTGCCGTCGCTAGTGGTGGATCGCTACGACCGCTGGCTGGTGGTGCAACTGCTGTCCGCCGGCCTCGAAACCATGCGGACCGACATCGTCGCCGCGCTGATGGCGACCTGTGATCCCGAAGGCATCCTGCTGCGAAACGACGTCGGGGTACGGAAGCACGAAGGATTGAAGGAAGAGGTCGTGCTGGTCCAAGGTACCGTCCCGGAAAAGATCGAAGTGCGCGAGGGCGCCGTCCGTTACCTGGCCGCCCCATGGACCGGGCAGAAGACCGGGGCATTTCTCGACCAGCGACCCAACCGGATGCTTGCGGCCATGCTCACGCGGGCAGGCGGGACGGCGCTCGACTGCTTCACCTATCATGGGAGCTTCGCGCTTCACCTCGCCGGGCGCGCGGGGCATGTGACCGCGCTCGACGTCAGCGCCGAGGCGCTCGAACGCGGCCGGGAAAACGCAGCGCTGAACGGGCTCGCCAATCTCGAATGGATGAAAGGCGACTGCTTCGACGTGCTCCGCCGCTTCGAGCGGGACCGGCGTCGGTTCGACACCGTGGTGGTCGACCCACCGGCCTTCGCGAAGACCAGGAGCAGCGTCGCCCAGGCGGTGCGCGGCTACAAGGAAGTGAACCTGCGGGCGATGCGCCTGCTCGCGCCGGGCGGGCGGCTGCTGACCGCGTCCTGCTCGTTCCACCTTGGCCGCGAGGCCTTCATGGAGATGCTGGAGGATGCCGCGGCCGACAGCGGGCGCCGGCTCACCCTCACCCACCTCCTCGGACAGGGCCAGGACCACCCGGAGGTGATCACCATCCCCGAAACCGGCTACCTCAAGGGGGCGGTCCTCCAAGCCGAGTAGCGGCAAAGCGTTGACACCCTCCACCTCATGGTACGACTTTGTAGGAGCACGTTTCCCCCACGTGATTACCGCAAGGCGGACTTGGGCTTGACCCACTCATGCTGACCGCCCTCCAGCTCCAGCAGCAGCGCCGGCGCCGGGCTCTCCCGTCGCTCAAGCAGCAGTACCATGAGTACATCCTGCAGCGCATCGAGAGCCACAAAAACAGTCTCTCGCGCCGGGAGCTGCTTGAGCTGGGCAACGAGGCGGTCGCCGAAATGGAGGCCGCCCAGGGTGACCAGTTCCTGCTCACCGAGGTGCTGCTGACCGACTGGGTGGATCGCCTGATCCACAAGCGGCTGAGCCTGCAGCCCTACAGCCGCTGGGCCAAGCACTTCAAGGCGCTGCGCGCGGCGCAGCGCGAACCCACACACTGGGGCATCGACCGGCGCAGCCCGATCGTGCGGGTGCTTGACCGCCTCGAACCGGGCGACACCGCGCTGGTGATCGGCAACGACGCCGCACCGGTGGCCTTTCTGCTCGCGGCCCACGACGTCGAGGTGGTGTTCACGGGGAGCGACATGACCTTCGTGGACCAGGTCGAGTCGCGGGTATCGGAAGAGGCGCTCGGGCACTACTGCGCGACCTACGTGGCGCCCGTCGGACAGTTCGGCTGCGGCATTCCGGAGCGGGTGCATCTCGTCGCGATCGACACCGGGACGCTCGAGACGCATCGCGCGGGCGAGCGCCGCGCGATCGTCGATCGCCTGATGGCGCGGACCCATCCCTGCGGCGTCCACCTGATCCTCCCAAGTGAACACGCGCTCGCGCCCGAGGCCTACCTCTCACTCTACGCCGAGTGGACGCGGGAAGACCCCGCCCCGGAAAAGAAGAAGGCGGCGCGGTCCTACGGCGTGACCCTGGGCAAGCCCCCCGAGGTGTCTGAGCCGCGCGCCGAGTCGGCCCGCACGCGTGACGTGCCGGCCTGACCTCGCCAGTGCTCCTCCAGAATCTCCGGTACCTTGACGCCCTTGCCCGCGAGCAGCACTTCGCCCGCGCCGCGACGGCCTGTCAGGTCACGCAACCGACGCTCTCCGCCGGGATCAAGCAGCTCGAGGAAGAACTCGGCCTGCTGGTCGTCCAGCGCGGGCAGCGTTTCGAGGGACTGACGCCCGAAGGCGCGCGGATACTGCATTGGGCGCGGCGGGTGCTCTCCGACTGCGAGAGCCTGGTCCAGGAGGCCAGCGTGCTCAGGTCCGGGCTCGGCGGCCGGCTGCGCATCGGGGTGATTCCCGTGGCACTCCCCAGCGTGGCCCTGCTCACCGTCCCCTTCAGCGCACGGCACCCTCAGGTGACCGTGACGGTCCTCTCGCTCTCGTCGATCGAGATCCAGCGCGGCATCGACGACTTCAGCCTCGACGCCGGGGTGACGTACCTCGACAACGAACCGCTGTCCCACGCCCGCACGATTCCGCTCTATCAGGAACGCTACTACCTCTTCACCCCGGTCCGGGGGCCTCTCGCCGGCCGGAACTCGGTGTCATGGTCCGAGGCCGCCACCGTCCCGCTCTGCCTCCTCACGCCGGACATGCAGAACCGCCGCATTCTCAACGCCATGTTCATCGCGGCGGGTGCACAGGTCAGGACCAGCATCGAAACCAACTCCGTCGTCACCCTCTGGGCCCATGTGCGCTCCGGCGCCTGGACCACGATTCTGCCCCATCCCTTCCTCTACCTGTTCGGAGAGCCGGAGGGCGTCCGCGCGGTCCCGCTGGAGATGGGTACCACCTCCCATACGATCGGCCTCGCGATTCCGGACCGCGAACCGCTGACCCCGTCCGCACGTGAGTTGTCCGGCCTGGTGGAGGAACTGGACATCGCGGCCGCACTGGAGCAGGCCGTCCGGCGCTAGCGCGAAGCGGCGATCCGGGCGGGATGGGTGTACACGGTGTGCCGGTCCCCGCGGACGAATCCCACGAGGGTCAAGCCAGCCTGCTCCGCCACCCGCACCGCCAGTCCCGTCGGACCCGAGATGGACGCCAGGAGGGGCGCGCCGAGCACCGTGGTCTTCTGCACCATCTCGAAGCTCGCCCGGCTCGTCACCGCGACGAATCCATCACTGGTCTCGGTGCCCGCGCGCCGGAGCGCTCCGATGAGCTTGTCGAGCGCGTTGTGGCGGCCGACATCCTCACGCGCCATCGTGACGGCCCCCTCGGCCGTCGCCCATCCCGCCGCATGCACCGCCCCGGCCGCGGCATTCAGCCGCTGGTGGGTGACGAGTTCCCGCATCGCACGGTGAACCGCCTCGGGCGGGATCGTCCGTCCCGCGGGCACCGGGTGCAGCTGCTTGAGCACCGCGCCGATACTGTCGGCGCCGCAGATGCCGCACCCGGTCCGCCCCGAGAGCCGCCGGGTCCGTGCGCCGATCACCGCCTCACACGACTCAGCCACCTGCGCCTGCACCTCGATGCCCTGGCTGTAACGGACCACGTCGACCGAACGCAGATCCGCGGGAGAAGCGATGAGTTCCTCGGTCAGGCTGAAGCCGAGCACGAAGTCCTCGAGGTCGGTCGGCGTCGCCATCATCACCACGTGCGGCAGCCCGTTGTAGATGAGGACGACGGGGACCTCCTCGGCGATCTGCTCCGCGCTCTCGCGTTCGACCCCCGCCTCCCAGCGGATGGCGGTGTGGGGAAGCAGCGCGTCGGCGTAGCCCAGGCGCTGCAAGCCAAGCGGGTCGCGCATCTGCTGAAGATCAGCCTTCATGGACCACCTCACCCGAGAGAGCGCGCGCGGGGCGAAACCCAGCGCCAGATCCGAATATACCGGTGACACCCGGTCCCCACTCCGCCGCCATTGCCGAGAGCTATCGGCCCATCGGCGGGGCCGATTTGCTTCCCCGGGCGGCCCAGCAAAGATTCCCCCGTCCGCCGAGACTGGGCCCCAACACCCTCCGCCAGCGCCCTTTGCGGGCAGACGCGGAGGGTGTGTACTTTCCGGCCTCGGTTGTGGCCCCAGCGGCCGATTACGCAGGTCCACAGGTGCCAACACCAATGCCATCGATTTCGCTCAACGGTCAGTCGCTTTCCTTCTCGCCGGGCCAGACGATTCTCGACGTCGCGCGCGCGAATGCCATCGACATCCCGACCCTCTGCTGGTATCCCAAGCTCCCCACCGTCGCCAACTGCCGGATCTGCCTGGTCTCGATCGAAGGCCAGGGCAAACTCCAGCCGGCCTGCTACACTCCGGCCGCAGAGGGGATGGTCATCCAGACCGAATCCGCGGAGGCGGCCGATAACCGCCGCGGCGTACTGGGCCTCCTGATGGAGCGGTACGCGGGTGAGCACCTCGCCGATGGCGGCCGGGAGCATCCGCGCAACGAGTTCGAGGAATACGTCGTCCGCTACGATGTCCCCCTGCCCTCCACCCGGGAGCTCGGACTCCGGGGCGGTGACGAGCGGCCCGGCGACGTCATGATCCAGCACGACATGAGCCTCTGCATCCTGTGCACGCGCTGCGTCCGCGCCTGCGAGGACATCCAGGAGGTCGGCGTGCTCGATGTCGGCGAGCGCGGCTCGCACAGCCACATCATCGTCGGCGGCGACGGCAGCCCCGAACACGCCGGCTGCACCTGGTGCGGCGAGTGCGTCCGCGTCTGCCCCACCGGCGCGATCTTCGAATTCATTCCCAGGCATCGCTTCGGCTCCGATGCGGTCGCCCATCCCGACAAGGTCGCCCGCTCGGTCTGCCCCTACTGCGGGGTCGGCTGCCAGATCGATCTGCACGTCAAGAACGACGAGATCATGCGGGTCACCTCTCCATGGATCGAGGAGTACTCCCCGAACCAGGGGTCGACGTGCGTGAAGGGTCGCTTCGGCTACGACTACCCCCAGCACCGCGACCGGCTGAAGGCGCCGCTCATCCGCAAGGGCTGGATGCGCGACGGCGACCGCTGGGTCTGGACCGGCGAAGTGCCGCGCCACCGTGAGGGGCCGTGGCACCTGATCGAGGAAATGGGGCGCAAGGGCAAGTCCCGCCCCCCCGAGCGCAGCGTGGGCAAGTCGCGCACGACGGGTCTGCCCATCCTGGACGACGACGACGTGCGGGACCGGGTCGCGACGCCGGCCAGCTGGTACTCGGCGTTCCGTGAAGCGACCTGGGAGGAGGCGATGAGCCTCACCGCCCAGGAGCTGCTGCGCATCCGGGATACCTTCGGGCCGGACTGCCTCGCCGCCCTCGCGTCTGCCAAGTGCAGCAACGAGGACAACTACGCCTTCATGCGGATGGTGCGCGCCGGGCTGCACACCAACAACGTCGACCACTGCACCCGGCTCTGCCATTCGACATCCGTCGCGGCGATGAGCCGCGCCCTGCACACCTCCGCGGCTTCCGGCTCCATGCGGGAGATCGAGGAGGCGTGCGACGTCATCTTCATCTCCGGCGCGAACACCACCGAGACCCACCCCGTCTTCGGCGCCATGATCAAGCGGGCCCTCAAGCGGGGGGCCAGGCTGGTCATCGCCGACGTACGCCGCACCGAGCTGGCCTCGCTGGCGGACGTGCACCTCCAGATGCTGCCGGGCACCGATGTGGCGCTCTACAATGGCATGCTGCACCACATCATCAAGGCCGGCCTGGTGGACGAGGCGTTCATCGCCAACCGGACCCGGGAATTTGAAACGGTGCAGGCCGCGGTCGAGCCGTACACCCTCGAGGTGGCCAGCAAGATCACCGGGATCCCCGCCGATACGATCCGCCGCGGCGCGGAGTTGTACGCGCGCGGGCCGAACACCGCAACCATGTGGGCGATGGGCCTGACCCAGCACTCGACCGGGACCGACATCGTCGCCAGCCTGCTCAACCTGATGCTGGCCTGCGGCATGATCGGTCGCTGGGGCGCCCCGATGATCCCGATCCGCGGCCAGAACAACGTGCAGGGCTCGTCGGACATGGGCGCGATTCCGTTCGCCTACACCGACTACCGCCCGGTCACCGATCCCGCCAACCGGGCCGACTACGCCAGGGCGTGGGGCGTGCCGGAGGAGTCGCTGTCGCTGACCAAGGGGATGATGGTGACCGAGATCGTGGCGGACGACAGCCCAGTGCGCGGCCTGTACATCATGGGAGAGAATCCGGTGATCTCCGACCCCAATATCGCGCACGCGGAACACTGGGTGCGCGGCCTCGAGTTCCTCGCGGTCCAGGACCTCTTCCTCACCGAGACGGCGCGCTGGGCCGATGTCGTCCTCCCCGGATCATCGTTCGCGGAGAAGCAGGGCACCTTCGTCAACACCGACCGGCACATCCAGCTCACCGACGCCGCGATCGATCCGCCGGGCGATGCCCGCCGCGACCTGGACATCCTGATCGAACTGTCCAACCGCCTCGGGGTGAAGACCGACTGGCAGGGCCCGGCCGATACGATGCGCGAGATCGCCTCCGTCACCCCGAACTGGCGCGGCGTCAGTTACGCGAAGCTGCAACAGCGGCGCTCGATCCAGTATCCCGTCTTCACGCCGGAGTCGGAGGGTACGCCGTTCCTCTTCGGCGATGACTTCCCCACCCCGGATGGGCGCGCCCTCTTCGTGCCGGTGGAGTTCCTCGCACCGGACGAACTTCCGAACGCGGAGTATCCGCTCTATATGAACACCGGGCGCCAGATGTACCACTGGCACACCGGGACGATGACGCGCCGCTCCGAGGGGCTGGATTCCCGGGAACCGGTGCCAGTCGTCGAAATCAGCCGGGCCGATGCGCTCGCCCTCGGCCTGACGGAAGGCGAAACGGTTCGCGTCGTCTCCCGCCGGGGCGCGATCCTCATCGGCGTCCGGATCTCGGAACGCCAGGCGCCGGGCCAGATCTTCATCCCCATGCATTTCCGGGAGGCGGCGGCAAACATCCTCACCAACCCGGCCCTCGATCCGTACGCGAAGATCGCCTCCTTCAAGGTTGGCGCGGTCCGGATCGAACCGGTCCGGGAAGGGGCGCTGGTCTGACACACCGCTGACCATCGCGGTACCCGGCACGTCGGCGGCAGGCGCACGCGGCCCTCTTTCCCTGAGCGTGGACGGCGGGCTCACCCGCTCAAGCCACTGAGCCGCGCCGCGGCTGCATGATCATGCAGTCAGCCATGGGGATAGAAGACCGGCGCCGGACGGGTTAGGTTAGTCCCGCCAGCACAGTCACTCACCGATCCCCCGACTTCCCGTTTCCAGCCTCATGCGCGCTCTCGTCAAAGTCGCCCCAGGTCCCGGCATGGAAGTCCGGGATGTCCCGATCCCGCCCTGCGGACCCAGCGATGTGCTCATCCGGGTCCACCATGCCGGGGTCTGCGGCACCGACCTCCACATCTGGGAATGGGACGCATGGGCCAGCGCGAGGCTCAAGCCGCCCGTCGTGATCGGCCATGAGTTCGCGGGCGAGATCGTGGAGATGGGCGTGGAGGCGAGTGCGGAAGGCCTGCTCGCCACCGGCGACCTGGTGACGGCGGAGGGCCATATCGTCTGCGGCCACTGCCTGCCCTGCCGGACCGGCGATGCGCATGTCTGTCGCCGGACCCGGATCATTGGCGTCGACCGCGATGGTGCGTTCGCCGAGTATATCGCGATGCCCGCGTCGAACGTGATGAAGCTCGATGGCATCCCGACCGAGATCGGAGCGATCATGGATCCGACCGGCAACGCGGTGCACACGGTGCTCGAAGGCGGCAACGTCCCGGGCAGTGCGGTCCTGGTGCTCGGCTGCGGTCCGATCGGCTGCTTCGCGGTCGGGGTCGCGCGGGCCGCGGGCGCCTCGCTCGTGATCGCGAGCGACCTCAATCCGAAGCGCCTCGAGATCGCCCGGCGCATGGGCGCGCACGTCACGCTCAACCCCTCCGAGGACGATGTGGTCGCCCGCTGCCGCGAACTGACCGGCGGAGACGGTGTCGACCTGGTCTGCGAGATGAGCGGCCACCCATCGGGGCACCAGACCGCGTTCAGCGCCGCCCGCCTCGGCGGCCGGGTGAACTTCCTCGGGACACCCGCCAGGACCACCGAGGTGAACTTCGCTCGCGACGTGATCTTCAAGGGGCTCACGCTCTACGGCGTGACCGGGCGGCGCATGTACGACACCTGGCAGCAGATGTTCCGGCTGCTGCGCGCCGGCCAGCTCGATCCCCGCCCGGTCGTCACCCATCGCTACAAGCTGGAGCAGATCGCCGAGGCCGTTCAGGTCATCAAGGACGGTCAGGCCGGCAAGGTCATCCTGGAGATCGGCGCATGATGGACGGACTCGACCGTCGCCTGTCGGCGGATCTGGAAGGATTCCGCCGGGACGGCGTCTACAAGCAGCTCCTCTACCTCGATAGCCCGCAGGCGCCCCGCGTGCAGATGGAGGGACATGGCGAGGTCATCGTCCTGTCCTCCAACAACTACCTCGGTCTCTGCGACGTCCCCGAGGTGATCAAGGCCGGCAAGGATGCCCTCGATCGCTACGGCGCGGGCACCGCGTCCGTGCGCTTCATCTGCGGGACATTCACCGTGCACCGCGCCCTGGAGCAGGCCTGCGCCAGACTGGTCGGCACCCCGGCCAGCCTCAGCTTCGTCAGCTGCTGGAATGCCAATGAAGCCGTGCCCGGCACGCTGCTCGGCGAAGACGACATCGTCATCAGTGATCAGCTCAATCATGCCTCGATCATCGACGGAATCCGGCTCGCCAAGGCCATCACCAAGTGCCAGACCGGCGTCTACCGCCATGCGGACCTGGGCGATCTCGAAGAGAAGCTGAAAGCGGCGAAAGACCGGCGCGTCCGCATGGTGATCACCGATGGCGTCTTCTCCATGGAGGGCGCCATCGCCAGGCTCCCCGACATTGTCGACATCTGCCGCAAGCATGACGCCGTGCTGGTGGTGGACGATTCCCACTCGACCGGCGTCCTGGGCCGGACCGGCCGCGGCACGGCCGAGCACTTCGGCATGCTGGGCGAGATCGACATCATCACTTCGACGCTCGGCAAGGCGCTCGGAGGTGCGGCGGGCGGTTTCGTCGCATCCACTGCATCCGCCTGCGACTATCTCACACAGCGAGCCCGCCCGCAGCTGTTCTCGAATGCGCTGCCGCCCACGGTCGCCGCCAGTGCGCTCGCCAGCATCGAGTACCTCGAGCACCATCCTGAGCGTGTCGCCAAGCTGCGACAGAACGCGGCGTATTTCCGGGAGCAGCTGCTCGCGAAGGGATTCAAGCCGCTGCCGGGAGAGACGCCGATCATCCCCGTCATCCTCGGCGAGACGGCAAAGGCGATCGAGATGAGCAGACTGCTGCTCGCGGAGGGGGTCTTCGTCACCGGTTTCGGCTTTCCGGTGGTCCCACAGGGGCAGGCGCGCATCCGCTGCCAGATTTCAGCGGCCCACACCAGAGACGACCTCGATCAGGCGCTCGCGGCGATCAGCAAAGTGGGCCAGCGCCTCGGGATCGTGTGAGGACCATCACGGGTTCGGCAAATGTTCGGCCGCTTCCCTTCTTGTGGGATCGACCGACTTCAAGTAGTTTGGTAGCTCAACGCTCCAAGCAAAAGCTGGAAAAGCCCATAGCGGCTCAACGCACTCACTCTGGAGGCATCGCGATGCGCATGCTCGGCCGCACCGCCTCGGTGCTCGGTCTGGCTTGCCTGGCTCAGGCTACCTCCCTCTCGGCCCAGACCACGGGATTCGAGACGTTCAAGTGGTACCTGGGGGCCCAGGCCGGAGCCACCATCTTCGAGACACCCACCCAGACCAAGGGTGCGATCTTCACCGGCGGCGGCCATCTCCTGGTGACAGCCAAGCGGACAGGGCTTCTGCTCTCGGTTGAACAGGCGTTCGGCAAGAACCAGAGCAGCTCCTACGCGGATGCGTCGGTGCTCGGCGGTTCGCGCGCGGTCTCCTTCACCGATCTGCGGAAGTACTCCGCGACCATCCTGGCCTTCCCCTTCAATTCGGCCGCCCAGCCGTACATCGGACTCGGGCTCGGGTACATCCATACCCGCACGGAGAACCCGGCTGGCCCCTTTGCCACCGCGGCCGAACGCGAAAACGCAATCGCTACCGCGCATCGACTGGGGGGCTACGGCTTCGGCTCGGCCGTCGCCGGTATCCAGTTCCGGGTCGACCGCTTCGTGCTCTTCGGCCAGTACCAGATCACCTCTTCACCGTCGGCAGGCA
Source organism: uncultured Gemmatimonadales bacterium (assembly GCA_963817435.1). Classification (GTDB taxonomy): domain Bacteria; phylum Gemmatimonadota; class Gemmatimonadetes; order Gemmatimonadales; family GWC2-71-9; genus JADJOM01. The sequence goes on from CAWFNY010000001.1 coordinate 1,739,759, forward strand.
AGCTGCTTATCGGAGCGACCCATACCCTTACCGGTGGCATTCGGTTCGGCCTTGGAAACGCCCGAGAGGGCGTGAACGGGCAGGGCGGAAGCTGAGGTGAGGGCGGGCAGCTGAGGAGGCAGGATACCGGGGCGGGTCTTCGAGACCCGCCCCGGTCTTACTTCTTCCATTTCCCGCGAGAGATCCATCGCGATCCGCGCTCCACGAGTCGAAGGCGCCAGTCGGCCGCGCGGGTGATCCCGATGCGCGGTGTGGCCAGAATCGCCTCTTCCGAAAGCTCCTCTCCCCGTTCCACCCGCACCATCGACCGGTGCATCGGCAGTCCGTCAAGATCCAGAGTGACGCCGAGCGCCTGACAGAGGCGTCCCGGGCCCGCGCAGAGCGACCGCTCCTCAGCGAGGCCGCGGCGGCGGCGCATTGCAGCGATCCCCTCGAGCGGCTCGAGCGCCCGAATCAGGACGGCTGCTCCCTGGCCCGCGGGCCCGGTCACGAGATTCGTGCACCAGTGCAGCCCATAGGACCGGTACACATACCAGCTCCCGGGAGGGCCGTACAGGGCCTCGTTGCCCGGATGCCGGCGGAAGCGCCAGGCGTGGGACGCCGGGTCCTCGGCGCCGAGATAGGCCTCCACCTCGACGATGCGGCCAGCCGTGCGGCAGCCCCGCACTTCGGACACCAGGACCGCACCCAGCAACCCGCGCGCGACGGTCGCGGCGTCCTGCCGGAAAAAGGCAACGGGCAGCGTGGCTGCCCGTCGTCCTGCTTTCATCACTCGGCCTTCTTCTTGGCCCGCGGTCGCGGGGCCGCCTTCTTCTTGGGCGGCGTCTCGGCGGCCGGCTCAGCCGCCACGGCAGCAGCCTTCTTCCGCGCCGGCCTGGCCTTCTTCGACTCCTCGGCCGCCGGTTCGTCCAGACTCACCACACCGACCATGGCGATAGCGGGTGGCGCCGCTGCGGCGCGCGACCCGCGCCGGAACCGGATGCCTCCCCGAGCCGCCGAGGCATCGCTCGAGGAGACCGGCGCACCCCCAGCCCCGTCACCGTCACCCGCCCGTTCCGGTGACGTCGGCATGGCGAGACTCAGTTGCGGTGCCGCGGGCTCCACACCACGGGCCACGACTTCGAACTCCTCGTCCCCGACCTTGCGCACATCGGCGACTTCGGCATCGTGCGCCTGACGGAGCAGGCGCGGGAAACGCTCGGCATCGAGCATTGCGTCCTGACGGCCGAAGAGCGCGGCCATGCGGTTCCGGAGCGCCTCGTGCCCCGCAGGGCTGGGCAGCTCCGCCAGCGCGCTCCGCATCAGCTCGAAAGCGCGGGCCAGCGTGAGTCCCTCGGAGCGACGATGGGGCGGAGCCTGGCGCGCGTGCGCCTTCGGGGCTTCGGCGGCTGACGCCTCGGCCGGTGGCGCCTCGGCCACCCCGGCGACCTCCCCTTCACGGGCCTCCCGAGGCCCGCGGCCGCGACCCCGACCACGGCCACGCCGGCTGCGGCCTTCCCGGCCTTCGCGTGCGACCGGTTCCTCGACTCTCGCGGGTTCGGACTTGGCGGACGAGGCCGCGCTGCCGGCCGGACCGACCTCGTACTGGCCGTTGTCGAGCTTGGTGAGGCGGATCAGTCCCTTGTGGCTCGCCTCGAGGACGAACTTGCTGAACCGGCTGAAGCCGGCATTCTTCTCGTCGAAGTTCGGGTCGATCTGCTGCATCACCTGCTTCAGCCGATCCGACCGCATCACGTCGCCCTCCCGCGTCATCAGCGCGACCGCTTCGCCGATGAGCTGCCAGGGGTCCTTCTGGGCCGAGGCGGGCTCGCTTTCCTTGGTGAGCCCGGCCAGGTCCGAGTACGAGAAATACTCGTCGCAGTTCTGGATCAGCAGGTCGCTGGCCGACTCACGAATGCCGACGCCGATCACGTACTTGCCGTACTCCTTCAGCTTGATCACCAGCATCGAAAAGTCGCTGTCCCCCGAGAGCAGGATGAACGTCCCGATCTCCGGGCGCGTGAACACCAGTTCCATCGCATCGATGGCGAGGCGGATGTCCGTCGCGTTCTTCTTGTTGGTGCCGAAGGCCGGCGCAAAGATGAGGTCGATCGACGACTCGGACAGCGGCACGATGTACTGGTGATAGCGCCGCCAGTCCGCGTACGCACGCGAGACGGCGACCTTGCCCTTGATGATGTCGCTGTTGAGGAGGTGCTTCAGCTCTTTGGTCAGGTCGGAACGGATGCCCAGCGTGACATTGTCGAAGTCGATCAGCAGGGCGGCATTCGGGGCGTGCGCCGGGGGTTCACCCGAGCGCAGATGACGAAGGTGGGGCGAGGTCACAATCAGTGGTCTTCTCCGCGCACGGTCCGGGGAGCGCCCCGCCGACCTGCCCGGACCCGGTGCCGGGAAGTCGTGCGTGACGTGGTCCAGCCGGACCGTGCACTACGCAGCAATGAGGCGGGGGCGATTCGGCCCTCCGCGCGATGAGCGCGTGGTCCCAGACCGGGCTTCCCTTCCTCGTCCCGCGCTCCCCGGACTTCGTCCGGGAAACCGCGGGGGCTGGAATCCCCTCGACCACCGGGTCGGGGCGGGGGGACGCTGGCGGGAAGCGCGGCGACTGGCCACGCGGGGCAGAAAGGTAAGTGGTGGCAGGACTTGCGGGTAGGGCTCAGGCGTGGTCGAGCAGGGCGACGATTCGCTCACTGGCCCGGCCGTCCCACCCTTCGGGGCGCCCGGGATGGAATCCACCATTGCCTCGAAGCCGGAGCACGTCCTCGACCGCCGCGTTGATTCCCGCCCGCTGCGAAGGCACCAGTCGGTTGGTCCCTTCGGTAATCGTGACCGGGCGCTCCGTGTTGGGCCGGGCCGTCAGGCAGGGCACCCCGAGGACCGTGGTCTCCTCCTGCAGGCCACCAGAGTCCGTGAGCACCAGCGTCGACCGATCCACCAGCGAGACGGTCTCGAGGTAGCTCAGCGGATCGAGCAGCGTGACTCGCTCCGCGAGGTGCCCCAGGCCGAATTCGCTGATGCGCTGGCGGGTCCTGGGGTGGATCGGAAAGATCACCGGCATCCGCTGCGCGAGGTCATCGAGCCCGCCCAGAATCTCGCCAAGCGTGTCCGCGTGGTCGACGTTCGACGGGCGGTGAAAAGTGCAGAACGCATAGGGCTTGCCTGCCAGCCCATGCGCCTCGGTGGTCTGCAGGGCACGAGCCTTCTCCCGGAGGTGGAGCAGCGTATCCACCATCACATTCCCAACCAGGTGCACGCGCTCCGCCGGGATCCCCTCGGCCGCCAGGTTCTCGTTGGCATCCCGGCTGGGTGTGAGGAGCAGATCGGCGAGCACATCGGTCACCAGGCGGTTGATCTCTTCCGGCATCTCCCGGTCGCGGCTCCGCAGACCGGCCTCCACGTGCGCCACCCGCACCGATTTCTTCGAGGCCACCAGGGTGCAGGCCATTGTCGAATTCACATCGCCGTATACCACGACCCAGTCAGGCGCGAGCCGATCCAGCACCGGCTCGAATTCGGTCATGATGCGGGCGGTCTGGACCGCGTGGCTGCCAGACCCCACACCCAGATTCACATCCGGGTTCGGGAGCCCAAGATCGGTGAAGAACCGATCGCTCATCGCGGCGTCGTAATGCTGACCGGTGTGGACCAGATACTGACGCATCCCGGGGATCGCCGCTCCGGCGCGCAGCACCGGCGCCACCTTCATGAAATTGGGGCGTGCCCCGACGACGTGAAGCAGGCTGGTCATAGCCGGTCTGAGGCGAGCGGAAGATCGATCTCGAAGAAGAAACGGGTGCCGGCCTCTGCCGTGGTCTCCACCTTCAGCGTGGCATGCATGGCCTCGACCAGTTTCCGGCAGATGGAGAGCCCGAGCCCTGCCCCCGAGAAGGCGTACTCGCCCTGCTTCTGGCGGCGGCGGAATGGCTCGAACAGGGTGAGCATGGCGTGCGGAGGTATCCCCCTGCCCGTGTCACGGACGGAGAACTCGATTCGGGTGCCGTCACGTGGCTCGCCGCGCACTTCGACGTAGCCTTCCGAGGTGAACTTGAGCGCGTTGGTGGTCAGATTGAGCAGCACCCGGGACAGGGCGACCGGATGACCCACGCGGAAGTCTTCGCTCGGCATATGCAGGCGGACCTGCAACCCCTTCTCCTCCGCGATGGGCTGGACGATGTCCCGGACGGATTCGAAGATGTCGGCGACCGAGAACGGCAGGGGATCGAGATCGACCAGCCGATCGCCCCCGCGGGCGAGTTCGATCACGTCGCTCGCCAGGGAGGACAGCCCGAAGGCCGCCGAATAGATCAGGCCAAGCTGGCGCTCCTGCACGTTGTTGATCGCACCACTTCGGCCGCGCTGGAGCGTTTCGGCGAGAAAGAGAATCGACGTGAGCGGAGAGCGGAGATCGTGTGCGACTTCGACCACGAGCTCCATGCCATCCGGCCCCGACAGCCGGTCCGCGAAGTGCTGGGCCCAATCCGGCTCCAGCGCCCGATTGACCTTTTCGATGGCACAGAAGACCGTCAGCAGCGCCTGGCCGTCCGGAACCGGACGTACCGATTCGGCGGCCGAAACGAATGCGCGGCGCACCAGTTCGACCAGGCGCCGCGCGAGCACCGTCCGTGGGAGGCCGTCCAGCGCCGCAGCCTCCCCCCGGGCGACCTGTTCAATCGCCCGGCGAAGCAGGACGAGCTGGCCCCCCACCTCGTCCTGCGAGGGACTGTCCTCCGCCACCTGCTGCCAGCCCGCCTCGGCCTCGGCCGTGGCGCGGTCCAGGGCCGCGAACAGCGCGGACGGGACTTCAGAACGCGGCCCTGCGGCACCGGGGACTGCGCCGACCAGATCCGTCACTCCGTCGGCCCCGTCTGCTCGTCACGCTGGAAGTTGTGCTTGTCCATCAGACGGTACAGCGTCGTCCGGTCGATGTTCGCCAGGCGCGCCGCCTTGGACATGTTCCCGCCGGCCCGTCCGATGAGACGGGTCAGGTACTCCTTTTCGAAGTGCGCCACGACCCGGTCCTTCGAGATGTGGTACGCCTCGTCCAGCGCCGGGGAAGCGGCCGAGGATTCCGGCGGGAATTCCGCGGCGTCCTCGTAGATCGGAATGTCGTTCGGCTGGATCATCATGTCGGGCTCCGCCAGCACCGCCACATGCTCGATGACGTTCTGGAGCTCGCGCACGTTGCCCCGCCACGGACGTGACCGGAGGAACGCGATACTCGCGTCCGACAGCTTGGGCACCCGATCGCCCATCTGGCGATGGCGCGACCAGTAGTAGGTCAGAAAATGATTGGCGAGCAGCGGGATATCCTCGAGCCGCTTGCGGAGCGGCGGCAGCTTGATCGGAACCACCCGCAGGCGATAGAACAGGTCGCCTCGCAGGATGCCCTGATTGACCGCCTCCTGCGGGTCCCGGTTGGTGGCCGCGATGTAGCGGACGTCCACGACGGCGTCCTGGGTCTCGCTCCCGACCCGGCGGACGACACCATCCTGAATGACGCGCAGCAGCTTGGCCTGCAGCGGCATCGTCATCTCGGTGAGTTCGTCGAGGAACAGCGTCCCGCCGTTCGCCGTCTCGAGGAGGCCCGGCTTGTCGCGGTCCGCGCCGGTGAAGGCGCCCTTCCGGTGGCCGAACATTTCGGATTCGAGCAGCGGCTCGGGAAGCGCGGCGCAGTTGATCGGCACCAGCGCCCGGCTGGTCCGCCGGCTGTGCTGGTGAATGAACTGGGCGATGACTTCCTTGCCGGTGCCGCTCTCGCCGGAGATGAACACGGAGGCATCGGTCGCCGCGACCTTCCGGGCGAGATCCACGGCCTTCCGGAACAGGGGTGAGATCCCGATCAGCGAGATCTTGTCGCTATGCCCCCCCTGATTCGCGAGCTGCTGTTTCAGGTCGCGCGTCTCACGCGCCACCATGACCGCGTGAGAAGCACGGCCGATCAGGACCTGCAGGTGGGTCGCGGAGAAGGGCTTCGGGAGGTAGTCCCACGCGCCGGCTCGGAGCGCTTCGATGCTGCTCGTCACGCTCGGGTTGCCGGTCATCACGACCACGATGGTGTCGCGATTGAACTCCAGCGCGGACCGGAGGATGTCCATCCCCGAGGTCTGCGACATGTACAGATCCACCAGAATGATGTCGAATTTCCGGCGCTTCACCGTCTCGAGCGCTTCTTCGCCGCGACCGATCAGGGTGACATTGTACCCGTCCATCTGCAGCACGCTGGCACAGCTCTCCCGGAGCGTGCGCTCGTCGTCGACGATGAGAATACGAATGCTCGCCTTGACCTCGCCCGGAATCGACAGCGGATCGCGCCCGCCGGAATCCGGCGGCGGTCCGTCAGGCCGGCGAGTCGTGTGCGTCAGCGAGGATCCCATCGTGCGCTCCTTGGCCGCGGGCGGTTTCCCGTCCGGCGACTTGCGAGACCGTAACTAGTGTGGCTTTCAGCCCGGGGCACGGCGCCCCTGAGGCGGGATTCGCGGTGGTAGTGCATCTTTGATACCACAGTCCGAGGCGGAGAAGAAGCAGGCCGGTGTTGCGGCAAATATAGTCTCCTGCGCTAATCATACCACACTGTTGCGTCGACACGACAGTTCGGGTGGGTTCTGGCACCGAATGCGGCGGCCTTGGCCCGCGAGCGGGGCAATCTTCCGGCGACCACGCTGCAACGGCGGTACCGACCTTGCAGACTGGGAATCCTGAGATAGGCTTCAGTTGCATCGTGGCGCTTACAACCTTTCAGTCCCCAAGCCAGGAACCCATGGCAGGCAAACTCGTCTCGTCCCAAAACATGGGCTCCCCGCACGACCAGCCGGTCGAGATGACACCGTTCCAGGGCGTGGGTGCCCCGATGGCCCCGCTGGAAGCCCGGGAAGAACCAGTGAACTGGGGGCGCTACGTCTCGGCGCTGCGCCGCTACCGCTGGCTGATGCTGCTGATCGTGCTGCTCGGCAGCACCATCGGGGTGGTGGTTGCCCGCTTCGTGCCTCCGTCATACGTCGCCGTCACGACCATCTGGGTGGAAAGCGACGCCGGCAAGAACGGACCGATCCGTCCTGGCGAGTTGCTGGATCCCGCGGGCTGGGTCCAGCTGCTCCAGACGCCGCTGGTGTATGCCCCGGTGGTGCACCGCCTCAAGCTCTACCTGCAGACGGCCGTCCCGCGCGACACGCTCGCCTTCAAGTCGTTCGACGTCAGCAACAAGTTCGGCACCGGCAGCTTCAAGCTGGAGGTCGATCAGGCCGGCAAGACCTGGAAGCTCTACCGCAACCGGAACCTGTTCTCCGAGGGCCAGGTCGGCGATTCCATTGCCAGCGGCAAGGCGCTTGGCTGGCTCTGGGCACCCACGGCGCAGCAGCTCGGGCGGGATCGGACGATCGAATTCGAACTTCAGGACCCGCAGGTGGTGATCACCAAGATCGCGGGCGATCTGCACGCGAACATGCCGGAGAAGGGGTCGTTCCTCCGTGTGGCCCTCGAGAGCAAGGACCGCGAGCGCGTGGCGACGGTCGTGAACGCGATTTCCCAGGAGTTTGTCGACCAGGCGGCCGATCTCAAGAAGCGCAAGCTCACCGAGCTTCGCATCGCCCTGGATTCGCAGGTCGCGATTGCCTACGCGAACCTGCGTGACGCCGAATCACGGCTGAAGACCTTCCAGATCGCGACCATCACCGAGCCCCGTTCCGGCGTGCTGTCCATAACTCCCGGCCTGACGGCCACCACCGGTCAGGCCACGTCGGACTACTTCGGCCAGAAGGTCACGCTGGACCGCATCAAGCGCGATCGCGAGCAGCTCGAAGCGGTGCTCGAACGCGCGCGCGGCGGGGCGATCACCGTGGACGCGTTCCAGACGATCCCATCGGTCACCCAGGCGCCACAGTTGCGTCAGGCGCTTTCCGATCTGACCGTGCGCGAAGCCGAGCTGACGGCCCTGCTGCAGCGCTACACACCAGAGCATCCGCTGGTGAAGCAGGCGCAGGCCGGCATCGACCTGCTCCGCAACACCCAGATTCCGGAGTACGCGCAGGCCCTGATCGACCAGCTCAAGTACCAGGAAGCCGACCTGTCGAAGCGACTCGGATCGACCGCGCAGGAGATGCGCACCATTCCGCAGGTCGCGATCGCCGAAACTCGCCTGACGCGCGATCTCGAGGCGGCCGACGGGCTCTTCAAGATGCTCAACGCCCGGCTCGAGGAGGCCAAGCTCTCCGAGCTCTCGGCCATCCCGGACGTCCGCATCCTCGACTATGCCGTCCCGCCCAGGAAGCCGTCCAGCAATACCGCGCCGAAGATCATGCTCATGGCCTTCGCCGGCAGCCTCGGATTCGCGGTCGCGCTGGCGCTGCTGCTCGACCAGCTCGACAAACGCTTCCGGTACCCGGAGCAGGTCTCGAGCGACCTCGGCCTCCCCATCCTCGGCGCGATCCCGGCGATCAAGAAGGACCGCCGGGGTGGCCTGGCACCGGAGCAGGCCGCGCAGGTCGTCGAGGCCTTCCGTACCGTCCGGCTCAACCTGGCGCATTCGTACGGGGCGGCGGGACCGGTCATGCTCACCGTTTCCAGCCCGGGCGCAGGTGACGGCAAGTCGCTCGTCTCGTCCAACCTTGCCGTGTCGTTCGCCGAAGCAGGTTATCGCACGCTGCTGATCGACGGCGACATCCGTCGTGGCGAGATCCACCGGATGTTCGGCGTCGACCGCCGTCCCGGACTGCTCGATTACCTGACGGGGGAATGCGGTCTCGAGGAGATCATCCGGCCCTCGACGCAGCGTGGCCTGTCCGTGATCCCGTGCGGCACGCGCCGCCATCAGGGGCCCGAGCTGCTGGGCTCGTCCGCGATGGCGGAACTGATGGCCGAGATGAAGGTGCGATTCAACGTGATCATCGTCGACAGCCCCCCGCTGGGCGCCGGCATCGATCCTTTCGTGCTGGGCACCACCACCGGCAACATGATGATGGTGTTCCGGTCGGGCGAGACGGACCGGCAGATGGCCGAAGCCAAACTGCGGCTGCTGGACCGGCTGCCGGTGCGGGTGCTCGGGGCGGTGCTGAACGAGATCCAGGCGGAGGGCGTCTACCGGTACTACTCGTACCTGTACGGCTATACCTCGGACGAAGAGAAGCCGGCGCAGGTCGCCGCGCAATCGGCGGCGGGCGTGCAGGGCGGCAGCTGAAGCCGGCGACTCAGGCGGAGGCGGGCAGGCTGGCGGGCTCGAACGCGCGGATGCGATCGCTGGTCGGCAGTTCCCGAAGTTGCCGGAGGGCGGCGGTGGCCCGGAGCAGCATTTCCACCGCATCGACCCGGGCCTCGGAAAAATCAGCCACGGCGCAGTAGCCTGCCCGCAGAGGGATCTGGCCTGCGCCGTTTTCCTTGCGCGCGTGGAGCGCGCGCTCCAGCCGCTCGAACATCCGCACGGCTCCGGCCGATTCAGTATCGGGCGCGATCACGGCGAATTCGCCCTCGCCGAGGCGACCGATGGCATCCGAGGCGCGGCCATGTTCGCGGAGAATCTGGCCGATATCCCTGGCCAGGTCTCCCCGGAACGGTTCACCCGGGCCGGGCTGATGCGAGAAGACAAGGCAGGACAGTGCCTGCCGCCGGCGGAAGACTTCGGAGCCGATCTCGCGGGCACGGCGGGACAGGCCGCGCATGTTGTAGAGTCCGGTGAGCTGATCCAGCAGGCTTTCCTCGCGAAGCCGATCGGCCTCGAGCTTGGAAGCCAGAAAGGTGCTGAGCTTGAGGAGCAGGCTTTCGCCGTCGAGCGGCTGTCCCAGGAACTCCCACGCACCGGCCTTGTAGGCATCGAGGCGCTGGGCACGGCCGGAAGGGCCGGCGGTGGTGATAAGGATTGGCGTCGTGGCGCTGAACCGGGGGTCCTGACGCAGCTGGCGGCAGACTTCGATGCCATGGATGTCCGGCATCTGCGCGTCGAGAATCACCAGGTCGGGGCGGGCCGTGCGCGCCCGCTCGAGCGCCTGGAGCCCGGTATAGGCGCGAAGCACCGCGTAGCCGTTGGGGGCCAGAATGCTTTCGAGCGATCGCGCCGACCATTCCTGGTCGTTGGCGATCAGCACCAGCGGTGGATGGCGTGCGGGCTCTCGTTCAGTCATGCGTCCTCAGGAATCGGGAGCCGACCCACACCTTCTGTGAGGCGTGGAGAATGTCGTCCGACATGGCGCCAGCCACGTGACAACGGAGCCAGGCGGTCGCGCTCGACCATCATGCGCTGCGAGGGACAGAAGTGGAAGTCGATGCCGTACGATAAGTCTGGGATGCCGGAGTGGCAATACGACTCGGCGAAGTGCGAGGAAGGGCGGCGAGGCGCGGCGCGGGGTGATGCCTCGGATTTCGAGCCGCTGTCGCAGGAGGCCAACCCTAAGAGCGATAGCCATTTCACACAGTGGCTCAACCCCGTGGCGCACTCGCGGCATCGAGTGTAGGCTTGTGACCACAGAAGACGGAATCGGGCCCAATTCTGTCGGGTCCTGGTTGGCGAAGCGCAAGCAGCATGCGGAGATGGCATTGGGGACAGGCCCGATCGCGACTAGCACGCAGTGTGCACTGAAATTCCGGGATTATATGAACCTTCTGACCCGACTTGTTGCCCACCCGGCACGCTGGACCTCGGCATGTGCCTTGCTCGTGGCAGCGACGCTCTTTTTGAGCGCAGGCGCATCGGCCCAGGAGGTGCCGACAGTCGATGCACGGCGGCCGATCGCAACTCGGGCGGAGTTGCAGCAGACACTGGAGGAGGCCGAAGCGCTGGCCAATTCCGATGCCTACAGCGCGTCATTCCGGGATGACAAACGCCAGGAAGCTGCGCTGATCCGGGAGCGGCTGCTGGAAGGCGATTTCTACGTCGGCGATCAGATCCTGATCACGATCACCGGCGATAGCGGTTCGAGCGGGACCAGAGTGGTGGGCCCTGGCCGGGTGATCTCTCTGCCGGGCCTGCCGGACATCCCGGTGCGCGGAGTGCTCCGTTCGGAGATCGAACCCTACCTGATCGAGCAGGTGTCCCGATTCGTCCGGGATCCCCAGATCAAGGCCCGCCCGCTCATCCGGCTCACATTCATGGGAGCCGTCGGCAAACCCGGGTTCTATCAGATGGACGCGGACAAGATGCTGAGCGACGCGCTGATGGACGCGGGTGGTATCGACAACGCGACGGAGCTCAAGAAGTCGAAGATCAAGCGTGGGGAAGAGGTGATCATGGAGGGCGACGCGTTCGCCAAGGCGGTCACCGACGGCGTCAACCTCGATGAGCTGAACCTGCGTGCTGGAGATGTGATTGACGTCGGCGCGAAAAACAAGAAGGATTGGTTCATGACGCTGCGGACCTTCGCGGTCATCCCGGCTCTGATCCTCAGCAGCTACGGTATCGGCAAACTGTTCGGCATTTTCTAGCCGCTCGACGCAACTTGGGGATGAAAGGCGCAATGGCTCAGGTAACCGGCACCCGCACGGCCCGTCACACCACGCGGGAGCACTGGCTCCGGCTGGTGGAGGACGTTGCGGAACCGATGGTGCCCAAGGCACGATCGGAGGCCTTGTCCCGCGCCCTCAATTTCGTGCTGGCGGCGATCGCGCTGCTGCTGCTGTCCCCCGTCCTGGTCCTCATCGCGATCGCCGTCAAGCTGACCAGCCGCGGTCCGGTCTTCTATTCGCAGACGCGGATCGGGATCGACCGGCGCTGGAGCCGGAACCCCGGCGACGATGCCGACGCGCGCCGCGCGCATGACCTCGGTGGGCGCGTCTTCACCATCTACAAGTTCCGCACGATGTGCGTGAATGCCGAGCATCTCTCCGGCGCCGTCTGGGCGGCCAAGGAGGATCCCCGGGTGACGCCGGTCGGCAAGTTCCTGCGCCAGTATCGCCTGGACGAGCTCCCCCAGTTGTTCAACGTCCTCCGCGGAGACATGAACGTCGTGGGCCCGCGCCCCGAGCGCCCCAGCATCTTCGCGCAGCTCAGGACGACAATCCCTCAGTATGACGCGCGGCAGCGGGTGAAGCCGGGTATCACCGGACTGGCCCAGGTCAACCAGCAGTACGACCAGTGCCTGGACGACGTGCGCAACAAATTGCGCTACGATCTGGAATACCTGCGCCGACAGAGCTTCTGGGAAGACGTCCGCATCATGCTCAAGACGGTCCCGGTCATTCTCTTCAAGCGGGGCGGGTGGTAGGGGCCAGGGTGCAGGCCACCAGCACTCCCGTATCGACCCCGGCCAAGCTGCCAAGGGACCTATCGAGGCTCGCCCCGCTCCTCTTCGCCGCAATCGCGTTCGCCATCCTGTTCGCCAAGCCAGCAACGCTTCTCGCCTCGGACTGGTGGAACGATCCTGACGCGGGCCACGGACTGCTCCTCGCCCCGCTGGCGCTCTGGCTGGGCTGGAAGCGAGGGCTGGTCGCCCCACAGCCGCAGCGCGTGTATGGTGTCCTGCTGCTGATCGGCGGCGTCGCACTCCGCTATCTCTCCGGACTGGCCGCCGAGCTGTTCACGATGCGGCTGTCGATGGTGATCGCCGCATTGGGGCTGATCGTCTTCTTCCTGGGCTACCGCCAGGTCCTCGCCTGGTGGCTGCCGGTCACTCTCGTCATCCTCTCGATCCCGATCCCGGCGGTGCTGACGAGTTCGCTCGCGCTGCCGCTCCAGCTGACTGCCTCACAATGGGGGGCGGCGCTGCTCAAGATCCGCCACGTGCCGGTGGAGCTCTCCGGCAACATCATCCGCCTCCCCGGCCGGGACCTGTTCGTAACCGAGGCCTGCAGCGGCCTGCGCTCCCTCACCGCGCTGCTCGCGCTCGGTGTCCTCGTCGGTGGCCTCTGGCTCCGGCATCCAGCCAGCCGGGTGCTGCTGATCGCCCTCGCCATCCCGGTCGCCATGCTGGTCAACGCGTTTCGAGTCTTTCTCACCGGCTTCCTCGTGTACTGGGTGAATCCGAAGCTGGGCGAGGGGTTCATGCACCTCAGCGAAGGGTGGATGCTCTTCGTGGTCGCGTTCGTCATCCTGGGCGGCTTCACCTGGGCGGTCGCCGCTGCCGAACGCCGGGTGCTGGGGGCACCGGCGGATGGCTGAGCGCTCGGCGTGGATCCCCGGCGGAGTGCTGGCGCTCGGCTGTGTGCTCACCCTCGCCGTCAACCGCCAGGTGCGGACTCCACTGACCCTGCCGCTCGATTCCATTCCGCTGACCCTCGCCGGACGGCCGGGGCTTGCCGGCAAGATCCCTCCCGACCAGGAGCGCGCGGCCGGAGTCTCCGGATACATCTTTCGGTGGTATGCTGCGGACGAGGCGCCGTTCAACGTCTACGTCGGTTACTACGACCAGCAGACGCAGGGGAAGACCATCCACTCGCCCAAGAACTGCCTGCCGGGCTCGGGCTGGGAGGCCCTGAAGCAGTCCACTACGACGCTGCAGACGGCGGCGGGCCCGGAGACCGTGAACCGTTACCTGCTGCAGAACAAGCAGGAACGGGCGCTGGTCTTCTACTGGTATCAGGGGCGGGGGCGGGTCGCGTCGAACGAGTACCGCGTGAAGTGGGAGCTGCTCCGCGACTCCGCGATGCGGGGCCGCAGCGAGGAGGCCCTGGTGCGTATCGTCGTGTTCCTCAACGTCAGCACGACCGAGGCCCAGGCCAGCGCCTGGGCGGCGAAGGCCGCGGCCGAGCTCATCCCCGCCGTGTTCCGGGTCCTGCCCCGCTGGTAGCTACCCGGGCCGACGGGTCGGTTCCCAGATCGGATTGAGTTCCCCACGGATCGCCTTGGTCCAGGCGATGAAGCCCGCCACATGGGAAGCCAGCACGAATCCGCACAGCGAGACGAGGCGCGGGAGTCGTTTCCCCTCCGGTGCCCGCATCGCCACGACTCCGAGCAGGATTCCGATCACCACCACGACCAGACCCGCCGCAGCGACTCGCGAACGCATGCTCAGCAGCAGGAGCGCGATCAGCGCGGGGGGCGCGGCGAGGAACACCAGCCATCGCGCGAGCTTGTGGGAGAACAGCATCCACGAGAAACGACCGTGCCGCAATGGATTCAGCAGATGCCGCTTGAACCAGAGCGTATCCAGGCCGCGCGCCATGGTGCGGATCTTCCGGCGGAATTCCCGCTGCAGTGAGGTCGTCCGGGGCACCAGGCAGACCGCCGCATCAACCGACACCGCGCGCAGCCCCTGTTCACGCGCCATCAGCGCCGAGGCGAAATCGCGTGAGAGCGCCGCCGGGACCAGGGTCTCGTGGAGATGCTGGCGGATCGCGTAGAAGCAGCCGCTGGCACCCACGATCGACCCGACCCGGGTCTCCAGTGAGCGCACCCACATCTCGTATCCGACGTAGCCGGATTCTCCCCGATTGGCCTCGGCCGTGAGGTCCCCCACGCTCACGTCACGTCCGGAGGCGACCCCGATCGTCGGGTCCTGGAACACCCGAATGAGTGGCTTGAGTGAGGCCGGCATGATCCGTATCGTCGCGTCGGTGTTCACCACGATGGCGCCGCGGAGATGCTCCAGCGCCGCGTTCTCGGCAGCCGTCTTCCCCGCGCGCTGAGGAAGACGGAGCAACTCCACCCCCCGATCCGCGTACTCCCGGACGATCTCGTCGGTGCCGTCCGTCGATGCATCCGACACGATGAGGATCTGGCGCCGGTCAGCCGGATAGTCGATTGCCAGCAGCGACTCGATGGTCCGGCGGATCGCCTTTTCCTCATTGTAGGACGGCACCACGATGCTTACCATGGGCCATTCGGGAGGATCACCGAACTCACGGGGCACCGGCCGGAACCCACCCCAGACGCGGAGCAGCACCGGGTAGAGGAAATAGGCGTACCCGAAGAGCAGACCCGGGGACAGCGCGACCAGGACCTCCAGATCGGCAACGATCATGCATTCTCCCCCCGCCTGCGGGCGAGGATGTCGCGATAGACTTCGCGGTGGCGATTGATCCACGGGGCGGGCGCGAACTGCCGTGTCAGGCGCTCGCGGGCCCGCCCGGCACGGAGCGCAGCGGCCTCCGGCGCGGCGAACACCTCCCCGATCGCCCGGGCCAGGGCCTCGGGACTCTCGGAGGAAACCAGCAGTGCCTCCTGGTCGCTGACGATATCGGGCACTCCGCCGACCGCGGTCGTCACGACTGGCACAGCGCCGGCCATGGCCTCCAGCAGGGCGATCGGCGTTCCCTCGGTTCTCGAACTGAGCACGAAGCAGTCGAACGCCGCACCGAACAGGCCCGCATCGGGAACGACGCCATGCCAGCGGACCCGACCCGAGACGCCGAGGGCCGAAGCCCGGGCCTCGAGGAGGGCACGCTGGCTGCCTTCGCCGAGGAAACTCACTCCGATCGCGGGATTTTCGACGAGCTTCAGGGCGTCGAGGAGGACGTCGGCGCCCTTCTCCGGTGAAAGCCGGCCGACCCATCCGATCACCCGGTCGTCCGGCGCGATCCCCAGTATTGAGCGTGCAGCGTCCCGGCTCAACAGCGGGCGCGCGGACGACCAGGCATTGGGCACCACGGCGATGCGCTCGTCCGCGATCCCGACCGAGCGCAGTCGGTCGCGGATTGGGCGCGAGACTGCGAGGATCGCGTCGAAGCGGCGGAAGGCACGGAGCTGCAGGCGCTCGTAGAGCCGATTCTTCCAGTCGCCGCCGGTGAACCCGTGTACCGTGGCCACCCGTACCCTCCCGGCCCGGGCCGCTGCCGAGCCGCCGAGCAGATCGGCGCGGTACCCGTGCGTGTGGACCACCTGGGCGTCCCAGTGGCGGATGGTGTGCTCGTGGAGGTGGCGTTCGCGAAGATAAGCGCGGTGCGCCGGCGCATGGCAGAAGACCTCGAGTCCAGCCTCCTGGAGTGCGAGCACGGAGGCGGGCAGCGGCACCTCAGGCTCCAGCACCGCGGAGACGGCGACTGGCACCCCCGCGTCCCGCAGACCCCGGGCGAGCATGACGACCACGCTCTCCAGACCCCCCGCCGCGCCGGGAACGAATATCTGCAGAATGCGTGACGATTCGCCCGCCGCGGCCAGCGCCATCTCCTCCCCTCCCATGTTGTCTCGGGTGTCATCCCAGGCCGGTCCGGAGTCGCCTTGGCCGGCTCCGGCCGGAGCAACTCCGGGGCCGGTTGTCTGCCGACTGGGAGCCAGACCGGCCACAGGTGTCGCTTCGATGCTCCCAAATCTCGTGAATTGTTGCACAAACGCAACATAGCCTGGAAGCATGCGCCGCGGTCGGCGGAGCGAGGCATCGGCGAGGAGCTTCAGAAGCGATGCTGGGGAATCAACTTATACCGTTCCTGCACCATCCGGATGGTATGCTTTGTGCGAACCAGGCAACGTCCGAGGTGGCCGGTGGCTTGCTTGGTTCCCGTTCGAAATCCAGTTGGTGGTCGAGCACCGAAGCGGGGTGAACCACCGGGGGAGCGCCGCCGGGTGAACCGGGCGGTACTGCCCCGCGTCACCCCGGCCTCTTCGGCCCTCAACTTTGCCAGCAGCAGCCTGATTACTCGAAGCGAGGTGTGGCCGTGACGTCGAGGTATCTGATCACCGGCGGGGCAGGATTCATCGGGTCCAATGTTGCCGACCACTACCTGCGTAACGGCCACCAGGTAACGGTGTACGACAACTTCTCCCGCCACGGGAGCGAGGACAACGCGCGCTGGCTGGAGGAGCGGCACGGGGGCGCGGTCCGCATCATCCGCGGCGACCTCCGGCGGCCGGCGGCGGATCTGGCGCAGGCGGTCGAGGAATCCGATGTGGTGCTGCACCTGGCGGCGCAGGTCGCGGTGACGCTTTCCGTGACCGATCCGCGGCACGATTTCGAGACCAACGCCCTCGGGACCTTCAACCTGCTCGAGGCGGTGCGCCTCTCCAAGCGGCAGCCGATCGTGCTCTACAGCTCGACCAACAAGGTCTACGGCAAGATGGCGGACGTCCCCATCGAGGAGCGGGGCGGGCGGTACAGCTATGTCGGGCTTCCGGGCGGCGTCAGCGAGAGCCAGCCGCTCGATTTCTACTCGCCGTACGGATGCTCCAAGGGTACAGGCGATCAGTACGTCCTCGACTACCACCGGATCTACGGACTGCGCACGATCGTCATGCGCCAGTCCTGCATTTATGGGCCGCGCCAGTTCGGCATCGAGGACCAGGGCTGGGTCGCGTGGTTCGCGATCCGCGCCATGCAGGAGCAGCCGATCACGATCTACGGCGATGGCAAGCAGGTGCGCGACGTGCTGTTCATGGACGATCTCACGTCCGCGTACGACCTGGCCATCAGGAACATCGACCGGACCGCGGGCAAGGCCTACAACATCGGGGGCGGTCCCGCGAACACGCTGTCGCTGCTGGAACTCCTCGACCTGCTCACCGAGCGATTCGGGAAGCGGCCGAGCTATTCGTTCGACGACTGGCGTCCGGGCGACCAGCTGGTCTATATCAGCGGTATCCAGCGCGCCGAGGCCGATTTCGGATGGCGACCGAAGGTCGCGCCGAAGGATGGCGTGGGCAAGATGATCGCGTGGCTCACCGAGCACGCCGACCTGTTCGCGCTGAGCGGCCGATGAGCGCACCTTCGCCGGCCTCCTCCGTGGCCGCCGCTCCGGCGGTGGGCCTGCCCGAACGTCTGCTGGCGCGGCTGACCTGTCCCGACTGCCGCCAGGCGCTGGCCCCCGCGCAAGGCGGGCTGGCGTGCACTGGATGCGGAGCGCGCTACGCCGTCCAGGATGGAATCGCGGACCTCCGCTCCTCGGCCGCGTCCGCGAAGGCGGAGCACGCCGACTGGACCGCGCACTGGTCCAGCCACAATCAGGCGCTCTTCTCCCAGCGCTTCTTCAGCTTCTACCGCAAGACCGTCTTCGCCCGCACCGTGGCGTGGTTCATCGAGCGCTACTTCCCGGTGGATGGCATCCTGGTGGAGGCGGGCTCGGGGACGTCGGAGACCAGCTGGCGCATCAACAAGCACGGCGGGCAGCGCACTCTGGTGGCGACGGACATCGTCCACCACGTCCTGCAGCACTGCGATCCAGTCATGGACGTCCGGATGGGCGCGGATATCTTCCGGATGCCCTTTGGAGACAACACCGTGGACGGTCTGTGGAACGTCGGCGTGATGGAACACTTCACCCACGACCAGATCGACCAGATCATGCGCGAGTTCCACCGCATCCTCAAGCCGGGCGCTCCGGTCCTGCTCCTCTGGCCCGCGACCGACTCGCTCCCGCAGAAGGGGCTCAGGGCTCTCGAAGTCGTGATCAACGCCCGCCGCGAGGGGGAGCGGTTCAAGTTCCACCCGGATGAGATTTCGAAGCTGCGGTCCTCGGAAGAGGGGCGGACAGTGCTGCGGCGCAACGGGTTCGAACCCGTGACCGTGGATGCCGGCCTCCGCAGTCTGATGGCCTTCAAGACCGTGGTCGGGCGCAAGCCGCTCGCCGCCTGATGAGGTCCCCCTTGCCGACCGCCGTGATAGAGGATTCCCGATGACCAAGGTCAGTATCGTCATTCCCGCCCGGAACGAGGAAGCCAATCTGGCGATGGTGCTGGATGACGTGCACGCCACGCTCCGCAAGCTGCCGCAGTACGAGTTCGAGGTGCTGGTCGTGGATGACCACTCCACCGACCGCACCCGCGAAGTCAGCGAGGCTCACGGCGCGCGCGTGATCTCCAATCCCGGTCAGAACGGCAAGGGCATGGCGCTCCGGCTTGGTTTCGAGAACGCGACGGGCGATCTCATCGCCATGCTCGACGCGGATTATTCCCATCGCGCCGAGGAGCTCTCCCGGTTCCTGGAGCAGTTCGGGGACGACAGCGTGGGGCTGGTCATCGGCTCGCGGGTGGTCGGCGGCAGCGAGGAGTACACCCACATTCGCGCGCTCGGCAACGTCTTCCTCAGCGCGACGATGGGCCTCTGCACGGGGCGGTACCTCTCCGATGCTCTGAACGGCTTCAAGGTGTTCCGCCGGGACGTCTTCACCGATTTCGTCTATACGTCGCGGATGTTCGAGATCGAGATCGAGATCATCGCGAACGCCCTGCGCAAGGGCTACCGCGTGGTGGAGATCAGCTCCCACGAGCGGGCACGCGCCGGCGGTGAAGCCAAGAGCCGGGTGGTGCGCCATGGGACCCGGTTCCTGCTGCGTATCATGTACGAGGGCATGCGCGGCGTGAAGCCCGCGGTCAAGCGCGTCGCCGCCATGCACGGAGATCTGGCGCGGCCTCAGGCCCCGGCCCAGGTCCCCGCGCCGACCGCCCCTGGGGCATCCGGTCACTAGCGCAACCGGGCCGCTCCGCCGCGGCAGTCCACGCTCCACGAACCCCGACTCAGGCCGCCGCGGGCAAGTTCCTCCGAACTCACTCGCGGCAACTCCAGCCGGACGCTCGCCATCCATGCAGGAGTCACCGATGCAGCTCCCCCGCCCCGCATTCACCCCGACGGCAACGCGGACCTCGGCCGGTCGCCGGCGGCGCCGTGTGCAAGCCCCCTGAACTGTGTCAGACCCATCCGTGAATGAACCGCGCAGCCCGAGTCCGGCGCCCGCGGCGCTCCTGACCGGGATCGACCTGGTTGCTCTCGGCATCAGCGTGGGCGCCTTTTTCGGATTCATTGAGCTTGCATTGCTGGGCATCGAGCGATTCATGCTCTTCGGGGTCATCATGCGAAGCCGGGAAGTCGTCTGGATGACGCCGCTGGGCTACGCGGTCGGCTTCGGGCTCCTGGGACTGCTGCTCGCACTGGTGAGCCGGCGCCGAGGCCTGCGGCCGACGACGGCCGTGGGCATCTTCGTCTTTCTGGCCTGTGTCAGCCTGCTGCTGCTCTACAACGGCCGGTTGCATCCCATCGCCCAGCTCGCGCTGGCCGCCGGTGTGACGGTGCAGGCGGTGCGGCTGACTGGGCGCCGAGGGGCTTCGCTGGCACGCGCCGCCCGCCGCTGGGCCGGGGCGCTGGCGGTGCTGATCGCGGGCATCGCGCTGGTGAGCCTCGGGGGCGGCTGGCTACGGGAACGCCGGGCGCTCGCGACGCTTCCGGCGGCGCGGCCCGGGGCTCCGAACGTCCTGCTGATCATCCTCGACACGGTTCGATCGCTGGACCTGAGCCTGTACGGCTACGAGCGGCCGACCACGCCGGCGCTGAGCCGGCTCGCGACCACCGGCGTGACCTTCGACCGTGCGGTGTCCGCCGCGCCGTGGACGGTACTCTCCCATGCAACGATCTTCACCGGCCAGCTTCTGCACGTGCATCACGCCGACTGGTACAGCCGTCTCGACCCCGCGGTGCCGACGCTCGCCGCGATCCTCCGGCAGCAGGGATACCGCACCGGCGGCTTCAGCGCGAACGAGACGCACGCCGGCTGGGAGTTCGGCTTTGCCCGCGACTTCATCCATTTCGAGGACCACGACGTTTCGCTGCCGGAAGTGCTCGACGCCACAACCCTCGGCAAGTTCCTCTCGGACCACGTGCGCACCCGCAGCCTGCTCGATTTCTGGGATCTGGTGGGCCGTACGACGGCGGAGGACGTCAACGAGAAGACGCTGAGCTGGCTGGATCGGTCCGGCGACCGGCCTTTCTTCCTGTTTCTCAACTATTTCGACGCCCATACACCGCGGATGCCGCCGGAACCGTTCGCCGGCCAGTTCGGGGCGAGCCGGCCGAATGCGTCCCTGCGTGCGCGACTGCGCGGCTTCGTCTATGCCTCATCCAGGCCGCAGCGATCAAAGAACGCGTACGATGCCTCGATCGCCTACATCGACAACCGGATCGGCCAGCTGCTCGATTCGCTGCGGCAGAAGGGGCTGCTCGAGAACACCCTGATCATCGTGACATCCGACCACGGCGAGCAGTTCGGCGAGCCCGGTCTCCAGAGTCACGCGAACAGTCTCTATTTCCCGGCGCTGTACGTGCCTCTCGTGCTGTCGATGCCGGGGACGATTCCGGCCAACCAGCGGATCGAGGCACCCGCGACCCTGCGCGACCTTGCCGCGACGATCCTCGACATTGCCGGCGTCCATTCCGGCCCGGGCGTCCCGGGTGTGACCTTCGCCCGCTACTGGCACGAGATGCCCGGCGTGGTGCCGACACCGATCATCTCGGAGATCACCGGGCTGCCGAACCTTGGCAAGAAAGTGCCGGTGGGACGCGGCGACATGGTCTCGCTCGTGCAAGACTCCCTGCCCTACATCCGCAACGGCGACCGCGTCGAAGAGCTTTACAGCATTCCGCGGGATCCGACCGAGTCGGTGCCGCTGGGCGCCGAGTTTGCGGCTCAACTGGCGTCGATGCGCGGAGTCGTGGACTCCGTCAACGTCCCGCCTCACAAGCAGGCGGGACGTTGATCGGCGCCCTGTTTCCTGGCGTCCGGCCGGCCGCGTGAGCTCCCGACTCTCCCCGAACGGGCCGGATGCGCCGGCCGCGACCGGGGCGGCCCTGGCCCTGGCCCTCTGGGCCGGCCTGGTGACGGGGGCGGGGGAACTCGTCTATCTCGTCATCCGCCGTCACATCCGGCAACTGCTCCTCTTCCAGGGAAGCGACGTCAACGTCTATTGGGTCACCCCGCTGGCCGACGCGCTGCTGTTCGCGCTGCTGGTCGGGCTGCTGGCTCTCCTGGGGCGACGCTGGCCACGCGCGTTTCGACCCTCGGTCGTCGTTGGCCTGCTTGCCTTCCTGCTGACGATCTCGATGCTGCTCCTGATCCCGCCGCTCCACCCGGCCGCGGCGGTCCTCCTTGGCGCCGGAATCGGCGTCCAGGCGAGCCGGCTGCTCCCGTCGTACCAGGCGCCGCTCGAGCGGCTGGCGCGGGTCACGCTGCCTGCCGGGCTGGCCGTGGTCGCGCTGCTGGCGGTGGCCATACCGATTGTCAGGCGGGTCGAGGAGCGACGGGCCGATCGCCGGCTGTCCGCGGCTGCGGCCGGGGCGCCGAACGTCCTGCTCATCATTCTCGATACCGTCCGCGCCTTCAATCTGAGCGCATACGGCTATCCGCTTCGCACGACTCCCGCGCTGGCGCGCTGGGCGGCTGGCGGAGTGCGGTTCAGTCACGCGTTCAGCACCGCGCCATGGACCCTGCCGTCGCACGCGAGCATCCTGACCGGGCGCGAGGCCCACGAGCTTTCGGCCAACTGGCAGACCGCGCTCGACGGAAAGTTCCCGACCCTCGCGGAAACCCTGCGCGCCCATGGCTACAGGACCGGTGGGTTCGTGGCAAACGTGGCCTACTGCAGCAGGGAAACGGGCATCGCGCGAGGATTCACGGCATACGACGATTACGAGGTGAATTTCGACCGGTTCGTCTCGAGCGCATCGATCACGCGCCGTATCGTGGACCCGCGCTGGGTGCGACAGATCTTCTGGGGCGGCGACATGCTGGGCCGGAAGCCCGCGCCCGTGATCAGCAAGGCCTTCCTCGACTGGGCGGGCAGGGATCGCCACCGGCCATTTTTCGCATTCCTCAACTATTACGACGCCCACGTCCCCTACCTGCCGCCGGAGCCGTATCGCAGCCGGTTCAAGGCACCGAATCAGCGGCTGGAATCCAACCTGATTCGCGAGATCAGCGACACGGCGCCATGGTCCAGGGCCCAGGTCGAGGGGCTGGAGGCGGCCTACGACGGCGCGATCTCCTACCTCGACGCCCAGATCGACAGTCTCCTCACCACGCTCGACCAGCGCGGGCTGCTCGACAACACCCTCGTGATCATCGCGGCCGATCATGGGGAGGAGTTCAACGAGCATGGTGTGATCCTGCACGGCAACAGCCTGTACCGCCCGTCTGTCGAGGTGCCGCTGATCCTCCGGTTCCCGGGCAGGGTCCCCGCCGGCGTCGCCGCCGAGACTCCCGTCAGCCTGCGCGAGATTCCCGCGACCGTGCTCGACCTGCTGGGGATCGCTGAGCCGACCTTCCCCGGGCCCTCGCTCGCGACGCTCTGGCAGGATTCGTCAGGCGCCACGGCGGACCGGCCGCTGTACTCCTCTGTCCGCCGTGCCTGGGGGCTTCCGTCGTGGTACCCCGTCGTGAATGGGGACATGATCGCCGTGGCCGACAGCGGCTTCCGGCTCATCCGGGGAGGCAACGGCACCGAGGAGCTCTACGACCTGCGGACCGACCCGTTCGAGCGTCACAATATCCTCGGACAGCCAGGCCTGGAGGCGGCGACGGCACGGCTGCGCCACCTCCTCGATGCGGCGGGCGCCCCAGCCGTCAGGCAGCCGTGACCGCCACCTCCCCCACACTGCCGGCCATCACGCGCGGCCAGGCCCTGCGCTTTGCGGCATGGTGCGGGCTGCTCACCGGCCTCGGCGAACTGACCCACGCCGGGCTCCGCAAGTTCGTGCACCACCTGCCCCTCTTCCGGCCGCCGGAGATCATCTGGATGACGCCGGCGATGACCGCGCTGATGTTCGCCGGGGTCGTCCTGCTGCTGATCGGAGCGGACCGTGGTCGCGGACGGATCCTGCGCGGGCCGGTGGTCGTGGGCCTCTGCCTCGGGCTGGCCATCCTCTCCGGACTCTGGCTGCTGCCCCGCCTGCACCGCGGCGCGAGCCTGCTGCTCGCGGCCGGCATCGCGTTCCGGCTGGCCGCGCCGGGAGCCAGGCTGCTGCCGGCACTCGATCGTCTGGCCCGGCGCACGCTGCCGGTGCTGCTCGCCGCCGTCGCGCTCGCCGCCGTCGTACCGCTGGTGCGCGACCGCATCGCCGAACGCCGGGCGATCGCCGCCCTTCCGGCCGCAAGAGCGGATGCACCCAACGTGCTCCTGATCATCCTCGATACCGTTCGGGCGATGAGCCTGAGCCTCTACGGCTATCCACGCCCGACCACCCCGGAGCTGGAGCGGTTCGCGGCGAAGGGCGTGCTCTTCACCCAGGCGATCTCCCCCGCGCCATGGACGCTCCCTTCGCATGCGAGCATGTTCACCGGCCGGGAGGCGCACGAATTGTCGACCGACTGGTATGTGCCCCTGGACTCGACCTACCCCACGCTCGCGGAGCAGTTGCGCGACGCCGGCTACAACACGGCCGGTTTCAGCGGGAACGTCTGGTATGCCAGCCGGGAAATGGGACTCGGCCGCGGCTTCGTTCATTTCGAGGACTACCGCCGTTCGCTGGCGGAGCTGGGGATGAGCGCCTCGATTCTGCGGGTGATCCGGGGGGAATTCGTCCGCCGACTCGGCCGCGAAGACGACATGCCCGACCGGAAGTCGGCCGCGGACATCAACCACGACTTCCTCGGCTGGCTCGACGCGAATGGGCATCGGCCCTTCTTCACGTTTCTGAACTACTACGACGCCCATACGCCGTACCTCCCGCCCGAATCGTTCGCCGGGCAGTTCCACGCCGGTCCCGAGCGGCTCTCCCATGCCCCTGACCGGACCAGCGCCACGGCACCGCCTGACTCGGCGCGGGTGAAAGCCGCCCGGGACTCCTACGAGGCGGCGATCGCGTACCTCGACCACGAGCTTAGGCAGCTGTTCACCGAGCTGGAGCGTCGCGGCGCGCTGGAGAACACCCTGGTCATCGTCACGGCGGACCACGGGGAGGAGTTCTTCGAACACGGCGTGCCCGAGCACGGCAACAGTCTCTATCTGCCCTCTGTCCACGTGCCCCTGATGATCGTGTGGCCACACCACGTCCCGGCCGGCCAGCGGGTGACTGCTCCGGTCGGCGCCCGGCAGATCGCAGCCACAGTCATGGATCTCGCCGGTCTGGGCGCGCGGTCGCCCTTCCCGGGGCCCTCGCTGACCCATGACTGGCTGACCCCGGACTCCGCGCCGGAGCCACCCATCTTCAACCAGCTCGGTCATGCGACGGGACTGCCGGCGTGGTATCCCGTGAGCAAGGGCGACATGTTCGCGGTGCTGTTCGGCGGCCTGCGCTACATCCGCAACGGCGATGGCACGTCCGAACTCTACGACTTCGATCACGACCCCACGGAGCAGTTCAATCTCGCCGGAGATTCAGCCCACCAGTCCGGACTGACCCGCCTGACCCAACTGGTGGACAGCATCCGGCCCCGCCAGCCATGAGCGACCACCGATCCGCTGCATCGGACGGCCTGGTGCGGGCGAAGCGCACCCCGCCCGCGGCGGTCAGGTAACAGCCCATGTCCGGCTTCCTGCTCCCACTCCTCCTCATCGCACTCGCCGCCGCCGCGGGCGCGGCGTGGTGGCTGGCGCGCCACGGAGCGGGGAGATCGGGTTTCTTCATCGCACTGCTCATCGCCGGGCAGGCGGCGCTCCTGCAGCTCGAGGAGATGGGACCGCGGGTCGCGTACCAGCACCTGCGGCCGCTGTCGAGGATGTGGGCCGAACGGCCCGCCGCACTCGCGTTCGTCCTGCTGCAGGCCGTGGTGGTGCTCATCGGGCTCTGGCGGGAACGGGCCGCTCTGGCGGCGCTCCTGCGCGGCATTCCTCGCCGCGCCGGCCTCGCGGCCTGCGTGGTGACCGTGTTCCTGGGCAGCGCGACACTGTCGCGCAGCCCGGTCATTTACGTCGAAGAACTCGTAACCGCGACGTTGTGTCAGGCGCTCGCCCTGATGACCGTCGTCCTGGCGATCCTGGCGATCCCCGGCTCCGCAGCCTCCAGCATCGCCGCCCGGGTGGATGCCCTGCTCGGCGATCCCTCGGATCAGGAGCCGGCCGCCGCGCCGGGGCTCGACCGGTTCGCGATCGTGCTCGCGGTCTGGGTCACCCTGATCGCCATCGCCCTGAACCGGCTGGCCTACCAGGGTCATCCCCACGTGCCGGACGAGGTCGCCTACCTCTTCCATGCGAAGTATTTCGCCAAGGGACTGCTCTGGCTGCCGCCACCGCGGGTGCCGGCCGCGTTCGACATCGACCTCCTGACGCTCGAGCCGACGCGCTGGTTCTCACCGGTACCTCCGGGCTGGCCGGCGATGCTCGCCGTCGGCGAGGTCCTCGGCGTGCCGTCGCTCGTGAACCCGGTCCTCGCGGGCGTGAACGTCCTGCTCGCCTATCTGCTGCTGCTCGAACTGTACGATCGCCGGACGGCACGCACCGCCCTGCTGCTGCTGGCCGTCTCGCCGTGGCACCTGCTCCTGGCCATGAGCTACATGAACCACACCTTCACCTTCACCGCGGCACTCGTCGCCGGGCTCGGCGTGGCCCGCAGCAGGCGCGGTGCGCGGGTGTGGTGGCCCCTCGCGGCCGGCGCGGGCGCGGGTGTGGTGAGCCTGATCCGGCCGCTCGAGGGCATGATCGTCGCGAGCCTGCTCGGCCTGTGGGCACTCGCGCCGCGCAACCGGCGCTGGGACCTGGTCCCCGCCATCGCTTTCAGCATCGGTACGCTCGTCGTCGGGGGACTCGTCTTTCCCTACAACAAGGCGCTGACGGGCGACCCGAAGGTGTTCCCGATCATGCAGTACACGGACAGTCACTACGGCCCGGGTACCAACGCGCTCGGATTCGGCCCGAATCGCGGACTCGGATGGGGCGGACTCGACCCATTGCCGGGGCACGGGCCACTGGACGTGATGATCAACGCGAACCTGAACGGCACCAGCGTGAACCTCGAGCTGCTCGGCTGGGCCACCGGCTCGCTGCTGCCGCTCGCGTTCCTGCTCTTCCTGCTGCCCTGGCGTCGCGGCGACCGGTTCATGCTGGCGATGATCGGCGGCGTCGTCGGCGCGCACACCTTCTACTGGTTCAGTGGCGGACCGGATTTCGGGGCCCGCTACTGGTACCTGATTCTCCTGCCCTGCCTCGGTCTCGCGGCGAGCGCGATCCGGACACTTGATCGCACGGCGACGGGAGCGGGCCGCGCCACGCTCGCGGCGCTCGCGCTCAGCTGGTCCGCCCTGTTCACCTTCCTCCCCTGGCGCGCATCCGACAAGTACTACCATTACCGCGGGATGCGCCCCGACATCCGGACCCTCGCCCGCACCCATGACTTCGGAGCGAGCCTGGTCCTGATTCGCGGCAACCGGCACCCGGATTACCACTCGGCGGCGACCTACAACCCGCTCGACCTCGACGCCCCGCAGCCGATCTACGCGTGGGATCGCGACTCGACCACCCGTGCCGAGGTGCTCCGTGCCTATCCCGGAAGGAAGATCTGGTACGTGGATGGTCCGACCGTAACCGGGAACGGTTACGTGATCGCCGCGGGACCGGTCGCCAACCCAGCGTCGCCGTGACCTCGGTGACTCCCCTGCGGGCCTACTCCGGCGTGCGTGCCGTGGTGCTCGGCGCTTCGGGGTTCGTCGGTCGCTGGGTTGCCCGCGCCTTGAGCGAGTCGGGCGCCGACCTGCACGCGGTCGTTCGACTTCCCGCGGATGCGGAACCCGTGTTCTCGGCCTACGGGATTGACGCTGACCTGCACGCGGCGGATCTCACGGATCTCGAGGGAACCCGCCTGCTGCTGCTGCGTCTCGCGCCCACTATCGTATTCAATTGTGCGGGATACGGCGTGGATCCCGGGGAGAGGAGCGAGGCCGACGAGCGAATCGCCACGATCTTGAACAGCGGGCTGCCCGGACTCGCCGCCGAGACACTCGCAACCACGCCTGCGGATGGCTGGCGAGGACGGCGGATCGTGCACGCGGGGACCGTCCTCGAGTATGGCAATATCGGCGGCCACCTCGAGGAGACATCCGTCGCGGCCCCGTTCGAATTCTATGGTCGCACCAAGCTGGCCGGCACTCACCGTCTCTCGGCGGCTTGCCAATCGACTGGCACCGAGGGCGTGACGGCGCGTCTCTTTCAGGTCTACGGTCCGGGCGAGCACGAAGGCCGGCTGCTGCCGACGCTCATCGAGGGGCGACACCACTCCGCGCCGCTGAGCCAGTCCGTGGGGACACAGCGGAAGGACTTCACCTATGTTGGGGACGTCGCGGAGGGGCTGCTCCGGCTCGGGCTGACGGCGGGTCCCCCCGGGGAGATCGTAAATCTGGCGACCGGCCGGCTGGCCACCGTCAGGGAGTTCGTCGAGACGGCGGCACACCTCTTGCGACTTGACCCGGGCAGATTGAAATTCGAGAAGCCATTACCCGACAATGAGTTGCAACACCTGGAGGTGGCCATCGGTCGCCTCCGGGAGCTCACTTGCTGGGAGCCCTCTATAGACGTGGCGGAGGGAATTCGCAGGACGCTGGACTTCCTCGATCGCACCGGCAACGGATAGGGAAAGCCATGGGCCACCCGCAGACACCCGTCAGTGCCCAGCCGCAGTGGCTGTCGCTGGCGGTCCCGTGCTACAACGAGGAAGACTCGCTGCGGAACACCGCCACCCGGCTGGTGCACGCCTTTCGCGAGCGGAACCTCGGGCTGGAGCTTGTGCTGGTCGACAACGGCTCCCGGGATCGCACCGGTGCGATCATCGATGAGCTGATCGCCGAAGGGCTGCCGGTGATCAAGGAGACCGTGACGGTCAATCAGGGCTACGGCTACGGCGTGCTGCGGGGACTCACCCGCTGCCGCGCCCCATTCGTGGGGTTCATCTGCGCCGACGGACAGGTGGAGGCGGTGGACGTCGCGAAGCTGTTCGAGATCGCGGCCAATGCCAAGTCACCCAAGCTGGTGAAGGTGCGGCGGCGGTTCCGGATGGACGGCCTGGTCCGCAAGTTCGTCTCGATCGGTTACAACGGGTTCGCCAACCTGCTCTTCGGCGGCCTCGGCACCATCGACATCAACGGCAATCCCAAGATCTTCCCGCGGGCCTACTACGAGCGGATGAACCTCAATTCCCACGACTGGTTCCTCGACGCCGAGGTCATGATCAAGGCGCGCCGGCTGGATCTGCCGGTGTTCGAGATGAACGTGCTCGGGCAGATGCGCGAGGGAGGCAGCTCGAACGTCCGCGCCTCCACCGTGTGGGAGTTCCTCGTCAACCTGGCGCGGGCGCGGTTCGGCCGCCTCGGCCCGCCGCCCTCGACTACCGATCTTCCCGCGCGGGACCGTGCCCCCGTGGCGCGTTCCTGAGACTCATGAGCCATCATCTTCGCACCACCTGCCGCGGCTGCGGGGGCGCTGACCTCGCGCGGTTCCTGGAACTCGGGCCGCAGCCGCTCGCCAACGCCTTCCTGCGCAGCCCCGAGGAGTTCGCCAGCGAGGCGAAGTACACGCTCGACGTGTATCTCTGCGAGCAGTGTTCCCTGGTGCAGTTGCTGGACGTGATCGATCCCGAGGTGCTGTTCCGGGACTACATCTACATGACCGGGACCTCGTCCACGATCGCGGCCCACAACGTCGCATACGCCGGACGGGTCATCGAACTTCTCGGACTGGGCCCCAAGGATCTGGTTGTGGAGGCCGCGAGCAACGACGGCAGTCTGCTCAAGTGCTTCAAGGCCGGCGGCGTCCGGACGCTGGGCGTCGAGCCGGCGCGCAACATCGCGGCGATGGCACGCTCCGCCGGGATCGAGACCGTCGAGGAATTCTTCGGCGAGGCGACGGCGAAGGCGTTGCGCGCGGCGCATGGCCCCGCCCGGGCGGTCATCGGGAACAACGTCCTGGCCCATGTCGATGACACCCAGGACTTCCTGCGGGGTGGCGCCGCGCTCCTCGCCGATGACGGGCTGCTGATCACCGAAGTGCCGGGTCTGCCGGAGTTCATGGACCGGCTCGAATACGATACCGTCTACCACGAACACCTCTGCTACTTCTCGGTCACGGCGCTGATGCGTCTGTGCGAGGAAGTGGGGCTGCGCATCGTGCGGATCGACCACATGCCGGTCCATGGCGGCAGCCTGCGGATGTACGCCGGCCTCGCCGGCCGGCACCCCGACCATGCCCCGGCGGTCCGGGCCGAGGCGGAGCAGGAGCGGGCCCATGGCCTCACCACGCTGCCGCGCTTCCTGCAGTTCGCGCGGGACGTGCAGGAGAACCGGCGACAGGTCGTGACCCTGCTCGAGGAACTGAAGCAGGAAGGCAAGACGGTCGCGGGCTACGGCGCCCCGGCGAAGGGCAACACGCTGCTCAACTATTGCGGCATCGATACCCGGCTGCTGCCCTATACCGTGGACAAGTCGCCGCTCAAGGTCGGCAAGTACACCCCGGGGATGCACATTCCGGTGCTCCCGGTGGAGACGCTGCTGGAGCGGCAGCCCGACTACGTCCTGATTCTGGCGTGGAATTTCGCCGGCGAGATCATGTCGCAGCAGCAGGAATATCAGCGACGTGGCGGCCGGTTCATCGTGCCCATTCCGACTCCGACCATCTACTGACCGATGGAAGTCATCATCCTCGCCGGCGGGCGCGGCACCCGCATCGCGGAAGAATCGGCGACCCGGCCCAAGCCGATGGTCGAGATCGGCGGCCGGCCGCTGCTCTGGCACATCCTGAACATCTACGCCAGCCATGGACACACCGACTTCCTCGTGGCGTGCGGCTACAAGAGCGAGATCATCAAAGAGTATTTCCACAACTTCATCGTCCACAACAGCGACTACGTCATCGACTTCCGCTCCGGCAAGCTCGAGTACGTCAATCCGCACGGGCTGGACTGGCGGGTCGCGGTCGTGGATACCGGTCTCGACACCATGACCGGCGGGCGCATCCTTCGGCTCAAGCCGCTGGTGCGTGGCCAGACTTTCATGGCGACCTACGGCGATGGGGTGGGCAACGTGGACATCACCGCGCTCGTCGCGTTTCACCGGGCGCATGGCAGGCTCGCCACCGTCACCGCGGTGCGTCCGCCGTCCCGATTCGGCGGGCTGGTGCTCGAAGGGGGCGCGGTTCGGGAGTTCTCGGAGAAGCCGCAAACCGGCGAAGGCTGGATCAATGGCGGGTTTTTCGTCTTCGAGCGCGGCGTCTTCGACTACCTGACCGACGACACGACCATCCTCGAGCGTGAGCCGCTCGAACGCCTGGCGGCGGACGGCCAGCTGATGGCATTCGAGCACACCGGGTTCTGGCAGCCGATGGATACCCTTCGCGAGAAGCAGCTCCTCGAGACGCTCTGGAGCAGCGGGAACGCCCCCTGGAAGACCTGGCCATGACTTTCTGGAAGAATCGCAACGTCTTCGTCACCGGCGCTTCCGGCCTCCTCGGCTCCTGGATGAGCGAGGAGCTCGTTCGCCGCGGCGCCAACGTGACGGTCCTGCTGCGTGACTGGGTGCCGGCGAGCCGGCTCAACCAGACCGGGCTGCTCGAGCGCGTCAACGCGGTGCGCGGCGAACTCGAGGATGCGCCGCTGCTGCTCCGCGCTCTGAATGAACATGAGATCGAGACTGTCCTGCACCTCGGCGCGCAGACCATCGTCGGCACGGCATCCCGCTCCGCGGTGTCCACCTTCGAGGCCAACATCGTCGGCACCTGGAATCTGCTGGAGGCCTGCCGCGCGCTCCCGCGCCAGGTACGGCGGGTGATCGTCGCCTCCAGCGACAAGGCGTACGGCGAACATCCCACGCTGCCGTACACCGAGGACGCGCCGCTCCAGGGCCGGTTCCCCTACGACGTCTCCAAGTCCTGCGCCGACCTGATCACCTTCTCGTACTACCACACCTACCGCCTGCCGGTCGCGGTGACCCGCTGCGGCAATCTCTTCGGTGGCGGGGATCTCAACTTCAATCGCCTGATTCCCGGAACCATCCGCTCCGCCCTGCAGAACGAGCACCCGCTGGTCCGCAGCGACGGCAGCTTCATCCGCGACTACTTCTACGTCCGGGATGCCGTCAACGCCTATCTCCTGCTGGCGGAGCGGATGGACGATCCCGCGTTCCACGGGCAGGCCTTCAACTTCGGGACCGAGACCCCGCTCTCCGTGCTGCAGGTCGTGCGGGCCGTGCTCGACCGCATGAAGAAGGCTGACCTTGCCCCCATCATCCTGAACGAGGCCAGCCACGAGATCACCCGGCAATACCTCGATTGCGCCAAGGCCCGCCGGATGATGGACTGGCACCCCGCATTCACGTTCGAGCAGGGCCTCGACGAAGCCATCGCCTGGTATCGCGACTGGCTGGACCGCAGGGATCGCTGACCGGACTTCCCGGCTCACCCGAGCCGCGTCGGCGCGCCCGGCGGCCGGTGCCAACCGGCCACCCTGGTGCTCCCTGCGAAGCCTCCAGCCGGTTTCCGTGCATTCGGCACGGTCGGGTGTGGAGTGCAAACCACTGGGCGTTGCTTCAACGCAACAGCCCTGCGCTCCCTTGCGACATCCCCAGCCCAGCATGAGTCCCCAGACCCCGGACTTTCGAGGCCTCGGCCGGTTTGGGCCCGGTCTGGACCCCGGGGACGACCTCGGAGCCGACAGAGGCACCGGCTGACTCCATCCGGACCGCAGGTCCGCCGGCTCGGCCATGGCATGGAACGAGGATTGCCAACACTCCGGAACTCCAGATTGGTCATGATCATAGACTCTCGCTGAGACCGGTGCCCCTGAGCCTTCCGATCCTGCTCCTCGCGCTGCTTGCGGCCGTGATCCCCCCCCAGGCCCTTGCGATGGCCCTGACCGGGGCAGCCGCGCCGCAGGTTGTCACGGGGCTCTGGATGCTGAAGGGTTCGCTGCTGCTGCTGGCGGGATTCCTGGCCCTCGCGCGGCGGGTAGACATTCAGGCCTCGGGGGAGCTGCTCGCCCCACGGCAGGATGAGCCGGTTCCGGCCTGGGCACCCTGGGCGATGCTGGCGCTGCTGGCGATCGGGGGAGCGCTCCGCCTCCATCGTCTCGGCGAGGGGCTCTGGTTCGACGAGATTCAGACGCTGGTGGACTACGTTCGGCTGCCGCTGGGCCGGATCGTGACGACTTTCGACAGTCAGAATCAGCACCTGCTCTACTCGATCAGCGCCCGGCTCAGCGTCGCCGTGCTGGGAGAGAGCGCCAGTGCGCTCCGGTTGCCGGCGGTGATTTTCGGAACCGCGAGTCTCTGGGCGGTCTACCGCTTCGGGCGGGAGGTGTCGGGTGTGCGGGCGGGCCTGCTCGCAGCAACGCTGCTGACCCTGTCGTACCACCACGTCTGGTTCTCCCAGAATGCCCGGGGATACACCGGACTGCTGCTGTGGACGCTGCTGGGCTCGCTGGCGTTCCTCAAGCTGTTGCGCGACCCGCAGGCCGGCTGGGGCTGGATCCTCGCCTACGGCCTGACGATGGCGCTGGGTGCATACACCCACATCACCTCGGCCTTCACCTCGGCCGCGCATGCGCTGCTGCTGGTGGGCCTGACGTGGAGCGGGCGCCATCGAGCCCCGAAGGGGTGGATCCGCCCGGCGCTGGGCCTCGTGGCGTCGGGACTGATCGGGCTGGTGCTCTACGCGCCGGTCCTGCCGCAGTTCATCACCACGCTGCTGACGCCGGGACCGCACGCGGCGGCAACCGCGTGGCAGAATCCGCTGTGGCTGGCGGCCGAGACGCTGCGCGGGCTGGCTGCGGGGCTGCCCGGCGGATGGGGGGGCCTGACGGCAGGGCTGGTGGTTGTGGCAGCCGGATTGTGGAGCTTCTGGCGCGTAGAACGCGGCGTAGTTGCCCTGCTGGTGCTGCCGGGACTGATCACCGGTGCGGCCATGGCGGCCGTGAGCCACAACTTGTGGCCGCGCTTCTTCTTCTTCAGCGCCGGATTCGCGGTGCTGATCGCGGTCCAGGGCGGGTTCGCGCTCTCGCGGCTGCTGCTGCGCGAGCGGGGTGAGTGGGCCGCGACCGCCGCCATCCTGCTCGTGGCGGCGGGCAGCGGCCTGACGGTGCCTCGCGCGTGGGGCCCCAAACAGGACTACCAGCAGGCGGCAGCCTTCGTCGCGTCCCATCGGGCGCCGGAGGACGCGGTGGTGACGGTGGATCTCACCATCTTTCCGTACGAGCGCTACGCCGAGTGCCCGTGCACCGCGGTCCGGGGCGTCGATGCACTGGAAGCCGTGGAGCAGTCGCACCCGCGCACCTGGGTCCTGACCACGTTCCCGATCCGACTGGCATCGGTCGAGCCGGCCATCTGGAAGCGTTTGCAGACGCAGTATGACACCGCGGCCGTCTACCCTGGCACCGTCGGTGGCGGCGCGATTGTGGTGATGGTTCGTCGAGCTCTTCCTCCAGCGACCTGAGGCCGAACGCGTGATCGAAGACATTCTCGAAGGCGATCCGACCAGCCTGCGGCAGGCGGTCTCCATCGTCATTCCCGCGTTCAATGAAGGCGCGCACGTGGCCGACCAGATCCGGTGCGTCGAGACCGTGATGCAGGGCACCGGCTGGGAATACGAGATCCTGGTCGTGGACGACGGGTCGAGTGACGATACCGCCGCCCGGGCGGACAGCGCGGGCGTACGGGTCCTCAAGCGGGCCCAGAATCGCGGCTACGGTGCCGCGCTGAAGCTGGGGATCCGCCGCGCGAAGTACGATTTCATCCTGATCACGGATGCCGACGGGACCTATCCCGTGGAGGCGATCCCGGGGCTGCTCGAGCGCAGCTTCCGGAACGCGATGGTGGTGGGCGCCCGCACCGGCAAGACGGTGCAGATCCCGTGGGTCCGCCGTCCCGCAAAGGAATTCATCCGCGCGCTGGCCAGCTACCTGAGCGGCCAGCACATCCCGGATATCAATTCGGGAATGCGGGTCATGCGGAAGGATCTGGTGCAGCGGTACGAGCACCTCCTGCCTGACGGATTCTCCTTCACTTCGACGATCACTCTCGCGGCCATCTGCAACGGCCATCTCGTGGAGTACATCCCGATCGACTACCACTCGCGGCTCGGTGAATCGAAGATCCGGGCGCGGCACGCCTATGACTTCACGCTGCTCATCCTCCGGACGATCGTCTATTTCAACCCCCTCCGGGTCTTCATCCCGCTGGGAGTCCTGCTCACCCTGATCGGCATCGCGAAGCTCTCCATCGACCTGGTGCGGGTGCACAAGTTCTCGGGCAGCGTCGTGATCGCCTTCCTGGCGGCCATCATCATCTGGTGCGTCGGGCTGCTGGCCGACCAGAACGCCCGCATGGCGATGCGCCGATGAAGGTCTGGACGAAGGTCGCCGTCAGCGCGGCGTTGTTCGCGCTGCTCGCCTGGATCCTGCCGTGGCACCAGGTGCGGGAGGCCGTGGGGCGGCTGTCGCCGAGCGTCTGGGCCGGGGTGCTCACCGGCTTCGTGCTCGGGCATGCGCTCGGCGTGGTGAAGTGGCGGATGTTCGTGAATGCGGGCCATGCCGCGCTCAACGCGACCGATGCGGCGCTCTGCTACTGCGCCGGGCTGTTCGCCAACCTCTGCCTGCCGAGCATCGTCGGCGGCGACGTCCTGCGCATGGCGCTGGCCGGACGGTTCACCAAGCGGCCGGAAGCGGCATTCCTCGGTGGCGTCCTCGACCGGCTCACCGACATGATCGCCATGGCGATCCTGATCGCGGTTGGCGGACTCACCGCCCGCAACGCCCTTCCGGGCTGGAGCGGCGAAGTGCTGACCGTCGGCATCGTGGTGAGCGCCGGGGCGCTGGGTTTCTCGCTGCCGTTCCTGCTCCGCCGCCCGCTCAAGTGGTGGCCCCGCAAGATCCGCCGCCCGGTCAGCCGCACGCTGGTCGGTCTCCGCCGCCTGGTGCGCGAGCCGAGGACCGGCGCGCTCGGCCTCGGACTGTCGCTCACGATCCAGGGGAGTTTCGTGCTGCTCAATGCCTGGCTGGGCCGGGCGGTCGGCATCGACGTCCCCCTCGCGGTCTGGTTCCTCGTGTGGCCGCTGGCCAAGGTGGCGAGCCTCATGCCGATCAGCCTCGGCGGCCTGGCGGTCCGGGAGACCACGCTCGCGGCGCTGCTCGCACCGTTCGGCGTGCCGTTCGCCGTCGGCGTCGTCTGCTCGCTTCTGTGGCAAACCGTGCTGATCGCCGGTGGACTCATCGGCGGGGGCATCTGGCTGGTGCTCGGCAGGCTCCGCGCCGCACCGCCCATCAACGCCGCCCTGCACGAGGCCGCCAAGCATCATGTCTGAACCGCACGTCGTCATTCTCGGCGCGGGGCCGGCCGGTGTTGGTGCCGCCTATCAACTGCGCCGCCAGCGCCGCGCCCGGGTCACCGTCCTCGAGCAGCAACAGGTCGTCGGGGGCAACGCGGGCAGCTTCACGCTCGAGGGACTTCGCGTCGACTACGGCAGCCATCGCCTGCACCCGGCGTGCGAGCCCGAGATCATGCGGGACATCCGCGGGTTCCTCGGCGACGACCTCCTCGACCGCCCGCGCCACGGCCGGATCGGGCTGCGGGGGCGCTGGATCCACTTCCCGCTCAAGCCGGTGGACCTGCTGCTCCGGCTGGACCCCGGCTTCGCGGCGGGGACGCTGCGCGACATGGCGGCCAAGCCGTTCCGCAAACAGAACGAAGGCGACACCTTCGCGAGCGTGCTCTGGGCCAATCTGGGCCCGACCATTTGCCAGGATTTCTATTTCCCGTACGCCCGAAAGATCTGGGGCCGGGCCCCAGAGGAACTCTCCGGCATCCAGGCGCGACGGCGCGTCTCGGCCGGCTCGTTCGGCAAGCTGATCCGCAAGGTGCTGAGCGCCGTGCCCGGTCTGAAGCCGCCAGGATCGGGGCGCTTCTTCTACCCCCGGAAGGGCTTCGGCCAGATCAGCGAGGCCTACGCCGAGGCCGCGGTCGCGGCGGGTGCCGAGCTCCGGCTGGGTGCCCGGGTGACCCGTCTGGCCCGGCGCGTCGGGGCGCCGGGCTGGATCGTGGGAACCGAGGGCGCCAACGGCGCCGCGACCCTGGAAGCGGACTACCTCTGGTCCACGATTCCGATCACCACGCTCGCCCGCGCGATGCCTGACACGCCGCCGGCCGTGCTGGCAGCCGCGGGCAGGATCGACTATCGCGCGATGCTGCTGGTCTATCTCGCCCTCGATGTCGAGCAGTTCACCGAGTACGATGCGCACTACTTCCCGGGCGCGAACATCACGATCACCCGGCTGTCTGAACCCAGGAACTATTCGGTCGTCCCGGAACCGCGCGGCCGGACGGTGCTCTGCGCCGAACTGCCCTGCGATGCCGAGGATGCCACCTGGAAGCTCGACGACGCGGCCCTCGGCCGCCTCGTCACCGACGACCTCGCGCGGGCCGGCGTGCCCCTGCCCCGTCCGCCGATCGGGGTGATGGTGAAGCGGCTCCGCCAGGCCTATCCGATCTACCTCAACGGATACCAGGAGCCGCTGGGAACGCTCGACGCCTGGGCGACCGCGCTGCCCCGGGTGCTGAGCTACGGGCGCCAGGGGCTGTTCGCGCACGACAACACGCACCACGCCCTGTTCATGGCCTATGCCGCCGCCGAGTGTCTCCGCGCCGAGGGCTTCGACGAGAAGCGCTGGGCGGAGTACCGCGAGGTGTTCAAGACTCACGTGGTGGAGGACTGACATGCCGACGTCCGCCGTTCGCCTCAGGCTCTTCTTCACCTGCTGGATCGTGTTCGTGCTGCACTTCGCGACCGACTTCGTGCGGGAGCACTACCTCGTCGTCAGCATGGTGGAGGACCACACCTACGCGCTCGACAAGTACTATGGGCTGCACGTCGACATCTTCCAGAATCCGCCGAACGCCAAGGTCCAGGGCGCGCACCACGGCGCCAATCCGGGCATCTCGATGGTGGCCGCCATCCCCTACGCCATCTTCCGCCCGGCGGTCGATTTCATCGTCAATCGCGAGCTCGCCGCGCGCGCGGCGCGGGGCGACACCACCGCGGTCTACCGGGACGACCGGCCGCGCCGGGTGGAGTTCTACCAGAAGATCCGGCGCATGGGCCTCGATATCCGCTTCGCCCTCGTCGGCGCGATCACCATGGCCTTCTGCATGGCACCACTGAGCGCGGCGAGCGCGGTCATCATGTTCAACCTGCTCGAGGCAATGGGACTCGTCAGGCGCGTCGCCCTGGGCTTCTCCCTGCTCTATGCCTTCGGGACGCCGGTCTTCTTCCGCACCGGCTACCTGAACCAGAACCTCGGTCTCGGCATTTTCGCCTTCCTCGGATTCGCACTCATCTGGGATCCCGCCAACCGGTTCGGCTGGACGGTCAAGCGACGATTCCTCGTCGCGGGTCTGCTCGGTGGCCTCGCCTTCCTGTGCGACTACAGCGGCGCCATCCTCATGGGGCTGCTCGGCTTCTATGCGTGGTGGCGGGCGAGCGACGAGGCCGGCGTCGCCGGCGGGTTCCGGCTCTCGCTCTGGTACCTGCTCGGATGCCTCCCCGGCATCCTGCTGCTGTGGCAGTATCAGTATGAGAGCTTCGGCAACCCCTTCCTGCCACCGCAGAACTGGATGGCGCCGGTCGAGTGGATCGACGTCGGCTACAAGGGCGTGGGGGGCATCAGCGCGAACCTGCTGCGGCTGCTCCTGGTCGATCCGCGGTACGGACTCCTGATCACAACGCCGGTCGCGGTGCTGGCCTTCGCGGCCCCGTGGCTGGCGCGGCGCCATCCAGGCCCGCTGCCGTACCGGGAGGCGGTGGTGTGCGTGGGTCTGACCGCCGCCATGGTACTCTTCTTCGGTACGGTGCAGTACACCCAGTTGCAGTGGGTCACCGGCATCCGCTACCTCGCCGCGATCCTGCCGTTCGTCTTCCTCGCTGCGGTGCCGGCCCTGTTGCGCCTGCCGAGACTCCTGACCTACGCGATCGCGCTGCTGTCCGTGGTGGTGAGCTGGAGCCTGGCGATGGTGCGCTCCCAGGGCACCGTGCTCGACAATCTGGAGCACGTCTTCGTGGAGGGTTTCCAGTTGCCGTGGCTCACCGTACTGTCCAAGCTGGCCACCCAGTACGCCCCCTGGCTCACCCACGGGGTATCCGCGCTGCCCCTGATGGCGCTGACGGGAGCGGCGGTGTACCTGATCTGGCGGGTGGATTCCCCCTGGAAGCGGCTGGAAAGCTGAACCCGGATTGGCACCAAGCTTGCGCGTTATGGTGGTACGCATTTAGTGCTAATTCGTTGCAGAGCATGAAGTTACGGAAATGCCTCTGGCTGTCTCACGCCTGAAAGTGTGGCGCAGGGCCAGAGTGCTGTGGGCCGGAAGCCGCAGTGGAACCCGGTGCCGCACCCGACTAGGCGCTCCAGTGGACTCGCAAGAGGAGACCAATGACCAGGATTTCGAACGCCGCGGAAGCCAGGACGCGGGGTCCCGTCACGGTGGATGTGGTGATCCCCGTCCTGAACGAGGCGCACGTGCTCGAGAAGAGCGTCACGACCGTCCGTGCCTTCCTCGCCGAGCAGAAGGGCTGGACCAGCCGGGTCGTGATCGTCGACAACGGCTCCACCGATGGCACCGACGTCGTCGCGCGGCGCCTGGCGGAAACTCACGCCGATGTGCGCTTCCTGCAGTTGCCACAGCGCGGGCGCGGGCGCGCGCTCAGGCATGCGTGGACGCAGAGCGATGCCGAAGTCGTCTCCTATACTGACGTCGATCTGTCGACCGAGCTGCCAGCGCTGCCGGTGCTGGTACGAGCCGTCGTCGAAGAGGGCTACGACCTCGGCACCGGCTCCCGGCTGCTCCCGCAGTCGAAGACGGTCCGCTCCGCCAAGCGCGAGTTCATCTCCCGCTGCTACAACCTGATGGTCAAGGCGGTCCTGTGGACCTCGTTCAGCGACGCCCAGTGCGGTTTCAAGGTGGTCAGCCGCCGCGTCGTGCAGGAGATCGTGCCGGAAATCAAGGACCAGGCCTGGTTCTTCGACACCGAACTGCTGGTGCTGGCCGAAAAGCGCGGCTATCGCATCAAGGATCTGCCGGTCGAGTGGATCGAGGACGATGACAGCCGCGTCAAGATCGTCAAGACGGCCTGGGAAGACATCAAGGGCGTCGCACGCCTGCGCTGGGAACTCTGGCGGGAGATGCTGAGCCCGACGCCCCGCGCGGCGGTGTCGGTCTCGAAGCGGGCCGCGCAGTGAAGCCCTCGCGCCGGCTGGGCTGAGCCCGGATGGGCCCGCTCTTCCTCACTGGCGCGACCGGATTCGTGGGCCGGCGCCTGCTGGAGCGCCTCCCCTCCGATCTGCTCACCGACATTCGCTGCCTCACAAGACATCCGGAGCAACTGCCGGCTTCCCCCGCGCGTGGCCCCCGCTGGGAGCCGGTCCCGGGCGATCTCTCCGCCCCCGAGCGCTGGGCCGGGCGGCTCGCCGGGGTCCAGACCGTGCTTCACCTCGCAGCGCTCACCGGGAAGGCGCGGCCCAGCGCCTTCGAGGCAGTGAATCACACCGCGACCCGGCGACTCGTCGAACACGCCCGCGCCGCCGGGGTCACGCGCTTCATCTTCGTCAGCAGCGTCGCGGCGGGCTTCGCCGACCAGCGACACTACCCCTATGCGCAATCCAAGGCTCGCGCGGAGCAGGCGGTCCTCGCTTCAGGGCTCGATGCGCTGATCGTCCGGCCGACGATGGTCCTGGGGCCCGGCAGCGCCGTTCTGACCGGTCTCCGCCGCCTCGCGACGGCGCCCGTCGCCATCGTGTTCGGGGCGGGCAGGATGCCGGTCCAGCCGATCCACGTCGACGACCTTGCCGACCTGCTCATCGCCGCGCTTGCCCTGCAGCCGCTCGGCCGGCAGACGATCGACGCCGGTGGCCCCGAGGTTGTCGAACTCCGCGACCTGCTCCGCCGAATCCGGATGGCGTCCACCGGCCGACCGGGGCCCGTGCTGCATCTGCCGCTTGCGCCGGTCCGCGCGATCCTGGCCGCGCTGGAGCCGGTCGCATTCAGCCTGCTCCCGTTCACCGCCGGCCAGCTCGCCTCGTTCGCCAACGCCGGCACAGCGAAGCCCACACCTCTGGCCAGTACGCTGCACACGCCACAGCTCGGTCTCGCCGCGATGCTCTCGACCAGCGCGGCGCATGCCTGACCGCCGCACCGAGCCCGAGCCCCTCGGCCTGGAGTGCCGGGTCTTCACCGGCTATCTCGCCGGGCGGGCGCCTGACGAGTACATCCGCGTCCACTACGAGCGGGGCCATGCCCGGATCCCCTATCGCCAGGCGGGCGGCCTGACGGCGGTGGACCGCGCCATTCTCAACGTCGCGCGACTGGGGCCACTGCCGGCGCGGATGGCGGACATCTACAGCCGTTTCTTCCGGCCTACCGGCGCGCTGCGGCAGAAGCTGGTCCTGCTGTATGCCGTGCTCGAGAACAGTCCGGAGACCCACGCCTGGTTCAACGCCGCGGCCGTGGCCGGTCCCGCGGCACTTCTGGGCGGCCTCTTTCTCAACGGCCTCGCCTCGGTCGCGCTGC
This sequence comes from uncultured Gemmatimonadales bacterium, assembly GCA_963817435.1. GTDB lineage: Bacteria > Gemmatimonadota > Gemmatimonadetes > Gemmatimonadales > GWC2-71-9 > JADJOM01. The sequence goes on from CAWFNY010000001.1 coordinate 1,780,820, forward strand.
TGCTGGCGGGGATCCTCTGCATCGGCCCGCTGCACCTTGCGGCGCGGCTGGCTGAGGGAAGTCAGAGGGTGCCGTGAGCCGGATTCTGGTGGTCGGTTCGGGGCCCTCCGGGGTGCATTTCGCGCAGCAGGCGCTCACCCGCGGGCATTCGGTCACGTTGCTCGATGTCGGTTATCCCAAGCCCGAGGCCGTCGCGCCAGAGGCCACGTTCGACGGGCTCAAGACCGCGATCGCGGACCCTTCCGAGTACTTCCTCGGCAGCGAGGCGGAGGGAGTCGTCTATCCGGCCTCGCACCCTTCGTACTATGGACACCCGCCGAGCAAGCAGTACGTCTTCAGAAAGCCGGACGGATACGCGGTCCGCTCCTCGTCCATGGAAGCGCTCTTCTCGTTTGCCCGGGGCGGTCTGGCCGAGGCGTGGACCGGGGGGTCGTATGAGTTCAACGACACCGACCTCGCGGATTTTCCGTTCCGTCAGGCGGACCTCCGGCCCTACTACGGTGCGGTCTCGCGGAGGATCGGGATCGGCGCCGAGCGGGACGACCTCGCCCGATTCATCCCGTTCGAGGCGGAGTACCTCGACCCGCTGCCCCTCGACCCGCATTCCGCCAGACTGGTCGCCCGCTACGCCGCGCATCGTGAGCGGATGAACCGGGACCTCGGCTTCTACATGGGACGCTCCCGGGTCGCCGTCCTCAGCCGTGACTACGCCGGCCGGAAGGGCTGCGGGCAGCTGGGCCGGTGTCTCTGGGGGTGCCCGACCGGCTCCATCTACACGCCCTCGGCCACTCTCAAGGAGTGCCTGACACTTCCCGGCTTCCGCTACATCCCGGGCATGCTGGTGAGCCATTTCGAGTATGACGCGAGCGGCACGGTCAGCCGGATGGTGGCGGAGGAGGTGCCGGGTGGCGGGCGCATGGAGTTCGAGGCGGAGTGCTACGTCCTCGCCGCGGGTGCGCTTCCCACGTCGAAGATCGTGCTCGACTCGGTGTACCGGGCGACGGGCCGGGTCGAACGGCTGGGTGGCCTGATGGACAACCGGCAGGTCCACGTGCCGTTTCTCACGCCGGCGATGCTCGGGAAGCCGGTCAGCACGGCGAGCTATCAGTTCCACCATCTCGCCTTCGGGCTCGAGCGCCCCGAGCCGAAGGAGTACGTCCACGCACAGATCACGACCCTCAAGTCGGCGTCGGTGCACCCGATCGTCCAGAGCCTGCCGCTCGACCTGCGCAGCGCGACCGCGATCTTCCGGGCACTCCGCGCCGGCCTCGGGATCGCCAACGTCAACCTGCACGACACCCGGCGTCCCGAGAGCTGCGTCACGATCCAGCCGATCGCAGGCACCGGCCGCACGGAGCTCGTGCTGAACTACGTGGACGATCCGGGCGAAGCCACCCGCATGACCGAGGCGCTCCGCCAGGTGAAGCGCGCCCTCGGCCAGCTGGGCTGCATCGTGCCGCCCGGCATGACGCGGGTGCTGCCCAAGGGCGCCAGCGTACACTATTCCGGCACCCTGCCCATGACCGCGGCGACGGCGCCCTTCACCTGCGATGCGAATGGGCGGAGCCGGGATTTCCCGAATCTCTGCATCGCCGACGGCGCCGGCTTCCCCTTCCTGCCCGCGAAGAACCTGACCTTCACGCTTATGGCGAACGCCGCCCGGATCGCCGACCGCCTCGACTGACGCGCCAAAGTGACCCACGTCACACGGGGCGTGCGTGGTGCGTATCCCGGGGGACAGTTCGTCCACCGGGAATGACTGTCTTTCTGTGGCCGCGTACCTAGATTCGAGTCCATGTTGCGAACCACGATCGCCCTCTCGGGCCTCCTGCTGCTCGCCGCCTGCGGCTCGAGCAACTCCGTCACTCCGCCCGTCGGGCTGACCGGCCCGGCCGCGGTGACGATCACGCCTGCGCAGGCGACAGTCATAGCCGGACGGACGCTCAAGCTGGCCGCCGTTGTCAGGGATTCGAACGGCACTCTCCTGCCCCAGGCGCCGGTCGCCTGGTCGATCCTCAATCCATCGCTGGCCACGATCTCCTCGAGCGGCCTGGTGACGGCCTCAACCGCCGGAGTGACTTCCGTCGTGGCGAGCAGCCCGCCGGCGGCCGACACGGCCGCGCTCACAGTGGACACCGCCATCACGACGGGCACCCTGCACGTCACCTTCGCGACCTACTTTGGCGGGAGCGCGGACGACATGGCGCGCGACGTGGCGGTCGACGCGCAGGGAAACATGTACGTGGCCGGCAGCACCCATTCGGCGAACTTCCCCACCACGCCCGGCGCCTATGACCGGACGCTGAACAGCAGCGGCCAGTATCTCTCCGACGCCTTCGTCGCGAAGTTCGGCCCGACCGGCAACCTCATCTGGAGCACCCTCGTCGGCGGTCCGAACTACGAGCGGGCCTACGCCATCGAACTCGACCCGCAGGGTTACGTGTACATCGCGGGGCGGGCCGGCGCCGGCTTCCCGGTCACGCCCGGCGCCTTCCAGACCACCTTCGCGGGCGGCGTCGATGATCCGGGATACGGCTCGCAGGACGGCTTCGTCTGCAAGCTCCAGCCTGACGGGAGCGCGGTGGTCTGGTGCAGCTATTTCGGCGTGAACGACGGCCGCATCATCCGGGACATCGCCGTGGACGGCAACGGGGATGTCTATATCGCTTCCGCCACGAACAACGGCGGCTTCCCGGCGTCCTGGTTCACCAACGCATTCCAGAAGACCAAGACCCCGGGCACGCTCACCGACCTGATCGTCGCCAAGGTGAAATCCGACGGCAGCAAGGTGCTCTGGGCCACGTACATCGGCGGCTCCGGCGACGAGGGCAACTCTCCCTCGATCCGGGTCGATGGCCAGGGTTATGCCACCGTGGTCAGCGGCACGACATCCACCGACATGCCCATCGTCAACGCCGCGCAGAGCGTGAACGGCGGCGGTCGCGATTTCTACATCGCCCGGCTCGCGCCGGATGGCTCCTCCCTGGTCTACGCCACCTACCTCGGCGGCAACGCCGAGGAAACGACCGAGACCCATGGCCTGGCGCTGGATTCGCAGGGCAACGCGGTGGTCGCAGGACAGACCCTTTCCGCCAATTTCCCGACCACCAGCGGCGTGGTCCAGGCGAACTTCGGAGGCGGCCTGCAGGATTTCTTCGTGGCGCGCTATTCGAAGACCGGCACCAAGCAGTCGGCGACCTATCTGGGCGGTGACGGCACCGATGGGCCGCAGGGCGTGGCGGTGGACGGGCAGGGGGATGTGTTCGTGAGCGGGCTGGCGACCGGCACCTTCCCGACCACGGTGCCGCAACTCGGCCCCGGCGGCCTGGCGGACCTCACGGCGACCGAGCTCTCGCCGACGCTGAATTCAATCCTGTACTCCGTCCGGATCGGCGGTAGCGACGCGGAGGCCTCGCGCGGCGCCGCGCTCGACAGCAATGGCGGCTTCCATTTCGTCGGGCACACGCTCTCCACCGACATGTATCACCTGAATGCCGTGCAGCCCGCCAACGGCGGGGGCATGGATGCCGTGGTGGTCAGCATCACGCCGTAACCGGGGCGCGAGCGGCGGTGACGCCGCTCATCGGGGGGCCCTGGTCTCCCGCCTGCTTCGGGAATGAATGGACAGTTTGACCACTCTTTCACCACAGAGACAGTCAGCCGCAGCATCATCGCAGCCCGCTCTCGTAGAATCGACATCATGACCCGCCTCACGCTCGCTCTCGCCGCCCTGACACTCGTCGCCGCCTGCGGCTCCGACAACATCTCGCCCACGCCGAGTACGGCCTCCGTCACCATCGCCCCCAGCGCACCCACAGTGCGGGCGGGACGTACCGTCCAGCTCACCGGCGTGGCGCGGGATTCGGGCGGCGCGGTGATACCGCAGGCGGTGATCGCCTGGACCGTCACCGATCCGACCAGGGCGACGATCTCCGCGGGCGGACTGGTGAGTGGACTCGCCGCCGGAAACACGACCGTGACCGCCACCAGCGGGCAGGCCGCGGACACCGTGCCGCTCACCGTGACGCCGGCCCCGCCCCTCGGCCCGCCGGCGACCGTAACCATCCTCCCGAATCCGGCGACGGTCTACATCGGGGACTCGCTGCAGCTGACCGCGACGGTGCAGGACTCCTCCGGAACGGTTCTCACCGGCGTGTCTCTCGGCTGGCAGTCCAGCAACACCGGGGCGGCCACCGTGACGGGGAACGGGATGCTGCATGGCGTGGCTCAGGGCAACACCACGGTGACGGTCACCGCGGGCACGGTCAGCGGTCAGACGGCCGTCAGCGTCGCCCCGCATCCGACTGGCAGCCTTCACACGGTGATCTCGACCTTCCTCGGCGGATCCGACGAAGACATGCTGCGCGACATCACCGTCGATGGCCAGGGCAACATGATCATGGTCGGCCAGTCGGCGTCGGCCGACTTCCCCACCACGCCGGGCGTCTTCGACCCGACATTCAACTGCTGCGGGTACAACCCGCACGACGCGATCATCACCAAGACCACACCGAGTGGCAGCATCATCTGGTCGACCTACCTCGGCGGCATCAACTACGAACGGGCCTACGCAGTCGAGACCGACGCGCAGGGCTTCATCTACACCGTGGGCCGCGGCGGGCAGGGCTTCCCGACGACGCCGGGCGTGTTCCAGCCGAATTTCGGCGGCGGCACCGCCGGCGGCCTCTATGGGCCGCAGGACGCCTGGATGTGCAAGATCAAGCCGGATGGCAGCGCCACCGTCTGGTGCTCGTACATGGGCGTCTCGGACAACGCGATCCTGCGCGACATCACCGTCGACGCGAACGGCGACATCTACGTGGGCGGCGCTGTTACCAACACCGGGTACCCGACGTCCTGGTTTGCCAACGCCTACCAGAAAACCATCCATGGCAAGCAGGACATCATCATCGCCAAGATCAAGGGCGACGGCAGCAAGGTCCTCTGGGCCACCTATCTCGGCGGTACCGGCAACGAGGTCGAGTCGGTCTCGCTGCGGCTGGACCCGCAGGGCAACGTGATCCTGCTGACCAACACCAGTTCGACCGACATCCCGCTGGTCAACCCCGCGAAGAGCACCCTCACGGGGCCGTCGGACATGTATCTGGCGAAGCTGAGCCCGGACGGCTCGCAGCTCCTCTACGCCACCTATCTGGGTGGCTCCGGCAATGAGGCGTCCGAGACCCACGGCCTGTGGCTCGACGCCCAGGGCAACGCCTTCGTCGTCGCGCAGACTTCATCCACCGACATCCAGACGTCGAGCAACGCGTATCAGAAAACCTTCGGCGGCGGCGCCTCGGACAACGTCGTCTGGAAGGTGTCGCCGACCGGCGCGATCCTCGCGGCGACGTATGTCGGCGGCAGCGGAGCCGATGGACCGGAAGGGGCCGCCGTGGACGCCCAGGGGCACTTCTATTTCGCGGCCAATACCACCTCGCCGAACTTTCCGCTCACCGTACCCTCGAGCCCGGGCGGACTCGACGACCTCGTCGGCGTGGAACTCTCCGCCGACCTGTCGCAACTGCTCTTCAGCGCCCGCTACGGGGGATCGGACATCGAGGTTGCCCGATCGGCGCTGGTGGACGCCGCGGGCAACTTCTACCTGGTCGGGCAGAGCAGATCGGCCAACTATCCGACGCTGAACGCGACGCAGCCGACGTTCGGGGGCCTCATGGATGGCATCATGGTGAAGATCGCGCCATGAGACGACTCGCGATCACCGCGTTCGCCCTGCTGCCGGCCTGCAGCGGGGGCGGTGAGTCCTCGATGCGACCGGTGGCGGATACAGCCGCGATCGTCTTCTCGACCCGCATCGGGGGACGCGAACGCGAGATGGGCCGCGACATCGTCGCGGACAGCGCCGGCAGCGTCTATGCCGTCGGGAGTACCTCCTCGCCCGATTTTCCCGTGACGCCCGGCGCCTACGACACCGCGCACCATAACGGCCGCAAGGCGAGCGATGGCTGGCTGGTGAAGCTCTCCGCCGCGGGCGAGCTTCGCTGGTCCAGCTATCTCGGCGGTGGCAACTACGACCGCATCTACGCCGCGGAACTGGATCCCCTCGGCGACCTGGTGGTCGCGGGACGTGCTGGCGACGGCCTGCCGGTGAATGCCCGGTCCGCGCAGGCCACCTTCGGCGGGGGCGCCGGTTCTTCCTACGGCCCGCAGGATGGATTCGTGTGCAAGTTCTCGGGTGAGACGTCGGCGCTGAGATTCTGCACCTACTTCGGCAGCGACGACGACGCGATCATCCGGGACGTTGCCGTCGATTCGGCGGGCGACATCTTCATCGCGGCGGGGGCGGAGTCGGGAGATTTTCCGGCGGAGTGGTTCGCGCATGCGTTCCAGCCGAAGCGCAACGGCGGAACGGACATTGTGGTGGCGAAACTCAGCGGCGACGGGTCCCGGGTCCTGTGGGCCACCTATCTGGGCGGCAGCGGAGATGAGACCGGGGCCCCTTCGATCCGCGTGGGTCCCGAGGGCACGCCCTACGTACTTCTGACCACAAAATCCGCCGACCTGCCGACGCCGCATGGCTTCGACAGCACGCTGGGTGGCAGGATGGACCTGTACGTCGCCCGGCTGTCCGCCGACGGCTCGCGGCTCCTCTACGGCACCTATCTCGGGGGATCGGGAACGGAAGACATCGAGACCCATGGCCTGTCGATCGACCGCGACGGCAACGCCTACGTAGCGGGCGGCACCAATTCCCCCGACTTCCCGACGACCGAGGGCGCCGTGCGCTCCGCCTCCGACCGCCGGCCGGACGACCCAGGCGATGCGTTCATCGCGAGAATATCACCCGATGGATCGAAGCTGCTCGCCTCCACCTACATCGGAGGCAGCGGCAAGGAAGGTGGGGAGGGGTTCGCGATCGACTCTGCGGGGAACGCCTATCTCACTGGCGGGACCAACTCACCCGATTTCCCGTCCGCCACCGCCCCCGACGGGGGGACCGACCGCGATGTCTTCGTGGTGGAGCTGCCGCCGGACCTCACCCGGATGAGCTTCGCCCGACGGATCGGCGGAAGCGGCAACGATCATGGGCGGGGACTGGCCATCGACCGCGAGGGCAACATTCTCGTCGCCGGCACCTCGCAGTCGCCCGACTGGCCGGTGCGGAACGCCCTGCAGTGGCGCAGGCTCGGCGCCGATGACGCCATCATCCTCAAGCTGCGCCCGAGGCCCTAACCGTCCGTCAGCCGGCCACGTTTCATCCGGCCGACGAGCATCCCCGCCCCAAAGACCCCGCCGACCGCGAGCGCGAGCACCGCGAGGCGCTTCGGGCTTCCGATCTGCTCCCACACCCGCTGCCGGAGCGACTGCGGCGGATGGCTTGGAGGGATCTGGTTGATATCGTGCCACTTCGAAGGCGTGAACTGGCCGGACGAGACCGCGGCCACCGTCCTGACGTCGAGCGATACCTCCGGGCCCCGGGTCGTCACGACGAGGAAGTTGTCGAACTGACTCGAGAGCAGGCGGCTCGGCATCCGATTCCGCTGCATGATCACCGGGACGCTGTCCTCGATGGAACTCTGGAGATACTGCACGCCATCGCGCGAGAGCGCCGAGAACTTCATCGGGCCGTAGTCGCCGCTGAACACCATCGCGACCTTCGCCCGGGCGAGGAGGGGGTGCACGTCGCGCCACCACGAAGCGGTGTCGGCCTCCCACCAGAGCAGGTGGTGCATCACGACGAAGGTGTGCCCCGGGACGGGCGGCTGTGCGAGTTGCTCCCGCAGGAACGCGACCTGCTTCGGGTCAAGGTCCTTCCCCCGGATATAGAGCGCCTTGCCGGTGTCGCCCGGCTCGGGGACCCAGCCACTGGCGAGGAGGAGGAATCGGTTGCCGCGAATCGTCACCGCCTGGGGCAGCGCGCCGTACCGCCGGTTCCAGATGTCGCGGGTGACGGCGTCATTGATGTCGTGATTGCCAGGCACCCGATAGACCGGGACCCCGAGGGTCGCGACGGCCGAGTCCAGTTCGTTCCATTCGGCCTCGACCGCGGCCGAGTCGGTGTGCTTGCTGTTGTAGTCACCCCAGATGATGTCGCCTGTCAGGAACACCACGTCCGGCTTCGCGCGGCGCACCTCGGCGAGCACGTCCGCCATCTTGTGATTCAGCCCGTGTCCGTCACCGCGCAGGTGGCCGAGGACCACGAACGTCAGGTCAGACCCCGCCGCGGGGCCAGCGGCCGGCGAGGCGGCGATGAGGGTGCCGAGCAGCGGAAGCGTGAGGGCGAGTCGCATCGAAACCCCTTCTCAGGGAGAGCGTGACGCCGTGATCCCCGCCGACTGCTGGCCGGGGTACAGAGCGAACCCGCGGAACTCCAGACGCCCGGCACGGAGGATGGAGAGGCCGGTGCTGCGCTTGATGTGACTCAGGCCCGCGCGCGGCGTCGCCTCCACGCTCAGGGAGGTGTAGTGGCCGGGCGGCACCCGGACGACGATGTAGTGGAAGGTATGGAGACGGCCCGTGAGCTGCAGCCCTCGTGCGACGGCGACGGACTTGCCCTTGGCCTGATCCCCAGCCTGTTCGTTGTCCGGATGGAACACATGGGTGACCGCACCACGGTCCGAGCCGACCACGATCCGCACCGAGTCGATGTCCCGGCCCTGCGCCTCGAACACCAGCGTCGCCGAATCCGGCCCCGCGAGTGTCCAGTCCACCGCGCGTGTCGCCGCGCCCGTCACCTTCTCGACCTCCATCGTGAGCACATCGCGGCGCTTCTCCAGGCGGGTGGTGCCGCCGGAGGGCTCCCAGCCATCGGAGATCGGGCCGAAGTCATCGTCGAAGAGATCCTCGTCGATGGCGGCGACGGGCGGAATGAAGGACCACTCGGTCACCCGGCCCGGCGCCGGATGGTCCACGCGGAGGCCGTAGCGCCCGTAGAACCAGCTCAGGTCGCCGGCAGTGTCGACGGCGGTGGCGGAATCCAGACCGACCAGGCCGATCCCCGTCATGCGCGAGAAGGGATCCGTGAGGTGAGTCACCTTGTTGTCCCTGAATACGGTGTTGACGAAGGTCGCCCACCCGCCGCCACCATACTGCCAGTTCTTGCGCCGCTCGCGGAAGCCGACCTTGTTCCCGACAAACTCGTTGTTCAGCACGATCGGCTCCGAGCGATCCTTCACCTCGATGCCGCGATTGCAGTGCTCGATGAGGTTGTTGAAGATGAAGGGCCTGGAAGCTTCACCGATGGAGATGCCCTTGTCGTCCGACCCGCGAATCACGTTGCCGATGATCCTGGGCGTCGACGTCATCAGGTCGAGGGCGTCGTTGCCGGAGGTATCGAAGACGTTGTTGAGGACATCGCCCTTCGAGATATCCAGGTCGAGGGCGTCGGAGTTGGAGCGCTGGAAGTGCGAGTTCCGGATCACGAAGCTCGACTTGAGGATATGCACGTTGTCGTCGCTCCGCAGATTGTCGCGGAACAGATCGTGATCGAACACCACATGCTCCGCGTGATGCACGGTCACCTGCGCCGTGTATTCGATCCGGTCAATCAGCGCGCCGCCGCCCTGCGCGAACTCCACGTCCGTCAACGTGCTTCCATTGGCCCCTTCCCCCTGCAGGGCGAAGGTCCCCCATGGCGTCCCCGGGACCTGGGGCAGCACGCGAATCCGCCGGTCGGGCGTACCCTTCGCGAGCACCAGGCCGCGTGAGACGATCGAGACGTCCGGAGCCAATAGCAGCGTCGTTCCCGGCTCGATCACCAGCGTATCGGTGGCGGGGATCTTGAGCGTCTCGTTGATCCGCACCTGACCGCTCAGGCGATGGGTACGGCCGACGGACACCGGATAACGCCAGGGGTGCCACGCCGTGGGCGCACGCAGCAGGCTGCCGGCTTCCAGCGCGAGCAGCTCCGCGGATCCGCCGGTGGCCCGGTTGACCAGGATCGGGCTCACCTTTGTCCCTGCCGGAAGCCCGCTCAGAAACATCCGGTACGCGATGTGGCCCGGCTTCACTCCGGGCTCCGCGGTGTACCAGCCGGCATAGAGCGCCACGGGGGCCGCGGGAACCAGCCGCACACCCGTGTCGGAGTTCTCCACCCGCAGTGGCACTACCGGATCCGAGGCATCGGGCACGCCATCGAGATTCTTGTCGAGGCGGAGCACGGGAAGGCTGGCGGGACGCCGGTCCACTGCGAGCGCGGTCAGGTCGGCGCCGACGAGGCCCTGCGTCTCGAAATCGAGGACCTGGCCTCCGGCAGCGTCAGTCGCGTGAAAGGCCACGCGCGCATCCGTTGTCCAGCGGCGGAGCAGGGAGATGTTCTTGCGGACCGTGGCCACGACCTGGTCGGCCGCCCCGACATCGGGGACGAGTCCGACTCTCCGCCGGTCGTAGTCGAAATATTCCCTGTAGCGGTTCTCCGCCGCGCGTGTGAGGCTGTCCACTACGCGCAATGTGGCGTCATCGCCGACCCGGCGCGCCACCTCGCGCATGGTGCCATCGACCACGAAGGGGTCGCTGAGCATCGCCCGAAACCAGTCGTTGAGCGGATGCTGCGGCCGCGAGAGGTCGAGGAGCCGGATGTCCCAGGGAATCGGGTGGAGCAGTTCGGTCCACGAGTCTTCGTAAATCAGCTGATTGTGGACGTTGTCCATGTGATAGGGATCGCCCACCACGAACAGGTAGGCGAACAGCCGCTCGAACTCCGCCGGATCGGCCTTTCGCATGAGGCGGAGGTGATCCTCGAAGTCGTCGGCATGGAGGTCTTTCAGCAGCAGGGCCACCGCCCCAGACCCGGGGCCGGTCCACCGATCGCTCTTCGCGGTGCGGTCCCACAGCGGAAGATCCTCGAAGACGTTGCGCGGCACGCCCTTGAAGTATTCCGCCCGTTCCGCCCGATCCGCCCGGAATATGTTCCCCGGCATCCACTCGTAGGGACGCAGGAACGCCTCGCTCGGCAGCTCCTCGAACCGGAACATGCCGAAATACCGGTTGTTCAGGTACACCGGCATGACCTCGGTGCTCGGAGCAAGCAGTCCGAACTCCTGGGCCATGCGGTTGGCGGTGTACGCGGGCAGCACGTCCTTCACCGACAATCCGAACTGACGATAGCGCTTGTAGAATTCGTCCTTCGGCGTGCGGACGGTGAGCGAGCGCTTGTCGGTGAGCCAGTGAACGCTGTTGTCCCCCGCTTACGAACCTTCACATCGATCGTGGTCCCGCCGTACCGCAGCGTGCCATCGACCCACTTGCCCCACATCGCGAGGGGATCCGCCTCGAGCGAATCCCAGACTCGTCCGGGAACAGTGAGACGGATGATGCCCGCATCGCGCGCATCGGGGTCGAAGTCGTGGCGCAGGCTGAGCGTTCCCGGAAGCACCCTGAGCGCATGCATCCGCTCCTTGAATGCCCCCGCCACGGTCTGGTCCTTCGAGTACCAGTCGTCGAACTGGCGGGCGCGGCTGTAGTCGAACATCGCGCTGCCGAGGATCAGCAGCACCGCCGTGATCGGCACCAGGCTCAGCAGGAAGGCGTCGCGGAAGCGAAGCCGTGCCCAGGCGCGCGCCAGCAGCCCCGGCTCGGGCCTGGTCATGTCCGCGGCCACGGTCCGGTCAGTTGCCGCGGTCATCGACGATGTACTCCTCGCCCTCACGGGACCACGGCTGGCGGAGCAGCACCGAGTCCGCCGCCACGGCCGAGGCGAAGGGAACGGTGCGGGCATCCGCGCTGACCTGTCCTGCGGTGTCGAGCAGATTGTGGAATGCCGTCTGTACCGTCTCCCAGAGATCGCTGTCGACGGGCTTGAAGAGCCTGAGGCGCAGGCGCACCTGCTCGATACCGGCCGGCTGAGACGGGACGGCCACGCTGATCGTGGATTCATACCCTTGCGGGAGCACGGCCCCGTGCGGTCCCGGGGTCATGCCCTCCATGGTCAGCGGCGTCACGGGCACCCTCACCTCGGACCGTCGCTGTGGCACACCCACCGTCACTGCCGGCACCAGGGCGACGGAGTCGAGTGCCATCGCGAACCCGCCCGGCCGCAGCGTCAGCTTCCCGCTCCATCCTCTCGGCGCGGAGAGCGGCACCGGAATGTCATGCGGGTAGCCGTCCACCGGGACCGTGACGGTGAAGGTGCTGTCGCCGAGGCGGACCTCGACCCGCTGAATCAGGAAGGCATCGAGATACTTCTGGTAGGCCTCGACGAGCGGATGCCACTCTCCCTTCTCGGACGAGAACTCCACGAGGCCCCGGACCGATGGCAGGTGATACGGCATCAGCACGAGCACCTGCGCGTACCCATCCCTGGCTTCGGGCGCGAGCGCCCACCCGCTGAGCAACTTCGCGGCGGCCTGGGCCTGCTCAAAATGATTGCGGTAGTTGAGCGAATCGAAGGCCACCAGCCGGGCGAAGGTCTTCATCGCCTTGCCCTTCTTCTCCATGGCCACGTAGCTGCGGCCCAGCATCGTGAGCAGCCACTCGCGCTGCTTGTCGCGTGCGTGGCGCACGGTACGCGCCGGGAATTCCGCATCCAGTCGTTCGAGGTAGGCGGCGGCCGCGGGAAAATCGCCCCGGCGGTACAGGCTCTCCCCATAGGCGAGCCGGCGCGACCACCGGTCATCCCAGTGGTCCACCACCGCCTGCAGCGCGTCGAGCAGGCGGATCCGCACGGGGGTCACGGCCAGCAGGCCGAGTCCGAGCACGACGGCGATGATCCAGCAGGTCGCGATGGTGCGCTCGTGCCGCCGGAACGCGGCCCGCCACCCCGCTGGAACGAGGACTGCCGAGGTCACACGTCGATGCTTTCCTGGCCGGTCAGCAGCGACACCTTGCGGCCCTGGTTGATTCGCCGCAGCTCGGCGAGGAACGCGGATTCGTCCACCTTCGGCTTGAACTCGATCGAGTAGACCAGTTCGAGGTCGGTACCGTCGCGCAGCGTCTCGACGCTGAGCAGGGCGTTGTCCGCGGTGGTGCGATAGTAGAGTTCGTTGAACGCCGTGTGGTAGTCGAGGCCGGAGGGCACCACGATCTTCAGGAGGACATCGCGGCGGGCGACGCTGCCGATCTCGAACCGGGTGAGCGAGTACACCATGAAGCAGGCGAACAGTGTGAACACGATCGCCGTCAGGTAGAAGCCCGTCCCGACCGACATGCCGATCGCGAGCGCGATGAAGATGAACGAGACATCGCGCGAGTCCTTGACCGGATTGCGGAAGCGGATGATCGACAGCGCACCGACGAGGCTGAACGCGCGGGCGATGTTGCTCCCGATGATCAGCATGATGACGGACACCGTCACCCCGAGGATGATCATCGAGTGCACGAACGAGACCGAGTAGGACAGTCCGCGGTGCGAGGCCCGGTAGAAGTAGGCCAGCATCAGCATGAGCGCGAAGCTCAGCCCCAGCGCGATGAAGGTCTCCCACAGGCCGAAGGTCTCTCCCCCCGCCGTCGCATGTCTCAAGAACTCGTCCACAGCTCCCCCTCCCGTGAATGGCGGCTCATGTGTTCTGGCCGTCGAAGTAGTATTGATCCACCGCCGAACAGTATTTCGACATGCGGACCATCGAGTAGCCGTGCCGGCAGATCGCCTTCGTCAGCCAGGCGGGGGCGCGATGGTCGTACTTGATCTCCAGCACCGAAACCCGCGGATCCAGGATGTAGCGGCCCACGTCGAAGCGGCGGGTGATGTCGAAGTGAGCCGGGTGATACTGCAGCCGGCCATCGACGGTGATCCTGAGTTCGGGGTCGAAGGCGCCGAACAGGGCCCGGCGCCGGTAGGTGATCCCCATCCGCGGCTTGAGTCGGAGGCGCTCGATCATCAGCGCCACCTCCGTCGCGACCGGATCCCCCGCGACGCCCTCCCAGTCGATCGCGTCTCCGCCCTCGCCGAACACGCGCAGCGTCTTGTCCGCCGGCCAGCGCAGGCGCCGCTTCTGGACCGTCCGGTCCTCGCGCTGCTTCACCTCGATGAACACATCCGGCGAGTCGCCATAGCGCCGGAAGCGGAGCTTCCGGCGGAACTTCACGCCCTCGATCTTCTCCCAGAACAGCAGAAAGTCCTTCGTATCCCAGTACACCGAGTAGATGGGATAACCCCAGTCCCCCTCGCTGTAGGGGTCGAGTTTGGTGTACGGGCGAAACTCCTCCAGCAGGTCGGGCACGGTCGCCGTGGGCACGAGGTATTTCACCTCGTACCGGTTCATGGTTTCGTGCTGGGCGGTCTCGGTCGCGGAGGCTTCGGTCACGGGATCAGGTCATCTGGCTCGAATCAGAGTCCGGGAGGTGGTCGGCCTCGGCCATCCCCCCGGAGGATGTCCGGTCTTCAGCAATCGCCGTGCCCTCCCCTACCCCGCAGGGCTCCTGCCAAGCCAGCCCGAATCATAAAGTTAGCGGCGGGCGAACTGGGTCAGGCGGAACCCCATTTCCGGCCCCGCTAGACGCTCAAGACCGGCTGCCGCCCCGCTCCGAGGCGGATTCCGCCCAGGCCGGCCAGTACCAGCAGATACGCCAGCCCCCCGGCCGAGACCGCCAGCCAAACCGGGGCGTTCGGCAAGAGGAGGAGGCAACCGGCCATGGCCAGAGTGGCCAGTCCGGCTTTGACAAAACGGCGCGGGCCGGGAAGGTGAAAGCCCATCCCACGCGCCACCCATGCGGCGAGGGCCATTCTGACTGCCTCCGTCAGCACGGTCGCGGAGGCAGCACCGACGAGGCCAAAGGGTGGAATCAGGACAATGTTGAGCAGCAGATTGAGCGCCGCTGACGCCAGCGTCACCCGAAAGACCGCCCGCTCCCCCTCCGCCGACAGGAGCGCCATCAGGGGCACATCGCGCAGCAGGTTGAGCGGGATCGCCCAGATGAGGATCGCGAAGGGCGTCGCGGAGGCCGTGTAGCCGATACCGAACAGCAGCCGGATGATCGGCGCGGCGAGCAGCGAGCCGCCCACAGCGAGGGGCAGCCCGATGGCGAAAACCTGCGCCGTTGCGGTATGGAAGAGGGCCTCGAGATCGTCGGCGGCGTCGCGGAGCCGGGTCAGCGATGGCAGGAGGCTGAGATTGTAGGCGATCCCCACGTTGAGAAAGAAGGTCACCACGGTGTAGCCGGCGGCGTAGTACCCCACCGCGGCGGTCCCGCGAAGCACCCGCAGGAACAGGAAGTCCGCGTTGTAGATCAGGATTCCGAGCAGGGCACTCGCGACCAGCGACCAGGCGCGCGGCAGGAGCGGACGCAGCACGCTCCACTCGATCCGGAGCGGCAACCGGCGGCCGGCAGATCCGAGCGCGACGCACAGCAGCAGCGCGGCGAGCAGATCGCCCGCCATCTGCGCTCCAGAGACCGTGGCCACATCGCCGGGCCCCCGCACCAGTCCGAGCACCAGCAGCGCCATGGTGAGCTGACCCGCCGTGGCCGCGAGTGCGGCAACCCGGTTCCGGTCGCTGCCGAGGTGGATCCAGCGCGTGCTGGTCCCCGCGGCGAAGAGGCCGAGTCCGTGCACGGCGAGCACCGCGCCGTCCGGCTGCGGCAGGAACAGGAATCCGACGAGGGCGAGCAGCACGACGAGCACAGCGGAGAGGAGGCTGCGGAAGCCGAGGACCGACGGAGCGACGCGCGAGAGGAAGCCGCTGTCCGCGGCGATCTCCCGCACACCCAGCCCGAGGTCGAAGCCGAGATCGGCGACCCGGTTCAGGTAGAGCACCACCGCCGCGGCGACGCCCACCATCCCGTAGGTCGAGGCGCCCAGCACGCGGATCGCATAGACCGTCGCCCCGAACCCCACCAGCCGGGCGACGGCCTCGCCGAGGCCAAGCGCGAGGAAGCTGCGGTTGACGCTATGGTGCGACGGCCTATCGCCCATCGCGCACCGACATCACATGTAGCCGTCGCGTCGGAGCGTCTCGAGGCCGCCGCCGTCGTCCTTGTCCTGCGCCCGACCGGAGCGCTCGGCGATGTTCGCGAACTTGCCCGTCTTGAGCTCGACGATGATCTCCTGGACGTTCTTCGCGGTCGACTGCACCGGCGTGGTGCAGGGGCCGCAGCCCAGGGACCGGTAGCGGATGCCGGTGCCGTGGTCGTAATAGAGCGAGACGGTCGGGATGTTCTCCCGCTCGATGTACTCCCAGATGTTCAGCTCGGTCCAGTCCAGCAGCGGATGGATCCGCAGATGGGTGCCCGGGGCGAACTCGGTCTTGTACTGGTTCCAGAACTCGGGCGGCTGGTCCCCGACGTCCCAGGACGACTGCTGGTTGCGCGGGGAGAAGTAGCGCTCCTTGGACCGGCTCCCCTCCTCGTCCGCGCGCGCACCCACGATGACACCGGTGTACGGCTCGGTATTCTTGTCGACTTCGTAGGTCTTCTTCGCATGATTGAACTTGAAGCGCGGCCACTCGCCCGAAAGCGTCTTCTTCAGCGCCTCGGTCTTGAGCGCCCCGCAGCAGGCGATCCGGTCGATCGTCCCGTCGGGGAAGGTCCGCTTCTCCTGCAGCGCCTGCACGTTCTGCCCGTAGATGAGGTTCAGGTTCCACTCCGCCGCGAACCGGTCGCGATAGCGGATCATCTCCGGGATCTTGAACGAGGTATCGATGTGGACCAGCGGAAACGGGACGTGACCGTAGAACGCCTTCCGGGCCAGCCAGAGGAGCACCGTGCTGTCCTTGCCGATCGACCAGAGCATGCACAGGCTCTTGAAGTTGGCATAGGCCTCACGGAAGATGTGGACGCTCTTGGCTTCGAGTTGCTCGAGGTGATCCATGCCTTACTCCGTGGTCCGCGACACGTACCCGAGCACCCGGGCCACCGCGTCAGCAATCGAGAGATGAGTCGTATCCATCGCCAGCTCCGGAGCGGTCGGCGCCTCGTAGGGATCGTCCAGCCCGGTGAAATTCCTGATCTGCCCCGCCTCGGCCTTCGCGTAGAGGCCCTTCACATCCCGCCGCGCGCATTCCGCGTACGGGGTGGATACGTACACTTCCACGAAATGCCGGCAGAGCCCGCGCACGAAACGCCGCGATTCCTCATAGGGCGACACCAGCGAGGCCACCACGATCACGCCGTGCCGCTCCAGGCGGCTCGCCACCCAGCCGACCCGCCGGATGTGCGCATCCCGCTCCGGGCGCGTGAAACCGGTGGCCGGGAAGATGTCGCGGATCGCGTCGCCATCCAGGTACTCGACCGGCCGCCCCCCGGCCTCCAGCGCGGCGACGACCTCGCGCGCGATCGTGCTCTTGCCGGAGCCTGACAACCCGGTGAACCACAGGACCATCCCCTCACCACTCGCGGTCTGCAGCTCGCTGTCGGCCAGTCCGATGACGAACCCCTGGTTCTTCAGCTCGGGCTGGTTGTAGACCAGTTCGGACAGCCGGGGCTTCCGTTCGCCGGAGTTCCGGAAGATGCAGTCGCCGGCGGCGACATCCCACTCCATGGTCGGCCCGAGACGCGGATAGATGTCCGCCTTGCCTTCCGCGACCCAGCAGAACTTGAGCGAGCTGCCGGCCGGCACCCGCTCCGCCACGGGGATGGTCTGGAGGTAGGCCTCCAGCTCCTTCGACGGATGGGAACGGCTCTCCGCCACGCGCAGCGCGTGCTGCGGCAACGGGGGACGGGAGACGATCCGCACCGGCGCGCCCCCCGCCTCCCGTTTCCAGCTCCCCAGCCCCTGCCCCGCGTAGTACAGCAGGTCGAGCGCCGGCGCGTAGATCACGCCGAGCACCGGCACGCCGGCTTCGATCAGCGCGATGTTCACGGTGAACTCGCCGTTGCGCTGAATGAACTCCTTGGTGCCGTCGAGCGGGTCCACCAGCCAGAAGCGGGTCCAGCCGCGACGCACCTCGGGCCCGGGGATCTCACCCTCCTCCGACACGACCGGAATCGCGGGATCCCAGGCGGCCAGCGCGGACACGATGATCCGGTGCGCCGCGATGTCCGCCGCGGTCACCGGCCCCTTGTCGCCCTTCTGCTGCACGGCGACACCCGCATGGTAATGGACCAGCGTCGCCTGCCCCGCTTCGACCGCGAGCTCGGTCAGGCGGACCAGCGCATCGGGTGACACGGTGACCGGGGACGCCGTCACCGCGCTCACCATGGGCGGAACAGCACGCCCTTGTCCTGGAGCAGGCGCTTGATCCGGTCGACGCGGTCGGTGTCGGCCTCGTTGTCGCCGAGGATCATGTCGTAGCTCACGTCGGTCGTGACGTGATCCCCCACCCAGATGAGCTCGATCCGGTCCGGGTCCACGGCGGTCCGTACCACCTCGAGATCCTCCTGCGAGAGTTCCTGCGCGGTCACGATCAGGATGGCCCCGGAATCGAGCATCATGTTGGCCACCTCGCCGAGACGGCGCAGGTGCTCGATCCGGTTCTCCGCCTTGCGCTCGATGTCCGCATCGACCCCGTAGACCATGCTCGCCATGCCGAGGAAGTAGACCACCCGTCCGTCCTCGAAGAGCCGGTTCTCGAGATCCTTTGCCAGCGACTTGCGATCGGTGTCGCGCGCGCCGGTGATGAGCAGCAGGGACGCCTTCTGGCTGTACTTCTCCGCCCGGCGCTCCGGCGCGATGATGCTCGGCTCCCACTTGAAGTTGCGGAGCATCACCTTCTCGCGGATCTCCGACTGGCGGTCCGGGAGCGCCTCGCGCACGATGCCGCCACCGCGGATCTCGTAATCGTCGACGATCACGAAGCGGCTCGTCGTGGCCAGTTCATCGGTGGTGTCGAAGGCCACCGCGCGGTTCAGCTTCAGGGTGCACTCCGCCACGTCGTGCCGGTCGATGCGATCCTTGGTTTCGCTGGCGTTCAGGTTGGAGGCATCAATGACGCGGTGCAGCTCCTCCAGGCGGCAGGGCACCCGCGCGGTGCCGAGCTTGAGGATGTAGTCCTTCTTCTTGACCAGCGGCTGCTTGCCAAGCCAGAAGAGGCTCACCCGCACCCGGGTGGTGACGTCCGGCTTGATCTGGCCGGCGACCGCCGCGGTCTCACCGCGCGCGACATAAATCTGCTCCGCCAGCGTGAAGCCCGCCGCCTGCCCGGCATGCGCCTCGGTCTGCATGGGACGGTTGAAGGCTTCGATGCTCTTGACCCTGCTCTTCTTCCCGGACGGATAGAACACGACCTCATCGCCGACGTGCACCACACCGGTTTCGACGGTACCCGCGATGATCCGCCGGTCGTCCCCCTGGGCAGTGAACTTGTACACGTCCTGCACCGGCATCCGGAACGGCTTGTGGAGGGCCGGCGGTTCGGTGGCGAAGCGGTCCAGTGCCTGCAGCACGGTCGGGCCCTTGTACCACGGCATGTTCGCCGAGTGGGTGGCGATGTTGTCGCCATCGCGGCCCGCGGCCGGAATGAAGCAGGCGGGGTGCACGCCGATCTTCGCCAGGAACTCGGTGTACTCCTTGACGATGCCCTCGAAGTGCTGCTGGTCGTAGGCGACCAGATCCATCTTGTTCACCAGCACGGCGATCTGCCGGATGCCCAGCATCGACATCATGTAGCCGTGGCGCCGGCTGTTCTCCTGCACCCCTTCCTTCGCATCGATGACCAGCAGGGCAGCCTCGGCGCGCGAGGCGCCCGTCACCATGTTCTTCAGGAATTCGATATGGCCGGGGGCATCGATGATGATGTAGTGCCGGAGCGCGGTCTTGAAGAACACCCGGGCGGCATCGATCGTGATCCCCTGCGACTGCTCGTCCTTGAGCGCGTCGAGGAGGAAGGCGTACTCGAACGGTCGCGCCGTCCGCTCGCACATGGCCCGGACCGACTCGAGCTTCCCCTCGGGCAGCGAGCCGGTGTCGGCCAGCAGGCGGCCCACCACCGTGCTCTTGCCGTGATCGACGTGGCCGCCGATGACGATGTTCATCCGCTCCCCGGGGGCGGAGTTGCCGCCGTCGGTCATCACGGTACGATCGAGGGTCGACGCCTGAACGCTCATGCCTCACCAGCCTCCGGCCCGGAGGCGGTGCCCCGGGAGTGACATCTGGGTCTCATATGCCCGCTCCGACATCGCATCGGCGGGCCGAATATCCTGCGCAGCTATCGGTGATTTCCCGCCCCCAGGCAACGGAGGGGCGGCCGGGGAGTGACTACCCCAGGCCGCCCACGCGGTCACCAAGCCGAGCGGGGTCCTCTGCTCAGGCGCTCGCCTGGTCCGCCTCGGCCGGCTCCAGATCGGGTTCCCCCGACTGCGGCCCATCGGCCAGCGTGACAGGCAGACGCTCCGACGGATGGAGCGGCAGCGGCTTGCGCCACACCTTCCCCTTCAGCGTCGCCTCGATCAGCGGCAGCGGCTGGTAGACGATGCTCGACCACATGAACACCTCGGTCGTGCAGTAGCATTCCTTGTTGGCGATCTGCTGCCGCAGCTTCCTCGCTTCCTCGGAGTGCCAGATCTCGGGGAAGGTCTTCTCCCGCAGGTTGCCGATTGGCTTGTGGATCTCGCAGACCCCCACATCGCCGTTGGCGTAGACCACACCCGAAATCTTGCCCGCCTTGCACGGCACGACCTGCCGCTCCTGCTTCACCGTTTCGACCTTGGCCCACTGCAGCATCGGCTCGACGGCCGAGCCCATGCGGCCCTCCTCACGCGGCGCCCAGAGGCGGCGGATGTACTCGTAGAGGTCTTCGTAGTTCTTGAGACTCGGCCCGCGCAGCGTCGGGTTCTTCCGGTCGCCCCGGATGATGGCCAGGTTGTGATGGTCCATCTTGGGGCAGCGCTCGTAGAGGTAGGTCGTGAGCTTCTTGATCTCCTCCATGTTCACGTCGGTCGCCGTCGAAATCGAGTGGATCCGGAGCCGGGGATCCTCCTCCTGCAGTTTGGCGAGCGCGTCGTACGTCTCCATCGCCTTCTTGAAGGAGTTTCTGGCCACCCGGAACTTGTCGTGGAAAGCCGGCATGCCATCCAGCGAGATCTCGGCGACGAAGAGGTCCAGCGAGGGCTCCTTGAGCACCTCGCGAATGGCCGCGATGCAGCGATCCGTGAAGTAGCCGTTGGTCGGCACGTAGATCTGCTTCACGCCATTGGTCTGGATGAACTTGCGGCAGATCTCGCCGAACTCCTTGCGCAGGAAGGGCTCGCCGCCCGAAAGGTTCAGGTTCTCGATCGGTCCCAGCGAATCGGACAGCGCGAAGATCTCATCCCGGGAGAGGTCGTTCTTCTGGTTCAGGCTGGTCCAGTAGAAGCAGTGCTCGCACTTCATGTTGCAGATGCTGTTGATGAACAGCACCAGGAAGGGCGGGCTGTCCATGTCCCGATAGGAGTAGCTGGTGAGGCGCGCGTGGCGCGCGACCCGTGCGATCGGATTCATTCCCGTTCCTCTGACTCTGTCGTGGGGCTCGATCCCGTGACGGCATCGGGACTTGAACCGCGCTGAAGAGCAACTCGTGTGCCCACATTCACCGGCACGCGAGTCAGGATTGGACGGACCCAAGCCCTTCAGCCGCGCCGAACACGCCACGGTGGGCGGCCAATCTGTGGAGGGAGCGCCTCACCCGCCGCATGCATCCTACACATGCGACCGCCGAGTCGGCAACCGCTAGGTCGCCGCGACCCGACCCGCCTCTTCATGGGCCGCCAAAGGGCCGCGAAGGTACCCCGCCGCTTCTCCCGCGGCCCAGCTGCAGAGGTAGGCGAGGGTCACCGGCAGCGCACGGGCGAAGGCGGCGCGGTCCTCCCCCGCAGCCGCACGACCAATCCGCCTGATGAGCACCAGCGGAAGGAGAGGAGTCAGGGCGAGCAGCCCCCAGCGACTGGCGCCGGGATCCTCGGTGAGCCGGGCCCGGGCGTAGTCCCACCCATGCTCGTAGCGATCGCGGCAGAAGCTCCCCAGCGCGTAGCGATGGTCGTGGTACACCCGGGCCTCGGGAGCGAAACGAAGGACCCGCCCCGCTTCGGTAAGCCGGTCGTGCACCACGTTCTCCCAGGCGCCCTTGTCGCACCAGGTCGTGACCTCGGGCACGACCCGGCGGCTATACGCAATGTTCGCCGCGGTCAGCAATGGGACCGGCCGCTGGTCCGCAGGCCGGGCATAGCTGTAGAAACCGTAGTCGGAGAGATAGGCCCCCCAGGACACGGCACCGCTGCCTGGCGCGTTCGCCATCCCGCCGCCCACGGCATCCACACCGGCATAGGTGTGCGCCACGAGGCGCTCGAGCCAGTCCTCGGCGGGGACGCAGTGGTCCTCCGTCATGGCGACGGGATCGCCGGTGGTCGCGGCGAGGCCGAGAGCGCGGAGCCGCGGAATCCCGGCCCCGGGCGCGATGGAGACGACCTTCAGATCGGGGAAGCGCGCGCGCACCGCCGCGACGTCAGCTTCGTCGCCGGACCGGGCAATGACGATCTCCGCGCCCAGCCGGTCGCACTGGGGACGGAGCGATGTGACCGCGCGTTCGAGCAGCGAAAGGGCGCGACAGGACGCGATCACCACCGATGGACGGCGGGAGACCGATCCCGGCGCGGCCGCGTAGGGGAGAGACACGCGAAGCGGGCACGACCGAACCCGGGCGCTGGGCGGAGCCGCCCACTCCCGGGCACCGGGCGTCTACTGCTTGCGGAACAGGCCGACGACTTTGCGGAACGCCCCGACGACCTGCCGCCAGAAGATCATGATGGCGCCGCCGATCGCCCCGAGGATCGAGGTGAGGGGCAGCAGCTGGTCCGGGCCGACGTACAGCATCACCGACAAGGAATACATGGAAAACTCCTGGTTGCCACCGTTATAAGGTCCCAGCCTGCCTGACTATTCAATCACCCCGGCACCGCCTTGGCGCCATCTCCGAATCGAGCCGCCGCCCCGGTGCGACGCGCGGTGAGCATCGAGGCGAGGTACAGCCCCGCGGCGAGCAGCACGAGCGCGTTGATGCCGATCGCGAAGGATGCCGATTCCAGCAGCCCGCCCACCAGCGACCCGAGCAGATTGGAGCCGAGCGCCTCGGCCCGGAATCCGATCTCCCGGAAACTGGAGATGAAGATCAGCCCGGCGAAGAAGACGGGGGAACAATACAGCGCCATCGCCACGGCCGCGCGGGCCACCCACGACTCGAGGAAGAGCGAGTGGGTCGGGATGAAATAGCCGAGCGCGAGGGTAAGGAAGAGGCCGGTGTAGGCCACCATCCTCGGCACCTGCACCTTGGCCACGACGAGGTTCGCCAGCAGAATGAACATGAGCAGCGTCGTGATCACGATCGAGTTCACGAGCCAGGTGGTGCCGAAGAGCAGCGCCACCTTGCTGATGACCTGGACCTCGAGCAGCATGAACGCCGCGCCCAGGAAGAAGAAGTGCCACTGCAGGCCGCCGCGGGTCTCCTTGAGGCTCCGGAACGCCTGCCAGCAGATGAGGATCAGGCCCACCGACAGGATCCAGATGATCATCGGAATGCCGCGGGTCTGCTGGTACAGGTACGGCCAGTCATCGGTGATCACCGACGCGTCGGCCAGCTTCGGGTTGGCGTGCGCCGCCACGTACTGCTGCAGCCGCGGGTTCGCGGCGAGGCTTTGCTGCACCCGGTCCCCCTCCCCCACTACGAAGAACGATACCGGCCCCTCGACCATCAGCGGCGCCTTGCCGAACGCGGCGGTCACCACGTCGGCGAGGCGCTTGGTGAACCAGGGGCGTTCGCTCGAGAACGACATCACGAACAGGCCGTCCGGCGCGAGCCGGCGGCGGGCCGCCTGCATCGCCTCGACGGTGTAGACGTAGTTGTCGATGCGGATGTTGGTGTAATAGGAGCTGGTGGTGTGCGAGTCCAGGATCGAGAAGACGATGAGGTCGAAGGTGTCCCGCGAGTTCTCGATGAAGCTCCGGGCATCGTCGACCACCACATGCACCTTGTCGCTCGAGTACGGATGCTCGAAGTGCAGCTCCCGGCCGAGCTTGACGATGAGCGGATCGATCTCGGCCACGGTCACCCGGCCGGCGCCGTTGCGGACCGCGGAAGCGGCATCGTTGCCCGAACCGCCACCGGCGATGAGCACCCGAGCGGGCGGCCCGCCGTAGAAGCGATAGGGCAGATTGTACTGATGAAACTCGATCGGCGTGTCGGGATCCGCGTACAGCTTGGGATTGCGGGCGATGCCCTCCGGTGAGAGGTCCATCATCTGCTGATACCAGCTGTCGTTCGTATTGATGATGTACCGCACCGGACCGAGGCTGTCGTCGAGCGGCACCAGCGTCAGCTTCTGGTAGGGAGACCACAGGGTCCGCGGCTTCCCCGCGGCCAGGCTGTACTCCTCCTTCAGCGAGCCCTTCCAGCTTTCCTCACCCCACCAGTGCGGCTTGAAGCTCCCCAGCAGGAACAGCCCCAGAATCACCGCGAAGCTGACGATCGACGCGTTGCGAACGGCCGGCCAGCGCCAGAAGAAGAGGACCATGCCGACGCCCACGGCGGCGAACCAGACCCAGGGCGGCGTCGACATGAAGCAGAGCGCCGTGTAGAGCCAGATGCCCACGATGCTCGCGAAGACGTTGTAGGAGTAGGCGGTGATTCCCTGCTTGCTGTTCTCGAGGTACCAGCCCACCATCTGCCCGAACGGGACAAAGCCGACCGCCACCAGCCCGAACAGCGGCACGATGACCGACACCGCGATGACCGCCGAAATGACACCCCAGGCCGGATTGCCCGAGAAGTGCGCCTGGCTCCACATGAAGACGTCGGAGAACCATCCGATGAACGCCGAGAGGTTCGTCATCAGGCGGCGGAGCGGCGCCCACGGGAGTTCCACCAGGAAGACCAGCGCCATCAGCGGTGCCAGGGTATGCACCAGCCGGATGCGCCGCGCGGTCAGGTAGCAGCCGAGCCCGAATCCGAGGAAGCAGGCAATCAGCACCAGCGACTTGAAGTAGGCGAAGACCCGGATCTCGGAGGCCACCCACCGGATGAGCAGGAGCTCGAGGAAGAGACTCAGCAGACTCACCAGCATCAGCGAGGACATCTTCGAGGCATCGAGGGAGTTGCCGTCGATGGACCCGAATCGCTCGATCAGGGCATCCCGCTGCGCGAGGCGCGGGAAGTTGATCATCCCCAGGAGCCAATAGGCGAGATAGATCGTGCCGTAGACGAGCAGCAAGGCCGGAATGTGCTCGAGCGCCTGCGAAAGAATCTCCTGCCCTGTCATGGTTTCAGGTCCCCAGAGTGCGCCGGATCGGCGGTGCGTGCCCGTACCTTCGGGACGGCCTGCGCCCCTGTCGGGGGCAGGGTCCTGCGATGCATGACGTGATGGTATGCGCGGTTGGCTCTCGCGAGCCGGCTACGACTGCGGCTGGTTTCGGCACAAAGCGGGCCACCGGAGCCGGCGGGGAGAACGCCCGGCCCAGATGGCCCAAGGATGTGTTCAGCAACACGTTGGGGGCCCGGCACCCACCCGGGCCATGGTTCACGATTCGGCCGTGCCGGCGCCGATCGGTGGATATTCCGAGAATCCCGTCGCGCCGCGAATTCAATCGTTGCACAAGTGCTACAGGGACGATCAGCCCTCCCGGCGACCAGTCGCTGGCGACTTAGATGACCGGCACTCGGCCAGCACAAACCCCATTCTCACCTGCCCCATTGGTCGGGCCCGGTGCGGGCCAGCACCGAATCCACCCGGGTGCGCAGGGCCTTTATGAGCGTGGCATACGCCGTGTCGGCGGCGAGATCGGGAGTCTCCTGATAGCGCCGGAGAATGCGCAGCTCCTCCTTGCCGCCAGCGTGCCGGATATACTGCGAGTCCCCAACCACCATGCTGCGGAGTACCTCGTTCTTCTGCGTCACGACCTCGAAGAAGAGCGGATCGCCGGCATCCGGCGCGGGCGTCCAGTAGCGCGCGAGCGATTGTCCCGGGAACCCCGCGGTCTGCCCCCGGCCCGTGATATCGAGCACGGTCGAAGGCAGGTCTCGCAGGCTCACCCGGTCGTTCACCACCACCCCCGCCGGCAGGCGACCCGGCAGCACCATCGCCAGCGGCACGGCCATCAGCGGCGCGTACAGGCTGTTGCCATGGGCGAAGAGACCGCGGTCGCCGAACTGCTCGCCATGATCCGCCGTGATGATCACGAGCGTGTTGTCGAGCCGGCCCTGCGCACGCAGGCTGTCGAGCAGCAGGTGGATCTGGGCATCCGTGAACGCGATGGATGCATCGTAGGCCTCCCGCTCCCGGCGGATTTCGGCGGGCGTGAATTCCTGCTTGTACAGCATTCGCGCGCCACGGATGCTCTCGTCGGTGTTGTAGAGCTTGCGCGGAGTGGGCGACGCGAAGCGCGCCTCGAAGTCGGCGGGCGGCAGGTATGGCTCATGCGCATCGTAAAAGTTCACGAAGGCAAAGAACGGCCGCGACGGATTGTCCTTGATCCAGCCCAGCAGGCTCTGCTTCAGGCTGGCGGCGTCTTTCCGGCCGAGAATGTCGTAGAAACCAAGCAGATGACGCACCTTGGGGCGGGTCGCGAAGTAGCGGCCGAGGGAGGAGTTCAGGATCAGTTCCCCGGGGGACGCCACGTAATCCTCGTAATGGATGAACCCGCGGTCCAGTCCGAACTCGTGACTGCAGAAATGCAGATTTGCGACGAAGCCGGCGGTGAGGTAGCCGCGCTGCCGCAGGGCCTCGGCGAGGGTGGGCCTGGCGCCGTCGAGCGGGGTCCGCAATCCGCCGGACAACTGATGCGGGAAGTACCCCGTGAACATCGACTCGTGGGAAGGCAGCGTCCACGAAGAGGCCGCCCACGCATGCGAGAAGCGCACCCCTCCGCGGGCGAATTTCGCAAGCTCGGGCGTCGTGGGGCGGTCGTAGCCGTCGGCGCTGATGTCCCAGTCGCGTACCGTGTCGAGCACCAGCAGGAGCACGTTCGGCGCATCGGGAGCGGCAGGGACGGTGGAGGCGATCGCCAGCCGCTCGGCACGCCGCGCCAGGACGTACTGGCCGCCGGCGAGGAGCGCAATCAGCAGCGGCAGCACCCACCGCCCGCGGCGGATGACCCCAAGAAATGCAGCTCCACGGCTGGCGCACAGCCGGGAACCCTGAGTCGCAAGCCCCGCCGCCAGGATCACGGCAGCCCGGTGATCCAGCCGGTCGAACACGAACAGCAGGGTGAGAAATCCGAGGAAGAGGAACCCGCCCACCGTCAGGCGGAGCGTGACCCACTGGGGCCGCACCAGCCGGAGCACCGCGAGCAGCAGGGCCGGCACAGCGAACCAGAGCAGGTCCATGGTCGGGGCCATCCAGACCACCATCGGTCCGAGCTTGGTGGACTGGTGCAGCACGAGACTCGCAAACCGGATATACCCGCCCTCGACCAGCCCGAAGGTCAGGGCAAGGACAAACCAGAGGGAGAGAATGGGGGCGGATACGCCATCGGACCACGACGGCGATTCGGGGGACCTGGAGACACTACGCACGAGAACCTCCGCAGCTTGAGGGAAACTGCATCGGTGCATCGAGGAGGCGATCCTCGAATGGACGACGGGAGCAGAAGTGACTCTGCCCCCTCGTAAGGAAACGAACGGAGATCAGCGGGCGCAGCCGCCAGTCGGCAGGGCGGAATGCCAGATCTGACCAGCCAGAGATATAGCGCTCCGGCCCGTTCGGCAACCCACCAGGTGGCCCAGATGGGCCGCCGGGTGACACGCAATCCGGTGCTCGGGAAGCGAACACCTTCCGGCATCCATGAGTGACGCAAGACACGACGTGGCGCCGGCACCACAGGTCGGCCGCATCAGTCACCGTGGCCTGGGCTCGAGCACGGTGATCGTCTTGAACCAGGGGGGATTCCGTCCCCTGCCCTGGACCTCCTCGATCTTCCGGACGGCCACGTAGTTCGCCTCGAGGGCCGCCTTGATACCGCTCGAACGGGGCCAGAGCATGTAGTCGTAGGTGAACTCGGGACTGTCATAGTCCCGCACCAGAATGCGGTTGTAGAACCGCGAGTTGATCCGGGCGAGCATGCCGCTGAAGTCGGCGGTGCCGGTGAAGCCCGCCTCACCGATCGGCGCGGCGTGGTCCTTCATCACGACGCCATTGCGGGCGTAGATCCAGCTGCCGTAGTCGAGCAGCACCCGGTCGGCCGGCTGCCCCGCGAATTCGCGCTCGATCTCCGCGGCGTATCGATGGGCGTCGTCAGGCAGGATCGGGGTCGGCACGCGAATGAGACCGAGGCCGCTCATGGCAAGGACCACGGCACAGAGCGCGGCGGCGGATCGGGCCCAGCTCAGCAGGGGGGCACCCGGGCGCGGCGCGGAGAGCGCCGGCCAGCTCATGCTGAGCGCCACGAGGAGCCAGATACCGCACAGCATCGAGCCTGGCCCCATGTGATTCAGCATCCAGGCGATCCCGCTGGTATAGGCCTCCACCGCGAGCAGGCCGAGCGCCGCCAGCCAGAGTCCCGTCCACCGGTCGAAGCGCTGCCAGTCGAGCACCACGAAGCCGCCCAGGAGGCCGGCCGCGAAATATTCCCACGCATCGAGGACGTGCTGCGCGCTCCGGAGCGGCGAGAGGGGATGGTGCCCCATCACCTCGAAGGTCCAGTAGAAGAAGTTGTGACCCCAGGCCAGATAGCAGGCGCCCACGGCCAGCGCCACGCTCCCGAAGCTCAGGGCAGCGAAGAGGCCGAGCCGCGTCCATCCCAGCCGGCGCTCGAAGATCAGCAGGAAGAGCGAGTAGATCCCGGCCCACACGGCGAGGCTCTGCTTGGCGAGGAATCCGAAGCCCGGCAGCAGCGCCATCGGCAGGAGCAGCCAGGCATTTCCGGTGGCGACGAATTCCACCAGCAGGTAGTAGCCCAGCGCGCACAGGAGCAGCGACAGCGCGTCGTTATGCAGCAGGTGCGCGAAGGGACTGGTGACGGTGTTGCCCCCGATCAGGAAGAGCACGACGGCCCACACCGCGCTCCACAGCAGTGGCTGGTCGAGCCGGGCTCCGCCGGTCGCGTGCGCCAGCACGCGGCGGCAGGCGAGCATCGCGAACAGCGCGGCGAGCGCGACGTATCCGAGCTGGATGGCGCGGAAGGCCGGGATGGAGTCGGGCGCACCGACGACCCGGGCGATCGCCTGGGTCAGGATCTGGGACCCCGGCGTGTAGGTGAAGGACTCGATGTCGGCGGGGGCGCTGTAGATCGGATGCCCCAGCCGGAACTTCACGATGTCGCTGACGAAATCGCCTTCGGACCAGAGCAGGATGTCGGCGGGAAAGCGCACCGCGCTCTCGACCGAGTAGAGGTAGATCGCCAGCAGCAGCACGACGACCGTCGCGAGCACCACCAGCGCGAGCACGCCAGGCTCCGCCGCGCGCCGCCGCCATGCCAGGTAGGCGGCGACGGGCACGACGAACATCGCGGCCAGCGCCATGACGACCCTGGCGACGGCCTGCTCCTCGGCGACGGCCCCCGTGTGACCGCGGAGCAGCACCAGGAAGGCCGCCAGAGGGAGGGCGGCAAGCAGCGCCGCCGCGCCCGCGACGAGCTGGGTCCATCCGCGTGGAGTCCCCGGCAGGGGGGCAGATTCGGTCAGAGGCATGCGAGGTTGGCAAGCACAATTCGTACCCCGAAGGGGGTCTCAGCGCCCGGTCCGGACAGCATGCGCCCCGCGTCGGCGAGCGACGCGGGGCAGGCGCGATGCAGCAGGGCGGTGACCAGTTAGGAGGCGGGCCCGACCAGCTTGTTGTAGACGGTACCGATCAGTCGGCCGAGGCCGTAGCCGATGACGAAGGCGTAGATGAACCCGATGATGCTGCCGAGGAAGCTGACCGAGTAGCCGGGGAAGAACGCCCGCAGCAGGTTGAGGTGCCGGCCGACATCCTGCCCGCCCTGCATCAGCAGGACGTTGGTGGCGAGGAAGAGACCGCCACCCAGGAGCAGGCCGAAGGCGATGCCCCAGGCCCGGGCATTCAGCCGCAACATCAGTCGGCGCAGTTCGGTCTCTTCGTCAGTCATAGTGGCCGCCATGGTGCCGGGGCTCCTCAGATATGATCCAGAAAGTCGCTGGTCTCGTTCAGCTCGGAACGCGTCCTGATCAGGAACAGGGAAATCGCGATCACCACATTGCGGCAGAAGGCGACGAACCACCCGCCCACGAATCCGACGGCGCAGCCCCACGCGAAGCCGATCACTGCTCCGGGCCAGGTCGGCGAGTATCCCGTGAAGTAGGCGGCGAGGGGCCAGAGATTCACGTCCACCGCCGCGGGACCGCGCAACAGGTAGATGGCGGTCATCAGGAAGATGCTGAGCCCCGTCGCCAGCCCGACGGCCATGCCGAGCGCGCGCTTGTGCAGCGGGGCAAACGCCAGCGCCACCGAGGGCGGAAGCGATTCCGGCTGGGAACTGCGGCGAACTGCGGTCATCGGTCTCGCAAGTGAAAGGACAGCGCTGTCCGCATCAGGAGCGGAATATCGCCCTGCGGTACCGGGGCGGCAATCCGTCCGGCCACGTCCCCAGTGGCTCACGGGGTGCCGCCCCCGGAGCGCTCGGCCAGACGCGCCAGCCCGCGCGCACCCCAGGGGGTCCGCGCGGGCACCGGGGGCCAGCAGCTCACCCCTACCTCGTGAAACGCCTGCACCTCGGCGGCGGGCGTGAGCTCCCCGAACCAGTGATGCAGCAGCCAGCCCAGGGCCGCCGAGCACCCGTTGAGGAAGTAGTAGACGAGATGCAGCGGCAGCACACCGAGCGTGAAGAGGAGACCGCGCTGCCTGACAAAGAACCGGTACAGGTCCAGGTTGGTGAGCAGCACCGGGACGAGCAGCAGGCCCGCGATCGCGAGCCAGAGCGGGCCGAAGCGCAGCGCCAGCATCGCACAGACCAGGGCCAGCCCCACCAGGGCGGTGTTGATCTTCTCCTGGAGCTTCAGGTTCAGCGCCTGCATGCTCCCGATCCGGCCCTCGTGCAGCAGCAGCCGCATCCAGGGGATGCCACGGTCCAGCAGGTCGGTGCGGAGCATCGAGTAGAGCGTCCAGCGCTTCAGATGCGAGCACTGGATCTCGGGCCGGAGCGCGATCCGTCCCCCCTGCGCCCGGAGCCGGTGCCCGAGTTCGATATCCTCGACCGACGGCCGGTCGTAGTGCCATTCATCGAACTTGCCGGCGTTCAGGAACGCGGCGCGGCGCACCGCGCCACAACCGGCCCAGAACGTCTCCGCCTCGCCCTCGTGCCGCTGATGATGGTAGTGGTGCAGCAGGTTGCGGTACTGGGTGACAAGTCCGGGCGCCGGCGGCTCAGCGTCGTAGGAGCCGAACGCGGCCGCGAGATCCCGCTCGATCGAGAACAACTCGGCAAACCGGCGCAAGGTGTCGGGATGGACGCAGACATCGGCGTCCACGAAGACCAGCACGTCTCCAAGGGCCGCCTCGACGCCGCGGTTGCGGCCATACGCCGGGCCGTGCGGCGGGCCGGGCAGCCGCACCACGGCGTCCGCCCATCGGGCCGCCACGGCGGCCGTGTCATCGGAACTGCCGTCATCGACCACGACGAGTTCCCAGTGCTCCCGCGGCAGGTCGCTCGCGGCAAGCGCGGCCAGCGCCTGCGGGAGCACCCGCGTGCCGTTGTAGGCCGGCACCACGACGGAAAGGAACGGTCGATCGGCCATCACCATCCTCCAAGCACTCTCGCCAGCGCGCCCCGGACCCGGCGGGCCTGGGCGCGAAGCCATAGCGTACGATTGAATGGGGCACTGCCCCAGCCCTCCAGCCGGCCGGGGGCGCGCCAATAGAACATGTCGAGCCGCGGCAGCCGCACCGCATCCTCCGACCCACGGAGCGCCCGCAGCTCCGTCGTCACCGCCAGCCGGTACAGCGACCGCACCGCTTCCACCACACCCGCATCCAGATCGCCGTAGGGATATGCGAACTGGTCCGGCGCCCGCCCCGTCCGCTCCCGGATGGTCTCGAGCGCGCCGTGCAGTTCGTCGGCCCGGCCCGCCGCGGAGAGCCGCGTGAGGTGCGGGTGGGTGCGCGTATGCGCGCCGAGCGTCACTCCCCACTCCCTCAGGCGGCCCAGCCCCTCCCAGTCGAGCAGCGGCAGCGTCGGCACTCGCGCGTCCGGCCGCCCCCCCCAGGCATTGCTCCCCCCGACATGCCCCGCCACCACGAAGACCGTGGCCGGCAGGGCGCGATCGCGAAGCAGCGGTGCGGCGATCGCGCCGAAGTTCGCGAACCCGTCGTCGAACGTCAGTGCCACCGCGTCCTGGCCCTCAGGCACCGCGAGCAGTTCGGCCAGCGGCACCACCCGCACCGCACCGGAAGCCAGCCACCGTACGTGGCCGCGGAACTCCTCCGGCGCCACCGAGATCGGCGAGCCGGACGGGTCGATCGAGTGGTAGGTCAGGATCGCGCGCATACCCGCCTGGTCCGGGCGGCGCGGCAATAGACGCGCACGGCGGTGCGCGCCTACTACCGCGCCGCCAGCCTCGCCCGCTGATCCGCCACCACATCCGCGATGATCTGCGTCAGCGGCGTCCTCGGCCGGAATCCGATGGCCTTCTCCAGCTTCCGCACGTCCGGCACCCGCCGCAGCATGTCCTCGAACCCCTCGGCGTAGGCCTCGGCGTAGGGGATCAGCTGGATCTCCGAGTGCGATCCCGCCGCGTCCCGGACCAGCTCCGCCAGCCGGTGAATCGTCACTTCCTCGTCGTTGCCGATGTTGAAGACCTGCCCGATCGCGGCCGGGGTCGCGACCAGCCGGAGAATCGCCTCGACGGCGTCCTGCACATGCCCGAAGCAGCGCGCCTGCGTGCCGGTGCCGTAGACCGTGATCGGTTCACCACTCAGCGCCTGGGCCGCGAAATTCGGCAGCACCATGCCGTAGCGACCGGTCTGCCGGGGCCCGACCGTATTGAAGAAGCGGGCGACGATGACGGGCACCTTCTTTTCGCGCCAGTACGCGAGCGCGAGCCACTCGTCCAGCGCCTTGGAGCAGGCATAGGCCCAGCGGGAGTGCGTGGTCGGGCCGAGGTGGAGGTCATCGTCCTCGTGGAAGGGGAACTTGGTGCTCTTGCCGTACACCTCGGAGGTGGACGCCACCAGCACCAGCTTGCCCTTCTTGGCCGCCGCCTCGAGCACGGTCTCGGTGGCGCCGACGTTGGTCTCGATCGTATGCACCGGCTGCTCGACGATCAGGCGCACGCCCACCGCGGCCGCGAGGTGGACCGTGACGTCGCAGCGATCCACGCATTCCGAGACCAGCGGGACGTCGAGAGCGGAGCCGATCCGGTAGTCGAAGCCGGGGCTGCCCACGAGGTGCGCGATGTTGTCCATCGTGCCGGTGGAGAGGTCGTCGAGCACGAGTACCCGATCGCCCCGCGCAAGCAGCCGCTCGGCCAGATGCGATCCGATGAAACCCGCGCCACCCGTGATGAAGACCTTCATGGGACCATCCTCAGTGAGAAGCCAACTGCCAGCCGTTCCCGACCATCACCCCGCCTGCAGCGCGCCCGCCGCCGTCGGCTTCGGTTCGAGCTTGCCCAGGACGCCGCTGTCGCCCTTCCGCTCCGCCGCCCGGCGCACGATGTCCCAGGTAGCGAGGCACCACCGCCCGTTCGGTCCAGTGCACCAGGAAGCCGCGGTAGCCCGCGCGCGCCAGCGCCTGGCGTGCTTCCGGTTCCTCCTGCAGCCGCCGGATGGTGACGGCGAGCTCCTCCCGAGTGGAGAAGAGCTCCGCCCCGCCCGAGGCCGCGACGATCTCCGGAAACGGCCCGATCCGTCGGGCGATGACCGGCGTCCCCTGCTTGAACGCCTCGATCAGGATGATGCCGAAGGTCTCG
Organism: uncultured Gemmatimonadales bacterium; assembly: GCA_963817435.1. Taxonomy (GTDB): domain Bacteria; phylum Gemmatimonadota; class Gemmatimonadetes; order Gemmatimonadales; family GWC2-71-9; genus JADJOM01. The sequence continues at coordinate 1,814,467 of CAWFNY010000001.1, forward strand.
AAGCAGACCGAGGGCACCACCAGCGCGATCGCGTGTTCGTAGTACCGCCGCAGTTCCTCCGGCGCCACTCGCCCGAGGAAGCGCACATTCTCCATCCCCGCGGCCTCGGCCTTGCAGCGTCTCGGCATACTCGCCGTCGCCCGCGATCACCAGGTCGGCGGCGGAGTAGTCCCGGAAGACGGGGATCACGTCGTCCAGTCCCTTGATCTTCTCCAGCCGGCCAACGAACAGGAAATACGGCCTCGGGTGCGGCGACGCCCCGCCGACCTGCGCGCCTCCCGTCCTCGGGATCCGGCAGGAAGTAGGGCAGCACCTCCATCTCCCTCGGAAAGCCGAACTCGCTGGTGCTTCTGCGCGGCTGAACTCACTCATCGCGATGAACGCGTCGACGTGGTGCAGCTCCCGCTCCAGCAAGCCGGTACAGCGCCAGAGCTGCGGCGGCCGGCGATAGACGAGCTGGCATCTCAGGCACTCGCGGCCGGTGCAGACCTCCCGGCCGTGCCGCCACAGCACGTGCGTGGGGCAGACGAGCCAGTGCTCGTGGGCCATGTACAGCTTGAGCCCGGCCCATACGCCAGCAATCCCCGGCCCGCCGACCAGCGAGACGTTGTGAAAGTTGATGACGTCGAACTTTCCCTCGTCCAGGATCCGCGCGATCCGTCGCGCCGTTGACCACCGGACGGCCGAGCTGCTGCGTCAGGAACGGGGAGAGGATCCCGAGCGCCGCTCCGGAGCCGGACCACCTCGAGCCCCTCCGGCTCGGGCTGCGGCGCCGGCTCCGCGCCCTTGTGCAGCACGTTGTAGGCATCGACATCGTGGATCACCGTGACGCGGTGCCCCGCCTTCACCAGCGCCACGGGCCAGCCGCTGGATCGCCGATCCCGTCGCCGCCGAAGTTGTACGGCGGGTAGAAGGTCGTCACGAACGCAGAACCGCAGCCCGCTCACGCCGCCGCCTCGCGTGAGCGCGGCGAGCGCGGCCGCGGCGGCGCGCGGCCAGGAGAGCGCGGCGGCGCGCTCCCGCGCCACTGCGCCCATGCGCGGCGCCGGGCCGGCTCGTCGCTGAGCATCGGACGGAGCGCGGCGGCCAGCGCCGCTTCGTCGCCGGGCCGGACGAAGATCCCGCCGCCCTCGAGCAGTTCCGGCAGCGGACTCGCCGTGGTCGCGATCACCGGCGCCCCACAGGCGGCCGCCTCGACCGCCGGCAGACCGTAGCCCTTCGCTGGCCGACGGCAGCACGAGCGCCACCGCGCCGCTGTGCAGGTGACGCAGCTCCTCGTCGGGCACGAACCCGGTCCAGTGCACCAGCGCCTCGGTCCCCGCCTCGGCGATGGCGCGGCGGATGTTCGCCTGGTCACCATGGAAGACGTCCTTGTCGATCGTGCCCACCAGCAGGAGGTGCGGCGGCGCGGCGCAGCTTCGCGGGCGACCGCCGCGTGAGCGCGCACGATGGCGTCCACGTGCTTGTGGGGATTGAATCCGCCGACGTACATCAACCAGCGCGCACCCGGCGGCACTCCGGCCTGCGCCGCCGCCGGCTGGATCTCCCCGGGTGCTCCCGTCGGGCCGAAAGGCCGCGGCCGGAGCTTCGCCGGCCACCCGAATCCGTGTCCGGCGCGAGTGCAGCACCTCGGCGATTTCACGGGCCGCGAAGTCCGACACCGTCAGCACCAGGCGCGCCTGCCGCAGCGCGAGCGCCCACCTTGAGCTTCCAGAACAGTCGCGCCCGCGGGGTGGGCAGGGTCAGCTCCGGAAACCGCTCGGCGATCGCGTCGTGCACCGTCACCACGGCCCGCTGCCCCGGAGGGAGCGGGAAGTAGGTGTAGACCGACGGGCGAGAAGAACACGTCGGGCCGCGCCCGCCAGACCGCCCGGGTGAGGCGCAGCATGTCGAGCCGGTGAACGGTAGCCTTCGGCCGCCGCGGCCTCGGTCGGCGCACTGCCCTGCTCCACGAGGACGGGCGTCACGTTCGGGCCGCGCGCAGCGTCGAAGCACGTCGCCGACGCCGCGTCCAGAAAGCAGAGGAACTCGTCGTCCGGCGCCGCCGCGACCATCGCCGGACACGAGTTGCCGGGTGAAGCGCCCGTACCCGCGGCCGTTGGCCCAGCAGGTGGCGTCCACCCCGATCCGCACCGGCTTACGCGTCGCTGACGGCCGCGCTGCCTGGCCGGCCGTCGAGATGCGGCTCCACGACCTTCTGCTCCTCGTGATACTCGAAGTCGGTGTTCACCGCCCAGATGTCGTGCTGCGCGCCCTGCATGTTCCAGCACGGCCATCATGGCGGTGAGCATCGAGTGATCCTGGTTGTTGTACTTGTGCATGCCGTTGCGCCCCACCGTGTGCAGGTTGGGGATCGGGTCGATGAACTCCCGGACGCGTCGAGGTGGTCGCGGTACTTCGAATCGTAGATCGGATACGCCTTGGGCATGCGGATGACCGTGCCGTCGACGACCTCATGTCCGCGGCGGCGCCAGGCCGAGCGCCTCCAGCTCCTCGGTCGCGCGCTTCGACCAGATCCGCATCGCGCGCTCTCCCAGAGGCCGTCGCCCTTGAAGCAGAAGTACTCCATGCCGAGGCAGGTATGGCCCGCGACCGGGCACCATCGCCGCGGCTCCAGTTGTTGAAGTTCTGGATGCGGCCGACCTTCACGCCCGGCGTGTGGATGTAGATCCAGTTGTCCGGGAAGAGATCGCTTCGCCGTCGAGCATCAGCGCCACGACGAGGAAGTCCCGGTAGCCGCAGCCCCTCGCGCCGCTTCGCGCACCGGCGCCGGGACGGCGCGGGCCGAGCGGCGCGCACCAGCGAGCGGACCGGCATGGTCGAGATGACGTGTTCGGCCTCGAAGCGCCGCTCTCCCTCCGGTGTCGTGGCGCGCACCGCCGTCGACCCGCCCGTCCTGCTGCTCGATCGCCGTGACGTAGTGCTTCATGTGCACCGTGCTGCCCATGCTCGCGGATGCGGTCGCGCAGGTCTTCCCACATCTGGCCGGGACCAAGCCGGGGATACTGGAACTCGTTGATCAGGCTCTTGATCTTGGTCGACCGCTTGTTGAGCGACGGCGGCGGAGAGGATCGCCTTGGCGAGCGACAGCCCCTGGATGCGCTGCGCCGCCCACTCGGCGCGGATCTCGGTGCAGGGGATGCCCCACACCTTCTCGGTGTAGGTCTTGAAGAAGATCTGGAATAGAGCCGTCGCCGAAGCGGTTGGTCACCCACTGCTCGAAGTTTTCTTCGACCGGGTTGGGCCACCAGTGCGCAGCGCAGGTAGCTCAGGACGATGCGGATCGCGTTCCAGAGGCCGAGGCCCTGCGAGCGCGTTCATCGGCCTTGAGCGGATAGTCGAAGAACTTGCCGTCGTAGTGGATGCGGGAGAGCCGCGGGCACCGAGATGAACTCCGTCGCCCAGGATCTCGTGCCAGAGATCCTCGTACCGGCGCGATCTTGGTGAAGAAGCGGTGGCCGCCGATGTCGAAGCGGTAGCCCTTGTACTGGGCCGTGCGCGAGATGCCGCCGACCATGTCGTCCGCCTCCGAGCACGGTGACGTCGTAACCCTGCTTGGCGAGCAGGTAGGCCGCCGTCAGACCGGCCGGCCCCGCACCGATGACCACCGTCCGGTCCCCCGGCTTCAGGGGCGCGACGTTGCGAGGTGGGGTCGGAAGTGGCGTCATCGCAGTTCCAGGCTGTGTGCCGTGTCTCGTGAGGTGGCGATCCGGGGAATCCGGATCACCGGACCCGGGGGAGAGCATCTCCCGGGCCACACCAGTATCCCACCGCCTCTCCCCCGCCCCACGCTGTCACAAAGAGGAGCAGAAGCGGCAGCGACCGAATGAGTTCGCGCCGGTGCCGGCCCTTTCGCCAGACCGTCATGACGATGCGGCACCACAACAGCGCCGGCAGCAGCAGCGCCGCACAGCCAAACCCGAGCCGACGCAACGGACTTCCCCCAGCCACCCTGTCCCCAGCCCAGGCCCGCGCGTACAGATAGCGCTGCTCCAGGTAGCCCGGTATCGAGTAGTGCATCTTGTGGCCGACGACGATCTCCGGATGCTGGTACAGCGGGATCCCATCCCGCCGGAGCGCATCGTGCAGCCGATTCTCCCAGCCTCCCGCGCTCCAGACGCTCCGGTACCGCTGGAGCACGCTGCGCCGGTAGGCGGTGTTGTTGCCGGTCAGGGCAGCCACCGGCCCCGAGGGCAGTGGCGGTATCAGTTGACTGTATTCACAGAGGAACGCGGCCCAGTCGACCAGTTTCTCTGTGGCGGCGTTCTCGACGCCGCCACCGATGACGTCCTCGCCGCCGGCCAGCGCGGCGAGCAGCGCCTTCGCCCAGCCGGGCGGCACCAGCACATGGTCCTCGATTACGGCCACGGCGTCCGCCGTGGCGGCCTCGAAGGCCATTGCGCGGAGCGCCGGAATCGTGGTACCCGGCGGCGCCGGAAGGATCCGCACCGAGGGGAACTCCGTCCTGATCCGGTCCCGCACCGCGTCGCCCAACCGATCGACGACCAGCACCTCGAGCGGCACATCCCGCCCGGCCACCATCAGCGCGCGCAGACAGTCGGAGAGGTCGCTCCAGCCATTGACCGAGGGCACCACCACCGACAGCCCGCGGCTCCCGCCGGTCACGCCACCGGATTCCCGTGTGAGGCAGGCGCCGGGTCCGCCGCGGCCTGCTCCCCCCGGCCTGACTCGGCCACCAGGCCCAGCCGATGGACCAGAATGCTCTGCCAGTCGCGACCGACCGCGTCGATATCCGTGGTCAGGAGGACAACATCCCCCGTGGCGGCCTGCAGTCCGAGCGCCCGATACCCCTCGAGCGGAACCTCGGGAGCCGCCGCCACGACCCGCACCCCATCGGGGAGCCGGTGGAGCGTCACCGGGTCGCCGGCGCGCACCAGGAGGAGCTCCACCTGAAGTTCCCGGCACGCCAGCAACGCCGCATCGAGCGCCAGGTCCGCCTGTGCGCCCCCGCCTGTCGCGGCGATGACAAGGGAAACCCGGGGTCTCGTTGCCAGAGTAACTCCACCAAGCCAGGGATGAACCGTGCTCCGGGCAGTACCGATGGAGTCGCTAACTCCAAGAGTGTTGCGCTGTTGCACGGGATGATAGCCGTAGTTTCGAGTGGTTGGGTTGGCAATTGTGGTGCCAGTGCCGGCGTGGCTCGGCCGACAGCGCCCAGCGGCTAAGGTGTATTCATCTAATGCGTTGCATAGTATTGTGATAGCCCCTCGGGGCCACAGCCGTGGGTCGACAGGCGCCCCCCCCGCATCCGCGAGTGGCCAATGGCGTTAGCGCCAGCGAATCGCGGAGCGGACGGGTATTCGAGTCCCGACCGAGCGCCGCTTTCATGTGGCGGCCGGATTACATGTAGGCATTTCGCCACACGACTGCGGTACACACGCATCGTGCCGGAGGACCCTCCATCGGCACAAGCCCCCCAGGCGGGCTGAATGCAGGTGGCCCTTCTCTTGCCCGTTCCCGGGTACACGCATGCTTCAGGGTGCGGGACAGCCGCACCGGCGGCCCAAAGGCACTACTTGATGAACGAGCCCCAGCCGCAACGACAGCACCTCCTCACGATCGGCCTCGAGGACTACTACCAGGTCGGAGCCTTCAACCGGCTGATCCAGCGCGGGGAGTGGTATCGCTTTGAGTCGCGCCTCGAGCGGAACACGCACCGGGTGCTCGAACTGCTGGAGGCCCACGGCCAGCACGCGACGTTCTTCGTGCTGGGCTGGGTCGCCGATGCCATGCCGGAGCTGGTCGCCGAAGTCGCGGCGCAGGGCCACGAGATCGCGAGCAAGGGGTACTACCATCGCAGCATCCGGGGGATGACCCCGGGCGAGTTTCGCGAGGACCTCGCTCGCGCGCGGGATGCCCTGCAGCGGGCGAGCGGCCAGCGCATCCTGGGCTATCGCGTCGCCGACGACTGGTTCGGCCCGGAGGATCTCTGGGCGCTCGACGTCCTCGCGGAACAGGGCTACGAGTACGACTCGAGCATCGGCCCGATCGGTCGCCGCTTCGCGGCCGAACCGTGGCGCCGCTTCGCCCACACCCACCTCTTCGGCGAACGGACCCTCTGGGAGTTCCCGATCTCCGCCGTCGAGCTGTTCGGCTGGATGCTGCCGATCGCGGGCGGCAACTGGCTCCGCCAGCTTCCGCCGTTCCTGGTCAGGCGGCTGGTCGAACACTGGCACCGCACCTACACGGCGCCCTACGTGATGTACTTCCACGCCTGGGAGCTGGATCCGGACCAGCCGAAGATCAGCGCCGCTCCCTGGCTGCAGCGCCTCAGGACCTATCGCAATCTCGAGCACATGCCGGAGCGGCTGCGGCAGTATCTCTCGCGCTACCGGTTCTCGTCCGTGGCCGAGCAAATCGGCCTCGCCACCGATCTCGTCGGGCGGAAGACCCCGCTCCCGGCCATTCAGCGCGAGCCGGCCGTCGTCCGGGTGGCGGCCGCGCCGGCGGCCAGCGCCGATCGCACCGCGGTCACGATCGTGATTCCCTGCTACAACGAAGAGCTGATCCTGCCCTACCTCGACAACACGCTCAGGAGCGTGCGGGACGCGCTCGCCTCGCGCTACGACCTCCGCTTTCTCTTCGTGGACGACGGCAGCTCCGACGGCACCGCGAACGCGCTGGAGCGGATCTTCGGCGGGCAGGCGGGGTGCCGGGTCCTGGTACTCCCACGCAATCTCGGAGTGGCGGGCGCGATCGGTGCCGGCCTGCGTGAGGCGGACACCGAGATCGTCTGCTCGATCGACTGCGACTGCACCTACGACCCGCACACCCTGGGCGAGATGATCCCGCTGCTCGGTACCGCGGGAGATCTCGTCACTGCATCTCCGTACCATCCTCGCGGGACGGTACGGAACGTCCCCGAGTGGCGCCTGACGCTCTCCCGCACCCTGTCGCGGCTGTACCGCCTGGTGCTGCACCACAAGCTCGCGACCTACACCAGCTGTTTCCGGGTCTACCGCCGCAGCACGGTGCTGCAGGTTCCGGTGGATGACACCCGCTTTCTCGGGGTCGCCGAGCTGCTTGCGCGGCTGGATCTGATGGGCGGGCGCATCGTCGAGTACCCGGCGACGCTGCAGGTCCGCATGCTGGGCCGGTCGAAGATGAAGATCGTGCGGACCATCCTCGGCCACCTCCGCCTGCTGGCGCGACTCGCCCGGATGCGGGCGTTCGGCACGGAGCGTCCGCTCAGGCCCGAGGCAGAGACGGTCATCCCGACGGGGCAGGCGCTCCGTGTCTGACATCGGGATCGTGGGCGGGGGAGTTCTCGGGATGACCCTGGCCATGCGGCTGCAGGCCGAGGGGCACCAGGTCACCATCATCGAGGGCGCGAGCGTCGCCGGCGGTCTCGCCGCCCCGCAGGAGCTCGGGGGATTCACCTGGGACCGCTTCTATCACGTGATCCTGCTCTCGGACCAGCATCTCCGCGGCCTGCTCGAGGAACTCGGACTCGGCGACCGGCTGCGCTGGGGGACCACGAGGACCGGCTTCTATACCGACGGTACCCTCTACTCGTTCTCGACCAGCCTCGACTTCCTGCGCTTTCCCCCGCTGTCGCTCCTCGACAAGGCCCGGCTCGCCGCGACGATCCTGCATGCCTCGCGCATCCGCGACGGCAGACCGCTCGAAGCCATACCCGTCACCGACTGGCTGGCCACCTGGTCCGGCCGGAACACCCTCGAGCGGATCTGGCTGCCCCTGCTCAAGAGCAAGCTCGGGGAGAACTACCGCGTCGCGAGCGCGTCGTTCATCTGGGCGATCATCGCGCGGATGTACGCCGCCCGGCGCTCGGGCCTCAAGCGCGAACTCTTCGGCCATGTGGATGGCGGCTACGGCGTCGTGCTGCGGCGGTTCCGCGAGCGGCTGGAGTCGGCGGGAGTGCGCTTCGTCTGCGGCGTCCCCGCCGCCCGGGTCAGCACCACGCGCGACGGCTCCCCCATGCCGCTCGACGGCGACGTCTGCGTGGAACTCGCCGACGGGTCGCGGCTGCTCTTCGACAATGCCGTGCTCACGGTGCCCTGCGGCCGCGCGGCCGCGCTCTGTCCGGATCTCACGGAGACCGAACGCGCGCGCCTGACTGGCGTGACCTACCAGGGCATCGCCTGCGCCTCGCTGCTGCTCAAACGGCCGCTGGCGGAGTACTACGTCACCAATATCACGGAGCCGTGGGTCCCCTTCACGGCGGTCATCGAGATGACCACCCTGGTGGACCCGGCGACCTTTGGCGGGCACTCGCTGGTCTATCTGCCGCGCTACCTCACCCAGGACGACGCCTTCTGGGCCCGGACCGACGCCGAGATCCGGGAGGAGTTCCTCACCGCGCTCGAGCGGATGTATCCGCACTTCCGGAGGGAGGACGTGCTCGCGTTCGAGGTCTCCCGGGTGCGCGAGGTGCTGGCGGTTTCCACGCTGCACTACAGCGAGCGCGCACTGCCCCCGGTCACGACGTCCCTGCCGGGCGTGTTCCTTGTCAACTCGGCGCAGATCGCCAACGGCACGCTCAATCTGAACGAGACCGTGGCGCTCGCCCGCGCGAAGGCGGCCGAACTGGCGCCGCTCGTGGCGCGACCCCGGCCGGTCGCCGGAGTCTGACATGACCGACCCGCGCCCGATGGCGAGCGTCTCGCTCGACGTGGACAATCTCTGGTCCTACATGAAGACCCATGGGGACACGGGATGGGAGACGCGACCGAGCTATCTCGGCCGGTTCTTTCCGCCGGTGCTCGACGCGCTGGACCAGCTCGCGCTCAGGATCACCTTCTTCTGCGTGGGCGTGGACGCGGACCGCGAGGAGAACCTCGCCCCGTTCGAGAGCCTCACCGCTCGCGGGCATGAAGTCGGGAATCACTCCTACGAGCACGAGCCCTGGCTGCACCTCTATTCCCGCGAGCAACTGGTGGCGGAGCTGTCCCGGACCGAGGACGCGATTGCCCGGGCGACCGGACAGCGGCCGATCGGGTTTCGCGGTCCCGGCTACAGCTGGAGCCCGCTGCTGCTGGAGCTGATGGTGGATCGCGGCTACCTGTACGACGCCTCGACCCTGCCGACCTACCTCGGGCCGCTCGCGCGCCGCTACTACTTCATGACTGCCAGGCTCAGCGACGAGCAGCGGCGGGAGCGCGCCGGACTCTTCGGCACCTTCCGCGACGGCCTCCGGCCCGTGTCCCCGTACCAGTGGCGACTCGGCTCCGGACGGACCCTGCTCGAGCTGCCGGTCACGACCATGCCGGTGCTCAAGGTGCCGTTCCACCTGAGCTACCTGCTCTACCTGAGCCGGTACTCGGAGCCGCTGATGGCCGCGTACCTGCGGACCGCCCTCCTCGCCTGCCGCCTGACGGGCACCGAGCCCAGCTTCCTGCTGCACCCGCTCGACCTGCTGGGTGGCGACCAGGTGCGGGAACTGGCGTTCTTCCCGGGGATGGATCTGCCTGGCAAGCGGAAGATCGAGCTGTTTCTCAAGGTGCTGCGTATCCTTGGTGAGCATTTCCGGCTGGTGAACATGAGCACCCATGCCCGGGCCATCCTCGCGCGCGGCGGACTGGCATCGCGCCCGGCGGTGAATGGTCAGCCGGCGCCGGCGGCCCCCACCCCCTCGCGTCAGCTCCGGGCTGACCGCTGACGGGAGCGACGCGACCATGTGCGGCATAGCCGGAGAGGTTCGATTCGACGGGCAGGCAGCCCGGGGCGATGCGGTGTTCCGCATGGCCGCGGTCATCCGCCACCGCGGGCCGGACGACGCCGGGCAGTTCGCGGAGGGGCCGGTGGCATTCGCCCACCAGCGGCTCTCGATCATCGACCTCGCGAGCGGCCACCAGCCGATGGCCACCGAGCGTTCGGTGATCGTCTTCAACGGCGAGATCTACAACTACATCGAATTGCGGGACGAACTCCGCGCGCGCGGGCACTCCTTCCAGACGGCGTCGGATACGGAGGTCATCCTCCGGCTGTACGAGGAGTACGGTCCCGAGTGCGTCGCCCGGCTCAACGGCATGTTCGCCTTCGTGCTCTACGACCGGCGGGACGGCCAGGTGCTGCTCGCGCGGGACCACTTCGGGGTGAAGCCGCTGTATCTCCACGCGACCGCCGAGCGGCTGCTGTTCGCGTCGGAGATCAAGGCGCTGCTCGCGGACCCGGGAGTGCGGGCGGCCGCGGACTTCGAGGGAGTGCAGGAATACCTCACCTTCCAGTATGTGCTGGGCGCCCGCACGATGTTCCAGGGCGTCACCAAGGTCCTGCCCGGCGAATACCACCTCCTCAGCCTGACAACGGGCGCGCATCGCGCGGTGCGCTACTGGGAGCCGCGGTTCCTCACCGACCATGGCGCACACCGAGAGCTACTTCGTCGAGCAGATCCGCTGGCTGCTCGCCGACGCGGTGCGCCTGCAGATGCGGTCGGACGTGCCGGTGGGCACCTATCTCAGCGGCGGCATCGACTCGAGCCTGGTCACCGCGCTCGCCTCCCGGGCCGGAACGGGGCCGCTGCAGACCTTCACCGGACGCTTCGACGAGGGGCCGGAGTTCGACGAGACCGGCTACGCGAGGCTGGTGGCGGAATCCTGCGGAGCCTCGATGCAGATCGTCACCCCGACCGAGGCCGACTTCGTGGATCTGCTCCCGCGCCTCGTCTATCACATGGATGAGCCGGTCGCCGGCCCCGGGCTCTTTCCGCAGTACATGGTGTCCCGCGAGGCGTCCCGTCACGTGAAGGTGATGCTGGGCGGCCAGGGTGGCGACGAGATCTTCGGCGGCTACGCGCGCTACCTGGTCGCGTACTTCGAGCAGGCGATCAAGGGCGCCATCCAGGAGACCAACGAGGGCGCCGAGCACATCGTGTCGCTGGCATCGATTGTCCCCAACCTGCCGGCGCTCAAGCAGTACGTCCCGATGATGCAGCAGTTCTGGCGTACGGGGCTGTTCGAGGAGATGGACCGGCGCTACTTCCGGCTGGTGGACCGGAGCGGCGGCGCCCTCTCGCTGTTGTCCGGCGACTTCCGGACCGGCTTTCGGCAGGAGGCGATCTTCGAGCGCTTCCGGGAGGTCTTCAATCATCCCGACACGACCTCCTACTACAACAAGATGACCCACTACGACCTCGTCACGAACCTGCCGGCGCTGCTGCACGTCGAAGACCGGGTCACCATGGCCTCCTCGCTCGAATCCCGGGTGCCGCTGCTCGACTACCGGCTCGCCGATCTGGTCGCCAGCATGCCTCCCGGCATGAAGTTCAAGGGCGGGGAGCTCAAGTACGTGCTCAAGCGCGCCATCGGCAGCCTGCTTCCCGAGGCGGTCCTCTCGCGCAAGGACAAAATGGGATTCCCGGTGCCGCTGCACCTCTGGGCGCGGGGACGGTCCCGGGATTTCTTCGCCGACGTGCTGCTCTCCCGGCGCTGCCGGGAGCGCGGGCTGTTCGATCCCGGCGAGGTCGAGAAGCTGATGGCCTACGAGGGTGCCTTCGGCCGCCGCCTCTGGGGCCTGCTCAATCTCGAGCTGTGGTTCCGCACCTTCATCGACGCACCGTCGGACTGACGCCGACGCCACCGCCCGCATTTCGAGGAGTCGAGTACATGCCGCTCACGTTCGTCGAGGGTCGAGTCAGGGACTGGCAGGTCCGCAAGATCGCCGTGGTCGGGCCGGGCATCGTCGGGATGCCGATGGCCGCGCTGCTGGCGCAGGCGCGCATCCGGATCGGGCAGGACGAGCCGGCGCGGGTGCTCGTGGTGCAGCGCAATTCAGCCACCTCCGGCTGGAAGGTCGGGGCGATCAACCAGGGCCGCTCGCCGATCGGCGGCATCGAGCCCGATCTCGACCGGATCGTGACCGAAACAGTGACGGCGGGTCTCCTCTCGGCGAGCCACGACTATGGCGACCTGTCGGATGCGGACGTGATCCTCATCGCGACCCAGACCGACAAGCGCGGCAACGCGCCTGACTACGAGCCGCTATTCGAGGCGCTCACCGGCATCGAGGCCGCCCTCGCCGCACGGCCGGCCGGCAACGTGCCGCTGGTGATCTTCGAGTCCACGCTGGCACCGTCCTCGATGGCCACGGTCGTGCGCGAGCACTTTGCCCGCGCGGGCCTGCGCGAGGGGCAGGACATCCTGCTCGGCAACAGCCCCAACCGGGTGATGCCAGGCCGGCTGGTCGAGCGGGTCGCGGCCTCCGACAAGGTGGTCGCCGGGCTGCACCGCGATACGCCCGGACTGATCCAGCGGCTCTACGCGAACATCGTCACCCAGGGCACGCTCCATCCGACCAGCAGCATGACGGCCGAGGTGGTGAAGACCCTCGAGAACGCCTACCGGGACGTGCGCATCGCGTTCGCCGCGGAGGTCGCGCGCTACTGCGACGCGCGGGACGTGGACTTCTTCGCGCTGCGGGACCGGGTGAATGCGCGCCTGTCCCAGGAGGACGGCGCGTCGGGCGACCCCAATGCGGTGCCGAGCGGAGGACTGCTCGTGCCGACGGTGGGGGTTGGGGGGCACTGCCTCCCGAAGGACGGCATCCTGCTCTGGTGGCGGGCGCTCGAAGCGCGGGTGGACAGCGCGGCGAGCCTGATCCTCGCCTCCCGCACGATCAATGACGAATCCCCGGCCGCGACACTCGCCCTCGCGGAGGCGCGCTTCGGGCCGCTCAACGGGCGGAGCGTCGCGCTGCTCGGCACCGCCTACCGGTTCAATTCCGAGGACACCCGCAATTCGCCCACGCTGGTGCTCGCCCGGCTGCTGCTCAATCTCGGGGCGCGGGTCACGCTGCACGATCCATATGTCTATCCCAACGACCAGAACCTGCGCCGCCACGGGCTGGCGGAACTCTTCACCCGGGATCTCGCGTCGGCGGTACAGCCGGCGGAGATCCTCCTCTTCTGCACGGCGCACCGTGCCTATCTGGAGGAGCGCCCCGCCCTGCTCAAGTCGGCCCGCCGTGCCACCGGCGTCTTCGACGCCTGCAACCTCTATCGCGCCTCCGACTTCGCGGATGGAAGGCTCGGCTACGCCGGCATCGGCCGCGGCAGCCAGGGCCCCGATGCGGTGCTGGTGGATGAGGTGTACAGTGGCTTTCGGGCCATGGAGACCGGACTGGCGAATGAGGTGAAGGCCCTGCTCGACTTCCTCAACGCGCGGTATGCGGGCGACGACTTCAACCGGGTCCGGTTCGAGGACGTCCAGCACATCGCGGGCACCTGCGTGACGGGCTGCCGCATCGTCGATGCCGGCCGCACTCCCGCAGCACCCGCAGGCGACGGCTTCGTCTCCCGGCTCGCCACTCTCGCCGCACAGGGTGGTTTGCTCGCGACCCAGGTCTCATGATGGATCGTGCGGCGGCTCCAGACGGTGGCCCCGCGGACGATGCGGCTGGCGGGGCCGGGCCGCGGCTCGCGCTGTGGACTTCGCTGCTGCTCACCCTGGCCGTCGCGCTGCCGAGGATCGTCACGACCAGCGTCTCGATCGATGAGGCCTATTCGATGGACACGGCGGGCCGGAGCATCGCCGGCACGCTCCACCAGGCCACCCATTTCGAGTTGCAGCCGCCGCTCTATTTCCTGGTGCTGAATCTCTGGCTCAGTATCCACCGGAGTCCGGAGTTCGCCCGGCTGCTGTCCCTGGGATTCGTGCTCCTCACGCTGGTGCTGCTCTACCGCATCGGCCGCCGGCTCGGCGGCGATCTCGCGCCGGCCCTGCTTCCGCTGCTCGCGGCACTGACGGCACCGGTGGCCTGGAATGCAATGACGGCGCGCGGGTACGGACTCACGCTGCTCCTCCTCGCGGTCTGCTGCTACGGCTTCGTCGGGCTGTGGTGCAGCGACCGGCCGGCGTCGCGCTGGGACCTGCCGCTCTTCATCGCCGGCGGGGTCGCCGCCATCTACAGCTTCTACTACAGCGGCTTCGCCGTGGCGGGGCTGGTCGCGGCGGCGATGGTCAGCGGCCGCCGGCGGCGTGAACTCGCGATCGCCATGACCGCCATGGTGATCATCGTCCTGCCGCTGATCCCCGAGGTCTTCGCCCAGGCCAGTGCCCATCCGACTCAGCCGGAGGGCGACACCCGCCCGCCGCAGGTGGGGACCTTCCTGATCGCCCGGAGCTTCGGCCTGCTCTTCTGGAGCGGCCAGCTTCACCACACCGCGGGCCTCGTCCTGCTGGCGGTCTGGGTGGTGGCGCTGGGATCCCTGTGGGCGTCCGAGGCCCCACCGCGCTGGAGGCCCAGGGACATGCTGTGGCTGGTGGCGGCGATCCTGCCGTGGCTGTGCCTGCTGGGCCTCGAGCAGTCGGGAGCCGCGCTCGTCCTGCCGCGCCACCGGGTGGTGCTGCTGCCGGGCATGCTCATCCTGCTGGTGATGATCCTCGATCAGATCCGCCGGCCGAAGCGCCGCAGGGTGGCTGCGGGGCTGACGCTGCTGTTGTTCGCGCTCCTCTTCGCCAGCTATCAGCGCAATCAGGAAATCTTCGACTGGCGCGCAGCGGCCGGCGTCATCGCCTCGCGGGAGGTGGCCGGAGAACCGGTGCTCGTGTTCACCTCCGATGGCCTCCTCCCCCTCCGCTGGATCTATGACGGACCGAATCGTCTCGTGGCCCTTCCGGCCGACCCGGATCTCGAGCGCTACGACCCGAGCGAGCGGTACCTGCGCGACAGCAGCGTGGTCCGGCAGCGTATCGAGTCGGTGGTCGGGCCGGGGCAGAGCTTCTGGCTGGTGCGCCGGCAGTGGCTCCCGCCCGTAGCGGGCGATTCCCTGCTCACCCAGTATGCCAGCCGCGAGACCGACCAGACCGGCGAGTGGAAGGTGCAGGGCATCGAGGTCCTCCGTTTGCGCCGGCGAACCAACTGAGGCGGGATGAGCCCCACAATGTCACGCCAGCACATCCGCCTCCTGTTCGTCCTGCTCCTCTGCTGCGACGCGGCGATCCGGGCCATCGACCTGTGGCGGCCGGTCGACGGGCACATCCGCGAGTCGTGGCGCGAGACGGATGTGTCGACGGTCGCGCGCAACTTCGATCGCGAGGGGATGAACATCCTCTACCCCCGCATCGACTGGCGGGGTGACGGGCCCGGGTACCTGGAGATGGAGTTCCCGCTCTACCCGTGGGCCATCGCCGCCTGCGACCGGATCTTCGGATACCACGAGGTGACGGGGCGGCTCATCTCCTACGCGCTCTCCCTCGCCACGCTCGCGGTGTTTCTCGCGCTCGCCCTGGAGACCCTGCCCGGCTGGGCCGCGGTGATGGCGGGTCTCTTCTGGGTGCTCAATCCGCTCGAGATCCGGCTCGCCAACGCAATCCAGCCCGAGCCGCTGATGTTCTTCTGCTACGTGGCGGCGGTCTACTGCTTCCGTCGCTGGCTCCTCGGGGAGGAACGGCGCTGGTTCATCCTGGGCGTACTGAGCACCGCGCTCGCCCTGCTTGGCAAACTCCCCGCGCTGCACCTGGGGATTCTCTTCATGGCGCTGCTGCTGCTCAAGGACGGCGTCGCCGCGCTGCGCCGGCCCGCGGTCTGGGGCTTCGCCGTACTCGCCGTGGCGCCGGCGCTGCTCTGGTACGATCACGCCCACCAGCTCTGGCTGCAGTACGGCAACTCGTTCGGCATCTCGAACGAGTACCACTGGATCGGCTGGGACTTCTTCACCGACCCGAGCTTCGCGCTGGGGATCCTCCGCATGGAGATGGAGGCGATCTGGATGCCGACCGGGGTGCTGGTCGCGCTCTTCGCCCTGACGCGCCGGCCGTGGAGCGAAGGAGTGACCATCGCCCTCTGGTGGCTGGGGGCGGTGTTCCTGCTCTATCTCGTCGCCGCCCGCACCACGGGCGACCGGTGGGCGATGTACTACCACATCGTCTCCCTGCCCGCCGCGGCTTTGCTGTT
Source organism: uncultured Gemmatimonadales bacterium (assembly GCA_963817435.1). Lineage (GTDB taxonomy): Bacteria > Gemmatimonadota > Gemmatimonadetes > Gemmatimonadales > GWC2-71-9 > JADJOM01. The sequence continues at coordinate 1,830,340 of CAWFNY010000001.1, forward strand.
CGGCGCGGGAGCGGAGGCCATTCGGCTGCGCGCCGAACGGCTCCCGCTGCTCAAGCTGGCGGGCATCGGGGCGGTGCTCCTCACGCTGGCCTTCGAAGCGCGGCAGATCCACCGCGACCTGCATCCGGCGGGATACGTCCCGCGCTACGAGACGGCGAAGCGTTTCGTGCGGTTCGTGCCGGAGGGAGACCTGATCCTGGCGAGCGGCGGCCCCTGCGTGGAACAGGGGCACGAGGTGGCGTACAACATCCCCTACTGGTTCTACTGGATGGACCGGAAGGGATTCAACGTCTGCCGCGGCGAGCAGTCGCTGGAGGCGGTCTCGAAGTTCAGGGCACGGGGGGCGCGGTTCTTCGTGGCGGAACGTCCGGCGCTCGCATCGATGCCGGGCTTCGAGAAGCAGTTGCGGGCCACCTATCCGGTCCTCGATGAGACTCCGTCGGCGATCCTGTTCGATCTGCGGCGCCCTGCGGCGAGCGGCAACTGACCCGTTCGTCAGGATGTGAGGTTCGTGGCAGCGTGCCTCGCGGCGCGGCGGGCGCCCTACCTCGTCCAGGCGCGCTTCGGGGTCGACTGGACGTAGTAGTTCAGATCGCTGCAGGCATCTTGCCCCGCGGGCGCCCCCTCCACATGGAACTGATATAGCCGGCCATAGGGCGGGAAGCGGCGCAGCACCTCGAAGTAGGTACAGTTGGCCAGCAGCTTGGGTGCGAGCTTTTCGAGCTCCACATTGGTCAAGCGGGTCACCACCACGTAGTCGATCTTCTTCTCGTGCAGGTAGGCGCGGAAGGTGGAGTCGGGCATGCCGGTCACGATCTGATCGTGCTGGACGACATGCCGGGTGTGATAGGCGAACGCCGCCTCCCGCTCCACCAGGAACCGCGCATCCGCCGGCAGGCTGTCCCGCGCGAAGGTGACCGCGGCGAAGAAGCTGCGCTGATCGGGGTCGTAACAGTGACCGTCGGTCCACGGGGTGCCGCGGTTGCAGGTCGACATCAATTCGAGGTTGCTCACCGTCGGAGGCACCGCCGCGACAATGACGGCGCCAAGAAGTCCGAGGCTGAGCCCGATCGCCAGGCGCGGCAGCTTCCTCCCGATCACCGCGTATGCGCCGAGGACCAGCGTGAGCAGCACGAAGGGCTGGATCGGGATGAAGAAGCGCCGTGGCCCCCAGGGCCACACGGCGATGAGCCCGAGATAGAACAGCAGGTAGAGGCCCATGGCCGGCAGCGGACGCCGCAGCGCGATCAGCCCCATGAGCCCGAAGATCACAGTCATGGCCAGCCAGAGCAGGTTGTCCGCCACGGTGCCATTCACCCGAACCAGCGGCAGCATCGCCGGCACCGTACCCATGACCTGCTCACGGATGCGCCCGGCCACTTTGGTCCCGATCGTGGCGACCCGCGACTGCGAGGAGTCCGCGGGCTGCAGTTGCGCTTCCGCATCCGCGACGTAGGAGCGGCCGACAACCTGTTCGTGATTGACGGCAGTGAAGACGGCCCAGCTTCCGAGCAGGATGACGGCGGCGGCGGAGTAGATGGTGAGCGCCCGCCAGGCCCGATCCAGCGCGAAGCTGAGGCCGACCGCGCCGATGAGCGTGACGCCGATACTCCGGGTGAACGCAGCAACGATCGCTGTCACGCCAGCCAGGACCAGAAACCGGCGGTCCTCGCGGCCCCGGATCAGGGCCCAGAAGGTGACCGAGGTCCAGAACCAGAACGCCGCCTCCGACATCACCCGCCCGGCGTAGGAAATCAGGAACGGATTCACCGCGACGGCCGCGAGGGTCGCCAGGGCGAGCCACGAGGGCAGGAGCCGGCGGGCGGTGTCGAAAAACGCCAGGAGGCCGAGAGTGGACAGCACCATCGCCAGCGCGAATGCCGCCGTCTCGCTGTCGCCGGTGACCAGGTTGGAGAGCGCGATGAGGGCGGGCCAGGCGGGGGGATACTGCCCGTGCATCGGCGACCCGATGCGGAAGGTCTCCCGATAGGAGAGGTGACCGAGTTCCCGGCCGAGCAGCATGTACAGCGCATCGTCGTTGCTGTGCGTCACCCCGGCGTTGCGGCTCTCCCAGGCGAGCACGGCGTGAGTGAGGATGAACGCCGCGGCGATCACCCACACCCAGAGCGGTAGCGCCACAGCCCGGCCGGCGGGCCCGAGCCGCGACCCGGTCGGGGTGCCTGCTGGCACCGGCTCGGTCTCAAGCGGAAGCGCCATGGGTCACGCTGTCGTAGAGATCGCTCAGACGCGCCGCACAGAGGCGCGTGTCGGAATGGCCGAGGATCTGCTCCCGGAGTTCCAGCCCCTCCCGCGTGAGGGCGGCAGGCTCGTCGAAGTACCGCTCCAGCCGCTCGGCGATCGCACCGGCGTCCCGCTCCGGTACCAGCCGATCGGCCCAGGCACCGAAGGTGTAGGGGATATCCGAGTGCCGCGTCGCCACGACCGGCATCGCGGTCGCCATCATCTGGGACACCACCGCTGGAGACCCCTCCGAGTCCCCGTCCGCCGCCGTGACACTCGGCGCCACGAAGACGTGGCAGTCGAGCGCGAGTGCGATGAGGTCCTTGAAGGTGAGCCAGCCGTGCAGGGTAGTCTCCCCCTTCAGTCCCAGCCGGTCCAGCGCGCCGAGGATCTCCGCCTTCGTCTCCGCATCGCCGGGGCGGCTCACGGCATCCCCGACCAGATGCAGTTCGAGCGGTACCCCGCGCTGCTTGAGCCGGCTGACCGCATCGATCAGGTAGACGCACCCCTTCTTCTCCCGGAAGGTGCCGGAGAAGAGGATCTTGAGTGGCCCTCCCGGTCTCATCACCCGCGGCCGATAGGGGAGCCCCTCGGCGTCCACACACATCGCATGGATCGTGAGCTTCTCCCGGGGGCAGCCAAGCTGTTCGAGGCTGGCCGCCATCCACGGACCCAGGGCCAGGACCCGGGTCGCCCGCGCGAACACCGGAGCGTATCGATCCCGCCACTCGGGCCTGCGACCGAGCACGTACACGTCCGCGCCGTAGAAGCTCACCAGCCAGGGCACATCCACCGCATCCGCAATCGGGAGATCGCCCGCGGCGACGTAGCCCAGATGGGAGTGGAAGGCGATCGGGTCATAGCGCTTGAGCAACCGGGCATCGGGTGGGTACAGCCGGCGGGGACCAAGCTTCCTCCAGACCCTGCGGTCGAGCCGCTCGGGGTCGAGGTGGATTGCCTCCAGGTCGGGGAACTCGTCCCGGTTTTCCAGGCTCCTGCACACCACCACCGGCCGGTGCCGGGGCACGAAGCGCATGTGGTCGTAGAACCAGTTCTGGGTCCGTGCGACGAACCGGTCGATGCGTTCGAGCACCACCGGCAGGGTGGCAGGAGAGCTGGCGCCCAGGCTCGGGGAGCCGGAGCTGGCGGTGGCAATCTCGGATGTCATTGGCATTCTGGGTGTATCATATCAATGTCTATGCCACCTGCCGGGTGCTCAAAGCGGGTCGCCAGCTTGGGGAAAGACCCGGAGCGATACCCAGCGGAATCGGCTATGTTGCGTCATCGCAACATCACGCATCGACCGGCCGCACCGCAATGGCCCTGGATTTGCCAAGCCCGAGCCTCATGACCGAGCCGAACTCAGCCAGTCCCCGCCCCCGCCCCGAATAGCACCGAAATCCATGGATCGTTGGCCCGGGGCATCGCCTGGACCGGCGCGGCGAAGTGGCTGACCCAGCTCGTCACCTGGGGCGCCACTCTGGTGGTGGCCCACATCCTGGGTCCGGATGCCTACGGCCTGGTCGGGATGGCGGGGCTGTTCATGGGGCTGGTGACGATGTTCACCGAGTTCGGGCTCGGCACCGCGATCGTCAGCCTGCGAACGCTCGACTGGAACCAGATCGCCCAGATCAACAGCGTGGCGGTGCTGCTCGGCCTCGGCGGCACGCTGATCACCTGCATCGCGGCCTGGCCGCTCTCGCGCTTCTTCCACGAGCCGGCGGTGATGTGGATCATCATCGCGATGAGCACCAACTTCCTGATCTCCGCCGTCCGGCTCGTCCCCTACTCGCTGCTGCAGCGCGACCTGTACTTCAAGCGACTCGCCATGCTGGAGAGCAGCCAGGCGATCATCTTCGCGCTGGCCAACATGCTGTTCGCGTGGCTCGGGTTCGGCTACTGGACGCTGGTGATCGGGGCGATCATCAGCCAGACCTACGGCACGGTGAGCACGCTGGTACTCAGGCGGCACGGCTTCGCGCGGCCATCCAGGGAGGGCACTCGGGGCGTGCTCAAGTTCAGCGGCCACATCCTGATCGGCCGGCTGGCCTGGTACTCCTACAGCAACTCCGACTTCGCGGTCGCGGGCCGGGTGCTCGGCAAGGCGGCGCTGGGTGCCTACTCCTTCGCCTGGCAGTTCGCCGGGATCCCGATCGACAAGATCACCTCGATGGTCACCCGGGTGACGCCGGCGTACTTCTCCGCCGCGCAGAACGACAATGCCACCATCCGGAAGATCCTGCTCAACGTCACCGAGGGCATCGCCTTTCTCACGCTGCCCGCGACCGTGGGCATCTCTCTCGTCGCGAAGGAATTCGTGCCGCTGGTGCTCGGGCCGGAGTGGAGCGCGACGGTCGCCCCGCTGCAGGTGCTCTGCGTCTATGCCTCCTATCGCTCGCTGGTGACGCTGCTGCCGCAGATCCTCAACGTGAAGAACGACGCGCGCTGGACCATGTGGCTCGGTGTCGTCACCGCCGCGGTGCTCCCGGTCAGCTTCTACTTCGCCAGCCGCTACGGCCCTGTCGGCATCGCCTGGATGTGGATCCTGATCTATCCGATCTTCACGATCCCGCTGTACCGCCGTACCTTCGCCAAGATCGAGATGCCACTCCGCGATTACCTGGCGGTACTCTGGCCCTCGATCCGCGGCACCCTGCTGATGGCGGCCGCGGTGATGGCGACGCGGCTGGTGCTCCCCGAGCAGTGGCCGCTCGCGGTCCGCTGCGGCGTGCTGGCCGGGACCGGCGCGCTGGTCTACACGGTGACAACGGGGCTCCCCCAGCGGGATCGGCTGCGCAAGATGATGGCGACCATCCGGAAGCCGCCCGCCAAGCCGGCGACGACGAATGCCTGAGACAGGCCGTCCCGAGCCCTTCTACTCGGCCACCGGAACAATGCGCCCCGGGGCACCGCGCCTTCTGCTGCTGAGCTACTACTTTCCGCCGAGTCAGGCGGTGGGTGCGCTCCGGTGGCAGAAGTTCGCCGGCCACTTCGCGGAGGCGGGGGTGGGCCTCGACGTACTCACCCTCGATCCGGCTGCGCTCACGAGGCCCGACACCGCCCGCCTCGCCGAACTGCCGGCCGGCACCCGGGTCTATGGAGTACCTCAACCGGCGCTCACGACTGAGCGGATCGAACGCGCCCTCCTCGCGCTGAAACAGTCGCTGCGCCCCGCGCGCCCTGCGACTCCGACGGGGCAGGCCGTTCCTCGCCACCCCTCGCGCCGCCCCGACGGCGGTTCCACGCGCCGATTCGTATTCGCAGGCGGAGATTCTCGGGGGTCAGGTGACGGGGTCCGGGCTCGCGCGCGCCTGGCATGCCCGGCAGGACCTGGCCCGTATCGAGGCGTGGGCGCGTGCGGCGGCAGACATCGGCGCGCAGATCCTCGAACCTGGAGTCCATCGCGCGATCATCAGTTGCGGCCCGCCGCATCCGGTGCATGAAGGGGCCCGGCGGCTGGCGCGAGGATCGGGGCTGCCGTTCATCGTGGATCTGCGTGATCCCTGGGCACTGGTCGAACGGCTGCCGGCTCACATCGCGAGCCCGTACTGGTATCGCCGCTCGGCGCGGGACGAGCGCCGAGTCGTCGCCGATGCGTCGCTGATCGTGCTCAACACCGAGTCGGCCCAGGCTGCCATGCAGCGAAGCCATCCGGACCGGGCCGACAGGATCCGGTGCGTGATGAACGGGTGCGACGAGGAGGTCGCCGTGATGGCCGAGCGCACCGATCGGTTCCTGGTCGCGTACGCCGGCTCGGTATACCTCGACCGCGATCCGCGCCCGCTCTTCCGGGCCGCGCGGGCGGTCATCGAGGAGCTGGGCCTCACGCCCGCGGAGTTCGCGATCGAGTTCATGGGCAACGCGCGGAGCTACGGCGGGCACACGCTCGGCTCGATCGCCGGCCAGGAAGGCGTCGGGGAGTTCGTGCGGGTCCATGCGGCCCGGCCGCGTGCAGAGGCGCTCGCGTTCCTCGCCGGCGCGTCCATGCTGCTGAGCCTCCCGCAGGACAGCGAGATGGCGATCCCGTCCAAGATCTTCGAATACTTCCAGTACGACGCCTTCCTGCTGGCGCTCGCGGAGCACGACAGCGCCACCGAACGACTGTTGCGCGGGACCACCGCCGACACCGTCTCCTCGCGCGACATCGCCGGCATCACGCGCGTGCTCCGGGAGCGGTACCTCGGCTGGAAACGGGGCGAGCGCCCCCAGGCCCTCGCCCGGGAGGAGCGTTTCACCCGGCGCCATCAGGCGGGGCTGCTGCTCGCGGCGCTCGCGCCGCTGATCGGGCTCAAGCTGCCGGTGGAGGCGCCATGCGCGCGCTGAAGCAGGCTCTGCTCGGCGCCGTCACCTCACGGCCCATCATCCGTGCCGTGCGCCCGACGATGGAGCGGCACGCGACGATCTTCATGCTGCACCGCTTCAAGAATCCGGAGACCGGCTCGGACGGCATGGACCCGGCGGTGGTGCGCCAGGGACTGGCGCGGCTCCGCGCTGACGGGTTCGAACTGGTGAGCCTCGACGCAATGTTCCAGCGGCTCAGCGCCGGGGAGCCGCTCCGCGGTGCGGTCGCGTTCACGATTGACGATGGCTACCTCGATCATGCGACCGTCGCCGGGCCGCTCTTCGGCGAGTTCGACTGCCCGGTGACGACGTTTCTCTGCACCGGCTTCCTCGACCGAAAGCTCTGGTTCTGGTGGGACCGGATCGGCTACGTCTTCGAGCAGACGACCCGGCAGAACTTCCTGTTCGAGTTCGGCGGCCGGGAGCTGCTGTGCGAGTGGACGACGGAGGAGGGCCGGCGCCGCTCGCGGCTCGACTTCATCGAGCGCTGCAAGCGGGTCCCCGATGCGGAGAAGCTCGCCGGCATTCTCCGGCTCGCGAAGGCCGCGGAGGTCTCCCTCCCCGCATCGCCGCCGCCGGCGTACGCGCCGATGTCATGGGACCAGGCCCGCGGCTGCGAGAGGCGCGGGATGGGGTTCGGGCCGCACACCCTCACGCATCCCATCCTGTCGCAGACGCCTGACACGCAGTCCGAGGCCGAGATCCGTGGCTCCTGGTTCCGGCTGAAGGAGGAGCTGGCACAGCCGGTGCCGGTCTTCTGCTATCCCAACGGCAGTCCCGCCGACTTCGGCGCCCGGGAGATGGCGACCTTCCGGTCGATCGGACTGGCCGGCGCCGTCGTCGGCACTGCGGGCTACGCCGGTAACGCGAGCTTCAAGAAGAGCGCGGATGCGCCCTTCCTGGTGCGCCGCTTCGCCTTCCCGCATGCACGTCCGATGATGGTACAGTACGCCTGCGGCCTCGAACGGCTGAAACAACTGCTGCGCGGTGGTGAGCAATGACAATTCTTGGGCTGCTCTTCGGGCTTGCCTCCAAGGTCAAGCGACGGATCGAGCGCGAACGTCTCGACCGCCGTTGGGCAGCCTTGCGTGCGCGAGGCATGCGCATCGGGAATCGCGTCAATCTCCCCTTTTCCACCTGGATCGACACCAGTCACTGTTTCCTCATCAGCATCGGCGACGATACCGGGTTCGGGCCCGACTGCCTGATCCTGGCGCACGATGCCCAGATGGACGAATACCTGAACGCCGCCAGGCTTGGCCGCGTCGTGATACACGAGTCCTGTCATATCGGAGCGCGGACGACGATCCTCGCCGGCGTGGAAATCGGACCGCGCACAATCGTGGGGGCGAACTCCGTGGTCTCGCGGTCCCTGCCACCGGACACAGTCTGCGCCGGGAACCCCGCCAAGGTGATCTGTACGCTGGAGGAATACCTGGCCAGGCACCGTGAGCGGATGGAACAGCTTCCGAAATTCGACTACATGCAGTACGACGCCAAGTTCCTCTCGCCGGCCCGCAAAGCCGAGCTTATCAAGGCCGTCTCGGTTGACGACGCCTACATGATCGGCGGCTTCGAGGCCGAGCGTCGGGGCGTGGCAGGGACTCCGCGCACCGACTGATCACGGCCGGCCACCACCTCTCGACCCTCGATCCGAATCCCATGCCGCTCCTCGCCGACCTGAAATCGCTGGCGCGCATCAGCGTCGACGCCCAAGCCTGGCGCGGCACCCATCGTATGTTCCTGGCCCAGAGCCTCGTCGGCCTCGACCGCAACAGCCGTGCGGGGTACAGCGATGACGATCACCTGCGCGCAGCCGCCGAATGGCTGGGCCGGGCCCAGGATGCTACCGGTGACGGCGGCGTCGCGGGGCGCTACTCGCTCATGAAGGGGTGGACCTCCTCGTACCCCGAGACCACCGGTTACCTGATCCCGACGCTGCTCCGTCTCGCCGAGGTCACAGGCGACGCGAGCTATCGAGACCGGGCAAAGCGTTGCCTCGAATTTCTGCTCGGCGTCCAGCTCGAATCGGGGGCATTCCCGGGAATGGAGATCGCCGAGAACCGCACCCAGCCCTCGATCTTCAACACCGCGCAGATCATCAACGGCCTCCGGGCGTGGCATGCGGCCACCGGCGAAGAGCGGGTGCTCGTGGCGATGAAGCGCGCCTGCGACTGGCTGGTCGCCGAACAGGATGCGGACGGCGCCTGGCGGAAGCACCTCTACGGCAAGGACACCTACAGCTACATGTCGCACGCCGGCTGCTGGATCGCCGAAATGGGGGAATATCTTGGCGAGCAGCGCTACCTCGACAGCGCCCGGGCGCATCTCGAATGGGTACTGGCGCAGCAGAACCCGGAGAGCGGCTTCTTCGACAAGAGCGGCTTCAGCATCGCCAAACATCACAAGGGGGCGGTCACCCACACGATCGCGTATACGATCTGGGGCGTCCTCATGATGTCCCGCATCCTGGGGCACGAGCGCGGCCTGGCAGCGGCGCGGTTCTCCGCACTCAGGGTGGCGCGGCGACTGGAGCTCTCGCGCTGGCTGCCGGGCGTGCTCGATGAGAACTGGAAGAGCCAGGCGAACTATGCCTGCCCCACCGGCAACGCGCAGATGGCGCTGGTCTGGTTCGAACTGCACCGGCTCAAGCGCGATCCGGCGCTGGTCAGTGCCGCCTGCAAAGCCCTCGACCTCGTGAAGCGGGCCCAGCCCATGCACTCGGCGGAACCGGGCATCCGGGGCGGCATCCCCGGCTCGGCTCCCATCTGGGGAGGCTATGTCTACATGAGCCTCCCCAACTGGGCAGCGAAGTTCTTCATCGACGCACTGCTGGTGAAGCGCGAGGTGCTGGCGGGACTCGCGGCACCGCCCTCCGCGGCTCCCGCGGTATCCGCAGGCGTGCCATCGACGATTCCGGCAAAGCGGTCCTCCGCGAACGCTGCCCGGCCTCGCATCGTCATGCTGGCCTCGCCTGGCGCGCACAAGGTGGAGCAGATGGTCAAGGCATGGTCCGGGTGGGGCTTCAAGCCGGACTGCGTAGTGCTCTCCAGCGAGCCAGATGCGCCCGCCAGGACGCGCCTCTGGAAGCGCATCCAGCAGGACGGGCTCGGCGTTCTCATCGGACAGAAGTTTGCGCGCCGCACCGGGGCCGCCGGCCCGAAGCCCCACCCGGTCTACGTGGCGCCCGGTGAACCGGTGGACAGCTACTGCCGGCGAATGGGGATTCGCTTCATCGAAGTGGGGCCGCTCGACAGCCCTGCGGCGATTGCCGCGGTGCAGGCGCAACAGCCCGACCTCGCGATCTACGCCGGCGCAGGGATTCTCAGGAAGGGGATCCTCGACGTTCCCCGAATCGGCACCATCAACGCCCACATGGGCATCCTGCCGGAATTCCGGGGTATGAACGTGGCGGAGTGGAGCCGGTGGTATGGCGTCCCGACGGGATGCACCGTCCATCTGGTCGATCCCGGGATCGACACGGGAGACATCGTGTGCGTCCGGGCGGTCTCGACGGCGACGGCGAAGAGCATCTTCGAATTGCGGCAGCTCATCGACGCGGCGCAGATCGCGCTGCTCGGCGAAGTCGTGGAGTACGTCGTGGCCACGGGGGAGCTGCCGGCGCGCCGTTCACAGCAGGCAGGAGAGGGCCGGCAGTACTTCGCGATGCATCCCGAGGTGCGTCAGCTCCTGGACCAGTCGCTGGCGGGAAGCTGAGCCTCCCCGGCATCGGGCGCGGGCGGGTTCAGCGGCCCTTCGCGTACAGGGTCTTCCACTCGGGAAAGTCGCGACCGAGCAGGGCGGAGAGCTCCCGGGTCTGTTCGAGCTGGATGGGGCGCAGGAAGTCCTTCACCGCGTCGGATTCGACTTCCCGCCGCTTCACCGTCCGCCGAGTGAGCCCGCTCACGAAGCTGCGCACTCCTTCGGGAATCATCGGGCGGAGGCTTGCGGTAGAGGCCCGACTGCCGGATCTGGAAGAGCCCCGCCCACCCCTTCGCCTGTCGCAGCTCCTCGGGGGTCACATGTTCCGGCGTATGGATCGACTTCGGCACGAAGCCCTGACTCACGCCAAGCCAAGCGAAGATCCGCCGGACCGAGCCTTCAGGATCGCCGCTCAGCTCCTCGGTCGTCAGGGTATGGACGCTCTCCCGGCCCCAGGTCTTGAAGTAGGGAGCGAGCTGCATCGCGTAGTGGCTGACGTCGCGGAAGTGCGACTCTTCCTTGATGGCGGTGAGCATGTCGCGGCGCTCGTCGCGATTGCGGACCATGTGCCAGTAGTGGCTGATGGTACGCTCGACCGGGTCCCGCATGATGTAGATGAAGCGCGCCTTCGGCGCGAAGGCGGAGAGCCGCGCGATGACGCCGTCGATCTGGGGCAGCTTGGTGTAGCTGGTGCTCGACTCCCCGATCACCTTCCGGTCACCGGCCGCGGCGAAGAGCGCGAGGTAGCGGTCCTCCCCCTTCCAGAAGCCCTGCTCCTCCATCCAGGGATACCAGGTCTTGAGATCCTCCCGGGAGACGAAGTAGCTCGGCTCCTTCGGTTCGCACATGAAGATCTCGGGGTGTTCCGCGAGGTAGACATGGAGGGAACTGGTCCCGGACTTCATCGCCCCGATGATGAACAGATTGGGCTTGCGGGAAAGATCCACGGCGTTCCTCTCGTATGGCGGCGGCATGGCACGGGAATTTCGCAGCGCAACATATCGGACGCTGCTCGGCGCCGGTAGCCCGAGCGAAATGTGGGCCAAGCACCGCGCCAGGGCGCGGAAACCGCCCGGAAATTGGCGGAAGTGCGCCGGAAATCGGCGGAAGCCTCCGGTCAAACCGTGCAGTGCCCCGGAAATCCGCGGAAGCGCGCCGTCAAGCGGATATGGCGAGGCGGAAGGCTGGATCCTCCCGGCTCGTCGCTGAAGCGACGGCTCGGCTGAGGTCGCTGAAGCGACCAGAGGCCTGAGGTCACCTTAGTGACAGCAGCCGAGTCGCGGCTTCAGCCGCGGACTCGGGAGCGCGCGCCCGGCCTACTCCCTGTCACGGGCTGAGGATAGCATTCACCGCATGAGCGCTTCGGCTGGCGGAAGTAAGACGATTGCATTGATGCTCGAGTCGGATGGCCCCGGCGGGGCGGAGCATGTGCTGCTCCATCTCGCCGAGGGGCTGCAGGCGCGGGGGCATACCATCGTGCCGGTGCTGCGGGGCATCAGCAGGGGGAAGGCGTGGCTTCAGGGCCAGTTCCGGCAGCGGGGGATCGAACCGGAGCTGTTCTACATCGATTCGCCGATCGACTGGAAGTGCGCCCGTGGCCTGATGGAGATCTTCCGGCGGCGCGACGTGGATGTGGTCCATAGCCACGAATTCACGATGGCGGTGTATGGGGCCGTGGCGGCGCGACTGACCGGGCGGGCCCATCTCATCACCATGCACGGCACCCGGACGTTTGCGAAGCGCTGGCGCCGCCGGGCGGCGCTCCGCTGGGCGATCCGCCACAGTGTGGCGACGGTGGGGGTCTCCCGCCCCACCGCCGACTTCGTGGAGACCTCGCTCGGGCTTCCGGCGGGGGCCGTCGGCGTGGTCGAGAACGGGATCGTCCCTCACCGTGGCGAGCGGCAGCCGGTCCGCGACGAATTGCACGTGCCCGCCGAGGTGCCGCTGATCGTCGCCGTGGGCAATCTCTACAAGGTGAAGGGCCACATCGTGCTGCTCCGGGCCCTCGTCGCGCTTGCGAAACGGCGGCCCGAGCTGGCGTGGCGGCTCGCGATTGCGGGACGGGGGGAGGAAGAGAGTGCGCTGCGGGAGTTCGCCCAGCAGAACGGCCTCGGCGACCGGGTCAGTCTACTGGGGTATCGGACCGACGTGCCGAATCTGCTCGCCGCGGGCGACATCTGGGTGATGCCCTCACTCTCGGAGGGACTGCCGCTGTCGCTGCTCGAGGCGATGTTCGCCGGCAAGGCGATCCTGGCCTCGCGGGTCGGCGGGATTCCCGACGTGATCAGCGGAAGGAGAAGAAGGGCTGCTGAGCGCGCCGGGAGATGAGCAGGATGTCGCCGCGCAACTGGAGCGGCTGCTGTCGGATTCCGCGTTGCGGAGCCGGCTTGGCTCCGCCGCGGAGGCGCATGCGGAGCGGGACTACCGGCTGGAACGGACGATCGACCAGTACGAACGCCTCTACGCCCTCCCCCGCAGTCGCTGACCTCCGGTAGCGTCTCGCGGCGATCAGCTACCGAGCCGCTTCACCCTGTGCAGCAGCGCCAGCACCTTCGGCGGCAGCACCGCCGCAGCGTAGATGCCGGCGGTTCGCAGGGAGCGCGCACCGGCGCGCCAGGCCTCGGCCGCGCTGGCCCGTGCACCGGCGCGGTCGTGCATGGAAAGTTGGGTGTAGGCGAGATCCACGAGCAGCCGGCTGCCGTCCCGTCTGATAGGCCGACGCGCGCCGCATGGCGAGTGGCTGCCGCAGCCGGGCCGCCTGTTCGCCGCTCTGGAGCGCGTTGCGAATGAAGCGGCACCACGTTGGCCGGCGAGACTAGCGACTCCGCCGAGTCCCACCCGATAGCGGGAGAGCGGATCGGCCACAATTGCCGCCGGCGGCAGCGGCTGCCACACGATGGAAGAACTCAGTCTCCTCCGCTAGGCGGAAGCCCTCGTTGAATCCACCGACCTGACGCGACGAGGTCGGCTCCGGATCAGTACCGAGCTGGGCAGAATGAAGTTGCCGAGGAAGAGCGGGACGTAGAAGTCACCTGCCCAGGCGCTGTACGTCTTTCCGCTGACCTCGAGCGGTACCCGGTCGAACCACCGGTCGAAGAACTGCTCCGCGCTAACACCTTCCGCGTTGAAGACATCGAAGATTCGCTCGAACCCCTGGCGCCCGGCGGGAATCGTGTCATCGGGCGCGATGGTGAGTGCGCCCGTCGCCGACCAGCCAAGATCGGGCCGAGCCAGCGTGCAGGGCGAGCTGCACCGCCAGCTTCTCCGGCAGCCAGAGATCGTCGGAGTCGAGCAGGGCGATGAACTCGCCGGTCGCCTCCCGCATCCCGCGGTTGCGGGCGGCGCTCACCCCGGCATTCTGCTGGCGGATGTAGCGGACCGGCGCCGGAAAGGCAGCGCAGACCTCGGCGCTGTTGTCGGTGGAGCCGTCGTCGACAATCAGGATTTCGGTGGCCGGGTGGGTTTGCGCCAGTACGGATCCCACCGCGGCGGGGAGCCACCCCGCGCGGTTGTAGGACGGAATCACCACGCTGACGGTTGGAGTCGTGCTCATGCGCGGACGGCCCGCATCACCCGTTCGTGTACCGCATTGACCAGGTCGAGCGCGGTGCGCGCGCCCCAGAGTCCGGACATCGCCAGCGCGCCGAGCGAGGCGCGGGAGTCGAAGCTCATGGTGGCGCCGCGATTGGTGAATCGCCCGGCACGCAGGGCGGCCAGCGGATCGGAGGTCTCCTCGTCCAGGAGCACGCGGGTGCCGCGGTCGTTGCGGGCATCGTGCTGATCGAGCCCCGCCGTCCCCACGACCTCTGGGCGGGTGACGCGGAGCTGGTGCAGGAACCGGATGGCCCGCGGATCGGGGAGGTAGCGGGTGTTGTAGGCGGCGTTCCACACCTCGATTGCATCGATGCCGGCGCGAACCTCTTCCGGCATCTGGTAGTTCCAGAGTACCGGGTGCGCCGCGATGGTGAATCCGGTGACGCCGCGGGTCTGCTGAATGAACTCCGCCGGCGTGCGCGGGGCGATCCACTTCGTCAGGCCGAGTGCCAGGAGATGCAGCCCGGAGTAGCCGTTGAAGCGGTATTCGAGGCCCGGGAATGATCCGCACCCGGCTGTCCGAGACGGCGGCGCACTCCTGCTGCAGCGCCAGGTAGCGGTCCGGCTCGAAGTCCTCCGCATGGTCGGTGAGGCCGACGAAGCCGATACCCCGCTCGAGCGCGAAGGCATGCAGCGCCGCGATGGAATCGCGGCCGTCATGGGAGTATTCGCTGTGGAGGTGGATCACCCCCATTCTGCTGTTGTCGGTCATCGTCCCCTGACCCATTGCAGAAGCTCGTGCAGCGCCGGGGCGGGATCGCTCCAGCGGAAGACCTCACTCCGGTCGCCGGGGCGCCAGAGCGCCAGAAAATCCAGCACCGCGCGGAGCCGGCTCGGTGAGCCGGGCGGCAGCGCCAGCTCGGCATCGGACTTCGTGAGCCGCGCCAGCAGATGGTCCACGTCGCCGAGCCACCAGCGGCTGCGCACCCCGGTGCGATAGCGGTCGACCACCAGGGGTGTCTCGCCGCGGGCCAGCGCAACGAGAAGCAAGGGAAAATTCACCCCCGCGTCCACCGCGAGCTGCAGCGAGCCCCAGAACCGGCCGTTGATCTCCATCAGGTACGGCGTGCCCGTCGCCTCGTCCACCTTGTACTCGATCATCGCCACGCCGCGCCAGTCGAACTTGTCCAGCAGCGCGCGCGACCGTGCCACCAGCCCCGGCTCCGCCGCGATGCTCTCGCGATAGACGCTCACGCCGCCCGCGGGCGGCTTCTCCCGGATGCGGCGGTGCGAGAAGACGGCCCGCGTCTCGCCGTTCCAGACCAGCAGGAAGATGCCCACCCCCGGCCCGACGATCCGGCGCTGGGCCAGGAGCGGATAGGCCTCAGTGGGAAGCCGCCTCCGCGCGGCCTCCAACTCGGTGGCATCGGCTACATGCTGCACGCTGAGCTTCACGCCCCCCGCCACCGAGCGGGATGGCTTGAGCACGAGCGGGAATCCCATCGTCCCGAGCCCGGCCCATGCCTCGGGCTCCGGACCGGACAGCGTTCGCTGCTCCGGCACGGCGATGCCGACCTGTCGCGCCGTCTCGAGCAGCAGCCCCTTGTCGGAGATCCGTCGAAAGCTCTCCGCGCTGGCGCAGGGGAGATCGGCACCGAGGGTCTCCCGTGCCGGCAACAGCGCGAGCATTGCCGCCTCGGTGAGCGGCAGGACGATCTCGATCCGCCACTCGTGGATGAGCTGCCGCACCGCATTCACGAACTCCGCGGGGTGACTGAGCGGATCGGGGACAGCGGCCTGTCCGGCGGCATGGCGCGACTGGCCGGCGAGCGAACGCGGCGACCTGGCGCAGACGAAGGGCAGCGCCCCCGCCTGGCCGAGCGAGCGGACCACCGCGAGGGAGGAGCGCTGTTCCCCGTCGGTGACCAGGACCCGCGCGATCACTGACAGAAGAGCCCCGCCAGCCTGAGGCTGAAACCATCGGCCGAGAGTCCGGCCGGCACATTGAGGCGGGGAATGGCGAAGTCATCGTCCCGGCCGGCGCGATACCACCCGCCATCCACCCGGAGCCCCGCCCGATACCCTGCGGCGCGCGCCGCAGCGGCGACCGCCGGGGACCAGCGCCCGTAGGGATACGACACCCAGGGAATCACCGCGGAGAATCGTTCCCGGAGCCAGGCGAGCGGGCGGCTGAGTTCCTCCGCGAGGTCGGCACCATCGAGCCGCGCGAGGTTGGGATGGGACCAGGTATGCGATCCCAGCGTGATCCCTGGCGCTGCCGCGCCCGGGCCAGCTCCGCCTCGCTGGCGCAGCGATTGTCAGGCGCCGGCTCCACGATCGCATGCGACGTGGCCGAGGCCCATTCGCGGATCGAGGCATCCTGTCCCCGCAGCTCCTCCAGCGCCCGCGTGCGAAGTGTTTCCGGGAGCCCGTCGCGATCCGCGAGCGCATCCCACCAGAAGGACCGGCCGCCGAGAAATGCCGGAGTCACGAAGACCGTGGCCGGCAGGCCGCGCGAAACCAGCTCGGGGATCCCGAGGGTGACGGCGCCGTGATAGGCGTCGTCGAAGGTGATGGCGACTCTGGGCCTTGCCGCTCGGCAGGGCGTCGAACAGCCCGGCGAGGGGCACCACCTCGTGGGTCCGGGCGAGCTGGTCGAGCTGAGCCCGGAAGCTCGCGAGCGGCAGGTGGAGCGGAGCGATCCCCGGCGAGCGTGGCGTCATCCCGGCGGATGTTGTGATACGCGAGGACCAGCGCATCACCCCGGCCGCTCGCCCCCAGCGCTCTGGCGGCGCCGCTCCGGGCCAGGAGGGCTCTCCACTCCCTGTTTGGCCGCCTGCTTCAATCCGCCCAAGAAGCCCCCATTTCCCCCTTCAGGAACCGCGCCATGGTGCGTAACTTGCTAACCCCAGCGGGCGATCCCGTGCGCCCTGCAGGCACCAGTGATCCCGTTGAACAGCAACGATTTATCTCGTGACAATATACCAAGGCCAGATGCCTGCCGCCCCAATTGATGCTCCGAGCCAGACCGTGACCAATCCCGCAGTCCCGACTCCGCCGACGTCCGGCGCCCCGATCCGGGTCGCCATCGTGGGCGGCGGGAAGATGGCTCAGCACCACGCCCGGGCGATCGCCCGCTGCAACTTCCCCGCCCAGGTCGTCGCCGTCGCCGACCCCAGCGAAGCCGCCCGAGCCGCCATGCTCGCCATCGCCCCGGGCGCACTCGGCTTCGGGACGCTCGAAGAGCTGCTCCGGGAACAGCAGGTGGAGGTGGTGGACGTCTGCACCCCGCCGGCGACTCATGAGCGACTGGCCGAGCTGGCGCTCAACGCCGGCTGCCACATCTACGTCGAGAAGCCGTTCGTTGCCTCCACCGAGGCCGCGAACCGGCTGATCGCGCTGGCGGAGTCGAAGGGACTCAAGATCTGCCCGGGTCACCAGCTCCTGTATGAACCGCCGGCCCGGAAGGCGGTCGAGCTGATGCCGGCGCTGGGCCGGCTCGCTCATGTGGAGAGCTACTTCTCCTTCCGGACGGTGCGCCGGAATCCCGACGGGCGGGCGCCGCTGCGTCCGGACCTGCAGTTGCTCGACATCCTGCCCCATCCGGTCTATCTGCTGCTCGACATCCTGGAGCGGTCCGGTCCGGGCAAGACCGAACTCACCGCGCTCGAGGTGGGCTCCGCCGGCACGGTGCACGCGCTGGTGCGGCGCGGCAACCTCACGGGGACGCTCGTCGTGACACTCGAGGGGCGGCCGGTGGAGAGCTACCTGCGGCTCTCGGGCAGCAACGGCATGGTCAACGCCGACTTCGTGCGCGGCACGGTGCAGCAGCTCATCGGCCCCGGCACCTCGGGCATCGACAAGCTGTTCGCACCCTATCAGATCGCCTCACAAGTCTTCTTCCGGTCCACCGCCGCGTTCGCCCGGCGGATTCTCAAGCGGCAGACGAGCTATCCCGGTCTGGCGGAGCTGTTCGAGGCTTTCTTCCGGTCGATTCGCCTGAACACTCCGCTGCCGGTGACGCCGGACAGCCTGCGGGAGACGGTGCGGATCTGGGAGCAGGTGGCGAAGGCGCTGGAGGCACCGCCGGCGCCGAGGGCCTTCACGCCCCCGGCGGCATCGGCACCGCTGATGGTGGTGACGGGCGGCACGGGGTTCCTGGGTCAGGCACTGGTCCGCACGCTGGTGAAGGATGGGTGGCGGGTGCGGGTGCTCGCGCGGCGGGAGCCGGCGCACTGGGACGCGGAGCCGGGGGTCGAATACAAGGTGGCCGACCTCGCCAAGCCGCTGCCGCCGGAGATGCTGCAGGGCGCGTCCGCGGTGATCCATGCGGCGGCGGAGACGGCGGGCGGCTGGGAGCAGCACCAGGCGAACTCCCTCGATGCGACGGAGCAGATGGTGCGTGCGGCGGCGGCGGCGGGTGTGACGCGCTTCCTCCATGTGAGCAGCCTGGCGGTGCTCGCGAGTCCGAGCGGCGGCAACGCCGTTCTGGACGACAGCCCGCTCGAGCCGAACAGCCGGGGACTCGGCCCCTACGTCTGGGGCAAGCTGGAATCGGAGAAGCTGGCGATCCGGCTGGGGCAGGAACTGGGCGTGCCGCTCAAGGTGGCGCGGCCGGGCGCGCTGGTGGACTACAACAGCTTCGATCCGCCGGGCCGCCTCGGCAAGCGCCTCGGACCGATGTTCGTCGCGGTGGGCAGCCCGAGCCATACCCTGGGCGTCGTCGACCTCACCTTCACGGCGCGGACGCTGGTCTGGATGGTGGACCACTTCGCCGAGGCACCGGCGGTGGTGAATGTGCTGGACCCGGTGCTGCCGACCAAGCGGGACCTGGTGCGCCGGCTCCGGAAGGCGAATCCCGGCATCAGCGTGGTGTGGCTGCCGACGGTGGTGCTGCTGCCGCTGTCGTGGTTCGCGCTGTTGCTGCAGAAGGTGCTGCGGCCCGGGAAGCCGGCGATCAACGTCGCCAAGATCTTCGCGAAGCAGAAGTACGATACGACGAGGATTGCGGGGCTGGCGAAGGCGATTGATGCCACCACGGCGGCGAAGTAGTCCGCGCTTACACCCGGTGACGAGGCGACCGCTCCCAGCGTTCGCTTCGGCCCGAGAGCAACGCACCGACTCCGAGCCCGGCACGCCAGACCGCATAGAAGGGCAGCCGGAAGAGATCGCCGATCAGGGTCAGGCGATCGGATCGCCGGAGCAGCGCCCAGCTCGTCCATGCAACGGTTGGAACGATCGACAGCAGGAACATCCCACCGACGATTCGTCCGGCCGCCGTGCCGAGCAGCGACAGCGGAACTCCGAGCACCAGCGCGACCGAGGCATGAGCCACCGGGCCCGAGAAGCTCAACTCGGCCAGCGCATCGAGCCGCTGCCGCACGCTGGCGGAGGGAGATCGCAACAGCGGCAGGGCGAAGTGCGCCAGCGCCTGCCAGCGGCCCGCCTGCCACCTGCGGCGCTGCGTCCCGGTCTGCGCCAGGTTGCGCGCCTCCTGGGCATGGAGCCGGGCTCCGGGAGCGTAGTCGATCATTTCGCCTTTAGCCGTGTACCGGGCATACATCTCGAGGTCTTCGGTGAGAGAATCGGAGACCCAGCCCCGCCGGGCGAGCAGTCCAGTCCCGAGACACATCCCGTTGCCGGTGAGCACGGCATTCAGACCGGTCGCCCGCTTCAGGGCGAACTGACCGTCGTAGCGCACATCGACAAAGAGGGAGCCGAGGCGGGTAAGCCACGATTCGCCGGGATTGGAGCTGCCGAACCAGGCCTGCACCGCCTTGTCCCTGAGCGGGGCATGGCCGGCGAGTGCGTCCGCAAACCCTGGATCGAGCTCGGTGTCCGCGTCGACGATGACGACGGCGTCGTATTCAGCGAGCGGGATCTGGGCGAGCGCCCAGGCAATCGCAGCTGGTTTGCCAGGATTGGCGGCGTCCCGACGCTCGAGCACGGAGACGCCCGCCTGGCGGGCGCGGGCCGCGGTATCGTCGTCGCAGTTGTCCGCGATCACCCAAACATCGGAGCGGGCCTTCTCCGAGCGCTGCGCGAGGAGCGAGCGTACGGCGGCCTCGATCAGGAGCGCTTCGTTGTGAGCCGGGACGAGGATGGCGAGACGAGCGGCGGACACTGTGGCGGGCGGTGTCGTCCCGGCGCCGCCGATGGCGCGGAGCAGGAGACTCAGGAGATCGGAGAGGCCGGGGAGCAGCCACAGCAGGGCCACGGGAAGCAGGAGGACGGGGATGAGGATCGAACTCGTCATTCGAAGATTCTCCATGACCCGCCACCGGCACTCGACTCGGATGGTCGTCCCCCCACCACGATACCCGAAACGTTAGATTGTCTGGTCAGAAGGTAACAGGCGAGTGCGGATCTCGGGGTAGCCCTCTCCCTCGAGCAGCGCTCCGCCTGCCCGACCCGAACCCCAGAGCGAATGCTCGGCATCCTCGCACTACTCCTGCTCCTGCCGGTGGCGGTCGCCATCGCCCTCCCTGCGATCTGTGATCTAGCACTCTGGGTACGGGGAATCGGCCGGCCATCCTGGCTTCCGCAGTCGGAACCGAGACCCGCGAAGCTGCTCTTTCTCATCCCGGCCCACGACGAAGAGCTGCTGATCGAGCGGACGGTGGGCTCGTTGTGCGCGCAGCGGTACCCGGCCGGTGACTTGATGGTTGTCGTGATCGCCGACAACTGCACCGATCATACGGCGGCGCTGGCCCGGGCCGCGGGGGCGACGGTGCTCGAGCGACAGAGCGAGACGCAACGGGGAAAGCACCACGCGATCGAGTGGGCGCTCGGGGTCCTCCCCTGGCGGGAATATGAGGCCGTCGTCGTGATCGACGCGGACACCGTGGTGGAACCGGACTATTCGAGCCAGCTCAGTCGCTGGCCGGACCTCGCGCAGCGCGCGATCCAGACGTACGACCACCTGAGCAACGAACGCGAAAATTCGCTGACCCGGCTCGCAGGCCTGCTGACCCGGACCAGATATGACATCGCCCTCCCGCTCAAGGCGGGCGCGGGCTTCAGCGTGCCGATGACGGGCGACGGCATTGTACTCGGACGGGAAATCCTGAAACGTTTTCCGTGGCACATCCAGACGATCACGGAGGGCTGGGAACTCTACGCGCGGCTCACCATCGGGGGGGAAGTCGTCCGGTACGAGCCGCGAGCCCGGCTCTATGCGCAAGAGACGCGCTCGCTCGATCAGAGCAGGAGCCAGCGTGAACGGTGGACCGCCGGCCGGCTAGGCGTCCTGCAACTCTACTGGCGAGCGATCATCGCCGGCGCTCGACTCCACCTGGTTCAGCGGCTCGACCTGTTCGCGGAGCTGATGAGCCTGGGCCCAATCGTCCGGGCCGTCTTCGGCCTCGGCGGCGCAGCCATTTCATTGCTTATCGGGACATGGGCGGGCCACCTGCTCGCGGCCCTCTTCCTGACCGGGTTCCTGCAGCCGAGTCTCTACTCGATGCTTGTCATCGCCCGTCATCCGGAGCCGGGCCGCACCATCGCGGCGCTCGCCTACCTGCCGTTCTACGCGATCTGGCGAGTCTTCATCGCGGTGCGTGGACTGCTCAAGACCGGCATCGGCGGCGCGTGGACCCGTACCGGCCGGAGGGCGGAGGGTCTCTCCGAATAGCACACTGGTTTCCGTCAGGTACTACTCGGGATCCTTGCGCTGAAGAGGCAGTCCCGACAGGTACACGTGGTCGACGTCGATGTAGTCGTCCCGGGTCCTGTGGCCGCCAGACCCTCCCCACGTCGGATTCCACTTGAACAGGTTGAATCCCAGCCTGTACATCGGTGTCACGTACACCACATCCGAGTAGTCCATCACAAGCGTGCCATCGATCCACATCCGGAAGATGCCGTTGGCGCGTTCGAGATCGTTGAGCTTGAGCACGGCCTCCCATTGATGCCACTTACCCACCGTCATCAACGGAGTCTTGCTCCGGTTCTGGTTCAGATTCCTGCCGATTCTGCCGTTCGGCTGAGGAATACCCTGTTCCTTGAACTGCACCATGAACCGGTCCTGCACTCGCTGCCGACCGCCCCCGTTGTCGAGGAAGAAGGTCGCTTCGTTTGACCCTTTATCGTCCCGTCCAAACGCAATGAAACCGGCTTTGGTGCCGGTGGCCTGGTTCTCAAAATCCTGGCCCTCCACCTTCAGCCAGATCGAGATATAGACGGCCCGCTTCTGCCCGGCGGCCCCGAAGCCGGCATCATCCCACCCGCCCCAATTCACCGAGCCGAGGCCTCCCTTCTGGCCCGTCGGGAACCGGGTGCGGATCACGCTCCGGGGGCTGATCGGCGCGTCGGGATCTTCGGCAATAGTCAGATTCCGGTTGCCTCGAGGAAATGCGTACCAGGTTCCCATCGCACCGGCCCGCGCACGCGGAAACCTGGGAATGACCGAGCCATCGAATTCCGCGAACGGTTCAAACTCCTCCGGCTCATGCGGCCGCTGGGCCTTCGCGGAGCGGCTCGGCTCGCCCCCACCGGGCTTCTCGCGCTCAGTGCGCTGCCCGGACGACCCGGGGAAGGGCTGCTGCGCCACAGCCGCGTTGACCGGGACTGCCAGCGGCACGGCGAGCGAGATGACCACGCCGAACAAGAAGCCTGTGAATCGGATCCGCGAGTTCATGATCTACCTGTCTGTTCGTCCGGACGACGCGGTCGATTTCCCGCAACGACTTCGGCCCCGCAGCGATGCGGGGTCGACGGCAATAGCGCCATCCCGTTGACGGCTAGGGCAATCCGGAAATGTAGACATGGTCGATGTCGATGTAATCATTGCGGGTTCGGACCCCGCCCTGCCCACCCCAGGTCGGGTTCCACTTGAACAGGTTGAAGTGCTCGGCCGTCGTGGGCGTGATGTAGACGACATCGCTATAGTTGTGGGTCTGGACGCCGTCGATCCACATCTTGAAGATGCCGTTCGCGGACCCCATGGTGTTCAGTATGAGCACGGCTTCCCAGTGGTGCCAGACGCCA
This sequence comes from uncultured Gemmatimonadales bacterium, assembly GCA_963817435.1. Classification (GTDB taxonomy): domain Bacteria; phylum Gemmatimonadota; class Gemmatimonadetes; order Gemmatimonadales; family GWC2-71-9; genus JADJOM01. The sequence goes on from CAWFNY010000001.1 coordinate 1,853,146, forward strand.
GCAAGTCATGAGCTGCTGCCGATTGACATTCTGGTTCAGATTCCGGCCGATCGTCCCATTCGGTTTGAGGAATGCCCTGCTGCTTGAATTGCATCAGGAAGCTCGATTGAATCGCCTGGACACCCGTCCCGTTGTCGAGGAAGAATACTCCCTCGTTGGCCCCCTGATTGTTTCGTCCGAAAGCCAGGAATCCCACCTTGGTGCCAGTCGCCTGATTCTCGAAGTCGGGACCCTCGACCTTGATCCACTCCGAAAAGTAGAGCTTTGCTCTTCTCGCCTGCAACGCCCGTTGCGATGTCCCAACCACCCCAGTTCACCGAACCGACCCCTCCCGTCTGGCCGGTGTAGAAGCGAGTCCTGATTACCGAGTCGGGGCTTTGCGGCGCGGTCGGGTCGGTGAACAGCGTCAGGTTGTTGCCGCCGCCCAAGCGGGTAGGCATACCAGCTCCCCAGCACACCGCCGACCGCCCGCCCGAACGTGGGCATATCGCTGAGGCGGTGAATGGCGAAGGGGATATATCCCACCGGCTCGTTGTTGGATGGCGGCGGCGTCGTCGAGACGAACACGTCCGCCGTGTCCCGGAGCGTCCCACCGACCAACTGAGCGATCACCCGGAACTGACCCGCCGTGGCGCCGGCGGTGAAGAGTCCGCCGGAGGTGATGGAGCCACCACCGGACACCGTCCAGGTGACCTGCACGGTATTGGTCGTGCCATTGGAGAGGCGGCCCGTCGCAACGAACGGCACCACGCCGCCGAGGCCGACGGTGACGCGAGGCCGGGGCGATGATGATCTGTGTCAGCGACGCTGGCGCACTCACGAGCCACATTCGTGGTGTCCTTGAAGCCGTAGATGGTCGAGGTGCCGATCACCTGATAAGTGCCGGCGACACCGGGCGCGGTGTACAGGCCCGCCGCGTTGATGGTGCCGCCGGAGGCGATGTACGAGACGTTGGTCGTGGTCGCGGTGGCACCGTTGTTGTAGACGTCCTGTGCCGCGAACTGCTTGGTCCCCCCGGTGAGTACCGAGGCACTGGCCGGCTGGAGGTTCAGCGCCACCACCACCGGCGGAGGAGCGGTGACGGTGACCGTGGAGGTGTCCTTGATTCCGCTGGTGACGTCAGTGGCAACGACGCGGTAAGTCCCTGCCGTCTGCCCCGCGGTGTAGAAGCCACCCTGGGTGATGGTGCCGCCGCCGGCGGTGTAGTTCACGGTGACCGGCGTGGTGCTGCTGTCGGTACGGATACCGACGGTGGAGAACTGCTGGGTCCCGCCGTACTGGAGGGAGATGGTGTGAGGCGTCACGTCCAGACGGGCGAGGTTGCCGGTCACGGTCACAGCCGAGGTGTCCGCCAGACCCGAGGTGTGGGTGCCGATCACCCGGTAGCTGCCCGCCACCAATCCGGCCGTGAAGAGCCCGCCGGCGGTGATGCTTCCGCCCGAGGCGGTCCAGGTCACGGGCAGGGCCAGCGTGCTCCCGTCGCTGTACCTGCCGTTGGAGGCGAACTGCTGGGTGCCGCCGGCGGCCAGGCTCACCGTCGCCGGCGTGACGTTCACCTTCTGCAGGGTCGGCGCATTTGCGGCGATGATCACGGTCGCGGTGTCGAGCAACTGGCTGTTCGCCGGGTCGGTCGCATCCACCCGGAAGGTGCCGACCGTGTTGCCGGCGACGTAGCTGCCGCCGGCGCTGATCGTCCCGCCGGTGGCGTTCCAGTTGACTGTCGCCGGTACCACCGTGCCGTCGCTCATGAAGTCGCTGGCTGCGAAGACCCTCGTGGCACCCGGCTGTACCGAGACCAGCCCGGGGACGATGACCGTCGAGTCGATCACGACGAGCGGGGTGACGATGACGGTGACGGTGTCGCCGACCTGGGGGGCGTTGTGGGTGGTGCCGATGATGCTGAAGGTGCCGGCCCGGGTCGCGGTGAACTCCCCATCGGGGCCGAGCGCGCCGCCGTCGGCCACCCAGTCGAGCTCGGGGGTCACACTGTCGCCCCCGACCGTCATCCCATAGTACTGGAAGGTGACGGTGGCGCCCTGCGAAATCGTCAGGGTCGCGGGCGTGATGGTGATGGAGGCGACGACCTTCGAGGGATCGGTGCCCTGCCCGACCTTCTGTTCGGAGCTGCATCCCCAGATCGTGCCGAGGATGGCCGCGGCACCGAGAAGGGCGTTTCTGGTGAGCCTGAGACCCTGCTGCATGGTTCCCCCTGACAGAGGCGGTAGGCACAGCTACCCGGTGTGCGACTCCGCCCTCCGAGGAGGGGGAGAGGCAGCCGGGTCACACCGTAACCGGAAGTCAATGCTCGCGTTTGGCGGCGGAGACGCTCCGCCCGCAACCTCTATGGTACCGCGCGGGGCACCGGGGCGCGACCACGCCAGTCACCGGAATATTGTGACGGAACCGCACCGCTCAGTATCCCGGTCCGTCCAACTGCTTCCGCAGCCGATGGAAGAGGAACCAGAACCGACCGCCCACCATTGCCTCGACCCTGCGCTTGATGGCCCAGTCGGTGGCCTGTACCGCCACGCCGAAGGGATGGAGCAAGGCATCCGCGGCGGTCATCCCACCGTCGCCCCGCATCTCGATGCGGCAGAGCGTCCCCGGCTTCGTCCCCGGCACGATGTAGCAGGGGTCGGAAGTGAAGAAGGTGGTGAACCCGGCGCGTGCGACCCCCTCGACCACCGACTCATTGTACCGGCCGCCGGGAGCGGAGACCGTAAGAATGGGTTGCCCTGAGAGGACCTTCAGCCGTTCCCGGGTCCGGAGCAGGCTCGCGACCATGGAGTCGGGATACTCATAGCGCATATCGTAGTGATGCTCGCTGTGAGATCCGATCGTCATGCCCGCCCCCGCGAGGGCCGTGACCTCCGCCGAGGAGACGCTCGGAGGATGATCCAGCGCCATCAGCGGCACGAAGAAGACGGCGGTGAAGCCATTCCTGACCAGGTGCGGAACCGCGAGATCGAAATGCCGGGAGTCGCCGTCGAGGTCGAAGGTGATGATGACCGCGTGCCGGGGGAAGGGACACACCCCGCTCGGCTGGCTGAGCCACGCCACGACCGAATCGAGCGGCGGGGTGACCGCGCCGGCCGCCTTGAGCGAATCCATCTGCCGGGCAAACTCCGACTCCTGAATCCAGTAGCGGGCGCCCGCCCGGGAATCGGGTAGCACCGCGTGGTACATGAGCGGCGCGATACGGCATTCCGTCTGCCGGAAACCATACCAGCGGGAGAGCACCAGACCCGCGTAGCCGAGACCCAGAACCACCGCAACCGCACCGATTGTCAGGCCCGCAAATTTCAGCCAGCGCATCATCGAGCGAGTCCCGGTATCGGCTGAGACCCGGCGTCACCGGGGAGTCGCCTCGCGGCTCGGTTGACCGCCGCCTTCTTGCCAGTATCGAAGCCCTGCATTCTCATCACCTTGAGCAGACCAGCCACCAAGCCTCCCGAGGCCCAAACGGCGTATCCGAAGGCCTGGGTGATGAAGGAGCCGGAGACCATGAGGCCCAGCATGACGCCGATGAGGGCGCCCGCAAGGGCGGCACCTTCCTTGAGCGCGGGTGGCGCATCGGGAGCACGAGCCATCCTGGTGAGTTTGAAGAGGCGGCCGATTCCGCCCACATAAAAGATGATGAGTGCCGCCAGCCCCGGGATCCCCAGCTCCGCCCCGATCTGCACCCACGAGGAGTGCGCCACCGACCACCTGGTGCCCTGGCCGCGCTGCTGCCGCTCAACGATCACATCACTCCGCCCCTCCATCGAGGCGAAGTTGTCCACCCCGAGACCGAATATGGGATGGGTGAACATGTACCCCATGCCACGCTTCCAGATTTCCATTCGTCCAGTCAGGCTGGTCTCGTTGTAGTCGGCCTTCCCCTCGTCCTGAATGAAGATGGTCCGCATGCGATCCCAGTAACTGCCCGTCGCCGCGTACATCATGAATGCCACGACCGCGGCGGCCGCACCGACTCGCCAAGACTTCTTGACTCCATCGAGGAAAAAGAGGGTGTAGATGATCACGGCGCAGAGCCCGAGGAAACCGCCGCGGCTGTCGGTTTCCACGGTGGCCATGGCCAGAACCACCAGAGACACGCCGGCGAAGAGCTTGGACTTGAAGCCTTTGGCCTGGGTGAGCGCCCAGATCCCGATCGAGAAGGCGGAGACCAGCACCATGCCGAGGTCATTGGCATCGTAGGAGGCACTGCCGAGACGCATCCCGCCATGCTTCCTGGCCATGGCGCTCATGGCGAGGTACACGATGCCGCCACCGTAGACGAAGACCAGGCGACGGACATCACGCAGGTCACGGACGGCGGCGGCAGTCAGGAGGAACAACGCGGCGACGGGAAATGCTTCGGTCCGGAGGTAGATGATCGAGTTCGTGTGATAGATCCCGAACGGCACACCGATGGTCGCCCAGATCATGATGAACCGGACGGCCTTGGTGGTCGGGTCCTGCAGCAGATTCAGTTTGCGCGACAGGGTCTTGTCCGCGAACAACGCGAAGATGCCGAGCAGGGCGAAGATGATGAGCGGCTTGAGGGCCTCGATAGGCTTGTAGAGCTGGTGGATCCTGGCAACCGCCGTCAGGATGTACACGGCACTGCAGATCAGCAGCAGGTCCCACTTCCTGGGCACCGTCGAGGCGGCGGCCACGATGGGGCTCGGCCCGGCCGCCGAGGCCGGCGCCTGACGAGGCGGCGGCGGAACGACCCGCTGCGGGATCGGCGCCGGGACGATCGGGCGCTTGAGAATGGGCGGAAGTGCTGGATTCACAGTGACTTAGAATAGCAATGTTCATGCCCGCATTCTAGGGGGTGTATCCGAATCGGTCCGCCAGCGCCCCGACCTCCGCCCGGAGCAGCCGTACCTCCGCCGCCGGCACCGGATCGGGCTTTACCCCCCGCCCTTCAACCCGTTTTTCCATGACTTCGGGACGAATTGTCAGCCCCGCATAGGCCCCGAGCCCCGGCAGATCCACCCGCCGGGCGGCAAGGTCTTCGTACTTGACCAGCATCCCGCCCACCTCGTCGCAACCGGCGAGATACCCCTCGACCAGGTCGCGCCAGAGTGCCCCGAAGGCCTGGGCGGTGTAGATGGGCTGATCCGGCCACCGATAGTACCAGCTCCGCCAGATTCGATAGGACCGCCAGGAGTGATATGGGTTCCGGTGGAGCAGCAGGAACTTCGACCTGGGGTAGAGGAACCGGAGATAGCGGGCGTGCTCGATGCCGTAGCGCACCTCCTTGAGGCCCCACCGGGCATAGCCGTAGCCGCGCGCGGGCTCGGCGTACAGACGGTTGAGCAGTGCCCGGTGCGAGGCCACCAGGTCCCTGGGCTCGGGATAGAGATTCGCGATCCACTGCTCGCTCAGCTCGCCCCGCTCCGTGCCCAGTCCCTGCTCGACGAACCATTCGGGCTCCGGGTAATCGGCCCGGAAGATCCGGAGTGAGGCGGAGAGCGATCCGAGGTAATCGCAGTTGGCGTACGGCTCACCCCACATGAGGATCCGCGGGTCCGACATCACCAGCCGCTGCAGCAGCGTCGAGCCGGAGCGCCACCCCGCCGAGAGGATGAAAACCGGATCGTCGTCGCTGGCCTGCTGATCCAGCTCGGGCCACCGGGCGCGCAGCGTCGCGATCGCCTGACCGACCGAGGGAATGGAGGCGACGTGCCGCTGGTGTTCCAGGCGGACGTCCAGCCGACCCATCCGGGCCTCGAGCGGGACCTTGATCAGACGCTTCAGTGCGTTCAACAGACCCATCACGACTCCTTGATTCAGGCCGCACCAGCGGCGACGAGCCAGTCCTGCAGCCGCTGCAGATCCTCGGTCCCGAGCAGGCCATGGGTAGGGACCGTGCCGAGCCGGGCAGCGAGTTCCCGGGCACCAGGGATGCCGACGCCAGGATTCCGGATCCGAGCCGCGAAGCCTGGCAGCTCGGCCAGGGTCCCCGGATATCCCGGCATGATGCCCAGCGCACGCGCGGCCGCATCCTCAGCAAGCCGCGGACCCATCGCGGGGCCGATCACCGGCAGGCGAAGGTACCCGGGGACACTCCCCGGGACGGGCTCGACGGCCCGAAGCCCCTTCACGCCATGGATGACCGCACTCAGCCGGGCCGCGTTTGCTCTCCGCCGCCTCGCCTCGGCCTCGGCGAGGTGCACGGTCTTCGAGAGAATCCCCGCCGCGCTCCTCGAAAGCGGGCCGGCGGGATGCGCAGGATGATAGAGCGTCTCGCCCAGCTTGAGAAACGGCAGCGCGGCGGGAATCGCGTAGAGCGCGGGCCGTGCCAGCAGATACTGGGCGAGTGATTTCGGCAGTTCGCCCCAGCCCGCCGGCGCGGCGCCAAGCCGAGCCGCCATCTCGCGCATCGGTCCACTGAATGCCGGAGCGAAGCCAAGCAGGGCACCGCCTCTTCCGCCGGTGACACCCTTCCCTCGCCCAAAGCTGAGCACGCCGAGTCCATCACTCAATGAACCGCAGGCCCGGCCACCGAGCGACGCGCCGGCGCCCTGCGCGGCGTCCTCGATCACGACCGCTCCATGCTCGCGCGCGAGTGCGGAGATCTCGGGAATGGGAACCGGCAATCCAAAGAAGTGGACGGCCACGACTGCGCTCGCGCCCGCCGCGAGCACCGCACGCAGACTCGCCCAGTCCGGCGCGAGGGTCATGGGGTCGAGATCGTAGAGGAGGACTTCCACTCCCGCGCCATCGCAGGCGGTGGCCAGGTCGTAGCAGCCCCAGGCCGGCAGCGCGACTCGGCTCCCCTGTGGCACCGACAGGGTCAGCGCCAGGGTCAGCGCGGAGGTCCCGGAGTCGGTGAGGAGGGTGGCCAGGGGTGAGAAGCCGGTGGCGATCCACCGCTCGACCTCGGCACCGGCACGATCGGCGGCGGTGGGACTCGCCGCCGCGCTCCAGCCGGCCAGGAGCGCGGCGGCAGACAGCGGGGAATGAACCGGAGGCAGCCGGCTGAGACTCACGGGATCGAGCGCACGATCCGGGGACCGAGCGCGGTCGCGACGCCGAGGGGGAGCCGGCGCCAGAGGCGCGGGCCCCAGGAGTAGGCGGAATCGTCAGGCGACGGGGTGGCGGCCGGCTGGCCAGCAGGAGTGAGCTGATACCACCAGAGCTGCTCGTCGCGCGAGCCCCACTGGCGCTTGAACCGGTGGGTCCCCGCGCCGGGTGTGCAGCGCCCGAAGTTGAAGACCGTCAGCCCCTCATTCACCGCCCGCTCCATGAAGGCCCAGTAGAGGCCCATGTTGGGGGAGAGCCGGTTGTAGGCATGCAGCGACGAGGCCCACGTCATCTCGAATTCCGAGCCCCACACGAAGCCGGCGCCGCCAGCGACGGGCTGATCGCCGAGCCAGGCGCAGCCGAACCAGGCATCGGGAAAGACCTCGGCGATGGTTTCGAAGAGACGCTTCGGCTGGGTCGGGGTCCCGAGGTCTCGCATGTGGCGCGAGAACACCTCGAAGAACGGCGCGACCTGGTCGGGGCCGAACCTGACGGTGATGCCTTCCTTCTGCGGACGGCGGACCTGGCTGCGGAGCTTGGCGTCGAAGCTCTTCATCAGCTTCGCGGGATCGCCAGCGGGGAGATCGAGAATGACGGTGACCTTGCGGTGCGACACCGGCAGCTCCAGCGGGAGTTCGTGCCGGCTTCGCAGCTCGAGAAGCTTCACCCCTTCGCTGCGTGCCAGCTCCGCAGCCGCCGCCGCGAGTGCCTGCACCGCTTCCGCGCCGCCGAGCGGTCCGCCGTAGTTCAGGAACGGGACGGAGACGAGATAGTGCCCGAAGAGGACGCTGCGGACCCGGACGAGTGGCAGCACGCCGATCAGGGCGCCGGCCGGGTCCCGGGCCTCGAAGTAGAAGCACTCATGACCAAAGACGCCCTCGAAGACCCGGCGCCAGCCGTAGAGATGGAAGTGGGTCCAGCCCGGCTGGCTGCGCACGAAGCGGTCCCACTCCTCCGGAGCACCGGCGAAGAGGCGTGTGGTCACGCTCATCGAGCCACCCCAGTTGAGGGGGCGGCCCGGCCCTCGAGCGTTTCCGCGAACCGCCGGGCCACGCTGGTGAACGGGAACTCGTGGAGCAGTTGATCCATCCTTGACCAGACCAGGTCCAGATTGTGGTAGTGCCGAAACGCGGTGAGGCGGCCGCAGGGGAGTCTGGGCTGCTCGTCGTCGTACTCCCAGGGGTGGACATAGAACATCGCGGAGATCCCGCGCTCGCCCCACTGGCGGAACGCCCGGCGAAACAGGGCGAAGGGGAACTGCCGCAGATAGCCGCCGCCGGCGGCGGGAAGCCGGAGACCGAGCAGGCGTGTGGTCGTGAGCGGTAGTTCGAGCAGCGAGCCGGCGGCGCGCTCGATCAGGAATGGCGTCTCCGGCGAGAGCGGGTAGCCGTAGTCGGGGCGACGGACCGGGAAGAGGCTCGAGTCGTAGCGGTAGCCCTCCTGGAGCAGCAGATCGAACGCCCACTCGCCGCCCGGTGTGATCGAGAAGCTGGGAGCGCGAAAGCCGATACAGGGGTGCCCGCTGAGGTCCTCGAGGCGTGCCTTGGAGTCGCGGATCTCGGCGCGGAACTCATCCTGGGTGAGCGTGGTCAGCCGCCGGTGCCAGTAGCCGTGTGAGGCCACCTCGTGGCCGGCGGCGGCGATCCGGCGGACGATCCCGGGGTGTTTCTCCGCGACCCAGCCGAGGGTGAAGAAAGTGCCTTTGGCGCCGTGGCGGTCCAGCAGGTCGAGGAGGCGGTCGGTGTTGGCTTCCACCCGGGATGGATAGCTGTCCCACGCTTTGCGGTTGACGATTCCCTCGAAGGCCACCACCTGGAAATAATCCTCCACATCCACGGTGAAGAGGTGGGAGGGCTCCGGGGTGGACGGCAGCGGGGTGAATCGCATAGAGGCGTCTGGCACGGTCGAAAGTTACATGAGGACGAGTCCCCAGGCGCAAGCTTCAGGCCCATAAAAGCAGCGGCCCCGGGGTGACGAACCCCGGGGCCAGTTCACCAACTTGACTGCGGTGCTGCTTCAGAACCTCAGGCGACGTTCTGCTTGTTCTTGCGGCGACGGAAGACGCCCATGCCACCGATGCCGGCCAGACCAGTCGCGAGGAGCGTCATGCTGACGGGCTCCGGGGTGACGGTCGTGCAGTTGGACGCCACGTTGGTGCCCGGAATGGTGCCAGACCAGCACTCAGTCGCATTGGGGCCGCCGGGAGGACCATTCAGGCCGCGGAGGACGATGTCCGAGGTATTCGGATCCCAGTTGCCGGAGATCTTGAAGCTGAACGTGACCCAGTCCGCGTTGTTGTTGCTCAGCGGGGTGCAGGGATTGACGAACAGGCTCTTGCCGGTCGGGAGCTGGCCCGGGGCGGCACATCCGCTCGCGATGCCGTTGGTCAGATTCTGGGTCCCGGTCGTCTGAGTGCGGAAGTCCACGCCGAAGGCGACGGTCGCGTTGTTCGCCAGGCGCCACGCGGTACCGGCGCCGCCGGGGCCCGTCGTGCTCAGCGTGCCAAGCACGGCGCTGACACCACCGGTGTTGTAGAAGCCGATGCCGTTGAAGATCGTGCCGGCATAGGTGCTGGTGCCGTAGGTGGCGGCGCTGTTGCCCGAGAGATTCCACAGGCGAACAGTGACGTCGCTACCGACGACGTTGATGCTTACGGCGGCGCAGGTGGCGAATGTCACGCCCCCGCACAGCTTGTAAGACCGGAACCCGTCGGCATGAGCCGCCGAGGGCAGGCCCGCCGCGAGCGCCCCGAACAGGGCAACGAACCTGAGAGACTTGTGCATGGTTCCTCAATTCTTCGTCAGTTGGTGAACTATGGCGTCACGCCTTCCGGGCGTGTTTCCATCCAAGAAATGCGATCCAGAGATAGCAGAGGGGATAGAGCACACCCTCGACACTGGTCTTCAGAATCGCCTTGTTCAATCCCGTCTTGATCAACGGGTCCATCTGTGTAGCCAGTGCGGTGGGCACCGTGGTCAGGTACAGAACCAGAGCACCGAGGAGCAGCACACCCACCAGCCCGAGCACCATCGACAGAATTCGCAGCCGGAGGAGATTGCCGCGAGCCACCGCGGCGCCGAAGCTCAGTCCCAGACCCATCGTCAGGAGGGGCAGACCACCAAGCACGGCGGTCACGGTTCCGAACTCCCACTCGGCATCCCCGAACTTCAGGGGGTACCAGGCCAGGGCCAGATCCGCCCCGGCTACCACCGCGAAGACCAACCCGATTCCGCCCAGCAGATACCACCCAGTATCAGGTGATGGGTCCAGCGCCGAGCGGTTCTTGGTGTCCGTTTTGACCAGAATCCGGGAGGCCGTCATGCTGACCTCCTCAGAAGCCTGAGTGTCCGGAGGGGTGCTAGTGCATGGTCCGGGCCAGAATAGTCAAGTATCATTTCGGCATCCATATCTATGTTGCACAACAACTTACGCATCAACGATTCGCGGGGCATTGTGACCGGAGTCACCCTCTGTTGTCGTGTCGCCACAACAAGTTGACCACAAATTCAGGTTCCTGGGCGACGGCGGAAACTCGCCCTCCACCCCGCCCCGGCGAGCCAGAGCAGCGCGAACGGATAGATCAGGGCCTGCACCGCCGTCTTGGCGCCGGCCTTTTTCAGGGGGGTCAGGGCGGCGGGGTTCGCCACGTACTTGAACGCCAGCGGAAGTACCGTCGCATACAGCGCCATGGCGAGCCACATGAAGACAGCGAGCAGCACACAGAACGTGGCCAGCGTACGGGCTTGCCAGCGGCGTCCCTGGGCGATTGAGGTCGCCAGCAGAAAGGAGATCCCGAGGCCGAGGAGCGGGAAGGTATCGAAGAAGTGACTCGTGGTGCCGAGCTCCCACTCCGAATCGCCGAGCTGCAGGGGAAGCCAGGAGATCGCGGCATCCAGGAGGCCGAGCACCATAAAGACCAGGCCGATCCCCATGATGACCCGCCAGATGAGCTGATCTCGCGACAACCGGGTGTCAGTCTCGGACAAGTAGGGGCTCGCGGTCAGAGTCCGGGCGCGGCGAAGTGCCGCCCCGGTTCGAAGGCTGGGAACGTAACCCCGTGCCCTTGGGTGGCAAGCAGACCCGAATCAGAAGACCGTCGCATCCTGCTTCTGCCGGGGACGCAGCTCCCAGTGCCCCCCACCGGTCGGCACCAGGACGCCCGTGGCGCGGACGGAATCCCCGGGGATGAACTGGGCGGTATTCACCTGGAGCAGCGAGTCGAACAGCACCTCGAGGGGGCCGCTGCCGTCATCGACGGTCACCCGGAAATCGGCGCCGACCGTCAGCGTGTCGATGATGGCGGTGCCGCCGACGAAGGCGAGGTCGGCGTCCTTGCTCCCGCCGAGTGCATTGTCGGCGAGCGATGTGGTCAGGGTATCGTAGCCTGGGAACGCGGCCGAGGGCTGGACCAGCGCCATGCGCGCCGCATCGAGCACCGGCTGCCCCGTGCGCTGGCCGACGGTACCGAGCACCCGCACCGAGTCGCCCGGATTGGTGAACCCGCCGACCAGGACGGTGGCGGCCGTGAGGCGGATCGCACCGCTGGAATCGCGCACGTAGGCGGTCGTGTCGCTGAAGGTCTGGCGTCCGGCGAGCACTTCGCCGCGGATCACGACCCGCCGCCCCGGCGTGCTGGCCCGGGCCGCCCCGATGCTGACCACCGGATAGCCGAGCCGGCCGACGATGAGCGCGGTGGGGCCATTGGCGGCGACGGTCACCGTCGCCGGATTGAGGCTGATGACCATCGAGTCGCCCAGTGCCGCCACGGAATCCACGGCGATGGTGTAGGGACCGACGGGGGGCGAGGTGAAGGCCACCGCCCCGGCGACATCGGTGATCGCGGAGTCGACGGTGTCCCGGGTGCCGGCGACGAGGAGATAGATCTTGATCCCCGCGAAGGCGGTGTCGCCGGCGCTGGGGCCGTTGTCGAAGTTCCGGTCGTAGAAGACCTGGGCGACCACATTCGGCCCGGCGGGCAGCTTGATGCCGAGGCCATCGCCGGCGTTGCCGCAGGCGACGGCCAGCGCGGCCAGAGCGCCGGGCAATGCCGCGCGAAGAACGATCGTGGAGGAAGCGCGCATCATGACCTCGATCAGTACGCGACCCGAAGCCCGAGCCGGACCATCCGGGGATCGGTGCGGCGGCTCAGAAGTTTGCCGAATCGCGGATTGGCGAGCAGCGGCAGCGTGACATTCCCCAGGGCGTCGGTGGTGACGGTGCCGGCCGGATCGACGAGCAGGAGAGCACGATCCACCAGGCCCGTCGGAGTGGACACCACGTTGAACACGTCCACCAGCACCATCACCCGTCCGCCGAGCGAGCGCACCGGCAGGCCGACGGAAGCCGAGACATCGAGGGCGTGATTGGCCGCCTCGCGGCAGGAGTTGCGCTCGGCGAACTTGCCGACCTGACTCCTCAGGCAGTCGTTCTGGCCGATCACCTGGGAGAGGCCCGGCACGGCGGTGTCGAGGAAGGCGGGGTCGTTGCGGCCCGAGCCGTCGCCGTTGGCGTCGACGCCCGGACGGAAGCCGGGAGTGAACGGCAGCCCGGAGCGGTAGCGGTAGCGCGCGCCGATCACGAACGGCACATGCCCCGCCGTGGTCCAGCTGGCGAGCACGACCGCGCGGTGCGGGATGTCGAAGTCGGAGGTTCCCTCGGCCCACTCCTTCCCGGGCTTGTCCAGCGGGAAAGGGGACAGTTGGTCGGTCGGATCGCCGGTCCAGCTCTGCAGCCAGTTGTCGCGGGTCCTGGACCACATGTAGGACGCCTCGAAGGAGAGCCCGGTCGCGGCTTCACGCGAGATGTCGATCGAGGCCTCGTAGTGATTGGAGAACCCGGTCGAGGCCAGTGCCGAAACCACGTCGAAGCCCGAGAACCGCCGGTTCGAGCCCGGCGCCGCGACGACCAGCCCGCCCTCCTGCAGCAGCGTACCGAAGACCTGACGGCCCTCCTGCGTGGTGCCGGTCGGGGCCGGCAGCAGGTTGAGGTCGCTTCGGCGCAGCAGAAAGTCGGTGTGGTGGTAGCCGGCGGACAGGTCGACCCTGGTGAGGGCCCCGGAGCCGCCGCCGAGGGTGCGGCTGAGCGCCAGGTCGAACTTGGTCGTGCGGGGGTTCCGGTACTTGCCGGCGGGGCTGAACAGCGTGACCACCTGGCCCGTGGAGGGCGCGACGGTATTGTCAGGCAGCGCGGGCCACGCTCCGAGCCCGCCGACGGCCCGGCGCGCGACCAGCGGCCCATCCGCGACGATTGCCTCGGCGAAGGTGGCAGGATTGAGCTGCCCGAATTGGCGCGAGGCGCCGACGGACGCACTCCATTCCTGATTGGCGCCGCCCTCCCAGACCAGTCCGAGCCGGGGAGCGACGTTCCTGTTGTCCTTCGGGATGGTGTTGTTCGGGATGCCGAAGGTCGCGCCGAAGAGCGGATCGGCGGCGATGGGGTTGTTCTTGGGCTTGGGGAAGACCTGGCGGTCGAACCGGACGGCAGTGAGGGCGGTCAGTCCGGGGGAGAGCTTCCAGAGCACCTGGCCGAAGAGCGCGGCGTCACCCAGGGAATAATGGGCGTGCGTCGACGGCGCGTCCGCCACATAGAAAGCGCCGCGGCCGTTGCTGAAGGCATCGAGGTCGCCGAAACTGAACACGCCATTCGAGCCGAACACGTAGTCCTGGTCCCAGCGGCCCCGCGAGTACTGCACGCCCACCTTGAGGCGGTGCTGCTGCGACGACCCCATGTCGTACTGGAACGTCTCGGCGAGATCGACGGAGAGCCGGTCGAAGTCGCCGGGCAACGCCGGCGAGGAACCGATCCCGATGCCGTCTCCCACCAGGTAGCTGGCGGGGATGGCCGCCTGCTGCCACTCGCGCCGCGATGAGCGGATCCCGATGCGGAGTTCGTTGGCGGAGTTGTCCCACCCCGAGGCCAGCGCCACCCCGCCGGAGAAATCGCGCTCATCGAGCCGGGTGCCACCGCCGGTCAGCACGTCGAGGCCCAGCGCGGGGCTCCATTCCCGGTGGGTGGAGAAGTCGCCGCGCGCCACGAGCGCGTGGCGGGAGGACAGCCGCCAGTCGATCCGGAATCCCCCGGCCCCGCCGCGATAGCTGCGGAGGGGCGAGCGGGTGAAGTTCCGCACGTCGCGGCCGAAGCTGTCCTGGGCGATGGTTTCCAGGGTCTGCACCAGCGGCGCGCTGGCGCCGGCGAAGCTGCCGCTGTCGCGCTCCCAGGGCCGGGCGGTGGGAATCTCCGATTCCTCGTAGCTGAAGCCGGCGAAGTAGTTCGCCTTGCCAGGCACCAGCTCGCCGGAGACCGTCGCGCCGGCCTGGAAGGAGGTCAGCGACGAGTCCCCGGCGTTCTCCACCCTGGGGATGCCCAGCTTGCCGCTCCAGAAGGCGAAGGGCTCGAAGCGGAAGCGACTCACGCCGCGGCGGGAGACGGCGGTGAGCATGCCACCGTTGCCGCCGACCAGTTCGGCGTCCGTCCCATGGCTGATCACCCGGACCTGGCGGAAGAGAAAGCTCGGATAGACTGGCGCTCCGACGGGATCGGCCTCGAATGCGGGGTGCCTCATCCAGATGCCGGGCAACCCATCGACCAGCATCCTGGATTGCGACTGGGGCAGGCCCCCGAAGCTCTGGGCGAACCCGAACCGCTGGTCGCGCGGCGCGGCGGCAAAGGCGCTGTTCCTGCCGTCGGCGCTGATCTCGGGACGGGGAGAGAACCAGCTGCTCCACGGCAGCTCGGCGACGTCGGCGACGGTCGGCGCGGAGGTCACGAAGCGCTGATCGGCGACGGCGACTTCCTCGACCTTTTCGATCGGCGGGGGACGCCTGGTGACCCGGATCCAGAGCCGGGTGGTGGCGTCGGCAACGATGTCGATGCCCCGCTGGCGGGTCGGCTGGTAGCCGTTCTTCTCGACCAGAATGGAGTAGTGCCCAGGCGAGAGCAGCGGGACGGCGAAGCGACCGCGAGTGTCCGACCTGATCTGCCGGATGACCACCCCGGTCTCGTCCTCGAGGGTCAGGTTGGCGCCGGGCACCGGCGAGGCGGCGGTTCCGAGAATGAGCTCCCCGCGAAGGCTGCCTTCGGTCAGACTCTGGGCCGCCGCCCGCATCGGGAGCAGTGCGGCGGCCAGCACGACAGCCGCGGCCGCCAGCGTATGCCGGCGGAACCACCGGAGACTGGGAGCGGCCATGGAGGGTCCGGGGGAGAGGTGAAGGAACGACACTATTGGCAGGGTGGATAGTGCAGTTATGATGCCACCCGCGCAAGCGGCCTGACGAGCGGAGAAATGTGGCACTGAGTCAACGGATGCGGTGGGGCGTCTCCCTCACCCTGGTGGCCCTCGGAACGATCGCCTGGTTCACCCTCCGACCCTCTCCCGAGGATGCGGAGGCCGCCGCGCGAACGTCATTCACCTGCATCTTCCCGTGCGGGGATCAGTCGCTGCGCGACGCGATCCTCAACGTCATCCTCTTCATCCCGCTGGGCTTCGCGCTTCGGCTCTGGCTTCCGGCTGGACGGGCCTGGCTGCTCACCCTGCTTGCCACCTGCGCGATCGAGTTCACCCAGTACAGCATGCTGCTCGGCCGGGACGCGAGCCTCCGGGACATCCTGACCAACGCACTCGGAGGCGCGATCGGGGTGGCCCTGGTCAGCCACTGGCGCCCGCTGCTGCTGCCCGATCGGCGGGAGAGCCGGCGGCTCGTGGCCGTGGGCGGGGGACTCTGGCTCATCGTGGTGGCGGCCACCGCGTGGCTGATCCGGCCCTCGCTGCCCAGCAGCACCTACTGGGGACAGTGGGCGCCCGAGCTGGGACAGTTCGATACCTGGCGCGGCACCCTGCTCGACGCGCGGGTGCAGGGAGCCCGGATGGCCACCGGGCGGATGACGAACTCGGAGCCGGTGCGCGCCGAGCTGTTGTCGGATTCGGTGCTGGTCGAGGCCACCATCATCACCGGCCCCGCTCCCGAGAACGTCGCCCCAATCGCCAGCATGTTCGACAGCGAGCAGCGGGAGATCTTCGTGCTCGGCCAGCTCGGCCATGCGCTGGTGTTCCGCATCCGCACCGGGATCCGCGCGATCGAGATGGGCGGACAGATGGTGATGCTCGACGATGTGTTCGGTGCGCCGGGCGATTCGTTGCACGTCTTCGGGGGCGTGGTCCGCGGGCACTGGGTGCTCGCCGCCGAGCGCCGCGGCGCGCGACACGAGGTGCGGCTCCCGTTCAGCGCGGGGCTCCTCTGGACCGGGCTGACGCCATTCGGGCTGTTCCTCGATTCACACCTGCTCTGGCTCAACGGCCTCTGGCTGGCCGGGCTCCTGATGCCGGTGGGTTACTGGCTCCGGCGGACCGGCGCATCGCCGCTGGCGATGGCCCTGATCGGCCTCGGCGCGGCACTCGCGCTCGGCGGGATCCAGCTCCTCGCGGGTCTGGCTCTCCCCCAGCTCCCTGAATGGGCCGGCGCACTGCTCGGAATACCGGCCGGCTGGCTGGTGGCACGGGCCGCGACCAGTCGGTGACATCCCCCGCCCCTCGGGGCGGCGGGCCAACCTTAGATTACCGCATGCCTCTTCCGTATCGCCGCCGGATTCAGTACGCGCTGATCGCGCTCGGCACGGTGCCGACCGCGGTGGCCGTGATCGGCTGGGCGCTGTCGGTGCGCCCTGCGGCCACCCCGGCCGCGAAGACCAGGGAGGCCATCGAATCCGTCGGCCGGACGGGGCGCACCCTGGTCCAGACGATCGATTCGACCCGGCTCGCCCCCGCGGAACGGCGGGCACTCGCCGCGCATGCGCGGGCCCTCAATGAGGCGCTCTCGAAGATCCAGCGGCAGGAGACGCTCGCCCCCTACTACTCGGCCGCGCTGGCCGGCACCATCCTCGCGCTCGGTGCGCTGGTACTGTACGCCTCGGTCCGGATCGGCGCCTATCTCTCCCGCCAGCTGACGAAGCCGATCGATGAACTGGTCGGGTGGACGGGGCTCATTCAGCGGGAAGAGCCGCTCCCGCCCGATCTGCATGAAGGCGGGGCGCCGGAACTCGCCGTGCTGCGCCGGGCGCTCAGGGAAATGGCGAGCGGCCTGGCCGAAGCGCGGAATCGTCAGCTCGAGGCGGAGCGGCTGCGGGCGTTCCGCGAGGTGGCGCGCCGGGTGGCGCACGAGATGAAGAATCCGCTCACCCCGATCCGTTTCGCCGTGAGTGCGCTGAGCCGCAGCGCGCACCCCGAGCAGCGGGAATCGCTCGAGGTGCTCCAGGCGGAATCGAGCCGGCTGGAGCAACTGGCGCATGAGTTCACCGAGATGGGGCGGCTGCCGGAGGGACCGGCCGCCGAGGTCGATCTCGGGGAACTGGTCTCGGAGCTGACGCGGACGGTGCTGCCGCCGGGGGTGTCCGCCGTGCTCGAACTCGACCCCGCCACGCCGAGGATTTCGGGGCACTACGAACCGCTGCGCCGGGCGTTCAGCAACCTGCTTCGGAATGCGGTCGAAGCGGGCGGGATCCAGGCCGGCCTGGTGGTGCGCTGCAGTCCGCTCGGCGAGAACGGCGCCGAGGTGCGAATCATCGACCATGGGCCGGGCGTCGCGGCGGAACTGCAGGGGCGGCTGTTCGACCCGTATGTCACCGGCGGCAAGGCCGGCGGGACGGGGCTGGGCCTGGCGCTGGTGCGCCAGACCATCGAGGCCCATGGTGGGCGGGTGCGGTATGAAGCGACGCCGGGCGGAGGCGCAACCTTCGTCGTGACGTTACCGCGCGTGCGCCGGCCCGGGTAATATCCATCCATGCCGCATCACATCCTGATCATCGACGACGAGGCCAACATCCGGCGGATGCTCGCCGCGCTGCTGCGCGCGGAGGGCTTCACCGTCGAGGAGGCCGCCAACGGGCACGCCGGGCTGCTGGTGCTGGAGCGGCTGGAGCCTGACGCGATCTTCCTGGACCTCATGATGCCGCCGGGTCCGGACGGGCTGGAGACGCTGACGCAGATCCGGGGCCGCGGGATCGACGCACCGGTGATCATGATGAGCGGCAAGGCGATGCTCGCCGACGCGGTGCGCGCGACCCAGCTCGGCGCGTTCCAGTTCCTGGAGAAGCCGCTGAGCCCGGAGGCGGTGCTGGTCACGCTGCGGTCCGCCGTCGAGCTGGGACGGACCCGGCACGAGAACCGGGCGCTCCGTCAGGCACTGGAGACCCGGGAGGAGATGGTCGGCGTGAGCGCGCCGATCCAGCAGATCCGGCAGCTCATCGCGCAGGTGGCCCCGACGGATGCCCGGGTGCTGATCACTGGGGAATCGGGCACCGGCAAGGAGCTGGTGGCGGCCGCCATCCACAGGGGCAGCCGCCGGGCGCGCGACCCGTTCGTCACGGTGAACTGCGCGGCCATTCCGCGCGAGCTGGTGGAATCGGAGATGTTCGGCCACGAGCGGGGCGCGTTCACCGGCGCGGCGGAGCGCCGGCTGGGCCGGTTCGAACTGGCCGACGGCGGCACGCTCTTCCTCGACGAGATCGGCGACCTGAATCTCGAGGCGCAGGCCAAGCTGCTGCGCACACTCGAGACCGGGGTGCTGCAGCGGCTGGGTGCGGAGCAGCCCACGCAGGTGAATGTGCGGGTCATCGCAGCCACCAACCGGCGCCTCGACCAGGCGGTCGCGGCCGGCAGCTTCCGCGAGGACCTGTTCTTCCGGCTCAACATCTTTCCGATCCATATCCCGCCGCTCCGCGAACGGCTCGACGACCTCCCCCTGCTGGTGGCGCATCTCGCGCAGCGGGTGCGGCCGGGCAAGCCGCAGCAGTACTCCGCGGAGGCGATGGCGCTGCTCCGGGGGTATTCATGGCCCGGCAACATCCGCGAGCTCGCCAACCTGATCGAGCGGCTGGCGATTCTCGGCGGCGAGACCATCGGGCCGGACGACGTGCGCATGGTGCTGCCGGAGGGGCGGCTCGGCGGTGGCGCCGCGCGGCGTGTCGGCGGAGGGCCGCCGGGCGGAGAGGGCGTCCCACTGACGGAAGCGCTCGACGATTACGAACGGGAGCTGATCGGCGCCGCGCTGCGCACCGCCGATGGCAACGTGGCGGAGGCCGCGCGACTGCTGGTCACCGACCGCGCGAACCTGTACCGGCGGATGAAGCGACTGGGGCTGGTCGCCAGGGGAGAGACCATTGCCTAGCAAACTACGGGGAAGAGTGAAGAGGGAAGAGGGAAGGGGTGGCCTCTGCGGCTTCCTCTTCTCCTCTTCGTTCTTCCCTCTTCCCTTGCCGTTCCTGCTCCTCTCCTGCCTGGCCCCCGCGCTTCGGGCCCAGGACAGCGTGATGGTGATCAACCCCGACGAGCCCGGGGCGGACTCGGCGGCCCTCGGACTGCCGCCGGATGTGCTCGCCGAACTGCTCGACACCTGGAATGACAGCGCGACGGTGCGGCTGCCCGGCGGGCTCATGCTGCCGGCCGGCGCGCATCTCGGCGGTTCGATCGCCGTGCTGCGGGGGACGCTGCGCGTCGCGGGAGAGGTCGAGGGCCGGCTCACCGTCATCAATGGCGACCTGGTCATCCTGCCGGGGGGCGTGGTGCGGGGCGCGGTGCTGGTGGCCGGCGGCCGCATGACGGTCCAGGAGGGAGGCACCCACGAGGGCCCGCTCCGGGTCTACTGGGACGCCGCACCGGTGGCGCGACAGTCCGACGGCGACCTCGCCGTGCGGGAGCGGCGCCGGGGCATCGGCGAGCTGGCGACGGCGGAGCGGACCTTCGGCAGCGGGCACATCCGCACCACGATCCGCCTGACAACGACCCAGACCTACAACCGCATCGAGGGGCTGGGACTGGTGTTCGGGCCGGCCTTCGAGTGGCGCCCGACGCGCGCCCTCGCGGCGACGCTCGACCTGCGCGGCATCCTCCGCACCGCCCCCGACCCTTCCCCCTTCCGCCGCGACCTCGGCTGGCTGATCCGCACCGACTGGCGGTTCCACGGGCAGCGGGGCTTCGGCGTCGGCGCACGCACCTTCTCGGTGATCGCGGGGATCGAGGAGCAGACCCTGCCGCGCGACGAGATCGGCTGGAACGCCTTTCTCTTCCAGCGCGACAACCGGGACTATTTCTCGAGCGAGGGCGTAGGCGGCAGCGGCTACGTCTACCTGACGAAGCGGCTCCGGCTCGACGCCGGGATCCGCTACGAGAAGCAGGGCTCGGTCCGCGCGAACGACCCGTGGAGCCTGTTCCGCAACGCCGACCGGTGGCGCCCGAACCCGCTGATCGACGACGGTCACTACACGACCGTTGGCGGCAGCCTCGAGTACGATTCGCGCAACGCGCGGAACGGCGCCTCGTCGGGATGGTGGCTGCGCGGCGGAGTGGAGCACACGGCCAGCAACGATGCCGCCCCGGTGGCGCTGCCGGTGACGGTGCGGAGCGCGATCCCCACGCGCAACTACGGTTTCGGACGGTTCACGCTCGATCTCCGGCGCTACAACCGGCTGAGCCCGGAGATCAACCTGAATTTCCGGGTCTGGGCCGGTGGCTGGCTGTCCGGCGATCCCCTGCCCCTCCAGAAACGACTCTCCCTTGGCGGCGCCGACCTCCTGCCGGGCTATGCCTTCCGCGCGCTCGACTGCGCTCCGGCGGGGTTCAGCGATCCGGCCCATCCCGCTCTCTGCGACCGCGCGCTCATCACCCAGATGGAGTTCCGCCACCGGCTGAAGTTCCGCGCGGGCTACACCGTGCGTGACGCCAACCACCGGGAACTCGACCGGTTCCTCGGGATCGAAGACCCCGACCTGGTGATCCTCGGCGATGCCGGCTCGGCGTGGCTCGCGGGTGATGGTCCGGGCAAGGTGCCGAGCGACCGCATCCGGTCGATCAGCGAATGGAAGGCGGACGTCGGCGTGGGCATCGACGCGGGCGGCATCGCGCTGTACCTGGTCAAGGCGGTCACCGATGGTGAGCCGCTTCGCGTGTATCTGCGACTTGAACGACGGTTCTAGGCGGTGAGGTTCGGTGCCGGGACACGGTGGCTGGGGAACGCGGGGCGGCTCCGCGCCTACCCGCCTCGGCTGCGCTCCCTCCTCGGGCTGCTGCTGCTCCTCGCCGGTGCCCGGTCCGCGGCCGCGCAGGACAGCGCCGCGGTACGGCTCGATCTCACCCTCGCCGGCACCGCCCGCGACCCGCTGGTCAGCACCCGGAACCTGCTCGAGGACACCCCGTGGCTCTCGGCCCTCAGGCAGGGGCTGCCGGTGCGGCTCCAGTACCGGCTCGAGATCTGGCGCTCGCGCGAGGCCTGGCTGGACGAAGTGCAGCGGCAGATCGAATGGACGGTGGTGATCCGCCACGAACCGCTGCTGGACCAGTTCTCGGTGGTGCGACTGCTCCCCAACGGGGTGCGACGCAACGTGTACGGCACGCCCGGCGCACTGGCGGCGGCGCTGGGGGTGCCGGTGCGCTTCACCGTGGCGCCCAGGGAGCCGGGCACCTTCTACTACGCCGCTTCGCTCGCGGTCACCACGCTCTCCGATTCCGATCTCGACCAGTTCGAACGGATCCTGCGTGGGGAACTCGACCCCGCGAACGGTGAAGGAGGGACACTGCTGCAGCGGGCACGACGGCTGGTGCTCAGGCTGGCGGGACTGCCGACGGCGAACCTGACGGCGCGGTCGGAATCGTTCGAAGTGAAGTGAGGGGTTGAGCACGTTGTCATCCCGAGCGAAGCGAGGGATCTCTTGAGGGTAGGCGCCCTGCCTTCCCTGGAGAGATCCCTCGGTCGCTCCGCTCCCTCGGGATGACATCCTCTGGAGGGTCGCGGGAATTGGTGGCGAATGGACCTACCGGGAGTGTGCCTCCGCAGTGACGGTCCCGCCACCGATCGCCTTCAGGGCTTCAGTACCATAGAAGAGCCGAATGTACTTCGACTGGGTCATCGTCAGGCGGCGGACCGCCCACGAGAGGTGCACGAAGTGCGGCTCGTGCGGGTGGGTGAGCGGATGCATCCCGCACTCCTCCGGCAGCCGGTTGCCCTTGCGGGTGTTGCAGGTGGAGCAGGCGGTGACCACGTTGGTCCACTCGTTCGAACCGCCGCGGGAGAGCGGCATGAGGTGGTCCCGGGTGAGACATTCGCGGGGCCGCAGCTCGAGATGGGACCGGTGGCAGTACTGGCAGCGGTAGGCGTCGCGGGCGAAGAGAAAGGTGTTGGTGACCTGGCGGCGGAACCGGCGGGGGACGTGCACGAACTTGACGAGACGGATGATCGCCGGTTTGGGGAGGACGAGGCGCTCACTACGCACCACGTCCGCCCCCTCCGCTTCGACAATCTCGGCCTTGCCTTCGATCACCAGTCTCAGGGCCCGGCGCACGGGCACCATGGTGAGGGGCTCGAACGACGCGTTTAACGCCAGACAGCGCACCATTTCACTCCTGCTGTGCAGAACACTTTCCAATCGTAGCGGCCCCCCCGCCCGGGGCGCAAGCAAGCGGCCGGTCACCCGGTCATGGCGGCCAGCCGCACCTCCACCAACTGCCGCATCCGGGGGTTCTTCGCGATGATCAGCAGGGTGTCATCGCCGGCGAGGGTGCCGATGATTTCCTTCCAGTCGGCCTGGTCGAGCGCCGCCGCGACGGCCGGGGCTCCCCCCGTGACGGTCTTGATCACAATGAGGGGGCCCGTGCCTTCGATGCTGACCAGCAGGGCCGGAAGGACCTGGCCGAGATCAGGGCGCAAGGAGCCCTCGTGGGGATTGGCGTAGAAGGAGCCGCCCTGCGGATCAACCAGCTTGGCGAGACCCAGCTCGCGGATGTCCCGGGACAGCGTCGCCTGGGTCACCAGGATGCCTTCCGCGGCGAGCGCCTCGCGGAGCCCGTCCTGACTCTCGATGCGCTTTTCGCGAACGGTGCGAACAATGGCGGCGTGGCGCTGCAGTTTCATGGGCGAGCGACTCCTCGGCGATAGACTTCGCGGCCGGCGAGCACAGTGAGATTCACATCCCCTGTCGACCGCGTCAATACGGTATCCAGCAGTTGTGCGGCGTCAACCGCCCCGGGGAGCGACAGGATGGCGACATCCCCCCACTTGCCGGGCGCCAATCCCCCGATTTCCCCATCGAGCCCCAGGGCCCGCGCCGCGTCGATGGTGACAAGGCGAAGCGAGCCCGACGCATCCAGGCCCGCAATGTCGCGGGCCGCCCGGGCTTCGGCGAGCAGATCGAGCGGGCTCACGCTGGCGACGGAATCGGTGCCGACGCCAACCCGGAGACCACGGTCGAGCATCGCCCGGAGCGGTGCGGTCCCATGGCCATGCCGCTGGTTGGAGCGGGGGCAGTGGGCGATCGCTGCCCGGCGGGCGGCGAGACGATCGAGGTCGGCGCCGGTGGCCTGCACCACGTGGATGCACAGCGTCTCTGGCCCCAGCACACCCAACTGATCGAGCCAGCGGACCGGCGACGCGCCCGGCAGTGCCGGGAGGGGGATGCCACGCCGCTCCCAGCTCGCCGCGAATCCGCCGGTCGCGTGCTCGAGCAGCAGCGACTCGTCGAGCGACTCAGCGAGATGGACCGCGAGCGGCATCCCGTAGTCGGCGGCGAGGGCGGCCACCCGGGTGTAGAGCGGCCCGCTCACCGAGTAGGGCGCGTGCGGCGAGAGTCCCAGCCGCACCCGCCCGGTCGCCAGGCGACTGAGTTCGGCGATCCGCCGTATGGCGGCGGCCATCGCCAGCTCGGCCTGGTCGGGATGGGGGCCGAACACCTCGTGATAGGCGATCCCGCTGGCGCCGAGTTCTGAGAGCGCCTGGATCACCGCACCGGAGTCGCCGGTGTCGGCGACGGTGGTCACTCCCGCGGCCCAGCAATCCTGGATCCCGCGCCGGGCCGCGGCGAGAAAGTCGCCCGGCTGCCGCGGCGCCTTGAGCGCGATGATCTGCGCGATCCAGGCGGGGAACTCCGTTTCGCTGCCCTTCCCGTCGAGGCCGGTCAATTCGAGGTGGGTGTGCGTGTTGACGAGGCCGGGCAGAATGGCCGCATCCGCGATCCGTTCGCGCACCACGCCGGGCGGCGACGGAACGCTCTCCTCCGAGCCGACGGCGAGGATCCGGCCATCCGACCCGATCAGCACAGCCCCGTCCGCGATGGGCGGGCTGTCGATCGGGAGCACCCAGGGAGCCGCAAAGCGCCGAACGACGCCGTTCACCGCGGGCCGCTGGGGTTGAGCGGGCTCCCGCCGGCCCCCCACGGATTGTGAATCGGGCAGAAGTCCTTCGGCTCGGTACCGGGCAGGAACGACTCCACCGCCAGCGAATCCTTGGGGCAGAAGGGCGTGAATTTCTTCCCGGTCTGCCGGTCCACATCCACGACGGTCAGTCCGTCGGGGCGCGGCCAGGCGCCGGGCGCCGGGCGCCGCTCATAGATCTCTTTCATCATCATGGTCCACGCCGGCGCCGCGAGGCGGCCGCCCTGCGCGTTGTCCATGATCTTCTGGGGCGCGTCCATGCCCATCCAGACGCCGGCGACGAGGTCCGGGGTGAAGCCGATGAACCAGACGTCGGCGCCATCGTTGGTGGTGCCGGTCTTGCCGCCGGCCGGGATCGTCCCGAACTGGCTCCCGACGGCGCTGGCGGCGGTGCCGCGCCGCACCACGTCGCGCAGGCCGTCGAGCATCAGCCAGGCGAGCGTCGAGTCCATGACCTGTTCGGTGCGGGGCTTCGGCGCCCAGAGGACGTTGCCCTTCCGGTCCTCGACCCGCTCGATCGAGTAGGGGGTGGTGCGGGTACCCATGGTGGCGAAGGCGCTGAAGGCCGAGATCATCTCCAGCGGAATCACCTCCGACGCGCCGATGTAGCTCGACGGATAGGGCTGCACCCTGGTGCTGATGCCGAACCGGGCCGCCTCGCCGATCACCGCCTGCGGCCCGATCTCCATGCCGACCTTGATCGCCGGAATGTTGCGGCTCTCGTAGAAGGCCTCCTTGAGCGACATCGGGCCGGCGAAGCGATTGTCGTAGTTCGCGGGCTCCCAGGGCGGTTCGCCGGGCAGCATCTCGACGCTGAGCGGCGTGTCCTCCACGATCTCGGACCAGGGGTGGCCGGCGCGCAGGGCCGCGGTGTACACGATCGGCTTGAAGGTGGAGCCGGGCTGCCGGGTCGCCTGGATCGCGCGATTGAACTTGCTGTCGTTGAAGTCGCGGCCGCCGACCATCGCCAGGATCTTGCCGGTGCGCGCCTCGAGGACGACCGCCAGCCCCTGCAGGTAGGGCGACTGCGCCTGGGAGACGGCGTCGTCGGGGCGCTTCTCGAGATAGTCGGCGTAGGTGGGACGGGGATACTTGCCGTAGCGGGCCTTGTTGCGCTCGATCTCGTCGAGCTGCTTGGCCAGCGCCCGCTCGGCCGCCTGCTGCACGTCGAGATCGACGGTGGTGTAGATGCGCAGGCCGCCCTTGTAGAGTTCCGACCCGAAGCGGGTGCGGAGCTGCTGCCGGACGTATTCCGTGAAGTACGGTGCGACTTCGCTGAAATCCGAACGGGTGGAGAGCAGCAGCGGATAGGCCTTCCACCGCTCGGCATCGTCCGCGGTCAGCACGCCCTCATCCGCCATCAGGTCGATGATCAGATTGCGGCGTTCGACCGAGAGGTCGGGATTGCGGCGCGGATTGTAGCGGGTCGGCGACCGGGGGATGCCGGCCAGGGTCGCGGCCTCGGCCACGTTGAGGTCGTGGGCCGACTTGCCGAAATAGCGCTGCGCCGCCGCCTCGATGCCGTTGGAGCCGTTGCCGAGGTTGATCTGGTTGAGGTACAGCTCGAGGATCCGGTCCTTCGAGAAGTTCCGTTCCAGCTCGAAGGCGACGTGCATCTCGCGCAGCTTCCGCTTGATCGAGCGATCCGACCGGTTGATGTCCTCCGGCCAGAGGTTGCCCGCGAGCTGCATGGTGATCGTCGAGAAGCCCTGCACCCGACCGCGCCGGGTGAGCGCGTAGATCAGGGTGCGCCGCAGCGCGCCCAGGGCGCGGATCCAGTCCACCCCGCCGTGCTCGTAGAAGCGCTTGTCCTCCACCGAGACGAAGGCCGCGATCGCGGCCGGCGAGATCTGGCTGATGGGAATGACGGTCCGGCGCTCTTCCCCGAGGTCGGTGATGAGACGGCCGTCGGCCGCGTAGACCTTCGACGCCTGCGCGGGATCCCAGTTGGACTGGACCGTGGCGATCGAGGGGCAGGCGTTGTTGGCGCAGGCACGGGTCCACGCGCCGATCGCCACTCCAGTACCCAGCATCCCCACCGCGAGCACGGTGGTGATGACGGCACTGCGAATGCGGGGCGTGTACCACCAGCGGAGCAGCGTATTGATGGGACCCGGAGGCATGGGGGAGGAATCTAGGCGGGCGCCGGGACGGCGGGTATGGGCTGGGTCACATCGCGCGGCCGACGCGCGATCGCGGTGCGCCCCGCCCTGCTTGCCCGGCCCCCACGCCGTCCCTTAGGTTCGGCGCCATGAGCAATCTCCTCGACGCACTCCGCGCCCGCGGCTTCGTCCACGACGTCACCCCCGGTCTGGCGGAGCGGCTGGCCGCCGGTCCGGTCACCGGGTATGTCGGCTTCGACCCGACGGCGGATTCGCTCCACGTCGGCAATCTGGTGCCGGTGATGGGGCTCGCCTGGCTGCAGCGCTTCGGCGGCACCCCGATCATCGTGGTGGG
Organism: uncultured Gemmatimonadales bacterium; assembly: GCA_963817435.1. Lineage (GTDB taxonomy): Bacteria > Gemmatimonadota > Gemmatimonadetes > Gemmatimonadales > GWC2-71-9 > JADJOM01. The sequence goes on from CAWFNY010000001.1 coordinate 1,879,811, forward strand.
GAGCGGCACCGGCATGGTGGGCGATCCGAGCGGGAAGCGCTCCGAGCGCCCGATGCTCACCGTCGAGGAGATCGATCACAACACCGCACGCATCCGCCGCCAGCTCGAGCAGTTCGTGACCTTCGAGGGCCGCAACGCCGCCCGGGTCCGGGACAACGGCGACTGGCTGCGCAACCTCCGCCTCATGGACTTCCTGCGCGACACGGGCAAGCACTTCACCCTGAACTACATGCTGCAGAAGGACTCGGTGAAGAACCGGATGGAGACCGGGATCTCCTACACCGAGCTGAGCTACATGCTGGTGCAGGCCTACGACTTCTGGTACCTCTGGAAGACCGAGCAGTGCGAGCTGCAGATGGGCGGCAGCGACCAGTGGGGCAACATCACCGCCGGCACCGAGCTGATCGGGCGGCGCGAGGGGGCGCAGGCGCATGGGCTGGTGTTTCCGCTGCTCACCAACGCGGCCGGCGGCAAGTTCGGCAAGAGCGAGTCGGGCAACGTCTGGCTCGACCCGGCCAGGACCTCACCCTACCAGTTCTACCAGTTCTGGCTCAACTCGGATGACCGGGACGTGGAGCGGCTGCTGCGCTTCTTCACCTTTCTGCCGCTTCCGGAGATCGCGGCGGCCATGGCCGAGCAGACGGCGGACCCGGGCAAGCGCACGGCGCAGCGGCTGCTGGCGGAGAATGTGACGACGCGGGTCCATGGCGCGGCCACCACCGCGGGGGTGGTGCAGGCGAGCCGGCTCCTGTTCGGGGGACTCAAGCTGGACGAGGTGGGACCGGAGACCTTCGCGGTGCTGGCCGGTGAGATCCCGACCACGCGGATTCCGAGGGCCGCGTTCGACAGTCTCGCGGCGGTCGATGCGCTGGTGCAGGCGGGGCTCGCGGCCTCCAAGGGCGAGGCGCGCCGAGGCATCCAGCAGAATGGCTTCTCGATCAACGGCGCGCCGGTCGGTGAGGCCGACCGGCAGCTCGGTGCCGGCGACCTGCGGGCCGGTGGCTACGTCCTGCTGCAGAAGGGAAAGCGCAACTACGCGCTGATCGCGCTGACCGGCTGAGGGCCTTCCCCGATACCGAAGGGGCAGCTCACCATGCACCGCCCCCTAGCGCCACCCTTTCTCGCAATCAATATTCGGCTCCGACCCGGGGTCGGCCTCGCTTCGGGGCGCCCGCACTCCCCCTGACCTGGAGCCGAGCATGCACACCGAGTTCATGAAATTCCTGAAGGAGTATGGCGTCATCGGTCTGGCCATCGGCGTGATCATCGGCAGCAAGGCCGGTGAGCTGGTCAAGGCGATCGTCGACGGCCTGCTGATGCCGATCGTCGGGATGCTGCTGCCGAGCGGAGACTGGCAGAAGCTGGTGGTCGGTCCGTTTCAGATCGGCCTGGTGCTCGCGGCGCTGGTGAATTTTGTCATCATCGCCCTGCTGGTGTTCTGGTTCGCCAAGAAAGTGCTGAAGGAGGAGCAGGTCACCAAGAAATAGGGAAGAGGGAAGAGGGAAGAGGGAAACGCATCCCCTCCCCTCTTCCCTGGGGTTCGCTACCACCTTGTCCGGCTCGTCCCCCGCGGCGCCTTCCCGGTGAGCATCCCGAAGACGCCGCGGATCAGTTCCCGCCCCACCGTGCGCGCCATGGTCGTTCCCAGCGCGGCCGCCACGGCGGTCCCGATCTTCGCGCCGGCCGACATTCCACTGCGCCCGCCGCTGCCGCCCGACGGTGCGGCAGCGCCACCGGACGCGGCGGCTGTCGCCCCTCCCTTGTTCAGCCGGGCCGCGAGCATCTCGCGGGCGCTCTCCCGGTCCACCGGCTTCCCATACTCGGCGAGCAGATCCGAGTGCGAGATATCCGCCTGCAATTCCTCGGGCGAGAGCGGCGCCATGCGGGAGGCGGGGGGAATCAGGCGGGTCGCGATCACTGGCGTCGGGACGCCGCGCGGGTCCAGCACCGTCACGATCGCCTCGCCGATGCCCAGCGAGGTCAGCGTCTCCGCGAGGTCGTAGAACTCCGTCTTCGGGAAGGTGCGGACGGTGGCGTTGAGGGCCGCCTCGTCGTCGGGAGTGTGGGCCCGCAGCGCGTGCTGCACCCGGCTGGAGAGCTGGGCGAGGACGTCGGTCGGGACGTCCTTGGGGGTCTGGGTGACGAAGTACACGCCGACGCCCTTGGAGCGAATGAGCCGCACCACCTGCTCGACCTGCTGCAGGAACGCCTTCGAGGCCTCGTTGAAGAGCAGGTGCGCTTCGTCGAAGAAGAAGACCAGCTTCGGCTTGTCGAGGTCCCCGGCTTCGGGCAGGTTGTGATACAGCTCGGCGAGCATCCACATCATGAAGGTGGAGAAGAGCATCGGCTTGTCCTGCACGTCGGACAGCTCGAGGCAGGTGACGACTCCGCGCCCGTCCCGGGTGGTCACCAGCAGGTCCCGGACATCGAACTCGGGCTCGCCGAAGAAGGCTCCGGCGCCCTGCATCTCGAGTTCCACCATCTTGCGCAGCAGCACACCGACCGTGGCGGAGGACATGCCGCCCAGTCCCGCCAGCGCCTCCTTGCCCTCGTCGCCGGAGAGATACTGCAGCACGGCGCGGATGTCGCTGAAGTCGAGCAGCGGCAGCCGGGCGTCGTCGCAGTACTTGAAGACCATCGTGAGCACGCTGGTCTGGGTGTCGTTGAGGCCCAGCACCTTGGCGAGCAGCAGCGGCCCGAAGCTCGCCACCGTGGCGCGGAGCTGCACGCCGAGCTTTCCAGTCAGGCTGACGAACTCGACCGGCACGCCGGCCGGGGTCCAGGTCCAGCCGGTGTCGGTGGCCCGCTGGGTGATGCGGTCGTTCTTTTCGCCCGGCATCGCGAGTCCCGAGAGATCGCCCTTGATGTCCGCCACGAACACCGGAACCCCAGCCGCCGACAGCTGCTCGGTGAGGAGCTGGAGCGTCTTGGTCTTGCCGGTGCCGGTGGCGCCGGCGACCAGGCCGTGGCGGTTCATCATCGCGAGCGGGATCCGGACCTTCGGTTCGGGATGAAGGGTCTGGCCCTCCAGGGCGGCGCCGAGGGTGAGCGAGGCGCCGGAGAAGCCGTAGCCGGCCTTGAGTGCGTCAGCGAAGGATGCGGGCATGGGGAACCGGGACTCGGGGGTCAGAGGAGCCGGTCGAGGACCGTGGTCACGCGGGTCATCTCGTCGGCGGTATTGTAGCAGTGCGGGCTGATCCGGAGCGCGCCCTCGCGCTGACTCAGGTAGATCCGTGCCTCACGGAGCGCGCGAAAGGACTCATCGACACGCGGCGGCGCCAGGCAGATGATGCCCGAGCCGCGCGCACCCCGCGGCGAGGTCACCCGCACCCCGCGCCGGTCGGCCCAGTCGAGCAGCGGCTGCTGCAGGGAGAGGACATGCCGCTGGATGGCGGGGATGCCGAGTTCCTGGAGCAGCGCCAGCGACTCGAGCATTCCGACGAAATCCTGGAAGGGGAGCGTGATCAGCTCGAAGCGGCGGGCGTCGGGGCGGAGCGTCTCGCGATAATCGGTGAGCCGGTTGAAATCGTCGGTGCCTTCGAAGGCCATCCACCCGGTCACCGCAGGGTCGAGGGACGCGATGAGGTCCCGGCGCACGTAGAGGAAGCCGCTGCCCCAGGGCGACAGCAGCCACTTCTGCGCCCCGCAGGAGAGAATGTCGACCGGAATGGCTCGCACATCCAGCGGCATCTGACCGAGCGCCTGGATGGCGTCGACCACCAGGAACTGGCCCCGGGCGCGGGTCTCGGCGGAGAGGCGCGCGAGGTCCACCGTATAGCCGTTGGCAAACTGGGTGAGGGAGACGGCGAGGCAGCGGACCTTCGGGTCGGCCAGCCGGGCAATCAGCCGGGACTCGTCGGGCCACCCCTCGGGAGTCACCGGCACCAGTTCGAGGGTGACGCCCAGGTCGCCGAGCCGCTGCCAGGGGTAGACGTTCGCGGGGAACTCCTTGTGGCTCACCAGCACGACGTCGCCGCGCTTCCAGGGGATGGCCCGGGCCGCGATGGAGAGTCCGAAGGTGGTGTTGGTCGTCAGGGCGATCTCGTCCGCCTCGGCGTTGATGAGGCGGGCGAAGGCGCTGCGCGCGGCGCTGAAGGCCCCGAACAGGTCGTCGTGGGTAAGTTCGAAGGGCCGGGCGCGGCGCAGGTTCATCCGATCGGCGGCGCGGCGGGTGCGTTCCGGCAGCGGCCCGATCGAGGCGTGATCGAGCCAGGTTGTCCCGTCGGCCCAGGGGAACTCGGTGGCGCGCAGGGCGTGGATGTCGTAGGCCGCGATGGCCGGGGACGCCGTGGAACTGATCTCAGCCATGATGCCGTCTTTCATCGGTGATGCCGGTTGCCGGTTCCCCGTTCGCCACAGCGGGCGTACGTTACTGGCACGGTGACCATGCTAGCAAGGCGATGACCTTCAAGACCCCATTCTCCCTGGTGCTGAGTGGCGGCGGCCTCAAGGGGCTGGCCCACATCGGCGTGCTGCGGGCGCTCGAGGAGCGCGGGCTCACGCCCGGCCTCGTGGTGGGCAGCAGCATGGGGTCGCTGGTGGCCGCGGCCTGGGCGGCCGGGATGCCGCTCGAGGAGATGACGGAACGGGCCCTCGAGGTGCGCCGCAAGGACGTGTTTCAGGTCGCCCACGTGGACATGGCCATCAAGCGGATGCGTGCACCCGCGATCTACCGGCGCGAACCGCTCGACGAGCTGATCCACACCCTGGTGGGGGACCGCACCTTCGAGGACCTGGTCCGCCCGCTGGTCATCAACACGGTGGAACTCAACACCGGCATGCAGGTCCTGTGGGGTCTGCCGGGGCTCCGGCACGTGCGGGTGGCCGACGCGGTGTTCGCCTCCTGCGCGCTGCCGGGCATCTTCCCGCCGCGGGAAATCGACGGCCGCTGGTTCGTCGATGGCGCGGTGGTCGAGAACGTGCCGGTGCAGGTCGCCGCGTCGCACGGCGCCGGGCCGGTGATGGCGGTGGACGTCGGGGCGACGAGCGCGCTCCGCAGCAACGTGCAGGACGAGGGCTTCGCCGCGACCTATGTGCGCGGACTCGAGATCGTGATGCAGACCATGATGGAAAGCCGGCTCCGGCAGTGGACGGCGCCGCCGCTGGTGCTGGTGCATCCCCGGGTCGAGCACATCTCGATGTTCGGCTTCGGGCACAACCGCGAGCTGATCGAGGAGGGCCATCGCGCCACGCTCGACCTCCTCGAACTGCTCGGCGACCGCTTCGACCCCGACGGGCACGGCATCCATCCGCAGCGGCGGGTGGAGATCCGGGTCGACCGGGAGCGCTGCTCCGGCTGCGGCGCGTGCGTGATGCATGCCCCGTGGGTCTTCGAGATGGACGATGAAGGCCGCGCGCGGGTCCGGCAGCCGCTCCAGTCGTGGTCGCCGCTCGACGGCTTCTACGTGCGCAACTGTCCCACGTACGCGATCAGCGCCCGGCTGGCCCAGCCGCAGGCCGCGATGGCGTGAACGCCGCGGCCGCCGCCGCCAGATCGTCCAGCACCCTCGACCACCCGAACGCCCGCTCCGCCCGTTCCCGTCCCGCCACGCCCATCGCGCGGGCGCGGGCGCCATCCGCGAGCAGCGCGCGCGCGGCCGCGAGAATGACGGGCACCTCGGTCGGCGGCACCAGCAGCCCAGTCACTCCCTCGGCCACCGCATCCGCGGTGCCTCCGCCCCGCCCCGCCACGACCGGCAGTCCTGACGCCTGCGCCTCGAGCAGCGCGAGACCGAACCCTTCGGCCTGCGGGCCGTCCTCCCGGGAGAGGCCGAGATAGAGATCCGCCGCCGCATACAGGGCGGGGAGCTGATCGTCAGGCAGGGCCCCGAGCCAGCGGACCCGATCGGCGATGCCGAGCGATGCCGCCCGGGTCTCGAGCGCCGCGCGCGATGGGCCCTCTCCCACCACGAGATACCCGAGATCCACCGCCTCCCGCGCGAGGAGGGCAATCACCTCCAGCGCCACATCGATCCCCTTGTGGGGCACCAGTCGCGCGACCGTCAATGCCCAGGGCCGCGGACCGGCGAGGCCCAGCCGCATCCGGAGCGCCTCCCGCCCGGCATCAGGCCGGAACCGCGCGGTGTCCACGCCTAACGGAATCACCCGCACCCGCTCGGCGGTCTCCGGAAGTTGCAGCTCGCGCGCGAGGTCGCGGAAGGTGTCCGCGGTCCAGCGGCTGATGGCCACGGTGCCGGCGGCGGCGCCAATGATGCCCCGCGCGACGCGGCGCTTCATGGACGACCGGGCCGCCTGGATCCGGATGCGGTTGAGATCCAGCCCGTAGACGATCAGGCCATAGCGCACGCCGTCCCGCGCGGCGAGCCAGCGGGCGACGTGACCGGCTGGCTTGAGATTGCCGGCCCACACGAAGCGGGTGCCGCTCTCCCTCGCCAGCGAGCGGGCGCGGGTGGCCCAGCGAGCGAGCCCGGTGATGTGGCGAAGCCGCTCGCTGGGCACGTCGAGGCGGTCGATCGGTACGGCACAGGTGGCGTCGAAGGCGGCACTCCCCGCCTGTCGGCCGGTCGAGACGATCAGCTGACCGGGCGCCGCGTGGCGCGCGAGTTCGCCCATCGCCCGGGAGATACCGCCGCCGATCGGGGGGAAGTCGTGCACCAGGAGCAGCGCTGGCGGCTCCCTCGCTTCCGCGGTACTGCCGCCCCGGGTCAGCACCCTAGCACCTCGCGATAGACCGCGATCGTCCGCTCGATGGTGCGCTCGAAGGGGAAGTCCTCGCGCGCGCGCCGGACCGCCGCCGCGCCGAGACGGGCGGCAAGCCCGGCATCCGTCAGGACGCGATCGAGCGCCGTGGCCCACGCCGCCGGGTCCTCGGGCGCGACCAGCAGACCGTTCACGCCGTTCTGGACGATCACGGCATTGCCGGTGGCATCGGATGCAATCAGCGGTTTGCCGAGCGCCATCGCCTCGAGCACCGCCTGCGGGAAGGCGTCGAACTGCGAAGGATGCAGCGCGACTTCGAGCAGATCGTACAGCGGGCGGATGGCTGGGTCGAAGGGCAGCCGCACCACGGCGTGACGCGCCGCCACCGCACTGAGCGGCCGGGTGAGGGCGTCACCGCTGAGCCCGGCGAGCACCAGGCGGACCGGGGTCTGCACCCGGGAGAGCGCCGCGAGCACCACCGGCTGGTCCTTGGGCCGCGCCACGATCCCCACGGTCCGGCGCGATGGCTCCCAGCCGATCCGGGCGCGCCACTCCTCGAGTTCCGCCACCGTCACCGCGCGATCGACCCGGTCGAGCATCAGGCCGCCGTGCACCACGCACAGCCGGGACCGCAGCGTGCCGCGCCGGGCGAGCACGTCTGCCACCGGTTCACTGAAGGCGATCACCCGTCGCGCCACGTAGCTTGCCAGCAGGTTCTCGAGGAAGGCGGTGCGCGGGTAGGAATGCCGGGTGATGATGAGCGGGGCGGCCAGGCGCCGGGTGAGTCCGAGCCAGGTGAGGGCTTCGCGGTCGCGGGAGCTGTGGGCGTTGACGAGATCGACGGGATACTCCGCGAGCAGCGCCGCGAGCGCGCGCGCATTGCCGAAGCGGCCACCTTTCGCCAGGGCGACCGGAAACACCGCCAGCCCTGCCGCGCGGGCCTCGCGCTCGACCTCGGACCCCGGCGGGCAGACCAGCCCGACCTCATGCCCCCGCTCCGCGATGCCGCGGGCGATCCGCAGCACCGACATCACCAGACCCGAGCCGCCGCCTTGATGCAGCGAGTGCAGTACCCGAAGTTTGGGCTCACCCATGCGCATCCTCATCCTTGGCGCCGCCGGCCGTCACCGGAGCGAAACCGCGATCGCGCGAGCCGCGCTCGCGCTGGGGCACGACGCGCGGGTGATCGACGCGCTGGCGTGGCGCCGCAGACTGGGGCCGTGGAGCGAGCGGTTCCTGCGCTGGCAGGCGGACCGGTTCTCGCCTGACCTGGTGCTGTGTACCCGCCACGCGATCACCGCGGGCGAGGCGCCGCTCCAGGCCCTGCTGCGCGGCCGCCGGTCCGCCTTCTGGTACTTCGATGCCCTGGCGCCGCTGCCTGCGCCGGTCGTACGGCTGGCGCGCCTGACGCAGCAGAGCTTCGCCACCTACGGGTTCCAGGTGGAGGCGCTCCGCGCCGTGGGCATTGCCGGCGCGAAGTTCCTGCCACAGGGCTTCGACCCCGCCAGTGACGGGCCGGCCGATTCCGCCCCTCAAGGGTACCGCTGCGACCTTTCGTTCGTCGGTTCGGGCCAGTACCCGCGACGCTACGAAACGCTGCACGCCTTTCAGGCGGTGGGATCGCTGCAGATCAGGGGACCGTTCTGGGAGGAGGCGCCGCGCGACCTGCCGGTGGCCGGCGGCGAAATCCGCGGGCGCGAGTTCGCGCGGGTGGTGCGCGGCGCGGCGCTCTCGCTCGGCATCCACGCCCTCGACGACCAGCGGCACGAGCATCACGGGGGAACCTCGAACCGGCTCTGGAAGGTGCTCGGCGCCGGCGGCTGCTTTCTCGGCGAGTATGTCGACAACATCGAGGAGTTCGCCAGGCATGGCGAGCACGCGCTCTGGTACCGCGACGCCCCCCAGGGTGCCGAGATCGCCCGCGCGGCGCTCGCCGATCCCGCGCTGCGGGCCCGGATCGCCGCCCAGGGCCGGGCGCATGCGCTGGCGCACCATACCTACGCACACCGTCTGGCCCGGCTGCTCGAGGGGCAGGGCTACACCTCGATGTAGTTGGTGAACTCGAACGGACGCCAGCCGGTGAGCCGCTCGATGCCGAGCGAGGCCAGCAGCGCGAATCGGCGGCGATCCCAGCGCCGGGGCGTGAAGCCGGGCGACATCTGCGCGTGGCGTTCCGCGATCCACTCCCGCATCACGGTGGGATGGGTGCCCCGGAAGCGGCGGAGCCCGACATCCCACGGCAGCCGCTCGGCGACCGGCGCGCGGCGCGGCGCGCCGGCGTAGTACAGCGCGTTGTCGGTCTCGCGCTTCTGCCTGAGTGCAGGGATGGGCCGGGCCCAGCCGTAGTGATAGTAGGTCGCACCGGCCCGTCGCGCCCGGAGCTTCCGGTTGTCCGGCGCCCATGCGGAAGCCCTGCGCCTCCTCGAAGCTCCGCACCCCCGATCCGGGCCGCACCACCCGCACCTCCCGCCGGTACCAGGCCCGCCCCGCGCCCACCCAGTCGGTAGTGCCATAGAAGTGGATGAAATCGACGAGCAGCCCCTCGACGCGCTGATCGTCGAGCGTCGCCTGCATCGCCGCACGGAGCGGAGTCACTGACGTCTCGTGCAGCACTTCGTCGGCCTGGATGTAGATCGCCCAGTCGCCGCGGCAGGCATCGAGGGCGCGCTGGGTCTCGATGGCGAGCACCCGTCCTCCCTGCCCCGGTTCCCACGCCCCCTCGATGATGCGCAGGCGTGGTTCGCCGAGCCCGCGCAGCAGATCGAGCGTACCGTCTTGGGAGGGACCGACGTTGACGACGACTTCGTCGCAGAGTGGCAGGATGGACAGAAGGGCTTCCCGGATGGGGAAGTCGAGGCGGACTGCGTTGGCGACCAGGCTGAACCCGACGACGCGCACCCCCGCCCCTACTCCTCCCCAGTCACCGTCTGCAGCAGCTCGTGCATCCGGTGCATGTAGGTGTGCTGCCTGAGCGCGTGCTGCCGAGCACCAGCCGCGAGGCGCTCCCGGTACTTGTCCTCCTGCACCGCCCGCTTCACCTGGCCCTTCAGCTCCTCGGCCGTGGTGTAGACCAGCAGCTCGGTGCCCTCCTCGAAGTGCCGTGGGAGATCGGTGCGCGCATCGACGACCTGGGGCACGCCGATCGCCGCGATCTCGAAGGTGCGCCGGTTGACGCCGCTGCCATCGCGCTTGCGATCTTCGGGGCCGGTACGGTGGACGTTCACCGCGACGGTGGCGCCGGCATACGCCCGGACGAAGTCCTCGGTGCTCGGCAGTTCCCCGCGGCAGTAGTCCCGGAGCGAGGTCTTCCGCCATCCGGGCCCCCAGAGCGCAAGCCCGAACTCCACCAGTTCCTGGAGAAAGCGTTCCCGCCGCGGCGTCGCGGCACCGGCGAACACCACATTGGCCCGGAAGGGACCGCGGGCGCTGAGGGGCTTGTGGACCGACGGGTCGCAACCCAGTGCGAGGTAGTGCGCGTGCTTCACGCCGTGCTTGTCGAACGCGGCGAGTGCGCCGGTCGCACCGACGAAGACATGATGGTACTCCATCGCCTCCCGGCTTGCGGCGGTACCGTCGTTGAGTTCGTCATCGAGCAGCTGGACCCACCGCGCGCCGCGTCCCTTGCGGAGCGTGTCTACGCTGTCGGGCGTGAGCAGTCCGTCGCCGGCGACGAGCACCAGGTCGGCGCTGTGCTGGTCCAGCGCGGTGGCGACCCGGTGTTCGAGATCGCGCCGCACCAGCCGTTCCAGCCACCCGGCCCGGTCGGGATCGAGGTGCAGCAGGTTCGCACCGAGGCGCTCGAGCGCGCGACGGCGGAGGGCGTTGTGGGCGAGTTCCGCATCGTCCACAGGCGCGACAAACAGGATCCGGAGACCGGCGAAGGGCGCATTCATACGGGTCAGGGAGACAATCTACAGCGGCCTCTGGCCAGTTCCGAGTGATGAATGGCCCGAGATCCCGGCGTCCCCCTCGTCCGGGAGGACGGCCCCCTGGAAACCGGGCTCGGTGCTGACCACGAGCCGCCGGTAGAGGCCACCCGCCGCCAGCAGTTCCTCGTGGGTTCCCTGCTCGACGATCCGGCCCTCGTCGAGCACCAGGATCAGGTCGGCATGCCGCACCGTTCCGAGCCGGTGGGCGATCACCAGCACCGTCCGGTCGCGCATGAGCCGGTGCAGCGCGTCCTGCACCAGCCGCTCCGATTCGCTGTCGAGAGCACTCGTTGCTTCATCGAGAATAAGGATGGGTGGATCGCGCAGTACCGCCCGGGCGATCGCGAGCCGCTGCCGCTGGCCTCCGGAGAGCCGCGTCCCCCGCTCCCCGAGCAGCGTCTGATAGCTCTCCGGCAGCTGCACGATGAAGGCGTGCGCATTGGCGGCGCGGGCCGCGGCCTCGACCTCCGCCTGTGTCGCCTGCGGACGCCCATAGGCGATGTTGGCGAACACGGTGTCGTTGAAGACCACCGTCTCCTGGCCGACGAAGCCCATCAGCGCGCGCACCGAGGCGCGGCTCAGTGCGGCGAGTGGCGCGCCGTCGAGCAGAATGGTCCCGTGGGTCGGCTCCCGGAGCCGCGGCAGCAGCTCGGCGAGCGTGGTCTTTCCCGCGCCCGAACGACCGACGAGTGCCACGATCTTTCCCCGCGGCAGGGTGAAGCTGATGCCGGTGAGCACCGGCCCGTCGCCGTAGCTGAAGCCGACGTCCGCGAAGGTCACCTCTCGCGTGAACTGCGCCGCAGGCAGCCCCGGCGTTTCCTCCTCCGCCGACGGCAGGTCGAGCACCTCGAAGACCCGTTCCGCGCTGGCCAGCGCCTGCGCCATCTGGCCGGGGAACTGGGTGATCGCCTTGAGCGGCGACATGACGCGGAGCGCCGCGACGATGAACACCATCAGCCCTTCGGGCGAGAGCCCTCCGCCCGCGAAACCCGGGGAGGCCCCCGCCGCGATGAGCAGAAAGAGCAGGAGCCCGCCGAAGAGTTCGCTCACCGGGCCGGTGAGCGCCGCGAAGCGCTGGGTCCGCGCCACGTGGCGGCGATAGCGATCGGCCTGCGCGCGGAAGCGCTGCCCCTCACCGGCTTCCCCGCCATAGGTCCGGACCAGCTTCACCGCACCGAGCCGCTCGGCCACCGTCGCGGTCATCTCCCCCGCCTCGTCCGCACGGGCCCGCGCATGGGTGCGGAGCCGGGAGAGCAGCTGCCGGATCCCGATCAGCAGCAGCGGGGCGGCGGCGAGGGTGAGCAGCGTGAGCTGCCACGACAGCTGGGCGAGCACCGCCAGCGTGGTGAGGATCAGCACCAGGTTCTGGAAGAACGAAACGAGGCCCGCGCTGATGGCGCCCTTGGCCTGATCGGCGTCCTGCATGATCCGCGCGATGACCTGGCCACCGCGGGTCCGTTCGATCCACCCGAGATCGAGCCGCAGCAGATGCTCGAACAGCGCCGCGCGCAGATCCCGCACCACGCCCTCCTGGGCCCCGACGCTGAGCTGCCCGGAGAGATAGGAGAGCGCATTCTTGCCGAGCAGCGCGGCCCAGAGCAGCGCGACCAGCCGGATCGTGACGCCGGCGGAGGATGCGCCGGCGAGAAGCGGCGCCAGCAGATGGTCGACGAGGTTCTCGAGGCCGGTGCGCGTGGCGCCGAGGGCGCCGGCGGTGCCGAAGAGGTGCCGGAGCAGCGGGATGAGGAAGAGCAGCGTGGCGCCGTCGAGGATCGAGGCCACCGTCGTGGACAGGACGCCAAGGCCGAGAGTCAGCCGGTAGGGGCGCAACCAGCCGAGCAGCCGCGCCAGGGAAGACGCACGGTGGCCCGGCGAGCTCCGGCCGTCAGCCACCGCGCCTCGCCGTGAGCAGGGCGATCGGCAGGATCATCTCCTCCGGCGTCACGCCCCCGTGCAGAAAGGCGCCGCGATAGCGGGCCTGATACTCGCGGAGCTTGGTGGGATACACGAAGAAGCGGTCACCGGTGGCCAGCAGCATGCGGGTGCCCGGGGAGCGCGGGGGCAGCCCCCAGGCGACGAGGTCGTCCACCACGATTGCCGCGTCCCGGTCCTGGGCGCGGAGATCCTCGCCGAACTTGTAGCGCAGATTGGCGGTCGCATCGCGGCGGGCGTACACCGTCGCCGGGGTGTGGCAGTGGATCGAGCCATGGTCGGTCGTGAGCAGGACCGGCACGTTGCGGCGTTCTGCCTCGCGCAGCGCACCCCAGAGTGCCGAGCGCTCGAACCAGGTGCGGGTGAGGCTGCGGAGCGCCGGGGTGTCGCGAGCCACTTCGAACAGCGTGGAGTTCTCGGTCCGGCCGTGCGTGAGCTGGTCGATGAAGTTGAAGACCAGCGCGGTCACCCCGTCCGCCGAGAGGTGGGCGGGCAACCGGGTGAGCAGCGCCTCGCCGTCGGCGGCGGTGAAGACCTTCTCATAGCGGACCGGCACGTGACGGCCGTAGTGCGAATGCAGCTGCGCCGTCAGCAGCTCGGCCTCGTGCGCGTTGAGGCTGGTCTCGTCCTGGTCGCGCCACCACTGCGGGTGGCGGGTCGAGAGGACGGCAGGCAGGAGCCCGCTGAAGATCGCGTTGCGGGCGAACGGCGTCGCCGTCGGCACGATCGAGAAGTAGTAGGACGTCTCGACATCGAAGCGGGAGCTGATCAGCGGCCGGATGGCCTCCCACTGGTCCATGCGGAGACAGTCGACGACGACGAGCAGGGCCTTCCCGTGCTGACGCAGCGCGGGTTCCACGAACTCCGGCACGATGTCCACGCTGAGCGGCGGCCGGTCGGCCCGGCTCCCCTTGAGCCAGCCCGGGTACTGCCGTTCGACGAATCCGGCGAAATCCTGCCGCAGGCTCTCCTGCAGCGTCCGGAGGGCCTCCGACAGACCGGGCTCATCCGCGAGTCCGAGGCGCACCTCCCACTCGGCCAGCTCGACGACGATCTCGGTCCAGTCGCGCCAGTTCATGTCGTGGTTGCGGCGGGCCTCGAGTTCGCGGAAGCGGGTCGCGAAGTCGCGCGAGAGCCGCTGCTGGCGGATCCGGTCGCCCTCGAGCAGCCGGGTGACAACCGACAGCACCTGCCGCGGATTCACCGGCTTGACCAGGTAGTCGGAGATCTCCGCGCCGATCGCATCCTTGAGGGTCGCGGGCTCCTCGCTCTTGGTCACCATTACCACCGGCATGGAGGCGTCGATGCTGCGGATGGCACGGAACAGCTCCAGGCCGCGGCGGCCGGGCATCTGTTCGTCGAGCAGGACGACGCCGTAGGGCTGCCGCTGCAGCATGACCAGCGCGTCGTCGCCGTGGGCCGCCTTCTCGACGTGGAAGCCCTGCTCCTCGAGAAAGAGGATGTGCGAGCTGAGACTTTCGACCTCGTCGTCGACCCAGAGGATGCTGCGGGGGCGTGGCATGCGGGTAAGATAGACAGTCGTGAGTTGGAAGTCAGAAGTGCGGCATGCGGCACGTCGCCCGTCTCCACGCTCCTTACCTCCCGATCCTCCCGACTTACATTTGACGCGTGCCTTCCCCTCGCATCCTGCTGGTCCGGTTCAGCTCGCTCGGCGACGTGCTGCTCACCACGCCGCTCATCCGGGCCTTGCGGGCGCGGCATCCGGCCGCCACACTCTCCGCACTGACCAAGCAGAGCTGGGCGCCGCTGCTGTCCGCCAATCCGCATCTCGATGAGGTGATCGCGGTGGCACCCGGGCAATCGCTGGTCCCCCTGGCGCGGGCCCTGCGGGGCGCGCGCTTCACCCACCTGCTGGATCTGCACGGCAGCGTGCGCACCCGAGTGCTGCGATTGCTGGTCCCGGGCGCCTGGAGCGGCTTCGATGCGAGGCGCCGCCCGCGACGGCACCTGATCCGGGAGCACCGCGACACCTATGCCGACCGGGTGCCGGTGGCCGAGCGCTATTTCGAGGCAGCGACCGCGCTCGACGTGCAGCCCGACGGAGCGCCGGCCGAGCTGTTCACGAGTCCCGCGGCGGAGGCCCGGGCCGAAGCCTGGCTGGCGCGGGTCGGATTCGACGACGAGGCGCCGCTGGTCGCCCTGATCCCGGGAGCGGCCCACGCCACGAAGCGGTGGCCGGTCCGGCACTGGCGCAGACTCGCGTCCGACCTGGTCCGTCGTGGCTACAACGTGACGGTCGTGGGCAGCAGTGGCGATCGCATCCTCGCCGCCGAGATTGCCACCTCGGCGGGACGGCGGGCCGCGAGCGCCGCGGGCGACCTGGATTTGCAGGCGAGCGGGGCCCTGCTCCGGCGCGCGCGCGCGGCGGTCAGCGGAGACACCGGACCGATGCACCTCGCCACCGCGGTCGGCACGACGGTCGTGGCGCTGTTCGGCCCAACCGTGGAGCAGTTCGGGTTCTTTCCCTACCGGGCCCGGGCGGCGGTGCTCGAACGGCCGCTGCCCTGCCGGCCCTGCAGCAGCAAGGGCAGCCCGCACTGCCCGCTGGGTCACCATCAGTGCATGGAGGACATCGTGCCGGAGGACGTCCTGTCCCGCCTGACGAGTTTCGGCCTGTGACCGGGTGGGATCCCGCGGCGCTTGCGCTGGTCCAATTGCTCCCGCGCACCGGGCGCGGTCCCAGGCGTGAGGGGATCTACGCGCTGTGGCTCACGCTGCGGATCGCCCAGGATCTGCGCCTCGACCCGCCGCTCTCCGACCGCGCCGCGCGGCGCCGCCTCACCGCGCTCGACGCCCGCCTCTCCAGTCTCACGCTGCCACCACCGCTGCGCCGCGCGCTCACCGCGGCGCTGCTCCAGCTCAGGGAGGACGGCGCCGAGGCGGTTCCGGTTGTCCTGAGCACGCTCGTCGCCCCGGCCCGCGATTCCGCCGGCGCCGATGCCGGCGAAGCGATCCAGCATGCGGCCCGCGCCGCGCGCCAGGCGCCCAGCCCGTCCCGCTGACGGTACCGTCCTCCTATCTTCTTCCCATGCGTCCTCCGCGTCCCTCCGGCAACTCCGACCGCATCGCCTCGCCCGCCGAAGCCCTGGTCGCGCGCATCGATTCGCGCGCCGATGCCGGTGGGCCGGGCGACACGGTCGCGACCGGCTTCGGCTCGCTGGATCGCCTGCTCGGCGGCGGCATCCGCCGCCAGGATCTCGTGGTGCTCGCGGGGGACGTCGGCGCGGGGAAATCGTCCTTCGCGCTGGCCATCGCCCTCCGCAGCGCGGCTGGCGGAACGCCGGTGGTCTATCTGTCGGGCGAGATGTCGGAGGAGCGACTGATGGAGCGGGCGCTCGCACTGGAAGGGCGGGTCCCGGTGGATGCGCTCAGAGGTGGCGAACTGGACGACGTGAGCCGGTCCGCCGTCGGGGCCGCGGCGCTTCGGCTGCGCGACCTGCCCCTGATCATCCGCCCGCTCCTGGGTGAACGGTTCGAGGAGGTGGGAGCCGCGCTCGACACCGTGCCGCGGCGCGGGCTGCTGGTGCTCGACGACCTGCAGATGACCGCCAGCCCGCTGCCGCAGGCGGTCGGGGACGAACGCGCCGCCGCGACGATTCGCGCGCTCAAGAGCGTGGCCCTCGAGCGGGACGTGGCGATCCTCGCGCTGGCGCAACTGCCCAAGCATCGCGCGGGGCGCCGAGACCCGCGGCCCACCCTGGACGATCTGGGCGGCCAGGGTGTCGTCAAGCAGGTCGCCGACGTGGTGCTCGCGATCTATCGGGAGGAGATGTACCGGCCCGCGCACGGGGTGGAAGGCGCGGTGGAACTGATCATCGGCAAGAACCGCAACGGCCCGACCGGATACCTGGACCTCTATTTCTACCGGAACTGGCTTCGCTTCGAGGACATGCTGGATCCGGATCGCTGACTACTTCGTCTTCGCCCCCGCAATGTCCACGAAGGACCCCGCCGCCCCGTCCGCCTTGCGAATCGTCACCCAGATCGACGGCCCATCCTGCTCCGCATAGAGCGTCACCGCACCGTCAGGCGATGGGGTGTCGCTGATCAGGCGCCACGGCGGCTTGCCCAGCAGGTTGCGGTAGTACGCCAGCATCGGCTCGGGAGCGAGGTCGCTCTTGAACCGGAATTTGAGCGCATCCTCCCCGCCCTCCCGCGAGATGATCTCCGCGCTTGGAGGGAGCGGAAAATGGGGCAGGGTTTCGCCCACCTGGGCCTGCTTCTTGGGCGGTTCGGCACAGGCCATGAAGCCGAGCCCGAGGACAACCAGTATGATGCGGCGCATAGGGCGGGGAGATTAGCGGGATGGCGGGAGACGGGTCAAGAGAGCGGCCGGCGTCAGGAGCCGATGGCGCCGCGACCAGAACCCGCGATGATGCGGGCCGGGCGAATGGCCAACGGCTTTGCCACCCTGTATCTTCCAGCCCGATCTCTGCGTGGAGTGCGTCATGGCCGGGCACAGCAAGTGGAAGCAGATCAAGCGCAAGAAGGCGATCACCGACGCGAAGCGCGGCGCCTCGTGGACCAAGGTGATCCGGGAAATCACGGTCGCGGCCAAGGCCGGCGGCGGCGATCCTGGGGGCAACCCGCGCCTGCGCACCGCGATCGACGCCGCCAAGGCCGTGAACATGCCGGCCGACAACATCGAGCGCGCGGTCAAGAAGGGCACCGGCGAGCTCGAGGGGACCGTCTACGAAGAAGTGATGTACGAAGGGTACGGACCGGGCGGCGCCGCGATCATCATCGAGGCGACCAGCGACAACCCGACCCGGACCGTCGCCGATGTGCGCTTCGTCTTCAGCCGCAATGGGGGCAACCTCGGTTCGACCAACTCGGTCGCGTGGATGTTCGACCGCAAGGGCCAGATCTTCCTCGACGCCAACCGGTACCCGGAGGACTCGACTCTCGAAGCGGCGCTGGAGGCGGGCGCGGAAGATTTCGCGCGAGACGGCGAGCAGTACGTGATTTCGACGACGGTCCCGACCTTCCACGCGGTGCAGGACGCTCTCATTGCCCGGAAGCTCGAGATCGAATCGGCGGAGATCGCGATGGTGCCGAAGACCTCCGTCAAGGTCGAGGGCAAGCAGGCCGAGCAGATGATCAGGCTGCTCGAGGCGCTCGAGGAGCTGGACGACGTCTCGAAGGTCTTCTCCAATTTCGACATCGACGCGAGCGACCTGGCCGAGGCGTCGCACTGACCGGGTCGGGCCGGTGAGGGTGCTGGGGATCGACCCGGGCACCGCGGCCACCGGGTATGGAGTGGTGGAGACGGGGGAGCGGGGACTTTTCCGGCTGGTCGAATGCGGCGTCATCCGCACCACGCCCCGCGCGCAGCTCGCCGTACGGCTCAGGCAGGTCTACGAGGAAGTCGCGGGACTGCTCGCCCGGCACCAACCGGATGTGCTCGCCGTCGAGGAAGCCTTCCACGCCAAGAACGTGCGGACCACGCTGGTGCTCGGCCAGGCCCGCGGCGTCATCCTGCTCGCCGGCGCGCAGGCGGGCACGGCCATCGCGGAGTACTCGCCCGCGACGATCAAGAAGACGGTGACCGGGAAGGGCGCCGCACTCAAGCCGCAGGTGGGATTCATGGTGGCGCAGCTGCTCCGGCTCACAACCCCGCCTCAGCCCGCTGACGCGGCCGACGGCGTCGCAGTGGCGCTGACCCATCTGATCCGGGGCCGGCGGTGATCGCGCTCGTCACCGGCACGCTGCGGGAGCGCGACGGAGACGCGGTCCTCATCGAGACCGCCGGCGGCGTGGGCTATGAGGTCACGGTCCCCCTCGGCGTCCTCGAGCGGCTGCCGGCGGCGGGAAACCGGGTGAGCCTGTACACCGAGCTGGTGATCCGGGAGGACAGCTGGTCGCTCTACGGATTCGACCGTTCGGCGGAACGGACGGTATTCCAGCGACTGCTCTCGGCGACGGGGTTCGGACCCAAGCTGGCGATGGCACTGCTCTCGACCCTGGGCCCGGAGCGCGCGGTTCGCAGCATTCAGTCCCGCGACATCGCGGCCCTGGCGACGGTGAACGGGATTGGACGGAAGAAGGCGGAGAAGCTGGTCGTCGAACTGGCCGACCGTTTCAAGGAGGTCCCGCTCGACCTCCCGCCCGCCGGCCCGCGGCCTGGCGAGGAAGCCATGCAGGCGCTCATCCGCCTCGGTTACCCGGCTCCCGCCGCCGAGGAGGCGGTGCGCGCCGTGGTCGCGGAGGGCACCACCGAGACCGCGAAAGTGATCCGCGAGGCGCTGCAGCGTCTCGCCCGTTCGTAGTTGGCAGGGGCGACCCGTGAGGTCGCCCGCATCCCCGGAGCAACATCATGACCGTTCCCGCGACGACCGCCGAGTGGATCTGCACCCGATGCGGCAGCACCAACCGCATCCTTGTCGCCCGCGGCACCGAACATACGATGGACCGCTGCGTGCACTGCCGGGCCAGGCACAACATCGAGCCGGGCCAGCGCCCGGTGCGCTGGGACGCCCGGCTGAAGGACTGAGCGTACGCCCGCACTGCCATGCGGGCCGACTCCCATGACCCGCCTCCAGATCACCACTCCCGACTCGCTCCCGGAAGAGACCGGCGCCGAAGCTGCGTTGCGCCCCGGCCGGCTCGAAGAATTCGTGGGTCAGGCACAGGTAAAGGCCTCGCTCAGGATCGCGATCGACGCGGCCAGGGGACGGGGCGAACAACTCGACCACCTGCTCTTCTTCGGGCCCCCGGGCCTCGGCAAGACCACGCTCGCAATGCTGCTGGCCAGGGAGATGGGAGTGCAGCTTCGCACCACCTCCGGGCCGGTCCTGGAAAAGCCGGGCGACCTGGTCAGCATCCTGACGACGCTGCAGCCCGGCGACATCCTCTTCATCGATGAGATCCACCGGCTCCGCCCGGTGCTGGAGGAGTTCCTCTATCCCGCGATGGAGGATTATCGGGTGGACGTGCGCATCGCCGACGGACCGAACGCGCAGACCATTCCGATGGCGATCGAGCGCTTCACTCTGATCGGTGCCACGACGCGATTCGGGCTGCTGACGCCGCCGATGCGCGCCCGCTTCGGCATGGTCGAACGGCTGCACTTCTATTCGCCGGAGGATCTCCGCGTCATCGTCGCCCGGTCGGCCGGCATCATCGGGGTACCCGCGGACGAGGAAGGCACGATGGAGATCGCCCGCCGCAGCCGCGGCACGCCGCGCGTGGCGAACCGGCTGCTGCGCCGGGTCCGGGACTTTGCGCAGGTGAAATCGGACGGCACCATCACCGGCCCGCTCGCGCGGGAGGCGCTGTCCCGGCTGAACGTCGATGAGTTCGGCCTCGACGACATGGACGCGCGGATCCTCACCACGATCATCGAGAAGTTCGGCGGCGGCCCGGTCGGGCTCAACACCGTGGCGGTCGCCGTCGGCGAAGACAGCGACACGGTGGAGGAGGTCTACGAGCCCTATCTGATCCAGCAGGGCTTCCTCGAGCGCACCCCCCGCGGCCGCGTCGCCACCCCGCTGGCGTATCAGCGATTCGGATTCACGCCACCTCCCGGCGCGCAGTCCTCGATCTTTGACCGCTGAGCGCCCCCTCCGCACCGCGGACTTCGATTACCTCCTTCCCCCCGATCTGATCGCGCAGGAACCCGCGGCGGAGCGAGGGGAGAGCCGACTGCTCATCGTGAATTCCGGGTGCCGGGCACCGAGTCCCATGGTCGCAGCCCAGGCCGGAATCCGGCCCCCGGACCTGGTCGACGCACGCTTCGCCGACCTGGTGGAGTTGATCCCCCCGGGTGACCTCCTCGTCCTCAACACCACCAGGGTCCGCCACGCCCGATTCCTCGGCACCCGCGCGAGCGGAGCGCCCGCGGAGGTGCTGCTGATTCATCCGGCCACGGACGACCGCTGGATCGCGATCGGCAAGCCGGGAAGCGCGCTGCGTCCCGGCAAGCGGATCACGATCGGCGACGGTGCGTTCATCGAAACCGTCGCCGTCCTCGATGAGGGGTACCGGGAGGTCCGCTTCGTGGGCATCACCGCGGAGGAGGCGATCCGGGGGATCGGCCGGCTGCCGCTCCCGCCGTACATCGAACGGGATCCGACCGCAGCGGACGAACAGCGCTACCAGACGATCTACGCCGAGCGCGAGTCCAGCGTGGCGGCACCCACGGCGGGCCTCCACTTCACCCCGGCCATCCTCGAAGCGATCGAGAACCGCGGCGTGCAGCTCGCGCGGATCGAGCTCGAAGTCGGTCCCGGCACCTTCAGGCCGGTCGAGACCGAAGACCCCGCGACCCATCCGATGCATCCGGAGACCTACCAGATCCCCACGGCGGCCGCGAACGCGATTCAGGCGGTGCGCGTCCGCGGGGGAAGCTCTGGGCGGTGGGAACGACGGTCGTCCGGGCGCTCGAGAGCGCGGCGAACGACGATGGCACCGTCCGGCCCGGCCGAGCCGAGACTCGGCTGCTGATCACTCCGGGCTACCGATTCCGCGTGGTGAACCGCCTGCTCACCAACTTCCATCTGCCGCGCTCCACCCTGCTCATGCTGGTCTGCGCGTTCGGGGGCTATGACCGGATCCTCGCCGCCTATCGCCACGCGGTGGCGGCACGCTACCGGTTCTATTCCTATGGCGATGCGATGGTCATCCTGTGAGGGTCCGGTGCCGCCTGTTGGCGCGCACGGCGGCGCGCGCCTGCGATCCTCGAGTTGGCGCGCATGACCGTGCGCGCTTACGATCTCGGCATGTTTGAGTACCAGCTCGACGCCACCGAGGGCGAGGCACGCACCGGGCGGCTCACCCTGCCCCACGGCGTCGTCGAGACGCCCGCGTTCATGCCGGTGGGTACGCACGGAACGGTGCGGGGGCTGCATCCCGCCGAGGTCGTGGGCGCGGGTGCGCAGATCATCCTCGGCAACACCTATCATCTGCATCTCCGCCCCGGTGAGGATGTCGTGCGCGCGCTCGGCGGCCTGCACCGCTTCACCACCTGGGATCGGCCGATGCTGACCGACTCGGGCGGCTTCCAGGTGTTCTCGCTGGAAGGGCTGCGGAAGATCTCGGAACACGGCGTCGAATTCGTCAGTCACATCGACGGTTCCACCCGGACGATCACCCCGGAATCCTCGATGGAGATCCAGTGGGCGCTCGGTGCCGACGTCGCGATGGTCTTCGACCACGTCGTGCCCGGTCAGGCACCGTGGGCCCTCGCGGAGGAGGGGATGGAGCGGACGCTGCGCTGGCTGGACCGGTGCAGGGTCCGGCATGCGGAGCTGGCGGAGGAGCACCCCGGGCAGCAGACGCTCTGGCCGATCGTGCAAGGCGGCACCCACGCCGACTTGCGGCAGCGCTCGCTCGAGGGGACCCTCGAGCGGGGGCCGTGGACCGGTCTCGCGATCGGGGGGCTGTCCGTCGGTGAACCCAAGCCCGTGATGTACCGGGTGCTCGAGGAACTCGGACCCACTCTGCCCGCGACGGTGCCGCGTTATCTTATGGGCGTCGGTTTCCCCGACGATCTGCTGGAGGGGGTCGCCAGGGGAGTGGACCTGTTCGACTGCGTGGCCGCCACGCGGAATGGGCGCCACGGCAGCGCGTGGACGAGCGCGGGCAAGGTGAACATCCGCGCCGCCAGGCTCCGACTGAGTGATGAGCCCCTCGATCCGGCGTGCGACTGCGACACCTGCCGCCGGTTTCCCCGTGGCTACCTTCGCCATCTCTTCATGGCAGAGGAGATGCTCGGGCTCAGGCTCATCTCGATTCATAACATCCGCTTCCTGGTCCGGCTCGGCGAACTCGCGCGTGCCCGAATCCTGGAAGGCACCTTCGACCGCTGGCGCCGTGACTGGCTCGAGCGGTACCACCAGCGAGGAACACCGTGACGATCGCCCTGCTCGCCCTGATGGCCCCGACCGACAGCCCCTCCACGGGCCTGACCATGCTGCTGCTCCAGATTGGCGCCATCGGTCTGGTCTTCTTCTTCCTCATCCTCCGGCCGCAGCAGCAGGCCCGGAAGAAGCATGAGGAGCTGCTCAAGGGCCTCAAGAAGGGGGACGAGATCGTCACGGTGGGTGGCATCATCGCCAGGGTGAAGGAGGTCAAGGACGACCGGGTCACGATCGAGTCCGGGACCTCCACCCTCGTCGTCGATCGCGCCCGCATCGTGAAGGTGGGTGACCAGGCCGCGACCGGAGTCGCCTGATGAGCGTGCTGGACCTCCACCTCCTTGGCTCGCCGGTTCTCCGGGAACAGAGCAAGCCGGTGGTGGCTGTGGACGACGAAGTCCGCCGGTTCGTCGCCGACCTGTTCGAGACGATGCATGCGGCGCATGGCGTCGGCCTCGCGGCGAACCAGGTGGGGGTTGCCAGGCGGATCGCGGTGGTGGAAACGGACGATCAGAAGCTGGTCCTCATCAACCCGCGCATTGTCGAAGCGTCGGGCAAGGAGACCGGCGAGGAAGGGTGCCTCTCCATCCCCGACATCTACGCCGATGTCACCCGGCCCGACCGGGTGGTCCTCGAGGCCCTCGACGCGGAAGGCAACTGCTACCGCGAGGAGCTTGTCGGCCTCGCCGCGCGGGCCGTCCAGCACGAGATCGACCACCTCGACGGCATCCTTTTCCTCGACCACCTGAGCATGCTCAAGCGCAAGCGGCTGATGGGGCGCTGGAAGAAGGAGCACGCCGACGACCCCGGGTACATCAAGGCGGTCAAGCCTGACACGGCCGAGTCGACCTGATGCGCATCGTCTTCTTCGGTACGCCGGAGTTCGCGGTCCCGTCCCTCCGGGCGCTGCTCGAGGAAGGCTTCGACGTCGCCGCGGTCGTCTCCCAGCCGGACCGCCCCCAGGGCCGGTCGCGCAGTCAGGTCATCCCGCCGCCGGTGAAACTGGTCGCGCTGGAGGAGGGCCTCCCCGTCCTTCAGCCCGAGCGCCCGGTGGGCCCGTTCGCCGATGAGCTGCGGGCCTTCGACGCCGACCTTGGCGTCGTCGTCGCCTACGGCCACATCCTCAAGCCGGAGATTCTCGCCATCCCCCGATTGGGCATGCTCAACGTGCATGCCTCGCTCCTGCCGAAGCTCCGCGGTGCCGCCCCGATTCAGTGGGCGATCCTCAATGGCGAAGAAACGACCGGCGTCAGCATCATGCAGATGGAGGCTGGCCTCGATTCCGGCCCCGTCCTGCACCAGATCGAGACCGAGGTCGCCGCGGATGAGACCGCCGGCGAACTCACGGAACGACTGGCCGAGCTGGGGGCCGAAGCACTCGTCGAGGCGCTGATGCTGCAGGAGGCCGGGGCCACGAAGGCCGAGCCGCAGAACCACGCCGAGGCGACGTTCGCCCCGAAGGTGAGTCGCGCGCTGGCGCGGCTGGACTGGTCCCGCGACGCGGCGACGCTGGCGCGGGCCGTCCGGGCCTTCGACCCCGAGCCGGGGGCCTGGGCGATGTTAGGCGACCAGGAGATCAAGCTGTTTGGCGGCCGAGCCGTCAACGCCGGCGGCGAGGCCGGCACCGTGCTCGCCGCCGGCGAGACGCTGCAGATCGCCGCACTCGTGGGCGCGGTGGAAGTGGCCGAGGTGCAGCCCGCCGGCAAGAAGCGGATGCCGGTCGGCGCGTGGACCCGCGGACGCGGAGTCGAGGTCGGCCAGCGCTTCACATGAGACCGCTCCCGCGGTTGCATGCCGTGACCGACCGCGCCGTACTCGCCCGCGAGGACTTCCCGGTTCGTGCCGCGGCCGTCGCCGCCGCCGGCGCCGGCGTCGCCATTCACGCGCGCGACCGCACCGCCACCGCGGCCCGGCTCACCTCCGTCACCGAGCGACTCCTCGCCCTTGCCCGGCCGCCGGAGGCCTCCGTCTTCGTCAATGCCCGCCCGGACATCGCTGCCGCGCTCGGGGCGCAGGGTACGCAGCTCGGCGCCGGCGACTTGAGCCCCCGGGAGGTGCGCGCCGCGTTCGCGGCATGCTGGCGGGGGTGGATCGGCTCCTCGGTACACTCGCCAGATGGCGCCACCCGGGCCCGCGACGAGGGTGCGGACTATCTGTTGGTGGGCAATGTCTTCGAGACCACGAGCCATCCTGGCAGGAGCGCTGCGGGACTCGGACTCGTCGAGTCCGTCGCCAGGCTGCACCTGCCGGTCATCGCCATCGGCGGCGTGACGACGGATCGAGCGCGGGCCCTTCGCGACGCCGGCGCCTACGGTCTCGCGGCGATTTCGGCGCTCTGGAATGCGGACGATCCCGCCGCCGCGGCGCTGGCGCTGCTGGCACCATGGCTGGAGGACGCATGAGCGAGCTGCGACTGATCGTGAATGGAGAGCCCCGGATGATTCCCGCGCCGGCCACCCTGAGCACGCTCCTCGCGGCACTCGATCTCGACCCGCGGATGGTCGTGGTGGAGCTGAACCGCGAGATCATCCGCCGCCCCCGGCTGGGCGAGGTCTCGCTGGCGGACGGTGACCATGTGGAGCTGGTGCATTTCGTCGGAGGAGGGTGACCGGCGGGCAGTCTCCTGAGTCGTTCTCCCCCGCTTATCTTTCCCCCATGATGAACGCCACGCCCCTCATCGATCCGCCCCTGATCATCGGTGGTCACCGCTTCCGTTCGCGCCTGCTGCTCGGCACCGGCAAGTATCGCAGCAACACGGAGATGGTCCAGGCCATCGAGGCGGCCGGCGCGGAGGTCGTGACGGTCGCGGTGCGCCGGGTCGACCTCGATCGCCGCAAGGAAGAGGGGATGCTCTATCACCTCGACCCCGCGAAGTTCTTCCTCCTCGCCAATACCGCAGGGTGCTACACCGCCGATGAGGCGATCCGTTACGCCCGGCTCGCCCGGGAGGCCGGCTTCAACGAGTTCATCAAGCTCGAGGTCATTGGCGACAAGGAAACCCTGCTTCCGGACACTGACGGCCTGCTCGCCGCGACCAGGACCCTGGTCCAGGAAGGGTTCCAGGTCATGGCCTATACCAACGACGACCTGATCACGGCGCTCCGCCTGCAGGACGCCGGCGCCGCCGCCGTCATGCCGCTCGCCTCACCGATCGGCAGCGGACTCGGCCTCAGCAATCCCTACAGTATCCGCACCATCAAGCGCCGTCTCACCGTCCCGGTACTGGTCGACGCCGGCGTGGGGACCGCCTCGGACGCCTGCCTCACAATGGAGCAGGGCGTCGACGGCATCCTCATGAACACCGCCGTCGCGGAAGCGCGCGATGCCGCCGCGATGGGGGCGGCGATGCGCCACGCCGTCGAGGCGGGACGCCTCGCCTTCCTCGCCGGCCGGATGCCGCGCCGGGAGGTCGCGGTGCCATCCAGCCCGTCGAGCGGGATGATCGAGTGACGGACGGGGTCGCGCCCCGACAGGCCGCATACCGGATCTTGCGCGCGGTCCAGGAGGGACAGCCCTTCGAGAAGGCTCTCGACCGCGGACTCCGCGGCCTCGAGGATTCCGATCGCCGGCTCGCCCACGAACTCGCCGCCGGAGTCCTGCGCCGCCGCAGCGACCTCGATGCCCGCCTCCAGCCGCTGGTCCACCGGGGCTGGAGCTCCGTTGCGACCGACCTTCGGGACATCCTCCGCCTCGGGGCCTATCAGCTCAGCGCCCTCGACCGCATCCCTGCCCACGCAGCCGTGTCGACCACGGTGGAGCTCGCTCGTTCCGCACTCGGGGAAAAGGCGGCACGCTTCACCAACGCGATCCTGCGGGGCATGGGTGGCCGTGCCGCACCTCCGGCGACGAGTACCGATCCCGCGGCCCACCTCGCCGACCGCCACTCCCACCCCGAGTGGCTGGTGCGCCGATGGCTCGACCGGTTCGGGGCCGCGGAGACGGAACGACTGCTCGAGTGGAACAACACCCGCCCGCCGCTCGTGCTCCAGCCGGCGCGCGGAAGTCTCGATGAGCTGCAGCGGCTCCTCTGGGAACGCGGGACCAGCGCCCGCCGCGCACCATTCGAGGCCGGCCTGATACTCGACAGTGCGCGCCCGCAGGAACTGCCCGGGTACGCCGAGGGAGCGTTCGTCGTTCAGGATGGCGCGCAGGCGCTGGTGAGCCGGTTCGCCGACACTCCGCCCGGCGCCACGGTCTACGATGCCTGCGCCGCACCGGGCGGCAAGAGCATCGCACTCGGCCGAATCGCCGGACGCATCCTCGCGTGCGATCTTCGCCGGGACCGGGTGAGGCGACTCGCCGAAAACCTGAGGCGGGCAGGTAGCGGGCGGGAGTTTCCGGTCGTGGCCTCGGCCACCGCCCCGCCCTGCCGGCAGGTCGATCTCGTCCTGCTCGACGCGCCCTGCCTCGGGACCGGCACGCTGGCCCGGCACCCCGACGCGAGGTGGCGGGTTTCGCCGGAGGCACTCGCCCGGCTGGCCGAGCAGCAGCGCGGACTGCTGGAGGCCGTCGCGCCCATCGTACGGCCCGGGGGGTGGTTAGTTTACGCCACGTGTTCACTCGAGCCTGAGGAGAATGAGGAACAGGTGACCAGCTTCCTGCGCGCCCATCCCGAATTCCGCCGCGACCCGGGGCAGACCGTGCCGGAAACTCTGTTGACGGCAGAGGGTGACCTGCAGCTCCTGCCGCAGCGGCATGGCGTCGATGGCGCATTCGCCGCGCGCCTGCGCAGGATCGGCTGATGCAGTTTCGCCGTCCGCGGGGCGTCGGCCGGGACCGGGGCCTCCTCGCCACAATCGCCGGGCGGCGCTTCGCGAAGCAGGCCGCGATCGTCGCAGGGATGTTTCTGGCCGGGTATCTCGTGACGATCTTCTGGTTCTTTCCCGCCCCTCTCTTCGAACGCGAACACACAGTTCCCCGCGTCCTCGACCTCGGCGCGACCGAAGCCAAGCAGCGCCTCGAAGCCCAGGGATTCCGGCTCCGCATCGAGGACCAGCAGTCCGATCCGAGCGCGCCCAAGGGCGCCATCGTCTGGCAGGATCCGCCTCCCGGGGTGGTGATGGCGCCCAACAGTCAGGTGGCGCTCATCGTGAGTGATGGCCCGCCCGACGTGCCGGTCCCGGATGTCGCGAGCTTCCCTCGTGCGCTGGCCGAGCGAGTGTTGAAGGCGGCAGGGTTCACCGTCGGCAAGGCCGACACGCTCCCGGCGGCGACCGAGGCCGGGATCGTGGTGCAGAGCCGGCCCAGTGCGGGAGTCGGGCGCACCGCAGGCACACCGATCGATCTGGTGATAAGTTCGGGGCCCGCCGAGCTGACCGTTCCGTTGCTCGTGGGGCTGTCGCTCACCCAGGCGCGGGAGCAGATCGAGCAGCTCGGCCTCAGGGTCGGCGCCACGGGCGGACGGGTGGTACCCGGGCGGCCGGAGGGACTGGTCCTGGAACAGCGTCCACCCGCGGGAACCCGCAGTCCGCGCGGTGGCAGAGTCGACCTCATCGTGACCCGAAAGGGAAGCTGATGGCCGTGCGTATCGCCCCGAGCATTCTCGCCACCGACCTCGGCCGGCTGCGTGAACAGGTGGAAGCCGCCCTTGCGGGCGGCGCCGAGTGGCTGCACATCGACGTGATGGATGGCCGCTTCGTGCCGAACCTCACGTTCGGCGCCCCGCTCATCCGGGCGCTCCGCCGCTTCACCGAGGCCCCGCTCGACGTGCATCTCATGGTGGTGGAGCCCGAGCGCTACATCGCGGAATATGCGGATCTCGGCGTGAACGTCTTCACCTTCCACCCGGAAGCCACCACCCACGTCCAGCGGCACCTGGCACAGATCCGCGACCGCGGCATGGCGGCTGGACTCGCGCTGAATCCCGCCAGCCCGCTCAGCCTCGTCGAAGAGGTTCTCGGCGATCTCGATCTGCTCCTCATCATGAGCGTCAATCCGGGCTTCGGGGGCCAGTCCTACCTCCCGGCCGCCACCGCCAAGATCGCCCGGGCCCGAACGCTGTTCGATCGCACCGAAACCCGGGCCGCCCTCCAGGTCGATGGTGGCATCACCGTGGAAACCATCGAGACCGCCTGGCGTGCGGGGGCGGATACCTTCGTTGCCGGCACCGCCGTCTTCGGGCAGCCGGATATCGCCGAAGCCGTCCGGGCACTTACCCGCTGCTGTTCTGTGAGGGTCTGACCGATGTCGAAACAGTGGGTACTGGTCCTGGCGGTGCTGGCGGGACTCCTGATCGCCGGAACCGCGCTCGTCTTCTATGGCCCCGACGTGCAGCCAGTCGCCGTCGGCCAGAAGGCGCCGGACTACAAGGCCATGAACCTGCAGTCCGGGGACAGCATCGCGATTCGCAGTCACTACCGGGGACACGTGACGCTCGTGAACATCTGGGCGACGTGGTGCGTGCCCTGTCGCGTGGAAATGCCCGCGATGCAGCAACTGTACGACTCGCTCTCCGGGCGTGGCTTCCGGATCGCCGCAGTCAGCATCGACCAGGAGGGCCCCGAAGTCGTCAGGCGGTTCGCGGGCGAACTGAAGCTGACGTTCGACATCCTCCAGGATCGCCGCGGCGACATCCAGCAGGCCTATCAGACCACCGGCGTGCCGGAGAGCTTCCTGCTCGACAGCAGCGGCGTGATCATGAAGCGGGTGATCGGCGCCCACGACTGGGTCTCTGCCGCGGACCGCGCCCTCATCCGGCGGCTGCTCGGCGATTCCGTGCCGGCGCCCTCCCCGTCGCAAGACCGAGCGCCGGCCGATTCGGTCCCGGCGCAGGGCCGATGATCCTCCTCGCGATCGAGACCTCGTGTGATGAAACCTCGGCCGCAATTCTCCGGGTCGGGGACGGTCCGGCCTCGCTCGCGAGCCTGGTGATTCTCTCGCAGGACATTCACCGCATTTTCGGCGGGGTGGTACCGGAACTGGCCAGTCGCGCCCATCTCACCACCCTCGGCAGCGTGGTCGATCAGGCCCTCGCCGAGGCCGGCGTCACCCTGGAGCAGGTCGGGGCGATCGCGGTCACGGCGGGACCGGGCCTGGTCGGCGCCCTGCTCGTCGGCGTGATGTACGGCAAGGCGCTCGCGCGGCGGCTCGACGTGCCGCTCCTCGGCGTACATCACCTCGAAGGCCATCTCTTCGCGGCCACGCTCGAGCACGCCGATCTCGAGCCGCCGTTTGTCGCCCTGCTGGTCAGCGGCGGGCACACCATGCTGCTCGACGTGGCTGCGTGGGGCCAGTATCGTCTGCTGGGGACGACGAGGGACGACGCCGCTGGAGAGGCCTTCGACAAGGTGGGCACGCTGCTCGGCCTTCCCTACCCCGGCGGCCCGGAAATCGAGCGACTTGCCGCGAAGGGTCACCCGGGCCGCTACAAGTTTCCCCGGCCGATGCTGAACACGCTCAACGAGGATGGCCCCGACCGCTTCAGCTTCTCGTTCTCCGGTCTCAAGACGGCGGTACTGCGCGCCGTGCAGTCGAGCGAGGATCTCGAGCGCGACCGTGCCGACCTGGCGCGCGCCTTCCAGGACGCGGTCCTGACCGTGCTGGTGGAAAAGGCCTACGCCGCGATGAGCGACCTCGGCTATTCCACCCTCGTCATTGGCGGGGGCGTCGCCTGCAATCGCGCGCTGGCCGCCGCTGCCACCGCCCGGGTGGACAGCGGCGACCGAGTCATCGTTGCCTCCAACCGGCTCAACACCGACAATGCGGCGATGATCGGTGCCGCCGCGGCATTCCGGCTGGCTCGCGGCGAGCACAGCGGCGCCGACCTCGAGCCGCGCGCGGACCTCCCATTCCCCGGTCTCGATTCCACCTCCGCCCCTGCGGGAACCGCCCGATGAATATCTACCCACTGATTTTCAAGCTGGGTCCCCTCGAAATCACCGGCTACGGCATCATGATGATGGTGGGCTTCCTGATGGGTGGCTGGCTGATCACCCTGGAGCTCCGTCGTCGAGGGCTCTACGAGGAGTACGCCGCCGACATCACGGTGGCCGCCGTTGTCGGAGGCATCGTGGGCGCCAAAGTCTGGTACTGGGTGCTCAACGGCGGGAGCCTGTTCTCGCGGGGCGGCCTGGTATGGTATGGCGGGTTCGTCGGCGGGTTCCTGGCCGTGATGCTGAATGGCTGGCGGCTGAAGGTTCCGATCCGCTGGACCTTCCATCTCTGTGCCCCGGCGCTGGCGGCGGCATATGCCCTCGGCCGAATCGGCTGCTTCATCGTCAACGACGACTACGGCCATCCGACCACCCTTCCGTGGGGCG
The DNA here is from genome assembly GCA_963817435.1 of uncultured Gemmatimonadales bacterium. GTDB lineage: Bacteria > Gemmatimonadota > Gemmatimonadetes > Gemmatimonadales > GWC2-71-9 > JADJOM01. The sequence goes on from CAWFNY010000001.1 coordinate 1,910,468, forward strand.
TGAAATTCCCGCAGGGGCTGCCGCCCACAACTGCTCTGAACCTGCAGGAGCAGTTCGGCATCCGAATGGCGCCCGGCACGGACCCTGCCACAGTCCTTGCCGTGCACCCAACCCAGCTCTACGAAGCGACCCTCATGCTGATCGTCTTCGCGGTGCTGTGGCGGCTGAGACTGCGGGCCCGCCCGATCGGCTGGATCTTCGGGATCTACCTCATGTTCGCCGGGGTGGAACGCTTCCTCATGGAGATCGTAAGAGCCAAGGACGACAGGATTTTCGGGCCGCTCACGATCGCCCAGGCTGGCGAGCATCGTTCTGGTCATCGGCGGATACTTCCTGATGTCGATCCTCGCCAAGAGTGAGGATGTCGCCGCCGGCCCCTACCTGACGCGGACCGCTGGCGCCTAGTACGGTCATTTTTTCCTATCGGAATTTTATGCCGGAACATTTTTCCTGTTCCGGCATTTTTTTCCGGCCATCAATATTGCCTGCTCGAATCAAGTCATTCCATAACAAGGACTTGGCGCTTGTGTGATGGATGGCACATCACCTGCTATTTGAAGTGGCCAAGCGCCGTCCGGCGCAGCAGAAAAGTGACAGGCCGAAGAAGAGTGGGGCGGACATCTCCGTTCGTTCCCGAAAAACTCAGGGGGCGGCCTGTCACCTCTCATTCGCACCAGGCAGCGATGGTCGGTACCCGGAAAGCGTGGTAAGCCGAAGAAGAGTGGAGCGAACATGCGGTTCGTCTCCGTCCACAACTCAGGGGGCGGCTTACCACCCCACCACGACGAAGGCCTGCCGATCGGCAGGCCTTCGTCATTTGCAGCGGTCCACCGGAGGCCTAGCGCTGTCGCGTCGCGGACCTCTGCAGCATCCCTTTGAGCCGCTCCACCTCGGCCCGGAGCGCCGCGAGATCGGCGTCCATCCGATCCAGGGACCGGATCATGTCGTTCTCCAACCGCAGCGGCCGCTCGACCGGAACCGAGGGGAGGCCGGCGGCCGGAGCATCCGTCGCCGGGTCCGCAACCGGTTCCGGGACGAGCACGTTCGTCACGGCCAGGCGGCGAGGCTCGATGATGAAGGTCCAGGCAAGCCCAGCCAGGAAGAGCAGCAGGAGCACACTCTGCAGGGCGAGGGATTCGACCGTCGGGTAGATCCCAAGCGCGGGGATCCTCGGCGCCCAGGGCAGCACCGTGGTGCTGATCAGCCCACCTTCCTGCAATTCGGCGATCCCCTTTCCCGCGAAGCCGAACGCCATGTAATAGAGGAAAGCGCTGGTGAATCCGAAGAACGGCTTCAGCGGGATCTTCACACCCCAGCGGTTGATGGCATAGTACACCATCGTCAGCGCGATGCCCCCGACCAGCATGCCGAGCAGCACGGGCAGTACAGACCCCGTCCCCGCCAGGAAGAGCGCCTTGTAGAACAGCACGGTCTCGAAGCCCTCGCGGTAGACGGCGAGGAACGCCACCGAGGCGAGCGCCAGCGCCGACCCGCTCGAGACGGCATCCTGCACGCGTCCCTTCACGAACCGGTTCCACTTCGCCACTTCCATCTTCGACAGGAGCCAGTAGCTCACGTAGAAGAGCATGGCGGTGGCCACCAGCATCACCCCGCCCTCCAGCGCCTCCTGGCTGGTCCGGCTCACCTGGAAGATGGTTTCGAGGAGAAGGGCGGTCAGCAGACTCGCGCCGACGGCGGCCCCGACACCGATGTGAATATCGCGCCGCCGGTGGCCCGCCCCGGTTTTCAGCAGGAACGCCATCAGCGCACCGACCACCAGAATCGCCTCGAGTCCCTCGCGCAGGAGGAGCACGAACGACTGGAAGAAGAGATTCAGCGGCGACAGCTGGTCCCCGATGGTGCGCTCGGCGTTCTCCAGATCGCCAAGGAGTCGGACATGAATGTCGCGCATTTCCGCCGCGGTGGCCCCGCCGGCCGCACGAGTTCGAAGCGCGGCGAAGCCGGCTTCGAGCGCATCAGCCAGGCCGGGGTTCTTGGCGCGCACCCCGCGCTCGACCTTTTCGAAGGTCATGTAGGCATCGAAGGCCGTTGCGCTCGCGCGCTCCCCCTGGCTGGCAGCGGCCTGCTGGAGCGCGCTGTCGAGCTGACTTCGCACCGCGTTGAAGACGAGCACCGCGTCGTCGGGTCTGGTCTCCGAAGTCCCGTAGGTGCGCACTGCGGCGATGCGGGCACGGACTTCGGGCGACTCGGCATCCTGGCCCGGGGCCACAACCGCCGTGAGATCCTGGTCGGTCATCCGGGCGGTGGCGGCAAACTCGCGGAGCGCCGCCGGCACTTCGCCGCGAGGGGCCGGCAGCCGGAGCAGCGTTGCATATACCGCCGCGGCCCACCGGTCGTCGGCACTGAGGCGACCCTCGTAGGCGGGCATCGCGGTGCCGGCGACGCCGATGGTCGTGCGCCGGAAATAATCGAGCGGCGAGACGGCGGTGAGCTTTCGGAAGTCGGTAAGATCGGCGGGTGGAGGCGTGAGCGCAGCGCCGGCGACTCCATCACCCCGACCCGCCGGGCCGTGACAGCTGGCGCATTGGGTCTGGTAGACCTCGGCACCACGCGCCAGCAGCGGCTGCCGAGCGGGGATCTCGTCGAGCGTCACTCCGAGCCGGGTGGCCAGTGCCTCGGCGAGGAGCCGGGAGCGCAACGCCAGGGAATCGGCCGGCGCGGCGCGGGATACCAGCGACAGCATCGAATCCAACTCGGCCACGGCAAGCTTCGCGGCGTCGGCCGGGAGCAGCCCCGCGGTCCGGCGGGCCTCACCAAGGAAGAGCTTCGCCTCGTCCACCTCGGCCGGCGCCACGACCTTCCCGGCACGCACACCGATGCCGTACTCCTGCGCCGCGAGCGCGGTCGTCGCGGCGATGCGGCGCACAGCGGGAGCCTGATCTCCCTGAGGAGGAGCCGGGGCTGGGTTCACCCCGAGCAATCCCGCGAGGAGTGGTGCCGCAACAATGAGAAACATTCTCATCCGATCTTAGTTGGCAGCAGCTAAACTATGGTGCGAGCATCGGAATTGGAAGTAGCGCCTTCAATTCGGGGATCCTGCCCGGCTGCTAGTATTCCCGGCATGGCTACGATTCCTGCGATTGATCCGGCGACCGGCATCATCTTCGCCGAGACCCCTGTGACGCCGGCGGAAGGGGTGAGGGCCGCGGTGCAGAGTGCCCGGGCCGCCCAGGCGGGGTGGGCGGCTCAGCCGCTGGGGCACCGGAGGGCGATCATTTCCCGGTTCCAGCGCCTGCTCTACCAGCGTCGGCAAGAGGTCGCTGAGCTGATCACCCGTGAGAATGGAAAGCCGCTTGGGGAAGCGCTCCTCTCCGACGTCGCGGTCACCCTCGACCTCGCCCGGTACTACCTCGATCAGGCGGAGACGATCCTGCGTCCCCGGCGCATTCCCCACGGCAATATCGCGTTCCTGGGCAAGCGGGGCCGGCTCTACTGGGAACCGCTGGGTGTGATCGCCATCATCTCGCCGTGGAACTACCCGCTGCTGCTGCCGTTCGGCGAACTCATCCCCGCGCTGCTCTCCGGGAATGCCGTCATCCTCAAGCCGAGCGAGTTCACCACGAGGACCGCAGCACTCGGCGTCGCCCTGCTGCACGAGGCCGGGGTGCCGCCCGCAATCTGCCATCTGGTGCCGGGTGCGGGTGACGTCGGCGCGGCGCTGATCGCGGCGGCGCCTGACAAGATCTTCTTCACCGGCAGCGCGCGCACCGGGCGCAAGGTCGCGGTCGCGGCCGCCGAACGCTTCATTCCCGTCAGCCTCGAGCTTGGCGGCAGTGACGCCTGCATCGTGCTGGCGGATGCCGACCTGGACCGCGCGGCAAGCGGCTCCCTCTGGGCACGCTTCACCAACGGCGGCCAGACCTGCGTGGCCGCGAAGCGGATCATCGTCGAGCATTCCATCTACGACCGGTTCGTGGCCACGCTGGTGCAGAAGGTGGGCCTGCTCGAGCTCGGCGCCGGTGCGCGGCCCGGGGTGGACATGGGCCCGATGATCCGCGAAACCCAGCTCGCCGAACTGGAGCGGCAACTGGCATCCGCCACCGCGGCGGGCGCCACAATCCGGATCGGCGGGCGGCGTCGCCCCGACCTCGGCCCCACCTTCTTCGAGCCAACGGTCGTCACCGATCTTCCGCTCGACTCTCCCCTCTGGCGTGAGGAGGTGTTCGGTCCGGTGATGCCCGTCGTGCCGGCGCGCGACGCCGAGGATGCGCTGCGGATCGCGAACGATTCGGCCTATGGACTCTCCGGCAGCATCTGGACCGGGGACCGCGCGCGCGGCCTCGAGCTGGCGAGACGGGTCGCGGCGGGCGCGGTCCTGGTCAACGACGCGACCTGCCATGTGGGAATCGCGGAGGTCCCGCATGGCGGGGAGAAGGAATCGGGACTGGGACGGACGCACGGAGAGATCGGTCTGCTGGAGACCTGCCGGCCGCGCTACGTGGGGAGCGACATGCTGGACTGGATCCGGAAGCCGTGGTGGTTCGGCTACCATGAGGCGAGCTACGCCAACCGGGACGCCTTTCTCCGATTCGCCTTCGCGCCCTCGATCCTGGAGCGACTCCGGGCCGCACCGCAGGCGCTGCGGATGCTCTTCAACCGGCGCGAGGTGTAGCCGGCACACCGCGCACCAGGATCGCCACCGCACCCGCGGTGGCGTCGGAGTGGGACAGGGACAGCTCGATGTGCAGCGGGCCATGCCGCGCCATCAGTTCCCGGGCGAGGCCGGACAGCGTGAGAAAGGGGCGGCCTTGGGTCTCCCGCTCGACTTCGAGGTGGTGCCAGCTCACCGCGCGCGCGCCGGGCAGTATCTGCAGTGCCTTGTACGCCGCCTCCTTGGCGGCGATGCGCGCGGCGATGTGCATGGCGGGCCGGTGCCGTCCCTCGACGTACCCCCGTTCCCCGGCCGTGAGGAACCTCGCCAGTACGCGATCGCCGTGACGCTGCATCATCCGCTCGACCCGGGCGATGTCCACGAGATCGATGCCGACGCCGATCAGTTCCATGATGCCCAGATCCTGTCCACGATAGTCGCCAGCGGTCCCGGCACCGGCAGGTAACCGCCGAGCACGAGGCCGACATAAGTCGCGGCGGCGAGGACGATCGCCCCCGCCGCGAGCAGCGGCCAGAGCGGCCGACGCCAGGCGCGAACCTCTTCCACCTCGGCGTCCCACGTCCGCCACTCTTCCCGAAGCGCCGCTTCGAGCGCCAGCCACGCCGCTTCGAGGCGGCGCGCGCTCGCCATCAGCGCCGCCTGCCACTCCTGTACCGCCGGCAGCGGGGCACGCTCGCTTCTGACGGCGGGAGCGAGCTGATCGAGCAGCACCAGCGACTGCCGGAGCGGCTGACTGCCGTGGTCGAGGCGGGCGGCCAAGGCGCGGACCTCTGCGGGGTCGAGCGGCAGGAGCCGGGCATGGCGCGCCGGCAGGCGTGCTTCACGGGCCGCCGCGAGCAGGCGATCGCTCACTGCGGCGGCGGCGCGTTCCGCTACCGATTCCACCGCGGCCCCCCAGGCCGTATCCCAGGCGGCGCCATTGAGTGTCGCGAGGGCGAGTTCACGGTCACCCTCGCGGGCCCAGCGGCGCGCATCGCCGGCGAGCTCGAAGAGCTGGGAAACCAGCGCCACACGAATGTCCTCGAGACTGATCCAATGGACCGGCGCATTCGCCCCGGCCGCCGGCACGATCAGGCGGCCGAGCGAGGGACCGAGTTCGGGGACGTCCAGCGGCGCCCGGGTCGTGGGTGTGTTCATGCGGTGCTCCATGCCGGCGCCTCGTCACCGAGCGCGGCCTCGGCGAGCACCGCCGGGCGACCGGTCCGGGATTCGTAACGGGCGGCGAACTGCACCAGGACGTCCGGTACGCAGCTCTCGCGTGGCAAGGTGGTGACGACGATCAGCCGCTCGATACCCGCCGGGGTCCCTTCGATCTCCACCAGCACATCCATGCGGGGATACCACTCGAGCCGCGCGACGCTGCCGTCGAGCCGATAGATCTCGACGTAGCGGTCGATCGCATGGGTGATCTCGTACCCCAGCGACTGGAAGAGGCGGAGCGCGTCGCCTCCGCTGCCTGCGCTCACCTCGATTTCTTCACGCCGCTTGTAGCCCTCCGCGCTCACCGAGGTCGGGCCCTTCCAGCCAAACTCGGCGCGTTCCGGGCCCTCGCCCGGGATCCACCAGCGGAGTCGCAGCACCTGATCCGCGCGTTCGAGCTCACCGCCGCGGTCGAGACGGCGATCCCGCAGCATGCCGCGAAAGGTGACGACCGCCCCGGCAGCGAGCAGCCTCTGGCGCAGCGCCGCGGGGTCGGGGACGACCGCCTTCAGTTCGAGTTCAGTCGCCAAGGATCGCCTCGAGTACCCGTCCGGTATCGCTGAGGTCGAGGAAGGCGGCATGGGCGCCCGCCTCTTCGAGGGAAGTCAGCGGGTAGGCGCCGGTCGCGACACCGATGGCACGGGCCTCGATCCCGCGCCCGCAGGTGACATCCGCCGGGGTATCGCCGATGATCACGACCTCCCGTCCGCGGGGTTCACGACCGAAGTGCGGGGTCGCGCGACGCGCGGCGATGGCGGGCAGATCGGGGCGATACGACGAATCGGAGCCGTACGCCCCCACCTGGAAGCGCGCGGGTTCGATGCCCGCGGCGGCGAGCTTGAGCCCGGCACCTTCGCGCATGTTGCCCGTCAGGAGCCCGAGCACGACATCGGGCGCCTGCTCCAGCGCATCGAGCAGTTCCCGGATCCCGGGCATGAGCGTGGTGAGAGATCGCGGCTGGCGCAGCTCCTCGGCGAGCAGGGCGAGGTAGCGGCGGCAGAGCGCCTGAATGAGCGCGGCATCGCCCGCTCCCGAGTGACCGGCCGCTTCGAGCAGCTCCGCGACGATCTGCGGATCGGTCTTGCCATCGAAGCGCACCTGCTCGAAGGCCTCGTTGACGTTCACTTCGTCCGCGAGGGCGGCGGTGATGGCCCGGCGTCCGGCACCAGCAGTCAGCAGGATGGTCCCGTCGATATCGAAGAGCACCAGCGTGGACGCCGCCATCACTCCATCCTCCGTACCGCGACCAGCTGGGTCCTGAGCATCATCGCCCGGCTGCCCGGGCCCCACGGCTCGAGCACGACCCCGCCGCAGGCGAGCGTCGAGTGGATCAGGGTATCGCTCGGGCCCGCAAAGGCGACATGGCTGATCTTGCCGCCGCGCTCCGAGAAGAACAGCAGGTCTCCGGGCCGGTGCTCGCCGAGCGGGACGGGCTCTCCCTGTTCGGCCTGCTGGGCGGCGTCGCGGTGCAGCGGGATGCCGCGCGCGAGAAAGGTGGTCTGCACCAGTCCCGAGCAATCCACGCCCCAGGGGGTGACTCCGCCCCATTGATAGGGCGTGCCGGCGAAGGTGCGGAGGGCCCAGAGGTCCGGTGACACCGCGCGTGCGCGCACCATGACCCTGGCGTGCGGCGTGATGGTTCCGACGCCGAGCACTCCCTGGCGCCCGTCCGGGAGATCGACGCGCGGCGCGGCCAGCCCGACCCGTCCCCGCACCGGAATGCGGACGATCACCCCATCCTCGGTCCGCATGACCGCGCCCTCGCTCCAGGCGGAGGCGGATTCCCGCCAGCCCCGTGCGATCTCGTGGTCAGTCTCGAGGGCGTAGCCGATGTGCACCCAGCCTTCATAGCGATCCACGTCGAGCCGGACACGGCGCCAGTCGCCCTGGTGTTCGAGCACCTTCGCTGTCTCGCCAAGCACCAGCTGCGTCACCTGCTCGGAGCGGGGATTCGGCTCCCGGCAGACGGGTGCGACGCCAGCCCGTCCGATCAGTGAAGTCGTGGTCATTTTGCCTGACACTCCTTGCAGAGGGACACCCCCTGGAACGTGCAGACGATGCAGATGAAGGTGCCGCACTTCTCGCAGGGGTAGCCCTCGGACGCCCGCTCCTCGCGCCCGCAGGCGCGGCAGTTCATGGCATCCCGCTCCTTCAGTTCTTCCTTCTTCATGCGGCCTCCCGCGTTGGGTCCGCGCCCCGGGGGCCGCCGCGAGGCGGCCGGGTGCAGGCGGATGACATCAGGTGGTGATCGCGTACCGCTTGATCTTGTTGATCAGCGTGGCCCGCGAGATTCCGAGTTCCTGCGCCGCCCGGGTCCGGTTGCCGACGTGATGACGCAGCGTGCGCTCGATATGGGCCCGCTCCAGTTCTTCGAGCGTCATGGGCGTGTGCCGGCGATCCCCCGGCCCGGGCCGGTTGCGGAAGTCTCCCGGCAGATGCTCGAGTCCGACCAGCGGCTGCCCGCGGGAGAGAATAAGCGCCCGCTCCAGCACGTTGCGCAGTTCGCGGGTGTTGCCCACCCATGGATGGGCGAGCAACCGTTCGAGCGCGTCGGGGCCGATGGCCGGCGCCGCGCCCGTGACCTCGCGCTGCAGTTCGTTGAGCAGGGTCAGGAGGAGGCTCAGCCGGTCCTCGCGCGAGCGCTCGCGCAGCGGAGGGAGCAGCAGCGGCATCACACTGAGCCGGTAGGCGAGGTCCTCACGGAAGGTGCCGGCCTCGACCAGCGCATCCAGGTCCCTGCTGGTGGCCGCGATGACCCGAACATCGGCGGTCAATTCGCGTGCGCCGCCGACGCGCCGGAAGGTGCGGGTCTCGAGCAACCGAAGCAGCTTGGGCTGCAGTTCGGCGGGAAGGTCCCCGATCTCCGGCATGAGGAGCGAACCTCCCTCCGCGGTTTCCACCAGGCCGGGGCGCCGCTCGCGCGCCTCCAGCTCGCCAGCCCGTTCCGTCCCGAACAGCTCGGCATCGAGCGCGGCCGCCGTCTTGCCCCAGATCTGCACCTCGACGAACGGGCCGGAGGCACGCGGGCTGAGGGAGTGGATCATCGCCGCCATCCAGCGCTTGCCCACGCCCGTCTCGCCCCGCAGCAGGACCGGCGTCCGCTCCGAGAGCGCGATCAGCCCGACCTGCCTGACCAGATCCTTCATGGCCGGTGAATCGCCGAGGGATTCGAGGCCTTCGCCGGGCGTGCTCCGAAGCAGCAGCAGTTCGTTGAGGCGGCGGAGGCGAACCTTGTCCGCCACCCGCGCGACGGCCGCGAGCAGATGGCTCACATCCACCGGCTTGCTCAGGAAGTTCTCGGCGCCCCGCTGCATCGCCTCGACGGCGGTGGACACGTCGCCATGCCCGGTGAGCAGGATGACCGCGGCGTTGCGCTCCCTGAAGCGCAGCAGGGCGTCCAGTCCGTTCATCCCGGGGAGGTGCAGATCGAGCACGACCACCTCAGGGTGGAGGCGATCGTACGCGGCGAGGCCGCTTTCGGCGTTCAGCTCGCGGGAGACTTCGTAGCCCGCGCGTTCGAACACCACGCCGATGGTGCGGAGCACGTCCACGTCGTCGTCGATGAGCAGCACGGAATCAGGCATGGCCCGTCCTCGCAATCCTGGTGGGATCTCTCGGCAGCCGGAAGGCGAACCGCGCGCCGCCTTCGGGCCGGTTCTCCCCGTGGATCTCGCCGCCGTGCGCGCGAACGATCCCGTGGGAGATGGACAGTCCAAGGCCGGTCCCGTGTCCCTGCGCCTTGGTCGTGAAGAACGGCTCGAACACCCGGGGGAGGACGTCCTCGGGGATGCCGGGCCCCCGATCGAGGACTTCGAACCCGACCCACTCGCGATCCGACCAGGTCCGCACCGTGGCGGCCGGCGTGTCACGGCCGGCCATCGCCTGGGCGGCGTTCATCAGAAGATTGGTGATGACCTGACGGATCTGATCGGGGTCGCCGTTCACCACGGGCAGCGTCGGGTCGAGTCCGAGCGTCCAGACCACGCCATGCTCCGCGAGGCCGGGGGTCGCGGCGAAGGTTTCCCGGGTGATCAGGTTCAGATGCGTATCACGCCGTTCGAGCGGACGCAGCCGGGCGAAGGTCAGCAGTCCGGTGACGATCCGTCCGGCCCGCATCGCCTCCCGGCGCATCGTTTCGATCCCGGAGGCAATCTCGGCGGGGAGCTGGGGCTCGATGAGGAGCGCCTGCGCCATCGCGGCGATCCCGGCCAGCGGGTTGTTGAGCTCGTGCGCCGCGCCGGAGACCAGCCCACCGAGGGCGACCATCTTCTCCGAGTGACTCAGGCGTTCCCGGAGCTCGATCTCGTCGGTGACGTCGCGGACGATCGCCAGCACCGCGCGGAGACCGCCCCGCTCCTCGACCGGGACGACGATGGCATCCGCCTGACGAAGCGCCGCATCGCTCCGGCGGAGCCGAAACATGAATTGCCGGCTCTCCCCCTGAAAGCTCCGGCCGAGTTCGGCCTCGACCCTGGGCCAGTCATCGGGCGCCACGAATTCGGCGAGGAGCGCCGACGATCTCGGCGCGGTGAGTCCGACGAGCCGGAAGCCGGCGCGATTGACCGCGAGAAAATGGCCGTCGCGGTCGAGCGTGACGATCGCCAGCGGCGCGCGATTGAAGAGCGCGCGGAACCGGCGCTCGGACCGCCGGAGCGCTTCCGCCGCGAGCCGTTCGCGAGTGACATCGCGGGCGACCGCCACCGCGCCGGTGGGCGTGCCGCGCTCCTCGAGCGGGGCGACGGAAACATCCGCGATGCGCATGCCATCCGCCCGCCGGACGAGGGACTCGTAGCGCCTGGGTGACGCAGGAGCGGGCATGCCCCCCTGCCCGCCCTCGTCGGGGAGCAGCGCGGCGAGCGCGCGTCCGAGCAGCTGCGGGACGGGTGCCCCGAAGAGTTCCGCCGCCGCGGCGTTGGCGAACAGGACGCGCCCGTCGGCGCCGGAGAGCACGATGGCTTCCTGGGTGGTCTCGACCAGGCGGCTGTAGCGCGCCTCGAGGCGCACGTAGTGGGTGAGGTCATCGAGGGCGACGACGAAGCCGCCGTCGGCGCGCGGGGCGGCGGTCAGGACCAGATGCTGCCCGCCCGTCGCATCGAGAAAGGCGCTCGCCCGGTGGCCGCGCTGGCGCGCCTGTTCGAGCGGGTCCTGTTCCAGGACGGGCCAGCGGCTGAAGAGCCGTGCGAGCGGCAGTCCGGGGAGGTCGGTCACCCCGACGCCCGCGATGTCCGCGACGAAGCGATTCGCCCGCTCGATCTGTCCGTGGGCATCGACGAGGGCGAGCCCGCTGCCGGTGCCGTCGAAGGCCGTCTGCCACTCCGTCTTGACCCGCACCAGGGTGTCGAGCAGGCGGCGCATGCCGATGGCGAGCGACGCCTGGTCGGCGAACGCCGAGGCGAGGATGCGTTCGTCCGCGGAGTACTCGCGGGGCGCATCGTGGTAGAAGGCGAGCCAGCCGATGACCCGTTCCTCATAGCTCAGGGGCAGCGCGGCGACCCCGGCGAATCCCTCGGCGAGCACGACATCGTGAATCGGGCTGGTGCGATCCTCGCGGGCGTCGGGCTGGAAGTACGGCTCCCCGCGCAGCACGCTGCTGGAGGAATGGGCCTCGCGGAACCGGGCGCGCATCGAGTCGATATAGGCGGGCGAGAGCCCGAAGGTCACCGGGGCCTCGATCGCGATCCGCTGGTCGTCGATCAGGAAGATGCCTGCGCGCTGGGCCCCGAACACCCGCATCCCCTCCTCGGCGGCCGCCGCCATGGCGCCGGCGGCGTCTGGCGCACCCGCAAGCAGGTGGGCCACCCGTCCGAGCGCGGCGACCGAAGTCGACATCATCGCGGACGTGCCGGTGCAAGTACGCGGATCGCATGCGGGACGACGTCGACGGTGAAGGGCGTGACACCGTGCGGCTCGCCATCCAGTTGCACCGGCACCTCCGTGTCGGTCGCGATCGTGATCTGGCTGCCCTGCGCATAGCCGACCAGCCCCGGGCCGCTCCCGAGGGGTTGCCCATCCCGGAGCAGCTCCCAGACCGCCCGCACGCCCTGGGTGAAGCTGTCGGCACGCATGACGATCAGGTCGAGGAGCCCGTCGTCCGGGGCGATGCCGCTGCGCAGCTTCACGTACGGCGGAATGACCTCGCCGCAGTTGGCGACCAGCACCATCGCGGCCCGGGCTTCGTATTCGGTGCCGTCCACGGTGATCAGGTGACGGGTGCTGCGGAGCAGCGGCAGCAGCCGAAACGTGGTGGCCACGTAGGCGGCGAACCGCCAGCGATGCTTGTCCTCGGTCGTGGTCTCCGCCATCACCCGCGCGTCGTAGCCCGCCCCGCATGCCACCGCGAAATAGTGCGGCCCATCGGCCCGCATCATCCGGCCGAGATCGATCGGACGCCGCGGCGCATCCAGCAGCGCGCGCGCCGCACGGACCGGGTTGCCGGGGACCCGCAGATTGCCGGCGAGCAGGTTGCCGGTGCCGCCGGGAATGAGGCCCAGCGCCGTGTCGGTGCCGACCAGCGCGGCAGCGGCCTGCATCGTGGTGCCGTCACCGCCGAAGACGACCACCACGTCCAGCCGGTCGGCGACCGCCTGGGCCGCGAAACGGCGGGCATCGCCGGGGCCGCCGGTGGCGCGGAGCTCGACCGTCCAGCCGCCGCGGCGCAGGGTCTCGATCGCGGCCTGCACCGTGACGTCCTCGGTGCGGGCCGCGGCGGGATTGGTGATGAGGAGCGCCCGTGTCACGATCAGTACTCCCGTTCCCAGAGCACGTCGAGGCCGACCTGGTACTTGTTGGTCGAGAGGGCGGGATTGATCACCGCCGCCTGACAACTGTACGTCGGCTCCACACTCGCCTTGAGCCGGAGCCCGCGGCTGATCCGGAACTCGGCGCTGGGGTAGAAGCGCTGGGCGTTGGTGCAGAGGTCGGCCACCAGCGTGACGAACCAGCGACGCCCGATCTGCCAGCCCGCCGCCACCTGGGCCACCTGGGCGGACCCGCTCTGGCTCGACAGGCCGGACCCGGCCCCGCCGGTCCGGATGTCGATGAAGTCGATCGGCACGCCCAGATCGCTGATCAGCGTCCGCTGCAGTTCGCTGGACAAGGCGCTGGACAGATAGGAGAGTCCGGCCTGCACCGCGGCGTACTGGCTGCTCTGGTTGCCCTGCCCCTGGAGACTGAACGTGGGCCGGCGGAACATGAGATACGAGACCAGTTCCGTCTGGGAGAGGCTGGGGCGCTGCGGCGTCGGGGTGCTGGTCAGCTCCAGCTTCGGCTGCAGCAGGGTGCCGGTGATCCTGGCGATGACCGGAATGTCCTCGTTGCTCTCGACGTCGGTGACGACGTGCTTCGCCTCGATATCGAGGTCGGCGTTCAGGTCTGGCGTCCCGAAGTAGCGCACCGTGCCGCGCTCGACCGTGAAGTCCACCGTGACGAAGCCGCCGAGCCGCAGCGCATAGTTGCCACGCACCGCGTTGAGGGTCCCGTCGTAGCGGTAGCGGTCACGGATCTTGTTGACCGTCAGGTTCCCGTCCAGCTGGATGTTGGCCTCGCTGGAGCGCAGCCAGAAGTTCTCGCCCATCTGCACCTGCAGGTTGTCGATCGTGAGCGAGTCGAGAAACCGGCTCTGGAAGTTCGCGCCCAGCTTCTCGGTGCGGACCAGATCGAGGTCGATCAGCCCGGAATCCCCGGGATTCTCGAGGTCAACGATCCGTTTGGTGAGCAGGTCGGCGAAATGCAGGTTGCCGGCATCGGCCGTGACGCGGCCACTCAGGTGCGCCTGCCAGATCGGCCCGGTGAGCCGCGCCGTGCCGGAGGCGTCGAGCGTGACGAAGCGACGGGCGTCGATCGCCCGGAATCGCTGCGCCCTGAGGGTCAGGTCCAGCACCGGACGGGTCAGCCGGTCGAGACGCAATCCTCCCGAAACCCGCAGGCTGCCTTCGCCGCTCTTCGCCGTGAGGGTATCAATCGTGATGGAATCACCGGCAAGATGCGCGCGGGCGTTGACGGCGGAATAGGTGACGCCGAGGGCTGGCACGGCGGCTGACGCGCCGAGGATGGCCACGCTTCCGCCGAGAGTGGGATGCTCCCAGGTCCCGCCGACCTCGACGTCGGCATTGAGCATGCCCCGCACCCGGCGGAGATTGCGGGTGAACGCCTCCACCACCGCGAGGTCGGTACTGTCGGCGACGGCCCGCACCATCAGCGGACCGTCCACCTGGCGCCGCGGGACGGACTGCAGGGCCAGGTCGAGCGGGAGCCTGGCCTCGACACGCATGACCGGCTCTCCCGTTTTCCAGAGCAGCAGATTGGCGGCGAGCTGCTGATCGGCGTAATCGATGACCGCCTGCACGAATGGCGAGCCCAGATCCCCGAAGGCAAGGTCGCTGAGGGTTCCGGTCCCGCGAAGGGTGGGCTTGGCCGCCGTGCCGCCCACGTCGAGATCGACCTGCACCGTGCCGGCGATCCCGGTGGTGTCCAGTTCCAGCAGCGCGTAGACATCGTTCAGGTCCACGCCGAGGGCGCTCACCGCGAGCGCGCCGGCCCCGGTGCGCGGCACACTGCCGGTGAGGCGGAGCGACCCCGATCCGTCGGTCGCGTCCAGCGCGATCGGCGACAGGTCGAACCGGCCCTCCCGGCTCACCACCGTCGCCCGGTCACGCAGGCGCCATTCGTGGCGCGGCAGCGTGGCGAGCAGACTGTCGAACGCCAGCACGCTCGCGCTGTCCGCCGGGAGCCACCATTCACCGCCCGCGATGACCGACGCCATCCCGCCCATGCTGGCCCCACCGGTCCAGTGCAGCGAATCCTGGAAGCCGCCCGCAACGACGTTGAGGTCCTGGACCGTCCAGCCGCCGACGACCAGGGAGTCAGCCCGGAGGCCGGCCCCGATCTCCGGGCGCTCGGCCCGCTTCCAGCCGAACGCGAACGCCAGCGCCGGCGACCGGGTGCCGCGCCACGACAGATCCTCTCCCCGAGCCCGGAGCAGGAACCTGGGGTCCTGCGCGCTGCCGGAGAGTTCCAGGTCGCCCGAGACGCGACCCCGCAACCGCTCCTTCGCGGCGATGGTGTCTGCCGGCGGGCCGGCGTAGCGCTCCACGATGGCCTCGAACGGCAGCAGACTGTCGGCCACGAACTCGGCGTGGATCTGCTGGTCGTCCTGATCGCGCCAGGCCAGGCGGCCATGACCTGCCATCTGTCCCGCCGGCCACCCCGCACTCAACGTGTCCAGCACCACGTACCCGGCCTCGCCGCGGAGCCGGAGGTGCAGCGTGTCGAGGAGGAAGTCGAACGCGCGGGCCGCACTCAGGTCGATGGCGAGGGTACCGGTCGGGCCGGCGAGCGTGTCGAGGATGCCATCCGCCGCGAGAGTGCCGGAGAGCTGAGTGTGCGGTCCGGTGCCGCGCAACCGGGCGAGATCGAGAGCGGCGAAGCGCGCCGTGAGGCTCTCGGCCTGGATCGTGAGCGAGTCGCGGACAATCGTCCCCTGCAGCGCCAGGGCCCCGAGATCCCCCTGCACCGAGGTCACCAGATGAAATCGCTCGGTGGTCCCCTCGGCCGCGATGAGTCCCCGCACGGCCCCCTGCATCGGGATCGCCGGATAGCTGGGCCGGATGCCATCGAACTGCAGCGAGTCGAACGTCAGCCTGGTGGAGAAGACGAGGGTGTCGGTGCGGGTATCGAGCGTCGCCGTGCCATCGGCGCGGGTCTCCGGCAGCTCAGCATCGCGATGGCGCAACAGGCCCGTATAGGTCACGTCGTGCCAGGGTCCCCGCAGGACGCCGGCGAGCGCGAGCCGGCCGCGGAGTTCGACGCCTGGCGTGATCCGGTGCACGGACCGCAGATCGACGTCCCCGTCACTCACGACCATGGTATCGAAGATCGTCCCCTCGACACCACCGAGAATCAGGTGACCGCTCCCGACGAGGTGCGACACCGCGCCGCCCTCGATCATCGCGTCGCGGAAGGTCAGGTCGGCGTCGAGATCGATACCGTCCTTGAAGCCCGCACCGCTCAGCCGGCCATCGAGCGTCCCGTAGAGCGGGATGGTATCGAGATACGGCCGTGGGACATCGAGATCGAGGCGTGTGAGATCAAGCGCCATGTCTTCGACGCCCAGACCGCGATGGCTATCGACCAGGGCGGTGACGTGCCCGGCGATCCGCCCCTTCGGTCCCTGCACATCGAGATTGCGGACGGAGTACGCCGTCAGCATCTCGGAGCGGGACCGGGCGGTGATCACGGCCCGCCCGGTCATCGCGGGGAAGTCGGGCGAGACCCAGTCGAGGTCGCGCAGATTGAGCCGCGGCGCCGTGAGCGAGAAGTCATACAGCACCGGGCCCTTGGGCCAGGTCACGACTCCGCCCCCCGAGAGCCGGCTGTTCGGCATGGCGGCCCGGTGGACCGTGAAGCCGAGGCTGTCGTCGTGGGTCCAGGCGTGGGCCGCCAGATCGATGACCGTGATGGCCGGGTCACTCACGCGGGTCGAGAGCGAGTCGACATCGAACGTGAGCGGCGTGTGCTCCGGGGTACTGATCTGGAGCAGCGGCAGCCGCACGTTGAGTGCGCGCAACTCGGTGATGCGCCGCAGGCCGTCCGGCGTTTCGAGCACCACGCGTCCCGGCCGGGCCCGGTCGATCGCGAGGGCCTCTGCCACCTGGGCGGGCGTCCGGGCCGTATCCGGCGGGTTCCACGGGAGTCGCAGCTCGATGTGGCCCCGTCGCACCCGGATGTCATGCACCTCGATGAGCGGCGACGAACCGCCCGGCGGACCCTCGCCCAGACGGAAGATCTCCTGGAAGTTGAGCCGGCCATTCGCCCGCTTGATCACGCGGATGGAGGGCGCCTCGAGCTCGGCGTGGCTGAAGATGATGCGTCCCGCGAGCAGATTCGGGAGCGCGTAGCGGACGACGATCCGGTCCACCGCGGCGAACGGCTGGCCCAGGGAGTCCCGGATGACGACATCGTCGAGCCGGAGCGAACTCAGGAAGGTCCCGCTCACCCTGGACATCTCGAAACCGCCGCGGAAATGCCCGGACAGGATCTCCCCGGCGAGTCTCGCCAGGAGCCGCGTGCCAGCGCCGGTGTACATCACCGCCGTCGCCGTGCCGAGCACCGCCGGCACCAGCGAGAGCAGGAACGCCGCCGACAGGCGGCCGAGGTGACGGCGCATCAGAAGGGCTGCCCGAAGCTGAAGTGATACGTCAGGCGGCTCTTGCGCTGCTGCACGTAGTCGGGCCGGAGCAGGGTGAGGCTGTTGTTGAGCTGCAGGTAGAGCGCGCCCGGCGGCTGGTCGTAGCCGTTGTAGGCCACGTCGAAGCGGGCGGGACCCAGCGGCGTGTTGAGGCGAAGACCCATGCCGGGCGTGATCCGCACCCGGACCGGCGCGAGATTGGTCTTGCCGCGCTCGTACAGGGTCCCGGCATCGACGAACAGCGCGAGCCGGAGGCGCTCACCCCAGATCGGCGAGGGGATGCGCAGTTCCAGCTGTCCGATCGCGAGGGTGTTGCCGCCTGTCGCGGAGAAGCGGGGACGGATGTTCCCTGAGTCCACCTGCGCCAGCGTCCGTGCGCCGGTCACGTCGAGCGTATCCACCGCGTTGACCACGTACACGACCGGCCCGAGTTCGTTGCGGTCGTAGCCCCGCACGTCGTTGGGCCCCCCGGCGTAGAACCGCTGCTCGGGTGGAATGAAGTTTCCGCTGGCGCTGTCGAGCGAGACCTTCGGCGCGAAGATCGCCCCGCCCCGCAGGTGCCAGCTGAGGACCGTGCCACCCGAGGAACCGATGGTCCGGTACCAGGCGACGTCGCCCGTGATGCGGGTGAAGTCCTGCAGCGCCGCCGAGCCGGTGAAGCGGGAGCTGTGGCTCACATCGAAGGCGTAGAGGTGACCGCGGCTCGGATCCAGCGGATTGTTCTGCCGCGGCCAGGAGATTCCGGCGGTCACGATGCCCAGCATCCGTTTCTGGCGGAGCCGGATCGCGTCCTGCGGCGTGCAGGCGTTGAAGAAGGCGCAGAAGGTGGCGGCTGAGGCTTCGGTGGCGCCGTACGCCAGACGATAGGACAGGGACATCGGCACCCGTCGCGCGGTCTCCCGCGTGAGCGCGAGACTGGTGCCGACCTCTTCGCGCCGGTAGATCTGAAATTCGCTGCGGCGTTCGGCGAAGAGACTGAGGGTCCCCGTGATCGTGGGCGTGAAGAACCTCGGCTGGCGAATCGCGGCGGTCACGTTGTAATTGGCCTTCGAGGAACCGATCGTGTCGCTGCGAAGGCTCTTGCAGAGCGAATTGTCGAGCCCGAAATCGAAAGGCCGGCCGACGCCCACCTTCGACACCCGGGCGGAGAGGTCGAAGAGCCGGCCGGTGTTGAACAGGTTGCGGCTGGTCCAGCCGGCGCCGCCGCGGAAGCAGTCGTTGGTGGCGAAGCCGAGGCTGCTGCGGACGCGGTGAGGACGACCTTCCGAGACGAGCACCGCCATCGGCACGACGGCGCTGTCCACCTGGTAGCGGGAGGAGTCGATCGTGACCGTCGCCAGCCGGAAGAGCTCGGTCTGGTAGAGCTTGCGCTGGCTCTGGAAGATGTCCTGCTGCGCGAAGGGCTGGCCGGGGCGAGTGGAAAGCAGCTGGCGGATGAACGTGGTGTCGACCTTCGTGGCGCCCTCCACCCGGATGGACCCGAAGCGCGAGTAGGGGCCGGGGGCCACGTCGAGCGACACGGTGGCCACGCGCTTCTCGCGGTCCACCGCGTAGTTGCGGAAGACCTCGGCAGCGGGATACCCGCGATTCCGGAGTCTCGAGATGATCGAATCGGCGCTGGCCTGGAACAGGAAGCGGTTGAACGGGGCGCCTTCGCGGAGCGGCAGGTCCTGGGCGAGCTCGTGGGCCTTGGCGATGGTGTCGAGTCCGGTCACCTTCATCGACCGCACCACGATCGGCGGGCCCTCGGTGATCAGGAACCGGAGGTGAATGTCGCGGCCATCGCGGCGCACCAGGGTATCAACCTTGACCTCCATGAAGCCGCTCTGCCGGTAGAACAGCGTCAGGCGGAGCACGTCCCGGCGGAACTCGACCGGATCGAAGTACCGCTTCTCCCCCAGCCCGAGCCAGCGCACGTACCACTTGCGCGCGAACCAGCTCGAATTGGTGGTGCCGATCGCGATGCTGAGGTTGTAGTCTGGGATCGCGTGGTTGCCGTCAAAGGCGAGGCTCCGCACCACCGGCGCCGACTCCTGCGCGGCGGCAGGCATCGCGGCGCCGAGCAGTGCCAGCGTGAGCGCAAGACCGACGGAACAACGCGTCACAAAATCAGACAGGGCGATGGGCCTCGCACCGGGGGCGCGGTAGAATTGACGACATGGTCCAAGTGCTGTAGGATGGCGGGGTTACATCACATAGTCAACGTTGCCGAACCGGGGTCACTTTGAAGCGTACAATTGCCGTCGTTTCCATCCTCGCCGCGCTCGCCGCACCAGTCCACGCCCAGCTGCCCAAGGCCGCCGTCCGCCAGCTGGATTCCCTGCTCGATGCGCCGCCTTTCAATCGCAATCTGTGGGGTGTCGCGCTGGCCGATGCACAGGGGCGGCTGCTGTACGGTCGCAACGCCGACAAGCTGTTCATCCCGGCGAGCAACACGAAGCTGGTGGTCACCACCGTCGCCGCCGCACTCCTGCCCCCCGACTGGACGGTGCGAACCAGCGTCTATGCGGCCGGCCCGGTCACCGATGGCATCGTGCAGGGCGATCTGGTGCTCTACGGCCGCGGCGATCCGACCATGGGCCGGCGCTGCTACGCCACGGACACCACCCTCGCGGGCGTCTGCGACCACGATCCCTTCGCCCGGCTTCGCGAGCTGGCCGAGAGCCTCAAATCCCGCGGCGTGCGGGTGATCCAGGGGGACCTGATCGGCGACGGGAGCTGGTTCGATGGCGAGCTGATCCACCCCGACTGGGGGAGCTACGATCTCAACTGGTGGTATGCCGCCCCGGTCGCGGGACTCGGCTTCAACGACAACAGCGTCGACATCACCTGGGCCCCGGGCATCGCCGAAGACGCCCCGGCGGCGCTCACCCTCGATCCGGACCTCGGCGATGTGATGCTGGAGAATCGCACCCGCACGGTCGCCATCGGCGGCGAAAGCGATATCGGGGACCGGATGTACCGCGACCCGGGCACCCTGCACCTCTGGGCCGAAGGCACCGTGGCGCTCGACGGACGGGGCGGCAGGGAATCCTTCGCGATGCCGGATCCCAATCTCTTCACGGCGCGCGCCTTCCGCCGTGCGCTCGCCGAGAGCGGGATCAGCGTCCTCGGCACCACGCGCAGCACCACCGACTCGATGAAGTACGCGGCGGCGCGACTGGGCGCACCGCTCGCGGAGGCGTCGAGCCGGCCGCTTCGCGACTGGATCTTCCCGATCCTCAACACCAGCCAGAACTGGTACGCCGACATGCTGGTGAAGCAGCTGGGCCGGCAGTTCGGCAAAGGCGGGAGCTGGAGCGAGGGCATCGCGGTGGAGCGCCGCTTCCTGATCGATTCCGTCGGGGTGGACTCGACCATGTTCGCGGTCACGGATGGATCGGGACTCTCGGCGGCCAACCTCGTGGCCCCGCTCGCCTTCACCAGGATGATCGGGTTCATCCGCCGGCACCCCCACTTCGATTCCAGCTTCAAGGCCGGCCTGCCGCAATCCGGCAACACCGGCTCCCTGAAGCATCGGTTCCTCGGCACGCCGCTCGAGGGGCTGGTGCACGCGAAGAGCGGCAGCATTTCGCGGGTGAACACCCTGTCCGGATATTTCGAGCTGCCTGACGGGCGCAGCTACAACTTTTCGATCGAAGCGAACCATCACACCCAGGGCGGACGGCGGATGCTCGCCGAGATCGACAGCGTGGTGGTCGCGATGGCGAGGGCGGTGAGCCGGAAGAAGTAGGTCGCGATGACTCGGGAGTGTGCCCATGCAACTGCTGCTGCTGCGCCACGCCGACGCCGGTGAGGCCGACCCGGCCCGGTGGCCGGACGATTCGCTGCGTCCCCTCACGGCGAAAGGGCGCAAGCGCCAGCAGCGCGTCGCCAGGCGGCTGTCGCGGCACGAGCTCACGCCGACCCTGTTGCTCTCCAGCCCGTGGCTGCGGGCGTGGCAGACCGCGCAACTGACGGCCGAGATCGCCGCGTGCCCTGCGCCCGCCGCCTGCCCCGCACTCGCCGCGGAGCCGAGCCTCCGCGCGCTCGCGGCCGCCATCGGCCGGCCACCCCGCGACGCCATCGTGGCACTGGTAGGCCACGAACCGTGGCTGGGGCAGCTCGCATCGCTGCTGCTCACCGGTGACGCGCGTCGGATGACGATCAGCTTCCCCAAGAGCGGAGTGCTCGGCCTCGAGATCGCCACGCTGGACGCCGGCGCGGGCGTACTCCACTTCTTCTGGCGACCCAAGGGGAGCTGAGCACTCGCCATTCAGGCGCCCGCGCGACGCCAATCCGGCCCGGATCCCTGTCGCCACGGCGGCATCACCTTATTTTCCGCGCCATGCCTACCACGACCCTGCGCATCGCGATCATCGGTTCCGGTCCCTCGGGCTTCTATGCCGCCGAGCACCTCCTCAAGCAGCAGCCCGGATCCGAGATCGACCTGTTCGATCGGCTGCCGACGCCGTTCGGCCTCGTGCGGGGTGGCGTCGCCCCCGACCACCAGAAGATCAAGTCCGTCACCCGGGTCTACGAGAAGATTGCCGCGAACCCGGCGTTCCGTTTCTTCGGGAACGTGACCATCGGACCGGACCTCACTCGCGATGAACTGCTTCAGCACTATCACGCCGTGATCTACGCCGTGGGGGCACAGAGCGACCGCGCCCTCGGCGTCCCGGGCGAGGAGCTCGAGGGCAGTCACGCGGCCACGGAGTTCGTGGGCTGGTACAACGGGCATCCCGACTACCGCGACCGGCAGTTCGATCTGTCGCAGCCGAGCGTGGCGGTGATCGGGATGGGCAACGTTGCGATCGACGTGGTCCGCATCCTCGCACGGACGCCGGAGGAGCTGCACGGCACCGACATCGCCGGGCATGCGCTCGACGCGCTCCGGCACAGCAGGGTGCGCGACATCTACATGATCGGGCGCCGTGGCCCGGTGCAGGCCGCCTTCACCAATCCCGAGATCAAGGAGCTGGGCGAGCTGGCCGATGCCGATGTGGACGTGCGCGCGGAAGAACTCGTCCTGGACGCGGCCAGTCAGGCGATACTCGCTTCGGGCGAGGACAAGTCCGCGGAGAAGAATCTCGAGACGCTGCGGTTGCTTGCCGCCAAGCCGAAGAGCGGCAAGACCAAGACGGTGCACATCCGTTTCCTGCGGTCTCCCGTGGAACTCGGCGGCAGCGGGCGGGTGGAGCGCATGGTGCTGGGCGAGAATCGGCTGGTGGCGGGGAAGCCGGGCGAGGTCAAGGCCGAGGCGACGGGCAAGACGGAGACGCTGGCCACGGGGCTGGTCTTTCGGTCGGTCGGCTACCTCGGCACCGGCGCTGCCTGGGGTTCCCTTTGATGCGAAACGCGGCGTGATCCTCAATGAAAGTGGCCGCGTCGTGACGGCACCGGGAGCCGTCGCGCGTGGAGAGTATGCCGTCGGCTGGATCAAGCGCGGACCGAGCGGGGTGATCGGCACCAACAAGCCGGACGCCGTGGAGAGCGCTGATCTGCTGCTCGCCGATCACGCCGCCGGCACGCTCAACACGCCGGCGGCGCCGGACCGGGCCTCGATCGAACGCATCCTCGCCGCGCGCGGCGTGCGGGTGGTGGATTGGGCCGGCTGGCAGCGGCTCGACGCGCTCGAGAAGGAACTGGGTGCCGCCCAGGGCCGCCCGAGACTCAAGTTCACCCGTGTAGAGGAGATGCTCGCCGCGCTCGCCCGGTAGACATTGCGTTCCGCTCATACCCCTCGGCGGGCGGCGCCATCCGCCTCGACGACCGCAGCGGCGCCGATACCCCTCTTTCGCGCGGCCGCATCCGCGCCGACATTACCCCGATGCGCCTTCCAATCCGCGGGTTCGCCCTCGCCCTGGCCTGTTCCCTGGGCGGTTGTGCCACGCTGGGCAACCTCATCGATGGCCTCGGCACGGAACGGCCGCCGGCGCCGCTCGACGAGGCGACCATCACCAGTGACGCGCGGGTCGATTCCCTCGGCCGCATCGCCGGGAGCTTCGTCGGCGAAGGGACCCGCCATCAGATCCATCTGCTCTCGAGCGACACGGGACTGATCGCCGACCTCGCCCGGCGCGTCCGACCCGGCCACGACCGCCGGGGCGATATCTGGCAGTGGCTCGCCACCCGCCGCACCGTGGTCGTCGACCTGGGGGGTGTGTCAGGCACGGCGCCGCAGCAGGGTATCCTGGTCGGTTCACCCGACGGGCACACCCCGGTGCGGCTGACATCGGTGCTGCTGCACGGCTCCTCGTGCGGGTGGCGCGGCACGCAGGCGGAACTGCTCGTGGACGAGCTGACCAGCGAAGGCCCCACGATGCGCGGACCGGTGGTCGGGGCGTTCTTCGCCCCGGACGACTGGCTGAGCCGCACCGACGCGCACTATCGCGAGCCGGTCGACCCGCCGTCGGGCGCACTCACGGACAGCCTGCTCGCGTGGACCTCCCGGGCGATGGATTCGCTGCTGAGCGGGACACTCTCCGCGCGCGACCGCCCGCTCAGCCACCCGGCGGGACTGCCGCAGGCCATCAACGGGCTGGCCGACGAGGACGCGGCGGACGTGCTGGCCTTCCGGCTGGACGATGGGCGCATCCGCTATGCCGTCTCGCTCCGCGAGAGCCTGCGCACCGAGCGTGGCATCGCGGCGCAGGCGGCGATCGTGATGGTCTGGGACGCGACGGGCAGCTGGCGCCAGATCGTCTTCCGCCCGACCCTGCTCGAATACCGGCGCAACCGGCTCTCCCGCGCGTACGGCGGTGTCACGCCGCCGCTCTTCTGGCGCCGCCTGGCACCGGTGAGCGGCTTCGCCTTCAAGCGGGACTATCTCTGGCTGGAGCAGGTCAACGTCGAGGACGGCACCGTCCTCTGGGTGATACTCGAACCCCGCGGCAACACCGTCGTCGCGGCGGCGGAAATGGATGGACCATGCTGACGCTCTCGACTGCCCGTCTCGACCTGATTCCATTCGCACCGCGCGCGATCGATGCGCTGCTCGCGGGCGACGAGGCCACGCTCCGGACGCTCACCGGGCTGCACTTCCCCACGCCGCTGCGCCCGCCGCCGCTGATGGAGGAGGTCCTGCCGCTGGTGCGTGACCGGCTCCTCGCCGATCCCTCCAGCAATGGCTGGTGGACCTGGCTCACCGTGGACCGGGCCACGCGGCAGGTGACCGGCGCCATCGGTTTCGGGGGACCGCCGGACGCCGAGGGCGCCGTGATGATCGGATACGCGACCTATCCGGGCGCCGCGCACCGCGGCTTCGCGACAGAGGCGACCGCCGCGCTCGTGGACTGGGCGCTTGCCCAGCCGGGCGTGGTTCGGGTCTGTTCGAGCATCCCCCCCGATAACATTCCGGCGCGGCGAGTGGCCGAGAAGGTCGGGATGCGGGTGGCCGGGACGGTCTGGGAAGAGGAGATAGATGATGTGCTGCTCTACGAGAAGCGGCGTTAGTCCGGGCCTCGGTGCCATGCAGCGCGCCGACCCGGGCATGTTTACCTTCCTCGCATGAAGATCTACACCAAGACCGGCGACGCCGGAGAAACCGGACTGTTCGGTGGTGGTCGGGTGCCCAAGGACCATTCCAGGGTCCGGGCCTATGGCGACGTCGATGAACTCAACTCCTGCCTCGGCGTGGTCCGCGCCACTCAGCCGGTGCACTTCTTCGACGACCTGCTGGAGAGCATCCAGCGAGATCTCTTCTCGCTCGGCGGGCAGCTCGCCACCCCCGATCCGGAGAAGGTGCGCAAGGCGCTCGAGAAGGCGGAACTCACGCCCGCGCGAGTCGAAAAGTTCGAGCACATCATGGATGAGGCCGATCGCGAGCTGCCGACGCTCGCCGCCTTCGTCCTCCCCGCCGGCACTCCCAAGGCGGCCGCACTGCATCTCGCACGGACGGTGTGCCGCCGGGCCGAGCGCAACGTGGTGAAACTCTCGCACGAGGCGGAAGTCCCCGACCTCTTCGTCATCTACCTGAATCGCCTCTCGGATCTGCTCTTCACGCTCGCGCGACTGGCCAACCATCGCGAAGGCGCCGGCGACGTGACCTGGTAATGCCCGTCGTCCCGGTCCACCATGCACTCGGGCAGTACGACGTCTGCGTCGAGCCCGGCATCCTGCTCTCCCTGCCGGAGCTGCTCAGCGGGCCACTCGGCAAGCGCAAGCTGGTCCTGATCACCGATGACATCGTGGGTCGCTACTACGACGAGTGGACCCGGGCCACGGCGGAGGCGCGTGCGCTGGGCGCCCGCTCGAGCGATGCCGGGATCCGGCTGCGCTGCGAAGCCCGCCTCACGTTCCCCGCCGGTGAAGCGAGCAAGACCCGGGAAAGCTGGGTCCGCCTGACAGACGAAATGCTGAGCCAGGGGCTCGACCGCCACGCGGCGATCGTGGCGCTCGGGGGCGGCGTCGTCGGCGACCTCGCCGGTTTCGTCGCCGCCACCTATCTCCGTGGCGTGCCGTACGCGCAGGTGCCGACCACGCTGCTCGCGATGCTCGACGCCTCCGTGGGCGGCAAGGTCGGCGTGGATACCCCGCTCGGGAAGAACCTCGTCGGCGCATTCCATCCGCCCGCCATCGTCGTCGCCGACCCGCTCACGCTGCTCTCCCTACCCGACCGGGTATATCGCTCGGGACTCGCGGAGGCCATCAAGCACGGCCTGATCGCCGACTCGAGCTATTTCGGCTGGATCGAGGCCAATGCGCGCAGACTGCTCAGTCGCGATCTCGACACCCTCACCCACCTGGTCCACCGGAGCGTCGAGATCAAGGCGGCGGTCGTCAGCCAGGACGAACGCGAAGGCGGCATCCGCGCCACGCTGAACGCGGGGCATACCATCGCCCACGGCCTCGAACAGGAGTCGCACTATCGGCTCCCGCACGGCGAGGCGGTCGGCCTCGGATTGATCGCGGAGTGCCGCATCGCAGAACGGATGGGCCTCGCGCCCACCGGCCTCGCGGAACGGGTGCTCGGCGTCGTCCGCGCGCTGGGCCTCCCGGTCCGCACCGGTGGCACCGTGCAGGTGGCCCGCGTGCTCGAGGCCATGCTGCATGACAAGAAGAACCGCGAGGGCCAGATTCGGCTGGCGCTCCCGATGGCGCTGGGCGCGATGCACGAAGGCGAGGGGCAGTGGACGGTGCCGGTCACTCACGACATGCTGGCCTCCGCGGTGGCGGGACTGGCCTGATCCACATTTCCTGCCGGCTTTCCACCGGATTTCCCCATACCAACATCCTGTAAACATCATACTGGCAACGAGTTACACATCACCTTCCAGCTGGTAGGGGCGCCCAGTACCGGGCTCGGCGTGGACAAACGCCGCAATGGGCTGTCAGTAAACGATTTGTGATGTGGAAAATAGTTTCTGCTTGACCAGTTTTTTGTCGCGTCCTATATTCGCACACCTCTCGGCGGTCACCCCCTGCACGACCGCTCCTCAACAGACAACCAGTTGGGCAAGCCTCGCGGAGCATTCATGGCAGCGTCGCATGATGGCCGGGCCAGCGCCTTTTTCCGTCCCACAGCCACTGGGTCCTTCGACCAGTATCTCCGGGATATCCAGAAGCTTCCCATGATTACCGATCCGGCCGAGGAGAAGCGGCTGGCCCGGCTGGCCCTGAAGGGGGACGAACGAGCGGCGGAACGCCTGGTGACGGCGAACCTCCGCTTCGTCATTTCCTACGTCAAGAAATACCAGGGCCACGGGCTCGACCTCTCGGAACTCGTCGCGATCGGCAACGAGGGACTGCTGAAGGCGGTCCGCAAGTTCGATCCGGAACATGGCGTCAAATTCATCTCCTACGCGGTCTGGTGGGTGCGGCAGGCGGTGCTCAAGGCGCTCGCGGAACAGACCCGCAGTGTCCGCATTCCGCTCAATCAGAACTCGGCCCTGATCAAGATGTCCCGCGCCGAGACCTTCCTCTCCCAGGAGCTCGGCCGCGAGCCGACCGACGAGGAGATCGCCACCGCCCTCAACGATTCCGTCGACAACATCCGTTCCGCCCGCCGCATGACGTCGGCGGAACTGTCGCTCGATGCCCCGGTCGAGCGGAGCGACAAGACCAGCGGCACGATGGGGGAGCGTTTCGCCGGGACGCAGAGCGGCGAGATCGAGGAACGGACCGATGCCACGCTCATGCGCGAGTTCATCGACCGGATCTTCACCCGCTACCTCACGCCACGGGAACGGAAGATCCTCTATCTCTACTACGGCCTCGAGGAGGGCAGCGAGGCGCTGACGCTCGAGAAGATCGGCGAACTGCTCGGCGTGACCCGGGAGCGCATCCGGCAGATCCGCGAGCGCGCCTTCGAGAAGCTGCGCGAGTCGCCGGACGTGAAGGGCCTCAAGGGATTCTGGGTGGCGGCGTAACGCTCTCGCCGCCGGAGCGATCAAGGGAAGAGGGAAGAGGGAAGGACTCCTCTTCCCTCTTCCCTTTTCCCCCTTCCCCTCCCGTCCCTACATTCCCTGCATGCCCGCGCGCCTGCCGATCTTCCCGCTCGACCTCGTCCTTTTCCCCGGCGAGCCGCTGCCCCTGCACATCTTCGAACCACGTTATCGGCAGATGCTGGCGGACTGCCTGGAAGGCGACCAGCGCTTCGGCATCACGGCCGAGCAACAGCCGCGTCCCGGCACACTCGGCTGCGTGGCCCTCATCCGAGCCGCGCAGCCGCTCGAGGATGGGCGCTCCGCCATCGTGGTGGTGGGACAGCGGCGGTTCGGCATTCGGAGCCTGCTGGACTCGGGGACACCATACCTGATGGCGGCGGTCGAGCCGTTCGATGATGCACCGGGGACCGCGCCACTGCCGGAGGAGGGGTCGGAGCTGCGGCGTCTCGCCGGCGAGCTTCGCGACGCGCTAGGCGTCCTCGCGGACCGCCCGGGGGAGCAGCCGCCCTGGTCGGACGACGAGGAGCTGTTCTCCTTCGAGGCTGCGGCGCTCATCGAGACCGATCTGGCCACCAGGGGTCGCCTGCTCGCGGTACGCTCTACACGGGAACGGGCCACGACTCTCCTGGGCATGCTGCCCGCCGCCGTGCGCCAGGCCAGGGCCAACGCCGAAGTCCATATCCGGGCCCGCTCCAATGGCAAAGGCCACCCCGGGCATGACATCGTCACCGGAACATGACGCCTGACCTGATCGACGCACTCGGGCGCATCGTCGGCCCGCGCTGGGTCCGGCATCGGGCCGCGGAGCTCGCCACGTACGCCGCCGATGGCCTGCCGACCCACGAGTCCGTGCCCGGGATCGTCGTCCTTCCCGAGAATACGGAGGAGGTCGCGGCCGTGCTCCGCCTGCTCCATCTGCTGCAGGTCCCCTTCGTGGCGCGGGGCGCGGGGACCGGATTGTCAGGCGGTGCGCTCGCCGAGGAGACGACGGTGCTGCTGACGCTCACCCGCATGAACCGCATCCTGACCGTCGATGCCGGGGCGAGGCGCGCGGTGGTCGAGCCCGGCGTGATCAACGCCAAGCTGTCCGAAGCCGTGGCGCCGCTCGGTCTCCACTACGTGCCCGACCCCTCGAGCCAGAGCGCTTGCACCATCGGCGGCAACGTCGCCGAGAACGCCGGCGGTCCGCATTGCCTCAAGTACGGCGTCACCACCAACCATGTCACCGCCCTGCAGATCGTGCTCCCCGACGGGCGACTGATGCGGCTGGGCTCCCCGCACGGCGAGGCGTGGGGCCCCGACCTGGTCGGGCTGTTCGTCGGGAGCGAGGGGATGTTCGGCGTCGCGGTGGAAATCACGGTGCGGCTCGAGCCGATTCCACGGATGATCCAGACGATCTTCGCCGACTTCATGGCGCTCCGCGCCGCGAGTGAGGCGGTCTCCGCCATCATCGCCTCCGGGATCGTGCCTGCCGCGCTCGAGATGATGGACCAGTCGTGCGTGAGGGCCGTCGAGGCATCGATCTACGCGACGGGCGCGCGCACCGATTCGGCGGCGGTGCTGCTGGTGGAACTCGACGGATCTCCGGAGGCCGTGGCGGCCGATGGGGCGGTGGTCGAGCGCCTCCTCCGCTCGCATGGGGCCCGCGAGGTGAAGAGCGCCACCTCTGGCGCCGAACGGGCACGCCTGTGGCAGGGTCGCAAGAAGGCCTTCGGGGCCCTGGGGCGGATCGCCCCGGATCTCGCGGTGCAGGACGCCGTCGTCCCGCGGTCGGTACTGCCGGCCATCCTCGACACGATCGCGGAGATCCGCGACCGGCTGGGTCTGCAGATCAGCAACGTGTTTCATGCCGGGGACGGGAACCTGCATCCGTGCATCAGCTTCGACCGGCGGGACCCCGGGCAATACGAGCGCGTCCAGCGGGCCAGCCGGGAAATCATGGAGGCCTGTCTCGCCGCCGGCGGGAGCATCACGGGTGAGCACGGCGTCGGCAGCGACAAGATGGAGTACATGCCAAGGGCGTTCGACCCGCCCTCGCTCGACCAGATGTGCGAGGTGCGTCGCGCCTTCGACCCCGACGCCCGGGCCAACCCGGGCAAGGTGTTCCCGCTGCATACCTGCCGCGAGTGGCGGCAAGGAGGCGTCGCATGAGCGAGGCCATCTTCGGCCGGCTGCGCACCCTGCTGGGGCCGGAGGGCGTCGAACGCGATCCGCGCGGACTCCCGCGCGCGGTACCGGAGAGCGACGACGCCCTCGCACTGGTGTGTCAGGCAGCGCAGCAGGAAGGATGGCGGTTCCGGCTCGAGGGCCGCGGCAGCTGGCTGGCGCCGGACGCACCCGCGGACCTGGCCCTCAGCACTCGCGGACTCGACCGGGTGGTCCGCGTGAGCCCCGACGACCTGGTCGCGACGGTGCAGGCCGGCCTCACCCTGGACGTGCTCCGTGCCGAGCTGCAGACCCATCGGCTCTGGCTGGCCCTCGATCCGCCGGGCCGGCCGGACCGGACCCTCGGGTCCATCGTCGCGACAGGCACCGCCGGCCCGCTCCGCCATGGCTACGGTCCCGTGCGGGACCACGTCCTCGGCTGCACGGTCGCGACGGCCGACGGACGACTGGTCGATGCCGGTGGCCGCGTGGTCAAGAACGTCGCGGGCTACGACCTCACCAAGCTCCATGTCGGCGGCTTCGGCGGGTTCGGCGTGATCACCGAGCTCCATCTGCGACTGCGGGCGCAACCCGAGGCAGACATCACCCTGGTCGCCCGCGGCGGACGGCATGCCCTGAGCGGCGCGGGGCACCTCGCGGTGCAGGCACAGATCGGCCTCGTGAGCCTGGAGCTGCTCTCGCCCGCGCTCGCCGCGCTGCCGGAGTGGACCCTGGCGGCACGGGTCGTCGGTACGCTCGACGGCGTGGAGACCGAGGCCGCGCGCCTGCGCATGGAGACCGGCCTCGAGTGGGAGCGACTTCCCGCGGAACGAGCCGCCGCCTTCTGGAATCTCGTGGCACGTGCACCGCTTGGCGGTCCGGTGTCGATCCGGCTGGGGGCATTGCTCGACGGGATCGATGATCTCACCGATCTCACCGCCGAGGTCCTCGATGACGGCCTGCTCTCGGCCGGTCTGGGCACGGGGGCGATCCGCTGGGCCGGCGATGCCACGACCGAAGGCCTGCGCACGCTGCGGCACCGAGCCGCCGAGCGGGAGGTGCCGGTCACGCTCGAGCGGGCGCCGTGGGCAACGCGGCGGGCGGTCGGACACTTCGGGGCCTATCGCGAGGGCGTGGGCCAGCTCGTCGGGCGCCTCCGCGAGAGCTTCGATCCGAAGGGGCTGATCGCCGTCGCGCTGGAGGGAACCGCGTGACGGCTGCGCCTTCGCCGTTCGCATCGCTCGATCCCTGCGTCCACTGCGGCTTCTGCCTCCCCGCCTGCCCCACCTATCTCGCCACGGGCGACGAGGCCGACAGCCCGCGCGGGCGGATCGTGCTCATGCGCGCGCTGGAGCGCGGAGAGCTGCGCCCGACCGACACCGCCCTCCTGCAGCATCTGGACGCCTGCCTCGGCTGCCGGGGCTGCGAACCGGTCTGCCCGTCCGGTGTCGGGTATGGCCGAGGGCTCGAGGCTGCCCGCGAGTTGCTGGTGCGGGAGCGGGGCCTCAGCCCATCGGCCAGCGCCATCCTCGCGGTGTTCCGCCGGACCTGGCTCTGGCGAACGCTGTTCGGCGGCGCGCGTCTCCTCCGTGATCTCGGCATCGCCGACCGCCTCGCGGGCGGTTCCCGCTCCGGATTCGGAATGGCGATGGTGGCCGCGACGAGGCCGGGGAGTGCAGGTGGGCCAACGCATGCGTTGGCCCACCAACCTGCCTTGGCTGGCCAAACCGGCCCAACGGTCGCGCTCTTCCGGGGCTGCGTGATGGACGCACTCTTCGGCCATGTGCACGAGGCCACCCGCCGGACCCTGGAGGCGAACGGCTATCGCGTGGTCGAGGTCGCGGGCCAGGCCTGCTGCGGCGCGCTGCACGAGCACGCCGGCGATCGCCCGGGAGCGCAAGCGCTCGCCAGGCAGAACCTTGCGGCCTTTGCCGGTTCCGCCGATTTCATCGTGATCAACAGCGCCGGGTGCGGGGCCCTGCTCAAGGACTATGGCCACCTGGTCGGCGGCGGCGCCGCGGAGGCGTTCAGCGCGAGAGTGCGGGACGTGACCGAACTGCTCGCGCAGCAGGGGCCGCGGCCTGGCGGGATGCTGGAACTCGAGGTGGCGTACGACGCGCCCTGCCATCTGCAGCACGCGCAGCGGGTGCACGAGGCGCCACTCGCCGTGCTCCGCGCCATCCCCGGGCTTCGGCTCCGGCTGCTGCCCGGCTCGGACCGCTGCTGTGGCAGCGCCGGGATCTACTCCATGCTCCAGCCCGCGATGTCGCGGGCCGTGCTGGATGCAAAGATCGGCAGCTTCCGGGAGGCGAGCCCGCCACCGGAGATTGTGGCAACCGGCAACCCCGGCTGTCTGATGCAGATCGGCGGCGGCCTCCGGGCCGCGGGACTGCCGATCCGGGTGGCGCATCCGGTCGAGCTGCTGGACTGGTCATACGCGGCGGGAGGAGTGTACACGGGGGTGCGACACGGGCAGTGAGTGGCCGGGAGCACGAACGAGCGAGAGGCATCCCTCCGCACTCATCCCCGATCCTCACTATCTTATCACTCCATGCCCCGCGCGATCCTCTTTGACTTCAATGGCGTCATCGTCGACGACGAACCGCAGCACTGTGAAGCGCTTATCGCCACCCTCGCGACCTACGATTTCACGCTGGACCGCGAAGGCTACTACCGCGACTACCTCGGATTCGATGACCGCGAGTGCTTTCGTTTCGCGTTCCGGCAGATGGGCCGCGAGCCCGGCACCACGCTCCTGCACGAGGCGATCGAGCGGAAGGCGGCACTGTACGAGCGGGCCATCCGGGCGTCGCTGCAGCTGGTGCCCGGCTCGGCGGCATTCATCCGCGCTGCGGCCGCGGAGGGGTACCGCCTGGCCGTCGTCTCGGGTGCGCTGCGGCGCGAAATCGAACTGGTCCTGAACGAGGCGGGGCTCCGGCAGCATTTCGAAGTCGTGGTGGCCGCCGAAGACGTGGACGCGTGCAAGCCGGATCCGCAGGGATACCGGCGTGCGCGCGAGCAACTGAACCTGCCCGCCGCGTCGTGCATGGTGATCGAAGACTCCCTCCCCGGATTGACGGCGGCGCATGCCGCCGGGATCCGCTGTGCGATGATCGCGACCTCCCACCCGGCGAACGAGCTGGTCGGCGCGGAGCTGGTATGGACCAACCTGAGCGGGTACCACCCGCGCGACTTGCCATGGACGTCATGATGCTCTCCCCGATTGCCATCGACAGTGCCCGCCTCAGCAGATTGCGGCATGGCGCCGTGATGATTCGCGCCCCCGTCTCCGTCATCGAGGTGCAGGGACCGGGCGCACTCGCCTGCCTGCAGGGAGTGCTGACCAACGACCTGGTCAAGCCGGGAGACGGGTCGTTCATCTACAGCGCGACGCTGACCCCGAAGGGCATGATCATCGCCGACATGTGGGTCGTGCGGGTGAGCCCCCAGCGGATCCTGCTCATCGGCGACCCCGCGGCGCACCAGTCCACGCTTGGCGTCCTGCGACGCTCCATGCCCGCGCGGATGGCGCTGGTGAACGACCTGACCGAAGGCCGGGAAGCGCTCTGGCTCTGCGGCGACCTGGCCATCGTCTCGCTGGCGGCCGCCGGGCTCGCCGTGCCGGACGGCGACAGCCGCGCCGTGCTGCAGGGGGCGGGGAGTGAGGAATCGGTGCTCGCGCGGCCACATGCCATCGCACCGTTTCGCGCGGTGCTCATCGGCAATTCCGCGCTGATCGATCAGACCGAGCGCGCGCTGGGCAACGCCGGCGCCCTGCCGGGTGATCTGGACGATCTCGAAGCGTCCCGCATCCTTTCCGGCTGGCCCCGCCTCGGCGCCGAAATCCAGGACAAGACCCTGCCGCAGGAGGTCCGCTACGACGACATCCAGGGGCTCTCGTATACCAAGGGCTGCTATACCGGCCAGGAGACCGTCGCCCGGCTGCACTTCCGCGGACACACCAACCGGGAACTCCGCGGGCTGATCTGGTCCGGCGTGCCGGACCTCAGCGGCGACAGCGTCGTGGGCCAGGACGGCGAGTCGGTCGGGATGATCGGTTCGCTGCTGGTACTCCCCCAGGTGACCGCTGGGCTCGCGGTGCTGCGCCGGGAAGTCACGGTGGGGAATGTGGTGATGGCCGCGGGCCACGAGGCCGCCGTCGTCGCCCTGCCATTCGACGCCACGAGCCTGCACGATTGATCTTTCTCACCGGTGGAACCGGCCTGCTGGGCCGGCATATCCTCGCACAACTGCAGCACGCGGGCGACCCGATCACCGCCCTCGCCCGGTCGGACCATGCCGCGACCGCGTTGCGCATCCTCGGCGCCACCCCGCTCACTGGTGATGTCGACTCTCCCGCACTCTGGAACCAGGTCGACGGCTGCCGGGCAATCGTCCACAGCGCGGCGATCATCGCGAGCCGCGCGGGATGGGAGGGCTACCGGCGAGTCAACGTCGATGGAACCCGGCTCGCCGCGGCGCGGGCCCGGGCGCTCGGGGTCCCGCTCATCCACATCTCGTCGGTCGCGGTCTACGGCGCCAATGCCGGGCGCCAGCCGGCCGGCAGCGTCTCTGAGGAATACCCGCTTGGTTCGAGCTCTGCCGGGCCGCATTACGGCCGCTCCAAACGGCTCGCGGAAGCGGCGGTGCTGGAAGAGGTCGCCCGCGGGCTCAGGGCGATCATTCTGCGCCCCTGCGTCGTCTATGGCGAAGGCGATCGGCTCTTCCTGCCGACGATCGCGCGGCACGCGCGCCGAGGGTACTTCCCGCTGGTTGGAACGGGACAGCAACCCATGGCGATGGTGCACGCACGAAGCGTCGCGGAAGCGGTGGGCGCAGCCCTGCGGGCGGAACGAGGCTGGGGCCAGGCATTCAACGTGACCAACGACGATGAGATCACCGGCCTGGCGTTCGTCGCCGCCCTGAGCGCCGGACTGGGCCGGCCGGTGCGTCCGATCCGGATCCCAAGGCCGCTGGCGAACGGCGCTGCCGCCGCGGGCGACCTGACCCGTGTGCTGCTTCGCAGCGGCCTTCCCGGCCTGCTCGCCGCGGTTCGTTTCCTCGAGGGCGGCAACCCGTTCAATTCCGGGGCGGCCCGCCGCACGCTCGGCTGGACTCCCACCGTGCGCCATTCCATCGCGCTTCCGGCCGCGATTCAGAGCCTCTAGGCAGACGAAAGAGGGCCGCCCGAAGGCGGCCCTCTTCTTCACCCGGTCGGCGGGCGCCGAATTACATCTTGTGGGTGGTGTCGCGCGCCATCATGGAGTCTGCCTTCGCCATGGAATCGGTGGCGGCGGGCGCCGGAGCGGCGCTGGTCGTGTCAGCCGCTGGCGTGACCTCTTCCTTCTTGCCGCACGCGGCCATCATCAGCACAGCGGACAGAAGCAGGTACTTCTTCATCGGAACTCCTCGGGTCAATGGATGGTGAACAGGAGGCATCGGCTGGCCGGGCCTTCGCCGAGACCCGGAAAAAACCGCGGTCAATTTACCAAGCGGGCACGATTTGTCAAGCAATCAGGCAGATTACATTTTTTTCATTCGTGCGACTGTGTCAGGCTCCCCCTGCTGACTCCGCTCCGAGCGGGAGCCCTGGCACGGTGGGCCATCTCGGCGGGGTGCCCGTCGTGGCGCCTCCGAGACCCGCACCTTCCGGATCATCACCGGGATGGACCCTTCTGCGACAGTTTGGAAATCGTGCAGTGGGGGGCCGGTCACCGCGAATGGCCCCTGCGACGGCGCGTGCCGCCAGGGAAGGCGTGGCCGGGGAACGGCCGGCGGGTCGCAGGGTACGACTTCCGCGACCTCTGCGCCGCGCTCTGTGAGCATGGCCTGTTCCCTCTTCGGCCCTCTCTCTATCATCCAGCATGACCAGCCTCCCCCAGACTCTCGGCGACCTCAAGCGCTCTCCCTGGGCCGACGCGCCGCTCCGCGGCCGCACGGTGCGGGATGAAATGCGTGGCAATCTGCTTCGGGCGCTCGAATCCGACGAACCGCTCTTTCCGGGCATCGTCGGCTACGAAGACACGATTCTGCCTCAGCTGACCAATGCGATCCTCGCGCGGCATCACTTCATTCTGCTGGGCCTGCGGGGCCAGGCGAAGAGCCGGATCCTCCGCCAGCTCACCCGCTTCCTCGACGACCGGATCCCGATCGTCGCGGGGAGCGAGGTGAACGACGACCCCTTTGCGCCGATCTCGAAGTACGCCCGGGAGCGGCTCCTAGAGATGGGAGACGCGACACCGATCGCATGGCTGCCCCGGGAGCAGCGCTACATCGAGAAGCTGGCGACGCCGGATGTGACGGTGGCCGACCTGATCGGCGATGTGGATCCGATCCGCGCGGCCCGGGGCGGGCACCTGCTCTCCGACGAACTCACGATGCACTTCGGGCTGCTGCCGAGGGCCAATCGCGGGATCTTCGCGATCAACGAGCTGCCCGACCTCTCGGGCAAGGTGCAGGTCGGGCTCTTCAACATCATGCAGGAGGGCGACGTTCAGATCAAAGGCTACCCGGTGCGGCTGCCGCTGGACGTCATGCTGGCCTTCACCGCCAATCCGGAGGACTACACCGCGCGCGGCAAGATCATCACGCCCCTCAAGGACCGGATCGGCTCGGAGATCATCACCCACTATCCCCGGTCGGTCGAACTCGGCATGGCGATCACCGCACAGGAAGCCTGGATCTCGCGCGGCTCGCGGCCGGTCGAGATCCCCGAATTCATGCTGGAGCTGGTGGAGCGGGTCGCCTTTGAAGCCCGCGAGGACAAGCGAGTCGACAAGCGCTCGGGCGTCAGCCAGCGGCTGCCGATCAGCCTGCTCGAGCATGCCGTCTCCAACGCCGAGCGGCGCGCGCTCAGGAATCGCGAGCCGCTGGTGGTTCCCCGGGTGAGCGACATCTATGCATCGCTGCCCTCGATCACCGGCAAGCTCGAGCTGGAATACGAGGGCGAGTTGCAGGGTGGCGAGGCGATCGCGAAGGAACTCATCCGGCGCGCGGCGGGAAGCACCGTCGAGGAGCGGATGGGCGACGTGGGTCTCGACAACGTCGTCCGCTGGTTCGACGGAGGCGGCGCGCTCAAGGTGCAGGGTGACGAGCGCAGCGATCTCTGCCTGAAGGGCTTCGGGGTCGTGCCCGGTCTGGTGGACGCCGCGGTGGCCGGAGGACTCTCGGCACGGGACAACGTCCCCGTCCTGGTGGCGGCCTGCGAGCTGATCCTGGAGTCGCTCGCGGCCGAGAAGCGGATCAGCCGTTCGGAGGAACTGGGCTATGTGCGGGCGAAGCCCGAGCGGAAGGATCCGATGGGGGGATACGGGAAGGGGCTGAATCTGGGGTGATGGGTGGCAGGGGCGACCGCCCGGTCGCCCCTACCACCCCATCGCGCGGGCCTGGGTGACGATCACCGTGGCCGCGCCGTCGAGTCCCAGCAGTCCGGTGTTGAGCAGCATGTGGAAGTGACTCGGATCATCCCAGTCGCGACCGTAATGTTCGCGATGGTAGCGGGCGCGCTGGGCGTCCGTCTGGTCCATCAGCTTCTCCGCGTCCCGGGCGCTCAGCTGCTCGGCCTTCTGCGCGAGCTGAATCCGGAAGGGCCGCGGTGCAACGAGCTTCACATGCAGCGCGCTGATCGCAGTCCCGAGCACGGCGGGCGCCGCGCGCCCGACCAGCACGACCTTCCCTTCCGACGCTACCTCCTGCACGACCAGTTCCGTCAGTCGTACCAGACTGGGCCCCTCCCCGCGCACCGCGACGCCCAGTTCGGGGACGGCGTACTCCTGTGAAGACGCCGCAAGCGCGCGCCCGAGCCGCTCCACGAACCCGGGCACCCGCTCGTCCTGCTCGGCGACCACCTCGGGGGTGAGCCCCGCCCGGCGGGCGACCCGATCGATGATCTCGTTATCGACGACGCTCCAGCCCAGCCGGTCGGCCACGAGACGCGCCACTTCGGAACCGCCGGCGCCAAACTGTCGAGAAATCGTGATGAGCATGAGTCGCGGGGGCGAGAGGTCGGCTGCCAGAGATGACGTTACGGCACGGGGACGGCTTTGGGCAAGCCGGTCCGCCGGTGGGGGCCGATGAACACCACCGCCAGGGCGCAGACCACCGCCCCGACCACGAAGCTGGTCTGCACCCCGAAGTGCTCCGAGACCCAGCCCGCCTGCAGGGAGCCCAGCGGGGCGAGCCCGAGCACCACGAAGGAGTAGAATCCCATCACCCGGCCGCGGAGATGATCGGGCGCGTCGGTCTGCAGGAGGGTGTTCGTGCTGATGGCGGCGAGCACGCTGCCGAAGCCGGCGACGCCCAGCCCGCACAGCGCCAGGACGAACGAGCCGTGAATGACCGAGGCGCCGATACTCGCGGCGAAGAGCAGCGCGGCGCCGCTGATGAGTCTCCGGCGATTCACCCGGTGACCGAACGCCGC
Organism: uncultured Gemmatimonadales bacterium; assembly: GCA_963817435.1. Classification (GTDB taxonomy): domain Bacteria; phylum Gemmatimonadota; class Gemmatimonadetes; order Gemmatimonadales; family GWC2-71-9; genus JADJOM01. The sequence continues at coordinate 1,948,420 of CAWFNY010000001.1, forward strand.
CATCGCGATGGCTCCCGACGCGGCGCCGACCCCGACAGCCGCCATCATGCCGCCGTAGCCGTCGGCGCCGAGCTTCAGGACTTCGCGGGCATAGACCGGCAGCATGGCGAGACTCGCGCCGAGTCCGAAGACGCTCAGTGTCGCGGCGAGCAGCAGCAGAGAGCGCGGCTCGCCGTCTCCCATGGCGTAGCGAACTCCGTCCTGAAAGGTGGGCTGCTCCTTGCGGAAGGTGGTGAGCGCGCCGGGAAACGGGGGCCGCATGCTCAGGAACGCCGCGATGACCGCGAGGAAGCTCACCGTATTGGCCGCGAAACAGGCAGTGGTGCCCAGCCCCGCGATCAGGCCGCCGGCCACCACGGGGCCGATGATCCGGGTGAGGTTGAAGATCGAAGAGTTGAGCGCGATCGCATTGACCAGGTCCTCACGACCAACCATCTCCATCATGAACGCCTGACGGATGGGGACCTCGAAGGCGGTGCAGATCCCGAGGATGGGGGCGAGCACCATCACCCAGCCGACGGTGATCTGGTGGGTCGCCGTCAGCACCGTGAGCGCGAGCGATTCGAGGAGCATTCCCGTCTGCAGCAGCAGGATCGCCCGCCGCTTGTCCACCCGGTCCGCCAGCACGCCGCCGTACAGCGTCAGCAGCAGGATCGGCAGCGACTCGAGCGAGGTCACCAGGCCGACCAGAAAAGCCGAGTTGCTGAGCTCGAGCACCAGCCACCCCTGCGCGACCACCTGCATCCAGGTCCCGACCAGCGAGATGAACTGGCCGGTGAAGAAGAGCCGGAAGTTCCGGTGACGGAGGGCGTGGAAGGGGTTGCGGGCGGGCGGAGTCACGCGGGAAGGGTACGATGGGAACCGGGAACAGGGGAAGGGGTTACGAAGGTGAGGGTGGCGGGTTCAAGTTCCGGGTACCGGGTTCCGAGTACTGATTGTCGGTTTTCACCCCAGTCCGCCGGCGGGCACGTGCGATCGACGACCTATTCCAAATATGTCCCGGGGCTTGCCGAGTCGGTGAATCTCCAGGCGCTGCTGGACCAGCTGGGGGATTTCCTGCTGCAGTCCGGGTTCGCGGGCGAGAACTGGTGGGGCGAGGATCAGGGAGGCGACCGCTCGCTCGAGTCGCTGCGCGAAGCGATCCTCAAGGCGCTGATGCAGTCGGGGCAGCTCACGCCGGACATGATGAAGCTGCTCCGCGGGGAATCCACCGGCGACGAAGCCCGGGACGCGGAGATCGAACAGCAGCTGGCGGAGCTGCTTGACCAGATCGTGGCGCGGCTGCGCGAGTCGGGATACCTGAACCTGGCCGAGGCACCGCAGATGCCCGCGGGCTATACCTCGGTCTTCGGGCCGGATGGCCAGGCCCGTTCCGCCGCGCAGCAGGTGCAGTTCTCGCTGACCGAGAAGGGCGCCGATTTCCTCGGCTTCAAGCTGCTCAAGCAGCTCCTCGGCACCGTGGGCAAGGCCAGCGCCGGTGCGCACGATACGCCGCACCTCGCGACCGGCGTGGAGGCGGAGGCGGCGAGCAAGCCCTACGAGTTCGGCGACGCGATGAATCTGGATGTGCCCGGCACGCTCACCCGCGCCCTGGCGCGCGGCGGGCTGAAGGTCCCGCTGGAGCTGGACTACGGGGACCTGATGGTCAACCAGTCGGAGTACCGGTCATCGGCGGCGACGGTGCTGATGCTCGACTGTTCCCACTCGATGATCCTGTATGGCGAGGACCGCTTCACGCCGGCCAAGAAGGTGGCGCTCGCGCTCACCCACTTGATCCGTACCCAGTTCCCCGGCGACTCGATCCGGTGCGTCCTGTTCCACGATACCGCGGAGGAGATCCCGCTCGCGGCGCTTCCGTCGGTGCAGGTCGGCCCGTATCACACCAACACGGCCGAGGGGCTGAAACTCGCCCGGCGGATCCTGATGGCACAGAAGAAGGACATGCGGCAGATCATCATGATCACCGACGGCAAGCCGTCGGCCATGACGCTGCCGGACGGCCAGGTGTATGTGAACTCGATCGGCCTCGATCCGCGGATCCTGGAGGCGACCTACCGCGAGGTGGCGAACTGCCGGCGCTCCGGCATCATGATCAACACCTTCATGCTGGCACGGGAGCGGTCGCTGGTCGAGTTCGTGAAGCGGGTGTCGGAGATCTGCCGCGGCAAGGCGTACTTCACCAGCACGATGACGCTGGGTCAGTTCATCCTGATGGACTTCATGAAGCGGAAGACGCGGCGGGTGTCGTGACGATGATGGCTGGGCGGCCAAGGCATGCCTTGGCCGCACGGTCGTGCGCGTCTACCGCGTGATCACCCGCTTCACTGATTCTCCCGCCGCGATCGATGCATTCCCGTCTGCCATCCCGTTGATCAGTGCCAGCGTCTCGATCGGGATCACCGACGGGTATTGCCGGTTGAATTCGGAGAGCGTCATCGCCCTCGAGACCTTTACGATCGACAGGCGGTTCGGTTTGATGTTGAGCGCGGCCGGGTCCGTCAGCCGCCGGAAGCTGCCAACGAACGCGCGGAAGGTCGGATCGTACACCTGCGGCGCCTGGTTCGTCAGGCCGAGGAGCTGGTAGGTAGTGCCGCTGTAGCTGATGTAGGCCGCAAGCCCGTTGATGGTGCTGCCATCCTGATTCTGCGCGCTGAACGGCGCGAGCGCCGCCGGGTTGCCATTGATGGTGGTCTGGCTCGTGCGCCCGGGCGTAATCCCCTGCTGCCCCAGGAACTGCTGCAACGCGTCCGACGGCGCCGCCTGGCCCGCGAGGCCGAGCTGCACCTGCGCATCACCCTTTGCGCTCTGACCAACCACCGCCGACGGCTGGTTCTGGGTCTTCCATCCCTGGGGGAAATCGAGCTGGAAGGCGAGATCGGGGTGCAGGAACTGGGTACCCTTGAAGTAGCCCTGCCGCGGGTTGTCGCCGAACACCATGCCGTCAATCGTGCGCAGGAACTGGTCCCGGTTGACCTTCGTGCCGTCGAGGGGCACCGTCACCCGCGCCAGCCGGGCCTTCGTGGCTTCGATGCGATTGCCCGGATCGGGGTGAGTGGACTGCCACTCCGGGATGCGCTGGCCCGCCTGGGCGCTGATGCGCTGCAGGACGGCGAACATGTCCACCATCTTGCGGACGTCGTACCCGTCATTGAGCGAGTAGCGGAAACCGAGTCCGTCGGCCTGAGACTCGTCGTCGCGGCTGTACTTGAGAGACAGGACCCCGACCACCTGACTGATGAGGCCGAGGTTCTGGGCGATCTTGTCGCTGGCGATGGCGCCGGCCACCATGCCGATCTGCGCGATCTGCTGCCGGGTCATCTGCTGGACCGAGTGCCGCGCGGTGACATGACCGATTTCATGGCCCACCACCGTGGCGAGTTCCGCCTCGGAATTCATGTGCGTCAGGATGCCGCGGGTCACGAAGATGAACCCGCCGGGCAGCGCAAAGGCGTTGACGGTGGGATCATCCATCACGGTGAAGGTCCAGGGGAGCTTCGGCCGCTCGGTCCCGGCCGCGAGTTCCTTGCCGAGGCGGCTGACGTAGGCCTGCACGCCGGAGTCGGGATAGACCCCCATCTCCTGCGCAACCTGGCCGGCGTACTCCCGCCCCATCGAGATCTCCTGGCTCTCCGAGACGAACGAGAGTTCGTTCTTGCCGGTGACGGGGTTGCGGGCACAGGTGGAGAGTGCCGTGCCGAGGAGGAGCGCGGTCGCGGCACGCGCGATGGACCGGATGGGGGCGGTGGACGGCACGGGAACCTCTTCTCTGGTCGGAGCAGTCGCCCCGGACTCAGCGCCGGGCACGATCGGTGATCAGCATCTCCCGGACGCGTTCCAGCAGCGTCGAGGGCGTGAACGGCTTCTGCAGGTACTCCGCGCCGGGCCCGAGAAGTTCGGAATCACCCGTCGCCTCGTTGGCGTAGCCGGAGACGAACAGGATGCGGAGCCCCGGCCGCAGCGCCGTGATGCGGTCGGCCAGTTCCCGACCGCCCATTCGCGGCATGATCACGTCGGTGACCATCAAGTCAATCGGGCTGGGAAAGGCGCCGCTCATGCGGAGCGCTTCCACCCCGTTGTCCGCGACCAGCACGGTGTACCCCGCCCGCCGGAGCGTTCGGCAGACGAGATCCCGCACCATCTCCTCGTCCTCGACGACCAGTATCACGCCGCCGGCGTCAGGCGTCGGCGTGGTCCGGGAATCCGGATGGATGGCCCCCGGACGCTCCCGCGCCCTCGGGAGGTATACTCGCACAGTTGTGCCCGATCCGGGAGTACTCTCGAGGACGACGCTGCCCTCGCTCTGACGGATGATGCCGTACACCGTGGAGAGCCCCAGCCCCGTCCCCTTGCCCTGGGCCTTGGTGGTAAAGAAGGGATCGAAGGCGCGACGGCGGGTGGCGTCGTCCATGCCGGTGCCGGTGTCCTCCACGGTCAGGCAGACGTGCGGACCGGGTGCGGTGTCCAGCGCCGTGGTGGCGAATGCCTCGTCAATCTCGACGGGCGCGGTGGAGATCGTGATCGTCCCTCCGTTCGGCATAGCATCGCGCGCGTTGACCACGAGATTCAGGAGCACCTGCTCGATCTGGCCCCGATCGACCCGGACGAAGCTGTCGCCGGGCGCGTGCCGGATCACCAGCCGGACGTCCTCCCCGATGAGCCGCCGGAGCATGCCGCCGAGCTGATCCACCACCACCGGCAGTTCCAGGACCTGGGGGGCGAGGACCTGCTGGCGGCTGTAGGCCAGCAGCTGCCGCGTCAGGGCCGCCGCCCGCTGTGCCGCGCGGGTGATCTCCTCCGCGTCCTCGTGCGCCTGACTGCCGGCCGGCAGGTAGTCGGTCAGCGCCTCGGCGTAGCCGGTGATGGCGGTAAGCAGATTGTTGAAGTCATGCGCAACCCCGCCGGCGAGCTTGCCGACCGCCTCCATCTTCTGTGCCTGACGCAGCTGTTCCTCGAGTCGCTTGCGCTCGGTGATATCGGAGAGGGCGCCATCGATGTACTGCACCCTCCCGTCCATGCCCTTCACGCCGGTGCTGCTGACCAGCGCCCAGAAGGTGCTCCCGTCGCGGCGCAGAAAGCGCACCTCCTCGTTGTCGAACCATCCGCGGATCGCGATGACCTGCGTCAGTTCCTCCCGCCGCCCGGGGTCGGCGTAGAGCCGCGTGACCGGCACCTGGAGCATCGCCTCGGGTGACTCATACCCGAACATGCGGGCGAAGGCGATGTTGACGTAGAGCAGTCCGCGGGACGGCGTGCTCCGGAACAACCCTTCGTTCACGTTGCGGTTGATCGAGGCCAGCAAGTCCTCGCGCCGTTCCCGCTCGATCGCGATGCCCGCGAGGGCGCTGGCCCGGTCCACCATCGCGAGTTCCGCCTCGGTGGGCGATCGGGGTTCCCGATAGTAGACTGCAAATGTCCCGAGCACCTCGCCGGACCCGGCACGAATCGGCTGCGACCAGCAGGCGCGCAGTCCGTGCGGGAGCGCGAGCGCGCGGTACGCCGCCCAGAGCGGATCGGTGGCGATGTCGGTGACGATGACACGCTCGTTGCGGAAGGCCGCCGTCCCGCAGGAGCCGGCGACCGGCCCGATCTCGAGGCCTTCGATCGCCGCGTTGTAGGCGGCCGGGAGCGAGGGCGCCGCCGCGAGGTGGAAGTGATTCCCTTCGAGGAGCAGCACCGAGCAGACGCCACCACCGAGTTGCGCCTCCATGCCACGGACCAGTGCATCGAGCACCTGGGAGGTCTGCCGCCCGGTCGCCACCGACTCGAGCACGCTCGCCTGCCACTCCAGCATCGTCTCGGCGTGCTTCCGGTCGGTGATGTCGCGAACGAGGGCCAGCACTTCGTTCTCCCCCAGGCGCACGTAGCGGGCCTCCCGGACCCGGCCGTGCACCGTATACTCGATCGGCTGCGCGGGCGCGCCGGCCAGCGCGGCGCTGATCCGCTGGTGCATCTCCGGCGCCGCATCGGGAACGATCTCCTCCAGCCGACGCCCGATGATGTCGTCGCGCGGGATCGTGACGATCGCGCCGGAGGGGATGAACATGTCGAGGTAGACACCCTCCCCGCTCAGGACGTATGTGATGTCGGGAAGGATCTGCTGGAACGCCTCACGCAGGCTGTCGCTCCGCATGCCATGAAGGAAGGCCGCCTGCCGCTCCGCCAGCAGCGCGCCCAGCACCAGCGGTATGGCCACCAGGGACAGCTCGAACGCCTGGAGGGCGTCCAGCGGGTTCTGCATCTGCGGCTGCAGAAACGGCCCGATCCGGCGCGCGGTCCCGTAGGCCACCAGCAGCGCGGCGAGCGCGGCGGTGGACGCCGCTCCCCGGGGCCCGAATCGCACCGCGGCGTACATCGCCACCGGCAGCGTCAGATACAGCAGGACGATCCCGAGCGGGCCGGGAGCCACGGCGGTCATCACCTGCCAGACGAGCCCCGTCGTGACCGCGACAATCAGCAGGGCTTCGAGCAGCGCCCGGATCCGGAACGAGGTGAGCCGGAAATCGAGCCAGGTGCCGACGACCGGCACGATGACCAGCAGGCCGAGTGCGTTCATCCGCCACCAGACGTCCCAGCCGGAGTAAAACGGCGTCTGGTGCGTCGGTCCCGGAATACTCCTGCTGATCCAGCTGAGGAGAATACTGGCCACGGGCGCCAGCGCCGCAACCGCGAACAGCCCTGCCACATCCCGGAGCCGGGCGAAGGTCGCCCGCACGCCGATCTGCCGGAGAATGAGCACCCCGACGACCGCCTCGGCCGTGCTGCCGAGCGCCGCGGGGACAATGAGGGTGACGCCATACCCCAGCATCATCCGCTGCAGGACGGTGCCGAGCGCGACGACCCACCATGCCTCGAGCCCGAGGATCCACAGGCCGGCGACCGCCACCCCGGTGGGAAGCCAGACAATGGACTGGCTGAACACGGAGTCGGCCCCGGCACGCGCCAAGGCGGCGAGCAGCAGTGCGCCCAGAAAGAGCAGCATGCGGCCAGGCGTCACGGCAGCCCCGGGTTCCCGATCGCGGGTTTCCATCCTCTCAATCTTCGGCATGCATCCCCTCGCACCGGAGGGCCCGGGAGCGAAGCTGGCAGGCTCGACCATCCGGACCGGCCACTTCCGCTATCGGACGCCTGCGGCGTCACATCGCCGGCGCGGCGCCGGAACGGCCCTCCAGTTCGTCAGCCAGGGCATGGGCATCGTACACCCGGCGCAGCGCGTGCACGATCGCCCGGGAATCCACCCACACCGACCGCGCAACCCGCTCGGTAAAGAGGAACCGGTTGGGCAGCATCTCGATATTCCCGTCGAAGATCAGCCCCACCACCTCGGCATCACGGTTGATGACCGGGCTGCCGGAATTGCCTCCGATGATGTCATTGGTGGACGCCACGTTGAAGGGGGTGTCGGGGGTCAGCGAGTCGCGCCGTTCCTTCCAGCGCGGCGGCAGGTCGAACGGCGGCTGGCCGCCGAAGGCGGAGGCCCGCTCGTACAGTCCGTTGAACGTGGTATACGGCGCCGCGATGCTGCCATTCATCGGGTAGCGACGCACCTCGCCATCGGAGATACGGAGGCTGAAGGTCGCGTCCGGCGCGACCTGGTTCCCGAACACCGCGAGCAGGGCGCGGGCGACCTGCTCGTTCGCCTGCGCCTCCCGGTCGTTGAGGTCGTTCCCCTGCCGGGTCATGGCCCGCTCCAGCGGATCGATGACCCGGGCCAGCTGGATGAACGGATCGGTAGAGGCGGCCGTGGTGGCGGTACCGCCATGCGCGAGCGACTTCCGGGTGTCGGCCGAGGTGATCGTGGAGGCGTCGACCATGGCACTGGCCGCGGCGGCCGGTGTGCGGCCCTGGAGCGCCTGCCGGACCACCGGATCCCCGGCCGGGAGCTCGCGCTGCATCGCCGTGAGGTAGGCGGTGAGGAGGGCCTTCTCCTGGACCAGGTCGATCGGCTGGTCGGAGAAGAGGACCCGCTCCACGTTGGCCTTGTTCGCGTCCCTGTAGGCCGGGAGCCGTGCCGAATCCGGCTTCGCCGTCTCGACCGGGTAGCGCATGACTCCCATCGCGAGGCTCAGCAGTCGCGAGCCATAGGCCCCCGTGGCGTAATACCGGCGCCGCACATCGATCAGCCTGCGCCGCGCGGTGACGTCGCTGATCGTTGCCCAAGCCGGGCCGTACTGTCGCTTCAGGTCGGGATTCGCGTCGACCCGGGCGCGGAAGCCCCGCTCCCATTCCTTCTTGTGGGCCATGAGCCGCGGATCGAGCAGGCCGGCCTGGTAGCCGAGAATCGCCTTCTGCGTGTTCTCCAGCCCGAAGATCTGATTGCGGAGCGTCTTGGCGCGCACGGTGTCCGCGGCAAGCGCGTGGAGGGTCTCGATCTGCCGGTGCAGCGCATCGAGCTGGGAGGGGTACTGCACGTCCCGGAGGAACTCCAGCTGGGCCATGGTGTTCAGGCGTCCGGTGGACCCGGGGTTGCCGATGACGAAGGTCAGGTCGCCCTCGGTGGTTCCGCTGCGGCTCCAGCTGAAGTGCTGCGGCGTCGGGGCCGGCTTGCCGTCGACGTAGGCCCGGACGAAGCTCATGTCCAGATTCCACCGCGGATAGGTGAAGTTGTCCGGATCCCCGCCGAAGAAGGCGATCTGATCCTCCGGGGCGAAGACCAGCCGCACATCCTTGTACCGGTGGAAGCGGTAGAGCTTGTACTGACCCCCGCGATACATCGTCACCACCTGGCAGGCGGCATCGGGTTCCGTGGCGCCGCATTCGTCCTCGATCGCCTTCATGACCTTCGCCCGCTGGGTCGCGGCGGTCTTCGCATCCGCCCTCGGAGACGCCGAGCGACTCACCCGGTCGGTCACATCGGTGATCTGCTGCAACTGGTCCAGGAACAGTCCCTGGCAGGCACGCTCGTCCTCGCGCCGGGCGGCATAGAAGCCGTTGGTCAGGAGGTCCTCCCCCGCCCTTGTGGACGATTCGATGCAGGCACGGGCACAGTGGTGATTGGTCATCACGAGGCCGTCGCCTGACACGAACGAGGCGGTGCAGCCGTTGCCGTAGCGCAGCGCGGACAGCCGCACATGCTCGAGCCAGCCGTCGGAGGGCGAGAAGTTGTAGCGCTTCGCCCAGTATTCCCGGGGCGGCGCGTCGAAGGTCCACATCTTCCCGGTCTCGAGTCCGGGATATTCGCCCTCCAGCACATCCTGGGCGCGGAGCGCCGCGGGAATGACGAGGAGCAGCGTGAGCAGGGCGGCACGGAGCATTCGCATGAGGTGGCGGTGGTTCAGGGTGAGGTGAAACCGCGGGTGCGCCGGAAAATAAGCGGGCGCACAGCTAGGTGTGCGCCCGGAAGTGAAGGCATGATGAAAGAAATGCGAGAGCGTTCAGCCCCGTGGCCAGAGCCAGCCGAACGCCCCCGCCGCCAGCAGGGCGTAGAACAGCCCGTCACCGACTTCCTTGAAGGCGACACCCCATGGCTTGCCCATCCAGATGGCGCTGGGCACGGTCCCGGCGGCGTAGGCGAGGAAGGTGATCGTCCCGACCACCCGGTAGACGGTGAGGTAGGCCGTACCGACCGGAAGTGTGTGTGAGGCGACGTAGGCGACGAAGATGGCGACGATGACGATGAAGGCGAACCACTTGCCGAGCATCGCGCCCATGTTGGCGACGCCGTTCGGCATGATGTACATCATCCCGACCGGACCGTCGATCCATTTCTGCTTGTTCTCCGGCAGGCTCATCTCCTTGGGGTCGAGGCAGTGCGGCAGGACGTACTGCCCGGGAGCCGGGCTGCCCTTGCGAATCACCGCCCGCACCTCATCCTCGTTGGGGAGCTTCCGGTAGTCGGCGTTGTGCCACTTGAACACCATGTGCACGAGGCTGCTCCCGATGAACACCAGAATGGCGGAGAGCAGAATGGGCGCCCACAACTGCATGAGGGAAGGCATGCGTCGGCTCCTGAAGAGGGGGAGAGTTCCGCAGGGATCTACAGCCCACCGCGCCGTCGTCAAGGGTGCATGAGTCGCCTGACGGCGGAATGGTCAGTCCGCCTGCCCCGGTGGGGCCGCCGCCCGCCGGCCCATCTGCAGGCAGAGCCATGCGCCGAATCCCAGCGACAGCAGCAGCACCACGACGGCACACCCGCGGGTGAGGCTGGCGAGCCGGGTGTCATACTGGAGGGCGCCGAAGCGGCCGAGCAACCAGGCCCAGTCGTGCACCGAGTCTTCACCGAACCCGACCAGGTCGAGCTCGAAGGCACGGGCGTCACCGATGTACCGGGCGAGGTCGATCAGACTCGAGCTGAGCCAGGCACCCGCGCCCGCGATCCCGAAGAAGTCGCGATAGTAATAGAACGCGAGCCCTGCCGCGACAGGAATCAGGACCTGATTGAGGCTCCCGCCGGCAACGGCCATGAAGTGGCCGAGAAAGGCAAAGAGCAGGTGGCCGAACTCGTGGGCACCGAACGTGATCCCCGCAAAGAGCCCACCCGCCTCCGGGTCCAGGAGGTGGCGGCGGCCGTCCCAGGCGAGATACAGGAGCAGCGGCACTCGCCACTGCCACCAGCGACCCCGCGCCCACCCGGCCGCGTCAGCGAAAAAACTCTGCATCCATCGCGTCATCTTGGGCACCTAGCGCCACCTGAGAGCGCCCGATAGGTTGCGACCTTCCATGAATCATTCTCTCCCATCGGTGCAGGACCGCACGTGAGCGAAGGCGTGGGGGCTTCTCTGCTGTCCGGCGAACCGGGCCCGGTCGAGCTGGTGAACGGCGACGGCCGTTCTCCCTATTTGCTTCTCTGCGAGCATGCCTCGAACGTGCTGCCCAGGGCGCTCGGTACCCTGGGGCTGCCGGCGTCCGACCTGCAGCGGCACATTGCGTGGGACATCGGCGCCGAGCGCGTCGCCCGCCTGCTGTCGCGGCTGATCGACGCGCCGCTGGTGCTGCAACGCTACTCGCGTCTCGCCTACGACTGCAATCGTCCGCCCGATTCGGCCGAGGCCATGCCGGAGATCAGCGAGACGACCCACATTCCCGGCAACCGGAATCTGTTGCCCGCCGACCGGCTGGCCCGCACTCGCGAAATCTACCGGCCGTTTCATGCCCTCGTGGCCGATCTCCTCGATGGCCGCGCCGCGGAGGGCACCGGATCGCTGGTGGTGTCGATCCACAGTTTCACACCAGTCTACAAGGGGAAAGCGCGCGCCGTGGAACTCGGCATCCTGCACGACCGGGACACGAGACTCGCGACCAGGCTGGCTGGGAGCTTTCCCGATGTGGATGTGCGCCTCAACGAGCCCTACGGCCCCGGCGATGGGGTCCTGCACACGCTCAATCTGCATGCCGCACCCCGCGGTCTCCGGCACGCCATGATCGAGATCCGCAACGATTTCATTTCCGCCGAACAGGGACAGGGCGAGTGGGCCCGGCTCCTGTCCGCACCGCTCCTTCATGCAGCCACGTCGTAGCCTGGGAGGGCAAGAATGGCCATCGGAATGCTGACGCTGGACGAGTTGAAGCGGGAGATCGCCGGGGGCACGATCGACACGGTCGTCGCCGCGATGGTGGATATGCAGGGCCGCCTGATCGGCAAGCGCTTCCATGCGCAGTTCTTCGCCGATGGCGCCTACCAGGAAACCCACGGGTGCAACTACCTGCTCGGCCTCGACATCGAGATGGAGCCGGTGCCCGGCTACAAGGCGACGGGCTGGGAGAAGGGGTACGGCGACTTCGTGCTGAAACCCGACATGGCGACGCTGCGGCGCATTCCCTGGCTTCCGGGGACCGCTCTCGTCATCTGCGACGTGCTCGATCATCACACCCATGACGACGTGCCGCACTCGCCGCGCGCCATCCTGAAGCGGCAGCTGCAGCGCCTGGAGGCCATGAAACTCAAGGCGTACATGGCCTCGGAACTCGAGTTCTTCCTGTTCGACGACAGCTACGACACGGCCAACCAGAAGGGCTATCGCAACCTCAAGACCAGCGGCTACTACATCGAGGACTACCATATCCTGCAGACGACCAAGGAAGAGGGCGTCATGCGGGCCATCCGCAACGGCCTGCACGGCGCCGGCATTCCGGTCGAGAACTCCAAGGGCGAATGGGGGCCGGGCCAGGAAGAGATCAACGTCCAGTATTCCGATGCGCTGGACATGGCGGACCGGCACGCGATCATCAAGAACGGCTGCAAGGAAATCGCCTTCGGGCTCGGGAAGGCCATCACCTTCATGGCCAAGTGGGACTACGGCATGGCCGGAAGTTCCTCGCACATCCACCAGTCGCTCTGGTCGGCGGACGGCAAATCCCCGCTGTTCTACGACAAGGCCGGCGACCATGGGATGTCCGCCACGATGAAGCACTTTCTCGCGGGCCAGCTCGAGCACGCCAGCGAGATCACCTACTTCCTCGCGCCGTACATCAACTCCTACAAGCGCTTCATGGCGGGCACCTTCGCGCCGACGCGGGCCATCTGGAGCTTCGACAACCGCACGGCGGGGTATCGCCTCTGCGGGGCGGACAGCAAGGCCATTCGGGTGGAATGCCGCGTCGGTGGCGCCGACCTGAATCCCTACCTCGCCTTCGCCGCGCTGCTCGCCGCGGGTCTCGACGGCATCGAGAAGAAGCTGCCGCTCGAGCCCGCCTTTTCGGGCGATGCCTACGATCCCGCGAAGAAGCTGCGCGAGATCCCCAAGACCCTGCGGGACGCGACCGCCCAGCTCGACGGCTCCAGGCTGCTGCGCGCCGCGATGGGCGATGACGTCATCGACCACTATGTGCACACGGCGAAGTGGGAACAATTCGAATTTGACCGCCGCATCACCGACCTTGAACTGAAGCGCGGCTTCGAGCGCTACTGAGGCGAGCCATGGCTGAATCGATCAAGTGCATCTCCCCCGTGGACGGTCGCCTCTATGCCAGCCGGCCGGTCGCCTCGAGGAAGGCGATCGCGGCCACCTTCGCGGCGGCCCACGCGGCACAGAACCGGTGGAAACGGGTGCCCCTCGCCGAGCGCGCCGCGTACTGCTCCGCCGCCGTCGACGCGATGCTCGCGATGAAGGACGAGATCGTGCCGGAACTCGCCTGGCAGATGGGGCGTCCGGTGCGCTATGGCGCCGGGGAACTGCGCGGCTTCGAGGAGCGCGCGCGGTACATGATCGGCATCGCGGAACAGGCGCTGGCGAACATCGACCCCGGCCCGAAGGAAGGCTTCCTCCGCTACATCAAGCGCGAACCGGTGGGCGTGGTCTTCACCATTGCGCCGTGGAACTACCCCTACCTGACCGCCGTCAACTCGATCATCCCGGCGCTGATGGCCGGCAATACGGTGGTGCTGAAGCATGCCGCCTCGACGCTGCTGGTGGCCGAGCGCTTCCAGCAGGCGTTCAACCGGGCCGGACTGCCGAAGGGGGTATTCCAGCATCTCGTGGTCAGCCATCAGCAGGCCGCCGAGATCATCTCCGGGGGCCTGGTCAACATGGTGTGCTTCACCGGATCGGTCGCGGGCGGCAAGGCGATGGAGCATGCCTCGGCCGGCCGGTTCATCAACGTCGGCCTCGAGCTCGGGGGCAAGGATCCGGCCTACGTGCGGCCCGATGCCAACATGGCGCACGCCATCGAGAACCTCGTGGACGGCGCCTTCTTCAACTCCGGACAGAGCTGCTGCGGCATCGAACGGATCTACGTCCACAAGCAGGTGTGGAACGACTTTATCGATGGGTTCGTGAGCCTCACCAGGCAATATGTGCTCGGCTCACCGCTCGACGAGGCGACGACCCTCGGCCCCATGGTGAAGGCCGAGGCCGCGGACTTCGTCCGCAGGCAGATCAAGGCCGCCCTGCGTGCCGGCGCAAAGGCCCATATCGACCCTAAGTCCTTCGCGATGGACAAGGCCGGCACGCCCTACATGGCGCCACAGGTGCTCACCGCCGTGACTCACAGGATGAGCGTGATGGTCGAGGAGAGCTTCGGTCCCGTCGTCGGGATCATGAAGGTGTCCGATGACCGTGAGGCCATCCGCCTGATGAATGACTCGCCCTACGGACTGACGGCCGCCGTCTGGACCGAGGACGCCGACGCCGCCCGGACGATCGGAGACGAGATCGCCACTGGCACCGTCTTCATGAACCGGTGCGACTATCTTGACCCTGCGCTCACCTGGACCGGGGTCAAGGACACCGGCCGGGGCGCCACGCTGTCGCTGCTCGGCTACGATGCATTGACCCGACCCAAGAGCTACCACTTCAGGACCAGAACATGACGATCCCAAACCGCAACCTGAATTACCCCACGGCCATCAAGTTCGGCGCGGGCCGCATCAAGGAACTCGCCGATCACTGCCGGGCGACCGGCATCATGCGGCCGCTTTTCGTCACCGACCCGGGCCTCGCGGCGATTCCGATGGTGCAGGCCATCGTCGAGGATGTGCGGCGGGCGGGCCTCGACATCAGGATGTTCTCCGACGTGCGGCCCAATCCGGTCGAAGCCAACGTGCTCGAGGGCGTGAAGGCCTTCACGGCCGGCGATCACGATGGCGTGGTGGCCTTTGGCGGCGGCTCGGCGCTCGACATCGGCAAGATGGTCGCGCTGATGCACGGCCAGCACATCTCCGTCTTCGAGCTCGAGGACGTGGACGACTGGTGGACCCGCGCAGACGCCTCGAAGATCGCGCCGATCATCGCCGTGCCGACCACGGCAGGCACCGGCTCGGAGGTGGGCCGCGCAGGCGTCGTCACCCACCCGGTCACCCACGAGAAGAAGATCATCTTTCATCCGGCGATCATGCCCAGGGTTGCGATCCTCGATCCGGAACTGACAGTGGGCCTGCCGGCGAAATTGACCGCGGCCACCGGCATGGACGCGCTGGCCCACAATCTCGAGGCCTATTGTGCGCCCGCCTATCATCCGCTCTCGAAGGGCGTGGCCCTGGAAGGGATGCGGCTGATCAAGGACAACCTCCCGCGGGCGGTGATGGATGGGACCGATCTCGATGCGCGAGGGAACATGCTGGTCGCCTCCGCCATGGGCGCGGTCGCGTTCCAGCGGGGGCTCGGCGCCATCCATGCGCTGTCGCACCCGTTCGGCGGCCTGTACGATGCGCACCATGGCATGCTCAACGGCATTGTCATGCCCTACGTGCTGAAGGCAAATCGGCGGGTGATCAAGCAGGATATCGAACGCGCCGCTGCCTATCTCGGCATCAAGGGCGGGTTCAACGGCTTCCTGAAGTGGATCCTGGCACTGCGCCAGGAAATCGGCATCCCCCACTCGCTCGCGGAGATCGGCATCGACACCGGACGCCTCGATGAAGTGGCCGCGATGGCGATCAAGGATCCCACGGCCGGCAGCAACCCCATCGCGTTCACCAAGAGGCAGTACAAGGCGCTGGCGTTGAAGTGCGTCACCGGCAACCTCTGATGAAGCGAGCCGCGGGCATCGCCCTCGCAGTGCTGGCCGGGGCGGGACCGCTCCCGGCCCAGTCCACTCCGGCCCTGATGCCGCTCCCGTCACATATGGAGGTGGCGGAGGGCCGGCTTCGGCTCGACAGTTCGTTCACCATCTCCGCGCCGCAGTTGGCCGATGATCGGCTGCGCGCGGGGATCCTCCGGGCGCTGACGCGGGTCGAGGAGCGGATCGGGCAACCGGTCGCCAGGGCGATCGGCACCGATGGGAACGCCACGCTGGTCGTACGGGTGAATCGCGCGGGCGAGGCGATCCAGACGCCGGATGAGGACGAATCCTACGCCCTCGAGATCCATTCAGCCGGCGCGTCGCTCGCTGCCGCGACCGTCGTCGGCGCGCTCCGCGGACTCGAGACCCTGCAGCAGCTCGTCGGCGGCGATTCCCTCGGCTTCTACCTCCCGGCCGTCACGATCAGCGATCAGCCGCGCTTCCGGTGGCGCGGCCTGCTCGTCGACGCGGGGCGGCACTTCATGCCGCCCGAGGTCATCTTCCGCACCCTCGACGGGATGGCGATGGTCAAGCTCAACGTGCTGCACTGGCACCTCTCCGATGACCAGGGCTTCCGCGTCGAGAGCCGTCGCTATCCGAAGCTGCAGCAGCTTGGCTCCGATGGGCAGTACTACACCCAGGAGCAGATCCGCGCGATCGTCGCGTACGCGCGGGACCGGGGCATCCGGGTCGTCCCCGAGTTCGACATGCCGGGGCATTCGACCTCATGGTTCGTCGGCTACCCGCAGTACGCCAGCGCGCCCGGGCCCTACCAGATCATCCGCGAGTTCGGAGTGTTCGATGCCGCCTTCGATCCCACCCGCGAAGAGACCTACCAGTTCATCGAGGGCTTCGTCGCCGAGATGGCGGCACTCTTCCCCGATCCCTACTGGCACATCGGTGGCGACGAGGTGGCCCCCACCCAGTGGAACCACAACCCGCGCATCCTGCGCTTCAAACGAGAGAAGGGGCTCAAGGACAACGAGGCGCTGCAGACCTATTTCAATCAGCGGCTCTCGCAGATCCTGACGCGGCATCACAAGCGGATGGTCGGCTGGGACGAGATCCTGCACCCCGGTCTCCCGACAACCACCGTGGTCCAGTCGTGGCGCGGCACCGAGTATCTCGGACGGGCCGCGCGCGAGGGCTACAACGGAATCCTCTCGGCACCGTATTACCTGGACCACATCGACCCGACGGACCAGCTCTATCTGGCCGATCCACTGCCCGCGGGCAACAGCCTCACCGCCGAGGAGGCGGCGCGCGTCCTGGGTGGCGAGGCGTGCATGTGGGCGGAGCACGTGAATCCGGAGACGGTGGACTCCCGCATCTGGCCCCGCATGGCCGCGATCGCCGAGCGGTTCTGGTCGCCAGCCTCGGTGCGCGACGTGGACGACATGTACCGCAGACTCTCGCTGGTGAGCGTCCAGCTGGAACGGGAGGGCCTCACGCATGAAGGGCACAGCGACCGGATGCTGCGGCTCCTCGCCGGACAGCGCGCGGTCCAGCCGCTGCACGACCTTCTGCTGGTCACGCAGCCCGTCACCTTCGGGCAGCGCTACCAGGTCCAGCACACGACGCAGCTCACCCCGCTCACCCGGCTCATCGATGCGGCCCGTCCCGACCCGTGGATGCGGTCGCGGATGAACCGGCTCGCGGCAGCGGCCGTGAGCGGGACGGCCGGCGCGGCGGCCGCGCGCGACCAGCTCCGCCAGACGCTCACGAGCTGGAAGCCGCTCGGCGCCGAGGTCGCGGCCCTTGGCGACTCCGTCCCGCTCGCTCGCGATGGGGAGCCCGCCGCGCGCGCCCTCACGCCACTCGCCGACCTCGGCCTGCAGGCCCTCGATTACCTCGACCGCGGCGGCGCACCGTCCGGATGGAAGGCCGCGGCGAAGGGCTCGCTCGAGGAACTCGCGAAACCGAAGGGGATGCTCCGGCTGGCGGGGGTGGAGGCGGTGGCGCTGCTGGTGGGCGGGGTGAACTAGGCCCGCAGCAGCCGCAGCGCAAAGGCGATCAGCAGGGCCGCGAGAACGACGTTGATCGCCCGCGCCCACCGGCGGTAGCCGAGCTGCACCGCCTCGTTGGAGAAGCCGACCGCGAGTCCGCCGTACCAGAGCATGCACAGCACCAGCACCCCGCCCGAGGCCGCGAAGCGCACCCAGAGCGGCACCGCCGGCGCGATGGTGACACCGAGCAGGCTCAGATAGAACGGCAGAGTGTTGGGATTGGTGAGGCTCGCCAGCATTCCCGCGCGGAACGATGAGCCCACGGGCGCGGGGGCTCCCTCGATCCGGGTGAGGAGATCGCCGCCCTTGATCGCGGCCCGCAGCGCCTGGAGCCCCATCCAGCCGAGATAGAGCGCGCCCGCGATGCGCAGCGCGCTGGCCAGGACTGGCGCCCGCTCGAAGAGCAGATGCGCCCCGCCCAGCGTCACCGTCAGCCAGCAAAGATTCCCCACCGTCACGCCAAGCACGGCGAGGAGCGCGGGTCGCCGGCCATCGGCCAGGGCGAGCCGGGTCACGATGAAGGTGTTCGGCCCGGGGCTCACGACCGCCGTCAGGTACACGGCGTAGATCGACCCCAGCAGGGGCAGCTGCGCGCTCATGCCTGGCAAATAGCCGGCGGAGGGGAGTCCCGCCTCATCCCTCGACGATGGGCCACGGGGTCCGCGTCTTCCAGCGTCCGCGGGTGAAGTCGGGCACCTCCTGCGGCTTGCCCCGAGCCGCGACCGACCGGATGCTCAGCTCCACCATGCTCGAGATCGCGGCGGCATCGTAGACGTTCGCGTCAGTCGGCTCGCCGCGGCGCAGACACTCGATCAGCCGGTAGTCTTCGAGAAAATCCATGCCGCCATGGCCGCGGTCCATCTGCCGGATTCGCTCGGAACGCCACAGCGGATGGTCGAACTCGCCATAGTACTTCTCCGCCTCCTCCCACTGGTGCTCCTTGCTGCGCCCCTCGATATGCACGCGGTACGGCCAGCCGGACACGATGCCCCGGGTCCCCTGCAGCAGCTGGAGCCTGCTGTAGGGCCGGGGATTCTGGGTGTTGTGCGCCAGGTAGATGGTGCGCCCCTTCGCGGTCTGGATGAGGCTCACATTCTGGTCGCCGAGGGTGTAGCGCTCGCGGCGGCGGGGATCGTCGGCGGCGAGATGCTCCGCCTGCCAGAGCTGCAGGCCGCGTGACGGCGAGCTCATGGAGACGATCGTCTGGAACCGGTCGCCGCGATTGATGTCCATGCAGTTCGCGATCGGCCCCAATCCATGGGTCGGGTAGAGGTTCCCGTTGTGGGTCTGGGCCCACGCCCGGCGCCACAGCCCCTCGCCGTCCTTCGAGAACTTGACCTCGCGGAGGTCATGCAGGTAGGCCGCCTCTCCATGCAGCACCTCGCCGAGCACCCCCTGGCGGAGCATGTTGAGCGTCATGAGCTCGAACCGGTCGTAGCTGCAGTTCTCCATCATCAGGCAGTGCTTCCGGTGTTTTTCCGCGGCCTCCACGATGGCCCAGCAGTCGTCAATCGTCATCGCTGCCGGGACTTCCGTGGCGGCGTGCTTGCCGGCCTGCATCGCGGCGAGCATCACGGGCACATGCCACTCCCACGGCGTCGCGGTATAGACCAGATCCAGCTCCTCCTCGGCGCACATCCGCTCGAAGTCGCGCGGGCCCCGGGTGTAGAGCGTGGGTGCCGGCTGCCCCGCCTTGGTGACCTTGTCGGCGGAGTTCTGAGCGTGACTCTCCACGATGTCGCAGATCGCACGGATCTCGACGCCCTCGAGGTCCAGCATGTTCTCGACATGGGTCGTCCCCTGCCCCCCGACCCCGACAAACCCGACTCGCACCCGCTCCATCGGCGGCGCGCGAAACGGCTCGTCCGGTCCCTCGGAAGCGTGCCACGGGCGGGCGGCCGCGGCGCCAGGGGGCAGACTGGCGCCAAGCGCGAGGGCGGCGCCGGCGCGGATGAAGTCACGGCGGGAGGAATCGGCTGGCATCGGTCGTCTGGGCTGGATTGGGGCTGGTGGTGCGGGGCGCTGACCCTTCCGCGTCCCCCGGTTGTCCAGTAACTCTAAGCACCACATCATGCCCGGGCGATAGCACGAGGGGCCGGAGGGTGCTAGAATCCCGCTCCGTACCCTGGTTGTGAATTGCTGCCCGTAGCCCAGTATCCTGATGACCGTGACCTCCGCCTGCGCACGCTGCCAGACCCCCCTCGAATCCGGCACCCGGTTCTGCCAGGTGTGCGGGCTCAGCGTGTCCGGCGAGCAGACGGCGCCCCTCCCCACCCTCATGGAGGTCCTTCGCCAGGGCACGCTCGGCGAATACGAGATCCTGAGGGAAATCGGGCAGGGAGGCATGGCGACGGTCTTCCTCGCCCACGAGATCGCGCTGGACCGAAAGGTCGCGATCAAGGTGATGTCGCCCCAGTTCGTGCACGGGGCGGACATGATCGAGCGCTTCAAGCGCGAGGCCCGCACCGCCGCGGGCCTCAACCACCCGCACATCATCCCGATCTACGCGGTCCGCGAGTCGCACCAGCTGCTGTTCTTCGTGATGAAGTACATCGGCGGGCGCTCGCTCGAGGCGATCCTGCGCGATGTCGGCCCGCTGCCCTTCCCCATGGTCCGTTCGATCCTTTCGGACATCGGCTCCGCGCTCGATTACGCCCATCGGCAGGGCGTCGTGCACCGGGACGTGAAGCCGGGCAACATCATGATCGACGAGGAAGGGTTCGCGGTGATCACCGATTTCGGGATCGCGCGGGCCGCGCAGAGCGACTCACTCACGAGGAGCGGCACCACGGTGGGCACGCCGAGCTACCTCTCGCCGGAGGCCTGTTCGGGGGAGATCGTCGGGCCGCCGGCGGACCAGTACTCGCTCGGGATCGTCGGCTACGAGATGATCACGGGACAGCTGCCCTTCAGCGCCGACTCGAGCCTGGGAATGATGTATGCCCAGGTTCATTCGCCGCCGCGTCCCAGTGATCAGCTGCGCCCCGACTGCCCGCCCGACCTCCGGGACGCCATCATGCGCATGCTGGAGAAGGCGCCGGAGGATCGTTTCGCGAACCTGAAGGAAGCCGTGCAGCTCCTGAGCGGCACCCGCACCGGCGTCCGCACCAGCGGCGAGACACGGGATGGCGACGACAGTGGCGTGCGCACCCACATCGGCCTGCTCGCCGTGCCGCGGGCGGGCCGCCCCGTGGGCGAGATGCGTACGCCGAACAGCCCGGCGCCACTCGCGCGGGTGCCGCAGAGTCCCCGCACGGTGGCCCGGCAGCGGCGGGTCCAGCTCGGCCGCGTGCTCGTCGGGCTGCTGCTCGCGGCGCTGGGAGCGGGTGCCACCTTCCTCACGATCCGGGCGGGGCAGCAGTTGACCGCCGCGCGCGACACCCTCGTGCCCGCACCGGTTCCGCCGTCCGACATGCGGGCCGACAGTACCCTGCTCGTCGCGCGGGGTGCGGCGGAATACGCGCGGGAACGGGCCGTCACCTCCGGGGCCTCCCCGGCGGCACTGGCGCAGGGCGATTCCCTGCGGGCGGCGGCGGAATCGGTGGCCGCACTCGGGCAGAAGGCCGACGCCGCCCTCCTGCTCACGCGGGCGACCGGCATCTACGGCAACGCCGAGCGTCCCGCCGAACCGCGGGCGACCCCGGTCACCCCGCAGGGCCCCCAGCCACGACCGTCGCAGCCGGCGAGCAGCCAGGGTGCCGGGGCCCCGAACATTGGACCGTCCACGACCCCGGGCACCGAAGCGGGCCAGCCGGTTTCCGACTCGGTCGCGGTGGTCCGCTTCTATGTGGAACTGCAGCGCGCGATCACGGCCCGCCAGCTCGGCGAGGTACGCCGGCTGGTCCAGAATCTCACCGAAGCCGACGAGCGTGAACTCGGTGCTCTCTTCGACGACGACGACATTGCGACGATCCAGCCGGTGTACACGGTGGAAAGCGTCACCCGTCGCGAGGAGGTCGTGTATGCCAAGGTTCATGAGGAGCTGACGGTGGTCAGTCAGAAGGGCAAGGTCAGCAAGAAGCGCGACAACATTCTCTGGACCAGGCTCACCCTCGGGCCGCAGGGCTGGCGGCAGATCCGCTCCGAAAAGGTGAAACGGTGACGGCACCCTTCCATCTGGCCTTCCCGGTGAACGACCTCGCGCTGGCCCGCCGCTTCTACGGCGGGCTGCTCGGCTGCGCCGAGGGCCGGAGTTCGGATCACTGGGTGGATTTCGACTTCTATGGCCATCAGGTCGTGGCGCATCTGGCCCCGGACGAGGTCCGCGCCGCACAGGCCAGCATCGTGGATGGCAAGGATGTGCCGGTGCGCCACTTCGGCGTGATCCTCGGCTGGGACGAATGGCATGCGCTGGCCGATCGCCTGCGTCAGGCGGGCGTCCGGTTCCTCATCGAGCCCGGCATCCGTTTCGCCGGCCAGGTCGGGGAGCAGGCGACGATGTTCTTCCTCGACCCCGCGGGCAACGCGCTCGAGTTCAAGTCCTTCCGCGACATGAGCCGCATCTTCGCGAAGTAGCCGGCGGCGGGGTCATCCCCCGCCGTGTCCCCCGCCGCCCCCGCTCGCCCCGAACACCCCGGGACCGCCTAACAGCCGGTACAGCAGGTACAGCCCCCCCGACACCCCCAGGCCGAGCAGGGCCGTGCCCCCCGGCGACAGCCGCCGCTGGGTCATGTAGCTGAGGCGCGCGCGGGGGAGCAGCACCTCTTCACCCCGCCAGCTGGTGGGGATCCCCTGCTGGCTGTTCACCGACAGGAGCGAGAGTCGCAGCGTATCGGGTGTCACGGCGACGACCTCGCCCGAGACTTCGGCGACGTCGGCGCCGAGCAGGGGCATCATCGCTCCGGCCCCCTCCTGTGTCAGGCCGGCGCTGACGTGCGCTCCCGGTGCGGGACCGGGCGCGGCGACCGGAGCATAGGTGTAGCAGGCGGTGCAGAACAGCAGCGGCGCGAGGCGGCGCATCGTGAGCTCCCCGGGTGGAGAGAGGCGCAGCGACCGGCACCGGGCACCCGTGATTCAGCGCGTAGCACACCGAGCCCCGGACATCCGGCACCAGCCACTGCGCCCCCCTGGTCCGTCGTTCAGTTACCCAGCGGCACGGTGGTCGAATAGTCGAGCACCGAACAGGCGTTGGGATCGTTCGCGTTCCTGCCGTTGGGCGAAACGACCGGCATGTTCGGATTGGCGTTGGTCTCCGTCAGGCCATACGGCATCCGCCCCGGCACCGGCGAACTGCCGGGCTGCGTGCTGCCGGCCGACGGCGCCGGCGCGAGCGCCGGGAGGCAGGTCCGCTTGTAGTCGTTCCAGACTTCGAGATTCAGGAAGAGCGAGATGTACTTCTCCTCCATGATGTTCTGCAGCGTCGCCGGGACCGGCCCGAGCGGAGCGAAGGTGACCGGTGCGCCACCCGTCGAGCCATACACCCGGTTGGCGCGAACCGCATCGAGAAACGGCTGTGCTGCCGCCTGCCCACCCGCCTGGAACGCCGCCTCGGCGCCGATGAGCTGCGTCTCGGCCCAGGTGATGATCGGATGGCGGAAGTCGCCGGGAGAGGCGTTGCCGTCGATGAAGGTGAAGTTGGCGTAGTTGCCGCCGGGCGCCGTGCCATCGTAGACGCCGGGCGCCACCACCAGTCCGGTCGCCCCACCCGGGCGGAACCCGAAGAAGTCGGTGGGTGCCGTGCCGCCGCTCCCCGAGGCGAAGTAGTAGTTGAGGCGTTCGTCGTCCTCGAGACCGGCGGCGATCCGGCGCTTGAGGATCTCGATCAGCGCGGCGCCGGGCGCGATGTCACCGCGCGCGGACTGGAACTGCCACCACACGCTCTGCCCGGTCGGCGAAAGATCGTGGTACCAGAGCATGTCGTTCGCCGGGCTGCTGATGCCCAGCGGGACTTCCGCCAGGGCGCGGGCGTAGTTCGTCGGATCCACCTCCGCGAGGTGAAGGTAGAATCGCGCCTTCAGTGAATGGGCCACCTCGGTGTACACCTGCTTCAGTCCGGCGGCATCGCGCCCGCCATAGATGATCTCGGCGTTGTCCTGCGGCGGCCCGGTGTTGGTGCCGCCGGGCGTCGCCGCCAGGAAGACGGTGATCGCCGAATCGAGCTGGGCGAGGACATCCTGGTACACCTGCAGCTGCGGGTCGAATGCGGGCGTGCGGATGTTCGAGTCCGCCGCCTCACGATACGGCACGTCGCCCCAGATGTCGGCCGCGGTACCCATCACCAGCGCCTCGTACACTTTGGCGATCCCGATGTAGAGCGAATCGTTCAGCGCCCGGGCAAGTTGCTGGGTCTTCCGGATGTCCAGCAGCCCGCCGCCACCGGTCAGGAGCCGCGAGGATCCGTAGACGGCGTTGAAGTAGGTGTCCAGGTCCGCCGGCGAGCTGTTGCCGCGGTCGTAGCCGATCTGCTGCCGCGAGACGCCCGCGACCTGCTGCGCGTACATGAGCGCGTTGCGGGCCAGCTGCCCTTCGAACTGGACCGACTGCAGCGCCTCGATGCCGGTGAGGAGCGGCCCCGGACGTTTGAGACCGCCGGGGTTGTTGGGGTCGGTGCCGATGCCTTCGCCTTCGAGAAATCCACTGCAGGCACTCGCCGTGAGGACCAGCGCGAGCGCCAGACTCAGAGAAGATGCGCGCGACATGGCGACCTCACCGGTTCAACGTGAGAGAGAACGTGTACGACCGGGACTGCGGGTTGTTGAAGTAGTCGATCCCCCGGACCGGTGAGGCGGCGCCGAGCAGCGAGGTCTCGGGGTCGATGCCGCTGTACTTGGTCCAGGTGTGCAGATTGCGCCCGGCCACCCGCAGCTCGATGCTGCTGAAACCGATCGCCTGGCTCACCCAGGGCTGGTCGAGGGTGTAGGCGATGGAGATCTCCCGCAGCTTCACGAAGCCCGCGTCCTCCAGGAATTGCGACTGCGGACCGTTGAAGACGCCGC
Organism: uncultured Gemmatimonadales bacterium; assembly: GCA_963817435.1. Taxonomy (GTDB): domain Bacteria; phylum Gemmatimonadota; class Gemmatimonadetes; order Gemmatimonadales; family GWC2-71-9; genus JADJOM01. Next base: position 1,972,796 of record CAWFNY010000001.1, read on the forward strand.
CGGCCCCGGTGAACCAGGCCTCACCGATCGGTACCGCCGTTCCCGCCCCCGGCCCCGCCACCTGCTGACCCTTGAAGTAGTCGGTGCCGAACACGTAGTTCCCGCCATCCCGGTAGCGCTGCGACTCGGCCGAGGTACCGAAGTGGTTCAGCGCGCCCCGGGTGCCGTTGTAGGCCACGCCGCCGTGACGGATGTCGAGCAGGCCGCCGATAGTGAGCTTCTTGTAGCGGATGCTGGGGCGGATCGAGCCGGTCCACTTGGGATTCGGATCGCCCATCACGTAGTTGCCCACCGGATCCAGTACCGGATAGCCGTCGCTGCCGATATAGAGCGCGCCCTTGGGAGCACCCTGGCATTCGCCGGCGGTGTTGTCGATATCGACATAGTTGAGCTGCACGCCGCGGCCGCAGCGCACGAAGTCCGACATGTAGAACACGCCGAGCGGCTGTCCCTTGATCGCGACCGCCTGGATGCCGGTGAGGCCGTTGGTGCCCCCCGAGAACGGCAGCGGGGCGAAGGTGACGCCCGCGAGGTCGTTCACGCGGCTGCGATTCCGGGCCCACTGCAGTCCCAGATCCACGCCGAAGTCCCGGGTGCTGATCGGGCGGATGTTGAACGCGACTTCCCATCCGAGATTCTGCAGGCTCGCGGCATTGGTCGGCTTCTCGGTGTAGCCGGTGCTGCCGGCGACCGGAAGATTCAGGATCACGTCGCTCGAAAAGGCCCGGTAATGGGTGACGCTCAGATCCGCCTTGTCGCGCCAGAGACCGAGATCGAATCCGGTCTCGAACTCCTTGACCCGCTCGGGACCAAGATCCTTCGTCGGCAGGTTGTAGCTGGTGACCAGCCCGCCGGACCCGCCCTGCCCGCTCGAGATGACCGGACCCCAGCCGCCGTCCGTACCCGGCACCGAGACGAAGACACTCGGCAGCAGATACGGCGCCGGCTGCGTGCCGCTCTGGCCGTAGGCCGCGCGCAGCTTGCCGTAGGTGAGCAGCCGGTCCTCGCCGACCGCGCCCCGATAGAACGTCCACGCCGCGGTGGCGTTGGGATACCACGCCCGCCGCTTGGCCGCGCCGAACGTCGATCCGCCATCATTCCTGAGCCCCGCCTTGAGGAAGAGCTGATCGCTGAAGTCCACCGTGGCCTGGGCGAAGTACGACTCAAGCCGCACCGTGGAGCGGAAGTCGTATGGTGCCTGCCGGGCGGCGGTGTTCGTGAGGTTGAAGGGCTTCGGGGCGATCAGCCCCACGCCGACAACCTGCCGGCTCTGGTAGCTCTGCACGTTGAGGTTCTGACCCAGCGTCACCGAGCCGGCCACCTTCGGCGCGAGACGGTAGCGGGCGATGGCGAGCAGATTGTGGTCGAGCTGTGAGCTGCGGATATACCCGGCGTTGACGCCACCCACGCCGTTCACGCCGGCGATCGTGGTGTTCGAATTGCTCCACGGGTATCCCTGCAGCCGCTCGTCATTGGAGTAGTCGTAGCCGAGCGTGTGGCTGAAGCTGAGCCAGGGAGTCGCAGTGAAGTCGGTCGTGATGCCGCCGATCACCCGGCCCACATTGGTGGTCGAGGGTGCCTCGTTGGCGACGAAGAACGGGTTGTCGTACCGTCGGCCGGTCTGCTCCGAGCCGACGCCGGGATTGGGGAAGCGGAAGGTGCGCTGCAGCCCCGTCGCCGGGTCGAGATACGGCAGGTTGTTGAATTCGGGTGGCGTGCGCCAGGCGCCGAGCAGCAGGCCATCGGTGCTGTTGCGGCTCACGACCGCTCCGCCCGAGCCATCGATGTACGCCACGTTGGCGCTCAGCTTCAGGTTGTCGAGCACCCGGTGCGAGCCGTTGAAGCGTACCGAGATCCGGCGGTAGGAATTGTTCGGGCCGGTGATGATGCCGCGGTCTCTGCTGTATTCACCCGAGAGGTAGAACGTGGTCCGGTCGGTACCGCCGGAGACGGTGAGCGCGTTGTCGAGCGTGTAGCCGTTCTGGAACATCTCCCCGGCATGCCCGAAGGTGGGCGTGCCCGGTGCCAGGAGCGGGCCCCAGCTGCCCGCGCTCGCGAAGCCGACGGCGCAGTTGATGGCTCCCCCCGGCACGCAGGCGGGTGAGACGCCGCCGCTGCCGAGCCCGTACTTGCGCTGCAGGTCGGGCAGCCTGGCATGCTGGTCGACGGACGCGCTCGAGCGCAGCGAGTAGCGCGTCGCCCCCGGCCGCCCGCGCTTGGTCGTGATCAGGATGACACCCTGCCCCGCGCGCGAGCCGTAGATGCTGCCGGCGGACGCCCCTTTCAGGATCTCGACGTTCTCGATGTCGTTTGGATTGATGTCAATCGCCCGGTTCGGCGGCGCCGAGCTGCTGTTGAGCGCGCCCGAGGCGGGGTTGTTGTAGGAAATGGAGTTGTCGACCGGCACACCGTCCACCACGAGGAGCGGCTGGCCGTCCTGCGCGGAGATGGTGGTGAGACCGCGGACTTGGATGAAGGCCGACGCACCCGGGTCGCCGGACGAGGACGTCACCAGGACGCCCGGAGCCTTGGCGGCGAGGGCCGTGGAGAAGTTCTGCTCACCACTGTTGACCACCGCGGTCGAGTCCACGTAGCTCCGGACCGTACCCAGCTTCTCGACCTCCGACACCGTTCCCGCCCCGGTGACGACGATCTCGCCGAGCTGCAGCGGGTTCACCGCGAGCGCGAAGTCCTCGGTGACGTCGCCGGCGACCAGCACAAGAGGGGTCGACTTGGGCTTGTAGCCGATCAGCCGCGCCTGCAGCGTCACGGTGTCCCCGGTCAGGCGGGCCGCCGGCAGGACGATGGTGTACCGCCCGTCCCCCCGTGTTATCGCGCCGATCCCGAGACGCTCGATGATCACGGTGGCCTGGGCGAGCGGCGCGCCGTCCTGCGACGTCACCCGCCCCGTGATGGTGCCGCGCTGCTGTCCGGCGAGTGCCGGGACCACCATCAGCGCCGCGGCGGCGAAGGGTGCCCACCAACCACGTCCTGGTCGCATAGCTCCTCCTGGGGAATGGGAAGTGGGGCGGCCTCAGCCGCCCCGGGGATCGAAGCGGTAGCCGAGATACGGCGCGGTATGGATGTGGCGGGGATGGCCGGGGTCATCCTCGAGCTTGCGGCGGAGCCGGGCGATGTGGGTGTCGATCGCGCGCGAGCGGAGCCGGACCTCCGGCCCCCACACCTCCGTCGCCAGTTCGGCGCGGCTCACCACCTCTCCCCGCCGCCGCATCAGGGCGTACAGCAGGCGGAACTCGGTGCGCGTCACCTCGACGCGTACGCCGTCGCGCCGGATGGACTGGGTCGCGAGCTCGATTTCGACCGTGCCGAAGTGCACGACCGCCATGCCGCTGCCGGGTTCCCGCCTCGCACGCAGCCACTTCACCACGTCCTCCAGCCGGCGGACCAGATCGCCGAGATCCTCGGGGAGACCCAGGCCTTCCGCCGGCGGCGGATCAGACAGGGGAACCGTGCGGATCGATCTGAAAGGAAGGGCGAGCAGCGCGGCGGTACCGTGGGACTGAACTTCCACCGTGGACCTCCGTCGAGTGCCGAGGTTACGGTAGCGCGCGGCGGGAGGGATGGTGAACGACTTGGGGATGAGCCGCACGAGAGGCGGGACGAGCCGCATCAATCGGGGGACGGCTCCGGGGCGTGTCGCCCGCCCCGCCGTACGCGCACCTCGCCCCGCGGGGGACGCGGTTCATCCCGCAACCATTGGCGCCTGACGAGGACAGTCCAATGATCGCCCTGCCGGCACGCTCGCCGGCATGGACTCACTGGATGGAGGTCCTCATGTCACCACTGATCCTCGCCCGCCGCGTCGTCGCCCCACTGCTGCTCGGCTGCTCCACCGCCTGCGCCCACCTCGCGCGGCCGGAGCAGGTGTACCTCGACCGCGTCCGCGCGCCGGGAGCCTTCCCGGCCCGCCTCGACGCGACCATGCAGGACTTCGCGCGCCAGGGCTTCGCGGGGACCGTCCTCGTCGCCCGCGGCAACCGGGTGCTCCTCTATCAGGGGTACGGCCACGCCAATCGCGCCCGGCACATCCCCAACACCGCGGAGACCAAGTACCCTCTCGGCGCACTCGCGCAGAAGGTGGAGCTGTTCGAGCCCGCGTCGCTGACCCGCGCCGTGGTCGATGACGGCTTCCTGGACGACTCGCTGGTGGCTCGCGGGTACACCGGACCCTATGGCGAGACGGTCGTCGTCACCGGCCTGGTCGCGCCTCTCGCGGACCTGTTCCACTGGCACCAGCGCCTGCGCACCGCGGGCATGCTGCCGATGGTCGGGACGAACCGCCTGGCAAGCAGCGGCAACAACAACCCGCTCGGCTGGGTGGTCGAACGCACGACGGGGGGACACCACCTGGTCCAGCAGGCCAGCGATGGGCGCGGGTTCGAGACCTGGTACGCCTACTTCCCGGACGAGGATGTGCTCATCCTCCTCGCCGCCAATGACGACCTCGGCTGGCGGCGCCCCGTCGCCGACCGGCTGACGGCGATGCTGGTGGATGGTGCGGGGCAGCCGGTGGAGGACGTCACCAAGGCAACGCGCGCCGGAGGGTGATCGCGCGTTCCACCTCATGCAACACCGAAACAGCACAGGCCCGGGGCGCGTAGCGATGGAAGGCTCGCCCCCGGGCCGACGCACGGCCAGACCGCTCGCGAGGTGATTCCATGCCGGTACCCATCGCCCCGAGCGCCGGAGCGGCGCTGCGCCGCCGCAACCTGCGCCTGCAGGCCGCCCTCGTCTTCGGCGGCTGGACTGCGTTCGGCCTGTTCTCCTTCGGGCAGGTCCTGGTCTACAACTCGGTCTCGGGGGAGCCGCCGCTGCCATGGCGCCCCCTGCTGGTGGTCTCACTGGCGAGCGCGTGGCTGTGGGCCGCACTCACGCCGATGGCCCTCTGGGTCGCCAACCGGCTCCGGTTCGACGTGAAGCAGCGGACCCGCAGCCTGATCCTTCACGGGCTGGCGGGGATCTGCTTCGTGCTGCTCTCGACCGTGCTCGACCGCATGTTCAGCATGGCGACGAGCCACTCGCCGCTCCGGCCCTTCGTGTCGAGTCTGCTCTACCGGTTCGACAGCCGGCTGCTGGCCTATCTCTGCATCGTCACGGTCTCCCAGGCCGCCCGCTACGCGCTGCTGTACCGCGAGCGCGAGGTCCTGGCCGCCTCACTGGAGGCGCAGCTCGCCCGCGCGGAGCTCCAGCTGCTGAAGATGCAGCTGCAACCCCACTTCCTCTTCAATGCGCTGAACACGATCGCCGAGCTGTCCCACAACGACCCCAACAACGCCGACCGCATGATCGCCCGGCTGGGCCACCTGCTCCGCCTTTCGCTCGAACAGGCAGGACACCAGGTCGTCCCGCTCCGGCAGGAGCTGCAGATCCTCGACGCCTATCTGGAGATCGAGCAGACCCGCTTCCAGGATCGGCTGAAGGTGCGCACCTTCGTGGCGCCGGAGGCCCTCGAGGCCGGCGTCCCCGCGCTGCTGCTGCAGCCCATCGTCGAGAACGCGATCCGCTACGGCGTCGCGGCGGTCACCGGCGAGGGACGCATCGAGCTGCGCGCCGCGCGCAGCGGCGAGCAACTCATCCTGAGCGTCCGCGATGGCGGCCCCGGCTTCCCGGCCGGCGGCCCGGTCAGGGAAGGCCTCGGGCTGCACAACACCCGGGAGCGGCTGCGCCAGCTCTACGGCGCGGAGCACGCCTTCCGGCTGGAGAATCATCCCGCGGGGGGCGCGATCGTCACCATGGTCCTGCCGTTCCTTCCCTGCGGTGAAGTGCACACCCCACTGCACCTGCGGCTCACCCCGGCGGCTGCGGTGCCGGCATGAGCGTCCGCACCCTGGTCGCCGACGACGAGCCGATCGCGCGCAAGCGACTGGTCCGGCTGCTCGAGAACGAGCCCGAGGCGGAGCTCGTCGCGGCCTGTGGCACCGGGCTCGAGGCGGTCGAGGCAATCCGGGCCCATATCCCCCAGTTACTCTTCCTCGACGTCCAGATGCCCGGACTGGACGGCTTCGGGGTGCTCGAGGCCCTCGGCCCCGCGACGCCGCCCGTGGTCGTCTTCGTGACGGCGTTCGACGCCTACGCCATTCAGGCCTTCGACGCGAATGCGCTAGATTACCTGCTCAAGCCGTTCGACGCCGAGCGCTTCCACCGCGCCTTTGCGCGAGCCCGGGACCGGCTGCACGAGCCCGCAGGCGGTCCCGACCCCGCGGCGATCAGCGCTCTCATCGCGGGGCTCTCCCGTCCGCGACAGAGCGCCGAGCGGCTGGCGATCCGGGCTGAGGGGCGGGTGTATTTTGTTCGGGTGGCGGACATCGACTGGATCGAGACAGCGAGCAACTATGTGCGGCTCCATACCGGCAAGACCTCGCACCTGCTTCGGGAACCGCTCTCGACTCTCGAGACCCGGCTCGATCCCGAGCAGTTCCTGCGCATTCACCGCACCACGGTGGTGAACGTGGAACGCCTGCGCGAACTGCAACCCTGGTTCTCCGGCGAGTTCATCGCCATCCTGCATGACGGGACCCGCCTCAAGGTGAGCCGGGGCTACCGCGACCGCGTGGCCCGCTGGCTGGGACAGACCCTCTGAATCCTTCTGCCGAACTCCATCCGGCGCTGCTGCAGGCCACGATCACGCTCGGGATCGCCGGCCTCTGCGCCCTGTTCTACCACCGCTACCACAAGCCGTACTTCTTCTGGTGGGCCATCGCCTGGTCGCTCTACCTCGGGCGCCTGGGCGCGATCATCGTCTTCCTGGAGACCCGCCGGCCGTTCTGGCTCTTCGCGCACCAGGTCATCACCGGGTGGACCGCGCTGGCGCTCCTGTGGAGCGCGCTGGTCTTCTCCCGCGGCGCGCAATTCCGGCGGCCCTATCTGCTCGCCGTGCTCTTTCCGCCAGTCTGGTCGCTGTTCGCGATCTATCACTTCTCCGGCACCGACCAGTTCCTGTATGCCGCGCTCCCGGCGGTCGCCTTCCTCAGCGGCGCCACGCTGTGGACCGCCGGCGTCTTCTTCCGCTTTCGCCGGCAGACCGGGTCGGCCGCCGCGCTGGTCCTGGGCGTCGCCTTCCTGCTCTGGGGGTTCCATCATCTGGACTATCCCGTGCTCCGCGCGCGCGGGGCCTGGAATCCCTGGGGGTACTACCTCGATATCATGTTCGCGCTGGCCGTGGGCAGCGGCATCCTGCTGCTGGTGATGGAGGATGTCGAACGGGGGCTCGGCGCGATGGCAGCCCTGTCAGGCGACCTCCAGCGCGGAGAGGGCGCGGTCGACGTCCCGGGCGCCCTCCTCAAGCGCGCCCTGGTGCTGCCCGGGGTCCGTGGCAGCGCGCTGTACGACCGCACCACCGGCACCATCGTCCGCGGGCTCGGCGCCTGCGCCACGTGGGAGCACCACGCACCCGCCGGTGGCCCCGGGGCCCTGGTGCGCGCGGTGCTCGCGCGGGGCCGGCCCAGCTCCGCGGTCGGCGGCGATTTCGCCTACGCCGCCGCACTGCCCGTGGCCCAGCGCGATGAGGTGCGCGGCGCCATGATCATCGTCGGGGATGCCCGCGACCCCTTCACCGCGCTCGACGAATCCTTCCTGATCGCGCTCGGGCAGCAGGTGGGAGCCGCACTCGAGAACGCCGACCTCGATCGCCGGCTGCGGGGCCGCACGGAGGAGCTGGAGCGGCTCTCCGGAAGGATGGTGCTGCAGCATGAGGAGGAGCGGCGCCGTCTCTCGCTCGAGCTGCACGACGAGACCGCCCAGGTCTTCTCGGCCGTGAAGCTGCAGCTCGGCATCGTGCGGGAGGAAGTGCCCCCGCCGCAGGCGGAGCGACTCGGCCGGGTCATGGATCTGGTCGACGAAGGAATGGCCAGCATCCGCAGCGTGACCGACGCCCTGCGCCCCTCGCTCCTCGACGATCTCGGCCTGATCCCGGCCCTGCGCGCGCTGGTCACCGATTTCGAAACCCGCACCGGGATACCCGCCACTTTCGACGGCCCGGAGCGGCTGCCCCAGCTCGGCAACGAGGCGGAACTGGCCATCTTCCGCGCGGTACAGGAGGGGCTCTCCAACGTGGCCCGCCATGCCGAGTCGGATACGGCGCGCGTGACCGTGACCCGGGATGTCCCCGGCCTCGTCATCCAGATCGAGGACGACGGCCGCGGGCTTCGCCTCAATGAGGGAGCCACCGAGGAGCGCATGGGACTCGCCGGGATGCGGGAACGATTTGCCGCGCTTGGCGGAACCGTCGAGATTGAATCAGGCGACGCGGGCGGGACCCGCCTGCGGATCCGCCTGCCCCTGCGAGAGGACGCGGCCTGATGGATGACGCGAAGATCCGGGTGATGCTGGTGGACGATCACACGATCGTGCGTGAAGGCATCCGCCATGTGCTTACCGCCACACCCGGCGTGGAGGTGGTCGCCGAGGCCGGCGACGGGGAAGCTGCCCTGCGGTTTGCCGCCGAGACGCGCCCCGACATCGTCGTGCTCGACCTGTCGCTGCCGGGCGCGGGCGGGCTGGAGGTCACCGCCCGGCTCCGCGAGGCCCTGCCGGAGATCCGCGTCCTCATTCTCAGCGTCCACGATCACCCGGAGTATGTCCTCGGTGCGGTCCGGGCCGGGGCGCAGGGGTATCTCAGGAAGGACACCTCCCCCGCGGAGCTTCGTGAGGCACTGCGCGCGGTCGCGCGGGGCGAGTCGTACTTCAGCCCGCCGGTCGCGCGCCACCTCACCGCGGCCGTCCGCGGCGAGCCGCCGGCGGCGGACGCCGGCACCAGGCTTGCCAGACTCACCCCACGCGAACGCGAGGTCCTCGCCGGCATCGCGGCCGGTGAAACGAGCCGGGCCATTGCGGTGCGCCTGGGGCTGTCGCCGCGGACCGTGGAGAGCCACCGCGAGAGCCTGGCACGCAAACTCGACATCAAGACCGTGGCCGGCCTAACCCGGTTCGCGGTCGAGGCCGGAATGGTGAGCGAAGAATGAAGAACACCGCGTGATCCGGCACACGAACGCCCGCACACCCCGGCCCGCCTGATTCTGCACCCCGTTTTTCCGTAGTTCTACCCCCCGAATTCCGTAGCAATCCGAATTACGCGGTCGCCATGCGGTCGCTAGCGTAGAGGCGCAGATCGGTACGGACCCCTCCACAACTTCGCGGCAGGAACGCTGATGTACACGCCCCGCTGGACTCTCGCTCTCTTCGTTGTGTGTGGCACCACCTCTCTCTTCGCGCAAGAGTCGCCGCGCCGTGCCGCGGGTGACACCGTCGTCGAGCTGCCAGCGATGACCGTCACCGCCACACGGGACCTGCGCGAGGTCTTCCGTACCCCGACGCCGGTGAGCGTGGTGGATTCCGCCACGCTTGCACGGCGTGCCCCCGCCAGCGTGACCGACCTGTTCTTCGATCTGCCCGGACTCGACGTCAACGGCGTCGGCCCGAGTCAGTCGCGTCCCATCATCCGCGGCCTCCTCGGGCAGCGCATCCTCCTGCTCGAGGATGGTATCCGCATGAACAATTCGCGGCGCGAGTCCGACTTCGGCGAGCTCCCGTCGCTCGTCGGCCTCGAGGCCCTCGGCCGGGTCGAAGTCGTGCGCGGACCCGCGTCGGTCCTCTACGGCACCGATGCCATCGGGGGCGCCGTCAACCTGATCACCCGCCAGCCCTCCACCGCGATCACCGGCTCCAGCGTGCACGGAAGCTTCGGCTATCGCTATCAGAGCGCCGGGAATTCCCAGCGCCCCTTCGGCCTCGTCACCGGTCAGGTCGGCCGGCTCAACTGGCTCGCCTACGGCTCCTACCGCGACGCCAGGGATTACACCGCCCCCGCCGGCACCTTCGGCAAGCTGCCGCTGCCTAACGACTCCAAGGTGCGCGACACCGGGGTAAAGGACCAGAACTATGCTGCCCAGCTGGGCTTCGGGCTGACCGAGACGTCCAGCCTGCACGCCCGCTACGAGCGCTACAACGCGGACAACGCCGGCTTCGGCTACGTCGACAACGCCGACCTGCAGCGCCCGAACGACCCGACCATCGCCATTCGTTACCCCAACCAGGGCGTCGACAAGGTATCGCTCGGCTATACCAACACCGGCATTCACTCCGCCCTCGCCGACCGGCTCGACGTGACGACGTACTATGTGAGCAACCAGCGCCAGCTCACCTTCGACATCCTCATCCCGATGGGCCCCGGGTCCCAGGGCCAGATCGGGATCCACAACTTCACCGACCTGCAGACCTTCGGCTTCCGCATCGAGGCCGCCAAGGCGATCGGCAACGTCCTGCTCACTTATGGCGCCGATGGCTTCCGCGACCGTTCGAACAACACCGATACCACCACCATGACGGGTTTCGGTCCCCCGTCCACCGATCCCGTCTCGAAGACCCCGAACGCCAGCTTCCGGAGTCTCGGCGGGTTCCTCCAGAGCGACTTCCACGTCGCGCCGCGGCTGATCCTCATCGCCGGTGTGCGCGTGCAGGACATCAAGGCCGAGACCCGGCCGACGCCGAATGTGACCACGCCGCTGGCCTCGCACGAGAACGCCACGGTGGTGGGCACGCTGAACACCGAGTATCTCCTCACCGACAACCTGAGCCTGATCGGCACGGTGGGTCGGGGCTTCCGCTCCCCGAACCTGATCGAGCGCTTCTTCAACGGCCTCACGCCCGAGGGCAGCGGCTACCAGTTGCGCACCCCCGACCTGAAGCCCGAGACGAGTCTCAACGTCGATGTGGGCCTGCGCTTCCGCAGCCACCAGGTGCAGCTCGAGGCCTTCGCGTTCCGGAACGAGATCACCGACGCCATCATCCTGCAGCCGACCGGCGACAGCACCTTCTTCGGCCCCGGGCCCGGGACGCCGAACTACGCCAACGTGAACATCGGCAAGCTGCGCTATCTCGGTCTCGAGGCGAGCGGCCGCGTTGCGCTGGGCCGCGGCTTCTCCACCGCCGCCAACGTCACGGTGATCGACACCAGGGACGTACGGGACCCCAGCAACCCGGTGGCCCAGGGCTACGGATTCCGGGTCGGGGGCGAGGCGCGGTATGATCACCCCAGCGGCCGGTTCTGGCTCTCCTACGGGCTGCGCCACAATGGCGAGCAGAGTGACGTCGCCAACACCCAGAGCCTGGTCGGGAGCCCACTGCCCGCCTTTACCGTCATGACCGCCCGCGGCGGCGCCCAGCTCTTCCGGGCCGGACGCACCAGCCATTCCGTGTCGGTCACGCTCGACAACGTGGGCAACAAGCTCTACAGCGAGGCGTCGAGCTCGAACACGCTCTTCCGCCCCTCGCCGGGCCGCAACGTGACCCTCGCCTATCGCCTCGACTTCTGATCACCCCTTTATCGCGGGCCTCCAGCAGTACGCTGGAGGTCCGCACCGCGAAGCGGACCGCCCCATGACGCCCTCACCCGTCCATTACATCCCGATCCTGACCACCTGCGTCGCCCTGGCCTTCGCGGTGGTCATCTTCCGTCGCTACCAGCAGCGCGGCGGCCAGCATCTCCTCTGGTGGGGATTCGGCATGCTGACCTACGCGGCGGGAACGATCACGGAGTCCGCGACAACGCTCCTGGGCTGGCACGAGCCGGTGTTCCGGGCCTGGTACATCACCGGCGCGCTGCTGGGTGGCGCTCCCCTGGCCCAGGGTACCGTCTATCTGCTGCTCCCCAGGCGGACCGCGGACCGGCTGTCGATCGCCCTCGTCTGCGCGATTCTCTTCGGCACGGTCTGCGTGCTGCTCTCGCCGATTGACCTGGCGCTGGTCGAACCCTATCGCTTGTCGGGGAAGGTGCTGGTGTGGCGGTGGGTGCGGTTCATCAGCCCGTTCATCAATCTCTACGCGCTGGCGTTCCTGATGGGGGGCGCCATCCTGTCGGCCATCCGCTACGCCCGCCAAACCGAGACTCGTCACCGCGCGCTCGCTAACGTCTTCATCGCGGTGGGCGCGCTGCTTCCCGGCATCGGCGGGACGTTCACCCGACTCGGCCACGTCGAGGTGCTCTACGTGACCGAACTCATCGGCCTCGCCTGCATCGCCGTCGGCTACCGGCTGAGCGTCGGCCCCGCGCTGGCCCAGCCGGGGCTCAGGAACCGAACCGCGCCAGTTCCTCAGGCGTAAGCGGCGTCTCACTCTCGGCGGTCCGGAAGACCGGGACCTCGTACTGCGTCCTGAAGTCGATCCCTTCCACCGCGGCGGCAACCTGCAGCCGCCACAGAATCTGGTCCGTGGAGTTCCGGCGATCAGTCTCGCGAGCGTCCGGGGGAATCGGAACGGCGACCGGAATCGCAATCCCGCCGGCGTCGCGCGTGGCCCCCGGGATGGTCCGCTCCCCTTCCCATAGCGTGTCCTCGCGGGTCGACCGGTTCTTCCCGGTGCCGGTGACCGTGCGATGGATACACTGCAGTTTCACCACGAATCCCCCGGCCGGATCGAAAACGGCCCGGGTTCGAACCAGTCCGGCCAGCGCCCGCCCCACCGGCGCCGGCAGAGTCGCCAGCTCGAGAACGGGCACGCCGTAGCGCTGGCGGCGGAGGAGATTGTAGACGACGGAGATCAGGAGGATCACGCCGACGCCCGGGAAGATCAGCACGAACAGCCGTGCGATCCCTCCGCTGTCCTGCTGCCGCAGAATCAGATAGGCGATACCCCAGGAGAACAGATTCCAGATTGCGGTGAAGCCCAGCAGGGCCCAGGCGTTGGTCGAGTTCTCATCCTCGAGCCGGCGGCTGGCCCAGTCCGTCCGCTCGAGCCAGGGCTCCCCCGCCATCAGAGACCTTCGTCCCGGACCACCGGCATCCCGGACCCCGCCCACTCGGTCCACGACCCATCGTAGAGCGCGGCGCCCGCGTGCCCCAGACGCTCGAGCGCGTGCAGCAGGGTGCAGGCGCTGGTGCCGGAGCCGCAGGTGGCGATGATCGGGCGGTCGAGACGCAGCCCCGCTGCCGCGAGCCGGGCCCGCAGGGCCTCGTCCGCGAGGGCCGTCCCATCCGCATGGACCAGTTCGGTGAACGGCAGGTTGATCGCGCCCGGCATGTGACCGCTCGGCAGGTGCGGGCGAGGTTCCGGCTCCGTTCCGTGGAACCGCCCGGCGGAGCGCATGTCGACGACCTGCACCCCGTTGCGCTCGAGGGCCGCCCGGACTTCTCCGCGGTCGCGCACCCGGAGCCTGTCGAGCTTCGCCACGAAGGTGACCGGCGCGGGAATCAGGTCGCCGCTCTCCAGCGGTCTCCGTTCCGCCCGCCACCGCGTGATGCCGCCGTCCAGCAGCGTGACCGCCGGATGGCCGAAGGACCGGAACATCCACCAGACCCGCGCCGCGCTGATGTTGGTGCCCGAACCGTCGTACACAACCACCCGTGAGTCCTTCCCTACCCCCAGCGACCCGGCGAACCGGCTGAACTGCTCCGCGGACGGCATCATGTGCGGCAGCGGGCTCGCGGGATCGCTGGCGGCGTCCAGATCGAAGAACACGGCACCGGGAATGTGTCCGGCACGGTACTCCGCCCTGGGATCACGACCGCCGGTTGGGAGGTACCACGAGCCATCGAGTATCACGAGGCCGGGCTCTCCGAGGCGCGCGGCGAGCCAGTGGGTGGTCACTAGCGGAGGCAATGAGAGTACGGTCATAGGTGCGGCGTATCTTAGCGAGAACGTCCACCTCAGGCGAGAGTAGTGTCCCGAGGCAGAACGCCGGTATTCTGATCGTCCTGCTGGGATTGACCGGCCTGCCATGCGGCGCCCAGCAGCGGTCGGTCATCGTCAATCGCAGCCGCCTGACCGATCAGCAGGTGAGGACCTTTGAGCAGCGCTGGGGGGTGCAGCTTCGGGATGGCGCCTACTTGTATGACCGCTGGGAACACCGGCGTGTTCATCAACGGACGTGAGCTGAACCAGGAGGACGTCGCGGCATTGCTGCAGATCACCCCGGTCTACCGTGGCAGATGGTGGGTGGACGGCTGGGGGACCTTTGGCGCGGAGGGAGGCCCGCCGCTCGGCAACCTGTGGCAGCTCGCCAGGCAGCGGGGAATGCGGCCCGGGAAGGCAGGGTCGATGTACGCCCATGGCGGAACCGACTTCCTCGCGGGCGACGAGAACGGCTGCACCTACTTCAGCAGCCGGGACATCGGCGGCGGCAGCAGCACCGGTTGGGCGTCGCCCGGCTGCTGAGGACGGGGCGCCAGGCCGCGGGCCTGACGGCCTCGATGGTGGCCGGGATCGTCACACCATTGCCCACGCGATCGGCGACCGCATGAGGGCTCCCGCTGAACGATCGCGGAGCCCTCACCCGACGAGTGTCAGCCTCAGACGCGACCCAGCGCCCAGGCCGCCGCGCGCCGAACGCCCGGATTGGAACTTCTGAGCAGCGCGATCAGGCGCGGACTCGCCGCATGATCTTCCAGGCTCCCGAGCGCCCAGGCGGCAAGCCGCACCACGTCGGGGTCGCGATCGTCGAGCGCCGCCCGAAGTCGCGGCGCATCGCTGGAATCCTGCGCCACGCCGAGCCCGAGCGCCGCGGCCTCCCGCACCCGGCCATCCGCGTCGTCGAGCGCGTGCCGCAGGGCGGTGAGCAGCTCATTCTCGCCACTCGCGCCCAGCATCGCGGCCGCCGTACGACGGAGGCAGGGATTGGGGCCCCGCAGTTCGGGCACCAGCTGCCGGAGCGCCGGAGTCCCGCTCGCCCTCGATTGCAGGCCCAGACGCGTCAGCCGGCCCTCCGGCTCCTCGTCGCGAAGCGCCGCGATACCTTCCGCCCCGTCACTCCACGAGAAGCCGCGCCCCACGAAACTGGTGGCCATCTCGCAGACCATGGGATCGCTGGCCCTGAGCGCCGTGAACAGCCTGGCGATCCCGGCGGAATCCAGGCCCCCCTCCACGACCCCGTTCCCCGGCCCCGCTCCGGCAGGCGCCGGAGCGATTCGCGCGGGAGCACTCAGCGGCACCATCACGAGCACTGCCGCGAGCGCCGCATGCGACGCGCGCACGGCTACTGCTCCTCGTCCCGCTGGCCGAGCGCTTCCGCGGCGCTGCGGCGGACCACCGGATCGCTCGACTTGAGTGCGCCGACCAGCGCTTCGAGCGCCGAGCGGTCACGAATCTCGCCGAGGGCCTGTACTGTCTGTTCGCGAACGTCGGCGTTTCCGTCGTTGAGCATGTCGCGCAGTGTCGGTACCGCCTTCGCATCTCCGATCTGCCCGAGCGCCGAGGCGACGTGCTGGCGGACGTCCGGGTCCCTGTCCTTCGCCGCGGCGAGGAGACTCGCCGGTGCCTGCGTGAGGCGGAGATCACCAGTCAGGGAGATGGCCTCCGAGCGGACGTCGGTGTTCGGGTCGCCGATCAGCCCGACGACCGCCTGCACAATCCGCGGATCGGCCGGACGCTCCTCGTCATCGCCACCATGACGCTGCGCGAGGCTCAGGGCCGCCTGACGAATCTCCGGGTCCTTGTCGCTCAGTGCGGCAACGACCACCTCGACCGGAAGATCCGCGCCCTGACTTCCCAGCGCGGAGATCGCCGCCCGGCGCACATCTTTGTCCGTGTCCTTGAGCGCAGCCGTCAGCGGCGTGATGGAGCGCTTGTCCTCGAACTGGCCGAGGGCATTCGCCGCCGACGCGCGCACTTCCGAGTCGGTGTCGTGCAGGGCATCGATGAACGCCGGGATGGCGCGCGGGTCGTCCAGGTTCGCGAGCGACTGGACTGCGGCCCTGCGTACCTCGACGTCCCCATCTTTGAGCGCTGCCATCAGCGCCGGCACGGCGATGCTGGTGGTATCGCGGCGGCGTCCATCCCGGCCCATGCCTGCCAGTTCCGCCCGCAGTTCCGCGATGCGCGGAGCCCGCGCGGGCATCAGCGGCACCATTGGCGCCATTGGTGCCATTGGTGCCATTGGTGCCATTGGAGGGACCGGAGCGATGGCGGCATGGGCGAACGCCCGCCGCGAGTCCAGCACCGCCCGGCGCGCCTGACCGCGCGCCCGGGCCTCCGTCAGGCGCAGCTCCCGTATCATCCGGCGCATGCTCGATTCATTGGTGTCAGCCGGAGCAGCGGCTGTCGCCCGGACGGTGTCCTGCGCCTGCAGCAGACCGCTCGAGGCGGTGATGCCTGGCGCCGCGACGGCAGTGAAGCCGACCAGCGCCACAGCGCCGGCCAGGAACCAGAGGGAACGGGGTGCGCTCGGCATGGTACGGCCCTCGATCAGACGGTGAATGCGGGTGACCAGCTGGGAACGGTGCTCCGCCATGCCGGCCAGCGGCACGGCATGCGGCGGGGTGTTCACCCACTCGGCAACCTTCACCAGGCAGGTGGCGAGCGACACGCCTGAGCCGGTCCGCGTCACGGCCCAGTCATCACAGAGATATTCGGCGGCCTCCTGCAGTCGGACCCGCGCCACCCGGTTGAGCGGCTGCACGAAGAGCACCCTCTCCATGACACACCCGAACGCAAGCCAGGCCGGATCGCGACGCGCGAGGTGCGCCAGCTCATGGGCCAGCATGCTGCGCTGCTGTTCCGGATTGAGTTCGATGAGGGCCGCGTGTGGCAGGACGATTTCGTCGTGCCCCAGCGCGACCGGACTCGTGAGGCCTGCCGCGACCGTCAGGCGGATCGGGGATCGCACCCCGCCCGCCTGCCGGAGGCCATCAAGCATGGAAGCCAGCGCCGTGTCCTCCACCGGGCGCCTCGGCCCGATCTGCCGCATCGCCCGCTGGCGCTGAAGCAGGTAGAGAAGCCCCATCGCGGCGCCGAGCACCGCCCACCCCGCGATCGCCGCCGAAAACAGGGTGGCTCCCAGTCCGGGACCTGCTGAAGCGACCGTAGTCACCGGCTCGGAGCTGGGGCGCGCGTGCGGCGGTGTAGTCCTGGCCGGCAGAGGGTCCTCGGCGACGACCGGCTCAGCCACCCCCGTGGGGGCGGCCGGGCTCCCGAGCAGGGTCCCGGACCAATCGCCCGCAGCAACCTGAGCCGGCGCCGCCTCCGGCTCCGCCGCCGACGGCCGATCCCATCGCAACGCCATCGCGCCGCCGAGCGGCTGGTAACCCAGGCCAGTCTGCAGCGTCGCGGTCACCAGCCCACCGACCAGCGCGGCCTTCCAGATGAGGTCGCGAACCGCGGCCGCGCGCGCCCATCGACTGGTCACGAGCCACGCCACGCCAAGCAGCAGCGTACTGTGCAGCAGATAGGTGAGGAGCCAGCTCCCCACCGCGGGAATGAGATCAGTGCGCATGAGAACCATCCTCCTTGGCGGCGGCATGCTCCTCGAGCATCGCCTTGATCCGTTCCAGATCGCCGGGGCTGATTTCACGGCCGCTCAGCAGATGGGTCATCAGCTCTGCGACATCGCCGTCGAACAGCCGTTCCGTCAGCTCATGCACCATCGAGTGACGCACCTCGGCCTCGGTCACCAGCGGGCGGTAGACGAACTGCCTGGCGCGGGTCTCGTGGCTCACTACCGCGCGCTTTTCGAGTCGGGAGAGGAGCGTGGCAACGGTGGTCAGCGCGAGGCCTCGCTCACTGCGCAACGCCTCGCAGATCTCCGCGACCGTGGCCTGGCCCTTGTCCCAGAGCACGCGCATGATCGCGATCTGCAACTCGGTGAGCTGGTGGGTATCCGACATACGGGGACCGCTTTCCGCTTGGGGCTGGCAGGGAATCCGTCATCGACTACAGTCGTAATATTACGCCCGTAGTGGTTAAGTCAAGACGGGGGCTCCCCCGGACCGGTTTCACCGGCTTCCGAGCGGGGTGATATTCAGCGCACATGGCTACGACTCTCGCCGCCCCGGGCGCGCGGCTCGCCCGCCTCTGGGATCAGCTCTCGCCGCTGCCCGGCGGTACTTGGCTGTTCAGCCGAGTCCTCGGCTGGATGGTCCCGTACACCGGGTCGATTCACGCCCACGTACGCGCGCTCGAACCGGGATACGCCAGGGTCGAGCTCAGCGATCACCGCGCGGTGCGGAACCACCTCGCGTCGATTCACGCGATTGCCCTCGTGAACCTGGGTGAGGTGACCAGCGGGCTGGCCATGCTGGTCGGACTCCCGCCAGGGGTTCGCGGCATCGTCACCGGATTGTCGATCGAATACCTGAAGAAGGCCCGCGGAACCCTCACGGCGGACGCACGCGTGGTGATCCCTTTGGTGACCACGACGGTGGACCACGAGGTCGAGGCGGTCATCATCGACGAGGGCGGAGATATCGTCGCCCGGGCGACCGTGCGGTGGCGGCTGGCCCCGGTATGAGCGCAGTTTCGCTGCAGACGCCGCTCACGCGGCACGCTGGCATCGAGGTCCCGGTGATCTGCGGCGCGATGTATCCCTGCAGTAATCCCGAACTCGTCGCCGCCGTCTCCGACGCGGGTGGCATCGGGATCATCCAGCCGATCTCCCTCACGTATGTGCACGGGCACGACTTCCGCGAAGGCATCCGGTTCATCAAGCGACTGACCACGAAGCCCATCGGGATGAATGCCCTGATCGAGCAATCGTCCAGGTCGTACCACGAGCGGATGACGCGCTGGATCGACATCGCGCTCGAGGAGGGCATCCGCTTCTTCGTCACTTCGCTGGGCAATCCCCGGTGGGTGGTGGATCGCGTTTCCCAGGTCGGCGGTGTGGTCTACCACGATGTGACCGAACGGAAGTGGGCCGAGAAGGGCCTCGCCGGCGGGGTGCAGGGGCTGATCGCGGTGAATCGCCGAGCGGGCGGGCACGCGGGAGCGAAGAGCGCGGAAGAGCTGATCGAGGAACTGGGAGGGCTTGGTGTGCCGCTCGTTGCGGCGGGAGGAATCGGCGGCCCGGCGGAGTTCCTCAGCGTGCTGCGGATGGGGTACGCCGGCGCCCAGCTCGGCACCCGATTCATCGCCACGACCGAGTGCCGCGCCAGCGACGCCTACAAGCGGGCGATCCTTGCGGCCGAAGAGGACGACATCGTCCTGAGCGAGCGGATCACCGGCGTGCCGGTCGCGGTGATCCGCACGCCATTCATCGAGAAGATGGGACTCAGGGCGGGACCGGTCGCCCGATGGATGCTGCGCCATCGCCGCACCAAGCATCTGATGCGCACGGTGTACGCGCTGCGCTCACTGTGGCAGCTCAAGCGCGCATCCCTCGACGAGACCGGCGAGAAGGATTACTGGCAGGCCGGCCGGAGCGTGGGCACGATCGAGAAGATCGAGCCGGCGGGCGAGATCGTACGGCACTTCAAGGAGGCGGTAGTTTCCCAACAATAGCAGCATAGGCGATCGGGTCGGTGACCCCTTCGGTGGACAGCAGCAGCACCCGTGAACCGGCACCGATCCGCAGCGCTTCGCGTGCACGGCCCGCCTCCCTTCCTTCTACCAGCTCGAGCAGCCCGGCGAGTCCCGCCGCGCCCGACTCTCCCGACGCGATCCCCTGCGCCGCGAACAGCCGCATCGCGGTCCGCGCCTGCTCGTCCTCCACCGCCACGTAGGCATTCATCCCGTGGAGCAGTGATGGCCATGCCGCGGTGGAGGGTGTGCCGCAGTTGAGTCCCGCCATGATCGAAGCATCCGCGCCCACGGAGAGCATCACCGGCACTCCCGCCTCCACGGATCGGAGGGCGCACGCCGCGCCAACCGGCTCGACGCCCACCAGCACCGGCCTCGCCTCGAGTCCTTCTCGGCGGTAGTGGCGGACCACCGCGCTGGCGAGCGTTCCGACCCCGATCTGCACCAGGACCACGTCATAGGGCGGGTCGCCTCGTCGCGCCAGCTCGTCCTCGATCTCCGCGAAGATGGTCTGGTAGCCCTCGGCCACCCAACCGGGGATCTGCTCGTAGCCGGGCCACCCGTGATCCTGGATGAGCAGGGTCGCCTCGGCTTCGGCGCCGGCGGCGCGTGCGACCGTCGCGTCATAGGTGCCCTCGACCTCCACCACGGTCGCACCCTCGTCCCGAATCCCGCGGATCCGGGCCGCTGCCGTCCCCGCGGGCACATAGATCTCGGCCGGCATCCCAAGCCATCGCGCGACTCGCGCAACACCCCGGCCGTGGTTGCCATCAGTGGCCGTCACGAGGCGGAGCGGCGGAAGAGTTGTCAGGCGGGATCGCAACTCGTCGATGGTCGCCCATGGCGCCGGGAACCCGCCGAGCCGGGCACTCAGGGCCTGGTAGACCGCCCAGGCGGCGCCGAAGACCTTGTACGCCGGGAGGCCGAGCCGTGCGGATTCATCCTTCACGTCCAGGGCCGCCAGGCCGAGTCGCTCGGCGAGAGCTGGCAGCGACCGCAGTGGTGATGGGAGATACCCCGGCAATCGTCGGTGCACCTCGGTCGGTGCCCGGGAGGGTGCCGGGAGTGCGAAGTCCGGCTGATGATGGGGGTTGATCAGCAGCTGAGCCATGGTCGGTAACCTATGCCAGATCCGCCACTTGGCCCACCCCGCCGAGCCGAGCGATTCCGTTCGAGGCGGGCAGAATGCCGCAAGCTATTGAGTCACCGCGATCCAGTATAACGGCAGTAAGTCATTATATGACAATAAGATGAATTGCAGGCGCGACTGTTGCTATGTAATACAGCGTTCCGGGAGTTCGTGCCGTAACACAGTGGCGGGGAGGCGGTTGTCATGTACAGGATCCGGTCGGGCTCGGGCGCGGAAGCAGTCTACAACTCCCTGGAGGAGTTCAACGCCGCCGTCCGCCGTGGGGCGGTGGCTCCCGAGGACGAGATCTTTCACCTGCGGGCCAATCGCTGGCTCGATGTGAAGAGCCATCCGCACTACCGTCTGGCCATCAGTGGAGCGGGGCATCCCGAGGCCCACGCTGTCGGGGCCCCCGCCGCGCATGTGTCCACTCCGCCTGCAGAGCGGCCACAGCAGACCGTGCTTCGCCCGCAGCTCATGCCTCAGTCCGCCCCGGTCGCCGCTCCGGGCCCGCCGAGGAAGAGCAAGGAACTCGCGTTCATCGATCTCGGAGGCCCTGCTGCACCGTCCTCGCAGCGCAACGCGACGGTAATCGAAGCGCGCAAGGCCCCCGCTCCAGCCCCGACATCGACCCCGCCGAAAGCAGAGTCGAAGTCCGCGCCTCCGACCTCGGAGGTCGAATTCCTCGTGATGGACGGAGGCATCGAGTCGCCGGTCCGTAACTCTCAGGGGCTGCGCACCATCCCCGAGGATCTCGACCTCCTGTTCGACTCGCCGATGCAGAAGGCCAAGCCGGCTGCGACTCCCATGGTGGTTGCCGCTCCCGTGCCGCCGAAGCCTCAGGCCCAGCCGGTGCCGCAGCCTCCCGCCACCACGGTCGGGCGGCATGCGGTCGAGGTGACTCCGCGGGAGGCGTCGAAGGTGGAGCCCCCGATGGCTGCAATGCCGAAGGTTGTGGCACCGAAGTCCGAATCACCAAAGCCCGAGACGCCGAAGGCCGAGGCACCGAAGAAGGCTGAGACGCCGAAGGCCGAAGCGCCACGGGCCGCGGTCGTGACGACGGCTTCTCCCAGCGTCGCAGCCTCCTCGGCTCCGGCGGCCGCCGTGGCCTCGCCGAAGCCCCCGCGCGAGGCCGTTGTCCATCCAAAACAGGTCCCGACGGAGGACCTGACGATTCCGGGCGCTGCACTGCTCGAATCACCGGCCATGGCGACGGCTGTCACCACCGCCCCGGCGGGCCGGTCGATGGGAGTACTTGTCGGTGCCGGTGCGGCCCTCGTCGTCGTCGTCGCCGGGCTGCTGGCCTGGAAACCGTGGAGTGGGCGCCCAGCCGCTCCTTCAGCGGAACCGCAGGCCGCCTCTGCGTCAGCGCCAGCCACGCCGGCTCCGGCCGAGCCGGGTCCGTCCGTCGGCGGCGTGCCCTCGAAGTCAAACACCACGGTCGCCGTGACGCCGGCGCCGAAGCCGGCGGAGGTCGCGAAGAAGACCGACTCCGTGGCGAAGCCGCAGGACGACCAGGTCCTCGCGGCCGCGCGCCCGAACTTCCGCGCGGACATGGATGTCCCGAGCGGCGATCTCGGACTCGGTTCGGACATTCGGACGGGGACGACCCCCAGTGCCGTGATTGCTCCGACGGAACTGACTCGCCGCCTCGAGACCGCCGAGAAGCTTGCCCAGCTCGAACTCGGCACCAGGCTCGGCGGGTTCCACGCCCTGTTCACGCCCAGCCACCTCGCGACGGCGGAGGGTGTCACGGCCGCGCGGAACGCCTGGTCGAACGGCGCCGATGTCCTGCGCCAGTATCGCGCCAGGATCGCCAGGATGGAGAGGGCCTACGAGGACAGCGTGCTCACCGCGCAGCGGGCGCAGCGGTGGTCGAGTGAAGAGATGCGGGCCTGGGCCGGACACCAGAGCCAGGCGGAGCCGGTGGAGACCTCTCAGCTCACCGACCTGATGTTCAGCCAGGTCGGCGAGGGCCTCGACCTTCTCGCGGCGCTCGATGGCCAGTACGAGATAAAGGGCGGCGTGATCGTGTTCAAGAACCCCGCATCGGGCGTTCGATACATGAGCATTCGCACCTGGGTGGATCAGCGGATGCAGGCGTGGTCCGGCACTCCGGAGAGCGCCCGGCCGTATTCCGTGAGCGCGATCCTCCGGGCTCTCGGCGACGGACTGCCCGCAAGCCGGTAAGTCGTGGCGTCGCAAGGCGCACCACTGCAACAACGTGGGCGGTGGCTCCGTACGGAGCCACCGCCCACTGCTTTCTCTCCCACGGAGAGGCTCACGTGACTGGTCGCGTCCTCAAGGCCCTTGCGCTGGTCCCGCTCGCCCTCGTCTCCCCCTCCGAGCGGCCGGCGGCCCGGATCACCGAGTATCAGATCCCACGCAGCAACAGTTTCCCGCATGACCCGGCGGTCGGCGCTGATGGAATCGTCTGGTATACCGATCAGAGCAACAGCGCGATCGGGCGCCTCGATCCGGCCACCGGCGACATCACCGACTATCGGACCCCAACCCCGCGTTCGGGACCGCACGGACTCATCGTCGCGCCCGATGGCAGCGTCTGGTATACGGCGCAGCTCACCGGCGCGCTCGGTCGTCTCGACCCGGCGAGCGGCCGCATCGAGGAGTACGCACTCCCCCGGGCAGCGAGGAATCCCCACACGCCGCTCTTTCACCAGGGAGCGATCTGGTTCACGGACGCCAACAACAACAGTTACGGCCGGCTCGACCCCGCGACCGGAGTGGCGGAGGTCTGGGTGGCACCGACGCCGCGGAGCATTCCCTACGGGATCGCCGCCGCGCCGGATGGGTCGCTCTGGATCGCGCAGCTCGGGACCAATCAGCTGGGCCGTGTCGATCCGGCGACCGGCGTCATGCGGGAGTTCGCGCTCCCCATCGCCGAGGCGCGGCCGCGGCGCCTCGTGGTCGATGCCCGTGGCATCGTGTGGTACACCGACAACGCGCGCGGCTTTCTCGGCGCGCTCGATCCTTCGACGGGGGCGGTGCGGGAGTGGCGCACGCCGGGTGGCGACGCGCAGCCCTACGGCATCGCGATCGGCACCGACGGTCGCATCTGGTACAATGAGGCGACCACCGGAATGATGGTGGCCTTCGACCCGACGACAGAACGGATGGAGACCGTGCGCATCCCGACGCCGGGCTGCGTCGTCCGGCACATGGTCACCGACACGATCCGCAAGCGAATCTGGCTCGCACTGTCGGGCACCGGTCGCATCGGCCGAATCGACCTCTAGCCGCGATTTCCACACCAATCCACACCATCCACAGAATCCACACCAATCGTTCGTCAAGCCGCGAGCACGGCTGCTTGACGAACGCTCACTCGCGCCGCAAGTTGTGCCTCCCTCGCGGTCACACCTGCTTCAGGCGACACGATGTCCGCTTCGCTCGACGAGCTGATCAATTCCTTCCGCTGCACCTTCTTCCCGGTGCAGGTGCTCGTCGTGGACGATGATGTCACCTCGCGTGCCGCGATGCGCCGGGTGCTGGAGCATCAGGGCTACAGCGTCATCGTCGCCGAGGATGCCCTGGACGCGCTGCGCATGCTCGAGCGCACCCACGTTCCGGTGGACCTGATCATCACCGACGTGCAGATGCCGGGCATGAATGGCGACGCCCTGGTCGCGCGAGTGAGAGAATCGTGGCCCGACCTTCCGGTGGTGTACGTCTCGGGTGAGCCAGGAAACGTGCGACTGGTGCAGGAGACCGGTGGAGACGTGCAGTTCCTCGCCAAGCCCTTTCTGCCCGCCGAACTTCTGGAAACCGTGCGGGAGGCACTGGGATTGCCCCTCGCCGACGAGGCGAAGGGGCGGAGCGCCGCACTGGAATTGCACTAGCCGCTCTGGGCGACAGACACTCCGGAACGTCGCGACGGCTGGCCGCTCGGGGAGAGCGGCCAGCCGTTCTCTTTGTGTCGCCCGCGATCAGGGCTTCACGAACAGCGCCGCCCAGTCATTTCCGATCTGGACGACGATCTTCAGGTGCAGCAGGCCCGCGGCAGCATCGTAGTAGAACTTGTCGCCGGCACTGGCATCGACTTCCGCCACACTCGACGCCGCCGTCATCGGATTGCCAGCCCAGTAGTCGCGCACGATCTGGCTGGGCGCCGCCGCATACGGGAAGGCGAGCCGGACGGCATCGCCCGCCTGCGCACTGTTGAGGTAGAAGTTGGGCCGGGTCGGCGAAACCGCGGACCACTGGAGCGTGTACCCCCGCCCCGGAATCGCGGACAGCGAAGCATTGTCCGGCTGGTTGCCGCCGCCGGAAAAGAGCTGGCTCACGGAATCGTCCCGCAGCAGAGTCACCGGAGCGACGGCCTCGCCCGTCTGGCTGCGGAGCGAGAGCCGGAGATACCGATGCGGGCAGAGGTGGGCGTTCCATTGAGGCTGATAGCTGCATTGCGGGGTGACCAGGATCGGCGAATTCGCGACCAGCCACTCGCCGGCCTGCCCGCTCACCGCGCCATTCTTGTCGAGGAACACGGCGGCCTTGTCGCCATCCTTGTCCGCGGTCGGGTTCTTCAGGTAGAGCTGCCGGGCGTTGATGAAGGTGAGGGCGCCCACTTCGTTCAGTGGGTTGATCGAGAAGGCGTCATCGAGCAGATACCCCAGCGCGCTCGCCGGCACCGTGGTGTTGGCGTTGTAGTTGATGAAGGTGACGCCGTGCGCCCCGACCCGGCCGTCATAGAACTCGTAGCCGCGCAGGGCGTAGCTCGAGGGCAGCGCCGCGATGCTCCCCGTCTGGCCGATGAAGGTGGTGTTCTCGACGAAGGTCTCGTAGGCCGCGAAGGTCGCGCCGATCTGATTGTCGGCCAGCACCGAATTCGAGAGCTTGAGATGATCGCCGCGCAGCCAGACCGCCCGGCCGTAGTGCTTGTAGGCACGGAATCTGGTGAAATCGGCGACAACCGGAGCCGAGTTGTAGTCGTTCGGGTCCGCGCGCGGCATGTAGACGGTCACATCCGGCACCAGGTCCGGCCGCGGACCATCGTCGACGAAAAGGCCTCCCTGGTGGTTCGAGTGGGCCACGTTGCCGGAGAATTCGCCGAGCGGGGTCAGGCGCGGCCGGTCGGCGGCGCCGGTCGAGAGGCCGGTGGGCTGATCGGGGAGCGCATACCAGAACCCGAAGCCCTGCGAGCCAGCTGCCACGTTGCCGCGTACGATGTTCGCCGGGTTGGTGATCCAGAATGTTGCGGGCCGATTGTCCGAGGGAAGCAGCCGGATGCCGTCGCCGGGATCGTGGGAGGTCAGCCCCAGGTTGCCCTCGATCAGGTTCCCGCTCTCGGCACCGTCCTCCAGGAAATAGCCGTGGCCCGCGTGATCGTAGCAGACGTTGTCCTTGACCGTCGCATTGTCCGTTCCGTGTATCGTGACACACCGATTGAAGGTGTGCCAGACGCTGCTGTTGCGGAAATACTGGCCGGTCACGTCGCCGGCGACATGCCAGTGCATGGGATACCGCGCCAGCTGGGCGCGCTGCCCCATCAGATAGAGTTCGACGCCTTCGATATGCGCCACCGCGCCGGCCATGACCATCATGTGGCCGCCGTATCCCGGAGTCGTACCGGTGTCGCCCCGGATGGTGATGTTGCGGCTGAGCAGCCCGACCTCCGCCCGTTCGTCCACCGCCGTCCCGCTCACCGTGATGATCTCGCCGTAGTGCTCATGGCCGAGCGGCGACGCGAGGGTGATGGTGGTTCCGCTCACACCGGCGATCACCTTCTCCTCTGCCTGATTCTGGTTGTAGTCGCTCGAGGCCAAGACGATCCGGTCGCCCACGCGCCAGCCGGGGTTTCGCTCCAGGACGAGCTGGGTCGCGCCCTGCGCGGCCGTCGCCCGCAGATGGGTCCAGCCACCGCGCTTCTCGCCATGCAGTTCGATCCGGCCGTTGACGCCGAGCAGTTTGTTGCCCATCCCCATCACACTCGGATTGCCCGCGGTGCCGGTGAGGGTGACGACGGCGTGGTGCGTCCATGGAGCCGTTTCAGTCCCCGCCTGCAGGGTACCGTTCACGATGATCCAGCCGGCGGTGAGCGAGAGATCCGTGTTGCCGAAGACCAGCGCGCCGTCGATGGTCAGGCTCTGGAGGGGTGGCGCGGTGGTGTCGAGTTCCACCGAGAGCCCGGCCGGAATGACCACGGAGTCACCGGCGGCCGGCACCTGACCGGACGGCCAGGTGGCGGGGTCGGACCAGGCCTTCAGATTGCCGATCGGTGGCCCGCCTGGTCCGGTGGGGGTTCCTGAATCTGGGCTGCAGGCAGCGAGCAGGACCGCCAACGCGATCGCGAAGCGACTGGGTGCCTGTCGCATCGAAGTGACCTCGAATGTGCCGGGAATTGGAATCCGTGCGACCCCATGGACCGCTGGGCCGTCAGTACTATCGGGCGGCCCGGATTCCGGCACAACTCACAGGAATTGGTGGGTGTCACTGAATGCGACGGGGTACGGCGGCGGGGCTCGACAATCGTGACAACCATCACTCGCCCCCCGAAGAAGCGGGCGCTCAGCGCGGGCGAGCTGTGACTGGCCCGGGTTCTGCCCTTCATCCCCGAAAAGCAGCAATCCGGGGAAAATCCCCGCGCATCACGCGTGTCAGACAGGGAATTGCATGGCGCCACCGTACCACAATCCGCTTGTCGGTCTCACGACCGGCTCTCTGCTCCAGGGTCGTTACCGGCTCATCCGGGAGACCGGCGGCAGCCCCATCTCGGCCGTCTACCTGGCCCAGGATATCGAGGCCGGGACCAGCGCCACGGTGAAGGTGCTCGCGCTTCCGGACGAGTACCGGGAACGGCTGCGCCGCGAGGCCGCCGCGCTGCACGATCTCGAACACGAGCACATCGCCCGCCTTTACGATTTCTTCGAAAGCGGCGAGCGCTCGGTCCTGGTCACGGACCACGTCGGCGGCCCCGATCTCGCTTCGTATCTCAAAATGAGCGGCCCCCTGGCCGCCGAGGAGGTCGCGGCGATCGGTCGCGGGATCGCTCTGGCGCTGCGATCGGCCCACCGGCGCGGGCTGCTGCATCGCGGCGTGTCCCCAGGAGCGATTCTGCTCGCCCCCGAGATTCGGGCGAGACTGATCGATTTCGGTGTCGCGGATGTGGAGGGAGACCGGGACTACCGGGCCCCGGAGATTCTCGCGGGCCAGGGCGGGGACGGCCGGGCGGATCTCTACGGGCTCGGCCTCACGCTCTACTTCCTGATCGCAGGGGAGCTGCCGCCCAGGCAGGCCCGGGATCTTCCCCCGCTGCCGAGTCCGGACGGCTACCGCCCGTCACTGGTGCGGCCCTCGATCCCGGCCTGGCTGGACGCGGCAGTCGCTCAGGCGACGGCGGCGCTGCCGGCGGATCGATTCCTGTCGGCTGGTCGGTTCGCCGAGGCGCTCACGCCGGGACGCGTGATGCCACAACTGGAAGTGAACCGTTAGTCAGCCACGGGCCGAGCATGCAGCAGGATGACGAGCACCGGCGGCCGCATGGCGTCATTCCGCGGAGGGCCCGGCAGGAATAGCTTACCGCCGTGACCACGGAACGCCTCTACTATACCGACAGCTACCTCGCCCGCTTCAGCGCCACGGTGCTCGAACGCGTGGATGAGGGCCGACGAGTCTACCTCGACCGGACCGCCTTCTATCCGACCTCCGGGGGGCAGCCCTTCGATACCGGCACCCTCGGCCACGTACGGGTCGTCGACGTCGTGGATGAGGACGACCGGGTGGCGCATCTGCTGGAGGCGCCCCTGCCGGCTGGGCCGGTGCTTGGGGAGGTGGACTGGGCGCGCCGGTTCGACCACATGCAGCAGCACACGGGGCAGCACCTGCTCTCGGCCGTCGTGGCCGAACGGTTCGGCGTCGAGACGGTGAGCGTGCATTTCGGCCCGGAGACCGCAACCCTCGACCTCGAGACTTCGACGATTACGCCGGAGCAGATCCGTGAGGCGGAGCTGCGCGCGAATGCCGTCGTCACGGAGAACCGTCCCGTCAGCGTGGCATTCGAGGAGGCGTCGACCGCCACCGGGCTGCGGAAGGCGTCGGACCGGACGGGCATACTCCGGATCGTCACGATCGCGGATCTCGATCGAAGCGCCTGCGGCGGGACCCACGTCCGGGCCACCGGTGAGATTGGCCCGATCCTCATCCGCCGGGTGGAGCGGGTGAAGAAGCTGGCGCGTCTCGAGTTCCTCTGCGGGCAACGCGCGGTGCGGCGGGCGCGGGCGGACTTCGACCTGCTCTCTGGTGTCGCCGCGGCCTCCTCGACTGGCATCGACGACGTCCCCGCCCTGGTCGAGAAGCAGCGAAGCGACCTCAAGCTGGCCGACTCGGCACGGCGCGCCCTGGTGGAAGAACTCGACGGCTACCGGGCCCGGGCGCTGTACGAGGCGGCGCCGCCCAACGCCGCGGGACGGCGGGTGATCGTTCACCGTCCAGCCTCCGGAAGCGTGGAGTCCCTCCGCGGCCTCGCGAACGCCCTCACCGCGCGTCCGGGCGCGGTGTTCCTTGGAGTTCTCACCACCCCGCCGACCGTCCTGCTCGCCACGTCGCCGGACACCGGCCTCGACGCCGGCGCGATCCTCAAACCGATCCTCACCGACCTGGGCGGGCGCGGCGGTGGTCAGGCGCGGCAGGCGCAGGGCACGGTGCCCGCCGAGCGAGAGATCGAAACGGCGCTCGCGAGACTCGCGAGCGCCGTCGGCGGCTGAGCGCGGCCGGTTGAAACCTGGGCTACTGCCGCACCGCCTCGATCGCGATTTCGAGATCCACCGCGTCGCTCAGCATGGCACCGTTCTCCAGCGTCTGATTCCAGGTGAGTCCGTAGTCCCGCCGGTTGATGAGCGCCGCCCCGTCAAAGGCGATGCGCTCCTTCCCGTTCTGATCCCGCTCGATCCCCCGATACTGCCCGGTGAAGAGCATGGGGTGGGTGTGGCCCTTGATCGTCAGAAGGCCGCTCATCTCGAAGTTGCTGCTGGTCTGAATCAGGCCGGTGTTTTCGAAGGTCTCCAGCGGAAAGCTGTCGGTGGAGAAGAACCGCGGCGAGCGCAAGTCATTGTCCCGTGCGTCCTTCCGGGTGTCGATGCTCCGGGTCCTGATGGTGACGTTGACCGTGCCGTGGCTCCAGTCCTCGTCCTTGGTGATCAGCACCCCCTCCCAATCGGTGAACTGCCGCGCACCCGCCCAACGATGTGCCGGATCCGGAAACCCACCTCGGAATGCCGGGTATCGATTCGCCAGCCGGAACCGACCGGCACCCTGGTGCAGGTCTTCCCCTGCGCCATGACCGGGCCGGCGGTTCCCGCCGCCAGAGCCAGTCCGATCGCTGCCACACCAAAGAGTCGCATATCGCCCTCGCGAAGAGTTCCGGCCGGCGGAGCCCGCTTCCACCGTCGCCCGTCCAAGGGTAGGGCACCGGCTGTAAGGCGACGCAGTCGCTCGATGAAGGAAGGTTTATCGCGCGATGACGGGGCCGTCCCGCGTCCGGCGTGGCAAGTCGTCACCTGTCCGAAAGCAATTCGTCATCGTTTGTGTTAGGCGCTGCCATGATCCGGCCCTAGACTCTCATCACCCTCGCATCGAATGATGCGAGGGTGATGTCCGTCACCCCCAGCCGAAAGTGAGTACCGCCATGCGTGTCACACACGGCCCGACCATGGGCGGCGCGTGGGTCCTGACCGCAGTCCTGGTCACCGCCGCCTGTCACTCCGAACCGACCCCGCGCTCGCCGGGGCTCGCGCGCCAGCTCCAGGAAGTGGCGCTCACCCGCGAGCGGGACAGCCTGCTCCAGGAGGTGGCGGCGAACGGCAAGCTGCTCGGCGACCTCCAGACGGAGCTTTCGAAGGTGGAGCGGAAGCCGGCGCGCGGCACGCCGGAGTCCCCGGCGCTGGAGGTCACGACTGACCAGCGGACCTACACCCTGGAGCGGGTGCGGGACATCACCACCCGGCTCAAGAGCGCGGAGACCCAGGTCGCCGCGAGCGAGCGCCGCATCCGCCGCCTTACCCAGAAGGCGGACAGCCTGGACGCGGGGCTGACCGAGGCCACGGGGCGGGTGACGGACCTGGTCGCGATCGTCGGGTCGCAGCGCGCGACCATCGATGCCCTCACGGCTCAGGTGGAGGGTCTGGTCACAGAAAACCTGACGCTGAGCGACAGCGTGCTCCACCTGACGGACGATCACAACACCGCCTACTTCGTGGTCGGGACGCGGTCGGAACTGCTCGCGAAGGGGGTGCTGGTGGAGGACGGGCACCGGTCGGTGCCGCTGGTGGGGCATCGCGGAGTGGCGCCGGCACGCGAGCTGCCGCTCAAGGAGTTCACGTCGATCGACCGCAGCAGCATCCGCGAGATCCCGCTTCCCAGCGCCGACCGGAAGTACCGCATCGTGAGCCGGCAGAACCTCGCGTACCTCGGGTCGTGGGTCGGGGAGCGCGGGACGGTGAAGGGGAACATCGCCATCCGCTCGCCGGAAGAGTTCTGGGAGCCCTCGAAGTATCTGATCGTCGTGGCGCAGTAGCGGCTCATCTGGCAGGGGCGACCGAGTGGTCGCCCCTGCTCGTGCGTATTCCCGGTGGGCCTCCGCCTACTCCCCGCGCGGCTTCGCCCGCCGAGTCGGCTCGGCAACCAGCGGGTCATCGGGCCAGTAGTGCTTCGGATATCTGCCCCGCATGTCCTTCCGCACATCGAAGTAACTGGTGCGCCAGAACCCCGCGAGATCCTGGGTCACCTGTACCGGCCGCTGCGCCGGCGAGAGCAGGTGCATCGTGATCGGCACCCGGCCCCCTGCGATCCGCGGCGTCTCGGTGAGCCCGAACACCTCCTGCAGGCGCACCGCCAGCACAGGCGCGCGCGGGTCGGTGTAGTCCACCCTGATCTGCGAGCCGGTCGGTACCGCGAGGTGCGTCGGCGCGAGCTGATCGAGCGCGCGGCGCCCGGCCCAGCTCAGGCGCCCGAGGAGTGCCTCATGGAGATCCACCTTTCCGAGATCGCCGCGCCGGCGGACCGTCGTCATGTGGGGACCGAGCCATTCCTCCAGCGATTCGAGCAGGGCGGCATCGGAGACATCCGGCCAGGGCGCTCCGATCGCACTATATAGGAAAGCCAGACGCTCACGGAGCCGGATCGCGTCCTCATTCCAGGGGAGTGTCCCGATTCCCTCCCGCCGGAGCCACCTCAGCACTGCCTCGGCGACCAGTGCGGGGTCGGGATCGCGGAGCGGCGTTTCCCTGAGCACGAGGGCACCGAGCTGTTCCCGACGGGCGGCGATCAGCATCGACGAACGCGAGTCCCACTCGACCACCGCCTCGGTCCGTACCTGCTCCCCGAACTGGGCCTGGATCTCCTCCAGCGAGACGGGCGCCCCAAGCCAGATGCGACTTTCCCGGCGATCGCCATCGAGTTCGGCTGCCACGATATAATCTGCGCGCGCCATCGCGGCGGAGTCGGTGTGCGCACCCTGGCCGTTCCGGAGCAGGAAGCGACCCGCCTGCCCCTCTCGGCGCTGCCCCAGCCGGTCCGGATAGGCCAGCGCGAGAAGCACCCCGGCGCTCGGCGCCTCGAGCGGGCCGGCCGCGCCGGCCGCGCGCTCGATGGCGCGAAGCGCGGCGCGCCACGCCCGCGCCTCATCACGCACCCGGTGCAGCCCGCCGCGGTCCACCGTGTATCCATGGAAAAGGGGCGGCGTATCCCGGATCGCCAGCAGTTCGAGCCGGAGCTGGAGATCGGCATCGGGCGGGCCCGCGGTTCCGCGCAGAATGTCGCGCTCCTCGAGGAGCGCAGTGAGCTCTGCGGCGAGCGGCGCGGCGCCGAGTTCCGCACCGCGGATCAGCAGGTGGGCGAGCCGTGGATGGGTCCCGAGATCGGCCATCCGGCGTCCATGCGGCGTCACCCGCAGGCCGGAGTCGAGGGCACCGAGCTGCTGCAGGAGGAGCCGTCCCTCGGCGAGTGCGCCAGTTGGGGGTGGATCGAGCCAGGCCAGGTCACCCGGATCGTCAATGCCCGCGGCGGCGAGTTCCAGCGCGAGCGGTGCCAGATCGGCTTCGAGGATCTCCGGCGTGGTTCGAGGAAGCAGGTGATGGTCTTCCTGTTCCGCCCAGAGGCGGTAGCAGACTCCCGGCGCGGTCCGGCCGGCCCGGCCACGACGCTGATCGGCCGAGGCCCGGGACACCCGAACCGTCGTGAGCCGAGTCATCCCGGAGGCCGGCGAGAACTTCGGCACCCGGGCCAGACCGGAGTCGACCACGACCCGGACTCCCTCGATTGTCAGGCTGGTTTCCGCGATGGAGGTCGCCAGCACCACCTTCCGGTGGCCGGGCTGGCTCGGCCTGAGCGCGGCGTCCTGATCGGCCTGACTCAGATCCCCGTAAAGCGCATGCAGGGACCAGGTCCGGGTCCCGCCTTCCAGCAGCTCCATCGTCCGCCGGATCTCACCCTGACCAGGCAGGAAGACGAGCAGGTCCCCCTCTTCCTCCACGAGTGCCTGACGGACTGCGCTTGCCACCGCAGCTTCGATCCGCGACTCCGCGCGACGCGGGAGATACCGGGTCGCGACGGGGAAGCTTCGGCCCTCACTGGTAATGACCGGCGCCCCGCCGAGCAGCGCCGAGATGGGCGCGCCCTCGAGCGTGGCGGACATCACCAGGATGCGGAGGTCGGGCCGCAGCACGGCGCGAGTCTGGAGCGTGAGGGCGAGGCCGAGATCGGCGTGGATGCTCCGCTCGTGGAACTCGTCGAAGATCACCAGCCCGACCGATTCCAGCGCGGGATCGTGCTGCAGCATCCGGGTGAGGATGCCTTCGGTGACGACCTCGATCCGGGTGGCGGGACCGACGGTCGAGTCCCGCCGAATCCGGTATCCCGCCGTCTGCCCGAGTCGTTCGTCGAGCAGGCTCGCCATGCGGCGGGCGGCCGCCCGGGTGGCGAGGCGGCGTGGCTCGAGCAGGAGAATCTTCCGCCCCTCGAGCCATGGTGCATCGAGCAGGGAGATGGGAACGAGCGTGGTCTTTCCGGCGCCAGGGGGCGCCTGCAGCACGGCGGCGCCGGTTTCCCGGAGGGCCGCGGCAACCGCGGGGAGGACAGGCTCGATTGGCAGGCCGGTGGAGCGCACAACCCAACCGTAAGGGGCACGGGGGCGTGCGACAACGGTATCCCTGCTTGCTGCGTCGGGGATGGCAGACGATCTTCCCCGGGCACAGGGGGATCCCATGACGGAAGTGGCTGGCGCGGCGGACGACCGTCCGCACGTGGAAAATGTCGACGTCGCCGGGCTGACACACCCGGGTCTGGTACGGAAGGAGAATCAGGATCATTTCCTGATCGCCAGCCTGCACAAGACCATGCGGATCATCTCCACCAGCCTGCCCGCCGATGCCCTCGGCGACCTGACGAGTCCGTCTCGCGGTTACGTCTTCCTAGTGGCCGATGGCGTGGGGGGCGTGCCGGGTGGCAAGGACGCCAGCCGCACGGCGCTCAATGCCATCATCGACTACGTCGTGCAGACGATGGACCTCTACACCCAGCTCGAACCGGCCGCGGAAGCGGCGTTCCTGGCGGAACTGCAGCGCTCGGTGGAGCAGAGCCATGAGGTGGTCCGCAAGGCAGGCACCGGTGAATCGGAGAAGGCGGTGGGTGCCACCACCCTCACGATGGCGTGCATTCGCTGGCCGCGAGGGTATCTGGTGCACGTCGGGGACAGCCGCTGCTATCGCCTGCGGGACGGGGAGCTGGAGCTGCTCACCAAGGACCAGACCATGGCGCAGGCGATGGTGGACGCCGGCGCGCTGTCGCCGGACCAGGCGGAACGATCCCGGCTCAAGCATGTCCTGTACAGCGCGATTGGGGCATCGCGCGCCGAGCCCTACACGCTCACGACCGATTGCCGCTGGGACGATCTGATACTGCTGTGCAGCGACGGGATCACCAAGCACGTGACCGATGAAGAGATTCGCGACGCCCTCCGCCGTTCGACCCGGGCCGATGCAACCGCCCGGGAACTCCTGCAGCTCGCGCTCGATCGGGGCGGCACCGACAACACGACCGTTCTCGTGGGGCGCCTCAACCGACCGCCACAGAGCTAGCCGCCGCCCGGGGAACCGCGCGCCGGTTCTCGGGTAGGTGCAGCCATGCGTACCCTCACCATCCTGCGGGAGCTGCTGCCGTTCGTCGTCAGCCTGTTCCGCGACCGGCACCGGTGGATCTTCTTCGGCCCACCGGTCACCCGCACCCCGGAATTCCATCAGCGACGCGCCACCCGGCTGGTGGAGTCGCTCGCCCGGCTGGGCCCCACCTTCGTGAAGTTCGGCCAGGTCTTCGCCGGCCGGAACGATCTCCTCGCCGAGCCCTACGTGGTCGCGCTCAGCACCCTGACCGACCGGGTGCCACCGGTGCCACTCGCCGAAATCCGCCGGGTGATTGTCGAGAGCTACGGCCGTACGCCGGAGGAGCTGTTCGAGCGATTCGATGATGCGCCACTGGCGGCGGCCTCCCTGGGCCAGGTGCACCGCGCCCGCTGTCGCGGGCGTGAAGTGGCGGTGAAGGTGCTGCGCCCCGGCGTCGAAGCGCTGGTCGCGCGGGACATCGCCGCCGCGCGCAAGATCCTCGGCTGGATCGAGCGTCGCTTTCCCAACCCGCATGTGCGAGGTTTGCGCGCCGCGGTGGAGGAATTCGCGCTCCGGGTGCACGAGGAGATGGACTTTTGCCTCGAGGCGGCGAACGCCGACGAGTTCCGCGCCTCCTTCGCGAGATCCAAGGGCATCCGCATCCCTGAGATCCTGCCCGAGATGACCCGGCAGCGGGTACTGGTGCTCGAATTCCTCGAGGGCACGCGCATCGATGCGCTGGGACCGCGGATCGCCGCGGGTGAACTGCGGGCCTCCGAGATCGTGCGCCGGGTGCTCGAACTCTACGTCGAGATGATGCTGGTCGACGGGCTGTTCCATGCGGACCCGCATCCCGGCAACCTCCTGGTCGCCCCGGATGGTGCGCTGGTGCTGCTCGATTTCGGGATGGTCGTCCGGGTCGGCCGGGAGCGCCGGCGCCAGATCCTCAACACTGCCATCGCGGCGATCAGCAACGACGCCGACGGGGTGGTTGCCGGATTTCGCGGGCTCGGCCTCATCGAGTCCGGTGACGACGACGGCACCCTGCGGAAGCTGGCGGAGGCGCTGCTCTCGCTCGCCTCACGCAGGACGACGACCCAGGAGCGGATCCAGTATCTCGCCGACGAAGTGCTGTCCACGATGTACGACTGGCCGGTGGTGCTGCCGGGCGACCTGGTCTACTTCGCCCGGACCGCCGCGCTCATCGAAGGGCTCGGCATCCGCTACGATGCCCGCTTCAACGCACTCCAGGTCGCGACACCGATCCTGATCCGGTTCCGGAGCCGCATCCTCGCCGCGATCGAAGATCCTTCGGCCCCCGGCGAGCGGGACTGGGCAGCTTCGATCGGAACCTTCCTGGGGCGGGCCAGCCGGATCCTCAAGCGGGCGAGTCGCGACCTCGCGCTGCTGGTGGGAGAACAGCTCGCCCGCGGGTGATCCCTGGAGCGGATACGCGGAAAAGGGCGGGTCGAGGTGACCCGCCCTCCCCTGCCGCTTCATTCGCTCGCGCGACGACGGCGGCTCAACTCCGCTCGACCTTCACCCGGACCTTCTCCGGACCCTGCTGCATCTTCCAGCCGCGCTCGCGCTCGGGAGTCTTCCACGAGAGCGTCATCTTCTTCTGCTTCCGCAGGATTTCGACCTTCGCGACCTCGCCTGCCTCGTAGGAGCCGAGGATCCGGCGAGCATGGGCTTCCGAGGTCGGCGTGCGGCCATCGATCGAGACGATCACGTCGCCGGCCTTGAGCGGAATCGTCGAGTCCTTCGGCGTCTCGAGCACCAGCACCCCTGACTTCGCGCCGAAGTATTCGCCCAGGCCGGGGTTGAGGTCGGTGAGGTTCAGCGCGCCTCCGTCGTGGCCCATGAAGATCCGCACATTGCCCATCTCGCCGGGATTCATCGGCATGCCCGGACCATCGGGGCCCATGAACGGCATCCGGCGCATCTCCCCCAACCCCGGCATCCCCCGCATCTCCGGCATGTCCGGCATGTCCGGCCGGACGCTGAAGCGTCGCATCACCTTCTCCGGCAGCTCCTGCGCGACCAGCTTGAGCTTCCCGGTATCGGAACCGCGGCGGTACTCGACATCGACGGTGTCGCCCTTGTCCAGCTTCTGGGCGAGTTCGACCAGCTTGGCGGCAGGGCCGGATTCATCCTCATCATCGCCGGACACGCCACCAAGGGCGACGCCGTTGAAGCGGGTGATGATGTCCCCGGCCTTGAGGCCCGCCTTGTCGGCGGGGCCATCCGGCGTCACCTCGGCAATCCTGGCGCCGAGGCGATCGGTCTCCTTGTCGGCGCGGGACTGCAGCATCACGCCGATGCGGGGACGGTCGGAGGAGTAGCTGAAGACGCGCACATTGTCGTCCTGCGCCGCCAGCGGGGCGGAGGCACAGAACGCGACGGCGGCGAGGGCGGAGAGAGTCCGCGGCAGACGGGAGAACATGGGTTTCGGGCTCCGTGTGAGCAGGTGATGGCGTAGAGATGCATCCGGCCGGCGGACCGTCGCAGGGGGTCGCCTGGGGGTGTCCCGGCCGCCGACCGGCCGGTTCGGTGACGCGGCTCCGCTTCGTTCGGGATGACAAGCCCTCCGGCGGCGCGTAGCTTGTGACCGTCTCCCCCGAAAGGCTCCCGCATGCTGAATTACATCTGGGCGGGGCTCATCATCCTGAGCCTGGTGTTCGCACTCGTCACGGATGCCGGTGACCTCCAGCGCGATACCTACCGCAATGGCCAGCCGCTCCCCGTGACCCTGGCATTCACCGGCGGTTACGACCCCGAGTCCCGCAATCTCGCCGTCACGGTCCGCGCCGACTCAGCCGCGTGGTCCGCGCATTACGGGCAGACGGTCGGCGTCGCGCCGAGTTATGCCGGCACCCTGCTGCAGAACCTCGACTCGCGGGAGCTCAGGTTCGCGAAGGACGCCGCACTGCCGGAGCCCCTCGCCACGATTCGCGGCATGACCTCCGAGCGGGACAACGACCTGCGCGGCGCCGTCCGCTTCACCGCTCACCGCGGCGACAGCGTTGCCACCGGCGAGGTGACCTTCGCGCGGGTGCGCTTCGTGAAGATGGTGGCGATCACCAGGGCCGGCATCGACATGGCCAAGACGGCGGTCACCCTGGCGCTCGGTCTGATCGGCGTGATCGCGCTCTGGCTCGGCATGCTCCGGATCGCGGACAAGTCGGGGGTCATCAACGGCATCGTGCGGATCGCCCAGCCGATCCTCGGACCGCTCTTCCCCGAGATCCCGAAGGGGCACCCCGCCTTCGGCCTCATCGTGCTCAACATGTCCGCCAATGTGCTCGGGCTGGGCAATGCGGCGACGCCGATGGGCATCAAGGCGATGGAGGAGCTGCAGAAGCTGAATCCGGTGAAGGACACCGCGACCAACTCGATGGTGATGCTGCTGGCGCTCAACACGGCGAGCGTGCAGCTGGTGCCGCCGGTCCTGCTGGTGGCGATCATGGGGCTGCAGGTCAACCAGCTCTACTTCGCCATCCTGATCTGCACCGCCTGCTCGGTGCTGACGGCGATCGTGATGGCCAGGCTGCTCGGCAGGCTGAAGGGCTACCGCGAGAACGATCCCATGCGCCAGGCCGGCGCCATCCCGACCGCCTGAGGCGCGCCGATCATGGACTTCTTCCGCAACGCGATCGACCTCCTGTCGGTCTTCGTCATTCCCGTCATCATCATCGGGTTCCCGCTGTACGGCCTCTACAAGCGGGTGCCGGTCTACGAGGAGTTCGTCACCGGGGCCAAGGAAGGCTTCCAGGTCGCGGTCAATATCATTCCGTACCTGGTCGCGATCCTCTTCGCGGTCGCGATGTTCCGGGCCTCGGGCGCGATGGACTTCCTGGTCGAGGGGCTGCGGCCGCTGCTCGCGCCGCTCGGCATCCCGCCGGAAGTGCTCCCCATGGCGATCACCCGGCCGCTCACCGGCTCGGGCTCGGCCGGCATCATGCTCGACCTGATCAACCGCTACGGCGCCGACTCCCTAATCGTGAAGACGGCGGCGACCATGTTCGGCTCGACCGAAACGACGTTCTATGTGGTGGCGGTGTACTTCGGGGCGGTGAACATCAAGAAGACCCGGCACGCGATTCCGGCGGGGCTGAGCGCCGACATCGCGGCGATGATTCTGGCGGTGTACGTGGTGAGGTGGCTGTTCGCCTGAGCCTTACTTCCCCAGCGCCTCGGCGGGCAGGAGGAACCAGCGCAGTTGCTCAATCTGCTCCGACAGTGGATCGGCGGGCACTTGAGCCGGGGGCAGGCCGTCGAGCAGGTGCCGGGCGGCCGCCAGATAGCCGGACAGCCGCTCGCGCGACTCCACGTGCCGGCGCGCGGCGAAGCGGGGGCTCCCATCCTCGTAGGAGAGCTCCGTCAGGGACATGGGGGGTTCCGCGAGACCATCGACGTGGCGCCACACGCCGGTCATGGCATCGAAGCGGTACCAGGGCAGCAGCCGCCAGCCCTCGCTGGCGACGAAGTCCACCGCCGCCAGGATGAAGCGGAACTCCTCCTCCGCGATGAAATAGTTGAAGCTGACCCGGACCCATCCCGGCTTGATTCCCTCACACCCTTGCGCGATCGCCTCCTCGAACCGGTGGCTGGTGGCGGCATCAATGCCGAGCAGACGGTGGCCGTACGGCCCGGCGCAGGAGCAGCCGCCACGCGCCTGGATGCCGAACAGGTCGTTCAGGAGCGCGACGACGTAGTTGTGGTGCAGGTACTTCGGCCCGGCCGCTCCCCGGATCGCCGGCGCCTTGACCACGAACGACACGATCGAGAGCCGCTCGGCTTCCGGATGCCCCAGGATCTGCAGCCGGGGATTGGCCGACCATGACGCGATCGCGCGCCGAATGAAGTCCTCCTCCCGCCGGCGGATCTCCTGGATCCCCACTGCGGCCTTCAACTGGAAGACGAGTCCCGCCCGAATCGATTCCACGATGGCCGGCGTGCCGCCTTCCTCCCGATGTTCGGCATCCGACAGGTAGCGGTGCCACTCCGGATTGACGTAGCTCACCGTGCCGCCGCCAGGGATCGACGGCACCCTGTTGTGGAGCAGGTCTTTCCGGATCACGAGGATCCCGGGCGTACCTGGTCCACCGATGAACTTGTGAGGCGAGAGGACGATGGCGTCCTTGTAGTCGCCGCCGTGGCTCCGTGGCGAGCGCATCTCGATGTCCACGTAGGGTGCGGACGCCGCGAAGTCCCAGAAGGACAGCGCCCCGTGACGGTGCAGCAGCGCCGAGATGCCCGAGGTGTCGGAGATGACCCCGGTGACGTTCGAGGCCGCCGAGAAGCTGCCGATCCGGAGCGGGCGTCCGGCGTACTCGAGCAGGCGGCGCTCCAGCTCCTCCAGGCTGATCGCCCCGTTGGCATCCTCGCCGATCTCCACCACGTCGGCAATCGATTCCCGCCAGGGCAATTCGTTGGAGTGATGCTCGTAGGGTCCGACGAACACCACTGGGCGCTGGCCCGGCGGGATCCGGTCGCTCAGCCCGTAGCGTTCGTCCAGTTCGGCGGGCAATCGCAGGCCGAGGACATTGACGAGCCGATCGACCGCGCCGGTGGATCCCGACCCGACGAAGATGACCGCATGCTCCTCGCGCGTACCGCCGACGGATGCGCGGATGATCTCGCGCGACTCCTCCCGGAAGTGCGAGGTCTGGCGTCCGGTACCCGAGGTTTCGGTGTGAGTGTTGGCGTAGAGCGGGAGGACGTTGTCCCGGATGAAGTCCTCGATGAACGACAGCGACCGGCCCGAGGCGGTATAGTCCGCATACGTCACCCGCCTCAGCCCGAAGGGCGTCATCACCGCAGTGTCCGCGCCGATAACCGAGGCCCGGATGGTCTCGATCAGCGGGTGCGCGGGTGAGGACGGACTGACGGGCACGGCGGATCCCCCGGTTGAGTTCCGCCCAAGCTACCGCCCCGGGATCGGGGAAAGAAGACCAGACCGGACGCCGGCGCCCGACGGGTCGCTAGCGCTTCCGGCGGAGGGTCCGGCCATAGGCCGCCTTCTGGTCCCGTTCGGCCAGCGACTGGGCCAGATGGTACTTCCGGTCGCTCGCATCGTACTGCCGTGCTTCGAGGCGGCTCGCCTCCGCCAGCACGTCATCCCGGATCTCCACCAGCGTCGTGTCCCCCGGAATGAAGTCCGTGCACCGGGCCGCCACCTCCCGCAGGGTACAGGCGGCATCGGTGAATTCGCCGCGATCCGCCCGCGCCACCGCTTCCTCCCGCGCCCGCGCCAGTTCGAATCGGAGGAAGGTCTGTTCGACCAGAGGTTCCATGCGCCTCGTGCCGTCGAGGTTGGCGACCACCGGGAGTGTGATCACCTGATGCGCGA
Source organism: uncultured Gemmatimonadales bacterium (assembly GCA_963817435.1). Classification (GTDB taxonomy): domain Bacteria; phylum Gemmatimonadota; class Gemmatimonadetes; order Gemmatimonadales; family GWC2-71-9; genus JADJOM01. Next base: position 2,013,627 of record CAWFNY010000001.1, read on the forward strand.
TCCCGTCGTCCGTCACGACATCGGCGCGGATCTTCACCTCCGCGATCGTGACGGTGCCAAGCTCCGCCACCTCCTCCACATGGGCGACGATGCCGAGGGAGCGCGGAGCGGTGGCGTAGAGGTCTCCGAGCGCGACTCGCCAGCCATCCTCCAGGTGAGTCAGGGGCAGTTGCGGCAAGAAGGAGACCCCGGCGACACCCTGATGCACCGGGCGCACCTCGACGGTGACGTTCTGCGCCGCCAGCGCGACCAGCCCCTCGATCTCGCCCTGGAACACCGACGCCATCTGGTCCGTCGATTCCACGTACCAGTAGTTGCCGCCGCCCGCGTCCGCAAAGGCGCGGAGCAGATCCTCGTTGAAGCTCGCCCCGAAGCCGATACAGGTGGTGCTCACCCGCTGCTCGCGGGCGCTGGTGGCGACGCCCGTCAGCTTCGGCGACTCGATCACGCCGACGTTCGCCAGGCCATCGGTCAGCAGCACGACCCGATTGGTGCCCTCGACCAGTTGTCCCGCGACGTGACGGCGGCCGTCCAGCCATCCGCCGGAGAGGTTGGTACTGCCTCCTGCTTCGATACGGCCGATCGCTGCGAGGGCGAGCGGATCGCCGCCGGCACCCGGACCGAAGATGGTCGCGACCTTCTCATCGAATGTGACCACGGTGAGCCGGTCATGGGGGCCGAGGAACTCCACGAAGCGGTGCGCCGCCTCGCGGGCGGCGGCGAGCGGGGCACCAGCCATCGAGCCCGAGCGATCGAGCACGAGCGCGACGTTGATCGGCGCACGCCGGGCCGGCGCCTCGCCGGCAAGCGAGATCAGCGCACGAATCTGGTGGGCGTTCTGGGACGTGACGAACTGAGTGGACAGCGAGACCCTGGCCTGCATGGACCCTCCCGGGTGGTGGCTCAGCCAGGATACGGGAGGGGTGTGACAACCCGCCTACTCCGCCAGGAGCCCGGTCAGCCTTCGGAGGACTTCCGCACGCATTTCGGCCGGGGCAAGTACCTCCGCATCGGGGCCGTACTGCAGCACATGCCGGACGGCCCAGCCGGCGTCCGCCAGGGGATGCTCGAGGATCAGGGAGCCATCCTCGGCAAGGGGAACCCCGGCCCGTTCGGCGATCCAGCGCGCGATCCGCGGACTGTACCGGACCCTCAGCATCGCGGCCTGTTCGGCCCGGAAGGCCACGCCGTCCTGGAGCACCGCGTCGAGCGAGAAGTCCGCCGGCAGGGTGAACTGCTCGTCCAGCATCTCGGCCCTGCTGATCCGGTCGGCCCGGAAGAAGCGCAGCCCCTCGCCCTTCTCGCAGTGGGCCACGAGGTACCACATGCCGCGGGTCGCCACGAGTCCGTAGGGGCAGGCGACCCGCGCACCGGCTCCCGTGGCACTGCCACTCTGATAGAAGAGCCGGACCTTGCGCCGGGCCTGCGCGGCCCGGCGCAGCGTCGCGAGCAGCGCGGGATCCACCGGCGCCGCGGCGGCGCCCTCGCGCACGCCATCCACCGCCTGTTCGGCCGGCAGTCTGGTGATCACGGCGCGCAGGGCGGCTCGCGCCCCGGTGATCGGCCCCACCTCCTCGGGCGGCCGCTCCCGTTCCAGCATCGCGAGACCCAGCTCGAGCGCGGCGAGTTCGGCGAGTGTCAGGCGCATCGGTCGCAGGAAGTGCGGCGAGCGCATGGAAACCGCATCGTTCTCGATGTAGACCTCCACCCCCTCGACGAACCCCGCGGGATCATGCTCCCGCTCGGCAAGCGCCCGCAGGTCGCGGAGCAGCGTCTGGCGCCCGGTCCCTGCGTGCTTCGCCACCGAGTCGATCGAGTGCGACCGGTCATCCGCGAGGCGGGGAATGATCTCGAGCAGGCGGCGGAGCTGGGCCGCGGCGGTGTCGCTCATGGCTGGTAGAGGGCGCGGGTGGCGGCGGCGAGCCCGCGGAACTCCCGCACCATCTCCGCCGGGGAGAGCGGCACGATCTCGCCACCGAACGACAGCAGCCACCGCGCAAAGGCGTCCCGGCGCCGGACAAGGAAGCGCCGCCGGTTGGAGTGGCCCTCGATCGCCTCACCCAGCTTGCGCGCCGCGACCGCGGCCCCGCTGTCACCGCGGAACTCCACCGTGGCATGCTCGCCGTTGCCCTCGCCCAGCTCCCATGCCTGACGGGAGCCCGCGTGCGCGCGCAGATCGAATTCACGGGGCCGCGCGAAGTCCGGCGACCCGGGCCGCTCCGCATTCAGCTTCGGCGCGGAGATGCGGCTGAGGCGGTAGTTCTTCACCACGGGATCGTCCGGAGCCGCGGCGGCGAGATACCAGTGCTGGCTCAGAAAGAAGAGGCCATAGGGGCGGACGGTCCGGGTGCGCTCATCGTCCGCGTGCATGGAGCGGTAGCGGAATGTCACCAGCTTGCGGCTCGCGAGCGCCGCGTCAAGGACTTCGAACACCGCGTCCGGCACCTGGTCCGAGCCGGGGGCGAGGTGCGAGGGTTCCATTGCGGCGCTGTCGAGGGGCAGATCGAAGGCGAGCTTGCGGATCGCGCTGGCGGCATGCCCGGAGAGCCCCGGGTCACCGAGCTGGGTGATCCGCGCCGCGGCATCCCGGATCGCGGACAGCCCATCCGCGTCGAAGGTGAGCTCAGCCAGGGTCCGGTAGCCGTAGCGGCTCACCCTTTTCGGAACGCTCTTGCGGCCATCGGCGCGGAGCGCGAGGTAGGGGAGGTAGAAATCCCGGGTGCGCAGCCGGTAACCCTGGGTCTCTCCGTCAGGCAGCATGACGGTCTCGATCGGGATGCCCGCGGCGCGCAACTCATCCTTGTCGCGCTCGAACATCCGGCGGAGGGTCTCTTCGTTCCGCTGACTCGACAGCAGGTAGGCGGGGACGCGCCGGATGAGTGCGTCGAAGCTGATTGCCGCGTCCCCGGGTAGCAGGGCGGCCAGCAGGTCGATCCAGCGCTGCAGTTTGGGGGAGGCCATCAGGGATTATGGCACAGGCTCGCCAAAGGTCCAGCCCTCGATCCTGACGACGGCGTTGGCGCCGCGCGCCACCTCCCACCGCACCAGGACCAATGCCGCGCCCCGCTGCCCTTTGCGTTCCCGGTGCATCAGGGTGCCCGGCTCCCCTCGCGGTTCCGGCCGCGAGAGGATCCTGTCGCCAGGCCAGGTCCGGCCGGCCCGGGCGAACCAGCGCCAAGACAGGTGGTTGCTCCGGTCAGCGTGCCCCACCCGGACTGGCAACAGCCGGCCGACGATGCCGAGAGGATTCATGTCCGCCAAGATAGAGCCCGGAGGTGACAGCGCGCCGCACGGACGGACTCCGCTGCTAGCCGAAGCCCCCTGAGCCCCCTATACTTTGGCTCCATTCAGTCCACGTTCCCCCAACGCCAGACTGTGTCCGACACACTCGCCCGCCTGCAAGCAGCTCTCAGTGATCGTTACGGGATCCAGCGCGAGCTGGGGCGCGGGGGCATGGCCACCGTCTACCTCGCCACCGACCTCAAGCACGACCGTGAAGTGGCGATCAAGGTGCTGCACCCCGATCTCGCGGAGAGCCTCGGCCCGGAGCGCTTCGATCGCGAAATCAAGTTCGCCGCCAAGCTGCAGCATCCGAACATCCTCGGCCTGTTCGACTCGGGCGAGGCCGATGGTCTCCTCTATTACGTCATGCCGTTCGTCTACGGCGAGTCGCTCCGCGAGCGCCTCGACCGCGACCACATGCTGCCGGTGGACTTCGCCGTCCACGTGGCACTCGAGGTCGCGGACGCCCTCGGCTACGCCCACATGCTCGGGATCGTTCACCGCGACATCAAGCCGGAAAACATCATGCTCTCCGGCGGGCATGCGCTGGTGGCGGACTTCGGCATCGCGCGGGCGGTCACCGAGGCCGGCAGCAGCCAGAGGCTGACCCAGACGGGCACCGCCGTCGGCACGCCGCTCTACATGAGTCCGGAGCAGGCCGTCGGAGACACGGTGGGCCCGACGAGCGACATCTACTCGCTCGCGTGTGTGCTCTACGAGATGCTCGCCGGGCAGCCGCCATTCACCGGCAGCAACGCACGGCAGATCATGGCCCGGCACGCGATGGAGCAGGTGCCGAGCCTGCAGGTGGTCCGGGACACCGTCCCGGACGAGGTGGAGGACGCGGTCATGGCGGCGCTCAACAAGGTCGTCGCCGACCGGCCCCAGACCGCAGGGCAGTTCGCCGAGATGCTGGGTGCACCACCGGGCGCCACGGCAAGCCGTTTCACCATTTCGCGCGCCACGGCCACTCGGCGCACCCAGCGGAACACCCAGCAGGCGACGCCGCCCGCCGGCTCCGTCACGGTCACGGTGAAGCGGAAGTTCCTCATCACGACCGGTGTCGTCCTGACCGCCGGCGTCCTGCTGCTCCTCGGCGGACTCCTCTGGTACCTCCGCCGAGGCGGCTCCGGCGACCTGAGTGCCGGCGCCGGCGGCCTCGACCCGCACAGCATCGCGGTGCTCTACTTCGAGGATCAGAGCGACAAGCACGATCTGGGCTACGTGGCGGACGGTCTCACCGAAGGCCTGATCAGCGCGCTGGGCTCGGTCCCGGGTCTGTCGGTCGTTTCGAAGGGTGGCGTCGGCCAGTACCGCGGCGGGACCGTCTCGCGCGACAGCGTTGCGCGGGCGCTGCGGGTGGGCACGCTCGTGACCGGCAGCCTGGAGCCGGAGAACGACAGCCTCCGGGTCACCGTCCGGATGCTGGATGACGCCGGCATCGAACTGGAGAGGGCAACCTTCAAGAAGTCGGGCAAGGACCTGATCGCGCTGTCCGACAGCCTGGCAGATGAGGCCGCCGTGCTCATCCGGAAGCGGATCGGCACGGTGGCCCAGCTGACCCGCACCCGGGCCGGTACCCGCAACGCCGATGCGTGGTCGATGTTCCAGCGCGCACTCCAGGCGCGCAACCGGGGAGACTCCCTCTACAAGGCGGGTGACGCCGCGGGATTCGACCGCGATTATCAGAGCGCGGACTCGCTCGCAGGAGTCGCCGAACGGCTCGATGCACAGTGGGCGGACCCCATCGTGCTCCAGGGCTGGCTCGACTTCTGGCGCTCGCGCCGGGCCACCGACGACCCCGGGCTGGCCAACCGGACCATTGATGCAGGGCTCGCTCACGCCCAGCGGGCGCTTGCCCTCGGCCAGGACAACGCCGACGCGCTGGAACTTCGTGGCACCCTCACCTACTGGCGCTGGCTGTATCCGCTCGAGTCGGACGAGGTCAAGCGGGAACGGCTGATCACCAGCGCCCAGGCCGATCTGGAGCGTGCCACCCAGCTCAACCCGGCGCAGGCCGGCGCGTTCGCGACCCTCGCCCATCTGTACGCGAACCGGCCTGACAAGACCAACGTGGACGTCATCCTCGCCGCGAGCCGGGCACTGGAGAAGGACGCCTACCTCAGCAACGCGGACCAGATTCTCAACCGGCTGACTCACGCGACCTATGATGAGGGGCAGTTCCCCGACGCGGACCGCTGGTGCCGCGAAGGGCAGCGACGGTTCCCCAGGGACGGCCGCTTCGTGGAGTGCGAGCTGCTCCTGATGTCCTCGAAATTCGTCGAGGCCGACGCGGCGAAGTCACCGGCCCGCGCCTGGCAGCTCGCCGATTCCGTCGTGAAGCTCACGCCGGACGAACGCGACCAGCGCTACGAGCGCCTCTACACCCGCGTGCTGGTCGCGGGTGTGCTGGCCCGGGCGGGGCTCAGGGACAGCGCGCAACGCGTGCTGCGCGCCACGAAGGACGATCCCGAGGTTGACCCCTCCCGCGACCTGGCCAACACCGCCGCATTCATCTGGCTCCTGGCCGGAGACACCACGGAGGCGCTGAACCAGATCAAGACCTATCTGGTGACGAACCCCGGACGGCGGACCGACTTCCAGAATCCGAACTGGTGGTTCCGGGGTATTTCGGCTGACCCGCGTTACGTCCAGCTCGTCGGCTCCCCTCGATAGCGCTCTGCCCCACCCCCGCTACAGTTGGGGGCTGATTCGGGGATTCAGGCAACAGCGCCTGGTGCCCTCCCGCCCCACCGCCATCCCCGCATCCTGTTGAACTGTCAAGACTTGGGTCACCCATGAGAACCAAGTGCATGTCGGTGCGTATCTTACGAAAACCGACTCATAATGTCACATTGCCGTGCCTACGTGAACGCACCGCCCATCTGAATCTCTGCTCTCTACATCCTCGGCTGTCTCAGTGTACGGTATTAGAGAGGATGTTCCCCCTATGCGCCGCATCGCTCCCACCATCGCGCTGCTCGCTGTTCTCGCCTCCGCCTGTTCTGATCAGAGAGCCGACCAGTCAACCGGGCCACTCTCGGTGCCCGCCTCGTCGGGCCCCGCCTACAGCGTCACCCCCGGGCAGCCGGCCGACAGCATCGCGATCGAGGGCCTGATCTACCAGCTCTACAACAACCTGAACAACGGCAACGGACCCTACAACGCGGCCCAGATCCAGTTCGAACAGATCGCCTCGCTGTTCACGGCTCCGCCGCCGTACGACCTGAGTGCGGTCCGCTCGAACACCTACAGCCTGGTGTCGAACATCTTCAGCAAGTACAGCTCGAACGCCCTGAACCCGCTGCCCGGCTACACCAGCGCGTCGGGCACCGGGACGGGCGCCGCGGTGACCGACCTGACGAACCTGCTGCTCCGCTAGGCCGGCATCGACGCCACCGTCTGTTCCTTCGCCGCCGACTGCAATGCGACGGTGTATCAGCCGGGCTCAGCGGCGCAGATCCTGACGACCCCCTCGGGACAGGCCGGCGTCAGCCTGCCAGCCGGCACCGGCACGGTGACCGAGCCCACGGTGATCTCGGTCAGCCGGATCCTGGATCCGTCGATCCTGCTCACCACCCAGCTCGATCAGTACCCGTACCGCTACCAGTACGCATCCTCGTCCGGACAGGGTGCCCTGCCTGACAATCCGTTCCTCCAGCCGGTGACGGTGGAAGTCTGCCTGCAGCCGGGGCTGACCTTTCCGCCCGGCGCGCCGGCGCGCCTGGCACTCGCGCACGACGTTGCCGAGCCGGCGCCGTACGAGAACATCCAGATCCTGCCGTCCACCACGGGATTCCTGACCACCTGCAGCACGACGGTCGGATTGCTGCCGGGGTCCTCGAGTTTCGCGGCCCGCACCTGGCGGAGCCTCACCGGCGGGCTGACCGCCATCTTTGCGCCCTCGCCGCTCTACGCGCTGGCGCTGAGCACCACCGGTACCACCGGCACCACCAAGAACTTCAGCCCCTTCGGGGCGGTGGACACGGTGGGCTACCTCACCGGCAACTCGGCCACATCAGGGCTCACTGGCCCCGATGGCGGAACCGTGACGGCCCCGAGTGTGCGGGTCGTAACTCCCGGCCAGCTCGCGGCCGCGAACCCGACCGGGCCCGGCATGGCCAGCATCCCCGTGACCTTCACCATCACGGCTGGCGGAGGCTGCTTCGAGAACCCCTGCACGCCGTCAAGCCCGACGACGCTGGTCGTCAACACGGATGCAAGCGGATACGCCGCGGTGCCAGCCTGGACCGTCACCGCCGGCGCCAACACGGTCTCGGCCACGGCCACGATTCCCTGCGCCGGCCAGGTGCCGACGGGCACGACGCCGGATTGCGGCACAATTCTCACGACCGCGCTCGGCCCGAATCTGACGTTCAGTGCCACCGGCTATCCCGCCACCCAGCTCCAGTTCAACGGTGGCACGCTGACCCTGCTCACCAACTTCGTGGCACCCAACAGCTATGCGCCGGGCATGCCCTTCACCGTGACGGTCCTGGTCCAGGATGGACAGATCCCGCCCCAGACGGTACCCGGCTCCTCGGCGCCCGTCACCCTAGGCATCAGCGCCGGCGGCACGCTGGTCTGCCCAGGCGGCTGCACCCAGACGGCGGTGAACGGTGTCGCCACCTTCACCGGGGTCTACGTGACCTCGGCCGGCACCTTCCAACTGACGGCGACCTCACCCAGCCTCACCTCGGCGCCGCTCAGCCCGACGGGTGGGATCAACGTCGTCGCGCCGGCGAGTTCGGCGGCGAGCATCGCGATCAATGACGGCAACAACCAGTCGGCGCCCGACGGCACGACGCTTTCCGGCGCCACCTGCTCCGCGACCACGCTCTGCGCGCCCTCCGCCATCGTGCGCGACAGCTATGGCAACCCGGTGCCAGGCGTCTCCGTGGTGTTCACGCTCGCCGTCAGCGGCAACGGGACGGTCTCGGGCGCCACCCAGTCGACCGGAGCGAACGGGGTTGCCCGGGTGGGCGGGTGGACCATCATCGCCGGCACAAACACCCTCATCGCGACGGCGCCGCTGCCGATGATGCCAGTCGGCGGCAGCAACAGCGTCTCCTTCACGGCGACGGGCACCAGCACGGTTACGACCCTCGTGTACTGCCCGCCCGCCTCGAACAACTCGGACGACCTCACCCGGGCCTTCTTCGTGCCACTCTGGAAGCCGACCGGCCTCAAGTCCATCACGGTCTATCTGTCGGCCGGCGGCCCCGCCAGCGGCAACGAGCCCTATGGCATCAAGCTGAGCGCGACGTCGAACCAGTTCCCCAGCTCGACCGTCGCGCCGTTCAGCAGCGTGACCAATACCGTCTATCTCAACGGCAACTCGAGCCAGAATCTGCCGGTGACCTTCCAGTTCAACAGCCCGGTCCCGTCGGGAACCAAGAACATCTTCTTCAACTTCACCGTGACCAACCCCGGCGATGGGTCGAAGCTTTCGTTCAACGCCGGGCCCTGCGGGCTCGGCTCCACCAACTGCGCCAACCTGCCGGCCAGCTGCACAACCAAGCAGGGCACGACCACCGAGACCACGGACGCGGTTCCGCCGACCAGCACCATCCGGCGCCGGGGCGTCGGTGTGATCGTCCGGGGGAGCTGAGACATCCACTGCCCGGCCAGGCGCCCGCCGCGAAGGCGGGCCAGCCGGACTGTCCGAGTCGCAACAACGAGATGGGTGCGGGAGCCAACCATGGCTTCCGCACCCGTTTCTTTCGTGACCGCAGCCGCGCCAGGCAGCCTAACGCGAGGCTCGATCGCATCATCTGTCGAGGAGTCGCCACATGAGCAGGCACGCCATGGGCCAGCTATCCCTTCTGTGACCAATGTCACAAGCTGCTGCCGCCCATAGACTTAGCCCGATAGCCGTAACCGTTTGTGCTGCCTGAGCTTCGCGCATCATTCCTGCAGCGGACTGAAGCTCTCGCCCTGCCCCCTGAAGAGGTTCCAAAATGCGTCTCACCGTGCGCGCCCTGGCCACCGGCCTGATCTGCCTGCTCGGCTGCTCCGACCAGCCGAACAATCAGCCCACCGGTCCGCAGGCTTTCAGTGGTCCGACCACGTTCATCACCTGCCCGAACCCCGACCAGTCCCGCGCCCTGCTCCGTGCGCTCTACCCGACAGGCAGCGCGCTGACGACGGCCAACGGTCAGATCACCCAGATCTACAAGCTGGCCGGATCGGGGAAGTTGGCCGACGCCCGCAGCGTGATGTTCACCCTGCTGCAGACGCTACTGCAGGATTACTTCGCCGGCACGCTGATCGGCGGCCAGTCGGCGAGCACCCAGGCCAATGTGCTGAGCCTCGTCAACGGCCTCTACTGCGTCGTCGGGCTGCCGCAACCAAACCTTCCGCTCGGGGTGCTCGGCGACGATGGCGCGGCCGCGATCGTCTTCCCGAAGTCTCCCACCACGCTGGTGCGCACCGGCACGCAGTTCGCCGGCGTCAACGTCCCCGGCGCCTCGGTACCGACCCCGACGCTCATCACCATCCAGCGGCTGCCGGACGAACCGGGTCCGCTGCTGACGCCACTGGATCAGTATCCGGCGTACTACGAGTTCACTTCGTCACCGACCGTGGCATTCACCAGCGACGTCCTGGTGGGCGTCTGCCAGGTCGCGACCTTCACGCCGCCGGACTATTCCCGTCTCAAGGTCGGGCACAACGTCGGCACCGGTGTGGAGCTGCTGGCGCGCACCACAGCCCCGTTCATCGATTGCAGCAACCTGACCGGCGGCCTCGGCTTCGGGTTCAATCGCGGCTGGCGCGAGCTGGCTTCGACGCTGTTCCTGCCCCAGGTCGCCGAGGCGGCGACGGCCTCCACCTGCTGCCTCGGCGGAACCACGAAGACCTTCAGCCCCTTCGGGGCGGTCGACACGCTGGCCACTCTCGATCCGGCCAGCAAGACGATCTCCAGCCTCGCAAACACTCAGGTCGACGGGTTCAAGTTGCCGCGCGTCGTGATCGTGACACCGACCGGCCGGCCGGTCCCCGGCGTGACCGTCACCTTCGCAGTGCCCGCAGGCAATCAGGGCAGCATCACCGGGGCGGTGCAGGTCACCGACGCCACTGGCGCGGCGACGCTCGGAGGCTGGACCCTCGGCGACGGCTCGCTCCCCAACACCGTCATCGCGACCGCGACTCCCCTGATCCCCGGCAGCGGCTTCGCCAACAATCCGGCCCTGTTCACGGCGAACGTGATCGCCCCGTAGTCCCGGCCAGGCGACTCATCGCATGACCTGCACGGCCCCGTCCCACGGACGGGGCCGTGTCGTTTTCAGGAGCGACGATCCGAGGCGCCGAGGGCGCTCTTGAGGATCCTGAGGAACTGGTCGATGCGCGCCTCCACCCGCTCGGGGCGGGGACCGTGCCGCCGGAAGAGCCGGGGATCGAGTTCCTCGGTGAGGAGGGCATCCTGGAAGCGGTCCGTCGTCCAGTCGACGATGGAGACAATCATCTCGAGATCCAGATCGCGGCGTATCTCACCGCGTTCCAGCCCCATCTCGACGAAGCGCGTCGTCCCATAGGGATCTTCGCGCACCAGAAAGCGGTTGATCTCCCGGCGGGTGTCCAGATCGGTTCCGTAGTTCCCGAGCAGCATGATGCGGTAGGGGATCCAGTCCTCGTGCAGCAGATGCTCGGTGCGGCGGAGCCAGTATTCGAGCACGGCCCAGAAGCCGTGCGTCCGCACCTCGGCGGGCGCATCCAGATAGCACGGCAGCGAGTGGACCGCGCGGCGGTACACCGCGAGGAACAGCTTGTCCTTGCTCCCGAAGTGCTGAAAGACCGATCCCTTGGCGATGCCCAGCTCCGAGGCGAGATCCTCGACCCGCAGGCCGTCGTAGCCCTTCTCCGCGAACTGACGCATCGCCGCGTCGAGGATTCGGTCGCGCTTTCGCACCGTGGCGGCGCGCGGAACCGCGGCTTTCGACGTCTCGGCCCGTCGCTCGGTCATCAGGACGTCCTCATGGCGGGATGGAATGGCGGGAATCTTTCCCGCGACCGCCGCGGGGTCAACCGAGCGGGCACCGGACGGTTCGCGGGGCGCCGCGGACCACGGCTCGAGGTACAACCAGCTAGATTGCCAGTCGTCCGCCGCACGCCGTTGTCTGTTGCGCCCTCCCCGGGAGCTCCCGTGTTCCTCGCCGCACTTTCGCTGGTTGCCCTGCTCGACTCGGCCGTCGTGCGGGAAGTGCAGGTCGCGCCGCTGGAGATCCTCCGCACCACGAGCACCGGCTCGGGTCAGCCGGTCGTGTTTCTGCCGGGCATCTTCGGCGGTGCGTTCAGCTTCCGCCATGTGATCGCCGAGCTCGTCCCACTCGGCTATCGCTGCATCGTCATCGAGCCCCTCGCGTTCGGCTCCTCGTCCCATCCACCCAAGGTGGATTACTCCTTCGCGGCGCAGGCCGACCGGATCGGCGCGGCGCTCGACAGCCTCGGCGCGACGGATGCGCTGATCGTCGGGCAGTCCACCGGTGCGGCGATCGCATTCCGGATGGCGTATCGCCGCCCCGAGCTGGTGCGCGGTGTGCTCTCGATCGATGGCGGTCCGGCAGAGACCGCCGCGACACCCGGTCTCAAGCATGCGCTCCGTTTCGGCGGCTTCCTGACCAAGCTCTTCGTCGGCCCCGGCACGATCCGCAAGCGGGTCTGGCACGACCTCATCGAGAACTCGGGTGACACGACCTGGGTCACCAGCGCCGTCGTGGACGAGTATACTGCGGGACAGGCGGCGGATGTCGATGGGGCGATCGACGCGCTCCGCGCGATGTCGAAGTCGAAGGAACCCGAGTCCCTCCGCGACCGGATCCACGAGACTCGCGTTCCCGTGCGGCTGCTGCTCGGCACCATCGATCACCCGAGCCGCATCAAGCCCGAAGAGATCGAGGTGCTCCGGAGTTCCCTGCATGACTTCGCGATCGAGAGCGTGACCGGATCCGGGCAGTATATCGAGGAAGAGCAGCCCCTGGAGGTCGTGGCCGCCATCAGCCGGCTCACCGCGGCCACCACGACCACCACGCCCCTGACCGCGACCGCTCCCTAATCCGACTGGCCCCGATGGTCGTGCGCCGGGACACACTGTGTCCCGGCGCACATTTTTCCCCCCTGTGCGCTGGGCCACAGCGACCCGCACGCCGAAGGCGTAATGAGCGTGTGTATCCCCTCGTGGCCTCCGGAGAACAGCGATGCGTGCGGCACCTTCCAACGGCGTACTCGGTGGTGCGGGCAAGTGGATCACCTGGCTGCTGACCACCGCCGCGGCGGTGACCGCGCTGCTGGTGAACGCCCGGAATCTCGGGCTCACCGCATGGCTCGGCGCGGTCGATGTGAGTTTCGCGGACCACGCGGCGACCCGGGTACTCGTCACTCCGCGGGCGGATTCCCTGATTGCCATCGGAGACACCACGGTGCTCGCCGCGACGGTTCTGGACCGGCGTGGTGCGATCCTGACTGGCGCCCGGTTACGCTGGCAGAGCGAGGACACGACGATCGCCGACGTCGACTCCACCGGGGCCGTGATCGCCCGCGGACCGGGACGAACCCGCATCAACGTCCACGTCCGCGATCTCACGAGTGGTGCCTCGATCACCGTCATTCAGCATCCCACCCGCGTCGTGATCACCAGCGACGGACCGGCCCGTCTCCGTCAGGGTGACTCGGTCCGCTTCTCGGCATATGCCGAGGATGCCCGCGGTCACCGGATCCGGGGAGCACCGCCCCGCTGGCGGAGCGCCGATCCCGCAATCGTCGCCATCGACTCCATGGGCACCGCCCTTGCCGGGCAGCCTGGCATCACCACCATTTCCGCCACTGCGGGCGGCGCTGGGGCCGAACTCGCACTCCAGGTGGATCTCACGGCGACGGAGGCACGGGTACTCAGCGGCGATCGCCAGCATGCGCTGGCCGGGCGGAAGCTGCTGGCGCCCGTCGTGCTCCAGGTGCTGGCCCGCGGGGGAGCACCGGTCCCCGGGACCACGGTCACGTTCATCCCGGAGGATGGCCAGGGTCAGGTGGACCCCGCCACCGCGGTCACCGATCAGCAGGGGCGGGTGCGGTCGATGTGGTCGCTCAGCTCGCATGCCGGCCTTCAGCGGCTGGTGGCGCGCGTCAGTTCACTCGACAGCGCGCTCACCTTCACCGCGGAAGCCGATCCCGTCCCGGGCAACGTCCGGACCGAGGTGATCAGCGCTCCACCCAATGGCATCGCGGGTACTCCGCTCGACGATCCCGTCGTCATCCGGGTCACCGACTCGGCCGGCGCGCCGCTCGCCATGGTCCCCATCGCCTGGAGCACGCCCGATGGCGGGAGCCTCGAGAGCGCGGGGCGCACCGACTCGCTCGGCGGCGCCACTGCCCGCTGGTCCCTCGGTCGGCGCATGGGGAAGCAGCGGCTGCTCGCACAGATCGGACAGACCCGCGCGATTCCGCCGCTCACGATCGTCGCGGCGGCGATGGCGGGATCACCGTCACGCGCCACGCTGGTCGGCGGGACAGCTCAGCGGGGCACTGCCGGGCTCCCGCTGGCCACGCCGGTCGTGGTCCACCTCCAGGATGCAGCGGGGAATCCGGTGACGGGCCAGGCCATCTTCCTGCGCCCGGGGTCCGGATCGGTCAGGGATTCGGTGGTCCTCACCGACCGAAAGGGAGACGCAACGACGCGGTGGACCCTCGGGCGCTCCGCCGGCAGTCAGATCCTGCGTGTCGCGGTGGAGGGGCTCGACTCCACGCTGATCGTCTCGGCCCACGCCTCCGCGGGACCACCGGCCGGACTCACGCTCACCCCGCTCCCGGCGGCGCTCAAGCCGGGCGAGGTGGTGCGCGTCGTTGCCCGGGTCACCGATGCCGGCGGCAATCCGGTTGGCAACGCGCTGGTGCAGTTCGGCGCGCGGGGAGGCACCCTCACTTCGACGCAGGTACGGAGCGATGATTCCGGGCGGGCAGTCGTCCAGTGGAAGCCGGGCCGTGGTACGGCCGAGCGCCGGATCTCGGCGACGCTCGCCGGGACCAGGATCGCGGCCACGCAGGTGTCAGGCGGATCAATGCTGGCAAAGAAGAAGGACTGACGGCGTCCGCTACCCCTCCGGCCACGCGGCCCGGATGAACTGCCCCGGGAAGAGGGACGTGCAGGACATGACATGAGTGATGGCGTCGGTGTCATACGCATCACCCGAGCGATAGCCGCTGAAGAAGGTATTGAGCCGGCGCACCCGATCCGGGCTCGCGGCGACGGACTGGAGGCCGAGGGACACACCGAAGTTGGTGAAGGCAAACTTCATCTCGCGCTTCCAGGGCACGCGACAGAAATACCCTGGGGGATTGATCCACATCTCGTCGAGCCGGCGCAGTGCCCGCGTGCGCTGTACGACCGCCCAGGGCTCCTCCGGAAAGAAGTGACTCAGCCAGAGCATCATGCCCAGGCCGAGGTCCTGGGTGATTCTGAGATTGGGGGATGTCGTCTCGACCAGCTCCCGCAACTGCTGGATCTGGGGCGCCAGACCGACAGGGTCGAGGAGGCGATAGACGACAAACCCGTGGAAGGCATCCAGCGCGCCCAGCCCGAAACCGGGATAGGGGCCGCTCAAGTCCTCCTGCATCTTCCAGATAACCCCGGCACCGGGGATGACAAACGCCGGATGGATTTCGCGGACCAGCGCGAGGGCCTTCTCCCTGTACGTGGGGTCGATGGCGCCGAGGCGTCCCAGCGCGAAGATCCACATCGCGAGATAGTGGAAGTACTGTCCATCCCTGTCGGGCGCCTCCCCGATCCGCACCCCCCTGCGCCTGCCTAACACCCGGTCCACCTCGGAGACGACCCATTCCGCCTCCCGCAGAAACCGGTCATCACGGGTCTCCATCCAGAGGGAGACCAGCAGCACGACACCGAACGCATCGGTCCACAGGTAGCGCAGCCCATTGGGCCAGATGTGCCGTTCGCGCATCCATGCCAACCGGGCTTCGACCCCGGCGACGTCGCGAAGCGGCAGGGTGCTGGTCACAGGCCGAAGGGGTAGGTATCGGGCAGTCCAGCGCCGACCAGGGCGGGCTGGGCATGCACGGCGTGGGTTTCGTCGAACCAGATGTACTCGTCGAACTGGAGCGGGAGCACGGCCTGGAAGTAATGGCTCTGCAGCTCGCTCTCGGGCCGGTAGATCACACCGATGGCGCGCTCCAGCCGGGGCGACTCCAGCTCCTCGCGCACCGCCGGTCGCGCCGCCGCACCCAGCGGCAGCATGCAGGCCGCCCGGCCCGAATCGTGGAAGAGCCGCTCATAACTCTCGGGATGCGACGGCCGGACCTGCATCACCCGCATGGGTGCGTCCCAGTCGCTGGCGGCGGCCACGGTGCCATGGTCGGTGCCGAACCCGAGCAGGAAGGCGTCCTTCCCGAAGCGCTCGCGACAGAGCTGGCCGATGTTGAATTCACCCCGGGCGCTCATCTCGGTGGCCGCCGCGTTCCCGACGTGCGAGTTGTGCTCCCAGACGACGGCTCTGGCTCCCGGACCGCGGGAATCGAGCAGCATCATGAGAGTGTCGAACATGTGATGATCGCGGAGATTCCAGGAATCCGCCCCGCCGTAGTACATCGTGCGATAGTATCGCTCGGCGTTGGCGACCAGCCGCGCGTTCTGCGCCGCGTCGAGAAACCGCTCGCCATCGGACGCGGCGTAGTCGAGCCGCCGTTCCATCATGTCGCGGAGCATGCGGGTGACCGGTTCCTCGCAGCTCCGGTATCGCCCGGTCACGGCGGCCCGGCCATAGACCGCGGGATCGCTCTCCCAGGGGCTCAGGCAGGAGTAGCGCCGCCTGGCAACCGCGGCCGTGTCCGGATCGACCTCGTCGAGGTACTGCAGCACCGCCGAGATCGAGGTGAAGAGGCTGTAGAGGTCGAGGCCGTGGAAGCCGGCCCGCTTCGCGGGATCGGCAACGCCGGCGTTCCAGCCCCGCAGCCACTCGACGAACTCGTGCACTTCGGCGTTGCGCCACATCCAGGTGGGAAAGCGGGTGAAGGCGGGCTCCGGCGAGGGCACCGCCGGCGCGTGCCGCACGTAGCGGTCGATCCGGGCCGCGTCTGGCCAGTCAGCCTCGACGGCGACGATGGTGAAGCCGCGCTGGACGATCAGCTCGCGGGTGATCCGGGCGCGCATGCGGTAGAACTCGGAGGTGCCGTGGCTTGCCTCGCCGAGCAGGACGACACGCGCATCGCCGATGCGGTCGAGCAGCGGGCCCAAGTCGACGTCGTCGATACCGGAGATGGGCTCGGCCGATTCGCGAATCAGCGCCGCGATGCCCTCGCTGCGGCTGCGCGGCCTCGGAGCCGCGATCGCGCTCGGCTCCTCCCAGGCGTCCGCGCCCACCAGCGGCACGAAGCGGACTTCGGCCAGCGACTCCTGCTCGAAACGATCCTGATCGACGCGCGTGATCCGGATCAGGTGCTGCAGATGCAGCTCGGTGCCCACGGGAATCACCAGCCGGCCACCGATGGCAAGCTGTTCGCGGAGCCTGCTCGGAACCCGCGGACCGCCGGCCGTCACGATGATCGCATCGAATGGCGCGTGTGCGGGCAGGCCGAGCGTGCCGTCGCCTTCCACCACCTCCACGTTGTCGTAACCGAGCGACTGGAGTCGCCGCCGTGCCAGCGCGGCGAGCGCGCCGTGTCGTTCGACCGTGTAGACCGTACCCACGACGCGGGAAAGCGCCGCCGCGCCGTAGCCGGATCCGGTGCCGATTTCGAGCACCCGGTCACGCGGCCCCGGCCGGATGGCAGCGATCATCAGCGCGACGATGTAGGGCTGCGAAATCGTCTGGCCTTCGGCGATCGGCAGCGGGGTATCCTCATACGCGAAGCCGGCGAGGTCCTCGGGCAGGAAGACCTCCCGCGGAACTTCGCGCATCGCCTTCAAGACCCGGGGATCACTCACTCCGCGAGCCGCAATCTGCTGCCGCACCATCGCCTCACGCCGGGCGGCGGAGTCAGGCATCGAGCCCTCCAGTCTGCGAATCTCGCCCGATTGCAGAGTACCACCGGAAGCAGGAAGCGGGGCTGAGCGGGAGATGAGAGTCATTTCAGTCACTTCACGCCCGGTTAACGGACTCTTCAGGCGACCGATCCGCCTGGTCCGATGTCGTCCGAGGGTGAGTCCGGCGGGAGGCTATGCTGGACAGAGTGCCCCCGGTGTACACCGCGCGACGCCGAAACGACTCACAATCGGCCGGTTTCGTTGCAGGCGGTGACGAAATGGAGAGGAACGAAACTTGAGATGAGACCCGTTGTCCGCACTACACTGTCCTGGAGGACACCATGCTCGCCGCCCTCGCTCTCTCGCTCCTGCTCCCCGCCGCGCATCCTGTCAGCGCCGCCGATCCCCCGATTCGCCTCAAACTGTCCCACGACACCTACGAGCGAGGAGACCGCGCCCGGGTCCGGGTCAAGCTGGCGCAGGACGGCT
Source organism: uncultured Gemmatimonadales bacterium (assembly GCA_963817435.1). Lineage (GTDB taxonomy): Bacteria > Gemmatimonadota > Gemmatimonadetes > Gemmatimonadales > GWC2-71-9 > JADJOM01. Next base: position 2,031,364 of record CAWFNY010000001.1, read on the forward strand.
ATCTGCTCGTCCTGCGCAGGGACGCAAACGGCCACGTCCGCGTCCTCTACCCGCTCGAACCGGATGACGAGCAGAAGGCGCGGGGCGGGAAGGAATTCGAAGTGCGCGGCCGGGGTGACCGCGAAGCGTTCGCCGTGGACGAGGCAGGCGGCACCGGCACGGTGCTGGCCGTGCGCGCGGACGAGCCCTTCGACTTCAGCGACTTCCTCCGCGGCAGCCGCTGGGACTATCGGGCCTTGAGCGACAGCATGAGCGACGGCGACGCCGAGTCGGCGCTGCTCGACCTGGTGGACCGGATGACCCGCGGGCGCTACGACTACGACACGGTGCAATACGCGGTGCTGGCCGCGGATGAGCATCGCCGCTACGTCGGCTGGTACGACCCCTGGTACTTCGGGTCGATCTACCCCTGCTTCGCGTGCAACCCGTTCTTCTACGGGCCGCGCTACGGATTCAGGGCGACGGTAGGATTCGGCTTTGGTCACGGCAGGCACTACTACCGTCGCCATTAGCCGTACCGACACTCTTACGGTGGCCGGCTCCCCGCGGCCACCCGCCCCTCGGCCCGGGGATTCCGCCGCGCTCAGCGCGGTGGTTTCTTTCCCGGGCCGATGTCAGACCCCACTCTGCCGCCGCCTTCCCTCGAGGCGCTGCCGGCTCCGCCCAGGAAGGACGAGGCCACCCGCCGCGCCGAGCTGCGCACGATGAAGCGGCTGGCCACCGGGCTGCTCGGGGTGGCCCTGATTGTCTTCGTCGCCGCGCGGCTCCTCGAGCCGGCCTACCCCTGGCTCGGATTCGTCCGGGCCACCGCCGAGGCATCGCTCGTCGGCGGAGTGGCGGACTGGTTCGCGGTGACCGCGCTCTTCCGCCGGCCACTGGGCCTGCCGATCCCGCACACCGCCATCATCCAGACCCAGAAGGAACGGATCGGGCGGGTGCTCGGCAACTTCGTCCAGAATCATTTCCTCTCCCATGACGTCCTCTCCGCGCGGCTCCGCGCGATGCGGGTGGCCGAGCGATCGGCTCGCTGGCTGAGCGACCCGGAGCAGAGTCTGCGGCTCGCGCGCGATCTCTCCGCCGGCGTGGCGCAGGCCGTCAAGGCGGTGCCCGAGGGGGAGGTCCGCACCCTGATCCATGAGAGCGCGGTCGCGCGGCTCCGCACCGTCCCGCTCGCGCCGATGCTCGGTACGCTCCTCTCGGTGGTCGCCACCGATCAGCGGCACCAGGTGCTGCTCGATGAGGCGCTGCGTCTCGCGGGGGATTCACTCGCGAAGAACCGGGATGAGTTGCGCCAGCGCATCAAGGAGGAGAGTCCGTGGTGGGTCCCCACTGCGGTCGACAACGCCTTCCAGCGCAAGCTCGAAACCGCCTCGCAGCGGCTGATCGACGAGGTCAAGGCCGATCCGCAGCATCCGCTCCGGCTCAAGTTTGACGCGGCCTTCCGCGACTTCATCGAGCGCCTGCAGCATTCACCGGAAATCATCGCGAAGGCGGAGGGCCTCAAGGCCGAGCTGCTCGGGCATCCGGCGGTCGGGGAGTTTGCCGCCTCGCTGTGGGATCGAGCCCGCGGGGCGGCGGAGCGCTACACCGCCCAGGCCGATTCCCCCACCCTGCAGCCGCTGGCGCGGGGCATCAGCGCCATCGGCACCTCGCTGCTCGCCGACGAGGCTCGGCTGAAGGAACTCGACGAATTCCTCACCGGATTCGCGGCGTCGGTGCTGGAGCGTCACCGGCACGAGGTCGGTACGCTCATCGCTGAGACGGTGCGGCAGTGGGATCCTGAAGTCGCCGCGGACCGGCTGGAGCTGGCCGTGGGGCGCGACCTGCAATTCATCCGGCTCAACGGCACCCTCGTCGGCGGGATGGCGGGCCTCATCATCTACACCATCTCGCTGCTGGTCCGGTAGCCGGAACCCCGGAGTCTTCACATCTCCCTTAGCTCCTTTTCAGGCCGATGATGGCATCTTGTCGGCAGGTGAGGTGTGGGGCGCGAAGCTACTTGCAGGGGCGAGCTGGTCACCGAAGGAGAGGGCGGGATGAGCAAACTGACGAAGAAGCTGATCGCCAAGGGCCGGGACGCAGCGGAAAAGGCCTATCGGAAGGCCGAGACCAGAGTGCTGGTCGCCGAAGGCAGGAAGTCGGTTCGCGCCAAGGTCAGGACGGTCGGGAAGGTCAGCAAGAAGGCCGCAAAGACCGGAATGATCGTCGGCGTCCTGGCGGCGGCGGGCGTGGTGGTCCGGGAGATCCGGAAGCGCAAGAAGCTCCGCTGAGGCAGGCGGAGGGCCCCACCCTTGTCAGCCGGGCCGCGGATCGCCTAAATACGGCATGAAATCCTCTCTCTGGCTCGGCTGCCTGATCCTCGTCCCGCTCGCCACCGCGGTGGCGCAGGACACCCCGCCCGCGACGCACGCGGACTCGCTCCGTGGATCCATCACCCCGGAACGGGCCTGGTGGGACGTGGCGTTCTACGATCTGCATGTCCGCTTCAACACCGACAAACAGACGATCCGCGGCGTCAACCACATCAGCTACCGGGTGCTCCAGCCCGCGAAGGTGATGCAGATCGACCTACAGGTCCCGCTGCAGGTGGACAGCTTCGTCCAGCTCGGCAAGCGCCTCGAGTACCGCCGCGACGGCAACGCCTTCTTCGTCTACCTCGAAGCCACCCAGGAGCCCGGGGAACAGCAGACCATCTCGGTCTACTACTACGGACATCCGGTGATCGCGCGGCGGGCGCCGTGGGATGGCGGCGTGGTCTGGGCCACTGACAGCCTGGGCGGCGACTGGATCGCGACGGCCTGCCAGGGCACCGGTGCGAGCATCTGGTGGCCCAACAAGGACACCCAGGCGGATGAGCCGGACAGCCAGCGGGTCGCCATCACGGTGCCGGACGGGATCAAGGACGTGTCCAACGGACGGCTCCGCAGCGTGACCTCCAACGGCGACGGCACCACCACCTACGACTGGTTCGTCAGCGCGCCGATCAACAACTACGACGTCGCGGTCAACGCCGGCAACTACGCCCACTTCAGCGACACCTATCAGGGCGAGGGCGGCGAGCTCACCCTCAACTACTGGCCGCTGGCCTACCATCTCGAGGCCGCCCGGCGCCAGTTCACCCAGGTGAAGCCGATGCTCGCCTGCTTCGAGAAGTGGTTCGGCCCCTATCCCTGGTACGCCGACGGCTATCAGCTGGTGGAGACACCCCACCTCGGCATGGAACACCAGAGCGCCGTCGCCTACGGCAATCACTACCGCAACGGCTACCTGGGCCGGGACCTCTCCGGCTCGGGCGAAGGCCTGGACTGGGACTTCATCATCGTCCACGAGAGCGCGCATGAGTGGTGGGGCAACAACCTGACGACCGCCGACCTCGCGGACATGTGGGTGCACGAGGGCTTCGCGAATTACGCCGAGGGGCTGTATGTGGAGTGCCTGCGCGGACGGGAGGCGGGTGCCCGCTACAACATCGGGAACCGGAAGGGGATCCGGAACGACTCGCCGATCGTGCCGCAATACGGGCTCAATCGCGAGGGATCGGGTGACATGTACCCCAAGGGCGGGAACATGCTGCACACCATCCGGCAGGTCATCAACGACGACGACCGCTGGCGCCAGATCCTGCGGGGACTCAATCAGGTGTACCGGCACCAGATCGTCACCGGTCGCCAGGTGCAGGACTACATCAGCCGCGAGTCGGGCATCGACTTCTCGAAGGTCTTCGAGCAGTACCTCACGACGACGAAGATCCCGACCCTCGAGTACCGGATCGCCGGCACGACCCTCTCCTACCACTGGGTCGACGCCGTGCCCGGATTCGACCTGCCGATCCGCGCCACGATCAGCGGCACCGGCTATGCCGTCATTCGCCCGTCGGATGAATGGAAGACGGTGACGCTCACACTGCCGAACCCCGAGGATTTCCAGGTCGATCCCAATTTCTACATCCTGACCAGGCGTCTGACCGCCGACAGCACGAAGTAGGACTCCACGAAAGCGGGAGCACCTCAGCCGCGATCCCCTCGCTGGACACCGATGAGGACCAGCGCGCCGCCGGCGAACAGCATGACACCGGGCACCCAGCCTGGAAGGGTACGCTCATCGGAGGTGGTCACCTTCACGTCACCGACCTCGAGGAGCTCCTTGCGAGTGGTGAAGTGACCGCCATTGTAGAGAAACATGCAGCCGACAGCGATGAGGACGACGCCGAACAGGACGAGGGGCCGCATACCACCTCCGGTCTGGTGCACTGCTGCAGCGGAAGCAAATCCGGGAGCCGGTGGCGGGAGTATATGCGGCATTCCTGCGGGACGCTATTCCTCGTGATCGATTGTTCCGCTCAGGGAGAGCAGCAGTTCGAGGGCGCGGATGCGGCTCACCGGATAGCCGACCGCCTCCTCCACCAGGCGGTGGGTTGGCGCGAACTCCGCCTGCTCCGCCGCGCCACCGACCAGATCGACGTACCCGAGGTAGCGGACGCCGGCGTTGGCACGGACTTCGGAGGAGTGCCAGTCGAGCGCTCGCCAGGCCCGGCTGTTCCAGATCGGATAGAGTTCCGGATGAAAGAAGTGGAGGACCTTGCTCGCGGCGGCGGGCGAGCCGCCCAGGGTCGTGCTCAGTCCTTCGAACGCCCTTGAAGTAAGGTTGGCCTTGCGTCTGGCCGACTCGAGGATCTCGGCGGCCGCCGCGATGTCGGTGGAGTTGCCGAGCCGCAGCGTCCTGGGCATCCAGCTGTAGACCAGGCCGGCCACCAGAATGACGGCCCCGTCATCGATCGGCTTGAGCGCCTGGGCGTGCCGGACGAACTCGCGATAGCTCCGCAGGTGGGCCCGATTCGAGGGAGCAGCCATCTGGGGGAGGAGTTCGGGGACAGCGGGGAGGATCCGGGTCAGGAGTGTGTCGGGAGTCATCCTCCAAGTTGTGCTTCCACCGTCAGACCAGCGTCATCTGCCTCTGAACGGATGCCCACGGGAGCTGGAAATGCCGGTCGCGCCCCGCCCCGGCACACCGTAGCTTCGATTCGATCCCCGGAACTGGCGACGCCCCCCCTGCCACCTCCCGCCCATGACTCTCCAGGTCTTCCGCTGCTGGCACCTCAATCCACGGGCGGCGGCGCTCTCCCTCTCGCTGCTGGCCACGGGCCCGCTCACCCTTCCAGAAACTGGAGCCAGCGCGCAGACACCCGCCCCGGCGCAGGCGCCCTACCAGTACACCCGAACCCGCGGCTGGCTCCGCATGCCCGACGGCGTGCGGCTCGCCGTGACCTACTGGCGCCCCGTCCCGCGCACGCCCGGCGAGCGCTTCCCGGTCCTCCTGGAATACCTCCCCTACCGCAAGGAAGACTCGTTCTACGAGCGGGACTTTCCGCTCTACGACTGGTTCGTGCGGCGCGGCTTCATCATGGCGAAGGTCGACATCCGCGGCACCGGCTCCTCCGAGGGGCATCTGCCTGACCGCGAGTACTCCGATATCGAGATGGAGGACGCGGACCGGATCATCGCGAAGCTGGCGCTGCTTCCGGGGAGCAACGGCGCGATCGGTATCTGGGGCATCTCCTGGGGAGGCTTCAACGCGATTCAGATCGCGATGCGTCATCCCCCCGCCCTCAAGGCGATCATCGCGCTGATGGCGACGGACGACCTCTATCACGACGACATCCATTACATCGACGGCGTCCTCCATATCGACGAGTACGCCCTGCAGATCGATCACGAGAACGCCCTCCCCGCCCCGCCCGATTATCCCACTCGACTCGGCCTATTTCCGGAACCGGTTCGAGGCGGAGCCATGGATCTTCACCTATCTCCGGCATTCGACCGACAGCGAGTGGTGGCGGCGGAAGTCGCTGCGTTACGACTACGGCGCGATCACCATCCCCACCTTCCTGATCGGGGGACAGCTCGATGGCTACCGCGATGCGGTCCCCCGCATGCTCGACAGCCTGCGCGCACCGGTGAAGGCGCTGCTTGGTCCATGGAATCACAGCTTCCCCGACGATGCGGTGCCCGGCCCCGGCTACGAATGGCGGGAGCAGGCGGTGCGCTGGTGGAATCAGTGGCTCCGCGAGACGGAGACCGGCATCATGGATGAGCCTCGGCTCACGGTCTTCGTACGAGACGGGTATCTCCCCGATGCCGCACTCGAGAGCACGCCAGGGGAGTATCGCTACGAGGACTGGCCGATCACCCGCACCCAGTGGCGCCGCTGGTATCCCTCGGCGGACCGGGCACTGCGCCCGGGTCTCAGTGACGAGGGGGCGCGCGATGCCATGCTCAGGTACGTCCCGGGCAGCGGCACGGCGGTGCCGGTCTGGTGGAACGATCCGACCGGCAGCATGGCGCGGGACGACGGGGAGAGCCTGAGCTTCGACTCACCGGCGCTCGACAGCACCGTCGAGATCATCGGGTTCCCCCGCGTATCGCTCGAAGCCTCCGCGCCGGTTGCCCGCGCGAACTGGACGGTACGGCTCGAGGATGTCGCCCCCGGCGGCCAGGTCTCGCTGGTCACCGGCGCGCTGATCCAGTCGGCCCAGCGCGATTCGCGGCTGGCGCCGGCGCCGCTCGCACCGAATGAAGTGGTGCGCCTCTCGACCGAGCTGCACTTCACCACCTGGACGTTCCGGCCGGGGCACCGGATACGGCTCGCGGTCTCCAATGCCCAGTTCCCGATGGCCTGGCCGACGCCATATCCCATGACGACTCGGCTCTCCATCAATAGTGCGGGTACGATGCTGGAGCTGCCGTTCACTCCGCCACTCGCCACCCCGCGACTCGCTCCCCTCCTCCCGATCGAACCGCGGGCCGCGGCTCCGGATGCCAGGACCATCAGCGCCGGCGGGGAGCCGGGCGCGATCGTCCGGCACGACGCCGGACGCAATGTCACGATGGTCGATTTCCTGACGCACTACGAGTACGCGATCGGCAAGCGGCGGATCGACAACGTGGAGAAGGAGCACTACGAGGTCGCCGATGCCGATCCGGCGCGGGCGCGATTCGTCGGCGACGAGTACCACGACATCACCCTGCCGACCGGACGCCGAGTCAGGCTGCAGACGCTGATGGAGATCGAGTCCGACGAGACCACGCTGCACGTGCGGGTCACGCGAACCATCCGGGAGAACGGCCGACTGCTGCGGGCAAAGCGCTGGCACGAGGCGATCCCGCGAGGGATCCACTGAGGCGCGAGCCGGGCGAGACCGACCCGGCCGCCCGGCTCAGGGAATCGCGGTGCCGACGCCGCTGTCCCTCCGCCGGGGTGGCGCGATCAGCCCCGCCACGAGCAGCCCGGCGGAGAGTGCGGTCGCCGCGAGGATCATGGTGAAGGCGGTCTGCACCCCGGAGATGACATCGCGATCGAGCAGATTGCTCAGGCTCTTGAAGCCGATGCTTCCCGGCACCAGCATGAGGATCCCGGGCACCAGCACGACCTGCTGGGGCCGGTCCTTGAGCCGGCCCCAGACCGCACCCCCAACCCCTGCGAGGAGTGCCGCGAGGAAGAGGCCCAGCTCCGGCCCCACGTGCCGCGCGAAAATGCGTCCCGCCAGATAGGTCACCGCGCCCGCGACGACAATCCAGAAGGTGTCCGCCGGTTCCGCCTTGAGAATGATCACGAAGCTGAGCCCAGCCGCGAGCACGGCGGCCACGCTGGTCCATGGGGGCAGCGGCACCGGCGCCAGACTGGTCACACTGCCGAAGAGCGCGCCCGCGAGCCGGTCACCGAGCGCGACGCCAAAGACCAGACTCAGCAGCGTCACCACCGCACCGAAGAGCCGCGCGGTGCCGGAGGCGAGGTGGCGCTGCGCGAGTTCCCGGACGGCGTTGGTGAGCAGCAGGCCGGGAAGCAGCACGATGATCCCCGCGAGCGTGGCGGTGTACACCGCGAAGGGATGCACCAGGGCGGCCAGGCTGGTTGCGCAGAATGCCGCCACGAAGGCGGCGAGCGGTTCATAGACCCGCGCGAGGCCCGGCACACGCTCCCCCGCCGCCTCGAGGGCACCGGTGAAGACGCCGAGTACGCCACCGGCGGCGATCTCCGCGACACCACCACCGAGAAAGCGGGCGATGCCGGCGGAGGCAAGACCGAAGGCCGCGATCGTGAGCACCGGACCGTAAGGTGACGGCGCATTCGCGATCGATTCGACCCGGACCAGCGCCTCCCTCGGTGAAAGGGTGCCCGCGAGGACACCGGCGACGACCCGATCGAGCTGGGAGAGCTTGCCGATGTTGTCGCCGCCGGGATCCAGCCGGAGAAGATGCACCTGCTGGTGCTCGTCGGGACCGAACGAGGCCATGATCGAGGTCGGTGTCGAGAAGAACTGCGGGTTCTCGAGGCCGAGACGGTGCGAGAGGACATACAGTGAATCCTCAAGCCGTTGCGCGGTCGTGCCGGCGGTGTGCATCGCCCGCGCGAGAGCGAGGATGAACCGCACCTCATCACGGGTGCCCGCGCCGGGGGCATTCGGGCCATCAGGTGCCATCAGTCCATCCATTGCGGGACGAGAGCCATCCGGCCGGCTACCCGGCCGCCAATTACGGGCCCAATCTTACTCAGGCCGCCGCCGGGAGGAACCCGCCCGGGGCGATCGCTCCCCGCGGTGCTCGGCAGTGGCGAGGATTGCGGAGTTCCTGCACCTTCCGCGGAGTCGGTACACCCACTCCGGAGACCTTGCCATTGCCGGACCACCTCACCCGCCGCGAATGGCTCACCCTGGTCGGCGCCGCGGGCACTGCGGGCGCGCTGCCCGCGCTCGGCGCGGCCGCTCCCCCGCTGCTGCCTGTCGCCGTGCCGCCGATCCTGCCGCTCGATTCCACCAGCGACGTCGTGCTGCCCCCGCCGGGGCGAGCCTTCCAGAAGTTCAGCTTTGGCTTCCCTGAGCCATCGATCGAGATCGGCGGTTTCCGCTTCGGCATCCTGGTATTCACTCGCGAGAATACCTACGGGCTGGATCAGCACACGATGACGGTCGAACGCACCGGCGAGGAACTGACCCTCACCGCGACGGGCCTGGTCTGGGCCGGCGGCCAGGAGCGGACGAGCGGCCGGGTGGTCGCGACGTTCAGGACGACGGGCGACGACATTACCTGGGACATCAGCGCCGAGATGGAGCAGCCGATCAAGAGCGTCACCACGGTGATCCGCGGCCTGCCGCGCGGCCGCGTCGCCGCCGGCGGCGGCGGTGCGTTCGATCCTGGGCAGGACGAGCTGCTCTTCGGCTATCCCTTCGGGGCGGGCGACCTCTTCGGTGACAACGCCGCCGCGGGCCTCGGCACACCCCTCCTCTCGATCGTCCGGGACGAGACGACCTGCTGGTCGCTCGCGTCCCTCGACGACCGGGTCCGCCCCAAGCGCTTTTATCTCCAGCCCACCACCGACGGCTATCGCACCGAGGCGATCTTCGAAGCGGAGGGCTGGGTGGACCGGCGCAGCGTGCAGGTCCCGACCTGGAGGCTGTGGCGGACGGATTCGATCGAGGCCGCCGCGACGGCGCACTATGCCCATCTCGAGCGCGTCTACGGACTCGAGCGCCGCGAGACTCGCCCCGACGCACCCGCGTGGCTCGGCGAGATCGCGCTGGTCCTCTCGCTCCACGGCGCGCACTTCACCGGCTACATCTTCAACGACTTCACCCGGATGCTCGAGATCCTTCGCTGGGTCGCGGAACGGATCCCCGCCAGCCGAGTGCTCGTCTTCCTGCCGGCATGGGACGGGCGCTATTACTGGAACTATCCGCTCTACAAGCCCGACCCGCGCATGGGCGGGGAGGAAGGCTTTCAGCATCTGATCGACGAGGGGCACCGGCTCGGCTTCCGCTTCTTGCCGATGTTCGGCGCGAATTGCGCCAACCGGCATCATCCGGAGTTCGCGAGGTTTGCCGATGCAGCGACGGCGCGGATCGACGGCGACCGCTTCGATCTGACCTGGGTGGACTGGGACAACGACCGGCACCAGGACGGCTGGCTCTCCTACATGAATCTTGGTATGGCATCGTGGCGGGAGTGGCTCACCGAGCGGATCGCGGACGTCATCGCACGCTACCGCGTGGACGGCTACTTCCTCGACATCTCGGGAGGCTGGGTGAACAATCCGAAGGCGGACATGCACCAGGGGATGCGCCGGCTGGTGAGCGACATCAGGGCGCGGCACCCGAAGGTGCTGGCCTGCGGCGAGTTCCACTACGATGCGCTGCTCGCCGTCATGCCGCTGTTCCATGTCTACTCACCCCTCGCCGCGAAGTACGTGCGCGCCTTCTCGCATCTCAGCCATCCGGCACCGGGCCGCGGCAGCTCTGGCGTGCACGAGTCGGGATTCGGAGGCTACGACGCGGCCTCGCATGGGGTCGGCGCGGGACCAATCCCCACGATCACCGTCGCTGACGATACATTCCTCCAGTACCGCGACGAGATGGCCGCCATCATCACCCGCGCCCGGGAGCTCGCCCGCCTGTGAGACGCCGAGACTTTCTCGCGACCAGTCTGCTGGCCGCCGGGCTGCCGTATCTGCCGCGGTTCGGTCGCGGACCAGCCGGGGGGGAACTCACCCCGCCCGCGCTTCGGCCGTTCGGCCTGTCGCGCGTCCGGCTCCTGCCCGGGCCGTTCCACGACGCGATGCAGGTGAACCGGCGCTTCCTGATGGCGCAGGACGCCGACCGGCTGCTGCACACTTTCCGGCTCACCGCCGGGCTCCCGAGTGCCGCAGAGCCGGTCGGCGGCTGGGAGGCCCCGGACAACGAACTGCGCGGCCACTACACCGGCCACTACCTCTCGGCATGCGCCCGGATGTGGGCCAGCCAGGGCGACGCCGAGCTCAAGGAGCGTGGCGACCGGATCGTCGCCGGGATGGCGGAGTGCCAGCGGGCGCTCGGCAACGGCTATCTCAGCGCATTCCCGGAAGAGCTGTTCGATCGGCTGCGCGCCGGCAAGCCGGTCTGGGCGCCGTTCTACACCCTGCACAAGATCATGGCCGGCCTGCTCGACATGCATCTCCTCGCCGGCAGCGCTCCCGCGCTCGATGTGCTGCTCGGCATGGTGCGGTGGACCGCCCGATGGGTACAGCCGCTCGGTGAATACGAAATGGCGCGGGTCCTCGAGCGCGAATACGGCGGGATGAACGAGGTGCTCTACAATCTCTCCGCGGTCACGGGAGATATGGCACATCGGGACCTGGCCCACCGCTTCGACCACGAACGGATCTTCGCGCCGCTCGCCGCCGGCCGGGACGAACTCAAGGGGCTCCACGCCAACACCACGATTCCCAAGGTGATCGGTGACGCGCGACGCTACGAGCTCACCGGCGAGCCGCGTTCCCGGCGCATCGCCGAGTATTTCTGGCGCGAGGTCACCGGCGAGCGGTGCTACTGCACCGGCGGCACCAGCAACGAGGAGAGCTGGAACACCGACCCGGGAGTCCTTGCCTCGGAGCTCGGCGGGTACACGCAGGAGGACTGTGTGACCCACAACATGCTGAAGCTTACCGACCGGGTGTACCAGTGGACCGGTGACGCGAGCTGCGCGGACTACTACGAACGCGCGCTCTGGAACGGCATCATCGGAAGCCAGCATCCGGGCGATGGGAACAAGCTCTATTACGTCTCCCTCGGCGAGGGGTACTGGAAGCTCTTCGGCACGCCCTTCCACGACTACTGGTGCTGCACGGGAACGATGAGCGAGGCCTTTTCCCAGTTCGGCGGCAGCATCTACTATCACGACGACGATGGCGTGACGGTGGCGCAGTTCATCGCCTCGGAACTCGACGGGCAGGAGCGCGGGGTGCGCCTGGTCCAGGAGACCGCGTTCCCAGAGCAGGAGGGTACGAAGCTCACGATCCGCACGGCCCGGCCCGCCCGATTCGCACTCCGGGTGCGGGTGCCGAGCTGGGCGGTCGGAGAGAATCGCGCGCTGCTCAACGGCAAGCCGCTCGAGGGATTCGCGGCACCGGGTGGCTATTACGTCCTCGACCGCAGCTGGAAGGATGGGGACACGCTGTCGCTCCGGCTGCCGATGCGGCTGCATCTCGACCCCATGCCGGACGATGGCGACCTCGCCGCGGTGATGTACGGCCCGCTGGTGCTCGCCGGGCGCCTGGGCACGGAGGGGCTCACCGCCGAGACGCTCCGGGCCGGGCCCACGGCACCCAGGACCGTGCCGGAGTATCGTCTCGATCCGATTGCGGCACCCGGATTCGTCGTCGAGCATGAGGACCCGGCACGCTGGATCGCAACGTCAGGCGCTCCGCTCGCCTTCCACACCGTGGGACAGGCGCGGGACATCGACTTCGTTCCATTCTACCGGCTCTTCGACGAGCGCTACGCCATCTACTGGCGCCTCACTCGCCGCCAAGGGTAGATCGGCCGAGCATGACAGACGAGCCCAGCCCCGAGGTGACGCCCTTCGCCAGCGACGACTCCAGAAACCCTCCCCCGACCGGGTTTCTGGACCGGCTGGTGCGCCGCTACGGGCGCGCCGCCTACATCCTGGTCGTGCTGCTGCTCTACCTGCTGGTCTCGACCGCACTCGGCCTGGCCCTCACGCCGGCGATCTGGTGCTGGCAGTGGTTTGCGGAGCAGAGCCGGTCCTTCTCGTTTCCGGCCGCCGGCCTCGTGCTGGGAGTCGGCACCGCGCTTTCGTTCTTCGTCTTCGGGTTCGCGCTGCTCTGCGTGATTCCCGTCTACAACATCATCCTCCCCACCCGCGTCCACCCGTTCAGGGGCGGGTACTACACCCTGCGCGCGGCGCCCTGGCTGCTGCACAACGCGCTCTTCTACCTGGTCCGCTTCACCTTCCTGCCCTTCGTCACCCTGACCCCGTTCGGGATCTGGTTTCTCAAGGCGATGGGCATGAAGATCGGCCGGCATGCCTTCATCAACACCGAGTACATCTCCGACCCGCAGCTCATCACCATCGGCGATGACGCCGCACTCGGCGGCAGCGTGCGGATCTTCGCGCACTTCGGTGGTGGCGGCAATCTGGTGGTGGCCCCGGTGATCATCGGCGACCGGGTCACGATCGGGCTGGGAGCCACGGTGATGGGTGATGTCGTCGTGGGCCGCGACGCGACGCTGCTGCCGCACTCGGTGCTCCTGCCGGGCTCCCGGGTCGGCGATGGAGAGATCTGGGGCGGCGTGCCGGCCCGGCTGATCACCCGTGAGGACATGGATCTCTTCAAGCAGGGCATTCGCGGCGTGCAGCAACGCGAAGGCTGACCCTCGCATGCCCGGACAGCGACCCGTCACGGCACCGCAGCCGGCCCCGATCGACCCGGCCCTCCGCACCCGGCTTGCCGAACTCAGCGCCGAAGGCTGGGAGCTATGGGAGCGATTCGACATTGAAGTGCGCCAGCGCGGCTTCCACCCCTTCGTCGCCGCCGACTACGAAAAGGTGCTCGAGACGCTCATCGCACTCCGCGAGCCGGGACTCCGCTTCCTGGAATGGGGCTCGGCCACCGGCGTCATCACCATCATGGCCGACCTGCTCGGCTTCGAGGCCTACGGCATCGAACTCGACCCCGGCCTGGTCCGCATCGCGAGAGAGCTGGCCCAGCGGTACCAGTCGCGGGCGCGATTCACGGTGGGGAGCTTCCTGCCGACGGGTTACGAGTGGAAACCGAAGCACAGCGATCTCAGGGTGCGCTATATCGGAAGCGGGATCTCGGCCTATCCGGAGATGGGCCATCCGCTGGATGACTTCGACCTGGTCTTCGGCTTTCCCTGGGGCGGCGAGGCGGCACTCATGCTCGACCTGATGCGGTGCTACGGCAGTCCGGATGCGCGGCTGATCATCCACGACGTCGAGCAGGGGATGCTGGTGTATCGCGGCGGCAAACGGGTGGGGTGAGGCTCGCGGGGCGGGCGCTCGATCGGCGGAGCCGCCTCAGTGCTTCGCGGGCGATGGGCCCACGGCGCGGGCGGCGGGGTCGGTGGGGTCCAGTCTCACGGTACGGCCATTCCGCCACAGCACCAGCGGCACCTGGTTCTTCCGGTGAGCGGCCAGCACGGCATGCTCGGTCTCGCGACAGGCCTCTTCGAGGTCCTCCGGCGTGGGCCGGGGAGGAACCAGATCGTCAGCGCGCATCCCGCCTCCGCATCCGCATGTTGACCCAAAGCGTCAGATCGTCGATCGACACGTCATCACCGGGCCCGCCCTGGGCCACCAGGCGCGGTCGCGGCGTGGAGAACGCCTCGTAGGCCAGCCAGCGTTCCGTCAGAATCCGCACGCCGCCCTCGAAGTTACGGAGCCCGCCCTCGTACTGCGCCCGGATGATCTGCGGCGGCACGTCATGTCCGCCCTGCGCCACCCGCCCGGCCACCCGCTGCACCGCCATCTCGGCGTCGGGCAGCCAGAGAAAGTGGAGGTGGAGCCGGTACCCCTGGCCCACCAGGTCGGTGAGCCGCTGCCGGATCGAGAATTCGGAGAGCGTCGTCTCCAGCGCGAAGGACTGCTTCTGCACCGCCATCGCCCTGATGCGCGCGAGGATCTCGCGCCCCGCACCCATGCGGGCACCGGGGACTTCGCCGGACCGGCGGGTCCGCACGATCGCATCCACGTCGAGGTAGGGAAGATCGGAGGGATACCGGCGGAGCAGCGCGGGCGCGAACGACGACTTGCCGGCGCCATCCGGCCCAGCCACCACCACCAGGAGCGGTCCAGCGTCTGGATGTTGCATGCGTGAAGTCTACCCCCATTGCCCCCACCGTGCGGGGTGGCGCTCTCCTTGCCAAGCCGAGCCGCGTCTTTAGCTTGAGCACGGCATCCGGACAGCGCAGTCTCCGCCCTCCACGGCTTTTCCAGGAGCACACATGCACAGGGCTCTCGCACCCGCCCGCCTCCGGTTCGGCATTCCGCTCGCGATCGTGCTCGCCACGATCGTGGGCCCGCTCGCCGCGCAGTCGACGCTGCCTGCCGATCTCCGCGCGAAGATCGATGCGGCGGCGAACGATGCGCTCGCCAGAACCGGCGTGCCCAGCGCCTCGATCGCCGTGGTTCGTGACGGCCAGATCGCCTACGTGCAGGCCTACGGCGACGCCCGGCTCGATCCGAAGACGCCCGCGCAGCCGTCGATGCGCTACAGCATCGGCTCGATCAGCAAGCAGTTCACCGCCGCGGCGATGCTGCTGCTCCAGGAGCAGGGGAAGCTGTCGCTCAACGACAAGGTCTCGCGCTTCCTGCCCGGGCTGACCCGCGCAGGGGACGTCACCATCCGGCAGCTGCTCTCGCACACCTCGGGCTACCAGGACTACTGGCCGCAGGACTACGTGCCGCCGTTCATGCTGCAGCCGATCACCGCTGGAAAGATCACGGAGCTGTGGGCGAAGAAGCCCCTCGACTTCGAGCCGGGGAGCAAGTGGCAGTACAGCAACACCAACTTCGTGATCGCGGGCATGATCATCGAGAAGGTGAGCGGGATGCCGCTGCTCCGCTTCCTGCAGGAGAAGGTGTTCACGCCGCTCCACATGGAGGGCGTCGCGAACATCGACCAGGAAAGGCTGGGTGACACCGATCCGGTCGGCTACATGCGTTTCGCCCTCGGACCACTCCGCCCCGCCCCCAAGGAGGGCAAGGGGTGGCTCTTCGCCGCGGGCGAGCTGGCGATGCCGGCGGCGGAACTCGCCAAGTGGGACCTGTCGATCATCAACCAGAGCCTGCTGCGCCCCGCGTCCTACAAGGAATTCTCGACCGAGGTGCTGCTCAACAACGGAATCGGTACCCATTACGGCCTCGGCGTGGACGTGCGCATGGACCGGGGGCACCGCTCATTGTCGCATGGCGGCGAGGTCTCGGGCTTCACCGCGCAGAACACGGTGTTCCCCGATGATCGCGCCGCGATCGTGGTGCTCACCAATCAGGACGCCGCCGGCGCCTCGGGCGCGATCACGGCCGCCATCACACCGCTCATCTTCACCGCCGCCCAGGACCCGCTCGCCGCCACCCAGCTCCTGAAGGCGAAGGGGATCTTCGACGGGCTGCAGCACGGCACCGTCGATCCGTCGCTCTTCACGGAGAATCTGCGGGCCTATTTCAGCCCGCAGGCGGTGCAGGACTTCGCTTCGGGGCTCGCCCCCTTCGGCGCGCCGACCGACTTCGTCCAGACCTACCAGGCGCTGCGGGGCGGCATGACGCTTCGGGTGTACCGGGTGGGATTCGGGGAAAAGGCGCTGCGGGTGTGGACCTACGAGATGCCGGACGGCACGCTGGAGCAGTATCAGGTGGCGACGACGGACTAGGAGTTCCGCACGCCGGAGGACGCCGCTGCCATCCCTTGCTTCACCCGGGATGACAGCGGGAGCGGGGTGTCACGTCCCGCTGTTCGGCTTGCCGGCCGCGGCGGTGGTCGGTGTCAGGAGCGCCGACACGGCGGCCTTGATCTGAGGGTCGCGCGGGTACTGCCAGATCGTGGCGCCGCCGGAGCCGTAGCGTGCCTCGATCGCGCGCTGGGTCACCTGCGCGTCGAGCCACGGCGTCAGTCCGGCACGAACGGAGTCACTGAGCGTGTCGGTCTTCGCGACGACGGCGAAGATATGGGCCGCGCTGCCGGGCACCGGGTCGAGGGTGCCGGGAAGCTTCGGGTGCGCCTCGAGGAAGCGCCCCACTTCATCATCCATCGCCAGATAGATCGCCGCGGCGGACTTGCCCATCAGCTTGAACGCCCGATCCGCGGCGTCCCCCACCGAGTCCATCACGACGACATCAGGCTGAATCCCGCCGCTGTGGGGCGCTTCCGGATCGAAGGGCTTGGTGCTGTCGACGCTCGCATGGATGCCGCGATCGATCAGCCGTCCCGCCGGCGTGAACCACTGCCCCACCGTGAGCTTCGCCATCCATCCCTGCGCGAGCGGCGAGCTGGTCTGCACCAGTCCCTTGCCATAGGTCTGCCGGCCCACGATGATCGCGCGCTGCCGGTCCTGCAGGGCGCCAGCGACGATCTCCGAGGCCGAGGCCGTCTCCGGCCCCACCAGCACTGCCAGCGGAATCGTCGGATAGCGGGCCGGCAGCTCGGCGAGGTGGCGCTCCGGTGCCTGGCCGCGGTAGCGGGTCTCGACCAGCAGGCTGCCCTGCGGGAGGAAGAGGTTCGAGACGCGGATCGCCTCCTCGAGGAGCCCACCCGGGTTGCTGCGCAGATCGAGAACGAGACTCTTGAGTCCGTGCTGCCGCATCCGGTCGATCGTCTCGACCATGTTGGCCGCGAGATCGGGACCGAACTGACTGATGGTGATGATGCCGAGCCCGCTGGGCGAGAGACTCGCCGCCGGCACGCTCGGTGACTGCACGCTGGCGCGGAGCACCCGAACCAGGGTCTTGGGCTCATCGCGGCGGACCACGCCCAGAATGACCGTGCTGCCCGGCGTGCCCCGGATGCGGCTCACCGCGTGCGGGAGCGACCAGCCGATGATGGCGCTGTCGTCGATGCTGACGATGCGGTCGCGGATCTCGAGACCGGCGCTTGCGGCCGGCCCATCGGGAAGGATGTCACCGAGGACGAGGGTATCGCGGATGCGGCCAAGGACCGCGCCGATGCCGCCAAAGGACTGACCCAGCGCGACGGTGAACGACTGCCACCGGGCCGGGGAGTAGACATCGGTGAACGGATCGGTCCGGACCAGGGCGAGGAGGCTCTCCATCGTGGTGGCCCGAGCCAGCGTGGCGCTGTCGATGGGTGTCACGTAATGGACGGCGAGCAGCCGGCGGAATGCGGCGACCGCCTCAGCAGGAGCCGGCGTCGGCGCCGGAATGACCGCCAGCGGCTTCGCGGCCGGGGCGTCCGGAGCGGCGGCCGGTGCCCCCTGCGACCAGGCCATGCCTGGTGCCAGCGCCAAAGTGCCCAGAAGCGCGACGGTGGCCAGACGGGCCGAGCGAGATGAAATCATGAAAAGGCTCCCCAGAAGGCAAATCAGGCCACTGAAGCGGCGTTCTTTGCCGCTCCCGATGGCATCGCTGACGTGGGACGGACACACCCCGGTTTCAAGCGCAAGAAGGGGGCCTGCCGCTTTCTCAGTAACAGGATGCCCCCGTTCCTACTTGAGTCGCGGCTTGGTCGTCCGAGGTGCGGTGGCGCATTCCGGCCAGGCCCGGCGGGATCGGCCGCCGCGCCCTGCCCTGCCGCTTCGGCCTGCACCGCGAGCGTCGCCAGATCCACCCGACCCAGAGTGATCCTGGTCGAGTCCTCGGCGGCGAGGTAGGCCAGCATCGCGGCGAGGGTCGCGTTCGACGCGCAGGTCGTCGAAGACGATCTTGTCGTAGGTGTCGCGGTTGGTGTGCCAGGTATAGTTGCCGTAGCTCCAGCCCTGCCCGCCCAGACTGAACGCCGGCAGCCCGTGGCACGCAAACGAGGCATCGTCGCTGCCGCCGCCCGACGGGAAGCCTGCGCCCGCGAAGGTGATCTGCTGGCGGAGCTCGGTCGGGAGTCTTCCCCAGCCACTCCTCGACATGGCGCGCGGCGTTGGGCAGCCCGCCGGCCGCCATCCGCACCACCCGGCCGGTGCCGTTGTCCTGATTCATCAGCACCATCATCCCCTCCAGCACCTCGGGATGATCCTCCGAGAAGGCGCGCGATCCGACCAGCCCATTCTCCTCCGAGGTCCAGTGCCCGACCAGGATGGTCCGATGCGGTCTGGGATACGCCTCCTTCAGGATGCGCATCGCTTCCATCATCATGATCGTGCCGGTGCCGTTGTCGGTGGCGCCGGAGGAGCCATCCCACGAATCGAAGTGGGCGGAGAGCATGACGTACTCGTTGGCGATCTCACCGGGAATCGTGGCGATCGTGTTGAAGATCGGCCGCTCGCGGGAGCCGCTGCGCATCGAGGTCGAGCCGGAGCATCGGCCCCTGATTGTGCTCGGTGAGACGATACACCAGGCCGTAGTCCTCGCAGGAGAGCGCAATGGCGGGAGCGCGTCTTGTCGTAGGTGTCGAAGATCTCGATCGTCCCCCAGCGCGTCCTTGGGCCGCGAGGTGATGATGCCGGCGACACCGGCGGCCTCGAGACGAAGCCCGAGTTCTCCGGTGCCAAGCGCCAGACTGTACCCGGTGCCGCGGACATCGGGGTTCGCCCACTCGCGCCTCAATTGGGCGCGGAGGGAGTCCATCCGCTCCTTGGATGCGGGCGTCGCCTGCGCGGTCCAGTCCTCCGTCGCGCGGCAGGTGGGCTGAGGGGCCGAGACCAGGATCAGGCGGCCGCGCGCCCTGGGCAGCCAGCGCACGAACTCGGTGCTGTCGGCGAAACGCGGCAGGATGATCGGCCTCGCGGTGAGGGGCTTGCCGCCCGTTCCGGGGCTGAAGCCGAGCATGGTCCCCTCGAGGGTCCGCACCCGCGGCGCGATCAGATCGATGTGCGAGTAGCCACGGCGCCAGCCGCGCCAGGTGCCCGTCTTCTCGTTCTTCGCCTCGATGCCCCAGCTCTTGTAGGTGCGCACCAGCCAGTCGTTGCCGCTCTTCTGCATCGCGGTCCCCGTCAGTCGTCGGCCCGATGGAGTCGAAGAGCACCTGCGCGAGCGATTCGGTGTGGGAGCTGTCCATGCCGAGGGTCCAGATCCGGCGGAGCACGGGATCCTCGACGGGGAAGCTCTGGGCACGAAGCGAGGGGGCGGCGAGGCAGGAGAAAGCCACGAGAGCAGCGGAGAATCGGCGCATGATCGGTGGACAGTTGGGGAGACGGGGACCCGCGGATCGACCCGGAATCTCGTGCGCAGTGATGCGCCGCGCCAGCGGGCTGGAGGCGACGGGACCCCCCGCCACAAACTCCGCCGCCCCGGACGGCATCCTATCCCCGGACCCTTACCGGAGGATGTCATGCCCGTTCTGCAGAAGCTGGTGATGGCGGCGATCGCGGGGCTCGGTTCGTATGCGGCGGTCGGAGGGTGGGCGGTGATCACGGTCGTGAACCCGCCCGACGTCCTCCAGGCCGGCTCCACCTATCGCCTCGAGTACATGGTGCGCCAGCACGGCGTCACCCTGCTCACCGGGCTGCGTGGCACGGTGACGGTACAGCCAGGTGGCTCGCCATCCGAGGCGACCCCACTCAGTGTGACGAGCGAGGCCGCTTCGCTCGCGGGACGCTACACCGCGACGATCCGGGTACCCGAGACCGACCGGGTGACGCTCAGCATCCGGAGCGGTTTCAGTGGCAACGGCTGGGGTGACCTCACGCTCATGTCGATCCCCGTGGTCGGCTCGGGCAGGGCCCTGCCAGTCATGGCCGAATCGGAGCGCGGGCACAGGCTGTTCGTGGCGAAGGGGTGCGGCACCTGCCACGTGAACGGGGATGTCCCCGAGTTCGCGGCGATGAATCGGGTGCTTGGAGGAGCGCCGGAGCTGACGGGGCGCCGGCTGGATGCCGCGTATGTGCGTCAGCGGCTCACCAATCCCGCGAGCCTCCCGAAGCTCGGCAACTTCGCCGTGCGGATGCCTGATCTCGCGCTCTCGGAAGGCGAGGTAGCGGCGCTGGTCGCGCTCATCAGCGGCACCACCGAGCGTGCCGCCCGCTAGTTCATTCAACGCGCGGCTCAACGAGGCAGCGTCTGGTGATGGCGGCCACAGAGGGACGGGCCACGGTGTGTTGCGTTCGGGTGACAGGCCTCGCGCCGCCGATCGGCCTGGCCGGTTCGGCGGTGCAGGCTGCGAGAGGCTGGTGGATGAAATGGCATCGGCGCCGGGGGCGAAGGTCTTCCCGAGCAACCCTTTAGCGATTCGGGTCCAAGAGTTGCCATCCAGGAGGGCGACCCGAACTCGAAGGATGGTGCCGTGTCCGAGATCAAGGTTCGCAATGCCGCCGGAAGTGAATTCAGCTTCAACAGTGTCGAAGAAATTGCCGAGTTGATTCGCAGCGGCGGGATCACGATGGACTGGGAGATCTATCACAGCGCCGCGCGCCGATGGCTCCCGATTACCCGGCATCCGCTAATCGCCGCCGTGGTCGAGCCCGTACAACGCCAACCAAGTCCGTAGCGCCGATTGAAGCAGGCAGGTGCCGCTCCCCGGCGCCCTGGAGAAGGACTCTGTGCGGGGTGCTATACTTGGCAAACCCATGCGCACCGCACTGCTCGCCCTGACTCTGGTGGCCGCGCTCCCCGCTGATCGCGCCCCAGCTCCTGCCCCCTCCGTAGTCTGGTTCAACACCGGCCACCGGGTGGTGGTGCGGATCGCGCTCACGCGCCTCACGCCGGGCACCATCGAGGCGATGCGTGACCTGCTCGGCGGCCAGGACCCGGTCGAGGCCTCGCTCTGGGCGGACCAGATCCGCGGCTCCCGACGGGACACTGGAGACCTCCACTTCGTCAACATCCCGCTCGATGCCACCGCGTACGATCCGGCGACGCAGTGCCCGAAGGGCCGGTGCATCATCGCGGCGATCGAGCGAGACCGCACGATTCTCGCCGATCAGTCGGCGCCACTTCCCGAGCGCGCCGAGGCGCTCCGCTTCCTGCTGCACCTCGTTGGCGACCTGCACCAGCCGCTCCACGTCTCGGACAATGGCGACAGGGGTGGCAACGACACGGAGGTATCCCTCCTCGATCGGGTCACCAATCTCCACAAGGTATGGGATGGAGAACTGATCGAGAGCGCCGGCATGGACGAGGAGCAATACTTCGCCCACCTGAAGCGGCGGATGGACGGGCTGGATCTCGCGGCCCTGGAACGCGGCAGCGTCGTCGACTGGGCGATGGAGGGGCACCGGGTCGCCGTGGAGGATGCCTACAGACTTCCGCGCGGCAACAACCTCGGCCAGGCCTATCTCGACGACAACCTGCCGCGGGTCGACCTCGCGATCATCGAGGCGGGTGTGCGGCTGGCACGGATCCTCAATGAAGCGCTCGCGGGGTATCACGCATCCGCCCCGCCGGCTTCGCTCGGAGCCGGGATCTACACCGATCACGAGGCGGCCGCGCATGAGGGTGAAAACGCGACCGTGGTCGGGGTGGTGGTCTCGGTCCACCGCACCAGGGGAGGGAACATCTTCGTCAACTTCGGCGCCGACTATCCGCACCAGACGTTCAGCGCGGCGATCCTCGACCCGCGCGACCCCGCCCTGCTCAATCTCGATCGCCTGACTGGGCAGAGGATCGGCATTCGCGGGCGGATCACCCGGTACAAGGGACAGCTCGAGATCGTGGTCGAGGGACGGGAGCAGATTGTGGAGCGGCCTTAGTCGCCGGCGGGATCAACACTCCGCGATCGACGCAGGCCCGCGGCCAATTCCGCGGGGCCGTATCGCTCCCGCTATTCCTTCGACTTCAGCGAGGCCTTGTTCTCCTGCAGGAAGGCGCGGATCTCGTCCGCCATGTCGAGGATCTTGAGCCACTGCTCCTGATAGAGGGTGATCGGGAAGCGGCCAAGCCCGTACAGCGAGGCACCGCCCTTCTCGCTCACCTTGAGGAAGACACGACGGCTGGACTGACTCTTGAGGGTGGCATTCTCCGCCTTGAGGCGCTCGAGTTCGGCCTTGAGATCTTCGTCAGACATGGGACATCCGTGGTACATGGGGTGATGCCGCGCGTGGGTCCAGGCGCGGCGTTCGTGTTTCTGGATGGCGAATGATAGCCGGTCTGGGCCACCTGGCACGCACCGACTGTCGCAGGGGTCGCCGCGCAAGTCCCTCAATGGCCCTTCAGGGGCTGGCACCGTAGATTCGTCGTGCCCGCCTTCCTTTATGGAGCCGCTCCCGATGCCCCGCCGTCCCGCCGTACCACCGCTCTGCGCGGCGCTCGCCCTCCTGGTGCTCGCGCCGATCCGCGCCCACGCGCAGAGCGCGGCACCGATTCCGCTCAAGGTGATCGACATACGCTGGATCGACACCACGACGAGCGCGTGCACCGACTTCTTCCAGTACGCCAACGGCGCCTGGCTGGCCCGGGACACCATTCCGCCCGCCTACTCCTCCGCCGGCGTCGCCCGCGACATGAGCGACGGCAACGAGCTGGTGGTGCGGTCGCTGCTCGATGACGCCGCGGCCCGGCGCGGCACCTTCCCCGCCGGCAGCACGGAGCGGAAGCTCGGCACCTTCTACGGCTCCTGCATGGATTCGACCGCGGCGGAAACCGCGGGGATCGCGCCGCTCACGGAGTGGCTCGCGGGCATCGATTCGGTGAAGAGCCGTGCGGGGCTCGTCCGCCGGATCGCGCTGCTGCAGAAGGACGGGGTGAATCTGATCTTCGACTACTCGCCGGCCGTGGATCCGCATGACGCCAACCACTACATGGCCTGGCTGTCGCAGGGGGGGCTCGGGCTCCCCGCCCGCGATTACTACACCGACATCGGTCCCGAAGCGGATTCGACCCGCCAGGCGTACCTCGAACACATCAGCAGGATGCTGACCCTCGCGGGCACGAGCCGCACCGCCGCCGATCGGGAGGCCGCGCTCGTGATGGGTCTCGAGACGGAGCTCGCCTACGCCTCGATGACCCGGCTCGAGGAACGCGATCCCGCGGCAACCGATCACCCGACCTCCATCGAAGAACTCCGCACGCTCGCACCGCAGGTGCCCTGGCCGGTCTACTTCCGCGCGGCGGGCCTCACCGCGCCGGTGGAGCGGCTCAACGTGGCGGCGCCGGCATTCGTGCACCGGGTGGGCGAACTGCTCGAGACGATCCCGCTGAGCCAGTGGCGTGCCTACCTCCGCTACCACCTGATCACCCGCTACGCCGGCTGGCTCAATTCGCCGATCGTCGACGAGGACTTCCGCTTCAATGCCCGGTTCTCCGGAGCCAAGCAGCTCCTGCCGCGCTGGAAGCGCTGCCTGCGTACGACTGACTACGCGATGGGCGAGGCCCTGGGCGAGACCTACGTGGCGCGCACCTTCCCACCCGAGGCGCGCGACCGGGCCCGCTCGGTGATCCACGACATCCGCGCCGCCTTCGGTGAGCGGATCAAGCACCTGGAGTGGATGTCCGACTCGACCAAGGCGCACGCGCTCACCAAGCTCTCGGCGATGAGCGAGAAGATCGGCTATCCCGACACCTGGCGTGACTACACCAGGCTGCAGAGCGCTGAGGGACCCTTCATCCGCAATCTGGCGCGGGCACGGCGTTTCGAGTGGGAGCGGGTCGTCAACCGCCCGGGGCAGCCGGTGGACAAGACCGAGTGGGACATCTCGATGCCGACGGTCAACGCGTACTACGATCCCTCGAAGAACGAGATGGTGTTCCCCGCCGGCGCGCTGGTGCCGCAGACTTTCGACCCGAAGGCGGACGACGGCGCGAACTACGGCGCCCTGGGCGGAAGCTGGGCCGGCCACGAGCTGACCCATGGCTTCGATGACGAGGGTCGCCACTACGACGAAGCCGGCAACCTGCGCGACTGGTGGGTTCCGGCGGACTCGGTACACTTCACGCAGCAGGCCGAGCTGATCGTGCGGCAGTTCAACGAGTTCATCCAGGTGGACACGATTCACGTGAACGGCCCGCTCACCCTGGGCGAAAATCTCGCCGATTTCGGTGGCGTGCTGACCGGGTACGACGCACTGCGAACGGGCGCTGGAACGGAACGGGCGCCCGGGCCTCATCGAGGGCTTCACACCGGAACAGCGCTACTTCCTCGGCTATGCCCAGACCTGGCGCACCCACATCCGCGCCGAGCGGCTGAAGAGCCTGGTCAAGATCGACCCGCACGCGCCGGACCGGTGGCGCGCCAACGGCCCGCTGGCCAACACACCGGCCTTCGCCACCGCATTCGGCTGCAAGCCTGGCGATCCGATGGTGCGGCCGCCCGAGCTGATCCCGCAGATCTGGTGAAGCGCCCACACGGGGAGGACCGGCGTGGCTGATCTCCTGAAGGAACTCCAGACCGCACTGGCCGATCGCTATCGCATCGAGCGCGAACTCGGCAAGGGCGGCATGGCGACCGTCTTCCTGGCGCATGACCTCGCGCACGCACGCGAGGTGGCGCTCAAGGTGCTCCATCCCCAGCTCGCCGAGACGGTCGGCGCCGATCGCTTCAAGCGCGAGATCCGTGTCGCCAGCAGCCTCCAGCATCCCAACATCCTGCAGGTGCTCGACTCGGGCGAGGTGAACGTGTTCCTCTGGTTCACCATGACCTACGTGCAGGGCGAGAATCTCTACGACGTGCTGTCGCGCGGACAGCCGCTCCCCGTCGAGCGCGCGCTCGCGATCACCCGTGCGGTCGGCTCCGCCCTGGCCCTCGCGCACACGCAGGGCGTGGTGCACCGCGACATCAAGCCGGACAACATCCTGCTCGACGGCGACCGGGTGATGGTGGCCGACTTCGGCGTGGCCCGCGCGGTGAGCGAGATGCACGAGAAACTCACCGCCACCGGCATGGTCGTGGGCACGCCGACCTACATGAGCCCGGAGCAGGCCTCAGGCGAGAAGGAGGTCGACGGGCGGGCAGACCAGTACGCGCTTGCGAGCGTGCTGTACGAGATGGTCTCCGGTGAAGCGCCGTTCAAGGGGCCTACGCCGACCGCGACGCTCATGCGCCGCTTCGCCGGGCCGCCGCGGCCCCTCCGCCCCGTGATCGACGTCCCCGAGGCCGTCGAACATGCGATCTTCCGCGCGCTCGACAAGGACCCCGCCGCGCGCTTCGCGACGGTGGACGAATTCCTCGACGCGCTCGAAGGCAGGACGGTCCCGGCCGCGAAGGCCCCACCTCCACCCGCCGCCGCCGCCGCGCCCGAACCGGCGCCGCGCCGAGGCTGGCTCGGTAACCTCTTCGGGCGCTGAACGCCGGGCCGACGGCCGGCTCCACTGGCCGACATTCGATTTCCGCCGCATCTTGAACGCCCCTCCCTCAGGGATCGGCCAAGATGCGCTCCTTCCTCCCTCGGTCCCGCTGATGTGCGGCATCGTTGCGATGTTCTCGCGCCAGGATCCCGTCTCGCGGGAGGCGCTCGAGCGAGCCACGCATTCCCTCCACCACCGCGGCCCCGACGGGCAGCGTGTCTGGGTCTCCCCGGAGCAGCGGGTGGGGCTCGGTCACGCCCGGCTGAGCATCATCGACCTCGCGACCGGGCACCAGCCGATCGCCAGCGAGGATGATCGGGTGCACCTCATCGTCAACGGCGAGTTCTACGGCTTCGAGGCCATCCAGCGCGAGCTGGAGCACCAGGGGCACCGGCTCCGGACCCGATCCGACAGCGAAATCGCGCTGCATCTCTACGAGGATCTCGGCACGCACTGCCTGCACCGGCTGCGCGGAGAATTCGCCATGGTGCTCTGGGACGCGGCGCACGGGACCCTGTTCGCGGCGCGCGACCGCTTCGGCATCAAGCCGCTCTTCTTCGCCGAGCACGAGGGCACCCTGTACGTGGCCTCGGAAGTGAAGGCGCTCTTCGCCGCCGGCGTGCCGGCCCGCTGGGACGCCGAGTCGGTGCATCACAGCGTCGACCTGGGCGGGAGTCCGATCCGCACCCTCTTTCATGGCGTCTCCCAGGTGCCGCCGGGGCACTATCTGCTCGCGACCGAGCGCCATGTGCAGCTCGCGTGCTACTGGGACTTCGATTATCCGAGGACGGATGCCGGTCACCCGCGGCGTTCGGATGGGGAATACGCGGAAGAGTTCGGCGCGGCGCTGGACGACGCGGTTCGGGTGCGGCTCCGCGCCGATGTCCCGGTTGGCTGCTACCTGAGCGGCGGGCTCGACAGTTGCGCCGTGCTGGGGCTGGCATCCCGGCATCATGCGGAGCCCATCCACGCCTTCACCCTGACGTTCGATCGCGCCGAGTATGACGAGGGCCCCATCGCCCGCGAAATGGCGGCGCACGCCGGGGCGAATTTCTACCCCATTCCGATCCGGCAGGACGACCTCGCCGATCACTTCGCCGACGCGACGGCGCAGTCGGAGACCTTCTGCCTGAATGCGCACGGCGTCGCCAAGTACCTGCTGAGCCGCGCGGTGCGCGACGCGGGGTACAAGGTGGTGATCACCGGAGAGGGATCGGACGAGATCCTTGGCGGGTACGCGCATTTTCGCCGCGACATGCTGCTGTACAACAACGAGGGCCAGGACCCCGCGGTGATTCCCGCCCTCCTCGAGGAGCTCGAGCGCTCCAACCCGGTGTCGCGCGGCCTGCTGCTGGCCGATGGCGAGTCGGCGCCGATGGACAGCGCCCGGCGGATCCTCGGCAACGTCCCCTCGTGGTTCGAGGTCTTCTCCGCCCGCGCCCTCAAGCTCTTGCCGCTCCTCACCCCCGAGTTCCGCGAGCGTCACGCGGGGCGCGAGCCGTTCCGCAATCTGCTCAGCAGCCTGGATGTCCGGGGACAGCTCACCGGACGCGAGCCGGTGCACCAGGCCCTCTACCTCTGGTCCAAGACCGCGCTCCCCGGCTACATCCTCACGGTGCTCGGGGACCGGATGGAAATGGCGCACTCCATCGAGGGGCGGGTGCCGTTCCTTGACCATCACCTGGTCGAGATCGTCCGGTCCCAGCCGGTGGCGCAGAAGATTCGTGGGATGACGGAGAAGTACGTGCTGCGGGAGGCGACCCGGCACGTCATTACCGATACGGTCTACCGGCGCCAGAAGCATCCCTTCCTGAGCCCGCCGGCGACACTGCATCCCGGGGAGCGGCTGCATACCCTGCTGCAGGACACGCTGCGTGGGCCGGCCCTCAGGGCGCTGCCGTTCTTCGAGCGGACAAAGGTGCTGGACCTCCTCGACCGGCTCCCGACGATGCCCGAGGGTTCGCGGGTCTCCTACGACCAGCTGCTCATGATGCTGCTGAGCGCCTGCGTGCTGCAGGAGCGCTTCAGGCTGGCGGCGTGAACGCCGGGCTCACGTCTCCTTCAGTCTCCCTTCAAGTCATCCGGGGCAATATGGGTGCGGGCCAGTTCCGGCTGCCGCGCCACGACGGGGGGCGCGGCGCCGGATTCGGAGCGAACCCGCCGCAAGGAGCACCACCATGCCACTCCAGAAGCTCAAGGACTTCCTCGATCAGAAGAAGGTGAAGTACGTCACGATCGCCCATTCGCCCGCCTTCACCTCCATGGAGATCGCGGCTGCGGCGCATGTCTCGGGCAAGGAGATGGCGAAGCCGGTGATGGTGAAGGTCGACGGAGAGATGATCATGGTCGTCCTTCCCGCCTCGATGAAGGTGGACTTCGGCCGGCTGCTCGACGCCACGGGGGCGCAGGAGGTCGAACTCGCTCACGAGGACGAATTCCGGGACCTCTTCCCGGGCTGCGCCCTGGGAACGATGCCACCCTTCGGCAACCTCTTCGGACTCCGGACATTTGTGGCGGAAGAGCTGACCGAGGACGAGGAGATCGTGTTCAACGCGGGATCGACGACGGAGCTGATCAAGATGGCGTACAAGGACTTCGAGCGCCTGGTGCGCCCCCGGGTACTGCCGTTCAGGATCACGGTGTAGCTCGGATCGGAAGCAGCCGTCCTCGACGTCTGAAAGTGCAGATCGAGCATGAGGCCGCCGGAGTGGCGGCCTCTGTGTTTTTGGACGGGCCATCGCACGGCGGGCGGAACCGGAAGGCGCTCCTCGATTACTTTGCCCTGTCCACTCTCCGGAGGCAGGGATGGGTCTTGAGGGCAAGGTGGCGCTGGTTACCGGCGCCTCGAGCGGCATCGGGAAGGCGATCGCGGAACGGCTGGCGGCCGATGGGGCGAAGGTCGCCGTGAACTATCGGGCCCGGCATCCCGAGGACCAGGCCGCCGGCGAGGGTGTGGCGGGCACCATGGGCGACCGGGGACTCGCGGTCGGAGCCGACGTGGGCCTCCGCGCCGATGTGGAGAAGATGGTCGCCGACATCGTGGCGAAGTTCGGACGGCTGGATATCGTCGTCAACAATGCGGGCATCGAGATCAAGCGCCCCTTCCTCGACATCACTGACGAGGAGTGGCAACGGGTGCTGGGAGTGAACCTCTACGGCGCCTTCGTGGTGAGTCAGGTAGCCTGCCGCCAGATCGTCAAGCAGGGCGAGGGTGGCAAGCTCATCTTCGTCTCGTCGGTGCATGAGGACATCCCCTTCCCCGGGTTCACGCCCTACTGCGTCTCCAAGGGCGGGGTGCGCATGATGATGCGCAACCTCGCCATCGAACTCGCGCCGCAGCGCATCAACGTCAACAACATCGCGCCCGGCGCAATCGCGACGCCGATCAACCAGTCAGTCCTCGCCGATGCGGTCGCGAAGAAGAACGCCGAAAGCGAGATCCCCTGGGGCCGGTTTGGCCGGCCGGGGGAGGTCGCCGCGGTGGCGAGCTTTCTGGCGAGTGCCGAGTCCGAGTACGTCACAGGCAGCACCTACTACGTTGACGGAGGCCTCACCCAGCAGGTCACGATGTACTAGAGGATGCGGCCATGACGACGGAGGAAGAGCGGCGGCTGGACGAGGCGAAACGCGGTAACGCTGCATGGCGCCGCTGGGGGCCCTACCTGAGCGAGCGCTGCTGGGGCACCGTGCGCGAGGACTACAGCGCCGGAGGCGACGCGTGGGAGTACCTGCCCCATGACCACGCCCGAAGCCGCGCCTATCGCTGGGGCGAGGATGGGATCGGTGGGATCTCCGACGAGCGGGGACTGCTCGCCTTTGCCGTGGCGCTCTGGAACGGGAATGACCCGATCCTCAAGGAGCGCATGTTCGGGCTCACCGGCCGCGAGGGCAATCACGGCGAGGACGTCAAGGAATGCTACTGGTTCCTCGACAACGTGCCCTCGCACGCGTCGATGCGATTCCTCTACAAATATCCGCAGGCGGCGTTTCCCTATCAGCAACTGATCGAAGAGAACCGGCGCCGCGACCGGACGGTCCCGGAGTTCGAGCTCATCGACACCGGGGTCTTCGACGACAACCGCTATTTCGACGTCGAGGTGGAGTACGCCAAGGCGGGCCCGGAAGACCTGCTCATCGAGGTCCGTCTGACCAATCGGGGTCCCGCCGTGGCCGACCTCCACCTCCTGCCCACGCTCTGGTTCCGGAACACCTGGTCCTGGGGCTATGACGATCGCCGGCCATCGCTCAGCGCCCCCGCTGCGCCGGCGAATCGACCGATCATCGCGGCCCGGCATCATCGACTGGGCGACTATCGGCTCCACTTCGATCGTGCCGCCGACTTGCTGTTCACCGAGAACGAGACCAACGCCTCTCGGCTGTTCTCCGGTGCGGCAAACGCCTCGCCCCACGTGAAGGACGCCTTTCATGCCCGGGTCGTGGAGCGGCGCACCGACGCGGTGAACCCCGAGCGGAGCGGGACCAAGGCCTGCGGATGGATCCGATTCACCCTGCAGCCCGGCGCGACGGAGCGGGTGCGGCTTCGGCTCCGGGCCGGGAGCACGGGCGACGCCGAGCCCTTCGGCGCAGGATTCGACCAGGTCCTCACACGGCGCCGGCGGGAGGCGGATGAATTCCACGACGCATTGGGGGGGCCGGACCTGAGCGACGAGCATCGCCTCGTGCTTCGCCAGGCGGTCGCCGGCATGCTGTGGAGCAAACAGTTCTACGATTTCGACGTCCGCAAGTGGCTGCTCGGCGATCCGGCGCAGCCACCCCCACCTGCGGTCCGGTGGCAGGGCCGCAACCACGACTGGACCCACTTCAATGGCGCCGACGTCCTCGCGATGCCGGACACCTGGGAGTACCCCTGGTTCGCGGCGTGGGACCTCGCCTTCCACTCGATCGTGTTCGCGATGTTCGACGCGGAGTTCGCCAAGAGCCAGCTGCTGACATTGCTCCGGGAGTGGTACATGCATCCCAATGGCCAGCTCCCGGCCTACGAGTGGGCATTCGGCGACGTCAATCCGCCGGTGCACGCCTGGGCGGCACTCCGCGTGTACCAGATCGAGCGCAAGCGTACCGGCCGGGGGGATACCGACTTCCTCGAACGGGTGTTCCACAAACTGCTGATCAACTTCACCTGGTGGATCAACCGCAAGGATGCCGAGGGGCACAATCTCTTCCAGGGCGGATTCCTGGGCCTCGACAACATCAGCGCGTTCGACCGCAGTGCGCGGCTCCCGGGGGGCGGGCGGCTCGATCAGTCCGACGCGACGAGCTGGATGGCGATGTATTGCCTCAACATGCTGGCGATCGCGCTGGAACTCGCGGGGCAGGATTCCACCTATGAGGATGTGGCGACCAAGTTCCTGGAGCACTTCTTCTATATCGCCCATGCCATGAACGATCGCCCCGCCACGCGCGGCGATGACGGACTCGACCTGTGGGACGATGTGGACGGGTTCTACTACGACGTGCTTCACGTCGGGAACGAGCACCACGTCATACGGGTCCGCTCGATGGTGGGGCTGATTCCGTTGCTGGCGATCGAGACGCTCGAGCCGGCACTGCTGGAGCGGCTCCCGGGGTTCCGCGGTCGCCTGGAATGGTTCCTCTCGCACCGGCCCGACCTGGTAGCGAATGTCGCGCCGGTGACCCGCCCTGGGCGGGAGGGACGATTCCTGCTCGCGGTCGTCACTCCCGACCGCCTGCGGCGGCTGCTCGAGCGGATGCTGGACGAGCAGGAGCTGCTCTCGTCCTACGGCCTCCGCTCCGTGTCCCGCTTCCACCTCGAGCATCCGTTCCGCCTCACCATCGACGGTACGACCTACGAAGAGGGCTACCAGCCGGCCGAGTCCACCACCGGCCTGTTCGGCGGGAACTCGAACTGGCGCGGACCGGTCTGGTTCCCGCTCAACTATCTGCTGATCGAATCGCTGCAGAAGTGGGACTGGTATTACGGTGCCGAGTTCACGGTGCCCTGCCCGACCCAGGGCGGGGAGCCGATGTCGCTCGGTGAAGTCGCACGAGAGCTGTCGCGGCGGTTGATCGGGATCTTTCTTCGGAACGCGGACGGGTGCCGCCCGGTGCATGGGTCGGCGGAGCTGCTGCGGC
Organism: uncultured Gemmatimonadales bacterium; assembly: GCA_963817435.1. Taxonomy (GTDB): domain Bacteria; phylum Gemmatimonadota; class Gemmatimonadetes; order Gemmatimonadales; family GWC2-71-9; genus JADJOM01. Next base: position 2,063,142 of record CAWFNY010000001.1, read on the forward strand.
GCGATCCGCAGTTTCGCGACCTCGTCCCCTTCCACGAATACTTCCATGGCGACACGGGTGCGGGGCTTGGCGCGAGCCACCAGACGGGATGGACCGGGCTTGTCGCGAAGCTGATTCAGCAGAGGGGCGGGGCCTGAATCCGCCCGGCGTGGCGGCTTCGCGGGGAGGTGGACCGGGCCCCCGCCCCGCTCTGGCCAACTCCGCCGCCGCCTCGCATGTTTCGTCACCATGCCTTCCGCGGCCGACTTCCCGGAGATCCCCACTCAACTCCAGCACGACCTCGCCAGCCGCTACCACCTCGAGCGCACGCTCGGCGCGGGCGGGATGGCCACGGTCTTCCTGGCGCGAGACCTCAAGCACGACCGCCCCGTCGCGCTCAAGGTCCTGAGCCCCGGCGTCGCGCAGGAGATCGGCACCGACCGCTTCGCGCGGGAGATCCGGCTCGCGGCCAGACTGCAGCATCCGCACATCTGTTCGGTCTACGACTCGGGTGAGTCGGGCGGCCTGCTCTGGTTCACCATGCCCTACGTCGAAGGGGAATCGCTGGACCGCAGACTGGACCGGGTCGGACCGCTCCCGGTCGGTGAGGCCCTGCGCATCGCACGGGAGGCGGCACAGGCACTGGCCTACGCTCATCAGCAGGGCGTGATCCATCGCGACATGAAGCCCGCCAACCTGCTCATCGCGCGGGATGGCAGCACGCTGGTCGCGGACTTCGGGATCGCCCGTTCGGTCGCGCCGAGCCGGACCGGCGTGGAACAGACGCTGACGGAGGCGGGATTCGCCCTGGGGACGCCGGCGTACATGAGCCCCGAGCAGATGGCCGGTGGCCGCGACGTCGATGGCCGAACCGATATCTACAGCCTGGCACTCGTGCTCTACGAGATGCTCGTGGGCGAGCGTCCCTTTCCGCAGCATGGCGGGCTCGCGGACTTCGCGCAGCGAATGACGACCCCGGTGCCGCAGCTCGCGCTCCGGCGCGCGGAGGTTCCGTCAGGCGTGGACAGGCTGCTGCAGCGCGCGCTCGCCTTCGAGCCGGCGCAGCGCCATCCGTCGATGGCGGCGTTCGGTGAAGAGCTGGAATCGCTCCGGATGGGCCGGGGCACCGTCGCCCCCGCTCCCAGCCCGCTGCGCCGGGTGGCCGGCCTGCTGCGCGGGCTGTTCGGGGAGAAGGGTCCCTCCGTGGCACCGGGCACGCCCGCCGGGGAGGGCCCGACATCCGCCGCCGTCCTTCCGTTCCGCGATCTCAGCCCGGCGCAGGATCAGGCCTATTTCAGCGACGGGCTGGCCGAGGAACTGACGACGGCGCTGAGCCGGATCCCGGGGCTCCGAGTCGCGGGGCGCACCGGCGCATTCCAGTTCCGTGGCGCCGCGGTGGACCTCCGTGAGGCGGGGCGCAAGCTGGGGGTCGGCGCCGTCGTGAGCGGCAGCGTGCGCCGGAGTGGCGACCGGCTCCGGATCGGCGCCCAGCTGGTGAACGTCGCCGACGGCTTCGAACTCTGGTCCGAGAGCTACGACCGCGAAATGGCGGACGTCTTCCGAGTACAGGAGGAGATCGCGCGGTCGATCGCCGGGGCGCTCAGGGTCAGGCTGATGGGCACGGCAGCAGCGGCATTGGCGCCGAAGCCGACCTCGGATCTCGAGGCCTACGACCTCTTTCTCCGGGGCCGCTTCGCCTGGCACCAGCGGACCGCGGCAACGCTGCCCGAGGCGGCGCGCTGCTTCGAAGAAGCCGTCGCGCGGGATCCATCGTTCGCCCGCGCCTGGGCGGGGCTGGCCGATGCCTGCACGGTGCTGCCGCTCTACACCGGGACGTCACCCGCCACCGCCTGGCCGCGCGCCAAGGCGGCGGCGCAGCGCGCGATCGGCCTCGACGCTGGGCTGGCCGATGCCCATACCGCGCTGGCATACGGCACCATGCTGTTCGAGTGGGACTGGGCGACGGCGGAACTCGAGTTCACGCGGGCGATCGAGGCCGATCCCGGCTACGCGATCGCCCATCACTGGTATGCGGATTTTCTGGCGGGACGGGGGCGGTTCGAGGAAAGCCTCGCCTCGATGATGCGCGCGCGCGAACTCGACCCGCTCTCCCGGATCACGGGAGTCGAGCTCGCCTGGGTCTACAGCCTGCTGCGTCGTGCAGAGGACGCAGAGCGAACGGCGCGCCAGGTGCTGCGGCTCGATCCGACCTATGCCCACGCGCATTTCGTGCTGGGCCAGATCCTGCTCATGCGGGGCGACGCGGACGCGGCCATCCGTTCGATCGAGCGGTCACTGGAACTGGGTGGATTCAACGCCCACGCCACGGGGATACTGATTGCGGCGCTGGCTCAGGCCGGCCAGCGCGAGCGCGCGCGCACCGAACTCGCCATGCTCGAGGCCAGGGCGGGAACCGAATATGTCCCGCCCTTCGCGTTCGTCATCGCGCATGCCGCGTTCGGCGACCTCGATCAGGCCTTCCTGTTTCTCGAACGGGGCATCACGGAGCGGGATGTGCTGCTGCCGGAGTGCTTCTTCGAACCGCCGCTGGACCCGCTGGTGTCCGACCCGAGGTACGCGCGGGTCGCGGCACGCATTCGGGGGTGACGCATACGAGACATCAGACCGGAGAACATCCTGCTGGAGAGCGGACACGCGGCGGTGGCCGACTTCGGAATCGCCCGCACGATTTCTCCACTCTGGGCGACATCTGGGTGACGGAGGTGACGAAGAAGGATCAGCGCCACACGCGATAGAGCACGACCAACGCTTCCGCCGCCGCCGGAGTAGTAGATGGGTGAACCGTGGCAGGACTCACCCGGACAAAATGGCGCGGAGCGGCTGTGACTCGATCACGGACTTTCCTGGAGTCCCTCACCTCGTCGGCTCCGTGGTCCCAGGCGCTGCTGCTTCCCCAATTGATCGGCCTTGGCGTGCTGCTCCTCCTCTGCGGCCAGTACGGTGCAGTGGCGCTGCTCCTTCCCGTCGTTCGGACGCACCTCAGCAGCGCGCGCATGCACTGGCGCCTGCGGGAGACCGGCTGGCCGCTGCTCGCCGGGCAAGTCGCCATCCTGCTGCTGGTCGTGCTGGGACTCACGCTCGCCGTGGTCCGGCTGGAGGCGCAGGCCCCCGCCCCGTCGGCGGAGTCCTGCCGGGACTCGCTGCCGGCGATCTACGACCGCATCGCCCCGGCGGTGGTCTCGATCGGCGCGATGTCGATCAACCCCTACGACAGCGACCACCGGCTCGATCGGGTGACCGGCTCGGGCCTCATCGTGGACCGCTCCGGCCTGATCCTCACCAACTCCCACGTGGTCTTCGGCCGGCAGGTCATCTCGGTGACGCTCGACCAGGGTGAAACCGTCCGGGCAACGCTCATCGGCGCCGATCCGGTCTTTGATATCGCGCTCCTGCGGATTCCGCAGCCGGACAGCGAGCCACTGCCGGTCGCCCCGCTGAGCGATCGCGACGATCTCCGCATCGGCGCCGAGGTGTACGCGATCGGTAACCCGCTGGGTCTGGACCAGACGCTCACCCGCGGCATCGTCTCCGCGACCGATCGGCTGCTGCCGGGGTCGGGCTGGTCGCTCACCGAGCCACTGATTCAGACCGATGCGGCCATCAATCCCGGCAGTTCCGGCGGACCACTCGTCGATCGCTGCGGGCGGGTGGTCGGCATCACGACCGCGATGTTCGAGCAGGCGCAGAATATCGGCTTCGCGGTGCCGATCCGCGTCGCGCGCTCGGTCATGCCGGAGCTGATGGCGCACGGCCACGTGAGCCGGCCGTGGCTCGGCGTCCAGGGCCAGTTCGTGGCGCCCATCCTCAAGAGCCTGCTGCGGCTCCCGCTGGTCGACGGGATGCTGGTCGAGGCGCTCGATCCTGGCAGCCCAGCCGAACAGGCGGGACTCCGCGGCGGCTTCTTCGAGCTCACCATGAACGGCAACCCGGTCCTCCTCGGTGGCGACATCATCACCAAGGTGAATGAGGTGCGGCTCGATTCACCCGCAAGCCTGGAGTCGGTGCTGAGCGAACTGCGGGTGGGAAACACACTCCATATCACCCTGATGCGCGGCGGCCAGCAGCTCACGCAGGATGTGACGGTGGGGGAGCGCCCGAATCTGGCGAGCGACCAGGGCGCGCGCCGCGCGGCGGCCCCGGCCGGCATGGGCTCCACGATGATCCGGGCGCAAGCGACGGGATTCTAGGTGGGACCCCGCCCCTGCAACGCGTCTACGGCGCTTTCGGCTTGGGCGACGGCGGCAGCGACATCAGCCGGCTGCGAAAGGCCTGGAACGCCCGGGTGTCCTTCGTCAGCCCCTTGAGCTGATTCGGCGGATAGGTTGCGATCTCTGCCTGGGTCGCCGAGATGCGATCTTCTTCGAGCGGATGGGACGCGAAGAAGGCGTCCACCGCGGAGGGGTTGGTCTTTCGTTCGTCGAGCAGGATGCGGAACATCTGGGGAATCCCGTTGGGATCGATCCCCGCCTTGATCGTCGTCTTGACTCCCTCGCCATCCGCCTCGGCTTCATCGGCGCGGCTGAACTTCGCAAACAGCGCGCTTCCCGCCACATTGACCGCCGCCTGACCGGTGCCGCTCTCGCAGACCTTGGTGAGGGTGCACAGCAGGACCGCCGCACCGCCGACCTCCTGCGACTGCTGCATCTGCTGCACGCTGTGGCGCAGCGTGACGTGGCCGATCTCGTGCCCCAGTACCCCCGCGACCTGGCTCATGTTCTGCGCCCGCTCGATCAGCCCCCGGTTCACGTAGACCCAGCCACCGGGAAGCGCAAAGGCATTCACCTCTTTGCTGTCCACCACCGTGAAGTGCCAGTCCAGGTTACGGGTGTCCGTCGCCCGGGCGAGCTGGTTGCCGAGGGAGGCAATGTAGTTGTTGACGGCGGCGTCACGGATGAGCGGCAGCGTGGTATCGATTTCCGCGGCGGTCGTGGCGCCGAGCTGCACTTCCTGCTGCTGAGAGACCGCGCAGGCGGCAATGGTGGCGAGCAGGAGGCAGGCAGGGAGCCGGCGCGCGGCGCCCCGGGTTGCCTGACATAACGCGTGTGTCATTGTCGTGATCCTTCGATGGCGGGGCGACAACACTTCGCTCAGGGGCAACGTGCTTCTGGAAACATATGCCGTCGCTCGCAAAATGGGATCGCCATGAACCCGCGAGAACGCCTGCAATCGTTAGGACTAGTTCCTATGGGCGATAGCGCCCAGGGCCGCGCGGCGGCTGCCTCACACGGTCATCCCGGCAGCCCGGTGGCGCTGAGTCTGGTGCGCAGAGCCGGCTGGCGCGCGCGGCATCAGCGACCCCCGGACAGCCTCAGCGCCGCAGCGACTGGGTCGCTGCGGCGCTGAGCGGCCAGCCCGACCATCAAGTCGACGCGCGCGACGTCGGCTCTGGTGGCGTGATGAGTTCCTTCGGCAAGGTTCCGCTCAGTGAGCGGAGCCAGGCGGTGATGAGCCGAGCCTCCTCCGGAGTGAGCTTCCTGGCCAGCTGGTGGTTCGCCATCATCGCCACCGCGGTATCGAGCGAGCTGGTCAGTCCGTTGTGGAAGTAGGGGGCCGTGTATTCGATGTTCCGCAACGACGGCACCTTGAAGACCATCCGATCCTGCGGATTGTGCGTAACCGCGACCCGGCCCACATCGCTGCTGTCGGGCCATGCGTTCACCAGCCCCGCCCGCTGGTACTGCCCCCCGCCGACGTAGGTCCCGTTGTGGCAACTGGCGCAGCCCACGCGCACGAAGGTGTTGAAGCCGGCCTTCTCCTCGTTGGTCAGGGCGGTGCTGTCCCCACGCAGGAACCGGTCCCAGCGAGCCGGCGTGACCAGACGCCGCTCGAAGGCGCCAATGGCGTGGCCAACGTTGTCGTAGGTCACCGGGCGCGCCTCGCCGGGGAAAGCAGCCGCGAACTCGGCCACGTATGCTGGATCGGTACGCAGGACACGCACGACGGCAGCGGCGTTCGGCATCCCCATCTCGACCGGATTGAGGATCGGCCCCTTGGCCTGCTCCTCGACGTTCGCAGCGCGCCCGTCCCAGAACTGGGTGAAATGCCCGGCCGCATTGTAGACGGTCGGTGAGTTGCGGCCGCCGAGCTTGCCGCCGGAGCCGACGCTGAACCGCCCGGTGTCGGCGCCGAAGTTGCCGAGACGGTGACAGCTGTTGCAGGACTGGTTGTTCCCCCTCGAGAGTCTGGTCTCGAAGTAAAGCTTGCGACCGAGGGTCACCTTGGCCTCAGTCACCGGGTGTTCGGCGGAACTGATCTCAGTGGGGAGCGGGGCGAACAGAGCAAGCTGGGCGGGGTCGATCTTCACCGCAGCCTCGCGTGGCGCGGAGCTGCAGGCACCCGCAAGCAGGGTGCAGGCGGCGAGTGCTGCCATCTCTCTCGTGATATTCATGATCGTCGAAGCTCTCGAATAGGAGTCGGGTTCGTCGGGGGCGCCCCCCCCGCGGCAGAGGCAGGGGCAAGTACAGACGGGATCTGCCAGAGGGCGACAGTATAGCGAATCGTTGGTGAACGGCCTGTGAATCGATGTTGAATGGCACTCGCCTGTTCGGCCTTCATGACACCCACAACCGAAGATGGGGCACATCGTCATTCACGATCGCCGAGGAGCAGCTCCAGATCCACCGCTCGGTTGACAATGAGATCCAGGACTGCAAGACGGCACCAATCACGCGCGGAGGAAGTCGCTATCCTTGTCGCTGCACCCCGGCCATTGCGAGCCGGGCAGCCAGTTACGCGTTCAACGAGAAAGCACTCCATGACAACATCCACACCATCGCCGACCCGCATTCCGAGCCGCGGCTAGGCCGCCGCGAGCGCCCAGCACCCCGCTCGCGCCCATTCGCCTTCGAGCGCCGCTCCCCCGGCCCGAAGGATGTGCATCTCGACCTCCTCTTCTGCGGCGTCTGTCACTCCGATCTCCACCAGGTGAGAGACGAATGGGGCGGCTCTCGTTTCCCGATGGTACCAGGCCACGAAATTGTCGGCCGGGTGAAGCAGGTGGGAGCCCGGGCGACAAAGTTCAAGGTGGGAGACCTCGCCGCCGTCGGGTGCATGGTGGACTCCTGCCGTACCTGCCCCGACTGCCGCGAAGGGCTGGAGCAGTTCTGTCAGAAGACGATCACCTTCACGTACAACAGTCCCGATCCGATCCTCGGCGGATCCACCTTCGGCGGGTACTCGGATCAGATCGTCGTGGATCAGGACTTCGTGCTGCAGGTCTCGCCGAAACTCGATGCCGCCGGCGCGGCGCCGCTGCTCTGCGCCGGCATCACGACCTACTCCCCGCTCCGCCACTGGAATGTGGGTGCGGGACATCGGGTGGGAATCGTGGGACTCGGCGGACTGGGGCACATGGGGGTGAAGCTCGCCCGCGCGATGGGCGCCGGCGTGACGCTCTTCACCACCTCTCCCGGCAAGACGGCGGACGCGAAGCGGCTGGGCGCCGACGAGGTCATCATCTCGAATAACGCCGGGGAGATGGGTAAGCACGGCGGGCGGTTCGACTTCATCCTGGATACCGTGGCCGCACCGCACAACCTGGATGCCTATCTGAACCTGCTCAAGCGGGATGGCACGCTCTGCCTCGTCGGGGTTCCCGACCAGCCGCACCCTTCGCCGAGCGCGTTCAGCCTCATCGGCAAACGCCGGCGGCTGGCAGGGTCGCTGATCGGCGGCATCAGGGAGACGCAGGAGATGCTCGACTTCTGCGCGGAGCGGGGAATCGTTTCGGATATCGAGCTGATCCCGATCCAGCAGATCAATGCGGCGTATGAGCGGATGCTCAGGAGCGACGTGAAATACCGGTTCGTGATCGACCTGAAGACGCTGTAGCAATTTCGTGCCGTTCATCCCAACGAGCGATTGCCGCTCACCGTAGTTGGGGTGAACCTCAGACAGCAGTCAGATCCCCGCAGTGGAGGCTAGCACGATGCGATCGCTCGGAACCATCAGTACCGGAGTCCTCTTCCTCTTATTGGGCGCCCTGGCGCCCATGGCCGCACATGCCCAGCAGTCCCAGGAGCCCAAGCCGAAGCAGCAGCCGCAGGACCGGGGACAGCGCAAGCAGCCGGATGCCAAGCCCACGCCGCCGGGACTGCAGTCCCGCGAGCCTCGGCAGGAGCGGCGGCCGGTCGAGGACAAGGACCAGCGGGAAGAGTGGCGCAGGCAGCGCGCCCATACCTGGCAGTCGGAACACCGAAACTGGAAACAGCGGGGTGGCTACGACGGGTTCCGGATCCCGCCCGACCGGTTCCGCTCCGCGTTCGGCCGGGAGCACTGGTTCCGGATGCACAGCGTCCCGATGGTGAGGGTCAGAGGATTCCCCCGCTTTCAGTACGGCGGCTACTGGTTCCGGCTGGTGGACCCGTGGCCGGAGAGCTGGTCGGACGACTGGTACCAGAACGATGATGTCTATATCGACTACACCGACGACGGGTACTATCTGTACAACCGACGGCATCCCGGCACCCCGGTCGCGGTGCGGGTGTACGTGGAGTAGCCGGCGCGCGTGATCCGCGGCTGAACCCGCGGTTCGGCACCTGCCGCTCATGCGGCTGCACTCGAGGGATCCCTCAGGATCGGCGTAGGCGCCCGTCCCGAGGGATTCCTCTCTGCATGCGGCCCAATGATGCAATGCAGCCGCCCCGGATGTAGAATCAGCACATGTCCCTGAACATCACCCCATGACTCCATCACTCTCCCGGCGGGACGTGATCCGGAATGTCGCGCTCGCCGGCGCGGCACTCGGATTCCCCGCCCCGCTGCTGGCGATGCTCCGCCGCGACCCGGACGAGGAACGCCTCGTCCTGTGGACCAGCCGGCTCCGGGCGGAGGGACTGTCGCGCGGTGCTGTCCCGATGGGGCGGAGTGCGGTACGGGTCGGTGAAATGGCGGCCGGCACGCCCTACGAGCCGGGCACGCTCGAGGCCTATCTTCGCGCCGGGGGGAGCCCGACGGATACCGAGCCGCTGACGCTGTCGCTCACCCGGTTCGATTGCGTCACCCTGGTGGAGTCGTGCCTCGCGGTGGCGCGGGTGGCGAGTGCGGACCTCCAACCGTCCTGGCAGCGATTCGGTGAAGCGATCGAGCGGATGCGCTATCGTGACGGGATCCGTCAGAGCTACGCCTCCCGGCACCACTACTTCAGCGAGTGGATCAGCGACGGCGACTCGCGCGGCCTGGTGCACGACCTCGGCGCGGAACTGGGAGGTGTCGAGGATGCCCGCCCGCTCCGATTCATGACGGCGCACCGCGCAAGCTACCTGGCGCTCACCGACGAGCGGGTGTTTCGGGACATCGAGACGATGGAGCGGCGCCTCGACGGCGCACCACGGCGGGTGGTGCCGACCGCACGCATCGGCGAAGTCGCCGACCGGATCCAGACGGGAGACGTACTGGCGTTCGCGACGGCGATCCCCGGGCTCGACGTGACGCACGCCGCCTTTGCGCACCGCGGCGATGACGGCGTGCTCCGGGTACTCCACGCCCCCCTCTCGGGCGGGATCGTCGAGGTGACGCGAGTGGCGCTGCCGGAGTATGTGGCCGCAATCGGGCGGGCGACGGGGGTGATGGTGGCGCGGCCGATGTGGGGCTGAGTCGCGGGGCCGGTGCTGCACCCTTCCTTATGATGGCAGTTCTCAGCCGATTTACCTGAGGAGAGACGGATGACGTCGGTCGCAACCCGCCTGGTGCTGACACTCTCGCTGCTCGCGGGCCCTCGCATCCTCGCGGCGCAGAACGCGCGGATCGAGCTGCCGCGGGCGAAGTTCGCGACAGGTGATGATCCGGCGCGAAGCCAGGTCGCCTTCGACGACAGCGCGTGGAAGGAGATCTCCACCCTCGAGAACTACGAGAAACAGGGATTCGACGGCTACGACGGCTGGTCGTGGTACCGGATTCACGTCGTCATCCCCTCCTCGCTCAAGCACACCGTGCGCTGGCAGCAACGGCTCTCGGTGTACCTCTCGAGCATCGACGACGTCGACGAGACCTGGTTCAATGGTGTGGAGATCGGCAAGACCGGCAAGTTCCCCGACGACTCGGGCGGCTACGACACCCGGTGGCAGGCGCTCCGCCAGTACCATGTGGATCTCGCGAGCGGGCTGGTACGCTGGGACCACGACAACGTGATCGCGATCCGGGTCTATGATGGGGATGGCGCCGGCGGCTTCTATCGCGACATGCCCTACCTCCGGATGGCGGAGATCGTCGACGGTGTCGCCCTCGACCCGACCGGCACGACCTACCGCTACTCCCCTGGCCAGGTGACCGCCACCGTCCACCTCGCCAACAGCTTTCCGGTGAAGCTCCGCGGCCGCTTCAGCTACGAGATCTACGACGCGGCGGGTCGCCGAGTCCTGGGAAAGCACAGCCAGCCGCTGGCGCTGCCCGCGAATGGGTCCGGCGCAGTAACCGTGACGACGCCAGCCCGAGCCGGCATCGAGCTGCGCTACCGCTACACCGAGGCCACGACCGGCAAGGTGATGGCGGCCGTCACTCCAATGCCCTACTTCCTCACGCCCCCCGAGTCACCGCGGCCGCGCATCAACGGCGCCCGAGTGGTCGGTGTCCGCCCGGGATCGCCGTTCATCTTCCGCATCCCCGCCACCGGCCAGGCACCGCTCGCCTACGCCGTACGGGACCTGCCCGCGGGCCTGACACTCGACTCCGTCACAGGCGTGATCAGCGGCAGCGTGACTGCGCCCGGCGATTACCGCGTGACCCTCCGCGCCGCCAATGCGCTGGGGTCCGACGAGCGGAAGCTCGAGATCCGGGTGGGCGACGCGATCGCGCTCACGCCGCCGATGGGGTGGAACAGCTGGAATGTGTATGGCCTCCGTGTCGATGAGGCCAAGGTGCGCGCCAGCGCCGATGCATTGCTCTCGAGCGGGCTCGCCGCGCACGGCTGGACCTATGTGAACATCGACGATGGCTGGGAGGCGGAGCACCGGGCACCGAACGGCGAGATCGCGAGCAACGCGAAGTTCCCCGACATGAGCGGCCTCAGTACCTACCTGCATGAGCGGGGGCTCCGATTCGGGATCTACTCCTCGCCCGGACCGCTCACCTGCGGCGGCTTCGTTGGCTCCTATCAGCACGAACGCCAGGATGCGGAGGTCTACGCCCGCTGGGGGATCGACTACCTGAAGTACGACCTCTGCAGCTACATGACGCTGATGACGAAGGAGCCGACCCTCGAGGAACACCAGCGGCCGTACCTGCTCATGAACGAGGCGCTCCGCGCAGAGCCGCGCGACATCGTCTACAGCCTGTGCCAGTACGGACTGCGCGATGTGTGGACCTGGGGACCGGTGGTCGGCGGCAACTCGTGGCGCACCACGGGGGATATCGAAGACGAGTGGAAGAGCGTGCAGGACATTGCCGCGCGGCAGGACGCGCCCGCACCCTTCGCGAAGCCCGGCCACTGGAACGATCCCGACATGCTGGTGGTCGGATTCGTGGGCTGGGGCGGCGCACCCCACCCATCGCGGCTGACGCCGGATGAACAGTACAGCCATATCAGCCTCTGGAGCCTGCTGGCCGCGCCGCTGCTGCTCGGCAACGACCTCACCCGGCTCGATGCCTTTACCCGCAATCTGCTCACCAACGACGAGGTGGTCGCGGTCGATCAGGATCCACTCGGCTCCGCCGCGCGCCGAGTGCTCGACCGGGACGGCTGGCAGGTGTGGGTGCGCCCGCTCGCGGATGGCCGACAGGTGTTCGGCGTATTCAATCTCGGGGAAGAGTTCCGGACGCTGCCGCTCGATCCCGTGGCGCTCGGACTCACCCCTGATGTGCCGCTCCGCGATCTGTGGCGCCAAAAGGCCGTCGGAACGTTGCGGGCCGGTTACCCCGCCCGCGTCCCCGCGCATGGGGTGCTGCTGCTCGCGGCAGGGAAAGCTTCGGCTGACTAGCACTCGATTGTCATCCCGAGCGTAGCGAGGGATCTCACCGGGCACCACGACCAGGATGGCCTCGCGCTGCCGCATTCTCCCGTCGTCGGGTGGCCGCACAGGATCGGAGGGACCGCCGAGCGGCGCACCCGCCGTCGCTCGCCTGCGGCAGCGCTTCGGCCAGGTAGTGCCGACTCAGACCGTGAACCGCCGACTCCCGACCGACCCTAGCCTCTAGCCCGGAACTGACGCATCTTCGTTCGGCCACTCTCCAAAGCACCCATTGACTGATCTCCAGAATCGACTCAAAGACGCCCTCGCCGACCGCTACCGCATCGAGCGGGAGCTCGGACACGGCGGCATGGCGACGGTCTACCTCGCTATGGATCTCCGCCACGATCGTCACGTCGCGGTGAAAGTGCTGCGGCCGGAACTCGCCGCGGTGATCGGCGCGGAACGGTTCCTCGCGGAGATCAAGACGACCGCGGCGCTGCAGCATCCGCACATCCTGCCGCTCTTCGACAGCGGCGAGGCGGCGGGGCAGCTCTTCTACGTGATGCCGCTGATCGAGGGGGAATCGCTCCGCGACCGGCTGGTACGCGAGAAGCAGCTCCCGATCACCGATGCGGTGCGGATCGCCAGCGAAGTGGCCAGCGCACTCGACTACGCCCACCGCCGCGGCATCATTCACCGCGACATCAAGCCAGAGAACATCCTGCTCCACGACGGCCGCGCGCTGGTCGCCGACTTCGGCATCGCGCTGGCCGCGAGCAAGGCAGGCAGCAGCCGGATGACGGAGACGGGAATGTCCCTCGGCACGCCGCACTACATGGCGCCTGAGCAGGCGATGGGCGAGCGGGAGATCACTGCCAAGGCCGACATCTACGCGCTCGGCTGCGTCGCCTACGAGATGCTGACGGCGGAACCGCCCTTCCAGGGCGCCACCGCCCAGGCGATCATCGCGCGGGTAATGACCGAGGCGCCGCGCCCGCTCACGCTGCAGCGCCACACGATCCCGCCCCATGTCGAGGCGGCGGTGCTCACGGCGATCGAGAAGCTGCCCGCGGATCGCTTCGCCACCGCGGCGGAGTTTGCGGCGGCACTCGCGGGAGAGTCCTCCGTGACCCGGCAGAGAGCGGGCACGATGCTCCGCCCCGGCGGCGACGCACGCGCGAACCGGCGTACCGTCACCCTCCTCGGCGCCGGGCTTGCGCTTGCCGCCCTGCTCGCCCTGTGGGGCTGGATCCGGCCGCACGCCACTTCCCAGCATGCGGTCCGGCGCTATGCGATGGAGTTGTCAGGCGATGGGGGCATCGCCACCGACAACATCGCGGTCATGGCCATCGCCCCGGACGGGGAGAGGCTGGCCTACCTCGGCCGGTCCGCGTCGGGAGAGGAACAGATCTGGGTCCGCGACCGGGATCAGCTCCATGCCCGGCCGCTGCCGGGCACCACCCAGGCCGGCGGCGTCAGCTTCTCACCCGATGGACGGCAGATCGCGTTCGTCAACGGTTCACCCCTGGGGCTGAAGACCGTGTCGGCGGAAGGCGGAACCCCGGTGCTGGTCTCCGACTCGGTGTTCACCGACGGGGGCACGGCGTGGGGCCGGGATGGATATCTGTATGCGAACGGCGGATTCAACGGGAAGCGGGGGATCGTCCGGGTCCCAGTGAACGGCGGAACGCTGGAACCGGTCACGATGATCGACACGGCCTCGCACGCGCTCGCGCATCTGTACCCGGTGTTGCTGCCGGGAGGCCGAGGCCTGCTGTACGCGATCTTCTACGGTCCCACCCGCATCACCGAGAGTGACATCGCCGTCGTCGACCTCAAGACCCATCAGTCCCGGATTCTGGTCCGCGGGGTGCGCGCCCGGTACAGCTCGACGGGGCATCTGCTGGTGGTGCGGGCCGACGGCTCGCTGGTCGCGATCCCCTTCGACCAGGAGCGCCTGACGATCACCGGCCCTGCGCTTCCGGTGCTGGGCGGCGTCGTGGTGACCGGCGGCTACACCGCGGAATTCGACCTCTCGGATGCGGGCGATCTGATCTATTACGCGGGAGAACCGCGCGATATTCGTGAGCGGGTCCAGCCGGTCTGGGTGACCCGGACCGGGAGCATGTCCGCCATCGATTCCGGCTGGCGATTCAACCGGCCCTTCAACGGTGGCCTCAGCCTCTCGCCCGATGGCCGCCTGATGGCGGTCGCGATCGCGGGGGACCGTACGGCCGACATCTGGATCAAGCAGCTCGACCACGGCCCCCTCTCCCGGCTCACGTTCGAGGACTTCCTCAAATACCGGCCGATCTGGACTCCCGATGGCCGCGAGGTCACGTACATCGTGGATCCCGGCAACAACAACGCCTCGGTCTACCGCAAGCGTGCCGACGGCAGCGGCACGCCGGAGCGGCTGTTCGGCTCCGATCGTTCGGTCGCCGAGGCGCTCTGGTCCCGCGACGCCCAATGGCTGGTGGTGCGCAACACCCTGCCGACCCGTGACATCCTCGCCGTCCGACCGGGCGCGGACAGCACGCCGGTACCGATCGTCGCGTCGCCCAAATTCGAGGAGCGCGCGGCGACCCTGTCGCCGGACGGGCGGTTCATCGCGTATCAGTCGGATGAATCAGGCCGGGACGAGATCTACGTGCGGCCCTTCCCCAGGGCGGATGATGGGCGCTGGCAGCTCTCCACCGCCGGCGGCGCCGAGCCGCTCTGGAGCCGCGGCGGCCGGGAGATCTTCTTTCGGGCTCCCTCGGGGGACATGCTGACGGTGCCGGTCACGACGACGCCCGCGTTCTCCCCTGGAGCACCCCGGGTCCTGTTCGCCGCGAAGAACCTGGCCAGGGCGCCGAGCTACCGGGCCTACGACGTGACGCCGGACGATCAGCGATTCCTGATGCTGCGGACGCTCGATGACTCCGCCTCCCGGCAGTCCGCGCAGATGGTCTTCGTCGACAACTGGGTTGCGGAGCTGCGCGGGAAGCTGGCGCGCAAGTAGCGGCTGCGGTCACTCCCGCGTCGCGGACGCCATCAGCACATCCCGCTCGCCGCGCACTTCAAACCCCGCCAGTTTCCCGTCCTTCCGCGAGAACTCGAAGACGAATTCGGGCATGAGGTCGGTCATCTCCCCGTGCTCGATGGTCCCGACCATGAACCAGTCGTCGGCGATCTTCACCAGCACGACTTTCGCAGCCTCGGGCCACGGCGCAGGAACCCAGTTGCCGACCAGCATGCCGTCTTCGTGAGCGAAGCTGAGCCTTGAGGGCGGCGAGGTGTCACCGGCCCAGCGGAAGAGAAAGGTGCCGAGATAGGGCTGGGCATCGGCCAGATCCATGGAGAGACGGTGCTTCGGCTCGACCGCGACCGTGAAGTCGAGCTGGGTGGTCCCCCACCGCAGCCGCATGATGGCGCCGTTAGAGTGCACGTTGAGAAACTCGAAGGTGAGCATCTCGGTGAAGGGGCCCTCGGCTGGATGCACAGTGTACCGGAGCTGATCGGCACTGGAATCCGGCGGATCGGTATGGTAGACGCGCACATGGGGATCGAGGACCATGGTCCACTCGTCCGGTTGCACCACCAGCCACATCGAGTACTTGCCGGGAAGCAATGCGTGCCCATCCAGGTACACTTTGCGATTGACCTCGAGCGTCGTGGCGTAGTTGGCGCCCGGCGTCCAGACCTCCTTCCACTTCACGAATCCACCGAAGATCGGGCTCCGTCCACGCACCTGGGGTCGTGCGAAATCGACGGTGATGACGGTTCCGTCAATCGTCTGGCTGACGGCACCCCGCTCGCTGGCGCGGACCTGGCCGAGCGTCGGCGCAGCCAGGGTGAGGGAGAGACCGAGGGACGTGACGAACGCACGCGTGGCGTGAGGGGTCATGGGAACTCCGGGATGGTGGAGCGAAGCGCGATCAACCGAAGCGGGCGTCGATCGCGGCGCGGATCTCGTCGAGCGTCTTCCCGGCGGTATGCAGCCGGAAGGCGAGGCGGCCCTGGCCCTGACAGATGGGGCAGTACCGGGCCATCGGCTCGCTGCCTTCGTAGCAGGAGAGGAGTGAGTAGAAGCTCGGATCGTCGGCACAGCCGCAGTTGCAGCGGATGCCGTCGATGATCTCGGGAATCTGCCGGACCTCATCGAAGGCGGGGATGGCGACGGCCCACTCGCCGAGCTGATCGGACGGGATCACCTTTTCGGCGGTGATCCCCGCGCGGGGCGCCGGGTGCGGATGCGGACCGTGCCGAGGCGCGTGGCACATCGTCACCCACATGGCACGGCGCGGCGGAATGGGCAGGAAGGCCACCAGCACCGAGGCGCCGATGGAGAGAAAGCTGCGTCGCGAGGTGGAAGCGGTCGGGCGCGGGCTGAGCATGAAGAGAAGTTATGGGTCAGGGGCGCTAACGGCCAGAGCTGGCGGGTGGCCTCCTGCAATTCGCTCTACTTTTTCCCCCGCTCCTTCAGCCCCTCCACCCAGTGCTCGTTGATGATCAGCAGGCCGGCATCCCCGGCCGTGGTTGCGCGCATCATCAGGAATCGCCGGTCGTCTGGCGCGACCGCGTAGAGCGGGACCGGGCCCCCGAAGGTGAACGGCGTGAGCGAGAAGAGAATCTTCTGCTTTCCCACGGAGAAGGTGGGCTTGGTGTTGATCTCCGCGGCGACCAGGTCGCCGTGGTTGTTCCGGAAGAAGAGTTCCTTGCCGCTGTGCGCCCACAGCGGCGCCGTGCCTCCCGCTGACGACACCTGCCACCGTGCGGACGAGACGTCCGGGAAGGGCCGCACGTAGACCTCGTGGGTCCCGGACTCGTTGGAGGCGTAGGCGAGCCACTTGCCGTCCGGCGAGACGGCGGGAGTGATCTCGTTCGCCGCCGGTGCATTCACCAGGGGCACCAGCGTGGTGTCGCCAGGTTTCATCCCGAAGATGTCGCCGTTGCCGACGTCGGCAGCGATCCGGCGAAGCAGGAGCCAGTGCCCGTCGGGCGAGTAGCGCACCTCCGCGGAGGCGATGGACGGGATCACGGGTCGAGTCGCGGGACCGACCCCATCGGCTCGACGGATGAACGGCAGACCGCCACCATCCCCCCGATCACCGAGATACACGACTTGAGAGCCATCCGGCGTCCAGGAAGGCCGGGTGAAGCTCGTGTCGCCGAAGGTGATGCGCGAGAAGGGGCCGGTCGGAAGCTGCTTCACCCAGATGTCGGACTTGGCCCCCTTGAGTACCTCCACCGCGACCTGTCGGCCATTCGGGGAGAGCGCCAGCGTATTGATCGTGCCGTCCGCGGTCCAGGTCGAGTCGGCTTTCGTGGCCAGCCCCTCGCGAGTCACCCAGACAACTTCGCGAGAGGAGGCCTGACTCGCGGTCTGGTAGACGAGCGTGCCGGTACTGGAGAGGCCGATCGCCGCGGTGAAGGGATTCGCCTCGAGTCCGTCATACAGCGCCGACGCCGGCCCCGTCACCTCCATCTTGC
This sequence comes from uncultured Gemmatimonadales bacterium, assembly GCA_963817435.1. Classification (GTDB taxonomy): domain Bacteria; phylum Gemmatimonadota; class Gemmatimonadetes; order Gemmatimonadales; family GWC2-71-9; genus JADJOM01. Next base: position 2,080,502 of record CAWFNY010000001.1, read on the forward strand.
CCAGATCGAACGGCACCACCAGCAGTTTGCCATCGACCGTCACGACCACCAGATGACCGGACGACACGTAGCGCGCATACATCCCTCGGAGCAGCGCACGCGCCTCTCCCTTGGGCAGCGGCTGCACCATGATCTCGTACTCCGCCGGGGCCTGACCTTCGCGGCGGAGGCGGAAGAGCACCCCCTTCGCTCCCGGCAGCACCACCGGCCACTCGGCGCCAAGCGGGTGCTTGCCCGTGACCGAACTGAATCGGAAGACCTGTTCGGCACGTCCCCCCGTGGCGGGAATCCGGCTGACACCGGAATCCACCTCGAAATAGACGTAGCCGTCGCTCCCCCAGTCGGCGGCGGTGGCGTTGGCGCTGTCGGTCAGCGTGAGTGGGGAACCGCCATCGAGCGGCATGATGCGGATCGTCCGCCCGTCCTTGACGAAGCCGAGCTGGCGGCCGTCGGGAGAAAAGAAGGGGCTGAGCACCCCCTCCGTCCCGGGGAGCGGCGTGGGGGCCATCTGGTCGGCATCCTTGACCCAGAGACGATTGGTCCCTTCGCCCCTGCCCGTGAAGACGATCCGCCGCCCGTCCGGAGAGATGGTGATGTGGCCGCCGAGGACACCGGTCGCGAGCGCCTCGTACTCCCTGAGGTGCATCGGATAGCGGTTGAGGAACACCTCCGGCCGGGGACGCAGCCACCCCCACGCCGCCAGCACGGCGAGCAGCAGCATCGGGACCGCCACCGCAATCATCCGCTGCCTGCCGACCGGTGCAGCCGGAGCAGGAACAATGGTAGTGATCGCCGGCAGCGTCGCGATCGTACCCGGTGCGGTGAGCGCCCGCACGAAGGCGTCCGCGGACGCGAAGCGATCGGCGGGAAGCTTGGCGAGCGCCTTGTGGATGGCGGCCTCGACATGGGGCGGCACGGTGCGCCGCCGCACGCTGAGCCGCTCGGGGTCCTTGGTGACGACCGCGGCGATCACCGCCTGGATCGTCGGCCCGGTGTGCGGCGGCTCGCCGGCCAGCATCTCGTAGAGTAGGCACCCAAGGCTGTAGACATCGGCGCGGGCATCGAGGCCGCGCTCGCCGGTGGCCTGTTCCGGGCTCATGTAGCCCGGCGTGCCGAGCGAGAGGCCGGTCTCCGTCATCCGGTTGCCGCCGGCGTGACTCACGGCGAGTGCGATCCCGAAGTCGGCGACGAGTGCCGCGCCATCGTGAAGCAGGATGTTTTCCGGCTTGATATCGCGGTGGATCACGCCATGGCGGTGCGCATAGTCCAGGGCGGAGCCGATCTCCTTGCCGAGCTGGACGGCGTCCTCGACTGGGAGCTGGTGCTCCCGGTTGAGCCGGTCGCGCAGGCTCTCCCCCTCGATCAGCGGCATCACGTAGAAGAGGAAGCCATCCGCCTGCCCCGAATCGAAGAGCGGCAGAATGTGGGGATGCTGCAGCGCCGCCGTGGTCTTGATCTCGGCGAGGAAGCGCTCGGCGCCGATCACCGCAGCCAGTTCGGGCCGCAGCACCTTGAGGGCGACGTTGCGATCGTGGCGGAGATCGCGGGCAAGATAGACCGTGGCCATGCCCCCGGCGCCGAGTTCGCGCTCGAGGCGGTACCGGTCGGCGAGGGCTGCGACCAGGCGAGGATTTGCGTCCGGCATCCGACTCCAGAGGAGAAGAAGGAGCGGCTAAGGTACCGACTCCTGACCGGAGCCGCGAGTACCCCGGGAGGCGCGGATGCTATCGCCTCGAACCGGCGGCCGTGAGCCGGGTCGGCCCGGGATACGGCGCGTCGCCCTTGATCACGAGCCACAGCACCCGGTTGAAGCGGTCGTCGTCGGCGAGATCCTCCACCCGGAAATCGAAGCGGGACGATTCGCGGGCGCCGGGGGCGTTCGCGAGATTCTTCTCGGTGAGTGACACGGCCGGGGTCAGCGCCCGAAAGACCGTGGTGTCCGGCGCATCGGCGAAGACGCCCCGGAGCGGCCGGGCGTAGGCGTCGAACTGGGAGAGATGCTCGAGCGAAAGGATCGACTCGATCGTCGCGAGCACGTCGGTGGTGTTGGTGAAGCGGTGCCAGACGTGGGGCCGGTTCCAGGCGGAGATGAGCAGGAACGGCGCGCGGTGGGAGTCGACGTGATCGGGACCGTCCTGGGCGTCGTCCTCGACCACGAAGACGACGGTGCGCTTCCAGAAGCGGCTCCTGGAGAGCGCCTCGATCACCCGGCCAAGCGCGAGATCGTTGTCCGCGAGGTAGGCGCGTGGCGTCGGCTTCCCCGCTCTGGCGCCCGAGGTGTGATCGTTCGGCAGCCGCAGGATCTGCAGCGCCGGCATCGCGCCGGTGCGCTCCCACTCCGCGAGCGACTCCAGCCAGCGATCGGCGCGAACCTGGTCCGGTACGCCGAGATCGAACCCGGGAAATCCGCTGTCGGTACTCGCCTCGAGAAACGGCTTGAGGCCGCGGTACCAGGCGGGGACCGGTCCTTCCCGCTTTCCCTCCTCCAGCACGAATTCGCCGAAGTTCCGGAAGCTGATCCCCTTCCGGTGCGCGAGATCCCAGAGGTAACCCGCCGCCGGCTCCGCGGCATCGTCGTCCACCCGCTGGTCGCGGTTGGTGCCCTCGAAGTCGTAGCTGCGGCCCCGCCCGGAATAGGCCTGCGGCAGGGTCTTCTCCGTGTAATCGGTGGCGTAGGCCGCGGTGCTCCAGTTGTGCCCGTCGGCGCTGACCTCCGCGTTCACGAAGAAGCGGTCGAAGATCCCGAACCGCTCCGCGAGCGCGTGATGGTTCGGCGTGATGCTGCGCGGAAAGAAGACCAGCGCGGTGTCGCCGTCGGCCCCGGGGAGATCGCCGAGGATCTGATCGTAGGTGCGATTCTCCTTGATCACGTAGATGACGTGCTCGAAGGGCGGCCACGCCGCGCCGGTCGGCCGGAGATCCCACCCGTTGGCACGCGCCACCCGGTTCGAGAGCGACGCGAGTTCCGCCCCGCCGATCCCGCCGAGCGGAACGATCGAGAGCGAGCCGGTGGTCTGATCGAGGGTGTAGCCGCGCGGGTCTTTCGAGCGCCTGCCGGGACCGGGACCTCCCGGATTGGGTCCGGTGCCGCGCCCCTTGGCGTTGGCAACAAGGAGGGTATCCTGCCGCACGACGAGTGCGGTGGGATACCACTCGACGGGGATCCGTCCCGTCAGGCGATCCGCGCCATGTTCGGCGGGCGAGCCGGACGTGAGGCCGGCGGTCACTGCCGACAGCGCAAACACCGCGACGGCGTTGTTGTCGGCCTCGGCCACGTAGAGCCGGCGGCCGTCCGCCGAAAGGGCAAGCGCGTTTGGCGTACTCCCCTCGCCAGGGCCGGAGGGGGCGCTGTCGGAGAGCTGGGTGAGCACGCTGTCGCGATGGGCATCGAGGACGGCCACCCGGTCGGTGCTGGCCGAGGCGACGAAGAGCCGGCTGCCGTCGGTGCTGAGGAGCAGCGTGGAGGGATGGCGACCGACCGGAATGGTCGCGCGGAGCGCGAGGCGGCCGCCCTGCGGCGCAAAGGCGCGGACCTCGTAGCCACCCCATGCCGAGACGTAGACGGATCCGTCAGGCGCGACGGCGACGCCATAGGGATACCGGCCGGCGGCGAGACGCTCTACGACGGCGCCGGTGCCAAGGTCGATCACCGCGAGGGAATCGGCGAGGTTCTCGGCGACATAGAGAAAGCGGTCATCCGGCGAGAGCGCGAGCCCCGCCGGATAGCGGGTGCCGTCGGCCTTCGGCGCGCGCGGGGCGAGGATGAGGCTGTCGGTGAGCGTCGCCTGACCGGCGGACCAGTCGTAGCGGTAGACGACGTCCTGGTTGCCACCGGAGACGTACAGGCGCCGTCCCGCCGCGTCGAAGGCGAGCCCGACGAAGGCAGCCGGCTGCGAGAGTGTCTGCGTCACTCGGCCGGTGCCGGGCTCGATGACCTGGATCCCCTGTTCGCGGGCGCCGTTGAGCAGGGCGACGACCCGGTCACCGCCGGGCGCGGCGATGAGTGCCAGCGGAAAGGAGCCGAGCTCGGTCCGTCGGCCGACGGGATCGAGGGTGACACCGGTGGGGAGTCGGGCCCGATCGTCGAGCGAGGCGGGGGCGGAGCCGCCGGGTTGACAGGCGACGACAAGCAGGAGGAGCGGGAGGAAGCGCATCTCGACTGCAAAGATGCACCAATTTGTCATCCCGGGGAAGCACGGCCACCGAGGGATCTCCAGGGTTCCACACAGAACCTGAACGGCTCCCTCGCTGCGCTCGGGATGACAGACTCCGGGCTACGAGAGCCGCTCGAACTTGGCCTGGAAGAAGCGGAGATACTTCGGCTCGTAGGTCATGCGAAGCCCGCGGGTCTCCATCCTTCTGTCGAAGATCATCTTCACCGATTCCGCGACGACGTCCATGTGGGCCTGGGTATAGACCCGGCGCGGGATCGTGAGGCGGGTCAGCTCCAGCTTCGGATAGTAATGATCGCCGGTGGCGGGGTTTCGTCCGGCGCTCACCACGCCGCGCTCCATGGCACGGATCCCCGAATCGAGATACAGCTCCGCCGCCAGCGTCTGCGCCGGGAACTCCTTCTGCGGAATGTGAGGATAGAAGGCACGCGCATCGAGAAACACGGCATGCCCCCCCACCGGCTGCACGATGGGGATATCCCAGTCGGTGAGGAGTTCGCCGAGGTAGTGGACCTGTCCGACCCGGGAGCGGATGTAGTCGTCCTGCAGACACTCCTCGATGCCGATGGCCATCGCCTCCATGTCCCGCCCCGCCATCCCGCCGTAGGTGTGCAGCCCTTCGTAGATCACGATCTGGTTGCGGAGTTCCTCGTAGAGGGTCCAGTCGTTGACAGCGAGCCAGCCGCCGATGTTGACCAGGTTGTCCTTCTTGCCGCTCATCCAGGCGCCGTCCGTCTGGTCGCAGAACTCCCGCACGATGGCGGCGACGGGGACCTGGGTGTAGCCGGGCTCCCGCTCCTGGATGAAGTAGGCGTTCTCCGCCATCCGCGTGGCATCGAGAAAGATCCGGATGCCGTGACGGTCGCAGAGCGCACGCAGCGCCTTGACGTTCGCCATCGAGACCGGCTGGCCACCGGCCATGTTGACCGTCCCGGCGAGACTCACGTAGGCGATCTTGCCGGCCCCCACCTTCCTGATCAGCGCCTCGAGTTTCTCGAGGTCGACATTGCCCTTGAAGGGGTCGCGGCTGTCGGTGTCGTGCGCGGCATCGACGATGACGTCGACGAACGTCCCCCCCGCAAGCTCCTGATGGAGCCTTGTGGTGGTGAAGTACATGTTGCCGGGAATGAACTGGCCCGGCGTGATGGCGCAGCGGCTGAGCAGGTGTTCGGCGCCCCGTCCCTGGTGGGTGGGGAGGATGTGGGCGTAGCCGTAGCGGCGCTGAATCGCGGCCTCGAGCCGGTAGAAGTTCCGGCTGCCGGCGTAGGCCTCGTCGCCAAGCATCATGCCGGCCCACTGCCGGTCGCTCATCGCGCCGGTGCCGCTGTCGGTGAGGAGATCGATGTAGACGTCTTCCGACTTGAGCAGGAAGGTGTTGTAGTCGGCGGCCTTGAGGGCCCGGGCCCGCTCCTCCGCGGTGGTCTGGGTGAGCGGCTCGACCATCTTGATCTTCCAGGGCTCCGCCCAACTGCGGCGGCCGAACTGCTGGCCCATGGTCTTCGGTGCGTCGTGCATGGCGGTCTCGGGTAGGCAGGAGAAAAATGGCCTACGATTGCTAGCGGGATTGGTCTGAGGAAATCACGAAGGAGTGCGGAAGGGGTGTTCATGCTGCTTCGCCCTGGGCGACGCGGACGTCGTCGGCATCTCCGAATTCCCCGATGCCGCCTCGGCCGCCGCCGTGAGCCTCGCGGTGAATTCGAGCGGCGCAGTGAACCTGCACACCACGGTGCTGCTGAGCGCCGAAGAGATGGACGCCGCCACCAGGAAGTCCGTCGGCTACCGGCCGCCGGGGGCGTGATGCCGATGCGCGCCAGGTGCTCACCGCCTGACGCCTGGTGCAAAGCAGGAAGTGGGGGCCCTGATCAATCAGGGCCCCCACTGCTTTCAAGACTCGCCGCCCGCGTGACTGGCGACGGGCTCCCCGCATAATCATGTTTGGGCACTCCGTTCCCTGGGAAACGACGTGACTGATCTCAGATCCCAGCTCGAGGCCGCACTCGCCGATCGGTACCGCATCGAGCGCCAGCTCGGTGCCGGCGGTATGGCCACGGTGTACCTGGCCGAGGATCTGAAGCACCACCGACGGGTGGCGGTGAAGGTGCTCCGCCCCGAGCTGGCGCACGCCCTCGGGCCGGAGCGTTTCCTGCGTGAGATCGCGACCACCGCCAACCTGCACCACCCGCATATCCTGCCGCTGTTCGATTCCGGCGAGGCGCGCGGAGTAGGGGCGGAGCTGAGCTCCGCCCCTACCCTGTTCTACGTGATGCCGTTCGTCGAGGGCGAGTCGCTCCGCGACCGGCTCCTGCGCGAGAAGCAGCTCCCCATCGAGGAGGCGCTGCAGATCGCCCGTGAGGTGTCTGACGCGCTGAGCTACGCCCACGCGCACCAGATCGTGCACCGCGACATCAAGCCGGAAAACATCCTGCTCGAGAGCGGGCATGCGATGGTCGCCGACTTCGGCATCGCGCGAGCGGTCTCGTCCGCGGTGAGCGGCAGCTCCACCCTGACCGATGCCGGCATGGCCGTCGGGACACCGGCCTACATGAGTCCCGAGCAGGCGACCGGCGACCGGAATGTCGACGGCCGCAGCGATATCTACTCGCTGGGCTGCGTGCTCTACGAGATGCTGGCCGGTCAGCCGCCGTTCACCGGCCCAACCGCCGAGATCCTGGTTCGCCAGCGCATCGCGACCGATGCGCCGCCGGCCACTCACCTCCGTCCGGCGGTGCCGGCCCAGGACGCGGACGCCCTGGCGCGTGCGCTGGCCAGGAACCCGGCCGACCGCTTTCAGTCGGCGGGGCAATTCGCCAGCGAGCTGCAGAGCGGCGCTTCGGGGCCCCGCACCGCGGCTTCGCCGACCAGGGCACGCCTCTCGCGCTGGGCACTCGCTTCCGGCGCGGTCGTCATCCTGCTCCTGTGCGGCTGGCTCCTGCTGCGGAGCCGAGGCGGGAGGTACGCCACGGCCGGTGGCAGCAGTGGCCTGCCGAGCTCGATCGCGGTACTCCCCTTCCGGAATCTCCGCGGAGACTCGACCGGCGACTACTTCAGCGACGGCATCACCGAGGAGATCCTCCATGCCCTGGTCCAGATTCCCGATCTGCAGGTCGCGGCGCGGACCTCCGCGTTCCAGTTCAAGGGGCAGGCGGTCGATGTCCGCGAGGTGGGACGCCGCCTCGACGTGGACGCTGTGCTCGAGGGGAGCGTCCAGCGGGAGGGCGACGAGGTCCGCATCACCACCCAGCTCACCGACGCGCGCACCGGCTACCAGATCTGGTCCGGAAAGTTCGACCGCCACCTCGCCGATCTCTTCGCGATCGAGGACGAGATCTCCCGCGCCCTGGCCGACACGCTCAAGGTGTCACTCGGCCTGGTGCCCAGGCCCGTCATGGGTGCGACACCCGTCGAGGCGCACGATCGGTATCTCCGCGGGCTCTCTCTCCTCGCGCAGCGGGGCCCCGGCCTCAAGCAGGCGATAACCGACTTCCAGGCCGCGGTGGCGAGTGACTCCGGCTTCGCACCGGCCTGGGCCGGACTCGCCGCCGCCCATGAGCTCCTGCCGGCGTTCTACCTCTCCTCCTATGACCTGGAGCTGCCGCTGGCGGAGCAGGCCGCCCGGCGGGCGATCGCGCTCGACAGCACCCTGGGGACGGCCTACACCGCACTCGCGAGCGTCTTCCGCGACCGGATGGCGTGGGCCGACGCGGAACAGGCCTACACGCACGCGCTCCGGCTCGCGCCTAACGACGCCGAAGCGGTGGAGCAGTGCGGCCAGCTTCTCTTCTGGACCGGTCAATCGGACGCGGCTGTCGGCGTGATGGAGCGGGCCCGCAGACTCGACCCGCTCGCCCCCATCCCGACGATGACCCTCGGTGTCGCCCACCTCTTTCTCCATCACTACAACTCGGCCGCCGCGCTGCTGCGTCACGCATCATCGCTGGCCCCCGCCCTCCCTTTGCCATACATGTGGCGCATGTGGACCGAGATCGGTGCCGGTCACCACGACTCGGCAGAGGTGACGGGCCGCCTCCTGGCCGACGTCAGCGGCGCGGATCCCTCGATCTACTCCGGGCTGATCCGCGGCGTCGCCGATCCCCGGCAGCGGCGCGCGGCACTGGAGTCGCTGTCCCGGATACCCGGGACCGCCACCTGGGCGCTCAACAGCGACTACCGGGTGAACTGGTATGTGCTGCTCGGAGACACGGCAGCCGCGCTCGACGCGGTGGACCGGCTGAAGAGCCGGCCATCCCTCAACGGGATCCTTAATATCTGGAATCCTGTGCTGGATCCGATTCGGGGGCATCCCAGGTTCAAGACCATGCTCAAGCGGCTCGGGCTGCCGTTCAAAGGCGGTGTGAAGGAGTAGGAGTTCGGATATCCCCCCTACGAGCGATTTCTCCCCCGTTTCCCGGCTGGTACCGTACATCTATGCGATACCCCGGGGCCACCTGGTGTCCGGCGACGAACGGCGGCTCCACCAGCCGCCAACGATGAACGGAGGCGCAGCATGCTCAGTCTCGCGAAGTCCCTTCGGGGATATGCCCTGAAGGCGCGCGACGGCGCGATCGGGAGTGTGAAGGACTTCTATTTCGACGACCAGTTCTGGACCATCCGCTATCTGATCGCGGACACCGCCGGCTGGATGTCGGGTCGCTCGGTGCTGATCTCCCCATACGCGCTGGAAGCGGTTCACCGCGACGCGAAGGAGATCGCCACGACGCTGACCAGGAAGCAGATCGAGGAGAGCCCCTCACTAGAGAGCGACAAGCCGGTCTCGCGCCAGTTCGAGGAGAACTACTACGGCTACTACGGCTGGCCGTCCTACTGGGGCGGGCCCTACATGTGGGGTACCTACCCCTCCATCACCCGCGATCCCGAGTACTGGACCCCGGCCAGTCCGACGCACAAGGCAGGGGACCCGCACCTCCGCAGCATGGAGGCGGTGAAGGGCTACCACATCCAGGCGTCCGATGGCGAGATCGGTCATGTCGAAGACTTCATCGTGGACGACGAGACCTGGTCGATCCGCTACCTGATCGTGAACACCCGGAACTGGCTGCCCGGCAAGCACCTGCTGATCTCACCGCAGTGGATCGCCCGGGTGAGCTGGGAGGAGTCGAAGGTGTTCATCGACCAGACCCGCGAACTGATCCGGCAGGCGCCCGAATACACCGAGGCGTCGCTGACCCGCGAGTACGAATCGCACCTGCACCAGCATTACGACAGGCCCGGCTACTGGATCGAGGAGACTGAGACCGCGAAGCGTGGTGAAGGCATGGCAGTGCGCAAGTAGTTCCGAAGAGCGAGGGCATGACAACGGAGGAACTCCCCATGGCAACCAACGACAAGACGCACACCCATTCCTCGCTGCCGAAATCTCCGGTTCCCGATCCGGCGCTGCCAACCCCGCACGCCCCTGGCACCACCAATCGGCCGGAGACACCCGCGCTCGAGGGCCGGGAGCCGCTGCCCGCTGAACTCACCGGGCGCGCCAGCGGTACCGATGACGACCTCGTGGCCCTGTTCGACAACAGCTCCGGTGAGCACCTCACCGACGGCTTCCGCGGCGGCAGCCAGGATGTCCCCGGCAGCGGTGGGGTCGCTGGAACCGATGGTGAGACAACGCGGGGGCAGCCGCCGGAGTGAGATCCGGTGTACGGGGGCCCGCCTCACCGGGGCTCCAGCACGCCCCCCAGTTGCCACCCGCCCCGCAGTCTCAAGATCGCTTCATGTTCTCCAAGAAGTGACGGCAAGCTGACGCCCGCCGCATAGACTGTCGCAGTCCCCCCCCGAAATTCCGTCGCGATACCGCTGGCTGCAGGCACGTCGCCCCACAGCCCAGTGGACAGCCACCGGAGCATGCCGCATGCGGAAACTCCTTGCCAGCGCCCTCCTCGTCCTGGCCGCCTGCGCCGCTCCGTCGGAGCCCTCGAAGCAATCTGCCCCCAGCGCCGCCGCCGCCACTGCGGCCCAACCCGACATCGTGGTGGTGATTACCGATGATCAGCGGTACGACCAGATGGGGTACATGCCGTAGACCACGGCGCTGCTCCAGGCCGAAGCGGTGCAGTTCGATCAGGCCTACACCACCACGCCCCAATGCTGCCCCAGCCGCAGCACCTTCCTGAGCGGGCTCTATTCGCACAACACCGGCGTGCTCACCAGTGGGAGCCCCAACGGAGGGGCGATCAAGTTCAAGCCCGGCTCGACCATCGCCACCTGGCTCAAGGGGGCGGGCTACCGCACGATCCTGGTGGGGAAGTACCTCAACGGATTCAAGCCGCAGAAGGTGGGCCCGGCGGTGCCCCCGGGGTGGATGCAGTTCGTGGCATTCTGGTGCTCAGACGACGATGCGTACTACTGCCAGCTCGACTCCAACGGCCTGATCAAGACGCCCCCGGCCGGCACCTACTCCACGACGCAGACCGCGAGTATCGCCACCAATTACATCCGAACCGCCGCCAGCACCACTCCGCTGTTCCTGATGTGGACGCCATTCGGGCCGCACTCCTCGATCCAGAACACCCGCGTCGCGCCGCCGAAACCGGAGTTTGCCTCGGACCTGTCCCCGTTCCTCGGCGACCTGCCGTTCCGCCCGATCGGATTCGACTCGCTGCCCATCCCGACGCCGGCATGGCTCACGGGCCGGCCGCCGTTCACCCAGGCAGTGAAGGACAGCATCGACGATTTCCGGCGAAAAGCCCAGGCCGCGCTGCAGACCGCCGGGCGGTGGCAGAACACGCTGTTCATCATCTGGAGCGACAACGGACTCAGCTATGGTGAACACCGCATCCACGACACCAAGTTCTGCCCCTACGAGGAATGCCAGCGCGTCGCGATGTGGATCCGGGTTCCGGCCGGGATCGCCCGGCACGATTCCACCGTCGTCGCGAACCTCGATCTGGCGCCGACCATCGCCGCCTGGGCGGGCGTCACGCCGAGTAGCGTGGTCGACGGCCTGAACCTGATGCCGCTGGTTCTGGGTGGCGCGCTCGCCCGCAACTGCCTGCTGCTGGAGCAACTCGGCAGCAGCCTCCCCGCGACCACTTTCCAGGCCGTGCGCTGCAATCAGTGGAAATACATCGAGTACGCCAACCGGGACGCCGAGTTGTATGACCTGAGCGCCGACCCATCGGAGCTGGATAACCACGCCGCCGATCCGGCCTATGCGAGCACGACCAGCGCGATGGCGGCCCAGCTCGCGCAGTACAAGTCGGTCGGGGTCTCGATCGCCGCCGGCACCGGAAGCGGAAGCGGCACCGTGTCCGGCCCCCTCGGCATCAACCGCGCCATCAGCAACGGCGCCACGACCGGCAGCTGCAGCAACCCGCTGATCACAGGGAGCGTCCTCGCCTTCACCGCCACGCCCTCGGGCTACGGCACCTTCCTTGGCTGGGGCGGTGCCTGCACCGGCACGGCGCCAACCTGTACCGTGACCTTCAGCAGCTCGAAGACAGTGACCGCTGCCTTCGCACCTCCCCCGCCCCTCACCCTGAGCCTGCAGAGCGGGCTGGCCGCGGGCGACGGCACCGTGACGGGGCCGAGCGGCCTCAACTGCACGATCAGCGGCGGGAAGACGAGCGGAAGCTGCAGCGTCCAGCTTCCGCAGGGCAGCACCGTGACACTCGACGCCGCTCCGAGCGGTAATGGCAGCTTCATGGGTTGGGGCGGCGCCTGCAGTGGCACCGGCGCGAGCTGCACGATCACCCTGACGGCGACGCAGCTCGTCAGTGCTGGGTTCAACAATCCCCCCGTCGCGAGCTTCATCGACACCTGCACCGATCTCGCCTGCAGTTTCGATGGGTCGGGCTCGACCGACGACATCGCGGTCCTCGCCTGGGACTGGAGCTTCGGTGATGGCGGCACCGCGACCGGTGTCTCGGCGAGCCACAGCTACGCCGGTCCCGGCAGCTACCCGGTGACACTCACGGTCGCCGACAGCAGTGGTCTCACCAGCACCCAGACCACGACCGTCACGGTCACGCCTCGGGTCAATCAGGCCCCCGTGGCGTCTTTCACCGATCACTGCTCCCAGCTCGACTGCGGCTTCGATGGGACCGGCTCCACCGACGACGCCGGCATCGTCACCTACGCGTGGAATTTCGGGGATAGCAGCAGCGCCACGGGCGCCACGGCGAGTCACAGCTACGCCGTGGCAGGCAGCTACCCGGTGACCCTGACCGTTACCGACGCGGGCGGCCTTGCCAGTTCCCAGACCAGCACGGTCGCGGTGACGGCCCCCGTCAACAAGGCGCCGGTCGGGCGCTTCACCTATAGCTGCACGGCCGCGCGCCTCTGCACCCTCGACGGCAGCACCTCGACCGACGATGTCGCCGTCGTCCTGTACACCTGGACCTTCGGGGCCACGGGCGCGGGCGGGACCGCGACCGGTGTGACCACGACACGCTCGTGCAGCAAGGCGGGGAGCTTCGTGGTGAATCTCATCGTGACCGATGGCGGAGGGCTCACCAACAAGATCAGCAAGACGATCGTGGTGCCGTAGGAAGGTGCCGGCGCCGCAGGGCCGCGATTCATCTGGCCCTCATACTGCGATCGTGAGGACGACGCTGAGGAATATTGGCGGGGGCGGCCCGTCGGCGGCCCCCTGTCACTCCGCTTCCGGCACCGGCAGCACGCGCGGATCGCCCTCCAGCTCCACGTTCTCGATCCGCGCGAACCGGTTGCTGATCTTCTGGCTGGTGACCTGCACTTCCTGCACGTCGTCATGCGCCTGACGAATATGCGTGGCCAGGTTGCCCATCCGCTTGTCGAAGCGCTCGAACTCCTTCCCCAGCTTCCCCAGTTCGTCCTTGATGATATGTACCTGGCGCCGGGTCTCGACATCCTTCAGGACGGCGCGCGCGGTGTTGAGCACGGCCATGAGAGTGCTGGGTGAGACGAGCCAGACCCGGCGCTGCTGGGCGTAGCTCACCAGGTCGGGGTGGTAGGCGTGGATGTCCGCGAAGACCGCCTCCGCCGGCAGGAACATCACGGCACCGTCACTGGTGTGGCCGGCGATGATGTACTTGTCGGCGATGTCGTCCACATGCTTCCGGACGTTGAGCTTGAAGGCGCGGGATGCGGCCGCCCGGTCCGCCTCGCCCAGGTCCTTCTGATACATGCGGCGGAAGTTTTCCAGCGGGAACTTGGAGTCGACCGCGACGGTGCCGGTGGGCTCCGGAAGGAAGAGGGCGCAGTCCACCCGCGCGCCGTTCGGGAGGGTATGCTGCATTTCGTAGCTGCTGGGCGGCAGCATGTCGCGCACCAGGAGTTCGAGCTGGACCTCGCCAAAGGCGCCGCGGGCGGTCTTGTCGTCGAGCAGCTCATGGAGGTTCACCAGCTCCTTGCTGAGCCCCTCCAGCTTCTCCTGCGCGGTCTCGATGGTCCCCAGCGACTTGAGCATGCTGGCGTAGGCCTCGTTGGTCTTCTTGAAGCCTTCCTCCACCCGCTCGCCGACCTTGTTGCCGATGAGTTCCAGCCGTTCATCGACCCTGGTCGTGAGCTGCCCGATGCTCGCGGTGAGCTGATCGGTCGCGTTGCGCATCGTGACCTGGATCAGCTCCTGCTGGTTCCTGCTCTGCTCCGTGAGGGTGTCCCGGAGGCGATCCATGATCTGCAGCCGCATGGTGCCGAGATGTTCGGTGACATCCAGGCGGAGCGCCTGCATGTCGGCGCGGGTGGACTTGAGCTCCGCGCTCAGGACGTCACGCATGCCGCCGCCGAGTTTGGTGAGTTCGTCGTGGAGATCGCGCAGCATGGCGCGGTGCTTCTCCTCGAGCAGCGGCGCGAGCGACGCCGAGAGCATGGCCCGCTGCCGGAGAATGAGGATGCCGAGGCAGATGATGGCGGCAAGGAGGGCGACGGTGGCGAGATCCATGGGACTCCCCGAGTTGAGTGCGTGGTGCCAGCCATAGATAACAGCCCGGCGTCAGTTGCCCGTTAGAACCGTGGCAAGTGATTGACGCACAACACGTTCCGACCGTGCGGCGAGCCGCATCGGAAGCCGCCGGCACCGGCAAGTTTGGCTACCCCTGTGACAGTGACGCCGCGTCGGCCACGGCGAGATCCCCGGCCCGCTGACGCGATCGCGCCACTTACCTGCATCGACGCCCCTCCGTAGATTGGCGCGCTCACCCTCGGAAGGAAGCAGTCGTGAACAAGGAAGCGCTCGCTCAGGTCTGGGACCAGACCAGGCAGAAGTACGGCATCTACCTTCGCCTCCTCGAAGCGATCCCCGAGGACAAGTATCACACCCATCCGGTGCCGGGGATGCGCACCTTCGCCGAGCTGGTAGCGCACGTTTCGGGGACGGTCGTGCGGGATATCTCGGTCGGGATCGCCAAGGGAGCGATCACGGCGGATGAGGCCTCCGAAGCGGACGTCGCGAAGGGATTCAGGACCAGGAAGGACATGCTCGCGTCCGCCCGGGAGTGCTGGGACGAGGCGAACGCCGCCGTGGCCAGGACGGGCGATGCGCAGTTGCAGGCGATCGTCTCGACTCCCTGGGGGATGAGCTTCCCCGGCTGGGTGGGCTTCAACATTCAGGGGGACGAGTTCCTGCATCACCGCGGGCAGCTCTATACCTACGCCCGGCTCTTCGGCATCGAGCCACCATTCATCTGGAGCTTTGGTGAGAACGCCCCGGAGTTCCGGCCGGCGGCGTAGGCAGATGCAGTGGGGGCCCTGAGGAATCAGGGCCCCCACTCGCTTTGAGGGTCGCGCATATCTTTGGGGCGGTTCACGCCGGCAGACACCAGGCCCGATGCCGGCGCACTCGACCCCCTGAGGAGGACGCATGAGCGGGAAGCGCACGATCGCCATCCTGACCGGTGGCGGAGATGTCCCCGGCCTCAACCCGGCCATCCGCGCCATCACCATCCGAGCCATGCGGGACGGCCATCGCGTCGTCGGCATCCGGCGCGGCTGGGCCGGCCTGGTGGACTACGTGCCCGACCCGAAGGCGGACAACAGCGACAACGTGCAGCTGCTCTCCGAAGCGATCGTCAACCGGGCAGGGCGCACCGGCGGCACCTTCCTGCACACCTCGCGCACCCGGCCCAGCCACCTCCCTAAAGAGCGGATCCCGCCGCACCTGAGCGGCTACGACCAGCCGATCAACGACGTCACGCCCGCCGTCATCCGGAACCTGGAGCACCTGGGGGTGGACGTGCTGATCCCCATCGGCGGGGACGACACGCTGAGCTACGGCAAGCGGCTCCACGACCTGGGCGTCAACGTCGTCGCGATCCCGAAGACGATGGACAATGATGTCTACGGTACCGACTACTGCATCGGCTTCAGCACCTGCGTCACCCGCACCATCGAACTGACGCACCGCCTCCGCACCTCGGCCGGTTCACACGAGCGCTTCCTGGTCATCGAGGTGTTCGGCCGCTACGCGGGATTCACCGCGCTGCTGCCCACCATGGCCGGCGCGGCCGACCGCTGCCTGATCCCCGAACATCCCGCCGATATCGAGCAGCTCGCGGAGCTGATCACCGGCGACCGCAACCGGAACCCCAGCCGCTACGCAGTAGTGCTGGTCTCGGAAGGGGCGCGGCTCAGTTCGCACGACGGGATGAGCTTCGAGGGCGAGGAGACCGACATGTTCGGCCACCGGAAGCTCGGCGGCATCGGCGACCAGGTGGCCGAGGCGCTGAAGGAGTTCTCGGGGAAGTACAACAACGGCCGCCGCGTCGACGTCGTGAGCCAGCGCCTGGGCTACCTGGTCCGCTCCGGTGACCCCGATGCGCTGGACTCGATCGTGCCCATGGCCTTCGGCAACCTGGCGCTCGACCTGGTGCTCCGCAATCAGTTCGGCCGCCTGGTCAGCATCCACCGCGGCTCCTACGACAGCGTGCCCATTTCGAACGTGACGTCGGAGAAGAAGGTGGTGAACGTCCCCCGCTACTACAGCACCGACCGGCTGCGCCCCATCTACGACTTCGACGGCGCACCGCTCTTCATCATGACGAGCGACTGAGTGCGAGTTCCAGTCAGATGTCATCCCGAGGAAGCGTTTGAGGGTTCACGAACAAGGCGCCTCACGCTACCGCATTCTCGCGTCGTCGGGTGGCCGCACAGGATCGGCTGGATCGCCGAGCGGCGCACCCGCCGCCGCTCGCCCGCGGCAGCGCTGAGGCCGAAGCGAGGCGAGTTCGGTAAGCTACGGTCGCGGGCGGGAGGGAGCGACCGCCCCTGCCCCGCTGCCTCCGCCGATCTGTTCGAGCAGCTCGCCGAGCCGGCGCATCTCTTCGCCGTAGCGGGCCCAGTCGTTGTCGCGCTGCGCCTGCAGGGCGGCCATATAGCGGCGCCGCGCCTCGATGGCCTGCGCCCGGAATGCCGCGTCCCCCGGCGCCGCAGCCCCCGCGGACGGCGCGGCCTCGGTGCGCGTCCCCGTGGAGCCGCCGAACAGCTCCGCCAGCCCGCCCTCCAGCGTCTCCTGCATCACCACCTGGTTCTGATAGGCGACGATGACCCGCTTGAGCTCGGGAATCTTCCCGCCCTCCGCCTGCAGGTAGAGCGGCTGGACGTAGAGCAGCGACTGGTTGATCGGGATCACCAGCAGGTCGCCGCGGATCACCGTGGAACCGCGCTGGTCCCACAGCGAGACCTGGCGGGACACCTCGGTGTTCTGGTTGATCCGGTTCTCGATCTGCTGCGGACCGAACACCAGACTCTGCCGCGACAGCCGGTAGACGCGGAGCTTCCCGTAGGCCTCGCCGTCGTTCCGCGCCACCATCCACGCCGCCAGGTTGTCCTTGCCCCGCGGCGTGAATGGCACCATGTAGATGTACTCCGCCTTCGCTTCTTCCGGCAGCCGCATGACGATGTGCCGCATGAACGGCACCTTCCCGTCGGATTCAGCCACGACCGGGATCTGCCACTGATCCTCCCGGTGGTAGAAGTCCTCCGGCGCATCCATATGGTAGGTGGTATAGAGGCTGGTCTGGACACGATAGAGATCGTCCGGGTAGCGGATGTGCGCCCGCAGGTCGGCCGGCATGCTGTCCAGTGAAGTGAAGATGCCCGGGAAGATGCGGGCCCAGGTCCGGATCAGCGGATCGGCGGGGGCGCTCACGTAGGCCACCAGCGAGCCGTTGTACGCGTCGATGACGAGCTTGACGCTGTTGCGCATGTAGGTCGTGCCGTCCGCCAGCCGCTGCGCGTAGGGATAGCGGTCGGTGGTGGTGTAGGCATCGAGGATCCAGCGCAGGGTGCCGTCGGTCCCGATCACCAGGTAGGGGTCGCGATCGAACCGGAGGAAGGGCAGCGCCTTCCTCGCCCGCTCGAGGATGTTGCGGTAGTAGAGCACCCGGCTGTCGTTGGTGATGTCCTGCGAGAACAGGATCTTCGAGGAACCGAATTGATAGGCGAGGACCAGGCGGCGCAGCAGGTTGCGGACCTGCACCCCGCCGGTGCCGGTGTACGCGGCGTAGACGTTCTCTTCACCGGAGGGATGGTCGAACTCCCGCTGCCGGGTGTTGGTGAAGATGTAATCCTGCGCCAGCTCGCCGTAGTAGATCTGCGGGCGGGTGACCGTGAGAGACCCGCTCGACACCGGCGGCAGATCCTTGACGAAGAGTACGGGCAGGCCTTCGGTCGTCACCTGGTTCACCGGGCCGAGGGTGAGCCCCATCCCGTGGGTGAAGGTCAGGTGCTCGTTGATGAAGGTCCGGGTCGGAAGCGCGGCGGGGTTGAGCTCCCGCGGAGACAGCAGGACCTGGCGATACTTCCCGTCGATCCAGTAGCGGTCGTCGTCCACCGAGATGAAGTCGTAGTAGGTGCGGATCTCCTGCAATTGCCCGAAGGTCAGCAGCAGCGGATCCCGGTCCCAGAGCCGCACATTGTCGATCGTGGGCGCGTTGGCGCGGATATCGGCGAGCGTGAGGTCGGCCTCGCCGTTCAGTTCGCGGACCTCGACGCTGTCCAGGCCCCAGGCCTGCCGGGTGGCGGCGATGTGATTCCGGAGATACGGCGTCTCCCGGGTGAGTTCGGTCGGCGCCACGATGAGGCTCTGCATCGCCAGCGGGAAGAGCCCGCGCCCGATCGCCGCCGACGCGAGGTATCCCCCGACCGCCCAGAGCGCGTAGCGGGCCAGTTGCCCCCGCGCGGCGCCGACCAGGACGGCGATGGCTGCCGCGGCGGCGAGGATCGCCGTCACCCGGAGCGCCGGCAGCCGCGCGTGCAGATCGGTGTAGCTGGCCCCGATCAGGGGGCCGGTGTCGGAATAGAGGAGGCTGGGCGTCGCCACCATCCAGAGCCGCACCGCGGTGAGCAGCAGCAGCACCGCGAGCAGGACACCGAGGTGCATCCCCGCCGACGGCTCGACGATGAGCCGGCGCGGGCTCGCGGCCAGATCGCCGCGCAGCCAGTAGAGCGGGACCAGCAGCGCGAGGGAGAAGAAGGTGAGGCCGAAGAGGAACCCGATCGCGGCCGAGAGGGCCGGCAGCGCGAAGACGTAGTACCCGATGTCGCGCGAGAAGACCGGGTCCGCGATCCCGAACGGCGTCCGGTAGATCGCCTGCAGCACCATCTCCCACCCCTGGGTGGCCACGCCGCCCACCAGCAGACCGATGAAGAGCGACACCGGCAATGTCAGGTGGCGGAGCGCCTCGGTGATGTGGATCCGTGGCGCCGTCTGCCCGACTCGGAGCACCAGCGGGCCGGGAACCAGGCCGCGCAGCGCCCACGACAGATTCAGGTAGAGCATCCCGGCGGTGATTCCCCCCAGGACCAGGAAGAGCAGCACCTGGGTGATCAGCGTCCGGGTGAAGACGACCTGGAAGCCGATCTCCCGGAACCACCACCAGTCTGTCAGGTAGCCGGCCAGCCCCGGCAACAGCAGGACGAACGCCACGAAGGCGACGAGCAGCAGAATCGGTAAGAGCCGGCGGCGGGGCACGGGCGGTCCTCGAAGCGGTGGGCGACGACCATCGTCTCCATGCAGCATCGCCGATTGGGCGGGGAAGTCAAGGAGATGGGCCCAGACCCCGAAACCGACCCACAACCCTGCCGTACGGTCTCCTATCCAATCCCTCGATCACCAACGCCGCGCCGCTCACTCCGGAGACAACCGCATGGACTCACCACTGAGCGAATGGACGCGTGACCTCCGCCTCGCCGCCCGTGCCCTGAGGCACACGCCCGGCTTCACCGCCCTCGCTGTCGGCATGCTGGGACTCGCGATCGGCGCCAACGCGGGGATGTTCGGCGTGGTGAACACGGTGCTGCTCCACCCCTTGCCCTTTGCTCACGCCGATCGGCTGGTCCACATCGCGGCATCCGCGCCGGGCTCGGACTACCCGCCCGAGTTCGGGGTGGGGCCGGAGTTCTACCTGCAATACAAGGAACAGTCGAAGCTGCTGGAAGATGTCTCGACCTACAACTCCGGCACTTCGACCCTGCGGGTGAAAGACCGGGTGGAACGGGTACGGATGTCCTGGCCCACCAACTCGATCTACTCGACGCTCGGCGCCAAACCGATCCTCGGCCGGCTGCCGGCGCCGGAGGACGAAAGCCGGGTGGCGGTGATCAGCTACGCGCTGTGGACGTCGTGGTTCGGCCGGGACTCGTCGGTCATCGGCCAGAGCTACTTCATGTCAGGCGCCATGCGGACGGTGATCGGCATCATGGGCCCGGAGTTCAAGTTCCCCGACGACGGCACGCTCCTGTGGATCGCCAGCGAGATCCGCCCCGAGGACATCACCCCCGGCGAGTTCGGCTCGGGGCTGGTGGGCCGGATGGCGCCCGGCGCCACACCCGAGGCGGTAGCGGCCGAGCTGACGACGCTTGCCAGGCGGCTGCCGGAGCGGTTTGGCGGGCCGCCGAGCTTCGCGCGGATGATCGCGCAGCACCGTGCGGTGGTGCGCCCGCTGGAGGAGCAGCTCCTCGGCCCGGTGTCCCGCCCGCTCTGGGTGCTGCTCGGTGCGGTGGGCATCGTGCTGCTGATCGCCTGCGCCAATGTGGCCAATCTCTTCCTGGTGCGCGCCGAGGGGCGGCAGCGGGACCTGGCGGTGCGGCGGGCGTTAGGCGCCGCGCGCGGTCAGCTCATCCGGCTGCAGATGGCGGAGGCGGTGATCGTGGCGGGCCTCGCGGGCGTGCTGGCGATCGTGCTCGCCGCGCTCATCTTCCCCGCGTTTCTCAGGGCGGCGCCTCCCGGCATCCCCCGCCTCGATCAGGTGCATCTCGACGTCGCGACCCTGCTCTTCACGCTGGTGGCGGCGATCGCCTCGGCACTGGCCTGCGGCGCGGTGCCGGCGCTGAGGGGCTCCGCGCCCGACCTGCGGCGGCTGCGCGATGGGGGCCGCGGAGCCACCGGCAAGCGGCACTGGTCGCGCAACGGCCTGGTAGTAGCGCAAACGGCGCTGGCGCTGGTGCTGCTCATCGGCTCGGGCCTGCTGGTGCGGAGCTTCTGGGCGCTCCGCCATGTGGACCCGGGCTATGACATCCGGGACATCTTCACCTTCCAGATCGCGCCGGAGCGGCCGACGCTGAAGGATGGACCGTCGTTCGCGCAGTTCGAGCTGGAGTTCATGGACCGGCTGCGGGCGCTGCCGGGCGTGGAGACGGTGGGGCTGGTCGACAACATCCCCCTCAACGAAGGCACCGCGACGACCCGCTTCCGCGCCGAAGGGAGCGACGCCGACGGCGGCACGCTGCTCGACTACACCACCTCCGCGGGTGACTACTTCAAGGCGATGGGGATCTCGGTGCTCGAGGGGCGGCCGTTCGAGAACAGCGACAACAATGCCGCACTGGGCAACGTCGTCATCAGCCGCTCCGCGGCCAAGGCGCTGTGGCCCGGGCAGAGCGCCATCGGCCGGCGGCTCATGGCCCCGGGCGATTCGGCCTGGTCGACCGTGGTCGGGGTGGTGGAGGACGTGATGCAGTACGGCTTCCGGGACACGCCGCAGGCGCTGGTCTACTACCCGCTGGTCGGTCCGCTCCCTGGCGCCTGGCGCACCTCCTCCCCGGCCTACGTGCTCAAGACCGCGCGGGCGGAGCAGATCGCGCCGGAGGTGCTGGCGCTGGTGCGGCAGGTGGCGCCGGAGGCACCGATGTACCGGGTGTACACGATGGCGGAGCTGGCGAAGGACTCGATGGTGAACCTCTCGTTCACGATGCTCACCCTGGGGATCGCGTCGGCGCTCGCGCTGCTGCTGGGCGCGGTCGGTCTGTACGGGGTGCTGTCCTACATCGTCGCCGAGCGGACCCGGGAGATCGGCGTGCGCATGGCGCTCGGCGCCCAGGCGAGGCAGGTGCGGGGCATGGTCGTGGCGGAGGGCGCGCGGGTGGTCGGGGCCGGCGTCGCGATCGGCATCGCGGTCGCGCTCGCGTCTACCAGGGCGCTGGCGAGCCTGCTGTTCGGGGTGCCGGCGATCGACGTGGCGACGTTCATCGGGATGTCGCTCGCGATGGTCGCGGTCGGGCTGGTGGCGAGTTATCTCCCGGCGCGCCGGGCGTCGGCGGTGGATCCGATGGAGGCGCTGAGGGGGGAGTGAGGAGTTCCGGGGGCCGAGGTCATCATCCCGAACTGGGGGGGCCGCGATGCTTCGCGGCCCCCCGCTGCCTTCCAGGGAGATCCAGCGGGCCGAAGGGCCCAGCCCCAGGCCCGCATCGGTGATCGCTTCACGGACAGCCGATAGCATCCCATCCGGACTTGCCGCTGCATTCGATCAGCACACCCACGAAGGCGACGGCAACCACCGCCCCTACCAGCAGCAGTGTATTCCCGGTCGAGAACTTCCGGACTGCGACGCTGCGCACCTCCGAGAGGGGCAGCCCGACGAGCCGAGTCGTGTCGCCCTGGACGAGCCCGGCCGATCTCGTTCCGAAGAGACTGTCGCCCCTGACAACTGGTGAGGTCAGCACGACGGTCGAGCCATCGGTCTTGGTCACCTGGGCGCGCTCGGGTTTCTCGCGTTCCACGAACTGCGCCGGGGTGGGCGCGCCCACGTGCCACGAGGTGCAGGCCGGCAGATAGAGGAGGAGCAGCAGAGCGGCGATTGGCGAGCGCCGTGCTCGCATAGGGCTCAGGAGGGAGTTCATGAGTGACTCCGTATTGTGGGCTATGCACGATGGGAGCGCAGTCGGGAAACGGCGGTGAAAGGGAGGTGAACTGTTCGTCAGTCGTGGAGTGGGAGGGTTCCGAGTTCTGAGTTCCGAGTGCTTAGTGGATAGTCCCCAGTGCTTAGTCATTGCCGTGGGGGCCGCGATTCATCGCGGCCGCAGCATCATCCCCTCCCGACAGGCAGTCATCCCAGGCAGAGGGCGAGATTGTTTCCTGTCCGGCGCAGAGCGATGGGTGGGGACGGGCCTCCGGGTCCGCCCCTCCCCTGTTTTGATCGCGCGTCGTCAGGTGGCCGCACAGGATCGGTGCGACCGCCGAGCGGCGCACCCGCCGCCGCTCGCCTCCGGTAGCGCTTCGGCGAGGCCGTCATGCCCGCATCTGGCCAACTGGCGTCTCTCCACCATACTTGTAGTGTCCTCCCCCCTTCAGCCGTCAGCGGAAGTAGCGGTCATCCTCCGGAGACCCTGTGCCAGGTCCGCCGCCCCTCCACCTCGTTGCCATCGGCCCGCGGGCCGTGCGAGTCGACGGCGCCCCGGCTCCGCCCGAGGTGCTGGGGCCGAAGCACTTCGCGCTGCTCATCTACCTCGCGCTGTCGCCCGGGCTCAGCCGGTCGCGGGGGCATATCATGGCGATGCTCTGGCCCGAGGCCCCCGACGCCAAGGCGCGGCACTCCCTGAACGAAGCGCTGCACCGGCTCCGCGCCTGTCTTGGCGCCGGCCGACTGCTGACCGTGGGCGAGACGGTGAGTCTCTCCGGCCCTGGCCTTACCGTTGATGCCTGGGAGGCGGCGCAGGACCAGGAGGGCGACTTCCTCGAGGGGTTCACCCTGGAGGGCTCGCAGCCGTTCGACGAGTGGGTGGAGAGCGAGCGGCGAAGCCGGCGCGGCGCGGTGCTGTCCGCGCTGGTCCAGCAGGCGAAGCGACTGCTGGCCGAGGGGGCGTCGGCCCGGGCGGCGGCGGTCGCGCGGGGGGCCAGAGCGCGCGACCCCTTGAGTGAGGCAGCGCTCCGGGTGCTGATGGAGGCACTGGCGCTGCAGGGCGACGACGGCGGAGCGCTCGCCGAGCTGAGAGAGTACCGCCGGCGTCTGGCCGAAGTCGACGAGGCGCCCAGTCAGGCGCTCCTCGGGTTCGCCGGGCGGATCCGGGCGGGTCAGCTCTCGGCGGAGCCCGGTGCACAGGCGTCCGATTCGGGGCTGGTGGGCCGGGCGGCGGCGCTGGCGGCGCTCTGCGAACGGCTCCCCCTTCCCGGGCACGCGGCGGCGCGGGTGCTCATCGTGCTCGGCGGCGGAGGGGAAGGAAAGACCCGGATGCTCCGGGAGCTGGAGCGTCGCGCGACCCTGGCCGGCATCACGGTCGCCAGCACGCGAGCGCTCCCCGGCGATCAGGGGCGGCCGCGGAGCGCGCTGCGCGGGCTGTTCCGCGGCGGGCTGCTCCGCGCGCCGGGATTGTCAGGCGCCGACGCGATCCATCTGCGCAGCCTGGCCAGCGCGGTCCCCGAGCTGGGCGAGCGGTTTCCGCCGCAGGCGGCCGTCGATGACGGGGAGCTGGCCTACGCGCTCGCGGCGGTACTGCAGACGACTGCCGAGGATGCGCCGCTGCTGCTGCTCCTCGACGATGCCCATCTCGCCGACGGCACGTCATTGGGCGTGCTCCAGGCCGGCCTCGAGCGGCTGACCAGCCATCGCGTCACCCTCGCCCTCGCCGCCGCGCCGCACGACCCGGACAGTGCGCCGGAGCTGTTCCGGCTGGCAGCGGACACCGGACGATCGCTTCCCGGCATGACGGTGAGCCTCGAACCGTTCCGCCATCCCGAGGTGGCAGCGTTGGTCGAGGAGCTGGCGCCCTGGGCGGAGCCGGAGGCGGCCCGGGATCGACTGGTTCGCCGGCTGCTGCACGATACGTCCGGCAATCCCTTTCTGGTGGTGACCCTGCTTCGCGGGCTGGCTGATATCGCCGAGCTGCGCGAACACGCGGTGGAATGGCCGGTGCCGAGCGCGACGCTGCACGCTCCCCTGCCCGGGGGTGTTCCGCAGCTGATCCAGAGCGCGCTGTTCGCGCAGCTGGGACGGCTGGATCGGGCGAGCCGGGAAATCGTGGCCATCGCCGCCACGCTCGGCATCGACGTCGATGTGCCGCTGCTGGCCGAGGTGACCGGACTCTCGGCGGCGGAGCTGGCGGAGCGACTCGCTGCGGCGGAGCGACTGCAGCTGATCGTGGCGACCGCGCAGGGCTACGGCTTTCCGGCGGCGATCGTCCCGGCGGTCCTCAAGCAGGTCGGGCTCACGGCGGGGCGGAGGCGCGAATTGCGGCTCCGGGCGGCCGAGCTGCTGGCGCGGCGTGGCGATTCCAGCAGCCGCCTGATGCGGCTGGAGCTTCTCGCCCAGTCGATTTCGCCCGAGGCCCTGGCCGCCGAGGCGATCGAACTCGGGGAGGCGCTGCTGGTACAAGGCAACCGCCATGGTGCGCGGCGGATCGTGGGGCTGCTGGCTGGGATGAGCGAGGCGATCCCGGAGAGCCACCGTGGGGCGTGGCGCGCGCTCCGGGACCGTCTGGATGGTGCGCTTACTGGATAGGAGTGCACTGCTTGAGCAGCGCGCCCTGCGAACCGCCGAGCGGATCAGCATGCTGTGGTGCCGGGCAGGTCTTGTGAACTGGCGTTTCAACGGGCGAGGGCTGTACCCGGCTCGGGGGGTCATTGACCGAGAGACCGGTCGGGGGTTCGGCGCAGGCGGCGAGCAGGGCCAGACCGAGCAGGGGGAGCAGTTTCTTCGACATGGTGTCCTCCAAGTGGTGGTGGCAACGACTTGGAGGAGAAGCTAGGGCGGGCCACTCAGGCAGCGGTCAAGCGCGGTGGTGAGCCAGTCAAACTGTTGTGGGCAGCAGAGTTCCGAGTTCCGAATTCCAGGTGCTGAGTGCGGGCGTAGTGCTTGGTGTGAATCCTGGGGGTCGGTGATTCGGCGACGCGCGTCGCCATCCGCGGCTGCAGCCAATAGAGGTCTTGTCATCCGGCGCGGTGGAGAACATGCGATACTACTCTGCATGGACCCGCTCGCCGGTACATCCACGCAGCCACAAGCCACCGGACCCGCACGCGCACCAGCCAGGTGTACTGCCAGGCCGCAGTCACAGGCTGGCACAATCGACCGTCGCCGGGCAGGTTCCCTGAGACTCACCGCGCCCAGCAGGTGATGCGTGGTCGTCAGCCGCCACCCAACATTCGCGGGGTCCACGAGCCAATGAATCACACCTGGGCCACATTCCGTGCTGAATTGCGCAGCACCTTCCGTCGCGCCGTGCTTCGCTGGCGCACAAGGAACCTCGGCCTGAGGCCGGTGATGAGGAACATCCATGGGCAGTACGCGCTGACCCGCGACGATCAGGTGGTGCTCCTGTCCGATCCCCCCTTCCGCGCATACGAGCTGCCGCTACACCCCGTCCCGGTCAGCGAACACATGCAGCGTATCGTCTACATCCTGGCGGCAGAGCAGGATCCATCTCTGGCACGACTGATCCCTGCGCGGGGTCCGGACGACGTCACCTGCCCCGATTGCGGAGGCTCAGGAAGGATGACCCATCCAGATGCGGAGCTGATTCAGCAGGGCCATACCTGCTGGTGCGCTGGCGCTGGTTGGCTGCCCGATGGCATGGGTCCATTCGAGTTTCACTAGCGTGGCATACCGGAAAGGCGAGCCGGTCCAGGCAGGCATTCAACCCGAGCTCGCACGAAGCGAGAGCCCCTGATGGAGTCGTCCGGCGCGCGCCGCACCGTTCATCAGCTCGGTGCCCCTGTCAGGGGAGCGTCTCCTTCCAGCAGGATCCAGTCGGCGCCGGGCGCCCGAGTGAGGGTCAGTTCGCCACAGCTGACCGAGGCGGTCCTCCGCACCGCTTCGGGGAGATGCAATCCCCACCAGACCTGGGCGCGCGCTGGCGTCCACGGCTCCCCGTTCACGGCGGCCGCGAGCCGGTGCGCCAGCTCGCCCGCAGTCGCAGGACGGTCCTCGGGACGCTTGGCGAGGCAGGCGAGCACCAGCTCATCGAAGGCGACCGGGATCTCCAACTCGGTCCGCTGGGAAGGCGGAGCCGGCGCCTTGTTGGCATGCTGGTACATCAGCTGGAGCGCATTCGGCGCTTCGAACACTCTCCGTCCGGTGAGGAGCCAGTACGCAACGCACCCCAGGGCGTAGATGTCCACCCGATGGTCCACCCCGGCTTCACCCCGCACGACCTCAGGCGGCATGTAGTGCGGCGTGCCGGCGGTCGTGTCAGGCATGGTGAGCAACGGCTCGTTGCGGTCCCCGGCATTCTGGGCTTTCACCAGACCGAAGTCGAGCACCTTCACGAAGTCGACCGCGAGTCCCATGCGGCAGGTGAAGATGTTGGATGGCTTGATATCGCGGTGAATGAGGCCCCGGACATGGGCTTCTTCCAGCGACTCGCAGACCTGCATGAGCAGGTAGGCGGTGCGCTCCGGCGGCAACGGACCGAAGCGCTCGACCAGCGTTTCGAAGTCGAGCCCGTCCAGCAGTTCCATGACCAGGAAGAAGGTCCCGTCCTGCGCGGCCCCGAAGTCGTACAGGCCGATGGTGTGGGGCGACCGGAGCGAGGCGGCCGCCTCGGCTTCCCGGCGGAAGCGTTCGACAATCACCCGCGCCTCGTCCGGCGAACTGTACCTCAGTACCTCGGAGCGGATCAGCTTCACCGCCGCGGGACGGGCCAGCAACTGGTGCGACGCCCGGTAGACCTCACCCATGCCGCCTTTGCCGAGCACCTCCTCGAGCCGGTAGCTGCCCAACTCCCGTGCCAACTTCACCTGCTGGCCCAGTCCGCGGAAAATCCTGGCCGGCACCATCGCGATGACGCCGCAGAGATAGGTCGGCAGGAAATTCCAGATATAGAAGAAGCGGGAGTGATCGAACGGGACCCCGCGCAGGTGGGTAATGCCGAGCGCGAGCGGCTCCATCGATGCGGCGATTACCGAAAGCCACAGGATCCGACCGGGTGCGGTGGGGACGATCGCCGGATAGGAGAGGATCAATACGCAGAGCCAGGAGATCCGCGGCGAGATCGGAGGCGGCACCCATTGGGCGAGAATGGCCACGAGCAGGCAGGTGAGCACCAGAAACACCGCACTGACGTTCAGCAGAACCTGCGGGCGGTCCTTGAGCCACTTGGCGAGATACACCAGGAGGAGCGAAGTGGCGATCCCGATCATGGACACTGGGACGCCGGGGTACGGCCACAGCTCCTCGATGACAGCGGGGTGGCCCACGCTCCGGACCACAATAGTGTTGGCGGTGAGAGCGAGGGTCCACAAGCCGGTGGCAACCATGCCCACCGTGCCTACCCGCCGGCAGGCCTGCAGCAAGACGTCGCTAGGCAGGCTCTGCCCCGAACCCTGCGAGGTCCAAGGTTGAACGGGAGCCGAAGTCCGGCGGTGGAAGATGCGCCGGTTGGTCATGGGGTGTCTCCATCGCGGGGAGACATTGCAGCGTGCGGTCGCCGGGCGGGAGGCGAACTCGCTCTCCAACATGGGACTTGGGACGCGGCTACGCCAGCAGCGCTACGGCGATGCGATCCACGGCAACCAGGTCCCGAATGACACCCCCATCCCTGGAATGAATCAACCAATGCGCGAAATAGTCAGCTGTCGGTGTGAAACCGACGGAGAGTCCTGAGTGTGATCCCGGGGTTCGAATGGGATCCCGCCAAGCGCATCGAGAAGCCGCGGTCACCTGCTGCGTCTCATCTCAGCCCGGAGGGCCAGAGGGTTGTCGCTGCGCTCGGGATGGCAGCCCCAGTGGAACGAGGCGGGTCATCGGTACCGTCCCGCCGGTTGTCCACCCCCAGTCCGGAACTTGACACCCCCGGTACCGGGCCGTAACTCACCCCGGGCAAGGACAACCCTCCCGATAAAGGCAGAACCGGTGAAAGCCGGCGACGCAAAGCCACGGGTCCTCGCCTCCTTCGCGCCGCCCTGACAGGGCGCCACGAAGGACCCCAAGACCGCCGAGCTACCGATACGGTAGCTCGGCGTTTGTCGTTTTACCTGGTGCATCGCGATGATGACGACGCAAGGATGGCACCCTGATATCGGCACCGCCACCGGCAGCGAGGACCATTGTTCCTGCTGTCTCCATATAGGCACGCGGCAGTCGCCGCGCGCATTCGGCGAGAGCGTCAGCAGTCGGGCAAACAGGCATGTCACGCGCGGATGCGCGGAGCGTTGGGCCGCGGCACCGCACCACCCGGTCGGAGGCTTCCCATGGCACGAGCCCTTTCCCGGCGTTCACTTCCGCTCCTTCCCCGTCTCTCGACGCACTGGGTGAAGTGTGGTCTGGTTCTGGTCGCAGGCATCGCCGGAGCGGCTGCCTGCGGTGGGGACAATGGCACCGGGGTGCAGGCCGACTATTCGCTGTCGCTTGCGCCGGCGGCCCTCACGATCATCCAGGGCAGCAACAGCACCACGACCGTCACCATCGACCGCACCGCCTTCACCGGCGCGGTGACGCTGAGCCTGGGCGGCGCGCCGGCAGGCGTGACCGGTTCGTTCAGCCCGGCCGCTCCGACCGGCACCAGCTCCACGCTCACGGTGGACGTGGGTGCCGCCGTGACTCCCGGCGTCTACGACCTCACGGTGGATGGCACCGGCTCGGCGGGCGACCGCTCGACTCCGCTCACGCTCACCGTGGGCGCACCGCCTGACTATGCGCTCTCGCTCACTCCGGCGGCGCTGAGCATCGTGCAGGGCGCCAACGCCACCGCGGCGGTCACCCTGACCCGGACCAACTTCACCGGCGCAGTCACCCTGAGCCTGGGCGGCGCACCGGCCGGCGTGACCGGATCGTTCAATCCGGCCGCACCGACGGGAGCCAGCTCCACGCTCACGGTGGACGTGGGGGCCGCGGTGGCTCCCGGAGTCTACAACCTCACGGTGGATGGCACCGGCACCGCCGGCAACCGCTCGACGCCGCTCACCCTCACGGTGACGGCGGCTGCCGGCGGACTACGCGCTCTCGCTTGCGCCTGCCGCGTTCACGGTCGCACCGGGCACCAACGGTACCACGACGGTCACCCTGACACGAACCAACTTCACAGGCGCGGTGACGCTGAGCCTGGGTGGCGCGCCGGCCGGGGTCACAGGCTCATTCAATCCTGCAGCGCCGACGGGGAGCAGCTCCACACTCACGGTGGACGTGGGCGCCGCGGTGGCTGCCGGAGTCTACAACCTGACGGTGGATGGGACCGGCACGGCCGGTAACCGGTCGACGCCGCTCACTCTCACCGTGAGCGCGGCCCCGGACTACGCGCTGTCACTCAACCCGGCGGCGCTCACCATTGTTCAGGGCGCCAACGCCACCTCGACGGTCACGCTCACTCGGAGCAAC
This sequence comes from uncultured Gemmatimonadales bacterium, assembly GCA_963817435.1. Classification (GTDB taxonomy): domain Bacteria; phylum Gemmatimonadota; class Gemmatimonadetes; order Gemmatimonadales; family GWC2-71-9; genus JADJOM01. Next base: position 2,110,128 of record CAWFNY010000001.1, read on the forward strand.
TTCGCCGGTGCGGTCACGCTGAGCCTCGGCGGCGCGCCGGCCGGCGTGACCGGCTCCTTCAATCCGGCCGCACCGACGGGCACCAGCTCCACTCTCACGGTGGACGTGGGTGCCGCGGTGGCGCCGGGAGTCTACAACCTCACGGTCGATGGGACCGGCACGGCCGGCAACCGTTCGACACCACTCACCCTCACCGTGAGTGCCGCGCCCGACTACGCGCTGTCACTCACACCGGCGGCGCTCACGATCGTGCAGGGGGCGAACGGTACCACCGCGGTCACCCTGACACGAACCAACTTCACGGGTGCGGTGACGCTCAGCCTGGGCGGCGCACCGGCCGGGGTGACGGGATCGTTCAACCCGGCAGCCCCGACCGGGAACGGTTCGACGCTCACCGTGGACGTGGGCGCGGCGGTGGCACCGGGGGTCTACAACCTGACGGTGGATGGTACCGGCACACCCGGTAACCGCTCGACGCCGCTCACCCTCACCGTGAGCGCAGCGCCCGCGGACTACGCACTCTCCCTCAACCCGGCTGCGCTCTCGATCGTGCAGAGCACCACCGGAAATACCACCGTCACGCTCACCCGGACCAACTTCACCGGCGCGGTGACCCTGAGCCTGGGCGGCGCGCCGGCAGGCGTGACCGGTTCGTTCAGCCCGGCCGCCCCGACCGGCACCAGCTCCACGCTCACGGTGGACGTGGGTGCCGCCGTGACTCCCGGCGTCTACGACCTCACGGTGGATGGGACCGGCACACCCGGCAACCGCTCGACGCAGCTCACTCTCACGGTGACCGCGGCGCCTGCGGACTACGTACTCTCCCTCAACCCGGCGGCCCTCTCGATTGCCCAGAGCGCCAATGGCAACACCACCGTCACCCTGACCCGGACCAACTTCACGGGCGCGGTGACCCTGAGCCTGGGCGGCGCACCCGCCGGTGTGACGGGTTCGTTCAACCCTGCGGCGCCCACGGGGACCAGCTCCACCCTCACGGTGAGCGTGGGCGCCTCGGTGACTCCCGGCGTCTACAACCTGACGGTGGATGGGACCGGTACGCCCGGCAACCGCTCGACGCCACTCACCCTGACCGTCACCGCCAGCGGCGGCGGCAACGTCACCTGGAATTTCTCGGCCTGCGGCTCGACGCTGCAGCCCGTGTGGCTCGCCTATCAGGATGGGACCGGACCGTGGACCGTGGTCACGCCGGTCAACAACGTCTACACCTTCACCATCACCACGCGCGGTGGCATCACCTACGTGCTCGCCCCCACGGGGACCAACTCCACCGTACTGGTGCAGTACTTCACGAAGGCGGAACTCGGGACCGGCACGGTGTTCTGTCCGACACCCGGGGTGCTCAAGACCGTCAACGGCACCGTGGCGGGGGTCGGCAATACCGAAGCCGCGCACGTCTCGCTGGGCGGCGGGTCGGCCTTCGTGACCGCCTTCTCGACCGGCTTCCCCAACTTCCAGATCACCTCGGTCGCGAACGGCACCCAGGACCTGGTGGCCTCTCACCGCCCCAGCTTCACGGGTATCGCCGACAAGGCCATCATCCGCCGAGGCCTGAACATTCCGGATAACGGCTCGGTGGGGGCGACGCTCGACTTTGGAGGCGTCGAGGCGTTCAGCCTGAACACTGCCACGATCACCGTCACCGGGCTGACGGGCACGGAGACATCGCTGAGCCAGGGCATGAACTATCAGGTCGCCGGCTGTGAAGGGGGCCCGCTGTATTCCTCGGTGCCCTGGACGGGGTCGAGCTTCACCGCCGCGGGGGTTCCCGCGGCCCAGCAGGTGGCCAGCGACTACCATGGGATCTCGCTCTTTGCCCATGATGCGGCCAGCGGCGAGACCCGGTCCACCACCCAGTATTTCCAGACGTTCGGTGCGAGCACCGTGGCGCTGCCTTCCGTGTTCCCGACGCCGACGGTCACCTCGCTGGGTGGGCCGTACAAGCGGCTGCAGGCGGTGTATACCCTGCCCACCGACTACCAGCAATCGACGAGCCTCAACTACAACGATCAGGTGTCGACCGGCAGGGCGGTGAGCATGACGGCGACATTCGCCTATCTGGGCAGCACGGCGGTCACGTTCGCCCTCGCCGACTACTCCGCGCTGGCCGGGTGGGACAACAACTGGGCGCCCGCCTCCGCCAACACGGCCGACTGGACGGTGTCGGGGTCGGGCGGGAACGCCACGTCCGGATTGTGTGCAGCGGGCACGCGGGTCGATTACGGGTCGGTGAACGGCTCGAACTAGATCGATCAGGATCACAGCATGACCGGAGGGCCGGCGCGGTGCCGGCCCTTCGTGGGCTATTGAGGGAAGAGGGAAGAGGGAAGAGGGGGTGATTCTTCTTGTTCGGCTCGGAGTTCGGAGGGATCCCTCGCTGCGCTCGGGATGACAAACTGGTGGGGCCGCGATTCATCGCGGCCCGAAAAACCAAGCCCCCCGGAATGTTGTCATCCCGAGGGAGCAACGCGACCGAGGGATCTCTTCAGGTGCGGCTCGGAGCTCGCAGGGATCCCTCGCTGCGCTCGGGATGACAATGCCGCGCTCGGGACGACAGCGTCAGCCTAGCCCCCGCCCGCTTCCCGCCGCATCTTCTTGCCATGCCACCCCTCTGGTCCTCCACCGAGATCGCCCAGTGGCGTGCGGCGCTGGCCGCCTACGACACGGTCATCTCCAGTCAGGGGGTGGCGAAACTGCCGGACCGCGACCGCTGGTACGGCACCGAGTTGCCAAAGGCGATCGCGGCCCGGCGACCACGGCACGTCACCCTGCCCGAGCTGGTGAAGCTCACCGAATGGAAGATGTCGCGCGGGAAGTGGCGCGCCCGGAATCTGGTGCTCGTCAAAGGAAACGCGCCTGACGCGGTGAAGGCCGCGACAGCCGCAGGCCTGGCGCTCGTGCCCCACCCCACCGCGCCCATCTCGAAGATCGCCGAACTCGAAGGCGTCGGTCCCGCGACCGCCTCCGCCGTCGTCGCCGCCGCGGAACCCGGGATCTACCCCTTCTTCGACGAGCTGGTCGCCGAGCAGATCCCGGGACTGGGAGCGGTCGCCTTCACCCTCGGCTACTACGCCCGCTATGCCGAGCAGATCCGGCAACGGGCGGCGAAGCTCGGCGGAAAGTGGACCCCGGCCATGGTGGAGCGAGCCCTCTGGGCGCATGCGGGTGGCAAAGCGGGAGTGACGCCCGGTGACTGACGTCCCCGCCCCTCTCAGTGCGTCCCTCACCGGCCGCTATACCCTCGAGCGCGAGCTGGGCCACGGCGGGATGGCCACGGTGTACCTCGCCCGCGACCTCAAGCATGCCCGCGAGGTCGCCGTCAAGGTGCTCCGGCCGGAGCTCAGCTTCGTGATGGGCGCCGAGCGGTTCCTCGCCGAGATCCGGACCACCGCCCAGTTGCGCCACCCCCACATTCTCCCCCTGTTCGACAGCGGTGAGGCGGCCGGGTCGCTCTACTACGTCATGCCCCTGGTGGAAGGGGAGTCGCTGCGCGACTGTCTCCGGCGCGAACACCAGCTCCCGCTCGAGCGGGCGCTGGCGATTACCGCGGAGATCGGCAGCGCGCTCGACTACGCGCACAAACGGGGCGTCATCCACCGGGACCTCAAGCCGGAGAACATCCTGCTCTCCGAGGGCGGTGCGCTGCTGGCCGATTTCGGCATCGCCCTGCCGAGCGGGCGAAACGAAAGCACCCGGATCACGGAGACGGGCTTGTCCGTCGGAACCCCGCACTACATGAGCCCCGAGCAGGCCGCCGGGGAGCGCAACCTGGATGGCCGGAGTGACCTGTTCAGCCTGGGCGTGCTGACCTACGAGATGCTGGCAGGGGAGCCCCCCTTCACCGGCCCGACGGCGCAGGCGGTGATCATGAAGCTCATGATCGAGCAGCCGCCCGCGCTGGCGACGCGGCGGCCGGGGCTCCCCGCAAGCGTGGAGGCCGCGCTCCGCTGGGCCCTCGCGAAGGAGCCCGCGGACCGGCCGGCCACCGCAGGGGAATTCGTCACGGCGCTGCGCTCGCCGGCGACAACGCCCACCCCCGCGGGGCCCCCGCGCTCCATCGCGGTTCTGCCGTTCGCGAACATGAGCGCCGACCCCGACAACGAGTTCTTCGCCGACGGGATCGCCGAGGAGATCATCAACGCCCTGACCCGGCTGCCGGGGCTCAGGGTGGCGGCGCGCACCTCGGCGTTCTCGTTCAAGGGGAAGAACGAGGATCTCAGGTCCATCGGCGAGAAGCTGAACGTCGCCAGCGTGCTGGAGGGAAGTGTCCGCAAGGCGGGCAACCGGCTCCGCATCACCGCCCAGCTTATCACGGTGGCCGACGGCTTCCATCAATGGTCGGAGCGCTACGACCGGGAACTGACCGATGTCTTCGAGATCCAGGACGAGATCACCTCGGCCATCGTGGAGCGGCTCAAGCTGACGTTCAACCGGCAGAGCGGCAGCCTGGTCCAGCCCGGGACGGAGAACGTCGAGGCCTACCAGATCTATCTCAAGGGACGCGCCCTGCTCTACCGGCGCGGGCTCAACATCGAGAAGGCACGGGTGTGCTTCGAGGAGGCGCTGGCAATCGACCCGCAGTATGCGCTGGCCCACGCCGGCCTCGCCGATGCGCTGCTGTATCTCGCGATGTGGGGGGTGCACCGCTCGGCCGAGGTGATTCCCCGGGCCCGCGTCGCGGCGGCGCGCGCGCTGGAGCTGGATCCGGACCTCGCGGAGGCGCACTACGCGGCCGCCTGCCTCGCCTACTTCCACGACTACGACGTACCGGTCTTCACCCGGGAATTTGCGCGGGCGGTGGAGCTCAAGCCGACGTACACCCAGGCTCGGTGCGGCCGCGCGATGTACGACCTCTGCCACTACCGTGGGGACCACGAGGCGGCCATCGCGGCGAGCGCCGCCGCCGTCCGCGACGATCCGCTCAGCGCGTATGCCGTAACGACGCACGCCATGGTGCTCGGCCTGGCCCACCACGTACCGGAAGCGGTCATCGAAGCGCGGCGGGCGATGGAACTCGATCCGAACTCGGTCGTCTCCTGGTGGCACCTGTCGCGTCTCCTCGCACTTGCCGGCGATCACGACGGCGCTGTGGCGGCGGGGGAGACCGCGCTCAGGCTCTTCCCGCAGTACAGCTGGGCCGAGGCGACGCTGATCGCGGAGTTCGGGCGGGTGGGGAACCGGGAGGAGGCGGAGCGCCGCTACGCAGTGATGAAGGCGCGCGCCGCGACCGGCTACGTGCAGCCGACGATGCTCGCGATCGCGGCCACGGGCTGCGGCCGCCTCGAGGAGGGGCTCGCATTGCTGCGGCGCGCGGTGGAGGAGCACGATGGCGTCGTGGCCACGCTGCTCAAGAGCATGACGGAGTTCGAGCCGCTCCGGCCGCTGCCGGGATATCATGATCTGCTGCAATGGATGGGATGGGAGTGACCCAGCTCGCCGCCAACCTCTGACTTGGGAGTGGTTCATGCCGACTGATTCCGCCGTGCAGGAGTTCGCGACGGCCCTCCGTGGCCGCCTGGTGCGGCCCGCGGACGCTGAGTACGACGACGCGCGACGCGTCTGGAACGGACTCATCGACCGGCGGCCGGCGCTGATCGCCAGGTGCGCGGATGAAGCGGACGTGATCCGGGCGGTCGCCTTCGCGCGGAAGGAGAGACTGACGGTCGCCGTCCGCGGAGGCGGTCACAACGTCGCCGGCTTCGGCACCTGCGACGGAGGCCTGGTGATCGACCTCTCGCCCATGGACAAGGTGACGGTAGACCCGGTGGCCCGCGAGGCGCGGGCCCAGGGTGGGGCGACCTGGGGCGCCTTCGACGCCGCGGCCGCAGGCGCACGGACTGGCCACGACGGGCGGCCTGGTGTCGACCACCGGCGTGGGCGGCCTGACGCTGAGTGGCGGGATCGGCTGGCTGATGCGGAAACACGCACTGACGGTGGACAATCTCGTCGCGGTGGAACTGGTCACCGCCGACGGCCGGCAGCTCCGCGCCAGTGCCGGAGAGAATCCCGAGTTGTTCTGGGCGGTCCGGGGCGGCGGGGGCAACTTCGGCATCGTGACCTCGTTCACCTTCCGGCTGCATCCCGTCGGCCCGATCATCTACGGCGGGGCGATGTTCTACCCCGTGAGCCGGGCCCGCGAGCTGCTCCGCTTCTATGGCGACTGGACGCGGACGCTGCCTGACGAGCTGACCACGATGGTAGTCTTCCTCACGGCACCCCCGATGCCCTTCATCCCGCCACCGCTCCAGGGCACCGCGATGGTCGCCATCGCGATGTGCTTCGCCGGGCCGCCTGACAAGGGAGCCGAGGTGGCGCAGCCACTCCGGGATTTCGCCACCCCGGCGGTGGACATCGTCGGACCCATGCCCTACCTCGCGCTGCAGGGCATGTTCGACGCGGGCGCGCCCAAGGGGCTGCTGGCCTACTGGAAGACCGAATACCTGCGGGAGCTGAACGCCGCCACGATCGACACCGTGGTCGAGCACGCGGGCCGGATGACTGCACCGCTCACGCAGGTGCACATCCACCATCTGGCCGGCGCGGTGAGCCGCGTCCCGGCGGGCAGCACCGCCCTGGGGTACCGCGACGCACCCTTCGTGCTGAATGGGGTCGCCGGCTGGATGGACCCCGCCGAGACGTCTGGACAGATCGCCTGGGCACGCGAGCTGGCCGAAGCGGTCCGGCCCCACGCCAGCGGCCCCCAGTACCTGAACTTCCTGGGGGAGGAAGGGGACGCGCGGGTCCGCGCCGCCTATGGCGAGGAGAGCTACCGCCGTCTCGCCAGGGTGAAGACCAGCTACGATCCCGGGAATTTCTTCCGGTTGAATCAGAACATCCGGCCGGGGTGAGGTGCGGGGAAGAGGGAAGAGGGAAGAGGGAAGAGGGAGGAGGGAAGAGGGAAGAGGGAAGAGGGGAGAGGGAAGAGGGAAGAGGGAAGAGGGACAGATTCCTCTTGTTCGGCTCGGAGCTCTGAGGGATCCCTCGCTGCGCTCGGGATGACAAACCGGTGGGGCCGCGATTCATCGCGGCCCGAAAAACCAAGCCCCCCGGAATGTTGTCATCCCGAGGGAGCGGAGCGACCGAGGGATCTCTTCAGGTGCGGCTCGGAGCTCTGAGGGATCCCTCGCTGCGCTCGGGATGACAAACCGGTGGGGCCGCGATTCATCGCGGCCCGAAAAACCAAGCCCCCCGGAATGTTGTCATCCCGAGGGAGCAACGCGACCGAGGGATCTCTTCAGGTTCGGCTCGGAACTCGGAGGGATCCCTCGCTGCGCTCGGGATGACAAGCCGGTGGGGCCGCGATTCATCGCGGCCCCAAGAACCAAGCCCCCGGAATGTTGTCATCCCGAGGGAGCGGAGCGACCGAGGGATCTCTTCAGGCTCGGCTCGGAGCTCGGAGGGATGAGAAAAGCAGGTTTGTCATCCCGAGGGAGCGAAGCGACCGAGGGATCTCTTCAGGTGCGGCTCGGAGCTCTGTGGGATCCCTCGCTGCGCTCGGGATGACAAACCGGTGGGGCCGCGATTCATCGCGGCCCGAAAAACCAAGCCCCCCGGAATGTTGTCATCCCGAGGGAGCGGAGCGACCGAGGGATCTCTTCAGGCTCGGCTCGGAGCTCGGAGAGATCCCTCGCTGCGCTCGGGATGACGAAAACAGGTTTGGCTCGGAGCTCGGAGGGATCCCTCGCTGCGCTCGGGATGACAAACCGGTGGGGCCGCGATTCATCGCGGCCCCAAGAACCAAGCCCCCCGGAATGTTGTCATCCCGAGGGAGCGGAGCGACCGAGGGATCTCTTCAGGTTCGGCTCGGAGCTCGGAGAGATCCCTCGCTTCGCTCGGGATGACAACGACTCGCTACTGCCCCGCCGGCAGCCGGAACAGACTGAGCTGCGGATGCAGCGCCGCCGACAGCGGCCCGCCGCTCGGCGCGGAGAAGCGAATCGTGACGGTGGAATCGCTCGCCGGGGTATCCAGCCGGAAGTAGGTCATGGTGCCGGGCACCATCACCGAGGCCGAAGTGTCAGTGGTGACGGGAAAGACCCGGATCGGGAACTCGAGCGGCACGTCGCTCGCGCCGCCGGAGGTGTTCCATAGCCTGGCCCAGAGCTGCGGCATGTTGCGGGAGACGAAGCGGTCGGCCGCCGGCGCCGTGGTCCGTGGCAGCCCGGGCAGGCTGTCGGTATACAGCGCCAGACCGAAGCTGGCGAAGAACGACGGGAACGGCTGCCCCACGGCGGTCTCGAGATCGGTGATCCCATCCGAGGGCCCCTGCTCCAGTTGCCGGTAGAACCCCGCCCCCCGCTGATCGCCCAGATAGCGCAGCAGCGCCCAGTCCCCGCCGCGCCACGAGAAGCCGTTCTGGTCATCGGTGTGAAGCGTGAGACTCGCCGTGTCAGGCAGCAGCGCATACTGGTACGAGTCATAGAGGAAGCCCTGCACGAACGACTGGGCCGAGTCGGGGAAGAGCTGGGCCGGGTCGGTGCGGCAGGACTGGGCGGCGGGCACTTCTGCTCGTAATAGCGGGAGCCCAGCTCCTCGGCGACGATGCTCAGCCCCTCATCGACCCAGTCCGACTCCGGCGTCCCGGGGTTCAGGATGACGTGCTGGGTGAAGCTGGTGAGATGCTGCATCTCGTGGAGGAAGACCGACGGGACGGCATCCCCCACATCGGTCACCGAATGCGCGCAACTGACCGTGCCGCCCGGGTCCGGCACGACGGAGTAGAAGATCTCCCCCTGATTGGAGTTGGTGTCGCTGACATTGTCGAAGTCCGTCTCGTCGAAGAACCCGGCGATGTAGCCCTGCGTCGCGCAGGCGGAGGCCGGCGTGTCGCCGTTGACCACCGGCGACATCAGCACGATCACCCGGCCGTTCTGGTCGATGTCCGACGGGGGGCCGAAGTTGAGGGTGTCGATCGGGTACAGGGTCTGGTCGAAGAGCTGGCCGAACGCCTGGAGCTGCGTCGGGGTGAAGCCGTTCGCCGGCGCCGCCTGGTCCACGTACAGCAGCAGATTGGGACCCACGTACGAGAGCTGCGCGGTGATGGCCTTCCAGGTGGGATTGGTGCTGCTCCAGCTCGATAGCACGTGGAAGCCACGGGTACTGCCGAGCACCGGGGGCACCACCAGCGCGGCTCCCGGCCGCGCAAGGCCGCCGCTCCGCACCGAAATCCGCGACCGGCCGGAGGCCCGACGAGCCCGCGCGCGGAGTGCCGCGTCCAGCGCCCGCTGGGCCTCGAGCGGCCGCCTCGGCGGCAGGATCCCCAGCGACCCACCCGGCGTCTGCCTCACACTGGCGCGCCACTCGGCGACCCGCGCCGCGGATACCGTCCCCGCAATGAGATTGCCGGTGGCGAGGCTGTAGGGGAAAAGCGTGTTGCCGGGCTGGTTGGAGGCGAACTGGGGGACGATCAGGTAGCTGGCGCCGTTGCCGGCCAGGGTGACCGTGGTTCCCCCGTTGCTGCAGTCGACCAGCGCTGCCTGCGCCTCGGCGAGCACGACGCTGGATGTGGGGGCGCAGGGGTTCCTGGTGAAGGAGATCGGACCGGGGTTCGGGGTGGTGCCGCTGCTGCCGCACCCCACAACGACGAGGGCGATGAGGGACACTTTGACCAGCGGGCGGCGGCCGGGATTCAGGCCGTTCGACGGTGCGTTCACGGGTTCACTCCTGCGGACCAGGTCCGATACACCGATGGGTGCGCGGCCAGCGCCACACCGGATTGCGAAGTTGACGAGCCGCATCCCGGGAGGCGCACAGTGGCGCTTCATCGGTTGTTCGCGACTGGTGCGGGAATCGTTGGCGGCGGGAAGGCGGGACATTCTGGCCACGCTCGCGGCGCCGCCGCGCTGACGGAGCGCTTATTTATCGGGGAGGGAGCAGCGCGTGGCGTTTCGGCTACACTGGGTCTCGAAGGGGCCGTCTGACATGATCTGGAGCACGAGCGCAATCATCCTGCTTTCAGCCCTACCGGTGCCGGCACCGGTCCAATCGCCGGTGCCGAGGCCGGCGCAGATCATCCTGATCCGCCACGCCGAGAAGCCGGACGATCCGGCGAATCCGCATCTGTCGCCCGCGGGGGTGGCGCGCGCCAGTCAGCTCGTGTCATTCATCACGACCGATGAGGCGATGAACAGGTTCGGGCCGCCGGTGGCGATCTTTGCGACCCGTACCACGCGGGACGGCGATGGCCAGCGCACCCAGGAAACGGTGGCGCCGCTCGCCAGGGCGCTCAAGCTGCCGGTGCAGACTCCTTACCATGGCAAGGATTTCGCCGCGCTGGCGAAGCTGATTCTCACCTCGCCGGCGTACAGCGGGAAGACCGTGCTGATCTGCTGGAACCACGCCGAGATCCCGCAATTGGCCGCGGCGCTCGGGGTCGCACCGATGCCGCGGAAGTGGAAGAAGCAGGTGTTCGACCGGGTGTACGTCATCAGCTACCGTGACGACAGACCGCGGCTGACCGTCGGGCGGTACGGCGGGAGGTGAATCGGGTGGATGAACTGGCCCTCGGTGACCTACGTCCCGGCATTCGGTTCACAGGACGAAGGTGTTCCGCACTCTCCGAGACCGGAACATGTACCCTGCCCAGATCGAGACGATGAGCAGATCCCTGACGTGGTCGGCCCACCCGATGCCGCGGGCCTGCACGGATGGAATCGCGCTGGCCATGATGGCATCCAGCCAGATGAATGCGATATGGATGGAAGACACAAGGATGAAGAGCGCCGGGAACCAGCGTTTCCGCCCGAAGAAGAGCCCGATCAGCAGCAATCCGAACACGACATAGGCGATGTTGCTCAGCAGCTCGAGCAGAAGCGTCGGCGCGTACAGTGCGTGATAGCGTGACCCATCGGAGGTCGTGAGATCCGCCCATGTCGAAGCGCCATAGGTCGGCATCGACTTGACCGTCGCATAGAGGACCCTGAACGGGTTGATGCAGACACCCAGGCCGACCAGACTCAGTAACCCGCCCAGTCCCTTCAGCGTGTCACCCGGCATGACCGGCTCCGGCGGACCCTTCGGCCATGCGGGAGGAGGCGAGCGGTAGACCTTGACCGCACCGAAGATGGAAAACCCGGTGGTCATGAAGGCGATGAGCGCCACCGGCCAGTTGATCTCGCTGCCTCGGCTTCCGTTCGTGGCGTTCGCATCGGTCAGCGCCGGCGAGATCGTGAAGGCGAGCATCCGCCTGACTCGGGAGAGCTTCTCGAGATGGACTGCCGCGTCCGCCGGGGCGACATGATCGGCGAGCGTCTCGTACTCGTAGTTCAGGGTGAGTGTCTGTCCGTCGGCCGCCACGCCACGGACGAACTTCAGCGCCGGCGTCACGATGGTGTCCGCCTCCGGCGCGATTGCCCACCCCTCGGGCAGGTGCGCGGCAATCGTATAGCGGATGTGCCGCGGGTAATCGACGGCGAGCGGCATTGTACGACCCGACGCGGTGGGCGACGGAATGATCTGATCCAGTTCCACCGGATCGATCGTGCCAACGTACCCCTTCTGGCTCGCCGACTGGTGCCAGAAGGCGGGGATATTGTACTGCTCAGTGGTATGGAGGACGTTGGTCCCCTCGTTATCCTGAATGTCCGGCACCGTCTCCGACTCGATACCGGGATAGCCTTCGGCGTAGTACTCGGTGTAGTCCCGCCGCAATTTCTCGGGTGACAGCCCCCGGATCCTCCCCCGCACACTCGTCGCGGTAGTGCCTCGGTAGTCGGTCTCGACCCGCATCGTGACCGGCTTTCCCACATCTCCCAGCTCGAAGGTCACGGAGACATCGGTGAGAGGATCAGCGGCGGGCACCTGCGGCATGGGCACCAGCGAGTCCCCCGCCCCCCCGAGCACGAGGCCAACCCCGAACTGCGCGGCGACGCTCGCGAGGGGGCCGCGCTGGTAGAGGGCGGTGGGATCGAGCCAGTATTCCTTGCCATCGACTTCTGCCTGAACGATCGCGTGGTCGAAATAGGCGGCGGTGGGCTGCAGCTCGCTGAGGTGGCTGCCGTAGGAGGTACTCACCAGCGCGGGCCGAGCGGGGATGCCCAGGGCGCTGAGCATCGCGACCAGGAGCTGCGCCTTGTCCTTGCAGTCGCCATAGCCGCGCTGGAGTACGGTGGCGATGGGAAATGGCTTGTGCGAGTTGGCGCCGATCTCGACACCGAGATAGCGCACCTCGTCCTGCACGTAGCGGAGTGCGGCGATCGCCTGGAACTCCTGGGAGGAATTCTCCGAACGGATCCGGGCGATCCGGTTTCGCAGTGCGGCGGGGATGGAGCCGGGCGTGGAGAAGAGCGAGTCGCCCCACTCCGCCACCTGGGACCACGAGGCGAAGTCGCTGAGCTGCACATCGGGAAAGGCATCGTACCACTCGGGCAGATCAGCGTCGAGGAGCCTGGCGGGGACGTTCCTCGCGCTCCAGTTGTACTCGCGGAGGGAGCCTGCCGTCGTGATCACCGGTTCCACGGTCGTCTCGTGGCGGCGGATGTAGAGGGGCCGGCTCTGAGGCCAGAGGAGGCGGAAGTGCATCTCCCGCAGGGGCGAGTCCTGCTGGAGCAGGAAGGACCCCATGTAGTGGCCGGCGAAGACGGGATTGGCGCCGCGACGGGTGTAACTGTACTCGACCACATCTCCCGGTTTCACATCCTCGAGCACCAGGACCACCGAGACGGTCCCGTTGAAGATGTGATCGTCCATCTCCGACTCCCGCTTCAGGACGCGGATCTGGCCGGACTTGAGCTGATCGACTGGCTTGCCGTCCCGGGTCACGGTGACCGCATGCAGCGTGATCTGCTCGTAGGTCGGGTCGACGGCTATCTCGATCTGGGAGTTGTTCTCCACCGCCCCCTCCGTCAGGAGGCGGTAGGCGACATGCTTGTAGCGCTCGAGGGCTGCGCCGCCGACCGCCTCCTGGCGATCGACCAGCAACATTTCGAAGCCGCTGGTCGCCTTCCCTTCGGGGCCCTCGGCGGCGTGCTCGGCGGGGATCGGCTTGATCCAGGGGGCGGGCGGCCCGATGCGATATGCCTGCTGGGCTCGGAGTGCACCGGGAGCGAGCAGGAGCAGGACGGCCACCGGGATGAGAACAAGCAGGCGACCTCGGCCGGACGGACCGGGGCGGCGAGGCCGGTGTCCCGGGCGACAGAGATCCACAGCAGCGGCCATGACCGAATCACCTTGCGCCTGGTACCGCGCGGGCAGGGGGTGGCGTCCGCGCCACGGACCAGCCGGAGGCCCGCCGAGCTGTCAGGCGGAGCGGCACGGGTCCGGACGCGTCCGGTGTGGATGGTTGTCGCAACAGGAGTGACATTCCGGCCGAAGCGCGGGAATCGGCGTGCTGCCGCACAATCCCCGCGGTCCAGGGATATTGTACGGCACGTTTGCTCCGCGGGGAAGGGAGCGGGATGAGCCCCCTTCCCTCCCCATGACAACACCGCTCTACGGCATTCCCTTAGCAGGAGGCGGGGGTGGGCAGCGGGATTTGATGTCAGGCACTCTGCTCGGCGCGCGGTGACACGCGGCAGATCATCTAGGTCCGGAGGGCCTGCGGCAGCACTACCCCTTCTTGTCATCCCGATGGAGTGAAACGACCGAGGGATCTCCTGGAGCTGCGAGCGGGGATCAAAGAACTCCCTCGCTGGCGGTGGCGGAACTCTCCCCAGCGCTGGTGCGCCTCTATGGGCGCAGCGGTCGATGGGCCCCGGGCCGTGCTGCAATCAGGACGGTGTGGCCAGCAAACCGATCCCTCCCTGAGCCCGAGGTGGTGGGACGCACCTGGGCGCCCAGCCACGCACGCCTAATACGTTGATCACGATGTCCCGCCGCAGCCATTGGATTACCACTGGAAAGAGAGCCAGTCCACCCGGGCAGACTTGCCATGGCGCACCTCGGCCAGCAGCTTCTGTGAAGCGACGCACCCCGTCAAGCCCGGCCGGTCGGCCGGGCTTTGTCGTTCTTGTTGTCAGGCCGGGTACGGCCTGGTGCGGCCGGTGCCCTCGAGGTGCCGCTCAGCCTTCTGTACGCGCTCTGGGTGACGAGCAAACTCGTCGGCGCAAGTGGGGATCCGACGGGCGGTGGCGCTAACTGTGCGACGACCTCACCAGCGGTCATAAGCTGCACCGCGCTCACCCCCCATTGTTGGTCACACTCGTGGGCGACCGGACCAGAGCTACGTGCTCACGATCGCTCCCTCCGGGGGCCGCGAGGCGCGATAGTCCTGCCCGTCGCGCCACATCGCGTAGAGGATGCCGGCGAGGCGCCGCGCCAAGGCGACCGCAGCGATGCTGCGCCCGCGCCGCTGCTGTTCGCCCGAGCTATACTCGCGGGGTGTCAGGCCGAGATAGGCTCCCACCTGGTGGGCACTGCGGAAGCGGGTGACGTCGTCCAGGGTCGCCACGAAGGCGAGCGCGGTCACCGGGCCGATGCTCGGCGCCGTCATCAGTCGTGCGACCACCGGATCCCGACGGGCCCGTTCGGCGAGGCGGTCATCCCCAGCGCCGCCAGCTTCCGTTCGGTGTGCTCGGCATTCCCGCTCGGCAGCCGGAGGCGGTCGCCCCGCAGCAGCGCCTTGGTGACCGCGACGCAGCGCGTGCGGGTCCGGAGCAGCACGTCGCGCACGGCCAGCTCCGCGCGGACCTGTCGCTGGGTGTCCGAGGCCCGGTGGGCGCGCCGGAACGCCCCGAGGCGACACGCCTCGGCCAGCGTGCGCGCATCGCGCCGGTCGGTCTTCACGCGGCGGCTCCGGCTGGCATACATCGGGGCGAAGTTCGGGTCGGCCACGACGACCTCGTGCCCCAGGGACTTCAGGTGGCGGGCCACCCATTCGCTCTCGGTCGACGCCTCGATCAGGATCCGCGCCGGGGCGCGGCTCCCCAGGACCGCCGTGCACCGATCCCGGCTGGTCACGATCCGCTGTTCGACCAGCTCCCCCTCCGCGGTGAGGATGCAGAGCTGGCTCTCGCGTTTGTGTAAATCGAGTCCTATAGTATCCATGGCGGCTGGCCCTCCCCGTTGGCGCCTCTGAGCGCGTGTGAAGGTGGTGGAGCGATTCTGCCACCACGTGCGGTGGATGGCCAGTCGTCGCTTCATCCCGACTATGCGGGGTCGTTAGGCGGCTATGGGCGGTGGGGTATTCCACATTACGAGTTCGAACCAAGAGCCAGGAGGGCGGCCGCCGGCATCAAGGGCGAAATCTCCCCTCATGCGATCCCAGTGGATGGCCGACCCCCGGGGCTAGGGGTTCATCGGGCGCAAGTGACTTCCTGGTGACCTGGGACTGTGGGGTGATGGTCGTGACTGCGATGTAACGATTCTTTCCATCGCGAGGCCCTCTGCTGATGAGCGCGCGGGGCGCGTTCGATAGTTGGTGCGCACGAGGACGGCAAGGATCGTCCGAGAATTGAGACTCGCGCCGCGTCCGTGGGCGACTCTATCGGAGCTGAAGGAGCGACACCATGATGATTTCCGCGGGAATCCTCAGCATCCTTGCCACGTGGGCTGTGGTGGCCCTCGCCTTGGTGGGGTGGGGGTTCGCGGCCCGACGCTCGTTCGGCCTGAGACGCCTGTGCACGGACGCGGCGCTGATGTCGTTCTGGATGGGCTTCGCCCTGGTCATACTTTTCTTGCAACTATGGCACCTCTGGCTCCCGGTGAGTTGGGAGGCGGCGGTGGTCGTGGGTGCGGTGGGACTTGCGGGCCTGGTGGGCTACGCTCGAGAGGTGAGGGAATGGACCTCTCGAATCAACTGGCATCAGAGGTGGCCGGATCTCCTCGCCCTTGGCTCCGCGGCGGTCTGGACGGCGGATCGCGCGATGGGGCCCCTGAAAGTATACGATTCGGGAAACTACCATATGCCGGTGGTACTCTGGTCCAAGACGTACCACATCATCCCAGGCCTCGGAAATCTGCATGACCGGCTCGCCTTCAACAATTCTCACCTGTTGTACGCCGCCATGCTCGACCACGGTCCTTGGAGTGGTCGCTCGCAGCATTTGGCCGACGGCCTGCTTCTCCTGGGCCTGTTGGCCAGAGTCATGCTGAGTGGTTTCCGGCTCGCGAGGGGCGGCCCAGGGAGGAATGACCGACATCTTTTCGATCTACTGCTGCTGGCCCCCTCGATCGGTCTGGTGCGGTCAACGGTGGTCTCAAGTCTGAGTACCGATGCAGCCGTTATAGCGGTCCTGCTGGTGGCCGGCGCCGATCTCTACGGGTACATCAGCGAATCGGCGGATAGTGGAGATCTAGGGGAGAAGGCACACCTTGTGGTGGCGATAACGTCACTCCTCGTCCTGGCGGCGTGCATCAAGTTGAGCGCCATCGCCTTCGCCGCCGTGGGCTGGGCCCTTGCGGTAACAATCTGGATTCAGGAGTACCGCCGGCGGGGCCCTCTCTTCCGCCGCGCTCTAGGCTGGGTCGCGTCGATCGCGGTCTGGCTCGGAGGCGGGTGGGTCGTACGGGGTGTTCTGCTGAGCGGGTATCCGGCATTCCCCAGTACCAGCCTCGCGTTCCCCGTGAAGTGGCGCTTGCCGGAAGAACTGGCCAGGGTCGAGGCAGCCCTTATCACCCACTACGCGCGCACTGGACAGCCAGCAGGGCTCGGGGACCCTTGGTTCAGTCACTGGCTTCGCTCTTTGGCTGGGGTGCCTTCGGCGAGATGGCAAATTGCCATACCGGCTCTCCTGGCGCTTCTCGGCGGCGCAATCTGCGCGTGGGAGGTCCGGCGACTTCTAGACGCCCCCCGGATCCTTCGCCGAGGCTGGGCACTTCTCGCACCGATCTTCGCAGGGCTGGCTCTCTGGGGGTTCAAGGCCCCCGCGCCGAGATTCGGGCTTCCCTTCTTCTGGCTTCTGGCAGCACTCGTCGTGACCCAGATCTTCAACATCGTAGGCCCGGAATCTTTGGAAAAGGTCCGGCCCTGGCTTCTCGGCTGCCTTCTGCTCGCCATCATCCCTTTGACGCCGATCGGAACGACCTACTTCCATGATCGCGAGGCCGGCGATGAGTTGGGTGGGCTGTTCGTGAGCTCGAGTACGAACTCCCTTTGGGCCCCTCTCCCACAGGTCGGACTTAGCCAGTATCTCACCAATTACGGTCTCACCCTAAACATCCCTTTGCGTGACACGCGCTGCTTCTGGGCGACTCTCCCTTGCACTCCCTATCCCGCACCCAACCTACGCCTCATCGAGCCCGGACATATGGAATCAGGATTCATGACAGTCGGAGCTTGGAAACAGCAGTATTGGCCCCGACGGCAGTCTGATTTCGTGGACCGTTGGTACCGCCTGGAACAGCGCCAACCGAGCTCAGAGTAGGCCCCACCTGCCCGTGCTCCATGTCGGCGAGCATGGGGATTTCACCGGCGAAGACGGAAAGTACGCCGACGGGAAGATCAGCTTCCTCGTTGTTCCGGGGGACTCGGGGACCGGACCTCGGCCGAATGCGCGGCCCTCTTCACCCCCGAGGAGGGGCACTCCTCAACGCTGATCCTCCGATCCTAACCGGCACTACTTCGGGGGAAAGGTCAGGCGGAGCGTCGAGCGCTTCTCGCTGTCATGCCGAGCGAGGGATCTCTTGGGGCTGCCGTAGAGGGGATCGGGAAGGCCGTTGGCAATAATTGCCGAAAGCAGCGGTTGACGAATCCGAGGCCGCGCCGGGAAGAGGGCAGTGTAGTCGTTCGAGCCAGGAGGCCGCGAGGAATCGCGGCCCCTTCCTTGCTATGCACCGTGGCGCGCGTGCCCAAGAGGAGTGTCTGAACCGATGGCGTTGAATGACGGGGCCGAAATGCCCTTCCTCGACCACCTCGAGGAACTCCGCTGGCGTCTCATGTGGGCCATTTTGTCCCTGGTGATCGGGGTCTGCCTCGCCGTTTTGGCCTTGCTCAAGATCAACGTGATCGGCTGGCTCTCCCGGCCCATCGCCCCCTATCTCCCCACCCACAAGCTCGTCTACACCCACCCGGGCGATCCATTCTCGATCTTCATGCAGGCCGCCGGGATCATCGGCCTCATGCTCGCCCTGCCCTTCATTCTCTTCCAGCTCTGGGCCTTCCTCGCGCCGGCGCTCTACGCGAAGGAGAAGCGGGTGGTGATGGCGGTGGTCATTGGCGCGGTGTTCCTGTTCGCGGCCGGTGCGGCGATGGGGTACTTCATCGTGCTGCCCCTGGCGATCCCGTGGCTGATGGATTTCGGCAACGGAGCGCTCGAGCCGATGATCACGGCCTCGGAGTACTTCGGCTTCGCGTTCAGCATGACGCTGGCGTTCGGGATCGCCTTCGAGCTGCCGGTGGTGCTCCTCGGTCTCGCCGCGCTGGGCGTGGTCACTCCGAAATTTCTCATCCACTATCGCCGCCATGCGATCGTCGGGGCGTTCATCATCGGCGCCTTCCTGACGCCGGGGGACATGGTCTGGACCACGGTCGCCATGGCGGGGCCGTTGTATCTCCTCTACGAAATCAGCATCCTGCTCGCCTATGTCGTCGTCCGGCGGCGAGCCGCCGCCGAGCGGAAGGCGGAGGCCGACGCGAGGGGCTGATCGCCGGCGGTGGCGCTACGCCTTTCTTCTCATCCCGAGGGAGTGAAACAACCGAGGGATCTCTTTCGGTTCCGCTCGGAGCTCGAAGAGATCCCTCGCTGCGCTCGGGAGGACAAACCGTGGAGGCCGCGATTCATCGCGGCCACAACACCAAGCTCCCCCGGAATGTTGTCATCCCGAGGGAATCCCGGAGGATCTCACCTCGGCCCCACTCGCACTCGAACTCGGTCCAATCGCGAAGTGCTAAGCTGCCAACCCGAGCTCCGCGGCCACCCGGGCCAGGTTGTGATCGCTGGTCCAGAGCCGAGCCGGGCGGGCGAGGGCGGTCGCCGCGAGGAGGTGGGCATCGAGATATCCGATGCCTCGCCCCATGAGCTTGCGCCGCTCGATCAGGCCGAGGACCTCAGCGTCGGTGGCGCTGGGTGCAGCTGGAAGATTGGACAGCAGGTCGAGGATTTCGCGCCGATTGCGGAGATTGCCGCAGGCGAGCTCACCGATCACGACCGGATGGACGAGCACCTCACCAGCCTCGAGGGCGACGAGCAGCTTCCCATTGCTCCGGCGCAGGTGGTCGATCCAGACCGAGGTGTCGACCAGGATCATGCGCGTGCCGGCCGGCGCCGGGGCACCGGCTTCAGTCGAGGTTCGCTGCCGCCGAGTCGCGCCAGTCTGCGCGAGCTCTCGCGCGCGATCAGGGCCCGGAGTCCCTCATGGATGAGCGCGGTACGCTCCTCCAGACCGGAAAGTCTCTTCGCCTCGGCGAGCAGGGCATCGTCGAGATTCAGGGTGGTGCGCATGCGGATTCCTTCGGCAGGAGTCTGCATGGAATATACATCAGATGATGCCTTTGGAATCCGGCTCACCGGCGCCGCTCCTCTCCCTCCCAAGCCCTGCCCTCCCGCCGGATGTCGCATTCGATGTCGGGAATCGGCGACCCGGTGTCGTCGGGGAGATCAGGATCTGTCACTGGGCGTCACCTTGCTGGATCCACTCGCAAGATGTGGAGCGGAGTGCGCAGCACCAGAGCGGGAAAACGCGGGGGCCGAGTTCCGAGCGCTGAGTGCTTAGGGTTTGGTGCTCGGCAACTGCCGTGGGGGCCGCGATTCATCGCGGCCAGAACACCAAGCTCCCCCGGATTGTTGTCATCCCGAGCAAAGCGAGGGATCCCTTCCTGTCCGGCAAGACGGCGGCCTCGCGCACCCGCCTCTCGCGTTCGTCGGGTCCACCCAGCGTCGAATTGGCCCGGGCCACCGCTGGGACGGCGGCAACTTGCCGGCATGCAGTTCGACATTGTGGGACCGATCCGCGACGCTGAAACGATCGCGGCAGGCCGCAAGATTCGTGAGCACGCCCGCCTGGTGCGTTGCTACGGTTCGGGGCGATGGCGGAAACGAAAAGGGGTCGCCCTGGTACGTCTCTCCGATGGAAGTCGTCGAGAGGCAGAGCTACATTGGTACGAAGCGACCGGACTCGGGACTCGGGGACGAAGACGGCCGCCAGGTCCGGCTGCTGGAGCGTGACGTTGGCGACGAGGACCTCGATGACATCCGCGGAGCCTTGTTTCTTGGCAATCTTGGCTAGCGCCGGGGCGGCGGCCTCACGGGCATGGGGCTCATCGTCAGCCTCGACGCCGATCACCTGGACGCCGGCCTTGCTCTGAGCCTTGAGGGCCCAGACCTTGTCAGCGCGGAAGCGGCCCTTGCACTGCTTGCAGTCGACCATCGGGTCGGTGAAGCCGCCGACGTGGCCGCTGGCCTCCCAGACCTTGGGGTTCATGATGATGGAGCAGTCGAGGCCGACCATGTCATCGCGGCTGGTGACCATGTCCTGCCACCAGGCGTCCTTGATGTTGCGCTTCAGTTCGACGCCGAGCGGGCCGTAGTCCCAGAAGCCGTTGATGCCGCCGTAGATCTCGCTGCTCTGGAAGATGAACCCGCGCCGCTTGGCCAAGGCGGTCAGTTTCTCCATGAGGCCCTGCTGCTTGTTGACTTCGCTCATTTCACTCCGCCTTCTTTATTTCGATCTGCGTCCTTCGTGTCCAGATTGAGCGTTATATGTTCCTGGAGGGCATTACGCCAGTGCCGTGACGGTGGGCTTGACCATGGGACTCGGGACACCTCGGCTGGATCGAGTTGGCCGCTGTACCGACAATGGTGCACAAGACTCGCGGTCCAGCCAGCGTTGCCGGCGGACAACATCAGCCGCTAGTACTTCAGGCAGCCGCAGTTATGGCGATGGAACGTCAATCCTGTGGGGCGGGCTGCCCTTGCGGGAATGCCACATACAGCGCCGACGGAAAAGTCTCTCCATGTTACTGTCTTGGAGTGCATGCCGTAAGTCACGTCCTGCAAAGTGGTTAGCGAGCACCTGTTTTGTTGCCGGTTCTGGGGGGCATTTGGTACGGCACCTGCATACGCCTTGATCGCTAGAGCATCATGGAATAGAAGTTACGGAGGTTCCACTTGCCTGCGAGGCGGGAGGCCGACGTGAACAGCCGAGCGATCATGCAGTTCTTTGTTCGCAAGCGGAAGATCGCGTTGCTGACGCTACTGGTCTACGCGGCGATGATGTAGCCACGCAACGGATTCAGGTCCGCTTCTTGGCGTGGACATGGCCGGGGGACGCCTGCAAGAGGCTCCTACCGGGCGGGCCTGCAGTTGCTGCAGAGGCCGGCGATTTGAAAACGATGGGAGTGGACGGTGAAGGCCGCCTGAGAGGCGAGACGTTCGCGGATCAGGAGGATGTCGCTACTGTCGAACTCGATGACCCGGCCGCAATTCGTGCAGACCATGTGATCGTGGGGTGTCGCGCCGAGACAATGTTCGTAGTAGGCGCGGTTCTGGCCAACGAAGGCCCGCCGGAGTATGCCCGCATCGACAAGGAGCGGCAAGGTCCTATAAATCGTCGCCTTCCCTACCCTGATGCCCTGCTGACGGAGTGAAACCAGGAGGTCCTCCGGCTCGAAATGCTCCTGGCTGGACAGGATCGCGCGGACAAGAGTCTGGCGCTCCGAGGTGGACTTCAAGCCACGCTCTCGCAAGTAGTTGCGGAATACCTCCTCCGCCCTATCGACAGTATCTTGATCCAGTTTCGTGGGCACGCAGACTGATCCTTCCCGGGTCGGTGCGGGTATATGGCATCCGCTAAAGCCACGGCAATTGCGAACGCATGGGCAGCGCCACCTGTGGCACCGCTGGCACGCGTGGATGCGCTCCAGGATACGATCTGGCGTCCCCCCAGGCGGGCATGAGACTATGCTTTCAATGGACGCCTGCGCCAAGGGGGCTCTCGGGGCCTTATGCAAGATGAAGGAGACGCGCTGTGGAACCAGATCTACCCGCACAGATGGACACCTGCAAATCGTGCGGGATGCCGTATGGCAATCCCAGCCCGCAAATGGCCGCGAGCCGGTCCTACTGCGAACGCTGCGCCAACCTGCCAGAGAACATCATGGCGGTGGTGGAGCTGCAATGCAAGCAACTGGCTGAGAAACGCCGGCAGGTAAAGGACCCGATCACCAACGTTGAGACACCGCCGGCATAGGCAGCTTGCGTTCGCTGGCGGCGATTGAGTAGGGTATGCGGCGAGGCTGCGTGCCGCAGCCAGGACTTGCGAGCATGAGTGAACCAGGCCAGAACCAATTGCCCGACCCGCGATCCGATCGCCGGCAGTTCTTCCTGCGCGGGTTGCGGGAGGCGCTGGGCAGCCTGCTCAACGTCGTAGAGGGGCGGCCCGGCCTGTTTCCGTTGAGTCCCGCGTCCGGGGCAGGGCCATTGTCGAGTTCCAGATCGGTGCTCCGGCCACCCGGGGCGCTGCCGGAGGGGGATTTCATCAGGACATGTTACCGGTGCGGCAGTTGCGTGGATGCCTGCCCGTCGCATGCCATCAAACCCGTGCCGGGGAAGGATGAGGATCTTTCGGGCACACCGCACCTCGATGCGGATCTGGCGGCATGCGAGACGTGCAGCAGCCTGCCGTGCGTGCATGCGTGCCCGAGCGGTGCGTTGGCCAAACCAGGATAGGCAACGGCAGGGGGCAGACGGGCCCAGCAAAAAGAGGAGTCCCGAGCACCCACTCCAATGCTCGGGACTCCAGTATACAGGTCAGCTGTGCTGTAAGGGGCGACCTTACCGTGTACGACGGCGCAGGAGCGCCACACCGCTCAAGGCCAGCAAAAGCATGGTAGTGGGCTCGGGCAGCAAAGTGCCGCTGATGTTGCCGGTACCCGCAGCGTGGAACCCCGTAACGAAGCCGCCGGCGGTCGTCACGTTCGTCAGATTGGCGCTGGACAGGACGATCGAGATCGGCTGCGTCGTATCGAACGCCAGGCCGAACGGCAGAGATTGGGTCCACACGGAAGTGCTCTGGCCGGCTGCTGCGATGGCGATCTTGTTACCGGTGTAGAAGAAGTCGAACTTGTCGATGTTCAGGCAAGACCCCAGGCGGCGGACGGGACTGCCTTGGTCAGCAGATCCACGCCGAAGGTGTTCCCGTTCCCGCTCGTCTGGACCGAGCCGCCCGCAGCGGGGATACCCGACAGGCCCTTGATGAGAGCGTCGATGGCAATGTTGCTGCTCAGCGTGCTGCCCTGCTGGAGCCCGTCGACCAGGAAGGACATGGACATTAGCGGGTCAGCTTGAGCGGGCGTACCCGTGCTGCCTACGGCGCCGCCGGCATCGTACAGCTCGGCTGCCGCTGTAGACCAGATCCAAGCCTGAGAACTGGATTTCGAGAACGTGGAGCACCGCTAGCGGGTGCAACGAGAATGCCGCACAATGCGAAAGACAAGCGAAACGATAACAGCAATTGAAAGCCTCATAGGCGTTCTCCCTCCTGTGCCCCTTGCGGACCACAAACATTCTCTGCTGCCCCCAGCAGAGACGATGGCCCACACGTATGATGATCACGATCTGCAATGAGTGACCGACTTGGAGATATAAGACACACGAAATCACCCGGCGAGAGGTGACACGTCTGCCATCAGCGAGAAATATACCCCA
This sequence comes from uncultured Gemmatimonadales bacterium, assembly GCA_963817435.1. Classification (GTDB taxonomy): domain Bacteria; phylum Gemmatimonadota; class Gemmatimonadetes; order Gemmatimonadales; family GWC2-71-9; genus JADJOM01. The sequence continues at coordinate 2,133,665 of CAWFNY010000001.1, forward strand.
ATCTCCAATCCGGCGATACCAGCCACACTATAGCCCAATATCGTCCCCCCTGCAACCTTTTTTTCGTTCCTGGAGGCAAATATCTCAAAGAGTCTCCGACATACACGAAACACCGGCGTATAGTCCGATAACTATGCAGCGCCTGCTCGTTGGCGGGATGTACGGAATCCGCTAGCATATCAGGAGTTGCGCGTCCTTGGACTGGTCGCAAGGAGGGCGTTCCTCGTTGCGCGTCCCGGCGAGTCCCTCATCGTGACTATCGTGGAGGCAGCATCCGTGACTAAGCACAGGCCGAACATCCTCCTGCTGTTTACGGATCAGCAGCGGTTTGACACGATCCACGCGCTCGGCAATCCGGTCATCCAAACCCCCCACCTCGACCGGCTTACCAGGATGGGCACGGCCTTTACCAGCGCGTACACGTGCAGTCCGGTGTGCGTCTCGGCGAGGTGCAGTCTGACGCTGGGGCAGTATCCCATGAACAGCGGGTGCTACTCCAACGATATGGGAATGCCGCCGCAGGGACGTCAGACGTTCATGCAGATGCTGACGGAGGCGGGCTACCGCACGCACGGCATCGGCAAGATGCACTTCAAGCCGGACCTATTGGCGCCGATGGGCTTGGAGAGCCGCGAGATCAGCGAGGAGTTCTGCCCGGCGGACAAGGACGATTACGTCAAGTACGTCTACAGGCAGGGCTACGACTACGTCGTCGATCCGCACGGCACGCGCGGGGACATGTACTACATCCCGCAGATCTCCCCCTACCCTGCCCGGCTGCACCCGACGCAGTGGGTCGGCGACCGGACGTGCCGGTTCCTGGACGAGCAGGCCGGCTCGACGCGGCCGTGGTTCTGCTGGTCGAGCTTCATCCATCCGCACCCGCCGTTCAACCCGCCGTACCCGTGGAACTTCCTGTACCAGGCAGCCATGATGCCCTTGCCGAAGTTGCCGCCGGACTACGAGGCGCTGCAGACGTACATCAACAAGCTGCAGAATCGCAGGAAGTATCGCAGCCACGGCATGGACCTGGACGTGCTGCGGGTGATGAAGTCGTACTACTACGCGTGCATTTCGTTCATCGACTACCAGGTGGGCCGGATCATGGATGCGTTGGAGAAGACGGGCCAACTGGAGAACACGTTGATCCTCTTCAGCACCGACCACGGCGAGCACATGGGCGACTACAACTGCTTCGGCAAGCGGTCGTTCCACGACAGCTGCGCGAGGATCCCGATGTTGGCGGCGTGGCCTGGTGTGTTCCAGGCGGGTGCCCGCTGCGACGAACCGTGCAGCCTGATCGACATCGCCTCCACGTGCATGGAGGCGGCCGAAACCGACTTTAGCGACCACAAGGCGGACGGGATGAGCCTGATGGACCGGGCCGCGGGCAAGGGCGGCGCGGTGTTCAGCCAGCACGAGTCGGGCGACCTGGCCACATACATGGTGGTCAACAAGCGGTGGAAGCTCTGGTACAGCGCTCCTGACAACCAGGAGTGGTTCTTCGACCGTGTGCAGGACCCGGAGGAGACGCGAAGCCGGGCGGGGGTAGTGTTCCTGAAGGATTACCAGGAGCAGATGCGGCGGCAGCTGATGGAGCACCTGGCTAGCGGCAACGAGACCGGGAACATCGAGAGCCTGGAAAAGGGCACGTGGCGCAAGACGCCCAAGATGGACCTGGACCTGAACCCGGACACGGGGCTGCGGACGGTGATGTACGGCTGGTGCCCGCACCCGGTGGACATTCCGGGGTATCCGAGGCAGCAGAGGATCTCTTGACATGAAACCGCCGACAACGTTCGATACACCACGGCTGCACATGCGGCCCCCGGTCATCGAGGACGCAAAGGGACTATTCGCCGCGTACACGCACGATCCCGAGGTGACGCGACACCTCACCTGGCGGCCGCACCAGTCCGTCGAGGACACCCGCGGCTTCGTCCGGGGCTGCATTGCCAGTTGCGAGAAGGGATCTGTGCTCTCCTGGATCATCGTCCGCCGACAGGACGAGCAGCTGCTTGGCATGGTCACGATGCGGATCAGCATGTTCAAGGCGGACCTCGGCTACGTGCTGGCCCGGCCGTTCTGGGGTCAGGGGTATATGACCGAGGCGGTGCGGACGCTGGTTGACTGGGCGATCGCGCAGCCGGAGATCTTTCGCGTCTGGGCGACCTGCGACGTGGAGAACATCGCATCGGCGAGGGTCTTGGAAAAGGCAGGCATGCAGCGGGAGGGAATGCTGCGCCGCTGGATCGTGCACCCAAACGTCAGCAACGAGCCGCGCGACAGCTGGTGCTATTCGAAGGTCAAGTAGATCGCCCAGTCGTTTTCCTGAAACAAGTCCCCTGCCCCGACTGTTTGTAGTGCTAGAGGTGGGCATTTGGCGAACCGACGGGACGACATCGAGCCTCAGCCGGTCACCGACGACGACCTGTTCCTGATGTTCCGCGAGGGGGAGGTCGAGGCGTTCGATACCCTTTTCGACCGGCACTACGTGAGCGTCTACAACTTCGCGCGCACGATGCTCCGCGAGGCCGGCGCAGCCGAAGAGGTCCTGCAGGAGACCTTCCTGGCTGTCGCCCGCGCCGCCAAGACCTATCAGGCGCAGGGCATTTTCGGCACGTGGCTGCTACGAATCGTGCGGAATCGCTGCCTGAATCGCCTGGAGACGGAACGGGCCCGGCGGGAGGTCGTCATCGATGACCCCACGGGGATCGTGCTGCAATATCCGTCACGCGAACCGTCACCGCTGGAGCGGGCCTCGGTAAATGAGCAGGTGGACCGGGTCCGCCGGGCGATGAGGGCCCTGCCCGACCGGCAACGAGAGGCGATTGCCCTGTACGCCTTCGAGCAGATGACCTACCAGGAGATCGCCGACGTGCTTGAACTGCCGATCAACACGGTCAAGACATTGATTCATCGGGCGCGGGCTCACCTGGCGGAATCGCTCGACGGCGACGACAGACAAGGTGACACGGTGAGGGGATGACAAGGTGACAACGGAACGAACCAGTTGGTGCGAGATCTCTTACGAGGAGTTGGCGGCGTTTGCCGAAGGGGACCTGCCTGCTGATCGGCGGGAAGCTATTGAGCAACACGTAGCGGGCTGCGAGGTGTGCGTGCGGCGGCTGGCGGGGCTGCGGGCGGTCGACGCGGCGCTACGGAGTTTGCCGCCGGAAAGACCATCGGCTGAAACAATCCTGGCGGCGCGGCGGTTGTTATCCGAGGAGACGCGCCCAAGGCGAGAGTCGGAGATCCTGACGCTGGAGGAGGTCGCGGCGTTCCTGCGGATCGAACCCGAGGAAATGCGGCCGTTCGTGACGGACCTTCCGGCGTTCGAGTTGGGCGGGCAGATCCGGGTCCGGCGCAGCAAGTTGCTCGAATGGGTCGAGCACCGCGAGCGCCAGTTCAGCCGCACCGGCGCAATCCGCGCCATTGCGCGATTCAGGCCGGTCGAACAGTGGAAAGGAGTCGCCCTGTGACAGACGCAGCAGACGAGCTCGCCGACGGGGACCACCCAGGAGGATGCAGCGGCCGCCAAACTCATCAATGACCTGCTGACCGAAGCAATCCGCAGCCGCGCCAGCAACGTCGCCGTCGAAAGCCTGGCCCACGGCCGGGTCCGCGTCCGTCACCGGATCGACGGCGTTATGCACGAGATGCGGATGCTGCCCGAGGGCTCCGCCGACCGCATTGTCGGAAGGCTCAAGGCAATGGCCGGCCTCAACGTCGCGGAGTCACCGTGGTTTGCGTACTGCCGGCTCCGGAGAGCGTAACGCCGGCCTTCAACGAGATCATGGTCGGAATGGAGTATGCTCCGGCGGCCACATCGATCAACGAGCCAGCCATCGACGCGTCAGCACCATCCGCAATGGTTCCAAACGCATTGAATCCAAACCTTTGCCGGATGCCACTTCCTGACCGCCGGTCGAGCCGGCCCAGTTGTCATCGACGAAAATATCCGAAGGCCGGACCGTCACGAGAGCCGTCGCTGCTTCAGCATGAGTCTCTACTCCTCCCATTGCCGTTGTAGCTGCGCCCGGATAGATCAGGATCTGTCCATCTGCTTGCTGGAGAGAGAGCAGGAACCCTGAGCCTTTTGTTATCTGCGTAAGGTACGTGGACCTACTGGCGGCGTTCAGAGCCAGGACGGCAAACGCTGAAGCCTGAGTATCGAAATTGGTCGGATCGGTCGACACACATGCCGGATTCAAGGCACTCCACATCCATGCCCCATTGGATTGCTGAAGAGCTGCCAGACGGGCAGCAAGATCCGCTGTGGAATTGTCCGAAGCATATACTCCTGTGGTCGGATCGAGATCGATGCCGGTGACTGACGAAGCCCATACCGCACCTGCCAGACCGATCACATCATAGCTGTTCGTCGATGTCGTCGTGGCATTGAGCGCTTCAAGGATCTTCGCCATGATCGCGGTCTTCACGCCAGTCTCACCGGCAGCCTGCGCCCCGATGGCAACCCCTCCAAGATCCCACGGCACCAGCTCCACGATGCCTGCACGTCCCGCGATGACTGCGCTGCCGTAGTCACTGGCATCCATGTCGTTTGTCTCGCCATACGTTCCGCTGTTCAGTTTATCCCAGTAGTTCGTCTGGACGAACGTGGCGTACGTCGCATTGCCCGTTGCTGCGCTGAGTTGTTCGAGGAAATAGGCATCGAACGTTGCGAAACGCGGGTCGTTGTCCGAGAAAAGCCTCGGATAGTTGGGCACCAGGAAATTCCCGTTGGCGATCGCGGAAGCCAGGAACTCCGGCGTCCCCGAATACTGGTACGCTGTCAGGATCCCATAACCCGATGGCCCTTGCACGTTCCCTTGAGGGACATCGCCAATGGACCACGGGAACCCACCCGATGCGGCCTGTTGCGACCGGAGCCAGGCTCCGGCGGAAGCAACAGGAACGGCTGCCGTAGTGGTCGAAAGGGGAGCTTGTGCAATCTGTGCACTTCTGGCGGAAACAACGGCTCGATCGGCTTTCCCATCGATGAAGGGTTGGACGGGCAGCCGTGAGTTCCCCGCGAGAAGGACTGCCGGCAAGAGCATTGCCGACAGCATCAAAGCGAAGACCCTGGTCATAGTGTTCCTGGTATGAAGTGGAAGAAGAGTGGAAGGATGAACCCTTGCAGCAATCAAAACGCACCAAATGCCAGACACCCGGCAGGCGGCGCTCTTCGCAGGGGAACCGCCGCCTGCCCTGTGTCCTGGTGCCATGCGTGCGATCACGCGGCACCGGTACAATGATTATTTAACCAACATCATCTTTTTCATGGCCGTGAACTCGCCTGCATGCATCGTCAGGAAGTACACACCCGAGGTCACCTGATGGCCACGGTTGTCGGTGCCGTTCCACTGCACCGTGTAGTATCCGGCTTCCTGCACACCGTTCGCCAGCGACGCAACCTGCTCGCCAAGAACGTTGTACACGGCGATCCGCACGTCACTTGCCGCCGGCAGTGCATAGCCGACCGTTGTGGACGGGTTGAACGGGTTCGGGAAGTTCTGCTGCAGCGCGAAGTCCGTCGGCAGCTCGCTGAGCGCCGGCGTGCGCAGCTTCGTCGCAAGCACCGCATTGGTGCTTGTGCGTGCATCCGCTGCCGTGAGGCCCATCGCTGCCTTGCCTTCGAAGCGCAGCACCACGAGTTCGCCCGCCGCCTTCAAAGCTTCCACATCCGCGCCAGCGATCGCCAGATCCACATACACCTTGCCGTCGCGTTCACCGTACATCACCGGAACCGGGGTCTCATAGCCGCTCAGGAGCGCGCCCTTTTCGACGCCCAGCAACCGGCCATGGGATCCGCTGAAGGACATCGAGAGCCCGCGGAGGTCATTCACCGTGCCTTCAAGCATCACCGGCACGCGCGTCTCCCCGCCACCCGCCTTCACATCACCGATCGCGACCGTCACCGGCTCCGCCTGTTCTACCGCCTGCTTCGGCAGCTGATGGTTCGCGCTCAGACCATAGCTGATCGAGAAGATGATCAGATCTTCAAAGTCGATCTTGCCGTCCACCTGCGGAGTTGAGAAGACGTAGTGGTCAGCCGTCGGGCCGATATCGAACTTCGCCTTGTAGTACGTCATCCCGTTCGCATACCCCGAAACGCCGGACCAGTAGGACGTTGCCCACGGGTTCAGGTCGGAGAAGGTAATGATGCCATCACCAGACGTTTCATTGCTGCCATTGGCCACATCGCCGAGATAGGCACGCACGTCGGCCTGATGCGGGGTAACGTACACGCCGAGAGGTGCTCCTGCGCCTTCATACTTCCGCAGGTCCGACGCGATGACGGTGACCGCGCTGTGCCCGGGCTTCAGCATGCGGAGGGTGACCTTCGCGATGTAGTTGCCCGCGACTGCCGTCACGTTGTTGGGGCTCGAGAGGCTTGCGTTGATGCGCACACGGTTGTTCGTGCCAAGCTGGTCCGCGATCGCATACACGGTATTGCCGCCGGATGCGAAGACCGACCCATTGAACGACACCGCAGAATACGCCAGCAGCGCCGGCATCCCATTCCAGGGTCAGATCAGCGGCGCCAAACTGCGTGCCAGCCTCTGGCACGATGTACACGTCGAACAATTGCGTGGAGGTATATCCCCAGTCGTTCGCAGGATGCGGGACCGGATATCCGGCCGGAAGCGATGCCGGGAGATTCCACGTGTTGTTCGGGTAGATGCCGCTTGCAACGGCAGCCGGGGTACCGCTGAGATACAGATGGAACGCGGTTGCCGGTGTGTTCACGAACGCGAACGGAGTGAAGTGGGTGGTCGTGAATGTGAAGGTCTTTGCCATCGCATTGTACGTGCCGCCCACCGGCACCCAGGTATTCGTGACCGTATTGAGATACATGACCTGGCTTCCGGCACCGAACCCGGCGATGTCACTGACATCCACCGTGACCGTTGCACTGAAGCTGTAGTTCGGCATCGTGGAGCTGAGCATCAGCCAAAGCGGAATGTACGTGGCGCCTGCCGGCGGTACCGGATAGGGCGGGTTCGGCGGCGTGCCAAGCAGCCGCTGCACCGTCACGGATCCGCCACCCGAAGGCACGGTTCCAAATGTGATCGTCACACCGCTCTCGGGCCAGGAATACGTGCCCGCCGACGGAACGTTCACATTCTCCGATTTGCCTGACCACGGATCGAAACGCACGTGTTCACTCACCTGAACGCCCGTGCCATTTGCGACGACCGCCGTCGTCGGATCGGCAACGCCTCCCGACGGGCCGCTGCCCGCACCCCACCAGTTGCGGCGGGCATCTGCGACCGGACCGGTCGAGGTGACGCCGTATTCACACCCCGTGAAGTCGTTGCCCGTGATCGTTGCAACGGTCACATCTGTTGGATCATACCCGATCGCCAGCCCACTGGTGTTGTTCGTGAACGTATTGTCCGTCGCATTCACCTGAGTCCCGGCCGCAAAGTACGTGGTGGCAAGGACGCCGGCTGAAGTGGAACCATCGACCGTGGCGATGCCTTTGCAATCCGTGACCGTATTGCCGGTGATCACTGCGTGCGCGGCGCCTTCCACTTCGATGCCATAATCCAGCCAGTTGCCTGTGCCCTTGCCGGTGAACGTGTTGTTCGTGACAAGGCCGTTCGTCACGCCGGTGCCATACATATAGATGCCGATGCGGCCGATGTTGCTGAGCGCATTGTCACTGACCGTCATATTGACATCGTAGAATGCGATGCCACGGCCAGCATAGTCCGAACTCGGGTTATAGCCGATGTTCTTCAGGATGTTTTCGGTGATCGTACCGGGGCCCTTCGAGAGGATACCGATGTTCACGAGTTTCCCGGACCCATCCAGCGTCACACCGGAAAGATTGAATGTCTTCCCGGGGTTCACGAGGAACCAGCCGCGCGCATCACCGGACGCACCGGTATTGGTGGACGGGGTGACGATCACGGTGCTCTTGCTGGCGCCAACCACGGTAACGTTGGCATTCACGACCACCTGCGGGCCTTCGACGTAGGTGCCGGGGTCCACATTGACGACATCACCATTCTTCGCTGCAGCGATAGCGGCCTTGATGCTCATCAGATCGCCGGCAAAGTCGTAGACCCGGAACGTGCCGGACGTCGCGTAGTCCGTAACGTCGTGCAGATACCGGTCGATGGGCAGCATGTGTGCCGCCGTCCCCGGCATACCTGCGAACGCCTTTGCCTGGTCGAGGGTCTGATAGAACCGCGTGCGGGTGAAGGAGTACGGTATGCTGCTGTACGCTTCGGTCTCCTGCGGGCCGCTCACGGCGAAACCGAAGTCGGCGGCCGACAGCGTGACCTGCGCATGATCCGACGGGTTCGTGCTGAAGGAGATCGTTCCCGGCACTGCCGGGTTCGCCCAATCGGCGCTCTCAAGATACAGCGCGCCCTGGCCCGTTGCCGACTCGCCGAAGGTAATTGCTCCCCTGGATCACGATGCCGCTCGTCCCGCGCGGGTAGTACCGCCCCCACACGAAGATGCCGACGCCGCCCCAGGCGTTCCCCGATGTCGTGATGCCATTCATCGTGATGTTCTCTGCATCACCCATCTGAAGGCCGTTGCCGCCGTTGTTCAATGCGGACACGTTCGTCATGGTGATGTTCTTCGCACCGTTCACGTTGATGCCGGTACGGTAGCAATTCTGCACCTTCACGTTCTCGAGCACACCGCTCAGCACAGCGGCATTGCTGAACTGGATGCCATAGCGTGCCGCAGTCGAGGAGCCCTGAACGGTGAGGTTTTTGATCGAGACGTTGTTGGCAACAGCATCGACGCCTGCGCCGTTGTTCGAACCCGTCAGACCAGCGATGTCAATGATCGTTGTGGCCGTCCCGGCACCCAACAGCGTCAGGTTCGGCTTGTTCAGGTTCACGCCTTCGGGGTAGGTCCCCGCGAGGAGGCGTACCGTGCCCGTTGCCATCTCCACGCCTTCCTGAATGCGTGTGACCGTGCCGCTCATCGGGCTTGCCGCGCTCACGCGGACGGCCGACAGGTCCCCCTGGAAGCCGACCTGTGCAGGGGCGACGTCAGTCCCGACCTCAAGCCACGGCGAATAGTCAACCAGCGCAACCAAATCGCCGGAGATGCGGCCGATGCCGGTGCCGGGGTTCGTTGCTGTTCCACCGTACGCGACCGGGATCTGGGCATCATACCCCGGCTCTCCGGCAGGAGAGGACGTCACATTGAGGGCATTTGAGCCGAACCAATTGCCGGAAAAGTTATATGCAAGCGTGGGATTTGGGATTGCACTTACGGTCTTACAGTCGATCTGGCTGTACCAGTTGCCGGAAACGTTGTTCCCGCTCACGTTCAGTCCGGTGGTTGCCGGCTGCCCCACGGAGCCATAGTAGACGACAAAACCGACGGTCCAGTTGTCCGTTATTTCATTGTTCTGGATAATTGTGTTGGAGACGTCTCTGTCACCAGCTGGATACCAGTCCGGTTGAAGGTGATGACGTTCTCGCGGACGATATTCCCCTGGGAGTTGTTGAAGTAGACTCCGTTCCTGTTGCCGGTAACCTTGCATTTCTGAAGGACATTCCCGGTTGTCAATTGACCGAAATTAACCCCAGCTTTGCCCGACGGGATAGTTGTCCAATCGGTCACGTTGTTCCCATCTCGAGTAACGGTGAATCCTTCTGCAATCGTGTTGCTGGTTCCGAAGTTCAGTGTCGGGGTACTTGCGGTCTTCACGCCCTGGATCACCGATTGATCGATCCCCGCACCGCGAAGGTTGATCTGCTTGTTGATGTTCACATCTTCCGCATATGTACCAGCACCAACGGCCACGATGTCGCCCGTCTGGGCGTAGTCGATCTCCTGCTGAATGAGCCCGGCAATGTGACGGACATTATTCATCGTATAGGCGCCGCTCACATACGAGAAGGTCCCCGCTGCCGCGGGTGCCGTCGGGCCGAACATGACCTTTCGGGAGTACGTATTGTTCGTCCAGTACGATGCCCAATCGAATTGGGCATTGTCATAGTTCCCGCGTGCGCGGACGATGTGCTGTGCGCCGCCATTGAACGTATTTCCTGTGATCACTGCGCCGCCAACTGAATTCACGAACCAGGCGACACCCGTGCCGGAGCCGTTGAAACTGACAACCGCCCAGTTCACTACAGGAGTGATGTTGAAAGTGTTGTTCTTGATCACGCGGCCGCTGGCAGGTCCTGTCATCCCCGCACCATTGGCGAGGTCGACCGAACCGCCGTTCTCCATGATGTTCCCGTCAACGGTGTAGCTCGTGACGTGCGCCACGGCATTGACCGCATCATAGCGCCAATCGTTGATGTAGATCGATCCGCCACCGCTGATATCGATCCAGCAATGCGCAATTGTCGCATTGTCCCCGATGATCTCGATCGCCTTGTTGTTTCCGGTCACGTTGTCGAGGAGCTTCAAGCCGGCAACGGTCGCATTGTCGGCTTCGATCCAGATACCGTCGGGACCGAAGTTGGCAGTGGAATTGGTCGTCACGTTCGCGACAGCATTCGCTGCCGACGAGATCGGGATCCCCGCTGCATCAACGCCGCGCACCGTCACACCGGGCTTTGCAGCACCGAAGAACAGACCGAACTGATATGGCCCTGTCGCATCATAGAGGTATCGGTTGGCAGCGGTCTCCGAATAGTCGCCCGGGTACACATTGACCGTGCCACCCGCATCGACCGCATCAATGCCTTCCTGAATGGCCGCAAATGCGTCCACACCCATAGCGGTTGCGGGGCCACCAACGCCGTCCGGATCGCCGCTCAAACCCGCCCAATCGTCGTTGACATAGACGACAGCAGTGAGCGTCTTATTGGCTGCTGCAGGAGCGGTGGCTTGCGCACGATTGATACTTGCACGCGCCGTCTGCATTTCGGCCGCCGTTCGGGAACGCAGAAGGTCGCGGTCCCGCTTCCCATCCGCCCCTAAAACCGTCCCAACACACAACATCCCTACAATTGTAAGGATGACTATTGTGGTGAATGCATGCTTCATTGATCCACCTTTCACAGATGTTGATGAGTATCGAATGATTATTAGAAAGGTCCCCTACTACGGATGGGATTGAACAATGGCACTACTGCGACTGCGGCTCTCGTTGCGGCAAGAATCCCCCCTCACCAGCACACCCCCACATGCCGGGCAAAATCGCGCGGTCGGATACTTCAGCGGCTCACTACAGTCTGGACACACCTCACGCATCGTACCGCCACACACCAGACAGCGCATCCGTCCGTCCAGAACATGACAAAAATCGCCACAGTCCGGACAGATCCTGTATGACCCCGTTCCTTCCGGAAGGGCCTGATGAGCTTTGTGCATGATTGAAAACATTGAAGATCGTTGAGAGTGCGAGGTGAGTGTTCTATCGCTAGAATCATGCCAACAAATGGGAGGGCAAAACACGCGGAAAAGCGGATATGGGGGGTGCAAGGAAGGATACTACGTAAACAATCGTTGATACCACAGAAACTTCTGTTTCATACCGTTGCCCCCGCAACAGCTCTGATCTCCCGATCTTAATTCGCCTTGATCACTTTTCCCTTGACACTCTTTCTCCCCTCAAGTTCGACACCACAGGTCCTCAGCGCCTTCCGCAAACCGGGGCCTGTCATCCCGGCCGTGCGCGCGGCCGTCGCCACATTCCCGTCCGTTCTCCGCATCAACTCCTCGAAGTACCCCCGGCGGAAACACATCTCAACTTCCCTGAAGGACGGCATGGCATCGAACCTGTTCGCCAGACACGCCCTGCATTGGTTCGGTTCCACGGCGCGGACCGCAAGATTTGGAAAATCGGACTTCGTCAGTTCCCCCTTTTCGCAGTACGCAAGGGCCCCTTTGATGGCATTCTCCAGTTCGCGGACGTTGCCGGGCCAACGGTATCCGCTCATCTGCTCGATCACACCAGGTCCGAATGTGTGTACCGTGCCATCATTGGCCTGAACGAACTTCTGCAAAAAATACTCCGCCAGCACACGGATATCCGCGGCCCGTTCACGCAAAGGCGGGATCGTCAACCGAACGCCCGTGATCCGGTGGAAAAAGTCCTCACGCATCCGCCCGTTCCGCACCACTCCATCAAGGTCCTCATTCGTGGCCATGATCACCCGGACATCCAGCCGGGTTTCCGGCCGGCGCGGGTCCTGACCGACACGCGCAACGCTCTTGTATTGCATGAATTGCAGAAGCTTGAGTTGCACCGCCTCTGTCAGACTCGAGACCTCGGGGATGTAGAGCGTACCGCCGTTCGCAGCTTCGATCTTCCCCACCTTCGCCCGGTCCGCCCCGGAGAATGCTCCTTTCTCATGCCCGAACAATTCAGACTCAATGAGAGATTCGCTCAGGGTACGCATCGCAAGGGGGATGAACGGTTTGTCCCTCCGGGGACTCCGCTGATGGATCTCAAAAGCGCAGAGATCCTTGCCGACACCGGTTTCTCCCTGGATCAGAACATCGAACGACAGCCCGGACAGGCGCGTGATCTCGTAGTGTACCTTCTTCATGGCTTCGCTGGCAAAGACCAACCGGTCATGATGCTCCGCGAAGCTGCTTTGCAGCGCACGGACACTGAGCTCGAGCGAGCGCCGCTCAAGCGCCTTGCTCAGCTTCGCCGAGAGGATGTCCGTATTGAAACTCTTGGAGACAAAATCATATGCGCCGAGGCGCATGAGATCGACCGCGGTTTCAGTATCCGACAGGTCCGTGACGATGATCACCGGAAGATAGGCATCCACGTCCCGGTGCAGTGCCTGCAGCACCTCCCTGCCGTTCATATCAGGAAGCTGGAGATCGAGCAGGACCGCAGCCACGCCCTCTGTCCGTGCCATCTCCAGGCCACGGCGTGCGTTGGTCGCGGTCCGGACGACATAGCGGTCGCACAACAACGACTCGATGTCTGTCAGGAATGAGGTACTGTCATCAATGACGAGAATGCGGTCCATGCGGGGTCGTTACCCGGGTTAGTTCAACAATGAATCGTGTGCCAGTGGGGCCGGTGTGGTCGAGACGGAGCACTCCTCCACATCCTTCAAGACATCGTTGGGCATAGCCGAGGCCAAACCCCCGCCCGGCACCTTTCGTCGAGAAGGAATCCTCAAAGATCTTCGGCCGGTTCTCTTCCAGTATCCCCGGGCCGTTGTCCTCCACTTCAATCACTACCCTCCGGCCGGTATGATAGAGCCGGACATCCACCATCTGCTGGTCACACCCGGCGCACGCTTCAAGAGCGTTCGTGATAAGCGTGCCGATCACATCGCCCAATTCTGCACCGTTCATCACAACAGTGAGCGGTTGCGACTCTTCCGCCGTCACGGTGATGCCCGGCGTGATCGGAACGTACTTCCCGGTCACCATGTGAACGATCGCCTGCGCATCGCACGTGAATTCCGCCCGCATCACTGCGTGCGCCTGACGGCTGATCTCGCGGATCTCTTCGACCATGACGATGGCCTCATTCAGCCGCTCGCGCAGAACTGCATCCTGTTCCTCCTCGCCCACCAGCAGGAGGATCTCCGGGAGAACCGTCCGAAGCCCCTGGGTGGCCGTGGCCAGACGGAGCCCCATCCCACCGAAGGGCATGGCGACCGATGCCCGGTCGGTTTCAACGATGACGATCAACGAACTGATCTGGGTCAACTGGGGAACAACGATGAACTCGAATTCCTCTACCGCCATCCGGAATCGCTGCAGCGGCGCGATGTGCTTGCCATCGGCCGACGGTGCCGGCGTGCGGAGACTGTCGATGTTCTGGAGGAACAGGGCTATCCTGCTCAGATTCACGGCAGCGCTTTCACCGTGCCGTAATGCATGCAGCTTGCGCAGAAGCTTGTCCACCGCTTCACTGCGCACGGCCTCATGGAACTTCTCCTCGGTGCGCTTCCGCTCCGTGATGTCGTGCAGGATGGCCTGGATCCGGCCGTCAGCCAGCCCGCGGACATTCACTTCCACATCTACCAGATTGCCGTTCTTGCGGTGCAAACGGCGGTCCAGACAATGGACCTTGCCGTCCTTCAGCGCGTCCAGATACAGAGATCGCTCGCCGGATTGCTCTTCCTGAATGAGGTCCGAGATCTTCATGGCAAGCATCTCGTCGCGCGGATACTCAAGGAATTCGCAGACCCGCTGATTGACGGCTCGGATGCGGCCGCTTTCATCAGCGATGATGATCGCATCGGCGGCCTGCTCCATTAGCATGCGGTACTCGCGCTCGCGCTGGTGCACGCTGCGGCGGACAGCCTCACGTTCCGTTACATCCGAGAACGCATGCACAAAACCGCTCCACCGGCCATTCGTGTCGATGATCATGCTGGAGCGGTGCTCGATGATCCTGCGGGTACCGTCACGCGCAACGAGAGTGTCCGGAAGATCAATGACATAGACGATGCCGAGGTCCCTCCCGTTCCCTTCTTCAAGGGTCCATCCCGTCAGAGCCTCGGCGACAGGGTTCATGAACCGGATCCGGCCGTCTTCGCCCGTCACAATAACGCCATCATCGATACTTTTCAGCGTGGCGGCAAGAAGCTGCCGTTCTTCATCAAGAGTCTGCTCGTAACGATGGCGCAGGAGCGCGATCTCCAGAGCAGCATGAAGTTCGGCGGTTTCAAATGGCTTGAGAATGTACGCGAAGGGACCGGTACGCTTCATGCGCCCGATGATCTCCTCGTCGGAGAACGCGGTGAGGAAAACGATGGGAATGTGATACAGGTCCCTGATCCTGGCGGAGGTCTCGATGCCATCGATCCCGGATCCGAGACTGACGTCCATCAGGATGGCGTCAGGGTGCAATTCCCCCGCAGCGAGCATAGCGTCCTCCCCTGAAGACGCCATGCCCGCAACTTCGTAGTCCATATCCTGAAGTCGGTGCTGGATGTCCAATGCAACGACTTGCTCATCTTCGACAACAAGGATGCGCGGTTTCATCACTCGGGTGCAAGTTTGGTGTGCGGGTTCCGCTGCAGAAAGCGACAGATCGCCCCCATCGGGCTTTCGCACACAGGTCAAGCACCCCTCGTGGCTCCAACCTCAGAGCCTCCCCATCCTCACAATGAAGCAAGGCGTTCGAATCCCCGGCTTTGCCTGCTGCCTCTCTGCAACGGAGTTGCGAGAATACTACGGATGCAATCTTGGCAATTCTAGTTTTGTAGTCAATTCCCAAGAATCTGATAATCGTGTCGGAATTTGAGGAAAAATCCATGTAGTCCATGGACTACGCGAATTCTAGAACGCATTTCCCTTCTTCCAGGAAACCTTTGTTTACTTCCAGCATCGCCCTCTGATCCCATATCAATATATTCATCGCAATTAAGGTTGACTGCAGAACTCTGGGAGTTTATTGATCAATTTCGTACCTTGCATCCATGAAAGAAGTCGCAGTCGGCATCATCTTCCGTAATGGGGCCATCCTGACCGGACAACGCAAACGGACCTCCCGCTACCCTTTGAAATGGGAATTTCCCGGTGGAAAACTGGAACCGGGCGAGACGCCATCAGCAGCCCTCGTACGTGAACTCGATGAGGAATTAGGGATCCACGCATCTCCGGGGCCAGAATTCTTTCGTCAGGAGTGGGACTACGGTGATCGTTCGTGGCGTGTCTACTATTTTCCGGTGCATACATTCACCGGTGAGCCGGAGAACCGCACCTTCGAACAGATCCGATGGGTTCCGCCCGAAGATCTGCTGGAAATGGATATTCTGGACGGGAATAGAGAGGTCGTAGAATTGCTCTGCGGGGAAGGCATAAGGAAAAAGGTAAAAGGCAACAAAGCTTACGGGAGAGAAGCAGCGGACGACGGGGACGAGAAATGACGTCGCTACGCCCTGCGGTTTTGCCTTTTTCCCTCTTCCCTTTCCTTCAACTCCCGTTCGACCTCTGCAACGGACAATTCTGAAGTGGTATCGTCTCCATGCCCGCACCCTTCCCTGGCGCGGCATCAAGAACCCCTACCGCATCCTGCTCTCTGAGGTCATGCTCCAGCAGACACAGGTGAGCAGGGTGCTCGTGAAGTATCCGCTCTTTCTCAAACGATTTCCGACCCTCACGGCGCTCGCACACGCGCGACGCTCCGACGTCATCCGCACATGGCAGGGGATGGGATACAACAACCGCGCGGTGCGTCTCCATACTCTCGCACAGGTGGTCGTTGCCCGGCATGGCGGACGGATCCCGGCGACCGAAGAAGCGCTGGTTGCACTCCCCGGCATCGGCACCTATACCGCCCGCGCTGTGCTGTGCTCGGCGTTCGGAAAACCGGTCTCTTTCGTGGACGTGAATATCCGCCGCCTCTTCTCGCGTATCTTCTGGAAGATGCCCGACACCGGCCGGATGATGCCCGAAGAGGCGATCAAAGTTGTCGCCGAACGGACACTGCATCGGACGCGCGCGTATGACTGGAATCAGGCACTTATGGACATCGGCGCGACGATCTGCACGGCGCGCAGCCCCCTCTGCGGGGAATGTCCGCTTGCCGGACTCTGTGCCTCCGCCGGATCCATGGTATCACCGGCGCCTGCGCCGAAGAAACCCGAACAGTCCATGTTCGGGGTCCCGCACCGCATTTACCGCGGACGCATCATTGAGCACCTGCGGAACAGCAGTGTCCGTCGTGGCCTCCCCCTGCATGACATCGGCCCGCACATCCTCCCGCGGTTTGGGACGAAGCATATGGCCTGGCTCGATCGATTGTTGAAGGACCTCGAGCGGGACGGTACTCGTGCGCATCACCACCGAGGGGAAGAACAGGGTGGTCCGGCTTGCATGAAGCAACGGCGCTACAAAGACATTGATCAGATCCGGCGCGAATACTTGGAACGAGGCGACCGGATACGGGAGCGGCTCCGCGATTTCGAACGGGTCCCTGCATCGGCACATTTCTACGAGCTGGCGTACTGTCTGCTCACGCCACAGTCGAGCGCGGTGAATGCTGACGCGGCCGTCCGCCGGCTGGAAGAGCATTCATTCTTCGAACGGGGAGAGGATCCCACGCCTGTCCTCCGCCAGGCCGATGCCTACATCCGCTTTCACAATACGAAAGCGCAGCGTTTGCTGACGGTGCGGGAGCAGTTCCCTGAGATCGCCGCTCGGCTCGCATCGACGCCGCACGGCTCCCCCTCAGAGGAGGTCCTCGTACTGCGCGATTGGATGATAGCCCACGTAAAAGGGCTCGGACGCAAGGAATCGGCGCATTTTCTTCGTAATATCGGATACCGCGGTCTGGCGATCCTTGACCGCCACATCCTGAGGAACCTGAAGTACCATGTGATGCGCGCGATGCCGCCCACACTCA